>NZ_CP030028.1:262500-2662500 GCF_003586445.1 Bacillus sp. Y1 | reverse complement strand
TACGGAAGCTTCTTGGTTTCCATACGGCATTCTTTACGGTTAAAGGAAAACCTCCAACCTTTGTTTTTCCGACAAATCTTTTGTACGTAACTGGTGTTCCAGCTTCAGCAAATAAAAGATGCTTTTTGTATGGGAAAACCTTTTCTACTTCTTGCATTAATAGGTCCATCAGAAAGTTCTTTTCTTTCTTATAAGACTCCTTTGACAACTGAATCCATCTTTTATCTTCAGTGTGAACAGAAATACTCATCAACACTTCAGCCAGGTGATCCTCCCCTCCACTTTTGGATTCATGCAACGTAGCATAAATAGGATTGTGACAATATTTTGCCAACTGAGGATTGTCGGAAACAATTTGGAATGCAAACGGAAGTGCGTTTCCCTGTAATAGATGAGCCACCTCTTGCCTTAAAGTGGCATCAATTCGAAAAGCACCCCATGAGAAATCACTATCTTCATAGGAAGTGTAATCACCAAAAGAGATTCCGGAGTTATTGATGATGGTGGAGAATGATTCGTTGCATTTTTTACTTTCCACTTGCCAAAACTTAGTAGTTTGATCATATTGTACTTTTGTCAAGGGGGAAGAAAGATACACATGACCACCTAATTGGATAATGTAGTCCTTCAGTAGTTCGCAAAGTTGGCCAATTCCATTTTCAATAGTGAAACTTCCTTTCCTATAGATGGTTAATGCTACACTGGAAGGCAACAGTGCGGCCTCTGATACTTCAGTTTGAACGGCATCAATCAACTGCGCATCAAGAAACTGTCTTAACGGGAGATAGGTATGCAGATAATATGTTTTTAATAGCTTCTCGACGTTCCATGACGCATACTTGGCTAGTCTTGTTACTGATAAAGGATTAGTTAAGGCAAATGAGGGAAAACTTCCTAGATCATACATTCGTTGTATGGGCAAAGAAACTTCACTTTTTGTGACTGATAGAACGTCTTCACCGATCTGTTCAAGCTTTTTCCAAAATGATAGAACGTCCTTTTCTCTTTCTGAGAACCTCATTTGTAATTCTCTTTCCCATCGCATTTGATCTTTGTAAATCGAAACCTTTCGATCTGGTAAAATCACATCCATCGGGTGAAGAAGCTCCATTGTTGGTGGATGAATATTGAGCTCATTCAGTAATTTTTTAAGAACACCATCTTCCTCCAGTCCAAAGGCAACGGTAGCTCCTGTTGGAAATCGTCTATCTTTTCTCGTATAAAATCCCGCAGATCCTCCTACGCTTGTTGCTTTTTCAAGTATGGTAACGTCAAATCCATTTTTGGCTAGAAAGGCACCGGCGGTTAACCCACCCATTCCTGCACCAATAATACAAACTGATGGTTTCATAATTATTCTCCTCTATGGGATATTGTTGTATTTATTTTCAACGGAAAGGGTTTAGATTACAATTTTAAATATGCAACCTTAAAAAAGGACGTGTATGGCTAATAGCCACACACATCCTTTATACGATTATTGATAAGTCTTTCCAACCATATACAAGTTCTATTACTTCTTTCCCAGCCAATGTATCTTGTAGTCGGTCAATTTCTATGGCTCCAAGTGATTCATAAAAATGCTTTGAAGGATTCTCCTCCAATACGAACACCGTCATTGAATTAATCCCATCATTAATGAGCTGTTCTCTTAACGGCTTCACGAGTTGGCGTCCAATTCCTTTCCCTTGGTACTCTTTTAGAATGTAAATGGCATATAATTCTCCCTCATACCCTGGGTAGTCTCCTGTTCTTTCTTTACCACCTGAAGAAAAGCCAACGATCTCCCCTTGATGATTTTCAGCGACATATACATATCCGTTAGGGATTACACCATTCCATAATTCTTCTCGACTTTCATACGTTAGTGATTGTAGGTAATCTTCAGGAAAAATATGCTTATAAGTGGTTCGCCAGCTATCAACATGAACTTTGGCGATGCCCTTTGCATCTGTTGGTAGGGCTTTACGAATCATCATTTTGTCCTCTCCCCTAATGAGCTTCATTATATCCTTATTATACCAAGGAGCCTTTCGTTCTCGCTTATGTATTTTTTAATGATTAAATAGCAGATAGAACATACTAACACCAGGTGGTGATGAAGATAATGTATGAATTTTCACAGATTGAACTAAAAGAACACGATGGTCAGATTATAGCTATTGTACATATGAAATTAGATAAACAAAATTTACTAACTGAGTTTAGTTCGGAAATTGGTGAGGAAAACGTTGAAACTTTGCAAGAATCGGCAAACGTCTTTGTAAAGAAGCAATTCCCTGGATTAAAGTTTGCAAGGGTTCTAGTTGTTTCTGGTGTTATGATTCTTGCTAACTTCCCTTCATTAAGAACTTCCGCTCACGAAGTTACTTTTAACATGAGTTATTTGTATTTTGGAAATACGAGCTCTTATATCTCTCAAGTTGATAAAACACAAGGAAACTTAAGTCAAGTGTCCCCAAGTTATTTTGATTTAAATGCGGACGGATCGCTCAAAATAACTTCTCAATTTGATGCGGCTTTTGTTACTCAAATGCACGCCCGCGGCATAAAAGTCGCTCCCTTTTTAAGTAATCATTGGGATCGAACCCTAGGGCGGCAGGCGCTTAGCAATCGTGAAAAATTATCTTCTCAAATCGCCGAGTTTATTGTGAAAAATAATCTTGATGGAGTTCAGGTGGATATTGAAAATGTGACAGATATCGATCGTGAAGCCTACACAGACTTGGTACGCTTGTTGCGTGAAAAACTTCCTGCAAACAAGGAGGTTTCGGTAGCGGTTTCTGCTAACCCGAACGGATGGACAAAAGGTTGGCATGGATCCTATGACTACAAAGAGCTTGCGAAATATGCCAGTTATTTAATGATTATGGCGTATGATGAAAGCTATGCCGGTGGCCCTCAAGGACCTGTCGCAAGTTACGGCTGGGTGGAACGCTCCATTCAATATTCTTTGAATCAAGGAGTTGCTGCCAACAAAATTGTTCTAGGTATTCCGTTCTATGGCCGATACTGGAAAGAAGGTGAAGCGACAGGTGGAGCGGGTATTTCAAATAACCGTGTTGACGAAATGCTCGCCAAATATGGCGGAACGGTAACCTATGATGAGAAAGCACAATCACCTAAAGCAACGATTACGATTAAACCAGGAGAGCCAAGTATGACCATTGCTGGTAATACTCTTACTGCTGGTACGTATCATATTTGGTATGAAAATCATGAGTCGATTAAAGCAAAATTACAGTTGATCCATAAATATAATCTTAAGGGTTCGGGAAGCTGGAGCTTAGGACAAGAAAGCTCATCCATTTGGCAATCGTATCGCACATGGTTAGCACATGATGGACAGGTGGAAGTTTCTCCCGTTAGTGAAACTCAGCCAAAAGAGCAAACAGGCAGTTCGGCTCCTTCTTCTGCCGTTACACATATCGTTCAATCTGGGGACACGCTCTGGAAAATTGCAACTACTTACAAAATGACCATTGACGAGCTGAAAGCATGGAATCAATTAACAGCAGATGCCATTTTTATAGGACAAGCATTGAAAGTTAAAAGCTTGCAATCCGAACCTACCACTCAACAACCAATAACAAGTCAACCAGCTGCAAATACACCAGGTGCAGTCTCTGCTCCAGTGCCAACAACACCGGCACCCGCACCCGCACCAAAACCAGCCGTAACGCCCCCAAGAGCACCGGCACCTGTCGTAGCAGCACCAATAAAGAAATATCCAACCCTTCGTGTAGGATCAAGTGGCTCAGCTGTGACGGATATGCAAACTAAGCTTAAGAAAGTAGGGATTTATAAAGGAAGTGTGCACGGTAAATACGATACAAACACGCGGAATGCTGTCATTGTTTTTCAGAAAAAATACAAGCTAAAAGCGGACGGTATCGCAGGACCTGCAACTTTGTCAAAGCTTGATACCTTAATTGCCCCACCCAAAGCTGCTACTGTACCAAAACCAGCTGCAGTCCCTGTTAAAAAGTACCCAACCTTGCGTTCTGGTTTCAAAGGTTCGGCTGTAACGGATATGCAAAACAAGTTAAAGAAAAATGGTGTATACAGAGGGAATGCACATGGCATGTACGATGCAGCAACAAGAAATGCCGTCATTGCGTTTCAAAAGAAATATAAATTAAAAACTGATGGTATTGCAGGGCCAACTACACTCAGTAAATTAGATGCAGTAACCAAATAGGAGGATGAAGATATGAAAAAAACGTTGCATGTGTTTCTGGTAGTCTTGCTCGCTTTTATGGTAAATAGCCAAGGTATTTATGCGAAAGAAATGAAGAGCATTCAGTTACTTGGTGTAGGAGCTGTGGTTCAAGAGAGTCAAAACGGAGAATTTCTCGTTAAAACAGAAGGTTTGAAGGCTGGAGAAGGTTTTGTTTCAACACCTAAAGATTTTGAATCAAAAAACATCTTGTTTCAAATGGAGGCCAAAGGGTCAGATCCGGTCATTTTAAAAATCGAAGAAACAGATGCTAGAGGAAAATTTTTAAAAGAAAAGGAACTGGAAGTCCCATTAACAAGAAACTGGAGCCCAAAACAACTAGACTTTATGCTTGAAAGTGTATCATCACAAATAGATGTATTTGTATTAACAAAAGAGAAAAAGAAAACGGAATTTTCGGTAAGAAATGTGACTGTGACCGGACAGTGATGGAATCTAATTCTTTTGGAGAGGGCCTGTTCTAATAACCAGGACCCCTCCTTTTATCCTACAAACTGATAGTACAGCTTTTTTGCTTCTGCAATATCCTTTGTTCCATGAATAAGCACACGTCCATCTGTAAAGAAAACAAGTCGGTGTTCTCCCTTAGTCAGTGACAGTAAATAATGGTTTTTACTCACTTGACCATAAGGTTTTAATCGATCAGCTAGTGTTTCAAGATTTAACGTTGTGTTGGTCGCTGGTCGAATTTGTACGGTATTTCTTCCGCATAGCACTGCTGTTTTTGTTGAGTTGGTTTTATCTAAATACGGATAGCTTGGAGTCTTTCCACAAGACGGACAATCATCTTTTTTTATTTTTTTTACTGAAATCGATGACGATGAATTCAGCCACAAATCAAATGAATAAAGGGAACCTCTAAGTGCTGCTAGATTTCCAGTAAGAAGCTTGAGTGCTTCTGTTACTTGGTGTGCAACAACGATTTGAACTGCGGGTGATATGATACCTGCTGTGTCACAGGTCATCCCACCTAGAGGAATACTATCTAACAAGCATTGCAAGCATGGTGTTTTTCCAGGGATAATGGTAAGAGATAACCCATAGCTCCCCACACATGCTCCATAAATCCATGGAATGTTCGCTTTTTGTGACATATCATTGATGAGCAGTCGTGTGTCAAAATTATCAGTTGCATCTAAAATAAGATCAACTCCTGCAATTAACTGCTCCATCTCTTCAATGCTTACATCCATAACATGTGAAGCCACTTCAACATCAGAATTGATATTCTGCAGCCGTTTTTTTGCTGCCACAGCCTTTGGGATCCGATCACGAGCGTCTGATTCGCTATATAGCTGTTGGCGTTGAAGATTGCTCCATTCGACGTAATCGCGATCGACAATGGTCAGTTTTCCTATCCCTGCTCTTGTGAGAGATTCAGCAAGTGCTGTTCCCAATGCGCCTGCGCCGATAATTAATGCGTGTGATTGCTGTATTTGTTTTTGACCTTCTTTCCCTATTGGTGAAAAAAGCTCCTGTCTCGAGTAGCGGTCGTTCAAAGAATCAACCTCCCCAACAAAATGTACGAGTTCAATGTGATCACCATGTTCAAGTATGGTAGAGTCATAGCTATCTTTTGCAACGATGCCTTTGTTTCGTTCAACAATGACAACCATTGGATTCAGCTCGTAAGATTCAATTAGTGTCATGATTGTATTTGTTCCAGTTCCTAACAATGTTTCTTTTCCATTAACGTAAATAGTCAACTTCCAATCACCTCAATTTCCTTATGATAATTGATGGCAGCTCTTACTGGATCATCCGATCTAAAAATACCCGATAAGACAGCCACTCCACTAGCACCTGCCGTAAGTACGTCCTTTACATTAGAAGGGGTCATCCCGCCGATTGCAATGACAGGAATAGCTACATAGGCAGTGATTTCTTGTAAAGCATACAGACCACGAGGACGGAGTCCAGGCTTAGAAGTACTTTCGTACACATGACCAAATAGTAAGAAATCGGCACCCCTTTGTTCTTTTTCCAATGCTTCACTGAGCGAATGTACGGAGCATCCGACTCGTAACATCGGATAATGCTTTTTTACCATTAATACATCTTCGCCTCTATGGGAAAGCTGAATCCCACCTACTCCTCCAGCTAACGCTATACTTGATGATCCATTTAGTATCACTTTTGAAAGGGGGATATCAGCTTCTTTCATGCCTTGAATGAAGTGAAGAATTTCTTCTGGTGACCGATGATTCTCTCGTAAATGAATCCAATCCACATACGAGTGAATGTTTCGGGCAATTTTGATCATATCTTCTTTTTCTTGCTGTCCTGTTGAAATGACATGCAATTCTTTTTTCATCATACGCTCCTTATTTCATCGTATATCCACCGTCAACGATGATGGTTTGACCGGTAACAAATCGTGCCCAATTGCTAGCTAAATAAAGTGCCGTTCCAGTAATATCTTCAGGTCGGGCAATTCTCCCTAGGGGTGTCTCAGCAAGAATGACTGATTTCACTTCTTCCTTTGTTCGTTTACTTGCTTCTGTCGGGTACACTAGCCCTGGAGCAATACAATTAACGGTAATACCAAACCTTCCTATATCGGCGGCTAAGTTTTGAGAAAAGGTCATGACTCCTCCCTTGGCTGTATTATAGTCATGGTAAGGTACAACCGGGCGATACAATAAATTGGTTGTCATATTAATAATTCGACCGAAGTTCATATCTTTCATATGCGGTATCGCATATTTACTCAGGAGATAGGTCCCCTTTAACGAACCATCGATTTGTTTTTGATAATCATTCCACTCTACTTCCCATGCCCATTTTCTCTCTGTAGGATCAAAGAGGTATCCATGGAGGGCATTATTAACTACAATGTCGATCCGATCAAACTCTTCAATTACCAAGCTAATCAATCTTTTTACATCGTTTTCATTCGTAACATCCGCTTGAATTGCTAGACAGTCCACTCCGTATTCTTTTTTTAATTTTTCCGCAAGTATTTCTGCCTTTTCTGCATTTTTTAAATAATTGATAACTACATGACACCCTTCGGAGGCGAAGCTTTCAGCAAATGCTGCTCCAATGCCTCGGCTTGAGCCCGTGATAATACATACCCTTCCTGTTAATGAGAGATTCACATCAACACCCCTTACTTCAGCTGCTCAACAAGTTCATTCGTTGTAAGGTCTTCAATATGGACCGCTTTTTGTAATAATCCCATTTCTACGTAAGACGCTTCAACTTCTTTTAAAACAGTAAAGTCGAACATACCAAGACCTTTGTTGTTCTTACTTGTTTGGTTTCTAATCGCAATAATCTCTTTGTTTCGTGTGACATCGGTACCGTCCACTGCATGCTTCATTGCAATATCAGCCGCCTCATCTGGGTTCTCCATCGTATACTCTATGCTATCTTTATAGACCTGAAGAAAGCGGAGAAGCAGTTCTTTCTTTTCGTTAAATACCTTTTCGGTAACAACAAACACATCAGAGGGAGTGTTTAGGACATCTTTCACTTCAATGATATTTACTTCGCCTAAGCCCTTTTGCTTGGCGTCATATAAACCGGTATCTGTAGCAGCGGTAGCAGCCACTTGCCCTTCCATTAAAGGGGCGAAATTAAGAACACCTGTTGCCGTTACCGTAATTTCCTCTTCCTTCACCCCTGCGTCATGCAATAGAACTTGTAAATTTTGATACGTACCACTTGCTAGGCTGTAAACACCGACGTTTTTTCCTTTTAAATCCTCTATCGATTGGATATTGCTTTCCTTTAAGGAAACCAAGTTAAATACGTTTTCAGGATAAATATTATAAATGATCTTCAATTTTTCACCTTTTTCGGCTGCTAACAGTACGGCTTCAAGGTTTGCGAAAGCAATATCAGCATTTCCAGCAAGGATATTCTTAACCGCATCTCCTCCACCAGCTCCCGGTATGTATTCAAATGTTAGATTTTCTTTTTCAAAAAAACCTTTTTCCTCAGCCACATATAAGTTGCTTTGTTCAACAATTGGCTTGCTCCATGAGGCCATTTGAATCGTTTCCCTTTGTTTTTTCGTTTCCGTTGGTTGACTACTTTCCTTTGAACAACCTGCTACTATGACTGTTAAAGCTAGTAAAATAGGTAGAAGTAATTTAGTGATTTTCACGAGATTTTCCTCCGATAAGTTGTATATTTTCTTAAAAATAGATGTTCGATCGTATATATCGAAGCGTACAAAAGAATCCCAATAGCAGTTAAAAGGATAAAGGCTGAAAATAATAATGGCGTATCCATCATTCCTTGTGCCACGATAATTAACGCTCCCAATCCCTTATTCGCACCGATAAACTCACTAACAACCGCTCCAACCACACTAAGGACAAGTGCCACCCTCATACCTGAAAGTAAGTAAGGAATGGCGGTCGGCAGCTGCAGTCTCCATAAGGTTTGCCATTTGCTAGCTTTAAATAGCTGAAAAAGGGCTAAACGGTCCTTGTCGACTACTAATAAACCCGTTATCGTACTCTCAAATAAAGGAAAGAAACTGATTAATGCCACAATCAAAATCTTTGGCGTATATCCGTACCCAAACCATAGAATGAGAAGTGGAGCTAGAGCGACCTTTGGCATCGCTTGTGTTGCAATAATATAAGGCTTCAGAATAAGTCGAAGGGTGTTCGACTGTGCAACCAAAAGACCCAGTCCGATTCCAACAAGAGCACCCACAAAAAATCCACTAATAATTTCAACAAGGGTTGTGAAAATATGTGGCGTAAAATACCCACTCAGTAACAGGGTGAAAAGATTTTCTGCAATCGTTGTTGGTGTGGGTAAAATTAACGGTGATATTTTCTTTACTTTAACAATCATCTCCCACAAAATAAGCAGGGAAATAAATAGTAGAGTCGAATATAGATAGATTTTCTTCATGATTGAAGCCTCTCATTCATATCTTGCTGAAAGTTGAAAAAAGACGGATCAAATAAAATAGATTTCTGTCGTGGTCGAGTAAACGGTACTTGGTACTCTTGAAGAATTCCTCCAGGTTCCCCACCTAAAAGAATGATTCGGTCAGATAGGAAAAATGCTTCCTGCAGATCATGAGTGACAAATAATACGGTTGGTTTGTACATATCGATTAATTCATTAAGTTGAACATGCAATTGATCTCTTGTAAAAGAATCTAGTGCAGAAAATGGTTCGTCCATCAAAAGAAATCGTGGCTTATCAAGTAAAGCACGTACGATTGCCACTCTTGATTGCATTCCTCCCGAGCACTCATATGGAAATTTATGAATCGCATCTGTAAGACCGACACGATCTAGCATTTCCTTTGCCTTATTCATATCCTTTTCTGTCAATTTTCTCTTTAACTGGAGTGGAAGTAAGACATTCTCCAAGATTGTCCTCCATTCTAGCAAAATGGGTTTTTGAAAAACGTATGAAAGCTCATCAACCGGTTCATTCACCTCATGTCCACCTATAGAAATCATTCCAGTGGTAGGCTTTTGCATTCCTGCAATCATTTGGAGCAGACTCGTTTTTCCGCAGCCACTTTTTCCAACGATGCTGATAAATTCCCCTTCCTTAATATCAAGGGAAAATTGCCGGATGGTATCCTTTTGATCTCTGTCATAAGTAAGACCGATCTCTTTTAATTGTATATATGGTGCCTGCATTTCCCTTCTCTCCTTATATTCGGTTCGGATCATACGCATCCATTTCGATTTCTACGCTAGCCTCCACGTCGACCCAACGAACCAAATCGGCTAAATGAGGTCTCCCATCATGATGCCAACCAGGTTCTGGTTCTCCCATTTTGCCTAAAAAGGTAACTCGATTGACTCCACATTGCCCGAGTACTTCTATGATGGAACGAAAGTTGTTTGGAGTGCAGGCTACCCCAACGGTCTGTAATAATCCTCGTACTTCATGTAGATAGGAAGGTACATCCTCAACGGACTTAACGGGAATCACATACACAAAGCGGTTTAGTGGCGATATCGGAAACGAAGTCGCTTTCTTATCGTAAACAACCGTCCAGGAAGTGCTATTCTCGCTTTCGAAAAGAGCTATTTCTTTCGTTTGAAAAGCTTGAAATTGAAAGGTTGAGCGTGCCTGAATGATCGCTTGATTTTCCTGTTCGCTTAATCTAGCCCTTGGCATTTTCACTTCATAATTATTCATTTCTTGCGCAAGCAAACTAGCAAATTCAAGTACTGAAACATTCCCCTTTTCCTCGACAAAAAAGACATGAGGAGAAAGACAGGCTTGTTGATCAAATTGAGAAGCATCCTTCGCGGCCTTCCTGGCAGTTTCGTTTACGAGAACGCGCTGTAAGCAGTCTTTTGCAATAAAACCAGCACTCAATTTATGACCGTGTGCATGTAGATTAACGTGAGGTGGAACTTTTTTTCTAATCGAATCAATGGACTTCTCGCTTCCGTATGCGATCACTGCTTCTGACGAAGAGAATGCAATACGCTCTAATTCTTCTTCTCCACCTTTCCACCAAATGATGCTGATGGATTCCGCCAAGTCTCTATCAATCTCTCTCAATGTTTCAACAAACAGTGAGGGAAACAAAGGCTCGGAGGAGGAGAGCTTCCCAAGTGTACTAGACTTAACTAAAAGACCACTCACTAAACTCCATAACGGTAGGGCAGGAACATTTCCGGAAAACACATGCGTAATGAGCTCGGGTCCATAGGCTCTTGTTAAGCCTCCTGATGACCGTGGACGAAAGTCGTCAAGGACAAGAGGATTGGGGAAATCCACCTCAACCATTCTTTGCAGTTTTTCTTTACGAAAGGATCGTAAATACGAATGTAAAAACACACGTATCATTTCCGAGTCATATCCCGTTACAATTGGAAGAAGCTCTTCCGCTAGTTTTCGATTGTGATAGTTCGGGTCAAGCCAGAGTTGAATGGCCTGATCAAGGATGTCAATAATGTCACTCGTTTTTCGAGCTTTTAGCTTTATTTGCTGCTGTCTTAGATGTAAAACGACTTGTTTTAGTTCCGCACTCGTAAGTTTTGGTACAAGAAGTGTTAGAGAATCAAACGTTCGTTCTTCATAAAATGGTGCGATTATGCTTGGGACAAAACCAATTTTTAGTTCCATTTGTTAACTCCATTACGAAACTGCTCTACAGCGAGGGAACAGCCTTTTGCTTCTGCCCCCTCGCTTCTTCCTAACAAGTAAAATCCATCATTTTCTGTAATCCCCAAGTCCTCCGTCATAACCCCAAGGACCGAATGGAAGTTGGCTAGATCATAATGAACGAGAATTCCCCGCTCACCATCTTGAACACACAAACCATTTTCAGGATTGATCACAATTGTTCTTACCCAATGAGGGGCTTTTTGTCGACCAGATTCGTTTTGATCGTAAAACTGAGAGCTTAGCTCAGTCATTCCATACATGTTCACGCAATCCTCAACGGGTAAGTTAAAAGCTTCTGCCACCATTTGTTTAAATTGACCTGAACTCATTTCGATGGATCGACCCTTAGAACCACCTGTATCCATTAAACGGCTTCCTTTTGGTAATTGAAATTCAAGGTTTTTGTCTTTCGTGTATTCAACAAAATGGATAAAGGAAAACGTAGCCCCCAACAAATATACAGGGGTGTTCGTGCGTTCAGATTCTTCAATGAACGAGACAAGCTTTTCGAAATCATACGTCCCATTGCTGGCGATATATACACTCTCCTCTGTTCCGTAGTCGCGAATGGCTGTATACAAATACTGTGCCAGAGAGGAATTGGGTATTTCCGTTGGATGAGGAAATAGTATAGCCATTTTCACACGGCAATTGTCTTTCATGATATTTTCTTCAAAATGAGTTTTCATCGAGGAAGTCCACACCTCTAAATCACGGTGGAAATTTCTCCCTTGCTTTCCACTTGTCGTTCCGCTGGTTTGAAAATACGTCCCCGCCTCTTCAATCGGTGTACAAGCAATGTCAGCCTCCTTAAAAGCACCTACTGGTACAGGAGGAATTTGCTGATACGATTCAACCATCGATGGGTGAACCTTTCTTGATCGACAAAATTTCCGGTAAATACGATTATTTTCGTACTGGTAGGCGAAGACCTGTAAAGCTAATGAATCAAATGAATCTTTTTCTTCATTTTCAATAAAAGTGAGAATTCTTTCCTTGATATTTTCATAGTGCATCTTGTGGAGCTCCTTATGATGAATGTGTAAGTATTTCCCAATCTTTTACGACAGGTTGGTAGCCAAGTTCTCTTAGTGATTCCTTTACCTCAGCCACACTTCTTTTGTCCGATATTTCAAATTGACTATGTGTGTGTTCTTTATTAGCGTAACCCCCAACAACGGTTGATGAGGCAGCAGACATTTTAGTCACTCCCAATGGAAGTAAGTGACGTCTTAGTTCCGCACTTTCTCTCGTTGACAGAGTCATGCCTGCACGTGGTAAAAATAAACGGGATGCAAGCATTGCTTGAACCAAATTTTTATCTGTTACATCGACCTTTGGTTGGAAGCCACCAAGGTTTGGCCGAATTCGAGGAAATGATAGAGCAATATCCGTTTCAAGATAATTTTTTTGTAAGTACTGAGCATGAAGTCCAGTGAAAAAGACTTCCTTTCTCCACTCATCCATTCCAAGTAGTGCTCCGATATTTACGGATCTCATGCCAGCTTTGGCACCTCTTTCTGGTGCATCTAGTCGATAGTGATAATTGCGTTTCGGTCCCTTTAAGTGATGCTCTTTATAGATTTCTTCGTTGTACACCTCTTGATAAACGGTTAATCCATCAATGCCACGTGCAACTAGTGTTCGGTACTCTTCCATATCTAATGGCTGTATCTCAATGGATAAAGAAGAAAAATACTTTTTCATCACATCAATCGTTTCACACAAGTAATCGACTGAGGAATGTAAGCGAGATTCCCCCGTTAGTAAGATAATATGGCGTAAGCCCATTTTGACAAGTGCCTTCGATTCTTCTTCAATTTCAGCCAATGTCAGTTTTCTACGTGGAAAGTCATTATCAATACTAAAGCTACAGTACGTACATTTGTTCACACAATAATCGGTTAAATATAGTGGTGCATATAATTGAATCGTACGACCAAAATGCTGTACAGTACGGTGATGAGCGATTTGTGCCATTTCTTCTAAACAATGTTCAGCTGCTGGAGATAATAGAATTAAAAAGTCTTCTGTATGAAGTCTCTCTTTTTGTAAAACCTTTTTTACGTCTTGAGTGGTGATGGTGGAAAAAAAGTGGTCAAATGGATAATTTTTTACTTTTACATATTCATCATAAAATGACATTTCACTCACCTACCCTAAAAATCCTGTTAATGGGGATGACGCTTGTGCTGTCGTTGTCGTTGGTCCTACTCCACTTAGGTAGGCTTTCCTTCCAGCCTTGACTGCTAGATCAAAGGCAATGGCCATTTCAACGGGATCCTTAGCTGTAGCAATGGCTGTATTTACCAGAACAGCAGCTGCCCCCATTTCCATCGCTTCGGCTGCTTCAGATGGCTTTCCGATTCCTGCATCAACAATGATTGGAAGCTCCATTTCTTCTATTAAAATTTGGATCAGTTCCTTCGTCCGAATTCCTCGATTTGAACCGATCGGAGATCCAAGTGGCATGATGGCTGCTGCTCCAGCATTTTGCATCGCTTTTGCTGCCATTAAGTCAGGACTCATATACGGTAGAACGACAAACCCTTCATTTGCTAGGATGTCAGTTGCCTTTGCCGTTTCGTAATTGTCAGGAAGCAAGTACTTTTGGTCGGAAATGACTTCGATTTTAATCCAATTGCCCATACCGGCTGCTCTTGCAAGTCGGGCAATTCGAACCGCTTCGTCTGCGGTTCTCGCTCCCGACGTATTCGGAAGCAAAATCATATTTTGCGGAATGTCTTCTAGAATGTTCTCTTCACCAGTAGCATTCAGGTCGACTCTTCTTAAAGCGACAGTAACAACTTGTGAACCGGATTGCGTTAGTGCTTCTTTCATAAGCTTGTGATTATAAAATTTGCCTGTTCCTGTTAGTAGTCGGTTATGTAGCTGCGTATTTCCAATCGTTAATAAGTCGGTCATAGTAGTTCCTCCTATTGGTTTGTTTTGGATAAATAAAAAAGACTTACCAATCTTGGCAAGTCTTCACATTCTTACATAGAGCTTTTCCTCGTATTACAGCTCATGCAAAATGATTGCTTCCCTACGTTGGTTCTAACCAAATCAGGTTCAAGGGTTGGAAAGATTCCTCTCAGCCTTTAGGCACCCCTAGCTAATTTCATATTTTATTTCATTCCGATTTTTGCTTTGTTTCGTTTGTATGCCCAATGATTGGTTGGACCGTGACCGGATCCAATGTGTAGATCCTCCTCGATGGCTGCCTGTATAAAGTCTTTTGCCACTTGTGCCGCTTGAACAATCGATCTTCCTTTTGCAAGTTGTGCGGTTATCGCAGCGGAAAAGGTACAGCCTGTGCCATGAGTATTTTTTGTAGAAATCCGCCTCGAAGTAAAGGTGTGAAATTGCTGTCCATCAAATAAAAGATCAATCATTTCTTCACTTCCTTGATCATGGCCGCCCTTAATCATGACGGATTCAGCACCCATGACATGAAGCAATTTTGCTGCTTGCTTTCGGTCATCCATCGTCTCAATTTTCATTCCTGTAAGCACCTCTGCTTCTGGAATATTTGGTGTAACGATAGTCGCGAGTGGCAGTAATTTTTCTTTTAATGCTTTTACTGCTTCGTTTTGTAAAAGTGAAGCTCCACCTTTTGCAATCATCACTGGATCTACGACGATGTGTTTCATCTCATAAAATTCTATAAATCTCGCAACCGCCTCAATGGTGTCACTGTTAAATAACATCCCGGTTTTGATCGCATCTGGACGCAAATCTTCAGCAATCGATTGGAGTTGTTCTTGAATTCCTTTCAAAGGAACTGAATAGACACCTTGTACCCCTGTTGTGTTTTGTGCGGTTACGGCTGTTATCACAGACATTCCGTACACATCTAATTCTTGAAATGTCTTCAGATCGGCCTGTATGCCAGCCCCTCCACCACTATCTGAACCTGCAATGGTTAATGCCTTATTTACCATAGTGAATGACCTCTCCTTGACTAAAATTCATCAACTAATCTACGTAAAAGCTTGGTATGCTCTGGAATATGACTGGCTCGACAAATATCGGAAATGATCGCTAGGCCATTTGCTCCTGCTTTCATAACGGTTTCTCCGTTGGTAGAATTAATTCCACCAATTGCAACTAGAGGCAGAGAGATTCCTGTGTTACAAAATTTAGTGAAAATATCCAAGTTTTGTTGCTTTTCGGTATCCTCTTTTGAAATCGTAGGATACATCGGTCCAATTCCTAAGTAATCAGCTCCGTCTCGAACAGCTTGAAGTCCCTCTTCAACCGTATGAGTGGATACACCAAGAATTTTGTTAGGACCGATTGTCTCCCTTATATATTTTGCATTTTCATCGTCTTGGCCAACATGAACTCCATCAGCATCAAGAGCAATAGCTAGTGGTAAATCATCATTGACGATAAATGGGACCTTATGTTCCGAGCAGAGTTCTCGCAGTTTTTTTCCAAGCTCGTACTTCTCTATTTCTCCAAGAGAGTTGCTCCCTTTTTCTCGATATTGAAAGCACGTTATTCCACCTTCAATCGCTAAAGCTAACGTCTCTTCAGGTGTTCGATCCATGCAATCTTGACTACCCATAATAAAGTACAGTTTTAGAAATTCCATTTCCCTATGCTCCTCATATGGTTGTGACTTTTGAATACACTTTGGCGAGGTCTACCACATCAGAGGATGAAGTGAGCATAAGTTGATTAAGAAATTCCATCTGGAAAGTGCCTACATGATTGTCTCCTGTCGCTAAAACTGCACGCTCAGCAACTGCTCCATAAAAGGCTGAGGCTCCTGCAGCCGCTAGTAAATGATTGCTTTCTACACTTACAAACGCTCCTACGACTGATGAAAATAAGCAACCAGTCCCAGTTACTTTTGTTAGAAGGGGATGCCCGTTTGAAATAATAATCGATTCTTCTCCATTAGAAACAACATCGTCTTTTCCGGTAACCACAACCGTCATATGTAATTTTTGTGCTGCAATACGAGCGAGATCTGCGATATTGCCTTCACCTGTTCCTGCATCAACTCCGCGTGTTTGCCATTCTTCTCCTATTACGTTGGCTACCTCGGCCGCATTTCCACGTAATATGCTAATGTTCACTTCAGATAGAAGTCTTTTAACGGTATTTGTGCGGTATGGTGTTGCACCAGCTCCAACCGGATCAAGCACGACCGGTACCCCTTTTTCATTAGCAGCTTTTCCGGCAATGATCATAGCTTCTACTTCAGGTTCCCTTAATGTGCCGATATTGAGTACGAGTGAATTTGCGATGCTGACCATGTCAGCTACTTCTTCTTTGGCATAGGCCATAACTGGTGAAGCACCAAGAGCTAACAACCCATTTGCAACAAAATTGGTGACTACCACATTCGTCATATTATGAACTAACGGTGACTGCTCTCTTACTCTATCAATTAATGTTAAAAATTCCTGACTCATTTTCCCTACTCCTTTCGTATTAAAAAACTATTTCAAGACAAAAAAAGCCAGATTCTTATAGAACCTGGCATAGTTACGAAACAATTAACATTCATCTTCGCAGTAACTACTTCCCTCCGCTGGTATGAGCCAGATCAGGTTCCAAGAGTCGAAAACTGAATATTGTTTTCTCTCAGCCCGAACATACGGGCCCCCCTAGTAGATTTCATATGAAACTATAATCCAATCATAGTGGAAGGTTTTTCATAAAGCAACTATAAATTATTTAAAAAGTAAAAAAGTTCCCCCTGCACCAACAGGAGGAATCCTATTAAATCGTAAATTTCCTTAAAACTTCTTTTAAGTTAATTGCCATATCATTTACTGTCTGAACGGATGAAGCGATTTCCTCCATCGTTGCCAATTGCTCTTCAGCTGATGCAGCAACCGCACGTGAGGAGGTGGAATTAACCTTTGCAATTTCTGTTAGCACTTCAATATTGGCAGTTACATATTTGGAGCTTTCCGTCATTTTTTGTACATATTGATGAATAGACTGAATCGTCTTACGTATGTCTGTGATAGAATCAGTAATTTGTATAAAAGATCTTCCCGCCTCATTTACAGCAATAGACCCATTTTCTACCTCAAGTGTGCTCTTTTCCATCGACTTTACAGCTTGATTAGTGCCGGTTTGGATTTTTAAAATAAGATCAATAATCTCGTTGGAAGAGCTCTTAGATTGAACGGCAAGTTTACGCACCTCATCAGCAACAACGGCAAAGCCTTTCCCATGCTCACCCGCTCGTGCTGCTTCAATTGCTGCATTTAAAGCGAGTAAATTCGTTTGATCTGCAATACTTGTGATCACTTTAGTTATTTGACTAATCTCTTGTGATTGACTACCAAGGTTATCAATCACTCCTGCCACTTCTAAAACTGAGTCATGTATATGCGACATTTGCTTAATCGCATGTTGTACGACCTTGTTTCCGTTTTCAGACACTCCGTCTACCATATTGGCTGAAGCTTCGAGTTCTTCTGAAGAAAGGGTTAGTGTTTCTTGAATGGTAGCCAATGTGTTCATCGTATGTATGGTTTCATTTACACTTTCTAATTGTTTATGAGAGGAGGCGGCAACCTCTTGAATGGAATAAGTGATACTTTCTGTCCCTTGCGCTGTTTCCTCCGAGCTTGCGGTTAAATCCTCGGCAGACGCAGATATCTGTGTGGTTGTTTCATATGCTTGGGATATTAATGCTCGCAGCTCTTTTACCATTCGGTTGAAAGTAATGGTTAGCTCACCAATCTCATCGGTTGATGTGACCTTCATATCTGCTTGACTAAAATCACCCTCTGCAACCACTTTAATTCTCTCCGATAAACGACGGATCGGACCGTGAATAGAATTCATTAATACAAAGGCAACTAATACGGAAATACAAATAACTATTATTGTAAGGATCATGGTCCAAATTTGTACTTGACTTCCGTTAGAAATGATTTCTTCTCCCAGCTGTTCTACGCTCTTATTTTTTTCGTCAGCTAAAGCTTTTAATTTTGACATCGTTTGTTCTGCTTTAAACTTTTCAGATCCAACATTAAGTAATGCTTGACGCTTATCTCCGCTATCAAACACATCAAAAGCATCCTTCATCATAATCTCATTCCATTTGCCACTATCGGAAATGACCTTTTTTACTGTGTTTTCATGTTTGTTCCCCGCAACGTTAGTCAATAACTTTTCTTCTAACTGTTTACTAAGCTGTACATTGCTCTCAAAGCTTTCCTTTGCCTGGGGTGAACCTTCAAGGATGTACTCATTTACGAGCCTTAATCGCTCAGCCATAAAAAATCGTAAATCTTGTAAATGATTTAATTGCTGTGATTCTTCTAGAATAAGTGATTTTGCTAATTCATTTGCCTTTTGGATATTAATCATGGAGTATATAGCTAGTCCACTAGAAACTAGTAACACTAGCCCGAAGCTAAGCATGATTTTTTTGCGAATACTTTGTGGTTGAATTCGATTTTTTAATATCGGAAAATGCTTCATACTGCCAATTCGTTGTTTTAACCATATTCCTAAAGACTTCAATCCCTACACATCCTTCACCCTTTGTTCCATTTATTATGGCAAAGGAATATTAAGCAATTGTAAAGGAACTGTAAGTATTGTATAAATAATACAACTTTATACCTGATTCTTAAGGACTATTTAAAAATAAAAAACCTAGGAAATGATGGTATTTCCTAGGCAAGCGCAGGTTATGACATTTCTCTGCAAAATTCCTTATCCTACTAATCGATTAGTAAGTTTTTTGACGTAAAGAGATAAAAAGACGCTTCGGGATAGACTAAATAAGATAAACGCCATCCATACTCCGTGGTTTCCAAAGACGGGTACAAGAAATACAATGGCTGCTAAAAACACAAGTAAAGCGAAGAAAATAGAATTTCTCACCGATTTCGCGTCCGTTGCACCAGAAAAAATGCCTTCTAGTTGTAATCCCCAAAATCCGACAAGTGGAAATAGAAACATCCAAAATAAGAATCCATGAGTGGTATTTTTTACCTCATGAATCGTCGTGAATAATGACACGATAAAGTCTCCAAACAGGAAGGTCAAAAGGGATAAAAGAATAGCTGTGGCAAATCCCCAGGTTGCTGAAAGCGACAAAGCTCGAAAATATAGAGAGCTATTCTTTCCTCCAAACGCTCTTCCCACTAAAATGCTTGAGGCATTAGCGAATCCTCCAAAAAGGTATGCCATTACATACTGAACTTGTAAAAGGATCGCATTTGCAGCTAATGTGAGCTCACCCATACTTGCTCCTTTTGAGGTGAAAATTCCAGTCATCGTGACTAAACATAATGTTCTGAGAAAATGGTCGCGATTCACAAGAAACATTTGAACTAAGGTGTCCTTCTTTATTAACGCAGCATACGAAGGAATAAAGAAACGACTTTTATTTGTATGATAAATAATGAACATTCCAACTAAAACGGAGGACACTTCAGAGATTAAAGTAGCATAGGCGACGCCTGCAACCCCCATATGTAAGCCGAGAACAAAGACAATATCAAGCACGATGTTTAATAGGTTCATACCAATTTGAAGGAATAAGGACATTTTTACTTTTCCTAAGCCGACTAGCCAACCAATGGTTACATAGCTTAGTAGAATAAACGGTGCTCCCCAGATACGAATGAGAAAGTAAGTTTCAGCCAGGGCATTTGTTGATACATTCCCTCCCATAAGGAGAAGGGATAAATGGATGATTGGCTTTTGAAAAAGGATAAAAATCAAACCCATTAGAATAGCAATAATCATCGGGCGGTAAAGCGCAAGCATAATTCCTTCTTCATTTTTTGCTCCATCAGCTTGTGACGTGAAGCCACTTGTCGTCACACGTAAAAAGCCGAGCAGCCAGTACATCGTATTAAAAATAACGGCAGCAATCGCGACTCCACCTAACGCCGTAGGGTCTTGTATTCTTCCAACAACGGCCGTATCTACCACTCCAAGTAAGGGAGTAGAGACTCCAGATAAAATTAAAGGAAAAGCTAGTATAAAGTATTCGCGATGAGTACATGTATGTGAATAACGGTGAACCATTTGTCTAACGGAAGCTAAGTTCATTTTCCTCCCCTTTCTTGATAAAAAAGCAACTAGTATAGCAAAATGCTAGGATACCTTATCATATTGCTAGCGATATGATAAGGTATCCTAGTCCCTATAGTTGAATTGAATTCATATACAATTCCTGCGATCCGTGGCCGTTCCTAGCCAATGATAATAGACTATAATGTGCTAAACTTAAAGTGTCAATATTTAATCGTAATTTTTACGATTAAAAAGATAGTTTTTAATAAAAATGTAAGTTTTACATTTTTGGTCAGCCTATTTTTGTAGAAAATAATACCATTTGACGAAACAAGGACCAACTATCATCAGTTGGTCCTTGTACTTATGATTTATTTAAACACGTCTGTCTCGTTCAAGTATCCATCCTTAATTACGGTATCACGCACGTTTTCTTTTGTGATGGCAATTGGATCTAAGAAGACAGCTGGTACATCGATTTTTCCATTGTTAATTTGCTTGTCGGTCTTTACTTCTTCACCCTTTGCTACCATCATCGCCATTTCGGCAGATTTAATCGCTAATAGGTTGATCGGTTTATATACGGTCATCGTTTGTAGGCCTTGAACGACACGTCGAACTCCTTCAAGTTCGGCGTCCTGGCCAGAAACCGGAACGGTGCCAGCTAAACCAACGGCAGCTAATGATTCGATTACTCCACCAGCCGTTCCATCATTGGCGGCAATAACCGCGTTAATGGCATTTCCATTTTTACTCAGGGCCGTTTTCATATTTTCCTTTGCAATGTCTGGGTTCCAATCATCTGTATACTGATCATGAACGAGCTTCACAGTTCCGTTATCGATCAAAGGCTGTAATACCTTCATAGCCCCTTGACGGAAAAGAATCGCATTGTTGTCAGATTCTGCTCCACCGATATAAGCGAAATTTCCGCTAGGTACTTTCTTTAAAATTTCCGTAGCTTGAATTTCCCCTACTTTTTCATTATCAAAGGAAATATAGTAATCTACTTCGGCATTTTTTATCAACCGGTCGTAGGAAACCACCTTTACACCTGCTTCATGGGCAATCTCTACGATTTCAGCTGAAATTACCGCATCATGAGGAACAACGACTAATACGTCAACTCCCTCTTCAATTAATAGTTTGGCTTGTTTAATTTGGACTTCATCCAAACCGTTAGCTGCTAGTGTTTTTACTTGACCACCCAGCTTTTTAATTTCTTCTTCAAACAGTGCTTTATCTTTGTACCATCTTTCATCTTTTAACGTATCTAATAAGAAACCAACATACGGTTTCGACTCATCGGTGATTAATTTTGAGTTGTTATTGCTTGATGCTTTCTCTGCTGAAGAACAACCTGCTGTAACGACCATTACGATTATTAGAAATAAACTTGTTAGTGACATCTTTGTAAAATACTTCATATGCTTCCTCCTTCCTAATGAGCCATTATAGTTCGAATTTTTTAATCAAGTTGTTCATTCTTTCTACCATGCTTGTTAGCATTTTGGCACTTACAGAAATATTGTCGAGCGATTGGTTTTGCTGTAGGACAGCTGCTGAAATCTCTTCCGAACCAGCTGCGGTTTCCTCTGATACGGCAGCAATATGCTCGATATTTTCACTCATGGATTGACTTGATTGTTGAACTTTATTTAAGCCTTCTGAAATGGTTTTTATGCCAATGGACATATGTTCTACTTTTTCTTTAATGTCGGCAAATTGTTGACCAGTTAGTTCAATTTGTACGGTTCCTTTATTCACTTCACCGTACCCTTCGTTCAAATTATCTGCAATTTTTGATGTTTCTTCTTTAATGCTGAAAACAATGGATGCAATACCTTCGACAGAACGCGAAACTTCTTCGGCTAATTTTCTTACTTCCGTTGCTACAACAGCAAAGCTTTTTCCTGCTTCTCCAGCTCTAGCCGCTTCAATGGATGCATTCAATGCAAGCAAGTTCGTTTGATCGGCAATGGACTTGATCACATGGACGATCTCTGTGATCGATTGTGTCTTGCTTTCTAAATTCTTCACTTGGTGAACAGATTCACTTACCACATGATTAATTTTCTTCATTTGTTGTAGTGATTCTTTCATTTGATTGTCCCCACGAACGGCCACATCTAACACTTGACCGGAGAATTCTACTAATTTTTCACCTTGTGAGTTAGAATGAATAATTTCATCATTGAATTCCTTTGTTTTTGACGCAATATTAGCTGCATTATCCGCTTGTGTGCTTGCTCCCTTAGCCATTTCTTCAATGGTGATAGAAACTTGTTCACTTCCTAGCTTTACTTCCTCTGATGACTCAAACAATGTGACACTTTGCTTGTCCACTTCCACTGATAAAGTCGAGATTTCAGAAATCATTCCTCGTAAGCTTGTTGCCATCTCATTAATAGAGTGAGAGAGCTGTCCAATTTCATCAGTCCCACGGTAGGTTAATTCCTCATTATTCAGTCTTCCGCTAGCAATCTCATTACTTTGAACGACGATTTCTTCCAGATTTCTTTTGATTTTACGACTAAGGATAAAAATCATGATAAATGAAAGAACGATTGATCCGACTGATGAAATGATAAGAATCAGATATAGTCTCTCTAGTTGATTTTGTGCTGCGGCTAAATCAGCTTCACTTATTTTTGTTGCCGTATCTTTTAACTCATAGCCCAATTTAATGGTTTCATTTTTTAATTCTCTTGCTTCCCTTTCTAATGTCGTAAACTCTTCTGTATTAATTTGTTGTACTTTTGGAACGATCGTACTAAAAAAATACTCGTCGAGTTTATGATTATTTTCAATGAGCTGATTAAACGTTTCCAATTGATTGGTAGTTAGATTTTGCTTTAGTTTTTTTGCAATGCTGACAAACTCTTGACTATGATCCAAATACACATTCAACTTTGTTTCATCAGACAAGAGAATGTACTCCGGAACTAGTAAGTACTTTTCATGGTAAAGGGTAACTAAGTTTCCAGCATCTACAGCTACTTGATTTCTCGTCACTGTATCTTCCATTTTTTCGCTCGTATCTTTAATGAAAATTCCTGTTACTACGACAGAAATTAAAAAAGCAATGGTCATAAAAGAGAAGATCACCATGTACTTCCCACCAATTTTGATGTTTGACCATTTTACCCTTTTTAACATACTACTCCCCCTACTCGGTGATTGGTTTTAACAATCGACAAAATTCTTCATTCTTTTTATCGGCATAGGAGTATAGTTTGTTAAGTTATCTTACAAATAATTATTTATTATATAAGAATAAGGAACTATAAAGAGCCTGTTTCCATCATATTTATATAAGATAGAAACAGGCTTATTTTTAATATCCCTTATCAAAATCTACTGAATTCGGTAAAGGTTGGTTTGATTCTATGGCGTGTAAGGTTTGAGCAAAGCATAGGATCGCTTCATTCAGTTCGGTTACGGCAGAGATATGTGGAGTAATGGTCACGTCTTTCCTTAACCAAAGAGTCGAATCTTTTTGTAGTGGTTCTATCTCTACTACATCTAGAATCGCCGTATGTATGTTACCTGAATCGAGTGCATTGATGAGCGCTTTTTCATCAACCGTTGCGCCTCTGCCTACGTTGATAAAACCTACTGACTTCATTTGAGAAAATAGTTCTTCATTGAATAACTGTTTTGTGTGTTGAGTCAGCGGGAGCGTACTGATGATCCAGTTGGCTTCTTCAATTATGGAAGAAACGGAGCTTATCGGAACAACTTTATGAAAATATTCCTTTTGTTTACCGCTTTCGGAGACACCCATAACGGTGGAACCAAAATGGGTAAACGTCTTGGCAACTTCTTGACCAATGGCCCCAGTTCCAAAAATAAGAATCGTAACATCCTTCATTAACTTCGGTGTTTTTTGAATCCACTTTTTTTGTTGCTGCTGTTTCTGAAATTGCCCATGATATTGTAGGTTTGTTAATAAATAACTTAAACAATATTCACTTATTCGTTCACCGAAGGAACAAATGGTACGGGTTAGAAGAACGTGATTTTCTTTCCACCCTTCTATGTCTAAAAAATTATTCACACCTGCATTAAAGGAATGAACCCATTTTACTTTCGATAGTTGAAAATTTGCGCATGGTTTGAATCCCACATAGGCATCTGCCCAGTCTAAGTCATGATCTGTGATCGCCTCTACAGGTAGAAAGCGAAATTCCTTTTGTTCCATGTTTGGAAAATATGTCTCAAATTCCTCCTGATACTCCCCTGCTATAAGAATGTTATGTATATTCATACAAACCTCCGATGGTCTATTTATTTGTATTGTACTATAGCTTGATAAATAGCAGTAGCTGTTTGGCATTTCCTGTTCTCCTTTTTCATACAGTGTAAAACGGGGTGATTACTATGAAGAGATGGCTAAAAATCGTGATACTCGTTTATTTATCCCTTTTATTTTTCGGAAGTTTTATCGCTGTAGGTATGCTATGGACGGGAAGCATTGAAAAATGGATTCCGGAGGTTTCTAAAATAGAGATCTTTCTTTATTATTTCTTTGCAGGCTCAATTGGTGGTTCACTTCGTCATCTATATATGTTTTGCTCTCATTATATGAAGGGTGAATTAACGGATTATCGAAAGTGGATTATGTATATATTTTATCCGATATTTGCTACGGGAACTGCCGTTGTTGCGGTTACCCTCATACAAAGTGGAATATTATTAATTCAATTTATTGAGTATGAAGATACGCCATATGCGCAAATCAGCATCGCTTTTTTTGTCGGTTTTGGTTTTAATCGGTTTTTAAATAAACTAAATGCTGTATCCACGAAGTTGTTTCAACCGGAACAAGAGACGGATAAACCATCCAATTAAGGCTCATGGAACTTTCCATGAGTCTTTTAAAATTTACTTCGTTATCTTACCAATTTTTGCTTATAATATGGGAAACACCTAAATTAATGTGAAGGGAATTTTGTAGATGAAAAAATGGGCATTTGTATCTGATTTTGATGGTACTATTTCGAAAAAAGACTTTTACTGGATGGTGATTGATAAATACTTTTCAGAAGGGAAAGAGCTTTTTAACGATTGGAAGGCTGAGAAGATCAAAGATATTGATTTTCTTGCTACGGTCTTTCGAGCGATTCACCAAGAAGAAGCACATATTATTGAAGATATACATACGATTCCAATTGACGAGTATGTCCCTCATTTTATTAAGCATGTTCAAGAAAATGGTGGAGATTTTTATATACTAAGCGCAGGTACGGATTATTATATTCATCATATTCTCAAGAAATACGATATAAAAGACGTGACTGTGTTTTCGAATGAAGGATTTTTTCATGAAAAAAATATTCATATGAAAATTGATAGTAACGATTGGAAATACTCTGAGCGATATGGAATTGATAAATCGAAAGTGATTCAAAAATTAAAGGAAGAATACGAGCTGGTGTATTTTGCTGGTGACAGTGAGCCTGATTCGCATCCGGCTGTGTTTGCTGATCTCACCTTTGCCAAGGATGCCCTTCAAGATATGCTTAAGGAAAAGGGTGTCCCCTACATCGCTGTTGAGGAATTCACAGAAATTGAAGAATACCTAATTAATAAAGGGCTGATTTCACGATAATGCGACAAGGTACAAATATTTCGATTCCTTCTTTATTGGAGATTAATAGTGGGGTTATTCATCAATTAGAAGCGTACTTAATCAAGCATGGCTTTCGTGATGCAATGATCTTTTTTGATGAATATACTAATGAAGCTTTTGCTGAAACCATCCAATCCTCCTTTTCAAGGATTTCCCTTGATACGAAGGTATTGTCATCTGGATTGGATATTAATGATTTGATTCAAGTAGCCTTTTCGCTAAAGAACTATGATGTGGTCCTTGGTATGGGTGGTGGTGCTCTAGTCGATTATGGAAAATATATTGCGTTTGTTAGAAAGTTTCCGTTTATTAGCATTCCTACATCAGCGTCAAATGATGGATTCGCAAGCTCCAACTGTTCGATTGTTGTAAATAGCAAAAAGACGACGGTTCCAGCGCAAATTCCTTATGGAATCGTTGTGGATCTTGATATCATACAGACTGCCCCTTCAAAAATGATTCTAGCAGGAATAGGTGATTTACTATCAAATATAACCGCACTATATGATTGGGATTTTGAAGAGAAACATGGAGTTGGTTATGTTAATGCATTTGCGGCGATGCTAAGTAAAAAAGCGGTGAATAGTTTTATCCGAACACCTATGAGTGATATAAAGAATCCGATTTTTTTAAAAGAATTGGTTAGTTCAATGACGATGGGTGGAATTTCGACCGACATAAGTGGAAATAGTGCACCCATTAGTGGTTCTGAGCATCTGATCTCACATGCATTAGATAAAATATCAGTTACCCGCAAATGCATGGTGTACAAGTAGGGATTGCAACGTATATCGTAGCAAAAGTTCAGGATCACAGATACGAACGTGTGAGAAAGGTATTTGATCGGACGGGCTTTTTTGAATATGTTCAAACACTATCACTACATAAAGAAGAATATCGACAAGCCATTGATTTGGCACCTTCCATGAAGCCGAATCGGTATACATTTTTACACGAAGAAAAGTATCGTGTAAAAGCCAAACAGTTGCTCGATGAGGATGACATTTTGCAGGGATTATTTAAACAATAAAGTGGATGCTATCCAGCACCCACTTTATTGTTGTTCTCTTTTAAAAATGATATAGTCCGTGCTAACGGGTTCTTCGTCATTTTGTCGAAGAAGGAGATTGATTTGCCCTCGATGATACTGCCCGTGTAGAGCTACATGGACAAGGATATTTCTGATCGAGTTATGAAACTCCTCTCCCGTGCTATTTTTATAAATAACTATTTGCTCGATTCCTTGTTCTGTTACTCTCGATAAATAAGTCCGATAATCATGATGGTTCTTGTGAAGAAGTTCATCACAACTTTTCAATGAGAGGTCTGTCCAAATAGGGAGATGAGCACTGCTCTTCCCCACCAGCCTTGTGATCCATACTCGTTCAGCTAATAAAGTATGAGCGAATAATTTTTCTGCTTGTTTATTGGGTTCACTAAGTGAAAGTAATGTGTTGTTGATACGTACATTTGCCCAATGTAAATGATCAAACATACTTTGAATGGATTCCATTCTTACTCCTCCTCCTAAAAGTGTCCCGCCCTATTCGTAGTGAAAATAGGGCGGGAGCAACTTTACTCTTCTTGTATCGCCTTCCAAAATTCTTTTGCCACGGCCTGATATCCTTCTATACTTAAGTGGATGTCGTTAGGGTTAGGCACATACGCCGTTTCATATTTTTTAATCACTTTTGCGGTAGGCACAAACTCCTCTCCGTTGGCAGAAGCTACTTTTTCTATGGTATGATTCAGCGCATCTAATAATGGAAGTAAGAACGCCTGCTCTTGCTTTGGTAAATGAGGGAATGGATTGTAGTAGCCCATGACATAGACCTTTATTCTAGGATTGATTTTTTCGATTTCACTTAAAATAAGGTATAAATTTTGGGCAATGGTGTTTAGGACAGCTGGTGCTGTGGAAGGATTTTGCTGTATCGTTTTTAAATTGGCTAACAAATCATTCGCTCCAATATCAATGGTAATAAGTTCAGCGTTTTTAATGGATTCCCTTAGTGGACCGTATTTGGAATTGGTAGGATTGAGAAGCTCACTTACGATATTGGTAGTCCTGTATCCAGGGACACCATAGTTATTTAAAGTGATTTCGTACTGTGATTGCTCATAACGATCAACTAGAAAATCTGCGTACCCTTTATCGAGTTCACGATAAGGTGTTGCCCCAGCGGCTAACGAATCACCTAGAGCCACATAGTCGAGTTGTTTGTTGTCTTTCGCAAGCGTTGTCATTGGTATTGATGCAAACATTGCTCCGATTAACATAGTCCGTAAAATTTTACTCTTCATTTTCATAACCCTACTCCCCCTTTTCTTATTCTTTATACTAATTCGTGATTAAGAACGAAATTCCTATTGGTACTATAAATATTTAGTATAGTATGGTATATAAAAGAGTGATAAAATTAAGTGTTTCGTTAGGGTTTAGTCGGGTATTTTTGATATTCTTTGTTTTTTCATAGTACTTGAGAAAGTTATTTTGTAGTTCTCTAAAATATACTAGGGATTATACCTAGTATTTTTGCGTTTCTTAGATTTTATTTGCGATTATAAAATTATTTTTGCGATTCTCAAATTTTATTTGCGTTCATAATATTATATTTGCTATTCCGAAGATTTATTTGCATTACACCTGATTTACTTGCGATTCCTTTTAGGACCAGGAAAATCGAAAAAATCCAACTCCCCCTTCAACCAGTGAGTTGGATTTTATATTTACTTACTCAATTCTGCCACTTGCTCTGCGGTTAATGCCCCTTCATATACATGTAACTCATCGATTAACCCTTTATATGGTGTGTCCCACCAGTTTACACCTAGGCCAAAGGTTCCGTTTGTTGTTGTAAATACATTCGGGAAACCGTCTTTGTTAAATTTCTCTTCTCCATTCACGTACACCGAGATTTGACCTTCGTTGACTGTAAATGCGAGATGCGTCCACTCTCCAGCTGGAATTGTCATCCCCGTAACGGCATCGTACCATGTTGTACCAGACCAGATCATCGTTTGATTTCCAACTGGTCCCATTGGAACAAGACTCACCCAGTTGTTTGCATTTCTTGCCCCAAAGAATGTGGTAGTAAATGCTGTTAGCTGTTCAGGCTTTAACCAAAGTGCCACAGAATAGGAGTTGCTTGAAATCAAGCCATTTGGTAGTCGTACTCCTGAATCCCCTTTAAAAACAGCCGCATTTCCACTTTTTCCTTCTGCATAGCTGATGTTTCCAGTCGTATTATCAATACGATTTCCAGTAACCGTTGCTGTGGCTAAATTACCTAATGAATCTGTTAAATCTCCGTTAAAGGAATAGTGTGCAATTTCCCCACTTGCCTTCGCTGGCAGAACAGAAATGGTAAAGACTTTTGTTGTTGTTTCGCTTCCTTTTTGAATCGTTGCTGTTAATGTCGCTTGGGCAGGGTCAGAACCAGCTGCAGGACGTGTAATGATCCCTGTGTCTGTTACTACATCTGCATTTGAAGATGACCAGCTGATTACTGCATCACGAGTACCTTCCGTAGGTAGCTCGAGATTATTAATCACAGCTGTCGTATCACCAATATTCAAATCTGCTTCAACGTCTGCGACGATTTCTTTATCTGTCTTAGTTGGAACCTTGCTTCCCCAAACCGCTATTCCTTCTTGTGATAATGTACTAAAGGTCATCACATATGTTTCTGAGGTTGGGTCCCACTGACGTAAAAATACCCCTTTATACGTTCTGCCATCAATAATCAACTCAGCTGAGTTATGGTCCGTCTTCTTCCACGTTCCTGTCACATCACCAGTGATTTTATTGTTTTTCGCTAGAGTAATATCAACGGTTTTCTTAATTTCTGCCGAGATGTCTTTTCCGTGGTTGATCATTTTGTAGTCGCCAATGATATCTTCTCGGTATACTTTTTCTAATTCTTCACCAGCATAGCGATAAGGTGCGACCACTGGCCAACCATCTTTATTCATAAACATTTGATGAACACGAATTTCATGCATTTCGCCTGTTTGTGGGAAACGAGTATGGAAAATTAGGAAGTGTTCACCTGTTTCTGGATCATAGTAGGCTGAGTTATGGCCTGGAGATATATAGCCAGTACCGATTCCTGTCCCTTCGTCACCGATCTTTCGATCAAAAAGGTGATTCCCCATGACTTTTACCCCATACGGCTCAATCGACTTGTCATCGAATATAGGAAGGTTAGGGTCTGACTTAACGTTAATCATGTCATTGCCTTGTGCATCATAGTATGGACCATCTGGATTCTCGGAGCGAACGACACGCATATTATAGCCGCCAACTGCATCAAGACCTCCAAATGAAAGATACATATAATAGTAGTCCGTTTCTGGGCTGTATAATACGTAAGCGCCTTCAATTCTACTATGATTTCCACCTAATAATTTCTTCCCATAGCCTTGGCCTGGCAATGGCTTCCCTGTTTCAGGATCCATTTCCATAATGAAAATACCGCCAGAATACGAACCATACATCATCCAAAGCTTTCCGTCTTTATCAAAAAATACATCTGGATCAACCGCGTTTGGATGAATTCTTGCATCGTAAATCGTTCCATCCTCACTCGTTTGATTCCACATACCGGATTTTATAATGATTCCTAAATCTTTATAAGGTCCTTCTACACTGTCAGCTACCGCCACACCAAGTGCTGATCTTGGAGAGTCCCCTTTACAAGCATTGTAATACATATAAAACTTTCCATCTTCTAGCTGAATCACATCAGCTGCCCATAAAGTATCTGATTGAGCCCAATCAAACGTCTCTTTTAATTCTTTAACCACATCTTCAAAAAGTGGATTGTCGCTGCTTACTCCATTTGCTACCTGTTCCCACTTCATAAGGTCCTTCGATTTAGCGGCAGCTAAATGCGAGCCGAACACATAATACGTTTCGTCTACTTTAATGACGGATGGATCATGAACTGACGCATTTTCAAAGGTTGGAGCTTCCATTGTATCTTCTGTTGTATTTTTACTAGTTGCAAATGCCGAGATCGGAATAATTAATGAAATAGCGACGATACTCAAAAACAATTTTTGCAAAGTTCGTTTACTCATCTTTTCCTCTCGCTTTCCGATTTAAATTCTTGTTTCACAATAAATGTACAAAATACCTCCTATTCATTTTTGTATATGTACGTACAACCACCTTTAGATTAAGCGCTTTCAACTTAACCTAAATACAGAGTACACTAAGTTCTACTAAACTATCAATGTGACTAAAGAACTATATTTGTACGGTCAAGTTAATCGTGTTGTGACAATAACAATAAATATATGTGCAATCAAGTTTGCAAAATACTATGAAACCTCTGTTGTGACCCCTCCTCTTGACATAAACAACCAATTGCTTTAATATACTTCAAGTTCAAGATACTTCTGTTTTCGAAGTATTATATATATCAAGCAGTAAAAAGGAGAATTTTTATGAATAGTCGAGTAACTGTCATGATTAGTATTGTACTGGCGATGCTAGTTGCATCCATTGATACAACAATCATGAACACCACCATGCCCGTCATTGCGGAGGAGCTTGGCCGTTTTGATTTGTATGCATGGTCTTTTGCTTCCTATATGATTGCAAGCACCATTTTATCCCCGGTGGCCGGAAGATTATCTGATTTGTTTGGAAGAAAGAAAGTGTTCGGCTTCGGAATTTTACTTTTCTTAGCTGGATCACTTCTATGTGGCGTGTCTGCGAATATGATTCAACTGGTTATTTTCCGAGCTGTACAAGGGATGGGTGCCGGATTTATGATGCCCTTTCCAGCCATTATCGCTGGCGACCTGTTCTCAGTAGAAAAACGCGGGAAAATCCAAGCGTTATTCACAGGAATGTGGGGGTTATCGGCTGTACTTGCTCCCCTATTAGGATCTTTCTTTGTTGAAGTTTTAACATGGAGATGGATTTTCTATATTAACCTACCAATCTGTCTAATTTCGTTTGTCACTTTATTGGCTTATAAAGAGGAATACGAACCGAAGAAAGCAAAGGTCGATTATTTTGGCGCGGTGCTTTTTGGGGCTAGCATTACTAGTCTGCTTCTTGTTACAGTGGTTGAGCAAAATAGATGGATCTATTGTATTGTAGGAGTGTTATTGCTTGTGGGATTCTATTTCTTTGAGAAAAAACAAGCTTCACCTATTGTTCCGTTCTCTATGTTTAAAAACAAAATGATTTCGAGAATTAATTTTAATGGTTTTATCGGGAACCTGGCTCTTTTTGGAACAGCAAGTTATATCCCGTTGTTTTTACAAAATATCGCTGGTCTTTCCTTATTCCTAAGTGGTGTCGCTCTGCTCGGTTCGGCTATTGGCTGGATGATGGCTGCCGTACCTGCAGGAAAATGGATATTAAAATACGGATATCGAAGATTGCTGATAATCGGTAATGCATTCTTATTCGCATCAGGTCTTTTATTGCTTCTTCTAGATCCAAGTCATGGCTTTTGGTTTGTTTTCTTTGTCATGCTCATTCAAGGGGTCGCTTTTGGAATGCTATCCACAGTTGGGGTGATTGGGGTTCAACAACTGGTGGGAGTCCATGAAAAAGGAGTATCAACAGCGTTTTTTATGCTCTGCCGAAACATGGGTACCGTTATCGGGGTAACGGTTATGGGTTATCTGTTAACTACAGGTGTAACCGATATGGACGGTATTCATCATTTATTCCAGTTTGGATTTATCGGTAGTATTTTAGCTCTACTAACTTCTTTCCTTATTCAAAAAAATACAGCAGAGCAATCAGCTCCAGCTGCTGAAATTGGGTAACATAAAAAGGACGCTCAGGTGCGTCCTTTTTACTTGCTATGTGCGACTCTTCTCTTTGTAGATGTCTGAACTCCGGTTCCGTTCCAGTAGACAAAAGCAGTTGCTGCAAATAATAAAATCGCGGTAACCAGGAAAACTGATTGTATAGGAAATAGCCCCCCAATTGCTCCACCAATCATCGGTCCAATCATACCCCCCAATTGGTTCGCAGTTTGGTTTAGTCCGAACGCTCTTCCACGGAAATCCTCTTCCGTTGCCTTTACCACAAGACCGTTTAATGCTGGGAATACCGCACAGAAGAAGATTCCGAACAAGAAGCGTACGATAGAGAATCCCCAAATTTGTGTAAACGCGATTTGGGCAAGCATGCCAATCCCCCCACCGAGAAGACCGATAAATAATACTTTATGAAATCCTACTTTATCTGCCCATTTCCCCCATACCGGTGCGAACAAAGCACTAGCAATTCCAGGCAAGGAGAAGATGATTCCCGCTAATAGAGAAGTATTTTCATAAGATCCACCGATTTTTAGCACATACAATGGAAGAACAGGCTCAAGGATCATGATGGAACAACTGGTTATAATGGTCAGTACAATGACCATCATTAGTGGACGGTTGGACATTGCTAACTTGATATCGTTCGTAACCGATCCTCTTTCCTTACTTGGAACAAAGTTTTCTTCTTTCACCCATAAGATAATAAGAATCGTGGCTAAGAAGACAATTATCCCACCTGTTGCGAACGCCCATCTGTTACCTACCCACTCTGCAATAGCACCACCAATTAATGGTCCAGCAATCATTCCGGAGGCTGACGCAGTCGATATGAGTGATAACGCATATCCTACGTGCTTGGAGGGGGTATTGGTTCCTATTAGTGCGATGGCTCCAGGGATAAAGCCACTCAGTAAGCCTTGTAAAATTCGAAGTACCAAAATTTGATAAGGGTTCGTAACAAAAGCCATTAAAGTGTAAATAAAGAACAGGACAATTCCGGCCCTTACAATCATTGGTTTTCTACCATATTTATCGGCTATTCTTCCCCAAAATGGTGAGGCAATTGCCCCTGCAAAAAAGGCGGAGCTAAACAATAATCCTGACCACATTTCCGTATGGTCGTGTACACCAATTTGAATCAGAAAGATGGGTAAGAATGGAATGACCATTGAAAAACTAGCTGCTGTAAAAAAGACGCCAATCCAAAGTACCCACAAATTTCGTTTCCACGTTTCCATCCCTTACATCTCCAATTTTCATCATTCGCTAATACTTTGCAAGATTTATATCTTTATATGATAACATAAAATGGAATTATTTTCACTTCCGAAATATTCGAAGTGTGAAATAAAGAAGCATCCACCAATAAGGTGAATGCTTCTATTTTATCTTATACTCCGCGCTTATTACCCCATAAAAAGGCATGTAATTGTGGCAAAACTTTTACATCGTTTAGCTCGGGGTCAGCAACAGCACGATCTACTAGCCACTCGTATTTTTGTAAAAGCTTTTTCACAAGCTCGTCGTTGTTTGTATTGGTGAGGTCGTCATTCCCTACTTGCAAGTAAAAAGGAATTGTAGCGTATCTTTTATGAACCATTTTCGCATACTCTAAATCAAGATCATCAAAAATAACCACTTTTACACTCACTTGATTCGCAAACTCTCCTGTTTGCAAGTTGGCAAAAATGCTGTCCAACACTTCAAAATTCGTCTCCATTCCAGAGCTTGGCGGCTTAGGAGATAGAGTAAGTTCGTCAATTTGCAAAAACCAATCTTGCCAACGGCTCCCTTGTGTTTCAATCCCGATCTTGATGTGCTTTTCTTTTAGTAGGCCAATCAATCTCTCAAGATTTTTCAAAAGGGCTGGGTTTCCACCAGAGATTGTTACAAATGAAAAATTGTCTCCGCCGATTTCCTTAAGCTCGTGCCAAATTTCTTCTGCTGTCATCATGCGAATATCGTCTTTTGCACTGCCATCCCATGTGAAGGCAGAGTCGCACCAGCTGCACGAATAGTCACAGCCAGCTGTGCGGACAAACATCGTTTTTTGCCCGATGACCATGCCTTCCCCTTGAATCGTAGGACCAAAAATTTCTAACACAGGAATCTTACTCATTCCTCCATCCACTCCCTTCTTGCTTCCGCGTAGCTTGTAGGAGTTTCATAGAGTTTAACAAATTCCACTCTTGCCCCATGATACAGATTTTGACGTTCTTCTGTTGAAACAGCTTCTTGCATTTTTTCATAAATCCAGACAACCATGTTTTCCGCCGTTGTGTTCATCGGTGGCAAGGTTTCGTTTAAATATCTATGATCAAGGAAAATTTCAATTTCATTTTTCCAAATCTCTTTAATGTCACCAAAGTCCATCATTAATCCTCTGTCATCAACAAAGCCGCTAATGCCAAAGATCACTTTATACGTATGGCCGTGAAGGTTTTTGCATTTTCCTTCATAACAATGTAGGTGGTGTGCAGCATCAAACGTAAATTCCTTACTCACAAGCACACGCTTTGTATGATATTTTAGTTCGTTTCGTTTGATGTCTTGATCAATTTTTTGAAGATTCTCTACGATGCGAAATCCGTACATGTGTTAAAACCTCCCGTTATAAAAATCATCAAGGCCTCTTTTACGTAACACACAAGCCGGGCATTCTCCACAGCCATCAGAGATGACGCCATTATAGCAAGTTAAAGTATTTTCACGAACATAATCTAGCTTGCCTAGCTCATCAGCTAATGCCCATGTTTCGGCCTTGTTTAACCACATAAGAGGGGTATGGATAACAAATTGATCATCCATGGAAAGATTTAAGGTAACATTTAATGATTTAATAAAAATGTCCCGGCAATCTGGATACCCGCTAAAATCTGTTTCGCAAACGCCTGTTACTAAATGCTTCGCACCTACTTGACGTGCTAAAACACCAGCAAAAGTAAGGAATAATAGGTTTCTTCCTGGAACAAAAGTTGATGGAAGCTCTCCTTCTTCTCCTTCTTTTACTTCAATATCTGAGCGAGTTAACGCATTCGGTGCTAATTGATTAAGTAAGGACATATCTAAAATATGGTGTCTTACACCTAATTCATTGGCTATATTTTTTGCACATTGTATTTCTAAGCTATGACGTTGGTTATAGTCAAACGTTACCGCTTCGACTTCTTTAAAGTTTTTAAATGCCCAAAATAAACAAGTCGTGCTATCCTGTCCACCGCTAAACACAACAATGGCTTTATCGTTTTTCAATTTGCATGCTCCTTTTTAACGGAAAAAACAGTACCCTAAGAAAGCAGTACTGTTTTCCTTAGTTTTTTAGAGAGGGTAGCTAGAACCTCTTTTTAATTATCCCTCGAGAATTATATCATATTTCGACAAAAGTGGTAGAAGATTTGTTCTTACTATCATACTTATTTATAAAATTATAAAATATGTAATCTATTTGCATAAATTTCATATATGTGTATAATATATTTTGTTATATATGGAAAATGTTTTCTAGGGTTCCGCAACAGCTTGTTGGTCTGGTCCGAGAGGAAACTCACAGTTTTTGCTGTGTCACGGAGGGATAAAAGCCCGGGAGGTAACTGATCTTTCAGTAGCTCTCGGGCTTTTTTGTTTTGTGGGAATAATAATATTTGGAGGGGTTTCACATGAATAAGCATTGGATCATGGTATTTATTGCTGCTTTTTTTGAGGTGTTTTGGGTGATTGGGTTGAAGCATGCCGATGATGTGTGGGGTTGGTTAGGAACAGGAATTTCGATTGCTATCAGTTTCTATGTGATGCTTCGCGCGAGCCGCGCCCTGCCTGTTGGAACGGTGTATGCAGTCTTTGTCGGATTAGGAACCGTCGGCACGGTATTGGCAGATATCTTGTTTTTCGGAGATCTTTTTAAAATAGAAAAAATGCTACTGATTCTGATTTTACTAATAGGAATTATTGGGCTTAAGATGGTCACAGGAGAAAAAGTTCTGGAAGGAGAGGAAAGATAATGGCTTGGTTTGCTTTAATTTTAGCAGGATTACTTGAAATTGTTGGTGTGAGTTTGATCAACCAATTCAACCTAAAGCGAAATTGGTACTCACTAGCATTCGTTGTTCTTGGATTTGGAGCGAGTTTCTTTCTTCTCTCATTTGCGATGAAAACGATACCGATGGGAACAGCTTATGCGATTTGGACAGGAATTGGGACTGCAGGTAGTGCCATTATCGGTATTATGTTTTATGGTGAATCGAATGATTGGAAACGAATGCTTTTTATTGCCATGGTGTTAGGGTCTGTGATTGGATTAAAACTTGTATCATAAAAGGAGTAGCCTTTAAAAGAAGCTACTCCACTTTTTATCTATTTAATAATTTCATCAATAATCCCATATTCCTTCGCTTCTTCTGCGCTCATAAAATAATCTCGGTCTGTATCCCTCGATACCTTCTCCACAGGCTGGCCTGTTCGTTCGGAAATAATCTGGTTGATATGTTCACGGAGTTTGATAATACGTTTAGCTGAGATTTCGATTTCTGTTGCTTGCCCCCTGGCTCCCCCAAGAGGTTGATGAATCATGATTTCGCTGTTTGGAAGTGCCATCCGCTTCCCTTTTGTTCCAGCAAGTAAGAGCATCGCCCCAAAGGAAGCAGCCATACCTGTACAGATCGTTCTTACATCTGGCTTAATGTATTGCATCGTATCAAATATCGCAAATCCTGCAGAAGTGGAACCGCCTGGACTATTGATATAAATAGAAATGTCTTTCTCCGGATGATCGGCTGCTAAAAACAATAACTGTGCTACTACGTTGTTTGCAACAGTATCATTAATCTCCTCACCGATCATTATTATCCGATCCTTTAATAGTCTAGAGTAAATATCGTACGAACGTTCCCCGCGGTTTGATTGTTCGATTACATATGGAATTAAACTCATGATTGTTTCCTCCTTCGTTTCACTCGCATAAAATTATGCAGCCATAAAGACAGTGCTTGAAGGATAATTGAAGAGAGGTGATGGTTTCATCGTGCAAGTTGGGTTGCTATCTTTTCGTAACGCGCGAATGTTCGGAATGGAACGAATGAGTATGGACGGATCTTGAGACTTGAAAGATTCATGAAGAATGATCTCGATTTGTTTGCGATCTTCCTCATTCCAATACTGATCAATTAAAGGATTGGTTTCTTTTGAGTCCTTTTTTCCAAGTCGCTGTTTTGCCCGAAAGATGGCCGCCTTTACAGCGCCTTCAGAAGAATCCAAAAGCTCCGCTATTTCCGAAAGCTGGAACTGAAAGCCTTCTTTTAAGGCAAACATAATCGCTTGTTTCGGGGTTAATTGATGAATTAGTTGTTGAATCGCTTCCAGTCGATTTACTATTCGATCGGTCTCAATTTGGGAAGATTCAGGAATGTCTTCAAGAGACTCTTTGCTTCGCTTTCTAATTGTGTCGATCCATTCATTATGAGCAATCTTATTCACAAGCGCGGCAGAAATCTCCGGCTGAAACTTATAATGAAGCCAAGCCTTCAGGAACGATTCCTGAGCCAAATCCTCTCCATCCCATTTATTTTGGGAAATGAACTGACAATAGCGTTGAAGTTTTGAATAAAGTTCCTCGATTTCTTCCTCACGTGTAAGACTCGGATGTTGCTGAACATCCGTCTCATTCTTCCTAACTTTACTTTGCACCACCATCACTCCTTCAGCACTCTCTATCCTTTAAACGAAGAACGGATAAAAAAAGATACGGGGTCACCATCTTTTTTTAGTTTATACGAAATGTATGTGGTGGTACCACTATTTGGAACGTAAAAAATGTGACTACTCTAAAAGAATAGTCACATTTGACGTTAGGGAAACAGCTTTAACTTTTTTGCTTCCTCTTCATGATGGGTCATAATTTCATCAAAAAGTTCTTCCGTCGTTTTATTTTCGGTAGAAATGCCTAATTTCTTTGCCGCCTGAAGAATTTTTGCTTCTCGTACTTCATGTGCTAGTAGACGGGAATTTTTATTTTCTGTAGATATTCCCATTTCTTTTGCTTCTTTCTTGATGCTGGCTTCACGAACTTCCTTGGCTAGTTCTTTGAGTTCTTTACCCTCAGTAGAAATGCCGAGTTCCTTTGCTTCTGTTTTTATGATGGTTTCACGTACTTCTTTTGCTAACGTGTCACTATCTTTTCCCTCTGTTTTAATTCCAAGCTCGTCTGCTTGTTTTTTAATAAAGGTTTCTTTTACTTCTTTCGCGAGGGTGTCAAAGTCCTTTCCCTCTGTTTTGATTCCGAGCTCCTCCGCCTTTTTCTTAATTATGGCTTCACGAACTTCTTTTGCTATTATCTCGGATTTTTTTCCTTCGGTTGATATCCCTAACTCATTCGCTTTTTTCTCAAGAAACTCTGGACTGTGGTGGAAATGTCCCTTATGAGCATGTGCTTCCTTCGATTCCACTTCCACCTTTTTCTCTGTTGCAGCAAATGCTTGAACAGAACCCATCAATCCAAAAACTAGAGCAACCACAAATAATCCACTGATCTTTTTCACCATTTCTTTCCTCCTTCATCTTATGTTTTGTACTACAGAAGGTAGGATGTCCAGAAATTATTACCAATTTATGAACAAATGATGAAAGAATCATTAAACAATTTTGTAATTACTCTTCTTTTCACAGCTTTCTTCCATTATCATATCAAGAATTTCCTCGGTATAGTGATGAAAGGTTGGGTTGGATCGACTTCTAGGCCTAGGTAAATCAATATTTTTGTTCATCACCACTTCTCCTTCTCCAATCACAATTACTCGGTCCGATAGAAGTACGGCTTCTTCCACATCATGCGTGACCAAAATCGCTGTGAGTCGATTCTCTTTCCATACGGATTCAATCAGGCTTTGCATTTCCATTCGAGTTAACGCGTCAAGAGCTCCCAGTGGCTCATCTAACAATAACAGTTTTGGTTCATGGACAAGGGCTCGAGCTAGTGCTACTCGTTGCTTTTGTCCGCCTGATAGCGAAGATGGATAATGGTCAGCTCGTTCTTTTAAACCAACACTATTTAATACATACGTAGCTTTAGGTTTCCAATCACCCGTTAAGCCTAAACCGACATTTTGTAGGAGTGTTTTCCACGGCAGCAATCTTCCATCTTGGAACATCATTCTTGCATCACCGTTAATGGTTGTTAAGCTTTCACCGTTTACTTTTACTACACCCTCATTAATATCTTCTAGACCAGCTATAATACGAAGCAACGTACTTTTCCCGGAGCCACTTTTCCCGACGATTGAAACAAACTCTCCTTGAAAAATAGACAGGTCAATTCCTTTTAATACCGGGGTGTTGCTATATGATTTTCGAACACGATCAACATGTAATATTGGGTTAAAGTCCATAAGATACCACTCTCCTTTTGTTACGATAACTGTTTCCACATCAGCCATTTCTTTTCAAAGAGCTTTGCAATCCAATCGGAGAGTTTGCCGAGTAAGGAGTAAATGAGAATGCTTATCACAATCACATCCATTTGCATAAATTCTCTGGCGTTCATGGCCATATAACCGATCCCAGAATTGGCGGCGATGGTCTCTGCCACAATAAGTGTCGTCCACATGACCCCTAAAGCGTAGCGAATTCCTACCAAAATGGAAGATAACGCACCTGGTAAAATGACCTGAAGGAAAAGCGAATATCCTTTCAGACCATAGGCTCTTCCCATTTCAATAAGTCCTTTATCAACCGATTTGATTCCGTGATACGTATTGATATAGATGGGAAAAAGAACCCCTAAAGCGACGAGAAACACCTTAGACACTTCATCAATTCCGAACCAAAGGATAACGAGTGGAAGTAACGCTAAATGCGGAATATTTCTAAGCATTTGTATCGAAGTATCCAATAGTAAATCCAAAGGTTTAAATAACCCATTAACTAAGCCGAATAGAAAACCTAATAATCCACCGATCAGAAAACCGGTTAAGGCACGACCTAGACTTATAGAGATGTGGTTGATTAATTCACCTGATGCAGTAAGCTCCGCTCCAGATTGGATCACTGCGATTGGTGAAGGTAGAATGGTAGCCGGAATCATCCCGTTCATACTAAGAATCTGCCATAACCCAAGGATCATCATAGGAATCATCCAAGGAATCAGCTTTTCCCTCCATATACGATTGAACATTCCCTTTCCCTCCATTCTTACTGTTTGACTGTCTCGTTGACCTTTATTTCATTAGGAATAATCTCTAATCGTCCAATCATCAAATTGTTGATTAAAGATCGTCATCGTATGTACGGATAAAACCCCCAACATGATGAACGTTCGCATAAAATCAACTTCATATACATGTGTCTTCTTCACCTAATCTAAGTCCCTCCTTATCTAGAAAGTTTGTACTTTCTCATTTAAAAGGATAAATATGACGATTTTGTTACCATTTATGTAACAAAGTAGGTAAAATGCGAAAAGGTGAACCTGGTGGCTCACCTCTTTAAATGGTTATCAAAAAATTTTTGTACGGTTTTTAGTATTTCCGGTTGTGAAAATCCGCCGTGACCTGCACCTTTAATTTTAATCATGGTTGCTTCTACGTTTGCTTTTTTAAGTGCTTCGAATAATAATTCACTTTGATTGTAAGGAACTCTACGATCTTTGTCTCCATGCATGATTAAAAAAGGTGGATCCTCCTTGGTTATATACGTAATGGGGTTAGCTCGTTTTACTTTTTCCTTGTTTTCTTGAAGAGGTCCGCCAATTAGCACTGATTCTGGTGAGTTTGGTGAATCGAAATCAACATCAGCGGGATATTTACTCATTTGTAACATATCTGTCGGTCCATACCAATCGACTACGGCTTGCACGGAGCTTGACTCGTTCAAGTATTCACCATCGCCTTCTAGTTCACGGACTTCTCCTGTGGTTCCTAGTAAAGCAGCTAGGTGGCCGCCGGAGGAGTTGCCCCAAACACCGATTCGATTTGGGTTAATATGGTATTGAGTTGCGTGCGCGCGTAAGTACCGGATGGCATTTTTTACATCGTAAAGCTGGGTTGGAAACTTCCCTTCATGACTTGTTCGATGCTCGATACTTGCCACCACATAACCGTTTTGGGCGAACATTACTAATTGCGGAATGAACTCGAAGGTCTTTTGAGGATGATGAAATCCCCAGCCTCCTCCCTTTATAAACACAACCAATGGACGAGGTTTTGACTTTTGTTTTGGTAGCAGGATGTGCATATGTAAAGGCTTAACCTCAGTTTTTGCGTACACAATATTTGCATGAAGATGCACTCCGTTATAGGCTGACTTTTTTGTGGGAATGGTTTGAACACCATCGTTATTTTCAGCATAAGAGCTGCATGTAATTAAATTCGTTATGACGGCTACTATTATTAAAAGAATGCTTTTTTTCATTTGATCAACTCGTTTTAATTTTTTTGGATTGATAATGGATGTGTTTGTGTATGGTATGGGAATGAATGCGTCATTCGGACTGTGAATTGGTTGGTAATGCTGTTGCTGTCTGAAGCAGGCTCCCATTTGGACTCTGAACTGGTTTGCGTTGCCGTCGCTGTACGAATCAGGCTCTCATTTGGACTGAGAATCTGTTTGTGTTGTTGTTGCTGTCCAAATCAGCCTGTTATTTGGACTCTAAATTAGTTGGTGAAGCCGACGCTGTACGAATCAGGCTCTCATTTGGACTGTGAATCTGTTTGTGTTGTTGTTGCTGTCCAAATCAGCCTGTTAATTGGACTCTAAATTAGTTGGTGAAGCCGTCACTGTACGAATCAGGCTCTCATTTGGACTGTGAATCTGTTTGTGTTGTTGTTGCTGTCCAAATCAGCCTGTTAATTGGACTCTAAATTAGTTGGTGAAGCCGTCGCTGTACGAATCAGGCTCTCATTTGGACTGTGAATCTGTTTGTGTTGTTGTTGCTGTCCAAATCAGCCTGTTATTTGGACTCTAAATTAGTTGGTGAAGCCGTCGCTGTCCGAATCAGGCTCTTATTTGACTGTGAATCTGTTTGTGCTGTTGTTGCTATCCAAATCAGACCGTCATTTGGACTCTAAATTACTTGGAGCTGCCGTTACTCCGAATTAGGTCTTCATTCACACTCTAAACTGCTTTATTTTATTAAATTAACCAATTTATTCTATTTTATGATATCTAGACCATTCCTTTTAGTTGGTAAAACGACTGATTTGCGTTATCCTTAGAGGGAGAAAAATGATAAAGGCAGGGAAATTTATGGATCAGATTATGTTTATTGAAACAGGAATGGGGATTGATGTTCACGGACAAAACGTGACGAAAGCAGCGATTCGCGCGGTGCAAAATGCGATTCATTTTAACTCAATGCCTGGCATTCGCACAGTTCTTCCGGAGAACAATCTGGAGAATATGAAGGTGAATGTGAAATTGGCGGTTCCTGGAGATAAAGAGTTGCTAGATATTGATGCGGTCAAGGCAGTTCTTCCGTATGGAGAGGTGACTGTTCAGGTTCAGGACGGCGGAATGCTTACAACAAGCGGAATCGTTCTTCCTGATAAAGAAGATAAAAACGATTTAATGTACATAGTTGTAGCAGCTGTTGAGGTTGGGTACTAATAAAAACAGGGCGGAAATATTTATAGATTCCGCCCTTCCTCTTTTTTACTAATAATTTTTCTTGGTCAGTACCTTGTGGCTTATTTTAACGGTTTTCCATTTCCTTTTCCCGTACTTTTTCCACCATTGCTTATAGACTTACCCTTAACAAAGATCCAGATAGGTGAAATGGTGTTCCCAGTATATCTGTCAGATACAACGGCATACCAGGAGTACGTTTGATTCTCCTCTAGTCCCTTCCAAGTAGTTTCGGCTATTCCCCCACTTTTAACCTTGCGATCTTCTCCTATTAAGGTGTCTGTGTAAATATTAACGGAAAAATAATCTGTTGCCACTTGTTTGTCTGCAGCAGCAAGGTCTAGATCCATAACAAACTCGTCCTTATTTCCAAACGTATCTGTATTATAAAAATTATAATCATCCAAATATGGAGAGTACGTGTTCACGAACACACGATTTTGATCAACATCAAAGTGTAATAATCTCATATAGCCTTGGCCACCCTCAGGACCTGCTTGATAGTCAGCTAACATTTGATATACTTTACGATCGGGAGTTCCATCTCCATTGTCATCAATTTCATCAATTAATGTTTGTGCTTCATGATAATGTCCGCTTAAAACAGCCATCACATTTTTATTTGGAACGACAATTTCATGGTAAAGCTTCTCTCCCAGTGGATGACGGGTACCTGTTGCTAGAAGGTATTCATGGAAATTTAGAATCGCTTTCCGATCGGGATGTGCCTTTAACACATCATTGATCCATTGAATTCCTTCATCTGTGACTCCCCAGCCAAGATACACCATGATATAATCATTGCCTCCGACCGAGATGAGGTCATAGTGTCCCCGATTATTCAAATATGATCCCCCATAATACGGTTTATGGTTAAAACGGTTCTCCCCAAAAAATTGATAATAGTTCGAATAGTCCGTTGATACTTGATCAACATCGTGATTCCCGGCTAGAACCCCATATGGGACGTTGTGATCATCAAATATTTTCATATATTCATTTGCGCGACTCCACTGAGTCATATCGGTTGAGATGTTCACGAGATCTCCCGTGTGGAAAACATATTTGATTTTCATGTCGTCTTGGTGCTCAGCAATCCATTTGGTTTGTTGCTCATATATATATGGAAAGCTTTCCGAGTAGTATTGCGTATCCGACATCCAAACAAAGGTATAGTCATAATCGCTTGGGTTAGAAGGAATCTCATCCTGAACAAGCACATTTATTTTCTGTTCGTGAACATATCCATCCACTTTTACATTTCCTTTTAATGTAAAATCGCTTTCTCCAGCAATTTTATAGTCGATGAGCTCCCATTTGTTAGTAGCATGGCTCCATGCGTACATAGACACCTTTCTCCCAGGTAGAGAATTTCCTGTCCAAAAAAGCTCAAGCAAATCATTCGCATCTACTTTTTCATCAACGGTCACATCAAAACGGTGATATGGAAAGCCTTCGCTAGAATCCTTTGTTAAATATTTTCCGTCTTGCTTTGCTACAAGCGAAATATCGTCTTCTGAAAATGTTCCTTCTCCTTGAGGAGCAGGTTCGTTAGGTGGCTCCACATCGGCCACATTTGCATACCCTTTGACTTGTAATTTGTCTCCAACATCGTATTGGAACCCTTCATAGAACGATACATCCATTTTGTCATTCGTTGGGTCTGTCACTTTTACCTTAAGTACTGGGTCTCCTTCCACTAGTGTTTCTCCAAACGATGAAACATCCATTGGTTGCGCGGGATTTTCATTGACAACAGAAAAATGGACAATCATCGTGGAGGAATTCCCTATGGAATCCTTTGCCGTTATAGAGAGCTTGTGCTCACCTGGCATGAGTTTTGATGAAGCTGTATCATACGGTATTTGGATAGGCTCATCGTCTAAAAATGCTTCCACCAACTCAACCCCTGCACCAGCATCCTTTGCTTTAGCTTGTATCTCGAAGGCACCTTTGTAGGTTTTTCCTTCCTTGATATTCGTTGAGATGATAGGTGCGGTGTTATCCACTATGACCGTAGCACTCACTTCCTCATCGAGGTCAGCAATCGTAATCGTATGCTCCCCATCAGGGACAGTCGTTGTATTCCATGAAAACGTCTTTGATCTTGCGTGCTCCTCCGTGATGGAAAAGTGGAAATCAACAAACGGATTACCATCATTCATTTTTATAATCGTAGGATCGTTGAAATTTGGGTCCATAATGACTGTTCCATCTGCTAAAACAAGCCTAACGTTACGAAGATCATAATCATCCCTGTTTTCTGCTGATTCTAAATCAAATGGTGAAGCTTTATTCCCTGAACGAAGGGTGATGATATTGTCTCCTACTTGTAATCGGTCGGATGTGATTGGTACTGAGAAGGTTTTCCAAGCTGATAGCCAGTCTTTATCCATCAAATACAAGATTTCCTCCCCCATCGTCACCGCATTTTGGAAATAGGTGTTGAGCCCATTTGCTTCAAATGCGAGATAGGCGGTATGTTCCAAGGAAGAATAAAGATCTGTCGTTACTTCTGTTTCGTCGATAGATAGCTTGACATTTTCAGGACGATCAGAAGCGGATGTGGCTTTTAACGCCTTTTCACCACCTACTATATCTCCCTTTTTTATGTTTAGGCGTAAACTAGATTGGTCCAAATCATTGGTGATCTGTACGCGATATGTCTCACTAGTCTCATCATTGATGCCATCGGATGCAAATAGGTAATAATCTACATACTCTTTTCCGATAATCTCTGGAGAGTAAATCGTATGGTGAAAGAAGCTATCATCGTAATTCTCTTTCACGATCGCTTCAGTAAACTCCGTTTGACCCGATATTTTATAAAAAATCTTTACTGTTTTTACTTCCCTATCATCAGTTGCCTTTGCAATGACTTCGATATTTTCTGTTTGATTGGCTGTTGTCACGTCCGTTAGGTTCTCAAGAACCGGACTTGTTGAATCCACTGGGTACTCACGTGCCGTAACTGGAACTTGTATGGGTCTCACACTACCAGGAGTTGCTGGTTCAATCGTTAGCTTATACATCTTTTTACTTTTATCGGTTGGATACCTATACTGAATCCCTTTGTCTGCATACGTATCATCCACATTGGATTCTTCATTGTAATAGGCAACAGCTATTTCCTTTCCTGTGTTGGTTGCCATCACAAGTCCACGTAAGCTTCCATTGGCCATTCCACTGCTGAAAATACGAACAATATCCTCATTTTCTACTAAATTCGTACCAAAATGCTGATTAAAATCGGCTACCGTCTTTGAGCCATTTTGATCATTAATGATCCAAAATACAAGGGTTTCGTTTGCCGGGATATTCACATCATCAGGAACAGAAGCCCAGACAACATCAGAGCCAGGATCGTTTGTATAATAGCGATAATTTAGTTTGTAATCCTTAAGGGACACAGGGCTGTTTGAATTATTATATATCTCAATAAACTCATATCCATCTGCTGAGCCAACATTAGTTGAATCGGATAACACTTCTGTAACTAGAAATGGTGGAAGTGTCGTGTAATCTACAGATGTGGTTTTGACTTCTACTCGATATTGCTCCGTTTTTACGTTGTTTATCCCGTCAGACGCTTCCATGTAATATGTTATATGACTAGATACATCTACTTCAGGAATTGCAGCTGTAAAAATATTGGATTGTCCGTCTTTTATCATAGAGATGCTCGAGAAAGCGTTCATTGTCTCATTTTTATAAAAAAGAGTTGCATTTGGTACAGCCAAATTGTCCGTAATTTCTGCTGAAATTTTTATAGACAAAAATTCAGAAGCTGCTTTTACTGGTTCGTGTTGAATACTTGGTGGTTGAGTATCTGTCGGGTTCTCAGGTATTTCTACCGGTTGGGTGGGAACTTGTTGAGATTCAATTGAACCAGGTGTTGGTGCTGCTAACATGTTATACTTATCCATTAAGATTCCAGACACTGGGTACTTATAAGCAATACCGTTCCCGTTATTATCGTTTTCACTTCCTAAATACGAAGCTGTAACCAAGTCCTTTCCCTCTTGGTTCCGAACCGTAATGGCTCGATTGCCCCCGTTTGCAAACCCTGGAAACACATCGGTAAATTCAATAACTGCTTCTTTCGGAAGGCTAGTCTCAAAATTTGAGTTAAAATTCTCAAACGTCTTTCCTCCATTATTAAACCAAAGAACGATGGTTTTCTGAGGTTCAACTGTGACAGCAGGAACCTCGAATGGAAGGTCTTCTCGACTGCCATCTGTGTACTGATAGACGAAAGAATAATTCTTGAGAGGTAATGGTTGATTACTATTATTATAGATTTCAATAAATTCAAAATAATCGGTTCCCGTTCCTTTTGAATTTGGTGATATCTCAGTAATCAAGATTGATGGATACGATTGATGATCTTCTTCTGTGGCTTCTGTAGTTGAATTTGTTTCAACTTCTGTAATTGAGTCAATTTCTTGCTGAGGTGTTTCTGCTACTGTGGTTTCAAGATCTGTTGGAAAGGAGTCTTCAGGCGTTGTTGGTGTGGTTTCTTCTGTGCTGGTCAAGGCTTCATTTTCAACAAGTGTTCCTTCACTTGTTGAACCCGTTATTTCAGCAGCAGCAAAAGTGTTAAAAGGAATAGACGTCACGACACTTGTCAATAACAAACTAATGCTTAGTACTATGCTATAGTACTTTTGAAATGAGTTTCTTTGTTTCCTTCGCATATACATCCCCCAGTTTTCTTATAGGAAGGAGAGTCATTTACTAGACTCTCCTCTATTAAAAAACTTTACCTTTCCATTTTTAACGTTCTGTAAAAAGGATGTAAATTTACTGTTTAGATTTTCCAGTTAGTTTTGTGCGGGTGAAAGTGTACGTTCTTCAGAATATATCTTTGTAAAAATCAAGCGAACAATGGGACCAACAATTAAAAGTTGTAGTGGCAAGGCGGCAATAAAGTTAAAGCCTACCCCTTTAACATACGCGCTTGGAAGTTCGGGGCTAATTCCAACATTCATGATGGTACCATATAGAGACATTAGCAAAACCATTCCCGTAACCATAAAAAATGACATAAATAGAATCTTTTTAATCAATGGATCTCCTGATTTCACGATTTTGGTTACTACGGTTTTTGATAGTTTTCCTACTACAAAAATATCTAATAATAATCCAACAATAAACGCTGGAATAAATCCGATGATCACATCAAACCATACATTAGAAGTAAATCCTTTCAATAATAATACGTTGTAGATGCTCATCCCCAATACCATACAAGCACAAGTAAGGGTAGTGAACACCAGTTGTTCCTTTTTGTTTTTTCCCACTCTTAACCTCTCCTTTTAAAATAGTAAACTTAGTTGACGGTTTATTCTAACTTGATATTCGTATAATTGTCAACCGCATTGACGGTTTTGGTTGCGCGTTATTTTTGAAAAAATGTTACAATGAAAGGAATCACATACATAGGAGAAAAAAATGAGTGAATCGAATTTTTTTGGATTAATTGATTTAGTCAGTGATAAGCACGCCGAGCTTAGAGGTGAGGTCCGTCAGCGATGGGTCCAAAATGGAAATGAAGATGTCACCCCACAAGAGTACTACTTAATGACAAGGCTAGAACTACACCAGGAACTAACCATCGCCGAAACGGCGAGAAAAATGAATATTTCTAGACAAGCCGCCCATAAATGTGCAAAGGGCTTAATTGAAAAAGGAATGATTGTAGCAGAAACATCTGAGGAGAACTTACGTGAAAAATTGTTGCAGTTAACGAGTAAAGGGCTAGAAAGCTGCAAGGAGATGACATGGATTAAAGAGGAAATTGAAAAAGAAATAGCCGACATTTTGGGGCAAGAAAAAGTTAAACTTTTAATAGACGTATTAAAAGCTAACTGGTATAGAAGCTGAATTTCGCTTCCTACTAGTTAGCTTTCTTTTTAAAATTCGATTCCTTTTACCGCAGGAATGTCTTCCTCATAATAGTGTTTGACCTCTTTCATCTCGGTAACAAGATCGGCTAGCTCTAATATTTCCTGTCGAGCCGAGCGTCCTGTAATCACGAGGTGCATAGCTTCTGGACGATGTTTGATCAGTTGGATTACTTCCTCGATGGGAAGCACATCCTCAATCGGAAACTTATCGATAGCGAGCGCGTTATTAAGCTCGTCTAAAATCACAACATCGTATTCCCCGCTGGATACCTTGTCCTTGGTGATTGTCCATGCTTTTTTTAACGCCTCTCGATGCTCTTCCGGCGTTTTTGTCCATGTAAAGCCAATTCCTAGTTGCTGCATCTCAATCCCTATTTGGTCAAACATGATTTTTTCTCCATAGGTTCGGGAGGGAGACTTGATAAATTGAAGAACTAAGACACGTTTTCCTCGCCCTTTCGCTCGAATTGCAAGACCTAGAGCAGCAGTGGTCTTGCCCTTTCCATTTCCAGTATAGATGAGATTTAATCCACGTTGAGACATTTTTTGAAACCTCCCTTTGTGCTAAGTATGACATGTTTCTACTAGTATTTGGATTTTATAGGTTGTAAATCTAGATTTAGTTCACGTATTCTACTAATGTCTGGATTTCATGGGCAATAACTCAGTATTTATCCCCTGCAGTCTGTTACTAAACCCTAGATTTACTTCCTTTGTACTCTCTACAAAGCGATATCCAATTACCCACTAATTCTGGGCAGGATCCAAAATGTAAATGTGTATAACCGGCAACGAGATTTCTTGTTAAGAAACCTTCCTTTTTTGTTCCGCGCATGCCTTTGGTTTGGTAAGCTGGAGGTAACTCAGACGTCGGATGAAAGGTAGAGTAGTGAAACTCGTGACCCTTCGCGCCTAGATTGCCTTGAAGCAGCCTATTTCCTTCTTCTCCGGTGATTTCCCTATAACCAAGTGCAGCTAGCTTTTTATGCATTTGAACGACCCCAGGGATAAGTCCAACCATCGGATAACTGTTCCCCTCTGTGGTTTCTATTGCATCTGTTAAATACATAAAGCCCCCACATTCGGCCAATGTTGGCAGGCCGTTTTCAATCGCGTGTTTAATAGAATGCTTGACCTCGTCCAACTCAGCTAACTCTTGTGCGAACTCCTCAGGGTACCCTCCTCCGAGGTAAAGACCGTCCACCTGTTCTGGGAGTGACTCTCCTTTTAACGGGGAAAACTCCACTAACTCTGCCCCATAAGACTCGAGCAGTTCCAAATTTTCCTGATAATAAAAATTAAAAGCAGCATCTCTTGCAATAGCCATACGCACGTTTTTGACTTTGTTTTTTCCAAGCTGTTGTCCTTTCAACATAAGCTCAGGAGCTTGTGCTAACTCGTATAACTTATCAACATCAATGGTTTCAAGCACCAGATCACCAAGTTTTTCAAAAAACGGCTCTAGCTCTCCACGTTCAATCGAAGGAACTAAACCGAGATGTCTTTCAGGAATGGATAGCTCGTCATCTCTTTTCAAATAGCCGACAACAGGAATCTGGCATTCCTTCTCGACTGCAGCTTTTACTAGTTGATAATGTCCTTCGCTACCTACTTGGTTGGCTATGACCCCAACAATATTGACATCGTCATTAAAGGCTTGGAACCCTTTTACAATTGCTGCAGCACTACGAGCCATGCTAGCGCAGTTGACGACAAGAACGACAGGGCTTTTCGTAATCACACTGATCTCTGCCGTAGTGCCATCATTTGAAGTCGGATTTTTCCCGTCGTAAAACCCCATCACTCCCTCGATAATTGAGATGTCAGCTTCTTCGCTACCTCGAACGGCGATTTCTTTTACTAGCTCGTGATTGAGCATCCAGCTATCAAGATTTCTTGATGGCCTACCAGTAACCGCCGTATGATAGGTCGGGTCGATGTAATCAGGTCCGCATTTAAACCCTTGTACGACGAGGCCTTTTTTCTTAAAAGCTGACATAAGGCCGATTGTTAGCGTTGTTTTTCCGACACCACTCCCGGTTCCAGCTATGACCATTCTTCTTTTTGACATGATATGTCCTCTTTTCTTTTAGTAGTGTATCAGAGCAACGGAAATGGTGACATTGCCTGATTTTTTCTTCTCGAGTACGGGTTGGTTCGCTCCAGAGTATAGCAAGCATGCTGGCTGACTCACACCATACGCTCCTGTAAACTTATAGACGGTTTCTGACGGATTTGCGATAGGTACGTTGTTCAATTGGTCAGCAGAATACGTCACAAACTCCCATCCGTAATAATTAGCCACCTCGATTAATCCTTGTTCATCTTTTTTCAAATCAATCGAGCAAATGGCCTTCACACTTTTCATCGAAAAACGAAGCTCTGCCAATGTTTCTTGAATGACCTTCTCGATTTCTTCCTTTGATGTTCCTCGATTACAACCAATACCTAAAGCAATGACCTTAGGGCGATACAACACTCCATTTTCCAAGATGGACTGTTCCTCACTTTCTATTAATCGGTGAGTAATCACAAGTGCTGCTTGAGGTTTTCTTACTAAGGCTTCCGAAATACTGGAATGCGGTTTAATATTTTCAGGTAGTGGGTGGTCATACGTCCACCAGCCTTTTTCCCCTGATTCCTGCACAACCGCAACCATTTCTTCATTTACCACAGATGCACTCACTGGTGTTAACTTTTCTGCCGATTCCCACACCCAGCCAAATCGTTTTCCGAACAAATCAACGGGTATTGTTTTTTGTACATCAGAGGCAGTCGTAATCACTGGACGAGCATGCAGTATAGCAGCCACCTCCTTGGTTAACTCATTCGCTCCACCGATATGTCCAGATAATACACTGATCACATGCTCCGCCTTATCATCAATGACCACGACCGCAGGATCCACTTTTTTGTCTATTAAAAGGGGGGCAATCATACGAACAACCGCCCCTAAGGAAACGATGATAATTAGACCTTTATAAGCTTTGAAAAGTGATGGAAACAGAAGTCGAACACTGCCTGTAAACATCTGTACTCCTCGTTCTTGTTCATCTCCCTTTTCAAACTTGCTCATATAATACAAATCAGCATTCTGAAGAGATAGTGCTAGCTTTCTAGCAATCTCGACGCCGTGTTTCGTAATCGCAACAATTGCGTAGTCTCCGGTTTGACTAACAGAAGCAATTTTTCCTTCTTCTAAAGCAATCATCACGGCTTCACCCCACGTCGAAAGCCATGTGTAAAGCTTTGATCATATAGTTTCGAACGGTAGTTTTTATCGTGGATTTTTTCGTCTAATGCCCATCCGGCCAAAATCATGGCCTGCTTTCGAATTCCATTTTTTTGCATATCATCATCTAAATGCTCAACAGTCGTTCGGACAATTTGTTCATCTGGCCATGACGCTTTGTAAACGACAATCACCGGGGTATTCTTGCTCCAACCTGCATCGATAAATTCCTTCATTACTTTTTTGGTTAATGTGGCGCTTAAAAAAAGAGCAATTGTGCTATGATGACTCGCAAGATCTCGAAGCTTTTCAAACTCTGGAACCGGCGTTCTACCTTCCGCTCTTGTTAAGATAACCGTTTGCGTTAAATCGGGAATCGTTAACTCGGCTTGGGCAGCAGCAGCGGCAGCAAACACCGAGCTAACGCCAGGAACAATCTCTACTTCAATCCCTGCTTTTTTTAAAAGAGTCATTTGTTCCATTATCGCTCCGTATACAGCTGGATCTCCTGTGTGAACGCGAACAACTTTTAACCCCGCGCGAATTCGGTCCACCATGATATCCACCATTTCATCGAGATGCATACCTGCTGTTTTCATCACTTCAGCCGTTGGTTTGGATTGATTAATTAGCTCTTTATTCACTAGAGAATCTGCATAAAGAACCACATCGGCTTCTTGTAAAAGCTTTAACCCCTTTACCGTAATTAGGTCAGGATCTCCTGGTCCGGCACCTATGATGTATAGCTTCATTTTCTCACCACCATTAATGTTAAGTATTCAAGCTCAGCACCATCGAGCTCGGCTGCATTCCAAATGATTTCCTCATCAGACGTTACCTTTGTAACAACGGATGCTTTATGTAATAAATCCAAATCTCGAAGAACGTGGAGCATGACATCAATGACCTTTGCGACTTTTATAAAAATGACACAATCATTTTCTTGAATCACTTTTTTCATGGTTTCATAGTCATCTCTTGCTGGAACAATGGCAATATGATCGTCCCCATCTGCTAGGGCAATTCCTAGTCGGGAGGCAGCTCCATTAAACGAAGAGATTCCTGGCACCACTTCAATCGGGACTTCGGGGTGCTTTTCTTGCATTAATCGCATCATATGGATGAAGGTACTGTAAAGGAGTGGATCGCCTTCTGTAACGAATGCCACGTCTTTCCCTTGTTGTAGCTTTTCACATATTTGTTCAACCGTTTCTGTCCATTTTTTCTCTAAAATATCTTGATCCTTTGTCATTGGAAACACAAGACCGAGCATTTCTTTTTCTTCTGGTTGAAAATATACATCTATGATTTTATGGGCATAGCTTTTGCTTCCTCTTTGTTTTTTCGGGTATGCAATCACAGGTGACTCTTTTAAACGTCGAAAGGCTTTCACTGTGATGAGTTCTGGGTCTCCGGGTCCTACGCCCAATCCGTATAATGTTCCTAACATGTTTCTTCTCCGTCCTCTCTTTTTGCCGAAATAATATAAATAGGATTTAACGCATCGAAGCGAGTCAGATTTAAAATAGGCTTACTTCTTGAAATTTGTGCTAGCGTTACCTCTGTTTTAAAGTGATTCCTTTTAAAAACAGCCATGGCTTCGGCTAAGTTTTCAATCGTAACCGCGTTAAGAACAATGCGACCGTTCTGATTCAGCCTCTTACAGCAAATCCTCAGTATCTCTTCCATCCCACCAGCTGTTCCGCCAATAAATACGGCATCTGGAGAGGGAAACTCATCTAATTTTTCGGGAGCTTTCCCATGAACAACGTTGGCATCCACTCGGAATTTCGCTAGATTTTGTATGCAGTTGTCTAAGTCCGCTTCATTCTTTTCTATGGCATAAATTTGCCCATCCCGAGCAATTCTACCTGCTTCAATTGCAACTGAACCGGTACAAGTGCCAATGTCCCAAACGACGCTGTCTCTTTGAAGTTGAAGGGAGCTAACGCTTAATACTCTAACTTCTTTTTTTGTAATGAGCCCTTTTTCCGGTTTTCTTTGAATAAATTCATGATCATCAATACCAATTGGCCAAGAAGGAGCTGGATTTACTTTTTTCAAAATCACGATATTTAATGGAGAAAACTCGAAGGTACGCATATCTTGGAGCTGATACCAGCCGACTCTTTCGTGATCTCCCCCTAAATTCTCTCCCACAAATGCTTCGTACTCGGTCATACCAAAGGACAGAAGATAGTCGGCAATTATATTCGGAGAGTTTTCCACATCCGTTAGAATCGCCACCTTTGACTTACCGTCTATACGCTGCGCTAATCCTTTCATACTTCTTCCGTGAAGACTTTCTACATGGGCATCCTGCCAGCGTTCACCCATTTTTGCAAAGGCTAGCTGAACTGAGCTTAAATAAGGAAATATTTCTAAAGGGAGCTTGCTAGAAAGGTAGCTTCCGATTCCAAAAAATAGCGGATCTCCAGACGCTAAAATGACAATTCTTTTTGTCTCAGTTATTAATTTTTCTACTAAGCTGGTTAGTCCACCTTCAATGGGGAGGGTTTCTCCTGTGTAGTCAGGAAAATAAGCTAACTGCCGGTGTCCTCCTACTAATAACTCACTTTCATATATCCATTTTTCATAATGTGGCAGAAGACTTTTCTTCCCGTCATCACCTATTCCAATCATCTTAATTGGTTTCATCCTTGACGCACCGCCTTTCCTAATAATTCGCCTTTTAATGTATAGATGGTTGTATCCACTTCTAAACCACCATTCACTTCTTTTAGGGCTTCGCTACAACATGATCCACATAGCAAATCAAAGAATTGGTGATATCCTAATTCGGACATCATATCGCCAACCTGCGACGCTGTATTTGCTCCCTTAATGTCATTCACCAGTTCTTCATGCGCACCAGCTTGCTCCGCCATTTCTGCTAAAAACCCAAAATCAATTGGAGCACTTTTGGAGTGAACCATCATGACTCCTTGTGCTACCTTTGAAAACTTGCCCATCATTCCCACCATCGAAACCTTCTTCGCACCTTGCTTTTTGCATTGTTTTAATGAGAATCCAACAAAGTCTCCCATTTCAACGAAAGCTTCTTCTGGTAAATCAGGGTACTGCTTCATCGCATATTTTTCACTCCGACCACCGGTAGTGATAACGATTTGATCGCATCCACTTGCACGAGCCACACTAATCGCTTGCACAATACTCGCTTTATAGGCAGACGTTGAAAAGGGAACGACAATTCCTCTCGTTCCTAAAATCGAAATTCCGCCAAGAATACCTAATCGGCCATTTAAGGTTTTTTTTGCAATTTCTTCACCCGCTGGCACGCTAATAACGATTTTGATTCCTTTTTCTACTTTGTAAGCTTGTAATACTTCTTCTGCAACACCGAGAATCATTTTTCGTGGGACAGGATTAATAGCTGCCTCCCCAACCGGAACGGGAAGACCAGGTTTCGTCACCCTCCCGACCCCCATGCCTCCATCGAGAGAAATTCCGGGTTCTTTCGACCAAGTAACGGTAGAGATGATTTCAGCTTCATGAGTGGCATCCGGGTCATCTCCTCCGTCTTTTATGACGGTTGCTTCAGCTATGGTGGTGGAAACCTGACAACTTTCAATGGCAAAGGTCACAAACCGGCCAACAGGGAGAAAAATTGTTGACTCTGTTTGATCCTCCTTGGTAATTAAAGCGGTGAGTGCCGCTTTTGTAGCAGCAGTTGCACAGGCTCCAGTCGTGTAGCCTTCCCTTAGTTTTTTCTCCTCTTTCACTTGCTCGGCCATCGTTTATACCTGATCAGCAAGAATGGAAATGGCATTCAAAGCAGCAACTGTAACTGTACTACCGCCCTTTCTACCGATGTTCGTAATAAAGGGCACATCTAGCTTCGCGAGCTCTTCCTTTGACTCGGCCGCAGAAACAAATCCAACGGGCAGACCGATAATAAGGCCTGGTTTTGCGTCCTCTTCTTTAATCAGGCGAATCAGCTCTAGTAAGGCAGTTGGTGCATTACCGATAGCAAAAATGCCACCTTCTGCTTCTTTTATGGCTTTTCGGGTTGCAATAATCGCTCTTGTTGTATTTAATCGTTTCGCTTCTTTCATCACGTCTGTGTCTGATATATATACTTTTACTTCTCCGCCGAATTTTTCAATTCTTGTCTTGTTTACACCTGATTGCACCATTTGAACGTCAGCAACGACTTTTTTTCCACTGCGAATGGCCTGGATGCCTGCTTCCATGGCTTTGGGATGAAATAAGAGACTTTTTCCGAGTTCAAAATCGGCTGAAGCGTGAATCACTCGTTGAACGACCCTGTATTGCTCAGGAGAGTAATGATGCTCTCCGACCTCATCATCGATCATTTGAAAACTAATTCCTTCAATTTCCTCAGGTTGAACGGTTAATGGTTTGAACTCTGTTTTAAAATCCATTTGATTCCACTCCTTTTAGTGCTTTTAATATGGGGGAGAATTCTGAATAGCTATCACCATAGTCCATGTATGGTCTGGCTATCATAATGATCTCAATACCTAATTCTTTTGCTGCCTCCACTTTTTCATCGACCGAGCCGACCTTGCCACTTTCTTTTGTAATCATGACGTTGACTTTGTATTGCTTATAAAGTACTTGGTCAAACTCCTTTGTGAACGGTCCTTGTATGGCGATGATGTTTTTTTGAGGAAACCCAAGTTGCTCGCATTTTTTCATATTGTCTAAACGTGGGAGCATTCGAGCCACGAGGCGTATATCCGGCTTGTTCAATAATTCCTCTGTAAACATTTGCAATGTTTTACTCCCCGTTGTAAGCATGATAACACCTTGTTTGGTTGCGGCAAGTTGGGCTGCTTCTTTGTAGGTGGTGACCACCGTTAATTTTTCGTAATCAAATGTTTGGGACGCTCGTTCGTAACGAATATATGGGAGCCCTAAATGTTTGGCTGCTTGAATGGCATTTTTCGACGCTTCCTCAGCAAATGGATGGCTCGCGTCGATAACTGTGGTAGCTCCTTTTGACTCTATTAGATGGACCATTTCATCTGCTGTTAATCGACCGATATGGACAGGGATGTTTGACTTGTTCATTTCAATTGCTGCGTTATCTGTTACGACTGTTGTAAGGAGCTCATGACCTTCAGTCTTTATTTCGAGAGCTAATGCCCTTGCGTCGCTTGTTCCGGCTAACATGAAAATCACTTGGCGCTCCCTGCCTTTTCCTCATGGTGGTGATGATGATGCTCATGCTCATGATGATGATCGTGAGCATGGTCATGATGGTGATGATGACCGATAAACTCCATCGCATTTACGCGATATTGGCATGTATCACAGTTCATTTTCACTTCCCCTTGAAGCGCTTCTTCTGCTCGGTTTAATAGAATGGTTTGTAGCTTAGGGTGAAAACCAAAATAGCCAGCAAGTTGGAATTTAATACCAGGGAAGCTTTGTTGGAACTCTAAAACAAGTTCTTCTAGCCGCTTGATTAAAATTCCAGTAAAAAGAAAATAAGGTAAAATGATTACTTTCTTTGCTCCAAGCTTGATACATCGTTCAATTCCTGCGTTTACTAGAGGGTCAGTCACACCCATAAACGCTGGCTCAACGATTCTATACTTTGTTTTTTCCCATAGAAGTCTGCCAATCTTGTATAAATCACTATTTGCATCCGGATCGCTACCGCCGCGACCTAGGAGTAAGATCGCTGTATCCTCATCTGGGAATTCCAAGTCTTCTCCGGCTTCTATTAGTCTTGTTTGTAAGATATCTAGAGCTTCTTCATGAATCCCGATAGGTCGTCCATATGTAAACGAAATATGAGGATATTTTTCTTTTGCTTCATCAATCGCTCCAGGGATGTGGATTTTGGAATGACCTGCTTGGAGTAGCATAATCGGGATTACCGCGATTTCTGTAGCACCTTTTTCCACACATAAGTCAATACCTTGTCCGACGGTGGGTCTCTCGAATTCTAGAAAACATGTTTCTACGAGGATGGATGCATCTACATTTGCTCTAAGATCGTTGATAAACTCACGGACTTGGTCATTACCTTCGTGGTCGCGACTTCCGTGTCCTACGAATAAGATAGCTTTCATGTGTTATCCTCCTTAAATGTTTTTGTGGCTGCTTTTGTAGTTTGATTGTTTCATAATCTTGATGAATGGCGTTAGATAGTAAACTCTTAATCTCCACAAGGGGCGGGTTCTATTTTTAAAGACGGTGATACGTCTTGAAATTCAAAGTCGCACACGTTCTTCACCCGCTTAAAGAATTTATGGAAACGCTCATTCGGATGCCCTTTTTCCTTATACTCATGAACGATTCTATCTACTAGTCCTACGATTTCGTCCGCAGCAATCCCTTCAGCGACAATTTGTCCGGAGTGTGCGTTTCTTCCGATCGTTTTTCCACCTAAAAATAAATCAAAAGCACCTTTTCTAAATACAATGCCGATATCTTCACGAACCGCGCCAAAGCACGCCATTCCACAACCGTTGAAGCCGATCTTCAGTTCTTTTGGCAACTCCATTCCACCAAGTCTTGCTTGTAACGCCTCTGCATAAGGAATGCTATCCTTCTTTTCTCCTTCACAAAAATCGCAGGCCTTCAGTGTCAATACATCGCCTACAGGGGCAAGAAGAAAACCTACCTCTTCAAGCTCACTTACAACAAGATCTGGGTTAGAGGTTGGAACTTGAAGCTTAATATGATGGTCCTGGGTATACTCCATGCTGCCGGCATCACCAACGATCTCAGCTAGTGTGCTCATTTGCTTAGGGGTAAATTTTTTGTTCACAACACCCGGACTAACCGACACTTCAAAGATTGATTGAATGGGTTGTTGGATGTACTCTTTTGGTTGATTGCTTTTGCCTAAAATTAGCTGTAATGCTTCATCCGCGATTTCTCTAGAGGAAGTACCCACCACCACCTGCTCTAACGCCCATGGCTCAGCTTCCTTTTTCAATCGTTGATGGGGTTTCAATGGTTGTTCCTTTTGCCTCAACGTATACTTTCGCTGGTAACCTCTTGGCGTAATCATCAAGTCGTCGTAAAAGAACGTTGACGAGTTTCCAATCAGCACAGTAGTTAACATGCCAATTTCGTGATTCATCATGTCTTCTAATGTGGTGCGCGTAATGCTTTGACGATCACGAAAGGCACTTTTTACAAGTCCAACCGGTGTCTCCGGCGATCGGTATTTTAATAGTATCCGCTGTGCCTCGACAATTTGTCGGGTTCTTCTTCCGCTCATGGGGTTATACAAGGCAATCACAAAATCTGCTTGTGCAGCTGCTTCAATTCGTTGTTCAATCAAGCTCCAAGGAGTCAGATGGTCACTTAGGCTGATCGTGCAGGCATCATGCATGACAGGGGCTCCCAATAGGGATGCACATGAATTGATGGCTGAGATTCCTGGAATTACCTCAACCTCAACACCCGTGTCTTGCTTCCAGCCTTTTTCAACCAACACTTCGTACACAAGACCAGCCATTCCATACACACCTGCATCTCCACTAGAGATCACTGCCACTTTTTTTCCGATCTCGGCCTGCCTCACTGCCTCTTGAGCTCGAGTTACTTCTTCTGTCATCCCTGTGCTAATGATTTCTTGTCCGTCGAGTAAACCTTCTATCAGCTCTACATATGTTTTGTAGCCGATGATCATATCGCTTTCTTGAAGCGCTTTTTTTGCTCGGTCCGTAATATGCTCCTCACTTCCGGGACCAAAACCAATGACTAACAGCTTTCCTTTCAATTACGCTCCTCCTTTCAATAGTTCCACCATCATAAAAATTCCGAGTACTAAGCTATAGGCGCCTGTTACCGTGCCTAATAGTAAAAACAGCTTGTCTTTCACTCTAGCTTTCATAAATCCCCATGAAAGACAAAACGTAATTCCGATTGTTGCTATGAGTAACCCAAAAACAAATAGAGTCAGTTGAATAAGGGCAACGGTTATATTATCAAGCCCCATCGCATTAGAAATTATCGCGATCTGAGTCGGACTTTCCACACCAATGCCGTGAAGAATGCCAATAATAAACGCTCCAACGGCACCGAGTTTCGTAGGTGAAAGTTGATTGGTTTTTGTTCCTGATTTCACTTTATTAGCGATGTTATGGAAAAACTCAACAACAATTCTTAGTCGGCTTTTATATTCGTAATCTTTCTTTTGTTGAAAAATCGACCAAATAATAAACATTCCGAGCAAAATAAGGGTGAAGCTAACGAGCATTTCTAGTACTTGCTTCGTTACATCTGGAAGTTGTAAACCAATATAAATAAATAACACTCCAATAACCATCACAATCATGCCGTGGCCAATGGCATACATCACACCAAGAGTAAGCTGTTTCTTCTTACGCTGCTCACTGCCAACCATGTCGGCAATCGCTGCTACATGATCTCCGTCGATTCCATGCCTCATGCCAATAAACACAGCAAGCAGAGCAAACATGATAAATTCCATAGGTCATACCCCTTCTTTCACTTTTTTCAAAATTCCCTCAATACTATCTGAGTTTTCAGGTGCTACGAAGCCTTCCTGGTCGTATGTATAAATAACAGATTCTTTTAGTATCTTTCCTTGAGCGAGATGACTCCGTACGATTTCTCGTCCCATGTCCTCTGTAAGTGCCTTATACCAGATGCCTTCTGGATAAACGATGGTGACACAAGCATCCTTGCATCTTCCATTGCATCTCGTTCTTGTTGTATGAATCTTGTTGTCCAACTCCAACTGCTTAATTTCATCACGAATCGCTTGCGTTACTTCTTCTCCCCCTTTTCTCATGCAACTACTTCCATTACAAATCAAGATGTGATGCTTTGTCCCATTTAAATTCCATGTTGTCATGTTTTCCACTTCCTCACATTTTTTGTAATAAAAAAGCACCCCTACAAATAGAGGTGCATAAGAACATACGGAATGTACATCTTTCTACACATCTACCTATAGTCCCGTAGGTATGTGACACACTTTATAGGCAGGTCTCCTGGCTCTGGTTCCTTGCTTTTGTTACGTCTTCCCGATTTTACTCAGTGACCATTTGTAACAAAGCTCCCCAATACAGTGGCGGGTACCGCGACGGCTTTTCACCGTGCTTCCCTTTTAAGCAAAAGTTTTTTCTTTTGCACCTATCAAGTAAACTATGAAGTTATCAACCCAATGAAAGATTTCCATAAAAAAATCCGCTCACAGGAATGAACGGATGAAACGAAAGCATGAAAAGACAAACAGAAATACGGTCCCTTCTCACCATCGAAACACCTTCTCTATTCCCGGAGAAACTGAAACGTTTAAAAGTAAGACAGGTTTCCTGACTCGTGCTTCCTCCTACTCTAAGACCTTCCCATATCCATACGAATCACGTATGCACACAGTGGATTTCTTATTTCGTCCACACATACAGTTGCGGGTACAGCTCTGGATTTTCACCAGATTCCCTATTAAGCCATTTAGGCATCTTAACTTTCTGGAAAACTATTCAATTAAGCTAGATTCTATATTAGATGAATCTTTCTTATTTTTCAACTACTTATATAACGAACACGACAGATTTCCTACTGAAACGTAACTCACATGACGAGCCAACCATTAGATATATTGATTAATTTAAATTGATACACATGCACTTCATTTGGTAAATTGAACGATACCTTAAAAGAAAAGACGCTACCCTTTTGGATAGCGTCTAGATATTATACTGAGATTTTTCCGGGTTCTTCGATAGCTGGTTTTACAACGGAAGCCTTTCGTACGAAAAGAAAATACGATAGAAAAGCTAAAAAGCTAGCACCAAAGATAATGGATCCCATCGGTATGGCTGAATTCTCACCTGCAATCCCTACAAGTGGTGATGAAATAGAGCCGAGGATAAATGGTAACAATCCTAATAGAGCCGACGCGCTACCAGCAATATGCCCTTGTGACTCCATGGCAAGTGAAAACGATGTGGTTCCAATAATCCCGATTGATGCAACGAAGAAGAAGATAGGAATAACAACAGCAATTAATGGTGCCTTTAGTAATAACGCAACAAGAAGAATGGCACCTGAAACATTTGACATGGTCAGACCTATAACTAAAAAAGTCTTTTCAGATATCACGTCAACGAACTTCCCTACTGCCTGACTTCCGAGAATCAAGCCAATTCCGTTTAATCCGAATAATAAACTAAATACTTGTGGCGAAACTCCATAAATATTTTGATACACAAATGGAGTACCAGAAACATAAGCAAAAATTCCAGCCACAATAAATCCTTGTGTAAAGGCATATCCCGTAAACTGACGATCTTTTAATAAAGTTCCAAAGTTACTAAAGGTTTGACCTATATTACTAGGAACACGCTTTTCCGTAGGTAGCGATTCTTCCAGCTTTGAAAATACCGTAAAAAATAAAACTAAACCCACAACACTTAAAACGACAAATACTCCCGTCCAATTCGTAAAGGCTAGAATCGCGCCGCCTGCAACAGGAGCGATAATTGGACCAAGATTACTTACTAATGTTAATAACGCAAAAAACTTCGTTAATTCTCTTCCACTAAACTTATCGCGAACGACCGCTCTCGAAATAACGATCCCGCCTGCTGCTGAAAATCCTTGCAAGAAACGAGCCGCAATAAAGAAATAAATATTCGGAGCAAATGCACAAATGGCAGAGGCAACTAAATACATAATAAGGAATATTAATAATGGTTTTTTCCGTCCCTGCACATCACTCATTGGACCGATAATCAATTGCCCCAGCCCTAAGCCTAACAAACAAGAAGTTAAACTAATTTGTACGAAGGATGCCGTTGTACCGAACTCTTCTACAATAGTCGGAAAAGAAGGCAAATACATATCGATGGTAAACGGACCTAAGATCGCCAGAGACCCTAGAAGCAATGCAAGCTGTAAACGCTTTGTACCTGTTAAATTGTTCAAGTTCCTCTCGCCTTTCTTTTTAAATATGAAGATTCATAATTTCCTAAGTTTGTAACTTTACCATTCTATAACATTGCATTACTAAAGTAAATTGTTTCGGTCGTTGAAATATATAATAATTTTGGGGTTTTATTTATTAAGATTTTGTATGCGGTTACAACATAGTGATAGAAGGTATCGTTACTTTTTTTGTGGTGAGATCAAGTTTGGGTCTTCAGTGGAAGTGCTCGTTTATCAATCTAGAAAAAAAGGATATGTTCAAGGTGAACATACCCTTTATTGATTAAATGAGCTCTACTATTCTCTCATACGTCGTCATAAACACATCTAAGTCTGGGTCTTCCCCATTTTTCTTTACCACATTAAAATTGGAAAGGTCAAAATGATGGGTTGGCTGAACACCGTGCCTTGCGAGGCAGTTTTTTGTACATGCCAACGGACAGCCATCAATGGCGATGATTTCCCTGCCTGATTTTGCCGTTTTTACGAGTGGTTTTACATCTCCCCCTACACCGGCAATGCATGACATTTCGGCAATGTCCTCCCGATCCATTTTGATTGCGATTAAATTTGCGGTTTGTGCGGCTGAAGAACAGCCTGAGCATGAATATACCAATGGTAAATGCGTCCTTTTCATCAGAATTCCTCCTTTATATTTCCTTTTTTCAAACTGTTCTGATTTTTATTTACTGTAAAGGAAATGTTTGTTGTATTCTGTGAAAAATGTTACGTTTATCGTGTTAATTTAATAGGGATTCGGATAAATTTTGATGAAAAATATGAATTTATCTATCAAAAGCTATTCGATAATTGAGAGTTTTTGATAAAATATTTGCGATTAATTGAAATACTTGCGGTTTTGGAGATTTATTTGCTATTCAAGAAATATATTTGCTATTCTAATAATATTTTTGCGATTTTCAAGTTTTTCTAGCGATTATTATGATTTATTTGCTATTTTGCTCCATTACTTGCGTTCCTAACAAGAGAAAAAGATCAGCCCTATTATCTAGGACTGATCCCAACTATTATATTTGAAACAATGTCGATTTTTTCACTACAATTTCTTTAATCTTCTGATTGGCTGGCTTTAGCAAGGTGCGCAGCGAGGTTAATGGTGTGGCGGATGGGAAGGTTTTGTTTACTTCTTCAATATACGATTTATTCAGTTCAGTTCCCACATTCACTTTTTTCATTCCCTGAGACACGCATTTCCTCATATCTTCATCAGATACACCTGTTCCTCCATGTAGAACCATTCCAACGTTTTTCAAATTGGTGGATAGCTCTTTTAACAAATCAAAGTTAATTTTTGCTTTTGATTTATATTGTCCGTGAGTTGTACCAATGGCTACGGCTAGCGCATCTACTCCCGTTTCAGTTACGAATTTGTAAGCATCTTGTGGATCCGTGTACATCGCATCATGACTTGAGACAACGATTCCCTCTTCTGCTCCACCAATCGTTCCAACTTCCCCTTCAACGGAAACGTTTTTACTAGATGCATAGTCAACGACAATTTGAGTATTTCTGATATTTTCTTCTAATGGTAAGCTTGAACCATCATACATGACCGATGTGTAGCCCATGTCAATCGCACGTTTAATCGCATCTATATCCTTACAATGATCCATATGAAGACAAACATCAACGTCTAGCTTTTCAGATAACGTCCTTAAACTGGAGACTAGTAGGTCAAACCCAATATATTCAGCAGTACCTAGGGAAGTTTGAATAATAATTGGTGAATTGATCTCCTTTGCTCCTTCTAACATAGCGGGTAACATCTCAAGACAATGTACATTAAAGGCTCCAATCGCACGTTTACCATCATTTTCTTCAAACAATTGCTTTAAGTTTTTAAGCATTAGTTTCTCTCCTTTAAAATCTTCCTCTTATAGTATCTTTCGTGAGTTGCATTAATTGGTCAGTTTTTCCTAAATAAAATTGAATTTTTGCATTGTCTTTTTCATCGACTGCTTCTTTTCGTTTGATATTATAAAGCTTAATCAAGTCGGTATAGGCTTTTCCAAGCGACCTGTTTTCTGAAATACTTGTTTCGTAAAATTCAATCGATTGGTCGATCAAGTGGGCTTCGAAGGATAATGTCCCTAATTTATTTAGAACTTCTATACGTTTCTCTCCTTCAGCTTTCTTTAGTTCTTCTGATGCGGATTCTATATCCTGAAGCAACTTTTCTATATCGAGTTCAATAATCGTTTCAACTTCAACTTTAGGTGCTTTTTTCCTTTTAAATAATGCCATATATGATTACCTCACTAGTTAAATAGATTAATAATTGGACTGATCAGCCAATCAAACACAAGAGCAGCAGTTACAGTATCCACATCGGTTGCGGTTGCATTAACAAAACCAAGATCGTTGAAAATTGGAACGAGCAATGCAGGTAAAAGAGTGATAAAGAAACCATGAGCAATACCGCCGATTAACACCCCTCGTCTACCACCAACAGCGTTCATAAATACCCCTGCTGTTCCTCCAGCGAAGAAGTTTGTTAGCATCCCTGGTAAAATCATCGCTAATCCAAACCAAGGGAGAACAAACATGGCGATTACAGACCCGATCGTTGTGGTAACAAATCCTGCTGTTACTGCATTTGGAGCGTAAGGGAAGAGGACTGGACAGTCTAGAGCTGGTTTGGCATCAGGAACAATTTTTAACGCAATTCCTCTAAAGGCTGGAACAATTTCAGCTAAAAGTAGTCGAACCCCTGATAGTAACACATACACACCGACAACAAATTGAACGGATTGCAAGAAAGCGTATACAAGATAATTCACATCGCCTGAATAAGTTGCTCCGAACTCAGGACCAGCAAAGATTGCTGTAATTACATATAAAGGAATCATAACAACTGCTACGGATAAATACGTATCTTGTAAAAAGCTAAGTCCTTTCGGAAACTTAATATCCTCAGTAGACTTGGAACCTTTTCCTACTAGCTTTGATACGCCAGCAGCGAATACGTATCCAATTGTACAAAAATGACCTAACGCGATATCATCGGAACCTGTTATTTTTCTAACGATCGGTTGAGCGATTGCTGGCATCGCCACAGCAAAGATTCCACCAACAAGTCCTCCAACGAGGATTAAGGAAAGGCCCGATAATCCTGCGAAACTACCAAACACAGTGGTCATCGTTGCCATCCAAAGTACAGCCTGACCAGTTAAAAAGATGTACTTCCATTTTGTAAAGCGAGCAAGAATAATATTGAAAACGAAAATAGCTAAGAAGGTTAACGCAATTTGGTTGCCAAGACCTAATTCATTCATGGCCTGACCATTGATAGCTTCAATCGAAGGTACGATACCCTGCATACCGAAGCCTTCAGAGAAGATTTCACCAAAGTAGATTAATGAGGTAACGATAATGGAAGAACCGGCGGAAAGAACTAAAAATCCAAGTAAGGTCTTAAAACTACCTGACATGACCTCTCCAAACGGTCTTTTTTGTAGCAGTAATCCTAGAAATGCAATTAGAGCAATTGTGATCGAAGCTTGAGTTAGTATACTTTCAATAATAAAATCAACGATGCCCATAAAAACTCCCCCTTTTTATAACTCTCCTTTAATTTGTAAAATTGGGACCAGTTTTTCCTTTATTTCATTTTTATCTACTAACCGATTGAGGAAAATGAAATCTACGGGTAAATTATATCGGCTAAATTGAGATTCAAAGTTTTTTCCGGAAATGATCACATCCACCTGGTGGCCTGCTGCCGATGAAATATCAGAATGATCCAAATGTGCTTTTACACCTAAGTCCTTTAATACGGATTCCACACTCATTTGACACGCAAAGCTACTTCCTAAACCAGCACCACAACATACAAGTATTTTTAACATCGGTCTCCATCCTCCTAGGATTCAATAATTATTTTATTTTTTTTTGCTATTTCTACTAATCTAGCGTCAAGTCTCTTTGGTGATTCCATCGCAACACTTAACTCTATTGGTTGGACAATCCCATTCTTTACTCCCATCATGACACCGGATTTCCCTTCGATCATGCATTTGCTAGCTTCATATCCCATGGTGCTAGCGATCAGTGCATCCTTACTTGATGGTTTTCCGGCTCTGATATAAAAGCCCATGATCGATTTTCTCACTCGGATATTTGTTTCGGCCTCAATCGCCTCGGAAATTTGAAAGGATATTCCTTGATTACCTTGATGAAAGTTTTTTTCTTCATAGGCTGCTTCCGAGCATACGATCAGCAGGGATCTTTTCTCCTGCAGTTTTTCTTTTACACGCGAGACGATTGCCGTTGGATCAGTACAAAACTCCGGAATAATCGCTAGGTCACATGCCCCTGCAATGGAACTTTCTAAGGCAAGGCTACCAGCATTTCCTCCAAGCACTTCTACCATGAAAATTCGGCCGGGCATATTCGAGGCGGTATCATGCAAACCGTATAGCACCTCGTTGATATAATTTAATGCGGTATCATAACCAATCGTATAATCGGTTCCGTTCACATCATTATCAACCGTCATTGGTATAAAAATCGTTTTTGTTCCTTCTAAATTCAGAAGATGCGCAGCCTTTTGTGAGCCATTTCCCCCACAAACGATCAAGTATTCGTAACCATCTTCTTTTAGCTTTTTGTGCAACTTTTCTCTTCCTTCTTTTGTGTATGGGAGCTTGCTTCTTGCGGTCTTGATTATATGTCTTCCGTCAAGCGAGGTATTTTCACAGTAACTGGCTGTTAGGTGAATGGGCGAATGGGTTAAGACACCATCGTAGCCGCCAGAAAAACCGTATAGGTCAAGTTCTTTGAATCTTGACAGCATTTCGAGGGCTGCATTGATTCCTGCTCCATCTCCCCCACTTGTGATGATCGCAACTTTTTTCATTGTGAACCCTCTCCAATTAGTTCATTTAATTGATCAACGTTATGAATCCTCCAAATATCGTCAACCAGGCCCTTTTCGGCAATTTTCACAATCGTTTTGATTATTTCTAAATGTTCGTTACTATCCGTTGCAGAAAAGGAGATCATAACCTTAACGGGAGGCTCCTCCTGTTGAAATAGGATTGGGTCCTTTAGCGTGATCAAGCTCATTCCTACTGATAGAGCTCCATTCTCTGGTCTTGTATGTGGAATCGCTATCCCAGGTGCAATCACAATGTAAGGACCATACTCGAGAACATTTTTTATCACTTCATCGGCATAAAGTTGATTGACGTACCCGTTATACTCCAGTATGGAAACTCCCACTCTAATCGCATCCTGCCAATCCACGGCTTCTACTTGGAATTGTACATTGTCCTTTGTAAAATAATGATTATCCATCTTACTTCTCCTTGTACTTTACTAAGTTTCGAATAAATTCTTCATAGCTATATTCAGAGATCATTTTGGTCACTCCAAAATCCTCGATTAGAAAAAGAATGAGCTTTTTAAAAATCGTTTCCCACCATTTTTGTTTTTCTTTTGGGACACTGAGCAAGATTACTACCTGAACCTTTTCCTTATCCCAGACGATAGGTTTTTTTAATATACAAACAGCAATCGAAACTTCACTCATATGGTTTTCTAATGGATGAGGAATCGCAACTAAATGTCCGAGTTCAGTGGATGCCATCCTTTCTCTTTCAAATATAGATTCTAAGGTCCGGCCATCAATATAGCCTTTTTTCTTCATTAATTGCGTCATATAATGAAGTACGGCTTCTTTTGAATCCAAATCGATGTCTCTTTTAAAAAGGTCCTTCTTAAACACATCCTGGTAACTGATAAAAACCGGATTGTCTTCATCTTCTTTTATTTTTTGATAAATAACGGAAAGATCTTTATTTGTTAAAACTGGACTCACTACGATGATTTTTGTAGAAAATATATGTGTAATTGGTACAGTAGAAACAACCAAATCTACCTTATCTAGCCTACTTTCGTTAAACTCTCTTAAACTAATACACTCAATAATACTAATTTGTTCTCCATAGACATTGGTGATTCTTTCTCGAATCAATGAGGCAGTTGCCAGCCCGGATCCACAGACAATCAGTATTCTTTTCATCGTTCGTTTGTTTAACCCCATCTTTTCGAGTGCCACTCCGAAATGGATAGCAAGATAACCGATTTCATTTTCATTAATAGTGAGATTTGTTAACTCTTTTATCTCATTACTTGCAATGACAGCTAATTCGAACGCAAGTGGGTAATTATTTTTAATAGTAGGTAATAATTCATTTCGAATACTCATATCGTATTCAATTCTCTTTAATGCCACATATAAATGAGTGATTAGACCCGCCATCAGGTCTTGCTCCACACTTAAATCAATGGAGGTTTTCCTCTTAACAGCAACCAATATCGTTCGTATCATTTTTTCTAATCTTTTATAGTCATCATCATTCATATCTTTATGACTAAGGCGACTACTTGCTATGAGATGCTGGGTAATATAGTAGATTTCTGGCTGGATATCAATCGATAATCCGTAAAAAATCTCTTTTATAATTTCTTCAGCAATGATAAATTCTTTTGAGCTTTGAATACATTTCTTTAATTTTGGTGGAAAGGTTAAATAACATTCATTCTTATGTCTCTTGATTGTAATGCCCATATGAATAATGAACCGTTCTAATGACATATCTGTGAGCTTTAATTTATGCTTGTAAAGCACCTTTAAGGTAATTTCCTTTAACTGTTCGAGTTCCTGCTTTGGAAATAAATCGTTATAAACACTCATGCTATGCTGGTTAAACAAAAACTCTGATATACAAAAGCGAATTTTATTTTCTTCCCCGTGTAGTCTAATCCCATTGAATCGATCGGTAACCACCTTTAAATCAAACCTACTGACTTTTTCCTTTACCCCTGGAAAATAGCTCTTTAGAGTAGAGAGACTGATATAAAGTTCATTTGCAAATTCTTCCTGAAACATACTCGTATCAGATAGTGTGTTAATCAGAAGCTTCCCAATAATCACATCCTCTAGATTTCTTTCTTCAAGGGCTTTCATGTTCCGATTGGAATGATGCTCATTCGGTCCATTCACTTGTACGTTTAACCGACTAAACGCTTCATGATCTTGTAGCTCAAGCTCATAACCTAGTCCTTTTTTCGAGGTTATATTCGCTCCATGATTCAATAGGATTTTATTTAAACTTTTCACATCATTCCTTATCGTCCGGGAAGAAACACCTAACAAAACTGCTATGCTCTCCCCTGTTTGATACTCTTTTTTAGAAGAAAGTAATCTAAGAATTTCCATCTCTCGCTTATTTAACAGGTTCATGTATTCCCTTTCTCCTTTCTATCTACAGTATAAAAAGTTATTAAAAAGTTATTAAGTTGGCTGTTTTCCTCTGTTGTGGAAAACGCTTACATCATTTTTAAAAATATAGCTGGTCTATGTATTCAGTTTATTGATCCTGATGCTTTGAATGGTTTTAGTGCGTGAATATAAATAATGATTATGTACCATTCGATATAAAATAGAAAAAGCCCTTTCTATATAAAAGAAAAGGCTTTTTTATTTAAAGCGAAAACGCAGGAATCGGGTCGGGCAGATTTAATACCAGGCATCTTTTTTAACTTGCCTCTTTAAAAAGGGCTCTTTCATTTTTACGATACATATATTTTGATACACTTATTCCTAGCTCATATAGTGACACTAGTGGAATAAAAACGATTATCGTTGAGATAAAATCTGGTGGAGTAACCAATGTTGATAGAATCATTAAAATAAAGTAAGCTATTTTTCTTGTTTTCGCCAATATCATAGGATTTATAATGCCTAGACGTGTTAGTAACATAATGAGAATTGGCATTTCAAACAAAAATCCGATAGGCAGCGTCAAGTTTAATAGAAACTTAAAGTATTTTTCAGCCGTGTACATCGTATGTAAATGATCACTTGCTAAATTGGTAAGAAACGATAGAACGCTTGGGAATAAGATGTAATAGCCAAAACACAGTCCCGTAACAAAGAAGATGATTAAAACGGGTAAGAAGAAATATAATGCTTTTTTTTCGGATGTTTGTAATCCAGGAGAAACAAATCTCCAACATTGATACACAGCAATGGGTGTTGTAAAAACAAGTGCGAACGATCCTGCTAAAACAAAGTAAATCCACATAATATCACTAGGCCCTAAAACTGTAAGTGGTTGCTCAGCAGAGTGAACAATCCAATCATAGATACGATCCACAAAAATAAATCCTGAAAATAATAGGATCACAAAGGACACTAACACGTAGATGAGTCTTTTCCTAAATTCTTCTGCATGTTCTAACATAGGCATTTTATATTCTTCCATTCACTCTCTCACATCCCTTTTCAAGGTAAGAAGATGCAAACAAGTGTTTACATCTTCCCCTCTCCTTAATTATTAAGTTCTTTTGCCTTTTGTTCTTCGGAATCTCCAGCTACTAATTCCCTTGTTGAATTTTTAAACTCAGTAAGTGTTCTACCGAATGCACGTCCAATTTCCGGTAGCTTTGAGGGACCGAAGATGACAAGTGCTATGACCAAAATCAAGATTAACCCTGGTACTCCAATATTTTGTAGCACATAAATTCCCCCTTTCTTTACTTGTAAGCGACAAACGCTTCAATTTCAATTAACCAATCAGAATTGACGAGACTGTCTACTCCTACGGTAGAACGTGCGGTTTTTACTGGATTGTCTTCTGTGTTAAAGAATTTAGCATATGCATTGAAAAAACCTTGGTAATCTTGGGTATTTCCTTTGTTTGGGTCAGGTGTAATGTACACACGCAGGTAGGTGACATCCTTAAGAGAAAGCCCTTTGGCTTCTAATTGAGACTTAAGATTGTTAAAAATTCCAATTGCCTGAGTTTCTGTGTCACCGTATCTTTCATAAAGTGTCGAACCGTTACGGTTTAATACCGGAGGAACCGTGCCACTAATCCAAAGCTGATTGTATTGACTAGGGATGGAAACAGAACTAGAAATAGATGAAGTAGGAGTTCCGAAGAATGCGACCTTATCGGTTTTTAAGTCTGCCTTTTCAGAGCCAGCAAAAGCATACGCCCCTACCATTAGGCTTGTCCCAAATACAATGGAAGCTACTACAGATTTAGATTTTGATAGTTTCATAAATTCATCTCCTTTTGTCATTTTTTTAACCAGCTTTTACTTTCGAATCGTTTTCTTGTAATGTTCTTTCATGAATTTGAGTAACAGCTACTCGTGCAGACTCAAAGGCTCCCGCCATCCATGCTGTTAGGTAGCTTAGATGTTCACCAGCTAAATAAATTCGTCCTTGTGGCTGATTTAGAATTGGATAGTAATTTTGACGATCCGAGGCGGTGTAGGATACCCAACCTCCCTCATTGTATTTGATTTTATGCCATGCAACCGAGAACGAGTTCTCAAACTCACTCGTATACGACTTATGTATTTTTGCCCCCTGTGATAAAGCATGCTTTTCACGTTGAGCAATGGTCATATTGCCTAAATCTAATGCTGCTTGTCCAAAATTATAGTATCCAATCACCACACCTTTTTGTGACAAATATCCATATGACGGATACCAGATTTGGTTAATGTCCATATTGGTTGTCGTCATACCTCCCATAATTCGATCTTCTGTTTCCCAGAAACGATTCTTGAATTGAAATCCAATTTTACCTGTTGGTGCGTAACTAATGTTTTTCATGGCATTGATCATCTCAGGAGAAAAATCTGCTGGGATATTTTTCAGTACTGATAACGGGATTGTGCAGATACAATAATCTCCTGTCATTTCTTTTGTTTTCCCATTTACTTTGTACACCACCCGGGCTCCATCAGTGGTTTGTCTAATTTCCTGAACCTCAGCGCCAAATGTGATCTTTCCAGGTAATTTTGCTTCCAGCGCTTTTGGGATACTATCCATTCCGCCGACTGGTTGGAACACCATCATTTGCTGATCGAACGAGTATTCAGAACTAATATGATTCATCATCCCTGATTCTAGTATTTGGCTAAACTTATAAGGTGTGCCTACCGTTCCTGGTTTCAAACCAGCACCTGGTAATTCGGTGTACCCACGATAGCTAGTTCCGCTATATTTTCTACTAGAGTTTAAGGCTCCATCACGGGTTAAGTAGGCTGTTAATCTTTCAATATCTTGAGACGTTAGATTTTCATCTAAGGCCGTTTGATTGGCAGCTTTGCTAAGGAGTTCAGCTACATAACCGCGAGTGTCAGCTTTAATCTCTCTCTTTCGAATTTTTGTATTTGAAAGTGGACCCACATTCTCTTGATAATAATAAGCGGCTTCATTCACATTCGTGAATGCTTCCAATTCTACTCCGAGCTCACGACAATAATCGATGGTCACATGATGCTGAGGAATCCTGGCAGGTCCTGCATTCATGTATTGGCCCTTATCAAATTTAGAAACTTGTTTAACTCCATTAATTTCTGTTTCTTCTGTTCCCCCACGGACCGTCCAGTTTCTGCCTCCCGTTCGGTCACGTGCTTCAAGGATATGGACATCGTAGCCTGCTTTACTTAATTCATAAGCTGAGGCGAGTCCCGCAATGCCCGCTCCAAGGATCACGACTTTTTTTCCCATTTTGTTTGCCATAACGAGGTCGCTCTTTTTGGGAGCATTAAAAGATGCGGCATTCGCAAACATGGAGCTACCTAGTAAACCTAAGGAATCCATTGCACCATAGACAGCAACCGCTCCACCAACTTTACCTACTTGGTTTAAAAAATCTCTTCTAGTTACGACTTTGTCTAGCTTCTCTGTCAATTTCATCGACTCCTTTCAGGTTTTTACTACAGAGCCATTGTAAAACTAATAATTCAGAAAATAAAGACAACTTGTCAGGTATACTAACATGGTTTTCTACTAAAATACCATAATTGGTAAAATAGACCTTTTTTCTCTTTTTAAAAAATGAGTCAAAAAGAATCTGCATTGTGACTGTAAGCCCAATCATTTTGCAGAGTGTTTTCAGGATAATGGTAGTATAATGTTTTTGTGAATTAGTAAGTGGTAACGAATAATATTTAAGAAAAACAATTCGGGAAATAAAATAGGGACTTTAGATAAAAACAAAAAACTTCCCTTTTAAGAGGGAAGTTCGGTTGTACAAATGTTATACGCGTGTATTTATGGGGAAAGCTGAGAAGTCTTTATTTCATTGCCTCCGCCTTCACCCGTTCTAAAAACTCCATCACCACATCAAGATTGCTCTTCTTCCCAGCAAGCTTCAGCATCGCTCTTCCAACAAAGTTGACCCCTTTGTTCTCCCCTTCGTAAATCAATCTCGTGTGGGACTCATCGACCTTTATCAGTGTAAAAGTAAGGGTAACTTCAAAGGCTTTTCCTAAGACAAACTGAATTTGTTTTTTCTTTTCCTCTTCCCTGTCTTCATAAATGAGTGTATCTACTATATAAGTTTCAAGTCTTTTTCCCTCTCGATATGTTTGTCTATGCTTGGCTCCTGCTTCGGTTTCACTTTTTTCAATTAAGATATGTTCTTCTACTTTTGGCATGATTCTTTTGATGTTTTTGTCTGAAAATAGACTCCATACCGTTTCGATATTGGCAGGTATCACTTTCTCTTCTTTCCACTGTATCATCTGGTTTCCTCCTTGCCTGATGCTAAAAATCAATCTATTTCTTCTACTTGCAACTGAAGTTCGTTAATTTGCTGCAGTATATTTCTTTTCTTTTGAACTAAAAGTGCTTCTAGATTCGCGAAAGATTCGTCCTCCATCACGGAAATCATTTCTTGGATAGTGAATCCTAATTTCCTAAGCTTTGTTAATAGAGTGGCTAAAAAGATACTTCCATCATCATAGTAACGATAATTGTTTTTTGGATCTATAAAAGCGGGCTCTAGTAGCTTCACCTCTGCATAATAACGAAGCGTTTCCTTGCTTAATCCTGTTAACTCCGCAAAATCACTGATTTTATACATTTCGTCCTCCCACCCTTAGGATAAACTGTGGGGTGCACAACACGGTCAATTATTTTTTCTAAAAAAAACGAATGAGCACCTCTCTCATTCGTCATTCTTTCTTATTTCTTCTGTTGTTTATACAAATCCATAGTTTTAAAGCCTTGTGAAAGGACTTCGACCATTTCCCCGCGGCGCTTGTCTCTTGTTTGTTGCTGTTTTGCAGAAAAAATGTATCTTGCCCAGTCTTTTCTATATCCCGGAGTCAAGCTTTGGTAAAACGCAAGCTCGTTTGGTGCATCCGCTAATAATGCTTCCACATCTGTAATATTGTCCTCATAATCAGCCACACATTGACTGGCAGCAGGAGTCTTTTTTACCTTCTTTTTCTCACGCTTTAATCCTACGACGGTGAACACATCGTCCATACTAACCATGCGTCCAAATTTAATATCACTGTCTCCAATATAACCGTCCTCCCCTACACTCATCGCAGGAAAGATATCGTCTCTATGTACATAGGTACTATATCGTTTATTCCCCTTTTTCGGATAGGCGAAGAAAAGATATCCCTTTTCTAGTAATAATTGATCCTTAATGATCTGTTGTGTATGAGCGACCATTTCGTCCAGCGTTTCGATAAAAATGAAAATCGCATCATGATCTTTAGTTAATTGTGTAGGATAACCTATAAACACATCATAATCACTTGGTTGATTAATAACAGCCATATTTGTGTATTTATCTAGTTTTAATTTATCGGCGATTGACATAGTTAGCTCCCTTGCTCCTTCATGAATTAGTCTATTTTATTTTAACAATAGTAAATAGTACTTTAAAACTCTAATATAGTTTTCTGACATGATATGTTCATACTTTTTCCGCTCCCTAGTTACAGTCACTACCAAATATATCATACTATTTCATCAAAAAATAAACACCTTCTAAATTGAAGGTGTTTACAAGCTTATTCTTTTTGCTTTGATTGACTATACTCAACAGACTCACTTAACCGCTCCTTTGACATTAAAAAGGCAGCGAGCATCGCTAGGGCGGATGGAATAAGGGCCCACATAAACGTATATGTGATTGACGATGATAAGAGATCGGTAATTTTATCTAATATGGGACCTGGGATTTGTGAACGTGCTTCTTGGGAGAGCAGTTCTCTCGGGTCATTTGTCATAGATGGATTCATTCCTCCACCCATCTCAGCAAAAGCTTCCTCCAAACTGGCAGTGAATTCATTTCTTTGTAGGATCCCAAATACCGTTATTCCCAATGTCATGCCTAATGAACGAACAAACGAGACGGTTGAGTTAACAGAACCACGTTGTGACGGTTCAAAATGATGGATAGCTGCATTAGGTAAAACAGAAAAGGTTGCGCCAATACCTAGACCGGTAATAATCATATAAATGGTTACAGATAAACGGCTGAAATCACTATCTAACGTAGTAAGTAAAGTCATCCCCACTAAAAGGATAATAGAAAAAATGACTAAGATCGTCCGGTACCTTACCTTATTCATCAAAAATCCACCCATTGTTGCCGATACAACCGACCCCAGCATCATCGGTAAAAGGACGAGGCCAGAGTTGGTTGCTGTCCCACCTAATACGCCTTGAATATAGATTGGGATATAAACGGATGCCGTAATAAACGCCATTCCACTAAATAGACCAATAACATTACTGGTTGTAAACAAACGAACGGTAAACATGGGAAAAGAAATAATCGGCTCAGCCACTCTTCTTTCAATAAGTATAAAAATGATAAAAAGAACTACAAAAGATGAAAATAGTCCAAGAATAAAAGAAGAATCCCAAGCATATTCGTTCCCACCTAACTCCAGTGCAAACATGACACTAACGATGGCGCCTACAAGTGTAATAGCTCCCCACCAATCAATTCGCTGTTTCTCATGAACAGCGGACTCTTTATAAAAGAATGCGATAAATGCAAACGCCACTATCCCAATCGGAATGTTCACATAAAACACCCATTCCCAGCTAATATAATCGGTAATATAAGCACCTAAAAGCGGTCCGAAAATACTAGAGAGTCCAAACACCGCACCAAATAATCCACCTAATTTTCCCCGTTGCTCGATCGAAACCGTATCAAACATAATCGTAAAGGCAATCGGAATCAAAGCCCCTGCCCCAATTCCTTGAATGGCTCGAAAAATACTTAATTGTGTAATCGTGTCTGCTGTTCCACATAAAATCGACCCACCTAAAAAGACGAGTAACCCAAAAATAAAAAATTTCTTCCGGCCAAACATATCCGAAAGCTTTCCGAAAATCGGCATGCCTGCCATCTCTGCGACCATATAGGCGGAAGTCACCCAGACAAACTTATCAAATCCACCAAGCTCACCGACAATCGTCCCCATGGCAGTTGCAACGATGGTATTATCCATAGATGCCATGAGGATGCTTAAAAGAAGCCCAGCAATCACAAGTTTTAAATGACTTTGTTTTGTTTGTGTCATTTAAGAATCCCTTCTTTCAGTTGTATAAATTTTTCCATTTATACATTACTAAATTAATTTATCATAAATAGTTTGCATCATATAGCGAATGATTGTAAAACATCCGTGTGCTTTTTCGACATCCTCTCTGTCTTTGTAAATTAGCATGTTTTTCACTTGATTATCTTTTCTTTTCACACTACAATCAGTAGTGGAAGGTGATCAGCTTGTCTATTAAACGATTTAAGTACAATGAGGAAGGTCTTTCTCGATTTTTTGGTCCGTTAGAAGCAAGAATTATGGAGCTTTTTTGGGACAGTAAGCAAGGTGAATTCAGTATTAAAGAAGTACAGCAAACCCTTGATTCTGAAAAAAATATCAACTTTAATACCGTTATGACGGTCATGAATCGACTGGTAGATAAAGGGGTGCTAACAAAACGAGCAAGTGGCCGTGTTTCCCTATTCAGTCCTATTCAAACGAAAGAGGAATTTTTGGAGGAACAGTCCAAAAAACTGACCGAAAATTTACTCGATGAATTCGGGGGCGTTGTGATCAGTCACATGATTGATACCCTCACCGACGTAGATGAAACCTTATTAAATAAACTCGAACAAAAAATTCAACAACTTAAAAAGGACAAGTTATGATGTGGTGGAAAAAGAAATCACTCTACTTACTATTACTAAGCCTTGGGTTAGCAACCCTCATATGGGTTCAAATGGGAATGTTTCTTACTCATTTGATTTTTGGAACACAGTTAAAAATGAATTTTTTTAAATTTTGTTTAAGCTTATTTATGGAAGATTCCTTCTATTATTTTTTAGTGATATTTCTCGTTAACACCCTTCTCACCTATATTTTTTTAATAACCATAATAAAATTAGGTAGACAGGTAATCGTATCTAAGAGGTTTTCTAGACGATTATCGGAATGCAAGGATAACGAGTTAACCTCGTTGATACGAACTACGTATCGGCATAACGAAAATTTGATTGTTGTCAAAAGTGATTCTGTACTTGCCTTCACCATGGGGTACATCAAACCCACGATCGTTCTATCAACAGGATTAATCCTGATGCTTGAAAAAGATGAGTTAAGAGCTGTGATCGAGCACGAGACTTTTCATAAAAACAACCATGATCCGTTAAAGCTCTTTATGTTAGAGCTTATTGCTCAGTCATTGTGGTTTATTCCGCTTACCCAATGGTGTCAACAAAACTATAGTATCATTAGTGAAATACTGGCTGATGAGTATGCTGTACGAAAAATGGGGTCAGAAATGGAGTTAAGCACAGCTTTAATCAAGCTGATTAAGTATCATGTTTCAGTAAAGAATACCCCTTCTTTGGTTCATTTTTCTGGTGGGTCCATTAACTTCCGGCTTCAACAATTAGTCGAACCAAACGAAGCGATCCCAATTAAGCTGACCAGAAGAAACATCTTCATTTCTGTTCACGTGTTACTTTTTTTCATAGGCATGGTTTTACTCACCACTGCCTAATATTTTTTAGGTTTTACACTACATTATGTAGTTTAAAAATATTGAGAGGAGAATGAATCAATGAACAAACATGAAATAGGAGCCCTACTACTAAGGGTTGTGTTAGGAATTACCTTCTTTGTCCATGGTTTAGCCAAACTACAAGGAGGAATTGAAAATACGGCTGGATGGTTTTCAAGTATGGGACTGCCAGGAATACTTGCTTATGTAGTTACAGGTATTGAGCTTATTGGTGGTGTTGCGTTAATCGTTGGACTAGGAACGAAAATTGTATCAGCCCTTCTAGCACTTATCATGCTAGGTGCGATTGTTAAAGTAAAAATTGGCGCAGGTTTTATGGGAGGATATGAATTAGACGTTGTTTTACTCGCTATCGCTATCTTTTTATCAATAACCGGCAGCTCTATGTATAGCCTGGATTCAAAAATCCCATCGAAAGAAACTCAAGCTCAAATATAAAGACAAGGTTATGGTGTAACAATGAAAACGAAACGATTATTTATTCTATTAGCTTTCGTCCTTTTCTTAACCGCTTGTGGAACAGAGAAAATGGAAGGAACGATGGCTCTAGTTGACCAAAATAACAAGGAAGTCACCTTCCCACAAGAGAAACCAACACTATTCTTTTTTATCACCACATACACCTGAACACACTGCCAACAGCAGCTGGTTCAGCTGCATGAAAATATTTCACAGTTAGAAGACTTAAATGTGAATATGTATATTGTAAGTGGCGATACTCCTGATCAACAATTGCAGTTATATCAAGCCATAGTAGACATGTTCGGGAGTAGCATCACTTTCATATCTGATCCTGAGCTAGAGTTAATTGATCTATTTGGAATGAAAAATGGTGATATGGCTTATAGAGGCTATGGGATGTTAAACAGTGATGGTGAGGTCGTGTTTCATACGATCAATGATCTTTGGGGCGAGGAGTTTGACAAGACTTTAAAGGAAATTAAAAAAGAGTACAAATCAATCTCAAACTAGCTTTCTTGACCGTAGATTATTCTACGGTCTTTTTATTCATCCTTAACATTAAAACATAAAATTGGGCAAAGATATGATTTATAGATACATGAGTAGGTGGTGGTGGGTACTATGGGCACTCGTGAAGAAAACCTTGATGACGTCAGGTTCTTAGAAGATCAGCTATTTTTGTTAGATGCTAAAGGCTGGCTAGAAAATGAATTTTTAACATGGGAATGGTGGATTTTACTCTGTTTTTTTGTTGTTCCATGGATGCTCTGGTTTATTATGAAAAAAAGAAAATGGTTTGTTGAGTCTCTCCTGTTCGGTGTGATTGTGATGAATGTTACTCTTCTTTTGGATACCGTGGGAATGCAATTTACTTTTTGGGAGTATCCGGTGGAATTTCTGCCTGTTATACCAAGAGGATTTTCATTTGATGTGTCCATGGTACCCGTAGCTTTTATCCTGCTATTTCAATATTTTCAAACATGGAAGTCCTTTATTATTGCCCAAGTCATCATGGCAGTCGCCTACGCCTTTATCGGTGAACCCTTTTGTGAATGGCTTAACCTCGTTCGCTATCTCAAATGGAATTACTTGTATTCCTTCGTTTATTACATTATTCTTGGAATTGGCGTCCGAGCACTTATATTAAAATGTATGTTGGTTTCAAAACGCTATTATGAAAAAAAATGGAGTCCTTCATGAAATTAAAAACTCAACTACTCATCGCATTTATAGTCAGCCTAGTCTCTTTACTAGCATTTAGTGTGATGGCACTTTTAGTAAGAAAAAATACCATTGTCTCTTTTGATAGCAACATCATTTCTTATGTTCAAGGTTTGGAAGCTCCTTGGTTGACCACTATTATGAGATTTTTTACGTTTATTGGGGATACCATACCAGTGATTATCCTTACACTTGTCAGTCTCTTACTTCTTTACAAGGTATTGAACCACAGAGCTGAGCTAGTATTATTTTTAGCGGTAATGTTAGGGGCGAATATCCTTTTTCTCACCTTAAAAATGTTCTTTCACCGGGCAAGACCTGATTTGCATCGGTTAGCTGAAGCGACTAATTATAGCTTTCCAAGTGGTCATGCAACCATGGCCTTCGCTTTATATGGGGTACTGACCTTTCTTTTGTGGCGTCATATCAATACTTCATTTAAACGGACGATTCATATTATTGTGAGTAGTATCGTGATCCTTTCGATAGGTATTAGTCGAATTTATCTCGGCGTTCATTATCCAAGTGACATACTAGCTGGGTATTTTATCAGTGCTTTTTGGCTTACTCTAGCCATTGGATTTTTTCAGCGATATAGGGACAAAAGAAATAGGAAAGTGAGCAGCCCATCTGGGTAATGCTCACTTTCCTTTTGTTAGTAAACTTTATCTCCGTTAAAGATCGAGGTCTTCACAATCACATAATCGACCGTTCGGATGGCTGACAGCTTGTTTCCTCCTGCATAAGAAATAGATGATTGTAAATCTTGCTCCATTTCAATCAAAGTGTCCTTTAAAGACCCTCTGAATTCCACGTGCATTTTCTTTCCTTCGACATTTTTACGTTCCCCTTTTTGAAATTCAGAGGCAGAGCCAAAATATTCCTTATACTTTTTCCCATCTTCCTCTACTGTTTCTCCTGGTGACTCTTCATGACCTGCAAACAGTGAACCAATCATGACCATGGATGCACCGAATCGAACCGATTTGGCAATATCTCCGTGAGTCCGAATTCCCCCATCTGCAATAATGGGCTTACTTGCTGCTTTGGCACACCATCGTAGGGCGGCTAACTGCCACCCACCTGTTCCGAAGCCTGTTTTTATTTTTGTAATACAAACTTTCCCTGGCCCAATTCCAACCTTTGTCGCATCAGCACCCGCATTCTCCAACTCCCTTACTGCCTCTGGAGTTCCCACATTTCCCGCAATTACAAAGCTAGTAGGCAGATGCTTTTTAATGTGACGAATCATATTGATCACAGCATTCGAATGTCCGTGGGCAATATCGATCGTTATAAATTCTGGAGACAGATTTTCCTTTGCTAGTTGTTCAATAAATGGATACTCCTCTTCCTTTACACCCACACTAATCGAGGCGTACAACCCACGAGCCTTCATATCTTTTACAAAATGTATGCGCGTTTCTGGTTGAAAACGATGCATAATATAAAAATAATTATTTTCTGCTAGAAACACTGAAATTTTTTCATCAACAATGGTCTGCATATTCGCAGGCACCACCGGCAATCGAAACGTATGACCACCAAACGTCACACTCGTATCACACTCCGTTCGGCTGTTTACGATCGATTTGTTTGGGATCAATTGTATATCTTCATAATCAAATACGTTATCCATCACTATCACCTCTATGTATTGAATAAGCTTAGTATGACCCTTCCCCTCTTAATCATGTTATTTGGAAAATAGTTTTGAAACCTTTTTACAGGTAATCACGTATCAAATGATTAGAATAATAATGAAAATGAAAAACTGAGGAAATCGGAGAGAAATAAGGATGATTATAGTGGAAAAAAAAGAAGAGTTAAAAAATGAACTTTCTATTATTGAAAAATGGGAAAAGGACCAAGGGAATTTGTGGATTTGGGAACGACTTGGAAGACTTCCTTTTAAATTACTAGACAAAATTACCCCACAGTTTGTTCATAATAAAGTGGGACTATTATTAGACGAAATTGGAAATTACATTCAAACTGGTGGAAAATATTTAGTATCGGAAAAACAGCTATTTGAGCTCATCGATAAAGAAACAAACCAATCAATAGGGAGCATAGCGGAGATAAAAGAAATCCCTCTTTCCACTATGAATACGGTCAGTCAAAAATTAACGGAAAGCCGGAAAAAGGTCGCAACGGTCCAAGGAGCAACAACAGGGATCGGAGGAATCTTCACCCTCGCGATTGATGTACCCGCGCTTTTAGCAATCTCATTAAAAACACTGCAAGAAATCGCTATCATCCACGGCTACGATCCAAACGAAAAAAGCGAGCGAATCTTTATCATCAAGTGCTTACAATTTTCATCAGCTGATATTGTTGGAAAAAAGGCCATTCTCAAGGAGTTATCCGGCTACTACCAAAACGGCAATCAATCGGGTGAAATGATGTCTCAGCTTCAAGGCTGGCGAGAAGTCGTGTATACATACCGAGATCAATTCGGATGGAAAAAACTATTTCAAATGGTCCCTATCGCAGGAATGGTATTCGGCGCCTTCACCAACCGTTCAATGATTAATGACCTTGCAGAAGTGGGAGTTATGCTGTATCGGAAAAGAAGAATTATGGAGCGATTGGGAGTTACGTCTGAGGAGCAGGCGTAAGTTGGTGGATTATGGGGATGATCCTAGCTGGTTTGAAGACCGTTACTACTTTGAATGTTGTTGCGAATGTTCTTCATAACCTTAATCCCCAGTTTGCTTATTCACAATCGCCCAATTTCACTAGGACATTCACCTCACAAAAGCTTTTTGGAATATATTATATAAGCTTTTGTGAGGTGATCATTATCAAAGGTTTATATAAAGATGAAGTAATATTACGAGAACAACTAGCCCCATGGAAAAGAATTGCTCTCGAAAAATTCGAAGCAAAAATGACGGATAAAGAAAGACCTTTCCCTTGCATACCAGCTACAATTGGCTTTTCCACTAATCAACTTCGCTATGGATTTGTAGGTGATCCAAGAGACACTTCTTCCATTCATGAACTGGCACAATTATTAAAAATTTTCACAGATGAATCAACAGGATTTGGTAACTATACGTCACTTATTGTTTTTTATAATATTCCAAAAGAAGTAGAAAAAACATATACAGTGGAACAGTTTGAACAACTGTTTTGGAAGCAATTAGGTGGTCTTTCCGCGATTGACGGGATGCAGTGGCCTGAAGACATTCCCACTGACCCTCATGATCCGGTTTGGGAGTTTTGTTTCCACGGGGAAAAATATTTTATGTATTGTGCCACCCCCTCTCACCAAAATCGACAAAGCCGTCATTTTGATACGATGATGCTCGCAATTACTCCAAGATGGGTGTTACAAGAATTTGGTAAAAATGAATCTTATGCCAAAAATATTAAAAAACAGGTACGAAAACGCTTGGCGAATTACGATTCTATATCGATCCACCCCGATTTAAATAGCTATGGTTCAGAAGATAATTTTGAATGGAGACAATATTTTTTACGAGATGATGATACGTCATTATCCAAATGTCCGTACCATCGCTTCTTAAATTTATTTAAGCTAGATAAATAGCGCAGAGCTCCCCCTGCGCTTTACATAAAAATTAAAGCTGATCGAGTTGATTAATAATTTCATCGGTTGTTAATATCGTAGCAAACTCCTTTTGGAGCATAGCCAATTCAAGCTCCTGAACCGTATCAGCAGAGTGTTTCTTCCCTTTGTGATCGGTAATTTCAAAAGCTGCAATTGCATCTGAAACAAGATAGGTTTGAAGCCCGAGGTTCCCACTCATTCTTGTGGTAGTTGAAACACAATGCTGTGTGGAAAGTCCTGTGATAACAACCGTTTTTATTTGCTGCTCGCTTAAATACGTTTCCAGCTCTGTTCCTATAAAGGCACTGTTCACTTGTTTCGTAAAAACTGTTTCATTTGGTTCTGGTTTGATCATGTCTTTAAACTCTGTTCCTTCTTTGTTCGTATGGTGTAGTGGTGATTGTGGTTGAACGGATAGATGTTTGGAGTAAATAATCGTCCCCTTCCTCTTCCTCCACTCCTCTTGCAAACGAGCCATATTTTCCTCTGCCTCGGGATTGTTTCTTTTGCCCCAATATGGATCATCAAACCCTTTTTGAACATCAAGGATGAGTAACGCTGGTAAGTTGATTAATTTTGCCATGGAAGAACTCCTATCTTGATAAACTTTTTCTACCACTTACATTGTTTGCAAGTTAAGAAACTTCCATTACATAATTTCAGCGGTTACAAGAAAGAGTAAGAAGAAAGTAGACAGGAGGTATTATATGGATCACAAGGAATATACAGAGGTTGGAACGGATATTAATGAAGTCAAAAAGAAGAATGCGGAATCCGGCTTGTCTTATAATGAAGTTAAAGCGTTACTAGCTCAAACAGGCGGCAAAGGAACTAGTCAGTACAGTAATACAGATCTAGAGGAAATCAAAAGTAGAATTCACGGAAAAGACATCCAATCCTAGTCGGATGTCTTTTTTACATGTCAAAAAAACTTTGTCTTTCGACTTTACACACTCTTAAAGAGAAAGACTGATACCATTCGGATTTCCCTTTTTCCTGAGCGATGATATGTGCGGAGTGCTCTTTCCACGCCTGGATCGCTTCGATGGAGTCCCAGTAAGAAACCGTAATTCCCAATTGTTCATCTCGGGCACTTTCTACTCCTAAAAAGCCCGGCTGCTTGGAGGCTAATTCGACCATTTTATTGGCCATTGCTCCATATCCATTGTCCCCATCCGTTCTTTGCGAGGAAAAAATCACCGCGTAATAAGGTGGTTCTGGTGTTTTCGTTATTTCACTCATACAGGTTCTTCCCCCTTCAATCTATCCCATTAGATGAGAAAGAAAATATTGAAAGCCATAAAATCCAATCGAACTCAGGCTCGTCACTAATAATGCAATCAAAATGTATGGGTTCTCTTTGTTTGGTTTTAACAAATAAAAAATGGATAAACCAAGTCCAATGAAAAAAAAGACCAGCCAATACCATTCAAGAAAGACATGTTCAAAGTTCACTAAAAAATTGACGATGTAAAATAAGTTAATGCTTAGTAATAGATAAATGCTGATTTTCTTCAAAGTAACACCTTCTTTTTATGGTTGGAAATATGCTTGTAAGTACCTCTTCATAGCTTCTTTATTTTCTGCAAATTGACGGTGGCGATGACCATTTCCACCGGAAGGATGCGGGAAGCCGCGGAGAATTGTATGTTCCTTGATGTGCTCTTTTTCAATTAAAAAATCGAGCAGTTGAGAAACATTCACACCCAGTGGAATGAGTAAGGGTTTGTCCATCATGTTAATTTCTTGAACAAACCCCTCTTTTATATAGGTCAAAAGGGCGTCTGTTCGGATCATATTTGGGGTAGAACCATTGTAATTTTTTCCTCGATAAAAAACTGGATACTTTATGACCGAATTGGTTTGAACCAGATGGGCGTGTGTATCAAACAGGTGGGTGGTTGATGGAATTTGTAGATATTTATGTAGCCCTAGCTCATCCAGCATGGTAATTAGATTCTTCCGCATTGGCCCTTGAAAGCTCGACTGTTTTTTCACTTCATGTAGAAGTTTTTCGTCGGAAATTTTTTGGTCGCGATAATTCCAGATCGTTGTATATGATTGCTCCATTTGAAAGTATCCAGGAGTAATCCCAATGATCACTATTTTGGCGGTGTTGTTCACATATTCAAAGGGTGCATAGTAGATTTCAATCTTCTTTTTCTCGTTTAATTCTAGTAGAAAGGTGTCTGACTTAATTGTGTCCTCTGCGATGTACGGCAGGGATTGAATTTTTTGTTTGTATATGTTGAATTTCGAGTTAGATGCGATTGGCATGGTGGTGGACTCCTTTATAATATGAGATCCGATGGTTTAGATATCTTATATTGTACCATATAGTGGGAATAGTTGGAGTGTTTGGGGGAGTTTGTGCTTTGTTTTTAGAAATTGAGGGAATTGGATGCTGGGTTAGTGCCTTGGTCTACTAATATATGGAAATACGAGGTGCTAAATGTGAATTTAGTTCACTCATACCACTAGTTTCTGGAAACATCATGTTCTAAACTCAAACTTATGCCCTTGCAGCAGAATCTTCCCATTAATATGTAGGATAAAAAAATCCATCGTATGCTAATAATAATTCCGACTACATGGAAAGGAGTGAAACCATGACCAACCGAAACGATAACCGCGAACGTAAAAATAAGTATCCGAACAACAAAAAGCAAGATACAGAATTCTCAAAGGAAAAAGATATTCGTAGCGAAATCACTAAGAAAGACTTAAATAAATAATACAAAAACGCTTGGGTCTTTGTACCTAAGCGTTTCTTATTCTATTTCGATAGCTTATCTCTGTCGATTGCATGAGGTGGTTTTTCCATCCAGCGATGTTTGATACTTATATTTGTGCCATCTTCCGCAAACTTTCCTACCTCTGGTATCAATCGACCATACATAGCAGCAATATCTCTTCTTGGAGACAGTGACATCGCCACTCCATAGTTCCCCATTCCTGCCGCACTCAATAGACCTACATGAAACATCATGAGCTTTTCTGAAAATGGCAAGTCGGTAGAGCCTGTCACTTCTTGGTCCCATGTCATAGGGGCTGGAAGGAAATTGGAGTGAAGGTACTCACTAAAGAGGGTGATATGTTTTTTACATATCTCGACTCCTCGTAGCATAAACTCCTTAACTTCTTTTTGTTTCGCCACCTGTGTTAAACCTAAGCAAAAAGCCTCTCCTAGCTTATTTGTTTGAATATTAGCATATAAATGTGTCACTTCTAATCCGGTCAACGGCCTTTGTTCACCAAACCAGCCAGATAAAAAGCTTTGTTTTTCAACAAACTCGACTTTTGAAGGGTACGCTAGGTTGGGAGATCTAGTTTCAATTCCTTTTGACAGTAAAACATTGGTGGATTCTTGAAACAATTCCATCGTCGAGGAGATACAAGACATATAATATTCGCGTATATCATTTCGAAACACATTTGGTAAAACTGCACTGTAAGTAGCAAGTCCACCCTTTGTCATATGCTTCAGATAATAAAGGTAAAAGGAGTCAGAAAATAATCGTTCCGCATGTGGATACACATCTTCATTGGTAAAACCAAGTGGAACCGGAATTCCTTCCTCCACAAATATTTCAGCAATTTTCTTAACATGTTGAGAGGATAAATCTAGGGCATGTTCTATTACCTGTTTGATTTCCAAGTCATCTATATGATTCAGAAAATAGGTAAACACGCAGATAGACATACTATCGCCCATATAGTTTGCCCATAGATTCGCTACTTCTGAGGAAGTCAATCGTATATTATGCTTTTCCATTATCATACCTCCGTTTCCACTAAAGTTATTTTTTTCATGAGAGCAGCCATTCTATACGGTTTTAGTGATATTTAAACCAAACAAACCAGCCGCTGCCTTCTTTTTTGGCAATAAAGATCTCTCCTTGACTTGCACTGGCAGCTTTCACTTTTGGAAAATGCAAACGCACCAGCCAAGACCGATCTGCCACCTCTTTGCCGCAAAAGTGTTTTGCTATACCGTAATAATCTTCATCCTCTTTATTTCCCTCTGTTCTCGGAAAAGGTTTTAGTGAAATGATCTCCCATTCTGAATAGAGTTCTGGGAACTCTCCCACTTCATAGGCAATCGGAACAAGTTTACTTAACGCTTTTTCCACTTCATGTATGTTCTCTATGGAAACGACTTCAAGTGTATGGGGATCTGGACATTCCTTTGGCTGTGCATAGGTGGTGTTAGAAGTAACGATGATGGATCCGAATAAGAAAATTCCAACCACATATTTGATCACAATGTATCACCTCTTTCCTAATCTTTCCCAACTTACATAAATTAAGTCAATTAGGTAATTCTAAGAATGATTATTTTTTAGGAGGTATACTATGAAAATGTTCAAATGGCTTTCTATTTTTACCCTGTCATTTGTCTTAACAGCTTGCGGCGCGGATAGTGCGGCTGATGACAATGACAAAGAAGAGAATGACAGAGGAACAAAGGTTCAGAACGTGGATAACGAAAACAACGACTCTAGAATGCGAGTGGCTGATAAAGCACAGGACAAAATCGAAAATATGCAGGAAGTGCGCCACGCGAATGTGATTGTAACCGATAATAATGCCTATGTTGCTGTTGTTTTAGAAGACAACTCAAAAGGTGATGTGAGAGAAGACGTTGAAAAGAAAATTTCTGATCAGGTAAAAACCACAGACAAGGGTATTCGAAATGTTTTTGTATCTAGTAACCCGAACTTCGTCGATCGTATGGGAGATTATGGTGACAAAATCCAAAATGGAGAACCTGTAAAAGGAATGGTTGAGGAATTTACAGAAATGGTTCAACGCGTGTTTCCTAGCGAACGATAAAAAGATAAGGACGATGATGACCTTGTGTGAGACAAGTGTCATCATCACCCCTATTTGGTGAGTAGTAATTATGAGTAGCCTCAATTAATCCATCTTAACGAAAAACCTCTGTCACAATAATCATAGACACAAATCCAATAATAAATGCCCATGTGGATGCCCTTTCGTTTCCGTCTCCATGGCTTTCTGGAATCAGCTCCTTATATACCACAAATAGCATGGAGCCTGCTGCAAATGCTAGTCCATACGGAATTATCGGCTCAAAAGTATCCCCCAAAAGCACTCCAATTAAACCTGCAGACATTTCAATTAAACCAGTTAAAGTCGCAAGCAAAATCGAACGATGAACACTAACTTTTTGACTCAAAAGAAATAATGCAACCAAAAATCCGTCTGGGACATTCTGCAAGCCGATGGCAAACGATACAAGTGATCCAACCTCATGGTTTTCACTGGCATTACTTATCCCTACGGATAGTCCTTCAGGTAAATTATGAAGAGACATGGCTACAAGAAACAAAAAGACGCCTCTGTTATTTCTTGATGATTGCTCCGAATGGTCGAGATCAACATGCGGAATCATACTTTCTAACAAGGTTAGAACGAGTGTTCCAAACAAGATTCCAACCACCAAAACGGATACATTTGATAGCTTAATAGCGTTTGGAATTAACCCGTAGGCAGATGCAGCGACCATGATTCCCGCTGTAGAAGCTAACAACACATCTTTTCCCTTATGCGTAACATCTTTTACGAGTAAAATTGGCAAGGCACCTAAACCAGTACATAATGATGAGACAATGATTGGGAGTAAGGACATGGACAACCTCCATTTGTTTATATACCATCATATGTATAATTTTGCCAATCATTCTTGTAAAAAAATAGACAGCCATTCTTTCATGAATAACTGTCCGTTTTTTATTAAAATTCATGATCCTTAAACATCTCTTTTAACTTCCCGATGCTGCTTCTAGGTGTGAGGATGTACAGAATATCTCCTTCTAGTAAACAAGTATCCCCTCTAGGTGTGACCAATTTGTCTGAGCGAATGATGGCGTTAATTAGGACATTCTCTGGAAATAAAATGTCTACGATTTTTTTATTCACTAACAAATCTTCCTTATGGATCTCGTACTCGATGATTTCTGCATTGGCTTTTCCAATAGAGACCAGTTCCAATGAGTGTGCAGGGGTGGATTTTTTTGGTCCCGTTAGCCCTAATTTCTCCGCGAGTATTAAGATGGTCGACCCTTGAATCAAAGCAGATGTAAACACGACGAAGAATACGACATTAAAGATCGTCTGGCTATCAGCAATTCCCGCAAGCATAGGGAAAGTTGCCAATACGATCGGCACCGCTCCACGTAATCCAGCCCAAGATACAAAAATCTTTTCTTTATGGTTAAAATCCATTTTTATCGTTGAGACGTATACCGCTATCGGACGTGCTACAAAGATTAAAGCTACTGAAATGAGTATACCTTTTCCCATCACATCAGCGGTAAAAAGCTGAGATGGGAAAACCAGCAATCCTAGAATGATAAACATTAATATTTGCATCATCCAGGCAAATCCTTCATTGAAACGGAAAATGGACGTTTTATAGGTTAAGTCAGAATTCCCAATAACAAGAGCTGCCACGTATACAGCTAACAATCCACTAGCGTGTGCTAATGCTGTGGAACTATAGGTTAGTAAGGCAAAAGCTACTGCAAAAATTGGATAAAGTCCACTAGAATCTAGATTAATACGATTAATAGCCATGGTTGCAAGTTTCCCGAAGATAACCCCAATAAGTAAACCCATTCCCATCTGCCAAAAGAAAGAAAGAATAAGTAGGAAAACGTTTGTTTCATCTATTGTAAGCAATTGTATAAACATTAAGGTTAAAAACATGGCCATAGGATCGTTCGTACCAGATTCTGCTTCCAAGGTTGAACCGAGTTTAGGGTTAATGTTCTGCCCTTTTAAGACGGCAAAGACAGCAGCAGCGTCGGTAGAACCTACGATAGACCCTATTAAAAATGCTTCCAGCCATGGCACAGCAAATAATAAATTAACGACGACAGCAACCACGGAAGTTGTAATCAATACCCCTACTGTTGCAAGAGACAAAGACGGTTTCAACACAGATTTCACTGTCGTCCATCTCGTCTGCAACCCACCTTCAAACAAAATGATAATCAGTGCTAGTACACCAATTAGCTGAGCGTATGTGGCATTATCAAAGTAAATTATTCCTAATCCATCACTTCCAACGATCATCCCTACGGCTAAAAAGAGAATCAAAGCTGGCATTCCAAGTCGACTTGAGAATTTGGTGGTGATGATTCCTATAATAAGAAGTAACGAACCTAGTAAAATCGAGTAATCAATATTAATCATGTTTTTCCCCCTTATAAATTCACATCAATTTCTGTTTTGATTTTCTCCTCCTTTTTGATTCCTAAATATTTGAATGTCTCAGAAGATGATGTATGGTGAAAGATTTTTTGTAAAAGTGCAATGGCGATTCCTTTTTTGTAGGCGTGATATCCAAAGGTTTTTCTCATAGAGTGTGTTCCGATATTCCCTTCAATCCCCACATGTTTTGCTGCTTTATTAATGATTCGATACGCCTGTTGTCTGGTGATGGGGTCGTTTGTTTTAGAGGATTTGAAAACATAGTCGGTAAAATGATAGGAAATTGAGGAAAGATAAAGAGAAATAGCGTATTTTACTTTTGAATTCACATAAATGGGGATTTCCTGCTCTTCTCGTTCCATGAAATTCTTAATACTGCCATTTTCGTTAAGGATGTCGCACCACTTGATGGTTAATATTTCACTAATTTTTAATCCAGTATTTATTCCAAGAACAAATAATAAGTAATCTCTAGACGATTGGTCTTTTAGAAGCTTTTTAAGGGCTTTTATTTTTGCTGTATCACGAATCGCATCTACATATTCCATATTGAGTAGTTCCCTTCTTCTGAGCATATCATTGGTAACATAACCTTATTATATTATATACTTATGTTACATACAAATATGTTGCTTACAATAATCTTTTTATCATATTTACTACATTTACTTAGAAAAGGCGTGATGGATTTTGACAGATTTAGCGTTAGAAAAAAGACAACATCGTAGATTATCTGCACTTAGAATTGTTCAAAGGGGAATTTTTATAACCATTGGGGCCTTGTTGATGGCTGTAGGGTTAGAGATATTCTTGATTCCTAACCAAGTTATTGATGGGGGTGTAACCGGTGTTTCAATTATGCTCTCGCATATCACCGGTGTTAAATTAGGGATCTTTCTTTTCTTACTAAACTTACCTTTTGTATATCTAGGTTATAAGCAATTTGGAAAAACATTTGCGATATCCACGGTCTATGGAATTATCATGTTAGCCCTTTTTGCAACATTCTTTCATCCAGTCCCTGCATTCACCGAGGATATCCTTTTAGCAACGATATTTGGTGGTATTTTCTTAGGGATTGGTGTGGGACTAGTTATCAGAAATGGTGGAGCGCTTGATGGAACAGAAATCCTTTCAATCGTAATTAGTAAAAAGGTTCCTTTTTCCGTCGGTGAGATTGTTATGTTTATCAACTTATTCATACTTGGGTCTGCCGGTTTTGTGTACTCCTGGGATCGTGCCATGTATTCGATTCTAGCGTACGTAATTGCTTCAAAAGCGATTGATATTGTTATTACTGGGATGGAGGAATCCAAATCGGTTTGGATCATTAGTGACCTCGCTCATGAAATCGGGGATGCCATCAATGACCGACTTGGTAGAGGTGTTACCTTTTTACACGGAGAAGGTGCTTACACTGGGGATGATAAAAAGGTCATTTTTTGTATTATCACAAGGTTAGAAGAGTCGAAAATGACTAGTATCGTTGAAGAAATTGACCCCTCTGCATTTTTAGCCATTGGAGATATTGCTGAAGTTAGAGGCGGAAGATTTAAGAAAAAAGCCATCCATTAGCACAAAAGACCCCCTCTCTTTTTTCCTGAGGGAGGTCTTTTTTTACATACTATTCATCGGTTGAAGGATTTCTGGATCTTCATTTTTTGGACTATTTACTAATGAAGAAATCTCATACTTCATCATTTCCTCAGCTGGATAAGGTGTTAAGAGAGATTTTAGTACAGAGATATCTTGGTTATTCGGGTCTAACCATGTGTCGTAGTCTTCCTTTTTTAAAATTACTGGCATTCGATCGTGAACATCCTCAGTCACTTCATTTGGTGTTGTCGTAATAATCGTGCATGTGACAAGGGGTGACTGCCCTTCCTTTTTCCACACATCGTAAAGTCCCGCAAGAGCGAATGGCTTGTTGTCCTTCATGAAAAAGCGATAAGGCTGTTTCTCTTTCCCATTCTTTTTCCACTCGTAAAAACCATCGCTTAAGATAAGACATCTCCGTTGTTTGAAAGGTTGTTTAAATGATGGTTTTTCATCAATCCCTTCACTTCGAGCATTAATCATTTTATACCCTATTTTTGGATCATTCGCCCAATACGGTACCAAGCCCCATTTGAGGTACGCTCCTTTTCGTTCCCCTTTATTTTGACCGATTGCAAGCACCATTTGACTTGGAGCAATATTGTACCTTGGACCGATTTCCTCAAAAAATTCAAATTCAAACTGTCTTTTGAGATTATATATTTCTTCGGTTAAGGAAAATCTCCCGCACATGGACCGTTCACCCCTCTCATTCAATCTTTCTGTATGTATCATTATAGCGATTTTTAATCCATTTTATTATTATTCATAATTATCTTAATTATCTTAATTCCTTGATAAATATGGTATGATACTTTACCCTTAGTTACAAGGGAGTGAACATCTTGAGTGAACATCTTTCAAAAATCAATTACTGCCAGATCGTTGAATATTCGCTAGACCCCGTTATTATTCATACAGAATTAAAAATAATTTATATCAACCACGCAGCAGAGACTTTTTTTAGAACAACCAAAGAAGAGGTTATAGGCCTTAGCCCACTTGATATTTTTCAAGACTTCTCTAAGGCAGCCATTGAGAAAAGAATTCAATCCGCTTATGAAATACCCATGCCAGTCATTGAAGAAACCGTCTATCGTATGGATGGAACAACAGTAGATATTGACCTGTATTGTCATCCTGCCCCGCTTGGTGAACAAAAAGCGATTCAATCCATCGTATGGGATATCACAGCAAGAAAAGAAAATGAAAAGAAACAAAAACAAATGCTGAAACAAATTAACGAATTATCTGCAACCCTTGTACCTTTTTCAAATGAGATATCGGTCCTTCCACTCGTAGGAGCAATCGATGAAGCTCGAGCTAGCCAGCTTCTTGATGACATACCGATTAAGGTACAAAAACAAAGGATTCAATGCCTAATCATCGACTTTTCAGGAACTTTTAATTTAGATTCCTTAGTTGCTGATACACTATTTAAAATCGTACATGTTATGTCAATTTTAGGTGTGCGTTCTGTTATTACCGGACTAAGACCCGAATTGGCTAAGCTTGCGGTCGAGAAAGGTTTTAACTTATCGACAACTCACTCGATGGCCACCGTTAAAGATGCGATTGGTTATTTTCAGGGAAGTTAAAAAAGACCAAAATTGATTTTTTGGTCTTATCTTTTGAATTATTTAATTAGGTGTCCAGATGTTCTCCTATTCCCCATTAATATCGATCACCAGCAGGCAAGCATCATCCGGTTGCCGTTGGTGACTTTTGCATTTTGTTAGTAGCCGATTTTTCACTTCTTCTATGTCCTTTTCTTGGTTAGAGACAAGAATTTCTTCCATAACCTTAAGCTGTACTCTAGGATTATCACTAATCCCTTCCATAAATCCATCAGTATATAACAAGAGTCTTCCTTTTCCTTCAAAGGAAATCTCTTCGGATATGATGGGCAAATCTGCTCCAAGTCCAATCGGTGGACACGTGGAGGCGATAGGTACGAGCGGTTCCCCTTTCACCTGCCATAGACCTGATGGATGACCCGCATTAACATAAAGAATCTTTTTTTGTTTCGTATCGACTAAAAGATAAATGGCCGTAAAATAAAACGGATTTTCACTTCCCTCAAACATCGAATTCATATGATCAGAAAGTTCCTTCATTACATTAATAGGTTCACTTACTCTCCCTAATACTCCTTGAAGATATGATTTTATCGACACACTGATAATAGATGAAGAAACTCCATGCCCCATCACATCCATAATAAATATCCCGTACTGACCTTTGCCTGTTTTGAACCAATAATATAGATCACCTGACAGCTCTTCAGACGCTTTATAAAAGGAAGTGATGTTTACCCTCTCGTTATGGATAGGAAGAGGTAGCGATTTTTCCTGTACCGTTCTTGCTAAGTGTAACTCTGTGAGCTTTAGTTTAAGGAGGTCCGCGTTTTCTTTTCGAAATATTGAATAAGTAATTCCAACGATGATTACCGTCATTACAATAATGGCAACAAGCACCGATACAATAACGATCGGATAATTATACGATAAATAAGTATGTTCCACTCTATTTTCCTCGTTGTTCTATTATTTTAGAATTCGTAATATTCTCATATTCTATCACAATGCCAAACAATGGATATAGTAATTCTGTCTTATATTTAGTACTTTAGTCCCTGTAATAACCGAATACTATTTTATCAAAGATCGCTCTTAGATTAGTCGGGTAATTAATGGAAAAAGCCAACCGCAGCTCATGGACCTTTTTTAAAATAATGAATATAGATAACAAAGGTATGGAGTAAGGAGTGACCTGAAAAATGCATGAAAAAGAGGACCAGCAGAAGCAAACAAAGTTTGCATTGGAAAAACAGGTAGAAGCCAGCCTTTGGATTCAGTTCTTTGCTTTACTTACGGAAGCGATAGCAGTAACGAAACTATATGAGTTAGAGGAAAAGAGGCCAGGTTCTCAAGATATTGTTACAGGAATTTGGATTCAAGTGATTGGACAATTAATAGAAGCCATTGGCGTCACTCAACAAAATCTAGCAAAAGACAATAAATCCGTCCTTTCTGGGCAAAGAACCGCCATAAATGGGGATTGGTTACAATCCATGGGGGCAGCTGTGGAGGCGTCGGGTGGAGAAAAGTTTATTAGAGACGAAATTGCTAGAGATAGTGAAGGTTTTGTACCTTAATATATTTATAGGGTGTACAACAAATGTGTTTACACCCCTGATAAACAAATGCTTATTTTACGCGGTTCCAAATATCGTCTCAGGTAAGTTCACTCCCCCTTTTCATGATCTTTTGATATTTGCAATGATTATCGGTTATTCCTATCAACTCAAATCCATTATTATGGTAAAATAGATTCAACTTTTCATTGTCTGCGACACAATCCAATCTTACAATCTCTATCTCTCTCATAGATAGCCACTCAATCACTTTTTTACCAATTCCCTGACTCATATAGGCTGGGGAAATGGCGAGTCTATGCAAATAGGAAGAATTTACAGGAAGATCATCACCCCAAATATGTCGGTCCCATTCCCCTGCCTCCGGTAAAAGAGTGAACGTAGCAATAAATGTTTCATCTTTTTCGACGATATAGGTTAGTCCCTTGGAGATCCACTCTTTCAGCTCGTCATCTTCTCCTTCTAATAAAAAACTCCATTGATTGATTTTTGAATCCTTCATCCATTGCGCAAGTGTTTTTAATAAATGCTGAATCTGTCCGCTATCATCGGTGGTCGCAACTCTTATATGTAAATTTGAACTCATACAGTCCCTCCTCCATTGTTCTTTTTATAATACAACAAATTTTTCCACTTTGCTGCAAATTCGTTTTACTAACACGAGGAAAGGAACATCGTTTAGAATGGAAATACGTATGGGCCATGAATCTGGTAGCTATAATGGAATAGATGGGATATTGGATAGAAAGTGAGGAGAAAATTTGAGACGATTTTTTCTCTTAGTCATCTTATTGTTTGGTTTGAATTATTTATGGAATTCTTTTGGGGATGAAATGGGAATTGGAGCTATAGCTGAGGATCTTAACATAGATGGAGATAATATAGAGTTATCTGAGCTTTTGAACGACGTATATATTGGTATTGCTGGCAGCATAGGGTTTCTTGAGGAAAAAGTCGAAGAACTGGCTGAGGAACAGATGCCTTCCGAAAAAGAAGTCCCTTCTCCCGATCTGGAGTCACCCTCCAATCAAGTTTTTTCGATTTATAATATCGAACTCGGTGAATCGAAGACAGATATTGATAATATGTTGGGAGCACCCAAACGTTCTGAGATGAATGAGTATGGAACGGAATGGCATACGTATCATGAAAATTACCATAACTTTGTCAAAGTTATGTACAATGACCAGCAACAAGTGATTGGCTTGTACACGAATCAAGATTTAATTTCTTCCACAAACGGAATCAAGCTAAACAGTTCCAAACAAACCGTTCGTGACACATTAGGGCAGCCATTAACACGATTGCAAAAGGGATTAGTATTTTATCAGCTACAAGAAGACAGCGATTATGACATGTATGAGCTTGATGACACATACGTGACGGTTTTTTATGATGTGCATGAAGAAAATACGGTAACCGCCATTCAACTTTTAACCGAAGAGGTAGAAAACAATAAGAAATCAATCTATTCAGAGCCTAGTGAAGCATTAAAAGAAGGGTTTGAGTTGCAAATGTTTGATTTGGTCAATGCGACGAGGGTCAATCATGAACTTCAGGTTCTTTCATGGGATGAACATGTGATGCAAACGGCACGGAAGCATAGCTCGGACATGGCCGTCAATAACTATTTTGATCATACGAATCTTCAAGGGGAGTCTCCTTTTGACCGAATGGAAGAAGACGGCATACGGTACACCTTGGCTGGAGAAAATTTAGCGTACGGTCAGTTCAGCAGTATTTTTGCACATGAAGGATTAATGAACTCTTTAGGACACCGGAAAAATATTATAAAGTCTGGTTTTGAGTACTTAGGTGTTGGTGTGGCCTTTAATGAGGAAGCACAGCCTTATTACACACAAAATTATTACGCCAATTAAAAAGAAGCGGTCTCCGTAATATCGAGAGACCGCTTTGTTGTTATTTTTTTGTTTTCAATCGATATCCTACGTAAAGGATAAGAAACCATACAGGTGCTACATATAAGGCTTCTCTCATGCCGTCCATGAACGCCATTAACACAATCACAAAAGCTAAGAACACAAGTGCTACATAGTTCGAAAATGGATGAAGAGGCATTTTAAACGCTAATTTTCCAACCTCTTCTTTTGTTTTTGATTGTCTAAACTTTATTTGTGTGAGTAGAATAATCGTCCAGCTTGTAATGACAGCCACTGTCGCAACTGAAGAAATAAACATAAATACTTTTTCTGGAATAATATAATTAAGAAATACAGCGACTAATAAAAACGAAGCCGAGAATAAGATTCCACGTCTTGGTGTTTGATGTTTGTTTAACTTACCAAAGTATTTAGGGCCATTATTTTGTAGCGATAAATTGTAAAGCATTCTCCCTGTGCTGAACAAGCCACTATTAAAGGCAGACAATGCAGCCGTTAACACGACAAAATTGATAATATGTGCAGCACCTGGTATTCCGATTTTATCAAAAATCAAAACGAACGGACTTCCATTGGAACCCACTTCATTCCAAGGATATAAAATCATCATAATTCCTAAAGCACCAATATAAAAAATTAAAATTCGCCAAACGACATTGTTAATCGCAGACGGAATCGACTTGCGTGGATCCTTCGCTTCACCTGCCGTGATCCCTACTAGCTCAACTCCGCCAAAAGAGAACATCACCAAAACTAAAGATAATAAAATTCCCTCTATTCCATTTGGCATAAATCCGCCATGTGCCAAAAGATTGTCTAGACCCATAGGTTGTCCACCATTTCCAAACCCAAACAAAATGATACCTAAGCCAACTAAAATCATTCCGATAATAGCAACTACTTTAATAAGTGCTAACCAAAATTCAAACTCTCCAAAGGCTTTTACATTCATCAAATTAATCAATGTAACGACAACTAACGTAGCAAGTGCTGTCACCCATTGAGGGATATCTGGAAACCAGTAATTCACGTATACGCCGATGACCGTGATTTCGGCCATTCCGACAACCACCCACATAAACCAATACGTCCAGCCAGTAAGGTAGCCCGCAAACGGTCCTAAGTAACGATGAGCATAAGAACTGAAGGAACCAGAAATCGGCTCATCCACTGCCATTTCCCCTAATGCTCTCATGATCGTAAAAATGACAATTCCTCCGATTAAATAAGAGAGAAGAATCGCAGGACCAGCCATTTGAATAGTTGCACTCGATCCATAGAATAAGCCAACTCCAATCGCTCCTCCTAGCGCAATCAGCTGGATGTGCCTGTTGTCTAACCCGCGCTGTAACTTCTCACTTTCGTGATGTTTCCCCACAAAATACTCCACCCTTCAAAAACTGTTTATCTTATCAGAATATACAATCAATCCGTACTTTTCCATACGAAAGAAAATTGCCAATATTCTTTTATTATTATTCTTGTATAGAATTTTCCATTTATAAAAATCTATAATAAGGAGGTGTTTTTTGGATGACTAGTAAAAAACAAAGCACGAATGACATTAAATATAGTATTTGGGAAACTCGTACGGATGAAAAGCATTCCTATAACGGTAATAAACAAAAGGAAACCATTGATTTACCAGATCGTAAAGAAAACAAATAAAATCAATTGAATAAGCCAAAATCTTTACGGGATTTTGGCCATTTTCTCATTTATTTATCTAACCTTTCACCCTGGAAATGATCATACCTTTTCATTTGATCAATGGTTCCTTCAATCTGTTCCATTAAATCATGAAAGAGATCCACTTCGTTTACCTTTTTAAAATTTTCTTGATCGACCGAATGTAAGAGAGCTAAAACGGCTTTTAATTTCATATCATCTTGAGCAGGAATCCGAAACGGACCTTTAACCTCTCCTTCCACTTCAACTTTACCTGAGTCGCTTTCCAATCGAAACTGAAAGGATTGTTTTTCAACTGTCATAATCCTACACCACCAAATCATGTTGATAGTAGTTAGGGTAACCAGATGTAGACAACAACAACCAGCACTGTTGACGCTAGTATGCAAATATAGATAATGACAAGGTAATATTAGATTGCTTTTAGGTTTCTTTCACGTACTAAAACAGATATAATGTTTTATAACCTATTATCAAAAACTGGAGGAGATTATGTATAAAGCAATTATTTTTGATTTTGATGGATTAATTGTAGATACCGAGTCCGTTTGGTATGACGTGACCAAGGAAGTCATGTTAGACTACGGCTGCGATTTAAAGCTCGAGAACTTTGCAAAGTACATAGGAACAACAGGTGGTGGCTTGTACGACGAACTGAACGCCATGTCCAATCAACCAATTGATCGTGAATTAGTGAAATCAAGAACAAATGAACTCTATCAGCAAAGAAAGGATCAATTTGCTCTTCGCGAGGGAGTGTTAGATTATCTTCAAGCTGCGAAAGAACATGGGTTAAAAATTGGACTTGCCTCAAGCTCGAGTAGAAAATGGGTCGTTGATTACTTAGAAAGATTTAAGATTCTAGATTTTTTCCAAGTGATCAAAACCTCCGATGACGTCCAAAAGGTTAAACCTGATCCCGAGCTGTATGTAAAGGCTCTTCAGGATCTAGGAGTCGAGGCAAACGAGGCACTCTGCTTTGAAGATTCCTTAAACGGACTAACGGCCGCAGTCGGGGCTGGACTTCATTGTGTCATTGTTCCTAACCCAGTTACACAATACTTGGACTTTAAAGGTCATGTCCACCGACTAACTTCCATGTCTGAACTATCTTTTGACGATTTACTAGACCATCTAGCGAAAAATCAACACAAATAACGTGGAATAAGCCAGTTCCTTTTTGAAGGGAAACTGGCTTATTTTAAAAACCAACATCAAATTAGACGCCGGCTTACTTATTTTCAAAATAAAAATCAAGTATTCTCTTTCCGATATATTTATTAATTCCGCTGCTATCATTTTCTGCATTTGGCACAACGATCGAGATTGCGATTTCGGGATTGTCATAGGGTGCGTAGCCAACTAATGTTAAGTTATAGTTGTAGCCACCCTTTCCATCTGACACTTGTGCCGTCCCTGTTTTACCTGCGGGATCATAGGTTACCCCTTTAAAGTAGGAGGCTGCGGTCCCCTTTGACCCGATCATTACTCGGCGGAATCCTTCTTGTACACGTTCAATATAGGATAACTCCATATCCACCGTGTTTAACACATTGGTTTCAAACGCTTCAATCACTTCACCTGACTCACCACTTTCATGATCCGGCTCGCGTACCTCCTTCATTAAATGAGGCTGCACTCGTTTTCCATCATTTGCAATGGTAGAAACATATTGTGCTAGCTGAAGAGGCGTGTACGTATCAAATTGTCCAATCGCAAAATCCATTAGATTCCCTAACTGCTGAACACCGCCATTGTAGCCCGTTGCTTCGCTCGGAAGATCAATTTCGGTCTTCACTCCAAGACCGAATTGGTTAAAAAACTTTCTCATGGTCGCATATGCTTCGTCTGGATCGTGAAATCCTTCTTTTTTAGCATAATCATAGTTTCCTATTTTCATGGCGATATGGAACATATACACATTCGATGAGCGCTCGAGAGCAGTTAGGTCATTAATAGTCCCCATATTCTGGTAGGACTTTTTCGTTGGAGTTCCGGCAATTTTAATCGGACTATCGAGGAAGGTATTACCTGGGGAAATCACTCCTGTTTCATAGCCCGTTAATACGGTTGCCCCTTTAACCGCCGAACCCATCGCATAGGCGTTATATAGTGCCCCGTACGTTTCATCACTCATCGCCCCATTTTCTTCACTTTTCCCAGCAATCGCAAGAATTTCACCTGTTTGTGGATTGGTTACGACTGCATAAGCTTCACTCGCGCCACTGTCCTTTTTTAACTCTTCCTCGATGATCTTCTCCGCTTCCTGCTGGAGAGCTAAGTCAATCGTGAGAATCAAGTCTTTCCCAGATTCCCCTGGCGTCACTTCCCCTTCTATGAGATTTCCGGTTTTATCTTGAACATATGTTTGATTTTCTTTGGTACCGCGAAGCCAAGTTTCGTATTGTTGCTCAATGAAGCTTGTACCAACAAGGTCACTCAATTGGTATCCGTTACTTTTATACGTATCGGCTGCTTCTTCTGGAATTTGACCCACATTTCCAAATAGCTGACGAAGCGTATTTCCGTATACATATTTTCGGGTGGAGTCCACTTTGACCTCAAAACCAGGAAGTTCTTCGAGTCGCTCATTGATGATGGCCATTTCTTCTGTCGTTAATCCCATTTTAATTCGTTTGATTGAAGAGCTATCCACATCCATTTCTCTTTTAATCGCAAGAACTTCCATTTCCGCAGCTGTGATGGTAGCTAACTCTTCTTCCGTAATTCGCTCCAAAATCAGTTGATACTCTTCATTGTCATCCAGGTTTGCTTGTTCTTCTGCAGTTACCTTTGCGTATGCTTCTTCTTTTCTAGTGAAAATCCAATAATCTTTTTGGTCTCGCTCTTTTACATTTTCCGTACTTACTTCAATTAATCCAGCAATCTTTTGTGCCAATTCAAGCCGTTCCTGCTGATTGTGCTCGTTCGAAGGATTGATGTACGTTAATGTGAAAATGGCCTCGTTTTCCACCAAAACATTTCCGTCTCGGTCATAAATTTTACCGCGAGGAGTCGTCCAGGAATAAACGGTGGTCGTCGTCTTCTCACTTTCCTTCGCGTATTCCTCTCCTTGGACAATTTGAATTTTTCCCAGTCGAATAATCAAAGTCGAAAACATCAAGAAAACCACAAAAAAGAGAATATTCATCCGACTAAAGAGTATCTTATTTTTCCTCTTCTCCCTCATAACAGCTTGTAAGTGCTCCTTTCCTAAAAAAGGGAATCGTGTCCCAATTTATCATTCATACGTGTATGATATCGTGAAATTATGAACAAATTATGACGGAAATTTTACTAGAGGATGAAGGTTTTGAAGCCTGGCTTATGGATCAATTGGTTTTTATATGATGAATTTCATTTACTGCCGTATCTTGGAGGAAATGATGTTCATACCTTTAATGAGCGTCATTAAATATGGGGTCTTTTGTTGAAATGATGTTCATGCCCCTGATGAACCTCATTTGGATGGGGGATTCTTGATATAATGATGTTCATACCCTTGGTGAAAGCCATTAGGATGCGGATTCCTGCTGAATTGATGTTCATACAAGCGATGAACGTCATTAGCTTGGGGGATTTTTCTGTAATGATGTTCATACCCTTGATGAAGGCCATTAGCTAAATCAATTCATAAGATAACGGTCTTCATAGCGTGGATGAAGACCGTTAGAATTCAGTTATTTTTAATAAATGGTCTTCATCAACCGTATGAAGACCACTAGCAAGGAGAATCCTTTTGATAACGGTCTTCATTATCCAATAATTAGAATAGCCTCTCACCACTTCACTGCGGTACTATCAACCCTCCCGCTTATACAGCTACATTACGCAGATACATATGCAATTTTTCCTTCATTTCATTCGAGTCGTTCATTTTCTCTGTGAAATTCATAAACGATATTTCATCTCCCTCATCGAGAGCTTGGTTGATTTTATATCGAAAATAATTTACCTTAAGATCCATATCTAACATGGAAATCATTTGTTCTTTTGTAAAGTACCATTCTATATCTTCCACAGCCATGTAAAATGAGAAGTTTTGATTGATGATCACTAATGCATACCATCCATTGATAACCGTGTATTTTCGCTCAGGAGTAATTTCGATAATGTCGCCCCTGTGAATGGTGACTACCTCGCTATGGTCCGCATCTGGGCAGAAGCAGTCAACTTGATGGTCAAATGTTTTTACAGCAATATAAGGTGTTGTTTTCATAATCTTCTCTCCCAGCTTTCATGTTTAGTTTCCTTCAAATCCTTCACATACTGTTGACTAAGAGTAGATCCTCGATCGTCGGAGAATATTCATACTCCTTGCCGTCAAACAAAGTTACTATTTTAACCTTGTCAGGTAGTTTTCCGTAAACATTTACCGAATAAACCGACATCATTAATTGATAAAGCTTAATCAAATGATCATCTGCCATTAATAAATATTTCTTCATACTATAAAATTTACTCGAATATTCTGTCAACTCTATATTTACGGAAAATGAATGTTCCCCTTCCTCTAACCCTTTTTGATGATGGTAAAAATAGAGCTGTGGTACTTGTTTAGCCTCACTTGAGAGGAAAGTAAGTAAGTGATCGGTAATCTTTGCCATTACGACACAGTAATGAGTGACAGATTCAAATCCTTCTATGTTCAAATTCTTTCGGTATGTATCCATCAATTTCATAATGCTAATAGAATTTTGTATGTTTCTAGGCAGTTGAAAATAATGTTGAACGACCTGATTAATCATAAGTTGAACTCCATGTCTCCAACAAGACTTTGCACTAGAGTCATTTACATGATATGGACTTTGGATAAACGACTCTAATAGACGTTTGGTCATAAAGAAGTCCTCCTTTTTAATTTTCTAATTCCTCTTCAAATAAACCGCAACATGGGCAAGGTTCCATCTGGTCATTTGAATCTGTTTGTTTTTCTGTAAAACCGCACCATTCACACGTGAGGATAGTCATTGATTTTGTTCCCTCTGGTTATAGGATATAGTTATAATTGAAAATGATTATCATTACTATTGATTTAACTACATAATAATTGATAATGATTATCAATGTCAAGGAGAGTTGCTCTTTTATTAATACAAAAAACCAGTATACAGTGATACTGGCCATTTATCTTTTATATAAATTTATTACAACCCCGTCTTCCATTTGAATAACAGGTAGCAATGGATGATCAAGATAGTTTTCAAAGCCAACAATGGTTCCTGTTTGAAAATTAGGTAAGGTGACTTTTTGATATAATTTAAATAGACTGCTTCTAGTAATAAATGCTTGGAGGATTTTTTTATCAAACAGTTTTCCACCTTGTTCCCATATCTGTAGCAAAGCTTGATAGGCTGCCACACTTTGTTCAGCAATATAGCCTCCGACTAGCTCATCATAACTTTGGGCAATCGCAATGATTCTAGCATAAAGATGGATTTCATCACCCGCTTTTCCGTTTGGGAAGCCACTTCCATCATATCTTTCATGATGCTCCAAAATGCCATATACCACGTCTTTTTTTCTGCAGAATTCAGATCCTGAAATAATTTCCACTGATTGCTTTATATGAGAAGAAAGAAGCTCCGTTCTCTTACTGTGATTTAAGTAATAAATGAATTTTGTCTTAGGGTACTCCGTAAATCCGATATCTGCAAATAAAGTAGAAATGGCTAACTCCACCAACTCCTCGTCTCTCAATTCCAAACTTAAACCGATCATTAACGATGTAATGGAGGTATTGATGCTGTGGATCTTTAATACGTCGTGGTATGACTTCATTTTAGAATAGAGACTTTCTAGCATGAGTTCACTTTTCAATGTTTCAAATAATAATTTTTTTACAATAGGCCCTCTAGACAAAATATGTGGAGATTCAAATACTTGATCTAATTGTGTCCATACCGGCGAATAATAAAATTTTTCAAAGGAGTCTACGCTTGCACATGGTGGAGAGATAAATGATCTTTCATCTTGATAATGTTCTATCGTAAGGTTGACTTGGATATACTGACTTAATGCCTCGACGACATCCTCAAGATCATTTTGGAATTCTTTTTCCTGAAATATTTTCTGTTCTTCAAATGCCTCAAGGTCTGAGGAATTGGAAACAGTAAGGACAGTAATTTCTGAAGGAAACTGCCTTCTGATGTTGGCAAGAATCGAATTGGTCATCATCTTATATCTATTCAAAAATAATAATCCATCTGGCCGGTAAATGGGATGTAGGATCAACTCACCTGGGAGAACTTCTTTTAGAGATTTTTTACTGTATCCTTTCATTTGAAGCCTCCAACCTACTTTATTTAATTTTTTTATTTTTAACATTTTCTTTGAATTTATGATTCAACTAGAAAATAACCGGCAAGAAATGGATACTACTCCAAGAAACGAACATATATATTTCTCCTTTAATATATAATTATCAACAAATACAGGTCTTCCGCTTCATACCGACTCGATTCATATTTTCCACCTTTTCAATATAATCAAAAGCCATGGGTACCTTACATGCTGTATTTCCCACATCTACATGAACCTTTCCAATATGGTCAGCTACCTGCTTTGCTTCCTCATTTAAAGCAGTTACATATGCACCTACTCCAATCACAAATCCATTCATGACATACCGAACGCGGTTTCTTTCATGATGAATGGTATTTTTGACTTGATTCAACAACTCTCTTATCTCCGTGATGTTTAAATCCTCGTCAGGAGTGATAGATAAATAGTTCGCATACGTACTCCATCCGCAAACCGCGATCATTTCATCCTCGGATGTCATCCACTCACTAGCTAACTCAACTGCAAAGTCACTTTCAGCAGCTACACCTGCTACGGTATACTCTGAAATCATATACCAATATGCTTTCTTTGCCCAATCTTGTAATGTTTCTTTTGAAATCAGCTTCGGGTTGATGGAAAGGCCCGCTAAATACATTGCATCATGATTCCCTGAATTGTACAATGCAAGAGCCAATTCATGGTCCTTTTTCACGTACTTTACTAACTTTTTCAAATCACCAATCTTTACTCCAAAATAGGGCTCCTTTACTCCATGATTTTCATAAATCCTCTTGGTTTGCTCAGATCCTAATTCTTTCAGTTTTTTCATTATTTCTTCGTAAGTCATATTTCTCAAACCTCCCCTATCTTTAACATTCAAATTTCTCTACAATACCGTAAAGATACATACTCTTCATCATCGGTGTTTCCATAGCTGGTTTGTTCATTTACCAATTGAAAATTCCTAGCTTCATAAAAAGGAATGCCCTTTTCGTTTCCTTTTGCAACAGAAACCCATTGTTTTCTAGACCCTATCTTTTGTTGAATTTCTGTTAAAGCTTGTAGGAGTTTTGTTCCAATTCCTTCTCCTCGTCGATGGGGATCTAAATAAAGGACAAAAACCTCACTTTGGTCTTTATCGATCAGTCCCCCACCAATCGCCCCAACTACCACACCATCATCTATAGCTACAAAATAGCCATTCCAGCCATCACTAATATGTAAAACTTCTTCTTCCACTCTTTCATTATTATAAAAATCACCTATAATTCGCTCAATATACTCTTTGGTATGGCTGTCTTTATAGGTATCTCGATACCCTTCCGAACAAACCTGGATTATTCCATTAATGTGATTCGCGTTCGCTTGTTTGATTTCTATCACCATCTCACTCCCCTTCTTTTGTAACTCTTCTACAAAATAGTTCACTATTCCTGCTCTTTACTTTTCTTATGTTTTTACTATCTTAAAATAAAATTTATATATTCTGAAAAAATGCATATGTCTTGATTTCAAAATATATTTATATTATGATTGACAGGTCAATAATTGATACCTCAATGATTTTATTTTGGTAATGGAGGCTTGGAAATGACTCATTCCATACCCGATCAGGAGCATATTTTGTTTTTGCTAAAAGAGCTTAGTAATCAAATGGGCCCGAAGTTTGAGCGTAATACTCAGATTAGCTTATCCAGATATGAATTGTTACATCAATTGTATCAGGTGGATGAGATCAAACAGTCTTCCTTGCAAAAGGTGGTCAATATTGATCATGCAGCCATCACAAGACACTTGAAACAGTTGGAATCGGAAGGAATGGTTTCAAGGCGAAGAAATCCGTCTGACAATCGAGAAACATTTGTCCAACTTACTAATGAAGGACGCGAACGCATACTTACGTGCCAATCAGATAAGCTAAGCTTTATCAATCAAATGTTTCATGATTTTTCGGAGGAAGAATTACGTTCATTAGTAACCATGCTAATCCGGATTCAAGCAAACATAAAAGAATATTAAAAAAAGGAAAGTGATCACAACATGAAAAATACGGATTTTAAAGAAATTTTACACGGACGTCGTTCGGTAAAAACTTATGACCCTAATGTAAAAATCAGCCGTGAGGAAATGACAGAGATTTTAACAGAAGCAACTACTGCTCCGTCTTCGATCAATATGCAGCCATGGAGATTTGTTGTAGTAGATACTCCTGAAGGAAAAGAAAAAATGTTGAAGCTTGCTCAATTTAATTCTTCACAAGTATCGACATCTGCTGCAGTAATTGCCGTATTTGGTGATATGAACAGCATCGAGTATGCGGAAGAAATTTATGGAAAACAAGTGGAACACGGTTTTATGCCGGAAGATATCAAGGAGAAGCTTTTAGCTATGTACGCTCCTCTTTATAAAAACATGCCAGACCAATCAATGAAAGAATTGGTATTAGTGGATGCTAGTCTTGTATCCATGCAAATTATGCTCGTTGCCCGTGCACACGGATATGACACAAACCCAATCGGTGGTTTTGATAGAGAATTGATAGCTGAAGCATTCGATTTAGATAAAGATCGCTATGTTCCTGTTATGCTTATTTCGATTGGAAAAGCAGCGGTTGATGGTCGCCCTTCTTATCGTTTACCAGTTGATACAGTTACTACTTGGAAGTAGTTTTTTGACACCAAATCTTTAATGGGTTTGGTGTTTTTTGTTTTGACAATAAAACCGTCCAGACGGTACAATAAATATAATCAATACTGAATAAGGAGAGAGACGATGGAATCAAAAGCGAGTCAAAAGCGCCGGCTGATCTTACAAACTGCTATTCAAATCATACTTGAAAATGACTTTAATGCCCTCACGTTAGACGCGGTGGCAAAACAAGCGGGCATTAGTAAAGGCGGATTGTTATATCACTTTCCAAATAAAGAAAGTTTAATTAAGGGGTTAGCTCAATTTGTGTTCGAGGAGCTTTATGTAAACTTTGATCAATTTGCTGAAAAAGATTCGTTGGAGTCAGGGAAATGGACTCGTGCCTTAATCGAAGCTTCTAAAACAGATTTGGAGCAGAATGCAGAGTTAAATGTTGGAATCTTTGCAGCGTCTTACTTAGATCCTGATTTAGCAAATGACATTTCAAAGGGTTATCAGTCGATTCTAACGAAATTAGAAAATGACGGTATCGATCCAGTGACGGCTACCATTATTCGCTTGGCATTAGACGGTCTTTATTATTCAAAAATGCTAAATATTGCTCCATTAGAAAAAAAGAGGCAAGATGAAGTGTTTCAACAGTTATTTGCGATGACGGAAAAGAAGGAGTAACCACTATGAATGCGTATGTTCTTTTGATCGTTTCGATCCTCTGTGAAGTGTTTGGCAGCTCTATGCTCAAAGCGACAAATGGATTTAAAAAGCTCTTCCCAACTCTTGGGCTCGTGATTGGTTATGGATTGGCTTTTTATTGCTTATCCCTTTCACTACAAACCTTATCACTCGGTGTGGCCTACGCCGTTTGGGCAGGTTTAGGTACCGCCCTCACCGCACTTGTTGGTGTCTTTATTTACAATGAACATTTTAATATGAAAAAAGCATGGGGCATACTGCTCATTATCGGTGGAGTGATACTATTAAATATAGGAGGAGCTCATTCATGAAAGGTTATCTGTTTTTATCCATATCCATTATTTCTGAATTAGTGGCTACTTCCTTGCTTAAACTGTCTGATGGAATGAGTGTCTTGCTCCCTTCACTGGGTGTTGCTGTCGGTTATGGTCTAGCATTCTATTTTTTATCTTTATCATTAAAAACGATTCCACTCAGTTTGGCCTATGCGATTTGGTCTGGTGTAGGGACTGCTTTGACTGCCTTGATTGGTGTGGTTTTTTGGGGTGAAGTTCTTACAATCCTTAAGTTAGTGGGAATTGTTTTTATTATTGGCGGGGTTGTTCTGTTAAATTCTTCGAAAGAGACGGAAGAGTTTCAAGATCAAATGAATACAAGTATAGGGCTGGACAGATAATCGCTCCAGCCCTACTTTTTTTATCTTTCTCTTATTCCCTTCCCCTCAGTCTGGCACCGACAATGGATTCCACAATTCTTGATTGTATGTCTTTCTTTTTATTATTAGGATCGACGTACACATTTAGTGACTTGGCTAGCTTTATTAGGTTTACTTTGGTTTTAAGAGTACCATGGTTATTAATAAATGATTTTCCGTCCTTAATCGTTTCTATTTTTTCAAGCTGTTGCTGGATATCTTGGAACTCAATTGACTCCTCTGGAACTTTTACTTTTGATTTCCCAAAATGAGCGGCTATTTTATTCGTTAGTAAAGCTTTTGTATCCGTTGATTTCGTAGGAATTTGAAAGTATCTACAAATGGATATGAGTGACTTTTTCGTATGAGTTTTAAAATGCTGTTCAATGTCTTTTAAATTTTCTGCTTTATGAATCTCTTCTATAATTTCTTCATAAGGATGGCTTTGGGTTGAGAGTTCCGTATATTGGAGGGTTGCTTTACCTGTACTGAGTTTTTCAACCTGGTCCTCAGACAAATGCTTCATGGTATCTAACATCAACTGAAGTATTTCTTCAACATTTTTTTTCGACATATTCTCCTCCTATAAATTAGCCAGTTGCTGTACTTCTATCGCAAGATTTTGAATTTCTTTTATCACATCTTCTTGCTGCCTTGTGACCTTCTTTAACACCACTGGTATGCCTGACTCAGGTGCATCCGCATACAGTGTTTTATTTTCACGCAGATAAGATGTAAATATATGAAAATCATTTCTCACTTGTCTCATGTATTCTTGTTGAATGGTAATCGGTTTTTTCCCATTGGTGGAAATCATTGTAAAAACCACGCCGAGCATTTCTGGTGAAATCTCAGTCAACTGGTTAGCGTCCCCTTGGCGAAGATGGTGATTATATTTATCTTTTAAAATATGGATATGCCGTATAAGAGTATGAATTCCAAGGGTGGATAAATAATCTGCTTTCGCAGGGACTATGTAATAATCGCTCGCCACCATCGCGTTCTGCGTTACAATATTAAAATTCGGAGGGCAATCGATTAAGATCACATCATACTCCTCTCTAAGAGAATCTAGATTTCTTTTTAAAAGAGATAACACACGTAAATAATTCCCGCGAATCGCCCGATCTGTCGGTCCACCAAGCCTACTTGATAACTCCATATCCACATGAATTAATTCTAAGTGAGAACAAATGAGATCTATTTTTCCATCTTGATTAAAAAAAGAATGAAGCTTGTTGTTGACTTGATAAGGAGAAATAATGGAATTTCTCAAAGGAGCGTTCGTGTTGTGATCTAAAAATTCATCATACCAATCCTTGATCGTTCGTTTCTGTTGATCCAAATTCCGCCACTCTTCAAAACTTACAAACGAAAGCGTTAAATTTGCTTGCGGATCTAAATCAATTAGTAAAACTCTCTTTCCCTGATGTGCTAGTTCCGCCGCTATGTTTGACGTAACCGTTGTCTTCCCTACCCCACCCTTATAATTCATGACTGAAATTATCCCAAATTCATCGCCCCCTGTGTCCCGTTCGTTGTCTCACAGTTTATGTATATGCGTGGGGGTTTTTCTACATGTAAAAAAGACCTAACCTTTCATTGGTTAAGTCCCTTGATAACCATTTTCAGAGCTGGGCATATCCTTTGGTTTAAAAGTCCAATTCACAAAGAAAATGCCTAGTAAAATAAAAACACCCATTACCCAAACATCAATCCTTTCTTTCTCCGGTATAACGCTGGAACGATTGTAAGGGTTTCCTCGATTCCATAAATATCTTCTATATATGGGACCATCTGTTTTAGCTGGTCGTTTAACTGAGATAGTAATTGCTTACGTCGCTCGATTTCATCGCTGTCTGCGCTGTCCATCCAGGTGGATGCTCGTACCCATGAGCGCATAAGTCGGTCCAATTCTTCGACATTTTGATAAATCGCAGACAACGAGTATTTAAGTTGTTTTTTTGCGAGCGGGGATTGTTGCAAGGTTGATAGCGTTGAGAATAATACCGTGTTTGCACCATTCAGTAGAGGGGTCATTTGTTGTTCTATAGGGGTATGACTAACCGGAAATTCTTTGAGCAATTCTTGAATCATTCGATAGCTTTTCCACACATGCTTTAACATGTAAACACCCTCCTAATATTGACTACTCGTCTGAATGACCATCTAATTCTTTCATTGTATGTTTGGGACAATCATTCTTATGTCAATGAAGGGATACAAAAAGAGCGTATCCCTTCAGATACGCTCCACAAAACATCTCTTATTTACCGATAAACATTTGCGTCCAGTAGTTCCCAGACTCTACATATCCCACACCAATGTAGTTAAAGTTTGCACTTAAGATATTTTTACGATGGCCTTCACTATTCATCCATGCTTGTACAACTTCTTCTGGAGTTCTTTGTCCCATCGCAATGTTTTCACCTGCATATTGATAAGAAATTCCAAACTGCTTCATCATATCAAAAGGCGAACCGTATGTTGGGCTTGTATGACTGAAATAGCCATTCTTTGACATATCCAGTGACTTTTCGCGAGCTACTTTACTTAAAGCCGTATCAACTTTTAAAGCAGCTAAACCGTTTTTCGCACGCTCTTGGTTCGTCAGATCAACTACTTTTTGTTCATACGCACTTAATGCGCTTGTTGTTTGAGTGGTTTGAGTTGGTTCTGTTGTTGTAGTTGGCTGCTGAGTTGGTTGGGTTGTTGTTTCTGTTGGTTGTTGCGTCTTGGTCGTTGTTGTTGTATTTGTATTGAAATTGATTCCTAGATTAGCAAAATACTTTTGTAGGTAACTATTTAATTCATTTAAATTGGTGCCCTGGTACACGTATACCTTCTGTTGAACGGTCGTCGTGTTTTCAGCAGCACTTGCTTTTTCTGCCATTGGACTTGCTACCGCTAATGCTGCCGCTGCAGCCACTGTAAGAATGACTTTTTTCTTCATCATGTGTTCTTCCTCCTAAAATCAATTGGTCGTTCATGACAAATTCATCGTATCATACGATTTTTGTCATATTTCAGGAAGGAATTTACAGTTCTAACTAGTACCTTCTAAAAACTCGCTAGTAAAACTTCGTTGGTCTTTTCCGTATAAAGGATTTATCGCTTTAAAAAAGGTTGGTACCATATTTATATAAATCTACTATTTTTTTCAAGTTGCACCAATAATTATAGTAAAAATGGATATTGACAGGTTTTATTTGTTAGTAGTTGTATAACAAATATTTCAATATAATTTCTAACTTTACGAAAAAACTCGTTATGATTAACGAGCTTCAGTATAGAACTATTGAAAGCACAAAACGATGACCCGATAAGGTGTAGTTTGAGCAGGAATACTCATAGTGGAAGGTCCATAGACGACAATTAAATCTCGATTCGCAGGGATTCTTGAAAAAGGTTGACCATTCGTTAATAAGATTGGCGTATAAGGCGAAAGATTTAACTGCAATTGTCCATCGCTACTCACCAACTGATTATTAAAATAATCTATTTTGACATTTCGATTTGTTGCTTCTTTCACCATAACCAGTGTCTGATACTGTGGGGGATAAATAAGAATAGTTGGTGCATTTCCATCATAATAACCCGTTACACGATCTCCAACGGCCACTACGGCCTGATCAACGAAATACGTGCTTGGAGTAACGACGAAATTTACAACTGTTCCCGTTTCATTCACAACCGAAATGAATTTATTACATCCTGCTGTTTCCCCATTTTGCCCAGTATTAAAATCACTAATCATAGTAACGGTACCTTGGAAAGAATAAAAATTAATCATATTCATAACCTCCATTGAAAAATAGCACATGATGAACAAGTACCCTACACAACAATACTGTGACTTCGATAAAACATTTTCTACCTATGTTTATGAATGACGAATGAAGAAGATGTATATTTAAAAGGTTGAATCCCCTCTAATAAAAAAGCTGTTAAACAAAATCCAAATGTGTAACAGCATTTTTCCTTTTCTTATGATTCATAGACTTTCGTTGCTTCATATTGAAAGTCAATCAATTGGTAATTTTGTCTTTGATACATGTCTCTTGGCGTATCGCTACCTTCCGCCACTAAAATAACCGTTTTATCTAAATAATGTTCCATGACGTATTTTTGTAACCTACTACCGATCCCTTTTCGTTGATAATCAGGTTTTACCGAAAAATCATCGATTTCAACTGTGCCTTCGGATAGAATTAAATGTACAGAACCGACTGGTATTCCTTTGTAATAAGCCAGCAACTGGACGATTTTAGGATCTTCAAAGAATCGCTTATACAATGCAATCTTTTCCACGGCAAAGTTCGTTCCAAATTGAATATCCTGCTGGTACTGTAAGGATAAAAAGTCTTCACAGTTAGCGTCGTTTACCGGTTGAATGCTGATATCTGGGTGAGATTCCACGCGTGGAAACAAGCTTGGCTGTATTGTGTATAATTCCATTTTTTCTACTTCAAATCCATTTTCAGTTAAAACGGCCTTTATGTGATCAGGGATTTCTCCCCCAGCTGGAAAATAAAACTTCACATGCTTTTGGCTATTTTTTACATGAAAATCTCGTAAATATTTTATATCACGTAAGAACTCTTCCTTTGATACCCATGCTTTGTATTCTATAAAATTACTATTATATCTTGATAGCATTTCTGGATAGTGGAAATGCGTGAATGTTTCTGTTTCGTGTATATTATGACCTACTTTATGAATATCATTGAACGTGATTTGTGTCATAAAAGCCTCTCCCTATGTAAAAAAGTATATATTTTAATTATACAATGTTCCCAGAATCCTTATATATTCGGAAAGGAGAAAAGTTATGAATTTTACACTTGAAGAAGCGATTGAGGTATTGGAAAAAACACCCCACACCCTAGAAACGTTCCTTGTTGGTTTATCTGACGGCTGGCTCGAAAGTTGTGAAGGTGAAGGAACATGGAATGCCGTAGAAGTCATTGATCATCTGATTAATGGAGAAAAAACAAATTGGATTCCTCGTTTACAAATGATCCTAGAAGACGGTAAAAGCAAACCCTTTCCCCCTTTTGACCGCTTTGCCCACTTAGACCAAAAGTCTGAGCAAAGTTTGAAGGAAAAGTTTACACAGTATAAAAGATTGAGAGAGCAAAATATCAAAAAGCTGAAAGAATTGGTTGATCCAGAGGAACATCTTGAGTTAACTGGCATCCATCCTGCTTTTGGTGTGGTAAAGGTAAGAGAGTTGATCACCACATGGGTCGTACATGATCTAACCCATATGGCACAAATTGTACGTGTGATGGCTAAACGATACCAAACCGATGTTGGTCCGTGGAAGGAATATTTAGGGATTTTGAGAAAGTAATTCGCTGTTGATCTTCATTATTAGGTAATACGACTCTTGCTAATTTAATATTTATTTTAATTTTCTGAATATAATAAAAAAATACTCGTAAACACAAAAAATTGCTATACATCAGCCCTTATCCTATCGTCCTCTTCATGATAACCTTTAATTTGTAAGGGCTTACATACAATCTAATAGAGGAGGGATTATCTTTTTTCCTAATGTAGTGTTTCTGTGCCCATACTTGTTAACACAAAGGAGGAAAAAGAAGAACATGTTAAAAACAATGAAAAAACGTGTAAAATCCGCTATGATGGTAACTTTTGCTGCTGCCATGACCTTTTCATTCACTCTTGATGCATCCGCTGCTAACCAATTAGACACAAACTCGTCCACTTATCGAACCGTCACAGAAATTGAAGACTGGGGCGCCGCTATTACAAAGGTCATCGTCGATCTTAACACCCCTATCCCCCAGAATTCGGTCACAAAAGATACGTTTAACGTTCATGTGAAAAGAAGTGACGACAGATTGGCCAATCCATTTTTAGAGGAAGGAAATCGAAAGGTTACCAACGCTTATGTTTCTGATGCAAATGGAAACCCTGCTGTGAGAGGGAAATACGTTGTATTAGAAATGGAGATAGGACCAACTGTAACATTAGGATCTGCTCTGAATTACTATCGATTTAACGATTGGGTTGATAGTGAATATACAATTACGCAAGTGAAGGATATTGTATACAATTCAGGAAAGATTTCAGGATTAGTTGTAACTTCAAGTGATGGAGGAACGAGAGAGTTAGTTGACGATTTCTCATCTGGAAGTTTCACGCATGAAGATACGACTTTAACTTATGCAAACTATGAACCTCAAAAAACTAAAGGACAAGAAAAGAATCCACTAGTCATTTGGCTGCACGGTGGCGGTGAAGGTGGTACAGATACAACCATTCCTCTTTCAGCTAATAAAGCTGCTGCCTTTGCTTCAGAAGAAATCCAGGCCTACTTTGATGGTGCTCATGTATTAGCACCTCAAACACCAACTAGATGGATGCAAGGTGTTACTGGCTCTGCTGATGGAACGTCCATTTATCAAGAGGCTCTTATGGCTTTAATTGAAGATTATGTGGCCAATCATAAAGATGTGGATCCAGATCGCATCTATATTGGCGGAGCTTCGAACGGCGGATATATGACCATGCTCATGGTTCGTGATTATCCAGGATATTTTGCAGCTGCCTACCCTGTCTGTGAAGGATTAAATGATTCGTTAATTTCGGATGATGATATTCAGGCTCTGAAACAAACGCCAATTTGGTTTGTACACGCGAAAAATGACACTACTCTTCGACCTGAACAAAACACTATACCAACCTATAACCGTTTACTTGATGCCGGAGCTACCAATGTTCATTTGTCATTGTTTGATGATGTCCGTGATACGTCAGGACTATATAAAAACGCAGATGGTACTCCATACCAATACCCTGGACATTGGTCTTGGATCTATGTTTACAACAACGTACCAACTACGATGATCGACGGGAAAACAACTACCATTATGGAATGGATGGCTGCTCAGTCGAAATAATATTTTAGAAGAAAAATGCATTCTATTTAAAGAGTGCATTTTTCTTTTACCATTAGGAGTACTCCTATCCTCATTCTTTCCCCACTTGTTATTACATATAAGTCGATAAATCCTAGATAACAAAGTTATTTCTTACTTGTCAGTGAGTTAATCAGGCACCATTAAACTTCTTTAAATATATATTATTCATTATATGTTTGATTTGAGGTGCACTTATGACAATAAGAAAAGGAAACGCAATAGAAACTGACTATATTCTTAGGCTTTCAGGAACTGTGCTTAACGAGAGCTCTATGGGGTATTTACCTAATAGTTTTGAAAATTCTTATACCATGTTTTTCCCAGTTATTCATAACGGGGGCTATTATTTGATTGAAGAGGAGAACAGGATTCTAAAAGGCTGGATTTTGTTAACGATAGATTGGAATCAGTTGACAGGTAAGGCAATCGGACATATTGACCAGTTATATGTATTTCCTTTTTATAGAAAGACAGGTATAGGTAAAAATTTAATGAAAGCAGCCATCCAAAACTTTTATGAGCAAGAAATACAAACTATTCAGCTCAATGTATTCACCGGAAATCCAGCTAAAGCCTTGTATAAATCACTAGGGTTTAAAAAAATCTCAACCATTATGGAATTAAATTTATAGGAATATACGAGTGAAGCATGGTAAAAACTCCTTCGTAAGTGAACTTTCTATAAGTATATTGTGATTCTCAGAGATTGGTATAATCTGCACGATATGCGCAAATCAATCAACGGACCCGTTGAACCAACTAGATAAAAATAGAGCATTAATCCTTCTTAGATTAATGCCCTTAGGGTATGTGTGGATTTGATTATGGATTGTGGACAAGTAATGGCTATTGAAATTCTAACTTTATTCTCCAGATCATATGATGTACACCTTGGCCCCAATAATTTTCCAACAGAAAACTTGGTACTCCATATTTCTTTTTCCTAATTTTTTGTGCACTTGTATATCCAGAATCTAAACAAAACTCTTCGATTCCATGATTCCTAAGAGTTACGTACATCTTATTTATCCAAAATCCGATGAATACCCTTTATACCACGTTTTTGTGCAACGAAATTAGAATCGCCACCCTCCCATGTAAAGTTGTAGTCCTTCCATACCTTTGTGATAACATAGGTAAAGTTTTCAGCAGGAGATGTAGTTAATAGACGTTCTTTACATTCTTCTACTATCTCAATTTTTTTATGAAAAAAATCTGCCGTCCCCTGCACGGTTTGAATGGCTCGTTTGTATGGGCTTGAAACGACCTCATCGATGTTCTCTTCTATTAATAACTCAGTGACCCTTAAAGCATCCAAATAGCCCTTTTCAGATAAAGGCCTTTCCATTTCATCAGGTGTATAGGTAGAGTGAGCGTGTCTCACAAAATATATATTTGTCATCAAATCTCTCCCTAGCAAATTGTATAAAATGTAAAAATATGCAAAATAAGTATATCGTAGTATGGAAGGAATGGCACTCAAAGGAAATTATTTTTTCCAAATATAAAAAGCCCATTTAGCTATAGCTAAATGGACTAAGTGAACCTTAATTTCTAGGAAAACCGAATTCATACTGCTTCGGTAATGCTACATCCTTCTTTAATACCGTTGCTGCTTCGATTGCCCAATAAGGATTTCTTAGCATTCCTCTTCCAACCGCGACAAGATCGGCGTCTTCATTTCCAATTACGGAGTTTGCAAGAGATGGTTCATCTAAACGACCAACGGCAATAACGGGAATATTTAGTTCTTCTTTGATTGCTCTTGCTAGTGGTACTTGATACGCCACATGTGTGCCAGGTTTACCGGCAGCAGCGATTGGTCCTTCTCCACCCGCACTTACGTGGAACATATCTACTCCCGCTTGCTGGAATACTCTTGAGAACTCGATGCTTTCATTAATACCATATCCACCTTCCACATACTCTCTAGCAGAGATTCGCATGATTAAAGGCATATCTTCAGGCATTTCGCTTTTTGCAGCTTCTATGACTTCACGGCCAAACTTGGTTAGCTCTTGACCATATTCATCGGTTCTTTTATTCGTGAATGGAGAGGTGAATTGGTGAATCAAATATCCATGTGCCCCGTGAAGTTCAATCACGTCAACCCCCGCCTGAACAGCACGTCGAACGGCTAGACGGAATTTTTCAACCATTTCTTTTACTTCCACGGTGGAAAGTTCTCTTGGTGTTTTTGAATTCCCATCAAACGGAATAGCAGATGGTGCAACGGGTTCAGTTGCATCCTGCGCTTTACGTCCAGCATGCGCAATTTGGATGCCTACCTTTGCCCCGTGCTGATGACAAGCTTCCACAATGCGAGCAAGTGCAGGGATTTGTTCGTCAGACCATAATCCTAAATCGTAATCACTAATGCGGCCGTCTGGCTCTACGTCTGTCATTTCAATAATGATTAGGCCGGCACCACCAATGGCGCGGCTTACATAATGCACATAATGCCAATCTGTAGCAATTCCATCCTTATTCGTAACAGAATATTGGCACATAGGTGGCATTACGACACGGTTTTTTAATGATAATCCTTTGATTTCATAAGGGGTGAATAAATGATTCATCGGTAAACTCCTTTTTGGTGCAGGGCACGTTTTTTATTAAAGATGTTTAGATATTACCTCTACTAGATTTTCCTTAGGCTGGAATCCTATAACCTTTTCGACCACTTCCCCGTCTTTAAATAAAAGCAGGGTTGGAATACTCATGACTCCAAATTCACCTGTTGTGACTTGGTTATCGTCTACATTTAGTTTAGCAATTTTTACTTGGTCTCCCATTTCTTCGTTGATTTCTTCTAGAACAGGCGCAATCATTTTACATGGTCCACACCAAGGTGCCCAGAAGTCAACAAGGACTAACCCGTTGCTTATTTCATTTTTAAACGTATCATCAGTAATGTTCACAATGCTCATGTTTATCCCTCTTTCTTTATATGTTCTGTCTTTTTTCTATGCGATTGTTCGCTGGTTTATTAATCATTTGCGCTTCAATTTTGGTTGGCTTCGTTAACAAGGAGGTAAGTTCCATAAACCATTCTTTGTCCTTGATCAAAAGGGCAATATCAATTAATGCAAGGATTGAATCCTTGGAATAGGTTGCGGATGTTTCTAAGCGTCTCATTTTAATAGAATTCGCTGAGATCACTTTTCCCTCCATTTCTTCATTGTCACTCTTGATGACTCTGACTTTCATGTTCTGTGAGAATGGTTCATCGCTTTGAATATAGCCATGAAACAACTCCCCGTAGTTTGTTTTCCCTCTTACCCAATCTCCCACTTGGAAAGGTTTCATCACGTTGCACCACCTTAACTGTAATGTTTTATTTTACATTTTACCTAGTGATTAATGCTGGTGAAATCCTGTTGATGGATTCGTAATCATAAATTCTTCTTTTGGTAAAAAGAAATATTGAATCCATACGCCATCTAAAAAGCTTTCACGACGATCTAACAGAATTTCAACATCTTTGTCTGTTTTTACAATTTCATCATGCTCGGTTGGTGTATCAAGCTTTAGGTCAAAGTGTGCGTGATTCACATGATTTTCTGTCACGTATACACGAACCATCTTTCCTTGAGCCTCTTCACTTTCCAACATTTTCTTTAAAACCTTCGCTGCATTACGATTGATTTTCACTTTCATGGGTAGGTCTCCTTTTTCATCTGTAATGATTTTTATTACATTTATTCGAAAAAGAAACGTGCTAATTATGTTTCTTTTTGTTTCACTAATTCAACTACTTCTTTTATTGTGTATTCTTTCAAATATACACCTAGATGTTCTTCTGCTCCCATAAAGATGGAGAATAGAACGCTTTTCATATTCGCTCCTACAATGCACTGACCGTTAGACTCTGTACATTTTGGCTGGAGAGCACCTTCAGATGTGATTTGATAAATATCCCAAAGATTAACCTGATCCAAGTCCAAGGCAAAAATAAATCCGCCACCTGTACCTTCTTTTGATGTGATAAAGCCATTCTTCTTTAACAAGCTAAGCACTTTGCGAATACGAACGGGATGTACTCCTGCACTCTCCGCGATGTACTCACTGGTTGACATTCGGTCCGGCTGCAACGCCAGAAGAGTTAAACTGTGAATCGCTAGAGTGAAATCACTATTCATCGGTTGCCTCCTACGAATTGTTTTTCTTACTGTAATAATATTCGTTACAGTAAAACATGTCAAGTGCAAAAACCTATGTGAAGAAAAAATGGATCAAACACTTATTTTAATTAATTTATTTTTTTATAAAATTAGTCTATAATAAGGATAGATATTCCAAATAATAAAAATAAGCGCAGTGCTCGAAACACTACGCTTACCTTGACAACGCATAATCGCAGAATGATGCGATTGGCATGAACATTAGTGTTTTCTGAGTAGAGCCCACCTGTCCGCCAAGATCAGGGTGGGTTTTACTTTTTTATTTTATCAATCAAAAGTATGATTAGAGTTACCAGCGATATCATAAACATTGCGGTATTCAAATCAACGATATTTATCACCTCCCCTACGGAAGGCTCAACCGGCCCACCCTGCCTATATGCAATTGTCTACTCTATTATACCACATCGGACAGGTCTTTTTTTCCATAGTAGGGGAATTTTAGTAGCAAAATATAGTAAACCTTAAGAATGACTTACATGTAAAAAGCCTAAATCCAAATAAGATTTAGGCTTTTTTAGCGATATCTGTTATTTATGGGCAATGGCTTCTATTTTTTGATTGCTTTTCACCAAAGAATTCACGGCACTAAACAATGCACGGATGGATGAAGTCATAATATCTGTGTCAATTCCACAGCCCCAATGGACGTTTCCGGTTTGATCTTTTATGCCAATATAAGAGACGGCATTGGATTTCGAGCCGATTTCTTGGGCATGCTGTTTGTACTCTAAATCAGCAACCTCGATCCCGAACTTCGTTTGTAGTGCATTGCTCACCGCATCCAAGCGGCCATTACCTACACCCGGAATATCCATTTCAATGCCTTCATACTTAACCGTGACGATCGTATCATAGTTTTCATTTTTAGCCGTTTTAGACTGAATGAACTGAATTGGATCAGCAATATTCACATAACCATTGATAAAGATGTTGTAAATCTCATTTGGCATAAGCTCTTTATTTTCATGATCAGAAACATTTTTGACGGCATACCCAAAGTGTTCCCGCATTTTCGGTGGAAGATCAAAGCCGTATTGCTGTTCTAGAAGATAACCAATTCCGCCTTTACCCGATTGGCTATTGATACGAATAATATCTCCCTCGTATTCTCTTCCAATATCCTTAGGATCGATGACTAAGTAAGGAACATTCCATGCTACATTTTCCTTTTCTTCCCGCCACTTAAAGCCCTTTGTAATCGCATCTTGATGGGAACCAGAGAACGCCGTAAACACAAGCTTCCCAGCATACGGATGTCTTTCATGAACCTTCATCTTTGTTAAGCGCTCATATGTTTCCATGATTTCTATGACATTTTCAAAGTTTAGCTTTGGATCCACACCGTGTGAGTAAAGGTTCAGAGCTAGTGTAACGATATCGACATTCCCTGTTCTTTCACCGTTTCCGAACAATGTTCCCTCAATTCGTTGTCCTCCTGCTAATACCGCCAATTCAGCATCGGCAATTCCGCTGCCACGGTCATTATGCGGGTGAATCGAAAGAATTACGTTGTCTCGGTAGCTTAAGTGATCACTGATGTACTCGATCTGGCTGGCATACACATGTGGCATCGAGTGAGAAACCGTTGCAGGTAGATTAATTATCACCTTGTTCTCAACTGTTGGCTGCCACACGTCAAGGACTCGATTACAAATATCTAAGGCAAACTCCATTTCCGTTCCGGTAAAGCTCTCAGGTGAATATTGGAAAACAAACTCCCCTTCTGTTTCAGCCGCATACTTCTGTAGTAGCTTCGCACCTGTTACTGCAATATCAATGATTTCCTCTTTTGTTTTTCTAAAAACCTGTTCTCTTTGAGCAACAGACGTTGAATTATATAAGTGAACAACCGCTTTTTTCACACCTTGAAGCGATTCGAACGTTTTCTTGATGATATGATCTCTTGATTGTGTTAGCACTTGGATCGTCACATCGTCTGGGATTAAGTTTTGCTCAATCAATGTACGTAAAAATGTGTACTCCGTTTCAGAGGCAGCTGGAAAGCCAACTTCAATTTCTTTGAACCCAATTTTTATGAGCAATTGGAAGTACTCTAGCTTTTCTTCAAGTGTTAACGGAACAACTAACGCTTGGTTTCCGTCCCTTAAATCCACACTACACCATAAAGGAGCTTCTGTAATGTATTCCTTCTCCATCCACTTCATGCTTTTGACAGGAGGCATAAAATAACTTCTAGAGTACTTCTCAAATTTTTCCATTGTCACAACGACCTTTCTTCAGAAAATATAAAAAGCCCATCATCTCATAAGAGACGACAGGCTTTGCCTACGTGGTACCACTCTTTTTGGTTTGTTCATAAACACAACAAACCCACTTTATGACTTGATTACGGTTGTCATCCGTTAAGGCCTACTACCACTTCAGCCTTACCACTTCTGGGCGAGTTGGGGGATTTATTGACTGTCTTTCACCAACCGACAGCTCTCTAAACAATAAATGATCCTTAATGCTCCCATTCACTGTGTTTCAACTTTTTAAATTTTCTTAATTCTATTACGAGTGATGGGATAAGTCAACCGGATTTTTTAAAAATTTTCATTTGTGCAAAAATATAGTTTATTTATATAAGGCTTACTCTCTGATAAACCAGACCTTTGAAATAAGGTTGTTATCCACCTCGTAAATGGCCATTAAGCTCACCGTTTCACCTGTTAACCCGTTGGTCGCAAACTCCCAATCAATCACTTTGTTTCCGACAATAGAGCGATTTTTAATTTCTGCGTGCATGTTCTTTTTAAAGGTTTCTGTATATCGTTCGATCAGTGCTTGCTTTCCGCTTAGTGTAACGGTATTGTCTGGGAAAGTGTATACAGTGATGTCATCGGAATATGTACTGGCGAAACCTTCTAGATCTCCAGCGTTGTAACATTCAATTTGTTGTTGGACGATGTTTTCTATGGACAATGGGTTCACCTCATTAATAATAATGAACTTATTTTAACATAGTATTTTTTTGTTTTAGTTACTTAGAGCTTTTAGCAATGTAATGCTTGGTGATGAAGACGGTTTGTTTGATCTTGTCCATCATTTAAACTCCCTTTCGATTATCGAAGTGGTTCCTGTCTTAATTGTAATTTCAATTGGACTCCGAGTCGATTACACAAGCTATTCCTGTCTTAATAGCACCTTTTTTCTGACTTGGATTGGTTCTTTTCAGTGGTTTTTGTCCTAATGAGACCCTGTTTCGGACTCCGGTTAGCTTACACAAGCGGCTTCTGTCCTAATTCATCCTTTATTTGGACTTGGGTTGGCATATCCTAGCGGTTTTTGTCCTAATGAGACCCTGTTTCGGACTCCGGTTTGCTTACACTAGTGGCTTCTGTCCTAATTCATCCTTTATTTGGACTTGGGTTGGCATATCCTAGCGGTTTTTGTCCTAATGAGATCCTGATTCGGACTCCGGTTTGCTTACACTAGTGGCTTCTGTCCTAATTCATCCTTTATTTGGACTTGGGTTGGCATATCCTAGCGGTTTTTGTCCTAATGAGATCCTGATTCGGACTCCGATTTGCTTACACTAGTGGCTCCTGTTCTAATCCACCCTTTATTCGGACTTGGGTTGGATTATCCCTGTGGTTTTTGTCCTAATGAGACCCTGTTTCGGACTCCGGTTTGTTCTGAGGGTATCATCTCTGTCTGAATAAACCTTAAATTTACTTAACCATTCCTCGAGCATCTACCTTCCAAACATCCATCTCACGACCATTCTCGTGTACCACATATTCGTCAAACTGGTTAACCACCGTACATGCATGATTTGGAATAATTTGCACTTTATCATTTAGCTTTAATGTTGTCTCCTGTAACAAAACCCCAACTCCATGTTCCTCCGACAGACGTTCAATGACGATTTCTGGGTGTCCCATTACATGTCCAAAGCCAGTAACGGTCTGGTTTCCATGTGCTCCTTTGTCTAAGCAAAGTGATTTACTTCCTGTATCAAAAATGACGCGATCCTTGTAGACTCCCACTACTGAAGCAAGTAGTGAAAGGGCACAATTCTCAATTGATGTCACACCCAACCCAGCCTGAATAGCATCGTAAAACACAGCATTTCCAGGTCGAATTTCCGTCACGCCTGCTACTTTACCAGCCTTCTTATAGGTTGGTGTTGAACCGACACTACGAATAGGAATTCGGATACCCTCTTTTTCACACTGTTCCGCACTTTCGACAACGCTCAGGCCTTCGTGATGTCCAATCTTTTCTATCTCGTCCATTGTTTTCGCAGCATAGGAATGACCTGCGTGTGTAAAAATACCGCCAAGCTTTAACTTAGAGTGAGTCATGATCGCTTTCGCTAAGATGACCGCTTCCTTCCCTGGTTCCACTCCACAACGATTCAGTCCAGAATTTACTTTGATCCATACTTCAAGTGTAAAGGGAGTATGTTCTAACTCTCTTTGCAAATAGGATAATGCTACCTTATTATCGACAGCAATCTTTACTTGAACTCCTTGCTCGAGTAGCTTGATTAATCGTTTGATTTTATCAGGACTAGAGATGGGATAAGCAATCAAAATATCTTTGATTCCACCAGCAGCCATCACTTCAGCTTCACTGATTTTTGCTGTTGTAATACCAATGGCACCCGCTTCCATCTGTAGCTGGGCAATTTTTATCGACTTATGTGTTTTAATATGTGGACGGTAAGCGATTCCTTGTTCTTTTGCAAAGGATGACATTTCGTTTATGTTTGTTAAAAGCTTTTGATAGTCAAGATGCAATGTAGGTGTGTCTAACTTGTACAATGAATACACTCCTTTATATCGTAATTACATTCATTATACAAAAAGAAACTCCTCTTGAATGAATACAAGAAGAGTTCACTAGGTTATTTTTTTTCCTTATCATTATCTCCATATAACTCCTCAGAAAACTCTGTAGCAAAATTCGATTGCAGCGTTCCACGGACTCGGTCGTCATGACCTTGTAGACCACCTCTACGACTCATGACCAAATACGTTAACGAGAAGAATACGACCATACTTATCCCAGTAAACAATCCCGCTGTTTGTCCGGGAATCAATGGCATACTAAGGAGCACAATGATTAAGCTGACCAAAGCAATCCACGAAGTATAAGGAAATCCTGGCATCTGACAAATGCCACCCGGTGGACAGCCGTTTCTTTTCCTATAACGAATATGACTGGCCATAATCACGGCATAAGTGAAAATTAAAGCAAATCCACCTGATGTGATTAATACCAGATAGGCTCTCGGAAACAAAAGACCGAATAATAAGCCGCCGAGCATCGCTAATCCAGAAAATATTATTCCCCGATAAGGAACGTCTGTATTGTCTTTTAATCTTTGTGGCGCATGACCTTCAATCACAAGGGAACGAATCATTCTTCCTAAACCAAATACGGCTGACAGCATAGCTGAGAGAATCGCCGAAATTAATACCAAGTTTAATGCCGTCCCTGCCCAACCAATCCCCCATCGAGTGAGTGATGCGACCATTGGACTGACATTTTCACTTAGAAGTGCTGTTGGGATAAGTGGCAGTAACACAAGCACGTATAACAGATACAGCCCTACCAAACACAACACTGTATTACGAATTGCTTTGGGAATGGTGTCTGTAGGGTTGTCTGCCTCGGTTGCAGCGAGCGCAATAATTTCAAATCCAGCGTATGTAAAAATAACCAACAGCATGCTCCCTGCAATTCCGCTGATTCCTCCTGGCATGAGGGGCTGTCGTGTCACCTCTCCTAATCCAATCGCTGAAGCCCCAGGAAATACTCCGAAAATCAATCCTAGGGCGGTAAGGATAAAAAAGATAATCGCGAACACTTTAATCGCCGATAACCCACTGGTAAGCTTCCCAATCTTGTCTACTCCTAATAAATTGATCAGCGTAATTCCGACGATGATCGATCCACCAAGCCATGCGATCGACACGTTCGGATACCAATTGCTAATAAGCATTGAGATCGCTGTTGCTTCACTGGACATCGAGAGAATCGTACCTGTCCAGTAGAGCCAGCCTACTACAAAACCCGTCCCATTTCCAAGCTCTCGTGCAGCAAACGTACTAAACGATCCAATCGTCGGACTTCCCACTGTCATTTCAGACAATGCATAAAGGATAAAATAAACAAGTGCTCCCCCTAATATAAACGATATCAAAATCGCAGGTCCTGCCGCATTAATGGCAACCGATGATCCGAGGAAAAAGGAACCCCCGATGACACTTCCTAACGCCATCATCGTCAGCTGCCAAGCAGACAACCCTCTTCGTTCTTTCTTCATTCACTTTTCACCCATTTTCTTCATGATGTACCGTTATTATTTACTCAAATGGTGAAAGGATACGGTTTAGAGTGAGATGTTAATTTTAAACAAAAAGTCATGATTCGACTTTTCGAGTCAAAGTCTAAAAGATAATTGCAAAAAAGCTGACCTCAACTTCAGTCAGCTTTCTCCGAGTTATGCAATTCCAATTCATCTCTCATTCGCTCTTCCTCTTCATCGACACTGATCCGGGCGATTTGTTCAATCAAATAGTGACTAACTTGGTCCATATCTTCTTGGCACTGAAACGGGTCTTTTTTAGTCAAGTTGGTTACACTCCTCTAATAACAGATACGGTTACAAATATTATCCTATGAATGGTATGATTTTATTCCCTAAAGGAGATTCATACGTTAGTGTTTAGACGAAACATAAAGGTCCCGCATGAAACTTACTATTTTTAATCTACCTGGGTAAGCAACGTTCCATGTTAGATAAAAGATCGAATTATCAAAAACAGACTAAGCGCTAAGCCAATCATCATGAGAAAAGAAAAAACAGCTAACTCTTTTATTTCTCTCTTTTTTAATAAATTTAAAGCCTCCCATGCATAAAGTGAAACAAAAATGAGGAAAATCATGAGAATCTTAAGCATATTCCATTCCTTTTTGTTATTTGATTAAACCGATTCTTCTTATAAGAGCTTTTGAATTGATTGTTACCTCTAACTCAGCAAATTCCTCCTCCCAATTATTTTTATATTTAGCATTCCACTCTTTTGGGTACTTTTGGTAAACTAAATGCCCGAAGCCAAAAATATCTGAGTTATATTCCTTTTGACCCTTATCAATGACCATTTCAACTCTATTCTTAATCTGATCATTTACTTCTGTTTGTATATCTTCGATTACCTTTGTATCAAATAGGTTCAACTGTGAGTCATTTTCAATAACAGCCAATTCGGTGACGATATTTACATCTATTATTAATTCCTGGTTCTTTAGGATAGGAACAGTTTTAACTATTGCTCTTGTAATTTCCATACTAATATTCCCACCACCCATGTCCTCCGGTACGCTAGTCGTAATCACTCCCTTTTCCATTTCATTCCGTAGCCATAAAAGACCACGAGTATCTTCTTCACTCATCCAACCAATTAACTTGTCTTTTTTAAAAATAGCAATTCCATTTACAGCCAGAGTTTTCTCGGATTTATTTTTAGTATTTACTTCTAATGGCTTTAAAGTAAGATGTGGAGCAAAAGGTTCTATGCCGTCCGTAAGAAGCATGTTCAGAAAATCCCTTACATAAATCTTTAGGCTTGCTCCCAGCTTGGCCAGTTCTTTTATTTCTTCAGCGGTAATACTTTCAAATTTTGGCATACTTGTGATGACGTTATATGCTTCTCCTTTTGTAAACATAATAAAACTATTGATCCTAGGTTCAGCATACCTTGTTTGGAAATCAATCACATGAGAAACACTCTTCTTGGCTAATGCCTCTCCAATGATTACGATCCTACTTTGGGAAAAGAATATGGTTCTCGACAGCTTTCCTTGTATATTACTGAATGCCTCGGAAATCGTGGAACCCGTCTCTGAAATGACAAAAGTACTTTTATCACTCGTTCCTCCTGTTGGTCCAGATGACCCTAATTTGGACGGGACAGCTACTTGAAGTGATAAGTGAATTTCATCATCCTCGGTAAGGTCAATTCCAATGGCTGATACTATTGCAATATCGTTAATTTCAATTCGATTCCAGCACCCAGTTAGTAAAATAAGAGTCAGCACCCCTGTAAAGAACCTTCTAATTACTTTCATCTTTACCATCAATCCTTACAACCTAATATTTACGATTTCTAGAGCCTAACCTCTTTAAATTCCTTTTCCCAGTTTGTTGTGGCCGTTCCTCCATTTTCCACCATGGTACTCGAATAAATATGTCTTTTAAATTGTTAAATTTTAAGGGTGCTACAGGTGCCATATAAGGAACACCAAACGATCGAAGTTGAACAAGGTGAACCATTATAAAGAGTACTCCTAAAAGGATTCCATAAAATCCAAGCATAGCGGAAAAAAATATCATAAAAAACCGGAGAAGTCGAATCGCTCCTGTTAAGGAATAATTCGGAAACATAAATGAAGCAATCCCTGTTGTTGCAACCACAATAACTAGTGGAGCAGAAACAATTCCTGCCTCAACCGCAGCCTGACCTATTACCAATGCACCAACAATACTAACGGTTGACCCAATCGGTTTTGGTAATCGTAAACCTGCTTCACGCAGTGCTTCGAAAGTAATTTCCATTAATAAAGCTTCAACAACGGCTGGAAAGGGTACCTTTTCCCTTGAGGAAGCGACACTAAACAAAAGATTAGTTGGTAATAATTCTTGATGAAATGTTGTCACCGCAATATATATAGAGGGAAACAATAAGGCAATTAATAAAAATAGATACCTTATAAATCTTATAAACGACGTGATAATAAACCTTCCATAATAATCTTCAGGGGAATTCATCATTTCAAAAAAAGAAATAGGAACAATTAGTGCAAAGGGACTATTTGCTACGATGATTCCGATTTTTCCTTCAAGAAGATTACCCACTACACGATCTGGACGTTCCGTCTGCAAGACTTGGGGGAACACGGAAAACGGTTCATCCTCTATAAAGTCAACAATATAGCCACTGTCCTCGATCGAATCAATATCAATTCTATTCAATCTTCTCCGAACTTCATCGACAATCGATGGGTCTGCGATATCTTCAAGATAAGTTATGGCCACTTCCGTTTTCGAATGTGTTCCGATCTTCATATATTCCATTTTTAGTTTTGTTGTTTTTAAACGTCTTCGAATCATACTTGCATTCGTTCGGATATTTTCCGTAAAACCTTCTCTCGGACCTAATACGACTGCTTCAGACAAAGGTTCTTCAACTGATCGTTGCTCCCAATACTGTTCACTAATGAATAGTGCTTCTTTAAAGCCATTGACTAGTAAAATCGTACCACCTAATAAAATTTGATCAATCACTTCCTGGAACGTTACCCCTTGAGATACTTGTGCTGAACTCATCACTGATCTGATGTGGTCAATCGTTGGTTCAGAAGTCTTTAGTAATTCCCCGTTACAACGAATTAAAGGATTGATTACATGTAATTCCATTCTTTCTACGTTGACTAATCCATTAAGAAATAATATGACTGCAGAGTATGCTGAGCATATGTTAAGCTCGCGATAGGCAAAATCTTGGGCTCCTTCAAAAAGCTGTTTGATATGATCAAAGTCTGTATCCAGGTTGCCTGATAGATATTCTTTTACAGTGGGCACTTGAAGTTTGTCTTGATTAACATTTTGAATTTTTGAAGTGAAGTTTTTTTTCCACCTTAACCTTCCCATGAACAGCACCACCTAGTTACTATATGAACCTTTAATAGGAGATTTTCCTTCTAATAAATGCTAAAGAAACAAGTACGAATGGTATAACGATTTGTAAAAAAGTAAGGACATATGGAACAAAATATTTAAATCCTATTTCCAAATGCTCTACATAACTAGATGCGCTAACAAGTGATAAAGGAGCAATAATAGTCCCAAGTCCAAGTAGGACAGAGGAAGTTTGCTTTAAATGAAATAATTGAGAGATGCCAACAGCAGCCCCGAAAAAAAACGCTCCAGCTTTAAAAAACACCCCTAAAACCATCATTAAAATAACAAGTGCATCAAATCGTTCGAGGAAATCGGCAACAGATACCATTTGAGTTGCTGAAAGAAGTGTAAATGCATCCAAGCTGTATATTTCCGACCCTACTACAGAGATCATCATTATGGAGTTAACAATTAATAAAATACCTCCCAATATAACACTTGAAATACCTACTTTTCTTATATGCTGTTTATTGCTTAGAAAAGGGAAAAACATCATGATGACAATGGATTCTCCAAATGGAAAATTTATTGCATTTGGCACTGCTTTTACTAATACAGGTTTTACACCCTCACCGAATATAGGAGTTAGATTTTTTACATTAAAATGGTCAACCGTCAATAATAGAATCCAAAGTAAAAGCAAAGAAAAAATATAAATGGGAAACACGATTTCGACTAATCGTCCAAAGCTTTCAATACCCCCACGTAAGCAATAAATCAACAACAACATAAAACTTCCTATTACAATAATGATTGGCGTTTCATTTAAGATGGTAGTAATAATAAGAGCTCCTAATTCTCTACACGCTCTGGCTGCAGAATAGGTAAAGTGTAAAATATATAGGAGGATGATGGGATAAGAAAGAAATTTTCCAATTATTTTAGGAAGCATCTGAACAAGGGTGTCACCTGGATAATAAATCGCTAATTTAGTATAAACAGCCATTAAGATGAACCCGCATATCATGCCAAATGTGATAAATAACCATGCATCCTGCTTCACATCTTGACCTAACCCTAAAATAATGGCTGTCCCAAGTATATATCCAGACATGATATAAAAAAGTTGGATTCCACTTATTTTTTCAATATTCATATAAATTCTCCCTTAAAAAGGTTGGGGTAAAGTTGGGTGGAAAATCCACTTTTGTATAGTATTTTCAATTAAGGACATGTTATACATAGGGGTGTCATTCTGTATTAATTGAAACCCTGGGGTTTATCAAGGACCAGAATTTAGTGGAGTGTGGGAACTTAAGTGCTAGAGGAAATGCCTTCTTAAGCATCCTACTCCTTAAGCCAGAAACCGTTAATTGAATTAACAATGTTCTAAATGATGCACTTTTAAAATTGTAATAGATAGAACTGATAGAAATGGAGATTTAATACAAGAGGTACAAAATGAAAATTACCGTTATTTCCGATACACATATCCCTAAAAAGGCAAAATCACTCCCCAGTAAAGTCATTACAGAACTAAAACAGTCCGACCTCATTATCCATGCAGGAGATTGGCAAACGTTAGATGTTTATCATGAATGCTTACAATATGGAGATGTTAGAGGAGTGTTTGGGAATGTAGACTCTGAGGAACTGCAAGAACTTCTTCCCGAAAAACTTGTAGTAGTTATAGAATGTGTTCGAATTGGGGTGGTTCATGGTCATGGAAAACGCTGGACTACGGAGAGGCGTGCAATGGAAGCTTTTGCAAATGATCCTGTGGATTGCATCATATTCGGTCATTCTCACATTCCGGTTTTGAAGGAGATAAACGGTATTTTATTATTTAATCCTGGATCCTGCACGGATAAAAGGAGACAGCCCAAACCTTCTTTCGGTATCATCACCGTGAATAATGGACTTCATGCCGAGCATGTATTTTTCGAGAAAGAATAAGCAAGGAGAAGAGAATTTATGAAGATCTTCTCCCTGTGCTCTTTATTTATATAGTTTTATATAACGTTCTAACTTCCGAATCACAAATTTTGCATCAGGACCGCTCCCTCTTAAAGTTGCAGTAGCAAAGGAGCGTTGACCTTCTAACCCCACATAATAGAGACCAGGTACTGAAGTACTAACTCCACCTACGTGTATGGGTTCCCCTGTTGAATCTATTGCTCCCGTTTTTAAGTGAGAAAGATGATTTTTATATCCAGTGGCAAAAATGACCGTATCTACCTGCTCCTTCCTTCCATCTGGCCAAATGACCCCATCGCTATAAAAACTGGTAAAGATGTTGACTTGGTCTGGTTTTCCTTTATCCATTTGTTCTTTATATGGTCCAAAATCTAGTACGGGCTTTGTTTTTGGTGCGGTTTTGCCCAATCTCCAAAAAGGAAATTGATCAAAGCCTGATAATTTCAGCCAAAAGTGAATGTCCTGACCTAATACTTTTTGTTTTTGGAAACGAACGGGCTGACGTACAGCTAATGATGTCTTACTAACTTTTGAAAGCTCGACGGCAATTTGCACAGCAGAATTTCCACTTCCAACAACAACGATTCTTTCATTAATAAAAGGTTCGGGATTTCGATATTGAGAAGAATGAAGCATACGTCCATTAAATAACTCCCTTCCCTTTATCACAGGGATATAAGGACTTCGAAAAGTGCCCGTAGCATTAACAATTACTTTTGAATGATACGTCTCTCCAGTTCCTGTAACAACTGTAAATACGTTATTGTTTTTCTCAACAGATAGGACCTGCTTATGAATATGAACGGGAAGTTGAAAATGTTGAGTATAATCTGTTAAGTATTGAATCACTTCAGATTTATTAGGGTAATGATTGCGATCACCTGGGAACTTCATTCCAGGCAAGGATGAAAAGTTGGCTGGGGAGAACAATTGAAGACTGTCATAATAATTCGGCCAGGAACCCGCTGCAATGTTACTTGATTCGAGAATAATAAATTGATATCCCTTCTTGCGTAAGTAATACCCTGAAGCTAGACCCGCCTGACCTCCTCCGATTACAATAACATCCCAAATTTCACTCATATTCATCCCTCTTTTACTTGTATTTTGCAAGTATTAAAGTAATGGATGTTTCACAATAACTACTGGAGATAGGTCTTGTAAAATATCATATTTACTCAAATTTTTTCCGTTAATCTGGAGTAGGCCAAACAGAAGCTTAAACAAGTATCTTCTCCATATTGCTTTACATTACCTTTAAAAAAATTTTGAATGATAAACTCTTTCGCTTTATCAATTTCATAATTTCTTGATGAAATTACGAGGTGAAAATATGATTCGAAATATTCAACTGATAGAACACTAGAATGATTCACCGTCATCAACTTTACCACCTTTACCTAGTAAACTCTATTCCCCTAACATTTACCAAGTTATGATATCATTAACTATAGAGTATTTAGTTGTAAATTACAAGTAATTTCTATGAAGAAAAATATAATATTGACCACCCTACCTTCCAAACAAGGATGTAGAATAAACAAACACCGCTCCTCGATGGTTTAAGTTCAAGGAGCAGCTCACTCACACTCTATTAGTTTACATAATAATATTATTGTATTCTTATATATTTTGAAGGCTTAAAAAAACTCCTCTACAATTGTCGTAGAAGAGTTTATCGATTGAATATATATGTTACTTCATGCAAATGTTCACGACTGAAAACTTTTCTTTCTCCAAATCATGAAAGCTTTATATCTGTTCCCGAATCCTGATCTTTCGCTTTCCCTGTCTTTTTCAACTGAAAAAATACTTCCCGAATAGACGCAATGGCGATAAACAACATTCCTAGTCCGCACCAGATAAAAATAAGCCAATTAAAAAACTGATATACACCAAATGACATCTGTTAGTCTCCTTTTATAGGTTAATTTTATGTTCCGGTTGATAGTTTTTCAGCTTGTTAAAGTCATACTTTTTATTGGTAAATGGCAGGCTTATCAAGATTATGAGAAATGGTAAAAAGAGGGATAGCATATTTCCGACAAACCAATTCAGATCATCATTAGCGATCATAAAGTATGCAGATAACCCTGAAGCCAATCCAACTACAATCGAAAGCAACGAGACTTTCGGGTTTAGTCGACCAGACCACAATCCAATGATTAACGACGCGGTAGGAGCAGCAAATAAAATTCCACTAAAAATATCAATGGTTAATAGGGACACACCATCTAAAAACAGAGAACAAATTCCAATGGTGATTCCTAAGGCAAAAATAATCCCTCGACCGAATGTGAGTTGTTGTTTTTCAGTCGCTTGCTTGTTGAGGTATCTTTTATAAAAATCAATCGTCAACATCGCCTGAAGTCCGGCGAGACCATTTCCTCCCGTCGTTAGTCCCGCCATAAAGATCATGACAACGAAGATGATACCCCCTCCGCTACCGAGAAAATAATCGAAAATATATGGAGCCGCTCCCGTCGATACACCGAGCTCTTCTGAGGAAACACCTAAATGATAGACACTTCCTCCAATCACATTTCCAAATATCATCGGAATTGGCAACCATGCGATAATAGTTCCGATGAGATACGCCCAAAACAATCCCTTTGAACTGGAAGCAGCAGCGGCGGTTGAATAATAGCCCTGGCTTAATACAACTTGACCCATGGCGATAACCACAGCTGATAATCCATACATCCAGCCTGCGGAGCCAAAAAAGTTCAGAGCATCCGGATTATGTTGTGGATGACTCGTATCCGTTGCAGCCCGTAGCATTCCTTCATACATATTTTCTAATCCCACGCTCTTAATAATGAGAGGAATCGTGACAAAAATAACAATCATGATAATGAAAAATTGGAAGACAGAATTATAGATGGAGCCTTTTAGCCCAGACATGGCAATGAAGCTTGAGAAGAGGACCGCTGATAAAAAAGCAACGACTTTAAAATTTAAATGAAAGGTATATTCGAAGGCATACGCAATTCCTACCGCCTGCATGACACAAACATATAACACCAAGGCTATTCCGAACAATAAATACACATTGGCTAACTTTGTACCGAACCGCTCACGAATGAATTCAATAAACGTGGTGGTCTTTGGCATAATTTTTCGTAAACGTAACGCAATCGGGATAAAAATCATAAAAGGAACAACAGCACCCCAAGCATAGTTAAAGCCACCATTAATTCCAAACCATACCCCCGCTTCCGCAGAAGCCATAATCGTGCCCGTCCAGATCCAGGCCACACAAACACTGGCAGCAACGAGGCCAAACGGAACTCTTCGTCCCGCCGTTAACAAATCATCGACATTTTGATTACCATCCTTTTTATTAATGAAAAGGGTTATGGCAGTCATCATAACGGCAAAGAGAATAATTACGGAGTATCCCATGATTGGACTGTTCATACGATTGTTTCCCCCTTTCGATTCATGGTCGACTGGTACACACTTGGTCTCCGGTCCGCTAAATAACAGAACTGATTCCTAGCTGCTTGAATTTGAGAAAAATCTACTTCGACATAATATTGATTTTCCTCTCCGTCACCTAAAACCAATAATTCTCCAAATGGACTGGCCGCTGCACTTTGTCCAAAAAAGTGGGTTGTCTCCTCCACTCCAATGCGGTTGGTTGTCGCGACAAACACCTGATTTTCGGCTGCGCGACTTTGTATATAAGTCTTTTGCAAATGCTCCAGTGGAGTCATATTTGCCGTTGGTGCCAAAATGAGTTCTGCCCCTCTTTCTGCTAGAATTCGAGCGGTTTCCGGAAACTCGGTATCATAACAAATCATGACCCCAATCGTACCAAAAGATGTATTCCAGACCGGAAACTCCTGACCTGCAGAAAAATACTTCTCTTCTTCGTCCCATAAATGGACCTTTTGATATGTACCTACTACCTCGCCACTCTGATCAATGATGACGGCTGAATTAAATACCTCCTCCTGTACTTTTTCAGGAAAACCAGCAATCATCATTAGGTTGTATTCACGGGCCCAGTCTTTTAATTGGGAGATACTTTCCCCATTGATGTCTTCCGCGAGTTCTTTTGTCTTTTCCCGAGTGAAATAGCCCGTTAACACGAGTTCTGGAAATAAAATAAGCTGGCAATTCTGCTGGGATGCCTTCTGAATATGGTGAAGCATCATTTCGAGGTTTTTCGATTTGTCATGTAGTACAGGCTTTAATTGTGCTAAAGCTACTTTCATAGACTTCCCACCTTCGTTTAATATTTTGACTAATCTGATTTTTCTTGATGTAATTATATCCTCTGGTGCTGTGATTAACCTTAGTCACATTGTTAATTTCTTAGGGGGTTATTTTTAACATAATGTTAAAGTATTAGGTTTATGCCTTATTATAAAAATATGTATTTCGGTTTATCTATAAGCTAGTAATATTTTCTAACAAGGAACATTTGACACTAAAAGTACTCTCCACTTAACAGTTTAATAGGTAAAGAGGTATAATGAATGAGTATTTTGGATAGAAATGGAGTTTTCTTATGCGAATTTTAGGGGCAGTTGTAGGTTTTTTTACAGTGGATTTTCTTTTTCATATCATAGATGCGTTAGCATTTGGGTTGAAAGCTGATACTGGACCAGAGCGGATTGGTGCGGTTGGAATCGGAATCGGAATCCTCCTTTTACTTATGACCTTGTTTTACCGATTGTTTTCGAAATCCTTTTTTCACGGATTTATCGTAGCAACTGGTCTTTTCTTAAGTTTTGATATCGTGGTGTTTCATTGGGTCTTTCAGCTACACCGAATTACCAGTGGTCCGGAGGCGAATTGGTTGGAGCCCTTGTTTGTGTTAGGGGGAACATTTCTTCTATTATATGGAATTAAGAAAGAAAGATCTGTGAGGATTTTAAAAGATAATCGGATAAGTATGTAACAAAGCTAAAGGACAGGAATACATCCTGTCCTTATATTTAATTAGGATAGTTTTTCGTTTATTTTGCATTCACGTCTGGTTGATGAATCCCGAAAATGTTTCCTTCCGTATCCAGGTAGTATCCCTGCCAGGCCATTCCAGGAAGTGCGTGTTTCGGCAAGGCCACCTTTCCTCCATTCTCCAGAATTTTTGCTTCAATAGAATCGTAATCTTCCACTCCCAATGTACAAGCATAACCATTCATCGCTTGGTTTGGTTCTGGCGGAGGACCTTGGCGTTGCATTAAGGCGCCGTTAATTCCAGGTTCATTTTCCGTACCGGTAACAGCCCCAAAATAAGGCATGCCTGCATACTCACTCCAGTCTTGAAAGGTCCACCCGAATACTTCCCCATAAAACTTGGTTGCTCGATCCATATTATCAACGTGAATTTCAAAATGAATTGGTCTTCCCATGATTTCCTCCTATTTTGAAAAGAATAGTTTTTATCGAATCTATTATGTATTCTAGTAAAAATTTGGTACTCCTACATTATGGTAACAAATAGACTAATTTATTCTTATATACGACCCATTCTAATCACTTCTCTAAAAAGTTTTTTAACCTATCCAAATCTTTTTCACAGGCTTTCTTAAAGGTTCCAGCCATCAACTTGCCGAAGAATTTCGATAACCCTGTTAGTCCATTAATTTTCCCATTCAGAGTCACCTCAGTATGATTATCAGTGGAAGATAGAATATATGTAAACATAAATTCTCCTTTACCTGTTGTTCCATTTGCTCCATCACATCGCAGCACAATTTTATCTGGTTCAGTGAGTTCGACCACCTCAAAATGTTCAGTTGCCTCTCTTCCGAACATCTTTCCTGTTTCTTCCCACTGACTTCCCAGACGAATGGGCCCTACATCCAATACTAATCCTTGCATCCAGTGCTTAGCGGAATCGAGATCAAGTAACCCTTTGTAAGCGATTGGTTGGGTTACCTGAATTGTTCTTTTTACTTCAAAACGAATACTCAAGTGGATCTCCTCCTTTCAACTCAAATGTAGAGCTCCTTATACGCACACTTATATGTTCAACATAACTACACCAAATCCTTCTTGGGTAAGTTTTTAATCCTTCCATCTGTGTAAAATTGTATATTCACAACTACTCAATTATACTGAAATTAGGAAATGTATAAATCTAACAAATACTATTTTAAAAGGAGATCGGAAGGATGAAACTTGGCGCTTTTTCTATTAGTTTAAATGTAAAAGATATACATAAATCAAAGGAATTCTATACTAAACTTGGATTTGAAGCATTAGGAGGAGATATTTCTCAAAACTGGCTCATTATGAAGAATGATAGCTGTATAATAGGACTTTTCCAAGGAATGTTTGAAAAAAACATCCTTACATTTAATCCAGGATGGGATGAAAATGCACAAAATCTTGAATCCTTTACGGACGTACGAGAACTTCAAAAAATGCTTCAAGAAAAAGGCATCCATATCGTATCTGGAGTAAATGAATCAAGTGAAGGACCGGCATACTTTACTATTGAAGATCCTGATGGGAACCCTATTCTTTTGGACCAACACCGATAATTGGAAGCTGATTCCAAAAAAGTAAAGGCTCAGAGGATGAATACTCTGAGCCTACTTGAGTCTATTATTCTTACTTGGCTGGTTCCTCTATTACTGGCTTACCCGTTTCGAGCAATACTTTATTCACCCCTAAGAAAAGGGAAAGGATGAAAATCAATATTCCCGTTCCAACCAATAGCCATTCCACCTTGATCACGTCTGCCATAGGGCCGAAAATCAGCATCCCGATTGGCATCATCGAAGTAGAAATCATCCCAAACACACCGAAAATCCTTCCTAAATACCCTTCATCTACCTTCTCCTGTAATAAAACCGTGGTTGGAGTATTGAAGATCGGCATAGAAATACCGAAGATTGCCATGAAAAGTAGATACACCCAGAAAACCGGAACAACCCCTAGTGCAAAAGTACAGATCCCCATTAAAAGACTTGCAAATGTCATGGTATGAATTTTATTTGGAAATCCCCCCAAGAAGCAATAATCCCTCCTCCGACCATCATGCCAATAGACCAAGCGATTTCGACCGCCGTTAATCGCCAAACATCATCACCAAAACTTCGTGTGACTTGAAGCGGTGTCAAAAAGGCGGCAGGTGCCATCAAGATAAAGAATACTCCAAAGAACAGAAAAAACTGTTTCAAAAATGGGTTACTTTTAATATACGTGACACCTAGCTTAAAATCTTCGAGATAGCTTGTTGGTTGTTGATCACTTGCCTTCTCATGTACGGAGATTTTAAGGAATCCAAGTAAGGTGAAGATAGCAATTATTGCCGTTATCACATCGATAAAGAAAATCACTTCAAGTGTAGCCATAGTTAATAAGGCGGCACTCACCATAGGAGCGACAAACATAATGATTGCATGGAGACTCCCGTTTATTCCGTTCACCTTTGTCAGATTTTCCTTTGGAACGATTTGAGGCAAGATCGCTCCTACTGCGGGAGTTTGAATGCCCGTTCCTATGGCACGAATTGCTGCCATAAGGAAGAGTAACCAAACGGCATCATATCCCATGAAAAAAACAATGGCTAAGATTAATGTGGCTGTAGCAATTAACCCATCTGATAAAATAATCAGGATTTTTCGGTTATAACGGTCCGCCCACACTCCAGCAAATGGCGATAAAATAAAAGTTGGAATGAAGCCACATATGATAAATAGGGTCATCATCATTCCAGACTCTGTATGTAATGTGATATGCCACATCATTGCATATTGAACCAAGGCTGAGCCAAAAAGCGAGATGGTCTGACTGCTTAAAAATAATATTATGTTCTTTTTCCAATTTTCCGTTCTGTACGCTTTTACTGAGTTCATCTTTTCACACCTTCTCTAGTTAAATTACACTTTTATCTACCTGAATTCCCCAGTAAATTTATATCGGTATAGTTTACATAAGAATATTATAGATATTTTAATCTTCAATCAAACCTAGTCGTCTCAAATCCATCCAAAATATCTTCTAATTCCGTTAAAAAGGTGATATAAACAGGACCAGGGATTCTTTCAGCAAAGCTTTTAATTTCTGGTAATTCCTCTGCTTCCTCAACCGTTTCAGGCTTCTCATCCAGACCGTTCCACCATACCTTTAATTCATCAAAAAATGCATAAAAGTATCGTTCAAATCTCTCAGCCCATTCGGCTCCTTCATCGCCTTCCGTCTTCTGCATCATGGACCAAGCTTCAAGGGCGGTGTTGAAATACAGGTTCATTTTTTCCATATAAACACTCCTCACTTGTTAGCAAAAACAAATCATTCGATAGTTTCTTTACTTGAGTTTATAATACTTTGTAAGTTTTAGTAAACTTATATTAAAAATATTGTAGGTGTACGAAATGAAAACCAAACAAGACATTCGCGAAGAAAAGTGGAGCTATCTAACAGAACATAAATTAGGGAGATTTCCATTTCCCTTACAAAATCGGATTCCCAATTTCAAAGGGGCAGAAAAAGCGGCGCATTTTGTCACGACGATGCCTGAGTATCAAAACGCCAAAGTTATTAAAGTGAATCCAGACTCTCCTCAGCTTCCTATTCGCGCACAAGTATTAAAGGACGGAAAAACCTTACTTGTTCCTACTCCCAGGCTCAAAGCTGGATTTATTATGGTAAAGCCTGAATGGGTTCCAATAGGTGAAGAGCGAAAAGCAGCCAGTCTCTCTCATATCAAATCTTACGGCAAAGAAATATCACTAGCTGAAATGCCCAGAATTGATTTGTTCTTTACTGGCTCTGTGGCCCTACATAGAGATGGAAGAAGAGTGGGAAAAGGTGAAGGATACTCTGACCGGGAATATGCCATTATTAGAGAACTCGGTAATCCAGATGTGCCAATCATTGGAACGATTCATAGTGGTCAATTGACGGATCATGAAATTCCGAGGGATCCATATGATTTAACCGTTGATTGGATCGCCACTGAAACCGGGTTAATCAAGACCCATTCCCCTTATAAAAAGCCAAGTGGGATTCAGTGGGAGCTTGTCACAGAAGAGGAATTAGAGGAAATGCCTGTATTACGGGAGATTCGGGAATTAACAGGAAAATAAAGTATTGTATAAAATAGAACCCTTTGATACTAGTAGAGTCCAGGGGGTTCTTTATGAAGTATGGAATTTAGCCACTTAGAGGTTTTTAAAAAAGTGGGTCTAGGTAATGAGGGTTATTGCTTCTCGTTTATTATCTCAAGTACATGTTGATGTTGTTTTTGAACCGAAGATATGTGTTTGATTTCACTGCTTAACTCTGTTTTTACTTCGTCAATCTTCTTCATCATTGTCCCATAATAAAAAGCTACCTCTTTTCTCATCTCCGCTTGCTCTCCTTTTAATCCTCCAAGTTCTTTTCTCATCTCCGCTTGCTCTTCTTTTAATCCTCCAAGTTCTTTTCTCATCTCCGCTTGCTCTTCTTTTAATCCTCCAAGTTCTTTTCTCATCTCTGTTTGCTCTTCTTTTAGTCCTCCAAGTTCTTTTCTCATCTCCGCTTGCTCTTCTTTTAATCCTCCAAGTTCTTTTCTCATTTCCGCTTGCCCTTCTTTTAATCCTCCAAGTTCTTTTCTCATTTCCGCTTGCCCTTCTTTTAATCCTCCAAGTTCTTTTCTCACCTCTGTCTGCTCTGCTTTCATCTCTGCTTGCTCAGTCTTGATGTCATGTATGTCTTTTCTCATGTCTAGTTGGCTGTTTTCAACCACTTGGAGTTTATCAAGTATTTGATGTAGGATTTGTTCCATCTTTCTCACCTCCCTATCATTTAATTTCATTATACTTCACTGAAAAGTTTTATACCATTTGCTTGGCGGTTTATTCATTCCACCTCAAAAAATAGAGACCCCTGGGAGGTCTCCGAAAATTAGTATATACTTTTAGTTTTTCCCTCTATATTAATTTCACTGGTTATACTATCTTTGTGACAATCTCTCGAATTCAACCTGTGGAGCTAGGACGTCACTTACTTTCTCAACGACCATCGTTTCATCCACCTTGAATACCGCCGATCCTTTAATATCTTCAGAAGACGCGCCTATATTAATTTTATATGTGCCTTTTTCAAGAATCCAGGAAGAGGACTCTTCATCAAAGGAGGCTAAGTCTTTTGCATTAAGCACAAAAGTAAGTTCTTCTTTTTCTCCAGGTTGTAATTCTTTCGTCTTGGCAAAATCTTTTAATTCTAGTTCAGGTTTTTCAAGCTTTCCATCCGGAGCGTTCACATAGAGTTGAACGGCTTCTCTTCCGGATGTCTTTCCGGTGTTTTTCACCGTGGCAGTGACTTTAATTTCTCCATCGAATTTCTTTCCTTCCTTCACATTTATGTCACTGTAATTAAACTTTGTATAAGACAATCCATAGCCGAATTCATAGGCTGGTTCGACGTCAAAGGTTGTATTATATCTGTACCCAACATAGATATCCTCTTCATAAGGGAATCCTTCTGCTGATCCAGGGAATCGGTCCGCATATGGAAGATCTTCATAGTCTTTCGGGAAGGTCTGGGCCAATTTTCCGGAAGGATTGACTTCCCCAGTCAGGATGTCCGCCACCGCATTTCCAAGTTCTTGTCCCGGCTGCCAAGAAAGCAGGATTCCATCTACTTGATTCTTCCAGCTTTCCGTCTCAATTGGACCTTCAACCGTCAACACAGCAATAACTTTTTTGCCTTGCGCTCGGTACGCTTTTGACACCTGCTCGACCATTTCCTTCTGGGAATCAGAAAGATAGAAGTCTTCTTTTGCCCGATCAGTCGCATAGGAGCCAGGAGCGGTTCCTATGACCACAATTCCCACATCTGTATTCTTGGCTGCTTCAATCACGTCTTCACTGATATCCATTTCAGGTAACTTCGGTCCGACTGAGCCGAATGTTCCAGGAGTGCCTTTGTATTCGTCTTTGGTTCTCATTTCCGCAACATATTGATCATTCTTCTTAATCAACTCTTCATTGAGTGTGAAGCCTGCATTGCGGAGTCCTTCAGCAACTCCTACATGGTAAGGTGCGTAAACCAGGGCGCTTCCCCTGCCACCCGTATTGATTTCACTCACAGGTACCCCAAATAAGGAAACACTTTGCTTATTGCTAATTGGTAAGGCCGCTTTTTTATTTTCAAGAAGAACCATTCCATCTGCAGCTGCTTTTCTTGAAATCTTGGCATTTTCTGTGAGATTCGGATTATTCGTAGCCGTTTTCCCTTTGAATGTGCGTGTATTAACCACTATTTTTAGAATTTCCTTAATATTTCTGTCAAGGATGGCTTCATCCAGGATCCCGCTATTCACGGCATCCATGATTCTTTGTGACTGTGCGGCACTTCCAGGCATCAAGAGATTCGTCCCTGCTTCCATTTGCTTAGCAATATCTCTCAGACCGAACTCCCAGTCCGTCATAGCGAACCCAGTAAAGCCAAAATCATTTCTTAACACATCGGTTAAAAGTTCTTTATTCTCAGTCGCGTATGTACCATTGATCATATTATAAGAATCCATAATCGACCATGGATCAGATTCTTTTACCGTAATCTCGAAACCTTTTAGATAAATTTCCCTGAGTGCACGCTGGCTGACGACCATATTTCCATTGTTGTTGGTCCGCTGATTAAAGGTGGCAAAATGTTTGATCGTTGTTCCTACTCCGTTATCTTCCACTCCATTAACAAACGAACTGGCCATTTCACCCGTGACGACTGGATCTTCGGAAAAGTATTCAAAGTTTCTTCCGTTAAGAAGGTAACTTTGAATATTCATGCCAGGGGCAAGCAGAAGGTCAATTCCGAAAGCTTTCAACTCCTGGCTCGTCGCCTCTCCGACCTCATTTGCTAACTCCTTGTCCCATGAAGCACCAAGGACGGTTGGAGAAGGAAATTTAGTGGCATAATAGGTTTTGCTGTCATCTGGTCTTGTCGGAGAGATGCGAACTCCCATTGGTCCATCTGCCATGACGATGGCTGGGATGCCCAAACGTTCAATCGCCTGTGTCTGACCGGCTGCCCCTGGTACCTTGGTAGACTGGCCACCAATAACTTCTCCGTTCTCGGATACCAATCCACCTTTATTTCCCCCTACAACCATAAATGCCTTTTCCTGAAGAGTCATCGCTGCAATAACTGCATCAATCGACTTTTCATCCACTAGTTTTGGCGTAGCCGTAAGGACGGAAGATTGTACCGTTGTGGTAGTATTCTCAGCTGCACTTATAGGTATAGTTGAGAATCCCGATAATGCGACCGTTGATGCCATGGCCAATGCTAATAACTTTTTTCTTTTGTTTTTCTTTAACTTCTTTAACATGTTTACCCCCACTCACCCTTCGTCTTTTCAAATTTTTATTAAAGCGCTTACATTAAGCTTAAATAAAATCAGAATATTCCGCTGATTATTGTTCTGTATTTTTTTAGTTGTATCTGGAATTATTTATTGTTCTGTATTTTACTTTTAACAAACTAGTCCTATCTATTCACTACTAAATCATCATAGAATAGAAATAAGCTTCAAAGTATACCAAAAAACCTCTAGCCAAAGGTAGAGGTTGAATTCGGTATACTTCTATTCTTTCCGCTTATGAGATTTTCTCCTTTTTCTGTAAAAGGACAGCAGCAATAACAATGAGACCCTTAAAGGCTTCTCTTAAAAAAGGTGGAACACCGAATAGATTAAGAAGATTATTCATCACGGCGATAATTAACATTCCGTATACGGTTCCTAGAATCAGTCCTCTTCCACCACTCATACTGGTACCACCCACTACCGCAGCGGCAATGGCATCCATTTCCATCCCTCTACCCGCGTTGGAAAAATCCATTGAACCGATCCGAGACACTTGAATAATAGATGCGATCGAAACAAGGACGCCCATCAACATATACACCCGTAGTTTTACTTTTTCCACATGGACACCAGAAAGTCTGGCCGCTTTTTCGTTGGAACCTACGGCAATAATCTGTCTACCAAAGGTCGTACGTTTGGACATATAATAAAGGATATACGCAATCACAGCCCAATAAATAATAGGCATGAGCATGTAATTCCCCATTTTGAAACTAGCTACTTGTAAAAATTCCATTGGGATGGTCGTGTTATAGCCTTGCATAAAGTGTTGAGTCACACTTCGAAAGATCATCATCGCCCCTAATGTAGCAATAAATGGAGGGACCTTTCCTTTGGTGATCGACAAACCGATCAAAGAACCTAGTAAATAACCGAGTATCAATACTAAAAAAATCGTAACGATGATGGCTGGTGTTCCTGTTAATCCCATTCGAGCTAATATACCTTGGGAGCCCGTGTTTAAGAGAATCATAGAGAATGCGCCTGTGGCAACTAATGTAGAACCAACCGCTAAATCAATGCCACCCGTCATAATCACAAATGTCATTCCTAATGCTACAATTCCTGTACCTGCATTATTTCTAAGGATATTAATCCAGTTGTTCAACCACGAGTGAAACCAATCCCCAAACGAATCATAATCAAAGCCCAATACCAATGTTTGTACAATAATCATAATGATAAGGGCGATTGCTGTACTAAATAGTGGTCCATTCGTCCATTTTTGTTTAAACCATATGATAAAATTCCCATTCCTAATGTCCATCTATGAGTCTCCCCCTTCCTATGTCAAATGACCACCTGTAGCAAGAGTCATGATATTGTGCTCATTCATTTTCTCACCCGTCACTTCTCCTTGAATAACGCCATGATACATGACGAGAGATCGGTCACAGACACGCATAATTTCCTGTGCTTCACTCGAAAGGACGACGATCGCAATGTTTTGTTCTGCAAGCTGAAGGATGATATCATAGATGTCCTCCTTCGCTCCTACATCCACCCCTTGTGTGGGATTATCTAAGATTAATAGTTTAGGATTTGCCGCTAACCATTTTGCTAGTACAACCTTTTGTTGGTTTCCACCAGATAGACTAGTAATATTATCCGTGAGATTCCCCATTTTTAATTTCAGAGCGTTTCGTTGCTCAGCAAATGTTTTCTCATGTTTTTTAATGTTTATGACACCATGTTTAGCGAAGGTTGGCCACGTCACAATGGAGGCATTCTCAAAAATATCCATATCTTTGAGAATGGCGTTTTCCTTTCTATTTCTTGGAAGATACGCAATTCCTTCCTCTAGGGCTTGAGCGGGACTCGTAATTTTTACTAGCTTCCCATGAAGGAACATTTGTCCGGATGTGATGTGGTTTGCTCCAAAAATGGATTGAAAAAGTTCGCTTCGACCATCACCAAGGAGCCCGGTCACACCAACAATCTCACCAGCCTTAATGGAAAAGTGTATATCCTTAAAGAATGGAACACTCGTAAGTCCTTCAACACGCAATATCTCATCACCAAGATGTTTCTTTCTTCTTAAGCTCTCTGATCTTACTTCGTGCCCAACCATTAAGCGTGCAAGATTAGGAATTGTGACCTCACTCACGTTCCCATCTGCGACCAGATGTCCATCTCTTAGTACCACATATCGATTACACACCTGCATAACCTCATTTAATTTATGTGAGATAAAAATGATGCCCACCTGGTGGTCTCTTAGTGTTTTCATCATTTCAAACACGCGTTCCGTTTCCTGGTCCGTTAGTGAAGTGGTTGGCTCATCCATGATAATAATTGATGCGTTCGTCATCATCGCTCGGCATATTTCAACGATTTGTTTATAGGAAGAATCGAGATCACGAACCATGGTGTTTGGGTCTAGATCGATCTTCATTTTCTGAAACATCTTCAGGGTTTCTTGATACATTTTTTCGAGGTCTAGACGTCCCCTTTTTGTTAGTAATTCTCTGCCAAGGAACATATTTTCATAGATTGGCAGGTCATTAATCAGGTTGAGCTCTTGATGAATAAAAGCAATTCCCGCTACTTGAGATTGTTTAGGATGACTAAACTCCACTTGTTCCCCATCGATGGAGATCGTACCCGAATCCATCTGATGCACTCCCCCGAGGATATTCATAAGTGTAGATTTTCCGGCACCATTTTCACCGAGCAAGGCACAAATGTCTCCGCCCTCTATTGTAAAAGTCACCTGTTTGAGTACCTTATTACTTCCAAAAGACTTTGTAATCTCTTCCATTTTAATGATCATCTCATCACCCATATTCTTGATGAAAAGAGAGGCTATAGCTCTGCCATAACCTCTCTTTTCTTAGTTTCTTTGCTTCGAAAATCTTAGTACGGAGATTTGTCGTCAAGGAACTCGGTATAATTTTCTCTATCCACGATGGTTGTCGGAATAATCGTAACCTCTTCTACTTCCTCACCCTTTAACACCTTAAGCGCAACATCTACCGCATCTTTTACCATCGCTGGGCTGTAAAGAGCAGATTGAATCCAGATCTCTTTATTTTCTGGCATCATTTTAAAATACTCCTGCATTCCTCCCCCGCCTGTTACGACCTTGATATCCGTTCTTCCGGCTTCCTTGATCGCTTGTAACACTCCGATGGAAGTTTCGTCGTCCATAGAATACACGGCATCAATTTGTTTATTACTGGTGAGGATATCAGCAAAATCCTTTAGTCCATCTTCTCGTGTAAATTGTGTGGCATAGGTAGATACATTCAGATTAGGTGCTATTTTTTCGATGGTCTCAACAAAGCCTTTCTTTCTTAACTCCGAAACCGAACCAGATGTCGGAACTTCCAGGATGACTACATTTCCTTCGGTCCCAATTTTGTCAACGATATAGTTGGCACCTTGAATTCCCATATCTTCATTGTTCCCAGACACACGATAGACGCCTTCTGCATCAATGGCAATATCAAAGTTGATCACTTCAATCCCCTCGTCAAGGGCTCTCTGAATCGGTACTTCCATCCCTTCCCATTGCGGAAAGGCAACGATTGCCTCAGCCCCCCATGTCATTAAATCATCTAGTTGAGAAGTCATTTCTGCTGCATTGCTACTCGTTTGAATTTGGTATTCAATTTCATCCGAAAGTTCCTTCGCCCGTTCCTCCGCATGATAAGCAACGGCTGCCACCCATCCATGTGTAACGGCCGGTGCGAGAATTCCAATCTTTTTCTTATCTTCACCGGAATCATTTTCATTATCTGTGTTGGTATTGTTACCCGTTGATTCTGCACCACATGCACTGAGAAAAGTGACCAATATTAATAGGAGTATCATGAATGGCTTGAAAGCTTTTTTCATATCAAATTACCTCCTTAAAATGGTTAACTTGGAATCAATAGACTGACAAACAATCGCCTTCATAAAAATTTTATAGCCTAATTACACTTTTTGTTTCCAAGGAACGTTCAATCGCCTCTAGTAACTGTAGTGTATATAACACCTCTTCATTTGGTATGACATGGTTCTCTTCCCCTTTTTCTATACAATTTACAAAGTAAGAGAGTTCCTTCTGAAAGGCATCGCTAGAATTTAGTGTAACCGGTACTTTCTTCTGATGGGTGTAATACCAAAACTGATGGTCGCTGTTATTTCTGTGTTCAATATTTTCACCAGCCTTGATATGAAGATCTAGTACACTTTGACTGGTTTGTGCCCGAAAGGACATGGTAAAGGGGTAGCCATTTGGCATTCTTTGAGAAGCTTCCACAAAAGCCTTGCTTTGATTTTGAAACGTAAGAGTCGTCATCACATGGTCCCATGCACCATAGCTGTTCTTCGTTCCAACGGCATAAACCGATTCTACTTTCCCTAATAGATAAGAAACAAAATCGATGTCATGGATATGTAGATCAAATAGTGCACCGCCACTTTTTTTCGGGAATTGAAACCAGTTGCTCCATGCAGGTACTTGCCCTAAACGTTTGGCATGAACCAGTTCGATATCTTTTAAAAGGTCACTTTCGCTGTAGGATTTGATGAGTTCGTATTCTGACCAAAACCGAAGCACATTGCCAACAAATAACCTTACTTGTTTTCTGTTGACTTCTTGTAAGATCCGAAGGGCTGAGTCAACGGTTAACGTGAGCGGCTTTTCGCAAATGATATGCTTTCCGGCATTTGCTGCCTTTAGGATGTATTCTTCATGTAAAAATGTGGGTAAGCAAATGTCAACAATATCAATATCTTTATTAGCTAGTAAGTCCTCGTATTCTTCCACAAAGGGATACGTTGTAGCTACACCATCGTTATCCCCTCCCTTTCGCGTGTAAATGGCCTTTACCTCTGCATTCTCCATATGCTGATACGCTTCTAGATGTGTTTTCCCAATGAACCCCAACCCTACAAGTCCGATATTCTTCATAGTTCCTCCTTTCAACCTCTTACTCTTTAAAAATGTTTGAAAGATAGTTGAAAGACTTGATGACACTTTCGTTGACTTCGTCTAGGTCTGTGGGTCCTGACGGAGTAAATTCAATTTCCACACTAATCGGACCTTGATAATTTGCTTGTTTAAGTGTGCGAAATAATCTTGGAAAGTCCAAAAATCCGTCCCCAATCGCTGGAAAGTTCCATTCTTGATAAGAACCCAGTTTATCTTTTAAATGAATAAATTCAACGTACTCAACAGAAGCCTCTAAGTCCTCATAGGGAAGAATATTCGCGTAAAATAGGACATTCGCCGTATCATAATTGATTTTCACGCGATTATTTAACTTTTGAGCGAGTTTTTTTAGAGAACCACCTGTTGCATAATTATTTCCGTGTGTTTCAAGGAGAAGCATCTTATTTCTCTTCTCACATTTTTCAATCAATGGTTCCAGGTTCTTAGCTAGAGCCTCTTCATCCTCAATTTTATCTGTATCGTTATGTGCGTCCCCTGTTGCGGTAATGATATATTTACAATCCAATTCCACGGCTAAGTCAATGCTTCTTATTAGATTTTCTCTTCCTTCTTCGGTCATCACGTTGCTATGTGCGCCAATTCCTACACATGTCATTCCGTTGGTCTTCAGTAAGAACTTAATCTCTTCTAGCTGTTTCCTCGACATGTCCGGTATCACATGTGCCGTATGGTCTTTCACCGCTGCTAACTCGATTTGTGTAAATCCTGCTTTCCTTGCTCCAACCACCGCGTCCTCTAGTGAAAAACCATGGTACGTATTCGAATTAATGGTTAGCTGTTGTAACATATCCACCCTCCCGTCTACTAGGTAATGGATGACTACTAAATCTGACACAAGCGATAACATATACCTATAACCAGAGTATGAAATCGTTTACAAAAATAGTATAAAAGTTTGTTCCGAATTTACTTATATAGTATTGATATTTGGTGTGATAGATAAAAAGTATATTTGGTGGGAATATTAAGTAGATGATTGTATTAAGAGCTAAGTAGTTTCTCAATAACTCTTAATGTGGCAAGCGCTTGTTGGCCGGTAACCAATGGTTCTTTATCCTTAATAATGGCTTCGATAAAGGAATTTATGACTCCGCTATTGGTTTGGTTGTCATTGGTCTGGATCGGTTCGAGTTCATATCTCCTCACCTCCCCGTCCTTTGTTTCAAGGATCAACTGATATTTCGGATGTTGGTAGAGCTTCATAATCCCTTTTTGACAGTAGATGGTCGTAGAATTATCTTCGGATCCGTAATTCGTCCAAGAAAATAACGCGGTACCTAACCGACCTTTTTTTGTCTTCATTACACAAACGGCATTGTCACATACTTCGATAGGCTGACCAGATTCGTTTACTTTATCAAGTGACCCATGAAAGCCACGTATTTCATCGATTTCATCGGATAAAAGGTAATGAATTAAATCAATTTTATGAATACCTAAATCGCCTACTACCCCCGAGTGGGACCGATCTTTTTTAAAAAACCAGGTGGCATTGGATTTGTCTACTCCCCAAGTTTCGGGTCCTTGATGACCAAAGGTGGTTTGAAAGGTTAACACCTCTCCTAATTCCTTTTTATCAATCATCTCCTTTGCTTTTTGGTGAGCTTTTGTGAATCTTTGATTATGGCCAACCATTAATTTCTTTCCCGTTTTTCGCTCGGCCTCGAGTATTTTCTCCGCTTCTTTTACAGAAATCGCTAACGGTTTTTCACATAACACATGCTTTCCATTTAACAAGGCTTGAGTAGAGTGGATATGATGGGTTTCATTGGAGGAACAATCGCTGATGGCTATAATGGTTGTATCGTTGTATAGCTCCTCGACTCTTTCTACCGCACGACCTCCAAATTTGAGAGCGAGCGCTTTCGCTCTTTCCAGATTACGATCAAAGAAGATGATTTCATCCACATGCGGATTGGCTTGATACTCTGGTGCATGTCGGTATTTAGCAATGGACCCGCAGCCAATAATCCCTACTTTTATCCCCAATTTTGTCCCTCCTTTTTGTTTCTAACACCACGTATGAGCCCCTTTATCCCATTGTGGATTCTCGTATAATTAATTCATGCTCCAAAATGATACTCTCCACTTTGTTGCCCTTGATCTGATTAATCAACATGGTGGCTGCCGTACACCCCATTTGATACATGGGCTGAGAAACCGTCGTTAGAGTGGGATTGGTCATGTTAGAAAAACTAATCTTATCAAAGCCTACCACTGCTATCTCCTCGGGAACACGCAAACCACTTGTGTTTAACTCTTTTAATGCACCGATGGCTAAGGTGTCAGAAACTGCGAACACCGCGGTGGGTCTTTCTTCTAATTGAAGCAACCGTCTCATGGCTTGCACACCGTGTTGAAAGTCGAGCTGATCCGTGTTATAGATCCATTCTTCACGAATTGGGAGCTGAAACTCTTTTAACGCTCTTTCATATCCATTTCTACGTTGACGAGCATATAAGAATTTTTCATCTGAATTGATTAACGCCACTTGGTCCATACCCAATTGAATTAAATGCTTCACGGCATGATAAGCAGCTAATTCGTTATCAATCGTGACGTATGGAATACAACCACCTTCTTCATACTCACTGCATAAAATCACGGAATGATTCTCAGCTAGTTCGTTCAGCTTTTGCATATTGACGGTAGGATCCATGGAAATCACGCCATCGGCCACTTTATTTTTGACCATGTGAAAATAAATGTTCTCTCGTTCCGGATTAGAATCGGTTTCGCAAAGGAGAATATTGTAAAGATTAGCAATTGCGATATTCTGGATCCCATTGATAATTTCTGTGTAAAAAGGATTGGAGATACTGGGGATTAGAACAAGTAAAAGCCGACTTTCAGAGTTCCTTAAATTTCTACCTAGCATACTAGGTTCATAGTTAAGAGCCTTGATCGCCTGTTCCACTTTCAGTCTAGTTTCTGGAGTTACTGACGTAGCCTTGTTAAGTACCCTGGAAACCGTAGCCACTGACACACCCGCAGTTTTCGCTACCTGTTGAATATTTGCCATGATACTTCCCACTTTCAGTATAGTTGATAGGTTGAAGATAAATGTAATCGATTACAAGGTTGATTTTAGAATGTTTAGAATTATTTGTCAATATGTTTTTGTTGGGCGTAAAAACTCTTTTTTCACTCATTGAAGACACGAAAAATATTATGTGGAAGTCTTTCAATAAATAAAAAACGCTGCTGAAATCAAAGTCAGCAGCGTTTTCCTATGAGGTTACTTTTATGAAATGCCCTATTTCAAGGCATCTTTCAACTCTTTACAGGGGTTAAACACGGCATATTTAGTAGCTGGAATCGTTATCTCTTCCCCCGTTTTCGGGTTTCTCCCTTTTCTCTCCGCTCGTTCACGCGTTTCAAAGTTTCCGAAACCAAATAATTGTACCTGATCGCCACCTGCTAATGAAGTTGATATGCTATCTATAATAATGTCTACTACTTTTCTTGAGTGTTTTTTTGGTAAGTCACATTTTTTAGCTATTGAGTAGATTAAATCTGTTTTGTTCATATGATGTACCTCTATTAATCATGTTCTAGCAATTCTTGAATTGCCCATTTGTTATTTTTAACATAAACGTATTCCGTAATGCAAGGAATAAGTAGTTTAATGGATTAACGGATTACAGGAATTATAGAAAAAAATAGGCTGCCAAAGCAGCCTACATTTGTTTGATATTACACCATCAAGTATTTGTGAACTTCGGTTGCCACTTCTCTACCTTCGTTGATCGCCCAAACGATCAGGCTTTGTCCTCTTCTTGCATCGCCAGCAGCGAACACGCCTTCTACGTTTGTTTTGTAATCACCTTTAGTAGCTTTAATCTTTTGATTAACTGATTCTACTCCGAATTGGCTTAACAGAGGCATCTCTGTTCCCTCAAAGCCAATCGCGATAAACACAAACTGAGCTGGCCATACTTTTTCCGTGCCTGGAATTTCTTTAAAGTAAAAACGTCCGTTTTCATCTTTTAGTTTTTCCATTTGGATTGTGTGAAGCTCTTTCAAATTCCCATTCTCATCGGAAACGATCTTCTTTGTTTGAATCGAGTATTGACGAGGATCTTCTCCAAATTTCGCTTCTGCTTCCTTATACGCATAATCCATGGTAAACACATTTGGATATGCAGGCCATAAGTTATCAGACGTACGTTGTGCTGGCAATTGTGGATGTTTCCCGAACTGAACAACGCTGCGGCATTTTTGACGAAGAGCGGTTGCCACACAGTCAGCACCTGTGTCTCCGCCACCGATTACGATCACATCTTTGCCTTCCACGTCGATGAAGTTCCCATCTTCAAAATTCGAATCTAATAGACTTTTCGTTGATAGAGTTAAATAATCCATCGCAAAGTGAATACCCTTTGCTTCACGGCCTTCAATCACTAAATCACGTTGTCTTTGCGCCCCTGTACAAAGGATGACCGAATCGAATTGTTCTTGAAGTTCAGAAGCTTGAATATCCTTGCCCACTTCTGTATTTATCACGAAGTCGATTCCTTCTTGCGTTAATAAACGAATGCGGCGTTCAACCACTTCTTTTTCAAGCTTCATGTTTGGAATTCCGTACATGAGCAAGCCTCCTGGACGGTCGGCACGTTCAAACACAGTAACCGAGTGACCGGCTTGATTCAGTTGGTCCGCTGCTGCTAAACCGGCAGGGCCAGAACCGATGATCGCCACTTTCTTCCCAGAGCGTGAAGCAGGAATTCGCGGTGTAATCCACCCGTTTTCAAAGCCTTTATCGATAATCGCTTGTTCAATATTTTTGATCGTAACTGCCGGGTCGTAAAGGGCCACAGTACAAGAACCTTCACAAGGTGCCGGACATACTCTCCCTGTAAACTCTGGGAAATTATTGGTTTTTAACAAGCGATCTAGAGCTTCTTTCCAACGGCCTTTATACACAAGATCATTCCACTCAGGAATCAAGTTATGAATCGGACACCCAGAAGTAGCTCCCCCAATTTCCATACCGATATGACAGAAGGGAGTGGCGCAGTCCATACACCGCGCCCCCTGTGTACTTAATTTCTCATCAGAAATAGGAAGTTTATGTTCTTTCCAATCATTTAGTCTTTGTAATGGATCTCTTTCTGCTGCTTTTTCACGAGCATATTCCATAAATCCTGTTGCTTTTCCCATGTTTTTTACTCCCCTTTCTTAGCGGATGGCAGCTTCCTGCTGTTTCGATGGTTTTGTTGTTGCTCCGGAATTCGCTATAAAGGCGCTCATGACGGCTTCTTCTTCCGATAATCCTGCTAGTTTTTGCTCGTCGATCAAAGTGATCATTCGTTTGTAATCTTTTGGAATGACTTTGACAAATTTTCTGACACATTTTGCCCAGTCTTCTAGAATACAACTCGCCTTCACACTCTCTGTGTAGCGGTAATGGTTTTGTATTAATGTTTTTAGCTCATCCTCTTCAGTAGGAGAGGATACTGCTTCAAATTCAATCATTTCTTGGTTGGTTAGATTCTTAAATGCTTTCTCGTCCTCTGTATAAACATAGGCAATTCCACCAGACATTCCAGCTCCGAAGTTTTTCCCTACATCCCCTAAAATAACGACGCGTCCACCTGTCATATATTCACAGCCATGGTCACCAATTCCTTCAACCACTACATGTACGCCACTATTACGAACAGCAAAACGTTCTCCGGCACGTCCGTTAATATACGCTTCACCGCTGGTAGCTCCAATGAAGGCAACATTTCCTGCGATGACATTCTCGCCTGAAGCGATCTTTGTATGTTCATCAGCTTTCACGATGATTTTTCCGCCAGAAAGTCCTTTTCCAACATAATCGTTCGCGTCACCCGTTAATTCAAGTGTCATTCCCTTAGGTACAAACGCACCAAAGCTTTGACCAGCTGATCCGTTAAACTTTAACGAAATCGTATCCTCTGGAAGACCAACTTCACCATAACGTTTCGAGATTTCACTTCCAACAATCGTACCCGCTACACGATTCACGTTTGTAATCGGGAAGCTTGCTTCTACAGGTGTTCCGTCTTCTAATGCTTTTTGAACAGCCGGTAGGATATGCTTTATATCAAGACTTTCGTCAATTCGATGATTTTGAGGGTGTTTAAAGGTTGTTGCTCCTTCAGGCTTGTGCAGCAATGCTGTTAAATCTAAATGTTGCGCCTTCCAGTGTGATTTTGCACGTTCACTTACCGTTAATACATCGGTACGTCCAACCATTTCTTCCACCGATCTAAAGCCAAGCTCCGCCATCATCTCACGAACTTCTTGTGCCACAAAGCGCATGTAGTTCACGATATAATCTGCTTCGCCTGTGAACTTTTTACGAAGCTCTGGATTTTGAGTCGCAATCCCTACTGGACATGTATCCAAATGACACACACGCATCATGACACAGCCAAGAACTACTAATGGTGCAGTAGCAAAGCCGAATTCCTCAGCACCTAATAATGCCGCCATGACTACGTCTTTACCAGTCATTAATTTTCCGTCTGTCTCAAGAACCACACGGTCGCGTAATCCGTTAAGCATTAGCGTTTGATGTGCCTCTGCTAAACCAAGTTCCCAAGGTAATCCAGCGTGCTGAATACTTGTTTTTGGTGACGCACCTGTTCCACCGTCGTATCCGCTAATCACGATTACGTCAGCTACAGCTTTTGCTACACCAGCAGCAATCGTTCCAACTCCGCCCTTCGATACAAGCTTCACGCTGATTCGCGCTTGACGATTGGCATTTTTCAAATCATGAATTAGCTGGGCCAAATCTTCAATCGAGTAGATGTCATGATGTGGTGGAGGTGAAATTAAGCTAACACCAGGTGTTGAACCACGAACATCTGCTACCCATGGATACACCTTTTTCCCCATTAACTGTCCGCCTTCACCAGGCTTCGCTCCTTGAGCCATTTTAATTTGCAGCTCTTCAGCGTTCACAAGGTAATGACTTTTCACACCAAATCGACCAGAAGCGATTTGCTTAATCCTACTTCCACGGTTGTCACCATTTTCATCAAGAACAAATCGGCTAGCGTCTTCTCCACCTTCACCGCTATTGCTTTTTCCACCTAAACGGTTCATGGCAATAGCTAATGTTTCGTGTGCTTCCTTACTAATTGATCCAAAGCTCATCGCACCTGTCTTAAAGCGGCGAACGATTGAATCCACGCTTTCTACTTCTTCAATTGGTAACGGTTGTCTTGAACCATTGAAAGAGAATAAGTTACGTAAAAAGCCGAGTCTTTCTTCATTGGCAAGTGTAGAATATTTTTTAAATAATTCATAATCACCGTTACGGCAAGCCCATTGCAACGTATGAATCGTTCCTGGATTAAAGGCATGGTGTTCGCCGTCATGTCTCCATTGGAAGTTACTGCCGGACTCTAACGTATGGTCAGATAATGGAGAGTAAGCTTCCGCGTGACGCAGCTTCGCTTCTTCAGCGATCGTGTCTAACCCAATTCCTCCAAGCTGTGAAACAGTTCCCGTGAAATAACGGTCGATCACATCAGAGCTGATTCCAACCGCTTCAAAAATTTGAGCGCCACGGTAACTTTGTACCGTTGAAATCCCCATTTTTGACATAACCTTCACAACGCCTTCATTCATAGAAACGATGTACTTTTTCACCGCTTCTTGATACGTGTATGGTAATGTGCCTTCAGAAACAGCTTGCTGATAAATCGAGAACGCTAGATAAGGGTTGATCGCATCCACACCGTATCCAAGCAATACAGCAAAGTGATGAACTTCTCTTACTTCTCCAGATTCCACAATAATACTTGCCTTTGTTCGTAATCCTTCACGAATCAAATGCTGATGAAGGGTACTCACTGCTAGTAAAGATGGAATCGCAATCGTTGTTTCATTAATATGACGGTCAGATAGAATCAGTAAACTCGCTCCATCTGCAATCGCTTCTTCTGCTTGACGACAAAGGTTGTTCAAACTGCTTTCCAGATCGTCTTGGAACACACTTTCAATGACAGCACTTTTGAACTCTTTACCATTTTTTAAGGTTTCTAGCTGGCTGTTTGTTAAAATCGGTGTTTCTAACTGAATGCGACGGCAATTTTCTGCTGATGGATGAAGCAAATTCCCTTCTGCTCCTAAATAAGAAACCGTTGATGTAACAATTGCTTCACGAATCGCGTCAATCGGTGGATTCGTTACTTGCGCGAATAATTGCTTAAAGTAGTTAAACAAATTTTGCGGGCGATCCGATAATACAGCTAGTGGCATATCATTCCCCATCGCTCCAAGCGGATCTTTGCCTTCACTCACAGCTGGAATAATGTATTTTTGAATATCTTCATACGTATATCCAAACGCTTTTTGACGGACGATTATATCCTCCGGAACCTCTCCTTCAGACTCTACGCTATCTTCCAAGCGAACAAGCTCTTCATTTAACCATTGCTGGTAAGGCTGTGCTTGAGCCATCTCGGATTTTACTTCCTCGTCGGAAATAATACGACCTTCTTCTAGATCGATTAAAAGCATTTTTCCTGGTTGAAGACGCTCTTTGTATAAAACCTTTTCCGGCTCTACATCAATGACACCAACCTCAGATGAGAAAATAATATAATCATCTTCTGTTACATAATAACGGGCTGGTCGAAGTCCATTACGGTCTAGAACGGCACCAATTTGTTTTCCGTCTGTAAATGAAATTGCTGATGGTCCATCCCATGGCTCCATTAATGAGCTGTGATATTCATAAAAAGCTCTCTTCTCGTCCGTGATATGAGGATTATTAGACCAAGGTTCTGGAACCAACATCATCGCCGCATGAGCAGGCTTTCTGCCGGCAAGAACCATGAATTCAAGCGCATTGTCTAAAATCGACGAATCACTTCCATCAGTATCAAGGATCGGCAATACTTTTTCTAAATCAGAACCAAATGCTTCTGATATAAATTGAGTTTCACGTGCCTTCATCCAGTGAATATTTCCTTGAAGAGTATTAATTTCACCATTGTGAATTAAATAACGATTCGGATGGGCTCTTTCCCAGCTCGGGAAGGTATTTGTACTAAAGCGTGAATGCACTAAAGCAAACGCAGACACAAAGCTCTCATCCTGTAAATCTAAATAGAATTGATCTACTTGTTCTGGAGTTAATAGTCCTTTATAAACAATCGTTCTGCTTGAAAAGCTTGCAAAATAGAAACGATAGTCAGAACCCTTTGCCCAGTTTTCTGCTTGCTTACGAATGACGTATAATTTTCGTTCAAACGCTAGTGAATCACCTTCGTTATCCCCAACAAACACCTGGCGAACAACCGGGCAGCTTTCCTGTGCAGTTACCCCAATTTTCCCTGCATCGACTGGAACGTTTCTCCAGCCAAGCACCGTTTGACCTTCTTGTTCTATTATTTTATTAATATAAGCTTCTATTTCTTCCCGTTCTCTGTCATCCTTTGAGAAAAATAGCATTCCCACACCGTACTTCCCTTTTTCAGGTAAGTTCATGTCTGAACATTCTTTTCTGAAAAATAGATCCGGTATTTGAACCATTAGTCCCGCGCCATCGCCTGTTAACGGGTCACTTCCCTGTCCGCCGCGATGATCTAATTGACAAAGCATTGATAGTCCTTTTGCCACTATATCATGTGTGGCGTTCCCTTTAATGTGAGCGTATAAGCCGATTCCACATGCATCATGTTCAAATTCAGGACGGTAGAGACCTTGTGCTTTTGGTAGTTGATGATATGTCATATTCTATTCTCTCCCTGCCGATTGTTGTCGAAAAATTCATATAACAACATTTTATGTTTTCAAAATCATATAAACAATATATAATTTATATTAAATTAATCGAAAATCAATATGAATGGGAGAAGAAACAAAATGGAACTCCGTCAATTGCGCTATTTTATAGAAGTAGCCGAACGAGAACATATGACAGAAGCAGCTGATAACTTAAACGTGGCACAATCTGCGGTGAGCTATCAAATAACCAAGCTAGAAGAGGAGCTAGGGGTAAAGCTACTCGAACGAGTCGGTAGAAACATTAAGGTCACACAGATTGGATATATCTTTTTGAAGTATGTCAAAAGCTCCTTAAAAAAGCTGGATGAAGCAAAAGAAAAAATAGACGAGTACCTCGATCCTCAAGCAGGCACGATTAAAATCGGCTATCCAACAAGTCTAGCCCGATATTGGCTCCCAACGGTGATTTCTGCTTATAAGAATGATTTCCCAAATGTATCTTTCCATCTGCGTCAAGGATCGTATGCCAACTTGATCGATGCCGTGAAAAACGGGGAAATTGATTTGGCGTTCCTTGGACCTGTCCCAACCAATGATCCTGACTTAGAAACTAAGATCTTATTTATGGAAAACATCGTTGCCTTGATTCCTTCTCTTCACCCGTTGGCTGAGAAAAAACGGATTCCTTTAAGTGATTTGCGGTCAGACAAGTTCGTCTTATTTCCGAAGGGGTATGTTCTTCGAAAACTTGCGGTAGAGGCATGTCGCGAAGCAGGCTTTGAACCGGAGATTACCTCTGAAGGAGAGGACATGGATGCGTTAAAAGGACTCGTTTCCGCCGGAATTGGAGTCAGTCTCTTACCAGAGAGCACGTTCTATGACTCTACTCCCCGATTCACCGTTAAAGTACCGATTGAGACCCCTAAAGCGGTGCGTACCGTGGGTGTCATTATACCGAAGCACCGGGAACTAGCACCGGCTGAGAGAAATTTTTATCAGTTTCTAATACAGTTTTTTAATCGGTTGGAGCAGTATAAATAGTGTTGTCCAGCTACTAGGCTATAGAGAAAATGCTGATTCCCCAAACGGAAATCAGCATTTTCTCTAATCAGTTTTATATCTGGCAGTCTCTTCTCCCCTACCATTCCTAAGTGTACATCTTCGAAGGCATTAATTTTTTCTCGCCTATCTCTTTTAGACCTCCACGAATGAATAGGAAAACCGCAAGCCATGAGATAACCATTAAAATGACCTGTCCAAAGGGAAACATTCCTGGAATTGATGTGTCCCATAGAGCGTGTATCCCGACGACTAAGATAAATACTTGTAAAAATTTATAATCCAATAGCATGTTAAATTGAAAAGGTTGGTCCTTTTGCACTCTACAGAACGCAGCACCGGTCAAAGCAGCCCAGGCAACATGCCCACCAGGAGCATAGAACCCTCTCAATAGGATGGTACCATACAGACTGACTGCATCTCCCGAAAGCAGTGCTCTTAGTGCGTATCCAGCCGTTTCAAAAGCTGCAAAACCTGCCCCGACTGCTGCACCAATAAGCAAACCGTTTAAAATATATTTGTACCTTCGGTAGTGAACAAACGTAATGACGATGATGGTTTTGGCAAGCTCTTCGATAATTCCAATTGTAATCGGATTGATGTTTTTCTTCAGAATGTCGAAAAACACGAGTGCGATTAACATGGAGAGTATACCCCCAACTAACACCACATAAATCACACGGTAAATCGCAATGTTCTGGGGTACATTCATCTCCCAGAAGAAGATTAACGTGGTCAAAGGAACCCCAAATGCACCAACAATTATCAGTCCCGGTAGAAAGTTTGCATTTCCAAAGTAACTCGCACCTACGTAAAATCCCGCAAAAACAAGTAGCGCAATAATGAATAACCTAGCAAATAGCCAAGGTTTGGGCCATGTATCTTTTACTTCCGATATTTTCGGCGTAGTAAGTGCCGTTCCAACAATAAACAGTCGTTCCGCTTCCAGTTCACTATGATCAGCAAAAACACGGGAAAAAATATTGACAAATTTAGGTTCAACCGACCGTTCCACCTTTGGAACCACATTGACATAATTGGCAAACTCATAAAAAAAGCTGTTTTCATCCTGTGGTGTATTCATTTTAAGGAACTTTTCTCCACAGCTTAAGCAGAACTTTGAGCCAGTTGGATTGGAGTAATCACATTGTGAACATTTCAAAAAGTCCCACCTCTATCCATACATTTGGCATCGCCCAAACACCAAATAGCTTTTACGGGGCAAAACGATATAAAAAAGAGTATGTCCCAGAATAGGAAAATTATTAATTCCCTTTTGAATTTGAGATGACCATTTATTAATTACTATCTTCAACAATCGGGCGCTTTTATGGAGTAACGAAAAAAGTCCAATTTCTCAACTTTAATACTGAGAAATTGGAGAATTAAAGCAACACTTGTTGTTTTAATATATCAGAAGAGGAAGTGGATTATTCTATGAAAACAATCGCAATCATCGGTGCTGGTCCGGGCTTTGGTTTATCTATCGCGAAAAAATTTGGATCCCAGCAATTTAACGTAGCACTAATTGCGCGTAATTCAGAGAAATTAGTAGCAATGGCTGAGGAATTAAAAACTATGGATATTCAAGCAAAACACTATCTAGCAGATGTTAGAGATTTGTCTCAATTACAAGATGCCTTGTGTGCGGTAAAAAATGATTTCGGTGGAATTGATGTACTTGAATTTAGTCCATATGCTGGACCTGAAACATTCAGACACGTACTGGAAACCACACCAGAAAGCGTAATGAACAAGTATACAGCTACCTATTGCCAGCTCTCCAATCTGTAAAGGAAGTTTTACCTGCAGTGCAGGAAAAAGGTGAAGGTGCAATTCTTTTCACGACTGGTATATCAGCTTTTTATCCAATTCCTGATATTGGAAATGCAGGTATTATTATGTCTGGATTGCGAAATTACGCAACAAATCTACACAATATATTAAAAAAACAATTTATCTATGTTGGTCACTTAACAATAGGCACCTTTATTGCACCAGGAACAGAAAGAGATCCAGACTTAATTGCGGAAGCTTGGTATGAACCATATAGTAAAAAAGACCCATTCGAGGCAACTTTCCCAAAAGATATTAAATTCCCTTTTTAAGTATTAAATATCTAGACAACCTTAAAAATAGCTTGATAGCTCACAGGTTGTCTTTATATTTTATTGTTTTTGAATAAAAGGACAAATATTTCGATTGATTATTGTTTTTAGCACTCTGACGTTAAAATCCCCTCTGCAGTTAAGAGATTGTCTAAGTTATCAACCAGTTTATTTACTTCGATTAAAATTCTTTCGTCAAAACCAGAAATGCTGCTCAATAAATCATTTAAATTTTTTTCCATATCAAAAGGAAGTTTAGCTCCTTTTTCTTTTAATATTTTTACTAATTTCTTTTCTCCAGGGTGCGGCATTTCGTTTATAGCAAACAATATATCGAAATAGCTGGCCAAAAGAGCAGCCACCCTATGGTTAATACTTACGTAATCATTTCTCTTAATGGCTTTTTCTATTTGAAAATAATAAGCAGGCATCTGATACCTTAATAACGGATAATTTTTTCTTATAATATCTAACTTTAATGCTTCTGGAAATTTAATATTGTATTTTTGTTGAAGTTTTTCAGCTTTTTTGTGTTTATCAAACAGTATGACTGATGTTATGAAATTACTCCAAAAACAAGTTGTATATCCGACATCTGCTTGACATTTAATTAATGTTCTCTCAAGTTGTGCATCAATCCAATCCAAATCCCGGTAAATAATTTCAATTGGGGTATTCACGTCTATTATAATTCCATCATCTTCAGTCTCCCAGAATTGATTATTAATCTCTACATAATCACAAAATCCCTTTATGATTTCTTCTCTTTTTATAACTGAAACTTCCTTGTTCGAATAGATATATAAATCATAATCAGAGTTTTCATCTTGTGTGTCGGTTGTGTGAGAACCCGCAAGCAGTATGGCTTCTACTTCCTGTAATTGTGAAAACTCGTTTACAATAGCGTTTAATATTGCGTGATCTTTAAACATTGACCTTATCCCCTCTTTCATCTTATTTACCTATTCAGCCTCCAATTTTCCCTTTAAAATATATGTATTTATTAATAACCTCCTAAAGTAAAAAAAGGACAACCTTGAATTAAGTCCTAGGTTGTACCTTTTTTAGGTATCATTGCCTTCAAATTTTTGAGTTATATCATCAATGCATATTCTATATTTATTTACGTTTTCCTCCAAAGAAGCAGAAAATAGTTAAATTTCATTGCTCTACTTCCTAGTTATAACTTCTTCCATTACACCTAGGACATTCAGTATTTTTGTTAGTGCCGCGTCCTTTACACGTAGGACACCAGTTTCAGCGAGTCTGACACGAATTTCTGTAAAAACGCCCGTATGAGTACCAATTGTCTGACAAAAAGTTGTTTTACCAGATTCCGACAAACCAGCAATGCCCAGTGATTGATCAGTTGGAAGCGTTGCATTTAATTTGGTTAATATTGTTCGCAATTAATTGATTTATTTTCATTGTGATGTCCTTACAACTTTCTATATTGGGTTCGCCGAAATGAAAAAGTATACGTTACTTTCAATTTGCCCTCTTTCTTATAAAGTAAATGAGAAACGCTGTAATACCTCATCTACGATACCCTTCAGATTTTGCTTAGGACTTTCCCAAATAATTATAAAATTTCTTTTTGTAAACAATAAAATTGTTTATAAAAATTCGAAGGAGGAACTTATTTGCAACAGAATCAACAGCCTATTAATATTATGAGGCCAGAATACGCTGGTACAGATGCACAAAAAGTGAAAGAAGAAATACAAAAAGATGTTAGCCAAGGAAAAGGTGCAATGACTTCCCGAGAGGCAGGAGCGATGCAAGATTAAAACACACTGAAGATGTCGTTATAGGAAACGTAAAGAGCAGAGGAACATCCTCTGCTCTCTTCCAAAAATACAGTTAGTTGTCAGTACGAAACATCAAATTCTATGCTTTAGGATAACTACATGGTTGTAATACAAGTACCTTCAGTCTCAAAGGTTGATAATTCTGATTCCATCCTTTTCTGATCACTAGAATTTCATACCCCAAGGATTACTTTGTTTTTAGTATTTCTCATATATATTTCGCAATAGAAATGAATTTAAATATGCAACAAGAGAAAATCCCAAAAATATACTTAGATATAGAGCAAGTAAGTAGAGATACGGTGAAAAGAAAATTAGTAATACTGGCCCGATAGAAAAAATCAGTACAGAAATCGTTTGGAATGGATTCGTAATGGCAATTTTCATAGCATTTACGACTGATTCTCTTATTGTATTTTTAAAACGAGCAACATAAGGGAAAATAAGTATTGTTAATAACAAATAGATGCATGTGAAAAAGAATAGACTTAAAATAATGAGCAGCGTAAAATTCCCTTCATATAATTCTAAATATAAATAATCTAAAAATAGGATTAGCCCAGCGAACATTAACAGGATCCAGATACTTGTACTTTGTTTGAAGTTCTTCTTGAAAGCCTGTACAAATCCACTATATACTCCGCTCTCTTCATTCCGAACCATTTTTAATGTTACGGAGTAAAGTGCTGTGGTAGAAGCACCAATCGTAAAGATAGGAATGCAAAATAGTAAGAACAAGCCATTCAATACAATCAACTCAACAAATCTTGTTAGAATACGATACACAGGACCTTCCATAGATAGAAAATGTTTCATAACTCACCTCTAAAATGATAAAAATAAATAAAAAATCCCTATCTTAATAAGAAACACTACACAAATCCTCTAATGATTTATGTAGTGTTTCATCAATCATCTACTATTCTTTAACCGAGCCGACAACGATCCCATGAATAAAATATTTTTGCAATAATGGATAAATCACTAATAATGGAATTATAGAAACCACTATTTTTGCAGCGTTTAAGTTTTTATTAGAGACTTGCATCATATTTTCTAAAGAATTAGAGCTTGCTCCTGACTTCAGCAGTTCCTCGAGATTAATGGATAAGGATTGAATATAGGTCATTAATGGATAATTAGAAACTTTCGTCATATATATTAACCCTGAGAAAAAGTCATTCCAATTCCCTACAATACTAAATAATGCAACGGTAGCTAATGCCGGTAACGAGATTGGAATATAAACCCTGACTAATATTTGTAATGGATTGGCACCATCCATAATGGCCGCTTCTTCCAACGATTTAGGTATTCCTATGAAGAAATTCATGATTAATATAATGCTAAAAACTTGTACGGCACCTGGTAAAACCAGAGACCATATAGTATTCAATAGGTTTAAATTTTTCACTACTAAATACGTAGGAATCATCCCACCATTAAATAACATCGAGAAAATTAGTAGATTCATATAGATGTTTCTACCTTTAAAAACTTTTTTAGATTTCGATAGAGGATATGCCATTAACACGATCAAGATCATATTAATAATGAGCGATAGGAATACTCTTTGTACAGAAATTCCAAACGAACGCCAAAATTGCGCATCCTCCATGATCATCTTATATGTTTCAATCGTAAAATTCACCGGTACTAACCCTACTGCATTTGCTGTAACTGCCTCACTACTACTAAAAGAAATGGCAAGAATATTCCATAAAGGAAGCAGGCAGATCAATCCCAAAGAAATCACAATAGTATGAATAACAGTTCGTCCAATTCGCGCTGAAATACTTTTACTTTCAACCATATTATTGTTCCTCCTTAGAATAATTTACGATCTGTGTATTTTTTAGCCATTTCATTTGCAGAAATGATTAGAATCATGCCAATAATGGATTTAAATATACCAACGGCTGTCCCGAAACTATACTCACGACCTAGTAATCCAATTCGGTATACATAAGTGTCCAAAATATCTCCTGATTCATAAACCATTGGTGTATATAGGTTATAAACTTGATCAAATCCAGCATTTAAAATATTGGGTAAGCTAAGGATGGCCAAAAGAAGAATAATTGGTAGCATACTAGGAAGTGTGATATGCCAAACTCTCTTCCACCAATTGGCTCCATCAATACTAGCTGCTTCATGAAGTCCTGGATCAACTGCAGTGATGGCGGCTAAATAAACAATCGAATTAAATCCAAATTCCTTCCATACATCAGTACCAATTAATAATGGTTGAAATAGTGTATTACTCCCAAGGAAATTCAATTTTTCCAATCCGAAAAAGGTTAATATTTGATTCACAGACCCATCAAGATTAAACATATTGACTACCACAGATGCCAACACCACCCATGATAGAAAATGTGGTAGATAAACAACCGTTTGAATCGATTTTTTTAATAGCTTTATACGGATCTCATTCAATAAAATAGAGAATACAATGGCAGCGAAAGTACCAATTAGAATTTTCCCAAAAGCAATGACCATTGTGTTCCTAAATACTTGGCCAATATCCGGTAATTGAAACATATAGATAAAATGTTCCAATCCTACAAACTCCGAGCCCAACATCCCTTTTGCTGGTACGTAATCCTGAAATGCCATAATAATTCCAAACATGGGAATATAACTAAAAATTAAAAGAAAGATCATTCCGGGTAGCATCATCAGATGGTAAACAGAATTGCCCGTTGTCCATTTTTTCTTTTGTTTTACCGTATCTGCATTTATAAAGTTGGCAGTTTTTTCAGTCTGTACTTTCATAAGTAAACCTCCTTATATAATAAGGGCTGCACAGCAGCCCTTATTACTGTTTCTTATTGCTGTTCTGCCAATTCTGCTTCTATTTCAGCAATAATTTCATCTCCGCCTTGTTTCTTCCAGTTCGTAACAAATGTTTCGAAATAATCCAAAGGCTCAGTACCAGTTACGATTTTTATAAAATCTTCCTCTTCTAATTTTAAAAGGTTAGCACCCTTTTTCTCCATTGTAGCGGTTGTTCCATAATATACAGGAGTTGTCCAATTGAAAGTATTTTCATCTGTAAGTTTTTCAATTAAACCGATCCCTTTCATACGAGAATGGTATTTTGACCATGCTGACGTTTCTGCATTTTCAGGATCTTCTACATAATTAAGAATCGTTTTAGCATCCGTTTTAATACCAGCTTTTGTTATATCGTCGGTTGAAATTTCACCATTTACTGCAGGCACAATAAAGTCCGAAAAATCATCTAGCGTACTAGTAGATTTATAAACTTCAATGTTAAATGGTCTAGTTGACCCATCTACACCAAGTTCAGTATATTTTGCGATTTCGGGATAATTTGTTTCTAGATCAGATGCATTAGCTAATTCATCGTAAAATAGATTTAATATTTTTAGGGCTAATTCAGGATGTGCATAATCCTTTCTAACTACAATAAATTGACCAGTCGGATTCTCACGAAAAACGTTTGCTTTACCATTTTCTCCTTCTAATGTATAAGGAACAAACTGTGCATTTTTATCCATTTCCCTTACAGCAGATAGACCCCAATCAGGAATATGCCACGGACCTGTTACGATACCTGTTTGTCCGTTTGTTAGAAGTGCCATAATGTCATCCCAGGTTCTTGTTCCAAATTGTGGATCAAGAATTCCTTTATTAAACCATTCAGCCAAAACTCCAAGTGCTTGTTTTGTGCTCTCAGTAGTTGATCCATAGGTGATATTTCCTTTTTCATCTTCCATGTAATGTCTAGGATGTGCATTGAAAACACCAGCTACAGAGGACATCGTTAAAGCCGATCCGCCGTAATCTCCAGCATTTAACCAATGAGCAAAAGGTATTCCAACAGGATTCCCAGAGGCACCAGGATCATTTTCTATGAAAGCCTTCGCAGTATTTTCTAACTCATCTAATGTGATCAGGCTGTCCCCGTCTTTATCTAGTTCCAATCCTAGTTCTTCAATCCAATCTTGTCTGATCCAAACCATATTTGGTGCGTTTGCTCCAACGGTTGCTGGAATCGCCATGAGACGATCATCAAATGTCGCATCTGCTAAGCTTCTCCCATCATAGGAACCATATATTTCTTTGATGTAATCGCTTGCATTCTTTTCATAAACATCTGTTAAATCAGCAATTAAATCGTTTTCCACTAACTCCTTCAATTCATCTTTTGAATTCACTCGCATCATATCTGGCAATTCACCTGATGCAATTGCTAGAGCCACCTGACGATCGTAATCTTCTCCTTCAGCTTCAAATTGATTGACAATTTTCGCATCCAACTTTTCTTCAACAAGTCGTGTGTAAGCATTGTTCTCATACGTATCACCCTCTGGTAATTTCGAGTTTGCAGCTGTAACACGTCCCATAGTAATAACGGTTTTTCCATCTTCTGTTGTTGACGCACTTTCTTGCTGTGAAGATGAATCAACACATGCTGCTAAAGAAACTGTCAGCATGGACGCAATAGAAAGTGTTGTCACACGTTTGAATAATGCCCTATACTTCTTCATCATGACCCCTCCAACTTTTATTTGTCTCTGACCAATTTAATTTCTGGCCATTGAATTAAGCTTACGTTTAGTTTAAGTGATACTAGGATAATCCTAAATATTTAAAAAAACGTTTTCATGTACTTTTTTCCGGAACTTTTAGTACAGAGTGTAAGAAAGGAAATCACAATGATATAATCAACATGAATTATACGTGGAGGTAACAACAATGTATCGTATCTTGATAATAGATGATGAAAGAGACGAACGGAATGTTATTCGATTCCTTCTTAATAAGTACAATTTTCAACTTGTAATAGACGAAGCCTCCAACGGAAAAGAGGCTCTTTCTCTATTAGAAACACAGCCTGTAGATATATTATTTACAGATGTAAAAATGCCTTTTGTTGATGGAATTGAATTAGCAACGAGGGCTCGAGAGCTTTATCCTAACCTTCACATTATATTCTTCAGTGGTCATGATGACTTTTATTATGCCAAGAAGGCGCTATCATTAAGGGCTGTAGATTATATATTGAAACCAGTAAAACCGGATGAATTTCAGAATACTATTTCCACTGTTTTGCAAAATATAAAAAAAGAAGAAAAAGAACATGAATTAAGAGAAGCAAATACCGAATTTCTTAAAACTCATGTTTTATATCGACTAATTAATAAAACACCTATTGATTTGTTAAAGAATGAATATCCCACTATGAATTTTGATTTTTTAAATCATTATACTTCCCTAATGTTAATGCAGTTTGAAGAACCATTTTTTGATCGATTACCAAAGGAAGAAGATACTTTTTTCTTTTATAATCAAATTAAGAAAATGATCCCAGATTATCCGTGCGATTTTATTAATTTGAATGCGTTTCAAATCCTGTTGTTATTTGGGAAAAAGGAAAAACATACGGAATATAAAGAAATGGCAATAAAGATCCAAAAACAGGTCTACTCCACATATGGAATAAATTGTTATATATCTTTCAGTAATGAATCCTTTTCTCCAAGTGAGTTACCTAAATTTTTTGAAGAGTTGGAACATTATCTAGAAGATCGTTTCTTCTATTCTGACACCTATATCTATCCAATAGATGCCTCAACTAGAGAAAGCAAGGAGTATCTTGAACAAGATGAACATACCCTCCAGAGGATACAAACAGCCATTCAATTAGTAGATATTGTTACCTTTAAACAAAACATGAAACTTCTATTTCAAAAATATCATGCAAAACAGGGGATTTCCCATATTTATGTCCGCTATTTCTTTTCAAAGCTATTGCAGACACTTTGTCAGAAGCTTCCTCATTATAACAAGGAATTGATAAATAAAAAGATGGAAGCTATTTTTTCTTGTCAGCATTTTTCTGAAATTGAAACGATTTTAGTCAATGTTCAGGATGAAGTGATAGGAAAATTAGAGGAAAAAGAACAATCTCCTAAACACGTCATTCATCTCGTTCAGCAATATATTACAGAGCACTATGGAGATGATTTAAGTTTGAATATACTAGCTGAAAAAGTGTACTTGTCCCCTAGTTATTTAAGCGAAATTTTCATACAAGAAACGGGCTGTGGACTTAATAAATACATTAAGAGTCTTCGGATGGAAAATGCAAAAGATCTCCTTAATAATACAAATATGAAAATCACTGATATATGTAAAAAGGTAGGCTATCATAATCTATCCTATTTTGTTCGAAGTTTTAGGGAACATTTCGGCTCAAGTCCTGAAAAATACCGCCAGATGAAAAAGCAATAGAAAGAGAAGATTCTTATGCGGAAAATGACAGCTTGGTTCAAAAATTTGAAATTCAGAAGTAAAATACTATTTATATGCCTTCTATCAAGTATCCTTCCTGTCGTCGTATTGGGGAGTTACTGTTATCATCAAATTCAAAATATACTAATCAATCGAGAAAGTGAAGTGTTAGAGGAGTCCTTAAACCAGGCAGTTTCAAGTATCGATTACAAAGTTACTACGTATACAAATGTGATTAACCAAATTGTTTGGAATGAAGATGTAAAGAGAGGAGTTACTTCTGAATATGACAATTCCTATGAGATGTATTTGTTTTACCGAGACATACTAGATCCTTTATCCTTAAACACTCATTTTTTATACAGCGAAATTAATACCATCACTATCTTTAGTAACAATCCAATGCATGCACATGGTGATATTCTTCGCCCACTTTCAGCCATTGAACAAAAAAGCTGGTTTGATCAAATATTAGAAACGTCTACTCCAAAATTTGTTGTTTCCGCAGCGGATCGGACTTTTGAAGTAGTCACCCAAATATTTGATCAAAATCATAGTATTACAAATGTAGTGTATATAGATATCGATTACGAACATGTCTTTGAAAGCATGTCGGGTTTATTTGAAAACAATTATGGTCTAGTTATCCTTGATGAATATAATAAACCTGTATATACCTTCCAAAATTTTCAGGAAGCATATGATTCATATGAATTAACAACAAACGAATTCCAAAAAAAATTAAATGATGGTTCTCTGTCGGAGGATTTTGTATATAAAGAGTCCACATTAACCTCTTATAATTGGACTGCATATCTATATCGTCCATTGGACACCATTTATGCTTCTACTTATAAGATCACTGTCACCGTTTTTATCGTGATTTTGTTATGTGTATTGACTTTGTTTCTTTCCATCTACTATCTCTCCCGAATTACCGTTCGTCCATTAGAAAAGCTAGAGAAGAATATGGAACTGATCGAAAAAGGCGAATTATCTGTAACCGTTACAAATTCTTCAACGGATGAAATCGGGAACCTAATTAGGCGATTTACCAATATGGTTCATAAACTACAGGAAATGATTAATGAAGTTTATAAAAGTAAAATCGCCGAACAACAATATGAAATGAAAGCTCTACAAGCTCAGATCAACCCACACTTTTTTTATAACAGCCTTTCCCTTATTAACAGCAAGGCAATTATAGCGGAACAAGAAGACATTAGTAAGATGGCTCAACTTCTTTCTACATTTTATCGAACCACATTAAATAGAGGGAAAAATACGATTTCCGTCAGAGAGGAATTAGAAAACACAACATCTTATATTCAAATTCAGCGAATGATGCATTCTGACTCCTTTGATGTTCGTTGCGAAATTGACGAAGAGATCTTGGATTACACCATGCTGAATCTTCTTTTACAACCTTTAGTTGAAAATGCCATTAATCACGGAATTGATCATAAAGAAAGTCCTGGAAAAGCGGTATTAACCATCACAGCAAAACAAACAGATAATAGTCTCATCTTTAAAGTCTCTGATAATGGGTGTGGTATGGGTCTTGAAATGTTAGAATCCATTCTAACTACTAAAACGAAAGGCTACGGGGTCCAAAATGTTCATCATCGTGTGCAACTTGCATATGGAACTGATTATGGCTTAGCTTATACAAGTAAATGGATGGAGGGAACAACAGTGACACTTACTATTCCAAAAGTTAGCTGAGTAAATTCAACTTAAGTATAAATATCTTCTTACTTTAATTCATAGAATGAAAAAGACCGTTTGATAGAATCCCATATTCTAGGATTTTACCAATCGGTCTTTTTATGCTATAAAAGCAGCTAGTCGATTATTACTGTTTGTCCACTCTCTGCAGATTGAATAATTTTTTCTATTACTTTTTGATTTTGATAGCCATCATAAAAGGTAGGTGTTCCCTGTTTGGAATTGAATGTGACTACGTCCATAAAATCCTCAAGTTGTTGTCTTTTATAGTTTTCTGGGACATCGTAGGTCCTAAAAACAGGTTTATTGTTTGTATCATCTTTGACACAAATATCGATCTCATTCGGGCGTTCACAATTAATGTGAATCGTACCGTTATCACCGTAAATGGTGACTTCATGCTGATTTTCTGATCCAACCGCATTTCTTGTCGTGACAAAATGTCCAATCACATTTTCTTCTAGAATCGCATGAAAACTAGCATAGTCATCAACATCCACTTTTTTCATTTCTCCACTCATTGGGTCTTTCCGTTGGTGTATGAATGTTTTCGTCATTGCGGATACCGATTGAAACTCACCAATAAAGAATCGAGCACTATCAATCATATGAGCACCTAAATCCCCCAATGCTCCTGTACCAGAAATAGATTGGTTAAAACGCCAAGCGTAAGGCACTTCATATAAAGGTGCTCCAAATGATTGTAGATATCGAACATTAATATGCCGGATTGTACCAATTTTATTTTCTTCTAGTAGTGTTTTTGCATAGCGAAAAGACGGAATATAGCGGTAAGAGAATCCAACCATACAAGGAATGGGCTGTTTTTCATACAAAACTGCCAATTTCTCAGCTTCGGCAAAATTGAGTGTAAAAGGTTTTTCAGCCATAACCGGTTTTTGATAGTGAATACATAACTCTATCACCTTAGCATGTAAGTGATTAGGCACAATTGAGATAACAGCGTCAACATCAGGATGTGATATTAAGGCTTCCATCTCATGAAAACACATCTCCTCGCTAATTCCTTCCTCCTCACCTATTTTCTTTAAGAGGTCTCGATTCACATCACAAAGAGCAATCAATGATAGTTGATTTAACTCGGAAATCATGCGGCGGTGCGCATTCGCCATTCCTCCTAAACCAATTAACCCTACTGTTACAACTTGATCTTTCATCATCTGCTTTCCCCCTTATCCCAATAATGAGAAAAGCGATGAAACACTCTCTATCCGGCCTTCACCGCTTCTCTTCTTTTGCTATTCACTTAAAAAGTAATTACAACTTTACAGCAAATGCTTCATATGGTTTTAATTCAAGGTGTTGAAAATTAACGGAAGTTCTTTCGTAATTACTTATTACGACATCACTACTCTGACCAAAATGCTCAAGTTGTAAGGTTTTCGTTTGCTCACCAAAATTGGCTACTACACTCCAAGTCTCACCCTCAAAATGTCTTAGATACATAAACACTTGTTCTGGTGTGTCCGTCACCAGTTCATAATCTCCCCAAACAATAATTGGATGGTCTTTTCTTAATTGAATCAATTTTTGATAACAATAAAAAATAGAATTTGGCTCTTCCAGATTAGCTTCTACATTAATTTCTTGATAGTTTGGATTTACGTGTAACCAAGGTGTTCCAGTTGTGAAACCCGCGTTTTCTGTTCGATCCCATTGAATCGGTGTCCGCGCATTATCACGCCCTTTAAAATTGATGGAAGCAATGATATCCTCTTTCTTATATCCATTTGCCAAACGTTCGTGATACATGTTCACACTTTCAATATCTTCAACTTCACTAATATCATTGACAGGATAATTGGTCATTCCAATTTCTTCCCCTTGATAGATGTAAGGTGTTCCCTTCATAAGGTGAAGTAAAATCGCGAACATTTTTGCACTTTCCACACGGTAGGTTGTATCATTTCCCCATCGAGAGACAATTCTTGGAAGGTCATGATTATTCCAAAACAAACTGTTCCAGCCTTCATTCCCTAAAGCTGTTTGCCACTTACTAAGAACTTGTTTTAGCTCATTTACTTCTAGAGGTTTATGATCCCATTTTTCTTTCCCAGGTTGTTGATCTAAGCCTATATGTTCAAACTGAAAGACCATGGATAACTCATTGCGTTTTGGATCAGAATATAGCTTCGCAATCTCTGGAGTGGCCCCCCATGTTTCTCCCACGGTTAATACATCATATTTACCAAAGGTTTCCCGATTCATTTCTTGTAAATAATCATGCAATTTCGGTCCATTTCCTGTAATTTCTTTATCAGGAATTTTACCTACTAAATCAATGACATCCATCCGGAAACCGCCAACACCTTTTTCCAACCAAAAATTCATCATATCCCAAACTTCTTTTCTAACTTTTTCATTTTCCCAATTTAAATCTGGCTGCTTTTTGCTAAATAAGTGTAAATAATATTGACCTGTTTCTTCATCAATATCCCAAGCAGAACCACTGAATGTTGATTTTAAAGAATTGGGAGCTTCACCGTTTACCGGATCTCTCCAGATATAGTAATCACGATATGGATTGTCTTTACTTTTACGAGATTCAATAAACCACTTGTGTTCGTCGGATGTGTGGTTGACGACCAAATCCATAATAATCTTGATATTTCTTTGATCTGCTTGTTTGATTAGTTCATCCATATCCGCCATTGTGCCAAATTCGGTCATTATATCTTGATAATCACTGATATCATAGCCATTGTCATCATTCGGTGATTTGTAAACAGGACTTAACCAAATAGCAGTAATCCCAAGTTTTTCTAAATAATCTAATCGACGAATAATTCCCCTTAAATCACCTATCCCGTCACCATCACTGTCTTGAAAACTGCGCGGATATACTTGATAAACTACTGCTGTCTGCCACCATTTCACGTTCATTCATTTCACTCCTAAATATCTTTTTTGACTGTTTTTTCATATACCTTTACGGCTATTTTTTCTAAGTAGCTATGCCTTTGTAAATTCATTTCTCCCAATTAAATTAAGTTTAATTTTTTATGATTATTTAATAAATATCAAATAAACCGTTTTCATGTACTTTTTACCGGAATAATATTTAATGGACAATGCCTCTAAACCCGTAATACAGGTAAAGTACTGTAAAGACTAATACTCCTTTGAGACTAATATTTTGAGGGGTTATCAATACGTAATACGAAGAAGTTCGTCCGATTTTCTGACGTTTTATTTGTACCAGTTTAGTCAAAGATGATAATGGATAAATAACGTAATAGGGGTGTCCGTTTAAGTCATATAACCATTTGAGGAACATACCTTTTATTAATAACCTATTTAGAGACTAAAGGAGGAAACAATGGACGAGAAGACATTACAAATAATAAGAAATAAGAATGCAGTCAAACGTGCTAGAAGAGCTATGGAAATAATAGGGGCTAATGATGTTGGTTTTCGTCCAACACCTAGTAGAGCTAAACGTGCATCTGAATTTATTGCTAACCAACCTGTTGTCCAAGAAATTGTGGCACGTCAATTGGGTATAAAAAAATAACCCTGATTGTACAGGGTTATTTTTACCTTCTACCTAATGCTCTTCTAACGGCTGGACTATCTCTTGTGATGGTCACTGTAGGTACAAAGTGTTGTACCTCTTGAGCGCTAATCTTTACTTCCATAGATGCTCGGGCTCTTCTTGCTGAATTCCCCACTCTTTGCCTTTTTTCCGTCTCAGTTAATTCGGCACTGTTTCTAATAATCCCCATTCTTCTTTGAGTGTCTCTTTTCATTGTCATATTTAACACCAACCTTTAATAATTTTCACTACTATGCATGCGATTTCTTTCTAGCTCCACCTGCATATCCTTGAGCTTTTTCATGACCTCCGCATTTTCAGCTACTAATTGGTCGGAAATGAGGAGTTCAGATGTGTAATAATCACGTTGGTACGTGATGTTCATCAGGTTCGATAGTGCTTCTAAAACTAAAATGTCATACTCATCAAATTCATGTCTAAAACTAGAGAGAACAATGGCGTATTCCTCATTGTATGGTTCACCGACATTATTGATTTCCTCAACCATGATTTTGTAAATTAAATGGTTAGAGTGTAAAGAGCTATCAGGAATCTCTTTATTGATGATCATTGCTTTTGGGTCTTGGTCTAAGACTTGCAAAGCTCTTTTAATAGCAAAGGGATACTTCTTTTTGTTTGCTTGTGAAACAGGAAAAATATCGTAATCAAAATGAACTTGGAAAATGGATAGATAGTCATTTTTCATGAATTCTAGAATCAATTCTAGATATTCTCTTACCATTGTTATGTTTTTAGTAAATGCATTTAACTGGTATGTACTCGATTTGGTTGTCCAACTCTTAACGATGTCTAGTTTTAAGTTAACTTGATTCAGTGCGGATATTACGCCTTTTTCTGTTGTATTTTTCTCCACTTCTAGGGTACCAAACTTGAACCTTTTAATGTCTCCCATCCATAAAAGTAAAAGGTGGTGAATAATAAATAGGCCAAGAAGTCCTAACATGTGGTTGAATATTATCGTCATAAGGCCCTTCTTCATAAAGGCACTTGTAATTAGTTCAGTTAACGTTTTAGGTGACGTGCTACTTGCATTTGAAGACTCAGGTTTAGTGACAGTTTCTTCTTTATAAGATTCTTCAACCTTTGTAGTACCATCAGCTGAAGTTGTTGTGGTCTTAGTATCTGTTGTTGTTTTCGTGACAGTAGATTTACTTTCTCCAGTTCCAGTTGATGTGCCACTGGTTATGGTAGTTGTCGCATTTTCCTGTTCTTTTGCGTTTTCTCTAGTTTCTATTATTGAAACAATAGAAGAAAATACAAGGGAACAAATAATCGCTGCAGCTAAGATAAAAGTAATAAAGCTCAAGGCAATTTTTCCTGGGTTGCGAGCTTGGGATGCTTTAGCCTTATAATCTTCATTTACTGGTTTAATAAATACTCGGACCAACCAACTGTTGAACGCCTTCAGCATGTTTTTTCGCGTACTTTCTCCTTTATCCATGCTACCCCCTTCTAATAACCTATCTATCTATACTTATTATAAATCAACGTGATGATCTGGAACAACTGAAATATCAATCTTTAATAGTCTATTATTATTATATTTAAAGTGGATACCTCATTATCTATCTCTTAGAGATTCGTTCATCTGTATAAAAACAAAAAATACAAAAAAAGGGACATATAATTAAGGTTCTTTTTCCAAATTTCATTGGGTTAAGTTCCTATGTCCCTTATCCGGTCACGCTTATTTACGGTTATGAAAAGCTTCAATTAGGAACTTTCCTAATTATTTCTCGACCGCCCCTGATAATCCCTCTCAATCCCTTCTTTCCAGCTCCGATCAATGTTCTTTCCGCTTCGAAGCTTGACTACAGCCTCACTTACCATCTCATAATTTAATTTTGTTCCAATGTTGTCGGCATGGTAGTCAACCGCGAAGTCCTCCTCAATTCCAAACTGTGCAGCCGTTGAAATGGCATCAATATTCGCGCCTAGAAAGATGAAGTCCCATCCATATTTCTCTTTTTGATGTTTGATTATTTTCTTAATTTGATCAGGGCTAAATTCACGACTGGCATTTTCCATGCCATCGGTTGTAATGACGAATAGGACCTTATCGGCTCTCTCTTCTTCACTTGTGTACTTTTGGACATTACCGATTTTTTGGATGGAAAAGCCGATTGCATCCAGTAAGGCTGTCGTTCCCCCTACCTCATAGTCACGTTCGGTAATGGAAGATATGCCTCTTACGTTGATTCGATCATGCAAGAGTTCATACTGATGATTGAATAATACCGTCGTGACAAATGCTTCTCCTTCCGCTTTTCTTTGCTTATTTAGCATCGAATTATAGCCACCGATTGTGTCCGTTTCAAGCCCCGCCATTGACCCACTTTTGTCTAGGATAAACACTACTTCTGTTACATTCTTTTTCATCCTTTTTTTCCTCCACTTCATTTATTTATATATGAAGGATACCAAGATTTGAAAAAGATATGGTCGCTTCAAAAGCGACATTTACGCCCCTAGTAAAGGTTGTTCAAAAGCAAATAAAGCTTCATTGATTTCGTGAATATTATAATTGCCTTGTTGGATAAAAAATTCAATAATGACATCTAATTTACTGCTACGCGACAACGTATATCCTGCAGCAGACAGCAAATCGTTGGTTTCGTGTAAATTTAAACGTAAAGCTATAGCAAAGGCAAGGGCTGTTTTCTTTGTAGGTGAGTAATCTACTTTATTACGAATTTTTGAAAACAAGCGACGATCCATATTCGCCCTTCTATAGGTCTCCGCATCTGTCATCCCTCTTTCATCAATCAGCCGAAGCAAACGTTCCGAAAAGGACTCATCGAGTTCATCTACGAGATGCGCTAGTCTATTTTCTAGTATAGGCTCATTCCTTTTTTCGTAAAAATCTTCTGGTTTAGTCACAGACTGTTGCAAATCTTCTTGGATGAATCGCTCTTGTCGTCGATGAAAGGTCAGTTCTACTTCCTCAACATAATATTCATCAATATATTCATAGATTGATGAGAATAGCTTTTTACTTAACCTAAAGGAAGTTTGATCAAACACAACTAAATAAACAAGCATGTCATGTTGCAATAGAAATTGACTAATGGTAGAAACGGCAATTTGTAACGCCTCTTCTTTCGGATACCCATAGATACCCGTCGAAATCAGTGGAAAGGCAATGGACTCATATTGATTTGTTTTCGCTAGCTCTAGAGAATGAGCATAAGAATTCTTCAGCAGTTCTGATTCTTGACGAGATCCACCCTTCCAAACGGGCCCTGGTGTATGTATGATATATTTGGCAGGCAAATGAAACCCTTTTGTTATGACAGCCTGGCCAACCAGACACCCACCTACTTCCTCACACGCTTGTGTTAATTCATCCACACCGGCGGCACGAAAAATCGCTCCACAAACACCTCCACCCATTTTTAATTCTGTGTTTGCAGCGTTTACAATCGCATCTACCTTCATCTTTGTTAGATCGTGGCGGACAATTTCTAATGGCATGAATGTAGTCTCCTTCCCTTTCTAAAAATTTTTCAACTTCCTTGTACCTTAAAAATAGCTTACTAAGAAAAGATTACTAGATACTCTTTAATTTACCACAAATCAAATCCACTCTCTTAACAGTGTAACGTTTGTATTAGTGTACTTCTTATTGTTTTAAAAATAGCTACTTACGAATAAGAAACTTGAATTAATTATATATTTCCTGGAAAAATTCTCTCTGTACTTTCTTGATTACCGCAAAACCTTGATCTTCTACCTTACTAACAATATCCAAAGTAGATAAGGAGTTAGGTTTGAATTCAATAACTATTTTTCCCTTTGGGGAATACCCTTTAAAGGAAATAACCCCAACTAATCCTTCAACTTCTTTCTTAATGGATGATAAGCTATCTAAACAGCAGATTCCTAGAACATATAAGGTTACTCGATATAACATTATTTCACACCAACCTTTCATGATTTAAAAAGAACTAATCTCTGTCTTCACAAAATAAAGTTGTTTCATTTGATTTTAAAAAAAATACCCTGAAAGGATTACACTTTCCAAGGCATCAAATCTAACATGTGAGGGATACACTTCTACGAGACTTCTGAGACTAATAAGATATACTCCAGTCTGTTTATTGTTTTTTTATTCACACCTAACTGTTTTTTTTACGTGGGGTTCAAGTTCTAGGCTTTTACCATGTAGTTCCTCCTTCATTTGATAATAGGTATATTCTATTACTTTCTTTTAAAAAGGGATTTGATTAGGATCAAATTTTAAATAAATATTTATATATTTTTTTTACCAAGCGTTACCTTTTTCAAAAATTTTAAAATACTTTCTTTATCTTTTTAATCTGCTCTACATGGTTTTGGATATGTTCAATTGAGTGTTCTAACAACTCTTTAAAAGTAAATTCTCCTTCTACATTGTGCGTACCAACACGCAAAAAATCATCCTCGTCTAATTTAGTTAAAATAGGAATAAAACTATTAATCATAGCATCTAACAACGTAAGATATAGCTGATGATCAAGGGATTGTGTCTGTAATTTAGATGTCCATGAATCTTGATCAAAGGCAGTAAGTATGGGATTATTTTCTGATAAAACTGACTTCATTCGATGAACATGCACGAGTTCGGCATCCGTAACATGTATGATAATTTCCCTTATACTCCAGCTATTCTCATTTGGTTTATATAAGATTTGCTCATTCGTTAAACCTTCCATTTCTGTAACTATTTTGTTGTAACTTTCTTTATACTCATCAATTAGATGTTTCATAATTATAAACCTCCTAAAAATTTGGAAATGCGCTTACGTTGTCGTTTTTCTAATCACTCAAAACCCTTTGAGGTTACCTGAATCAAAACATTTTTTGATAAAAGGAATCCACTCTTTTTATGTTGTTAATTATATCTCAACATGATATGATTTTAAATAACAAAGCATCTTAATACGATATAAACAAGGAGGGGTTTATATGTGGGAACTATTGTATCCTACTAGTATAACAGGAATAGTATTATTCTTGATTGGTTCATTTTTGACTGTTAATTCTTACATCGACAATTTCAGGTCCAAACATAGATAAGATTAACTAAATACCCTTTCCGACATTATAATAAACGAACACCCGCCAAAAGGTGTTCGTTTAAATCTTATCCCCAGATCTCTTTAGAAATATCTACAATATATTTCAGCTTCGCCCATTGCTCTTCCTCGGTTAAAATATTTCCGTGATGCGTAGAAGCAAAGCCGCATTGAGGACTGATACATAATTGCTCTAATGGCACATATTTTGTTGCCTCTTCTACACGTTCTTTAATATTTTCCTTATCTTCTAATTCCCCATGTTTCGATGTGAATACACCTAGCACGACTTGTGCTCCACCAATTGGTATGTATTCCAATGGACCGAAATCACCAGAACGATCATCATCATACTCTAAGAAAAATCCATTGACTTTTTCTTTTGCAAATAAGGTTGGGGCAATTTTCGCGTAACTACCCTCAAATGCCCATTTCGAACGGTAGTTCCCACGGCAAAGGTGAGTGGTTACAATAAGATCATCCGGTTTATCTTCTAATACTCCATTCACCACATGAAGAGCTAAATCAATTAATTCTTCACGGGAATAACCACTATCATTAAATGGAATGTTCGTTGCATTTAGACCAGCAATGTATACATCATCTAGCTGTAGGTAACGGCAGCCAGCATCATAAAAAGCTTTGATGGCATCACGGTAGGTTTGAATAATATCCTTTGTATATTCTTCAAGGTCTGGATAAATATCTAGATTGCGAATACCCGCATTAAATAATTGGTTTGGACTTGGAATCGTTTGTTTGGCAACTGCACGGTCTCCTACAATTTCTTTAAATTCGATAAATTCTTTGATATGAGGGTGATCTTGGTTAAACGAGATTTTCCCGGTCACACGCACATCGTATCTTTCCGTTTCCTCTCCCTTGAATGCAAATCCATGGTCCGGAACGTAGCCCTCTACCCCATGTAAATGTTCGAGAAAATCGGTATGCCAAAATCTACGACGAAATTCTCCATCTGTAACCGCTTGTAGCCCGACTTCGATTTGCTTGTCAACGATGTGTTTAATTTCTTCCGTTTCAATTACGTGTAGTTCTTGTGCAGTCAGATTACCTTCTTGGAAATCTCTTCTAGCCTGATGAATTCTCTCAGGTCGTAATAAACTACCTACATGATCCGCTCGAAATGGTGCTTTAACTAGTGTTTTTGTCATAAATGATCTCCCTCTTTCTTTTAAATACTCTTAATTTTCTGATCTAAGGTCAGTGTAGCATAGGAAAATTATTATAACGTAACACTATATATCTATCTCTCGTTCTAACTTTTAGCTATAACCGAGGTGATTTTTTAATGCATTAAGCCGCCGTATTACAAGAAGATTAAACATATTCTTCTAAACAATGCTCTGCAATTAGGTCTATATTTCTTTTATTTTCAATGTAGTTAATGATATGTTCTTTGATGTTTGGGTACAAAATAATATTCTTTAAATCAGTTAGCTTAACCCATTTTACACCAGACTGATTTGGGTCAGGATTAGTCGGAAATCTCGGACTTGAGCCTTCTTTCATTTTACAATCAAACATTAGGCCTAGTGAGTGCGTTTCTCCATACCTATTAGAGTTGAGGTGTGGTGCATACTCGTAAACAAATGCTAATGGACCAACTTCTACGTCAATAGACGCTTCTTCTTGTGCTTCTCTTCGAACAGCCTCAATAACTGTTTCGTTTGGTTCAACACCACCTGCTGGTAAATTATAATGCAGACCGTTTTCGTCATTAAATTCAATTAAGAGAACCGAATCATCTTGTATTATTACTGCACCTGCTCTAACTCTAATGTGATAAGACAATTATCTCCCACCTTTCACAGATCTTTTCTTCAACAAACATTCAATATTCAAAAAGGCATTCCTTCTTAAAGGATTGCCCGATAGTTTTTAAAATTCACTAATATCAATCATTACACTCTTCAATAGGTCAATAGACTTTATCGGATCTTCATCAAGCTCTAAACTGTGATTTCCACCATTAATTACTTTTAATAAAAGATTAGAATTATTTTTCAAACTTTCAAAGCGTTCCACAATAAAACAACTATCTTTATCTCCAATCATACAAAGTCCCTTATGATCACTATTAACCATTGCATTAAATACAACATCTTTTTGTAGTAATGGAGTTAACCATACAACTTTCGCTTCCTTGAACATCGTATGATTTAGCAGATTACTTAAAGCTATTGTTCCAACTGATTTAGCCACTATATAATAATTATTATAATTCTTATTCTTTATTGCATGGTCAATGACAAGTTGTACATCTCTAGTGAAATCCTCTTCATGTAGTTCAGATAACTCTTGCCTATTATATGTATAGTTTATATGTAATACATCAAAACCTTTATTGTAGAATAAGCCAGTGGTAAATCGTAACAATGGAGCCTGCGTCGTGTAACCAGCACCAGGTAAGACAATAACTAGATTTTTGGTTTCTTCTTTTTGCTCGATCAGACTATAAGGAATACTTTTTGAACTCCCATTTTCATTTTGAATCATCATATTCTCACCTACTCAAAAAATTGATTTAAACTACTGTAATACTTGCTGCCTTATCAATTTCTAATAGATTGTAAAAACGGATAGTTGATTAATAAGGTTTGTTATTAAAACAATCTTCACAAATTAATTGTCCTTCATTTCGTAAAAAAGCCGTTATTTCAGTCATCCCTTTTCTCTCTGGATACCGCATTTTCACATAAACTACTTCATTTCCTTTTATTTCTTTACTGCAATTTGAGCATTGAGGTTTTACTTTAAACATACATCTCCCTCCCAAAATGTTGCTATATTTAATTACTACGAACAACTATGTAAAAAGTTCCATTCCACAACACTGAATGATAACACAATATTTCACCTACTATTGTTTAATAATGGTAGAGATAACATAGCACAGATCATTATACTGACCTGTGCTACTTTTAACTTTATTAATTTTTAGAAGTTATTCAACCCACAAGCTTTTGTTTCCATAGAATTCATCAAGCTCTGCACTGAACCAACGCCCATTCAATACTTCACTAACGATCTTTTTCTTGGACTCTGAAGAAATAGAAGTATCTTTTTCTATCTCATTTATCACATCTAATTTATCTGTAGTAACCACAGACATTTCAGCCAAGGCATTTGTTTCATTCGCAGTTAATACTAGGTTAGCTGGCTTCTTTTTCGTCCAGGCTTCCCATTCTGTTAACTTTTTGCCATTAGGATTACCCTTATGAAGGAAGTTAGCTAAATATTCTTTGAACTGAACGCTCAGTTCCTTCGCTCCATCTAGACTATATGATTCCTTCATCATAGATAAATAACTTTTATTGTTACTGTCTAATAGAGGGACAAAGACACCATGAAAGGATCCGAAAACAGACATCATATCCGTGGCTCCAGTAAGTTCTTCCCCAAAAGGCATTTCAACGGTGTAAATTGGTGCCTTATAGCTATCATACATTTTTTCAGCTGATTCCTGAGTGTTAAACAATCTGTATAGATCACTTCCATATTTCTTAGCAAAAGTGTATTCAGCATACTTCGTTTCGTCCGTTAGTAAACTACCATCTTGAACACTACTTGCAAAGTAAGGATCTCCCCATGCAAAGAAGGAGAATTCTGATGCTCCAGTCAGCATGATTAAAGGAACAGAATTATAATTCTTTGTATCAAACTTTTCCTTTGGAAGAACCACACCATCATTATACAGATGAGGGAAAACACTCATTCGAATGGCTGCGTTACTCATTAATCCACTTAATCTATCAGCAGATAATGAATAGAGATAATCTTTTACTTTCTCATCCTTAGTCTGAAGCCATTGGTATGCTTCTTCTTCTGAAGATTTGACTCCATCCTGTACGACTAATGGAGCGATTGCTTTCGCAAAGACTTTAATACTATCTTCTTGATCTGCCATAGTCATTCCACCGCTGAAGGCAATGGCCTTTTGAAATTTCCCTTCAAAGATGGGAGAGGCTAACGCAGCCATGACATCTCTACCGCCAGCTGAGAATCCAGAGATTGTTACGTTGTTTGGATCGCCTCCAAAGCTTTTTATATTTTCCTTTACCCAATCTAGGGATTTAGCAATATCTAATAACGCATAGTTTCCTGAATCCTCTAACCCGTTACCTGTATTTAGGGCTGGTAGAGGATTAAAACCTAATGGCCCAAGTCGGTAATTGACCGAAACAAAAATAGCGTCTATGTCATTAACAAACGATTCACCTGTTATTTCTTCGGATTTCCCCGTTTGATTATTACCTCCGTGAATGAAAAATAAAACAGGAAGATTCTTTTTATTTGTATTCGGTCGATAAATGTCTATATTCAGACTATCTTCGCTCCCGATAATCCCTTGAGCAGATGACTGAATGGCAATATTTCCAGACTTTGTTGCATCAAAGGTACCTTCAAATGGTGCTGGGTCTTCTGGAGCTTTCCATCTCAAATCCCCAACTGGAGCTTTTGCATAAGGAATTCCCTTCCATACCAACGCATTTTCTTCTACATTCACATATCCTTTTACATTTCCGTAATTTGTTTCTTGTGTGATTCCTTTTTTATAAGTTTGAGAGAATGAAACTTCTTCCTTTACATTTGTAGGTGTTAAAGATGCAGCTGATACATTACTACCTACTAAACCTACAGCGAGTGCTAAAGCCAGTAAATAATTAAAAACTCTTTTCACTTTTCCCCCACCCCTTCTAGAAATTTATTTGAAAAATGAATCATACTAAAATCTTAATCACTCAGAATGAACGTTTCCCTTTTTGAGGACAGTCAATAGGTTATGACCTATGTATCTAAACACCTCACTTTCTATTTAAAAACAAAAAACCCGAACAGAATGAAACACGAGTGTGATTCAAATCTGTCCAGGTTATGCCCAAAAGAGGTAACATTCCTTTGAATGATATAGATTTCTATATAAAACTACTAAATCTCGCAAAGATTGTCAACGCTTACATTTAGATTTATTTGAATTTATAAAAAACTAAAGTTTAAATCGTATTATAAAACATAACCTTTTATAAGGAAACGCTAATGTCCTGGGATTTTCGCTTTAAAATAATTCAATGATTTTAGATATAAAAGTTTTCGTTCAAAACCTTATCCCAAATAAATTCTCCATTGCTTTTACCGTATTTTTGCATAAAAAGAAGGTGCTTGGCAAATTTAATAACATGTGATTGAAGCAGGAAATTGGAAAGGCTTCCCATAATTAGGATGCTTTTCAGCTTAAAAAGAGGTGTTAGCATGCCAGTTATGCAATATTGGAAGGAAATAAACGAGTCGAGTAAGAGAGTTACCTCTTTAATGTATTCTTATTGGCATGAGCATTCTGACTGGGGAAACTGGCAGTTCTGGTTCTTACTTCTCTGCTTACTTGTTCCACTAATTGTGCTTCTGATTAAGCTTGACCGAAATAGAACCTTTGAAATTCTTTTCTTTGGTTATTCCGTACATATGTTATGGACCTATACAGATCTAGCACTTATAAGACAAGGTTATATAGACCATTATTATTTCCTCATGCCATTCTTGCCACAAGCTTTTGGAATAACAGCATCCATTTTACCTGTTTCCTTTATGCTCCTTTATCAATATTGCACAAATCAAGAAAAACCTTTCATTTTATGGACTACTGGACTTAGCGCCTTATTTGCTTTGGGTTTTGCACCTATAGAGAAGTTATTAGGTCTCGTCTCCATCACTAAGGGATTTACAATTGTTCACCTATTCTTTATAGATATAACCATTTCAGGAATTGCTTATGGGTTGACGCAGTTTTTTATAAAGTATTATTTGGCAAGACACAAGGCTTGAGGCACCTCAAACGATCAAAAAGAAACTGTTAAGCTGTCAATCCTTACTCTAGTATGATACAAATTACACCATAAAGGGGGTCTCGAAAATGGGCTGTTCCTCTCGTAAATTAAAAAAACAGATGAAAATTCATTTAATAAAACCTTCATCTGTTCTTGTGAATGATGACTTTTTTGATGCTTCACCCTTCGAATAGATATTCCCCTTCTCCGATTGTGATCAATTTTCCTTTTAAATCAGGTACTTCTGTGTTAAAGACTAGTTGTTGCAGTCGGTTTTCATCACCTTTAATAAATATAAAGGTTTGATTCCCTACCACCAACATCCATTTATCCGAATCAGAAGAAACATTCTGTTCAAACATTTCAAATCCAAACAACCGATGCCAGTGTATCGCTACTGTAGACGGATTACTGACATGGAATACAGCACTCTTTATCGTCACTTCACCTATATGATGATCTTGAATAATTCCTGAATCTATTAATCTTTCTCTCCGTACTTCATCCGTCTCGTTCCATTGAATAACAAATGGATATGGCAATCCTTGATAGTCCCCAGCAATGGTCATCATCCGCCATTCAATCAAATTGCCTTGTGCGTCTAATCGCTTTCCATCCATAATGGGTGAAACATCCAAATGGAGCTTGGTTAAATGCCTTCCTACTTCCTCGATATCATCCGTACGCAAAGCAACTCTACTCAGAACTTCCTGACCTGGTAATAACTTTACCGAATCTCGGACCACCTCATTTGGTTCTATAACCTTTTCGGCTAATTCTCGATTTTCCACTCCTAGAAATTCTATATAACAGAGATCAAAATAACTTAATGCATTGTATGTACCCCATTGCTTATGAGAACCACCTTGAAAGGCGATTAACCCATTCTTGCGGAACTTCTTAATCGCTGACTCTAAGCTGTTAACATAATGAACCGTATGATCCCATTTTAAGTTTACCATCTGAGCACCTCCAAATTTAAGACCCTAACTCCGTCGTCCGCTTGACCGCCTTTAATACACTTCGTTGCAAACCAGCAGCAAAGTCTGAACTATTTAGCTCATGTAAAGCGTTAATTCCGACTCCACCAGCAGAATTATTAATATCCAATAATTGACGTGGATGCTTTCCAGTTTCTTTTAACATCTCTACAGAACCTACTATATTTTCCAAAGTGATTTTCCATGCTTGTTCCCGCGATAAACCTGCTAACACCCCAGCATCTGCAAACGATTCGATAAAATAATAGACATAGTTAGGCCCAGCCACACCGAACCCTGTAAAAATATCAATTAATCGTTCTTCAATATACATGACTTTTCCAAATCCGTTTAAAAAATTTTCGACCTGCTCTATAGAAGCATGTTCATTTAATGCTACTCCACTATATCCAAATCCCGTATCTGTCAATGTATTGGGAATAACTCGTACAATCGGTCGCTCCTCTCCCACAAATGACTCCAGCCTTTTTATCGTTACACCCGCAATAATGGATACAATTATCGCATTCTTGTTACTATACTCTCGGATTGATTCGCCAATAGATGCAAGGTCATCCTGTGGACGTACTCCAATCACGATCATATTAGCTTCTTGTAAAGATGATTCTAGTTCCTTACTAGAATTTACCTGATAAGTTGTCTTTAAATATGTATTACGTTCTTCAGACACATCCGTTACGGTGATTTGATCTTTTGTTAGTGTCCCATTCCTTAAAATAGCACGAATGATCGCTTCAACCATTTGTCCACCACCAACAAAGTGAATCATCAAAACAACCTCCTTTGGTCAAATATTATATGGAATAAGTAAGGGTACCCCCTCTACTTATTCCATAAACCATTTTTAATTACTTTCCCAAGCCTCAGGTAAAATAAAGCCATCGTACTTTTCTTCTGATAAAATAGATTCTTCGAATTCAGGTGATTCAAAGGCAGCTTTTACATCCTTAGCCCATTGTGTATCTAAGTTCTCTTTTAAAATAGATACAATGATACGATGCTCCTCAGGAGTATTTTCAATTTTTAAAGCATCTGAAATTTTTAATCCTGAACTAGCAATATAGTTTCCGTTTACAACTCCGAAATCCACATCCTCTAAAGACGCTAATATTTGTGCGGGATCTAATACTTTGAAATCCAGGTCATATGCAGCTGGTTTTACGCTATTTAAATTAAAATCTGTTGTCCCCGCATCCTTTTCTACGGTAACCCATCCTAAATCTTCTAAAATACGAATGGCTCGTTCTTGGTTGACCGGATCATTAGGCAAAGCAACCGTTGAACCGTCCTTTACCGCATCAAGTGAATCATGCTTCACTGAGCGTAAACTTTGCGGTGCACCAGGGGAAAATGCAAGGCGAACCATCTTTACATTTAGTTCCTTATTAATTCCTTCCATATATGAAGTACTTTGGAAGACACTCGCATCAATAGCCCCCTCTGCCATCGCTGGGTTAACCTGCATGTTCTGTGAGAACACTTTAATTTCTACATTGTAGCCCTTCTCTTCTAGGATTGGTAAAATCCCTTTACGAAACTGTTCTTCATACGTCCCCACTCCAAACCCAAATATTAGGTCCTTTTTCTCTTCTTGACCAGCAGATTCCTCACTTCCACACGCAGCTAAGAACAACACCAGCATAATAGACAAAAACGAAATCACTTTCTTCATTCTTCTTGCCCCCTCTTACTTTTTTATATTGGTTATAAATAAAACCCCATAAAATACTATAAAACACTATTTCGTAATGTATTTAATGCTCCCTCAGTGGCCTTTACAGAAACGGCACAGTTAGGAACCAATAGAAATGGTTGATTCTCCATCACATCGATTGCTTGTTTTGCTTGCTGATCAATAAGGGAGTCATCTCTTCCTTCAAAAATACGATGGTCCACACCTGCTACTTTTGTTTTATCTAACTTGATTTCTAATCCAGGATTTCCTTCTGCTTCTGTGTCCCAGCTGATACCCTCAATGGGATAATCGTTAAAACGGTCCGGCTGTGAGTAAGAGCCACATGTATGTAAGATTCGTTTCCCTTTCTTCAGCGCGTGCAGAACGATTGAATCATAGGGCCTTGAAAATTCATTAAATATAGCCTCATCAAACAATTCAGGATGAGCCGTTCCTGTAACTGCATAAAATAGTCCATTGACGCCTACTTTTTCTAATTCCTTCACATAGTTAGCCATCGTCAACGCTATCGCATGTAATGCTTGATGAACACCAGCACGTTCTGTCTTTAACAATTCCATAAAATCTACCGGTGCCTCACTCCCATACATCGTTTGGTCAACATATGATGAGTTTCCTGTTAAAAACATCAAAATCGTTAGTGGTGAAAAAACCGTCTGTATAATTGGTACGTTTGGTAAACCATCTCGAATTAACCCTACAGCCTCTATTTGTTCTTGAAGTGCTAACGATTTAGCTACATCGACCTCTGTCACATCCCATATATCGGAGGACTTTTGGATCACTTGCTTACTTTGCTTTGGAAACACCCATCTGTAATCGCTAAAATCATAAATATTTCCAAAGGCTTCGGCTAAATAAGTAGCTCGTGGATTAATTTTTATCCAATCCCAGTCATATTGTTTAGCAAACGTAATCGTTGCTTCGGCTAGATCTGTGGCTGTTTGTTCTTTTTCGAGAAAATGATGCCATCCACTTACAATGGCTCGGTCGGCCTTTTCTCCAGATAAAAGCTGTTCAAATCGTTGCATTTTCGTTAAATTCGTCATTTTTTACTCCCCTTTTCTCTATTCTTTTCTCGCTTTACGCGATAGAACATTTCCGGATGATTGAATTCCTTGTACGAAAATGATAAGAATGATAACGGTAGAAACCATCGCAAATGTATCAAAGCGCTGATACCCATAGACAATTGCCAAATCACCAACACCACCGCCACCAACGGTTCCTGCCATCGCAGTTGCACCGATTAATCCGATGGTTGCTGTAGTAATCGATAGAATTAATGACCCAAATGCTTCCGGAAGCAAAAAATACCAAATCACTTGAAAGGGGGTTGCCCCCATTGATTCCGCGGCTTCAATGATACCTGGATTTACTTCTAATAATGAATTTTCTACTAATCTAGCTATAAATGGAGAGATAAAAATAATGAGTGGCACAATCGCCGCATTTGTTCCAATCGATGTACCAATTAGCATCCGCGTAAACGGAATGATCGCTACCATTAAGATAATAAATGGCAAAGAACGAACAATATTAATAATCGGATTTAAGATGGAATAGAAAACCTTATTTTGTAAAATTCCACCCGGTCTGGTGATGACCAACGCGATACCTAATGGAATGCCAATTAATGAGCCTATGAGTAAAGAAGCTCCTACCATATACAGCGTATCAATACTTGCCTGGATAAACTGATCCAGCGTAATGGAAGTTTCTATCAATTTTCAACGACCTCCTCAATCCCTGTAACTTTACCTCTCACAAATGCTATTGCTTTCTCAATTGCATCTGTCTCTCCTTCAAATTGCAAGTACATAATCACAAGTGTGGTCTCCTGAATTTCCGTCATATTAGCAAACAGAATATTTACTTTTACATCATAATTTTTCAATAATTGATAGATGATTGGTTCCGATGCAGTGTCACCTTTCACTTCTAGTCGAAACACTCGGCTATTTTCTGAATGGATTACGTTGCGCTTTACACTATTCGGAATACTGTTATGAATAACGGTTTTGACAAAATTCTTGGAGGTTGGATGTTTCGGGTGACCGAACACATCTAGGACAGATCCTTGCTCAATGATCCTTCCATCCTCCATTACAGCCACCCGATTGCACACCTCCTGGATAACCGACATCTCATGGGTGATGATCATAATCGTAATTTTGTAATCTGTATTAATTTTTTTTAGCAGCTGTAAGATGGATTGAGTGGTCTGCGGGTCAAGCGCAGATGTAGCTTCATCACAAAGCAAGATTTTCGGATTACACGCTAATGCTCTAGCAATCCCCACCCGTTGTTTTTGACCACCCGAAAGCTCCTTTGGATAACTTTTTGCCTTATCACTTAATCCGACGAACTCTAATAACTCCATCACACGCGCTTTTATTTCTTGCTTCGCTCTTTTAGATAGCACGAGTGGAATTGCTACGTTATCAAAAATAGTCTTCGATTCTAGTAGGTTAAAGTGTTGAAAAATCATTCCAATTTGTTTCTTCATTGCTCTAAGCTGCTCCTTAGATAAATGAGCGAGCACTTGGCCATCAACAATTACATCCCCCTTCGTTGGATGCTCCAAATAATTGACGAGACGAACCAATGTACTTTTTCCGGCACCACTGTAACCAATAACCCCAAAGATATCTCCTTCTTGTATTTGTAAATCAATGCCTTTAAGAGCATCCGTCAACACGTTTTTTCGTTGATAGGTTTTATACACGCCTTTCATTTCAATCATGGTCATTCTGCTCCACCCCTTATTTTTACCTCTGCTTTTATAGTTGATAATGCTTGGCTTAAATCAGCTATAATATCTTGGGCAGCCTCTAATCCAACAGACATTCGTATTAATCCATCCGTAATTCCATACTTTTCTCTTTCTTCTCTAGGTATGGAAGCGTGTGTCATAGATGCAGGATGCTGAACAAGGGTTTCAGGATCTCCTAAACTAAAGGAAATCATTGCTAGCTTTAAGCTATTTATCAATTTTTTTCCTGCCTCTATTCCTCCTTTTACTTCAAACGAAACCATTCCACCCATCCCTCTCATTTGAAGTTGAGCAAGCTCGAACTGGGAATGAGAGGGTAATCCCGGGTAATACACTTTGTCAATAGAAGGATGCTCCTGTAAAAATTCTGCAACTTGCTGAGCATTTTCACAGTGGCGTTGAACGCGTAATACCATTGTTTTTAATCCTCTGAGTATTAAGGATGCTTCCCAAGCATTTAAGTTTTGACCTAAATCTCCCATAATTTTCTTTCGCATGAACTGTATGTCAGCCTTATTCCCAACGATGAAACCAGCAAGTACATCTCCATGCCCGTTAATATATTTCGTCGCACTATGGACAACTATATCCGCTCCAAGTAATAATGGATTTTGCAAATACGGACTCATAAAGGTGTTATCAACAATTAAAGCAAGCTCGTTCTTTTGACAAATTTCTGCAATTAATGGAATATCCAGTATAGTTAAAGTAGGATTTGATGGTGTTTCAATATAGATGACTTTTGTATTTGGTTTGATCGCAGTGAGGATTGCTTCTACATCCGTACAGTCCACAAAATCAAATTCGATTCCGAATCGAGGTGCTAATGATGTTAAAAAATGATACGTGCCCCCATACACATCTTTTGTCACCAATGCATGATCCCCTTTTTCTAAATGAGCTAATAACGCGATCGAAATAGCAGCCATTCCACTTGCTACACCTAATGCAGCTTCTCCTTTTTCTAAATCAGCTATTTTAGTTTCTAGAATTTGTAAAGTTGGATTGCCGTATCGACCATAATAGAAACCCTCAACATTCCCTGATACAACATCGGCAGCCGATTCAACATTTGGAAAAGCGTACGCAACTGCTGGAACAATGCTATGTGAGATTGCCTTTGGCTTTTCAAATACGTGGTGATTCGAATGAATGACTTGGGTATCCATACTCCAATTCATATCCATACTTACACCAACTCGCCTAATTGTTCTTTTTCTTCGATTCTATTAAGAACATCTCTCAAACTACTCATGATGTGATCCTTCATGGCCATTTCCGCACCATCACCATCCTTTTTCTTAATACTCTGAAAAATCAAGTCATGCTCCTCGTCCGCTTTCTCATTCCATTTCCCATACATAGAAACCAAATGACAGTACCTGTTCGCATGATCCTTAACCATATTTAGAAGTTTTACAGTCGTCTTAAGTCCACTTATTTCAGCAAGATAATCATGAAAATCATTCCCATAGGTGACAAAATCCTGATTGTTTCCTATTCGAAATGAATACTTCATCTTATCCAATATCTCAGAAAGGACAACCTCATCATCTTTTGTCGTGTTCCCTGCAGCATGTTTGGCAATCTTTCCTTCTAACATGCTACGAATCATAAAAATCTCTTCTACCTCCTCTTTCATCACAGGAGCAACCTTAAGCCTCCCATTTGGTTGACGAATTAAAAATTCCTCCATCTCTAGCATTTGAATGGCTTGTCTTAACGGGGTGCGGCTAATATCTAACATACTAGCCAGTTTTTCCTCTCTTACAATTTGATCTGATTTCAGATCACCAAAAATGATTTTTTGTTTTATATTCGAATAAGCAATATCCTTCGTTAACAGACGACTCTGTTTATTCATGTTCCCCCTCCAATATTTCGTTCTTTAATCAATAAAGAATACTTGTATTTTTGTATACAATTTTTTAGGTAAAAAAATATAGCCCTATTCGGCTGGTATTGAATAGCTGAAAGAAATAGTTTTTCCACCTTTTCTTCTATGATTGTTATCCTATAACTAATTTTCAGAATATTAAATGTTTTGGTCATATTATTTAACAGTGTTTTTTCTCACGTGTGGGACTTTACCGCAATTCTCTATAATCACTAACGTAACCGACACCGTCCCACCTTCGAGACAAAATAAAAATGAGCCTGTATATGGTAATGGGTTCGGTTTTGAAGTAGTAAAAAGTAAAATAACAAATCAATTTGAAGCCCATTTCTCATATGAATTGAGCTTCATTAATCTGGTGGTATATAAGGGTTTCAATGATTTTAACGAGTCAATGAGCAATGAGATTAGCATTTCAATTAGAAAGGAGTCTGCTGAGCAGCAGACTCCTTTCTAAAAGTGTGCTAAAATGCTTGATATATGAATATACCAATGAGATGACCAATTAAGATACGGAGGACGATAATATACAGAAGAGGTGATAAATTGATAAAAATTTTAATAGGAATAACATCTCTAATATTTATAATTATTGGTATGTTACACGTTTTTTGGGCATTTGGTGGAAGTTGGGGAGTAAATACGGCTCTTCCAACTAAAGATGACAGTAAATTACCAGTTTTACGACCAAGAATGTTAGGTACACTTTTTATCGGATTACTTTGCTTTTTTGCATCTGTACTTTTATTAGTTCAAATAGATTTGTTCGCAGTCATCAAATCCTCCCCTCTTTCAAGATGGCTTTGTATAGCTGGAGGAATTGTTTTCTTGTTACGCGCTATTGGTGAAGGAAAATATGTAGGTTTTTTCAAGAAAATCAAACATACTAGATTTGCAAAACAAGATACCGCCTTCTATTCACCACTTTGTGTATGGATTAGTCTCATTTTTTTGATAGCATCATTTATATGAGATTTGACAATCTACATATTGATGAGTGAATTGCTCAAGTGGTAAAATAAATTTTCAATGTATTACGAACAAATGGCGAAATTCAGCAATAAAAGCAATGGAAAATGAATTCCATTGCTTTTTCTATTGCATTAAAATTTTCTACTCCAAAACCGAAACCGTTATATATAAGGACCTTTTCTTTGTTTAGTAATCTATTTTACTTGTTGGCTCTCTTGGTTAATAGTTTCTTACTGTTCTATGGCAAGCTTACACCTCTTGAACTTACATACAAGTTGTACCATTCGTCTCGACTAAGCGTCACCTTTAATGCCTCGACACACCCCTGAATCCGGGCAAGGTTTGTTGTTCCAATAACCGGTTGTATCGCTGCAGGATGCTTCATCAACCACGCCAGCACAATGGCTTCCCTCGAAACTTGTTTTTCCTCTGCGAACCTTTGCACCAACAAAGCCGTATTCTTAACATTCTCGCCGGCATTTTCAAGGTCGCGCCCTGTATATATTCCTTTTGCCAGTGAACCCCACGCTTGCAGTTGGATATTTTCTAATTGACAATATTCAAGCGTTCCTTCAGGGAACACATTGTCACGTGCCGCCACTTGATTCACATGGACTCCTGTTTCAAGCCAACCGATTTTATCTAAACTCATTTCTAATTGGTTAACAACAAGTTTTTCATTGCAGTGACTTTGCAATAAACGGATTTGCCCGGCACTCATGTTCGAAACACCAAAGTAACGGATCTTTCCTGAAGTTTTTAATTGGTGAAAAGCCTCTCCTACTTCTCTTGCATCCATGAGAACATCTGGACGGTGTAACAAGAGAACATCCAAGTAATCTATATTTAACCTTGAAAGAATGCCATCGACGCTATCGAGAATATAAGACTTTGAAAAATCATAGCGTGCAGGCACGCCTTTTTCCTCATCAGGAAAGCGAATCCCTAGTTTCGATTGTATTATCATGTTTTCACGAAATGTTGGTTTTTCTTTCAATACTTGACCAAAGACCGTTTCCGCTTTACCAAATGCATAAATATCGGCATGATCAAACATATTGATTCCGTTTTCCAGCGCCATTTCCACTATTTCGTGTGCCTGCGTAATATGCTCCGATTGGATCGGATCCCGGTTCCATCCACCTCCAAGTCCCATGCATCCGTAAATAAGTTGACTAGCAGCTAATCCACTTTCATTGATTGATAATTTCATATCCATTCTCTCTCCTTTAATATGCAGTATTGAGCAATTTTCCCGTTTTCATCTACTTAATCAATGACTGATTGATTTATTTTCAAATCGATAAACAACGTGAAGTGGACATCATGTTTTTTCCAAAAAGCCGGATTTCATCATTGGCCGAATCCAATACAGAAAATTCCCCATTAAAAGCATCGTATTCATTTCGGAATCTGATCAACTTGATGAAATCGACGAATCTCTCAAAAAAGAGGTGTTACGCCTCCGCCCACACTCTGGTTGACGTTCTAATTTCTTTATTCGGATGGTTAAGAGCCTCTTCCATCATCAGAGAAAGATATGTATCTTGTAATGCTTCATCTAACGAATAAAAGGGCTTGCCGGTAGATAAATATTCACCCATCAATAGTAGGCAGGTAGCCACGGCAATTTCATCATCATTCAATCTAGCATTCTTGAATGGAGTTTTATAAACAAATTCTTCGCCTAGCATCAGTGCGAAATGCGACCATTCCTGATTGCTGTATCTTCCTAAATCGATTCGGTTTAATTCTTGTGTAACAGGTACGTTATCAGGTGTAAGGTATCGAACGGTCAAATCATCAATTTCCCCTCTTCCTCCTTGTACGGTCAATTGACGTGTTCGAATAAAGGAGTGGTACTGAGCTGGGTCGGAAAAATCAAAAAAAGCAACTTTCCCATTATCGAATTCTAATGTCAAACGGTCTCTTGTGCAGGAAAAAACCTCTCCATCGAAAAGCATTCCTTCACGTCCATAGGTCTCTGTCACATCAAAGGAAAACCTTTTCCCGTACATCACACAATTTTCAAAACCGACATTGAGATACTTCCGAATCATACTCGCTCCATGATATCCATGCAGCGATGAGATATTAATGTTACTTACTTCTCCAAGTTTTCCGTCTTGAATGACTTTCAGCCAGGAAGCATATAAAGGCTGAAGAAAATATTGTTCGGCTATTTGTATTTTTGCATCGTATTTTTTCGCTTGTTCCCACAGTTCTTCCAACGATTCAATTGTTTCGCAAGGAGGTGTTTCGCATAAAACGGGAATCCCTTTTCTGAATAGATCAATCAAATAATCTGTTACAGCGCCTCTTTTGATGGATAATACTACAAAATCCGGATTACTTTTCATCAAGTCATCCAAAGAATTCACTACTTTTACCCCAAAGGTTTCAGCGAATTTCTCCCCTTTTTCCTTGTCCCTTATCAATACTTCTGTTAATTCAAATTTATCAGGGACCGCCCTTGCAATTCGTATGTAAAATTCAGCACGCCACCCAGAACCTATTAGTCCAAATCGAATTTTCTCCATGTTGACTCCTCCTTTATTCTTTTACTCCACCTGATGTTAATCCCGCAATTATCCTCTTTTGGAATAATAAGACTAAAATAATAAGCGGTACGGTCACAACAATCGAAGCGGCAGCCATATCACCCCATGGAAGTTCATAGTTGCTTGGGAATAGAGAAATCCCCACCGGTACCGTTCTCATATTGTCATCTGTCATAAACGTTAATCCATAAATATATTCATTCCATGAATTGATAAACACCAGCAAGGCTACCGAGAACGTGGCAGGCTTGATTAATGGTAGCATAATCTTAAAGAAGATTTGCATCCTAGTACACCCATCGAGAATAGCTGCCTCCTCGAAGCTTTTCGGTAATTGACTGAAAAAATTAGTTAACAACCAAATCGATAACGGCAAGGCAAATGTGATATAAGGAATGATTAACCCGGCATATGTATTCAATAATCCCAGATTCTTTAAAATTAAAAACAACGGGCTTACGGTTGAAATTGTCGGAAACATCGAAATGCTTAAAATAGCCATAAGCAGTACTTTTTTTCCTTTAAAGCGAAGCCTTGCCAAAGCATAGGAGGCAGAAGCACCAATTAAAATACTTAAAAATGTCGTTATCGAGGCAACGATAAAACTATTTAATAGATACCGTGCAAACGGATGTTTTTCAAACACGTTAAAGTAAAATTGGACGTTAATTTTGCTTGGGAACCATTTTGCAGGTATAGATGCTATTTCCGACAGTGGTTTTATTGACGTTAAAAATTGCCAGATAAACGGCAGCATAATAAAGACTAAAAACAATAAGACCATGACATAAAATAAGGAGTTTTTTAGCACCCTCTTCGTTTTAGCATCCATCTTATACCTTCCTTTCCTGAAATTAAGCTAGATTTTTCCCTAACGCTTTCATGTAAATCAGACTAATGATAAAGACGATGATAAAAATAAGAATAGACAACGCAGAACCATATCCGAAATCAAGGAATTTCATCAGATTATTATACGCATATAAAGATACACTTTCAGATCCATTTGCCCCACCGGTCATAACCGAAACCAAGTCAAAGACTCTAAATGCATCTAAGGTTCTGAATAACAATGCAACTAATATCGTACTTTTTACCATTGGCAAAGTAATTTTCACAAACGACTGAAAAGCATTTGCTCCATCAATTTTGGCAGATTCATATAATTCATTCGGGATCATTTGAAGTCCAGCTAGTATTAATAAAGCTATGAACGGCGCCGTCTTCCACACATCTGTAATCACAAGTGCCATGAAGGTGCCACTTTCTGTACTTAACCAAGCTTTATATCCATCAATGATACCAAGTCTAAATAACACATCATTAAACAAACCATACTGGTCATTATAGATGAATTTCCACATTAGAGCAGATACTGTTGTTGGAATCGCCCATGGAATCAAAATGGCTGCTCGAACCAATCCCCGTCCTTTAAACTTTTTATTCATGATGAGTGCAGCACCTACACCAATGATCAATTCCAGGACAACGGTCGTAATCGTGAATTTAAATGTAAAAGCAATGGAAGCTAATGCTCTTGGATCTTGAAACAATTTCATATAATTCTCTAAACCGATAAAAGGAAATCCCGTACCTGGATCTGTCAACACCATTTCATGTAAACTAATCCAAAAGGTTCTTACGATTGGATAAACAGCAATAATCAACAAAATGATGATTGCTGGGGACATCATGATCCAGGCGTCTCTCGTTTCCTGTTTTTGTAGTGAACTTTTCATTCCCACATTTATCCTTTCTTATGAAATCACCCGCAGAAAACCAGGTATTCTGCAGGTGATATTCATTTTTTCTTTATTTGCTTAACTCTTCAAGTTCGCTTTGGGTCTTATCTAGCGCCTTTTCCACGCTCACTTCCCCTGTTAAAGCAGAGTGAATGTTTCGTTGAATGGCATCAGAAACCTTTGCGTACTTAGGAGACATCGGTCTTGCTTTACCATTCATAATAATGCCATAAAACTCTTCATAAAACGGATTAACTTCTAGAACCTCTGGATCCGTATATACCGATTGTAATACTGGTGGTTGTGCTGCAATTAAATTCATTTCTTTTTGCGCTTTCTCACCAGACAGATACTTTATAAAGTCAACAGCTGCTTCTTTTTGGTCTTCGTCAATGGCTTTATTGATGACTAGATTTAAACCGCCTAAAGTAGAATGTGGTTCTTCTCCATTTGGACCAATTGGTAAAGTGGTGACCCCAACTAGGTCTTTTACTTTTGAACCCTCACGGTTCGCTTGGCTCCAGAATCCGGACCAATCACGTAAAAATAAGGCTTTACCATCTAGAAATACTTGTTCACTTTCTGGTTCTGTATAAGTGGTAATTCCTTCTGGAGCATAATTTTTCACTAAATCAGCCATAATTTTTGTAGCTTCGATATTGTTTTCAGAATTCACAATAGGCTTGCCAGATGAGTCTAATACTCCCCCGCCATTATTTGCTATAAATTCTACCCAGTTACATACTAAAGCTTCGGATTGTGCTGCTTGGAAATCCGCCACATATTCAACCCCGTTCACCCCTTTTGCTTTTTCTGAGAGGTCCATCCATCCTTGGTATGTAGTAGGCGGTTGTACTCCCAATTGTTCGAGTACGTCCTTACGATAAAATAGAGCGCTTGCATTTGTGAACCATGGGAACGAAACCAGTTTTTCATCGAATGTTGCCGCATCAATGGTTCCAGGTAGGTACTTATCTTGTGTAGATTTATCAAAATGCGGAGTTAAATCTTCTAACCAGCCAGCGGCAGCAAACTCGGATATATAGACAACATCCACAGCCATAACGTCTACACTTTTATCACCAGACGCTAGCTTGTTGACGAAATCATCGTGCACCACGTTTGCATCCTGTGGCAATATATTCGTTTCAACTTTCACTTTGTCTTGACTCGCATTGTACTCATCAATCAGCTGTTGAGCCGGTTTTCCAATCCCTTGGTCAAATGAGAACGTGATTGTGACCGGTTCATTTGAATCCGTTTTTGAAGATGAGGTAGTACCACTGCATGCTGCTAAAGAAAAAATGAGTGAACCTGCAACGAATGGCGCCAATAATTTTTTTACTTTTTGCTTCATTAAGTATCCTCCACCTTAAATTAAATTTGAAAAACACTTAGGAAAACCTTTTCCTAATATGAAAACGTTTTCCTTTGTTAATAAGAATTATAGATTATAAGAATGTCCAAAATCAATCAAAATTTTTTAAAAAATCATATTATTTTGATAGATTTTCACAAATTTTCCCCACTATCTTTTAAAGTTGTATCATTTAGGTCAAAAAATAATATAAAAAACAATAAGAACAGGAAAAGGATTTCCTGTTCTTTAAAGTTAAATCTAAATTCTACGCACACTATTTCTTCTGATTATTTTATGTGGTACAAATTGTGTCTTTGGTATCGTTGTATTCTTTTTACTCATAAGTTTAAATAGCGTCTTTGCTGCTTTAACACCTTCATCAAAGTAAGAAATTCTAACCGTCGATAATTCAGGGGTAAAGTATTTCCCTATCTCTGAGTCATCGAAGCCTAAAATAGAAATATCATCAGGCACTGAAACATTAGCACTCTTTAAAAATCTTATCGCCCCAATAGCCATTACATCGTTGCAGACCATTACAGCAGTTGGTAATACTAAATTCTCTTCATAGATTCTTTTCATACAATTATAGCCGGAGTCGAAGCTGAAATCTCCATGTTCAATATATGAATCTGGAACTACAATTTCGTTTTCTTTTAAGGCTAGCTGAAATCCTGTCAGTCGTTTTTGCCCAGACGAATAATCATTTTCTGGTCCACCTATAAATGCGATTTTTTTATGATTATTTTCAATTAAAAAAGAGACCGCATCGTATGTTGCCCGAATATTGTCATGAACGACTGTATATAACATTTCTTCGCCACCTGATGCTTCTTGAGTGACCAAAACTACAGGGAATTCATTCTTTTTCATTCCATCTATTAGAGTGGTGTTAACATCGACTCCTGCAAATAAAACACCATCGATTTTTTTATCTCCTAATATCTTTAATAGTTCGATTTCCTTTTCCTGTTTTCCCCCTGATTCACAAACCATTAAAGTATAGTTTTTTTGTTCACAAACACTGTTAATCCCCTTCGTTAAAGCACCGAATACTGGATTTGATATATCTGGTACTATAATTCCGATAATGTTTGTTTTATTAGTAATTAAACCTCTTGCTAAAGAATTAGGCTTGAAATCGTTTCTTTTTATAACTTCTTCTACTCTCTTCTTTAATTCTGGACTAACTGTTTTTGAATCATTAATTACTCTTGAAACAGTTGAAATTGAAACTTTCGCCTCTTTAGCAATATCTTGAATAGTAATTGACATAAAATCACCACCTTGGTATGAAGAAAACGTTTTCTATTGTAAATCCTATATTACTAAACTTTTTTAATGTTGGTCAATTACATTTCAATTTTTAGCCAAAATATTATTTACCTATTATTATATTGATTGTCCACCAATACCTAACAGTTCATATGATTACCTTCTTTTTTATAAAATGAAGGTATTACCACTTCAATTAAAGAACACAAAAAAACCTCCTTTACTAAAGAAGGTTCTTGTTTCAAATAAATTACTATCCAAAGATACTTATGTTAATTAAACTCCATCCACTTCTGGACCCCCATTTACTTGTTCTGCATCCAAATAATACTCACTAAAAACCTCTGCAAATGCTTTTATGGCATTGTCGAGTTCTTCCTTTGTATTTTCAACACCGCCAAACTCAAGCAGCATCGATTTGCTGGATAGGTCTTGGTTGTAAACTCCGTTTCCATCATCTTTTGTTTTTACAAACACTCCCCTACTAATGCCTGGATATTTTTCTTCCAGTTTATGATTCAGTTCTTTGGCTAAACTAAGGTTCTTATCATAATTGGCATTTTCCTTCCCAACCACAAAGAATAATCTAGCATATGGTTTCCCGCTGATATCCATTGTTGTGACACTCCTCGGTTGCGAGTCTCTGTGTATGTCAATTAAATATTGGATGGTCTTTTCCTGTGCCATAACTTGTTGAACAATTTCTCTAGAAAGAGTATAAGACTGGTAATAATTCCAATCCTTCTTTTTTAATTCCTCCGTCGCATTGGTTGTACTATGCTTTGAACCTATCCCTTTCTTATTTAATTCTTCTTGTAAGCTTTTTCCGACATCAATGATGTTTTTATTTTCATTCAAGCTAACAGCTGAATCTGGATCCGTAACGCCGTTTAATTCCGGTAAGAACGCTTCCCAACTATGTGAATGGTAAATAAAAATTTCTTCTTCTCCTGTTTCTTTTGGTGGTAATGTATTCGCCTGATTACTATTCGATTCTTCCAATTCCTGACCTGCCAGTTCTCTTTCTTTCAGCAAGATGTCTAAGGGTGGGGAAGATTCCGTCGGGAGATTTGAAAGATCTGTTCCCATACCTGCAACTGCTATTTCTGTATTAAACGTACGAAAACTTGGAATTTCGTTACCAAACAACGTTGTTATATCTTTGTGCCTTATATCGAATACAGACCTGGTTATAAATTCAGAGAGTGATGGTAATTCGTTACTAACATCACCTATATCGGATTCCCCTAAAAGAGCGATTTCATTAGACGTTAACTCAAGAAAAAACTCAGTAGGTAATCTATTAATGGTTCGATATAATAGCTCTGACGTAAATTTGTCTTTAATATTAATAAAATTAATCATAAAAATGAGTAAGAATATCATAAAGAAAAGGATAACGAAAACAGTTTTAAGATCTATAAAAACCATTTGGCTATTTTTATTCCTCATATACTCCTCCTTAATTCTAGCGTTTTAACTCTCTTAATTTGAATATATGAGGTAGGAATAATAATAGACTAATATATTTCTTCCAATCAATACCAATGAAGTGCTTATTAGAAAAGAGACGGTTTCTAAACTGACACTCTTGTTAAAAAATCATCATTTTATGGTGATCCCATTTGGTTCCTCTCCAACTTCTAACGTTGCAATTACTTGGTTATCATCATTTTTAATTATGCTTACTGTATGATCATACATATTGGTTACATAAACGAACTGGTTGTCTTCACTCGTCACAATCCCATGGGCACCTTCGCCCACTTCAATGGTTGCCACCACTTTTCTCGTTTCTAGCTCGATTTTAGATACACTATTCGATGGATTTTCAGGCGTTCCTTGATTGGCAACGAATGCATATTTACCGTCTGATTGAATATACACCTGAGCAGGGCCTTCTCCCACTTGAATCTTTTCAACCTTTTCAGAATCGAGATTAATCACGGCTAGGGAGTCTTCAGCATTTAACGTTGCCACAAGTGTTTTCCCATCTGGAGTTATCCCTGTTGTAACAGGAATATTCCCTACTACAATCTTTTTGGTTTCTTTCATATTCTCTAAATCTATTACACTTACCGTGTTCTCGCTCATATTTGCAATATAAGCTGTTTTACTATCGGCTGCTACTCTAAAACCATGTGGTCCATTTCCTGTTGAAATATTTTGAATCACTTTATATGTTTCTAAATCTATTACAGATACATTGTTATCTTCATTGTTTGTTACTAATGCATATTTCATATTCTCAGTAAACACAATATGAGCAGGATGAGATCCGACTTCCACTTGACTGATTAATTCATCTGTTTCCGCATCATAAAACAGCGCCAGTCCTGCTGTTTTTTCTTCATGTCCACTATCGTGTCCTCCATGTTCACCTGTTTCAGGAACAACAGTCGCTCCTATTAATTTTCCGTTTGGTGAAAGTTGAACATTATGAACCGAACCCTCAATTTCGATTGATTTCACTGACTTGTTAGTTGTAGCGTCGATTTTTGTGATGCCTCCATTTTCCGCGGTATAGTAGAACGAAGCTTTCTCTTGCTCTTTACCACCCTGATTGGATTCATTATTTTTTATCGTGTCGGTATTCTTCTCCTCCACCACATTATTTGCTGTATTACCACATGCAGCTAGAGTAATACTAAATAATAATAACAAGCTTATGAAAATGGTTTTTTTCATCTATAAACACTCCTTATCTTTGGTAAGTTCAATATAGTAAATACTTGTGCAGAAAATTTGCAGAATCCGACTAGGAGTTTGACAGCTTTGTGAATTTAATAAGGTAAGTAAATATAATGTACCTTCTTAAAAGTTAAAGGATTTCTCAAAAATCGGTAGGTATTCTCCACAATTTCTGCAAATTTTTATAGTAGTATGATTGTAAATAATATAAAGGAGGTTGCTATAGTGAGTATTAAACGTACTACCTTATTTCTATTTTCCTTGATTTTCGCAGTTTTTTTAGCAGCATGTTCCAATAATCAGGAGAATGAACAAGACAATTTGAATAACAGCAGTGAGGAAACAGGACAAGAACAAGATACTAGCAGTGAAGGTCACGGAGGTCATGAAGGAATGGATCATACTGGATCAGGAGAAATTCCTGAAGGCCTACAAGTTGCTGAAAATCCAAAATTTGCAGTTGGTAGTCAAGCGATTATTAATGCAGACCATATGGAAGGGATGGACGGCGCTGAAGCAACCATTGTTGGTGCTTATGATACAACCGTCTACACTATATCTTATACACCTACAACTGGCGGAGAAAAAGTAACGAATCACAAATGGATTATTCACGAAGAAATTAAAGATGCTGGTGACCAACCTTATCAACCTGGTGATGAGGTTACCGTAAACGCTGACCATATGGAAGGCATGGAAGGTGCAACTGCAGTAATTGATTCAGCTGAACAAACAACTGTATACATGGTGGATTACACTCCCACATCAGGTGGAGAAAAAGTAACCAATCATCAATGGGTAACAGAAAGTGAGCTTTCCGAGAAATAAAAATGGTAAAAAAAGCACCGTATCTTAAGAAACTTCTGGGCATTCCTATTATAGGGATGTCTATTTATGATCTTACACACTTTCAAATAAAAAGTGTGTAAGATCTATACTAGCACCTTTGTCAAGGACACAATAAAAAAAGAGATTAAGCGATGCTTTTCTAAAAACATCGCTTACTAATTTTAATCCTATTAAAAAATTGATATTAGTTCTTTTGTATAAGGATGGCGATCCGTATTAAATAGATGTTCTCGGTTGAACTTATCGACGATCCTACCATCTTTCATTACCATAATTCTTTGGCTCATTTGCTTAACTGCAGCTAGGTCATGTGAGATAAACAAGTAAGAAAGATGTAATGTTTCCCGAAGTTCTGTTAAAAGAGTGAGCACTGCCCCCTGGGAAATGACATCCAGACTTGCGGTCGGCTCATCAAGGACGATCAACTCCGGCTCAATACTGATCGAACGGGCAATCGTCACACGTTGGCGTTGCCCGCCACTTAGCTCATGAGGATATTGATTCGCTACATTTGACGGTAGTTCAACCGCTTCGAGAAGCTGTTGGATGAATGCGTCCCTTGATGTATACGAAAAATGGCTAAGGGTCAGTTCTTTCCTATACTGTTCGTAAGGTTCCATGATGGAATCTTTTATTTTCAGCTTTGGATTTAAAGCGGCTGTTGGGTTTTGAAATACGATTTGTATTTTTTTTCGATGAGGGTATAACTGACGCTCGTTCAGTTTCTCTATGGCTATATCATTTAAATAAATAGAGCCGCTATCTACTGATTCAATTCTCAGTAAGCACCGAGCCAATGTACTTTTGCCACAGCCGCTTTCACCGACTAGGCCGAGACATTCTCCCTTGCCCAGTTGAAAGGAAAGGTTGTTTACTGCCGTTTTTCCTCCAGCAAATGTTTTCATTAGATTTTCCACTGAGAGTATACTCATACACTTCCCACCTCCTCTAACCCTGATGGAAGCCCTCGTTGTAAGATCGGTGCTGCTTGTATTAACTGTTTCGTATATTCGTGTTGCGGATGGTCTAGGATTCGATGCTTTCCACCTGATTCTACGATTTTCCCTTCCTTCATGACCGCTAATCGTGAAGCATAGCGTCTCACATGACGCCAATCATGAGTAATGAACAAAATCGTACATCCTGTTTCCTTCTGTCTTTTGGCAAGTAATTCTAAGACTCGGTGCCCGGATACACTGTCAAGAGCCGTTGTAATTTCATCAGCGATAATCAAATCAGGCGACAATAAAAGGGCCAACGCAATTGAAACGCGCTGGAGCTGTCCCCCACTCAACTGAAAAGGATATCTATTGTATAACGCTTCATCTAAGCCAACCGATTCTAGTGCTTCGATTGTCTTCGCTTTCCTGCTTTTCGAATCACGATTCCCGTGAGCCTTCTGGTACTCCCCAAAATGCTGACCGATGGTTCGAAAAGGGGTAAAAGATCCTTGATAATCTTGAAAAATATACGCAAGCTTTTGGCCCCGAATCACCCTCATTTCTTTGGGTGATAAGGATAGTAAATCTTGATCTTTAAAAAGTATTTTTCCCTCTACCTGTAAATTAGGTGAAAGCATACGTCCAATGGCCTGTGAGAGTAAGCTTTTTCCACTTCCGCTTTGTCCCACTAATGCATACCACTCTCCTTCACATATGGAAAGCGATACATGATCAACAATTTTCTTTTCTCTAGTGCCAATTGATACTTGCTCCAGTGATAATATCATTGCCGTACCTCTTTCTTTACATCAAAACGATCCCGTAAATAATCGCCCAGCATATTGGTTAGTAACACAACACTTACAATCGCTAAACCAGGATAGATCATTAATTCTGGTCTAGACCCAAAATAAGGTCGTGAGTCATTTAACATGGCTCCCCATTCAGGCATGGGAGGCTGCGCACCCAGTCCAATATAGGAAAAGGCAGAAATAAGCAAAATAATTTTCCCAAGGTCAAGACTTGCGAGAACAAGAACATGTCCTACTACATGTGGAAGTAAATGCTTACTCATAATTTTTCTTGATGATAGTCCGTTGATCCGAGCAATTAACACATAATCCTTTTGGGATTCTGATAATACAGTGCTACGAACCAGACGAGCATAGCTTACCCATTTGACCAACACAATCGCTAGCACTAAATTACCGATCCCTGGCCCCATTAACCCACTTAGAACAATCGCTACAATGGTATCTGGAAAAGCTAAAAACGCATCCCCAATTCTCATAAACACTCGGTCAACGAGTCCTCTATTATATCCAGAGATAATGCCAAAAGGAACGCCAATGACAAGTGCTACCATCAATGCTAGAAAGCTATACCCTAGGGTCTGTTGACCACCTAATAAAACCCTTGTCAACACATCCCGACCGAGTTGATCGGTTCCGAGTGGATGCTGTAAGCTCATTCCAAGAAGACGTCGATCGAGATCGGTTAATGTTGGATCATGCCGTAAATATAAAAAAGTATAAATGAACACTGCCGAAAAAAAGACGACACATAACAAGGCTGTTAATGCTTGGAATCTGTGTTTTTTCGCCCTCGGCAAACTTATGGACAACCCAGTCATTAATTCGTCTCCCTTTCTTTCAGTTTCATTTCAGGATTTAAATATCGGTAGGAAATATCCACACAAGTATTTACTAAGAAAACAATGATGGCCATGATTAAAATATATCCTTGAATAAGTGGATAATCACGTTGACGGATGGCATCAACGACCATCTTCCCTATCCCTGGATACGCAAATAATACTTCAATGACCACAACACCGCCGATTAAGCTGCCTAAACTAACACCAAATACCGTGATTACAGGAGGCAGGCTGTGTCGAAATGCATGGGCGAAAAAAATCCGCGTTTCTGATAATCCTCGAGCTCTAGCTGCTCGAATAAATTCCTGGCTTAAAGAATCTAGCAAGCTAGAGCGAAGCAAACGTACGTATACACTTGAAATAGCAAGACCAAGGGTCAATGATGGCAAGATCAATGAGATCAACCCATCTCTTCCCATGGTCGGAAGGATATTTAGACGCGCACCGAATAGATCAATAAATATGAGACCAAGCCAAAAACTTGGAATAGCCGCACCTAGAATGGATAAGACTCTACTGATTTGATCGATCCAGCTATTTCGATAAAGAGCAGACAAGGAGCCTAGAGGGATGGATACCAGTAACATGACGAACAATGCACCAACCGATAATTCGATGGTGGCAGGTAACCCCATGAGAATCATATCCAATACGGGTTGCCCTGTAGCATAGGACAACCCAAAATCAAACTGAATAAAATTCATTAGCCATAATCCATATTGAACGAGTAATGGTTTGTTAAACCCCATATCCTCTCTTAGCTCTTCTACTTGCTCCTGACTAACGGATAGCTCATCGACATTCAAAATCGTCAATACAGGATCGCCAGGTGCCATTCGAACAAACAAAAAGCTAACAAATGTAATAAATAGTACAAAAACTAATACTTCAAAGAATTTCCTTGTGATGATTTGGATCATTACTTCACATCCAACTCGTTTGTGATCATATAGTATTCACTTCGTGTCGTTACCCAATTTTTAACTTTGTTTTCGTCATAAGCAACAATGGTAGATGGATGCAAAACAAAGGAATTGATGACATTGTTATGGACATAGTCCGCCGCTTGCTCCGCAAGTGCCGCTCGTTCTTCTTGACTGACGGTTTGATTCAGTTGATCAATGATGGCCGTCAGTTCAGGCTCTTCTGCCCCACTAAAGTTAAGAGCGCCCGTTGGGTGATAGGTGGCATTTAAGTAGTAGCCAGCATCCCCACGAGGAGCTGTTAAATTACTATAGGTGGCTAAATCCCAATCACGGTTTGACGCCATGTATTCCTCAGGGGTATCGATTTGGCGAATTTCCACGTCAATTCCAATTCGTTTCGCATCTGATTGGAAGACTTGAGCAATTAATGGCAAGTCTGCTCTCGCACTATAGGTTAATAAGGTAAAGGTTAGTGGTTCTCCATCTTTTTGCATTTTTCCATCTACAAGTGAATATCCTGCGTCCTCTAAATACTTAACAGCTGTAGCCGATTCGCTTTTCTCATACGATGGAGCAAATGGCAAGGATGGTAAAAACGGTCCAACTGCCGGTTCCCCATATCCTAGAAGAATGGTATCCACAATCTTTTGGCGGTCAATCATTGCATCAACCGCACGACGTACATTCACATCCTGTAAACTTTTACGTTCCATATTCATCGTCATTTGATGCACACGGAAGGTGGATGTGGATTCCACCTTGATTCCCTCTTGAGCACGTAACGACTCTAAACTTTCTACCTCTGGACGATACACAATATCCACTTGTCCAGACTTCAAAGCAAGGGAACGAGCATTTGCATCCTCATTAAAAGCAAATGTCACAGAATCAAGATTAGAAGCTCCATCCCAATACTCATCATAGCGCTTTACCTCAAGCTTGCTTCCTGCTGTAAAGGATTCAAGAGCAAATGGCCCTGTACCGATTGGTTTATTAACAATATCCTTCTCGGTTACGTCGATGATGGAGACATTTGGATTCACGAGTTCAGAAACGAATTCTGGAAAAACTTCTTTCAAAGAGATCTTTATCGTATATCCTTCCGCTTCAATCGTATCGATTTTTAACGCATTTTGAATAGCGACACTTTCCTGTAACGCTCGATCAAGCGATGCTTTTACCGCTACCGCATCCATCTTTTTGCCATTATGGAACGTTACATCCTGACGTAGATGAATCGTCCAATGTTGTCCATCTTCCCCTTCCCAGGTTTCTGCCAGCCATGGGGCAATGGTTAAGTTTTCTTCGTCTAAACGAACTAACGTCTCAGTGATTCCTGCTCTTAATGGAACATAGCTTGAATCGACATGAGGATCTAGAGAATTCGTAGAGAAATTGTATAGAAAGCTTATATGCTTATCTTTTTCTTTGTTTTCTGTACTCCCTGTAGAATTTGAACAAGCACTTAAAAAGATGCCTCCTACCAAAAGAATAGCCAATTTTAACAATCTAGCTTTTATGTAATTTTGTTTCTTAAACCAATTTCTAATACTCATTTTATTCTCCTTCTCCATCACTTATATTTTATTAATCGGAATCATTATGATTTGTATTATATCGGAATGATTTCGATTTGACAATACGAAACTACTAGTTTATGAATTTCTATTACTAATTCATACGTTTCTCTTTACCTTTCATAAAAAAAGTAAGGCTGATTTCTTCTTAAAAATCAGCCTTACTATCCTACGAGGTAACAAAGAAATACTGTACCTGTTGATTGCTTTCTACTTTCTTCTGGTGCAATTGTTCTGTAAAATCAATCCACTTATAATTCTTCAGTTTATTTTCAAGCTTTTCGCTAATTTCATCCTCAATGTCATGCATGAACCTCACCGTTTCCTCTATGGACAGGTTGAATCGCTCGGCCGCTTGATGATGTGGGGAATGTTCCCTAAGAAGGGCTAAGAATTCTTCCCTCGTATCGGATTGCTGAGCAAGAGAATCTTCAATCCCTTCAATAAATTGGTAAATCTTTCTCCGATTCCTTGGCAAGGAAGCTACAATATTTCTAACAAAAACCTCCATCATTTTTTCATTCATGACCCATGCCCTTCTTTCTTTTACCAGCTGGATTTCTTTACACCAGGAATCTGACCCTTATGGGCAAGCTCACGAAAGGCAATACGTGACATCTTAAACTTTCTTAAATATCCTCTTGGTCGACCGGTTACTAGACAGCGATTGTGAAGTCGGGATGGAGCTGAATCACGTGGAAGCTGACTTAACGCTTCATAATCCCCTTTTTCTTTTAACTCTCTTCTTCTTTCTGCATATTGATCCACGAGTTTTTGTCTTTTAAGTTCTTTTGCAATTTTCGACTTCTTCGCCATATCTGTCTGCCTCCTCTATGATAAACAAAATCATTACGATTTAATTTCTTTCACGTCCATAAATACTAGTTTATCGTGTATGTGGTTTCATTTTTTTCACCGCAGATAATATTTTTAAGACAAACGCTCTTCCTTCCTAGTGTTTCGGAAGTCATAACACTCTCTTTATGACCTATTCTCTACCTTGACCCATGCACCACACGTCATAAAACTTTCTTTATAACCTCTCACCTTTCTATTCCCACAACCAGAGGTCATAACATGCACTTTATAACCTCAGCAACTATCTATTCGAATCCTAGGAGTCATAACCTGTCATACCGTTCGTTCTTCCACAAGAAAAGGTGGCAGTGGGTCACTCAGCTTGTTCCAATCTTGAACCATTTCCTCTTCTGTTAATAAACAGGCATCTAGGCTCTCTATCAGTTCTTCTTGGTTAAAATCTATGCCGATGAAAACAAGTTCATTCATTCTGTCACCAAATACCTGATCCCAACGCTCCTGTAATTCTGGCTCTTCCTCAAGGATTCTCGCTTGTTCTTGCTTAGAAGCTGCAGCAATCCATTCTCCTGCTCCTTGAAAGATAATTGAGGGACCAGCCTGCGAGAGTAAACCTGTCATATTGTTTCGAGTCGCTAACCAGAAGAACCCCTTTGCACGTACAATCTCTACGGGCCAGATTTCTAACCATTGCTTCCATCTTTCTGGATGGAACGGCTTTCTTCTACGATAGACAAAGGAAGAGATTCCGTACTCCTCTGTCTCTGGTGTATGCTCTTCATTTAATTCCTTAATCCAACCAGCCGCTTGACTGGCTTTGTCAAAATTAAAAAGTCCAGTATTTAAGATGTTCGATAAAGCAACAACCGAATGTGCACTTTCAACAATGTTCGCTTCAGGATTTAATTTTTGAAGCACAGCTTTGAGTTCCTCAATACTTTCTCGATCGACTAAATCAATTTTATTTAAAATTAGAACATTCGCAAATTCTATCTGGTCAATAAGAAGATCGACCACTTCCCGTGTATCAGTTTCGTCATTGGCCTGTTTTCTATCAAGAAGACTTTCTCCTGACGCAAAATCATGCCAAAAACGATTCGCATCCACCACTGTTACCATCGTATCAAGTTGACAATACTCAGACAGGTTGATTCCCAGGTCTTCATCAAAATAACTAAACGTTTGCGCAACTGGCACAGGCTCAGAGATACCCGATGATTCAATTAAGATGTAATCAATGTCTCCTGCTTTAACAAGTCGCTCCACTTCCACTATTAAATCTTCGCGCAGTGTACAGCAAATACAGCCATTCTGCATTTCAACGAGCTTTTCATCTGTACGGCTAAAAACACCTTTTTTCACCATCGAGGCATCAATATTTACTTCACTCATATCGTTAACAATGACAGCAACCTTTAAATTTTCTTTGTTTTGTAATACGTGATTTAATAATGTCGTCTTCCCCGAACCTAAATACCCACTTAAAACAGTTACTGGTACCTTTCTCATCATCTTCTCTCCCTTTGTGTTTATTTTTAGGAATCATTACGATTTAATTTCTATAAGCTACTCACAATTCTCTCGGCTGCCTGTCTAGCACCAGAAACATTTCTAGCAATTGGTCCTATCTCCAACTCTGCTAACGGCCCCATGACATACAAATGAGGACACCACTCGAGGTGATTATTTACAATTGGGTAGCCACAATTCGCACAACTTAAATTTTCTGCTTCAATCAGTTTTTCTACCCATTCTCCAGGTCTTGTTGGTAAAAAACCTGTTGCTAGTAATACATTTCGAACTTTAATTGAAAGAGAGTTTACGTTAAGCCTTAGATACTCCTGTTCGGTAATATAAGAGTTTACCTCACCGTCAACAACACGTAGCTTATGCTCCATCTCTAATCTCTTTATTTTATGTAGTACATCCCTAGGAACGGAACCTTTTAATCTAGCTTCTTTAATTTGTTCTCGACGAATGGTATAATCTTTCACCTTACGATATGGTCCCTGTCGTTTTAATCCTAACCACCCAGGATCACTATCAAAGTCGTGTAGCCGAAATGGATGACGTTTTATCAAAGTCACTTTCCCTGGGTATTCTTTTGCCATTTTAATGGCAAGATGTGCTGCAGTAATCCCTCCACCAATAATAGCAATTGGTGCTCTCATCTCCGTTAGATCACCAAGATTATCATCAAATATATGGTGTACTCGATTTGGAGACTCGACAGCAAGTTCTTCTGCCCAATCAGGTATCAATAGTTGCTCATTCACACTAATAGCAATGATTACTTTTTTCGACCTGATTATTTCTCCTTTTTCGGTAGTCACTTCCCAAAAGTCCGTTACTTTTTGAACATTTGTAACTAAACCTCTATGCCAACTATTTGTTAAGTTTGTTTCGAATATTACTTTATCACTATGTTCATTAAATAATTGGAGCGACGGGCGTTTATACATGCCATAAAATTGGTTATGATCTTCGGTTATTTTGCCAAACTGCTGCAAACTAAAAGGATGGACATCAATGTGATGAACGAACGGAGAACGGAGATATTGCATGGATATTCTTGCCGTATTTCGTTTCCATCTGGCCATCGGCTCGGAATGCGGATCAATTATACATAGTTTCTCACTTTGAACTTTCCTATGTTTAATTAGATAGGTTGAGATCGTACAGCCATGAATCCCTCCCCCAATAACTAACCAATCAAACATTTATGTACCTCCTATTTTAATCGTAATTATTACGATTTACATTCTAAACAAAATAATAAATAATTACAAGTCCCCTTTTTTGTATCTAGAAAAAGTTCCTAGCCATTTGATATATTTTCCTGAGCTCTATTATATGAGCTCTTTTGCAAAAATATTTATATTGCAAATCGTAATGATTACTATTATGATCAACGTAAATCGAAATTATTCCTATTACTTTAGAGAGATCTTTATTTTAAAAGGGAGAATAAACTTGAAGAAAAAAACATTTTCACTTATGGCTGTTCTAATGATTGTATTCACATTGGCAGCTTGTAACAGTGCCACTCAAACAGAAAGTGATGGCGAGAACACGAGTGACAAACTCAAAATCTATACAACTATTTATCCGATGCAATATTTTACCGAGAGAATCGGTGGAGATTATGTGATAACAGAAAATCTAGTACCTCCAGGTGCAGATGCCCATAGTGTCGAAGTTACGACAAAAACTAAAAGAAACCCTCTATTCTAGACTGGGCAACCTTTGCCATTCCTGTCTAACAATAGAGGGAATAAATTCATAACCATGTTTATTCGAAAATTATTGTACGATCTCTTTAACTTCCACCTTTGAAATCATTACTTTATCTACTCTATACTGATCCATGTCTACTACTTCTAACTGCAAATCCTTGACTTGTACAATATCTTTGACAGAAGGTATATCCCCGATTTGATTCGTAATAAAACCACCTAACGTGTGAAAGGTTTTGCTACTCGACTGGATTGGTATATCTTCTAAATCAAAATATCTTATAAACGCATCAAATGATACAAGTCCATCTGCTAACCATGAAGTTTCATTTCTTTCAATAATTTGAGGTTCAGTTTCAACTTCTTCAGGCATGTCACCGACTATATTTTCTAAATCTTTAATCACTGAATTTGATGAACTTTTCTTGATGGTTTAAAATCCATGAAACTCTTCGTGCAGCCTTACGAATATACTTTTTGACCGTATCAATCGAGTCCACCCCGTCCCAATAACGGCCAAGAAAATGGATAAACACATCTAAACTCCGAAGCTGAATGAGAAGAGGAAGGGCATGAATTTCTTCTTCTATCAGCTTAATTCTACTGCCATATCCCGTTAGAAACGCAGAAATCTTTTTAAAAATAATGGTCTCATCCTCTTCATCATCTATAAAATCGGAAATAGAAACCGCAACTTCCATGACTCGCAAATCATGGGTAACAAATTCAAAATCAAGAATGGCGGAAATCTTCCCTTCCCCAGCCGAAAGAATGTTGGAAGCATTTAAATCTCCATGGACGAGCTGGTGAGGAAGTCTTTTTAAAAATGGGACTCTATCTTGAAATGAAATGAGTTGTTTGTAGATTATCAATAATTCTTGAGCTAATTCCACAAAGTCCTCAGATGGTTTTAGGGAAAAATCTTTAATCTGATCCAAAGAACATCTTGGGTGCGTATGATCCATGTCATAATACGGTCTATATACCGGAAGTTGATTTACACTGGCCTTGGCAAGTTCTGCAGTAAGTTGACCAGCCGCCATACCAAATGAATAGATTTGTTCAAAGTCCTCTAGGGCAGGATTCGTCCCATCGATAAATCTAAACAATACTGCAAGAAATCCGGACCCCGTTTTGACAATGGTTTGCCCATCTTTTGTTCTTATCGGTACTGGTATGGATAAGGAAAGAGTCCGTTCTTTTAATGCTAGTAATACAGCATGTTCAAAGTGTACCTTCTCTTCATCTTGATGTGTTTCGTAAATTCTCAGTACATGTTTCTCATCGTTTGCCAGAATAAATAGGGTTGTATTGTTTTCCCCACTTGGCCCGGGAACAATCTCCCATTTTTCAATTGGAAAGTACAAAGGGACTATTTCTTCAATATAGGATAAATATTTTTTCATCTTATTCAAAAATCCTTTTTAAATAGAATTTATCACGTACAGGAAAAAGAAGATACTATTTAAGTAAATAAACAGCCCTGTTGTTAAACAGAGCTGTGTTTTTTTGTTTATTAAGAACTAAACGCCTCATAACGAACTTCTTTTAATTGGGCACCTTTTCCTGAAAGGACAATGCTTGTTCCTTTTTCTTTTTCATATGCTGTAAATGTTACGACTTTTTCTCCCTTATTCACAAAGATTTCAACTGAATGAAGATCCACATAAAATTCTAATGTGTTTTCTTCGCTGTTAAAGCAGTCATGTACGGTAATTGGTTCACAATCTCCATAATCAGAAGTAATCACAACAGAATTGGAAGATGGATCCACACTCACTCGTGTTGCTGTTTTATCTTCCTTGTTTAATTCAACTACAAACGATTCACTCTGAGATAATAGTGATAGGGATAAATATCCTGTTCTTCCGCTTTCAATGTGCAAGTCCTCATTTAATGAAACATGTTCATGAACAGCAACGGGTGTGAAATAATCGTCATGTTTAATATAAGCTTGTTGAATCAATGTGTTGTTTTTGATGTGTAACTTTCTTGGTAAACTCATCATGCCGTTATAACCGTACTCTTTTGGTGGTGTTGCTTTTGTCCAACGATGCATCCATCCAATTAAAAGTCTCTCTCCGTTTTGACCGTCCGTTGTTTGAGGTGCGTAAAACGTTGAATAATCTAGCAAGCCCTTTGCCTCAGGAGTGAATGCTCCGTTTTCAAAATCCATGTGTCCAATCACATAAGACGTCTTTTTCTCTACTTCTCCGTCAAATTCAGGGTCGCATGGCATTTCTGAGAAAATTAGCACATCTTTTCCGTCTAAGTGGAAGAGATCTGGACATTCTAGTAACGTATTTTCTTCAAATGACATTTGGAATATTGAAGAATGAAAGCTCCACTGAAGTAAATCTTTTGATTGGAACATGATGATTTCACCACGACGTTTCGCGTTTCTTACCGCTAAAACACAGTAGTATACCCCGTCACGCTCTAACACTTTTGGGTCTCTGAAATCACAAATGAGATACCCTTCTGGCAATTCTTTTTCCCCAATCACTGGATTTAATGTGGATTTCTCGAAATGGATACCATCCTCTGACACTGCAACACACTGACGTTCAGCAATTTGTGATTCATCTTTATCAAACCCTAAGTTAGGATCAATATGACCTGTATAAATGAGATAGAGCTTCCCATCCTTTTCAATCGCACTTCCAGAAAAGCATCCGTTTGCATCATACGCTTTGTCATTGGCCATCGCTACGGGAAGGTACTCCCAATTGACAAAATCATTTGTTGTTGCATGACCCCAATGCATGTCATTCCATACAATGTCATACGGGTAATACTGATAAAAGAGCTGATATTTCCCTTTGTAAAAGGAAAAGCCATTCGGGTCATTCAGCCATCCGATTTCTGGTGAAAAATGAAAAAGGGGACGGTTATTTGTTTTATGTTTGTTTTCTTTGATATAGTCGTTTGCTTTTTGTAGTCGATTCATAGGGCACCTCTTCTATTTAATTCCACTTTGCATGGAACCTTCCACAATGTATTTTTGGAAAATGATATAAAGAATAACAATTGGAATCGTTACGATTGTTAGTGCTGCCATCATGTGACTTGTGAAAATGTTATACGTGTCTGCAAAAACCGCATTAAGGGCAACTTGAATTGGCATCAAATCTGCGTTTGATAACGCCATAACCGGCCATAAAAAATCATTCCATGATGCTAAGAACGTTAAAATTCCAACTGTAATATACATATTTAAGCTTGACGGCATGACGATTCGGAAGAAACATCCTACTTCACTTAGTCCGTCGATTTTTCCTGATTCTATCAATTCACCAGGGAAGGATAAGAAATGTTGTCTGAATAAGAATATGTTCATCACATTAATGATAAATGGCAGCAAATAACCTGGAATCGTGTTGATTAATCCCATCTCATTTACCACTAAAAACAATGGAAGAATAGTTGCTTCAATTGGCACAATCATAAGTGCGATAATAAAAATTAAAATCCAATCCTTAAATGGAAATTTAAACCTTGCAAGAGCATATCCTGCCAATGAATTGATGGTTAATCCTACAACCACTGTAACGGATGCATAAATCAAACTATTTCCAACGTTCTTAAAGATGTTATAAAAACTTAATAACTCCACATAAGAATCAAACGAAAGATCAGAAAATCTTGGAACAAAGGCAAAGATTGTACCCATATCTTTGTAAATCACTTCATCGATTTTAAATGAAGAAAGAATCATCCAAATAAGAGGAAGTAAAAATTGTAAGGCCAAAATAGAGGCCAAGAGATAAAACAAGGTTTTCTTTACAATTTTCATGCTACTTTCTCCTCTCTAAATAGCTTTTTAATAATGATTGAGATCACGACTAGGAAAATTGTGAATGCTAATGTAATGGCACTTGCATATCCAATGTTTCGGTGACGGAATCCATACTCATAAATGTATTGCAAAATGGTAATCGTGGAGTAATCAGGACCTCCACCTGTCATAACCATCGGTTGAACAATGAGTTTAAACGCCTGAATCGTGGTGGTAATCACTAAAAACATCAGAATGGGTTTTAATGAAGGAATGGTAATGAATAAAAACTTTTGAAACGCATTGGCTCCATCAATATCCGCTGCTTCATAAAGGCTTCCATCAATATTTTTAAGTCCTGCTAAAAAGATCATCATTTGATACCCACACCCTGACCACGCAGAGATTCCAATGATGGTATACATAGCTTGAGACGCACTTGAGAGGAAAGGCTGCTTTGAAATCCCAATATTTGCAAGGAGTTCATTAATTAATCCAGATGTTGGGTTTAACATAACCGTCCATAGGATTGAGATAACAACAAGAGATAAAACAGCTGGTGAAAAATAAGCGGTACGGAAGAACCCTACGCCTCTGATTTTTTTGTTAACAATGAGTGCAAGTCCAAGTGCCATTGAAAGTTGCAGAGGAACAACAAACACCACAAACTTTAACGTGTTTTTAAAACTTTGGATCAACACTTCATCTGTCAGCATTCGCTTAAAGTTCTCAAGTCCAATAAATTCCTTGTCGTTTGGTTTTAATAGGTAGTAATCTGTAAACCCGTACGTAAATGCTAGAATTATTGGTAATACAATAAAGAGAATCGCCAGTATTAAGGCAGGTGTTAAAAATCCATAAGCGGACACGATATCTCTTGTTTTGTAATGCTCACTTTGTCTGAGGTGTTCAGTTGTATTTCTCACTTTCACAATACGTTTGATCAATTTCTTCATGGTTCACACCCCTTTTTAAAAAGAGTAAGAGGTGAGGTCATTCCCTCACCTCTTACTTTTACGAACGATTATTTTTTGTACTTTGCAAATTCTAATTCAATTTTCTTCGATGCATCGTCTACATATTTCTTGATTGTTGCTTCATCTGTCGCTTTGTTTTGAGCGATTTTTAGAATAACATCTTTTGCAAAGGTTTCAGAAAGATAAGGATATCCAGGTGATACCGGACGAGATTTGTTTGTGTTTTCCACTTGATACTTTAATACGGTCCACGCATCGTTGTGATATGGGTTGTCAGTATTTGTATCAATCGCGTCAACAGAATTGATTCTTGTTGGAATAGATCCGTTTTTAGCGAAGTATTCTTTTGATGCTTCGTCGTTAGTTAACCATTCCATGACTTCAACGATTTGCTTGACGCGTTCTTCGTCTTCTTCTTGTCCGTTACGAACAAATGCCCAAGAACCGGATGGTGTGTATAACCCGTCGAAGTCTTCACTCATTTTCGGATAACGAACGGTCTTGAATTTTAAGTCTGGATAATTATTGATCAGTTCATTTACATACCAGAATCCGCTAACAGATAGTGCTGATTTTCCTGTATGGAATGTTTTTTCAGATTCTGTCGCACTAGCAAGTGCTGGCTCAGCAAATAATTGCGCATATTTTGTTAATGCTTCTACACTTTTCTTACTGTTTAGGACGCCATCAACTGTGACACCATCTTCAGCAACGATGTTTGCATCATTTCCCCAAAGAAGTGGTGTGAAGTAGTATGTTCCTAATTCATAGGCACCTGCAGTAATATCTGTTAGTAATAAACTTACAGCCGCTTCATAATTTGCAAACACTGGATCATTTGACGTTTTTGCAAACTCGTCTACTTTTCTTGATAACTCAATAAATTGATCCCATGTCCAGTCTTGATCAAGTGAAGGAACTAATGCTTTTATATCTTCAGGTAGTGCATTGATCATGTCTTCGTTATACATGATGGCTACGCCTGAGTCAGAATAACCCATTCCGTAGAATTTCCCGTCCACTGTTCCTTGGTCGATGATGGCTTGCGTGAATCCATCTTTGAATCCTTCGCTCATGTATCCATCTAGTTCTCCAAGTAATCCTGAATCAACATAAGCCCCAATATCAGGTCCGTCTAATGTAAAAATATCAGGCATGTCATTTGCTGTAATTGCAGCATTCAGCTTATCTATGTAGCCTGAACCAGCTCCTGCACGTGTGATGTTTTGTATTTCGACTTTAGGTCCATCTGGATGAGCCTCATTGTAGCTCTTTACTCGGTCAGCAAACATCTTTCCTTCTGGATGATCTGCTGCGGCTTGTGTCCAAACGACAATTTTGTCACTGTTACTAGTTTTGTCTGAACTACAAGCTACTAACGAAAAGACTAAAGACAGTATTGATACAAACAATATTAACTTCTTCATACTTCTCCCCCTATTTCTCTTAATATATTTTCAAGCGCTTTCATTATTGAAGTACGAGTTAGCTTGGCGCTTTCATAAGTTAATGATAAGGTATATAAAGCGCTTTCAAAATGCGACATTTCTCTAAAAAATGTTTAAATTCTTATTATTGAAAAAGAAATGCTTCATCACCTAGTAGTAAAGGGGTCCGTTTTCGGGTATTTCTTATTAAAATACACAAGAATTGACGTTTGAAATTGCAAACGTTTTTTCTATATTTATTAACGTTTCTACAAAATCCCATTAACTTAGACATAGCAATTGACATCATTATTAAGTTGGACAAAAAGTATTGGACAATTAAAAAAGAGGGTGAAAACTTATGTGATTTGCAGAGCCGTTTTGAGTACCGATTTTATTGGTTTTTATAAGCCGGTCGATAAAAAGCTGCTGATTCCCACATCTAGGTTCAGAGGGTCCGCACTTAAGCACCCGAGCTGATACATAGACGGAGAGATTCCGCTTAATTATTAATTATTATTAAAAAAGGCTTAAATAGACGGAGAGATTCCGCCTATTGGCTCGAAAACTTAGAAAATAGGAGATTTTGCTTTGCATAAGCGGAAAACCTTCCCTTATTTACCCCAAAACAAGGCTCCATTCTGCATCTAACCGGAAATTCTCCGCTTATTTTACTTTTGCTATTTACTCGATTAAGGACAAAACATCATATTTATAAAGGAGTGAGTTTCATATCAAAAATCCAAGAAAACCTCATTTTGATGGTTTACGGTCAACCGTATAGAAGGTAAGTAAAGTTTTATATAAATAACGTTTTAGTATTCATAATAAAGAAACTCGCCAATTATGGCGAGTTTACTTTTTTATATACCAATAACGATGCCATTACGACTTCATTTCGGCACGTATTTTAAGAAAAGCTTTTCAAAACGGAACCCTTTAACTTGTAGGGAGAGGCTTCCTTATTTTTTACTAGTTTACGATATTCGCTTGGTGTTTTTTTCATTTTCTTTTTAAATACTTGGCTGAAGTAGCGCTGATCGGTATAACCTACTTTTTCGGCAATTTCATATGTTTTGAGATCTGTATTTTGCAGGAATAGGCATGCATATTCCATTCTGACATTTGTTAAATAATCGAGAAATGTAAGACCGGTTTTTTGTTTAAAAAGCAGGCAGAAATAGCTAACACTTAATCCTACTTGTTCGGCTGTCTGTTCCACACCAAGATCTGTTTGAAAGTTATTTCGGATATAGTCGAGTGCCTCTTCCATCATATCTGCAGCTGATTGGCTGGGTTTATACTCTTTCTTTAACCGCTCCTCTGTCAGAACATTGCCACTTATATAGTTTTCATATTTTAGTAATTCCTTGGCAGCATCAACGGAATGCTTTATTTCAAATAACTGCTCAACGACTTTACCAACTGAGATGATGCAAGGGTCAGCCCCTGCAGAAAAAAGTTGCTGTGAAAATGCATCGGTAATTTCAGCTGCTTGATTGATAAAGTGCTTCTCCATTTCAACGACTACTATCACTTCTTTATCTGACAGCTTGTAAACAAATAGATCCGCATGCCAGTTAGAAACAAAGTCTTCAATTTTTGTAATAATTAATTCGATTTCTTGCTTAAAGTTTTTTATTATTACTGAGAAATAAAGAGCTTGCTTGTTGTTGATTTGTGCGTCCACTTTCCCGGATGTAATTAGCTCATAAATTGCATATTTCTCATGCTCATACACAGTTACTTTTTGAGCTTTTATCTTCTTTAGTGCTCTTTTAACACAATCTTCCAATTCATCATAATCAATGGGCTTTAAAATATAGTCGAACGCGTTATTTTTAATGGCTTCTTTTGCATATTCAAAATCATCATAGCCGCTTATTAAAATCACCAGTGGCTTATGATCGATCTGATTTAATGTTTTTAACAGTTCAATGCCGCTCATTTCGGGCATTGATATATCCGTTAATAGAAGATCTGCTTGTTGATCTTTGATGATCCCCATAACTTCTTGTCCATTTTCAGCTGTCCCAATGATTTCACAGTCTAATCCCTGCCAATCGATGATTTGTGTAAGATTATTTAAAATTAACTTTTCGTCATCCGCAATTACTACTTTATATCCCATTTAATCACCTTTAATCGGAAATGAAATTTTAATTACCGTACCCTCATTTTTCGTCGAACAAATGATAAGACCATATTTCTCTCCGTAAAAAAGTCTCATCCGCTCATCTACATTGCGTACACCGTGACCATTATTTGCCTGAGTATGAAGATTTTCTAGTCTCCAATTATTTAATTCCATTAGTACACGTTCATCAATACCCTTACCATTGTCTTCAATCCAAAACTCGCCTTGGCCGTTTGAAACTGTACCTCTAATCTTAATCAGTCCTTCTTCATCATCTCTTTTTGAAAACTCATGGATTAAAATATTTTCTACAAGCGGCTGTAGAATTAATTTAAGGACCGGATAATGATTCAGCTCTTCCACTACATCTACTTCAAAAGAAAATCGATTATTAAATCTTATTTTCTGAATTTCCAGATAACTAATTACATGACGGATCTCATCTTTTACTTTCACTTCATAACCTCCATTAATGCTAATGCGCAACAGCTTACCAAGGTTAATCGTCATTCTACTAATTTCCCTTTGTCCGTTTAAAGCGGCAAGTGCATTAATCGATTCAAGTGTATTGTATAAAAAATGAGGATTGATTTGCTGCTGTAGCACTTTAAACTGAGCCTCACGCTTGCGTTCCTGTTCTGTCTCAATATCTCTCATTAATTGTTGAAGTCTTCCGGTCATGTTATTAAAGCCCTGTGAAATATTTTGTAATTCTTGAAAATTAAATCTTCCCAAACGTTTGCTCAGCGTGCCTCTTTCAACTTGCTTCATGCCATTTAATAGTTCATGAATAAAGCGAGAAATTCTTTTTAAATACAAAAAATTAAATAAGCCGGCGGTTAACACCGTAAACCCTACAACGAGTAACATGGTGTTTCGAATATTGACAATATCACTCGCAATAGATTTCAAAGGCTTTATTGATACTAGAATGAGCTGTGTGTTACCTCCGGTTTCAAAACTAGACGGCATATAGGTAATTAAACTTTTTTCACCGTCCCATTCATCAGTGAGGTAACCACTTTTATTTGTTGGAAATTCAGAAAAATATTCAATGTCCAGAGTTTTACCAATGAAATTACGATTTAATGAATAAAGCACGGTCCCCTCTTTATTTACAATCAATTCATGGCTGGGACCTCCATAAATATCTTTGAAAATAGGATCAAATAAATCTAGTTTTACATAGAGAATTAAATACCCTAAATTTTCAAGTGTGTTAATATCCTTTATGACTCTTGATTGAGTTAAAATATAGTCCTGGCTAAAAATAAGATTTTGATTTTCATATGGTGTTAACCAAACAGGACGACCCTTCTCCTGTAAAAGCTTATCCAAAAACAAATTTGAGCGAAGATCATCTAAGCTCGTAACCATATCATCGGTATAAGTAATCACATACCCATCATGTCTATAAAGAACAAGATTATCAATCTGTGAATTTCCATACATCTTTCCGGCGATTTCCTGCTGATCGCTGTAAAATTCATAGATTGAGGACGTATTTTGTGTATTTAAATAGTCCTGAATGGCACTTGATGAAACAACATAATCAGAAAAGGAATTCATTTCAGTAACAGCGGCTAATAAATTTCGATCAACCGCCTTTAACGTTTGAATCATTTGCTCACTAATATTTTTTTGTAAGGTGGTGGATGAAATTTTGTATGACACAATCCCTAGTATAATAATAGGAATTAATACAAAACAGATAAAAGCAATAATTAACTTATGCTGAAATTTTAACATATCGGCACCTAATTCTTTTAATTAGCATTGGAATAACGGTTAAACATCTCTTCAAGATTCTTAAGATAAACATCCATATTGTGATCATAGTAAAACTGTGCTGTATATTTTCTAAAATCGGATTCTGCAGCTGTTCCACCAGCCCAGTAATGATTTGGCCAATTTACTATTTGCCCATTTGCCATTTTTTCTCTAATTAGATGACTTTCTTGATGGGTGTTTGTGACTCCTATAACCGCACTGATCGAACCTTCAAAATCGGAAATCCTTTGAGCGTTTTCCTTTTTTATTAAAAACGCTAAAAATGATTTCGCTACTTTAGGATGTTGCGTATCAGCTGAAATGGCAAATCCAATATCCACTCCTCCCAACACACTATGATCCTTTTGATTCGATGCTGGAAACGGAAAAATACCATAATTTAAATAAGGATTTGACTTTTCGATCATCTTTAACGCCCAAGTTCCCATAATGTACATAGATCCTTCACCGTTAGCAAACTTTTTATTTACCTCATAATAGCTGTCTTCAAAAGAATTGGGCTGCACATATGAAAGCACAGTGAGGGTTTTTTCTGATATTTCTTTCCACCTCTGATCAGATTTAATTGAAAACCCATCCTTTTCCCAATAACCTGTTTCGAATTCATTGGCTACTAGGTTTAGATTAAAAATACTCGCCTGATTTGCATCTTTGTTTGGCATGAGTAAAGGTGTTTTTCCATTAGACTTTAACTCTTCCAAAACTTGCACAAACGAATTCCAACTGTTAGGAACCGATAAATGTAATTCTTCGAAATGATCCTTATTATATAGAACTCCTACTGCATTTTGCGATAAGGCAGCACCGTACATCTTTCCGTTTATAAGATAACGATTTTGGATAGTGGGTTGGATATTTTTAATGAAGGGTTCATTTGATAAATCAAGCAGATATCCTTTTTCAGCTCTTACCTTATAATCTTGTTCGATCGGATAAGTAATAAATAGATCTGGAATATCACCTCTTGCAATTCTTGCTTTTAACACGGTCATCGGTTCAGGTACAATGACCTGCTTAATCGTAACGTTAGGATGCAACTCTTCAAACTCTTGAATGAGTTCATTAAAGATCACTTCTGTTTCAGGTTTCGGTGAAAAAAATTCAAGTTCAATCTTTTCTTCTTTTTTGAGAGATTGATCTAATTCATTTCCTGTACACCCGGCTAACAAGAGAATGATAAGAATGGGACTGATAGAAAGAAATCGCTTCATATACCCTCCTAGATAATATCTAAGTATTACTTTGTTTATCTATTATATCTACTATAAATCTCACTATCTTGCTAAGCAATCTCCTTTTTCTAATTTCATGTTAACCCATTTGATAATTCAACTAAGTACAGTAATAAAAGATTTGTTTATGTACAAACGAATCACAAAAAAACTAGACCAGTGAAATGAGATTTAATTGCACTTATCATTATCGCTTAGTATATCAAACATTAATATAACAGATAATAAAATAAAAAAAGGATGACATAAAATATGGAACACAATCCAAATCTTACTTCATCAGAGATAGCCGCATTATGGACCGCATATATGGAAAATTCAATGACTTACTGCGTTGTTCAGCATATGCAATCGGTAAATGCAGACCCCGATATTGCAAAGATTACTCAATTAGCTTTATCAAATTGTGAGTTTGTAATGAATGAAGTGAAAAGAATATTTCAATTAGAGAATCATGCAATTCCCATTGGCTTTACGGAAGAAGATGTTAATTTAAAAGCAAAAAGAATCTATTCAGATGTATTTGCACTAAGATATATTAAATATATGGGAGCAGCAGGCACCGCTGCAGCCTCACTATTGATGGGAGTTTTAGCAAGGGATGATATTAGAAAACTTTTCAGTAAAATATCAGAGATTTTTTTGAAGCTTTTCAATGATTCATGTGATTTGCTTTTGAAAAAAGGTGTTCTTGTCCGTTCCCCTACTATACCACCGATGGAAAAGGCGGAGTATATACATAGCGAATCGTTTTTATCGGGACTAATTGGGACACATCGACCTTTAACTGCTGTTGAACTTGCACATATTTCAAAAAATACGGAAACCAATTCAATTGGAAGAACATTTGTGTCTGGGCTTTCACAAACAGCTCAATCACCTGAGGTTAGGAAATATATGGAGAGAGGAGCAGAAATAGCGTTAAAGCAGGAAGCCGTTTTTAGAGATATATTGCAGAAAGAAGGAGTACCAATGCCAAGTACATGGGATTCAACCATTTCACAATCCATAGATGCACCATTTTCTGATAAACTAATGATGTTCCATGTTATGAATCTTAGTGCAGCGAGCGTCGGGGGTTATGGGGTGGCAATGGGATTGAGCCTTAGAAAAGACCTGGTAGGTGATTATACGAGGTTAATGGCAGAAATAATGCAGTACGCTAGCGATGGTACTAAATTAATGATTGAAAACAATTGGTTAGAACAACCTCCTCAAAATGTAGACAGAGAGGCACTAAGAAACAGAAGTATTTGAAAAAAAGACAAATATACAGCTGTGAATTTATCATCTATTGTAAATTTAGCCATATAAAAACGGCCCCCCTCATTGTTAGATAAATGTCTAACAATGAGGGGGGTCGTTCATATCTTGGAGACTCCCACTTTCGCAAAGAAGCAGGCAGCTGTATCTCTTCCCACTCCCTTAATAGCTAAAATTAGCTGGACACCAGGAGTATGTTCTATCAATTTGTCTATCCTCTATGTAACCCAAGAGAACAAGCTTGAAAAACCCTTTAGATTTGTTTCCCACTTGTTTTGGATTGATATTGTAGACTTGGTCCGTTTATAGCTTCTCTCTGCAGGAATTGAAAGAGGTCATTTTTTACTAGTGGGTAGGAAACATAATATCCTTGGATTTCATCCGAGCCTTTGTCGATAATGTATTGAAGTTCTTCTTCTGTCTCAATTCCTTCACAAACAACTTTCATATTAAGGTCATGTATTAAATTAATCATTGCTGAGGTGATTGCTGCGTTTTCTTTTGCTTCGGGAACGCCACTCACAAAGGAGCGATCAATTTTAATAATATCCATATTCAATTTTTTTAGATAAGTAATCGAAGAATTTCCTGTTCCAAAATCGTCAATGGACAATTGAACACCCAAGCTTTTTAAGTTCTTTAGTATATCAAGTATTCTTTGTTCGTCACTAATCAAAATACTTTCTGTTAATTCCAGTTCCAAAGTTTGTGGAGGAAGTTTGTAACGTTGTAACATATTATTAATGGCTTGGTCTAGAGTCGATTGATACAATTGTTTAACAGAGACGTTAACGGAGACTCGAATATCTGTATTCCCTATAAAATGGAGATGCTTAAGGGTTCGCAGAGATTCATTTAGTACCCATTCACCAATGAGAACAATGTCTCCGGATTCTTCAGCCAAAGGTATAAATTCTTCTGGGCTAATCAAACCCAAATCTGGATGTTTCCACCTTAGCAATGATTCAAAGGTCGACGTTTTTCCTGTTTTTACATCTATTCTCGGTTGGTACACAAGAAAAAAGTCTCCATTAGATAAAGACGATGCTATGCTATTTTGAATAAGGAATTTCCGTTCTTCTTGCTGTACCATAAAATTTTCAAAAACTTTGTAATCGTTTTTTTTCCTTGTTTTAACATAGTACATAGCCTTATCGGCTTTGCGAAGTAATTCGTTAATATCTTCTCCGTGAGTAGGAAAAACACTAATCCCCATGCTCGCTGTCGTTCGAAATAATTTTTCTTCGAGATAAAATCCTGGTTTGAACGCTTCTATAATTCTTTTAGCTATGTCAATAGTAATATCAAACCCGCTGATATTCGGAATAATCAGGACAAATTCGTCCCCCCCAACTCGGGCAAGTGTATCTTCATTTCTTATACAGCTTAATATTCGGTTTCCTGCTTCGATGATCATTGCATCACCAAAGTCATGCCCTAAATTGTCATTAATGAATTTTAATCGATCTAAGTCAATATACAAGATCCCCATCATACATCCATGTTTTTTGGCTTCTTGGATATGACTATGCATAAGTTCTAATAATTTTCTACGATTTGGTAATCCTGTTAAATGGTCTTTATAGGCCAGTTGCTCAATGGTTTTTATATGTTCTTTTTGCTTGGTAACATCTTTTGCGATGCAAAATACTCCTGTTACGATTGATTTGACGATGATAGGCATTACCGTAACATCCAGGTCAACCCTACGGCCTTCTTTATGAAATGCTTGGTTCTGAATTCGTTGTGGTTTACCTGACAAAACTTGAACAAATAATTGTTCTGCCTCATTTCTAAATTCAGGCACAATTAAATCAAGGGGATATTGTTGAATCATTTCTTCCCTTGAATACCCAAATGTTCGAATGGCCATTTCGTTAACAGTGATGATATTTCCTTCAAGATCTAGTGAGAACACACTATCTAAGTTGTTATCAAACAGAGATTTATAGCGATTTTCAGTTAGTTCTAGTTTATTTTCTTCTACAAGGCGATGTGTAATATCTTGCATCGTTCCAATTGTTTGAATGGGTCGTCCATTATCATCGAGAAGGCATTGAGAGATGGAATGTAGTGTTCTTATACTTCCATCATCTAATATTATGCGGTAGATATTCGTAACGTTTTCCCCTGTAATTTCCTTTTCTCTACTATTTATTAAAGTATCTCGATCCTCAGAATGAACTTTGGACAATAAATACTCAAATGTAGGATTGATATTTGGAGACAACCCAAAGAGTTTGTAAGTCTGGGGGCTCCAAGTTAACTTATTGTTCACATTGTCAAATTCCCAATATAGAATGCCTGCTATCTTTTGGGCCTGTGATAATACTTTTTCACGCTTTTCCAACTCATTCTGGATTTGACGCTTTTCTGTGACGTTAACCGCACTTCCCACAATTACATTTTGCCCATTAAAGGCTTGTAAAGAAGGATAAAGGTCTAAGTAGAGTTCGATACCATCCTTTCTTTTGGCTTTCACTTGATAATGGCTACCTACCTTTTTTCCATCAAGCCTATCTTTTACATTTGTCGATATTATTTCGTGGTATTCCTCAGTTAACAAATCAAACTGGGTTATTGGTTTTTCATAGATTTCTTTTCGTGTGTAACCGAATAATTCAGCAAAAGCAGGACTGACGTAAAGGAAAGCATTATCTTTATAGATAAAAGCAGCTATGGTCGAATTTTCAAGTGTTAGTTTATACTTTTCGATTTCCACTTGGTAACCAAAATACTTTAACTGTTGTTTCTTCACATACTCTAAAAAGATATATAACGGAATTATAGACATAACCATTAAAACAAGTTGAAATATCCATGAATGGATATCTAGAGCCAGGGATAAGTTGTGAATGATTATATGGTCAAGAAAGATGGTTAGAAACATCATCAGAAAGTATATAAATAAGACTGGGTATGTATAATTATTAGTGGACCATCGCATGACTACACCTTCTAGATTAATTTCAATTAATGAAAAGCTTTATATTCTATGTTTGTAATAAGTCGTATCTCTTATTATTTTTCACATAGGTTTTTTATATGAATAACTATGAATAAAGTTATATTTTATCCTAAGTTGGTAAAAAAAACACAACCATTTTTCTCCGCTATCCAGTATTAAATTTATTAATAGTTCTCGAAAAGTTTAAGATTTAGGAATTTAGTAAAAAAGCTCACCAAAAAGATTGGTGAACTTTAATAGAATGGAGCAGATTACCCCAAAAAATTATTCCAACCCTTTTCGGAAACCCGGCCGTCATTGCTAAACTAAAGCTTTAGACCCGTAGCTTTGCGTCCTTATTTTTCAATAAGTTTGCCATTATCGATGGTTATTTACTATGTATATCGTCTTACATTTGAGTTATTTAAGTGGGAAATTCAGTTAAATACTAATAGGAGCAAGTAATAGACTAGATAAACAGATTACATCCAATGTTTTAACAAAGATCAAAACCAATACGCCAAAAAACCGTCCAAACGGCATTGGATGGTTTTTTAATAGGCATGATACTCCTTTATATTCAATATATTTTTAAATTAAAATAGTCGTTTGTTAATTACCTTGCAATAATCAACTGAGACGTGTCTGAAAGGTCGAGACGATGATGAACAAGCATTTCTTTAAAAGCGTTCATACGACCAAACCAGTAATCTTCTCCATTTTTCATATACTGTTTTCTTGCTGATTCGTATTCGTCTTTGGCCCATTGAATTAATTCTTGTGATTTCATGTTGATTCCTCCATTGGTTCTATATACCTATACAATATCAGTGTATGAAAGCGTATACAATGACTAAAGTCACATTTTTATTAATTCCCTAAATCTAGCACTTAACCCAGAATGATTGCTCTTCCTGTGTTCTCGTCCGATGTGACATTCACTTCTTTTACTTCTTTGTTTATTGATTATCAAATAAAAGGCTTATCTATTGATGACTTAAAAAGTTTATACTCCAAAGCGTAAAGGAAGGTCAGGTAATTCTCTCTTAAATTTTGACTTATCTTTTGAAATTCAAATTTGTTCATATTCTGTTTAGGGAAAAAATTAAACAAGGCCAGACTCATTCGTTACTTAAGTCAGCCCTGTTTTTTCATTTATGCAAAATGAAGTTGTTTTCTCCTATCCATCTTCTTTCCATATTGCCATTCCTTAAAATGAACATATACTTCATCCCCGATGGAAAATTTCGTAAAAATATCTTGATGGATCACCCACTGCTCACCTTCAACCGTTACCGTGTAGTGAATCTCTTTTCCTTGATATTGCACATTCGTGATGATTCCTTTTACACCATCGTCTCTAAATGAGATTTCTAGTTGTTCAGGACGAGCTGGAAAGATGTTTTCCCCTCTTAATTCTGAGGTGACCGCCGTTCCATCCCATTTAATGGAAGGTTGATGAAAAGGATAAAATGCTGTGCCTTCCCATTTTCCTTTTATTAAGTTCGCTTTCCCAACAAAGGAGGCCACAAATGGTGAGGTTGGTGAGCTATAAATTTCCTTTGGCGTCCCTACTTGTTCAATATTTCCTTTATTCATGACAACGATTTTATCTGCCATGGCAAGTGCTTCACTTTGGTCATGTGTCACATACACAATCGAAGCCTTTGTAAGATGATGTAGTTGCTGAATCTCCTTTCGCATCCCCATTCGTAATTCAGCATCTAAACTACTAAGTGGTTCGTCCATTAACAATAAGGTGGGTTTAGGAGCGATCGCACGTGCTAAAGCAACCCTTTGTTTTTGACCTCCTGAAAGTTCACTTGGCATTCTTTCTCCAAGATGATCCATATCTACCATTTTTAACACTTCGTCCACTCTATGATCGATGCTTGTTTTCAGTTCTTCACTTAAAAATTGATGATGTTTTAGTGGAAAGCGAATATGATCCCTTACATTCATATGCGGCCACAAAGCAAAGGATTGAAACACCATCCCGATATTACGCTTTTCAGGTGGCAAGAAGAAGGTTGAATGAGCGATCACTTGATTATTCATCAACACTTCTCCTGAAGTGGGTGAATCAAAACCAGCTAATAATCGAAGCAATGTGGTTTTCCCACAACCTGATGGACCAAGAATCGCAACAAACTCCCCCTCTTTTATATCCAAGTTGATTTGACGCAAAGCCTTAAAGGAACCAAAGCTTTTTTCTACGTTTTTAATTTGAGTGGTCATGATGCAACACCCTCCTATCCCATACCTTTTGCAAAATAGCTACTAATATAAAGGCTAACAAAATAAATAAAACAATGATACTTGAGTAAGCAGTGGAGTAAGTGGAATACCCTGCTTGTTCAAAATTAAAGATCACAAGCCCGATCGTCTCCGTACCACTAGACCATAATAGGGAGGAAACCGTTAGTTCCGTTAGTGCGGTTAAAAAGACGAGTAGCGCCCCACTGATGACTCCAGGGAAAATCAATGGCATCAAAATTTGTTTCCATTTATAAAATCCATTCGAACCACTCACTCTAGCTGCTTCCTCAATCGAAGGGTCAACCTGCATAAACGCGGTAATGCTTCCCCTGACCTGTAAAATTAAAAAACGTGTCACATAAGCGATTAATAGAATCGTGATGGTTCCGTATATTCCGGGATTCCAACCCGGGATGGGTTCCATCCAAGCAAAAATCATCGCTAACGCTAACACCGTACCAGGTAATGCATAAGGAATTCCAATGATCATTTCTAAACCTTTTGTCATCATAGAGGGCTTTTTGGTCCTAACATAAGCAATTGCAGTACCGATCACCAAACAAACAACCGTCGTGATCAACGCCAAATTGGCACTATTTTTTAAAGAGGTTATAGCCTTTTGATTCTCAAGCAACACAAATTGATAGTTTTTTAAACTTATATTTTCAGGTGCAAATGGCAAACCATACGCGTTAATCAGAGATGCAGAAAGCATTGATATAAGCGGTACCATGGTGGTTACTAGCAAAAAGCTCCACAACAGGAGTTCAATCGTAAGTCGGGGCCCTTTAGTTAACAGTAATCTTGGTTCTTTATCCTCGATCGCTGTTTCCATATTTTTAGACTTCTTGACTAGCAACCACTGAAGATAAGTACCTGTTAAGGCAATGACTCCTAAAATAACCGATAAAGTGGCTGCCCTTTCAAAGGAATTGGGCCCTAGCCCTACGATTTGCTCATAGATATACGTACTTAGAACTCTGATATTACCTGGTATCCCAAGAAACGCAGGAATGCCAAAATTATCTAAACTGGCAATAAAGGCTAGAAACCCGCCACTTGCTATTCCAGGTAACGCAAGCGGAAGGGTAATTTTTTTGAAAGACTGCCACTTGCTTGCTCCTGAAACCCTTGCTGCATATTCAAGATCACGAGGAATTTTTCTAAGAACACCCACCGTTAATAAATAGACAAGTGGATAATGCGCTAATCCCATTACAACGATGATTCCATGTAAACTATACATGTTCAATGGTTCGACTGATCCAGGAAGCATACGTAATAGATGAGCGAAAAATCCATTTTTGCTCATGAACTGAGTCCATGCTAGTGTCGTGATATAGGACGGAATAATAAATGGTAAAAAAATGAATAATTGAATCAGCTTTTTTTTCCTAATATTGGTGTACGCTACCACCCAAGCCGTGATCACCCCTAAGATGATCGCAATAATAGACGAACCTCCAACGACATATAACGTGTTTTCAATCGTTTTCCATGTGGAACGATCTTGAAGGACGGAGGTATAATTTCCTAAGGTTATGCCACCCTCGGCAGAAAAGCTAAGAAACACCAGTCTACAAATAGGTAGAACAAAAAAGATCACAACGAATACTACACCAATGAAAAACCTCCATTTATTTTGGTTTTGAACACGACTGATAACATTTTGCAACATTCAGGATTTCTCTCCTTAGATGATTATGACCTTAAGAAATAAGGCTAGCTCAACGAAAGAAATTGAGCAGCCTTATAGATATGAAGCCCTTTTATTGTCCAAAAATGGTTTCAAATTCCTTTTTATCCACTTCTCTTGCTTGATATAATTCACTAATATCTGCATCCATCACATTCATTTCGTCAATCGTTTGTAATCCTTCTGGAGCTTCCACACCTTTGCGAATAGGTGTATAGCCGATTTCCGCGGCTAATTCTTGACCTTCTTCTGATAAAACGAAATCAACAAACGCCTTTGCAGCTGCATCGTTTTCAGCATCCTTCATAATACCAATAGGCTCTGTGATAACAGGTACCCCTTCTTTTGGATAGATCAGTTCTACTGGAGATCCTTCCGCTTTTGCTCGTGCGACGATAAAGTCAACAACCATCCCATATGATTTTTCACCATTGGCAACCGTTTGAAGAACCGCTCCATTCCCTTTTGTCACAGTCATTTCATTTTCTTTTAAACTCTTAAAATAATCCCAGCCAAATGTTTTATTTCGTGTAAATACACCTAAATTATAAGCAGCAGCACCTGAATAAAAGGGACTTGGCATGATGCTTTCCCCTTTAGAACTCTCATCTGTTAAAATATCCCATGAGTCCGGCATTTCCGATACATTCGCAGTGTTTGCTACTAAGGCTGTGGCCATCACCTTTGTACCAGCATACATGCCATCCGGATCGACTAAATTAGAAGGTATTTCACTGAGCTCCTCTGACTTATATTCAAGTAATAGATCATCTTCCTTCAAATCCTCAAAGGTGACAGAATCCGCTACTAGTAACACATCTGCTTGAATATCTCCTGCTTTCTGCTCCGCTTTAATTTTGCTAATGACCTCTTCTGTTCCTGAACGATAGGTTTGAACAGTTACATCCGGATATTTCGCTGTGAACGCATCTACTAATTTTTGAGCATCCTCATCTGGTTGTGAGGTGTAAAAAGATAGATCTCCTTCAATTCCAGCCGTACCTTCACTAGTTGTATTAGTTTCCTCACTACCACAGCCAGCAAGCGCGAATGATACAAGACCTAATAGTAGTCCACCTTTTACTTTATTCATGTTTACTTCCTCCTTAAGAATGTTTTTTTTTGTGAATTGAAATGTTGATCTAATGATTCGTATGTAATTTTTGCAAGTCTCTTTATGAACGATGCCTTTCAAAACAATAGGATGCTTAAACTATTGCTCGACCGAATACTCGGAATGGTTATGTAATCAGCCTCCTCTCCGAAACTCTAAATGTAAGTGTAATTGTTCGATATTAAGCGACATTAGACATACGACTAATATTTTGAAAATTTCTTGTAAAGGGAATCATTCATATTTTTGCTATCTCTACCTTTTTAGATAGTGTTATTTTCTAGAATAGGTGCTTTTCAGAAGGTTTGGGCGAGGAAGGAATGTTAATTATTTGTTACAAATTTACAATTACTTATTAAACAGGAATCTATTATTGATAGTAGTTGAACTTGGAATTGCTTGTAGCAATAATCTATTAGCTTCCTAGAAACACACAAAAAAACATGGTGATTATCACCATGTCTATGCGTTTATTACAAGTGTTTTGACAGCCAAGAAATCTATCAGGCACTAAACCAAAACCACTTCCCATTCAAGCTGATTAATTTCTTCCATAATCTCTTTGACTTTATCCTCTGTTAGGTTGGCTTCTCCGATTTCAACTAGCTCTTTTAAGCTTCTAGCTTTCGTTGTAAATAGAGCAGGTGGTTTGGTCATACCTGGTGCTACTTTCTCAAGGACAGCTACTGTCTCTTGGTGATCAAGGAAGTCGATAATTTTCGTATTCTTTGTAAAACGTGGTCTTAGTCCCTCCTCGTTTGGATAGGTAAACTGATAGGATCCAGATCCGACTGTCACTTTTACACCCTCTGACGTTTCAATAAATGAATGGATATCACCCTTTACTAATAGCTCATCCCCTTCATAAACATCAACAAGTTTTGCTTTCGGTAAAAGAATGTCTGCTGTTGTATTAGGAGGAACCACGACTTCAACCGCTACCTGATCGTTTGTTAGCTGCCAGGAGGAGACAATTTTTCCATACATCGATTCATGGATGGCTTTTGCAGAAGTGAACGAAATTCCAGCAAATTTCGGTTCAATTTTGATTTTCTTATAGGCAGGACTTGTCGCATCCATATCGAGCCCTGCTATGACTTTGTACATCCAATTGCCAATTGAACCATAGGCATAATGGTTAAAAGAATTCATTTGGTCACTCCAGAATGAGCCATCCGGCTTGATGCTATCCCAATGCTCCCAAACAGTCGTGGCGCCTTTTTTAATTTGGTAAAGCCAGGATGGATAGTCATCCTTCATTAATAATTTCACCGCTGTTTCGTGATAACCGCCTTTGGAAAGAGCAAAACAAATATAGGGAGTTCCCACAAAGCCGGTATTTAAATGATAGTCATTTAGAATAATTAATTCGTTCAGCTCATAGGCAGTTCTCTCTTTTGCTTTCCCATCGACCATATCAAACATTAAAGTAATGATATGAGCTGTTTGGGTTGGAGACACCAATCTTCCTGCTGGGGAAACAAATTCCTAATTAAATTGTTCGATAATATGATTTAATAAGATGCTATATTCTTCAACATCATCAGCTTTCTCAAGGACCTTTGCTGCATCTCTCAGTATTCTTGTGGAATACCCATAAAACACCGTTGCAATTAAATCCTTTGGTGTGGCACCAACAAAGCTATTTTCTTTGGCATCCAGGGCTAACCAATCCCCGAAATGAAAGCCTGTGTTCCATAGAAATTCGTTTTTACCCTGCCTGCGAATATATTCCACCCAAGCTTTCATGCTGTCGTATTGATCGGAAAGCAAACGCTTATCTCCGTACGTCTGATAGACGGTCCAAGGAATAATCGTCGCTGCATCACCCCAGGCGGCGGAGCCCTTTCCACCCTCCACATTTGGAATAACAAATGGAACATTCCCGTCCGGCAGCTGATCCGCTTGTAAATCCCGTAGCCACTTCGTAAAAAATGGACCTCCATGGTAATTAAACAAGGCCGTCTGAATAAAGACTTGAGCATCTGCGGTCCATCCAAGTCTCTCACTCCGCTGCGGGCAATCGGTCGGCACATCTAGGAAATTTCCTCTTTGCCCCCAAACAATATTCTGCTGCAGTCGGTTTACGAGTGGATCAGAACATTCGAATGTTCCAGTTGACTCCATATCAGAATGGATGACTTCTCCTATAAAGTGATCAAGTGGTAGTCCGTTTTCCTGTCCAGGATATCCTTCAATTTTCACATATCGAAATCCTTGGAACGTGAAGTTTGGTGCAAAGGTTTCCATTCCATCCCCTTTTGTAATATATTCAACCTTTTGCTTAGCAAATTTTAGATTGCCAAAGTAAATATTCCCTTCCTTATCCAGTACCTCGGCATGTGTTAAGACGATTCGAGTTCCTTTTGGAGCACGGACTTGGAATCGAATCCGACCAACCATGTTTTGGCCCATATCAAGAACGGTATCCCCCGCTGGTGTAACAAAGGATTCCATTGGTTTTAAAACTTCTGTTACACGGACCGGGACATTTTCCTGTGCCACTAATTTCGTAATTGGCATGTCTGGAATAATGGTATCTTCCCAATCCTCATCATGGAAATGCGATTGGCTCCATCCCTCTTTTTCCAGTCTGGCATCGTACGTTTGCCCATGGTAAATTTCTGAGAATAAAATCGGTCCTGTTGCCGCCTTCCATGTATGATCCGTCACAATTATCTCTTCTGTCCCGTCGTGATAAGTGACATGAATTTGTAATTTTGCTGCACGTGTATCACCATAAATATTTCGATGATCCTCTCTTACCAGGTTCCCTTTATACCATCCGTCAGCTAGTACAATCCCTATGGCATTTGCACCAATCTGAAGCATGTCGGTGACATCATACGTTTGATATTGAAGACGTTTATGATAGCTAGTCCAGCCTGGTGCAAGAAGGTCCTCTCCAACCCGCCCGCCATTTAAGAATAATTCATATAAACCCACACCGGTTCCATACACCCGAGCCGAAGAAATACCCATCTTAAGTGTAAACTCTTTTCGTAAAAGAAAAGCCGCTTCCGAGTGGAGATCCAGATGGTTAGGGTCTGGTGTGATCCACTCGGCCTTCCATTCTTCTGATGAAAACAGGGCCGTTTCCCACCAAGCTGTTTCACTCCAATCCGATTCACGGTCATGGTTATCCCAAATCTTGATGCGGTAAAAATATCTTGTACGGGATTCAAGCTGGGGACCATTATATTCAATTTGAATGGATTCGTCTGATTGGACAATCCCTGTGTCCCAAATCGTTTCATGGAAATCTTCTTGATGTACAGCTACTTGAATCTGATACGCCTTTTGCATCGTTCCCCGCAAATCCGATTGGATCTTCCAACTAATACGAGGTCTTTTTATATCCATTCCTAGAGGATTTTTTCTATACTCACATGTTACTGATTCTACTGTTAGGTTTGTCATTTTTCTAGATTCCTTTCCACACAAATTGTCAAAAGACAATAGGGATGAATATACACTCAAGTATACCTCATCCCCTGTCATATTTAACTAAGGTTAAGCTACTACTTCAGTATCAGGAGCTTTACCATCCTTTGCCTTCGGATCCATCTCAGGAATCGGGATGACAACCACTGCCGAAAGAATGGAGAATGCCGCAAGCACTAGGAAAAATAATGTATAACCATCTCCACCAAACAGGCTGACTCCTAAAGCAATGATGCTCGGTGCTGCAAAGTTTACTAATGTAGAAGACAAGCTTGTCGTTGTGTTCATGATCGAGATATCTTTTGCTGCCTGTTCTTTTGAAGGAAGAATCCGATTAACAAGGGCATTATCTACTGCATTGTACATCCCGAATCCAAAGTTAAATATAAAGTTTCCGACGATGACCCATGTAACGTTTGTTGAAAAGGCAAAGGCAATTAAACAGAGTCCTGTAATAAGTGCTGCTCCCATTACAAAAGGCTTTTGTTTCTTCACCTTGTCAGATAAGAAACCTCCAAGAATTCCAGCTACAACCATTAACATAATAGCAGGAGCGGTAAGTCCCATGATCTTGAATATATCTGCTTCACCTAGGTGAAATCTTGTAATATAGAATAGTACTAACATCCCCATCCCTGCATTCGAGAAGTTAATAAACAACTTAGTTAGTAACGCCCATGTATAAGAAGGATGCTGTTTAAAACTTGGGTAGAAGCCACGGAGACCCAATGATTTCTTTTCACTCGTTGTAATCCCGGCAAAAGAGTTATCTTTAATAAGGCTAGCAGCTAAAAATCCACCGATCAGTTGGACAATAATAATTGTAATCATTTTCTGTTCAAGAGTAGAATCGGCAAAAGCTCCCATAATCATTTGTCCCGTCATAACGAATGCAGGTGCAGATGCACCAATTAATCCGGCTACTCGACCATACTTTTCCGGTTCTACTTGTTCAGGTACAATGGCGTAGCATGCGAGAGAAACCATACCGTAAAAGAAGTTAACCAAACACATGGAAAGAATAAACATTGGAATGGAGGAAGCATACGTAAGGGATAACATTGAAAGGGCTCCGCCAATACTGCCCACAATCATCCAAAACCGCCTTCTCCCCATCTTTACTTTCGTCTTATCTGCTATCACTCCACTTAAAAGCCCAAAAAGTACGACGGCTATTCCGGATATTCCAGTGGCAGTAGCAAAGGCAGCCGTTGCATGTTCTTGACCAACAATTCGGATCACAATAAAAGTAGAAAGCCCAAATGATAGTAGAACTAGAGGCGCAATCGACGTACCTACTCCCAGCATAGCTGCTACTACCAATCTCTTAAAAGGCGTTTTATTCAGTAAACCATGTTCCATTTTCATAACCTCCCTAGTAATCATTCATTTTTCATATCATAGCAAACGTTTTCATTTTGAATAATAGTAAAAGCGAAGAATTTCTTTGCGTGTTTCAAAGATTTTTACAGCCCCTGAATCCAAGACCCAGGGAGCCGTGAAAATTATTTACATACTAAACTGACCTGTTGAGCTAATCGTCCAAGGTACCTACCACTTTCCTTTACCTTTCTTTCCTGCGTCGTTCGGTCCACTTCAATCAAACCGAACTTCATCGAATAACCTGATTGCCATTCAAAATTATCAAACGTGGTCCAGTGAAGATACCCTCGAACGTCTAAACCTTCGTTCAAACAGTTCTCTACACCCTCTAATGCTTCTCGAATAAATTCTACCCGACGCTCGTCCTCATCCGTTGCGATCCCATGTTCGGTAATAATAATCGGTATCGATATATCTTTAGCAACCTTTCGGATTACATTACTAAGTGCCATTGGATAAAACTCATATCCCATTTGGGTCAATTCCGCACCACCCGCTGGCTTTACTTGCCCTTCTGGTCCGTACACTTCCCTAGTATAATTTTGAAGTCCGAAGAAATCATCTCCTTCCAACATATCTAGATATTGACGGAAATAACTGTTCCACTTTCGATCGGCCTCTTCCTCCCCTCCCGGAATCGACTGAATATCGGATAAAGCCATTGAAAAGCCTACTTTTGTATTTGGCTGAATCCGTTTGATTGTCTCACGTGCCTTACGGTGAGTTTCTTTTAAATTTTTGATAGAAGACTCATCTGAAATCATATGAAAGGTAAAGTAATTTTCTATAGTCGTACCGCACAATCGAGCAGCTGATTCTCTCCATTGGGGAGCCGTCCAGGCATCTCTATTCATTCCAACAGGTGGGATGAATCCAATTCTTGAAAAAATCTCACGTAACATGACCGGCAGATTGATTTCATTCATGGTCAGTACATACGGGATTAGATGTCCAATTTCACTGAAAACCACTTCACAATATTTCGCAAAACGGTCCGGTACATCTGGGCTTGCCCATCCGCCTAATCTCATCAGCCACTTGGGTGATGAAAAATGGTGCATCGCTACCATCGGTGTTATACCATGTTTGTAGCATGTCTCCAGTACATCCCGGTAATGTTCAATAGCCGACCGAGAGTATTGTCCTGGTTCTGGTTCTACACGAGACCATTCAATCGAAAACCGGTACGTGTTCAATCCCACACTTGCCATTAGAGCAATGTCTTCCCGATATAGACGGTAATGGTCGATCGTATCACCGGATTTATCTTTATACGGTGAGCCCTCCGCATGCTCTTCTGCCCAAAAATCGCTGTTCACATTATTTCCTTCCACTTGATACGCTGCTGTTGTTGATCCCCAAAGAAAATTGGGTGGAAATTGAAATTCCATTTCTAACACTCCTCACTGCTACAACTTACTTTCTGCTCTCATTGTAGCAAGCGTTTTCAGAGATTATAATGGTAAAAACAAAGATGATGATTGCTCGAATCAAAGATTCGAATAACAGCACTTCATTTACGGATAAGGAATGGTTGTAAGATAGGAAAGTTCGAATAATATGGACTCGGCGAAAGAGGATGTAAATAGAAAGGGCTTAGTTCAAGTCGAACTAAGCCCTTATTTCTAGTGGTGGTTTTCCCTATATTCTTTCGGTGTTTGACCGAACACCTCATTAAATTTTTTGTAAAAGAAGGATACACTCGAATAACCAACTTCTTCGGCAATCTCAGGAATAGGCAAGTCAGAATTTGATAGATACAGGGCTGCCTTATTTAAGCGCTGATTTTGCAGAAGTTCTTTAAACGATTTTCCTGTCGCTTTTTTAAGAACAGCTGATATATAGTTCGGGTGGTACCGAAAATAAGCAGCAATGTCTGTTAGGGTGCAGTCCTTATAATGGTCTTCAATAAATTTGAGAAAATCGAGGACAATTACACCATTCTGTGACATCTGGTCCGTCTTTTTATCTGTCGTACTATTCGTATGGCGGATTAATTCAGTTAAGAGAATGAAAAGATACGCATTGATCATATCCGCCGATACAAAATCCTTATCAAAATATTCGCACATGATTTGCTCCATAATGCCAACAATCTTAGAACCGTTTTCCAAAGGAAAATAAAGAAAGTTGTTCTCTCTTCTCTTGTTAATGAGAGAATCTATTAAAAATTGAGAGATAATGCTCTTATTTGTAAACTGACTGAGAAACCCTGTTGACAGGAAGTCATGCTTGAGTTTGATATCTATAATAATATCAGATGGTGAAATATCTTTTACCGTATGAGGAGTATTTTTATCAATGATAATAATGGCTCCCTTAGTTAGGCACATTTCATCCTTATCAATAACCACTGTACATGATCCCTGATAGACATAGATCAACTCGATGTATTGATGGATATGTATAGGGACGTATGCAGCAGGCAGTTGTTGCCAGATCACAATGTTATCTTCTACAGGAGTAATGGAGGAATTGAAGCTAAGATTGAAGACATAAACTTCCTGTCCATTTACTTCAACTGTTTCGGGATTATAAACCTCTTTTATTACATTCCAATCTGGTGCTTCATTCGTGTTATTAGTTGAAAGAAACGTTCGTAATTCTTGGCTATTCATATAGGTTCCCCTATCTATTTTTTTGGTACGGTTATTTTTTTATACTATACCATAGCTCTCTACCTTTTGGGTCTTGAATATCACAGATATACAAGTTCAATAGGATGGTTTTATGGTGTGTAACAGATCAAAGTCTTGAAAAATATAGAGTCATATTCATCAGAAAAAGTACTTGCTTAATATTCGTTTGTAGCCAATTCCCTAAAGCAATAAAAATAAAGACCGGATTCATTCAGAATCCGGTCTCCTTTATGATGGACAGTCTTTGACTAGGACCTATAATGTAATGGCTACGCCAGTCTCACTTTTAAATTTAGGCAGCCATTCACCATGTGCTTCAATTAAGTCATCACATAGAGAAATAATGTCGTCCATGGATAACTCAGCAGCGGTATGTGGGTCAAGCATGGCAGCCTGATAAATATATTCCTTTTTCAACGTGACTGCTGCTTCGATGGTCAAGAGTTGCGTGTTGATATTCGTACGGTTTAATGCTGCGAGCTGCTCTGGAAGGTCTCCCACATAGGTTGGGGTGATTCCGCTGCGGTCCGCGATACAAGGCACCTCGACACAAGCTTTTTCTGGAAGATTGCTAATTAGTCTTCCAGTATTTAAGACATTACCACCAAATTTAAACGGAACATCTGTCTCAATGGCTTCAATAATGCGCGATCCATATTCACGAGAACGAACATGATTCAAGGAATGATTGTTAACAAGATCCTCTCTCATGGCTACCCAGTCATTAATTTGCTTTTCACAGCGACGTGGATATTCATCAAGCGGAATATTGAAACGCTCAATTAACTCAGGGTAACGAGATTTGATAAAGTACGGGTGATATTCAGCATTGTGTTCAGATGACTCAGTCACATAAAACCCGAATTTATCCATTAGCTCAAATCGAACCATATCGCCATGCTTTGTTTTTTGCAATTCACGGGCTCTTCTCTTAATTTCAGGATACAAGTCAACACCATCCTTGCTAACCTCAAGCAGCCACGCCATGTGATTGATACCCGCAATTTTCTCCTTCACACCTGTACGGTCCATGCCCAATGCCTCAAATAAATCTTTTGTACAAACCTGCACACTGTGACATAGGCCAACCGTTTTAATATTCGTAAAACGGTTCATGACCCCAGTCAAGACAGCCATCGGGTTGGTATAATTCATAAATAAGGCATCCGGACAAACTTCTTCCATATCCTTCGCAAAATCAAGCATAACCGGAATCGTCCGTAGATTACGGAAGATCCCGCCGATTCCAACTGTATCGGCAATGGTCTGACGTAAACCATATTTTTTCGGAATTTCAAAATCGATCACGGTACTCGGCTTATAGCCTCCTACCTGGATCGCATTGATTACATATTTCGCGCCTCTTAAAGACTCCTTCCGATCCGTATACGCTTTAATCGTAAGGTTTTTTCCGAGAGTTTCCTTTAAATTGTTCAGCATTTGTTCGGAATCACGCAAACGTTGTTCATCAATATCAAATAAGGCAAATTCAAAGCCGTCCAACGCGTCAACAAACATGCAATCTCCTAATACATTTTTTGCAAATACGGTACTACCTGCGCCAAGAAAGGTAATTTTAGACATAAGTGAACCTCCAATTTTTTAAGTGAGTTTAAATATATAAAGCTTTTTTTCGTTGATTATCCTTTAACCGATCCAGATGCCAACCCTTTTACAAAGTGCTTCTGCAATAGCAGAAACAATACGACCATTGGAAGGACAGCCATGATGGCTGCGGAAGCAACTAGATTCATTCGGTTGGCATTTTCCCCAAAGAATCCTGCCAACGCAACGGTACTGGTCTTCACTTCCTCTGCTTGAAGGAAGAAGATGGCGAATTGGTAATCGTTCCAAATAAATACACATGAAATGATTAAAATGGATGCCGTAACCGGCTTCAACAAAGGGAATACAATCCGGAAAAAGATTCCTAGTGTACTAGCACCATCAATTTTTGCGGCTTCTTCCAATTCCTTAGGGATCGTCGAGCGAATAAAGCCTGAATACAAGAATATAGTTAATGGAAGGAATGACGCCACATTATTCAAGATGGCAATTTCGAGAGTATTCATCATTCCGATGTCGACTACAAGCTTATATAATGGAACTAAAGCGGTTAAAGGCGGAATCACCATCACCGCAATAAATATCATGAAAACAAATTTATTTAGTTTCGTCTGCCTTCTGGCCAAGGGATAGGCGGCCATCGAGCCAAGAACTATCAATAATAAAGCACTTACAAAGGTAATAATCGAAGTATTCGAAAGTGCATTGCCAAGACTCGCCGTTTCCCACGCCTCCGCAAAGTTCTCAAACGCCAGAACCTTGGGAAACACCCATTTCGAACTAAAATCTCCCCTTTCCTTTAATGCGGTCGTAATCAAAATATAAAAAGGAATTAGGTGAAAGGCTGAGATCAAAAGCGCAACTCCTGACAGTAACCACTTTTTCTTTTTACCCATATAGTCCATTACGCCTCAATCTCCTTCCGTTTGAAGTACACAAGCGCTGCCAGACTAAGAATCAAAATGATGATAGCCATAAATACACCTTGCGTCGCGGCATATCCCGCATCTTGTCTATTAAAATAAAGGTCATACATAAACGTAGACATGGATTGCGACGCATAGCCCGGTCCGCCGCCTGTCAGCGAAATGATGACATCGAACAATTTCAATCCCCCAATAATGTTAATAACCATGTTGATGGTGATGGAAGGCATTAACATCGGCAGAGTGATATTTTTAAATTGCTGAAAACTAGACGCTCCGTCAATTTGTGCCGCTTCGTAATAATCCTTTGAAATACTTTGCAATCCAGCCAAGTAAATAATCATCGCAATACCGACAAACTGGAAGGTATTAACGAAAACGATCAACCAAATATTAATTTTCGGATCGCCTAAGGCATTAATTTTATCCAGTCCGAAAAATACAAGCAGATCATTCAGTGCCCCGCCTTGGAAGGCAAAGAAAAAGTAGAAGATATAGCCCATAATCAGCGGGCTGATGATAACCGGAAGGTACACAATTGTCCTCGTAAAATTTTTCATGTAGATTCTTTGATTTAATAAAAGTGCGTACCCAAGACCGATCACGTTTTGCAAAACGGTACTGCCAACACCATACAGCAAGGTGTTTTTTACGACCAGCCACGTATCCGGATCCTTCAGCATCCTCGTATATTGACTGAAGCCAACATAGTCGTACGTTTGTGAAAACCCGTTCCAGTTTGTAAAAGAAATTTTAATCCCGTTTAAAAATGGATAAAGGATGAAAAAGCAGACAGCAGCTAGAGCGGGAAGATACATCCACCAAAGCGAGGATTCCTTCCGCCTTTTACGGTTCCTTTTCACTTCTACAGAAGAGCCGGCCATCGACTTGCTTCTTGTCTCCACTCCTATCAACGTCACCAACTCCTAGAATGTTAGATTAGGAGGAGAGGCGATAACACCTTCCTCCATCACAAAACTATTTCTTCTGCTCTAGCAATCTCTTATATTCCACTTCCATCTTTTTCGAAACTTCTTCCGGTGTCATTGTTCCAGATAATAATTCTTGACCAGTAGCACCCATTGGGTCCCACATACCGCTTGGCAGGTAAACTCTGTCGAAGTAAGGTTCAACTTTAACATCTGCGTACTTTTCGTAGTATTCAGAGTAATAGTTTTTCGATTCAGTATTGGTCAGACCACTTGGAAGAGACGTCCCCTCCGCAATCTCTTTCACCATCTCCGGCTGCGAAATAAAATCTAAGAACTTCTTCGCTTCTTCTTTGACTTTAGAATCTTTCCAAACCGCTAATGTATGACGCTCCCCGCCAATCCAGCTCGGCTCGTCGCCTTCCTCGATCACAGGCATGGGAATGACGCCAAGCTTGACCTCTGGGTTTAACTCTTCAACTGAGGGACCAAGCATTCCGCCGCCAACGATAAATCCAATTTTGTTCTGCGCCATTAAGTCGACCATCTGATGATTCTGGGCCGTCAATATATCTTCATTCAGGAGCTTCTTCTCGTGCATTTCCTTTAGTTTTTCCGCTAAAAACGTATAATTTGACCAATCAAACGTCCCATCTAGCAACTCTTTTTGAAAGTTTTGTTCTCCAGTAATTAATAGTGGGGTGGAAAACTGATCAAAATACTGTCCGAATGCTGATTTATCAGAACCAGCAAACCAAAGTGGAGTCACTTCGTCCTTTCCTTTTTTCTTGATGGTTTCTAGTGCAGTCATGAACTCATCAAAGGTTGTCGGCGGCTCAATTCCATATTCCTCTAGCAATGTTGCGTTATATGTAAGTCCGTCTTTTGCCTGGTTTAGAGGGTACGCATAGACTTTTCCAGATTCATCTTTTAAAATTTGCTCCAGTGCAGGATCAAGATCCTTCACCCAGTCCATATCTTTTAAATCTTCTACATATTCCCCATAACGGTGAATCGCCCAGCCGTGGGTATCAAATAAGTCAGGCATATCATTTGCCGCCATTTTGACTCGCAGCATCCCTTCATACCCGTCAGCAGGATAATTTTCTTTAATATCGATATCAGGATTTTCCGTTTCAAACTTTTTTACCACATTTTGCAGAGTGATTTTATCTGCTTCATTTGTTACCGTCGAATACAAGTTTACAACCGTCTTATCACTGTTTGCTTCATTACCCCCGGATGCTTTATTGCATCCAGTCACAATCGTTGTCAATGCGGCTGCAAACGCGACCGTTTTTAAAAGCTTTTTCAAATTAAACGCCCCCTCAGTCATTTTTGAAATAACCATAAGTAAAATTACCTATTAAAATGAGTCTGTTTTCTTGCTGACGTTTGGGAGCAACTATATAATAGAATTAGCTCCCGTTCATTGGTGGAGTAGTTTGTTAGTTTTCGCCCAATGCAGTGTGATGGCAGTCACTTTGCACCCTGCTAGCTTTTATGCTGTGTAGGGTGGGCATTAAATCGTTGAACAAGATATACATGTCGTAATTTCCAACAACCACCTCCTTAAAAAGTTATTTATTTTTCTTGCAGCTCTCACGGATCACCAATTCGGTCGGCAGGGTCACGGTTAATGGAAGTTCTCTTCCATTCAGGCGATCTAGTAAAAGTTTTACTCCTGTTTTCCCCATCTCCTTCGTATGCACTCTGATGGTCGTCAAAGGCGTACTTGCGAATGATGCAGCTTCAATATCGTCAAAGCCGATAATGGCTACATCATCAGGAACTTTGAGATTGGCTTCTTGTAATGCTCTTAACGCCCCAATCGCCATCGGATCACTGGCAATAAAAAACGCCTCGGGAAAATTCCTCATATCAATTGCTTTTTTCATTAATTCATAACCCTGTGCCATTGAATACTCACTGATAAAAACGGTCTCCGGGTCGAACATTTTTTGTTCTTTCATCAAGCGTTCAAAGGTGGTGAGACGTTTATCTTCAGAGTTGAACTTTTGATTTTTGCTATGCTCCTTTTCTCTTCCTCCGATATACCCGATTCTCTTGTAGCCGGTTGCTAATAGATGCTTGATTGCTTTCTCTGTGGCCTTTTCAAAATCAATCACAACCGCATCATACAAATCCTCGTTAGGCGAATGGTTAATGTACACAACATTTTCCACTTTACTGATGGCCTTGAGCGCCATCTCTTTTACCCTGCCGACGACAATGAGTCCATCAAGGTCGTCAATCATTTGATTGGTCTCCGTTTCATGTAACCGGAACGTAACGGTTCTGATCCCATGACTCGCAAGTTCCATTTCAATCCCTTGGCGGATGGATAAAAAATAGGGATCATTGATCTCCTCGTCCAATGATTGGGTAACGATAATCCCGATATGTTTCGAAGTCTGCTGTTTTTGTTTCAACCGTCTTTCTAAAATCGTTTCATATCCAAGCTCCTTAGCGACCTGGAAAATACGTTCCCTCGTTTCATCCTGAACGGAAATCGTATCATCGTTATTTAACACCCGTGAAACCGTAGATGCTGATACATTCGACTTGTCCGCAATATCCTTGATAGTAGCCATCTCATAACCCTCTTCATGATCTATTCAACACCCGTAAATTTTTACGTAACAATAACTAAAATATTTACTGGGTATATTCGAATAATAACATCATATGTAAGGGCTTACAAGTATAAAAACTAACTTTTCTAAAAATTTATACGGTTTTTTTGTTGTATAAACACTGATATAGTAAGATTTTCTTATTAATCATCAATTTTCATCTAGTAAATTATTTAGTAATATTCCTTAGTATAAGGATCATTGGAAATTTGTAATGTCCCTGTATATCACAACTATTAAAATAATCAAGATCAATCTAGAAAACTCTTCTCATATAGACGTTTTCTGATAAATATTTAATAAAATAAAAAAAGCCGAGCCACTAGGCACGACATCTACTTTCTTGTATGATTTGTTTTTTTCTTATGCTCCTAAGTATCGATGAAAGTATCAAATAAGGAGGAATTGTTAGCAAATGCCAAGAAGTTCCTTCCGATTGTACTTGAAGAACGATCGTAAGTGATGCCAAGAATACAATAGCAAGGGGAATATCCCACTTGTGTCGCACTAGCCAGTTTTTCATATAAACACCTCTTGTTTATTTGGTTCAAAGTAATTTTTTATTATATTCAGGACGATAGGAACAAAGGACATCCATTTACTTTATGGTATGATTTATATTTTAATATATTCTAAAAGATGAGGGTCTAAAATGAGCATACACTGCCTGTATATATAGTTGTTTAATATCCCAGTATTGGAAGCAATACGTTTGAATGCTTAACTATTAGAGTTAACTTTTTTCTCTAATACCACTACTGATAGGTAAGATATAGGAACTAGTATGACTAAAATAACTATTACTATTTTGTAAAATTAACTCTAAACAAGAAGGACACATCATATTCTTTCAGTTCTTCATGGAACACTTCTTGATCAAGTTGTAATTGGTTCTGAAATAACGTTATATTACCATCACTACTATAGTTCATACTGCCTAACACCATGTTCGGAATAAGAGACTCCTCGCCTGAAATGTTATGACCCCAGCCGCTCACTAGATTCTTTTCATAATCCTTAGGCATCGTTTCTGTAAATTCACCTACTGCTGTTGATTGATCTGAATACACACCAATTCGGAACGCGAGTTGGTCTTCATGACCTATCACTCTATTCGTTGAAAAAATAATCGTGCCATTGTGTTCGTCTAGCCCCATCGTTACCCCGTTAGGATGATCGGTTACCAGTTTTCCAAATTCATATTTATCTAACCAAATGTTTATGTTCTTATATTCTTTATCTACAGAAAATTCATATACAAAAGACTGAGATGCCGCAGTTGTGAGTAATGCTTGTTCTCGTTCTGTTAATTCAGATGTGCCTATTGTACTTTCAGTAATAGAGTGTGAGTTATCACAAGCCACTAATATCAGAAATATGGAAATCATTAAAAAGACTGTCCTTTTCATTGTTCCAACTCCTACTTTCGATCCGACTTTTTATACAATTTATTACCAAATTTTACCGAACTATTTATATAATAACATATAAATTTAATACAAAGTTTTTTATTATTAATAAATAACAAGCTACCAGTTTCCGTATGGAATGATAGCCTATTCGTTTAAGTAATTTTCAATTTCCCGAATGCCCCATTCCTTTTTGAACCTACTGTTCCAGGGTCTATTAATGGTCATGTAAGAAATATTTTTGTATCAGACGCTGGACCAAACCCCTTTGTTACAAATATTAATGAAGCTTAGTCTCGCGTGAGACTAAGCTTCGTTTACGTAATATTATCGAAAGTGAAATGAGCTTACACATCCGAGCTGTTGATGATACCTAATATTTGATGATCTGTCCATTTGCCATTAATCTTTAGATTTTCTTTAGCTATACCTTCTTTTTTAAACCCTACTTTTTCTAATACACGAATAGATGCTAGATTGTCAGGTATTGCTCCTGCTTCAATTCTATGTAGTTTTAATTCTCTAAAAGCAAAGTCTACAACAAGTTGAAGAGATTCTGTTGTATAACCCTTTCCATTATATTCCTTATCTAAAGTAAATCCCGTATAACAGCTTTGGAGGTCTCCCCTAGCAATTTGAGTTAATGAAATGTCTCCGATCAATTGATCAGTCGCTTTTAAAAAGATTCCAAAAGCATATAAATGGCCTTCATCTGACATTTTTAATGCCCGCTCAATGCGGTTTTTTTGATGTTCTTCTGTATAAAAGGCTTCTGGGAGCAATGGGCAAACTCGTTGAAAAAATTCGCGATTTCTAATATGTAAGTTAGCTAACTCGCTGGCGTCAGAAGTTTTGTAAAGTCGAAGATAAATATGTTTCCCTACTAACTTCATAAAACCCCTCCAATACTATTATTGTTTTTAGCGTTAATCCTCACATGGATTATTAGCCCTGTTTGCTTATGTACTGAACTTACAAGGCAATCTTTTAAGACCTTCTGTACAAACCATACTTCCAACAATTCCAACTATTATACTAGCAGTTATGAATTTCAACGTATTATAAATACCTGTACCAGTCATATAATCAAGTATTATAAATTTTTTAATGGTCGAACCTCTAATAGTATAGAAAACTATATTTTGATTTTTCATGCCTGATTTCACCCTATTTTTTTATATACATATGAGTGATTTGGATTGTCTTATTCCACATAACCCCCACTTATTTTACTTGCATTTTGGTTACCTAAAGGAAATCCTCCCCAAAGAGTCCGTAAGCTGATGGGTCTTTTGCATCTAAAAACTATGAGTAATCCCCCTAGTGTACATCTCTTATTAACCAATCTTTCCATCGATATCGGAGGTATCAACGTTATCTCCGAACCATTTTCTTAGTTTCTCTTTTGCTTTTATCTTAATCTATCCTCAAAACTTAGAAGAATGATGAATCAATGAACCTCTAGGGATGTTGTTAATCCACCATACTAATTTAGCTAGCCCTCAAAGATCTTAATCTATGTATAAAGAATAAAACCTTCCTAAACTGAACAAAAAAGCTGAGTGGAAAATTATCCGCTCAGCTTAAAATAAAATTATTGTAAACTATCTTGTAGGTTAATATCTAATGCACTTATTTCCTGGCCATCTACAAATAGTTTGCCATTAACAATAGCAAATCTTTTCCTAAATTCATAGTAACCATATTGATAATCATATATATATGAGATCTCATATTCACCATCATGAAGGCGAACCTGATAGTGACCATCTTGGATCTCACCATTTGATCCAGGGAAAAATTCCCCTTCTAACAAAGTTATAGATAAATATCCTTGATTTACTGGTTCTTCACCATTGAATACATTACCGGATAAGGTTACCTGTGGAACATCAATGTTAAGCTGATCTTTCATTTCACCATTCATATATAATTGACCTGACCTAATACTAAATTCTATGCCAGGGCTGAAGTTTGAGCCATCTGGTAGATTAACGTTATATACCATGTAATCACCATCTAGCATGCGAAATTGAAATTCACCATCCTCATTAGTTGTTCCCCAGAATTGTAGAGGATTTTCAGCATCATTGATTTCCATGATATAAAGTCCACCTATAATTGGGGTGCCGCCTTCAGATAGTTTCCCCGTTAAAGTAATAGGTGGAACCGAAATCTCTAACACATCTTTTAATTCGTCATTTTCGTATGTCTTTCCATTCATAACTGTGAAAGACTGGAAAACTTCAGTACTACTTCCATCCTCAATTTGAATACTCCTAATATAATAGTTACCATCTGTTAAACGCATCGTAAATGTTCCATCTGGGTTTATATTCTTCCAAATATCCGCACCTTGTTGATCTGAAGTAACGGAAACTAATCCACTCGTTACCACTCTATCACCGTCTTTTACCAATCCATGTAAACTAACTCCTGGCAGCTGCAGCTCTAGGAGGGACTGCTCTTTACCATTTACCATTAGCTCGCCATTGATTATGTCAAACGAGGTATTAAACGTAATTTGTTCTCCATCTTCGTTCAAGAAACCATTAGAAACTCGATAGGTTCCATCTTTTAAACGTAACGAAAAAACTCCATTTTCATCTGTCTGTGCATTAAACCCCTCAGATGTTTCATCATTTGTAATCCATACAGATCCTTGAAGTGTAGTCCCTGATTCTACAAGCTTCCCATTTAATGTCACAGGAGGCAAATTAATGCTTATCAATGACGATGCATTCCCATTCTGAAAAAGCTTCCCATCACGGATTTCGAATGGAATACTGAATTCCGTTCTTCGATTACGTTCATCTATATACCTGATCGTATACATTCCATCCTCTAATCTATATTGAAAACTACCGTTCTCATCAGTTTGTGTATTATACCAATCATATCCCTCATCTGTTTGGCTTTCAATCTCCACAAATACATTTGATATTGGTAATTCTCCTTCCAACACTTGACCACTTACATTAATGTCCGGAATAGAGATTTGAAGGAAAGACGCCTCCAAACCATCAATATGAATTTTTCCATTTATAACTTCAAACATTAGATGATTCCAGGAATGATATGTTTCATGGTATACACTTAGAGTATATTTCCCATCGGATAACGCTCTTAACCAGAAGGCCCCTGTATGATCCGTAATAACACTTTGAATAAATTCCGTATTATATTCATCCTCAGAAAGTCGCTTCTCTATGACTATATTTGCTTCTATTAATGTGGTTGTAGAATCTTCTACTTTTCCAGAATAGGTATTAATAGGTAGATTGATTGATAGTTTTTTATTCGGGTCCCCGTCTACTGTAACGTTTCCATTAACTACTGAAAATCCTAATTCATATCTATAAAAGCCACCATCCATTTCTACACCAAATAGAAAATAATTACCATCAGAAAGTGTAGCAAAAAAATTCCCATTATCTTCAGAAGATACTCTAATAATTTCTTCCTCATTCTCACTATATTTAGAAATTATCAAATCAGCCTGTAATCCCTTGTTTCCTTCTTTTAACCTGCCTTTAATCCTACCTGAATTTCCACTAATCTTTTTCTCTTTTTGCACCTGTGAAAGAACAATTTCTCCATCATTTAAACCTTCAATTTTGCCTTCAATTACAACAAAGGTTTCATTAGTCGAATACCAATTTTTGTTTTTTTCTCTGACACCTTTAATAACAAATGTACCATCATGTAATTTAGTCTTAAACACTCCATTAGAGTCTGTCATCGTTTGAATCCAATTTAATTTCCCCTTCTCACGAATGAAAACCACTGCATCCCCTAATGCAATTCCATTTTCTGTAATTACCCCTTTTACATTTGACTGCTTTATCTCCTCAGTCGAAGAGGCGTGAGCAACACCATAAGTAATGCTCAAGAAAAACATCACTAAAAACAGCAAGTATATTCTCTTTTTACCCATTTCCTGTTCCCCCATTATCATATTTATAAATAACAGTCTTCCTGGAGGGAGACTCTTATTTTGCAATCTTTATATTCGCTTGTCTCCTGTCATTTTCCTTGTCATTTTTAAACACTTTTTTCGACATAAACTCCTATTTCCATAAGTGTCTAAGATTGATTTATTATAGACTTGAAAATCAAATCCATTCCTTATTAAATATGTATTATGTCTTTATCAGGCAGAAGGCGATTATCTCTATCATAGATCTAGATTACTGCTTTTTAAGAATAAAACAATAAGACATTATTTCCATACAAAGTTAATTCACCTTCTTATACCTATTACCATATCTCCCCTCGCAGTAATTAGCTCCCCAAGCAAGCTCTAACAGTTGGGTGTCACGGATCTTTACCCCCATTAATTTCTATAATTTTTTTATTTCACTATCATTTGTACAAGTCTCCGAATGCTATAAAATAGTACATGTATGTCATGGGGGAACTAGTCATCATGTAAAGCCTTCAATATAAAAATACAAAAAAAGAACACCTAATTTAATAAAATGTACCCTATAGAGTAGAAACGTAGAAAAATTCTACCTAATGGGTACATTTTAGGTTCTGTCGGCCTTTTATTTAAACTTATGAAAGAAAAACAAAATAACCATTCCTAATTTTTATTTTGATGTTCGAAACAATAAATCTTTCCATTAAACTTTTTGTTTGATAAGCAAAATGCTTTCACTTTATCCGATACAGGCTTATTACAAACCATACAGTTATCTTGTTTGTTATCTTTTATAATTTTGTGAGGCACAACTTCCCCTTTTAAAGATTGAACGTGTTTTTCTCTGATCACTTGGTCCTCAATATTTGCTTCTAGAATTGCATTATATATAATGCTAATATCATTCTCATTTAATAGTGGCTCTTTATGGTGTATCTTAAGAACTGATACCTTCCTATGTATGTAATCAGACAATTCCACATCATATACAATTAATTCATTTGAACCAATCTTCCTAAAATCTAACTCATCTATTTTAAACGTGCATCGTTTCGTAAAGGAGACCATCGATATAAATAAATCATGGTACTTCTTATCAAGAATATCTTTTATAGCTTGAATATGACCATAGTTTTGAATGAATGGATTCATCATCTTGAATTTTCCATTAACAGACCATGTTTTTCTATTTTTTCCACCATATACAGTACCTTGATAGTTCTTTGTTTCAATGACAATGATGCCATAGGTAGTGATAACAACGTGGTCGATTTGTGAGTATCCAGACTTTCCTTTTGGGTTTTTAATCAGTATGTCACTTAGATATTTATACTCTTTAGGAAGCTGGTCTAGTTGAATATCGATTTTATATTCACCCAGTTCACCCTTACGTTTTGCAATTCTTTCCTTCTCTTCTTTTTTAGTCGTTGTTGGAGTATTTCCTGTTTTTGTTTGATCTTCTGGTTTGTTATTTTTGAATAAATTTAGTAGAAATTTCATTTCGTTCTCCCAACATCACTATTTTCTTAAAATCTATCTTAGTACTAATATACCAGATATGCGAATGTAAAACAGTTAGACATTGACCAAAAAGAGCACCATAAAGGAATGGTACTCTTAAACAACTACAACACCTATGCTCAAAACAACAAAAGACATTCGATTTTGTCAATCTTGTTGGTGGCGTTATAACCTAAGATGACTTCGATGGATCTCCCGGAGTAGGATCTGGCGTTCTAGGAGCCGCTTGAGCCTGCTCATTTGGTGTAATCCCCGAAAGGGTTGATCCTAATCCGTCTGTCGAAACCTGCTGACTCTTTTGGAGTACCTCTCTGACTCGTTTTTTCTTATTTTCCATACGCTTCTTTTTGTTACCTCTGCATCCGCATCCCATATTATCACCCCCCTGCACCAGGATTCGGTTCGAGAAATATAGACCATTTTAATCCCGATATTTTATTAGAAGGAAGGAACCGCCGCTTGGACCAATATATTGGATGAGAAAAAATGGGTTATACCCTAACTCTGAAATACAAATGAAAGGGAAGGGATGAGATCCTCTATTTCACCCAAAATGAGAAGGTGCATATATTATCTTTAGGCAGAAAATGCTCTTGGAGAGAAGCAGAATCTCGTTCTTGCTTTTTTTCTGTTGCACAAGGAGATGATTTCATGCATTTGGGATGGTTTGACCTGGTAATTCTCATCTTGGCTTCATTCCGTTTAACACATTTAATCGTATTTGATAGCATTACTGAATTTATTCGAAAGCCATTCTTGGATGAATCCGGAGAAGAAATAATCATTAAAGGAACTGGCATACGTCATTTCATGGGGAAACTCTTGAGCTGTTATTGGTGTACCGGAATCTGGAGTTCGATATTGGTGGTACTTTTATATGTGTACGTACCAGTTACGTATCCCGTATTTTTGATTTTGGCAGTAGCAGGTGCGGCTGCTTTCATCGAATCGAAAATTTAAACATGTTAACATGCAAACTCACAATGAATTGGACGTCTCTTTTTGATGTACAAAAAGAAGAAGTTCGTATCTTAAACGAACTTCTTCTCTACTATTTTTTAGTTTATATCCTACTAAACCACTTCAACCGTGGCAGTTTCACCCTTTGATGTTTCTTCGCTTTTAACAGTAAAATGACTCTTTTCAATAATTAAAGAGACAACCACTCCGCCAATAATGGCCCAGAACGGTGAACTTACACTAAAGAAGCTTACACCTGACATGGCGATAATTAATGCGAAAAAAGCTCCAATTTGAAATTTACTATCAGAGAAAGCGGCTTGGAGTGAACTTAAGAGAACACCAATCATGGCAAGACCTGCTACAGTAGCAACTAAGACTCCTGGCATGGCAGAGACAAATGGAACAACAACACCTGCAAATAAACCAAAGGAAGCAAATAATGTTCCATTTACAATTACCGCTGTATAGCGACCTTCTTTCTTCTCACCTGCTTCTTGAGATGAACAAATGGCTGTCATCGGGCCAGCTATATTTGCATTATGACCTCCAAAGAATGAGGTGATAATTCCTCCAATTCCACTCCAAACGGTCATGGCATTGACTGGTGGTTTATAGCCTTGAGCCATTAATACCCCCGTGGCTTGTGCATTTTCTGCCCCAATGACTAACAGAGCAAGTGGAATCGCGATGGAAACAATGGCATCGAGACTAAAGCTTGGCATAACGAGTTGAGGTGTTATGAATCCGCTTTCAATATCTCCCATTTTGAATTGGTTTAAAAGTAGGGCTACAACCATGGATACGACAAATGCAGAGACAATAGGTGGCACTTTTTTAAGATATCTTGAGGAGAGTAAATAGACAACAACTGCAGAACCCGCAATTAATGGTGCTGCTTCAATAGAGGTAATCATACCCGTTCCAAAGCGAATCATCGCTCCAACAATCATTCCCATGACAATTGGTAAAGGGATCCACCTCATGATTTTTCCGATGAGTCCTGTCACACCGAGAATAAGAACTAGGACACCAGCAACGAAATAAGCTCCAGCTGCTTCATTTAACGAAAATTGCGTAAGGGCTCCTGCAACTAGCACCGCACCTGGAATCGAATACGCACCAGCAATGGGTTGACGATATTTTAACGCTAAATAAATACCTAAAAGTCCTCCGAAGAAATAGATGGCAAATAACCAAGAAATCGCTTGTTGATGGGTTAATCCTCCACTAGCTGCACCACCAATAACAATTAACGCTGGACCAGTACATCCAAAGATAGCCGCAAGTGTTCCCGCGCTTATGGTATTAAGATTTAGGAATTTAGGAACACCTTTTAAACTTTGAACTAGATTAAATTCACTCATTTCGAATCCTCCTTTTATTTGAAAATTCGGAAAATTAACCACAAAATGAAATTAAGGTTCACCCTCTAAAAAGGGGAGGTAACCTCCCCTTCTCTTACTTCCCTGTAAAATTAGGTTTTCTCTTTTCAGCAAATGCAGCTACCCCTTCACGGAAATCATCTGTTGTTCTTAACAGTCCGTATGCTTTTCCTTCGATATCTAGTCCTGCACTTAGCGGAGATTCCTCTGCTGCATTTAACACCGCTTTACAAACCTTTTGAGCAAGAGGTGAAAACCTCACTAGCTCCATAGCTAATAATTCCACTTCTTTATCTAGTTCCTCTTTAGCCACCACTTTTGTTACTAATCCCCATTGATAGGCCTCATCGGCTGGAATTCTTCTGGCTCTCATAATCATATCTTTTGCTCTAGTCAATCCTACCGCTCTTGCGACACGTTGTGTTCCACCGCTTCCTGGGATCATACCAAGATTCATTTCAGGTAATGCCATAAGCGTATCATCCGCTGCGATTCTAAAATCACAAGCCATGGCAATTTCAAATCCCACACCAAATGTGTACCCTTGTAATTGAGCAATAACAGGCTTTGGCGAACGTTCCGGGGCTGCAACATGAACCGCAAGATGTGATAATTCTTCCTGATGTGTTTCCATAAATTCAGGAATACTTCCTCCTGCGCTAAAAGCTTTAGTCCCTTCACCCTTAATAATAATCACGCGAACGTCTTCATCTTTATCTAGTTCCTTAAATATTTCAGCAAATTGGGCTCTCGCCAGCATACTGATATAGTTCATTTTTTCTGGACGATCAAACACAATGGTGGCCGTTTGCCTCTCTATATTTTTCTCTACTCTGATATGATCATATTTTTTTGCTGTTTCTACCATTATGATTTCCCCTCTCTTTTAACCTACTAAATTATTATCTTTCTGAAATACTTCAAATTCGCCTTCTCTTAATTTCCGTCGAAGGATTTTACCTACTGGACTCTTTGGAACTTGATTGATAAACACATATTTTCTTGGGCGTTTAAAATTAGATAGTTTCGGATTATTTTTACAAAATTCATCTAACTCTTGAACGGTTACGGTTCCATCTCTCGGGACAATGAAGGCGGTTACAATTTGACCCCAGCGATCGTCATCTTCCCCAGCTACCGCAACTTCGAACACCTTCGGATGCTTTGAAAGGACATCTTCCACTTCTAGTGGATGGATATTTTCACCGCCTGAAATGATCATGTCATCAACTCGACCTACGACATATAAGTCACCATCATCATCCATGACACCTAGATCACCAGTAAAATACCAGCCCTCACGAATCGCCTTCTTCGTGGCATCCGGTCTGTTCCAATATCCTTTAAAGCTTTCGATCGAATCCAGAGAAACAATAATCTCACCAATCTCCCCTTTTCCAATCTGGTCCTCAGGTGTAGAATTCGCCTCCGCATCTGCTGTCACTAAGCGAATGCGTTGATGAAATCCTGGTTTCCCGGCGCACCCGGGTTTCTCAGCCACATTTGGGCAAATAGAGAAGGTATAGATTTCCGTGCTACCATAGTGATTCACAAAAACATCTGGCTTTAATAGCTCTACACATTTTTCCGTTAAGGCGGTCGTCATCGATGCACCCGCATACCCGATTTTCTTTAATCTCTGAAGATTGTATTGATGAAAATCCTGGTGATTCAGCATATCGTGAATGAGAGTAGGAACTAAATACACACAGGTAATTTCTTCATAGCTTAAGATTTCTAGGGCCTCTTTTGCATCAAAATCAGGTAAAGCCACATATTTCCCATTTAAAAAGGCAATCGATAGAAGAGATCTCATCCCCATCGTATGGTAAAGCGGCATCGTACCTAATGTACTCTCATTATCCTCGTATTTATTTTGAATAATGTGAGCAACCGCTGCCGAATACTCATTTTTATTGCTTCTTGGTACTCCTTTTGGTTTCCCGGTGGTCCCTGATGTATACAGCATAAGAGCGATATCATCATCATGTATATCTGGTTTAACAAAGGTTCCAGGACTTCTCTGAACAAGCTCATCATAGTAAATATCTGCCCCTTCTACTTCTCCGACCCCTACTAAAATGGGTTTTGTATGGAAGGTTGCTTTTAATACAGAGGTTTCACTTGCCTTTTCATAGATCACTGCCTTAGATTCGGAATCGTTTACGCAATATTCCACTTCTTTTGCCGATAATCTGAAATTGATTGGCGTGTAAACAGCCCCTAAAGCCTGGATTGCCCAATATAGGATGACATTCTCAAGGCGGTTTTTTAATAAAAGCGTCACCCGATCATTTTTTTGAATTCCGATTCTTTGTAAAGAAGCTGCTACTTTCATAATTTCTTTGTCTAATTGGTTATAGGTGTAGCGTCTACTCCCTTCAACAACGGCAACCCGATTCGGATGCCTTTCCACCGCAAAATTAAAAATCGTTGAAAGATTCATTCATGCAACTCCCTTCTATACATTTAAATGTTTACTTTTTGATCCTCTACTGTTTTTTCAATAGCTTTTACGATGCCGTCATAACCCGTACATCGGCAGAGATGCCCAGACAGCATGTCTTGAATATCTTTTTTACATGGGTTTGAATGTTTCTTCAAATAATCTGTAGTGGACATTAAGATTCCAGGAGTACAAAATCCACATTGTAAACCATGACATTCAACAAAGTTCTGTTGTAAGGGATTAAGCTGGCCGTTCTGCGCTAATCCTTCAACGGTTTGCACCTCTTGACCATCAACTTGTACAGCAAACATTAAACAGCTTCTAACAGCCGAATCATTCACAATGACCGTACAGGCTCCACAAACACCATGTTCACAACCTACGTGTGTTCCGGTCAATCCACAGGTTTCTCGCAAGAAGTCACTTAGCAGCATTCTGGATTCAACTTCTTCTTTGTATGTTTTTCCGTTAATTTTCACTTCCACTTCATGAACCGTCATGGTCATCACCTCCCTGCTTTTACATATGCCTCGTGTAACGTTCGTTTGGCCAATGATTGAGCTAAATGCCTCCGATAGTCAGCTGAAGCATGGAGATCGGATTCAGGCTCAATCACTTTTGAAACAATGGATGCCACTTTGTCTAGAAGTGAATCCGTTAATCTTTCGCCTTGTAAAAGTTCATTCGCCTCTGTCACTAATAAAGGAACCGATTCGACACCACAAAGAACCAATCGTGCGTTTGAAATACGATTTTGATCATCCACTCTTAATTGACAGGCAGAGGCAACTAAAGCAAAATCTCCGTGCCTGCGCGAGATTTCTTGAAAGGAATAACCCACTCTGCCCTCCCAGATAGGAATATGGATCTCCGTTAAAAGTTCCGTAGGCATCACATCAGTTGTTAGGTAGGTGACAAAGAAATCCTCCGCATTTACGGTTCTCACTTCATCAGTGGATGCGATTTGAACGGAACCACCCATGGTCATTAAGGCCAGAGGGATTTCGGCGGTAGGATCTGCATGAACCAAACTACCACCAATGGTTCCACGATTCCGAGTCTGGACATGGCCGATGAATGGAACCGCTTCACTCAATAAACCGATGTGCTGACGGATGAGATCCGATGTCTCCACACGGTTTTGTCTTGTCAAGGTTCCGATCTTTACAAGCCCTTCCTCGTAATCGATAAAGTCTAGATCCTGCAAGCGATTAATATCGATTAAACAATCAGGGGTAGACAGCCTCATATTCATGATGGGAACTAGACTCTGTCCACCTGCGATGATTTTTCCATCAAAACCAGATTCTTCTAATAGAGTAAGTGCTTCATTTACGGTTTTTGGACAATAGTAGTCAAATTGAGCTGGTTTCAATCGCTATCATCCCTCCTTTCTTTTCATCAAGCACTTTGTTCTATGTTTTTTAACTCTTTCCCAAATTTCTTGAAAAAGTCTTGAATAATCAGTTTGGCCACCCCGCTCAACATTCTTTGACCAACCATCGCAACCTTTCCGCCCACTTCTGCTTCATACGTATAGGACAGTAAGGTTTGATTTTCGTCTTGGTGCTCCAGATGAATGACACCAGTTGCTTCCACATTTCCTGGTCCGCCTTCCCCCTTCACAATCAACTTATAGCTTTTTAGATTTTCAATATCGGCAATTTCGATGGTTGATTCATATTTTCCTTTAACAGCTGCAATTCCAATCGCTAACTCCGCTTTATATTTGTTTTCCTCGACTTGCGTTAGTTTATTGCAGCCCATAATACATTTTTGCAGCACATTAGGATCTAATAGAATATTCCATGATTGTTCCAATCCTGCTTCAAGCGTTAAGCTTCCTTCTCCATTCATACTTGATTCGCCCCTTTCTTTTCTTTTGCCTTATTTAATAGATTCCAAATTCGATTCGGACTTAAAGGTAAAGTATCAATCATCACTCCATAAGGCTTTAACGCATCATTAACGGCATTGGCAATAACCGCCGGTGCACTCATCGTATTTCCTTCTCCTAATCCCTTCGCTCCTAGTGGAGTAAGAGGCGAGGGAGTTTCGATATGTTTAATGGTAATCTTTGGGATTTCTGGTGCGGTTGGGCATAAATAATCCATAAAGGACCCGGTTAAAAATTGGCCTTTGTCATCATAGGCAAGCTCTTCATACATGGCTCCTCCTAGCCCATGAACGAGTCCCCCGTATATTTGACCATCTACAATTAACGGATTTAATAGTTTACCAGCATCGTGAACGGTAAAATAATCAATAATCTGAACTTCCCCTGTATCGGGATCGACTTCAACCGTTACCATATCGGCAACGAAACCATAGGTAACAGATGAGTTCACTAAGTCATTTTCATCCGGTGGCTCTGCGACCTTTGCTGTATAATAGTAGGTTTCATAGATTCCCGGCTCCATGCCATCTGGTAGAGAGAGAGGATTCCAATGGGCAGAACCTGCTGCTCTTTTTAATGAATATTTGATGGAAGGATCCTTTTTAGAAATGATGGATCCGTTTTCAATGGTTAAGTCATCCTCGTCAGCTTTTAGATGATAAGCCGCGATTTTGATTAATTTCTTTCTTACCTTATGCGCGGCGTAAAATACCGCACTAGAGCCAAGGGACGCGAATCGACTGGAATAACTGCCTGAAGCAATCGACCAGGCACTGGTTGAGGTATCCAGCTCTGCGACGACATTAATTTGTTCTCTTGGTATTCCTAATACGTCTGAGACAATTTGGGCAGAGACCGTTTCATGACCTTGCCCAGAAGGCGTCGTACTGATGCGAACATTCACACAGCCCATCGGATCCATGGAGATCGTCGCTGCCTCGGCACAGCCTGATTTCGGTAATGAGGAAGCTCTCTCCTCCGGTGTGAGGGCAATGGTGATATACCCCATGTTCGAGCCTGACGGTTCAACAATACAGGCTAAGCCGACACCAAATAATTTTCCTCTTTTTCTCGCGTCTTCTCTTTTCTGTTGAATTTCCTTGTAGTTCCCCATGTCTAAGGCAAGCTCAAAGCCCTTTTCGTAATCACCGCTATCATACATACCGCCAGAGGCTGTTTGATATGGGAATTGTTCCTTTTTAATTAAATTTCGTCTAAGCACATCAGCTGGATCTAGCTGTAATTCATGAGCTATTTCTTGCATGATTCGCTCTAGTGGAAAATATAATTCTTGCCCCCCATACCCTCGAATCAGCCCTGTTGGTAGCTTGTTGGTCATAATGGCGTAGGCATCAATCATTAAATTAGGAATATCATAGGCACCGGTTGAATTGGCATGAGTTCTATACAAACAGGCAGGCTCTGGTGCTCGAATATAAGCCCCTACGTTATCAATTAACTTCATTTTCAACCCTAGTACCTTTCCATCTTCTTTGACGGCTGCCTCTATATAAGTGACACGGTCCGTTCCACTAGAACTTGCAGATAAATGCTCCTGGCGGTCTTCAATCCATTTCACAGGACAACCGACCATTCTACTAACAACTGCACATAAAACCATATATGGATAAGTTCCAGCCTTAATTCCATAACTGCCGCCAATGTCTTTCGGAACAATAATTCTTAATCGATTACTAGGTATTTTTAAGGCACCCGCCATGACCGATTGAATGACAAAGGGGCCATGAAAATTGGCATGAATCGTATATTGATTGGAACTCTCCTCATACTGGGCAATCATTCCATAGGTTTCTACTGGTGTGGCGGAATATTTAGGAAAGTGAAACTTGTGTTTAATAATGCGATCAGCCTCTTCAAAGGCTTCATCCACCTTTCCGTAGTGAAAGGTTCGATGGTTCGCAATATTAGAACCGATATTTTCATGAAGAAGTGGAGCATCCTCCTCTAACGATTTCTCTATATCTACGATGGGTGTAAGAGATTCATAGACAACCTTAATTTTTTCCAGAGCATCCTCTGCGATATAACGATTTTTGGCCACCACTACTGCGACCGGTTCACCTACATAGCGCACCTTATCAATCGCCATCGGATAGTACTTAACAGGAGCACTTACTCCCACGCTAAAGGGTTGAACAAATGGCAGGATATCTTTTCCCGTCACTATCCCCTTCACACCACGAAGATTCATTGCTTCAGAGGTATCGATGGAGAGTATTTTGGCATGTGGGTACGTACTTCTTAAAATGGCAATATGGGCGGTGTTGGCAGGTGTTCCAATATCATCAATATACTTTCCTTGCCCGGTTAAGAGTCTTCCATCCTCTACTCTCGTAACCGCTTGGCCTATGACTTTTTCCATTACACGACCTCCTCCCGAAGTAAATTTTCATAATCTACTAACGTATCAATATCTGGTATTTGCTTTTTACCCATATCTGAAAAAAATACTTCTTTTTGGAACTCTTTCAGAACCGAACGACCACCTTCATCCCCTTTTGCATCCAAAAGATAAGGAAACATTTTTCTATCAAATAAGACAGGATGTCCCTTTTCCCCTTGATAGGAGGCTTGCACGATTAATGGTCCGTCCTTTTGCCTATCGTAATCCTTGATCACCTTATTGATTTCATCAGACGAAAGAAGTGGCTGGTCTCCTAATAAAAATACGACGGCCTTTATATGATTCGGTACGGAACGTAAGCCTAGCTTGAAAGAAGAGGACATCCCATCCGAAGCTTTATCATTGATCAAAATCTGATTCACTCCCGTGACAGACACATCTTGATAAAGTCCAGGGACATCCGGATTAATGACAACGGATATGCCAGATAATGAAGAGCTTAACCCCTGATCAATCACATGTTGAAGTATCGATTTCCCTCTATAAGGTAGTAGCATTTTTGCCGTTCCCATTCTTCTGGAAAAGCCAGCAGCTAGGATCACTCCCCATACTTGATGTTGAGCTTCAATAATTCATCACACCCCTTTTTGGGGAGAACGATAGACTTCCCTTTAATTCGGTGAGCTTTAATCCAGATCCCCCGCGGTGAACCAACGTGATTTCTGCTAAGATACTTAAGGCGATTTCTTCTGGTGTTTTTGAACCGATATCAAGCCCAATCGGACTATGGATGTTTGAAAAATCATCGATATTATTCAGCTGTTGACTTGTGGAAATCAGTTCCTCGGTTCTCTTTCGCGGACCAAGCAATCCAATATAAGGTGCATTCGATTGATACAATCCTTCTAATAGCTTTTGATCCTGTAAGAAATGATGGGTCATTAAGACAACATATGATTGACTGGTTATCGTAACTGGTGGCAATTGATCTTTGGCATAGACGATAATCTCGTCTGCTTCTGGAAATAGAGAAGAGTTTGCATAGGCAGCTCTATGATCGACCAAGATGACATACCAATGTAATTGTTTGGCTATTCGTACTAGTGGCATGGCATCAGGGCCTGCACCAAATATGGTTAAGTTAGGAGGTGGAGTCGTAATTTCGGTATAGATATGAAGTTGATGCTCTCCACCCACGAAAGTAACTCCAGGTGTTAACGGAATGTGATTTTGTGAAAAATAATTAGTAATCTCTGGATATTGGATATTCAGTAATTCTTCTTGGCCATTTTGAGGATCAAGCAGCCATCGCGTCCCAATCAAATGAGGGTTATTAGCCTCTACAACGATTAGCTGACATATTTGCTTGGTTAAGGAAGTGGTAAAAAACTCTTCTATGATATGAGAAGCTGGGTTCATCTCAGATTCATAGGGTTCAAGGAAGATATTCATTTTTCCGTTACAACCAAGTCCAAGCCCCCATACAATGTCACCATCATCTTGAAAATTATAATGGAGGGTTTGTGGAACTCCGCTCTCTAGAACCTTAGATGCATGTTCGATAAGATCATTTTCTACACAGCCCCCACTAAGGAGGCCGGTTAAGGTTCCATCACTGGAAATAAAACATTTAGCCCCTGGCTTTTGATAGGTAGAACCTTCTGTTGAAATGATCGTACCAAGAACACCCCTCAGTTGATTTTGTTGACATCTCTTTATTTCTTTATGTATTGGAATCAATTGTCCACCTCCTAAACTTTGACTTCCTTGTGATACTCCCAATGAAATTGGTCCCTATATTCACTTGGTGTTTTCCCAACGATCTTTTTGAACGTTGTTGAAAAATAGCTTTGATTAGAAAAACCGGTATTGTGAGCAATAATATCTATAGGAAGTGCAGAGAGTCTTAGCATGCCCTTTGCCTTTTGCACCCTTACGAAAGACAAGTATTCTACAAAGGTCATCCCCGTTTCTTCCTTAAAGAGTTTACTAAAATAGGAGGGACTTAAATAAACTTGATCGGAAATTCCCTTTAAGGAGAGTGTCTCACCATAATTCGATTGAATAAACTGAATCGCACTTTCAATCGGATTTTTCAAGTCATTTGAATCCAATCGGTTTACTGAGTTCATGCTTTGCGTGACTTCCTTACTTAACCCTTTTGGTAACACGCGATCAAAGGCATAAATCAATTCATTTTTAGTAAGCGGTTTCAATAAATAGGAGGAAAAACCGGAATTAATCGCTTCCTGTGCTAAATCAAACATTTTTAACTGAGTGACAATAATAATAGGAAGATCAGGATAAAGCTCCAAAGCCGCCCTTCCAAAATTCATGCCATTCATTTCAGGTAAAGATAGATCGATGATAAGGGCACTAGGTTGATTTTGTTTGAGAAGTAATAATCCTCTTTGGGCGGTACTCGCTTCATAGGTCGTTAAATAGCTGTACTTACTTTCTCTCACTAACTCACAAAGCTCTTTTCTTGCTTCGATATCATTATCAACAATCAAGATCTCAGCCAAGCATGTTCCCCCTTAACTAGATAGTATAGAAATTTCTGAAAAATTTGTTTTAAAATCTTCCTTTGTTCTTTTAACAATTCCACTATTACTAATTTTTTTATTATTTTAAATATTAACAGATTAAATTCCTACTTGATTTATAAAATATTACTCTTGTGTTTTTAAAATTTGGTTTTGTTACACTCGGTGTTGTTTTTCGCTGTAAGTACTCGCTTCCAAGGATGTGCGGGATTCTCCCGTTTTCAGCGATAATCAATAAGGTTTTCAAAATTCACTTCAATTCTAAGGAGTACAAATTTTTCATTTATAGAATCTGTTTATTAATCTTGTTAGATCTTTATCTAATAGTAAAAAAGGATCCCCACATATATTCAGACCGAACTGAATGGTGGAGATCCTTACTCTTTACAAAAGATATTAGGTAATTCGCAATTATTAATGGGTCTCGTGCTAATAGTCACCATTCAAAACTGTTTTATGGTGACAATACCCATATATTCCCATGAACAATTAACACTATACTAGACGGATGGATTCTCCACCACTTAATCTTTGAACCTTCTTTTTCAAGTCATTACCTTCGCCGTGATCTAATATATGGTGAAGTAAAGTGGTTTTCACTAGTGAATGCAGCGCTAGAATAATATTTATTCATTTCATTAATCATTATCTCTTTATAATGATCAAGGCTTGAGGGAGGACTAGCCAAAAACCGGAAGCTGGTATGATGAAAGCTCCCACAATAGACAACCACAGCAAATGCCAGCCGAGGAACGGTGGAATTTCTTTTTTTAGTTCATTTGCCAGCCAATGCATGAAATGACCTAGGATAAACATCAGTGCTCCTGATAATAGAAACCAAAAGAGGGTTGACCGATCATAATGAGGAGCAACAGAGTTAAATACTCCTGCCTGAAACATATCAACCAAAGGCTCCCAAAAGATAACAATCCCAATCAAATTATGGATAATAGAAGTTAGGATTAGGAAAAGACCACTTCGTTTTTTCCAATTCATCATATTCACCCTCGTTAATCTGATATTTTAATTTTCTTCACCGCTTGATGGTTGGAGTGAGACATGGATGTTTCTTTTTCAGCACGTTGGTCCATTTCCACCATGTGATGATCAATCCACGTACGGATGCCCATCAGTAACTCTTTATTTGCCTGTCGAAAATGATTCTGTGATTCAGTTGGAATCTTACTTTTTAAGAACTGTTCATGTGATTCTAATAAAGCCTGTAAAATATGTGGAGTAGTTCCCCGCTTCATTTTGGTCGCTCCTTCCTAAAACGGATTGATACTTTCTGAAAAATGAAGATTCAAGACATGTTCAGTTATGCGAGCACTTTCAATCGCTCTCCCTAAAAGGGTACGAGGCAAAACTAGTTTTCTCTTATAAGAACCAATTTGGACGATTAGCTCATCACCCTTTTGCGAAAGTTCAATTTCATCTTTACTCACAAAGGGGAGCGAAATCTGTAAAATATATTGCCCATTCTCTTTCCGAACTTGCTCTGTCTGGCCCGAAAATAAGATATTGGACATATCTGTGTCACCAAAGCCTACTTGAGAAAGCTGCTCCAATTGTAATATCCCTGAAACCTCTGAAGGCATTAAGGGAATTCGAAAAATAGGGAGGGGCTCGAAGCAGGTTTTAATTTCTTCATCATAACGTTGATGAATATGATGCCAGTTTGCTAAATAGCCTTCTCTAGCTTCCTCTGGAATGACTCGGTTAACGAGAATGGCATCAGTATTAAAACCAAATAAATTCAAGTAAGTAAAGGCTCTTCTTGATTCGGCAATGACCATTTTTTCGGGATTTAATACAATTCTGACAGACGTTACATCCCGATCTAAAAGGATTTTATTCATCTCTTCTAATTCACGAACAAACCGTTCAATACTGTTTAGTACATCATCATTCGGTAACTCCAATCCACCCATGACGAGTTTACTTACTGGACGGGCAACCTTAATGAGACGTCTCTCATAGGGGAATATCTTTTCAAGCCACCATTTCATAAGGTTGGGATAACTTAAGAGCCTTAGTGTTTCACCAGTTGGAGCGCAATCTACAATAATGACATCATATAATCCACTTTGAGCATGAGTTTTGATTTGCATCAAACTAAATATTTCCTCCATACCTGGAAAAATCATGATTTCCTCTGAGCTGATATCCTCTAGCTCTGCCCATTTCATCATGCCACTCAACCATTTTTGGACTGCTCCCCAGTTCCTTTCTGTTTCTCGTAAACTATTTACTTCAATCCCCCATAAACAGTCATGAAGCCCAGTAGGTTGATCACTTAAAGGTTGTTCAAAGGCATCAGATAAGCTGTGTGCTGCATCTGTACTCATGACAAGAGTTCTCAGTCCTTGCTTTGCTAATTGTACGGCTGTTGCTGCGGCAATACTTGTCTTCCCTACTCCACCTTTTCCCGTATAAATAATAATTCTCATGCTCTTCACCTCTTATAGTTAGTTTATGTTTAATACGATATCGTACTAAATAGTTAAAAAAATATAGTTGGACACTGTGGAACCGCAACTTTACTCACTAGGAAATACTACGATATCGTACTATTTGTTTATAATAAAGATGAACAACGTTTTGATCACCTGTTCATCCTTATATAGTTATTCAACTTTTTTCCCTAAACCCTCTTTGAAATGAAACACTATTCATCAATGGAGATCTTTCGAATAGTTGGCTTCTTTTTAATCGATGTGTTGTCTTCATCCTCAGGCTGTTGTAAGGATTTGACTACCTTTAACACAAGGTACACAAATTGCTCTAATTCCTGTTCTGTTAGGGCATTTTGGATACGTCTCAATGCTTGATCCATCATTTCATTAGCCTGCCTAGCTAGTTCTTTTCCTTCTTCAGTTAAATAAACCATAATCACCCGCTGATCCTTGGGTGAGCTTGTTCTTTCAATCCAACCTTTTTTTTCAAGGCGTTTGGCCATACTTGTGATCGTACTTAAAGGTGCACCTAAGTCAGAAGCTAATTCTGACATCGTTAATTGTTCTTTCAGTAGCAAAATCACTAAGGCTGATAAATCTGTGTGGGAGATTTTTTTCTCTAACTCAACTGCTTTAGGAAAGTTAGTAAAGTAGTTGAAGGGTTTAATTCCGTTTTTAAGTAAAAGATCAAACAATTGTTCCATGTCCCACACCTTTTAGATTTAGATTTCTAATTCAAGAATACTACGATATCGTACTAAACGCAAGAGCAATGATTCATTATTATTATTTCTTTAATTCCTATTCAACTCTAGGGATTCAAGATTTTTTATTAGCAGTATCAGGATTCACTCACTTTTCGCATTACTTTAGGAAAGGCTATTTTCATAAACATGAATGCTTCTTATACTTATTTTAATGCAATGAATATGGTATTTTAAACAATCCCTTATATAATAGTGTTACACTTTCGAGCTACTCCCCATTTAAGATTAAAAAGGTTGCTATTTACCCCAACCTTGAAATCTTTCCTTTAATTGTTTACTGATATTCACAGGAAAGCTATCACAATCAAAAATATTGGTAAATAGTTACTAAGAATGCTTGGCATATCCGTCAGACCCCCTCAGGTAAGAGTGCAATCTTCCCTCCTCTATCTGCTTCATTTACTTTGTATCATCTTAGTAAGAAAGTATTTTGTTTTTTACGAAACTCACCAATGATACCTAGCGTCATATGAAGTTCGTGTTCCTCAGACCGGTGGTTTGCCGCTAGCTTCCTTCGGATTCTGCGTAACCACGCACACCCTTGCGTTAAACTACCGCTAATTCTGCATTCCCCGTTAGGGTCTTACACCTTTAGATTGCATCCATGTCGGTGCACATTCAAAAAGGTGCTCAGCACAATCGCTGAACACCTTCCTCAATTAATAAACAAATATTCTTCTACACCTTCTTCCCGTACCCAAATGCACCATAAGTCTTGCAGGTTTTCCCTGCCGAGTTCACTGCATTCCTTAAGGCAGTCGGTATATCGAGTGTATCGAAATAGGATGTAATAAAGCCTGCAATGAAAGAATCCCCTGCCCCCATTGTATCAACAATTTCTGTTTCGATTGGTGGCTGCAGATACTGTTTCTGACCATCTGAACAAATAGCTGGCTCTCCACCCCTTGTTTCCACAACAATTTTCACACCAAATGTGTAAACGTATTGGATTAATTCTTCAATTTCTCCCGCATTCATTCCACTACCGGAAAAGAAGGCAAATTGTATGAAAGGGCAAACCTTTGCTAAATACTCTTTACTATATTTACTTTTTATTGAAAAATCCTAAGAAATTGGTTTGTAACTTAATCTTTGCAGCTCATGTTCAATGTTGCTGTTAATGCTCGTATGAATAACATCAAATTCGCTAATATAATTTAGGTCAGCATCCGTAAATTGTAAAATTGCTATTGATTGTACTCTGGTCTCTCGATTGGTTTTCTTAAAGACACGATCTCCGTTTTCATCTAAAGCAACATACGCTTTACCATTTGGGCCATACATTTTACGAATTCTCGTCACATCAATCTCTTCTTGTCTTAGAGTATTTAATATATGTCCTGCCTCTAAGTCATCACCGATAATTCCAATGTACCCATTCTTCTCTGCGCCATTTCTTTTACTAACAACAGCTACATTTAGAGCATTTCCACCAGGATATATCGTGCTTTGATCTTCATAGAAATCAACGACATTATCACCTATTCCAACTAACTTCATAAACCTTCCACTCCATGACTTTTTAGTACAGTCTGAAACAATTTATTAATCGTTAAGATATGTGTCTTCCAAAGTTAAACCTGATTGGAAAGATAGGAAACCATCAAGGTTTACAAAGCCATCAACATTCTTTTGCATTCCATAGCTTTGTTCTCTCCAATTCAAGTAAACGAATGGTGATAATTCCATTGCTCTTTCAATCAACTGCTGGTAGATTTCCTCACGTTTTGCAGGATCCTTTTCCTTCTTACCTTGAGCTAGCAAGCTATTAATCTGCTCATCATCAAAGTTTGCTGAGTTATTTAATCTTGCCGGTCCCCCTTGGTAGAAGTTACTCATCCAATCACCATCTGTAATGTCTCCAGAAGTACCGGCGACTAGGAATTGATAATCCCCTTGAACGTTTTTATTAATTCTAGTTGCCCAATCAGGAAGTTCTAATTCTACCTCAATACCAATTTTCTTTAACTCTGATTGTACTGCAACAGCTGTTTGCTCGTGCATTCCATATTGAGAAGTGGATAATAGTTTAGCTTTGAATCCGTTTGGATAACCTGCTTCAGCTAGAAGCTCTTTGGCTTTTTTCACATCATGCTTAAAGTATTTAGTGAACTTTTCATCATAGCCCATATAACCTTTTAAAATCGCCATTCCGTAGATTGCCTCTCCACGACCGCTAAACGCCGTATTAAGGATTGCTTTACGATCAATACCATAGGCAATCGAGTAATTTCAAATGGAAGATGTCTCGGTCTCAAAAACAAAAAAGGAAAGCATCCTGTTCAACACAGAACACTTTCCTATTTATCAGAGGGATTGAATGATGAAACGGTTACTATTCTTTAATGATTTCCTTTGTACTTCTCACTGTATCAATAGGGCGTACTAATTTTTCAATTTGTTCACGTTTCGGCTCTAAGAACGGAGGTAAAGATAGTTTTTCCCCAAGGGTTTCGTATGGTTCATCCCCCATAAAACCAGGGCCATCTGTAGCAAACTCAAATAAAATTTGTGGAGCAACTCTTGCGTATAAAGACTCAAAAAAGTGACGATTGACATAACCGGATGTCGAGAATCCAAAACTACTCAATCTCTCTGTCCATTCATCCAATACGGAGCGATCCTCTACGCGGAATGCAGCATGATGGACGGTGCCATAACCTTGTCGAGCTTGAGGGAGAATCGTATTGTGCTCTGCAATAACTGATGCTCCATTACCACCTTCCCCTACTTCGAATAAATGGAATGATCCTTCCTGAGCCGTTTCTTTAAATAATAGCACTTTTTCCAACATTTCTTTAAAGTAATCAAAATTCGCAATACGAACAAAGACAGGACCTAAACCCGTATTGGCATGCTCCAATGGGATAGGACCCTTTTGCCAAGGTGTACCCGATTCTACGCCTCTATTTAATTCATCTGAAATTAATTGGTATTGTTGATCATCGAAATCAACGAAAGAGAGAGTTTTCTTGCCAAATTGCTCTTTAATTCCAGTATGCAAGACGTGTAAACGATCAAACCGTTTTACCCAATAATTCAATGCTGCATCACTTGGTACACGGAAAGAGGTCTTAGAAATCTCGTTTGTACCATGTATACCTTTTGGAATGCCTGGGAAGTCAAAGAATGTCATGTCTGTGCCCGCACTGCCTTTATCATCAGCAAAGAATAAATGATAGGTTTGAATATCATCTTGATTGACTGTTTTTTTAACTAAACGCATCCCTAATACATAGGTGAAAAATTCATAGTTCTTTTCTGCACTACTGGTAATAGCTGTTACGTGGTGTATGCCTTTTAGTTGGTTCATTATATTTTCCTCCTAGAAAATTCAGATTTAATAGTACGCTTGGTTTAATGGATGAATAACCTATTTGTCGATCCTACAATTAGGATCTCTTTAGCATAACTACTGAGCACATCTATCAATTTTGCTTAATATGACCTGCTCAACCTTCATACTCCTTTAATAATTGGTAATATGTACATGGGTATAAAAAAATACTCATGTACATATTTTACACTTCAGTCAGATTTTTAAGTAAATTATCGGATCGTGAATAATGCTTTTGACCAAGGAATTAATTGGTCTAGCATTTGATTGACAGAATCCTCTTGAACTGCCTGTGGTTTAAAGTCGGTTCCATTCTCGAAATCAGTGAATAACGATAGTGCTGGATGTACACGAACGTCAGCCACTAATAATTCACCTAAAATGCCTCGTAAATGTTCAGCCGCACGAGCTCCACCTACTGAACCGTAAGAAACGATTCCAGCTGCTTTATTGTTCCACTCTACACGTAGATAGTCTAATGCATTTTTAAGTGCTCCAGTAATGGAGTGATTGTATTCTTGAACAATAAATACGAATCCATCTTGATTAGCGATCATTTCTGACCAAGCAGCAGCTCCTGACGCATCTGCACCAGCTTCACCAAGTAATGGTAATTTGTAATCAGCAATATCAATAATGGTATAGTTAGCGTCACCACGTTTGTCAGCAATTTCTTTTACCCATGCACCTACTTGTGGACTTACACGACCTTCACGTGTAGAACCTAAAATAATCCCAATGTTTAATTTTGTCATTGTTTCTTCCTCCTCTTGTTTTTTTCCAAATAATTTATCTAAAAATCCCATTTCCTACTTTCACCTCCTTAAAAGTTCTGAAATACGGATCCTTGCTGTGACATGATGTAGAACTTTTCATATGCACATGAATTATTCCTCTATTTCAGTTATCTTGATTTCGAGATATATAACCAAAAAAATGATTTCATTTTATTTCGAAACCAAATATCTTTAACGTGAGATAATTCTATTATATGTACGTACTTTTTGTCAACTCCTTTGCCCTAATTTTTCTCTTGTTCAACTTATTGACATTACCCAACCCCATTAGCAATACACAGCCTGACAACCCATACCCTTTTTTTCATCTTTAAAGTAAGTAGATAAATAATATTTCTATATTATTTTCTAAAAAACAATCTAAATTTGATATTGGTTTAATCTAATATTTAGATATATAATAAAAACAAGAAAAGAAAACGTTTTCAACAACATTCAAATACATAGTTACTTCTCATATTATAGGGAGGATTTAAAATGAGCCAAGTTGAAAGAAATACAAAAGTGCAGAAATTAGTTGAGCTACAAAAATTCAATGAGAAAGAAATTTCCAAAATGACAGATTCACAGATTGAATATTACCACTGGCTCTATTTTGATGATTCAGTTTATGATTATATGTAACTCCAATAGAAGATAGGAAAAGTGGGAAAACATCAATCATTCATGTTTTCCCACTTTTATTTTTATCATTTTAATGAAACGACTGAAAGTTAGTTTACTACCACATCCATGAACATATCAATATCATCCGTTGTATTCGTAATGCTTCCTACACCAAAGTTTTCTACCAAGAAGTTTGTTACATTTGGTGATAAGAATGCTGGTAATGTAGGACCAACATGAATATTTTTCACACCTAGATATAGAAGTGATAGGAATACAATGACTGCCTTTTGCTCATACCATGCGATATTATAAGACAATGGAAGGTCATTAATACTTTCCAAGCCAAGGGCATCCTTTAGTTTTAACGCGGTCATAACAAGTGAATAAGAATCATTACATTGACCGGCATCAAGTACTCTTGGAATCCCATTGATATCACCTAAATCAAGCTTATTATATCTATATTTCGCACAACCAGCTGTTAGAATGATGGTATCATTCGAAAGCTCTTCAGCAAATTCTTTATAATACGTTCTACTTTTATGGCGTCCATCACAGCCTGCCATAACAAAGAATCGTTTAATATCTCCATTCTTCACTGCCTCGACTACTTGATCCGCCACTTGAGCAACTTGATTATGTGCAAATCCTCCAATAATTTCACCCTTTTCAATCTCAATAGGAGGCTCACATTGTTTTGCATGCTCAATAATCACTGAGAAGTCTTTTGTTCCATCCTCTTTCTCCGCAATATAAGTAACACCTTCTACTCCTGTTGCTCCAGTTGTATACATTCTATCTTTGTATGAAGCTTTTGGTGGTACAATACAGTTTGTTGTCATTAGAATCGGACCATTAAAGCTTTCAAATTCACGTGTTTGTTCCCACCAAGCATTTCCGTAGTTGCCTACAAAGTGATCATATTTTTTAAATGCTGGATAATAATTGGCGACGAGCATTTCACTATGTGTATACACATCCACACCCGTGCCCTCGGTTTGCTTTAATAATTGTTCAATATCTTTCAGGTCATGTCCGCTTATTAAAATTCCAGGATTTTTACCAACACCGATGTTTACTTTTGTAACCTCCGGATGTCCATAAGTGGAAGTATTTGCAGTATCTAATAATTCCATCCCATGAACCCCATACTTTCCAACTTCCATAGAAAGGGCAATCAATTCGTCCAATGTTAATGTATCATCTGTTATTTGCGACAATGTCTTTTGCATAAAAGCATACAGAGAGTCGTCTTTATAGCCTAAATGTGCGGCATGCTGAAGGTATGCAGCCAATCCTTTTAGACCATATGTAATTAATTCCCTTAACGAGCGGATATCTTCATCTCTTGTGGCAAGAATGCTTACCTCTTGTGAAGCTGCTTTGTTTTCAAACTCAAGGGTAGTCTCACCATACCAAGTAACAAAATCGCTTGTATTAGCTAATTGTGAGCCAGCCTTTTCAATTGAGGACTTGATCTCTTCACGAATGTTCAGACCATCTCTAACCTTATTATAAAAATCATTCTTATCCCAGTTGGCATTTGTAATCGTCATAAAAAGACTATTTACAATAAACTCATCTACTTTACTATGCTTCAATCCTAGTTCTCTTGCTTCTGTATGAACAATCCCTAGACCCTTTACCACATAAACCAATAAATCTTGCATATTCGCTAAATCATCTTTTTTTCCACAAATACCGGCAATCGTACAGCCTGTTCCATTTGCTGTTTCTTGACATTGATAACAAAACATACTCATTTATATTTCCCCCTACCCTCTAATCATTAGGTGACTTTACATAGTCATTCAATAATGATTTCACTTTAACAACGATCAGAAAAAGTAGGTGTGATATAACTCACAGTTAAGATATATTTCACTTGATTGTCAAATTTGAAGGGAGAAAATCAAGAATCACTTGCTTTTTCTAAGTTTATATAAAGTTAGGGGGCGTTATTTTTAAATAGAACTAAGACACGTCAGTCGAAAAATGATGTGATTTCCAAGATTGATACACTATTAAACTTACAGCAGTTAGACAAAATAAAAAGAAAAAAACTAGGGAGTAATCCCTAGTTTTCATCCTTACACTATTTTACTATTTCTTTATGAGAGTTTTCCTTTATTAACGGTAGCTTTTTCGAACTAGTCATATACCTATAAAGTACCGCCGCTGCAACAGCACCTATTATTGGACCAATTACATAAACAGGGAATTGAATCCAGTTGATATTGCCGCCGAGTAAACTATCTACAACATATGGTCCGAAGGTTCTTGCGGGATTAAATGATGCTCCCGTAGAACCGGCGGTCATCATGATGATTCCACCAACTGTTAAACCAATAACAAGCCCACCCCAATCCTTTGGGGCCTTGGAGTCTACTGCAACTCCCATAATGACGAACATAAGGATAAACGCTGCAATGGCTTCGATAAATATCCCCTGAATATATCCAGTAGATGGTGCAAGGACAGTAGCTCCTAAATTACCTAACCATACTCCATCCATGCCTAAAACGCTTACAATTCCAAACGCCCCAATGGTACCACCTACACATTGTGCAAGTAGATAGGGTCCTACCTCTTTCCATGGAAAATGACCTATTGATGCTAGTGCAATTGTAACAGCTGGGTTAATGTGACAACCTGTTAATCTACCTATTGAATAGATCATTGCCATAACAATAATCGCGAAGGCAAAGCTTATCACTCCAATATCAGCCAATGTGGTAGACTCGTTGTTATTAGCCGTAATCATTCCATTAAAAGCGGCTGTGCCAGGACCAATAAGAACTAATAAAGCCGTACCGATACCTTCACCAAAACATCGTTTGAACAGGCTGGGTGTCTCCATCAGCAGCCACCATTATTTCACAAGTCCATGAGGGTCAATGACATATTTTCTTGAAGCCCCTTTATCAAACTCTGCATAGCCCCTTGGCGCTTCATCTAAAGATATGACCGTTGCATTAACCGCTTTTGCAATCTGTGCTTTTCCACTTAAGATCGCTTGCATTAAGTCACGGTGGTATTGCATGACTGGTGTTTGACCTGTAACAAATGTATGTGCTTTCGCCCATCCTAATCCTAAACGAACTCTCAATGTACCAATTTTTGCATCCTCATCAACTCCACCTGGATCTCCTGTTACATATAGACCTGGAATCCCAAGTCGTCCCCCAGCACGAGTGACCTGCATAATGGAATTTAAAACAGTTGCCGGCGCTTCTGTCGCATTTGCACCATGTGCAGATGCTTCAAAGCCTACGCAATCTACTGCACAGTCAACCTCAGGACTGCCTAGAATTTGATCAATTTGCTCTCCCAAATCAGGGTGATTACGTAGATTGACTGTTTCACAACCAAAGCTTCTTGCTTGGGCAAGCCTTTCTTCATTTAAGTCCCCTACAATAACGGCGGCAGCCCCTAAAAGTTGTGCCGAATGGGCAGCTGCTAGCCCAACAGGACCTGCTCCCGCAATATAAACAGTAGCTCCTGGCTTAACACCTGCGCTCACTGCCCCATGATAACCTGTTGGAAAAATATCAGATAGCATCGTTAAATCTCTAATTTTTTCCATCGCTTGATCTTTATCTGGAAATTTCAATAATTGGAAATCGGCATAGGGTACCATTACATATTCAGACTGACCTCCTACCCAGCCTCCCATATCTACATAACCATACGCTGAACCAGGACGATCAGGATTTACATTTTCACATATATGTGTGTTGCGCTCTTTACAGCTTCTGCATCGTCCACACGCAATATTAAACGGGACAGACACAAGATCCCCTTTTTTGATAAATTCCACATCACGACCAACTTCAATGACTTCTCCCGTTATTTCATGCCCAAGCACAAGTCCTTCGGGAGCAGTCGTTCTCCCCCTCACCATATGTTGGTCACTTCCACAAATATTTGTTGTTACTACCTTCAAGATAACACCGTGTTCACATTTACGTCCTACGTTTAAAGGATTGACTCCCGGTCCATCTCTTAAAACTAAATCTGGATAACCAATATCCATTACCTCTACTTTACCTGCACCCATGTAAGCTACTGCTCTATTTCCTTTCATGTGAAAATCCTCCCCTTTTGCTATGAAGTTTTATTTACAACCATATCATTGCAATTTTTATGCCAACTCTAAAAAGTGATTGTGTAAGCGATTCTATTTACCCTCTGGTAAAAGCGTGTTCAATAAATGAGCAAAGGGTGTCCTATTTTAAGACAAACGACTTTTAACCTTTTCCTGAATATTGAAATAATAGTATAATATGGACAAGGATGAATGGCCTTAATGTGAAAAGGAGGTAATAATCGTCATATGGTTACGGAAGTTCTTTTCGATAAGTACAATCTCATTAGTCAATCTTGGAAGCGTTGTCATGATTTCGGCCTCTCACCAACCGATCCTTTAGAGGACTCTATTTTGACTGGTAAAGCTTTGAGTGATCTGATTAAAGAAAATGAACAGTTAATAAACCATGCCTCTTCAGCTATTAACACTCTCTTTCCCAACTACTATTCTGGTCTAGTGATCACCATTGTTGATCGAAACGGAACCATCATACATAGAGTAGGGCAATTGGATGTAACCAGCTCTGTTGATGTTCTATCCATAGGATCGAATTGGTCAGAAGAGAACAAAGGAACCAATGCCATGGGGCTTGCCATCTTTACGAAAGAACCTATTATCACTCATGCGGATCACCACTTCTATGTAAAAAATCAATTTCTAACCTGTGCGGCAAGCCCTATTTATTCACCAACGGGTGAACTAATTGGTGCCGTTAATATCAGTGCAAGAAAGGAATTGTATCATCCATTTATTTTCTCCTTAACAAACATCATGGCGACTTTTATTCAAAATGGCTTACTTTTAGACATGGCGAAAAAAGAAAAGGTTTTGACCATTAAAGAGCTTGAAGCGACTGCTAACTTTGCAAATGTTCCCCTTCTTTCACTAGATGATGACAAAAGGATCATCCGTGCCAATCAGTCAGCACGTAAATTACTAGGTGATGACTGTTTGGGAAAAGAATTTTACAATACAAAGGGATATCCTACAAAAGTGATATCTGATCCATCACGTAAACAATATCGATCCATATTAGCTATAAAGAAACCTACGAATAAGAAATTGACTCCACATTATCTATATACCGTTTCGGATATTGTCGGGTCATGCCCAAAGATGAATGAAATTAGAAGGATCGTAAAAAAAGCGGCACTTACCGATTTTCCAATCATTGTATACGGGGAAAGTGGGACAGGAAAAGAGTTAATTGCACAGTCCTTACATACATCTGGACAAAGAAAAGAAAAGCCTTTTATTGCTGTTAATTGTAGCGCCATACCGGAAAGTCTCATTGAAAGCGAATTGTTTGGTTACGAAAAAGGGGCATTTACCGGTGCCAATCGTGAAGGAGTGATAGGGAAATTTGAGGCAGCGAATGGTGGGACCCTCTTTCTCGATGAAATTGGTGACATGACACTCAAGGCACAAGCTGTTTTGCTAAGAGTCTTACAGGAAAAATCAGTCACCCGAGTAGGTGGAATTAAACCCATACCAATCAATACAAGAGTGATTGCGGCCACACATAAAAACCTTAGAAGAGAAATTGAAGCAGGACGTTTTCGAGAAGACTTGTATTATCGACTGAAAGGTGTGGTTCTGACACTCCCTCCTCTCAGGGAGCGTTCAGACCTTATTGAATTGTCCAATCACTTAATGAAAAATTTAGATTACCCTTCCTTACCTCTTTCAATAGAGGCAAAAGATAAGCTTCTTTCGTATCATTGGCCTGGAAATGTTAGAGAGCTGAATAGTGTTCTCATGCAAGCCTCATTTCTAGCTGATGGAAATGAGATTAAAGCGGAAGACTTGGATTTTGAAATCGAATACGAGCAGAATAAATCATCTCTACAGGAAGAAAAGGATCCCCTTACCTCTCTTGTTCATTCAGAGAAAGAAGTGATTCGAAGAACATTGGATTATGTAAGCTGGAATATTAGTAAGGCAGCTACGATCCTAAAAATAAGTCGAAATACACTTTATCTTAAAATTAAAAAATATCATTTACAGCAATAGGGATAAAGATAAAGCTAGCTTGGAATAAAAAGTACCCTATAGAGTAGACACATAGAAAAAGTCTACCTATAGGGTACTTTTTGTACAAACATTAACTGAAGAAAAAGTGAATGAGGCCTTATTAAAAGTAGAGCCTGGTTTAAAGAAGTATACGAATATTTTAGAATTGCTACATTCTGTAGATGTTTCAGAAAGTGTGGATTTTCGAAAGGCTTACAATGGTTTTTATCGAATGAGACAAAGGTCTGATTCTATACACTCCTACCCTCGAAAATTGCTATACTTTAGTCCCTCTATTTTCACTATTCCTATTACAAAGGTTTGGAGTAGTTCTGTTCATTCTCTATATTAGTCTTACTATTAAACAATTCTCAAAAGATGAAAAATCGGAAACTTGTATGGTTATCTCCTACCAAAAATCTTCTTCCCTATTGCAAATACTCCTCCAACTACAGCCGCTCCTGCTACTATGGGTGCAGCCGCGACAGCTACAGCACCTATTGCAGTAGCTCCTGCTATGGCAGCAGCACCAACAGTCGTACTTGCAGCTGCTGTTGCAACACCTGTAACGGCAGTCCCTATCGCTGTTCCTGCAACAGCAGTTGCTGCACTAGTTGTGGCAGTTGCCACTGCAGTTGCCGCACTTGCAACCCCTACTCCAACGGTAGATCCAGCAACAGCACCTGTCACAGCGGTTGTAGCGGCTGTTACCGCTCCAGTAACGGCTCCTGCTCCTGCTATAACTGTACTGCCAACTGCTGTTCCAGCAAGTGCTGTACCTGTTGATGTTACTGTGCCCGCTATGGCGACACCTACAGGGGTGGCTGCGGCAGCTCCAATTACATAACTTGAGGCTGTAGCAATTGCTGTATCACGTACAACTGCTTTGCCTGCTTCTTCTAAATCTTTATCCCCAGAAAATACTTCCACAATATTACTTCCAATACTAAACCCAGCCCCAGTAGCACCACCAACTTTTGCCGATGCAATACCCGCCTGATTTAGGGCATAGATTTTGGAAGTTAACGGTGCATTTGCGGTGCGCAAGATGTTACTTTCCAACTTCATGATTTCAGATAACCTTTTACTCTGCTTTTTACTAACATCTGATACTATGACTTCGAGACCTGCTGCCTTTGCACGTTTTATAAGTTGCGTATTTCCTTTATCTACAACAATCGTTTGCCCTTGATACTTCCTGAAATCTATATATGTATTTTGGTAACCGACTTTTGCTTGCCCTAAAACCGTCGTTCCATCTTTTTGTAAGATTAAAAAATCTGCAATACCATTATTGCCAATCACCGATGTTGGCGTTCCTGAGACTGTAGCGCTGGTTGCATGAAGATGCTCAAAAACAAACCCTTTAAAATTTGCGCCTCCCTGGTTTGTATTTAAAAAAGATAAATTAGTGCTCAATGTGTTATAAATACCCGCATTCTTGAACGCTGATACAGTAGCAGCAGGAATGGATGCCCCCTTTGAGAGTGCATCTAAATAATCATCAATTTTACTAGTAAATTCATCAAGGGACCAACTATTTAAAGACAATGTTTTTTCAACTTCCATTGCATGAAGACCCGTAATACCACAAATCGTAACCACTTGATTCATTAGGACCATTTGTTCCTTCACGCATGTTTCAGAGCAATAGTACACTCCTTCAAATTCGTAGTTACATTCCGACATAAGATTACAACATGGACATGTTACCAATTCATCCGATAGAATATTACTACTAGCAGAAAGCCTTTGTTCAGCTAAATTGCTTAGAACATTTACAAGTGAGTATAGTGGCTGTTCCAAACTATTATTTAATGATTCTATCGCTTCTTCTTTTCCAGAAATTCTATTAATAATGGGAATTCCCCCTTTTGATTTTTATTACAACTAATGCCGTTTAATTTTTTGTCCAATTCGAGACTTAAGGATTACTCTCTAGTTGGTACCTTAGTAATTTTTTCCTAGATTTATTTTAAAAAGGCAAGTTTTTACAACAACTTAGAAAATAATATTTAATCACTGCACTATCTCTTACTCAGAATCTCAACTTCTAGTAATTAAATTGTTAATATCCTATAAAAAAGCGTCCAGACAACAGTAGTCGGGACGCTATTATTCACCTAATTATTATTCAACTGAATTCCGTTATATGGCCCGCGGTTGATTGTTCCAAGAGTCTTCTTCCACATCGATTCACGCTTTATGATTTCAGAATCGGTCCCTTCAATAAATTCAATGACGGAGAAGATGACTGAATTATAGCCGTTTTCTAGAACAAACAAATTAAGATGTTGTGCATCTCCAAGAGAATTTAAATGTGCCATCCATCTACCTATAATTCCGTCGCTGTTATAGGCACTACCTATGTATCTACTTTTCCCATCTTCAGATCTTTGAATGTAAATTCCATTTTGTCTTAATACCTTTTTTAGATTATTATCTTCGGAATTATCTTCCCAAATGGCAATAACTTCTCTCCATGTAAATGTATGTCCTAAGACATTTTCTTGAGATGTGTCAACATCGGGTAACTCAAGACCCTCAAACTTTGATGAACGAGCTAGTTTGCTATTTGCTTTGCTCTCTAATATGATTTCATCTGACTGTAAAATATCAGCTATTTTAGTAGCTAAAGAAACATAATCATCTGTTTTAAAGTCCGTATATGATTTTTTGGAGGTAGACACCTCTGGTAAAGAATCCAACAATGTTTTAAGGTTTCCATTCATATTATCAGCGTAATAAATTCTAAATAATTCGGGGCCCTCTCCCCATAATTCAAATGCCCTTATTTTGTATATATTGCTCTTAACACGATACGAAACCCAAGGTCTTGAATTTGCAGTGTTATCATCCTTAATTCTTAAATCAAACATTCGAGCTAGTCCACTTTTGATAAGTATTGGTTCTAAGATTTCAAACATATATAAGCCTCCAACTCACCCTATTTTCAAATCCTGAAAAAGTATATTCTATAGAAACCTTATTGAGAAAAATAATAATTCCGTATTTGATGAAATTCTTCGTAATTACTACTCTTTGAAACCCAAAAAGGTTCACCAGTTACATGATTTAACCTTAGTTGATAAATATCATCATTGGCATCTTTTACCGGTTTTCTAATTGTTGTAGTCACCTTATGCTGAGTGACCCCAAATGGTAAAATGGTGACACTTTTGGCTCCTGCTTTATATAGCATTCTAGCACATTCTAAGGTTGTCGCCCCTGTTGTATATATATCGTTACCTGATTTCTTTAGGTAATTCTCAACCGCGAATTCGTTTCTGTATCCAAAGTCCATATCGTACAACAAAAATCCCTTTACCCGATCCATCGAAAGGATCAAATCAGGCAAACGATAGATATCGTCTGCCGTAATTAAACTCTTCACATTCTCACCTAGTAAAATGGTAGAAATATTTCTAGAATGAAAGGATCTTATGTAACTATTTTCCATATACTTTATATCGGTATTGTTTTTTAATAGTTAATAACAAATTTCTATTTATTTGAAGAAAACCTTTTTATCGATAGAATTAATTAAATTACCCTTTTTATTAAACCCAATAAAATAACAATATCTTTTAAAAAATCACACTAAATAATATAGTTGTAGTAGAATATGAAATTTTTTATGGAGCTGGTTATATAAATGTTACAAAGGAAAACCATTACTGAAGCGATAAACTTAAAATTAAATTGGCTTGCTTTTAATCTTGAAAGTGAAGCCACGAGACAATTACTCGATTTACATATACATAGTGAAAACTTTGCAAGGGACCTATTTAATTGTATATACGATACAAATTTTATCAATCTGAATGATATACGTACTAACGAACCTGGCATTGACCTAGGAGACAAAGAAAAAAGAATTGCCATCCAGGTTACAACACAAACTGGAAAAAACAAAGTGGAAAACTTTAGAAAAAGTCATTGAAAATAAACATACCGAGTCTTACGATACGTTTTATATCTTAATCCTAGGAGAAAAACAAAAATCAATAACCATAGATCAGAAATACATTGATGCGTTAAATTTTGATAAAGATCAGCACATTGTTGATCTTAGGGATATCAAAAAAAAGATTCATAGTCTTGAACGTGGACCATTGTTAAAGGTGTTTAACTTTATCAACCAAGAAATAATGGATGTCTATCAATTATTGGGCATAGATCCCACATCCATTCTTTCAAATATAGAGGAGAGCCCTACCTATACATATAGCAATTGTGGAGCGCTAATTTCTAATTATGAGAGAAAACTCGGATCGAATATAGATGCTAAAGAAAGAATGGAGAAGGAAATTGCTACCAAAGAACTTTATGACATCTTGTATAAACTCCCACACCTAAGCAGAGAATTATTTTACGCTCTGGTACAAAAATCAGAATACAGGATTGGTCCCGATGCCCTCTGTGTGAATGAAACAGAAGTGTATAAAATATTTGGTTTAAAGCTAAATGAGTACAAAATATATCTCTCAATGCTTGAAAATGCACATTTACTAACATGCCATGAAAACGATACAAATCCTGATTTGTTTTATGTGATCCTCCAGGGTTACCCAAGAGTTTCACATTGTTTACTTAATATCAAAGAGTTTGTAGATGATATGGGTCTTGATCCAAGTAAAGTATTTATTGACCTTGACTTTTCTGTTTTTGCATCCACCAATTAAAAAAGAGACCATTCGATCTCTTTTTTTACCTGATAGTATTGTCATAGAGAAATACGAATGCTTCAATTAAATTGGAAACCATTGTTGCGGAAGGTCATGCTTTACAACCAGATGATGCTGAAAAAATTAAACAGCAAGCGATCGAAAAAGCGGTTTTATCTGCAGAACAACTTGCAAAAGAATTGGTGGTTAATAAATAGGAATAAGAAAAGAGCTGAATGTAGTCAGCTCTTTTTTTGTGATTATTCTTTTCTACTACTGTTTGTGCAATCGATTTTCAGGTTATTGGTAAAAGGTTTGCAACTAAGACGCATTCTTTTTAGCTTACAGTTTATTATTTCTTAAAAAGCGTATTTCCTTTCTTTTGTTTGCACAGATACCCATTTCATTGTTGTAAATTCATCGACTACCCATGGATTTCCGAAGCGGCCCAATCCACTTGATTTGTTACCACCGAATGGAATATTAGGTGCATCATTGACTGTTTGATCATTAATATGTGTCATTCCAGCATCTAACTGAAGAGCATATTGCTCCCCTTTTTCAAGATCACTTGTAAAAATAGCCGAGCTTAAACCTGCTTGAGTATCATTTGCCATTTTAATCGCGTCTTCATCGCTTTCAGCTTTAATAATGAGGGCAATCGGTCCAAATAATTCTTTCTGAGCAAGTGCCCCATCATTCTTTACATCAATAAAAATGGAAGGTGTTAGTACATTTCCTTCACGTCTTCCTTCAAGGGCTACGGTTACTCCTTCTTTTTTCGCTTCCTCAATGAAACCTAGCGCTTTTTCAATCTGACGTTCATTAATAAGTGGTCCAATGATTGTATTTGGATCCAGAGGATTACCTGTAGTCAATTGTTTTGTTCTTTCTACAAATTTTGAGACAAATGATTCATACTGATCTTTATGCACAATCATTCGATTAATAATCATACAAATTTGTCCTTGATGAATGTATTTCCCAAATATCGCTGCATGAACGGCCTGGTCCACATTTGCATCAGACAGCACAACAAATGGACTGTTTCCACCTAGTTCAAGTGCCACCCGTTTTAAGTTTCGGCCAGCAATTTCACCGATATGACGCCCAACAGCTGTTGAACCAGTAAAGCTAATTAAACGTGGAATAGGATGTGTAAGCAGATCGTCACCCATCTCCTCAACATCTGTTAAAAGCATATTAAACACTCCAGCAGGGAGCCCCGCTTGTTCAAACGCTTTTGCTAGTACAACACCACCGACTAGACCGACCTGAATATCCGGTTTATGAACCACCGCATTACCTAATACAATTGCTGGGACGATTGTTCTCATTGATAAGTTCATTGGAAAATTAAATGGCGAAATAGATAAAATGACACCTAAAGGTAACCGATAAATACGGTTAACCTTGCCTTCAACATGAGTTGGGACTTCACGTACATGACAAGCTTCTTCAGCATATTGAAGGGCTTCTTCCATTACTTCAAGTGTAAGATGAAGTTCGACATTCGCTTTTAAAAGGGTTCCACCAGTTTCACGACTGATGAGCTGAACAATTTCTTCTCGATTTTCTTTTAAGTAAGCAATTGCTTTTTCTACAACTGCTTTTCTCTCTTCCACATTTGATTTTGCCCATTCCTTTTGAGCTTCAGCAGCGGTTTCAAAAGCTTGTTCCATCTGTTCTTTAGATGCAATATTCACTTCAGCAATGACCGAGTTGTCATACGGGTTCAAATCTTTATATACACGTCCACTGTCGCCACTCAACCATTCACCGTTAATATAACTTTTAGTTACTAATTCATACTGTTGCATAGCTTTTCTCCCCTCCATATACATTTGCATGGTAATCCTTCATTTAATCCTTCCGACTATGTGCAAAAATAAGCCGACAAGATAAAAATAGGATGTCTTGTCGGCTCCTCACAATCTACGTTTCTGATAATTCTTCTTCAATTCCTCTATTTTCATGACTACAACTAGTACAGTGACCATATATTATGCTGGACTTCTCTGAGGATATATAATCGATTACCTGTTCACATTGTTGACAAACGAGTTGTGTCATCTGGTTATTCCCCTTTCACTATTAATTACCGATTAAAAAACTCACGTACTGTTTTCGCAATACCTTCTGGGTCCATGCCATAGTATTTGTAAACATCATTTGGCTCACCTAATACGGCGAATTCATCTGGTAAACCAATGCGCTTAAACTTAGTTGGTATATTTGATTCTGCAATGATTTCCGCTACTGCCCCTCCGAGACCTCCATTGATACTTTGGTCTTCAACCGTAATGACGCATCCCGTTTCATTTGCTGCCTTTAGAACGGCAGCTTCATCAAACGGTTTAATGGTATGCATATCTATTACTCTAGCGTAAATGCCGTACTCTTCTAATTTTTGTGCTGCCTTCAATGACCAGTACACTGAGCTTCCTGTACCTATTAATGTTAAATCTGAACCTTCTTTAATGGTAATGGATTTACCAAATTCAAATTCGTAATCATTATCCGCATATACATCTGGCTCAGCACCTCTGGCAATACGAATAATCATTGGTCCTGGATAAGTCATTGACTGTCTAACCACTTTCGCGCATTGATTGGCATCTGCCGGGCAAACAACCGTTAAATTTGGAACTGCACGGTAAAACGAAAGATCTGCAATCGCATTATGAGTCGGTCCTCCACCTGACGTTACGCCCGCATGGGTTCCGATTAGTCGAACGGGTACATCGTTATAAGCGATATCTGCATGAATTTGGTCTGCTGCACGAAGGGGTAAAAACGGTCCAAATACTTGTGAGAATACTACTTTTCCTGATAACGCAAGACCGGCAGACAAACCGACCTGATTGGCTTCAGCAATCCCAACATTAACACAACGTTCTGGGTACGCTTTCATTAATTTACCAACTTCAGATGAGGGAGCCACGTTGTCTGAACAAACAAACGCAAAGTCCATTCCTTCGTCAGCCATTTTTCTCAATTCCGTTCCATATACCTCACGTGCCGATGATAATATTTGGTCAAAGTTTAAGCTCACTTCTACAGCCATAATTTATCTCACCTTTCTTGTGTTTTCGATAGATTCAATTGCCTTTTCCAAATCTTCTTTGTTCAAAACCCCTGCATGCCAACCTACGACATTTTCCATAAACGATACGCCTTTACCCTTTGTTGTATTTGAGATAATACAAATGGGTTTTCTTCGAATATGTGGATCAGATGGAGGAAGTGATTCAAGCGCCCCACAAACTTCACCCATATCATTTCCATTCACCTCAATCACTTCCCAGCCAAACGCTCTCATTTTCTCATCCAGTGGATCAATGGAATTTGTTTGATTGGTAGGACCCGACATTTGCAGGTCATTTTTATCAATTATCGCGACAAGATTGCCTAGTTGATAATGTCCTGCAGTCATAAATGCTTCCCAGTTCGTACCTTCTTGAAGTTCACCATCACCTATAATACAGAATGTCCGCCAGTTTTCATTGGACATCCTTGCACCAAGGGCCAACCCTGTCGCCAGTGGCATCCCATGACCTAATGAACCAGTAGATGCTTCAATCGCATCCACATATTTCCGATTGGGGTGCATACTGAATTTTGCTGTCTCTAGTGTTTCAAAGTGATCAACCATATAATCCATTGTGTACATGCCCATATCTTGATAAATGGTAAATAGTGCTTCTGCACAATGCCCTTTACTTAAGATAAGACGGTCACGGTCAGGCATTTCTGGATTTTTCGGATCATAATTCATATATTTATAATAAAGAGCTACCGCCATATCAATCATAGACAGTTCTCCACCTAAATGACCTGCTATGCCAATTCGATAAATAAAGGTACATAAATCTTTACGAATATCAATTGCTTTGTCTTCCAGTTCTTGAATCGTCCATTCATTTACAGTACTGTTCATCATACTCTCTCCTTTTTTACTATTTTATTAATTACACTTAATTAATACTTTTGGATATTTCCCACTCATATGGGCTTCAAAAGCTTCTACTCCACGCTCAAGTGGGAAGATTTTTTGTGTAAAAGGCTCCAAATCGAGATGAGGCATCAATTGGATCGCACGTGGGAACGCATAAGGTGCGACAAAAGTACCCGAAATGGTTAATTCTTGTTCATAGCATTTTTTATAAAGATTTAGTGGCATTTCGTACTCTTTTGGGAACATTGCAATATATAAAACGGTGCCCCCTCGTGATGCAATGTCAGTCGCTACATTTGCTGCATGTGGAGAACCTGATGCTTCTATGACGACATCAAATCCCCGTCCATCTGTAATGGTATTTGCTACTTCTCGTACATCCTCTTCAAGCGGATTAATCACATGCTCCGCACCAAATGATTTCGCGAGATTCCGTCGATCTTCAATTGGTTCAATCAATGTGAGTGATGTTGCTCCGAATCTTTTAAGTACCTGAAGCGTTAGCAAACCGATTGGACCGCCACCTGAAATGGCCACACGCTGTCCTACTCTCATATTTGCTTTATCTACAATGCGAACAGCGATTGAAATAGGTTCTAGTAAGCAGGCTTCTTCAAGAGAGACCGTATCAGGTACTTTCCACACCTGTGACTCATGCCAAACGATATATTCAGACATGCCCGGCCTGTTGTAATCATGTACGTTTTCACAAAACTGCTCTCGACCGTCTAAACAGTAATAACAGGTTCCACAAAACTTCAAAAAGTTCCCTGCTACTCGATCTCCTACTTTCAGTCCCTTTTTCGTCGCTTTTGGCCCTAGTTCTACAACAATGCCAGATACTTCATGACCAAGACCAAATGGAGGCTCCCAACCGAATACACCTTCCACAAGATGTGGGTCAGATCCACATATGGAGCAGTATGCCACTTTAATTTTGACATCTTCTTCCCCAAGCTGTTGCTCAGGAAAATCAATAACTTCTACCACACCTCGTGTTTCTTCATTAGGATCATTTAATCGTCCAATTTTTACTGCTGCAATGGTTTTCAATATTTCTTCCTCCTAAAGTGTTGTGGCAAATCCGCCATCTACATTAATCGTCCAGCCATTGATATAGTTGGAAGCACTGCTCGCTAGATATACTGCCGTACCCATTAAATCAGCTGATACTCCCCAGCGACCAACTGGTATACGATCTTCAATTTTCGTGTAGAATGCTCGATCTTCCTGAAATCCTTTTGTCATTTCTGTTTCTAAAAACCCTGGTGCAATGGCATTTGTTTGGATATTATACTGACCTGCTTCATTAGCAAATACTTTGGTCAACCCAACAATGGCATGCTTACTTGTTGTATAAGGTGGACATTTTTTATCAGCCGTAAAAGCAAGTGCAGAAGCAATATTGATGATTTTTCCTGAGCGTTGTTTAGCCATTTCCTTCACAACGAGATGACTCAAGTAATACACTGCGTTTAAGTTGACATCCATGACTTTTTCCCACAAATGGTCTGGATAATCCATAAAATCTGCGAAAATCCCAACACCAGCATTATTCACGAGAATATCAATTTTCCCGTATTCATTGATACATCCTTCTACCACTTTTTGGACATAAGACTTATCTGTTAAATCTCCTTGGATAAATGCAACTTTTTGACCTGTTGCTTCGATTAATTCTTTTACTTCTGACACATGATCTGTAAAATGTGGGATATATAAATCAGCCCCTGCTTTGGCAAAAGCTACAGCATATGCCATTCCAAGCCCTTGATTGGCCCCTGTGACAATGGCAACTTTCCCCTTCAGTGAAAAGGCATCCAGTGAAAAATCGTTCAAATTATTTTCCAAATCACTCAACCTCCAAATCTATTAATTCTTTGCTCCATTTCGAATGGCCAACTCATCCATAATTTGTTCAACACGCTCTTCCGTTAAGTTATAAAACACCATAAAGATCACGAGCGTAACCAGACAAATGATCGCTGGTAATCCCGAAACAAGGAATAAAATACCACCTAGTGCATCTGCAGATTGTGCAACGTTCGGTACATACCCTACACTTGCTAATACCCAAGTCGGAATAACACCACCAATGGTCATCGATGCTTTTAAACCAAGACCAATCGTCGTGTATACAATCGCTGGATAGCGTTTACCTGTGTTATATTCTGCATATTCAACCGCATCAGGAATGATGGACCATAAAATCCCCATTAAAATTCCGTATCCAAAGGACGCGACTCCCTTTGCAACCATCATCAGAGTAATGGCTGATGCAGGGATAAAGTAAAGTGCTAATGAACCAAGTGCTGCAATCGTTAACCCTAAAGCGACGGTATTTTTCTTTTTTATTTTTCGAACAAGCAATGGTACAAATGGAACAGCAATGACCGAAGGCAATACATTTAATAATGAAAATAACCCAATGAGATCGGTGCGTTCTGCGTTATAGGTCATATAATAAATACCTGAGGCTGAAGCAACCGTATTATATCCATAGACTCCAAGGAATAAAAGAAACAAAATGATGCTTGGACGATTGGTCGTTAACTGAATGAAAATGTCCTTTACCTTGACAGGATCAAGATGTGAAGTTGATTCAATCCGTTCTTTAATGGTTGTATAACTATAGATTAAAATCGCTGCAGTTATAATCGATAAGAGAATAACGGTTATTTGATAACCTGTAGCCTGGTCCTCTTTACCAAAATAAGCGGATAAAATCGGAATGAACAAGGCAACCACCACTCCGCCACCCTGCGCGAACATCATGCGGATTGAGTTCAATTTGGTTCTTTCTTGTGGATCTGCTGTCATTACCGTTGTTAATGAAATGTATGGCTGGATAATAAATGTAAATAACATATTAAGTAAGTTATACGTTACATAGGCCCACACTAGCTTACCTGCATGACCCATATCTGGAACTGTATAAGTTAAAATCGCCATTAAAGCAAACGGGATAGCCCCCCATAATATATAAGGTCTATATTTACCTTTTTTAGGTTTCAACCGCTCCGCTATTGCGCCCATCATTGGATCATTGATCATATCCCAAAATCTTGATAATAGGAACATCAATGATACTTCCACAGCTGTAAGTCCATAAACATCTGTGTAGTAAAAAGTAATAAACATAAGTACTGCCTGAAATACTAGGTTCATTGCAAAATCGACTAGTGAATACCCCATAATTTCTTTTCTATCTAGCTTGTAAAAACCTGGTTTAGGACTTGTTTTAATATACCCCTTTGAATCTACTAATGTTTCCTCCGGTTTATAAACTGTTACGTTTTGTTCCATCGTTACCCCCCTTTTTTGTTTGAAGCAGCTTTCTTATTTTGAATTATAATGAATGCGCTTTCATAAAAATCGTGTTTTTTTTAGAAATAAGTGTTGTTTTTTCTACTTTTCAGAATTTGCTGAATTTAAAAGACAACATTATAATGGTATTTATAAGAGATTCAGTACGATTAGGGAGGTGTATTACCATGGCAAAAAAAATTGTGATTTATACGGAAAAAAAGATACAAGAATTATTAAATGAATCTGCTCCTTTTCACAGAGATAATTTTGAAATCGTTTACAATTCTGTTTCCTACGAAAAACTTATCGATAAAATGATTGAAATGAAAGCAGATATTGTCATATTCCAACTTAAAACGCCCATATATCATGCTCAAAACTTTTTTGCTGATTTGGCAGAGGCAAATATATCCCCCCTTCTTTTTGCATTTGAAACGATCTCAGATAATGAAATAACCTATTTTACCACTACATATCATGATTTGGACTTACTTGAAAGACTTAAAAACTTTTTTACCACTGCTCTTGAAAAAGAATATAATTGTTACTTTAGTTATATCGGAGAAAACTCAAGAACGAATTCTATCATGAGCTCTCGTTTGAAAAAGTTGGAAAAAACAGAATATATGAATGATATTTTGCGTGGAGTGACGAAACAGGAATTTTTATTTTATAAAAAACAAGCTTCTCTACAACTAAATGATAGTGGCTTCTTTTTATGTTTGTGGAATTTAGCTGAGATAGAGTATGTAGATCATGATTTAAACAAAAACATCTATTACTACGTAGGAGAAAAACTTTGTGAAGAATGTCAGTCCGTCCTGGATAGTTATAATGGTGGAGAAGTCTTTTATATAACACCGACACATCTTTGTTTGATCATTAATGACATACCTTCTAATAGTGAAGCCACTCGTATACAAAAACAGGGAGAATTAATGAAAAAATTAAATGCTGTCTTAAACTGTAAAACAGCGTTTCGTTATCGAAGTTCTTTCATTAAAACGATTGAAGATATTAGACTCGCCTATGAATCGTACCACCGTTTAAAAATATACAACTTCTTTTGCAGTGAAGCGGAGTTTCTAACGCCTGAACTCATTGAAACATCTAGAAAAAAAGTTGACCACATAAAAATAGACGATTATTTAAACCAAATAAAAGAACTCATTGACCATAATATCACCGATCCAAGATTAGAATTATTGCTAGAAGAACTCTTTTTGAACATGATAAAACCCAGTTGTAGCTATAATATCTACTATTATTGTCAGACAACGATATCCGCAGCATTACTTGAAAGATTCGGAAATTTATATAAAAATCGCCTAATCGAAAACAATTCACCGCAAGAGTTGGTCTATTCATCGATTGAACAAAAATATACGAACCTCATTGAGTCTATCCATCTGTTACGAGGGGAAATTTCAAATCGATATATGATTAAAAATCCGCTAGTTCTTCAAGCAATAGATTTTATTCACGATCATTACACCGAAGACATTACGATAAATATGATTGCAGAACATCTAAAATTGAATCTCTCCTATTTTAGTCAAATATTCACGAAAGAAATGGGGATTACCCCCAGAAAATATTTAATTACATATCGTATTCAAAAAGCAAAGGAGCTGATTGAATCAAGTAACGAGCTAGTTTCTAATATCGGAATCAATGTAGGATTTTTTGAAGTGAAACACTTCTCAAAAACATTTAAAAAAATCACCGGTCTTACACCAATGCAATACAAAAAACAATATGCAAAAGGCGAATATGTTTAATAACATGTTGGTGCTTAAATGACTTTATGGAGTAACTAAGGGACGCCAAATCCCCTATATTTGACCTTGTTTTTGTCTATAATTCTTAACCAATGAAATAATATAGCACAGGTCGTTATGCTGACCTGTGCTACTTTTACCTTTATAAATTTTACTAGGGTTACCTAACGACAAGCTTTTGTTTTCCATAGTATTCATCTAGCTCACCGCTGAACCAGCGACCTTTCAATATTTCCTGATTATCTTTTGTTTGGCCTCTAGGGCATAATCCCTAGTTTTCATGCTTTTTAATCAATCTTTCCATCGATGTCGGAGGTATCAACGTGATCTCCGAACCATTCTTTTAATTTATCCTTTGCTTTATTCTTAATATCTTCATCAATATACATAGCCACTTGGAACAAGGCAACTCCTAGAGCGCCTAAATCATCTGTATACCCTACTCCTACCGCTAAATCTGGAATTAAATCAAACGGAAGAATAAAGTATCCTAAAGCTCCAATGATGATGGTCTTTGCCTTTACTGGCACTTCGGGTTTTTGAAGCGTAAAGTATAATAGTAAAACTGCATATACAACTGAGGAACCTGCTTTTTTCGCAAACTTCTTTAATTTCTCCCAAAATTTTTCATCAGAAAAGTGTTTTCCGGAGTCTTTGAAATCTTCTGCTTTATTCATCTTTTTACCCCTTTTTACTTATAAATCCGTATATTTCTTACTTGATCCAAAAGATTTACTTACCGGATACTTCAGTCTATTTTTACGGATTTTTTCTTTAATGGCCTGCTCTAAATTTATTTCTAGCTCGTTTGATAGAAGTAATGCGTAGATCACCACATCTGCTATTTCATCAGTAATATGATCAATTTTGTCATCTATGGCTTCTTCACTTGTTTTCCATTGAAAGTTTTCCAATAATTCACTTGCTTCCAAGGAAAGAGATATGGCTAGATCCTTTGGATTATGGAATTGCTGCCAATCTCTTTCGTCTCGGAAGTCTACAATCTCCTCGATTAAAGGATCAAAGATGGATGTTTCGAAATCAAATCCTACATCCTTTAATTCTTGGTAAATTTGTTCAGCTTCTTCATATTGGGAAGATGGAACAATCAATGAAATATAACTTGTTGGATTGCCTTTTATATCTTCATTGTCGTACCATTTGGTTTGCCAATCGATTTCAGGGTAATTTTCTTTTAATTCTGCAATTATTTTATCTAATCTGTTACTATCTCCACTATTAAATAAATCCAAATACTCCAAGGTTACCGCCCCTTCTTACTTGCTCAATATGTATGAATCCGATTTTAAAAAGCAACCATTAATGGTAATCACCTTTTTCCTCGGCAACCATCATATTTTCATATCTCTTCGTACGATTACGATAAAGATTTAATAAATGTGCTCTTAATTTTGGATCACTTGCAAATATATATAGACCCTTTATTCCCCTCTTCAATAAAACATTGATTGAATTTAATATGATTTGTTGTTTAATATTTTCAGGATCATCAAATTCATCTTTCCCTCTGAAAGCCTCTGTATCCTTATAATTTCCTGTAATAATCTTCAATTCATTGTTTTCCTGATCATACGAAACTGATGGTCCTAAAATGACACCCACATAATTTAAATCGAAACCTTGAATCGTATAAATAGAACCAACTTCCCTTATGGTATCTTCCCTTTCAGCCCAGGTGGTATCTCCCTCAGTAGTATTCCATGGCAATTTAAATTGATCTTCTTCTATATAGTAAGTCTCACCATCTTTTTTATGAACATAATCAAATGTTGAGACCATTCTTGCTAAGCCAATTTGCTCATTTTTCTCACGTATTTCTTCATACATCTTAGCCGCTGATTCAAAAATCTGAAAGTCAAACTCTTCTTTTTCAGGAATAGGTGTGATCTTTTTTTCGATAAAATGGTCGATCCAACGAATCATATGATTACTAGCACGCATGCGAAATTGATTTTTTAATATATATTCTTCCGAATGTCGACTGTCTACAAGACGGAGTAGCTTATTTTTATCCCAATAGCTTTTCATTTTTAACACTTGTTTATCATCAAATACCAAGATGACAATTTTGCTATGTTTCATAATCTCTTCTAGGTGGTTATTCTCTTTGAAATTATTAAAGCTGTCTGGTCTGGTTAATAATAAATGCGCTTCATCTACAAACACAATATCAGCCTTTTCGTTAGCTTTTTTCCGTTTGTTAATAAAAGGAGTCGGTTTGTCAAAATGATTCTTTCTAAGTGCTTTTACTTTCCCCGCAATTTTTTGGTACGTTTTTAACATTTCCGAATGATTGACTAATAAAAAGTTATTACTGTTATAAAGAGCGGAAGATTTCTCCTTTGCTAACTCTTGAATCCGATTAAATACGGCGCTTAAAACCACACTCTTACCAGTTCCTGCTTCACCTTTAACAAGGAAAACAAATGGTTCTTCGTCCTTGATATGTTTTTCACAAACCTCAATAATTTTTTCCTTCAACTCTATTTGTTCAGCCGAAAGCTCTTTGAAAGGAGATAATTTAAAAATATCTTTATTTTCTATGACTTCTCTTGAGTGGGTAACATAGTCCTTTTCCTTTAGTTGGTCCCATAATTCATTAAATAACTCTTCATTATAAAACGGCTTATCATAATAATTGTGGCTGACACTATCAGCTGTCTGACTCTTATTTTGAAGCTTATAGCGTTCATCTGCCAAAAAATAATTAATAAGCTTCGTTTCAATATTATAGGTTGCTGAACGATTGAACTTTTCATGAACGATCAATGTCATTTTATCCAATGATTTTCTTTCCGGATTATTCAAATGATTTTTCATACGATTTCTTACTGCTACTGACTCTCCAATGTAAACCATCGTGTTATTGTTTAAAAAATATACCACTGGGTAATCAGAATATGGTTTACCATGTAAGGAGTCTATTGAAGTATGAGTAAATGGCATGGATATGATTTCTAATGTATTCATTAAGAAATTACCTTTCATAATACCTTTTAATTAATTTATCGATATGAATATTTTACCATATTACATTAATAGCATTTACATTTATATTCTTTTACAAAATCAAAATTAATATATGAAGATTTAAGATGACTCGTGTGATAGTCAATAGGGTGCTCTTCTTCAAAATCACATCAAAAATGCTTACTTAAGGTCATATAAATTAATTAGACGAATATATAGAAATATCCCTATTATGACTTCATATAGAAAAAATACAACTGTGATTGTATATCCTTATTTTTATACAAAAAAGTATAGATTAATATGAGATGGTAAGTTCTAACCAAAGCAAAAAAGAATACTAAAGGAGGTAATACGCGTGAGAGCAGCTATTTATTCAAACTATGGTCCCCCTGAAGTAATAGAGATAAAGGATGTCGAACAGCCTTCCATTAAGGAGGATGATAGAGTACTGATTCGTGTACACAGTGCGTCGGTGAATGCTTTAGACTATTTGTACCGAAAGGGCTATTTACCTACAAGGTTAGATAATGGACTAAAAAAACCTAAAAATTCCATACTGGGTATAGATGTTGCGGGTACGGTTGAGGCAGTCGGTAAAAACGTACATAGATTTAAGGTAGGTGAACCTGTTTTTGGGAGTTGTTTTGGGTCCCATTCTGAATATGTCTCTTCGCGTGAGATATTCCTAAGTCATAAGCCTAAAAACGTAACTTTTGAAGAAGCAGCAGCTATACCATGTGCTGGTCAAACTGCGCTACAAGCATTAAGTGATGTAGCACAGGTAAAAAAAGGACAAAAAGTCTTGATATATGGTGCGTCAGGTGGTGTAGGGCACTTTGCCGTTCAACTTGCACTATACTTCGGGGCTGAGGTCACTGCTGTTTGTAGTACCTCCAATCTCGATTGGGTTAAGGAACTTGGGGCGCATTACGTTCTTGATTATACCAAGGGAAATTTCGCAGATAATGGAAAGAAGTACGATGTGATTCTGGATGCAGTTGGGAAGCGGACATTTTTCAGTTGTATACGCTCTTTAACCGAAAATGGTGTTTATATTACTGAACACCTATTTTACCCTAAATATCACCCGGTTCAATTAATGATAAGTTCATTCATTGGTGGGAAAAAAGCAAAAATTCACTTTGCAAAACCAAATAATAGAGATCTAGATTTCTTATGCAGTCTTGTGGAGGAAGAAAAATTAAGACCCGTTATTGAGAAATCCTTTCCTTTGGAACAGATTGTAGAGGCTCACCAGCACATTGAAAGTGGTCGTACAAAGGGGAAGATTGTTCTTAAAATCAAGGATTAAAGACGTAACTGGTACATGTATCTGTTGAGGCTGAACTATTAAACAAATGGAGTAGTAAAGAAAATAAGCCAGTACATTAAGATATTCTCTCTTAACGTACTGGCTTATTGAAATCCCTTACTTATTTTAATCTGTAGACTTCATAGTTTAGGCTATCTAATTTGGTTGTCCACCGTAACCCTGAAAGTTCAGGGAGCAAGTCACGATAGGATCCCCAATTTAATATATGTATCTCTTGTAATTCCTTATCAGGTATATTATTGAGATTCTTAGAATTATAGGCTGGTTTATGAACATATATCAAAAGCTTCTCTGCTAAATCTATCTCTTTAGACCATTGGGCTTCATTCGGTACACTTTCCCCAGATAAACGTCCTACATAAATCGTAAGTACCATTGAATCATTGGTATCCCACCAGTTCTCTTGTGAGATTCTTTTGCCTATGGTTTGATAATCCGCTTTTCCTATATATAACAGGACATTACTGCCATAGACAGGGTGCTTACCATAGATTTGATAGATTCCATAATCTTTTTGCTCACCCATTAACTTGTTTAAGTCCTTTAAATAATATGGCCCGTCCCAATGGATTTGGATAAGTCTGGTATTAAAATTTTTCATCCTTTTCACCTCGATAATCATTTCGAATAAAATGTATCTACTATCTAGAAATTAATTAATCACTCTATCTCCAGTGTTATAGGAAAGTGATCACTAATACTAATCCAATCCTGAGAACTACCAATATCCATTCTTTTTATACGTTGAAGAAAGTCAGTTGAAGCAAAAATATAGTCCAAGTGAAATGGTTTTTCAGATTCTTTTCTAAAAAAATAAGTAGGAGTAGTTTCCAGACCATGCTCCTCCTTATAAAAGTAATGATAAGTACTGTGTATATTAAAATATTTAAGATAGGTGACCACATCCGTATGAGTACCAACTCTCCTAATATAATCAAATACTTTATTACTATTCCAGTCACCAGCTAGGATACAAGGCTCTCGTAAAAGTTCCTTATAATATTGAAGAGCCATATAAATTTGTCCTATGTAACTATCGAATTTCTTTGGCGCATTTTGAGCCCATATAGCAAAGAGAATGAATTCTTCCTCTCCAGTAACAGTAATTGGTACGATAAACCGAAATGCATCATTATATAAAGAATGTAGTTGCAGTCGTAAATTCTGATTGAGACTTATGATTCCAAGCCCCTTATTTTTATTTTCTCCATACCAAAGAAATTGGTTTAAAGATTGAAGCCTCGGTTGATTATTCCACTTTTCAGGCGCCTCACATTCTGGAATAATCATTAAGTCCGGTTGTAAAGGTAAGACTTCTTCTATTTTATCTCTAAATCTCATAGCCGAATTCCAGGTCAGTACCTTCATGGTATGCCTCCTGTATAAAATGCTTATCTAAACCATCTATAACTAAAGTAATTTCTAAATCTATTGATGCAATTCTAACCACTTCATTAGGTAGGGACGATCATTATTTGCGGGCACTTCATACCATTCTGAACATAGAAAGTATTCTTCCCCGTTTATTTTTATCGGAGTGGAATAATATCTTTTGGGACTTTTCCCATTGGTTATTACTGCTTTCTGAAGAAGTGGATATTGAATATCAAAAGTCTTTTTTGAAAACTCCTTTGTTTGCATGTGTTCAATTTCTTCCTTAGCAACCTTACCATCTTCTAACAATTTTTTTAGGATTGTTCTAACGATCGCTCCAATTTTCATTTCCTCTAAGCCCTCTAAACTTTTTGATTCTATTGTTTCAAGAGTAGAAATAACCTTATTCTCATTTTTCATTTTTTGATGATTATCTTTTTTTGATTTTTTACCTGCAAATAAATTGTACATTTGTAGGCTTCGCATAAATAACTCTGATGTATCAGCGACATTACCTATTACATTCAAAACAGGATCTAGTATTTTCTCATTAAATTCATCATTTGCTATAATACGAATGTTGAAGTTAAGACCTAACTTATTTAGTACTAGAATCATATCATCAACACACTTCATTAAATCGTTTTCTACCGAAGGCGTGATTTTCGGCGACGTGAAAATGATGGTCCCCTCATTCACGTCAAAATACCCATATATACACATGGCTGTTCTTAAACATTTCTTTATAATCCTAGCTACCGTTTCATCCTTAGAGCCATAATTTAATCCACCTTCATGGAACGCAACATCAATAGCATATAAGTGACTTTGATTATCATCAAAACTAATCCCGAGAACATCGATTTCTGCTTGACCAATGAGTTGATTGATTAACTTCGTACCCTTGTAAATATTATATTCATACTTCTGCGAGAAAAAATCATTTGACGTTTTCATTAATTGTTCTAATGTTTCTTTATTCTTCAGTTCCCATTTATTCGATGCTTTCCAGTTTGTTTGAACAATTTGGCATTCCTTTATATGCTTTAGCCATGATAATAGTAAAGATTCACCAATTTCAATTTTCATATTTACTCCATTTCTAACCATTTGGGGTCGGTAAATTAGTTTATAAGTAATATCGTATTAACTTTGTTGAACTCTTCCCACTTGGAGTGTCGTGGAGTATTTCATATCTATAAAGATGTAAAGATTCCATAGCGTTACAAACAGGTGGCAGTCTATCTTTTAAGCCCATTGCTTTATGTATATCCCCTGATCGAATATCGAGATAATTTTCTCCTTTCTCTTTTGCCTCATTTAACATTGTTAAGATATACCTTCTAATTTCTTCAGTTAATCCAATATTTTTACGTTCTCTTTTAATAATGGGTTTGTAATATTCTTCCATCTCATGCTTTTTTGTAGAGCGATAGTTTTCTACAAAAGCAAAGACTTCTTCTATTTCTTCTTTGTATTTTTCTGGATCGTCCATCATTAATCCAATCTGAAAAAAGAACATATCAATCAACTTCATAGGTGGGTAATAAAAATATTCTGTTCTATAGTTTGTTCTAAAGGAATCAAACTCCGTGAAGTGATCTTTATAGAATTCTACCAACCGCAATAATGACTGCTCGTCAAAAGACGTACGGATTCCGAAAAGAGTCAGCGCATCCTTAAAATATCGGTCATAAGCTGGTACATTTCCATAAACACCAAGTAAGATTTTCGAAGCCAACGTATCAGTCACATGTATTTCCTGAAGCTCACCATTTACTGATTTTATATTCTTAGAGTAAGCTAATTTTGTCTTACCTATCAATTCATCTATCCCCATAAAGTCTTGGGGCTCAAGATATCTCTTACTCTCATGCGCAAAGTAACAAATGTTTGTTTTATCAGCCACAACTTCCTTGAGAAAATAGGTATGGATTAGATAATCCTTTTGAAAAAGAAAAGAACTTCCTCTAAGCATCCCCCAACTTGCTAAATAAAAGCCCATTTGTAGACTGCTATGGTCTAATATATCTTCCATATGTAATTTATTATAATTTCTTTGAAAAAAACGAAAACAATGCTCCCAGGACTTGTAACGATGGTGTTCATCAATGCTTACTTGAGAATGATATTTTATTAGAATGTTTTTGATCATGAATTACACTCTTTTCTTTTGTATTTAAATGTAAAAAAATAATATAGTACTATATATACCAGTATAAATCGTTCATCGGAAAAGGTTTATTATAAGTTTCCTTTGATTTCTCTAAAAATCTTTATTCTTGATTACGCCATAAGAATATACGACTTTTTTCATGTTTTTTACCAGAAATCTCCACTTAGTTTACCACTTATCACCAATGGATTACCAATTGGTGTCATCAGGATAGTGCAGTTACAATGTTAAGGATTTTGAAAGATAAATAAGCCTAATACCTCCTTTTTTTAGTGAGGAAATAGGCTTTTTATCTTCTTCAAACGCGCCCGATTGTTTAATATTATAATTTATGATACGGTTCACAGTGGTTATTTAAGAGGCAAAAAAAGGCATGATTATCCTTTAACCAATGCCTTTTTACTCTATATTTTTGAATAAGTTCCTTTCATACACAACTCAAAAATCGCCATATATTATAGAATAATTGCTTTCATACTAACTAGAATGGGGTTACTGGTTATTCTAAAAACTATCTGCTAGGATGTGATCGCAGATATAATGGTGTAGTGCTGTTTCACCTAACTTACAGCTTTACCAACGGATTAAGATCTTTTATCTCAAAAAACTTTTCAAGTATAGGTAGATCTTCTTTAAATTCAAAAAGCATTAAGGAACAGCTTAGATCGTGAATTTCTCTTGGATTTAATATCTTGATGTCAAAAGAAGCCTGAACTTTATGATGATTTTTCAAATAGCTGATAAAAGTTCTATTATTGTAACTTATATTTTTTCCTCTAATATCTAATGTACTGTTACAATTACTAAATAGCTCTCTCCATTTTGCATATGCTGTATAGAGTGAAGAATAGCTTTTCATTGGATGATTTGTCTCTTTCTTACATTCATTAAACCAATTCCCAATAAGACTAAGAGCATCATTCGTTTCGTCGATATCATTTAGTATTTTTTTGAATTGTAGGAAGTGAATGTCATTTGGTTTTCTTTTTTCCTTCCAATAGGTTTTTACAATCTCCTTAAATAGAAGGATTTCCTTTTCTAATGGGAGATCCAATCCAAAATGCTCTTTAACATCCTTTAATATTAACTGTATCACTTTCCCCTTTTTTTCTGGAAAAAGAAGATACGTATTAATTCTTTTGAAGAATGTCTCTTTTAACCACTTTAACTGAAGTACCATATGAGGAATATCTAATTGATTTTCATTCATCTTTTTAACTTTTGATTGGTGTTGAGCAAGAAGATTTAAATCTACATTTACTTTAACCTTAATGGCTTCCTGAATTTTCCCATGGAAAAGAATTGCTTCTCCTTCTTGTAAATTAATAATCTCATCTATTTGATCTTCTTGTAATCCTATAGATTCACCCAATAGAAGTCTATCATCCTTTGCATAAAGGCGGTGGATAAGCTTCATATTTGTGTTTTTTATAATATCTGGAGATAATTTCATCGGTATCTGGTCAGCAATAATCAGCCCTTGCCCATACGTTCTTATTTCTGAAAGTATATTATTGAAGGTTGTAATCGCTTTACCCTTCATATCAGCCATTTCCATATTAGAAGATTCTTTCACATTTTCTAGTAACCTATGTGCTTCTTCAATGACTAAGAGATGCTTTAATGTATTTGCATGATTACCATTAGAGATATGCTCTTCATAAACGGCAATGAGTAGTAGACCCATTAAGAAAACCTTCTCTTGGTCATCTCCAATCGATTCCAGTTCCATTACAGTCGGGTAATGTAATAATTCTGTTATTGAATTCCCTTGACTTGTATTTAACATTCTTCCCTTGGCACCACTTAACAAGCTACCTATTCGAACCTTCAGAGCACCACGGATATCATTTGATAAATCATTAGAATAGCCAACTTCGGTAGTCGCCTCATCAATTTCCTCATAAAGGTCTTCTAACGTCGGAAACAAATCCCTTCTATTAAGTTTTTGTTCATATACATTTTTTCCAGATATAAAATCCCAGCCAGTTCTTCGATATATATTATATATAGCTGTTTCTAATATATATGGCATAGGTCCATACATCGGAAATGCAGCAATAAATACAGATTTTATTAAATCAAGATGGGTTTGTATATGGATGTTAGGAGGACAATAAAATGGGTTAATTTTAAAGCTATTTGCTCCTTCAACTCCTAAAGTAAATCTTCTTAAAGATTCAATTGAGTTTTCTAGGTATTGATACTCTGTTTTGGCGGGCTCGAGAATTAAAAATGGTACCTTTTGTTTATATGCATTTGTTAAAATAGATTTTATCGTGCTTGTCTTTCCACTTCCAGTTACACCAGTTATAAATGCATGCTTTGTTAAGTCTTTTAAAGGGATATTAGCACTAATATCCGTTTCATAGTGTTTCATCATGTTTCCAACTTTGATTGTATCTTCATGATATTCCCCACTATCAACACCAAAATCTATGGGCTTTCTTTGTTTAATTCCTGTAGTCCCTTTCATTGGAAGAGCAAGGATTGCTGCTCCATAATTGCTAGGAACATAATTTAAATATTCTAAGCTAAATTCTTCAATTTCTCTTCTAATATAGTGAAGACTTAAACTTCCCGATCTTCTTGAGAATGTCTCCATTTTTGAAGCAACGACTTCAGCTATTCCCTTTGGTGCATATATGTTATATTCCATTGACTTAAATATAAAACCCTGTGTATTTAGTGTATATAAATGATTTTGTAGAATTTCTAATTGTTTTTGTGCCGTAATGTTTTTTAATTGGTACGACACATTTTCTCCACCAAATAACATTCTTTTAATATTTTCTCCAAAGTGACCTTGCTCACCAACTTGAATGCTGGAGCTTTGAGAAAGTTTATTTATGTGTTCTTCTAGTCTATTAATTTCTGCCTTGGCCTTTTGATCATTCTTTACCTCTATTTTCACTTGAATTAAGAAAGACTGTTTAGGAAGCATTTTTATCAATTCATCCAACAGATTTTCATCACGTTCATGTAAAACTAGTGGTGAAGCACAGCCTTTAAGAGCAACCTTTTCTTTTAAAAGTGAAGTATCAATTTCGGTTTTAGTAATCTCCCAGGTACATTGCGGAACATTTAATTGAAGGTCTTGTAATAAATCACGATTATTGTTCTTGAAGAAAACTTGAAGTCTCTCCTGGTAATAATATATATAGAGAGAGATAGGGTCGTCTTTAGTAGTCAATAAGTATAAAGATTCCAGCAGGATTTTTGAAGTGGAATAACCAGCATTTAATTGTACGTCCTTTTCTTCATTACCTTGATATATGTAGTAAGTTTCCTTTTTATCAGGAACTAATAATTCTTTAATACGATAGTAAGGCATTAGCTTCACTTTCCTCCATATTCCAGAAAATAAATACTTCGTCATCTTGTACATCTTGCAATAAACTGAGGAAAGTGTTAGTTAATTCTTTATTTAGTTTTATTTCTTTATTTACTTGTTTTAACTCTTCTGTTGTAAAAAGTCCATTTTTTAACCTGTATGTAAGAGGTAGGTCTTGTATGTCATCTAATAAGTAATCTCTGAAGGACTTTCCGATCACTAATTTGTTTTCAATCATTTCTTTTAAAAGGGACTCAAATTTCCCCTTCTTGATTTCCGCTTTTTTTAAGCACTCAACTCTTTCGTTAAAGCTATTAGTATGTGAAGCTTTTATTATATTTTTAGAGAAATCATTATAACGAGTTATTAGATCCTCGCTGTTTGTTTTAATTGCAAAAATGACCATTTGATTATTACTCATACTTTTCCCCCTAACTCATAAATACTGCCATTTGCACAGCCTGTTCTGGAAGACCCACAACAAGTTTACCTCCTGCTTCTTCTATCCTTCTTATTGTATCTTCAGCAAGTTCAGGAGAACTCATAAGCTGCCTAGCAGTATCCTCATTAATAATTACAAAAGAGTGGTCTGAAATTTCTTTTCCAGCTTTTATTTGTTGCAACAGTTCTCCATTGATTACTTCTTGCCTTAAATATTGGACCCCACCATTTTTAACTTCAAAGGAGGCTGAATCACCTTTTAAAATATCATAATTATGATTAGCTACTATTTGTCCATCTTCTGCAATTAATTCAGTTATTCGAACATTACTATTGGATTCTGCTAGCCTTAGATCTATTATGTTCCCTGTATCAGCACCTTCTAGTCGAACAGGTATTTGCTTTTCTACTTGTCCATACTGTGACAGATTGGCTTCCATTATTGCCTCACCAGCCTGCCCCTTTACATTAATATCATTGAAAGCAGCGGGAATTGCCTCAGGATTTGTTTGAGAAAGTTCTCGAAACTCTCCTAGCTTTTTATACTCTTGTTGATCAAGAATTTCATTTAATCTGGTAATCATAGATTCATCAATAGCGACCTCTGCTAGTTCAATAGAGGGAGCAGCTATTTCTTTAACAACTGCAGCTTCTGCTACTCTTTCTGCAACAATTACGGTAGATAAAGGTTCCATAACAGTAGTAATCCCTCCTTTAATTAGAAGATACTTGAGGTAGTTTAGGGCTAGATAATTCGTATTTCAGTTCTTGTTTTGACTTTAGTTCTTCTAGATCATTTTGGTAAAGTCTATTGGATTGAACTGTATCTGTCGACTCTTTTTTGAGCCAGTTTCCTTCATTATCTTGAAAATACATTTCCGCTTTAAGCTGAATTACTTGTTGATTTTCAGATAAATTAATAATGAAGTAACCAGATACGTAATCGAGACTTTGATTGTTTTCTAATTCACGTAGTATGATTTTATCGCAATCATTTGAGTATTTATTAATAATATACTGTATACTTTTTTTCTTTATAATTTTATTACTTTCAGCGCTTTCCTTCATTCCTCTTTGTATTAAAAAACCTACTAACAATATGCTAGCACTAATTAATAATATTTTATTCATAGCAAGTCCTCCTGTGGTTTTCGTGGATTAATAGGGTCCATTAATTCAAACTCTATTTTTTTTCTGGCAACTAACTCTCTTATCGATACATCATCCAACCTCGTAAAAGGAAATGTTATAGGGTCTGCATTTTTTACGACCCACTCACCTGTTGTCTTTTGAAAATATGCAGTCATTAATACAACGAACTCTTCATTGTTCATTAATTGAATGGTAAATCTACCGTCAATAAACAATAATCCCTCATTTTTAGCTTTGGCGATCACTAAATCACACGTTTTTTCAAAAGATAATGCAAGTTCTCTAATAGATTTAGGCTTATCAAGTGCTGATAAAAACTCTTTTATTCCTTCTAAAGCTTTTTCCAGCCCTGCTATAGCTTGCTTGTCCAACTGTACCACCTCATTTATTTTTTATAGAACCAATTTAAGTTCTCTTTCTAATTCACTTGTAATATCCACTTCTTTATTAAAGACCTTTGCTTTCTTTCGAATCTCTTCTGGTACTTCCATTTCACTTACTTGCTTTGTATGTGTTGTTTCATACCAATTTCCTTGTTTATCCTGTTCATAGAATTTAGCAATTTCCTCAAATGCTTCCTTCACTTTTTTAATGAAAATCTTTCCTCCTATAAAGATATTTTTTAATCCTTTTTTAATTTTTTCAATGGTTTTAGTTAACCAAACTTTTATATCATCCCAAAAAGCCATTAATGTGATTGCTGCTGTAGCTACTAAAAGTGTAAATAAAATCATGTAGAATCCTCCTATATATTAATATTCTGCCTTACATACTCTTCCGTTACTGATCTTGTTTCAATTTTGACAGGATCTACACCACTATTTGCCTTTTGACTTTTCTTTATACCTTCAAGTGCTTCTTCAAAATATTTATGTTCCACAAACTCGTTGGTTTGTGCACCCTTATAAGCTGCTAATAATATTGCATTAGAAATATCACTACCTGATATTCCTTCAAATTTTTCAGCAAGTTGAAGAATTTTAACATTAGTTGGAAGTTCAATAGGAATTAGCTTTTCATATAAGCGTACTCTACACTCGTAATCTGGTAATTCAAAATCTATATGAGCGAGAATACGACGCATAAATGCTGGATCATAATTACTAATGTAATTTGTAGCAAATATAATGACACCTTGATAGTCGTTCATTAAGGTGAGCATTACTGATCTTGTTTGGTTTACACTCGTATCAGTTGCATTATTCATGTTGGTTACTCTTCGACTTAAAATAGCATCCGCTTCGTCAAAGAATAAAATACTATTTGTTTCATTAGCCGTTTGGAATGCTTCTGTTAAGTTTTTAGGTGTATCCCCTACATATTTAGATTCAATATCTGCATAGTTAATAACAATTAATTTTTTATGTAAGTAATGGCTAATTGCATGAGCAACCATTGTCTTTCCTGTTCCTGGTGGGCCATACAAATTAATCCCTACTTTCTTTGAATGTTTATGAGTTTTAGATAACCCCCACGTATCAAACACAAGGTCACTTTTATCCTTTATTGCTAGTGCGTTTTTTATGGATTCAATTGTTTTTGCTGGAAGAATAATATCATCCATTGTATACTTGGGACTTTGAGGAATAAAAGACAGAGGTTTACTCTTACCTCTTCCATTATTGTCTTTCACTTCATTAGACGACATTTGAGGTTGAACTTCTTTTTGGGCTGATGTTTTTATAGGACTTCCGATTGGCATTGTAATCTCCTCCATTTATTGTAGTGTGATTGTCTTTTTCACTACACCTTTCGAATAATATCTATTTTCTGTCCATCGATAAACTACTTCTTTATCTCCAAAATCAAGCTTCTCTAGCTTTGAATCTTTTAATAATTGATTAATAATACTTTTCACCTCATCATATGACGGATTTCCATTTAATTGGTCTATTAAATCACTGATGGTTGACATTTCAAACGTTTGAAAAATCTTCTTTATTTGCCTTTCAAGCGGATCTTGCTTCATTACATGGATAATATAGATAATCAGTGCAGATACTCCGAGAATGATTAGTCCAAGGAAGTCAAATAAGTAGAATACTCCATATAATAAGCCGATAACAACAGCAGGTTTTAATAAAAGTAGAAGAAGCTTGTATAAAGCTTTTAATAGATAAAAAAACAACTTAAATATTTGAACAATTAGCCCTAAAACAAAGAAAAGAACAAATACACCTATAATTAAACTAAGGGCACCACCTAATATTTCCATTCATATCTCTCCTATTTGAGCTGAAGTTCAAGCTCTCTAGTTATGTCTACTTCACTTCCGTATTTTGCCCTTTTCCTAATGTCCGCCGGAACTTTACTGGCTGGTACTTCTCTAGTAACAACTGTCTCATGCCAACGATTATTATGATCTTTGGAAAAATGTCTTGATATCTCCTCTATTGCCGCCTTACTTCCTACACGAATAAAAACCTTTGTACCATAAACACCAATTTTAATCACTTGCTTTACCTTTGATATCGCACGCTTTAACCAACTAACTATATCATTCCAAAATACCGCTAAAAGTGAGCCACCTGCAATTATTGCTGCTCCTATTAAAATTGATTCAAGAATCATAATTGATTCATCTCCTTTCCTAAAAAAAGACTGTCTCATTGATAGAGACAGCCTTTACTGACGTGTTAGAAATTAAAAAACCCTAACATTCGGTAACCCAGCTATCATAGTCATAGACCTTAGACCTGTGGCTTTGCGTCTCTATCTTTCAATAGATTTGCCGTTTCGTGCATTGCATGAAAATTTTCCCTAATAAATGTTAATTTATTAATAGGACTATATTATCATTTTTTTCATTTTTTTACTACCTTTTTTTACAATAAATGCCCTTTCATTAAAGGAATATAGTCAAAACTAGGAAGAGAAGGTCGAAAAAAGTCGAAAGGTAAAAACTAAAACTAATATTGTTATTTAAAAAATTTGTGTTACTATTTACCTATAAATTCAACATAAATTGATATAGGCTAAATCCATTGAAAAGTGGAGACGCAAAACCACAGATGTTATCCAATATAATTTCAGGAACATCCACCTTTCTCATATTACTTTAATAGGACTATGGATTAAAAAACGGTTCATGAACAAGGGAAAACTTTCAATTCATAGATTAACTGAAAGCTTTTCAAATAAAAGTGATCAGTTAATCACCCAATCTTTAGATACTAACAGTAATTACACATTTGTTTCGGGAGTACTTAAACTAATCCCTTATACGAAGGAAGAAACTATTAATGTATCAATTAATTTATATTTTCTAGATAAAAAATGCAATCGGTCGAAGCATCTACACAAGAAAAAGTTGAATTTGCAACGCTACTAGATGAGCCAATTCAAGAATTACAATTAAAGCAAGAGATACAATATGAAATAAATGCCCCAGAATTATACAAAAATCGTGCAGTCTAAACAACGTTTGGAGGTTTTATAATGTTAGAGTGGATTATATTAGGAGCGATACTTGGTGGTGTTGCGGTTGCCTTTTGGGATGAAATCAAAAAGTGGGTAAGAAACATCGCCTATAAAGTAAAAGCCTACTCAAAAATGTTTATTCAAAAGATTAGTGGTAGCAGTTACAAGGTTATGATTGAAGGAGAAACAAGAATTATAAGTGCCTCAGAAGTTCCAGAGGATATAAGAAAAAGGGCTTCATACAGCTACCAAACAGATATAACTACAGAAGCTAAAAGAGTTGGTATACTACAGTTATAATTATAGAATCAAAAAAGCATTTATCAAAAGATAAATGCTTTTTTTTTACTTTTAAATTACTTTATTCCTATCTGCCTTAAATTAGTATTTAACTTTCCAACTTTGATAGATAGACAAACTCTTCTTTTTTAATTTCTCTTATTTGTCCTTGTTTAATTGTTTACTTGAATAAAGTCTCTGTACTCATAATTAGTACAACTAAAACTTCCAAGTGATTTGTCACCTAACATTCTCGCATCTCATTAACTACACTTGGTCTTGCAGGAAACCCCACCGCATTTGGTACTAAGTGGATTACAATTGGAAGAGCATATTGATTAATTTGCCATTTCTTAAGTCTGCCTAAAACGGTTTTCTCTGAATTTCTAATAGTTATATCTTCTATCGGCTTGTATCCTTGAGATTCTAATATTCTGTTCCATGCCGGTCCCAAACTAACAATGTGTTTTACGAGGTAAAAATATCATTCAAGAGGAGCATGAATAAGAAGGCATGGCAAAAAAGGCATTATTGAATCAAGTACTGCACCTCCAATTGTAAAACAAACTTAACATTTGAGGTGCAGTTTTTTTTATTTTCAGCAGAAGAAAAAATACAAGAAATAGCCCTTATAGTCATGTTTCTTTATAATATGATCTGCTAAGGGCTCTATTTAAAAAAACTACTTCTACTAAAATTTCTATTTACCAATATATATTTATTTATTAATAATATGTCTTTTTCTGTAAAAAGGATAGACTTATACAAATTAACTGGGTGTATTTTGAAATCTTAATTAAACTATATTATAAATATTTTTTCTAAATTAGATTTTATATTTTGTTTCTTCTGTGTTTATATACAATTTCTTTAATTACCATTACTTGTCTTCTCTACTCATTATTCATTAATTGGAGTCTTGAGGAATAATGAGAGACTAAGTATTAGTATTTTTATATTTATTTTCTTAATGTACTTGGACCTACCATCCAATTAAGACACTAAACATCCGGTGGATTTTTTCTCAGCTTTTTAATCGTCTTAAACATTACTCATCACTCCTGGTATTCAGATTCAAGATATACTGTCACTACAACCTTATCACGCTGATTTGTGTCATCAACGATATAGATTATTCCATTGTTGATTACCTTTGTTTTTCTTTTACCATCTTTATATATGGTAAAGCTAGGTATCCCTGATTCAATTTCATTCTTTGCAAACGTTCTAGCAAAGTTGAACCCCATCGGCGTAATTCTTTCATTCATGCGTACATGAGCATGTGATGTTAATGTCATTTACTAACTTCCTCCTCGTTAACCTCCTCTCCCATTATTAATAATTCATTTTCAAGACTCCATAATAAATTATGACAATATTTACTTATAAATAGAACTTCTTCTTGTCGTTAAATACTGACAATTTAACATTTAATTCGACATAACTTGTCAAAGGAAAAGTAAGAAGGCGAAACCTACACACTCTCCACTTTCCTGTTATATTAGATGAACTTTTTAGTTATAGACCATCAATAACAGAACCCTTAAAAATGAATCCCTCTATCAATAATACAACCTTCTCTCCTTTTAGGTTAATGTATGGTATGCATCCCACTGTTAATTAGAAGATACTGGTTTTACTTTAAGTAGTTTCCTTCACAAAAGAAGTTATTTGTTGCGTAGTATTCAGTCAACTGTGTAATACAAGAGTTACTACAAAATCTGTCCCGGTTGCAGAAGGCTGTCTTATTGAAAATCAATCAAATTTTTATAACATTTTTGATTCTAAAAACTATGGTTTATATCTATTATCACCAGAAGAATTTCAGTGGTAATCAGTCTGTCATTCTTTGGTACACTTTTTGTCATTTGGTTGTAAATGCTAAGTCAGAAGTGGTACATTTCAAAGGCTGTCAACAGTTAAGGTATACACCCACTAAACCCCAGTTCCCTTATAAAATTATCCCTTGCCCACACATTGATATTTTCACTTTTTGCTATATTCTCATCCTCCCTAAATAGTTCAAGATATTTATAGGGAGGATTAATAATATAAGCGACTCGTGCATACCCCTCTTTGAGCAGTTTTTCTTGAATAGATTCTCCATCAACAAAAACATAAGCTAACAACCGTCCATAGGAATCTCTTGTATTCCCCTGTTCAAATTCCAAAGTGAGCTTGCCGCTCTTTACTAACTCGCTATTCCGTAAATAGGCTTCCTTTGCATAGGGTTGAACACACATGTTAGGATTTTTCGACTCCGGTGTATTAATCAATAAATAGCGAATGGTTTCTACTTTCCCGTTAAAACGAACTTTGATGGTATCGCCATCGATCACTTCAATTAAAGTAACAGATACCTGATTACCAACCGGTTCAGCCTTCAATAAGTGACTATCTTGATTCTCATACTCCTGGAGGATGACCTCTTGTATTATTTCCTTTTTCTGTGGTGGAGATGAATAGATTGTTAGTAAGGTACCTGCTGTAATGATCAAACCGCCAGCCAATCTTTTCATCATGAAACATCCCCTTTCACCACATCCTTTTATAACACCCCGCAACAGCCGGAAAACACTTAAATTCCTTCCTCATATCCCGAAACGAAATCACACCATTCCCTCTAGAAAGCTCAAAATCTAGTGAATATTCATGGCAGTTCAAGGGATTTCGATGAAAGGTTTTCATAAAGAATTGGATGGCCTCTTCCCGGTTATGAGCATAGATAAAGATAAACTCCTCCTGGTTCATCTTTAGGGAGTAGATGCCCACCTTACGAAAACCTAACACATTCTTTTCAATCATTTCCCTTACTTTCTGATGATCGGCTTGTTGTAAGTCTATTTTGGACATATCGTCGTCTAATGAGAGTTTCTTTTCTGCTAGTAAATGGTGGATGTAGTGGGCCAATGCGGATTCTTCATACATTATACAATCTCGGTAAACCTCTTTCACAACCATGTTAAAACACCTCGGCGTTTGGTATTTTTATCCGTTCAATGGGCTCTATTTGGTCTATCAAGAAATAACTGATTCCTTTTGTTCCTCAATCTCTCCTGTATGCTCGTTGTAATCCACCTTGATGCTTCCAACTGGACCGTTTCGATTTTTTGAGATTATGATTTCAAGGGAACGATCCTCTGTTTCTTTGTCGTAGTAGGCTTCTCGATACAAGAACAAAATCACATCCGCATCCTGCTCCACACTCCCTGATTCCCGAATATCAGACATCATCGGTCGCTTATTGGCTCTTGATTCGACCGATCGATTGAGCTGTGCCAAACAAATCACTGGGCAATCGAAATCCTTTGCCATCGTTTTTAGGGATTTGGATATTTCCGTTACTTGTTGATGGGCATTGCCTCCGTAAAATTGACCTGACTGGATTAACGTTAAGTAATCAATAAAGAGGATGGGTTTCTTGAAGGGATATTGGTTGATCAATTTTCGTGTTTTTGCTCTCATTTCACTAATGGTTTGTCCAGATCCATCAAATATTTGGATATTGGTTTCATTGAGTTCACCTATCACGTCAAACCATTTATTCTTTTGACTTTCACTTAGGCTATGTTTCGGATCTTTCATTTTTCTACGGTTAAAGCCTCCTGTGGAAGCAACTAATCGAGAAGTGATTAACTTTTCAGGCATTTCCAGAGAGAAGACGAGTGGCAGAAACCCTGCCCAGCCTGACATTTTAGCAAAATGAAGCATCACGTCCGTTTTTCCCATCGATGGCCTAGCGGCTAGAATGGTGACCTCCCCTCCTTGAAAGCCTCCCGTTACTTCATCGAGCTTTTTAATACCGGTTGTTGCCGTTTGTAACCCTATTGGATCTTCCCAAGGAGCCTCACAAATGGATGATAAGGCTTGTTTTAAAGACGTGTGATCATCCATCTTCGCTTGGTTGATTTTATCTAATTCACTTATGACTTTAGCAACCTCCCAATCATTCATGGTTGCGAGCGTTAGGATGTTTCTCTTTTCCCTTTCTTTCCAGGAATCCAGAATAAGCTTTTCCAGCCCGTCAAATTTCTCCACATCTGCATGTGATAACAACTCCGAGAGGTAGGACATTCCCCCAAATGATTCTAGGTCTGGTAAGGTCGTTAAGGTGATCAAGTCAATATTCTTTCCAGCTTGATTGAAATCTACCATTCTTCTCATGAGTTCTTTGTGACGTGTCAGTTCGAGCTGTTCCGGTTGAATCATGGTATCCTTGAGTAAGTAATCTGCTTTCAGCAAGCTGCCTAAAAATGCTTTTTCAGGAATACTCATCACTTTTCACCAGCCGTAAGATCAAGCACAAATCCAGTTGGAATATCTCTTCCAGCAGGTAGTGATCCAGCTGCTTGCTTTTGCTTTGCTACGGGCTTTTGGTCCTCAACATACGAATCTATTTCTTCTACGGTTAGTAAAGATTCATTCTCCCAGTTTTTCAGAATCCCCACCACATAATTCAGTTTCCGCTTATTATTAGCACAGGCTATCGTCATGGCTTTTAGTATGATTTCTTTCGGCTGTAAAAAACGAGAATCATCTAACCAAGCTAAGAGCTGCTCTTTTCCGTTTACATTCGTAAAACCAAATCCATTGGAATCCCAAAACTCAATAATTTCTTTCACATCTCCTGACTCTTGAGTTACGTGTGGCGACTCTATCTGACTATTCTTCTCTATATCAGGACTAAGAACTTTTTGTTGTAGTTGTTTTTCTTTTTCTTTTTTCTTTTTTTTATTTTGCTCACGAAGCGTATCACGACACGTAAACGTATCGGCCGCTTCTTCACAAACAAGCTCTACATATGTATCCATTTCATTTACAGCACTTACTGCATCTATAGAATCTCTGTCAGCTTGATTATAAAAGAATTCATAGAGGCTATAGATGTCTGGCTTAGTTATGGGTTTCTGATACATATCGGATGAGCGAGAGGTCCTGAACCTGTTTTAATTCGCTATATATACAATCCATCACTGGTTTCCCACCTTTTTGTAGGTTATGCTTCCACCAGTCTCTAATGGCAAGTTCTCTAGTTTCAGGATTGTAACGAATCAACTGATAATCCTCAGAGAATCGTTCCACTAATGAATGAATATTTTCGAGGGAATAGCACATATCATAGGCCATTTGCTTTTTCATAAATTTTATAGATTCCAATTTGTGTCGTGTTTGGATTGGTCAATAGGTAAAGGTAAAAGTATTTCTCCTCCCCATTTAATTGCTCATTAATAACTGGATTCTTCCAAAAATCAGTACGAACGATACGGTATCTTGCCATTTGATACTTCATCCTTTCATCTATAAAAATTGCTTTCATAGATTATATATAGAGAAATGAAGGAAATGGTTAGGTGTTTTACAGAAAATTTTTGTCTATTTTATGACGAAACAATTTCTAGGTAACTAATAGAATTGCTAAGTTATAAAAAAACGATTAATCATCCAGTTTCTTATGAAAGAAACAAAAAAATGCCGATTTCTGGAGACCAAATTTATAATATTAGCCGTTATGATGGTTTAAAAATCCACAATAAACATCCATGGTTCTGTACTATTTTATGCCAAATAGAGATAATAAAATTAATTATCCACCCGTCTCCTACCTCTTTAATTACCCTCCACTTAAATAATTTTTACTAACTGATTTTGAAGTGAAGGATTCTAAATTTAGTTTCTATATTGGCTAATTTTATACTTACAGTTACAACACCTTACATCTCAAACACACGATTGTAAAAGTCGTATTCCCATAGGTAATTGAGTCCCTGTGAAAGGAAAAACAATACAGGATAATATTCATTTATGATAATTTAAGTTGATTGGAGTGAAGGGTGATGATTCCTCCGGGAAGAGAGGGACAGTCAAGACCCTGGACTGGCGTACCGAGGGAAGCAGCTTGACTACGCAAACGGAAGCGTCCATCGGTAGCCTAAATCATTTTCTATATTATTAGTTAAAAAAAACTGTAAATCAACTCGAATTTCTTTGTGTTGATCTGACCCAAAAAAGTTTATAAGTCTTGAAGTACCAAAAAACTATGTTTCCCCTAAAGGTAAAGACGAGAGATAAATTTTTTCTCTTTAGCAGGCAGTAAAATTACTCATAAAAAACACCCCGTAAATGTTAGTTTGGTGTCTAACATTTACAGGGCAGTTCAAGTTATATTACAGTCTATCTCTTATAGATTAAACTAGAACAGTTTTTTATTCGGTTTATGCAGTATCTCTTAACTTTCAATCTGGTTTTCTTTTAAAGTATGAAAACAACAATAAATTTCTTTATTTATATTAAATCTCAGTTTCTGAGAACGCAGGAAAGTACTTGTATAATACAGAGTACCTTTTTATATCTTCCGGTTTTACCCCTGGTGAAGTAACACTTGTTAGGTCTTCATGAGGTAGTTGCGAGTCTAAGTGTCTTATTTCTTTATAAGTAAGGCTTGGGACGTCGATAAAATACATATCATCATCAAGTTTAATGTAGGGTAATTGGTTAAATTTACACTCATCAAAAGTACTTTCCTCATCTTCTCGAAAAACAATACCACCAAAAGTTAGCATCTTGGTACCATCAGAATATCCAAAATAATACAATGGTTTGAATTTAAATTTTTTTCCATCCGGTTCTGTTCGATTACGATCTTCTAAAGTTTCGTTAATCTTATCATGGATAATTTTTCTGCATACTTTCGCAGCCTTCCAAGACTCCAAGTCATCATTAGTTATCCCTTCAGGTGCTTTATGTTCTAAATACTTATTTAAAACATTAACCTCTTGCCCTCTTTTATAATAAATATTAACTGTCGTAAGAACAATTGAGCCAGATGATATATTAAAGAAGACTGTATTAATATCATCAAGTACGCTTAAATCTAAACGACCATCATAATCTAACCAAACTATATCTTTAGTACTTCCCCAATCTAATTGGGGTAACTGATCATTAGAATCTCCAAACTTTATTTCAATACATTTATACGGTTTATTATATAAAAACCTATCCTCATTTTCATAATCCTTTTCAATACTAATCATATTTTCTATGCCCAGTTGTTTATGAAATAATAAAAAATCTGCAAAGAAGGTTGACCCAAAACCAATATATCTATAATCTTCTACTGGAGAAAAATGCGTTAATCTTCTAAATGATTCACAAAGCATTTTTCTTTCAATAGATTTAGCAGGTCTAACCCGATAATTTATCTGTTCATAGCTGGGTCTTCTTGTTTCTGTACTATCAGACATTAATGGCACTCCATTCTTAAAAAGTATTCAAAGGTTTTTTCTCCTACTTCCTTAAGAGAAGTAGCACCTAACTCAGCTTTGACTTTGTTTATCTGTTCAATCGGCTTATTGTATTGGATTTTCTGCGTTTCTGGTTTTCTAACCATTTGAACTACTGGCGCTGTAAATCTACCCGTTAATAGAACTTTATTAATTGACGTAATATTAATTTTATCAGCTTCATTAACATAGTCCTGAAGACTTTTTTCAGCTTCATAATCCTCGTTCTCAAATTCCTCTTCTCCACCATATGGCTGTGATTTAAGCTTTTTCAAGAAACTTGTAACCGGCTTCATCATATTTATCATATGAGGTCTAACTGCTTTAAAAATATTCGACTCTTCGTCTATGCCATTTTTAGTTGTATTCCAAGGTAATAGTGAAGAAACACTAGATTCAAAAAAAACATAACCTCTAAAACTTGCGTAGGTTGGATGAAACATTGCATGTCCATCCCCCCAACCGGTAAGTTGAGATTGATTAGCCGCAACTATTAATCTTCCGTTACAGTATATGTACCATCCTGCTTCCCTTGGATGCCCTGTTTCAGTTATTCCTGTAAGTATTTCTACATTTACACCATCAATTATAGTATTATAATATGCTGGTTTTATATTATCTGAGACATACAACGTTGACGGTTTAAATGAAATTTCAATCCCATTAATAATAATAGATAATCCCTTTTCTAATACTTTTTCATGGGATATTTTAATTTCTTTGATTAACCCATCTATAAAGGAAGTTCTAGAAAATGTAGACGAAACTTGTGGGTCTAAATTCTCAACTACTATTGTTGTACCATTTTCTCCTTCTTGTGCTTCTTCTATTATTGTATCAAACTCCCAAGACCAATTATTCGGGTCACTTTTCCACTTATCAACATCAATATTCACGTCAAAATAAGAATTTGAAGATTTTGATTCAATATGAATATTATTCCCTATTTTAAATAACGCGCGCTTCATGCCCACACCGAACCTTCCAATAGATTTTGGAATATCTGGAGCATCTTCTGGTCTTCCAAATCTAAATGCATAATTCCGTGCTGTTTGAGCACTGAACCCTCCACAATTATCAATGATCTTAAATGAATCTTTATCTATTTGAAGTTCTACTTTCAAACCCGAAAAATCTCCATTTTCACGTAAAGATATTGCCCCATCGACACTGTTATCAACTAAATCAGCAATAGCATCAATTAAAGGTATATCCTTAATTAACATATCTATAAAAAAAGATTTTGTTGGATATGCATTAATTTCTTTTTGGTTATTAGACAAAATATTAACCTCCCAAAAATATGTTTTTTTTCCATTTTATTATATATAAGCAACAATTTCAAAATATTATCTTCATATCTCCCTACCTTTTTACCATATCTAATATCTGTCATATATTCTTAAATTATAGTAGAATTTTATTAGTACAATATAATTACTTTTTATAGGTGGTTAAAAAATGAATAAACTAAGAGAACAAGAACTCGAAATATTAGGTAAAGTTTGTAAAGAGAATAACGTTTCTATAAAATCTCTTCATCAATTACTGAAAAGTGCAGAAAAATTCTCCTATGAAAACATCACTGCAAGTGCACGTAAAAAAGAGTATCTTGATTTAATTGACTTTTACATTAAAGGTGATAAATAATGCTATTTAAAAAACTGATCTTTGATAACTACAAGACTTACTATGGTCATCAAGAGATAGATCTATATATTCCTGAAGATGTTAGAGAAGAAGAACATAAGAACCTAATTCTATTAGGCGGATTAAATGGGGCTGGTAAAACCACTATCTTAAAGGCCATTCAATACATTCTCTTTGGAAAAAGAGGCATATCTGAACAAGAGTTTAAGAAACAGTTTTCAAACGTAATTAATAATACATTCTATAACGAAGGCGGAAGAGACTGTTCAATATCATTAACCTTAGAAACTGATCGGAAAGAGATATGGGAATTAAAGGTTAAATGGAGTTTTGACCATTTAAAAAGGCTTATTAACGAGAATAGAGATATAACCGTTTGGAAACCAGGTGCTAGACATGGTAAACATGCTTCAGTAGGTAACATAGACGTTTTTTATCGCTATATTGACAAGATTATTCCTTTTCATGCATCGCCTTTCTTTATTTTTGACGGTGAAGAAATTAAGGATATCATCTTGAGACAAAATAGTAGTGAAATGAAGGAATCTATTCATAAATTAACTGGAATGGAGTCATATAAACAGTTGTTAGATGACCTACATTCTATTAAATCCTCTTTAGAAAAAGAATTATCAAAGTCAGTATCTCAGACTAAGTTAAGTGGTCTTAACAAAGAACTTGAACAAATTGATAATGACCTAAATGAAGTGAGTACTAGAAAAGAAAAGTTTGCAGAGGAAATTAAAAACACACAAAACTTAATAGATGAAGCAAATAGAGAAAGAAATGAAAAAATCATCATCAATTCAAAGTCAAGAGAAGTAATTATAAAAAAGCAGTCTCGACTATCTACTGAACTAAATATATTAAATGATGAATTCAATAAAAATTTCAAAGACCATGCAATTAGTATAATACTAGGAAATAAAATTAAAAGTTTAAAGAATACGTTAAAGGTTGAACATGATCAGAGGAATCAGAAAATCTTGTATGAGGCTTCACTCACCCCATATAAAGATTTTATAAATCAGTTGCTGAATAAAGAAATCAATCCTCCTCTATCCGAAAAACAATTAGATCAAATTAAAAATCTTGGAGAGGAAATATGGATTAAAGAAAACAAACTCAAGGAAAAAGCTTTAAATGATGTGATTGAAGAAATTCATGACCTTTCTTCTAATGAATACAGTTATTTAATGAATATTGCCATTAAAGATTCCAATTTTATTTCATCTAATTTAAGCAAAGTTGAGAAATTAAAAAACGAATTAGGGCAAATCGAGGTAGAAATTCGAAATGCACCAGAATCAGTTGATATTTCATTAGAAAATAATAAAATTGATATACTGACAATGAAGTTAGGGCAACTAAATTTAAAAAATAAGTCATTATTGTCAAAGATTAATACATTTAAAGAGTCTAGACAAGCTATCTTAAATAGTCTTACTCGACTCAACGATCAAGGTACTGATTTTGAAAACGTTCAACTTAGATTAAATTATATAAACAAAACAATAACTGCAATACAACAATATGTTGAAGAAATTACTCAATTAAAAGCTAATTTTATAAAGGAAGAATTTGCAAGAATGCTTAGTAAATTATTTAGAAAGAAAGAAGAATTTGGTAGGATTGAGTTTGATATTGAGACATACTCAATACGACTATACAATGACCGTCTTCAGGAAATAAGCATTCAAGATCGCTCGGCTGGTGAAATGCAAATGATATCTTCTGCTTTAATTTGGGCACTAACAAAAGCGTCAAATTTATCATTACCAATGGTAATTGACACCCCATTAGGAAGGTTAGATTCTTATCACCGTAATCATCTAATAAATAATTACTACAAAGATTTAAGTGACCAGGTAATTATATTATCAACTGATACTGAAATTACTGAAGAATACATTGATATAATGAGCAAGCACTCTTATAAACAGTATATGCTAGATTATAATGAAGAAAAAAAATATACTGTTATTAGAGATGGTTATTTCGATTTTGTAAAGGCGGGAAAACATGGCTAATAGAAGAATGAACTTATCAGGAACTGGAAAAGAAATATTAGACCGTATGTGCGAACACCTGGAAATCGATCGACCTCTTGGAGTAAAAATTGCACTTTCCAAGGGCATAGCCCTATCAAATGGAGATTTAACTTTGGTATTTAATGACACAAAAAATAAATGGACAATACCAGATAACATAATTAGAGACCGAGAATATTTGTTATTTAAACATTTGATAATGGAAGAAATTAAGCGGTCACTTAACGATGAAGAGATCAATCACTTTATGCTATATTTTATTGAAAAAGGACTTCGAATAATCTTAGAGGAAATAGAAAGCTTGTCTTCCATGGACAATTATAGAAAGACAATACTACAGTAAAAACAATAAGGAACCACCAAATTGGTGGTTCCTTATTGTTTTTACAATCTTTCTGAAAGCGGTAAAATATCCACTACGGTAACTGTAGGTTTAGACAATTCACCAGAAGATGATAGAATTGGCCCATGTACAATACATTGCCCTTTCTTTAATTCAGAAAGTCTCTTTTCCCATTGTTTCTTTTCCGTCTGGTCGTTAGCCAAACTTGATGCAATACTTGATATTTCTTGTTCGGGTGGAGAAAAATATATTTTTTGGGATGAATTTTGCAATCTTGCTAGCTCATCACTATCTAATTGTGATTTTAAAAATTGTGTAGCGTACCAAGCCGACCAGCCAAATTTTCGACCTTCTGTTAAGATTCTAGCAGATGGTGATTTTTCAGTATGATCTAGATTTTGCGCTTCATCTAAAATCACTGGCATTGGCTTATTCTTATTTCCAAATCTTACAGAGTAATTCCACAGATCCCATAATATAAACTCTGTAATTATAAGTTGTACATCTCTAGGATATCCAGTCAACTGAATGATAAATACCTCTCCATTACTCTCAACTATATCATTCCACTGAATAGGATTAATATGAGTAAACGGATTACGATCAATTAGTGGCCGTATCTGAGATAAGGCTGTTTTTGAGTAACTAGAACCATCTTCCTCAAGTTCATCCCTTAATTTTAATAAGCTCATTTCATCTCCGTATTTACCTACCCCATTAAGAGTTGCTTCATAGATAGCATTCAGTTGTTGAATTCCAAGGCTACTATAAACTGCTGCAAATACACTTTTTATTCTTTCTGCAACATCGGTATTAGATTCCGGTAATGTAATCCCCCCAATATCTCTTACATTCTTTTGAAAAGGATTTATTGGAAGTTGATCACTGAACACAATCTTTTGTTTTAATTTATTGCCCATATAATTGACGAATTCGGCTTCAAGTTGATTAGGTAAGAAACCTTCAGTATAGTCAATTACAATACTAGGAATACCTAATTTGGACTTCTCCAAAAGCAAACACTGCATAAAATATGTTTTCCCTTGACCAGATTTCCCTGAGATAAGTAAGTGTCTATTTGCTAAGCCTTTATTACCATACTCCCAATATATTTCTCGATTTGAATTTTCAGCCTTACCTAACAGAATCCTAGCAGTTTCTATTTGAAGGTTTGCACCACTGTTATCTTCAGCAGTTTCTGGTATAGGATCTATTTGTTCTTCTTCTGGTAATTCTGTGTCTCCTTGAATTGGTTCTGGTGAAATATCTACAGCTACACTTTCCTCATTATATACTTCTGATGGATCTATTAATTTCTGTAATGATTTTTCATATCTGTTATCGCTTTGAGTCATTGGATCATAGATATAAGACAATAAAGATTCTTTTACAAAATCACTTTCCTTTATTTGAATCCATTTATGCATGTCATCAATCGATTGAACTAATCCGAGATAACCATCTGTCTCAGTTAACCCAAGTAAAGTAATACCCTCATCTAAATACGAGCTTCTATAATATGCATCCCGTTGAAATGAAAGGATAGCTCCCTCACCAATATAATTCTCTAGATCATCAGAAACAACATATTGATCCTTATATAGTCTCTCTAGTACTTCATCAGATAAGCTATAATTTTTACTTTCCCATAATGTGCTCTGTTCAAGTTTCTTTGCATTTGAAATGAATAATTGTACAAAGAAATTCCTATAAAACTTACTAGTAAACATTCCATCATCTTGGTTAGATAGTGCATCTTTGAATAACTTTTTCGTATGTCTAACCTGTTTTTTCGCTTTATCTAAAACATCATTTTTATTTGCTCCTATTTTTACTTCTATAGGATAAAAATGTAATTTTAACTGGTCATTAATTTGTTCCAAGCCCAGCAATAATAAATCGTCACTATGGCTTCCTTTTACCCCTAAATTCTTGGCAGTAAATACACCTTCAGATTTACTTAGACCAACTGCACCTGCAACACGTAGAACTTCTTCCAGTGAAATTGGAACCCATAAAATATTTTTATGATCGAAATAAGATAAGGCAAACTTAATCGCTGATACAATACTTAACTTTTCTCTTGAATAATGACCCTTGCTACCTATTATTCTTAGTAACCATTCACCATTAAAAGTATTGAAGGCTTTTATTGTATTATTTACATTCTCATCTGTACCTTCTACATCCTTCAATTTTAGAAACTCTTTGATCACAGCATAGTATTGTTGTGATTTATCAGTCACAGTGATAGCATCATAACGATTAGAAGAAGAATACTGGTCACTATAATGAATAACAACTAAGTTTTTCTCATAGTCATTAAAGAATGCAAGGTCAACACTTGGATCAATAAAAGTGACCCAGTACGATGATTTATAAATTTGCTCCAATGTTTTCTCATCAGTGGTAGTTGTTCTAGAGAATATTGCTTCCCCTTTACGATACGTATCATTACCCTCATTCCGAAGATTTGCTGCAAGCTCATTTATATAGAAAGCAGTTTGTGTAAGAAGATTTTCGTCCTCAATACTATATGCCTTTACCCCAAACCCACTTCGATAATTCTCATTTCCTTTCATAGATGAAAGTGATGAGTACAATCCTTCTAATGTTATTCCAGAATTCATATCAAACATAGGTTGTAATGCATAATTTTCCTGAGCATGCATCTTATAAAATGAAATATGAGCATACTTGTATTCTGAATGATGATCCTTTTTAAAATAAGATAATTTTTCTCGAATGATTCTCAAAATGTCAGTAGGTTCCATATCTTTTACTTTTAATTTTATGTTAAACGACTCTTCAAACTGATCAATACTCTCAATTCGTGAAAATAAGTCAAAGGCACTATCATGTTGCTCATTATAGAGGGTCACTTCTACTCTTTTTAAAGCCTCTACACCTTTAGAGTTAATTCTCTTTAACATCCAACTAATAATACCTTTTAACACTTCTTTATCATTAGAAATATTAATTACATTTACCTGAAGAGGTGCTTTTGATTTTTCTATAAATAAGTAATTAAAATGTTCTTCAAACTGAATTAATTTATCTTCAATTACCTTAGCAAGATATTGATTGGCATCTGACACAGAAACCTGATTAACCGGTTTAAAAGCCATCCATTCAACAGCTGTTTGCTGGTAATCAGACTTATAAAGCTGCTCTCCATTGTTATAAATATAGATATATGGAACAAGACTTTCAGGAGTTAATCTATTTAAAATACTATTATCTACTTCTTCATTTCCGAGTTCTTCATGTACCATTAATTGATACGCAACAATTAATGGATGAAAAGGCGTGAAATAAATAATATTGTTTCCAATAACAGTCCCTAATTTAAATAAATCTCTCCCCTTACTTCCAGCCTCTGAATGTTCATCAAACGATTTAATTTCGTCTAAATATGCTTTAACATAATCCTTTGCCCTCGTTTCCAGCTCTGTATTAAGATAACATAGGCTAGGAATACTAGATGTCGTTTTAAAATAGGTTATATATCTACTGTAAGATTCTCTTAGTTCTTCACCAAGATTTAGATCTTCTTTTATTAATTCCTCCGCATCTAATCTTGCACATCTAAGCCCTTGTTCTAACCAATTAGCTTCCCAATTAAAAAACTGTTTATATTCAGCATGAAAATAATATTCAGTGTTACCAAATACAAGTCTATTATTTATTAACTCGAAATCTCTCTGTTTTTCACGTTTCAATTTCCAGATTCTTAGACCAGTAATCGGTGTCGATTCAGGAAGCTCATTCTTTAATAAAAAGGGAACTACTTCTCCTGCCTCTGAATACCTGATCTTAAATTGCAACTCATCTTCATCATTGAAAGCTTCCGATTGAGGAACAATGACAAGCTGTTCATCAGGTTCAAAAGCAATTTCCTGATTGTTTTGTAAAACTTCTACCACTTTACGGTTATATCCTTGTCCGAATTTCAACTCTTCTTCTTCAGTATTTATTTCTAAACAATTTAATTTAGAATTAATTAAATAATTTGTTCTAAACGGCTCTAAAAATTCAGGTGCAATTGGTAGAACTACGATTGACAACTCCGCACCTAATGCCGCTTTATTATCATGTCTATAAGCTAGTTTTACAAAGGTAGGTTCTACTTTATCTGCCGATATTGAGACAGTAATATTTGTTTTTGCAACGTTCTCTTTTATTAAATTTTTATAAGCATTCTGCACTTTGAAGTAATCTTTTGATAAACTTTTGTCCTTACCACCTTCAAAGGAAAATGAAAGTTGTAAATTAACTTCTTCCTTTTTTGTCGGATTAAAAATAATAAGGTGTCTTTTTCGTTCTCCAGCTGCTGTTTCCTTTTCTGGACGATCCCAATATTTAAGACTATCTTTCACATTTATTTCTTTGAGTAATACTTTTGTCTTTTTATTGATGGAAATATAATCTTCATGATACTTATTTACCTGAGAAAATGGTTCTTCAAACCATTGTTCTTGCTTTAACTTGTTAGCACCATCTGGAGAAAACCTTTTTTCTAAATCATCTACACCACCTATACCAAAATCATGGACTTTTCTAACATAATCAAAAAGGTCTCTGTTTTGATTCATTCGTTCTTTTAAACGATTACCAGTAAATGTTGATAAATCTTCATCCTTAAACAACCCAAATTTTTTATAATCATCACTATCAATCTTTCCCTTTGATAGGGTAATGAAAATGTCTTCAAAATCAAAGAAAGTGATTTGTTGAAATGTTTGTTCTTTTACTAATCTTTCAATATTATCCAATAGAATAATCTTCTCAACCTTGTTAAGGCCACTATTATCTATATCATCTTTTAATCTCAAATATAATGAATTGGGATGTAATGGCATACCTTCTTTTTGAAGATCACTACTACCACCAAGGATCGAATCTAATTGTTCAGAAACAATGCTTAATAAAGCAGTATTTTCCCAAACTCCCTTTTGTTCCCCTACTTGGTTCCGCAAAGTCACTAAAAAGTCAGGTTTAACGGCTTCAGAAGTAGAGGCAACTACCACCTTAAGTTCATTGATCTTGAAACTAAAAGTTTTATAAGGATCTCCAAGTTCATGCTGATAAACAAAATCTGTTACATGATCTTGTTCCTTTAAAGCATGAATCATTTCTTGAACATCTTCATCTTTGTCTAGGTGTAAATAATATCGATCACCTGCTTTCACTGGTGCTTCCTTAAAATAATTAAATAATAAATGAACGATATAGTTATAAAATTGGTTTGACATACTGTGCATCACCACTATCACTTTTTTTATCAATAAGATTCTGAGAATCCAATAAATCAATTATTTCTTTCTTTGAATACCGATCAAAAAGTATTCCTCTTTTTTCAAATTCTTTAAATAGCTGATTCAAAGGGATTCGTTCTGTTTTGACGCTTACAGCCGTAAGCAACAATAAGGTTTCATGATTCATATTTAGTGTTGGTCCTAAACTTCCTCGGTTTTTTAGAAAAAGATTTGCACCTAAATCCTCAAGATTTTGGCCATATTTAACACAAACCTCTGTGCTCATCCCTTCTTGAAGCGACTTAAATAATGTCTCAAATGCACTTGAAAGTGTAGCTGATTCACCCTTATGACTTATTTTTCTCCACTCACAATATTTTTTGATCCACTCATTTAAATCTCCTAGAAACTCTGCTTCTGTTCCATTTCTCAAGAGGGTTTCCTTTAGATCGACGTAAGTCATGAAAGGAATACTACCATCTTCTTTTTGTGGGTTATACTTATTATGGCTTAACTGTGACAATGTGTGGATATGAACAAATAGATTGCTTTCTTTTTCTCTGATCCTCATAAACCCCTCTAAATCATCAGCAGGTTTTCTTCTCTTGTTCAAAGACTCCCATTCTAAACCAAAATATAGTGCATCAACCTTAGAAAAGTCAGCATCAACAAATCGATCAAATTTTAAAACTAGCTGACAAGCATATATAAATGTATAAAATTGTGTTAGTAAAGAGAAAGATTTCAAAAAATAATCTTTATAATTACTTAAATAGATTAAATCTTCTTGATAAAGGGTTGATATGCTATTAATTATAGGTTTATACTGAGCCGGATATTGATCAGATTTTAGATTTTCTAGATTTTCTATAATTAACTCCGTTAAAATATCTTCAGTACTTTTTTGATTAAAAATTTCTTTAATCTGTTGATTATCTTTAACTAAAACATCCAGCAAAAATTGAGAGTATTTTTTTAATTCATTATCATTTTTGTCTTTAGAAATAGGTATATAATTAAAAAGGTATGGATGTATTGCATTGATCTGTTTTTCATTATTAAAAAGATGATGTTCTAAAAAACGTTTTAGATCATATTCTTCGTCTCCATCACATTCGACCTTATCAATAATTTGTTGAATAAAAGGGTTTTCTTCCTCAAAAATATCATCAGACTTCTTTTTACTTTTATTCAACCTTACCTCACAGATTCTCCTTACAAACTCACCTAACGAATCATTAAAACTCTCTCTAATTACTTTTGTCCTTTTTGAAAGAAACGGTAATACATCCATAGCCTTCCCAACATCATGCTTCTTTTTGCTTATTAGTAATTCTTCTAGGTACTCTACAGCCAATATTTTTCCCATTATTTATTACTCCTTCTCAAAAACAAAAGCTCCAAAATCGTCTCTTTTTAATTTATAAAAACGTGCATCATTTGGAAAGTGTATTAACATCTCACTTGTTTTATTTCCGAACTTCATAACCTTGTCAACAAATTCCACAAATTTAATTGCATCTTCATAATCTTTTCTATTTGGACAATATCCTTCTTGAACCCTTAATAATAAATGATATAAAGGAAAATCAATTTCTAAGAAAATTGTGTTTTGAGGATTCCCATCATGATAGGCTAATGAGATATTTGCTTTAAACGACTCTAGCACATTTGAATTAATAAAGCTTAAGTGATCAATCGTTGGCTTCATATTCAACGTTTGTGCTAATCGATACTTACCGTTAGGGTTATTTATATAGATGTAATTTTTTAATGGCATTCCTTTCCATTTAAACAAGGAATCTTTTATTTGGTCGTAGTAATTCCTTATCGCACGCTTTTCTCCACTATTAAAGTAGTATAAATTTTTGACAAACCCTTTATATACTTGATCGTAAATCTTATCAGCAAAACTAGAGTTGGTAAGATAAGATAGTCGGATAATTATCTCTGATAACCAACTTATACTGTATTCAGATAAGTCAGGATTACTTAAAAATATATCTAACCATTTCTTAGACTTTTCTGAGCGGACATTCTCTTCAATAATTGATTTGATATCGCTAAGTGAGTTCAGCTTAATGATTAGATTATCAATATGACTAGATCTTATATGGACTGGATCTAGATCATTCATCGCCTTTAAAATAAAAGATCTTTCTCTTCTATTGAATAGTAAGTTCGGAACAGAAGATTCAATTCTTTCAAAATCTGTTAATACATTATAATTTTTCAAATTATCTGGTATAAGTAAGTCAGCAATAAAATTCAAAAATGATCTTGCAGAGATAACTAGCTTATACTTAATTAAGACTTGTATAGTTAAATCAACTATCTGATTTTGTATATATTCATTTTGCAGAAATTCATAATTCTCATGAACCATTGTCCTAATACCATTTTCGAGATCAGTCTTATAAGCTAAATAGAAAGGATTCTCTCCCGAAGAATTAAATACTTTCTGTAAGACAGTTGAAAAGAAATGAGATTTCGGTCCATTTTCAGTTAATTCAAAAGGATGATAATCTCCGAAACTAATCAAATTGAAAGAATCTTCACTGTAAGTGGTTGTAATAGTCTGTGAAAACAAATCACTATTTTTTATAAAATTATTTAATCCTTCAAAGGTAAAGCCTGAGTGTTTTCTTGTTATGAAGTTATGTAGAACCCCCATGTTAATTGCTAATATCACTTTTTTATTTGCTGAACCTATATTTTGATCAGAAAAATCACTTAAGATTTCTTCTAAAGTCTCCATTGCATTTTTATTTGGTGAAAAACTCTCTGTTGCATCATTAAAGATTTCATACCCCTCAAGTAGTTCTGGCTTATTTTCTTTTAAATATGCAAGTAAATGGGATTTACCATCTCCTACACTTCCACATAATAAGACTAAGTTACCTGAATGGTTATCTTTTTTCTTTGATAGGATTCCTTCAATATCTCTTTGAATTTTCCTTTCAACATGTAAATACTTTTTAAACTTGCTAAATGTATTAGCGTTTTCAATTGCTTCTTGTGCAGAGTCTCTTAGACGAGACAATTCTCTTTGGAGGTAACTGTGACCTTTAGGCAAGTCTCTTTTTAAAATCTCTGTTGTTCCTTCATCTTGAATTTCTTTCTTAGGTTCTTCACTTGTTTGGTTTACATTATTCTTTACTAAACCTAAAAGGTCACCTTCACCTAATAATTCCAATATTTTTTCTTTTACAAGCTTGTCCATTTCTTTAGTATTATTTTTAGGTGGTCTTGGTGTTTCATATGAAGGTATTCGTACTTGACTAGTTGGAGTAGAATAGACTTCATAAAACCAAACTGCAATATCGTAAATTACACGATGTAACTTAAACGCCTCCGCAATATCATTAAACTCTCCATTATGCGCAGCCTTGTTACCTGTCATTCTAACTGTATCGAATAGCCTTTGAATATCCGGAGTTAATACTCCTTCTTTCCCAAGAAACATTACTTTTTCATACAATGAAGAAATATATGGTGGTAATTCAATTTCCTCATCTATTTTAATGACGGTATTAATTATTTCTTCTGAAAATAATCTTGCTTTTACAATCGAACTAGCTGGATCTTCAAAAAGTAGGTCTTCCATTTTTTTCGCATTTAAAGAAGCTACTCTACTTATTGGTTCAATAAAGGATAGAAAATGATTTTCCTTCGACAACTTCCATCAACCCCATATCTTTCGTGTTCATTATTAATACTTATTTTACCATAATATCTAACTGAATATTAAATAAGAGTTCTTCTAATGGAGTATATAAATAACCGAATAAAAGTTCGTATTAAATAATTGTATACAAGCTTAGTTAGGTTTATAATGAAAATATAATTTACGTACGTAAAAGGAGGAAATACATATGGATGTAGCGTTCAGTTATAACTTCCCTGCTATTCGTGGTACTCAGGCCGGGAAAGATTACTTTGTTGCAATGTGCCCTTTAAGAATAATCCCTAAAATCTTCCTATTTGACGAAGAGGAAATTCCACCTGAACATCGTGCACAACGAATTCTAAATAAAGCAAGAATACCAGAATTAACAAATTATATCGTTGATAATCAGAAGGATTACGTATTCTCGTCTATTACAGCTTCTATTGATGGAGAAGTTTTTTTCCAACCTTATAGCTCAGACCCTTCTTCTAAAGACCTTGGACAATTAAGAATTGCTTTAGATGCTAGATTTCTAATTAATGATGGTCAGCATAGACGCGCTGCTATTGAGGAAGCACTAAAGATTTCTCCTGAACTGGGTTCTGAAACAATTTCGGTTGTATTTTTCCATGACGAAGGACTAATTAAATCTCAACAAATTTTTTCAGATTTAAATAGGCATGCAGTAAATACAACATCTTCTATTGGCATCTTATATGACCATCGTGATAAACTGGCTATTGTCACTAAAGATCTAATACATTCTAATCAGTTGCTAAATAGATATACTGATAGAGAGAAAGTGTCTCTATCAAAAAACTCACCTAAAATTCTTGCTTTAAATCACATTTTTAATACCAACTTAAAACTTCTAGGTATCACTAAAGGCCAAACAATTACTGAAGATGACGAAAAGTTCATTTTTGAATTCTGGGATGTATTAACAGATTCAGTTAACGAATGGCAACAAGTGTTAAATAAGGAACTCTCACCTAGAGAACTAAGAGCAAATTTCATAGTAGGTCATGGAGTATTCATTGAAGCTGTGGGTGTTGTAGGAAAATACCTAAGAGATTACTATTCAGATGACTGGAAGCTCTTTATACAAAAATTTAGTAAAATCGATTGGAACCGAAATAATAACGAAGACTGGTTAGATCGTGCATTTAATAAAAATGGTAGGATTCAAAAAACCAATTATACCGTTCAATTAACAGCAAATAGGATCAAACAGTTATTGAACTTACCTTTACTGGAAAGTGAACAAAATTTTGAATTGAAATTCAAGCAAGGAGACGTTCAACATGTCTAATGGGATTATTACAAATCTATTTAGTAAAACAAATAGTTTAATAGATGAAGCAAAACAGCAAATTAAAGAGGTATATAAATCAGATACACGTCCATGGGTAGTTGGGTATAGTGGTGGAAAAGATTCCACAGTTGTTGTTCAACTTGTGTTTGAGGCTTTGTGTGAACTTCCTAAAGAAGACTTGAATAAGAAGGTATACGTTATTTCATCCGATACACTCGTTGAAACACCTCTTATTATCCAGTCAATTAATCAAACACTTAGAAACATTCAAGATGAAGCATTAAAACGTGAACTCCCTATTGAGACTCATAAAGTTAAACCAATGGTGGACCAATCTTTTTGGGTAAATATTATAGGCAAAGGTTATCCATCACCTAATCAACAATTTAGATGGTGTACTGACCGAATGAAAATAGAACCTGCAAACCAATTCATAATGGATAAGGTAGATTCGTTTGGTGAAGTAATTATGGTATTAGGTGTACGTGAAGATGAAAGTGCAACAAGAGCCAATGTTATTCGTTCTCATACAGTCGAAGGAAAAGTATTAATGAGACACTCTACCCTTTCGAATGCCTATGTATATGCTCCTATTAAGAAACTTTCTGTAGACGATGTTTGGGATTACCTACTAAACAATCAATCCCCATGGGGAGACGATAACTTTGAACTACACCGTCTATACCAGGATTCTAGTAGTGGTGAATGTCCCCTTGTAGTAGACCAATCGATTAAAGAAAGTGCCGGTTCCTGCGGAAACAGTAGATTCGGATGTTGGGTATGTACAGTAGTCAATGAAGATAAAGCCCTTTCTGGATTTATTCAAAGTGGTCATGATTGGATGAAACCATTACTAGATTTCAGAAATTGGTTAACTTCTATTCGTGATGATCGCTCTCGTCGTATGAAGTATCGAATGAACGGACAAATCTATTTTAGAGAAGTAAAAATTGAAGTGAAAGATGAAAAAGAGTTTGTCCTTATTCCTAAAAAAGGCGGAAGAGCAAAAGAATATATCCCATTAGAGAAATATAAAGTAATAGAAAAAGAGAACCTAAAAGAGTACTTAGAAGCAAATAATATTGATTTGAGTACTTCTGACGATCCTGATATTCTTATTCGTGGAGAAAATGGTGAATTAACTAGATTGGGACTTGGTCCATATACAATGGAAGCACGAGCAGAAATTTTACAAAAGTTATTACAAGTTCAACGAGATCTAAAACATCCAACTGATGATAATTACGACCTTATTAAAGAAGATGAACTAAGAGAAATTAGAAAAGTTTGGTTTAAAAAAGGTGATTGGGAAGACCAGGTTCCTCAAATCTACCGGTATGTATTTGGTAAAGATCTTGAATGGGAATTTGATGACCGTCCATTATTTGATAAAGAACAAATTTCAGACCTTGAACTGTTAAGTGATGAATTTAAAGTGGATATAAAAGTACTAAAGAAATTAGTATCGATTGAAAAAGATTATTCAGGTTATAAAGTACGTCGTGGATTAATGGATGAAATTGATAAAGTTTTAAAACAAGACTACTTACACCTCTAATTATTGGAGTGTTCATACATGCTTATTAATAGTATTAATTTAACAAATATTGGCCCTTATCGAGGAATTAATAAAATTGATTTTAAAGTGAATAATAAAGAAAAGAGAAATACCATCCTAATCGGTGGTCAAAATGGTGCAGGGAAAACTACATTATTAAACTCATTTAAATTAGGTCTATTTGGTTCATTTGCCTTCGGTTATAAAACAGATAATAATGAGTATTTTAATAAAGTTGAATCCATGTTAAACAACCAGGCTAAAAAGTTTGGTGAAAATAACTATAAAATCGTAATTGATATCGAAATTGTGGAAGATTTTAAAAAGAAACATTACACCCTTTATCGATATTGGAAATATAAAAATAATTCGATCAAAGAAATATTTGATGTTGTAGGTAACGGAAAACATTTAGATGAATATGAAAAGGATGTTTTTCATTCTAAATTAAAAGAGTTAATGCCCCCCCACCTACTAGATCTCTGTTTATTTGACGGTGAGGAAATCTCCAAGATTATTAACCAAAATTTACTTTCAGATTATATCAAGAAACTTTCTAAAGTTGTTTTTAATCTAGATTTATTTGAAACTCTTGAATTTGATTTAGAATCATACCTTCAGCAAACCTTTGATACAAAAAAATTAAGTGAAAAAGAATTGGAAATACTAGATAAGAGAACCCAGGCCAAAGAGCTTAATAATAGATTACTCACTTTGTATAATGAAAAAAGTAATGTTGAATTACAAAAGAAAGCTCTTGAAGAGGAATACCAAAATCTAAAAAAAGATTTTGAAATACATGGAGGTCTTGTTCGTAATGAGAGAGATGAAATAAATAAAAAGATTAATACTCTTGAGTCAGAGCGTAAAATAACTCAAGAGAAGATTAGAATTTTCGTAGCAAATCTACTACCCTTTTTAATTAGTAAGGAAAATATTTCCCAGACACGAAAACAATTATCTGAAGAAGAAAACTTTCAACTGTTTTCGAAATTAGAAAAAAGCTTAACTAATGAAAAGCTTAATGGGATCGCATCTTTTATTGAATTGACTGATACTAATAAAATTAATGCTTTAAAAGAGAAAATATTAGAAACGGTTAAACCAACAGAAGAAATGTATTTTATTCATGGTGCTTCATTTTCAGAAAGTGCTCAAATAGAAAATGTTTACTCTCAATTGCAACAACCACTAAATGATGAGTATCTTGAACTAATAAGTTCAAATAAATCCAAGTTAACTGAAATAAGTGGTTTAAGAGAGAAACTTAAAATTAGTGACAATTCCTCTGAATTTAATGAAATGTTGAATAGAATGGAAGAACTCAATCAGTTAGTTGCAAAAGTTAGTCTAAACTTAGATGATTTAGATAAATCCAGCTCTGAAGTTGAAACTAAACTAAAAGAAGTTTCTACGGTCATTGAAAGTTATGATTCTAAAATCCGTGAACAAGAAAAAACAAAAAATGCCTTTGAAGAGTCTCAAAAAATTATTTCTTTGAGTCAAAAATTCAGGAAACTACAAATTCAAAAGAAATTACAACAAGTTCAAATTCAAGCAACTAATATGTTAAAGAGTATGTTAAGAAAACATAACTATATCTATAGCATAAGAATCGACCCAGAAACTTTTGATGTACTACTTTTCGATGAAAACAGAGAAAGAATTGAAAAGTCAACGCTGTCTGCTGGTGAAAAACAAATTTTATTACTTTCAATAATATGGGCAATTTTTAAATGTTCTGGAAGAAGAGTACCTTTCATTTTTGATACTCTTCTCGGTCGACTTGATAAAATCCATAAAGAAAGTATCTTGAAAGAACTTATACCAGTTTGTGGTGAACAAGTAATTATCTTATCTACAGATACCGAAATAGATCAACACCATTACGAAATAATAACTTCCCATCTAGCAAAGGAATATACTTTATTATTCAATGTTACAGATAAAACAACTAGTGTTGAAGACCACTACTTCTCACTTAACAGTACGGAGTTGAGTATATGAACTTTAGATTAAAAACTTCTAAACAAACGGGAGAAAAACTAGCCTTTCTTCAAAACTCTACTGGTCTAACATGGAACATACTAGCAAGGCTTGCTATTTCATTGTCACTTAAAGATCCTTCTGTTCCAAATCCGGTAGACAATAAAGCTGGTGTTGATATTCATCGAAATGCACTTACTGGAGATAATGATTATGTCTATAAAGCTATGATTAGACAACATTCAAAGCGTAATGTCCCTGAAGAAGAATATTTTCCAGACTTATTTAATGCACACTTAGACAGAGGAATTCAACTCCTTGAAAATGAATATAAACATGCCGGTAACTATGAAAAGCTATTAATAAACTTACTAAAAATGAACTAATAGGAGCTGAGTTATATGCTCTATCTAGATAATAGTGCAACAACTGCAATTCTCCCTGAGGTTAAGGATGCCATGCTCCCCTTTTTAATGGAGGAGTTTGGTAATCCCTCAAGTAAATATTATAGTCTTGCTACAAATGCATTGACTGCCGTTAAAACAGCTCGAATTAATGTCTCAAAATTGCTAGGTTCTTCAAGTGATGAAATCTACTTTACTAGTGGGTCAACTGAAAGTAACAACATGATACTTAAAGGTGTGGCGGATGCTTACGAACAAAAAGGGAAACATATAATCACTTCTAAAGTTGAGCACCCTTCAATTTTAGAGGTTTGTCAATATCTTGAAACAAAAGGATTTCGTGTTACTTATTTAGAGGTTGATCAGTTTGGAAGGATTTCTATTGAGGACTTAGAAGCATCTATTACTCCCGAAACGATACTTGTTACTATCATGTGGGCAAATAATGAAGTTGGTTCTTTAAATGACATTAAAAGAATTTCGGATTTATGTCATGAGAAAGACGTATTTTTCCATACAGATGCAACTCAAGCAGTAAGTAAAATAGATTTTAAACTAGAGAACTATCCAGGTATCACTTTTCTATCTTGCTCTGCTCATAAATTTCATGGTCCAAAAGGGACTGGTGCTGTATTTATAAAGAATGACCAATATGGTATTCCTACAAAAATAACACCTCTCCTCCACGGTGGTGGACAAGAAAATGGTCTTAGAAATGGAACGCTTGCTGTTCATAACATTGTTGGTATGGGAAAAGCAGCTGAGATTGCAGAATTAAATTTAGAGAATAACATTAAAAAATTAGTTAATCTAGAGCAAATACTAACTGAGATATTATTAGAAAAATTTGGAACAAACATCAGTTTCAACAATGATTCTACAAATAAGATTCCTGGTTTATTAAGTATCAAGTTCATTGGATTAAATAATGAGATATTAGTCAAACAGTTAGCTCCCGTTATCGCAGTATCAACGGGTTCAGCATGTAGTTCAAGTAAGCCAAGCCATGTATTACAAGCAATTGGCCTGTCAATGGGAGAACTTCGTTCGACAATTAGAATTTCCCTCTCCCCTACTAGCGAATTAAACGATTTGGAACTCTTTAATAGTTTGTAAAAGAAAAAGGAAACCTTCAATACAGGTTTCCTTTCCTTTGTTTATACTATGATATCTCGTAAAACTAGATATCAATTAAAAAATCTCCAAAGGAGAACTTACTTGTCCGTTCCCTAACAGCGGTGTTTCCACCTCTACACCTAGGTTCTTTAGGAGTTTAGCAATCGTCAACATCCCACTATGAGGATTAATCTTCGTCTCCATGAAGTAAGTCTCCCCAGTAATCATAGATTCATAAGTATGCACCGAGGCAAACTTCTTCCTATTTTTATGAATCGGCTGCAACGCAATGGCATAACGGTTTCCTCTGTCACCGCCACCAAGAATAAATCCTTCTTCGACCAGCTGATGAAGAGGAAGTTGCTTCTCTTCGATCCACTGCAACGTCTTTTTCCAAAGTTCCGCCACTGTTTTTCCTTCAATAATGGTTTCTTCGTTCTTATGATTAATGACAATATGAAGCTCGTCCCATCTTTTATGTATGGTTCTTTGGAATGGTATCGAGAAATTCCATAACTCCTCTACATCGTTTTCCTCATTCAGAATCCATTTGATCGTTCTAAATACTTCCCCATAGGTTTCGTTCACGACCGTGTTCACATAGTTTCTTTCTTCACTGTCGTCTTCATTTGATATGTTCGTAATGGCTTTAAACACATCTTCAAAGCGGTCATAAATCGAGCGAACGAGGATGCGTTCTTCTTCAATCGTCGCCAGTTTTTCACGTTTTCCTTTATAAGGCATACGTAAGGCATCTACGTACTGCTGAATGATCGGTTTGGCGTAAAGGCTTAAATCTGGGTTTTCTAGGCAAGGCATGAGAACGATGTCTACTAATTGCTGATAATCGATTCCATTCCATTTGGAGCTGCCAAACGTTGCTTCATTGGATTCTTTGATTTGGCTTTTTGGTACTAAGCCGACCAGCAGGAACGTTTCGTCTTTGAATTTTTCTTCGAATTTTCTTAAGTATTTGTTGCATTGATTCACGTCCACTCTTGCGTAAACCTTTTGCTCGACTGCTAGGATTAATCTTTTTTCCTGGCTAGGGTCTTTTTCATCGACGATCTTTACCTTAAAGAAAACATCCAGTCTTCCTTTGTCGTCATTCTTTTCAGATTCCTCGAGGTTTTCCTGTTCATCAATATCCAGTTTGTTAATATCCTTTTCAGCTATGACTTCTGGATTTCTAAATTGATTCACATTTAGCATGGCGAGATCCGTAATATCATCTAAATTTTCATCAGCTGATTCGGCCACGGCCATTAAGAATCTTTGAAACGGATAATACCCAAGCATATGTCTTTCGGTCGGATCCAGCAGCCAGGTTAAGAACCGTGAATGCCACGTTTCTAAATGGGTAGCCCCAACGACATGGAACACATTCGGACGGTCAATTAGGAATTTTAAGGCGACAAATTCTTTATCCATCGTTAATTCATACAACATTCGTTTTAGTGATTTCATCATGTTTCTCCCCATTTTTAACAATAATGTATTTTATAGTTTTATCAGGATTTGCTTAAACCAGTTCTATGGTAATAATAACTAGTTAATGAATTAACGAAGCTCTCAAATTATTTACCCCATTTTCCAAATAAGCCTTTAAACAGGACAACATATAGACCCAACCCTCTTTTTGTCCCAGCAATTTGGCTACTAAATCAGGGTCTTCTTCTTTAAAGCCGGATTCGGTTATTTCAATGATGGTTGTCGATTGATCCAACTCTTTTAATACTATGGTAACCGTCGTTACTTCTCCGTGCTCTTCTCCCCAAGAATAGACGATTTTCTTCCCTTCCACGATTTCTACTACCTTAATAACCCCTTCTGCTTCATACTCATCATATCTCAAGGTAATCTTTTTTCCTTGTTCCCATCTTTCCGAACTGGAAGAGAACCAGTAGTTCCCTATTTTCACAGGGTCAACGATCGCTTCAAATACCTCATTAGCGGATGTAAGTATTTTAAATTTTGTCGTTACTTGTGTATTCAATTCGTAATCAACTCTCTTTCGCATTTATCCTTATTGCAAAATCAAAATGAATCCTCACTCGCCTCTACTGCTTTCCGGGCCATATATTCCTCGCGAATCTGCGATAGAGACTTTCCGCTTTCTTTATGGATGGCAAAAACATACGTTTGAACACTAGACCATCCGTATATCTCCTTCAACCATGCCTGCATCGATTTTTCCTCTTCATTCAACATAATGTTCCCATTAGCCATAAGTACGCCTTCATTGCCCCGATCCTTGGCAACAATGACGTCTCCTTCTTTTACCACTCCCCACTCAAGCATGGCATCAATCTTCGGTAGAGTCCTTCGTGTACCGCCTTTGTTCCTCTTTATAGAAACAGCTAATGATTTGTCTATCAGGTTCACATAATAATCTTCATAATTAGTAACCGGTAACACTTTCTCTTTCAGCAAATAAATGTCATCTTTTACCTTATAAGGGATCAGCTTATAACAGCTCATATCCACTTGATTACTATTTAACCAAGAGACAGCAGAAAGTGTTTGTTCATCAAAGTCTGAAGCCACTAATAAGATCTTTTGCTTTTTATTAAAACTCTTCTCCGCCTCGTTGACTCTTAAGAACTCATTTAATTTTCGGATGCCTAGCTCAAAGGAAGTTAACTCACTGAGTTCAAATTCACTTCGATATTTTTCTATGTAGGGTGCGTAGACTTTTTTCACCAGATCATCAGGACTCTCAATGGTCGCATAACTGGCTGCATAGCGGATAGCCTGGAATTCGAAGGCCTCTTTCCGACCTTCAATGTCTTTACGGTCCCGCTTGATCTCTATTAACACGATATTTCCGTTATTATCAATGGCTGTTAAGTCACTTCTGCCGTTCTTTACATTCTTCACTTGTTGGCCCACAATCAGCATGGATTCTTCCTCATCACAGATCATATCGATACTATTTTTTAGTATTTCTTCGAGATCACTTTCCTGCATCCCTAACTCCGTAAAAGTGACTGCCTCTAATTTCTCTGCTTTTTTCTTACCTCTTAGAACGTACACGTAATCTCCCTACCAACATAATCAATTTTTTACCCACAGTATCTAGGATACCATAATGAATATGGTTCATACTGGAAAATAAGAGGGACGTTCACCTGCTCTCTTTCTTACGGAGTGAATAAGAATGGTGCAAGCAGGTTGGTCCCTATTTTACTTTTATAAAAAGCTCCCAATTCATTACTTCAGAATCACTGAGTTTCTTCTTCCTCCAAAGCATCCGGATAAACCACTTCTTCAAAGACCTCGTCTGTTGCTTGGTCCTTGACCATGATTTTCACTCGAAAATCCTCCTCACCAGCTCCATTAAATAACTGGTAATACATCCCGGATAACCCAAGACCAAATATAACAAAGCTATCCATGCTGTTTTCATAGATTGTTTTATCTACCACCATCGTAAACTCTGAAAAGGACTTATTGTAAGTGATCTCTTGAATCGAAACAAAGTCTTCATTGTTTTTCATGTCCTCAATGGACTCGATGATTCCTGTTTCTAACTCCTTCAGCATTTCTTTATGTTTGGATTTGGACATTTTATACGTTACGGAACCGTCTTCGTTCTTCGTCGCCTCAACGCCTTCCTTTTCTACTTCAGCAATGGTCGCGTCCACATCTTCTCCTTCAAACATAGAGGCGGGAAGAGTGACTTCTACGTTGAGCAATCCTTTGTCTACTTCCACCCCTTCATTGGTTGGTTCTTGATCCGTTTCCTCTGTGTTGTCTTTGTCAGCTGCATTCGATGTGTCCGATGAAGAACACCCTGATAAAAGAGTAAAAATAAGAACCGTCATCATTAGCAATAATTTTTCCATTTTTCTTCCCCCTGTTTTTTGTAGATTACCAAGTCCAACCATAGGCCTTCACATCAATGGTTTTGACTTTGCCCGCAATTTCTCTCGGTACTTCTGGATAGTTTAATTCGAATCCCGCTTCGCTTCCTGGGTTAACACCCACATCTACACTCCCATTTAACACACCAAGTAAGGTTCCACTTTCATCAAATAACGCTGCAGAAATTCGGATGTCATCTTGTAATTCTTCTGTGGTGTTTTTCACTACTCCCGTTACAGTATACGGAGTGGAATAGTCATCTGTGGAAGGAATCCCTTTCGTCCCTGACACTTCTAGTAAATTAGGACTCTCTTCTGTTGGATCAAAAGAGTAATTATAAGAGGTTTCTCCATAAAGGGCTGGGTCTGTTATCCCTTCGAGAATGGTTGTTTCGGAGATATAAGCTTGTTCTCCCGGACCCACCACGCTTGGGACAGAATAGATCATTGGAGAAGTTCCTAAAATGCCTCCCTCTTGATCTTTGAAATTCATTTGCGTTTCTCCAATCGTGATTGGCACATCGCCCGTATTTTCAAAGATCGCAGAGGAATGCACCCAAACGGTATCAATGGAATCCTTCCATGCGGCTCCAGTCGATTGGACAATTTCAAGCTTTGGCTCCTCTTGAACTTCTTCTGTTTCACTTTGTTTAGATGTGGCTTGTTCTTCGGTATCTTCCGAAGAATGGGTATCTCCCGCTAACTCCTCACTTCCGCATGCTGCAAGAAAAGTGATTAGGACCACTACTAGATATACACTCAACCATTTTTTCATCATAACCCACCTCAAATTTTATTTTTTCATTCCCTGTAATGCTTGCAACGGAACAGGTTTCAACTCACGAGCTAGAGATTACCGCCCTTTAAGCAAGTCCTCAATTTGCTCAGCTGCTTTCATATCAAACCACTTCATCGGTGCTAGCAACGAGAAGCCTTGCTGATTCTCGATTTCCCTAGCGACCGTTCGAACATCCTTTAACATCTTCAAATCGTCGATGTAATGTTCCATCGTTAAAATCGCGAGTTCCTGATTTTTTCGATCGGAGTAAAACAACTCCAATAATACTCCAATGGCACTCTTCGCCTGCTGTTGGTTCATACGCTCTCTCCTCTTCTTATTTCCTATATTCGTAGTATAAAAGAAAGGGTGGTCCGTTTTTGGACACCCTTTGTATGGTTCTTACTTTTATTTCTCATGGTTGAAGCAAAAAAATATAAAAACAACAATTACTTATTGTAAAACGATAAATTATATATTAGAATCAATATATAATTTATTAGTGAGGTGTTTTTAATGAAACGAGGATCCACATTATTTTTACGAATGGCACTTGTTTTTATTGCAATTCCCGTTCTAGCATTAGGGATCTTTGGGTTAACTTGGTTACCCCAGCATCCCTTCAATCCAAGTTATGACCACATCTTGTATCCCATTGTTATAGGAATGTATGTATCTGTAATCCCATTTTTCGGTGCATTGTATCAGGCGTTTAAGCTTTTGAACTATATTGACAAAAACGAAGCTTTCTCTGAGTTGTCTGTGAAAGCTCTACAGAAGATTAAATTCTGTGCCCTGACCTTCAGTGGGTTATATGTGGTCGTTCTGCCATTTGTATTTATGGTAGCTGAACTAGACGATGCACCAGGTCTTGTTATCGTCGGAATGGTTCCTGTTTTTGCTTCACTGGTCATCGCCGTCTTTGCTGCGGTTCTCCAACGACTATTAAAAGAAGCAATTGATATCAAATCAGAAAATGACTTAACGGTCTGAGGTGAGAACATGGCGATTATAATCAATATTGACGTGATGTTGGCGAAGCGGAAAATGAGCGTAACGGAGCTTTCAGAGAAGGTGGGAATCACGATGGCGAACCTTTCGATCTTGAAAAATGGAAAAGCAAAGGCGATTCGATTATCCACTTTAGAGGCAATTTGTAAGGCTTTGGATTGTCAGCCTGGAGATATTTTGGAATATAGAAGTGATGAGGAGAAACAAGAATCGTAGACTTTTTTATATTAGATCCCCCGTAACATATAAAAAGGATTGATGAGCAAGATAACCATGCTTTATCGATCCTTTTTTATATACATAATCATTTCAATCCTTATACGGGGAATCCCTTATCCTACGTTGCTGATCTATTGCGTTAGATCCTATTTATTTAATATAGAGAGGCAACTCTATTAATTTTATGCCTCTCATAAATTTCTCTTAACATTAAATTGACATAACATTTGTTTTTTCCAAAAGTTTAAAAAGCCTTTTATATTTTCTGCTCTTTCATTAGGTTCAACCTGCAAACCATCTGGAAATGTTTTATTTTTAAAAGTAGGAGTACCTCGCTTTTTCACCAATAGATTTTCCGCAGTAACCTGCAGTAACTTATAGTAATTTTCCCTAACCCAGTCTTTTGAGGTCACTTCATTTTTACGTAGGAATGTTTTTTAGACTATATAATTTCTATTTTCCTCGATGTTTGCAATAACACAAAATCAAATTTAAGATTTAATTCGTTTGCACGATTCTCTCTCGATAAGATTTACTTTCAACTTTTCTACTATTCCACGTTGTTTCTTTTGCTCAATTGACTCTATTAATAATGTTGCCGCTCTTTTCCCTAATTCAGCAAATGGCATTTCAACGGTCGTTAATGGTGGAGATAAATATTGGGAAAAAACGGCATTATCAAAACCTATAATTGAGATATCTTCAGGTATTTTGAATCCTAATTCACTTGCCGCTTTATAAGCACCTACGGCCATTGTATCATTGCCCACAAATAGTGCAGTCGGAGGATTCGGTTGACTTAATATATACTTTGCCCCATGATAACCACCACTCTCCATGAAGTCCCCATAATAAATGAAATTTTCATCTATATCTAGCTTGTACTTTATTAAGGTATCTTTATATCCCTTTAATCTTTCCATTGCAGATAACTTTTTTAAATTTCCAGTAATCATCCCAATTTTTGTATGTCCTAGACCAACTAAATAGGAAACAGCACGACAACTACCTTCATAGTTATTTGCATTTACGTAAAGAGCACTATGATTTACATGATGGTTTTCATTTGTATCAATTAGAGCAAGAAAATACTCCTTTTCAATTAGCTTAAAGAGGAATTCGTTATCTGGTTCTTCCGTTCCAACAAAGATGGCACCATCTATCATTTTTTTTGAAAAAACATTCTCCACTTTTTTAAAGTCTTCTTTTGAATACACAATCGAAATTAACACATAATAGTCTAATTTATTTGCTTGGTCACTAACAGCATTAATAATAGGTGAAAAAAAAGGGTTATTATATATTAGTGTGTCATCTGTTGTTTTTAAGTGGTGTGGGACACTACCTTCTTTTACATCCAATACAAAAATCGCGATCATATTATTTCTTATTCCTGCAAGTTTACGGGCGGAAGCATTTGGAACATAATTATACTCCTCAATTGCCTTCCATACCTTATCACGAGTAGCTTGAGGTATATCTGGATAATTATTGATTACTCTCGAAATTGTGCTTCTTGAAACACCAAGAAGTTTAGCCAAATCTTCACTACGCATAAGCCTTACACCTACTAAGCAAATATTTACTCTAATTATAACAAATTTGTTTTTGTATGATTGCATGTTTACAAGTGTTTCTAACTTTTCCATTTAAAAGTTAAAAGACAATGGATCTTCTAAAAAAAAGGTTGCCACAATGCCTTTTACCATTGCGACAACCTCCGTAATATATTAATGTTTCACATTCCGTCATCCCAAGATGTTTTATTCTGCCTTCGTTTTCTTACATTTTTTGTACTTATCATTTTTCTCATTGTAACAACCCAGTTCCTCAAGTGGTGTATACTTCACCCAATTGTACTGTGAAACTACTGGAGTATCTTCTCCATTAAATTTACCTGTCCATTCATCTACACCAATGCCAGGCCATAAATTCATCATTATTTTTTGTGGTGTTTGTGGTATATTTTCTGTTGCTGTATGAACCAATTTACCATTTACAAACCAACGAATAGAATCTGGTCTCCACTCAAAAGCATACGTATGAAAGTCCTCTGATGCATCAAATCCTAATTCATGGTATTGCTCATGACCGCCTACACCGTTTGTAAAATAGTTAAATTGTATTTTAGTAGTATCTTTACCTAAAAATTCGATATCAATTTCATCCCATGGATCGTTCTCCCAATCCCAAGGTCCAGTATAGGTGAAAAATGAGGAGACAGTTCCCGTTGATTTTGCAGGTTTCATATTCACTTCAAACAATCCGTAATGATAGAAATCGTTTGTTCGTAGTTCTCCAGACTTGTATGGTGGGCTTGCCGTTTCATTATCTTCTTTATCAATTTGCAACCTCATCTTACCATCCAAAATAGTAACTTGTTCTGGATACCATGTTGCATTAAACATTGCACCATTTGAATAAATTCCTGCTTTAGACCAACGTTCCGAGTCAAAAGTATTAAATTTTTCAATAAAGGAAGGCCCAATTGGTCTTTCTGCTGCTTTCGCAACATGCGGACTTTGAACTAGTCCAGTCATAAATACACCAAACAATAATGAAAACATCGATAATAAAACAATTGCCTTTTTCATTAACACCTTTACCCCCTACTAACGCGCGTTAAATTTACAGTAAAAAAATATATCAATCTACCACTAACGCGCGTTAATTAATTTTTAAAAAAATAAAGCTAATCTCATAGAATTGAAAATTATACTTAGTTAATTGATTGAACACCTCCTAGACCATACATACTTTACTTTCTCTAACTATTCTTAGGTGTTGTATTCGCTTACAAGGAAAATTATATAATATTTAGAAAAAAACTACAATAAATAAAAAAATATAGTCATTTTTTCACAAACTCCTAGTGTTAAAGATGAGTCGCAGGAGATGTCATTGATAGTAACATTCCATTTAATCTAGCTTATTAATTGCACATTATTGAGGTTATAAAAATGTATGTACTTTAGGTTATATAAATATATTTCTCCCTCAATATTGTTAAATCCTACTTCGAGCAACCTTTCCCTTACTAAAATAAGAAAAAGCGATCTCCCACATGGAAGAATCGCTCTATACTTTAAATACATTTCTTAACATTTTATATGACTTATTCACTAGATTTCTGTAACTTCTTCCATTTCCATTCGTATATAAATTTTAAGGAGTGAGAACAATGCTTAAAACTAAAAATTGGACTGTGCTATTTACTTTTCTCTCAACATCCTGTTTCTTAGGTGGAGTTTCATTAAAACCACTTTTTAATTATTCCCCCATTTTTGGTTCCGTTCTAGGTTTTCTATTTTTAATCATAGCGTTATGTTTTTCATTAAAAAGGTACAAAGAATAAATAGGTTGAATGATCCCCTGTCCCTTTAGCAACTTAAGAAGGCTTCCTTTAATAAAGGATTTTTATAAATTGGGTTATTTACTGTGAAAACTCAATTTTCGTGATATATCCAAAAACTGTATCAAACACTTTGGTTTTCTATAAGGTGGTAGCTCTAATGTATGTTTTTAACTTTAAGGTGTGTAATAAAAATAACTCCCTCTAAGCTAAACGTATAATTGGGACCCGTATTAATCATTAACAGACAATTCTATAACATCCGCGAAATCAATTCTACGAAACTCCCCTCCTTGAAGTTCAATTCTTAATTGGTGCGAATTTGGATCTAGGTAATGGATACGACCTGATACATTTGATGTAAAACCGTCAGCCCATATCGTTACCTTTACCGGGCGGTTATACTCCATCGCATAACAGATACGTTGGTCAAATTCTTCCTTTTGATATTCATCAATGATAGGCTTATTCATCCTATCCTGGTCGATCCAAAGATCTCTTTGAGCCTTTACCAATTCCGGTAACCCAAAGGCAAATTGCCATTTCTGTATACCACGGTCGCGTATCGCCATATTTTCACCCCCATCATATTATATACGAACAAACGTTCTGTATGTAACAAAATAAAAAAGGACCCTCTTGGTCCGTAAATCAGTATTTCTTATGGCATTTGCCACTAAGTCTATTCAATAAATATTCCATAACTATTAGAGTTTTGTTGTTCAACAAAAAAATCCTTTCTTCCTACAAAAATCCTAGTTAATTCTAAGAACAATCTTCCCCTTTGTACGTCCACTTTCTATGTGTCGGTGTGCCTCTACAATCTGTTCCAAAGGAAAACATTTCTCAATTACAGGTCTTAATTTTTCTGCCTCCACAAGGCCACTTAGGAAATCTAAATCTCTATCGATTGGTTTCGTAAAATGAATCTTTGCTTTTTTACGACCTATAAATGTACTGGTCATTAATTGAACCGGGTGGTATATAGGATAAAATAGGTGTTCCGTTATATAAACCCCATTATCAGTTAAAGAGGGTAAACAACTGAAAAAGGTTCGCTTACCCACTGCATCCAGAATGATATCGTATTTATTTTTATGATCCGTGAAATCTTCCTTGGTATAATCAATCACATTATGTGCCCCAAGTTTCTTCACCCAATCAAGATTAGAGGTACTACAAACAGCCGTTACCTCAGCCCCAAAGTAATTGGCAAGTTGAACAGCAAAATGCCCGACTCCACCAGAAGCCCCATATATTAGAACTCTTTGTCCTTGTTTTACCTGTGCTACATCTCGCAATGCTTGTAACGCGGTTTGAGCAGCACATGGGATAGCAGCCGCTTCCTCAAAAGATATGTTTCTCGGCATATGACTTAGGAAATTCTCACGTGGAGAAACATATTCAGAATGAGAACCGAAGCAACTCCCAAAGACGTGATCACCCACTTTAAATTTACCTACATTTTCACCGACTTCCTCAATAGTACCCGCAACATCTATGCCTAGTATGGGGTTTTTAGGTTTTGTTAGTCCATTATCTATCCTTGTAGGAAAATAACCTTTTCGGTATAAATAGTCTAAGGTATTAACAGATGCACTGTGCACACGAATCAACACTCTATCTTGATCCTTGATGGATGGCTGTTCGACATCCTTTATTTCCATCACTTCAGGGGGACCAAAGGAACTATAAATAGCTGCTCTCACCTACATTACCTCCAAATTCACTCTATTATAAAAGTCACACGATGATCATATGTTTTATTTTTATATATTCTTCTAATTAACTTTTATAACCGTATGAAGATATTATTATTTAATGGAACAACAACCATAGTAATTAATAAAGCCTCCCAAAATGGCATCTCCATCAACTCTAACAAAGCTGATCAAATATATTAAATCCAATGGAATCAACCGAATTTTTGGTTGATAAGCCAGGACTATAGTTGGAAAGAACGACAACTCCCGTTTTCTTCTCTTGTAAACACGATTCCCTATTTCCACAATTATCCTTTCAGAACTCCTTCCATATCATAAAAATAACTCATATTAAAGATTAATAATTTGTAAAAAGGAAAAACAGATGGATTAAAATGCTAAAATGATGAAGAGACATTTAATAACTCCATTAGAGAGGAAGGTCATATGAAGAACATTCTCTTGAAATATATGTCTGATTTTACATCACTCCGCGAAGAGGAACAGCGGGCCATCTTTGAAAGTATACGTATGGATGAATATAAAAAAGGAACATACCTACTTAGACAAGGAGAACTTTCCACCATTAAATGTTATTTCGTATTGAAGGGCTGTGTCAGGCAGTTTTCTATAGATGAATCAGGTAAAGAGGTCACATTCAATTTTTTCACGGAAGAACAAGCGATTCCGATTATGAACGAACAGAAACAACTGGATCTATCAACGTATTCATTGGTGTGTGTCGAAGATTGTTTATTAGTTGTTGGCTACGATGATTCTGAAAAAACGATGTTTAACAAATACCCACAACTAGAAACCATGATACGTAAAATGATGGAGATTAACCTTAGTGAGATACAAGAACAACTTGCAGATTTTATCCATTCTTCTCCTGAAGAACGCTACCAATCTCTTTTAAGGAAACGACCTCAGTTAGTTGACCGTGTACCACAGCATCAATTGGCTAGTTATCTTGGCATCACCCCTGAATCATTAAGCAGACTAAAGAAGCGATTGAAAAAAAACACCTTTTAAATTCGATGTTTTCCACATTTCACCATCCCCCCTCTTCTTAGCAGCATCAAAATGGTATTACCATAAAAAACGCTAAAATTCTTTAAAAATTAACTTAAGTCAATGAAGGGTATTCATCTCCTTGTTACGATTTAATAAAACCTTTTATTTTAAAGAGATTGGGAGGGGAATATTATGAAAGCCATCGTTTGTGATCAATATGGTTCGCCTGAGGTACTTGAATTAAAAGAGATCAAAAAACCTTTACCCACCGAGAATCAAGTATTGGTCAGAATTCATTCCGCATCCTTGAACTTTGGGAACTTGGTTCTTTTGAGTGGCAAACCTTTCTTAGTCCGCTTTGCCTTCGGACTCACGAAACCCAAATACTCCATACCTGGAGGTGACATAGCTGGTACCGTTGAAGCAGTTGGTAAAGACGTTACCCAATTTCAAGTTGGGGATGAAGTATTTGGCGACCTCTCTGGTTGTGGCTGGGGTGGTTTTGCTGAATATGTAACTGTCCCCGAGGATGCTCTAGCCTTAAAGCCAAGTAATATCTCCTTTGAGGAAGCGGCTGCGACACCTATGGCAGCTGTGACTGCCCTACAGGGACTACGTGATAAAGGGAACATTCAATCGGGACAGAAGGTATTAATTTATGGCGCATCTGGTGGCGTAGGTACGTTCGCGGTACAAATAGCCAAATCTTTTGGGGCGGAAGTAACAGGTGTATGTAGTACAAGAAATGTTGAGATCTTGCGTACCATAGGAGCCGACCATATCATTGATTATACAAAAGAGGATTTCCCCCAAGAGGAGTGTTACGATTTAATTCTTGGTGTGAACGGTTCTCATTCCATTTCAACTTATACACGTGCACTAAAACCATTCGGGAAATTTGTGCATGTAGGAGGTTCCGAATCTCAATATTTTCAAGCGTTATTTATTGGACCCTTTCTTTCAATGACTGGAAAAAAGAAAATAAGTAACCTGTTACAGAGAGCCAACCAAAAAGACCTAAATCATGTCAAAGAATTACTTGAGACTGGAAAAGTAAAACCCATCATTGATAAACGGTATAAGTTAAGTGAAATTACTGAGGCATTCAACTATTTTCAGGGAGGTCACGCTCAAGGCAAAGTGGTCATTTCCATATAAATTAATAGATCAGCGATAAAAATACACCCCCAAAAGGTAGATTTCACTCTATCTCTTTGGGGTGATTTTATGATGCTTTTCTTCTCGAAACAGAACCAAACATGAGTTTGGCATAAGGCAATTCATCTCTCCAAATTCCTTTTGCCACGTTTTGTAGGCACCATCAAAAATTATTGGTACAACTCATAAACAATGGTTCTGTAGGCTTTTTTACATGATAGTCTGTATCTGTCGGAGAAGGAATAAGAGGTAGTATATGATCTTTATCTAATTGAAGATTCGCACCCAGATAGTAGATGAAGTTTCAATTTTTATTCTTTCCGAGGGATAGTTAATGCCTTCCAATCACCTGATTTTAAAATTTTTGCTACATAAATTATCTGCCCAATATGATAAGAATAGTGGTACATTTGGCGTTCGATAGCTTCCATAACTGAATGGGGTTCATTTCGGATGGTAATTATTTTTAAGAGATGTTCATCTTCAATACTATTCAATGCGTTAAAAAAGGTATTCCAGCCAAATTGCCACAATTCCATCATCTGTTCTTTGGTTTGAATATCTTCCACAAATTCATCATCGCGATTTCGGTTGGGTTTTTCTCCATCTGTTGTAAGGAAATCAGTCCACCGAGATACCATATTACCACTCATATGTTTCACAATGATGGCGACACTATTGGACTCTTCATTCGGAGCCCAAAATAATTCACTTTCAGTTAATTGTTCTAAGGCTTTTTCAGCGGTAACTTTTGCATCCATAAATCGTTGAATAACTGTTTTTAAATATACGCTACCTATATTCATACAATCACCTCACCATAATACCCTTATTTTACCGTATATCTTTATTGAACTAATGATGCCCTTTAGCACAACAACAAAAAAGACCACCGCAGCGATTCCATCTTAACATGAGGTTATTAAACTCTTATAACCTATCCTTAAATTATAAAGAATAGGAGTTGATAGAATGAAACAGCTTATTGAGAAGGTCCATATTAGCTTCCCACAAAGTGTCAATGGTACCTACATCTTTCCAATAACCTTCGAATTTATGTGCATAAACGAACCTACTATCCGATAGTAAAGCTGGAATAATATCCATGCCAAAGTCTTTAGAATCTCCGCCATTTTTCTCTGGTGACTCCAAGTACTGAAGTAACAGATCTTTTTTGAAAATATAAATACCCATCGACGCTAAATTAGAACGAGGAAACTGAGGTTTTTCCTCAAACTCTGTTATTCTATTATTTTTATCTAAATTCATTATCCCAAAGCGGCTAGCCTCATTCCATGGTACAGGTACAACCGAAATCGTTACGTCTGCATTCGATTCGATATGATCTTTTAGCATGTCATTGTAGTCCATCTTGTAGATATGATCCCCTGAAAGTATTAACACATGTTCAGGGTCATGTTGTTCTATAAAATGAATGTTATGATAAATAGCGCTTGCTGTTCCCTCATACCATCTTGTCTGTTGATCACTTTGAAAGGGTGGAAGGATGGTTAAGGTACTATCAAATGTATTTAAGTTCCAGTGTTGGCCATTCCCGATATAGTTTTGTAGCAAATGAGGCTGGTACTGGGTTAGAACACCAATTGTAGTAATGTTTGAATTTCTACAATTACTAAGTACGAAATCAAGAATTCTATATTTCCCTCCGAAAGGCACAACCGGTTTTGCAATATATTGGGTTAAAGTTTGAAGCCTCTTTCCCCTTCCCCCAGCAAGAAGCATCGCAATACATTGTCTTCTTCTTTTCAATGGCCTTCACCCTTTTCAATTTATTTACACCTTTTATTTTTAATTAGTTAAAAGAAGTATTATGAAATCGAATTATGAACGTTTTTTGTCATAACTACATCGATCACTTCTATAATCGGAGAAAAGGAAAAATCTAGATAAAATACAACCACATCTGTATTTTTACAAGTGGTATCTTAATGACCGAATTCAGTGAAGGAACTTACTTGTACCAACCAAGTATTCTACGGTCACATTAGCGCTCAAGTACCTGGGGGGCATCGTATTTTTGCTAACCTAATCAGTTATGGTGCTTATAACTAGTAAGAACACAAGCCGCCATTTAAGGTGAATTTTTCCCTTCAACAAAAGGAGATTAAGAAGTATAGCTACTTAAACTCCTTTTTCAATTCCATTGGCTATGCCTTTTTCAAGTTTTCTGTAAAAACATTTACTGGTACATTGCTGATCCAACCTAGTGCAACAAATGCAGCGTTTAAACCTTTGACAATACCTGTTGCTGCTATCAACCCTAACACAACTGTGAGACACAGGAAGAAATAGACTATTATTGGGAAAAACTTTCTGAAGGTGGAGACGAAAAAGCACAAGTTTGTGGATGGTTGAAAGATAAGTTCGGAGTTTCTTGGCAAGTAATTCCTGCTTCCCTTAACGAGATGATGATTATTGATGAAAATCCTGAAAAATCGGAAAGAGTTATGAAAGCCCTTCTCCAAATGAAGACTAAAATTGATATGGAAAAATTAAGACAAGCATATGAAGGGAATTCTTACTGAAATGTTTTTGGATGAACAGGGACTTTAATCGAATATGCTCATAAAAAACACTCAGAGCTATCTCTGAGCTTTTTTTGTGCTCCTATGAAATTAGCGTGAATTTGAATATTATTTAGCTTGTTAGATTTTCCTGTTCTTTAATAAGCCACACAAAAAAGAGGTTCTTTTTCACATGCGATCTACTAATACACTAAAAGCAGAAAAGTTATATATAATATATTTTAAAGCCGTCAAAAATCGTATTGCGACACAAAAGTCCGAATAATATAGGGCATAATTTTTCCTGTTTTATATCAAAATAAAATCAGGAAAGGAGTGCACTATTTTGCTACCAGTACTAATAAGAATTGGCCTACTTATCATTTCTTGGTCTTCTGTTTTCTTCATTCCCAAAAAAGCATTTAAAATATATACACCGGTTGCCATTTTCGCATCAATCCTAGTAATAATTGAAAGTATCTTATCTATCCCATTTAAATGGTGGACGGTTAAGGGTGGATTAGTTAATAAGATTTTTAACGACTTAAGCATAATACTTGGACCCTTTTTTATAGGAACCATTTGGATTTTTCATTTTACATTTGGAAAATTTGGACTTTATGCCTTGATTAATGTATTGATGGATGCTTTTCTTGCCTATCCTATAAATGGGATACTACAAAAATTAAAGGTATATAAACTAGTCAATTTCAAGCCCCGCCACATATTTTTGACTGCAATTAGTTATTCACTTGTCATTTACGCCTATCAACTATTCAGATCTCAACGAAATCCAGATAACTGATACTGGATTTTTTTGTTTCTTTTTTTGTAATTGTTTCACAACCCTTATAGTTGAATAAGAAAATTTAGCTGGTACATCAGTGAATTATGTAAATACATTACAAAGACTTCTATTTAATCAACAAGAAACGTTAAACGGCTTAATGTCTTTTATCAGCCGCATTTGCTATAAATAAGAAAGCAATACCAAAAACAATCCCTCCAACAATCATCATAGTCCACTTACCAATAGGAAACAAAAGTGATAACAAGAATAACAATACTCCACTACCTACTATTAAAGATAAGCCTATTGCAAATGATATCTTTTGAGGTAATGCGTTGATTTTATCCAACATGATTTCCCCCACTCTAAGTCAATTAACTGACATCTCATTCAGATTTCTTAAGATTTCATCATCAAATATAAATTAGGATGATTGAATAGAATAAATGGCTTGCTCAGCTCCGAATCTGCTAATCGTTCGTTCTAATTCCATACCTAGTCTTTCTAATAGCTTACAAGAGGATGTATTTGCAGTTTGCGTTTCAGCAATTACTTTTGATAGGTTTAATTCATTTAAAGCATAATGAATGAGCAACTGAACTACTTCTGATGCATAACCTTTTCCCCACCAATTCGGTAAAAGTTGATAAGAAATTTCAAGGTAATCGCCATCGTGGTGAGGGTCAAGAGAAACCAAACCAATAAAATCCTCTGTGTGTTTTTCTCTAACCACCCAATACATAGAGTCCGTACCTGCATTCAGCATGTCGTCTAATACTTGTTCAATTGAATGTTCCTGGAGTGTACCACCAAGATATTTTCTTACTTTCTGATTTACATATAATTTTTTCACATCCATGGTATCCGATTTTTGCAAATTATTCATAAAACATCTTTCTGTTTCAAACAACTCCATTCAACCCCTAAATTGAATTTAACTAATATAGAAACCTAGGACTCTACGACTTTCTCAGTTAAAGTGAATGCAACTAGACAATCGTATCTCTAAAGATTAGAAAGATGGTTCCGTATAAAAGAATGTTAAAGACTGCAAGTAACGTCAACACGAATGTCTTTTTATCTTTCTCATATTTCCATTCCATAAATGCTCGTAGACTGTTTAACAAAGCGAAAAAGAGGATTGTTAATAGAAAGATGTCATCAATAAACCATAGTAAAATTAAATGTACAATTAATAAGGACCGTTCTAGCCATTTCTGGGTGTTGTTCATCGGTTTGTAAATGCCCCATGGAGTTTTCTCAATCTGCAACTTTTTTACGTAGATACCGTTGCATGATCCATTCGAACAGAAAAAACAACGCAAATAATCCGAGGATTTTCATAAAAGGGAGACTCCTTTTAGATTTTATATAACTAAATATTACCATATTTTTACTTTGACTGGTATGAAAAGAGGATAAGAATTGTCCCCCTCCCTTGTTGTCGCTCCTGTAAAACTAAAAAATACCCGTAATCGTTGGTGAACGAGTACGAGTATTTTTGCGCCTTTATAGGCCATTTCCTTAAAAGATGATTTCCTCTTGTGAAAAGTGAATCATCGCACCAACGACTGGCATATGAATCCATGCTTCATAGACAGGTTGTCCGGTTGCTTTATGTAGGGCCTCTGCATAGATACGCAACTGCGGGAGATAACTCGTCGCTTGCGTGACCCAGTCGGCTTCTTTCCCCGGAAAGCTTTTATGGTCCACAATGACCCAGCCTTTTGGCGTTAAAAGAAGTAAATCAATCCAGCCTGATGCCTTTTGTAGGCCTTTTTGAAGATGTACGGGCCATTCACTATGCCTGTTCAGAAGCTCTGGATAGTTCTCTCTCAAAAACCCCTCTAGTCGGTCGGACGCTTCTAGCATCGATTCAGTGGAAAGAGCTGCTATCTTATACCTGTCCCGAATGGCTTGAGCCAGTCTCAAACGCTCTTCTCTTTCCTTCCTCTGATTGTCCGCAGCTAAAAAGGCGTGAACCATTTCCCCCAATAAAGCCATGTCGGGGTTACCAGAGAGTGGCAGACGGCTGCCGATAGGATGAATTCGATTCGACTCGGTCTCTAGGTTTGCATGTGTTTCTTGAGTGGCAAGTTCACTCTTTAGTACACTTGGACTAAATCTTGCTGGAACAAAGGTGACCCTTTCAACGGTTTTACCCACATAGACAAGTTCCTGTTCTTCATTCATTTCAAATGATGGTTCTGTTGCTTCTTCGACTGACAACACCCTTACCTTACAAGGGAATGCCTCGCCATTTACGATCATTTTTCCGTCTCGATTATGGAGCGGAACCTCTTCTTGATCTTCGTTTTGCACCCCAATGGCGGATAGAACTTGACGGCCGGAACCATCCGTCATTTCTTGAATCCATTTTACTTTTGAAAAATCACGAGCGGCAAACACAAGATAATCTCTTGCTCGTGTCATTCCTACATACAATAACCGTTGATTTTCGTCTAGAAGCTGCTGCTTTCGTTGCTGTAGTTCTGGTGCCTCACTAACATGAGCGTCTAGCCCCACCTTGCTATAGGTTTTGCCATACGGCCACGGCCAATAATATAGCCGGCGACCATGGAGCGGATCTTCCACATTAAATGGAGTGGTGCTGACAGCCATCGGTCGATCGAAGACCGGAGGAGGACCATTCTTTTCAGACGATTTCTCCAAGGAATTCATAATCACGAAAGGCCATTCTAACCCTTTTGCCTTGTGATAAGTGAGCACTCTTACGGCATGTTCATCTGTAGATTCTGCGACGAGATTTAAATCTTTGTCTCTTTCGACTTCATTTAAAAATAACAGAAATCCAACCGAGGTGGCGGCTGTGCCATTGGTTCCCGCCAGATCCTCATACTTGGTAGCCAGTTTCCTTAGTGCATCCAAATTCGCTAAGCGTTGATTTCCCTGTCCCCAGCTTAGTGCGACTTCGTCTGCCTTCGAAGTAACTAAGGCTAGATCCAACACTTCAGAAGGACTCATTTGCACGATTTTCTTACGGGCCTGGTCCAAGCCTTGTATCAACGGCTCCGTTTTGATCATGTCTACCCCTTTGTCGGTTTGAAGCCAATCGGTCAGCCAACGTCCTTCTCCCCAGGTGTCTGAAGAAAAGTGGACCAATTCAGCGAGTGCCAACGTATCATTCGCGTCTACTAAGTAACGCATAGCCGCTACGGCAAATACGACTTCAGAGGTGGCCATCAATCCGCCTTCTCCAACGGTCGCAGAAATGCCTAGCTTAGAAAGTGCGGTGGCGATTTTCACGCACTCATCATTGGATCGGCATAGGATCGCCATATCCCCAGCTTTTAGTGATCGCGGCTCACGGGTAGTTTTATCGATAAGGATGTACTGTTCTTTTTTACGTAAGATGTTCTGAACACCAGCAGCCAAATGTGCGGCGTCGGCATTTTGATTTTTTGAATGTAGATAGGACCAAGCTTCCACCGCTACGGCTTGTTCAGGCTTGTCCTCTCGCTTTGGATCTAAAGCGACACGGTCCGCTCTCATTCCTCTGGCTTCAAACACAGGCACGAATATCGCATTCACGAAATCGACTAAAGATTTGCGGGAACGATACGACGCATCGAGTATTTCGATGTCCAAATCGGGAATGCTCGTCATCGCGGTTTGCATAAGTTCAGGATCGGTTCCTCGAAAGCCATAGATCGCTTGTTTTACATCTCCCACCCATGTGGCCTTTTGGGCGATTTCACGAAGCTGCATATTTAATGCGATTTGTAGTGGGCTTGAATCTTGGAACTCGTCAATGAACACATCCGAAATTCGATCTTTTAACACCTCGATATTTTGTTCATTTTTTAATAATTGAAGAGCTAGTGACTCTTGGTCCGTAAAATCGATTAAGCCTCGCTTACTTTTTTCCACTTTATAGGTTTCCATAGCTTCAGCCGCACATAGAAATAACCCATAAATGGCGTCTTTCATATCTTGATGCAGTCCGGGATGACGGTCATGAACGGAGGCCGCATCTTGTATAGGGTAGGCCACGTCACGACTGCTTTTCCCGACATCGAGCTTACTCAGTTTCGCCCACATTTGCCAGGTGATCGATCCATTCCTCTCCCAATCCGCAAGCGCTGTTTTGATCAACTCCACTGCATCCAAGGTTTTCTTTGTTTTATCCTCTCCAGGAAGTTCTCGTTTCGCAAAGTTCAGGGCAACCTTTAACTCGTTGTCCAACTGACTAGGGTTTTCGAGTGGAGTGGGAAGCCATTCAGACATCGTGGTCCAAGAATAATCGGCACAGGCTTTCACATCGTCTGCGCTCATCCCATTTTCACGGGCCAGCTTCAAAATTTCCAACACCTTTTTACGCCAATCTTCTTGTCCCAGACGCTGAAAAACGAGGCGGTAATCGCGATAGAATTTCTCGATTTCTTCTACGGCAACCGTATCAAAAAGGATCGTTGCCTCTGTTTCAGCTAACACTTTTTGAACGGGAGAAAGACCCATTTCAAGGGCAAATTCTCGTAAAAGCCGGCCGAACACGCTATTCATCGTTCCTACATATCCATCGAGGATTCGTGCCGCAGCTTCCGCATCGTCTGCTTCCAGTAATTTCAGTCGCACCCTCTCAATCAGTTCATCGGCCGCTTTTGTGGTAAAAGTGGTGGCCATAATGTTTTCCGGAGGCACCCCATTTTGGATGGCTTTGACAATTTCGGCTGATAAACGGAAGGTTTTACCCGCTCCTGCCCCAGCACTTAACATGGTTAATTTTCCGCTCATGTGGTTACCCTCCTTACTCCACATAGATTCTGATATTCACAAAACATACAAGGCGGGTCAATGATCGATACGAAAGAGCCCGCTTCCTCTGCATCACTTGATGGTACACCTGGAGCAATGATCGTACCTCGTTGAAGCTGAGTCCAAACTTCTTCTACCGATTTTCGAACCATTCCATGATTCTCTAATAACGATGGTCCTGGCACATGGTAGTCTTCTGGAAAATCTTCGTGTGGCAAACTGTAAAAATGTCCGCTACGTAGCATGAAATAAGCTACAGGAAGTTCTTCATCCTCATGATCCGAAAGCAGCCAATGATAGAGTGTTAATTGGATCGAAACCTTTTCTAAGCGCTCTTTATAATTGCTTGGTTTTCTCGACCATTTCGCGTCAAAGAGAATCTTTTTCCCAGTTCGTGTTTCACCAACCAAATCCAATCTTCCTTTGAACTCAACACCTTCGCTCCACGGTTTTTGCAATTCAAGCTCGGTATGTTGAATCTGAACACCTGCTTGATGTAAGACTTTGAAAAATTGCTGTAAAGAAGTTTGCAAATGTCTCCGTGTTTCATTGCGACGAATGCTATTTTTTGGTTCTAATAAAGGGGCCGCTAACTTTGGCATCAGCTCATCAAATAATTCCCCTGCTCTTAATCGCACTTCCTGCTCACTCCAGCTTGATTTTTCCGTAATGAGATGTTCTAATATCACGTGTCCTAAATTCCCTAACATGAGCGATTCATGAGGGATCGAAAGGGCACTAGCTGGTTTCACTTTAGCTGCATACCGGAACGTCCATTTGACGGGACAACCGACTAAGCTTTCAAAGCTTGTTGCCGATTCCTCTTCACGAGGGAGAACCACTTTTTCTGGTACCTGCCACGTTCGGATGGGTTCTGGGATGTTTCGTTTGTTCAACCCCACGCGTTCAAAGGTTTCCTCATCTAAGGTCACACTTGGCTGCTTCCGCCATTCCGCTGGGTCCAAGGTGAGTTTCTTCTCTGTATGATGGTCTTTCACGACCGCATAGCGAATTTCATCCCATAAAGGGTGAATCGGGATTTCTTCTCCTTTGACTTTGGACGGAGCAAACAAAATCAGTTTTCGGTTGGCATAACGGATCGCTTTCTGCCAAGAAGCAGCCTCTCGGCGACGTCGAACATCCTCCTCTGTCAGGAATACACCTTGCTCCTTGAGCCATACCCGTTCTTTTGACGTCCACGTTCGAATGCTTGGTCCTGACATATTTTTTAAAAATCCCCACCAAAGGATCGTGTCAGCTTGACCCCAAATCTGTCCCGGATGATTAACCACCTGCCATTTGGCCGCTTCTTCTCCGTAATGAGATAGCTTGGCTCCTTCGCCTAAAACGGAGTCCATGATTCGTCCGACTTGCAGTTGAGAGACGGAGGTCACACCAAGCGTTCTTACCCCATCTAATACTTCCTGCGCATGCTTGATGGCCTGTGCATAGATCGGGTCATGAGTTCTTTGATAGGTGGATGCGGCCCATTGGCTCACTTTTTGACATATGTGAACAAAGGTTTCTAACGGAATGCCTTCATTCGGGTCATAATACTCATGACGAACCCACAAATCCAGCTTCTCTTCAAGCTTTTTCCGGCGCTTTTTCTTTTCCTGATCGTCCAGGCCTTCTTCGACCCATACTTCTTCATAATGGCGAAGTCCCTGCTCAATGGCCTCTGTCCAAATAGGACCGCCAATTCCTGGATGATTCGCTAAGGCCGTCGCCAATCGATAACGAATCCGACCTGGAATAGGAGACGATGGAATCGTGACCAATTCCATCATTCGCTCGACTCGGATTGGGTTCCAATACGTATCAATCGTCAGAGGTAACACCTGGAGAACCGCCCGCCATTTCGAAGCCCCCTCTGCCCCAGCTCCAGCCACGCCACGACGGTGAAGAAGCTCGTCCAAAAGCAGAGATCCTTCGTCTTTTATGAGGACCGTCTGTTCGGTGCCATGTTCCTGCAGCCAGCTGTTGAGAAAATCTGCGGCATCCCATTCTTGTTCGGAGCGAACGAGAAGTATGCTTCCGTCCCCCTTTGCTTCTTGAGACAGTGACTCTCCAGCGAGAACATTTTTTAGAAGGGAGAGGTCTGTTGCTTGTTCCTCTTGGTTCTCTTTTTCAACAGGAGCTTTTACCAGTTCAACTCCATGACGTTTCAATTTTTCAATCAACTGCATACACCAAGGGTCCCACAAGGTTTCGTCCTCATCGACGATCGTGATGGTTTCGATATGTACCTGTACCGTTTCATCGAACTTGGCTAGGAGGGCACGGACTCGATCCGACAATCCCCACGTGCGGTTTTGATTGGATTGCTCTAGTTCTCCTAATAATTCCAGCCATTTGCTTCCGCCAGTATGTTTAGTTGGGTCCCAGCCAGCTAACACGAGTTCGTCCCGACGACGCAGCAATTCCTTCGCTGTGTTCCAAGAATCGGTTTGAAAGGATTGAGAAAATAGCACATTTCCATTGTCATGTTTTCGCAACAATTCTTGCCATTCAGCAATTCGCAGGTTTTCCGATTGCTTTGGGATGGTTAAGCCTAACTGCGTTTCTAAAATACCGAGTAAGCCGTTGAAACCCGTGACCACCGTACCCGCAGATGCCTCTTGGCCACGAAGTGCGTCCGGATACGAGGCAGAATCCAGCCAAAAGCCGAGTATGATTTTCATAAATGGTCCTCCTTTTTATCGTCCAAACAGGATTTCTTATTTTTTTCTATTATAAACAAAGGGGTGTTCCATTTTTGGACCACCCTACTTTTCATACGCACTCATCATCTTCTCTAGCTCCTGTTTCATATCCTCCACAAGAGAAGGTGGTGATAGAACCTTCACATGTCTGCCCCAACCTAGAATCCAACCCTTCAACCCTTCGCTCAGCTTGGCTTTTGCTTTTAAAATAAAAGTGTTGTCCTCTCCCTTTCTAATGTCTGCATCCACTCCAAACTTATCAATGACTCCATTGAGAGCGACTCGATTTAAGTTGAATTGCAGTGAGATCCATTCATCTTGTCCACCGAACATATGAAAGGATTGCTGAACATAGCTGCTAATGTCTCTTCTACTTTTCACAAACTTGTTTTCGGTAATCACAACATCTCTCATTCGATCCAACCGGTAGTTTCGAGGATTATCTTCTTCACTGTATTTCGTATCTTCAGCGATTAAGTAATAAAAATCGGATTCCCAAATGAGTGCTAGTGGTTTGATTTGATAAAGCTCTCCACCTTTACGGAGTTGAAACGCTTTATAGATATCGAAGTCTCCATACTGGAAGGTAATCAGTTTACTTTCAAAAATAGCATCATGAATTTTATCAATATGTAATTTGACTAATTGGTAATCTTGATTAATCGATTGCTGATACACGATTGGATCGGGGAGAGATTTCGCGATATGACTGCTCGTCAATTTTTTCACGTTAGACACGATGTTTTTCTTTTCTTCTTCAGTGATAAACCGGGCCGACAGAATCGGATCGATCAACAGCCTTAATTGATATTTTTCAAACAGCCGATCCTGGTGACTGTAGTATTTCTTCCCGAACTTTTCGACATTATCAATAATATCAAACCCGGTATCCTTCAAGATTTCGATATATTCTTTTACTTTTTTATCATTGGCCGTACATCCTGGTATTTCTATTTGTAATTTTTCCACCAACTCTTTGATGGAAAACTGATGATCCTCATCCGTATCTCGAAGAAAGATTTCTTTTAATGCGAGGAGACGGACACCGGTTGTATCTTCAAGCATGGAAATTCCCCTTTTCTCTCTTTACATATTTTCTAGTTAGAAGTCCCACCTCCTAGGTCTTATCCACCTTGCCTGTCTAACACCTCTCCACTACCAGATAGACCTCTAACAATCATTTCTCTTCCTATTTGGAAGTAGTATCGTAATCCATTGCTCGTAATAATTTTTGCTTCCTCAAAGGTTTCTTCCTCATGTGTTTTTGTTTCCACTTTAACAATATTGGGGTTATTAATTTCTCCAAACACTACGTAAAAATTATGAAGGGTATTGCCTTTATGGTCGTAGTCACGAAGAGCTTCACTATACAGTGTCATATTGTCATTCTCATAGTGACTCCATCCATGTTGGCCAATGCTTTCCCACCCTTCTTTGTCGCTACCTATAAAGAATGCAACAGCGAGGGCCTCATAGTCTGTGAAGGGAAGTTCCATTTGATCGGGAAATGTCGTATACATAACAATGGTTACACCGTCGTAGTTTTCCTTATGAACGATCTGGTTAATTTGATTTGGGATCCCTTTTTGTAGTGCTTCTTCAAAGTCGTCGAACTTACCGAATTCAAAATCAGAAGTGAGAACCCAACTACCGAGTCCTATGGCTGCCAATATCACTAAACCGACAATCAGTAACTTTTTCATGCCTCACCTATGCTGAATGAGAGTGTGGAACCTTTACTCATGGAATCGACTCCTCTTTCATCATTCTCCTTAGTTCAGAATGTCCTGTAAGGTTTTATCAAGGGTTGGGTAGACAAATGTATAGCCTTCATGTTGTAATCGATCAGGAAGCACCCAACGACTTTTTAACACTAATTCCGTTTCGGTTTTGATGAGTATAGAACCGATTTCTAACATCCATTTCGGACTAGGTAATCCAAACGGGACACCCATAGTCTTTCTGAGGGTATTCATGAACTCGTAATTGCTAACAGGGGCTGGGGATGAACAGTTGAACACCCCGCTCAGATCTTTTCTATCCTTTAAAAATAGGACAATTTGGAATAAGTCTTCGACGTGAATCCAACTGAACATTTGCTTTCCGTTCCCCTGGTTCCCTCCTAGACCGAACTTAACTAAATTTCTATAAGGAGTAATGACTCCACCGTCTTTCCCTAAAACGATGGCTATACGTAGTGCGACTTGTCTCGTGTTCTGAAGGTCAAAGGAGAAGAAAGTTTTCTCCCAATTGGTTGCGACATCTACCGAAAAACCCGAACCTATTTCTCCGTTTGCTTCCGTCATCGGGCGGTCTTCTGCGTGTCGATAAATCGTTGCTGTACTGGAGTTTACCCATGTCTTAGGTGGATTGGTACACGCTTGAATGGATTCTCCAAGGATCGTTGTAGTCTTCACCCTTGAGTTCATGATCTTATTTCTGTTTGCCTCGTTGTATCGGCAATTTACTGATTTACCTGCAAGGTTAATTAAGAGTTCAGCATCCTCTAGAGCTTCAACAATGTTTTCCTTGTCTTCCCATGAAATATGCTGTTTTTGCCTCGAGATAATTTTCACCTCGTATCCTTGGTCTTTGAATTTCTTTTGAAAGTATTCGCCGATAAAACCAGTTCCCCCGGCTATAACCACTTTTTTCATAGGCCTCTCCCTTTCTATAAAAAGCGTTTTCTTATTTCAGGTGACGGTAGCATGCAACTATCCTTTTTTCCGAACCATTTGTATCTATTCTTGGCAAGGATATCGTAGAAATAGTCACGTATGGGTTTTGGTATGATGGAAAGTACGTATAAAAGCTTCCAACCGCCTGATAAGTGCTTGCTGATCCGAAGAGCTGCTGCAGACTTAAAGTAACACTTATCGTCTTTTACTAAAATTATGCTATCAATATGTTCAGGCACTTGGTACTTTCTTTTTATCTCTTGCCCGATTTCACTTTGTATCGAGGTGAATTTGTATAAGGCATTTTTATCTCTTTTGATGATGAATTGAACGCTATGATCACAAAAGTTACATTCTCCATCGAACAAAATAATGTTGTTCATACCCTCACCTCTTTTCTATTTAATAGATCTGATTAATTTCTCTAATTTTTCAATATTAGCCATCGCCGTCTTGGATCCAGGTGAATGTTCTATTTGCTTCTTAAAGCATGCTATTCCCATTTCATAGGAACTAATTGCCAGATCCACTTCCTTCATATCTAAATAACAATCTCCCATTTCCCGATAGATCTTGCCTCGGCTGTTGTGGGCATAAATGTATTCAGGGGAATGCTGGAACAATTCATCACTTTTGATCAGTGAGGTTTGGAATGCTTCAATGGCTAATGAGTAGTTCTTTTGTTTTCTATACAGTCTCCCTAGTGAGCGATACGCAGAACTGAGCCTGTTTCTCGAACTTCCCTGGACTTCCGAAAGCTCTAGTGCTTTTTCGAAAGACTCCACGGCGAGTTGAAAGCTTTCATAGGCGTTATTGAATTGATCTAGATCGGCATAAAGATCCAACAGGTCCACTGACGCTTGTCCTCGCATTTCATACCCATCCACATATTCCGGTGCCTTCTCGATGACTTCATTGTAGATGGAAATTGCTTGATGAAAGTTTGCTAGTTTCTCATCTGTCTTAGATATGGCCTCCGCAAGACGTTTATATGCTAAGCCATGGTGCGCACGGATGGTGATATAATCCTTTAGCTCTTTTGATGACAGCGCCTGTTCGTACGCTTGGATGGATTGGTAAAAATGGCTGAGATCCTCGGCTTCTCCCTGTGACCATTCATCATTCTGTAACTCTCCTAATTTTTCGTGCACTTGCCCAAGGGTGGCGTATAGTTCAGCTGAGGGTTGACCCCATTCCACTACCCTCAAACACTTGTCTAATGCCAGTTCATACGCTTGCTGAGCTTGCTCGTATTTGGATTGAAGTTTATAGATTTTTCCTAGTCGAGTGGCCATCCAAGCGATCTCTTGTAACCCTATTGGATCCTCTTGGATTTTTTCTATTTCATGGATCGCACTCACAAATGATTGAACGGCTTTTTCATAGTTATTCGTATTTCGGTACAAATCTCCAAGCTTCTTCTGAAGATAGGCGATTTGTTTCTGGCCTTCACCCTGTATTTGAAAAAGCTGAATGGCCCTATTCGCCCGCTTTTCCGCTAACTCATATTGTCCGTTTAATAAATAAAGTTCACATAGGCCTTGTTGAACAAACGTTTGTAATTGAAAGTCACTACATTCCTCCACTAATCTCTCATATTCTTTGATTAACGAGCTCCAATGCCCATTATTGGTCATTACAACGGAATACTTGGATAGCCAGTCGACTAATTCATTGGTGGAGAGAACGATTTCCCCGTGATGAAGAGCCTCCACATATGCGGTTGGAAGTTCCTCCTGATGTTCAAGTCTTCGAGAATAATAGGTATGAAGAAACCTATGGACTTGCTGGAACAACGCTGGTGTTTGATCCTCCACTTGATGGTACAGTCCTTGTTTCATTAACTTATGCATCGACCAGGATCCGTCCTGCTCTAGCTCTTGGATAAAGGAGAATTCACAAAGCTCCGCAAAGGCGGTCACGGGATAAAAGGTTTTAAATTCAGTGACTAGCTCCACAAATAGATCTTCAGACCAAAATCTTGGAACCGATAAGATTTTCAGTGTTTCTTTTTCCGGTCGATCCAAATACTTTAAAAAGCGATGAAGCACTTCTTCTGGACGTTTCGAAAAGTCAGCGACTTCAGGCACTTGTTTTCTTGAGATCAGTTGATACGTATCTACCATTAAGTCTAAATAGTAGGGAAGTCCTTCGCTACCTTGGATAATCGCCTCTTGGATGTCTTCGTCTGTAATCAGGCAGGAGTGTAGGAAGCTTTTGCAGTCGGTTGGAGATAATTCCCCCATTAAATGCTGTTCGATCACTGAATTCCACTCTGGATTACTTTTTTCCCAAACGAGTTTTTCTCGTCCACAAATGACGTTAAGGACCAGTACCTCGTCAAATTGCAAGATGAATTCCTTAATCCACTCGTCCCTTTCATGGAAGGAACCGATGGAACGATCCTTTTCCCATAGGGCTTCATATGTATCGAAAAAGAATACGGCTTTTCTGTTTGTTTTTTTCAGCCAGCTGATTAAATCTGCGGCCCAGTATACCAGAAGCATGTCTTCAATATCCTTTGGGTGCATCTCCTTTAAGTCGGTTAGAATTTCTTTGCCGATTCCATTCCACCATTGCATCACGTCCCGGTAGTTGGATAGGCCATCAATGAGCTTGATCGTCTTCGGAATCCATTGAACCACCGGAAGATTTTCAAGCTGGGTAATTAGTTCTGCGACAAAGCTTCCTTCTTCTAAAAAGGGAATCGTCTTTTTCTCAGACTTCATCGTGATTTGCGATTTCATCCGGCTCCAATAAATCGCATACGCCAAATCAAAGGTCGTAAACTTTATATGATGCTCCTGTGTTAATTGCTGACGCAACCAAATTAGGGCTTCCGACGGGTCACGGTGTTTTTCTTCGCGAAAATCGATCGTGACTTTAATGGCTGTGTTGTCGAGCGTGTTGGTCATATGTTGTAATTCTTTTTGTAATCTGGACTTGCCTATCCCACCGACTCCATAATAGACGAGTATTTTGTATTGTTCGTTGGTTAACGATCGGAAGGCATTGATATACGAACGTCTCGGCTCCTCACGATCGGTAAACTGCCGGGACGCGGTTTCTTTTAACTGTTTGATTGAGCGTTTTGGTTTTAGCATATGTACTCCTCAAAAGACTTTAGTTTATAGGAATATTTTAACATGAAATATTTAGCAACTGGGAAAAAGAAAAATGCCTGGTGAGTGAACTGCACCCCAATTGTTAGACATTACTAACAATTGGAGGTGCAGTTTTTCTATGGCTAAATTTACTGCAGAAGATAGATTACAAGCAGTTAAACGTTACTTAAGTGGAAGGGAGAGTTCACATGAAATAGCGAAATCATTAAAGACTAATCATCAAGCAATCCTTAAATGGGTCAAACAATACGAATATAATGATGTTGAAGCTTTTGTTAAGTCTTGTAAAAATTACACACAACAGTTTAAACTAGACGTACTAAATTACATGATTGAATACGGTACGTCCTTAAACGATACGGCAGCTATTTTTAAGATCCCTGCCCCTTCAACGATTACTGTTTGGAGAAAACTATTTGAAACACAAGGATTAGATGCCCTTCAATCAAAGAAAAAGGGGCGTCCATCCATGAAAAAGGAATCCAATCAACATTCAAAACAACCACCAGTTGAAGGATCTAGAGAAGCACTTGAAGCACGTATAAAACAACTGGAAATAGAAAATGAGTATTTAAAAAAGTTGAATGCCTTAGTTCAAAACAAAGAAAAATCACCAAACAAGACAAAGCACAAGTAGTCTATGAATTAAGGCATAAATATCCGGTGAAATCACTTGTAAAACTCGCTGGCATTCCACGTAGTACTTATTATGATTTAGTTAAACGTATGAATCGTCCAGATCCAGACACTGATTTAAGAGCTGAAATAAAGGCAATCTACGAAGAACATAAAGGGCGTTATGGCTATCGCCGTATTCGTGATGAGCTGGCGAACCGAGGACAAAAAGTGAATCATAAAAAAGTGCAGCGCATCATGAAAGAGCTTGGTTTAAAATGCTTAGTGCGTATGAAAAAGTATAAATCGTACAAAGGCACAGTGGGTAAAATCGCGCCAAATATTTTAGACCGTAATTTTACGTCAAGTGCACCAAATAAAAAATGGGTGACAGACATTACGGAATTTAAATTATTCGGCGAAAAACTTTATTTCTCACCTGTTTTAGATTTATTTAATGGAGAGCTTATCACATATACTGTTGGTTCCAGGCCAACCTATTCACTTGTTTCAGACATGTTGGAGAAGGCATTTGAACGTTTACCAGAAAACCACCAGCTACTCATGCATTCTGATCAAGGGTGGCATTATCAGATGAAGCAATATCGTCACACACTTAAATCAAGAAAGATAGTCCAAAGTATGTCTCGAAAAGGAAACTGTTATGACAACTCTGTCATGGAGAATTTCTTTGGAATTATGAAATCTGAGTTCCTCTACATAGAGGAATTTGAGAGTGTAGAACATTTTAAAATAGAATTACAAAAATATATCAATTACTATAATACGAAACGGATTAAGGCAAAATTTAAAATGAGTCCGGTACAATACCGAACTCATTTTACCCACGCTGCCTAATAAAATAACCGTGTCTAACTTTTAGGGGTCACTTCAGAGCACATATTCACCTGGCATTTCTCTAATAGGTATATTACTTTATATTAGTTTCTTCTTCCTAACTATCAATTTCGCGCAAGTGAGTGTTCTAAATAAACCTGAACCCGATTGCGTCCGTTCTCTTTCGCCAAGTACAAGGCATTGTCCGCTTGATTCAGTAGTTGATACAGCGTCGTCCCCATCTTATTCGTTGCTTCAGCCACTCCCATGCTGATCGTAACAGGTATACTTCCTTCGTTCCATTGTAACGGGTGAGCTTTTATATAGCCCCGGATCTTATTGGCTAACACTTCCCCTTCTATGGCTGTCCGCCCTTTGAGCGAGAGAACAAATTCCTCCCCGCCATATCGGGCAAAGATGTCCCCATCCTGTAATTGGGTTTGACAAGCCTTTGCTACATGAATCAGTAATTGATCACCCACATGATGTCCATACGTGTCATTCACTTTTTTAAAATAATCGATATCCATTAAGATAACGGTATAAACCATCGATTCTTTCATTGCTTTTGCAAAATCCTGTTCGCTTTTCTGGAAAAACGCCCGTCGATTATAAATTTGTGTGAGTTCATCATAATACGCTTGGTGCTCCAACTGAACCTGCAATCTCTTGACCTCTGTTATTTCGGAAAAAATAATCAATAATCCCTTGTGATTTTTCGAATTCTGCAACAAGGAGGTTCGTACCTGATAGATTCGCTGTGTATTCTCTGCAGTAGTAACCTGGATTTCCTGATGAAGCTCGGTCGCGTCTAGTGTAAAAGGAATAGATGTTCCCGACAGTCCCTGCCAAATCTGTTCAAGGTCGGTTCCAAACATGGATTTATTCAATTGGGGAAACATCTTTTTACATGCTGTGTTAAACTCTATTAATCTAGTGGAATCATCCAACACCATAACCCCATCATTTATGCTATTAAAGATCTCATCTTTTGCAATGGGCATAATCGTAAACAGACGTGAGGAGCTTATGGCCCATAAATAAAAGAGCGTCGCAAGCCATCTGACCATTGGTACGGGGTCCACCCCTGGAGGTGTTAATCCAATCAAATAAACAAAAGCGGTGATCATTGGCACTAATTGTCCGCACATAAGAGCGATCAATTGAGGACGATAGGCTTTTGCTGTTTCCTTCCAATGGGCAAGTATGAGTACAAATCCCGCAAACAAGCAAGAGAATGTGAAAATGCCATGAACCACATACCATCTACCGATTTCCAAATAAATAAAAGGAGCTCCAAGGACAGGATCCACTTCGAACACGCGGTAATGAAGATGATGCCAATCATTGGTAGCCACCATCACCATGCTAATAAAAGGAATCGTAAGAAGAGCGATAACCCTTTTTTGCGTGACTTTCATTCCCAAAAACTGCATGGTAAACAATAAGCTCAAAGGTGGAGAAAATGGCATGCCCACATATTGAATGGCAGTCCAAAACTTTATCTGTTCCACTGTCGTAGCCATCATCCCGAATGCCGCACCTAAACAATAAATCGTTGTGGCTGCTGTATAAAGAAGAAACATCTTGGCGATATTCGTATATTTGTGACGGTTGAAAAACACGTAAAAAAATAGATACAAATTTAATACACTTGATGTAGAAATAAGGGTGATATAAGCGGTTAATTCCGAATTCACTGGTGTACCTCTTAGGAAAAGTATTTTCCCTTTAATGTAGCACAAATGAACCATTAAATGTCGTGGATTTTTAAAAATACTTCAAGTCATACTCTATTAGATGGGGCTTTAGAATTATATTTCACACAAATTCAAGAGAAAGTTTAAGGATGCATGGGGAAGGATTACCATTGATTAAGGAACGCATTAATAGTAATATAAGTACATCAGCTGCATTGTTCGTATTCATAATAAAGTTTTAACCTTTAAGCTGTAATAGGGAGTTTAACATCGAAACACGAATGACAAGTCTCCGTCTATATGACAAGGAGGACAGGCAGGAATGTTTCTGCGAACACCCACTTTGAGGAGTGGTGGTTTAAAACTTTCTTATACCTTTATACGGCAAATGCGGCAGATACATAAGTAGAGCTAACCAGTTTCCCTTGGAAGCTGGTTTTTATTTTTATTGTCTAATTTAAGGTACTAATATCCTCATTATTTTCTTTCCATACCAATATGGCTAAAGAAATCAACTAAGTTTTCCGCTTGTTTCCATCCTTTTTCTGTTAATGGAGATTCAGAAGCTGTCCCTTTGCTTCACAATGACGGACAACATAAATTTTTTTCAACATGTAAATTTCCCCCAAAATTTTCTCTATTTATCTGTATTTTTTCTTGTTAATCTATACCTCAAGGAATGAAATAAGCTGTTCAAGAAATGGTTGTGGTTCTTCCATATAAGGAAAATGAGCGCTATTGTTAAAGAGTACCAACTTGCTATTCTCGAGTTGCCTATGTATTTGGTTGGAGATGGGTACTCCAGAATTCCTATCATGAACACCCGTGACGATTAAAATGTCTTGCTTTGTTTCTTTTAGTCTCTCATATAAAGGAATAGTAGGCGGCTTGTTCTGAATGGCTTTTAACATAAGACCAGTATTGGTCATTTTACTCTCTTTCGTTAAGCGTCTATACTCTGTGGCAAGTGATTGATTCTCAAAAAGAAAACGGTCAGTAGTGGCTGTATCGGCGGCCTTCCATAGACGTACATATCTTTCTTCTAGCGTACCCGGTTCTTCCAGTATGCGTTCGATAACTGAAATAAATGAAGGATCCGCAACCGACATAAAACCTGCCATTTGAATAAGGTATTGAGTTTTCAATCCTATTAAACTAGGACCAGAGAGAATCACTTTATTTATTTTGTTTGGTACTGCATGAGTAATCTCTAGTGCTAGTTCTCCTCCAAATGAATAACCAAATAAGTCCACCTTTTCAACACCTAGCCAATGATGGATTTCCTTAAAATCATTTATTAAATCGTTAAAGGTAAAGGCATTTTCGGAATCAGGACTTTCACTTCTACCGCAGCCACGTTGTTCATAATAAATAACCGTTCTATTTTTAGAAAGTAGCGGTCCTATTGTACGTTCAAAAGCATATACATTCCCTCCAGGACCTCCATGAATAATTACCAAAGGAGTCGTATGGTTTTCTGCTCCGTCAATCTTAATCCAGTGAATAACACCATTAATGTATTGCTTATATTCGCCATTTTTTATTTTCATAGCTTCTCCCTATCATCATAAAAATTGTGCAAAGAACTGTATACATACTCTACGAATGATAGGAATATTTTAACATAAATAAAACAAGGGGAGATATTCTTCGACTTATTAACAAAAAAACGGGACAGTGTACCTGTCCCCATGGCCCAATCCTACTCTATTGTATTTTCAGTTAATCCCCCAACCGCCTCCTGCAAAGAATTCCTCGCACCCACCACTTCATCTAACGTACTCTGTGGATTTTTTAATACTTCTTTGGCTCTTTGAAGGGATTTGTGGAATGTTTTCCAACTGTCTTTGGTGTATTTCTTTTGTTCTAGGTCTGTATTGGCGTTGTATAACTCTTCTAGTTTTGTTTTATCTACTTCCACTTTATTTCTGCCAGTAATCACATCGATGCCGTCGAGTACAAACGTGCCGCCTTTTACGACCACTTTTGCTGTGTGTTTCTTATCCCTCAGTCCGCGGAGATTATACGATGTTTGTCGATCTCCTTTCGAATAGATTCTCACATTCTCATCGATCAATTGATCGTTCACATACACGTCAATTAATGCATCCGGAGTGGCACCAAATAAGTTAAAGCCTGAGCCTTCAAAATTGAAAATCATACTGCTGTTTGGAACAAAGGTAGGAGTATGGTAGATATTGACCCCTCTATAGTCCATAAACGTTTCTTTTTGTTCGTTATCTTTTAGTGACACCTTCAACGTATGAGGCTTTTCTTCCAGCCCTCTCACCGAATACCGTATGCCCGTGCCGGAGTTTACAGCAAAGTTCCCCATATCGGTACCGTCTAGTTCAAAATTATAGAGAGATTTCTCTCCTGTCCCTGCTAAGTAATCGATCCCGCTGCCTGTAAAGTTAATGACAATATACGGATCATCCGCAAAGCTGGCCCACGCATTCGTAGAATTGGAGCCCCAGGACGTATTCTTTCTAAAGGCATATACGGTATTTTCTTCGTTGCCTATTAGTGATTCATCCGATATTTTGACGATCTCATTCGGTCCTAACTTCTTGACGGCTAAGACAGGGTCGCTCGTTTCAATCTCCGCTTTGCTAAAACTAATATACTTCTCTTTTGCTACGACCTTGAGGGTATGTGGTTTGTCTTCAAGATCCTGTGCTGACCACACCATCTGAGTGATGCTGCTATTATTCACGTAGTTGGCCTCTCCAACTAATTGTCCATCCAAATACACATCCGCCTTCCCATTAGATGGATTCGTTTCTCCAAATAGTCTGATCTCGGTTCCTTTAAATGGAATCTCAAACGAGGTTCCTACTGTCCCCCAAGCATTGGCACTGTTTGATGACCAGCCACCCAAGTAAAAAACTTTATTCAACGTTCCTTGTACGGTGGTAGAGTCTCTGTGTCCTACCGTTACGCCGTTCCAAACCGGAACCTCCGTTTTGGCAGTCATTTGTGTACGGTTAAAATGAGCATAACCTGCTTGTGTGTAGTCCCATTTTCCAATAAAGCCAATCGGATTCAATACATCAATCTGTTTTAACGCCTCTTCTTCGGAGCTGTATTTCTTTCCTTGGGCACTGTCGATTTTCAGAGATTCATAGGTGTACCCCTTGATCGGATCTACACGAAGATTATCATATAGAGTTTCATAATATCCGGATCCTATAACGATTCTTCCAGACATGACGGTGGAATCCTCATCTGTATACGAAGCGATTTCTACTCCATCCACATAAAGGGTAAACTCATTTTCCTTAGCTTCGAAGGCCAGATTATGCCAAACCTTATTATCAAACCCTTCGAGTGTTCCGCTTTTCACCACTTTTCCAAGCTTCAAGATTTCGTAATTTCCATTAGAAAAGACACGTGCATTGTAAGGTGCGTAGGAATCATTTCCGCCAGCCTTCATTTGTCGAACGCCAATTAACGCGTAATTGCTTCTACCAGCAACCTCAGGTGTATGGGTATCTAATAAAAAGTCATACGATGCTTTGTAGTTGCCCCAGCGATGATCACCTAGAGTCGTGTTTGGGTTGCTGTTAGAGGCGGATCCATCAGTTCCTCCCCAAACGGCCCAATCGGCACCGATGATGTCATGAGTAATTTTCTGCTGTAACATATTACCGTGAGCTTTTGCATCTGGAATTTCAAGATTCGCACGTACGGCGCTACCGCTAGAAACGGGCTGAGTTGCTGATTTCACCACTTCAAAAGCAGCCAGCTGATCGGTCGTATAGCGAGGGGTTCCTCCTCGACGATCCACATAGTCTCTGCCATTTTCATCTTTTGGATAATTTTTGTATTCAAAATCATCCGTATATGGCAATTTGAGGATGGTATCCTTTGATACATCGACTGGATCGGACTCATACTCAAAGCCTTCGATTTCTGATTCCTTATTTAATGTAGAGATGGTCACAATGGAGTAAGGATTCACTACCACCTCATATACTCCGTTTTCCGGTTGAATGACCCTTATCTTTTTAAACCAGTTCGCATCAATTGCTTCTCCCTCATCGGGTCCGCGTGTTTCCCAAACGTAGACAGGTGCATTTTCTTTCCCATCTAAATTTTTCGTTTCAATCTTATATTTTCGCGTCTCTTTTGAGTTGTTGGCAAATACGGTTGAGTAGTCATCGGTCTCAGGGTCCTTTAATGTTAAATAGTTATGAGTACTCGTATCCACATCTACTCCGCCGTCAAAAAATGCTCCATCGCTATAGGTGGCGCCTTTCACATACTGCCAGCGCTCGTTCTCAGGTGTGGTGTGATCATCATAGCCAACAAAATTCATCACATGACGAACGCCTTGCAATCCACCGTCCACCTCGTAAAATCCAGACCATGGATCATACGCACTGATCAAATGCTTCGGATTATAGGCAGATCCCTCATAAAAGGCGGCAACGGAAGGTTGAAAATCAAAAGAAACCGCGTTAAGTGGGTTGCTTCCTGCTCCTGTCCAGGAATACACCGAAATAATACGGGACGTGACATCGATAATGCCTGCTTTTCCTCCTAGTCCTTTATACTGCGGCTCCATATTGTCGCGGTAACGCGCATTGATCATCGGAGCAATTCCTTCCGACACCCAATTTTCTTTTGGCTGCTTGCCTTCAGAAATTAATTTGTTTTGTAACTGAGTTAATTCATTCGAACCTGTGAGTCCATAATGAGAGCTGATCACATCAATTTCATCGATTAAATCCGGGTTATTGAGAAGTGTCCGGCTAATGGTGGATGTATCTCGGTATCCGTCAGCAGCAACGATTTTGATATCTTTATAGTCTGAGTCATAATTTGGCTCTTCTTTAATTTTAGTTGTAATATATTTCAGCCATTCAACCTCATTTTTCCCGTTATTATTTTGGGCTCGCTCATTTTGAGAAATCCCGACATAATCTAGTTTAAATCCATACTCTTTATACACTGCATCGATTGTTTGTTTATACCATTGGTAGCGATTCTCGTATTCCTTATTTGCCACGCCATTCCATGTCCATCGCGGTTCCCCCCATCGTAAAATTTCAACGGTGATATCGGGGTTAATCGATTTGGCATCCGCTGCAAATTGAAAGCCCGCTCCTCTAAGAACATTCGCTGGTTCATCCGCATAACGCATCGTGGCTGGTTCGGTGCCTGAAGAGGAATTCACATCTGCCCCCAGCTCCACTTTGACATGTGTGAGTCCTGCACCTGTATCTTTATTAAACAGCTTATGCATCATTTCCCAGTATTCCTTTGGATGTTCTTCCTTGTAATCTAGCATGAGACGTGAGGTGTTATTGGCGGTTACGGTCCCAAAGCCTTTAAAACGGTTGTATTTATCTACATTGTCGCCGTCAATGGTGATGGTTTTTGTCGTCACTTCCGCTTTTGTTTCGGTAGTATCCACAAACGCCACTGAACCAACCATCATGGAAGTCACACAGATACTTCCGATGATTTTTTTAAACGTTTTTCTTTTTCTAGTCATATTTATACTCTTCCCTTCCCTTCGTACTAGATTAGGTTGACTAAAGGTTGTTCTAAGAAGATGTCATTCGGTGCTAATTACTAAGTACTAGTAGCCTCCTTTTCACGGAATATTATGTTAGCTAGATGAGGGTTGCCTCATTAGGTCTAACCGTGTTTGGCCGTAATCGCTTTATTTAATAAAATGTTAGCGTTTTCATTATTTCATACGTGGTTTGGATGTTTATAATAATTTATTGACTACCTTCCCTCTTTTTTTGACCTTTTCCAATGCAAAACGGGGAGAGTTTTTATAGAACAATAATTGATTTAACTATTATTCATTAAATTTATGGATACCTATACAAGCTTGTACCTTCTTACATATCTTGATTGTAAGGAGGTGAAAAATAATGTCATCAAGTTGTGAAAGATTAGCAAGAATTATAGGTGGTACTGCTCAAGTCTCAAATGGAGTATGTGTCGTTTCAAGACTAAGAAACATTGATGCATCAATCCTCAATAGAAGAACAAGATCCCCATTAGCTTTACCGTTTGCATTATCATTTGAGAATCAACAAAATGGGACAACACTTAATCTAGGTGAAACAGTCATTCTTCAAAAGGAAATTAATCCTTTTATATCAGCTCTTCGAAAAAGAGATATAATAGTTACAGCTCTACACAACCATTGGTTATTCGATGAACCAAGACTAATGTATATCCACTGGGAAAAAATTGATAATCCTTTTGAATTTGCTAGAGATAGTTTTGAGGCTGCTAAAGAAGCAGGCTTATTTTAATTTAATTAGAGCTCTCAAATATGAGAGCTTTTTTAATTATTTCTAAAATTTTCAATTGTTTGTTGTCGTGGTAAATGAGGTCATATAAATAAAAAAGTACACCACTAATTTATAAGTGATGTACTAATTTTTAGCTATATTATGTAAACACAAATATATATTTGCCTATTAAGTCGAGGTACCAGGCGGAAGATAAAACGGTGGTACTCTAATCCAACCGCGCTTACGCATTAAATGTTTTAGTCTAGTAGCGAATGCAAATTTTTCAGTTTGAAACTGAATAAACAATAAACCAACATCTGTACGTATGGATTCAGAAGCCGCAGCTGCAGCTTGCATAATTAAACTAGCAATTTTTAAGGATAATTCGTTTGCCAGTACATCATCTGTTAAATTTAACACCCGGGGGAATACTGTTAGAATCTGATTTGGGCATATCTTCTGGCGCAGAAGGTAACGGAACCCCTTCCTTAACCAGAAAATCATGGAGTCTTTTCCTTTGACTGTTCCCTAATTTCATATCTTCTTCAAGAATTGATTTTAGTTCCTCATCGGATGTGGTATTGATCCCTGCTTGAACAGATACTTTCGCTAATTCAAGGCCTGATAAATATATCCAGCATGCCATCACTTCTCCCACATGAAGAGGTTGGTCCTTGTCTTGGTCAGATTGTGATTTCATAGCATCCATGATGGTTTCTATTATATTTAACATGTCATTCCCTCCTGAACTTATACATCATCCATAATTTCTGCATTTAAATAATTATTATTCAGTTGAACCTACAGCAAAATGATGTTTGAGTATAAATCCCCTAAAACCAGTGAAACAAGGAAGATGATTAAACAAAAAGGAACAGTGCACCTGTCCCCATGATCCATTTTTTTACTTTCTTAGACTTGATAACTCATATTCGAGAATTTCCTTAATCTGTTTATTCCCCACCACACCCGAACGAAATGTGTTGGATTCAGCCCAATAGACTTCTCTAAAAGTAATCCCATTGTTAAGTTCAATTTCTAGAAAAACTCGACTTCGATCTTGTTGTTCTGTTATGTTGAGAGTTTCAATATCTTCTAATTTTAAATTAGACCATGCATTTAGGAAGTTATCCTTAGAAGATTGGGAGAAAGTATGGATTCGACGACCATCTTCAGTACTTTCAATATATATATTTTTCACTAATTTTTCCAATGGGTAAAGTTCGCCTGCTGTTTTTGCCTTCTTATTTGTGTCAACAATATACACCTTATCATTTGCAGTAATAGCCAGTGTAGATGGATATCCTTTTATTTCATAAATGGCTGTACCTGCTTGTAGGTAAGTGGCATCTCCATTTACCATCTGATGATTAATACAAGCACTATCACCCATTTTATAAGTCACTTCACCAAGTTTTTTACCCTTTTCAATGGTAATAGGAGTATCCTCGTAAGCAGGTTCCGAGATATGATGTTGATATTTTATATCTTGAATCATTATCATATCAACCCATTCAATTACACCATCAGGACAATCTTGATTAGAATGTACATCATTGCAAGAGCTGAGAAGGATAGTAAATAAAGTAATTATGACCACCTTTTTTAGGATATTCATGGTTATCCTCCTATAAAAACTTATTCGTTAGAGAAGTTGTGAGACAATCTTTAAATCTTTTATCCCTCACTTATACTATCTAATGCTCCTTGTATTTCGTTTTCAAAGGGGATAATTTTCGAATCAAAATCTTGCTCATGTACATAAAAGATTAAGATATTTCTCTTTTCAAACATACTAGAAGAGACCAGTTCCGCTGTTGCGGTTTTCTTAGCAAATTCCCTTATCCCCTTTTCAAGATCACTTTCATTTTCAAATTCATAAATAAAAAACGGTTTCTCGTTTAACAGATATGTGCGTGGAATTACATTTCTTAATTCGGTCCCAAAAACATTCGCTTGTGAAAAATCTGCTTCAACTAATACAATACCACTCTCTTGTAACACCTTTACAACGTCTCCTTCCGTAATATGAGAACTATCACTTACCGATTGACAGGAAACCAATAACAAGAGAAAGCATAGATTTAGAATCTTCATCAGTTCACTCACCTCACCTTAAATCCCTGATGATTTTTCACTTCTTCTATTTTTGCAAAAGATAAAATGGTCATCCGGATTCCAAACATGCAGATGGTCAGCAAGGTATCCACGTAGCCACAAAACTCCGTTTATTCGTCTAAGATAAAAGCCTTTCGGAAAATCATCATCTTCCGTTAGTATCTCAGATGCGATGGTGATCGAGCCTGATGGTGCTTGATGTTTTGGTAATTTTCCTGAAAACCCTTCAGGTTGGTCCAGATACTGTAGTCGTAGGTATGGTCCTAACTCAATTGGACACAATTTTAACCCAAGTTCGTTTGCTCTTTTAAAGATCTGTTCCGTTGTAGCTCCATCAGGAAAGCCCAGATTCCCTACGGTTAGTTCAACGATTTGCAGGCTGTACTTTGTTTTAGACGTCGTAAACTTATCATCAGCCAACAGCCTCTCTCCAAACTCATTAATCAAGATAGAGGTTTTTTGCAGTTTCTCGATAAGTTCCCATTTCGTAAGTCCGCCAACCTCTACTGTTCTGGATTTAAAAGAGCACTCAGGGTAAATCTTTTCATTTGAATTAAGCATTTGTAGTCACTCCTCACAAAGGATGAACGGATCTAATGAACTGTATCTAAGATTCTATAATTCCTCATAAATTTCCTACGTCATCTAACCTATTTAATGTTTTGAAATACTGACGCTTTTAAAATCACTGTCGATTGATAGTTTATGATCGTTTGCCGATTTAGTAGATAAATTCTCGTTAAATTGACAGCCAATAAGAAGTGCAGAAATAACAATTAGGGGTAATGCCTTAAGAATACCTTTTCTCAACTCATAGTACCTCCAAAATTTGCTATTCACATCTTTCTCATTAGACGAGTCAAACCCTTTAAATGTTACTTGGGATTAATTAAACACTGAAAATAAAAATACCAATACATTAAATAAAGAATCAACTAAACAACAAATGCCCCTTTCCAGACCGCTGAAAGGGGCATTAAACATAATAAAGCTTTTTTTGCACTGAAGCATAAACTACAGATCATTAAAAATTTTTTAGGCTGATTTTCTTTGGTCTATTTTTTCTGAAAACAATAGCCTAGCAGAAATTAATCGGTTTCGAACTAAGATACCAATCCACGAAGCAAGGACAGCCTTGATTAACCCAACAATGATAAATGGAGTAAATCCTCCTGCAAAAGCAGCTGACCAAGAAAGCTCGGCAGCAATCTTTAGCCAAGCAGTACCTAATGCCAAAGTAACGAGCGTTCCAATACTATTGGCAATCACAGCATTCTTAAAGTTGAAGGCTCTTTTTTCCATAAACCACCCGATAAGGAAGGCAGTTGGAACGAAGCCAACTAAATATCCTCCAGTTGGTCCAATAAGCTTTGAAATTCCACCTGAAAATTCAGCGAATACTGGTACTCCTGCAGAACCAATAATTAAATATAAAATGACCGATAGTGTTCCATAACGAGAACCTAGAATGGTTGCTGCTAAGCCTATGGCAAGGGTTTGACCTGTAATTGGAACGAGCGGAAGTGGAATGGTAATTTGGGCCATTACGCCAATAATTGCAGCAAAAAGTGCTGTCACAATCATCATTCTTAATTTCAATTGTTGATTTTTCATTTGTTTCTCCCCTTTAAATGTAAACTACTTTTTATTATGGTTAACAATTAAACTTTATTAATATTTAGAAAATTTGTCAACCCCAAAAAAGAGGTGCCAGTGCACCTACGCGGATTCATTTTGAAATGTCTGAAAGGGTTCAAATGAAACATAAAAAGAAATGGCATTTCATCCAACTTGTTAAATTAAACTTCTCATATCTACAATAAGAGCTTCCATACTCTGTAATCTATAAGTTGTTTCTTATCAGTAAAATCATGTGATTGTTGGAGCTTCTAACTTTTTACATATTTTTCATTCTCTGAGAAAACAATAAAAACACTAAATAATATTGTAATCGGAGGATGAACCTTGGAGACACATAACCCCATTCGATTAACTGCTCCGGAAATTGCAAGCCTTTGGACTCAATACATTTTTGATACAATGTCCATTTGTTTCCTTCGTTATGCACTCGAACATATCGAAGATCACGAAGTCAAATCGATCTACCAAACTTCCCTTGAAGTATCCAAAAAGCATGTCCAAGAAATTACAGTATTCTTGCTAAAAGAAAATCACCCTATTCCACGGGGGTTTACCGAAAAAGACGACGTAAACATTCACGCACCACGTCTTTATCAAGATCCTTTTTACCTAAATTATCTTTATATCATGACTTTGCAAGGAATGACTGGGTATGCTTTATCTGTTGGTAATTCAATTCGTTCTGACTTACGGAAGTATTACATTACCTGTATGTCTGAAACGATGGAGCTTTTTGATCAATCCATTAATTTAATGCTTTCAAAAGGACTTTTTACTCGACCTCCTATTATTACACCACCTAAATCGATCGATTTTGTAAAGCACCAAAGTTTTTTAACTGGGTGGTTGGGAGAACATCGTCCGCTGAATGCTATCGAAATTGGAGATATTACTTTCAATATGTTGAAAATGCATTTACATGCTGCTTTAAAAGTGGGATTCATCCAAGTAGCTCAATCAAAAGAGGTTCGTCAACATTTCAAGAGGGGGCTAGACATCGCCAATAAACATATAAAAATATTTGAATCGGTATTTGAGGAAGATCATTTAAATTCACCTATTTCCTGGCAATCGATGATCACCAACTCTACCTCTATGACCTTTTCAGACAAATATATGATGTACCAAATTCAATTGTCTGCACAGTTAAGCCTTTCATATTATGGTTCTGCTTTAAGTGTCAATGCAAGAAGAGATATAGGTGCTAAATACTTACGACTGATTTTAGAACTTTTACACTTTGCTGATGACGGAGCAAACATAATGATAAAAAATGGATGGTTAGAGCAGCCTCCATTAGCAAGTGACCGAGAATCGCTTGCAAAGGAAAGGAATGATAAATAATATTTCGTAAACTGGAAGCTAGGAGTGATCCCTAGCTTTTGGAATTTCTGGATATCTCTTCCCTCCTAACTCTCGGAGCTCCCCTTCAAGAGGAGTTTAATCATATAGCTTTACCTCCATTCGTATTTTATTACTTAGGATTCCCTATCTGTAATTCATTAGAGTAAACAAAATATTAAAGGAATTAATTTGCGTTCTTTTCAAATGGTATTTGATTTAGATTAGATATTAGTTTATAATAATTATAGTTTAGAAGTCATTATAATATAACCCTAAAGGATAAGGTATATAGAACAGATATTGGAGGTTTTAATATGAAAGAAGAAGTAAGACTAGTGGCGTTAAGAGAGGTAACAAGAGAAGAGTTTCTAGACTTAGCCCAAAGTGGTGTTCGCGAACTATTTGACCTTGGACATTATAAAGTGTTTGATGGGTCGAAAGACAAAGAACAAAGTCACTTTGTCTACGACATGGGAACACACCGTTGTTTTTTAATAGATAAGGATACATGCTATGAGTTGGTAACAGCATTCTATTGTGGTGGAAATAAACCAACGATCCTTAATAGTTTGAACGAAATTGCTGCTTCAATTAAATAAAAGATTACTTGTTTGCAATAATTATTGTATGTTGAACAAGAAGGGAACCTCTTAAGGTCCTTTTTGTTCAACAAATTTTGAGTACGAATTTTATTGATCTTTATAAGCGGGTCGATAAAAAGCTACTGAGTTCCCGCATCTAGGTTTAAGAGGGTCCGCACTTATCGGTTGGGGGATCAGGTTAAACACCCGAGCTGATAAATAGACGGAGAAATTTCGCTTAATTGGTAATTATTATTAAAAAAGGCTTAAATAGACGGAGAGATTCCGCCTATTGGCTGAAAATTCAATAATGGGGGATTTTTCTTTGCATAAGCGGAAAACCTCCCCTTATTCCTCCCGAAACAAGCTCCATTCTGCGTCTAACCGAAAAATCTCCGCTTATTTCTTGTTATGGTTACTCGATTAGGGACAAGAAATCTTATTTAAAAGTTAGTGAGTTTTATCTCAAAAATCAAAGAGAACCTCATTTTGATGCATTACAGTGAACCGAATCACAAGTAAAGAAACTCTCTAATAACGATGCTAATTCGACTGTCATTTCGGCACGTATTTTAGGAAAAGCACTTCAAAAAAGAACCCTAACTGTTCTTCTTTCCCCTCTTTTCCATCAGCTCTGCCATTTGTTTCGAATTTGGATTTTTTTCATTTTGTAATTTATCAATGATGTTACGATAATCCGTTTCATTTCGGTTCTGACTTAATTTATATGCAGCCTGTATTTCTCCCACCTTAATCTTAAATCCAACGATACCTTTCAGTTGACTTTCTAAGAGATCAGGAGAAAGTTTATCCCATAAAACAGGATTTTCACGGTGTTTTTCATATTTATGAAGCATGGTTGTTAATTCTTCTATCAACTCATCTTTCTCTAAAATGCTCGCTCTCCCATACATATGGACGGCTTGATAATTCCATGTTGGAACTGCTTCATGTCCATACCAAGAAGAAGAAATGTACGCGTGCGGTCCTTGAAACATAACGAGCACATCTTCACAGGTTTCAAATGTTCTCCACTGAGGATTTCCATAAGCCAAATGCCCAGTTATATAATAATCATCACCCTTTTTATTTAACCCTAAAGGCAAATGAGTCGCAATTGGTTTCCCTTGTTGTGTTGTGACAATCGTGCCAAAAGAGTTTTGTTGAACAAAATCCCAAATTTCATCAACATTTGTTACCTTAAAATATTTTGGAATATACATATGAATCCCCCTTTCAAAAAGTTATAAGAGTGTTTTGGTCATGATAAAGTCCATTTGCTCTTCATCACCCATATGAAAAGAATGGACTCCTGTTTGCACAAACCCCATCTTTTTATAAAAAGCAATGGCGTTCTCATTTTTTTCCCATACGCCTAGCCAGATTTCCTTTTTATGACGCTCCATCGCAATTTCCATAGCTTTATTTAGCAGATATTTACCAAAGCCATGTTTTTGGAATTTGGTCTTTATATAAATCCTCTCGATTTCGAGTGCTTCCACACCCATTTCTTCAGACTGAGCATCATTGCTATTGATCTTTAAATACCCAGCTACTTCATTATCAAAATACACAAAAAAGAATTCTGAAGAAATATTGGATAGTTCTTTTTCTAATTGATTTAAGTTAAATGCCCTTTCCAAATAAGCAATCATATTTTCAGGTGAATTCTGATCTTTAAATGTCTCATTGAAAGTTTCATAACTAATTTCTTGAAGTTGGTGTAAATCTTTAAGGGTACACTTTTTTATATTTATCGTCATTTAAATAGCTCCTCTAACTAATCAATAATTTCTCTTGTTTCCCTTTTTTACATATTCCCAGTCTTTTTCAACATTTTTTCTTACTCTTTGAAGAAGATTGAAAATGGTTTCTACTTCATTTTCGGTAAACCCATCTAATGCCACAATATTGGAATAATTATTTTCTCTTTTTATGAAAGGAAAAACATTTTCCCCTTTCTTTGTTGCGAAGAGTTTTTTGATTTTTTTGTTATATTGATCTTCTTTTTTTTCAATAAAGCCGTTGATTTCCAGTTTTTTAATCGCACGAGCTGCTGTTGTTCGGTCGACTTTTATCATCTCAGCTAACTTTTCTTGAATGATACCTGGGTTTTCACATATTCTCACAAGGTACAAATACTGCCCTTTTGTCAGGTCATATTCCTTAAATTCTATATTACTTATGGAATCTAATGCCCTTGCTATCATTCCAATTTCACGAAGAATTTCCTTCATAATTACCTCCTTAGCATATATTTTTATTGCAAATACAACAAAAATGATTTATGTTAAATTTAACCTAATTTTGTTGCGTTTGCAACAAAAAAACTTAAAAGGACTGATTCATATGAATGTAAAAAGAGTAACGAACGAAGAAGATTTAAGGGTAGCATTTACAATTAGAAAAGAAGTATTTGTGAAGGAACAAGGCGTACCACTAGAGGATGAATTTGATCAATTTGATACACTAAATGGACTTTGCAAACACATCTTAGTCCATTACAATGAGCAACCAGTTGGAACGGGAAGGATAAGATTTATTGATGGAGTAGGAAAATTGGAAAGAATCTGCATCCTTGAACCCTACCGTAAATTTGGGTTAGGAAAAATCATTATAAAAGCGTTAGAAGAAATTGCGGAAGAACAGGAAGCGTCGCAGGTTAAATTACATGGGCAAACACAGGCGGAAGGTTTTTATAAAAAACTCGGTTTTCATACTTCATCACCTATCTTTATGGAAGATGGTATTCCACATATTCTAATGCTCAAACAACTGTTTAATAATAAAGAGGTCGAGTAAAGTGAAATATGTTTTTTATGTATTTGGAATTTTAATATTAACGCTAGGTATTTCATTCACTATACAATCAGACCTTGGAACTTCCCCTTTTGATGCACTTTTGGTAGGACTGTCCATACATGTGGGCCTTACTGTAGGAAGTTGGGAAGTAATAATAGCTTTACTATTGATAGGTTGTAATTCACTTTTAAAAAGGCAAAAACCAGAATTTTTAGGGTTGTTAACAGCATTCATAACGGGTATCGGTATTGATATGTGGCTTTTTTTATTACACCATTTTGTAACACCTGAACTATGGTACAGCAAAGCCGTTTGTTTTGGAATTGGCTTAGTTTTTATAGGATTAGGAACTGCAACATATTTACACACAAATTTTGCACCGATTCCCGTTGACCGATCAACCATAATCATAAAAGAATTAACTAGAACAAATATATTCTTTTCGAGAACAATCATTTACCTCGTATTCTTGATCATGGCAATACTCTTCAAAGGACCTATTGGCATTGGAACTTTATTAACTGTTTGTTTAGGCGGACTAATACTTAATTACTTCATGCCATTTACTGAAAAAGTATTAAACCGTATATTAACACGCTCTAGTAAATCACCAAATTATGATATAGAAAGATCCACTTGAGGAATTGAAACTCTTGTTTTGAATTTCAAAATAACTATTCGTTCACCAGTGAGCTGTTCCTTTTATACCTTTTATAGGCTAATGGTGTCATGCCTATCGTGTTTCGAAATTTATCAATAAAATAGCTTGTGCTGTTAAATCCAACCTGATAGGCAACATCTGTGACATTAGAATCCAATTGTTGCAATAAAATAAGACTTTTTTGGATTCGGTAATCGGTTACGTAATTCAAGGGGGTTTTCTTCAACATTCGTTTGAAATAACGACAACATTCAGAACGGCTTAATTGACCAGCACGCGCAATGTCGTCTAAAAGGATTTTCTCTGCGTAATGTTGATGGACCCAATTGAGCATTAGCTTCATTCGTTGACTTTTTACGATTTCCGACTGTTCGTACTCTAATGGAACACCATTCATGATTAAATTCTTCCAGATATTCGTTAGATGTACACTGATGTCGATCTCATAGTACGGTGGATTTTCTTTTCTCAACTGTCTAATTTTCATCATCGAGTCTAGAATTGTCCTCGCCCAAAGCTCTTTGGAATCTAGGAGTAAGTAAGGGATATTCGTCGCCTGAATATAAGGATATACAAAGGTGGAATAAAGTTCTTGTGAGAGGACAAAACTTGGTAAAACATTTAAACAAATATAAACACAGCCAGAATCATTCATATCTTTTGCCATATGTAGGCAGCCACCATTTATAAATAGTCCTTCCCCTTCTCGAACAACAACAATTTCTTCATTAATTTGAAAAATGGCTTCTCCTTTTATTATCCGAACAAACTGAAATTCATCATGCCAATGAAGCGGGATATATCCATTGATATTTTGATTAATGGTGGTTTCGTAACATGCAAAGGGTAACACCACGGTTCGATGTTCTGTTAATTCTTTTAAACTATGGTCAACCTTAAAATTTTTTATTTGCATGTTACCACCTCAATATTCTTATATTTTTCTATTCAATTTATATATTATTTCATGGTTTTCCTAGGTAAGATAGAACATATTATAGCACTATTTTTGTATTTAAAGGAGAAACCAAATGAGTAGAAAAAAAGGGATTTTTCTAGTGATTACAGGAGCGACATTTTGGGGATTGGTGGAACCGTTGCAAAAAAGCTGTTTGAACAGTATGGAATTGATATCGATTGGCTGGTAACGACCCGATTGCTGATCGCCGGATTTTTACTATTAACCATACAATTTTTCAGAAAAGACCGTTCCCAAATCCTTGGGGTGTGGAAAACCAAAAGCAACGCCATTTCATTGATTATTTTTGGGTTACTTGGAATGCTTGCTGTTCAATACACCTATATGGCTTCCATTCAACATGGAAATGCTGCGGTTGCGACTCTTTTACAATATTTAGCACCTGTAATGATCATCGTTTACTTGATTTTGCGCCATCAAGCAGTTCTAACTCGAAAAGATATGATCACCGTTTCGCTAGCTCTAGTCGGGAGCTTTTTCTTATTAACTAACGGCTCCATCTCACAATTATCTGTGCCAACATTAGCTGTCGTTTGGGGCGTTTTATCTGGAGTCGCACTTGCATTTTATACGTTATATGCCATTCCCTTACTAAAGCAATACGATTCCCTTGTTATTGTTGGTTGGGCGATGATCATCGGTGGTTTTGCATTGAGTTTTATCCATCCACCTTGGAAAATAGATTTGAACACGTTACCATTAGAAGCTTATCTATACCTCATCTTCGTGATCATTTTTGGAACAATGATCGCCTTTTGGTTTTATATTGAAAGTCTACAAAGTCTCTTACCAAAAGAATCCAGCCTTCTCGGAAGTATCGAACCACTGGCGGCAGTTTTAACCACCGTTTTCTGGTTAAAAGAACCGTTTGGAATGTTCCAATGGATAGGTACCACTTGTATTCTTTTCATGATTGTGTTTTTGGCATTGAATAAAGCTTCTAGCTCAGAGGTTAGTTACTAAACAACAAAAGCCCCTTTCCACAGAGTCAAGGGTTCTGTTTTGGGTGCATAAGTATAAAATGACACATAAAATAGCGTGAGAATTGACTCACGCTATTTTTTTTAACAAAGGAATATTCAAGTTTTTTAGTTTAAAGCATCGGACTCGGTATTCAAAGGCAATTCCAATCAAGTCTTGTCCGAATCCCCCCTCCATTCGGACTACCTAGTGCAAATTCCTTCAAATCCTGTCCGAATAACCACTCGATTCGGACTCTCGAGTGTAAATTCCTTCAAATCCTGTCCGAATAACCCCTCGATTCGGACTCTCGAGGGCATATTCCTTCAAGTCCTGTCCGAATATGCACTCGATTTGGACTCTCGAGGGCATATTCCTTCAAGTCCTGTCCGAATATGCACTCGATTTGGACTCCCGAGTGCATATTCCTTTAAGTCCTGTCCGAATAACCACTCGATTCGGACTCTCGAGGGCATATTCCTTTAAGTCCTGTCCGAATACCCCTCGATTCGGACTCTCGAGGGCTAATTCCTTCAAGTCCTGTCCAAATACCCCTCGATTCGGACTCTCGAGGGCTAATTCCTTCAAGTCCTGTCCGAATACCCCTCGATTCGGACTCTCGAGGGCTAATTCCTTCAAGTCCTGTCCAAATAACCACTCGATTCGGACTCTCGAGGGCTAATTCCTTTAAGTCCTGTCCGAATAACCACTCGATTTGGACTCTCGAGGGCTAATTCCTTCAAGTCCTGTCCGAATATGCACTCGATTTGGACTCTCATATGCATATTCCTTCAAGTCCTGTCCATATAACCACTTCATTCGGACTACCTAGTGCTAATTCCTTCAAGTCCTGTCCGAATAACCACTCGATTCGGACTCTCGAGGGCAAATTCCTTTAAGTCCTGTCCAAACAAACCCTGGATTCGGACTACCAATTACAATTTCTTTCTAGTCCTGTCCAAATAACCTCTGGATTCGGTCTACCAATTGCAAATTCCTTCAGTTTTGTCCGAATAACCCTTGCAATCAGACAATCAACAGGAAATCAACCGAATGAATAGATGGCATTATCAGCGATTTTTTCATTAATCACTACCGGGTGCTTTTAATAATAGGGAGAAACCTTATCTAGATTATCAATTAGCACATATACCCTTTATTTCTTTTGTAAGGTAAACAGCTGTTAAAGAATATAATTCATCCCCATTAGCAACCTTATATAATATTCTTTTCCTGAAAATACGCCTAATAATTTCAGTTCCCCTATTCGAGACCCGTTTCCTCCACGCCCGTTATCTCAACAAGGACTATTACTATTTAATCGTTATTAAAGTTGGATAAACATTTTCCCAATGGTGTCACTATTCCGTCCATACTTATAGTATTTTTCTCTTTACGATATTCTTCTAAGCCTTGTTCACTTTTATTGATAGCCCACTGTTGAAGAGTATCACGTTCACCCATGTATGAATAAAAAGGTACACTAAATCCACATGACGTTTTTACCGTTTCAATCTTGGCATGGATTATTTGACGATATCCAGGAAGGATGTCAAAATGCTTAGCCATGTCATTCCATTCTGGTGAGTCTGGTAATACAACCTTACCTTTTCCGTATAGACGTAAGATCATCGGGGGACCTTCAAAAGCTAAAAACATAAATGTCATTCTACCGTTATCTATTAAATGGGCACTTGTTTCATTTCCGCTACCAGTTAGATCTAAATAAGCGACCTCATTTGGAGAAAATATCCTTAGTACATCATGACCTTTAGGCGAAATGTTAACATGTCCGTCTGCTGATAGTGGTGCTGATCCAACGAAAAAAATCCGTTGTTTTTTTATAAACTCTTCATGTTTTGGAAGTATTGAAGAATAAACTTTTCCCATCATAAATTCCTCCCATTCTCACCTATTGTAAAAGTAAACTTAATAGTGTTCAGTAAAATCGTACTGCTCTACACAACCATTGGTTATGCTTTTTGCTCCATAAAAAAACAGCTACCAATTGGCAACTTATAGGTAAGCTTCTTTTGGGTCAGAAGAAAGCTCTTCTATGGTAAGAAAATCAAAATGCACAGATTGGTCCTTTCCTTGAGGACTGCATGCGAATAATCCAGCTGATATTGTTGAATCACCAGGAATATCCAAGTGAGCTATGCGTATTTGTATCCATTCTTCCCCATCCCAGGAAATATCAACATAACAATTTTGATCAATCCTAGATATTCGAAAGTATAGGTCAATCTCTTTAGACTCCATATATTGTGTGGACCAGTCAGAGTACCCTCGATTGGTAACTACTGACCCCATTTTACTCAAAGTATTTGTTATATATTCTAAAGAAGTTTTAACCCATACATCCTTTGAAAAGCGAATCATCAACCCTGCTTGGTCATACTTTGACCTTGGAAAAGCTTTGACCTTTGTGGTCATTCTAAAATTCTTATCTGTATTCATATAAAGAAAATGACCATTGTCTGCTTCAAAGCCGTAATGTGTTTTTTGCCAGTAATCTGTTTCCTGATCGGTTTTTAAAACCAATTGAGAACTCGTTGTGTCAACCATCCATTTCTTAGGTTCACAACGCCATTCAAGTAAACTATTTAATTGTTCACTTTCAAATTTCTCCTCAAGAATCCACAGTTTATCCAACCAAATCCCTCCAATTTTAACAATTATTAACTCTAATACTCATTATACTGTAGCTATCCTAGTTCATTAAAGATATATTTAAAAGTTCATAAAAGAGATGATTAATAAAACTATTCACGACATTATTTTTTTAAATATAAAATAAGCCTAAATATACAAGTAATGTATAAAAACTTGCATAAATTAGGCTCTTTTAGCTACCTTTTTGTTTAAGTAAAGCCCTCGTTGAAGAGTGGGGATTTTCTATATTTTGTAGATTGTTCAAAAGCATACGCAAGCTTAATTAATGTTCCTTCACTAAAGGCACCACCAGCCAAAGTTATTCCGAAGGGTCTTCCATTCTCCTTATAACCTGCGGGGACTGCGATGGAAGGATAGCCCGCTTTAGCAAAAATAGTAGAACCAATATACGAAGGAAACAATATTGCATCAAGATTATACTTTTTTAAAGCAAAATCAATACCTTGCTCTTGGGAAAAATATAAATCTTCTAGTTTTGCATTTAAATATCCAGGGTTCGCCAATGTGTTATGTGGTAATCCCTCTCTATAATCGAGCATATTCTGCCCATACTTTAACGCCTTCTCTTCATTCCTAGTATTAAATTCAATTAATTCTTTATCAGAATGTACAGGCAGGTAAGAAGGCAATTGGGCAAGGTAATTTCCTAATGCATGTTTCATTTCATAAATAGGAACACCCCAACTCCATTCCCTGTGAAAAGATGGAATATCTATTTTCTCGATAACTTCTGCTCCTTCACTTCTCATTGTCTGAATGACATGATTAAAAAGGTCTTCATCGTACTCACCTGAATCCCTGTAATAATTTTCAGAAGCATTATTAAAAACACCAATTCTTACACCATTTATTCCATCTGAATCTAAAAAGGCAGTATAGTCTTGACAAGAAATACCTTCACTTTTATATGTAGCTGGGTCAAACTGGTCGACACCAGTTAAAGCACTTAATAATATAGCTGCGTCAGTAACTGTCCTTGCAAAAGGACCCGGGGTATCTTGTGTGTACGTAAAAGGAATAATTCCCCTACGGCTAATTAATCCAACTGTTGGTTTTATCCCCACCACCGAGTTTTGAATGGCAGGACTAAGAATGGACGCGTCTGTTTCTGTTCCGATGGACAATACGGTTAAATTGGCTGCGACCGCCACAGCGGAGCCTGTACTAGAACCCCAACAAAAAATTCACCCGGACCATAAGGATTTAACGTTTGACCTCCTCTTGAACTGTAACCTGCCCACATTGTTGTAGACATTCCATTCGCTAATTCGGTCATATTGGTTTTCCCAATAATAACAGCTCCTGCTTCCCGTAGTTTTTCAACTAAAAAAGCATCTTTTGTACTCAAATGATTTTCTAAAGCTAAGGCACCTGCACTTGTATGCATTTTATCTTTTGTTTCGATATTGTCTTTAAGCAAAACAGGAATACCGTGAAGTGGACCTCTAGCTCCTTTAGTTTTTCTTTCATGGTCTAAACCCTCTGCAATAAATATAGCGTCAGGATTTATCTCCAGTATAGAATTCAATTTGGACCCACTTTGATCATACCTAGCTATCCTGTATAGATAATACATTACCAGTTCTTTTGAGGTTAATACTCCCCTCTCAAATGCTTCTTGTATTTCCTTAATTGTTAATTCTTCTTTGAGAATTTTATTAAAAATTAACTCCAAAAAATTATTCACCCTTTCACTTTATGCATAATGATATTCATAATTTTATCACGTTATTTTAGCACCACGGAAGAGAACCCTAGGCCTATAGGTTTTCTTTTCCACAAAGAAAAAAAGAGCGAAATCGCTTCTTATTGGTTCTTAATCTATTAATTTTTCTTTTCAATAGGTCTCTCCCTCAAATTTAAGTAGATCCCTAGTAAAAGACTCCCAGCAACTTTTACTGAGAGTCCATTTCTTTTATTATTTATTTTTCCCTTTTCCATTTCCTTTGCCTTTTCCTTGTTGTTTTTTCCCTTTTTGTTTTATTTCCTTACCTGTTTTAATTTGATTGTTAATCGGATTCTCTGGTCCTTTATTAATGATGGTTTGGGCTGGGGTTTCTGCTGATGGAACCCCTGTTATGAACCATTCATTGTTCTCATTATATACACTTGCAGGTTGTAAAAACTGACTGTTGTCTGTGCTGAAAGTTCTCATCATTTCTCTAAACATTACATGGGCGATTTTTGTGGTGTCACCAGCCATGAATGTATTCGGTTCATTTTTAACATATCCTGTCCAGACAGCCATGGTGTATTGCGGTGTATATCCAACAAACCAGCTATCATTTGTAGCATTTTCAGGGTAATTGAGTGTTGCTCGCGTCTCCGCATCAAAATTTGTTGTACCCGTCTTTCCAGCAATATCTAATTCAGGAATATTTGCCATCGTACCCGTACCAGAATCGACCACTGTACGAAGCATATCTGTTACCATAAAAGCCGTATAATCTTGCATTACTTGCTTTGGTTCGTTTGAAAAATCCACTTCTTTTCCGTTCGGGTAAACGACTTTTTTCACAAAATGAGGCTGATTAAAGACTCCGTTGTTCCCAAAAGCACTATAAGCACCAGCCATCGATAATGGGTTCACTGCATTAGCTCCAATTGAATAAGATTCATATACCGTATCATCATGGAAAGTAATACCCAGTTGTTCCGAAAAGCTTTTTGCCTTGTCTATCCCCACTTCTCTCATTGATAGTAGCGCAGGGATATTATAGGAGTATTGAAGTGCCTTGCGAATCGTTACCATCCCATGGTACTGTTTATCCCAGTTAAAAAGGGGTTGACCTGTTTCATAGTATGTTGCTTGGTCATTGATTAAATGGCCTGTGGACCATTTTAAATGCTCAATGGCTGGACCGTAATCAAATATAGGTTTAAACGTGGAGCCGGGTTGACGTTGCATATCTATTGCCAAATTCGTCCCTAGAAGCTTTGCTTTATAATGGTTTCTCCCACTTCCAAGTGCCCTTACTTCACCTGTTTTCGTATCTAAGAAGGCAAAAGCGCCTTGAAACTCATCATTTGGATATTGAACTATTTCATTTGTGTTTAGCATGGTTTCAGCATATTCCTGAGCTTTAGGATCCAAAGTAGTATAAATCGATAACCCATCCGTACTGATATCAACATCCTTTAGTTTCTTCTTTACCTCTTTAAACGTTGCATCCAAAAATGCTTCATAAGGCATATTTGGTTGTTGATCTCTCGGAATGACCCCCTCTGTCACAGGGACTTTTGCTGCCTTTTCCATCTGTTGTTCTGTAATATAGCCTTCTCTTACCATCGACCTTAGAACGATATTGCGACGCTCGGTCGCTGCATCCTCGTTTTCTGGAATCGTCGGATCATAATTATTCGGACTCTGAGGCAGTCCGGCCAACAACGCTGCTTGAGAAAGAGTTAAGTTTTTTAAATCTTTTTCCCCAATACCAAAGTAGTTTTGGGCTGCAGATGCTATACCATATGAGCGGTTACCAAGATATATTTTATTTAAATACATCATCAATATGTCTTGTTTGGAGTACTTTTGTTCTAACTGATACGCCAAATTCCACTCTTGTACTTTTCTCTTTATCGTTTTTTCTGGATTCAAAAATGAATTTTTGATTACCTGCTGTGTAATGGTGCTTCCACCTTGAGATCCAAAGTCTCCCGTTACGTTCACCCAAATGGCTTTCGTCGTTCTCTTCATGTCGATTCCATGGTGTTCGTAAAATCGGGAATCTTCTGTCGCTATAAATGCTTGTTCCAACACTTTTGGAATTTGCTCATAAGTAATCTTCGTTCTCTTTTCTAACCCATATTCATAAATAAAGTTGCCATTAATATCATAGAATTTCGTTGAAAGCGGGTCTACTAGTTTGGCAGAGTCTAATTTAGGAGCATCTTTAACCATAGAAGAAAAGGCTATTGCTCCTCCTCCAAACACTAAGAATCCTATGATACTTAAAATTAATAACCCTGTTTTGAGATGTTTCCCTTTTTTTATGCTACTTCTGTTCTGAAGCTTTCTCTCTTTTTCAGCTTGCTTACGTTCCTGACGATATTTATATCTTTCTTCTGACATTCATTTTCTCTCCCATTTACAGCTAAACATGATTATTTACTTATTTATGAAACGATAGATCGTTCAGACACTTTTATATACCTCACCATAGAACTATTTATTAAATGATCTTCATGCCCGTCTTTTAAAAGGAAGTACTTTTGTTGACTAATCTTCTCTAATATTTCTTGTATAATATCTGTCTTTTGGATAAACTGCTCTTTTATCATTTTTTCTCGTTTAATATCATTATCATAGATATAACAGACAATAAATTCCTTCAAAGAAAAACTCTCCTTTAAATCCAATTAATTATGCTTTTGATTAGTAAAGATCATTATAAAAATTTCGGAGAGGTTCCTAATTATATGAGGGTCTTTAGATATTTTTTTGAGCAACGTACAATATTATTGTTTTTGAACAGGCTAAAATCATTTCGAATGAAATCTTAAAAACGTCACATCTTTTTCTACTAGTCATAGAAACGCAAAAAAACGGCCATCGATAATGACAGCCGATAGGAACGTAATCATACATTCAAAACTAAGTTTTTCCTACGATACACACTTAATACAATTCCAATTAGAAGAGAATTTATAACCGTTGGTGTTAGTCCGTAGCTAATAAAAGGTAATGACATCGATATAATGGGTAAAAACCCAAGGATCATTCCAACATTATATACAAATTGGACAGAAAGTAATGAACATACTCCTAGGATTAGTTGTTTACCAAAACGATCTTTTATTTGTACAGATAGGACGATCAATCTATATAGAAGTAAAGAAAGTATAGTGAAAAGGAACCCAGATATGATCCACCCATTAAAATAGGTAATATTGGCAAATACCATATCAGTTGTTAATTCTTGCACATAATTTTTCGGAGTATTTTTATTACCAAACCAACCTCCTGCAGTTCTTAAATCTTTTAAAACCAGGTACATATAACCTGCACTATGTTGGTATTCAGAAGGGTTTAAAAATGCTAGCAATCTAACCTTTTGGTATTCTTTTGTAGTAAACCAAAACACACTAACAGTGGTAAGCAGGAGACCAAAAGAAACTCCAATAGTTGTATAAATGGTTCTTTTACTAAGGGAACTAAAAATAAACAATATAAACACTAACATAGAAAAAATAAAAACATCAGGAAAGCTAGGCAATCGCATAAACAAGAACACAGAAATCAAGTAAAGACCCAAAACTATGATTAACTTGGGCTTATCTTTAGACAAATAGAAGGCCCAAAACACCAAAAAGATAGGCAATAGAGACGCCCCACTAATAGTAAAACCCATGATTCGTATATATGAAACTCCATTAAGTGTCAAATTCGGAATAAAGTTCAGGGCTAGTAATAAACCAAGTGCTGCAATAAGAAATAGCCAACCCAGTTTCTTTATTTTTCTATAATCAATCAGCATAACGACCATAGAAATGATGATTCCTAAAACAATATATATCATTTGCTTAATCAGTAGATTTTCCGAGTAATTCTCGTGTACATTTATAATCGGCAATATCCCCATAAAAATAATGATGATAAAAAGACCAAATAGTTTCCAATCAAAAACAGGACGATACAGTTTATTAAAGTGAGTACCAAGTTCTGATGGACTCCCCATTTGTTTGATAGCTTTTTCTTCCGCTTCGTTTTCGTTTGCACCTTTCGTTACTAATTCTGATTTAGACATTTTCAGGTGATAACTTAGCTCTTTGTACACAACTTCCTTTGCTTCTTTTGATCTTATATGTTGTAATACTTCCCCTAAGAAATGCTCCTTAAAATTACTCATCTTCATTACCTCTCCAATATTTCATTTAGCAAGTAAGCTTTCCGATCACCTTTGTTTTCAAAGGTTTTTAATAATTTTAAGCCCTTGGTACTAAGTTGGTAGTACTTAACATCAGGTTCTTCCCAGTACGTATTCAAGTACCCCTTATGCTCGAATTTATGTAAGGACATATAGAGGAAGCCCTCTTCGTTTTCAAACTTTTCAATTCTTCTTGCACGCAACAGTCTACTCAATTCAAAACCAGTACGTTTTTCTTTAAGTAACTGAAAAATTGCTAATAATACATCCTCTTCTGAAGTGGTAGATAACTGGTTAATATGTCGTCTAATGCTAGTTTTATGTTTTTCCGTAAAATTCAGGTCCTTTAAAACCGTTTTTTTCATAGCTTTTTTTATGTTTTTTAAACGATCTTCCATGTTTACACCTCCAAGCTCTCTTTTAAGATTGCTTTTGCTCGTTTTAGCCTGGTCTTAATCGTATTCTGATTCACACTTGTCAGGAATGAAATTTCCTTAATCGAAAGTTCCTCGAAGTAGTATAAATAAATAACTTCTCTGTATGTATCCGGTAAACTCAATACGGTTTTTGCTAATTCTTCGTCTTCATATCTCTGTATAACTTGCTCTTCCACTTCTGTCTCCTGACTTGGGGCATGCCTTAGTTTTTCCTCAGAAACGACAATATGTTTATGATGCCAGCTCCTTAGATAATCCTTACAATGGTTTATGGCAATTCTCCAAATCCATGATTTTAATGAAGATTTTTTTTGATATTGTTCTAATCTTTGATAGCATTTAACAAATATCTCTTGAGTAAGGTCTTCTGCAATCTCTCTGTTACTTACGTATGAATAGGTAAGATGCAATAATGATTGCCCATATTCATCCATTAATTGATCTATAAGTTTCTCTCTATCATGTACGATCAGGTCTTCAATGATACTTTCTTCCAATGCCATCTGCTCCCTTCCACCCATTAGACGATTCTGAAGCAAAGAAAGTTTTTACACTATCAAAAAAATAAAGATGCTAAAAGTTTACCTAGGCGCTATCTGCTTGTCAGTTTAAAAGAAAAAGCAGAAAGTTATATAATTTTATAATTTATGCTTTATCAATATAATTAAAAATTGTTATCACACAGAAGAAAAAGGATAGATGACCGGGAAGAATACCCGTACTATCTATCCTTTTTATAAAACAAATAACCTCAGATTATTGTTCAATTTTAAAGCGCCGATCGTAATATAAGGTTAGCCAGATTTTCTGATTGACCTTTTTCTATATGGCCATATGATTACGATAGTCGGGGTAGACCGTCGCCCCCCGTGGGATGGCGATAATTAACTTTACCCCTCTAAGACTCGCTATAAGCGATGGCTAGTAGTTGCTTAAAAATCTCCTTTTTGTCTAATTATACCTACAGTACTCCCAGTCTCTCTAAATCATTACAAAAAAGAGACGCAAAAGAACATTCATTTGCGTCTTACTTTAAAGTCTTATTTTATTCATATCTTAAAGCATCGATTGGACTTAGCTTCGAGGCTTTGTTCGCAGGAAGAATTCCAAATATAACACCTATAAATGCGGAGAAACCCACACCGATTAACGCTACTAATGGACTAACTGATGCACTAATAGGAGCAAATTCAGTGACAATTATTGTTCCTACAGCAGCGAGACCAATTCCTAGCAGCCCACCTAGAGAAGTAAGAGTGGCTGACTCAATTAAGAATTGCAGGAGGATTTTCCCCCTTGTAGCTCCTAGTGCTTTTCGAAGGCCAATTTCTCTCGTTCTTTCTGTTACAGAGACGAGCATAATATTCATTACTCCAATCCCACCAACTAAGAGAGAAATCCCGGCAATGCTTCCAATTACTAGTGTCATAATGGTGATTACCGTATTTACTTCCTGTTCGTATTCAGATTGATCATAAGTAGTGTACATTCCATTTTCAAGCTTCTTTTTTTCAGTAAGAGTATCAGCTGCTAAACGCCCCGTTTCCGAGATTTTTTCAGGGTCACTAGCTATAACGGATAAGCTTTCTATCTCCATATTTCCAAACATCATCGAGATGACCGTTCGTGGCATGAGCATTTCTCCCATCCCCTCCTGACGATATTGCTCAGGTATAGATGATTCATACACGCCAACGACTTTGTAAGGATTCCCGTTTAGATCAACGATTTCACCAATAGCCTCTTCAGAAGGCTGAAAGTATTTCTCTCTTGCTACTGTATCAATCATCACGACGCGACTTAATCCGTCAATATCCCTTGCAAAAAAAGCACGTCCTTCCACAATCTGAACATTTTTAGCAGAAAAATAATCGGCTCCCACACCAGTGATTTGCATTTCTCCCTGCTGATCACCGTGCACCATCGTTCCCCAACCCTGATTGGTCCCTAATACCGCTTTAACTCCTGGAACCTCAGAAAGTATCTCCAAATCTTCTGAGTTTAGTTGGGGAGGCATCCAATTCATTTCCGCTTCTGTTTCTCCTTCAACAGGAATCGGTTCATAAAATAATTCAATTGCATTTTTATCAGTACTAAAGAGCTCCTCCGTCATTTGCTTTCGGGCCCCTTGTCCAATAGCTACGATAATTATGACAGCTGCCACACCTATGATAATTCCAAGCATCGTTAATATGGACCTAATTTTATGGTTCCAAATGGAGGATAAAGCAATCTTGAAGCTTTCCCAAATACTCATGACATTCGCCTCCGGTCATCCGTAATCCTACCATCCTTCAGTGTAATGACCCTTTTTGTATAAGCCGCAACTTCTTCCTCATGAGTAACAATGATGACTGTTCTGCCTTCCTCATTTAACTGGACTAGGAGTTCCATAATTTGTTTACTCGTTACGGAATCAAGTGCACCAGTTGGTTCATCTGCTAGTATAATAGAAGGATAGTTTACAAGTGCGCGTGCAATGGCTACCCGTTGCTTTTGCCCTCCGGATAATTGACTTGGTAAGTGCTTCATCCGATCCACTAACCCAACCTTTTCAAGCATTACTCTTGCTCTTTCATCTCTCTCCCGCTGCGGAACTCCAGCGTAAATTAAGGGTGACTCGACATTTTTCAAGGCATTCAGTCTAGGAAGCAAGAAAAATTGTTGAAAAACAAATCCAATGTGCTCATTTCTCAATTTTGCAAGCTTTTTCTCCTTTACTAGTCCCACTTCTTCCCCGTTTAGCTCAAACGCACCAGAGGTTGGTCTGTCCAAAAAACCAATAATATTCATTAAGGTCGATTTTCCTGAACCCGAGGGTCCCATGATCGCCACAAATTCCCCATCTTCAATCGTTAAATCAATTCCATGTAAGACGGGTACCTCCAGAGCGCCAGTCCCATATACCTTCGTAATCTCACTCAACTTCATCATATGAGACCACTTCCATTCCATCATGCATGCCTTCGTAAGGTGTGATTACTACTTGCTCACCTAGATTCACACCTTCTACCACCTCAATCCATTCATCACTCATCCCCCCCGTTTGAACCTCACGTCTAGATAATTTCCCATCTACTAATATGTACGCTACGTCTACTCCACCTTCATTCATCAATGCCGTATGTGGAATGACAAGTGTTTTATCTAATTCATTCAATTTCACTTGAATTTCTAACGACACATGGAAACCTTGTCGAAGCTCAGAGGTATCATCTGTGATAGCCACCTTGAAAGGATACATCGTCACATTCCCCCCCGGTGCTCCACCACCAGCAAATTCCGTTCCTCCGGCTCCATCTTCATTCGGAAATTGTGAGACCATCTCCACTGAACCTTTCCATTCACGATCCTTGTACACCTTTGGTCGAACAATTACTGGTTGTCCTTGTTTTATTTTTACTGCATCAAACTCACTCATGGTTCCGATTACTTTATATGGCTGACTTGAAATCACATGAGCAATTGGTTCTGGTGTACCGTTTTCGGTTTGCACTACATTTTGATTTACCTTTACTACAATTCCATCTATTTTACTAACAACTGTCATTTCTTTTTTACGAGTGGCAATTTCATTGATTTCATCCTGTGCAGAGGCAAGCTCTGCTTTTGTTGCTTCATATTGAATCTCTAGCTGAACTTTCTCGTTGCTTAGCTGATTCACCTCATCCTGAGTACCTTCCCCACTCTCAACTTTCTTTTTTGCATCATTTATTCGCTTAGTGATCTCTGTAATTTGATTTTGCTCAGTTTTCCCCCTATTTTGTGTTAGGTCTCGTTGCCTTACCGCTCTATTAAACTCCGTATCTATTTTTGACGAATCATAAAGAAAGAGTGGTTCGCCAGCCTTTACTGCCTGATTTTCTACCACTTTGTACTCACTAATTGATCCTTTATCTGGTTCTAAGAAAACCTTTTGTTCGCTTTCCGGAACAATTTCCCCTGTTACTATAATGCTTTCAATTAGTTCCCTCTCCGATGCTTTTTGAATAGTTACTGGCATTTGTTCCATTCCATCGCTAACTACCTCTGTACTTTTTCCTTTAACATAAAACGTAACTCCTCCTACTATTAAGAGTAGCCCCAAGATAGACGCGACCCAAATCCATAACTTCTTCTTCATTTAATTCCCCCCTAAAATATATCGTTTTTGTAAATATGTATCTTTACTTAACTCTATTTCTCAAAGAACTGAATATATATTGTTCCTCTATTCTATTAAATACTAAATTTGGTAAAAATTTCAACACGTTTCATCAAAAAAAATGTCTCTTTATGACAAAAGAGACATTTTTCGAGGAATAATGAACTTTTTTCTATCATAAACAGTCATACTCCGACAAAATTTTATATCAATTACTTTTTGAATATCTTTCTATGGAATGTTTACAAAGTCCGATTAATGTTAACATCAGTTTCCACGTACCAACCCAATTTGAACTTGCTCATATTTCAAAAATACCGAAACGAATTCAATTGGTAGTAACAATTTTGAGTGGATAATATAATAAAGGGTTTGAATGCTTATTTTCGTAATATGTACTTCCATGTTAGAAACAAATTCTACTTATTTGATGGGTAGGATTTGTTCTTATTTATGTTATAATTTTAGCTTATGGCTATGTACTAATTGTCTAATGTAAAATTAAACTATGCATGAATTTTTAAGTTTAGAGTAATAGGAGCAAACTGGTATGATTGTTGGATTATTGATTTGCGCAATTGGCTTGATCCCTATTGTGTTGGCGTTTAGTGTTAATAAAATTTATAAAAAGTCGAATCTAACTCTAGGGATTACCATGTTAATGGTGATGATATCGGGTTGGCAACAAGGGATAGGTGTGCTTTACTTCACAGATTTGTTAGACGAACAATCTGCTTTTTGGTTATTTAGAATTTTTAGGTTTGCTCCAACCTTCTCCGTACCAGCTACCTTTTTTGTAGCCTATTGTACGATAAAAAGTTTTTCGGTTACCTTAAAAAATGACTCTATCTTAAATAGAGTCGTCAATTATATATTTACTAAGAAAATGATGATTGCTTTAATCATATGGACTTCTTTTGTTTATTTCATTAGTTGGACCGACTTTGGAATGAAAGGCTTGGAAACAAGACGTATTTCCGCATCTGATATTGAGTTTTATTTTCCCATATACGGTGAATGGGCTGCGCTTTATGTTTTTCATTTGGCTAGTTTAATTATTTTTTTGCTCTTTTTATTTTATATCTCCACAAAAATTCGCAACACCAACATTAGGAGTTTCTTAAAACACTTCTCCATTTACACAGTATTTTTGTTTCTTCTCGCGTTGTTTAACTTTAATCCTGAAACAGGAATTATCATGGGGAGTTTAGGTGTAATTATTTTTGCAATAATGGTTATGTTTGAATTTATTAAATTGAACGCTATTGTTGAATTTAATTATTACCAACTAAGCGAAAGGCAAAAAAAGTTAGACTTTACAGGTAACTTTGTTGGAAGTCTTATACATGAGATAAAAAATACCTCGACTATTATCAGAGGTTTCTCAAAGCTTATCATGGAAGATAAAGATAAAGAACTGTCTACGATGCAGCAAGGTGCCTTGGATATGATTTATAAAGCGACGGATCAATTGGATCAACTCTCATTCAATTATAACCAATTCATTATTCACTCTAAAATGAGTTTTAGGACGGAGAACATTGTCTCCATTATTAGAGATTCAATTGAGCTGTCTAGTGAATTTACCAAGCAAAACAATATTGAAGTTGAGTTGATTGACTCCTATAAATCTCTAAAGGCCTTTGTGAATAAATCGTATTTGCAGCAAGTGTTTATCAATCTTATTAAAAATAGTTCAGAAGCGACTCCCTCAGGTAGAGAAGAACGAAAAATAACGATTCTTTCAAATTTGAATGAAGATTATATTGTAATTGACTTTTTCGATACGGGAAAAGGGATTCCGGAATCTGATTGGGACCGTATTTTTGATCCCTTTGTATCGTCCAAAGATGATGGAACAGGAATGGGACTTCCGTTTGTAAAAAAAATCATCTTTGAACACCGTGGAGATATCGTTGTTGTGGATAGTACATCATTAGGAACTCACTTTAAAATTCTCATCCCTCAATTGGGAAGCGACACATAAATTGGGGTTGTTAAAGTATGATTCGGGCTCCCATTTTCAGTGCTTAAAATCAAAATAAAGAAAAAAAGCCGGTTTACTTTTCCACTAGGATTAGATGATCGGCTTTTTCTGTAACTAGACAAATGTCTAATTTGCTATACCCTTACAAAAATAGTGGTATATCGCCCTTCCTCCCCCATATAGTTAGTTGTATACTTGCTTATATAAATATCGACATTCCTGGTGCTTCCGATTCTCGGCTTATAAAACCTAGTTTATGATAAAATTCTTGTTTACCTTTTGCACAAAATAATTGAACCCACTTAATTCCTTCCCCTTCACATTTCTTTAGCAATGCTTCTATTATTTTTTTCCCAATACCTTGTCCTTGATATTCAGGATGAACCATTACATCGCAAATAAGAGTTTGATAAATTCCATCTGATATTATCCGGCCAAATCCAATTAATTTTCTATTATGATAGATAGAAATGGAGTACCAGCTGTTACAAATTGCCGTATATAATTGATCATATGTATACAACCCTTTGGCATTCCAGCCAGTTGTTTGGTGCAACTTTATAAAATCTTCTTTAGCAGGACTTAGTTCATCGAGTTCAATCTCCATCAATACTTCTCCTTTCTAATTAATTATTCTATAAAAAAAATTGTATATATATTTATACAACTGTTAACATTTTCATTCAACCAGCCTGCTTTATTTCTTAGATATAATTGCACTAGATCAATTAACGAAATAACGAGATCAACACAAAAAACGCTTGGGTTATCTTTAAATAACTCAAGCGCTTTAACTGCTATATAATGCTTTTCTATATCTTATTACTACGCGAATGTCTTTTTTCAGCCGCACTTTGTATAAATAAGAAAGCAAATAACAAAACAATACCTTGTATAATTATAGTCGTCCAAATACTAATAGGGAACAAAACGGAAAATAAAAATAACAATAATCCACTAAACAATATCAATGTTAAGCCAATAGAAAATGCCAGCTTTTCAGGTAACGCTTTAATTTTATTTAACATACTATCACCTCGCCAAGTCCTTTAAAGACTAAAGTAATTTTTTTCTACTTATTATTGTTCATGTCAAAATTATTAAAGATTACTCATTCAATGTTTATACGTACTATTATTTTAACATAAAATGACAATTACCTGTGTGTATTTTTTACCTATTATTTGAAATAACTCAGAGTCTAGTGTAATAGAATTAGAAAAAGGCTGTCGCGAACCTATGATAAAAAGAAAAACGCATAAAAGATCAAAGAGCAGTGGCTTAGTCCAACTGCTCCTTGATGTGTAATTTTGTGAAGTTTGTATCATTAAATAAGAACACCCTTCTATAATAGACCTTCTTTTAAAAAGGGATGACGAGTTGATCCACCCCTTGACCAACAGTGATCTTTCCATCTTGTACCTTAACCTCCGGAACAGAATTCCATTGAGTCATCACTTCTTCCGCTCCCACTTCCCCAAACACCGCATTAATCATCCAGTGCGTACCAGATGGATAACTAGATTTGATGATAGGAATGACGGTTCTTGCCTGCATGACATTCGTATTTGCATGAGGATATAGGAGTTCTGCCTGGCCGTTTTCATCCAGACTTTTAATGCCGCTCGCTCCCCATGGAAAAAAGCTTGCGCATTGTTTAGACTGTTGAATGATCGTACAGTCTTGGCCAGTCGCCTGGCTATTTTCCAATCCCAACGCAAACCCTCCATCTGCACAATCGAGATTTCTGCCCGTTTCAATTCGATGGATACGTAGATGCCATGGTGCTCCTGGTACGAGCCATGTTTGAATCTCCACATCTGACCACGGTTTCCACCTTGTGTAAATCACATCATCGGTTATACGATATTCCTCACAGGTTCTTTTTCCTCGATAAATATTGTCGCCTTCACTGACCGCCAACATGGAATCAATAGCACCCTGCGCTAATCCCCACTCTGCTTTTGAAACGCTGAATCCAAAAAAGTTGGAGTAGACGAATTTTTCATATTTGGCTGCTGTGTGAGGATGCTCATTCGTGTGCTGATACCCTGCATTAAACGCAACCACATGATCACGTTCCTCTTGGCGTTGGACAATCATTCGAGGAGAAACTTGGGTCAGCTTTTTCTTTAATGTTGGTAATGGCTCTTCTTCGGTTGTCCAAAATGGATGCGTTTCAGGTAGTGCCAGCACCATATAGGTTTTCAGAGCCCAATAAGGTGAGCCCGGAGAATTATAGTTTTCTGCCATCACTAAGTTGGGATAACGGTACCCGATTGTGAGCAAACCCTTGGAGTCAAATATCGGCTGACTAAACCACCAGCGAAGGTTTCTTAGTATGATTCCTTTCATCACCCCTACGGAAAACGGTTCCACTTCTGCGAATACTAACGCACACCAAAAAGCCGATTGGGAAAAGCGATACGTTAAGCTTCTTCCATAAGGAAGAGCTGACCCATCGTTAGCGAACCAATAAATAAATTCTTTTGCGAAGGATTCCCCTCGTCTTCGGTAACGTTCCGCCCGTACAGGGTCCTCTTCTCTCATTACCTTGCTATATATAAGGCTATAAAAATGAATGGCGAACGGCCCATAATAATCACAATGAGCATCAGGACCGTCTGAATACCAACCATCACCCAAATAAAAATCATCGATTCGATCCAGGTTACTCTTCAATTTTGCTCGGTCGTACGGTAGTCCAACCTTCTTGAAACCAAGATTCACAAGTACAGGAAAAAACAGCCAGTTGCAATCGTACACACTGATTTGGTTGATTTGATTCAGCCATAGAAATAGATTTTCTTTCTCAAGATGATTTAAGGGATCCCAAATTTTCTCAGGAACTAGTGCAAGGGCATACCCAAACGCAGCCATTTCTACGGCACGCTGATCAAAGTTCGTAATCTCTCCCCAGTACTCCTCATGTAACGGGTTTGTTCCATTTTTTATCCCTTGTAGATGATCTTCCCAAATGTCAGAGGTTTCTCCGCACGCCATCAGCGGAACAAGTCCCCATAGAATTCTGGAGAAGCCTTCCATTCCTGCGATCGAATCCGAGTAGCTTGTTCCTGTGCTTCCTAGTTCAAGTCGTGCTTTCCCCTTGGTATAAAAGGGTTTTAACGGGGATAGGATTTGCGATAAGGAATCAATGAGATCTTGACGTGTCTTGAGTGGATTTCTTTGAATCGGTAAATCGAACTTTAACATCTAGACCATTCCTCCTTCCTTCTAGCACAATCTACCAAAATAACTCTCTATACCCTTTTAATCTAGCGATGCCTTCTACAAAATAGTAATCTCCGTAGATAAGGGGATTATCGGTGTATTTTACTTCTGGGAAATGACTTGTACCGTGTAAAATTAACCCCTCTTCAGCCCCATCCCAATCTCCATAATTTTTATATAGTGATTCTAATATGTTCTCCCCTGCCTTTTGATACGTAGCTGCTTCTGTAGCTGACACCTTTTCAGCTAATAAAAGAAGACCACAAGCGGCAATCGCACCCGCAGATGAATCCTTTGGCGACTCCACATCATGTGGAAGGCGGAAATCCCATGCCGGTACCCTATCATCAGGAAGGTGTGAGAGAAAGAAATGAGCGACTCTTTTAGCTGCCTCTAAATAGTTTGCTTCCTTCGTATAACGGTAGCTTAACGTCATCCCATAGATGGCCCATGCCGCTCCTCTTGACCAGGCTGAAAAAGGAGCATACCCTTGGCCACCTAGCGCTTCGATTCTTTCACCCGTTTCAGAATCAAATCGGACAATATGATGAACGGCACCATCACTGCGAATAAAATGCTCTAAGACAGTATCGGCGTGCTTTTTCGCCATACTCTTAAATCTTGGATCACCTGTTTCTTCTGAGGCCCAGTACAAGAGAGGAAGATTCATTAAGCAATCGATAATCGCCACCCCACTATTGTCCTCGCCCTCTGTCCAAGGGTTCCAGGCTCTTATAAAGTTTCCGTTCACATTAAAGCGTCCCATCAGTAAATTGGCTGCTAACAACGCGCGTCGCTTCGAATCCTCATTTCCTGTTAACTTATAATGAGCCACACTCGTTAACGTCCACATAAATCCCATATCATGATCTAGTTGATAGTAATTTTGTTGAACAGCATCTAGCTTCTGTTCACATTCCTCTGCTAGATTCATTAACTTAATGTTTTGCGTATCCCGATACACCTGCCACAATATTCCTGGCCAAAATCCAGCCGTCCACCAATACGGCACGGCTAAATCATACTGACCATCTTTACTCGCATGAGGAAAGTTGGCCCCAATTCGCAGACTAGTTCTTTCTATTTTTTTAACGATCTGTTCCCATGCGGTGTTTACCCAAAGCAATTGTTCAGCCATCGTCTTTTCCCCTTACTTATTCAAATTGAAAAACCAACTCTACTTTACAATTCTTAACCGGGTGTAATACGGTAAAGTCGAGTGCCAAGTGTTCTTCTGTTTCACGAAAATGATTGACAAAATGGAACTTTTTCACATCAACATACAACTGTCTTTTATCATATAAAATTCTTACTCTACTTTTTCCTTCTAAAACAACACCATCCTCTTCCTCTGTAATCACTAGAGAAGGAACAATCAATCGTTCAATAATGGATACCGGTTGTTCAGTAAAGGTGTAGGTATCCTCCAAAACCAGCTTAGGTAGATTCTTTTTTACCCATAAAAACTTTCGTTTCAATGATGATAATGTGTCTACGTCATAGGCTTTGACTAGATCCAACTCAAAGAGATCGACCTCTTCTCCTGCTTCCGCCTGTAGAATGCTAGCAAAATGAGATTCGCCCTCTACTTGGTATTGATGGTTAATAATCGGTACCGAATGCCCCTGTGATCCATTACCTACAAAGGTGTAGCGCTTTTCACCGAAATAATCTTTATCATATAAACCAGACCCTAAATCTTTTAAAAATACCTCTTTCTTCCCCTGCAGGATAAAGTGACCAAGATCGTTATGATTATGCGGTTCATCATTATGCCCACCCTTTGCCGCAAAGGAGAAATTTACCGTTGATTCATGATATTTTGAGATCATCCATCCTGAATCTTTTGAATAGAAGGTTCCACTACCCCAAGCCTTTTCTTGAGCATTTTCATCAAACCACAAAAGATTTCGGAGTGCTGGTGCCCATCTTGAGCAGTGGTCATCTGTATACTTTGCCCGAAGCTCTTGTCTAGGGACCTTCACATCATCGTAAATCCGACTCAAATAATGACTTAGTCCTAAAAATACAGAAGCTGTCGGAACCGCATCCGAAAAGTTCACCACTAGATGGTCCTCTAAAAAACATCTTTGTTGAAAAAGGGCGATTTGATGAATTTTCTCTGAAGCAAATAAATCCACTTTCCCTAAGGTGCACTTTTTTAATAAATCAGCAAAATAGACATAGTAACCAAAGCCATATTGCCAATATCCATAGCCTTCGAGGCAAAAGCCATCCTTCTGAAATCCACTCACATAACAATCCAAAGCTGGTAGTACCTTTTCTAAAATAATGGCTAACTCTTCTTTGTCCTTTATAAGATGGATGGCCGCTGCACCGATGGAACCTGCACAAACAGCCGCCCAATTATGAGTATCGGTTTCCCATTTGAAGGTGGTGCGAGTAAATGAAGTAAAAATCCTCCTGTATAGTTCCTCATAAATACGCTTACATATTAGTGGTGACAAAGAATCCTCGGTTAATTTCAATATCTCTGCCAACGAAAAGGCCGTTTCTGCAGCAAATAAGTCAATCGAATACTGCTGTATCATCGGGGAATCCAAGGAGTATTCAATCGTCGTTGATGTTTCGTTACTGTGTAATAAATGAGCAGGCAGGCACCAAGAGTACTCATTACAAATGGACCAAATAGTATTTTCTAGTTCCTCCCGATACACACTTGTTTCCGGTTCAATTAAGACCATTATGGCAAAGGTAGTCAGACGCCTTCTCTTTTCAAAATACACCTTTTCATATTCCACTCGAGAGCCGTTTTCCTCAAAAAGCTTAAACAAGGAAAAGGTTAGTTCTGGCTCTTTTTTTTGGAGTAGTCTCTTCCCTTCCATTCGAATTTCATCGAGAAATGGCTGGTAGTTTGGGTTGTTCTTTACCTTCCTCCACCAAAGATTCTTCTCTTCAGTAGTCTCAAACAATAATGGGGCTTCCATATCCAGTAAGCTTTTAAGATCGGCTATATTCAAAGTTTACCCCTCCTAGCCTTTGACTCCACCTAGCGCAATTCCTTCAATTACCTGTTTTTGACCGATCATAAATACGATGACCAGCGGAAGAATCGCTGATACCGCGGCTGCCATGATCAACGAGTAGAATTCACCATTAATGGTGGTGAATTTTTGCATTGCTAGCTGAATCGTTAATAAATGATCCGTTCGTAGGAATATCAATGGATTTTGATAATCATTCCACGTCCAGATAAACCTGAGGATTCCATACGTGGCTATGGCTGGCTTTACGATAGGCAAGGCGATCGACCAGAATATTTTCCAATGGCCCGCACCATCAATTTTGGCTGCTTCGATCAGATCATTATGAATACTCATAAAAAATTGACGCAGCATAAATGTTCCAAGCACACTAAAGCTCCCAAGGAGAATCAGTCCTAAATGATTGTCAAACAAACCAATTTTCCTAAATAAAATGAATTGCGGAACAAGAATCGCCTGTGGTGGTACCATGTAAGTGGCTAACACAATGATAAAAAGGAATTTTCCAAACGGAAACTTCACCTTTGAAAATCCGTAAGCCGCAAGTGCCGAAACAACGACAGAAACCAAGGTGGTTAAAACCGTTACTTTAATCGTGTTCCAGTAATAAACATAAAATGGATAATCTCCGAACCATACTTCCTTATAATTATTAAAGCCATTCCATCTTTCAGGAATCCACTGAATGGGAAATTTAAACACGTCCGCTTCAATTTTAAAGGATGTGGAAAGCATCCATACAAAAGGCAACAAAAACAAAATACTCACTGCAAGCATGATCACTGTGATCACACTTTTTCTAATTCCTAAAGACTTTGTCATTCTTACTCCCCCCTTAATAATTCACCCATTTTTTCTGTCCGATCCATTGAATAATGGTAATAGCGAACACAATTACAAAAAGCACAACGGCCATGGCTGAAGCAGGACCAATTTTTAAATTCACGAAAGCGGTTTCATAAAGGTTCCAAACAATCATGGAGGTCGAATGCATCGGTCCCCCTTGGTTAATACCGCCACGAGGTCAAATACTTTAAAGGTCGAGATGATTCCCGTGATGAATAAGAAGAAGGACGTTGGTGAGATCATCGGTACCGTAATATTCTTGAATTTCACCCATGCATTCGCTCCATCAATATCTGCTGCTTCGTATAAATCCTTAGGAATATTTTGCAAGCCTGCTAGAAAGATAATCATATTAAAGCCAATGGATACCCAGACTTGAATCAGCATGATGGAAATCAGGGCAAAGTTCGGATCCGCAATCCATTTTGGAGGACTGTCGATTCCAAGAGACATCAAGACTTGGTTAATCGGCCCTGCAGATGGATGGAATAGCACCTGCCAAACAACAGCGATTGCCACCACACTCGAGATATATGGCATAAAAAAGGCTACTTTAAAAAATCCTTTTAGATACACATTTCGATCAATCGTAATAGCCAATAATAGGGAGATAATCATACAGACCGGAACGGTCAGAATGAAGATCGCATTATTTAGGAGTGATTTTAAAAAGACGGGGTCTTCAAACAGTCTTGTAAAATTATCAAATCCCACCCATTGCAATTGTGATAATGGGGTAATAAAACTCCATTCGGAAAAACTAAGTACAAATGTAGCCAAGATAGGAATCAATACGAGAACGGACACACCGATGAGCATGGGAGAAACAAATAACAGCCCTGCTACATTTTCATTTTTCTCTTTATTCATTTTTCGAGTCGTACGTCTTCCAATCACCTTTGCTGGTTTGGAGAGTTCAGTGTTGGCACTCATCTTTTTCACCTCGATTTTTTGTATAGTTTTATTATAAAAGAATACTAATTTTCTTTATTAACAGTATTTTGTTGTATCACTACACTATTTTGACTTCTTTTCCTACGGTAAATAAAAAAAATCCACCTCATAAAGAGATGGACCTCTATTAAACAGTACTGCTAGATTTTCACTGCGGGTGGACGCTAACCCGGCATTAACGTCGTTTTTTTGTTAAACACTCTTCAGGATTCATGTTCACCTGAATCCACAAATCATTGCTTAGTTTTCGATATTGAGCTATTTCTACATCAGTCCCATTCGTCAATGTAACAAAAATAAAACAATAATCAGCTCCATCCGTACCATGAAAATAAATATTTTTAAAGGATCCATTTTTCACAGTTGGGTGCATTTGTTGTATTAATTTGCACCAACTCCCATATTTCACTTCTATGACAGCTTCCCCATCATGGTCCCAACCATGATAGGGTGCACATAAAAAATCCTCTTCAAATTTACTCAAATCTGAGATTCGAAAACCTTCTTTTTCATGAATAAGATAAATAAATCCGTATGAATAACCAAAATACTCCGCCCGCTTACCTTTAAACCCCTCAATCGTTTCAATTTCATAAAAAAACTTTATTCCTCTTTTACTATCGGGTACTCGAAAAAGCTTTATTAAACTCGTATACCCTATACCAGCAAACGAAATAAAATATTCATCATAGCTTAATTTATTTTGATACTCTTTAGACAGAAAATTATAGGCAATTGGAAATGGAGTACGTGCCTGACCAACCGAACCGCAACTCCTCCCACCCATATATTCAGCTTCACGCAGGACGCTAAAATAATTAAGAAGGGTATCTTCAGGGGTTCTAGTCAATTCAGAAGGTAATTTGATTTGGTCATGAGTTTTTTCAGAAAAAAGTGAAAAGAACTCAGAACTGTCAAATCTTAAATTTAAAGCTTTCAAACAAGATGGACGGAAATATTTTTGATGATAAGAAGTTTTGTCCAATTTATTCCGTTTTTGCATATACATCACCCACTCTTAGTTTATGGGCGCAACTAACGATCGGTGAAATATATGTATTTCCTTCTAAACTAATTATTGTTATTTCGTATTATGAACTCAGATTAGTAAAATCCAATAAATAAATTAATAACCTTTTCTAATTTGTTACTTTTTTTGATTGCTCATCTAGTTATGATTTAATAGCTTCTAATAATTCATTTTGTTGTTTGTGGCTATCCAAAATTTTATTAGTTATTTTTCTAACGTTTTAGTTATAGACCAGAGAGAGATAATTATGACGATAATAATTGCTAATGCGTCCATTGGACCACTCCTAAATTTGTACATATTTAATTCCAGTTCAAAACAACAATCTTAATCTATAAAATTCTTAAATAAATGCTCTATTCCCTTCTTCCGAAAACCTCCCGTTAGTGAATCATTTGGGACAACTACTATAAAAAATATAGGCATTGATTCTTCAGCCGAATCAATGCCAACGTTATTTTCCTATACAATGAATTTTGTAAACCAAGCGATATATTCAGCCCCTGGTATAAAGAACAATTGAGCTAATAAAGTACCTAACAAACGAGAGGTAATCATCATTAGCGATACAGCCTTTAGATTGGTATAACTTCCCCTTTGATTAATAACATCATCAGCAAGGATAGAAATTTTCGGGTCAATAAATATGGTAAGTAGGATCGTTGCCACTCCATTAATAAGTCCCGATGCCATTATAGAGGTCGATGCTCTTTCTGGAGCTATTAAAGATGCATATAAGGCTGATAGTACACCAATTGTATAAATGGCCGTTATGACCATATTTATGATAAACAATCTAATCGGAATATCTTTTAATCTAATATCCACTAAGTAAGAGGGTCTAGGTAAGTGGATATGTTTTAATCCACGTTTTATAAACTCAAAAGTCAAACCTTTCTTTATCAAAGAAGGAATGCAACCACGTTCCTCAGACAAATGAATGATAGCCCTAGAAAATATCGCTATAAATGTAGGAAGTAAAAGAATCCCTATTATTGTTCCAAATGTTGATGCCCCTATAATTACTCTATACTGAGACTCTACAAAATGTAAGGTATCAACTTCTGGTGCATTATCTATTAGGCTTCCTGTAAAGGGTTGTTGCATCATATTAGCCATTCTAGAAACAATGACCATTAGGTTAAATAATGATAGGGCTGAAGCTAATAACCTTACCCTTGCACCAGACAACCTAACTGCATAGGCAAGAGTTTCAATTGAATGAATTATAAAAATGAAAAGCGATATTAAGATTAATTTCTCTGAAATAAACTCCAAAATAGTTACCCACTTTAATTGTTTATTTCAATTCTACCATAATTATCCTACTTAAGATTATTAAAGAATTACTGCCTTATTGTTTAAGAAGGAACTTCAACACAAAAAAGCATCAATCCTTCTTGGATTAATGCCCCCTTTAAGTACAGGACTTCACAATCTTTTTTTACACCTCATTAAACTCAATCCCTAAATGTGTTGTACATGCAAAAAGACGCCTTCTTATTTAAGAAAAGCACCCGACTGTTGAACAATAAAATATGCGAAAGATCGCTCTGCAAATACGTTCTAATTTATTTGACTAACACACCCGTTTAGCCATCCATAGCAGGAAAATCAGCCACTTCACCATAGAGAATGAAAAGGGCTTCACACCGTCAATTCTGCTTCTATGGCTGGGCGAGGAAGGTCGCTGAATTATGGTGCTTCAGGACCAATCAACGCCACCCCAAGAGGATTGCAACTTTCGCAACAGAACAATTTGGCCCAGATGATACGTATCGTGCATCATGATATTGCTGAGTAAACGCTCAATAGAGTACCTGTTAGCTGCATACGGGACTTTTAACTTTTCATCGTCAAGGTCCGCAATGACCGTTTTTAATTTATTCATGACTTCATTAAGGCGCTGCACTGTCTGGGCCCACCCAATTTCGTCTTCTGGATCCCCCGGATTTCCAAAGGTTTCTTCATTGTCTTCTGCCTTATGCGAATTCTCTGTGCCCTTAATTCGATGGATTACGTCTTCATTCCAAAATATCAAGTGGTTGACAATCTGCCAAATCGAATTGCTGATTCCCGAACTTGTCCATGCTGCCTCAGCTGCGATGACTCCATGAAGCGCCTGATCCATGGATGCAAACCAATCATTCTCATGGCAACGCATGTCGAGTTGTTCTAAAAACATTTTGGTTACAACTTGCATACAACCAATCTCCTCACTGTTTAGTGTAATCTTTCAAAGTTATTAGACAAGAAAAAATCTGACTATAGTATAAATTCATTGGTCCTAAAAAGGTAAAAACCAAATCCAAGTGCTCCCTTCCATATTGGAATACCTTTCTCTTCAGCTTCTAATTCTCTCCAACATGGCAGGGTAATCCGAAATTTCCGGGTGACGATAACAATAATCCTCAATCAATTTCGGAAAAAGCCATTCATACGCATAAAATAACCTTCATTTTCGACTGTCAGCCATATAACGAAAAAATATTCTCAATGAAATACTCCATTCTTTTATTTTGAGAATACAACAAAACCATGATCACTATGATTTATTCGGATCATCCAGCACCATAAGCTACTGCATTTTTCATTACCGCTGCATATGTTCCCCCGCCCGATGTTAAAAAAGCCATCCAAATCCTTTAAAAGATCATCTTTTCTTTTTTCCACTTCTGCCAGCCAATTGATTTTCATTACAACCTCAACTCCCATCTCAATTATATTAATAGTTGATTTGTATTTAGTGAAATTATTGTCTTGGACTCATTAGGTAACAAACCTGAAATGTTTGGATAATTACCTTCAACTCTTTTCAAGGCTAACTTACATCTTCCCTGTTCGAAACTCAATCGGTGTGACCCCAACGTAGTTTTTAAAGATTTTTATAAAATAACTTTGGTTGTCATAGCCTAGTCTTTCACATATTTTCCCCACAGAATCCGCCGTTTGTTCTAGTAATTCTTTCGCTCGGTTGATTTTCATTTTTGTGACGTATTCAACAAAGGTTTCACCGACCTCTTTTTTAAACAGGCGGCTAAAATAACTAGGGTTAAGGTATAGATGGCTAGACACCTCGTCTAGACTGATCTTCTTTTCGATATGCAAAGAAACATACTTAAAGGCATCTAGTATTTCTTTACGTCGTGTTTGCTCGTACACTTCATTTACTAACGTTAACGTCGTTTTAAAGTAATGAATCCACCACGCATACAATTCACTTACAAATTGAATATCTAGAATTTCATTATGCATATGTTCTACTGTATGTTGAGAACGGAAAAACTGTAGGGCTTGGAGCTTTCCTCTTAAATCCAATAATAATTTAAGTACCCAGTCCTTAACCATTTCAGGTGGGAATTGATAATCTTTAAGAAACGATGTCCACTTGGTAACAAAAACCGGAATTCTCGCTGGGTCTCTAAGCATGATTAGCTCTCTCATTTCTCTAGCCGCTTCATCATATTTGGAATACAACTCTTCTGTTTGCGACTCCTGCAGGCACACCTTATCAACAATGGCCCCTGGTTCCATGTAAAAACTTTGGTGTTTGCTAGTGATCAGGGTGATTACTTCCTGTTTGAACTCTACTAATGTTTTACAACCTTCCCCGGCTAGAAAAGAAAGAGAAATCCCCGCTGATCTTTTTAACGCGTGCTGGATCTTCTTCATACTTTCCTTTGCTTCAGAAAGAGCATTGTTCTTTAGTACTAATGAGGAAGGAAAAAAGACAAAAAGTTCCCTTGGTCCCAATTGGAAATGAACGGCACCAGAACAATATCGCTCAATGGCTTCTGAAACGACATTGTTCATCGCAAACATCAATGTGTCCTCAGATATAAATTTTTCTTTTGCTAGTGGAAAGTCATGAATCATCGCCAATGACCCCACATAACCTGTTTGGTCAATATGCAGTCCAAGAGATTTGCACTCTGCTAATCTTTCTTTCTCATGGATTTCACACCCATCAACCACGTTTCTAATAAATCTTTGTTTCACACTTTCTTTGTTCCGATCAAGCATTTCCTGAAGCTGAATTTGCTTGATTCTTTTATGATTTTGTTCATCAAGAGTATCCTTGAATTTTTTTACTAATTCACATAAATCATCTGGATCAAACGTGTCTTTCACTAGGTAATCCTGTACCTGAAGCTTTAATGCTTGATGGGCATACACAAAATCGGAGTGGCAAGATAAAATAGCTACCTGTAATTTAGGGTTTTTCTCTTTTAATTTTTTCGTCAATTCGATTCCGTTCATTTTGGGCATTCCAATATCCGTAATTAAAATATCTGGCATGTCTTGCATGGCCTTTTCATAGGCACTTGCCCCATTTTCATGTGTGCTTTGTAGCGTTACCCCTATTTTGTCCCATTCAATGGTTTCAGATAATAACTGTAACACCGGATAATCATCATCAACTAGCATCACTTTGTACATCAGGATGACAGCCTCCTTTTTGAATCGTTAACAACACTTTCGTTCCCTCTCCAGGTTTGCTTTGGATATCCATCTGAAAGGACTTGCCAAAAGTGATAAACATTCTCTCATACACATTAGATAACCCTAAGGACGAAAATCCTTTATGATTTTCACTGTTTCTGTATTCAATTCCGGAAGTTTGACTTAGCTTTCTTCGTAAATGAACCAATGTTTCGTGATCCATGCCTTGACCGTCATCTTCAATCACAATCACCATCTGAGAGTCGACGATTAGGGTTCTTACTACGATGGTCCCTGCACTTTGATTCAACCCATGAATGATCGAGTTTTCGATGATCGGCTGTAAAATGAATCGTGGAATTCTGATCGATTGGGCTTCTTCATGTACACAAAGTTCTACCTTTACTTCTTCCTTTTGTCTCATATTCATCAGATTGATATAATCCAACACAATTTGAATTTCTTCTTGAAAGGTAATGGTTTCTTTATTTTTATCAATCGTCATGCGTAGCAGTTTGGATAAGGAGCTAATCATGTTCGCACTTTCCTTATCTCCTTTTACTAACACTTTCATTCGAATCGAATTTAGAACATTAAAGAGAAAATGGGGATTGATTTGCGCTTGCAGCATGGCGAGTTCCGCTTTCCGCTTTCGTTCCTGCGTATCTGTTATCTCGTCAATCATTTCATTCACCCGATCTAACATATGATCAAAGGAATCTGATAGTCTACCAACCTCATCTCTGCTCCTAATACGGGAACGAACCGTTAAATTCCCTTGCTTTACCGACTGTGCCACATTTCCAAGATGAACAATTGGTTTAGTGATCGTTCGCAGTAAATAAGCCATTAAAAAAAGGAAAATGGCAAAGGAAACAATTTGCACCACAAATACTTTATTGAATATTGAATTAATTTTATTGACAGCCTGTTTGTAGGGTACGAGTGACACCAGCTTCCACCCTGTAAACGAGATATTATGCTCTGCAATCAAGTAATCTTTTTTAGATATTTGAAAAATATTGGATGAGTTCTGTTCCTTCAGCTGTGAACTATATTGAAAGTTTTCACCGATTCTTGAATCGTCACGGTGGGAAAGGATTTGATTCGAAGCGTTTAATAACATCATTTCTTCGTGACCATGTAAGCCACTGAACAGTTCATTAATTTTATTCTCCATGATGGTGACAATCACATACCCATACACTTTTACATTTTCATCTCTTAACGTTCTAGCCACAGATAGTTGGTATGGATTATTTTTTACTTCTGATTTGATCATGGTTGGTTGACTGCCGATCCATATCGATTCATAGCCTTGGAGATCATTTAATTGATTGAACCATTTTTCATGAACCAAAAGATTGGGATCGTATTCCCAACTAGAATAATTCGAGTAAGATTTTCCGTTTTTTAAAAGAATCGTCACATACGACTTTTCCCCAACAAGGGTAATATTTTCAATCGTTTTATTGATTCTATTTTCATCCATAAATTTTTCGTACTCTGATATTGTCGGGTCACTGGTGCTTTTCGCTTTTTCTTTTAAAATGGTATTCATTTCCGCATCCATTTGGATAAAATTTGTTATGTAAAGCATGTCTTCCAAGAGCTTTTCCACGTATTCATTCGCAATTGTGAGTTCGCGATTGGCATTCGAAAGCGCCTGTTCCTTCAGCGTATCGGTGGTTAAGTAATTATAAATAAACAAAGAGATCGTCGCAGGGATAACAAGGCAAATAATTGAAATAAAAATCACTTTGAACCGAAAGGATTTCGGCTCTAGCTTCCAATGTTTCTTAAGCTTCATACGCTAAACACCCTTTAATACAAAGATAGGGTTGTAATCGTTTACAACCCTTTCTTTCTATTATTATAGTTTCGTTACATGCTGTCTATCACTATTTATTACTATCAATGATTCCCTGTACTCTTTCTTGGGAAGCTTCAATCGTTTTTTCTACATCCTGTTCACCAAAGATCAGTTTTTCATATTCTTCATTGATGACTTTGTAAATTTCAGCCTGATAGGATACAGGTGAAATGATCTTGGAGGACTTCGCATTTGTTAACACATTAATTAAAGAGTCTTTATCAACTTTTTCAGGGCTCACTGTTCCGCTAAGGATTTTGTCAACAATGCCTGCTAAATCCCCTTCACTCACCTTGCTCCAAGACGGAATGTTTTTCCCTTGTACAATTTGTCCTTCTGTTGTATACCAACGAATAAATGTATACGCTGCTTCCTTATGTTCAGATGTGCCCGCAACTGCCATGAAGTCTGTTGTTACAGGTGTGAATCCGCCCGTAGCCTCTTTTTCATTCTTCGGATAAGGTGCAACCGCGACATTAAAGTTTAATGGGAACTGTTCTGTCCCGCCAAGCTCTGTATTCATCCAGCTACCGATTAGAATCGAACTGGCATCCTGATTAAAGAACTGATTACGGTAATGAAGCTTTTGCGATAAGATATCTGTGTAAGGAACGGCTGATTGATCTTCTTTTTCCATTTTTACTCGTAGTTCAAGCGTCTTTTTGAACAATGGATGATCAAGATTCGATTGTCCATCCGCTGTTGTAAATTCTGTATCTTCTTCTTCACTAGCTAAGGCCAGCTTTAAAAATTCCATCCAACCCCCATTTTGTGGACCGTGGAAGTAGGTTCCATAATGATCGTCTGTTGTCATGGCCTTCGCGTATTCAGCAAATTCATCCCATGTCCAATCTGTTGGTACTTCTAAACCAGCAGCGTCCAAATGATCTTTATTTAAAAGAACATACCATGGATTAAATTTACCTGGAAGCGAGTAATACTTCCCGTCAATTTGTGTATCTACTTTATATTCATCCGTTACCTTGTAGCCTTCTTCTGTAATAAACTCATCGATTGGGGCCACCATCCCCATACTCACACGCTGAGCATAGCTTGCTGGATCACTGAACATAAGAACATCCATTTGCTCTCCTGAAGCAGCAGCTAAATCTAGCTTTTTCGTTGCTTCCTGCGTATCTCCTTTTTCACTAAGAATGACGAGCTCCACTTTGATGTTCGGGTGTTTTTCTTCAAAGGCAGCAATCGTTTCCTTCCAGTTATAAGATGCTTCGTTTCCGTGTGTGTGGAATTTAATCGTTACCTTTTCATCTGATTCCGATTCGGACGATGCCTGTTCCTTGGTGCTGTTTCCTGAACAACCGGCTAATACGATACAAAAAACAGAGACTAAGATAAATATGGACCAGATCTTCCTTTTCATTCTCTTTCCCCCTACTACTTTATTTATTGAAAACCCTTACAAAATTAGTGTAGCAAAATCAATTTTTACCAACATATCAATAAATTTACCTGTTATGAGAATAATTTGACCACTATTTCGCAAGAGACTACTAGGATCTAGAAACTTCCACCTCAAATTTTTGAGCTACTTTATGAAATAATAGAGTTGAAATATACATTAGTATATAACTTATCCCACTGCCGAAAAAGAGAAATCCTACCCCATTGAAAAAGATACTTATGGTGACCATACACATCACTACAAGGAACATGACAAAGGAATAAAGTGGATAGGAAATTCCGAGCAAAAAAGCCACTTTTACATATTGAATCGTGTTATGTTCGAAATGAACAAAGACAGGGAATATATACAGCATGACGATACTAAAAAGCAATACCACACCTATTAAACAACCTAGTAATATTGGATAAAGAAATCCTTGTAATGATCCGATTAACATCCAATCTAAGAATAAAATTAAGGTAAAACCCAGTAATACTATTCCTAAACGATTGGCTGTCCAGAACTCCTTCTTATAAATCTTAAAAAAGAGCGAAAAAATGGGCAACTCCTTTTCCCCCTGTAACCACTTCCGAATAATCGTGAACATCGCCACTGTCGAAGGCGCAGCTCCAAAGATGAACAGCCCCAGTCCCATAAATAACAACCATAGAAGATTCAAATAGGCCAATCGAGAAATCCATTGACAAGCATGATACAGCTTCCCTGTTACCCCTGTTGCATCCATCTATATTTTCTCCTTTCTTTTAGTCCTATTTTATTAATTTTATAAATTTAAACAGGGTATGAATAAATGTTATTTTGACCTTTCATATAAAAATCTTTACCTTTTTCCTCTTGGCCAACCTTCTCATGACAAAATGAAAGGATGGAACATATGCGTTCCATCCTTGAATACTTCTATATTACTTAATTGTTAGTATTAGAATTTAGAGTGATAGTTTTCAATTTCCCAAGCGTGAACTGAGATGCGGTAGCTATCCCACTCAGCTTTTTTCATTGCCACATATTCACCATATACGTGCTCGCCTAATGCCTTAGCACCAAAATTGCTTGCTTCTAATTCAACTACTGCTTCTTTTAAGCTGCCAGGAAGGTTCTCAATTCCTAAATGAGCTCTTCTCTCATCAGACATATGGAAGATATCTTCGTTAATTGGAGCTGGAGCTTCTAGTTCTTTTTCAATTCCATCTAAACCTGCAGCAGCAATTACTGCAAACGTTAAGTATGGGTTTGCAGATGGATCTGGACAACGTAATTCGACACGAGTCGCAAGCCCCTTCTTCGCTGGAATACGGATAAGAGCAGAACGGTTAGATGCTGACCAAGCAAGGTAGCAAGGTGCTTCATAACCTGGTACTAAACGCTTATAAGAGTTTACTAGCGGGTTTGTTACAGCCGCGAAGCTCTTTACGTTTTCAAGTACACCTGCAATGAAATGGTAAGCTTTCTTTGATAATTGTAACTCATCAGATGGATCAAAGAAGGCATTTTCGCTTCCTTCAAAGAATGACATGTTCACGTGCATACCAGAACCATTGATTCCAAATGCTGGCTTCGGCATAAATGTTGCATGCAATCCAAATTTCTGAGCAATCGTCTTAACAACCCACTTATACGTAGTAGACAAATCTGCAGCTGTTAAAGCATCAGCATACTTGAAATTGATTTCATGCTGTCCTTCAGCTACCTCGTGGTGAGATGCTTCAATTGTAAAGCCCATTGCCTTTAAAGCGCGGTAAATTTCTAAACGAACGCGTTCTCCAAGATCGTGTGGTGATGGCTCGAAATAACCTGCTTTATCACTTAGTTCTTGAGTTGCGTAGCCATTCTCATCTGTCTTGAATAAGAAAAACTCTAGCTCAGGTCCAACTGAAATCGTATATCCACTTTCAGCAGCACGCTCAACCGTTTTCTTTAAAACATTTCTTGTATCTCCATCAAATGGTGTACCGTCTGGGTTTTTTACAGAACATAAAAATCTTGCTTCCGAATACCCCTCTTCAACTGACCAAGGAAGAACAGCAAATGTTGTTAAATCAGGTTGTAAGTAAAGGTCGGACTTATTAATAGGAGAGAACCCTTTAACAGAAGATCCGTCAAACATCATTTTTCCTTCTACTACATCCTCTAATTGCTCAACTGTTACTGTCACATGCTTTAAGATACCTTCAATATCAACGAATTGTAAGTGTAATAGTTCCACACTTTTTTCTTTTATCGTTTCTTTAATTTGATCTAGAGTTGAAGTTTCTAATTCTACTAAAGTTTTTGACATGTTAGATAATCCCCCACCATTATGTTATATTATATGACATTCATTAAAATGTATTATAATAGATGTTTCACAATTCGACAACTTCTTTTTTAAATTTTTTGATAACTTTTTTTCTAACTACCATTCTATTTAAAAATCTAAGCCCATAAAAAAATACCATGTAAGCATTTACATGGTATCTGTCTAGCCATATGTGGAATCCTTGCCCTATCTAGAGCTCCGATTTCAATTTTTTCACGTATTCCGGAATTTTATTTTCTCGACTGCAATTGTTACAATAATATTTCTTTACTAAGTCATCACACAGGTACGTTTTTAACGCAAACTCTGGAATACGTTGAGGCACTCCACAATGCTGGCAGAAGAATAAATATTCACTCTTTTTCATGGACCTCACTCCCATTTAATCATTTTTAGTTTGTTTCCAACGAAATTAGGTACTATTATGTGTATGAGGCCTAAGCTTGTAAAACTACATCTTTTTTCTTGCAGCTAAGTTAAAAAATCCTTCTTTCTTCTATTATACTATTGAAATCGCTTTCTTGCATGATTCATATTTCATGGACAAGACTACTTTTACATGTTTTTAATGGGAAAAAGAAAGTGATACTATGGGGTAAAAAGCTACTGGGAGGTAAACATGAAGAAACAAAACAAAGTCGTGGCTGCCGTGATTGAAAATGAACACGAAGAAATTTTATGTGCTCTCCGCTCATCAACGATGACCATGCCAAATATGTGGGAGTTTCCTGGAGGAAAGGTCGAAGAGGACGAGGATTTGTTTTCGGCCATCAAACGTGAGATTCACGAAGAACTGGGCTGTCTCATCGAACCCGATGAATTACATAACGAACATATCCATGAATATGACTCGTTTATCATTCAATTGCTCACGATCAAATGTCGTTTGGTGGATGGGATTCCCCTGCCGAGTGAACACTCGAAACTCCTTTGGCTGAAACGAGAAGATTTGTCCTCGCTTGTTTGGGCACCCGCCGATATTCCGGCCGTTGAGTTGTTAAGGAAGGAATGGACATAGAAGTGGATGTGGTTGGGAAAGAGAAGTTCACTCTTCCCCAGCTAATCGTAGCTTTAATAGATACCCGTACATAGCTAGGAAAATAAAGATTCCCAACGTCTGAAAGGTCCCCACGATTGTTTTCACCATCAAGCTCCCTCTTAAGCTTGATTTATAGGTTATGATATAATTCCCAACCGCTGAGTCCGCAATGATTAACATCACCCAACTTAGAATCACTAACACCAAGCCGAGACATACCAACCAACTATGTATCTTAGTTTTGTCCAAATAAATTAACACATTAACAAGGATGAACCCTATTGCGGCAACCACAATATACAACCAGCCCAAAAATTCCGCATCGACCTTGATTAAGAAAACCATGTACTGAATCGTAAAGCTCATGCTAAGTAAAAACAATGGCACACTATAAAAACAGGTAGCCATGAATTCCTTTTTGCTTTCTCGTACGATCAGCACTAATGCTACAATGACCGCCGGAATCCCTATGACCCAATATATCAACGCCCACCCATATAGGGCGTTTGCATAGCTCTCTTTTAGTGGCAACTCCACCACTCCTTGAAAGGAATCCCCTTCAATATGATCCACGATCAAATACCAGCCCAATAGTAATACGACGAAGAAACAGCCGAACAATTTCAGTCCGGTCATCCATGAATTCGGTTCCTTCTTCCTTGCTTTCCGCTTCTTTTTACTCAATATTATTGCACCAACTTTACTTTAGTAGATCTTCTTAACACAAGATAACACAACAAACATGACCAAAATTAGGGAATTACTTACTATTTTTCTAGCAAGATTTAAAAAACGGACTTCCAGTGATATGGAGGTCCGCTACATGTTTTTCTTACTAGTCTATTCCTTTTTAGAAAACAAGCTAGCAAGTGCTGAGGAATTAAATCCTTTCATGATCAGCCATACGGCTAAAATCATTTCATTCGCTGCTACTGGCAGTGCCAACAGCCCACCCCAAACAGACACTTGTTCAATGACATCAAACATGACTAACAAGGCACAAATAAATACAAGAGTTGCCCCTGTCATACCTAAGATTGGGATAAACCTTGGTACGAGCTTGGTTTTATAAAATATATAACTGTACATCAACGTATTGATACCGAGCATGAAATTGGGACCTAGCATAAATGTCCATTCATGGATGGCTTTTAATACGGTACCTGACGTTTGAAAAGCTGCTACATCTGGAGCTCCAGCAGCAACCAATTCCTGACTTAAAGTCAAAAGAGACAGCACACTGATCACACCAACCGTAATGACAATCGCTTCAAGAAACCGAAAACAAACATGCCATAAAGCGATGGTTTCGTTATACCTTCTTAAAATCGGAAACATTGTAGTTGCTGTACCAACCGCTGAAACGACAAGAATTAATTCCATTAGTGCTCCCAATATGACTTGGTTGGCGTGTTTGGAACCATTGATCAAGTAATCGGAACCGTTTAGGATCGGATCGTATAACATCACACCTGCTACCGCCGATACGGCTGCAAGAATAAACAATACTCCCACTATTTTGGCTGCTTTTTGGTTTGACTTCATTTACTTATCCCCTTCTGTTCATAAAATGACAAACGGTAAAGCAAAAACAATCAATAATTCTTACTGCGTTGGGTCATCTCCATAAAAGAATACTTCTTCCAACGGTAAGTGAAAGGCGTGAGCAATGCGAAAAGCGAGTTCAAGAGATGGGGAGTAGTTTCCCTTTTCGAGAGCCACGATGGTTTGTCTTGTTACGCCCACCTTGTCAGCTAATTGCTGCTGGGTCATTTCATCATGATTGAATCGTAATCTTCGAATGTGATTGCCGACAAGATTTTTACCCATTTTAGACTCCTCTCCGATAGTGATAAAGTTTTGTAGCCGATCCGGTCACATCGGAAATAAAGCCCGAAATGATCAGAATCATGAACATGACGTGTAACGGCTGATAGATGATCAGTGATCCCATGGCAAGAAGAAAGCCGATGACAAACACAAAAAACGAGTTTCGGAACGCTTTCAAGTCGATTAACTTATCCAATTCATCCGCAAATTTTGGTTCCTTTTCTCTGGTTGTCATTCTAAAGATGATGTTAAAGATGATGCTGATTACGATGTGTGCGACGATTGAAACGACAGTCAAGATGAGGACGAAACTACCCCAAAAACGAAAGGCTTCAGAAGACTCTAGCCCCCCTTCGGGATACTGAGGGTACATATACAAACAATAAAATCCGAAAATGAGAATAGCACTAATCAATGATACGATACTTTTCTTTTCTTGATACGTCATAAAGAACCTCCCTTGTCAATTTACTTTTACATCATGTTAAACTTGTTATACATAATGTATAATAAACTTTACATAGAGTCAAGAATATTTTACCAAAAAAAAGACCGGACACTGCCCAATTAGTCAGTGTGCCGGTCTTTTTTTATGATATATTTAACAATTTACTCCTCAGAAAGATAAGAACAACAATAATCAACAACCGAATGAACTTTTAAAGAAAAGCTTTCGTTTGCAGGCACATAAAACACGCCATTATTTTCGATCGTTTTCCAATCTTGTCCCTGTAATTTATATTCAAGTACTCCCGTTTGAATATCCATCTCTTCTTTTTGAGATGTTGAAAATTCATATTCTCCCGGAAGCATAATTCCTAACGTTTTTCGGGTTCCATCTTGAAAAACTACCGTTCTACTAGTTACCTTTCCCTCAAAGTAAATATTTGCTTTCGTAGAGATTGTTACATTCGTAAATTCTGCCATTGGATCCATCCTCTCCCTTTTCTGTCCTCATTTAAACATAAAAACTATCATTGGGGAACAAAAAGTTGAGAGTCTCATAGTAATGAAGACTATAATCACCCGGAAAAGAGTCTAGAATTTTTACTATAAATCTATATAAAAAGTTCCATATTAAAAATAAAGATCAGAGTTACTATTACCATAATTACTGTCGTAATATATTGCTTAGTATTCTTTAGATAAATAAATTCTAGAACCGCTTGAAATCCTCCTAAAAGGATAAGGTAACTCATCCAAAACAGCTTTTTTACAAGGAACGAATCACTATCTACCACAAACCATAATGCGAATAAAAAAATGAAAAGAGTGATCCCTCTTCCCCATTGGTCAATCTTTTTCCCAGGTGTATCAGAGATTTTCTTTTTTTCTACTCCAAGGAACTTATTGATTACTTTTTCTAATACAAAAAACAACAGAAGCAGAACCGCTAGAAGAACAATGAATTTCATTCTATCCCCTCCATAGAACGATTTGTCACTTGCTTATTTACGATTAAACAAGGGAAAAGTTTCAGTCTAACAGAGTTCGTACAAGAAGCTATTTTCTCATTACTTGAAACTAACTTCGCTCTAAATTTCAGCGTACTTAATATCATAAAAATCGTAATACCTTCCAGTTACACTATACGGTCATCGAAAAATTAATCTTTTCTAAAATCGTATGTTTCGTTAGGTATCTTTAATTTATGGCCATTAATAACAACCGTATTTTCATTTTCCCACTTTATTTCCGCTTGTTCCTCATGATAGTTCCAATATATATTCTTTGGCCTTCTATTCTCTTCATTGAAATACAATACTCCTAGAACAGCATAATCTGTTGTTGCCCCACCATTATTTACATAAGCTTTTATCGTGTAATCACTGTTAGGGGAAGTAGATTGTGAAATAAATTCTCCTGGATTTATTCGATTAATATCAAATAACAGCCAGTAGACACCATATGCAAATAAACAAAGTAACAACAATGAAATAATGATTACATTCTTTTTCATATATATTCACCTAAGGGATCATTTAATAAGAATTTTATCTATTTTTGCGGTCCACAACATTCCCTAACCTTATATCTGGCAACATTAGGTCAAACTGGTTTTTACATCGTTATAAGGGTCATGACGCCTATAAATACCGCAACCACACTACTAAAAATTAGAAAAGCTTTGACCATCCACCACGGAAGTACATTCATAATGGCTGCGAAGATAGCACCATCTAAACCTTGACCCGTTCCTGTGAATTTCACCGACTTGTATTGCTCTTTTGTATATTTAAAAATAGTCACATACAGTCCTACTATTCCTAATCCAATCAATCCAATAGCTAATAAATAATACAAGTAAGCCACACCTTAAATCATATTTTCCGTCATTTTTATTATCTCTTGCATTACTAAAAAAATACAATAGCAGATTTGATGAGTTTTCATCATATTTCCACTATAAATTATCCATTGAACAAGAAAAGCTGCCTGGTAAGCAGCTGTTACATCCATATATGCACCATAGTAATGTTTTCATCTTCCTTCTACAATCTTTCCAAAATCCTCAATGGTAGTGGAATACTTAATATACATTCTTGGCAAAAAGTAAAGTTCATCTTTCATGCCTTTCTCAGAAAATACTTCAGGAGTAGTCGTAAGTCCATACGAATAGTATTTCTTCGTTTCTTCTACAACCTTTTTATTTGTATTTCCATATGGATACGCAAGAGCAATCACTGGTTTGCCCGTTATGTTTTGAATTTTTTCTTTGGACTTCTTTAGTTCAAAATCAAAATTATTTATTTTCGTCAGATCAGGATGTGTAGCGGTATGGGACTGGATCGAGATCATACCTGAACCAACCATCTTTTTGAGATCCGCTTGTGATAATCGGTTGGAACGGCCGATAAAGTCAGAAAGAACAAACACCGTACCTTTCGGTTGGAACCTTTCATTTTTCAGTTTTCGAAAAATGTCAAATGCATTCAAATTGTTTTTGTATCCGTCATCAAACGTAATGAAAATCGGTTTTTTTACATTATTTTGATCTTCCCACTGTTCAAACGTTAATAAAGTAAAATCATGATCTCGTAAATATATCATTTGTTTCTCGAAATTTTCAGGGGTTACATATAACTCTTTAGAACCCACACCCTTAAATTCATCGATCGAATGATAAATTAAGATAGGGACTTTCTGCTTAGCGAAAACTTGTGATGGAAGCAGGACAATAAGAAAACATAGGAACACTATGGCACTCTTTTTCATAAATTCCCTCGCCTTTATATACCTTTTCCACTTATTGTTCCTCAATTATTTGTTCTTTATCTCTCTTCATTCGGTTGAAGTGGCTGATTTGCTAAAATCGTTTCTACTTCTTCGTAACCCTCTAAAAAGGCAAAGTTATTCCTTGCTGGAAGCGCAAAAACATACTCATTATTTTGCCCTAATAAAGTTGGACCAACAGGAGCAGCACCTATATGAAATTCCCCTTTTTCAAGCGAGTACCATTGAGTAAGAGTAAAAATCAATATCGGAATATCTTGTCTTGGCTTTTCCTCTGACCATTGAGGATGCCTAATGGAAAGAATGGGACCATGTTCCATTGTATTATTTTGTTCTGAAATCCCTTCCCAAGAATCCGATACAATCTGGTAATCACCCCAACTTTTTGGAAGGGTAAAAGTAAAACCATATTCTGTATTTTCATAAAGAATTTCTGTGTCTTTATTCTGATCAATAACCTCTTTTTCATGGTCCACTATCGTTTCATCTGTTGGTGCTTGTTCATTTGGATCAGAACTAGATGGACGATCCTCATTTATTGGAAGGGTAAGAATGGCGAATAACACGAGGGCTGCTACACTAACTAAACCTAATGAAATCTTTTTCATAATGGTCACTCTCTTTTTCTTTTTATCATAAGAACTTGCAAACTGTAATACATTTTCATGGATTCGATTTTGGATTTCCTTTGTAAACTGTTTATCATAATCCGGTTCAGGTAAGGATCGGATGTTTCTCTCTAAATCATGAAATTTCTCATTATCTTTCATATAGAAAATCCTCCTTTGCTTTTTGCAGTGCCTTTAGTGCACGATGATAGGTGATTCGAACCTTATTTTCATTCCAATGTAATATGGATGCTGTTTCAGATACAGAAAGTTCTTTAATTCCTCTCAGGATGATCACATCTCGATAATTTGATTTTAATGCTTGGATCGCCTCGTAAAGTAACCGGTTATTTTCATTTTCTTGAAAAATAATCTCCGGTGTTTTCTCTTCCCAGAACCAAAGCTTTTGCATCATCCTTACGCGCTTCCTTTTTCTCATTTCATCCATCCCTACATGGCGTGCAATCGAAAAAAGCCAGGTTTTAGGACTCGATTTTTGCTGAAACGTATCAAAGCCTTTAATGGCTCGGATAAAAACTTCCTGCACCAGATCCTCAACATCACTCGACCCAATGTAATAAACCAAAAAATGATAAATATCTTTGTTGTACAAGTAAAACCATTCCGAAATTTTGTTGCTAATCATGAGCTGGTCAACTCCCTAATCCCTCCGATTTTTTGTACTTATCAATTAGTCGATTCACAGCCACATTTATTTCACACTTTTTACAAATATCTATTCTTTATAACGTTTTTTTAACTCCCTGCTCGAGTAAAAAAAGAATTTGACATTCAAGTTTTGTTTAATAGTAAAAGGCATCCCTATTTTAAAGGAATGCCTGTTTTCATATAAGTTAGATTTTGCACAACTAATGAAGACTTCTAACCATTTTCTGTTTTGTAGTTCCATGTACAAAAGCTAGTAAAAAAGCCTACAATGATCACGGTCAAAATCGACAAGAGAAAGGTATCTTTTGAAATGAGCCATCCTCCTATGGAAATCACAACCGTATCGATGACAAATATGATCATTCCAACATTGATGTTAAAAAATTTTGATATAAATTGGGCAATGAGGTCTGTTCCTCCTGTACTTGTTTCATATCTAAGCATGATCCCAATACCCACTCCAATAAAAATCCCTCCCAATATCGAACTAACGATCGGGTGAAGAATCATATCAGATGGTAAAAGTTGAGAAGAGGCCAGTAAATCAATGACAAAGGAAGAGATGAGCATCCCATGTAAACTATTATAAAAATAATTTTTATTATATAACCAAGCTAGCATAAAAATCGGGACACTCAATAATATAATGACTAAACCCGCTTGTATCCCCGTTAAATACTTTATTATTAAACCAATCCCAATGATTCCACCATCAAGTACCTCAAAAGGAACTAAAAAAAAATTGATACCAAAAGACAATAACATACTGCCAAGTAGGACAATTCCCGTTTTCTTAAGGAAATACACCATGTTGACTCATCTCCGAACTATTTATGGCCTGTCCTTAATATATGCTTTTTATGGTGGTTTCTTTCATAAAAAAAGCCACTAGTGCTTAAATAAAGGGTTCCGTTTTGAGGTACTATTTTCAAAATACTTGCCGAAATGACAGTTATATAGGCATCGCTATTGGTATATAAAAAAGTAAACCACATAAGATGTATTGTCCTTAATCGAGTAACCAGCTAAAGTAAAATAAGCGGATATTTTTCCGTTAAATGCAAAATGGAGCTTGTTATGAGGTAAATAAGAGGAGTTTTTCCGCTTACGCAAAGCAAAATCACTTCTTTTCGATTTTTTTGAGCCAATAGGCGGAAACTCTCCGTCTATTTTAATGTTTTTTAATAATAATTATTAAATAGGCGGAATTTCTCCGCCTATTTCTCCACTCGGGTGCTTAAAAAACTACGCTCCATCATAAACCAAAAATAAATCTGTTAAGTTTATTCCGAACTTTTCTTATTTGTCAGTATATAACCACATACAAGTACAACTGCAATGACTGCAGAAATTACCGAATATCTAAAAATATTAAAGAAAAACTCTGGGTAAGGGGTCACCGTAAATGTAGTCATCCCGTCTACGTCTATCGTGTTTTGTTCCCTTTTCATAAAAATAATTAATAAGAAGAAAGAACCTATAAATGAATATATTCCCGTTTTCACTAAAATTTTCTCCATGAGATAATCCCTCCAGAAAATCTTGCTATCTTTTACCATAATTATCCTGAAAGCACTTGTTAGGTATTAAACAAATCGGGTTATTTCATTCCCCATCATCCCCGATCTTTCCAACATAATCGATTATGAAGTGCAAAATTATGAGGGGGACAATCGAGTCTAATCCGATATATAAAACGGCGAAACACAAGCCAATCAATGAGGTTTTAATGACATTCAGAATTCCTTGGTAAGTGTGGGCCAAACCAAATAACAAGGAGGAAAGGATCAACACGGGCCAAATGGAAAGACCCGGAAACAGCTGAAAAAGGGCAAAAATTAGAAAGCCTCGGTAAATGATTTCTTCCGTGATTCCCGCTGTCCAAGACACATACGTCCATACACGTTTGTCTTCTTTCGAATGTGGCAAAATGTCTTTAAACGCGATTTTCTCGTGCTCTCTTTTCTTTAGCTCGGCAATGTCGGTTCTCATTTTTATACTAACCTTGGAACCTACTAAATAATATATGAGACTAACCAAATAGATCCCTGCTAATCCGAAAGAACCATACGTGACCCAAGGTCCTAAAGTTGATGTATTAATGGTGATTCCTTTTAAGCCGATGTCATGGAATTTCATAGGACCAAATGCAGTTATTGTTAGGATCACAAAGGTCGGAATCCAAAGTCCGAGCATGACTTTTTTATAATACTTCACTCTCTCCAATGGAAATTGTGCGACTCTCGGTTTAAATTTCTGATAATCAAAATAACCATAGACGGGTTCGTACGTCACGAGAAATAGAAGGACGATCCAATAGAAAATACTCAATGATTTCCCCTCCCTTGATTCACTAGTTCATAAAAGGCACGTTCATCATCTACTGTAAAAAAGATACGTTGAATGCTCTTGTTTTTGTTATGGATCGGCTCCGATAAAACGATTTCAAAAGTCGGTTCGTCAAACCCTAATAACGAGAGGTCGAGCACTTCTTTATTTTTTCGGTCATTCTCAAAGTTCAATTTTCCACTCTTGATCTCTAAGATATCTGAAAGCTGAATATGAACAGCCGGGCGAAGTCCTACTTTTATGATGAGTTCGTCATTTTGAAGGATGATCGGGTTCTTGTTGACCGCTCGTAAATCAAGAATGAGGAAAAGAATAGTGGATACTGATAATAATAGATGAATCCAGTGAAGAACAGGGCTCCATTTGTAGAGTAGATAAGATACCCCCACCGTTTCAACCAAACATACACAGATCATCGCAACGATAAACCCTATGTACCCGGACTTCTTATGATACGTGAATTGCTGATTGACGATAGCCGTCTCCATTACCCTTCCCCTCCTCTCACGACGATTTGATGAAGCTTTTTCAAAATTTCGTGATACTTGATAATATCCTCTTCTGGAAGCTGCAGAAAGTATTTTTCTAACACCCTTTCATCAATCTCAGTCATTTCGTTAAAAAAGGCCTCTCCCTTTTCATCAAGTAACACAAACACCTCTCTTCGGTTATCCTTGTTCACCTCCCGTTTTACGTACTGCTTTTTCTCCAGCTTTTGGACAAATTGACTTGCTGCACTTGGGGTTCCATTGATGATACTTGCTACTTCGTTCATCGTCAGTTGTTGTTTTTTCTCTAAAATGCTTAAAACGAGAGATTGCTTTTGGGATAACTCATTTTCGTCGAGTAGGTTTTTATATTCGTTGATAAAAACAAATTTGATGTCTTCAGAAAAACGATTGGCTTCGATGAGAATTTGTTTTATGTCCATTGGAGTTCTCCTTTCTTGAGAAGAATGAATAGTTTAGTTTTATTAAATATTAAGCACACTTAAATGTTACACCATATTTTTCCTAATTGCTATAAATATTTACAAATAAAAATCTGAAATCGGTATGATTTCAGATAAAATACGAAATAGTATAAGAACCCTTTTTATTTTGATGAATGTCACGTTAAACCATTTGTTTTAAAATTCTCTTTTAATTCCCTAAATTGCGTTGGTGTCATTTTTTCTAAGCGTTTAAAAATATTTGATAGTGTTCTATAGCTGTAATAGCCCACTTTATATGCGATTTCAGAGACGCTCAGTTTTGTGTTCTCAAGTAAGTATTTCGCTTCTGTTATTCTTCTTATTTGGATTAATTCGAGGATATTATAACCGAATTCTTTCTTAAACGTATTAGAGACATATGTATGATTTAATTCAAAATTCTGAGCTATACTGTTTAAGGTAAGCTCTGGGTTTCGATAATTCCTATCGATATAATTCAAAACTTCTTTCATTTTGCTGCTATTTTTCAAATGATTCTCAAACTCTATTATTCTTCTATAAATGACTAATAACATTCTCTCAATCTCATGGAAGTCATTCGTTGTTAACATTTTGTTGATTTCTGAAAACGATAATAGGTCTTCTTTCTTTGTACCTTCTTTTGAAAGGGAAAGATGTTGAATTTTAAACAATAAGATATCTAAAAATCCGTAAACTACTTGTTTCTTTATATAATTGGGCAATTGACTTCGTTGTATCAGTCCCAATAATGCACTGATTGATTGTTCTGCACTTTCTAGATCACCCTCAATCAATTGTTTTACGATTAGAAACTGTTTTTGAATTCTTTCATTAGTAAATACTTCAAATTCTACGAACATATTTTCTGAGTCTGTTGACTGACTGTCTAATTGGGCTCTCATTGAAGAATCCATCTTCCTCTCTTTTAAATGGTTTGACAAGCGTTAATGATGATATAAATATTATCAAAATAAATTTCACAGAAATATCAGACTTTAGTAGGTGGTTTATTATAGAAAAAAAACACTCCTATACGAGTAAAAGTATAAGAGTGTTTACGAACCTACTATTTCCACACTACGTCTGTTAAGAATTTATTCAATAATTGAGGCCATGTGAACCAATCATGAGCACCATTTACATTTTCAAATTCGTAAGGTATTTGGTTTGCGTCTAGTACTGACATGAATTTTAGGGTATTTATCTCCGAATTAAAGCCTACATCATGGTATGCCATATCATACCATGCCGCAGCCACGAATAGTTTAGGTTTACGTAAGTGATCTAAATTGTAATTACTTAAATCAACCCTAGCATCTGCTCCACTAAAGATCCCGAAATATCCAAAATTAGTTGGATTGCTGTAATAAATGTTAGTAGTGGTTAAAGCTCCCATGGAAAGACCAGCAAATGCTCGATCATTCGAATCTTTAGAAACATGATAGTTTGATTCCATATATGGAATTATATTTTCCATCATATTTTTTGTAATTTTAGCCATGTCCCAACCAAATACGGAATTATTCATCGTTACCACAATCACTGGCTCCGTTTTCTTCTGTGCAATTAGGTTGTCAAGAATATTGGCAGCGCTACCTGTATTAAACCAATCCGCTTCATTACCACCTCCGCCATGAGATAAATAGATCACTTTATACGGCTCATTGCGATTCGGATCATAACCGTGTGGTAAATAGATTCCTAGAGACTGATCGGTTGTTAATAATCCACTGGTTGAATAGGTTTCAAAGGAAACACTCCCAGTCTTTGCTCCTTTTTTTGGTAATACATAGGAATAATCAAAGGATTGTTTTTTTGAATCAAAAGGTACATAGGCCATGCTTAGATTCTGTTTCCCAGTATCCTGGTTTGCGATTGGCATATTTGATGGATCTGCAATGGTTACCCCATCAACAATATAGGAATATGGGTACCCGCCACTAGGAAGTGGCATGCTTATTGTCCAAAAGTCAGTTCCTTCTACTTTCGTCATTTCCTTTTCATATGGCGTGCTCATATTTAATGGAAACATTTCTTGTGTCCACTCTTCTGGACTATACGTTGGTACATTTTCAATTGGGTAGTCTACACCGGGCTTTGCAAATTGGAATTGTCCATAAAACTGAACTGAATTAGCCGTTGCATTCTTATATACAAAAGTTGCTGTATATCCTGTTGGGGAATGATTATCACGGTTAACAGTTACTCCTTCTTTTTTTACACCATTTTCCACATTCACCCCAATCTCTTGTGCACTAACTGGCAATGCTAAGACACTCGTTATAAATATGGCAATTAATAAAAAATACATATACCTTTTTAACTGTGATTTCATTTTTTACTCCCCTTTCAAACTATTTATTAAGTATTTAATCTATAACACTAGTAAAAAGCTTCTTCTTCTCCCTCCCCTCAATTATCCAAAAAAGTTGTAAGCGTTTTATAATTTGATCATATCAAGAGTAGTCTTTTACAGAAAGTTTCACTTTTTTAGTGATGTACTCATTTTTTTCTCTAGATGCTCTATCAAATATGTTAAAAAGAGCATTCATTAAATGAATGCTCAATGAAACAGAGGCACTATTATCACTATTATTTGAGATCTTCCTCGGTCATTCCAAATGCTTTTAAAACTACGTTTCGGTTTAAAGCATCTCGCAATGGATAAGGAGTGCTTGTAACATTTTCAGCCTTGCCATCAAACCATCTTATAAATGCAGAATTCTCGCCAGTTTTATAGCTCGTTTCCTGCCACTTCGCTAGACCATTTCCATTTGGATTCCCTTTTTTTATAAAATTAGCATAGTAAGAGGACATCTTCTCTGCCATGGAGTAATCTTTAGGGGTCCAGGATCTCTGACCAGCAGTATTTCTTATAGAATTGAAAAAGTACCATAATTCTGAGGAATGAAATGCGCCATAAAATTCTTCATTTCTTCCAGGAGGAGCATGATCGAAGTAGTAGGTGTAAACATTTAGGTTTTTATTATGTGCTTGTATATATTCGGCTGATAAAAGGTATGTTTGATGTAACTGATCACTTCGTGCACTTAAAGATAAGTTATAGGCTTCCATTGTGTTTGTAGGATTGTATGCCTTTGAATATTCCTCCCCATATGTTGCTTTCATCGTATTTTGAAAATCCTCCATCGACATGTTAGACGGTCCTGGAACGAGCGATGTCATTTCATCTGCTGTACCGCCAATCATAATATCGATCCCATCTAAGGCACCTTCTCTCATAAGATCAACAGATTCTTCTGTGAACACATACCCATCTAATATGTACCCACCACCTTGTAAGGAAGCTGCAGTTAATGCATCATACAGAGTTTGGGTTCCATCAGCGGTTTTTGTAGTCATGTAATATTCCGCAGGTAGAGCTCTTAACTCATCTAGACTCATCTCTTTTCCGAAAGCCTTCGTAACAGCATTTTCAGCCTGGGTTTCTGTTGCTTTAAGAGGTTTATAGGCTGATGCACCTTGTGCCGTTAATAGACCGTAAAAACCACTTTGAATAATAGCTCTATTAAATAAGCCATCAGCTAATGGCGTTCTTAAAAGCGCCGTTACATTCATCGCTCCAGCAGATTGTCCTGCAATGGTTACTTCTTTTGGGTTACCACCAAATCCAGCAATATAATCATTCACCCAATTTAAAGATTTTACCAAGTCCAATACAGCATAATTGCCTGACACTCCCTGTTCACTTTCTTCTGATAACTCTGGTAGGGCTAGGAATCCAAACATGCTTACACGGTATTGAACCGTAACAACAATAATCCCTTTTTCAGCTAATTTTGATGCATAAAACTCCATTTCCGATGCATGCCCATGATTATTTCCTCCGCCATGAATGTAAACAAGCACAGGGAGCTTATCGTTTGTATTTTTAGCAGGAGTATACACATTTAGGTTTAGTCCATTCTCACTTGCTTTAGGAGTATAGCTATCATCGAAATAAAACTCGTCTCCCCAAAACGTTCCAACAGGATTTAAATCGACCTCTTGCATGACTTGGTCGCCCCAGCTATCACTTACCTTTACCCCATTCCATGGCTCCACTGGTTGAGGTTCCTTCCAGCGGTTTTCATCAGCAGTAGAACCCGCAAATGGTACTCCCTTAAATAACTGAACACCGTCCACATCTGTTTTTACGCCTTTCACTAACCCGCCTTCAACCTTTACGATATCTACTCTCTTCCCCTCCTGTCGAGCTGCTTGAGATTGTAAAGGTTCAATGGTGTAAAAAACACAAGAAACAGATAGAATTATCACAATTAAACTCTTAAATGTCTTCATTATCCATCCCCCAATCCTATTAAATTAGATTTGTTCTAGGATGTGCTCTTTTGTGAATGCGCTTACACAATATTTTTGACCATAGAATCGTCCTAAACCCATTTACATACTAAACCTCCTCCTATTTTATAAAATCTATACAGATTAATTTTATATTTTCACAATACATTTATAATCTTTTTCAATAGTAAGGAATTGGTTTCATCTAGATTTTTTTAATTTTTCAAAAAAAATAGCTGAGGACATTTTATGTTCTCAGCTTTCAAGGTTATATAAACATCTGTTTCAAGTAGAGACCTTTTAAAATCTCGCTTTCTCATAGTCTGCTTCTCTAACCTCAGGTCCCCCTTAATTAAATTCCTCATTAAGGATGCCGTATTGAGCCAGGTCGTGGTAATCGCCAAAGCGAGATACATGCTGTCTGAGGGTTCCTTCGTATTTGAGACCGATTTTCTCCATGATCCTCCACGAGCCTGGGTTGGTGGTAAAGCTTTGAGCGTAAATTCGGTTAAGCTGGAGTACTTCAAATCCATATTGGAGAAGTGCCCTCGCCGCTTCGGTTCCGTAGCCTTGTCCCCAATAAGGCTTTCCGACCCAATACGCAAGCTCCCCACGGTTAAAGGTGGAGTTGATGCTGATGGCCATAAGTCCGATTAGCTCGTTCGTTTCTTTTTTTGTTAAAGCAAATGTGACCAATTTCCCCTTGCTCTCAGATTCAATTACACTATGTATAAAGACTAACGCAGATCCCTTGGGGTAGGGATGAGGAATATTCAGAGTCGTTTTTGCCACATCATAGTCTCCTGCTAATTCTTCAATTCGCTTGGCGTCGGTTGTTTCCAGCTTTCTTAGGATTAATCTTTCGGTTGATAGTGTCAATCTAGCCACTCCTTTTATAAAATTAAGCTCCTAATACCCAGTGAAACAGCTTTGTGTACACAAAAGGCAGACTTATAGCAAAGACTGCTCCAACACCAACACAGGCACTAACGTACAAGAGAAGTTGGCGAAAACTAATTTCCTTCCGTTTATAACCGAGAAGTAAAACTTTGATCATGAATGATACAGTCATTATGATGATCAGAGCTGAAAAAATACTAGCCATAATAGCAGGCATCTTTAGGTGGACCTCCTTTATCTTTCTTTAATGAAAATTTTACCATTTCTGTACTAGGAAGAATATATTTAATGAGTTTTTAATCAGCGCAAAAAAAAACGACGTGTATTCACACGCCGCTCTCTTTATAAAATTGAGGCAGATGCTCCTTATGCGCCTCTAACATTTCGTCCAAGATCTCTTTCGCTACTGTATCCGACGGAGTCAACGGGTTAATGCACATCGCAAGTAACGCGGTCGAATAGTCACCGGTCACTGCTGCCTCTGCTGCTATTCGTTCAAACGATTTAATTTGCTGAACCAATCCCCGAACGGCGACTGGGAGGTCTCCCATCGTGATGGGTCGTGGTCCGTCCTTTGTGATGATGCAGCTTACTTCGACGGCCGAGTCGTACGGAATACTTGCGATCGCACCGGCATTAATTGTATTAACTGGCTGTATGTCCCCTTTATCATTATAAATAGAAGTAATGAGTCGAACGGCGGCATCTGAATAATACGCTCCTCCACGTTTTTCGAGCTGTGGTGGTTTGATGTTTAGGTTTTCGTCCTTGTATAACTCGAACAAATCTTTTTCGAGCCGTTGAACAACTTCGGCTCGCGTGCCTTCTTTTTCGGCACTTTCAAGTGTTTTGTCGACCATGGTTTTTGTTTTGTAATAATACATATGGTACGGACATGGCAGGGCATTTAGCGCTTTTAAAAACTGCGGTTCCCACCCGTAGCCTGGGATGTTTTTCACAAAGCTTGTGTTATTCGGGTCGGTTAAATGGGTGAATACTTTTTCCTTCACACTCTCCCCATCCACAAACACATCCAATCCATACACCATATGATTGAGCCCCGCAAAATCAATGCGAATACGGGAGTGTTCCACACCCAATAGCTTCGCAATCCCCATCTCCATTCCAATTGGTACATTACAGAGCCCGACGACTTTTTTAATAGTAGAATAACGAAGAACGGCTTCTGTCACCATGCCAGCCGGGTTCGTAAAGTTGATCAACCACGCGTTTGGACATAGCTCTTCCATATCACGGCAAATGTCTAGAATCACAGGAATCGTGCGTAACCCTTTAAACAAGCCCCCCGGACCATTCGTTTCCTGCCCAAGCACGCCGTATTTCAACGGAATTCGCTCATCCTTCGCACGGGCTTCTAGCAACCCAACGCGGAACTGAGTCGTCACAAAGTCCGCTTCCTTTAACGCTTCCCGGCGATCCAATGTTAAATGTACATCAATCGGAAGGCCTGCTTTTTTCACCATCCGTTTCGCTAGGTTTCCGACAATCTCCAGTTTTTCCTTGCCTGCCTCAATGTCGACTAACCAAAGCTCACTGACCGGGAACTCATCGTATCGTTTAATAAACCCCTCCACTAATTCCGGAGTATAGCTAGATCCTCCGCCAATCGTGGCTACCTTCAGTTTTTTTGTCATGCTTCCCCCTCCTGTGAAAACCCTAATGTTTCATACAAATCCACAAATTCAGATGCCAGATCCTTTACGACGATCGCGTTCATTAAATGATCCTGCGCATGAACCATTAACAGTGAGACTGTAGATGGACCTTCTCGTATTTCAGATTGAATAAGATTTGTTTGTATTTTATGTGCTTCATGTAATTCGTCCGCTGCTTCCTGAAGCTTGGCCCGTGCTCTTGCAAAATCTCCAGCCTTTGCTGCAATGATCGCCTCCATCGAAGAGCTCCGACCGTTTCCCCCGTGTAAAATGATTTGAAACACAATTTGTTCTTGTTCCATGTTTCTCCCCCTCTTACTTGAATACGTCTTTGTATGTAACAAGCTCGATGTCGTTCTCCTCAATCATCTGTTTGACTTCTGGATTGGTTAAAATCGATAACTCCCGTGCACGATGGACATTGTACGAACTGCCCGTTAGCACCTCTTCGTCAACATACGCTGGGTGACACATGATTTCTGCGGTTTCATAGGAAGTAGACTTCTCTACTAAGTCTATGAGAGAAGTTGGAGTTAATGTGTTACCGTAAAATTCATACAGGAAGGTTTGGGTGGTTTGTAGAAGTTGATTGCTTGAATGATTGGTATCAGCTGACACCTTCCGAATCGGAAGCTTGAAGGCATTGGCCAATTTTTCCACAAAAGGATAGATCTTTTCCTGTCCGTGGACATGATGATGCCCGTCTAAGTGTGTCGGAGTTAAGCCATATGAGAAAAACTTCTCGATTTGAGCATTCAGTTCTTTTTCAATGTCATGAGGATCTGCCTTTTCAAGCATTTCTTCCATTTTGTAAAATCGGCCTGTACTATCGACGAGCGATGGAACGTTTGAGTGGACAGGATATCCACAGTCCAAGACAAGATGAATCCCGACTCCCAACCCTGGATGGGCAAGCGCAAGAGCTGCGGCATGCGCAGCTCCAGGCATATTGACCATCATGGTGGTTGAGGAGACGACTCCGTGGTTGTAAGCTTCAAGGATTCCTAGGTTGACTCCTTTCGAGTACCCGAAATCATCGGCGTTGATCACTAACTTTGTCATATGCTCCTCCTAAAATGCTTTAATTCCCTTGTTCCTCCGCATACTTCTGGCGATCCCACATTCTAAAGAATGGATAGTAAATCGCGAAGGTGACGCAGAAGTTGAAGAGTTGCAGAAGGGCTCCGGAAATCTTCCCTCCTGTTGCTAAATAACCTCCAATGATTGGCGGCATCGTCCATGGCACGGCAATACCGGCTGGTCTCGCCACAAGACCGGTGCTCATCGCGATATACGTGGTGATGACAATTGTAAGTGGTGCTAAAATGAACGGCACAATCATCAGTGGATTCATCACGATTGGCATCCCGAACGTAATCGGTTCGTTAATATTGAAGAGTCCCGGTCCGAACGCTAACCGTCCGAGCTGCTTCATTTGCTGACTTCGTGCCCTTAGTAGCATCATGACCACAAGGGCGAAGGTCGCACCCGATCCTCCGATATACACGAACAGATCAAAGAACTGAGCCGTGAAAATATTCGGTAGCTCTTCCGCTCCATTTTGGAAAGCAAGACGGTTTGCATCTGTGGCCGCTAACCAAATCGGACCCATGACACCACCAACGATGGAGGCACCGTGTAATCCACATGACCATAAGAGCTGTACAAGGAAAACGGCTACTAAACTACCAATCAAGCTTCCTCCGAGCACGCCAAGTGGCTTTCCAAGAAGCTCTCCGACGATATTGTGTAAGCTCCCAAAGTCGGTATTTTCTACTACTATACGTAAAATCCAAACAACGAAAATAACAATCGCACCTGGAATTAACGCAACAAATGATTTACTAACTGCGGGCGGAACCCCGTCAGGAAGTCTGAAAACAATATTCTTCTGGATAATGTATCGATAAATTTCAGTAGACAGCATCGCGATTAACATCGCCACGAATAAGCCTTTACTTCCCATCAAAGCAGCAGGAATCGCACCGCCAACCATGACGGCATCTGTTGCTCCTTCTGCTAAAAAGGACACTTCAAATGGAGTGGCAAGCAGGAAGGCAGAAACCGAAATCGCACCCGCAGACAATGGTTCCACATTGTACTTTTCCGCTAACCGGTAGGCGATCCCGAATCCGGCGATGAGCGCCATAATGTCAAAGGTCGCACCCACAGGATAGAGCAGCTTCGTGAGCCACTGGTCCCCAAAAGTATTCGCCATGAAGTCTTCATAGCCAGGAATCGGCAAAAATCCGAGTATTAAGAAAATCGAACCTATAATAATAAGAGGCATCGTTAAAATAAGTCCATCACGCAAAGCTTGTAAATGACGCTGTCCGGCAATGCGTCCAGCCACTGGCATTACCTTGTTTTCCAACACATCCGTAAATTTGCTCATTCCAATCACTCCTTATTTGGTGACTAACTGTTTTGCAAATTTCAACACTTCGGCGCCATTACATGTTCCATAGTGCACGGTATTAATCATGTCCACCGGAATCCCTTTTTCATGGCCTAGTTTTTTCAGTTGAGGCAGCATGTAGCGAACCTGTGGACCCACGAGCAGCACGTCTGCATTATCGACGTGATTTCGAACCACGTCCGCGGATACCGCCCAAATTTTCGCCTCTAACCCCTGTTCCTCCGCGGACTTCTCCATTTTCGTCACTAATAGACTCGTAGACATTCCCGCGGCACAACATAATAAAATCCTCACTTTGTTCCCTCCCTTTCGTTTCAATTCTAGCTGGTTGATTCTCGGTGTATTTCATTTTATGTTGAAACCGTTTTCATATTCTTCTTTTCCCAACTCTGAGTGAAAAAATTGGTTCTAAATTTTGTAGGTTGCTATTTAGATAGATGGAGCCGAGAGTGGTTGGAGTTGTGGAATGTAGCGGATATTTGTGAAATAAGAGCTTCCTATACTTGATGAACATCAATTAACGCTGTGATTGAAGCTGAAATGATCATCATAGCATCGATGAACTTCATTTTGGGCTTTGGTTAAACCTAAAATGACCTTCATAGTATCGATGAACGTCATTTCGTCCTCTGGATAAACTAAAACGATCTTCATAGCATCGATGAAGATCGTTTTGAAACTATTTTTATGCCATAACGTCTTTCATCACCTTTACGAAGAACGTTTCAAACATCTACCTACACCGGAACGTCCTTCATCTATGAGTTTTTCCAAAAAGAGTGTCTGGCTTTTGGTTTATTTCAAGCAGCTAATTCAAACACATTCTAAAACCCACCAACTGGGAAACAATTACCATTGAACAACATTCATTATTATATTAATATAACAACACAAGCTGCGTTGTTCGTATTCATAAGTAAGTTTTAACCTTTAAGCTGTAATAGGGAGTTTAACATTGAAACAGGAATGACAAGTCTCCATCTATATGATTTGGAGGACAGGCAGGAATGTTTCTGCGGACACCTACTTTGAGGAGTGGTGGTTTAAAACTTTCTTACACTAAGTACGGCAAAGGCGGCGCTACATATGAAAACCAGTTTCCCTAGGGAAGCTGGTTTTTTTAATCGCAATTATTCAGCATAACTACGTGCCATTGAGGATGGCGAAAAAACAACTCTGTATGCTGCTCCAAGTTCTTTTTTCACTCTTTCTGTAAGTCTTTCACCTTCTATGTTATGTTTCTCTTCCAATTTAACTCCATTTTCAACCAACTTATCTGTGTCCCAATCGATCCACTCACCGTATTGGACCATCCAGTTCAACAATTCTATCTTTAATTCCATAGATAGTGTGAATGGGTCGAGGTCAAAATTGTATCCGCATCTTTGACACCAGAAAGGATCTGCCCCAACATCCGCTTCCACTTTTATTTCATAACATTTCTCTTGTTCGCAATTACATTTCATATGATCACTCATCCTCATGTGGTTCTATCCAGATACACTTGCATTAGCGGATTATTTTAATTAAAAAACAGCCCAAACCATACCCATGCATACTAGCCAGATTCCTATAGGTATACACAAACTTTTCAACGCTTGTCCCCACGGGTAATGAGGCTTACGTCTTCTTAATAACCGATCAGTAATAAAAAATAGGACGGATGCTCCAAAGCTAATCCACTTCAAAATGGAGCCAAAAAGAATATGCAACCCTGCTGAAACGACCCATTCGGTCTTTTTATTCTGTTTTGAAATAAACTCACCGATTCTGTCACTAATCATCGATGTACTTACTCCGTAGATTAAAATAACTGGAAAGCTATACATCATATAAAAAGGAATGATCGTAATAGCGGAAACCAAATATCCTTGGCTATTGGATTCACCGAGAGTATTAAAAACGAATCCTAAAATAATCGTAAAAATAGACCCCGAAATGGATGCAGCGATGATTTTTCTAGGTAAAATTTCATTCACTCTCCCTCTATTTTTCTTTTTATCTATCATAACATAAATTTCCATATTATAATTTGATTACAACAGCAAGAAAGTAACGTAAATATGTTAATGTTTTTTCTAATCACCCTATATATAATAAAATAAATGGTTGAATTTGTCGGAGGAAGTCCCATGGAAATCACGCAACACTTCTTTTTTAATCTTTCCTTAATCATCATTATCCTGTTCTTTGCCCTTGTATGGTCGGCCAAGATGAAAAATTTTTCGATATCGAAACGGTTTGCATTGTTTTGGGGCATTGTTCTCCTTTGGTCATGCTTTCAGTTCTCATACCATCCCGTACCCCATATTTCAATGGATTTACGAGAGCTTCCCGTGTTAATTGGTGGACTTTACTTAGGTATTGGACCCCTCCTCTCTATCATGGTTATTTTTATTAGAGGATTATATGGAATCGATACAGGATTCTATGCAAATATCGCCCTTTATTTACCTTTAGCCTTTTTCTTTTGGAAGGTTTACCCCTGGTTCTGGAATCAAAGTCCAACTCGTCGGGTGGTCATTTCCATCTCGTTTGGTATTGTACTTAGTATCATAACTGTTTCTGCCTTGGTATTTATGGATTTAAATGTTAATCGATTTGATGCATACATAGCGTATTTAGTTGTCCCTAATTTAGGAATCGCCATGATTTCCATAACGAGTGAGTTTGTTATAAAGAATTTCCATTTACAAAATCAATTAATTAAATCAGGTAAGTTAGAAGTCGTGGAACAAATGGGTGCTGCCATATCCCATGAAATACGAAATCCCCTTACCTCGGCTAAAGGGTTTGTTCAATTGCTACTAGAAGGTCCACAAACATCTCAAAAACATACAGACTATCTCAAGATCATTTCACATGAATTAATTTTAGCGGAACAGGTCATAAAAGATTACCTAACCTTTTCAAAACCATCGTTAGAAAAAGTGGAACCCATAGATGTTAGTAAGGAACTCACTCTTATTGTAAAAATGCTGCAACCCACAGCAAATCAAAATTCAGTTGAAGTAATTACTCAAATTGAAACAGAAGGACATATTATCGGAGATCGACTAAAGTTTCACCAATGCTTTTTGAATGTGATAAAAAACGGAATTGAATCCATGCCTAGTGGTGGTCAGTTATTCATACGTACAGATACAAGCAAAAAAAATGTATCGATATCCGTCATTGACCACGGAATTGGAATGACAAAGGAACAATTGGATCGACTTGGAGAACCATATTATTCCACAAAAGGGTCAAAGGGTACGGGTCTTGGGATGATGGTGGTGTATAGTATTGTGAAAGCCATGAATGGAATGATTCGTGTGCAAAGTGAAGTGGGTAGAGGGACAACCTTTCGCTTTATCTTTCCTTCTATCGCTGATTTAGGTGGCTTTTTTCGAAGTAAAACAACAAACGTAATAGAATAATATTTGTAACTCAGAAGGGATCTAATCTACATGAACAAACAGGAAAGCAACTACAGATGGGTAGTGTTTGGTACCGTCTTGTTTGCCTATTTTATTATTGTAAGTCAACGAACCGCACCTGGTCTCATCACTGACCAATTAATGACTGATTTTCAAGTTTCCGCTTCTCTCATTGGACTCATTACGGGAATTCAATTTTTAGCTTATGCAGGACTGCAAATACCGGTCGGATTGCTGTCTGATCGATATGGTCCTAATCATTTTCTGATTTTTGGAACCCTTCTTAATGGAATAGGGAGCATAATATACAGTGTTGCCCCGAATGAGTATGTATTATTGCTCTCTCGAATATTAGTGGGAATGGGAGACGCCACGATTTTTGTCAACTTTGTTTTAATTATGAATCAGTGGTTTAAAGTTCAGGAATTTATCAGTTTATTAGGTGTAGTTTCTATGACAGCCAGTCTTGGATCCTTATCATCTACTGTTCCCTTTTCCGCGTGGATTTCTTTTTCTGGTTGGAGAACACCCTTTCTTACCATCGGGCTTATCCTAGTGGCATCATCTGTTCTTCTCTACACCGTTCTCGTTTCTAAACCTAAAAAACTATTTACAGAAAATCCAAAATCAAAAAAACGTTCGACCATAAAGCGTGAAAGTGTTTGGGCGATTCTAAAGCGAGTGTTTTCCACTCAGCAAGGTTGGGCCACATTCCTTTGTCACTTTGGGATCGTCGGTACTTATATTGGCTTTATCGGTTCATGGGGTGTTCCTTATGGAATTCAAGTGTTTGAATTGTCACGTTCTGAAGCCAGTCAACTGATTATGTATTGTCTATTTGGCTCCATTATTGGTGGACCGTTAATCAGTTGGATTACAAGCAGATTAGATTCGATCAAAAGAGTTTACACCCTCATTCATATAACCGTCTTTTTTAGTTGGGGAGGACTGTTTTTTGCTGGTGTGAATCCTTCTTTTTTCATGGTAATGGCTTTGCTTTTTATCATTGGATTTGGAAATGGTGCAAGTTCATTAACATTTGCTGTCGTACGAAAGTCTTTTCCTATAGAAGAAGTTGGTGTGGTATCAGGCTTTGCCAATACAGGCGGATTTCTAAGTGCGGTTTTATTGCCTAGTATTTTTGGAAAGATACTAGATTTATTCCCACAACAAGCCATTCATATTGGGTATCATTATGGCTTTTTAATTCCCGTGCTTTTTTCATTTATGGGTTTGATCGGAGTTATGTTAATTAAAGAACCTAAAAAGGAAGAAAAGAGAGTTCTAAGCGTCACGTAAAAGGCGGGATTTTCCCCGCCTTTTTGTTATCTTTTAAATCCACCTTCTGAATGAATAATCTGTCCAGTGATCCAGTCCGCTTCTTCACTGACGAGAAACTTGATCGTTTTTGCCACATCTCTTGGCATCCCTACTCGCCCGAAAGGAAACATGGGTGTTAACTCCTCTTTCAGTTCCTCCGTCATCCAGCCTGTATCCGTTGGACCTGGGTTCACGGCATTCACCGTAATACCTAAAGGAGCCACTTCAGCTGACAGCGTAATCGTTAACGCATCAATAGCTCCCTTTGTGGTTGCATACGCTAATTCACCTGGCATCGGTCCTTTAAATTGACCTGAAGTAAGATTGACGATTCTTCCACCAGATTTTTTATGAAACCTTTTGGTAAATGTCGTACTAACTAATGTAGTTGCCCGAATGTTTACTAGATAATGCTTATCTAATTCTTCGAAGGTTATATTTGAATAATCATTATTCGTAGAGTAGGCGGCATTATTAATTAAAATATCAGGCTCACCCAACTCTTTACAAACCTGATCGAATAGCAGTAAGGGCGCATCATCTAGCGTTAAATCTAACTCCATACATCCCACCTTCACCCCTTTTTTCAGCAGTTCTTCTTTTAATCTTGCTGGCTCATCACTCTGAACACTCCAAGGCATCGTTTGATCATATTTCGTCCAGTACGTAAAAAACAGATGATAGCCTGCCTCCGCTAACTCCAGGCAAATAGCCGCGCCTATTCCTTTCAGCCGACTAACCCCTGTAACAATAGCGATTTTATTTTTTAAAAAGCTCATTTTTTTGTTCCTCCGTAAGAATAATGTGTCCTATAGGTCAACTGGAAATATCACCACCCACTTACCAAATATATCCAACCTATTTATCTTAACAATAATTTCTTAGTTTGAAAACGTTTTTTCGGGTTTTACGCTTTCACCTCTTCTCACTAACTTCTCCGATAAGAATTATCAAATCCAAACGAACAAGTTACCTGTTTTTATCGAGAGCTATATAATATTAAAAAGTCTTATTAAATCAGGTGAATGAGATGAAGAAAGTGTTGCTATTTGGTGATCCAGGGATTGATGATGCAGTTGCCATTATCTATGCCTTATTGCATCCAGAAATAGAATTAGTGGGTGTAGTTACGGGATATGGAAATGTGAATGAAACACAGGTTGCAAAAAATGCTGCTTATTTGCTCCAATTAGGTGGGAGACAAGACATTCCGGTCATACGAGGAGCAAAAGGACCTTTTTCCGGAGAATTAGTACAGTATTATCCTGAAATACACGGACCAGAAGGGCTTGGACCTATACGTCCACCTGATACCTTTACAGCCAATATTCAGGATTTTTCTAGCATATTTAAAATTATTGAAACGTACAAAAGTGAATTAACGATCGTGGATGTTGGTCGCTCAACCTCACTTGCAACCTCATTTATATTAGCAGGGTCAGAATTTATGAATCAAGTAAACTCCATGTATATTATGGGAGGAGCATTTAATCACCCAGGAAATGTAACAGCTTCGGCGGAGGCTAATTTTTATGGTGATCCAATCGCGAGTGATTTGGTCTTAGAAAAAGGCAGGAACATTACGATTTTACCGCTAAATGTAACGAATTATTCTCTTATATCTCCTCAAATAGTAAACTATATATCCTCACTTAACAGTAATCCTTTCTCAAGCTTATTTAAGCCCATAATGGATTACTATATTAATGCGTATAATAAACTAATCCCTGGATTACAGGCTGCCGCAGTTCATGATGTTCTTACTCTATACTCCATTGTCAGCCCCGAGTCCTTTCAATTCATATCGAGGAGAGCGAGAGTTGACATTTCGAATTTTTCTAGGGGAACATCAAGTGCAGATTTCCGAGCAAAACCTGATGTTGAACCGGTGGAAACGCTTGATAAGATCGCTTTATCTTTCAATTACAATGCCTTTATACAGAATTTTGTTTCTGTCATGACTTCGAGATTGCAAGAAAACAATGTAATGCGAAAGAATAAATTTGACGGGTAAAAATAAGGAAAGATGTACGATTCCCATCTTTCCTTCCCTTTCTTACAGCTTAAATTTGGCTAATTCTAGTTGAAGATCCGTTGCAATTTGTGCTAATGCTTCACTCGAAGCCGTCATTTCTTGTACCATGGCAGCTTGTTCTTCCGTTGCTGCTGATACATTTTGAGCTTTTTCATCATTGGTTACAGCCAATTCGTTCACCGCATCTACTACATCTTTCATTTGATCCACTTCTTTAAGGATATGAACGATGGAGTGATATACCTCTTCCGTGTGCTGCGTCATATTTCCAATCGCATCAAAAATTTGATTGAATGATTGTCCTGTTTGTTCAACCACATGAATTCCGGACTGAGTTGACTCAGTACTCGATTTCATAACAGATACGGAGGTACTAATTTCATTCTGAATTTCGTGAATTAATTCCTTAATATCTCCAGAAGCTTTACTGGATTGCTCTGCTAGTTTTCTCACTTCATCTGCTACAACGGCAAAGCCCTTTCCATGTTCCCCAGCTCTCGCAGCTTCGATCGCTGCATTTAATGCAAGCAAGTTGGTTTGTTCAGCGATTGAATTAATCAGACCGACAATTTCTTCAATTTGTCTGGATTTGTTATCTAACTGGTTAATAGACTGAGCTGTTTGTTGAACCGTTGAATGGATCTCATTCATCTGTTCAATGGCCCTTTTCACATCGTCGGTTCCATCTTTGGCGAGAATCGTCGTTTGAGCAGAAGAGTTTTTCACATTTTCTATATTGGACGTAATTTGTTCCATACTTTGATAAATAGCACTCGTACTGTCTTTCATTTGGCTCGTATAATTGTTTTGCTCATTATTATTCGCAGCAACATCCTGGATAGCCCCTGCCACTTCCGCTACCGATGAACTTGTCTGTTCGGCACTTGCTGATAATTCTTCTGCACTAGCCGCTACTTGTTCAGAAGAAGAACGGATCGTATAAAACATCTGGTTTAACTGACTCAAGGCTTGATTGTAATGATCACCCATTTGTCCCAGTTCATCACTTGTTTTTATTTGGATCGGATGGGTTAAATCACCCTCCGCAAGGAATCCTATCTTCTCAACAAACTGTTTCATCTTTTTGGACAAGCTCGAACTAAAAACAAAAATTAAAGTAATGGACACTACTAAAAAGAACGCAGTAATACCTATTGATTTCAGTAGCAGAGAAGTAACCCCATCATATAGTTCACTTGCAGGAGCTACAGCAACCAGTTTCCATCCTGTTTCAGGAAAGGTAGAGTAAAAAGCTTCCCATTCTTTATTGTTCGTTGTAAAAACCTTGGTTCCACTTTCATGATCTAGTATCTCTTCTCCTAGTTTTTTTAGCTCGGAATCTTCCATTATGTTATCCGTCATGGATTTTTCCTTATGGGCGATAAATTCTCCCGCTAAGCCTACAAGGAACAGATGGCCCGATTGTTCAAACTTTTGAGTAACAATCAAGTTTTGTATCGTTGTCAAATCATAATCTGCCGTAATATTTCCAATGAACTTCCCATCCACAAAAATAGGAACAGATGCTGTAATTAATGTTTTATTTAATCCCTCATCATAGTAAGGCGCTGACCATGCGATCTTCCCTTCCCCGACTTCTTTCCCCTGAATATACCAGTCTAGTTCCGGGTAGTTATATTCAGCAGTTTCATAATCCTCTGTGTACGAAATTGTTTCACCATCTCTATAAACATACGGTCCAAAAAATTCTGTATTGTGGTTATATTGGAATGGTTCCAACCAGATGCCTAGCCCGAATGTATTGGCGTTTAATTTAATGGTTTCTTCTAAGGACTTTTTGTAATCTTCTTTTACTAGAGTGTTCCCTTTTACCTTGTACAACGTGGCAATGGACTCAGCAAGCCTTGTATGGGCCGTGAAACCATGCTCCATTTCCTCTAAAATCGTTGCCATATGATTATTTACACTAGATTCTGTAAGTACCGTAATTTCTTTTTTCGAGCTAAAAAAGCTTAAAGCCGTGATTGCAATGGTTGAAATAAGAATAATAGGTAAAAACATACTGAGCATTTTCATTTTAATACTACTTTTTCTCTTTATCATAAAACTACCTCCAGGAAATCACGTTTGTTGTGTGATTGTATATATAAATTTCAGATAATAACTAGTTCCCTCTGAACTTATATCGGCCAGTTCCTACATAACTTAATTTCCAATTGTTACTGGTATGTGGCTAGATGATAAAAAAGCTCAACTAACATATCTCCTTTCCCAATGAATAGTATTAATAAGAGAAACTTCGTTTTATTGGGAGGAAAAAAATGAAGAAATACATCAGTTTTAAATTTGCCAATACTAGTATCATAACCATCTGTACATTAGCCCTTTTCATGCATATCCTGATCCTTTTTCAAGTCATTCCGTATCATTTTGTTTGGGGAGGCCGACTAAACAATTCGACTGACTTGTATATCTTTGAAACTATCTCCATCACCGTGCAAATCCTTTTTCTCTTTGTAATTTTGGTAAAGGCAGGATATATGTTCAAGGGAAAATTCAATAGAGTTGTAAATATGGGTATTTGGGCTATGTTTGTACTTATGATCCTAAATACGATTGGAAATTTAGCCTCTACGTCGTTCTTTGAAACCATCATAATGACTCCAATTACTGCTTTGCTTGCAATATTATTGTTTCGTATAGGTATTGAATAAGGGTAATTTAAGTTTCATTACAACCTTCGAACGACTCGGAAACAACCTTCGAAAACCTGGATCGTACTTTTTTTACCTTACGAATGATTAGAAAGCCAGCTTCGAAACTAGGAATATATACTTCCGAATCATTCGGAATCGACCTTCGAAACCCATGAATAAATACATGCGAATCATTCGGAACCACATTTCGAAAGCGCCTTTGAATTACCAATTCCTTTTTTGTGTTTATTTTATTTCCTGGTTTATATTTAGTATTTACGACTTGGGGCTGGGGAACGGGTTGGATTGATCTCTCTTGATTTCGGTTGTAATTGGATACGCACTAGCTACCATGATCCTAGGAAAAGCTTATAACAATAGAAAAATAAATAAAGGTTCTATCAGTCAATAATGAAGTAAAGAAAAACGTTCGAAGCCCCTTCCGTTTCGAGGCTCAATACAGATAAATGACATAGAAAATGGCGTGTAAATTGTTTTCAATTTTAGAACGTCATTTTTTATATTATATTTGCTATTGATAATCAAGATAATGTAACAAAACACCCATCTAGTCGTGATTAAAGAGAAAAGCGCTGATTATGCCATCTAGTCATTAGCTTGATTGCCTGTTGCGTGAAAGATTGCAATGGTTATTTGGACTGGACTTGATGGAATTTGCACTTAGGAGTTTGAATCAAGGGGGTATTGGGCCAGAACTTGAAGGAATTGCCTTTGAGAGTCCGAATCCTAGGGGGATTCAGACCGAACACCAAGGAATTTACACTTGAGAGTCCGAATCCTAGTAGGATTCAGACCAAACACCAAGGAATTTGCACTTGAGAGTCCGAATCCTAGGAGGATTCAGACCGAACACCAAGGAATTTACACTTGAGAGTCCGAATCCTAGGAGGATTCAGACCGAACACCAAGGAATTTGCACTTGAGAGTCCGAATCCTAGGGGGATTCAGACCGAACACCAAGGAATTTGCACTTGAGAGTCCGAATCCTAGGAGGATTCAGACCGAACACCAAGGAATTTGTACTTGGGAGTCCAAATCCAAGTAGGATTCAGACCGAACACCAAGGAATTTGTACTTGGGAGTCCAAATCCACGGAGTATTCCGATCCCAATTTGATTCCTGCTGGTGACACCAGTACGGAGCAGTCAATTTTATTAGGCAGGTAATCCGCTAATCTTAAAATAATTCCTGCTCCATAAGAAGTCCGATAAATGTGCGGCTAGGTATGTGGCACTCACTCACTTTTACCAATCAAATCTTTGTTTTTCCTTTCTAAAGTTGTGCAAATCATTTGACTAATAATTCACAATCTTTTATCATTAACACATACAAACAAATATCTCCTTAAAGGGGAGTAGCTTTTACAGCAAAGTCGTCATTACGGAGTCACTATTCTCCCGGCTTTGTTGGCAACCATTTGTCGTTGTTAGCAAGACCTTTACCTGTTTGTAAAGGTTTATTTACATTAAACCTTTACCATAGTGGTAGAGGTTTTTTATTGAATCATATTGTCAGAAAAATCAAATTTTAATATCAGGAAGGAAGAAAGAGATGAAACCCGGAAAACCAACTTTAGAGGAACTTATGAAACGAAACAGAGAGGAATTACTTAAGGATAAGTTATTAGTCGAGAGAATCGAAAAACGCGTAGAAGAAAAAATTATAAAGCAGTAACATGTAAGGCCCCATCTGAACAAGATTGGGGCCTTCGTTAATTTAGGGCTTTCACAACAATTTAACCTTCATTAACTAAATATTACACTCTCTACCTAGCGCAGGTTAACAAATCGTTTTCCCCACCTGAGCAAGCGCATATTGAATCCCGTGTTGCAGTGTTTGAAATACTTCAAAACGACTAAGTGTCACATGGGATTGAACCATCTTTATGGCTAGGTTTACAGGAATACCTACCAATATCGAATTGGTACCTATTAAGGAAGCTGCTGAGCCAATTTTTACAATCAGGTCGATCGTAAAATGATCCACTTCTGTATCAAGACCTGTTAAGTCAAGAATAAGAAAATTTGCTTTATGCTTTGGCAAATTGCTCAAGGTGTTGATAATAAGATCCTCCGAACGGTCCTCTTCGTACTTCCCGATAAGCGGTACAACGACAATTCCATCAAAAACCGGTATGATCGGAGAGGAAAGTTTTTTTACCAAGTTCCGAAGTTCACTTGTTTTCTGTTCCACCATCTCTTCTAAGCGTAAAATTTGTTCGGACTCTTTTTTTCGAGCTAACTGGTGTATATTTGTGGTAGCCGTAATATATGAAGGAAAGTACTTAACGATGCTGTACTCAGATCCTTCAAGTTGATCTTGTTCATATTCGTACCAGATGTTAACCTCAAAAAGACTGCTGAATAGCCCGGCGAAATGAGCGGCTAAAAAGGCAGTTCCCTTATTCTTTCCTTGAGCCAAGTTAATTTTGTATTCCCAACTGTCTCTGATATGAGCAACAAGCGTTTTCGTTTCATAATCGAGGTGCTTTATTTCTGCTCTTCCCCAACCGGCGGAAGCGTATGTATTGGTAATCATTTCTGCTGCCTCTGACACATCAAAGTCCTTGATTTTCCGGAAGTAGTCCCCCACTACAAGCCCTTGACGATACCCAGTCGTCTCGAGGACCAAATTGGATGCCTCTTCCCCAGATACCTCTTCAATGGTGTCAAAGAAAGACTTCATAGCACTATTGATCCAAAAAAGGACAGCATCCTGATTTTCATATTGAAACCTTCCTTTTTTAACATCCCAATTAAAACCAAGTCCTTCTATATTTACATTTGAGTCCTTGCTCATTCCTGCCACCTCTTGTCTTGTATTGTCGTCACCAAATGCTTTAAAAGGAAGGACAGCTGCCGTTCCTCCACCTTCTCTAACGTATGTAAACAATCACACTGCTTTACATGTAACATTTTAAGAGTTTCGTATGAATTCTTAGAACCTCCAAGATTACTATCATCACTTCCTAATTTTACTATAAACAATATATTTTTCCATTTATATGATAAAAAAGCTCATAATCTCCCTTTTTGAACTTTGAAATTTAATATAATCGTTATATTAGTTACATTTAACATCTAATTTAAACAAACCTGTAAAATTGTAATAGTGAATCCTATGATACATTAAATTTACAAGTAAGATTAAAGAGTTGATACTATGTTAAATGTGAAAGAAACTACTGAATTACTTCGGAGTGAAGGCATCGCGGATAGTGAAGAAATGGTCATTCGTTGGATTCTCGATGGGAAAATAAGGGCCAAAAGAACAAAAGATTTGAACATAAATTTTTCTATTGATCCTTTCGATTTAGCCACTTTTATTGTTGAAAAGAAAAATGAGAGAATGAGTCAACAATTCGGCGTTGATTATGAACATTGGGAAAAAACGTTTCATGAAAATACAAGATTAAAAGAAAAAATGGAAGAACTAGAAATAACTATACGAATTGAACGAGCCAAGGTTCGCTCGTTGAAAAAAATGGTCAGATCAGAACATTCATTATTCACGCCTGCCCCTTATACCATCCACTCCTTATTAGGGATCGAGGAGGATGCTGACAAGGACTTCCTGAAGAAGGAACTAAGAAAACTACTAAAGTTCCTTCATCCTGATCGTGGTGGGGATGAAAGACTATTTAAAGTATTTTATGAACACTACGAAAAAATGAATCTTAAATAATTTTATAAAAATAAAGAAAGGTGGTCATTTTATGGCAGACTTAAACTTACAACAACTTGTAGAGGCGATACCTAAATCTGTATTAAATGCATCCGATCGTGATTTGGAAGGATTCCAGAAAATCCTTCAAGAAACGATTAAATTAAGAGAAGGACATCTTAATCTACAAAAAATGATAAAAAGTTATTCGCTATCGAGTCCTACTCATACAAATCAACGATAATGAAACTGGAGAGGAACGTTCTTTTATGAAGATATCCTCTCCATTAATATTATTAAGAAAAAGGACATACGAATTCCTTTTCGATTATTTCATTTCCCCAATAAACCAAATTTCACCTTCATAGTGGTATCCATCTTCATCAGTAATTACTTCTTTAAAACCTGATACATGCAAATCATTAGGAACAGATAGTCCCCATTTAGTTAGAATGTTATCATCAGATAGATGTAGCCACTTTTGATATTTGTCATTCCTCTTAAAGAAATCTTTATAATAGGAGTCACCTTTAAATACAATAATTTGCGAACCCCATAAATCATGTGAATCAAGGGCAACTATTACACGATACTTTTCCCTGTCATTTGGCTTCAATCCAATTAGATGTTCAGCTCTATCTATTAGTGTTTGAATGCAGAGTCGTTTAACTTTTTTTGATGTTTTATTGGAACATATAAAATCTTGAGCAACGGGTAAATACAAATGCCAAAAACCATTGTAAAATTCTGTTGGAAACACCAATGTGTTTTCTTCAAGTCGCTTAATCATATTATTAGATTTACTTTTAACTCCTCGAACTTTTTTCTCCCGCATCGTATTTCTCCTCATTATTATTCGAAAAAACTTAATTAATCCATACTGATTGGCTCTGATTAGTTTTTCGAACTCTTTAATTATGACTTTCAAAGCTAATTAAATCACTTACATTCATAACAATTCTCTATATTCTCTTGCTCTAGTTACTAGCAGGAGAAATCATTAACCGCTTCAGGGTAAAGCGTTCAATTCATACTACCTCTTAATTTGACCATGTTATACCAGCGTACTCCTCCATGTTGTGATTCTGACATGCCATGGTTAACGAAGCCAAATTTTTCGTAAAAAGAAACTAATTCCTGTTTACATGTTAACGTGATTCCTTCTCTTTCATTTTCTTCAACAAGCTCTTCCATTTTTCCAATCAAGATTTTTGCAATTCCTAGATTTCTTGCCTGTTTGGACACAGCTAATCCTAAAATACTCTGATAGCCTCCACTTGTCGGGTTCTCATTGATTTTCTCAAAAAGATCATCGGTTATGTAAGGCTGATTTATGATAGGGCCATTAATAAACCCGAGGATCGCTCCTTCCTTTTCTGCTACAATAAACGTATCAGGTATCAACTGAATCCTCTCCACAAATGCTTCTTTCGTGGCAGCTTCTTCTTTAGAGAACCCTTCATTCTCAATCAATAAAAGCTGTTCTAAATCTGTAGATTGAACATTTCTTAAAGTAATCATCTTGATATATAACCCCTTTCCTAAATAGATCCCCTAAATTCATAAGATACAACACATTCAAAATTGTCTTCTAGCATTCTCGTGTATAAAATAAAGTTCTAATTACGAGGATACTAGAATGCTGAATAGGTTGCAAAAATACAAGTCAGTTTGAACTTTTTTATCTTTAATTCAAACTATTTTTTATTTTAATTATAGACCAAAAGACCCGAGTGGCAATTCAGTACGAAAGTTTTACTGCAACCTTAGTTTAGTCCTCGTATTTCTTCGATCCACCTATGTCTATCATCACATTTTAATTGTAAAAGGGGAATTTTTTATGAGGAGTATTAAGGGAAAAATTTTATTCAGTTTTGGTTTGATTCTTGCTATATTGGTCATCATTACCTCCTACAGCTACTATTCGATTTATTCTATTTCTAATGATGTGGAAGACATCACTGCAAACGATATGAAATTTTTGGAAGCTGCAAATTCTATGACCTTTAGTGTGGCCAATCGTGCAAAAATCGCCAGAGATTACATCCTTTTTAATGAAAGTGAGTTTAAAGAAAAATTTCTAGCTGATACAGAAATTGCAAAAGAAACCGAACAATTCTTATTAGAGGCGATTAATGAAGGACGTATTTCTAAAGAAATCGAGTCTGCATTGATTGATGCGGATGAAAAAACAAGTAAGTGGAGAAAACTTGTAACCGAAGAAATTATTCCTCTTTATGATAGTGGAAACGTGGAAGGTGCCATCACTCTAATGGAGGAAAAATGCTTACCTTACAGCCAGGAAGCCATCGATGCGTGGGTAAAAGTCGTAGACATGCAAAATCAGATTACAGTGACTCAAGCAGAGAATGTGGAATCTTTAGCTGATAGTTCTAAGAGCCTGATTACTTTTGGCTCTCTCATCGCCATTGTGATCGCGATTATGATTGGTTTATATAATGCAAGAGTGATTTCGAATAATATATCTCTAGTAGTTAAACGGTTAGAAAAAATTGCGAATGGTGATTTACGAGGAGACCGTTTACAAACGAAATCAAAAGATGAACTCGGACGTTTAGTCAGTGCGTCAAACATCATGGTAGGTAATTTAAAGTTATTAATCCATAAGGTCTCTGAAACATCCAATCAAGTAGCTGCTGCTTCACAGGAATTTAATGCTTCCGCTGAACAAACCTCTTCTTCAGCCGAACAAATTACTTTCTCTATCCAAGGAATTGCGTCAGGTGCAGAAACATCATCTGTCAGTGCACAAGAAACTGTTTTGACGATGGATGAGATGGCTCATAATATGTTAAAAATCGCCCAAGCTTCAAACCATGTGGCTCAAGCATCTCAAGATTCAACTCAACGAGCAAGAGAAGGAAATGCACTGGTTCAACAAGCAATACAACAAATGGACTCGATTCAGCAATCCGTTGGTCACACCTCTAATCTTGTTCATACTTTAGGCGAAAGTTCTAAAGAAATTGGTGAAATTGTTGGTGTCATTACAGGAATAGCCGATCAAACCAACCTATTAGCACTAAATGCGGCTATTGAAGCTGCCCGTGCCGGGGACCATGGACGAGGCTTTTCTGTTGTAGCAGACGAAGTAAGATTATTAGCGGAGCAATCAAAAACTTCTGCAGACCAAATTGCGAAACTGATTCACCAAATTCAATTCCATACATCGACTGCAGTAGAATCTATGGCTGATGGATTAAAAGAAGTCGAGGTTGGAACAAGAGTCATTCATGAAACCGGAGAAAACTTCAAACGAATTTTCGATTCTGTTCAAATGGTTACCCATCGTATTAACGAGGTTTCTTCTTCTGCCGAACAGATGGCTAAGACCACTGAAAACATTACAAACAACGTTCAATCTCTAGCCACCATTGCACAAGACACCTCTTCTAACTCTCAAAATGTAGCTGCTGCATCTGAACAACAATTGGCTACTATGCAGGAAATTGCTGCATCTGCCCTTTCATTAAATCTTTTAGCAGAGGAATTACAGGAAGAGCTAGCGAAGTTCCAAATGTAACAGTCAAATGGGCCTAAGAATGATTCTTAGGCCTACTAAAATCACGCATGACACATCCATCCTCCGAATAGTCCCGTCGAATAAAACCTAGTAATATTCGTAAATCCAGCCTCCGCCAATAGCCATTGTATTTGATTTTCAGGAATAAATGATATTTTCATAATTCCTTTTGTCACTAATTCCTCCACTTTTGATGACTCAGCTCCCCCATCCAACCAAAAGCTTTTCCATATCTGTAATCGGTCTTGAAGTTCAGTGCTTTCAGGGTCCCCATAAGCACTAACGAGTACAAATGGTGCTCCGGATGTTAGATTTTCCTTAATCGATGTTAGGAGCTTCAACTTCTCTTGAATACCATCAATAAAATGAAGAACTAAGATGCAGCTCGCTGCATCGAAGGTAGAATTGGTGGTTGGTAGGTCATCAATCGTCCCCTGGATTAGTTGAACACGATTTTCTATCCCTAGTTGAATCGTTTTATATTTTGCATTCTGAATCATCTGTTCTGAAGGGTCTACCCCTGTGAATGTCCATTGTGGGTTAGATGGTCCCCATACAGATAGTTCATTTCCACCGCCTGCTCCGACTACAAGTATTCTTGCCTCCTTCTCTTTTAATTTCATACGGAAATATGACTGTACCATCGAAAATAACGTATCATATGAGGGAATCGATATTCGAGTGTTTTTTTCGTAGACTTTAGCCATTTCAGAATTATTAATAGGTTTTTCATTCATTGCTTCTTGCCTCCTATGGGTATTAAATTACATACATTATAGACTCTTAATATCTATAATTGGTTTATAAAAATTCTTCTAAAATCGTTCCATTATTAAATCAGTATTTACAGCAACCCCAGCTTTATTCCCTTCTGCAGCTGAGATGAGTAAGGATGAGGGACTTGATTTTTCAGTTTCTCCCGCAATGTATATGTGTTTTTCTGTTGTTCGACCTGCTCCATCAGTTACTAATGATCCATCTTCTAGGATTTCACATCCAAGCTTTTCCGCAAAGCCATTGGGACGATAAAAAGACGGAACAACAAACCCACCTGTTCTTGTAAGAAATTCACCTGATTCAAACTCAATTTTTTGTAGGTAACCATTTTCACCTATTAAGTTTTCAATATGATCGAATCTAGTTTTAATATTGTATTTGTTCAATTCTTGAACCGTTTCTTTAGACAGTTCCAGTCCGTTTGTTAAAACCACCAAATCCCTTGACCAGTTAAAAACTAATTTGGCCATATGCAGTGCCTGCTCTTCTTTTTCTGCTAATACCAGTAATGGTTGATCCCTTAACTCCCAGCCATCACAATATGGGCAGCTAAAAAGGCTTTTTCCATAATACTCCCTTACACTTTCAAAGGGAAATACCTCTTGGATACCAGTAGCTAATACCACCTTATCACTAACAAATGAATAGCCATCTGATGATTTCACTACAAATCTATCCAGACCCTCTTCTTTGTATATTTCAGAAATGGAGGTATTAAAGTAAGAAAGGGAAGGATATTTCTCCAATTCCTTTAAGCCTAACTCCTTAAACTCTTGTGGTTTTATTCCATCTCTAGTAATAAATCCATGTGATTCATGAGTTACTCTATTTCTATTTGTCCCATCGTCAAAAACCGCAATGTTTCTTTTCGCTCTTCCTAAAGTCAAACTGGCACTTAATCCAGCGGGTCCTGCTCCCACAACTATACAATCAAACTTGTTCATGATCCCTATCCTTCACATAAAATTTTTTGTAGATATAATGACTCTTTAATATCTTTAAAAGGAGTAAAAAATAACACGGCTCATGGAGCCATTGTCATTTGTTTGGCAATATCCACTAACTTCTGTTGCTTCAGTTCATGTAGCATCTTTTCTTCTGCTTGAATTATAACCTTTTGTATTAAGCAATCAGGGTTATGATTGAGACAGTAGTCAAATAACGGTGTAGGGCCTTCAATCGCTTGAATAATATCTAAAAACGATATACTCTCCCAATTCGGCTTAAGTTTATAACCACCATTCGCACCCGAAATCGATTCAACCATCCCTTCCTTCACCAGTTTCGTTAGTATTTTAGATAAATACGTAGTCGAAACTCCTTGATTTTCCGCCAATTGCTGAACACCCACATGTTTCTCCGGTGTGGCAACCGCCAAGTATAACATCGTATGAAGGGCATAATTTGTAGCTTTTGTGTATTTCATCTTTATTTTCCACTCCAATTAAAGACATTGTGAGTCTATTATATCCACTATAATAAGTTTAAGCAAGAATTGGATTTGAAAAAAAAATTATCATGTTTAAAATTCAAATCAATCACTGGTAAATCCTTTCCCAACAACAGTTTCTTTGTACAAATCTAAAAAGACCACTATATTTCCAGAAGTTTCGGACTCTGTGTCGTTAAAGATCACTGAGTATACTTCATCTTTATCATAGTCCTCATCCATCATGGATATGATTTCTTGACTAACTGCTACCTTCTCAACACTTGAATCTTTCGGACTAACTGGAATCAAATCCTTTTCCTCATCTGAAAGACTATTATACGCAACCATTTCCAAAGGTACATTTCTTTTCGATTCCAATACACCACATCCAGTTAGTGATATGTATAAGAACACCAGTAACGAAAAACATAGTAACTTTTTCAAAATAATCACTCCTCCCATATAAGACGATTAGACTTATGGTTAGGTTTCATATTCCTAATTTCTTCTTTACCAGGGTTGTCGGATAAAATTGACCAGTCTGCCATTCGGCAACTATTTATCTTATCACCAACGGGTTTCGAACACTTACAACTAATACCATATCATTCTGACTCATTTTCAACTCCGTTTACATGAATATGATACACTTTTACCTTATACCAAATAGATTCCCATTTCTTCTTTCTTATTCTCTCTTCATAGATGGCAGCCCGTTCTTTTGATTCAGTGAAGAATGTGGTGGGTCTCACTTCTAGATTGATCACATCTTCTATTCCACAGGGAGCTGTTAGAATCACATTGTCCTTCACGTCTAATTTCACTCCAAGTGCCGTTGCTGTTTCTGGAAATTTTGATATGGCATCCACGGAGGATGAATAAGGCGGAAGATGGTTTGCGAGATGCATTCTTGCTTCATTTTTTACAGACCAAGGTATGACAGGTAGCCTTCTCTTTAAAACATCTTCATACGTCTTTTCTGTTATTTCCTCTGTGTTATCAGGGTCAAAGTAGATAACATCCACATCTGGTATAGTGGTTCTTTCACGAAAATCGTGTAAAGTATCCCATATTTTCGAACGGACGAACCCGGCACATATCCACCAGTCTGGTAAATTCAGTGAACGGACAGTCCTTAACGCATCCATCATTTTCTCATCTTCATTAATTAGTTTACATATATTTTGTTCAGTTTTTAGCATAGCTCTCCCCTCGCACGAACATATATTTCTATTTTATCATGGAATAGATATGATTCTATCTTTTTCAATGGAAAAATTGTTAAAATTGGAAAAACAAGAAATCTAATATACAAAAAAAGCATCCCTAAAAAGGAATGCAGATGGCTATACTGTCCTATTTTTCTTTGATCTGTTCACGGATTTTTTGAAGTTCTTCAAAGGATAATTCACCTAGAGAATTTCTTATTTCATCTTCAATTTTTTTTCGGTTGTTCTCTTGATAACGATCCCACCATATTCTAAGACCTTCTGTGTGATCTAATATGTATTCAAAATCTATTTCTTCTACCTCTTCATCTGATATATACTCCAATACCGCTGCTAACATATGTGAAAGGCTTTCGACTTCATCTTTGTTCGGTTGATTACTCGGCAAATGGACAATTTTTTCTTTTTCTGACTCTTCTTCCGTTTGTGCAGGCTTTCTTGGCATTGTACCTCTCCTTATTTAGTTTTAAGCGATGACTATAGAAGTAGTATGACCATTAATCAAAGTGAGCATTAGAATCAAGTATTAATGAATTGAAAATTTTGTATACTCAGTATTAAAAAGTTAAATATTGTTCCTTGATTGTGTAAATAATTGGTAACTCGGACATTCTCTTTCATTTTCTAATGTATGATAGGTTTGTAAGTTACTTAAGCGCCAATGAGGAGGCAATGAAAATGGAAAAATTAAAGAAACTACAAAAAGGGTTATTAGCTTTGTTAGCAACTTTTATGGTAATTGGATTTGCCACAGGCTGCAGCGAAGACACAACAGAAGAAACTGAAACTGAAGAAAACCAAACGGAAGAAGGCACTGAAGAGAGTACTGAAGAAACTGATAACGAATAAAAGGTAACCCCTGTCATGTTAAGTGGCAGGGGTTTATCACCTGAAAAAAATTAATATACCTGAAGGTACAAGTCTTTATCCGATTCCCATTCCGCATATGCTACATCTTTCACTGAAGATATATTTCTTTCATTAAGTTGTTTGATCAAGGCTTTATAATCCATACCGGACTCTTGTAGATGTTCCAAAATAACTTCCCCATCACTGATGATGGTCAGTGGAACCATTCGTTTGTTTATTTTCAAGTTAAAATCTTTATATGTAGGTTTATCTGCCTCTTGTTTTTTTAAGATACTTATCGATCCATTCGGCTCTAATATGGCATACTCAACGTCTCGTAAGGAAAATACATCCTTAGAGCGAAGCAATTGTTGAAGTTGATTAATATCAAGGTGATTCTTTTTAAGTTCTTTCCAGTCTAATTTTCCTTCATGTATGATAAAGGATGGTTTTCCTTCTAAAAATAGCCGAAGTCTTATGGATTTCTGGGTCGTTAATTCCGTTAAATAGATCAGGAGACCCCACACCGTTATTCCAAAAAGAATCTTCAAAAGATTGATTTTCGGATCAAAAACCGCACTTCCTACAAATTCACCTAACACGAGTGCGGATATAAAATCAAAGGGAGTGATTTGACTAATTTGGGTTTTCCCAAGAACTTTCACCATAATAAATAGAAAAACGTAACCACCAACCAACTCAACTAGCATTTGTACATAACCCAACTTAATCACCTTTCTAAGACCTTACATGATTTTAAAGCAAATTTCCAAAACTAAATGCACCCTGCTACCTCTATTAGAAAAAGGATTTAAATACCTCCGACTCTTCTTCACACTGTGTACAACGATAAGTAATTTCCATCACATCTTCATAGGTTTTGTGAAGAGTATCCTTTTTGCAGTTCTCACAATACTGAATCTGTTCCGCTTCAATACCCAAAATGATTCCTCCATCTTTTTTAGTATGAATAATGTTAGATTCTCCAAGAGCAAAAGGAATTATTAGGCGAGCTAGTAACCTATTCTCGTTCTTTGGAAGCTAGAAAATTATAAACTAGAGACTAAAAAGACTACCAAGAGATCATTTTTCTTAGTAGTCTATTTTATTATTTGCTTACTTCCTAAGTGTCACTATAAATGCCGTTCTACAAGCCGAGCTCGTCACCTCAATCTGACCATGATGAAGGTCAACAATACTCTTTGCGATCGCCAGTCCTAATCCTGAACCTCCGGTAAAGTTCGAGCGCGATTTTTCCACGCGGTAAAACCGTTCAAAAATATGCGGAAGATCGGCACTGGGGATCGATTGGCCGTAGTTGCTGATTTCAAACACTACTGATTCATCGGTGTCACTTAGTATCAAATCGATGTATTTGCCTTCACGACCGTAACGAATGGCATTTTGAATCAGATTTTCGAATACTCGTACAAGTTTCTCCCCGTCTCCCAACACTGTTGGGTTCGTGGCATGAGAAATAAATCTCCATTCCATATTAGCTTCTTCTACCTGCGTTCTAGATTGTACGGCCAATTGATTAAGCATTTCTTCGATATGAATCGGGTGCTTCTGAAGTTTGATTTGCTGATTTTGGACATACGAATACTCAAAAATATCATTAATTAACACATGCAAGCTTGCAGCTTTATCATGAATCACTTGCACAAAGTGTCGAAGCTCCACTTCGTCACGATATCGGTCATTATTTATCAGGTCTAAATAGCCAATAATCGAGGTTAATGGTGAACGAAGATCGTGTGCTACATTGGTGACAAGCTCATTTTTTAACTGTTCAATCCTTTTGACTTCTTTGATGGCTGCTTCCGACTTTTCAATGATACTTTGGATACCTTCAGCCAGTGCATGAAATTCAGCCGGACCTGAGATTAACCCAATATTTCTATCACCTAGTTGAACATCACTTGTGATTTTCTTCAGATAAAAAGCCAAATATCGCTTCCGCTCATATTGATAAATGAGGAACAAGAAAAACAACATCGTGACACCATAAAAAACGAAAAATATGAGTTCACGAAAATAAGATAATATAAACAGAAGGCTCTCAAAAAAACGTGAATTATCTTCTAAATACCATAGTCCTGGTAACAGAATGATTCCTGTCACGATCGCCAGGCAGATTGATAGAAAAAGGTACATAGTAATCTTCCATTTTGGAAGAAACCTTACGAGTTCAATCATTTTATTTCTCAATTTTATATCCCACTCCCCATACGGTTTGAATGATCCTTTCTCCTGGGCAAGCCGCATTGATTTTATCGCGAAGATTGCTGATATGGACCATCACAGTTTTATTCGACCCCTCCCCTGGTTCATTCCAAACCCTCTCAAAAATCTCTTCTGATGCAAACACGCGTCCTCGGTTTTTCGCAAGCAAATAAAGAATCTCAAACTCTCTTGCTGTCAGCTTCATCACTTGATCCCCGGCCGTAACCATATGGCTTCTTTTATTGATGGATAAAGAACCCACGTGAAGTTCATCTTCATTTTTGTCAGATGGTTGATAATTGGCCCGTCGCAGCAAAGCTTTTACTCTAGCACTAAGCTCTAACGGATTAAATGGCTTACTCATATAATCATCAGCACCTGTCATAAGGCCGATGATTTTGTCCATATCCTCTACCTTGGCACTCACCATCAAAATAGGTACTTGATGGTTTTTGCGAACTTCTTTACAAAATTCGAGCCCATCCATCTTTGGCATCATAATATCTAATATGACGAGGTCAGGGGGAGTACACTCCAACAGTTGCAGTCCCGCCATCCCATCTCCCGCTTTAACTATTTCATATCCATCATTTTTCATATATAATTCAATCAACTCTGCAATCTGTTGATCATCTTCTACTATTAATATTCGAGTCATTATTTTGCCTCCTTAAGACACTAGAGCTGAAATGACCGTAGCATGTTCTTTAACGGGCTTGATTTAAGAGATACCTTAACAAGGAGAAAGCCAATTACTGCACCCGCTGTATTTGCCAACATGTCATTTATGTCGGTACTTCTTCCACTTCCTAATGTCACTCGGATGAATAGCTGAAGAATTTCTAATGATAGGCTCATCATCAATCCGAGTTTGGCAACCTTTTTCATAGAAACCACATTCTTGTTCAAAAATGGAATATACATTCCAAACGGTATAAGCATGATGATGTTTAATAAAAACGTGGTCACATCGATCGTCAAAATGGGAATAAAGTTGATCGTCTTATACCACGGCGTCTGATTCGCATAAAGCCCAATATTCACATCAATTGGAAAAAAAACTAAATGAATGACGCATAGTAAGTATATACCAAAAGACGATAGTATCGCTAACTGTGGTATACTTACCTTCCTTTCTTGACGGGCAACCCACCTCACCAGCCATAATAGTCCCAATACAAAAACCGGCCCTAATACATTCCAAGATTGTATGGTGAACATGATTGATCTTGTTTCTTCCATTGTTCTTCCTCCTTAGAATCTTACTTACAAACCTAGTATAGATACTAGTTCTAAAGAATTTCTAAAGAGAACATTAAGGATCTCTAAAAAACAGAAAAAAAAAACCGCAAAGCACGATGCTTCGCGGTTTTTCATTAATGTCCTACAACTTTCTCAAGGCCACCTGGTTTGTTATGAACGGCTAATTTATCTATTAATTTATTGCTTTCTATATTCAATCCTACGAGATTGACTTTAATCCCGTTTTGATGGTATTTAATCACGATTTTATCAATCGCACCAACTGCTGAATCATCCCATAAATGAGCTTCAGTTAAGTCAATATTCACTTCTTTCACATCATCATTGTAATTAAAGCATTCTAAAAAGTCTGTTACAGAAGCAAAGAACAGCTGCCCAGATACTCGGTAGTACTTTTTATTAGAATGCTCTGAGGCAAGTGTCGTAACTTTTACTTTAGAAATTTTAGACGCGAAGAAAATCGCACTTAAAATAATGCCTACTAAAACACCTTTAGATAAATCATGTGTCATCAGTACCGTAAGAACAGTAGCAATCATTACAATCGTATCGGTAATCGGAGTTTTATGAAGAGATTTCACTGAACCCCAATCAAAAGTACCAATGGACACCATAATCATCACACCCACAAGGGCTGCCATCGGAATTTGAACAAGGAAGTCATTTAATACTAAGATCAAAATCATTAAGAACACACCAGCCACAAAAGCTGAGAGTCGGCCGCGTCCACCAGATTTCACATTGATCACCGATTGACCGATCATCGCACATCCAGCCATGCCACCGAACAGTCCACATACGATATTGGCAATCCCTTGACCACGTGCCTCTTTGTTTTTATCACTTTTCGTATCTGTCATATCATCAACGATCGTTGCTGTTAGCAAAGATTCCACTAAACCAACAATCGCAATCGAAAGTGAATAAGGGAAAATGATTTGCAACGTCTCAAATGTTAATGGAATATCAGGCAGTAAAAACATAGGTAAGGCTTGTGTTAATTCACCCATATCTCCGATCGTACGCACACCACTACCTGTAAAGATAGCGATGGCAGAAATGACAACAATAGCCACTAATGGAGATGGAACAGCCTTTGTGAATCGAGGGAGTATATAAATAATCGCTAATGCTCCCGCTACCATCGCATACATCGCCCATGATTCTCCAACAAAGTGAGTTAATTGGCTCGTAAAAATAAGAATGGCTAACGCATTAACAAAACCAACCATAACTGGACGAGGAACAAATTTCATCAGTCTCCCTAGTTTTAGTACACCCATGACAATTTGAATGATCCCAGTCAAAATCGTCGCAGCTAATAGGTATTGCAGACCGTGGTCAGCCACTAATGTGGTCATCAGTAAGGCAGTCGCACCGGTTGCAGCAGAAATCATCCCCGGTCTTCCCCAAACAAAAGCAATCACAACTGCGATACAGAAGGACGCATACAATCCAATCATAGGATCTACTTCTGCAATAATCGAGAAGGCGATTGCCTCTGGGATCAAGCCATGGCTACGACTAGCCCTGCCAACACATCTCCTTTGATGTTCCCAAACCATTCATATTTAATTGTGTTTAAATTCATGAAAGAAAAATAGCCCTAATTGGCGGATTTACCAATCAGGGCTTTCATTTGCTTATTCGAAAAATTCCATATGTGATTTGTCTTGTTTGTAGTATTCTAAACGATTCTGTAGAGTACCTGTATGGAATTCAAATTTATGTCCATCCGGATCTGTAAAGTAAATCGACTTTTTATCGCGTTCATCTCTGGTACGCCCGGATAGAATGTTTACGTTCAAAAGCTGCAGCTTTTCATATAACATGTCTAGATCTTCCTCATCTACAGAAAAAGCTATATGCGTGTAAGATTGGGATATTTCTTTTCGAGGAATATCCTTTTCGACATTAAGCGCAAGCCAAATCCCATGTAAATCAAAATAAGCGGTACTTCTCCCTTTTACTAAAAGCTTTGCATCAAATACATTTTGGTAAAAATGAATCGATTTTTCTAAATCAGAAACAGAAAATAATAGATGGTTTAAACCTTTAATCGTCAATTCTTCACCTCATGTTACCGGCTTTTTCTATTCTAAACCCTAATTGCTTCAACGCATTCTCTAGCGATGATTGTGTTATTACTTCATTAAAATGCAAGCCAATATTCACAATCGTTTGAGCCAATTCTGGGCGAATCCCAGTAATTAAAGGCTCTATCCCACTTAGTTTTAAAGCTGTTATGATTTTATAAATTTGGTCAGCTACCATAGTATCAATGATGGGTACACCAGATACATCCATAATTAGTGAATCTAACTGAAGACGTGATCCTTCATTAAGTACGGTTTCCATGATTAATTGCGCTCGTTTTGTGTCTATCGTCCCGATCAGTGGAATCACCGCAATCCCTTTTGTAATCACCACAACGGGAACGGATAATTCCTCTACGGCGGAATAAGCAATATTCATTAACTCAGTGGTTCTTTTTTCATACACTTCGCTCATCACTTGCATTACTTTATCTATTAAAGGATCAATGATTTTAGACACATCTAGCATCGTAATGGCCGCAAATTGTTTTTCTGCTAACTCGTCGGTAAATACATCCCATAGAATGGTTCGGTAAAAGCTTACAGCGCGTAAGGCATTGCTTAGTGACACCTGATATTTCATCGCAAATCTAGCGGCCTTTTTCCCCCAATGTATCACGTGCTCTTGAATGATCTCCTTTTCCTCGTATAATGCCTGTCCGAAGTATCTGACGAGTTCCGCTCTGTAGGCATGCAACTCTTGGCCTGGAGCCCCAGCTTTACTTAAGCTTGATGAATAATCCGAATCGATTAACTCTGATATTCTTTTAGCTAATATATCCTCATTTTCAACAATTTTTTCCCCAATATAACGTAATTCCCTTTTCACATGCGTTATCTCCTTGTCTATATGCGCGTATAAAATATTTCAACATCAAGCTAGTAGAATCCTTCTTTAAGGATCTGCCACTATTAAAAAAGAGCCAACCGCCAAAATAAACGGTTGGTCTCTTAACACTTCATTTTCAATCTAAAGAACCCATAGTTTGAAGCAAGTCACTGGATTCCTGTGATGATACGTAAATCGTTCTACTTGGGAACGCCACTTCGACTCCCTCTTCTTCTAAAATCGCCATTATCGCTATGTTGATTTCATGTTTAATTTTCACATGTTCTCCCCAAACAGTCGTGTTGGTGAAAAAGTATAAGAGAATATCAAGGCTGCTATCATTATACTGATCAAATGCAACCATAATCGTATCCGGATGAACGTCCTCATGATTTCGCAGCATATGTTCCACCCGCTGAACGACTCTTTGAATTTGATCTTTAGTGGATTTATAGTTTAGCCCTAAGTGGAAAGTAATTCGTCTTTTCCCCATTCGACTCCAGTTGGTAATTGGTTCGTTTGCTAAGGTTGAATTCGGAACGGTCACTAAAGCCTGACTAAACGTTCGAACCTTCGTGCTTCTGAAATTGATATCTTCAACCGTCCCCTCGACACTAGGAGTTAAAATCCAATCTCCAATCGAAAAAGGTTTTTCGGTTACAATGACGATTCCACCAATCAGGTTGCCTACCGCTTCTTTAGCAGCTAACGCAAAAGCGAGACCACCAAGTCCTAAACCAGCAACCAAACCATTTACGTCATAATCAAACTCCTGACCAATAATACTGATGCTGATGGCAACAAGGATCACACGAATGGTTCTTGAAATAAAGGGAATCAATATTAAATCTATCTTATTATTAATCTTTTGATTCACACTCATAATAATTCCTGTGGTTGGGGAAGAAAGATTAAATAACCCCCACGTAATGGTTACAATCACCATCGATCGTAAGAATTTTAAAAATAGCGCATTGTGCTGTTCGATAAACGGGAAATAATCCATCGCTACATACAACCCGATAATAATAAATAACCAGCCGATCGGACGTTCAAAGCTTAAACAGATTTGCGTAAAAAAATCAGTAGGGGTTTTTCTAGACAATTTTAAAATCAATTGAAATACATACTTCGTAAAAAGGTTTCTAAATAGAATAAATAAAAGCAAGATTCCTATAGAGATCCCTAAATCCTTTAACATATCATAGTCGAGTTGGACCGAAAAAAAATCCATCTTACTTACCTTCTCTCTTTGTAATTCACAGCATACATCCTCATATATTACCCTCATCATCAATATATTTGAATACAACTAAAGTCTTGTTTATAAAAAAGGATAAAAGAAGGTAGACGAACGAGCGTCGACAAAGAATCGTTGAAATTTGTTGTAACTTGACTGAAAATGTTGGTAATAAATGGTTTTATTTAAAGACTGATGTTGTTAAAATAGATTTTGTGTTGAAAAATAATACTTAGAAAGGTGTGTGGAAATTGATTTATGAAATAGTCCTTTATAAAGGTCTAATGTGTAATGTAGTATTTGATTATGGAAATGGAAATCTCGAGATATTATGCTTGGATGAAGTTCTCCTCGTGCACGAGGGTCAAATAGATCGGTTACAATAAAGGATTGTACTAAAAAAAGAAGCAAACTTACGTCTACTTCTCTCTCCACCAAGGAGTTCTCGGACATTCATCCATGCCTATGCAAACGATTTCCCTGATTTTCGGTGTAGCAATGGAGACCTGATGCTGAGATGCTGCTTTTGTAACCCGTTCTATCGGATCAATCCACGAATGGAAAGCAAGGGTAAAGGCTCCCCAATGAACAGGAATTAACAAATCACCACGAACATCAAGATGTGCTTGTACCGTCTCTTCCGGTAGCATATGGATATGGGACCAACGCTCATCATATTGACCGCATTCCATTAAAGTTACGTCAAAAGGTCCATAGGTGTCACCGATTTCCTTGAAGTGTGGACCATAACCGCTGTCGCCACTGTAGTATACCTTTGTTTCACGTCCTGCTATCACCCATGAACACCACAAGGTAGAATTTCGATTAAATAAACCTCTTCCGGAAAAATGTCTCGCGGGCATACAAGCTAGAGTAAGATGCTCAAGCTGAACTTCGTCACCCCAGGCATGCTCAGTAATTTTTTCTGAAGGAACACCCCAATTGATTAAACATCGTCGTACCCCTAACGGTACAATAAATCTTTGTGTTTTATCCTTTAGTCTACGAATAGACGAATAATCCAGGTGATCATAGTGGTCATGTGAGATCACAATCGCATCAATACTAGAAAGTTCTTCAGGTTCAATCGGTAAATTTGTGCTAAAACGTTTCGTACCAGCCCATGAAACCGGTGACGGACGGTTACCAAGCATAGGATCAAAGAAAAGACTTTTCCCTTCTAGCTCAAGAAGAAAAGCCGAATGCCCAAACCAGGTAACCCTTGAATGAGAAGTAGTTCCCTCTACAAAATTTTCTACCTGGATGGGAATGCTTGGCCTTCGAATGCTTCTACTAGTTACAGAATCCTTCATCATGCTGATCATGGACTTTAGATTCATATTCATAGAGGTTGGTATTTGGTTTTCATATTTTTTCATTAGAGAAACTTCCTTTTTTGTTACATTGATTTTTATCTTTATCTCATTATAGAACACTTATGGTTGAATTTCATTTCACTTCAATCGAAAAAGCATAACTCGACGACCCATTTTCCCATGCTGCAAAGATGTCATAAACATAAACACCTGGCTCTTTTGGTGCGGTGAATTCATTCCCTTTTACCTTCACCGTTTTTGGTGTACCCTGTGTCCATAGGTTTGCACCTAATGAGCCCGGTTTTGGTTGTTTTTTAAATTGAATTTTTATATTCGATTGAGGTGGTACTTGAATAGGTTTGAGTTCTTTGCTTGCCAGTAACTCTGGAGGAGCAATCATATCTACACACTTAGAGTTTATGAACCCGCTCCAACAATAGGACCCTTGAATCGTTGGGACCTCCATATCCTCCACTATTACACTCGGTGAAGGAGGTCCAAACGTTATGAATCTATTTGCTAAGAACACACAAGCAACCACTATCAAAATGATGACCATCGTTTTTACATACTTCAACAGAAATCTCCTCCCAAAATATTCATTTCTACTACTGACGTAAAAAGTAATAGATGGGTTACTTTTCTTGCATCATGGAAACACATAAATTAAAGTGGAGGTCCTAAACGCCAACTTTGCCCCCTCCTGGAATCCACAAGCACTAACTACGCCCAATAGTTCACCCACCCCCCAAAAGCAAAAACCACCTTTAACAAATGCGATCATATAAAAAAAGCAAACCACTCAGTGATTTGCTCAACTTCCCAATCTACTTGTATTCACCTTCAAAAACTAACTCCTTCAGAGGTCGTCTGCCCGATGGTTGCTCACGGTCTTGTAATTCTGCTGGTAGCGTTTCTTTCTCTCCCTGATATCCTATTGCGACAATCACTTGAATGTCGAAGTCATCGGGGACATTTAGTGCTTCTCGAGCTTGATCCTGATAAAAACCTGCCATCGGGTGAGTGATTAATCCTTTTTGACTTGCCTGTAGTGCTAAATATCCCCAAGCCGAACCGGTATCAAACGCATGGTAACCCAATTTTTTATCAGACAAAATTGCCACAAAAACTGGAGCCTTTTCGCACCATTTACGATTTCCTTCCTTGATAAAAGAATGAAATTTTTCACGATCCTCTTGTGAGCGTGCAATCACAAATCTCCAAGGCTGAGAGTTATTTGCAGATGGAGCCCAATGTGCTGCTTCTAATACACTCATAAGAACGTCCTCTGGTACTTCTTTTTCTAAAAACGAACGAGGCGACCAACGATTTAAATAGCTTGGATCAATGTCATACTCAGCTTGACGACCCTGTTTTGCTTGTATTTCCGCCATATACATTACTCCCTTTGTGAAAATATTCCAATAACAATACCCATTTTACTCCAACCATAATTTCCCTACAAATTTTTTGCTTTTTTATGTCTACATTTCTTCAATAACGGGTAATGATATACGTCAGCGCACAAATAATCAGTCACCCGAATTTTGTCGAAAAATATCTTGTGATGTGTGCAGTTACCTTTGGACTATTGAACTTATCCTATATATACTAATTTAAGTAGATTGTAAGAAAGGATTACCCTATGAATTCGCTACAAAGACTAGATGATGAACAATTGTCAAATATCATAATTCGAGCCATAAAGTTCAACTTAGAAAATGACTTTCTCAAATTTTTAAAAAATGAGGCGATACGAAGGTTGATGTATTCACAGCATGATCTTATATCGAAGCAAAGTCTTCAAGATGCCCTTGATGTGATTTATTTCAAGAGAGAATTAGAGCTTTTACAATATGAACAATCAAAATGTACAGAGGATACTATAAGAGAGCAAATATGGATCGACATTCAACTTTTACAATCTGTCATTGATTTAGCTACCGAACAAATTAAATAACCACCATCCTGCAAAGGCAAACCTTATGAAAATAAGAGACGCAAAGCCACGGGCCTAACGCAATCGCTATGGTAGCCGAGCCGCCAGGACAATTCCTCTTTTTTGTATACTACTACTCTTACAATTACCCACAAACAAGTTAAAAATATTTTTTCTCCTAATGATAAAAATCGCACATTGCACTTTTCAGACAAAAAAAATCCCTATCAAAGTAGTAAAGTTCCTACAATGAAAGGGATTTATATTAATTGATTTCTGGTCGATAGGTATGTAAAAACTTCTGAATTCGCTCTGCGGCTTCTGCTAATCTTTCAGAAGGCTGTACTAATGCGATTCGCACGTACCCTTCTCCCCCTGCTCCGAATGCGTCTCCTGGTACAACCGCCACACCAGCATGTTCAAGCAATTTAAAAGCAAACTGACGAGAGGTCCAGCCTTGAGGAATTTTCGTCCAAATGAACATTGTTGCCGGGGTAGTTTTCACTTCCCAGCCACCCTGATTGAGTCCGTCAATTAATGTATTTCTTCGGTCTTCGTATATGTGTTTCTGTTCAGCAAGCATCAAAAAATCGGAAGTTAATGCTGCTACTGCTGCTTTTTGGATCGGTAAAAACACTCCGTAATCCATATGTGACTTTAGAGAGGCTAGAATTTGTAATGCTTGAACATTTCCGACCACATATCCAATTCGGCAGCCAGCCATATTAAAGGTTTTTGATAAAGAATTGAACTCAATTCCAACTTCCTTTGCCCCTTCAATAGACATAAAGCTCAATTGAGGATGATCATCAAAAATAAGTTCCGAATAAGCGAAATCGTGTACCACAAGGATGTCATGCTTCTTAGCAAAAGCTACTAACTTTTCAAAAAAGCTTCTGTCCGCAATGGCAGTTACTGGATTTCCGGGATAACTTAAGATCATCATTTTTGTTTTCGCTAACACCTCTTCCGGGATGTCCTCTAAAATAGGAAGAAAATCATTTTCTTCTAATAATGGCATCGGATACACGACTCCACCCGCAATCGTGACACTCGCCTCGTAAATCGGATAACCTGGGTCAGGCACAAGCACATATTCACCTGTGTTAACCATGGCCGTTGCTAAGTGTGATAGTCCATCCTGCGAACCCATAAGCTGAAGAACTTCATCCCTCGGGTTAAGCTCCACTCCATAACGGTTTTTATAGAAATAGCTAACCGCTTCACTAAACTCAGCCGTTCCTTTTAACGTATATCCATAATTCGCTGGATCTTTACTGTATGTACTAATCGTATCCATAACCAATGACGATGGAGGTAAATCGGGACTTCCGACACTTAAATCAATCACATCTTTCCCACTATTCATGAGTTCATTTTTTCGATTGGCTAAGTCTATAAAAATGGATGTTGTTAGTTTATCCATCTTAGCTGATGCCTGTAATTTCATTTCGGGTTGTCTCCTTATTGTTCAAAACTATACTACTATTTTTAAATGTTTTGTTTTTTAGTATAGCAAAAAAAGAAAACCTAATCATGTAGGTTTTCTTTTTTTCCCCTTTATTTGATTGAAAAAATGCTCCGTGTCAATCATCCACCGATCCATAACACTATTTTTTCTTAAAATAAAGGTCATGTTCTTTGTTATTTTCCCACTTTTATCTGTGTGATATTTTGCTTCTACAGGAACTTCTAGCACCAGCTGACCTTCCAGATCTTCCACTGGTAAAAAGGACATGGACGTGATTCGGAAGTAAGTAAAAGACTTTGCCATTTTCTTCAATTTTGTGGGAGTATTGTTTTCTGCACTAGTTACTTTCAGTAAATGAGGGTCTTGATAATTTATGCCTGTAACAAAAAACTCAATCATTTCATACGGATCAATGGTATGTAAGTACTCTTCTTCTTTTCCGCCCGCTTTTAAGATCATTAAATGATGGAGTTTATCCATCTTTCTTGAGCGATGGGTGGTACTTCCTAAAAAGTGAATGCAAAAATGGCCCGGAAATCCGTTTTGGAGTGCTCCTGCTCCGTGAGGCATTCCATGCATTGAAGCTGCAATACATTGATCTCCCACCTTCACGATGATCGCTCTTCTGTTCCAACTCCACTTCCCGTCATATATTTCCTTCATGATCTTAGTATCTTTTGTGGTAAGAGGCTGAACATCAGCATGCTTGTTACCCGCTCGTCTTTGAACCTTGAATTGTTTCCCACTTTCAACATCAATCACGGTAAACTTCTTTCCTTTTGGGAGGATGTCTTTGGCAACTTCCCATGGCAGGATCTCAATTTCAAAGCTAATGGGAAGATCGTCATCGTCATACTTTTGTACATTTGCTCTAGAACCTACCGGGAAAATGAATAGACAGATAAGAATTCCTACTATGACAAATAAAGTAAAGTTCCTCATATCACACCTCACTTTTCATATTCTTTTCCATCCAAAGATTAAATATTTAGGAAACGTAAAATTACCTAAAGATTCATAAGTGAGGTAAATCTGCTATCAAACAAAAAAAATTGCTACAGCAATCTAAAATTTTTATTAACCTTTAATTAGAGATTCTAAACGTGAAACCACATACATCTAACTATTTTTTCTAGAAAACTTATCAAGAAGAATATCAACAATCCATTTAACAAACGATGCCTTTAGGATATAAATGGGGAAAGAGTATATATGCTTCCAATTATCCAATTGATAAATTCCTAACCAAACCGTAATCGGTTCGCATATAAAAGTAAAAATGGCTGCAAAGATCGCGTTCCTTATTAAAAAGGATTTCCAATCTTTCGAATACTGATAAATAAACATATGAATAACAATGATGATTCCATAGTCAATTGCAGTTAGTTTTGTGACTAAATATGTTAATTTATAGGGATACGACCAAAGGTTAAGATTCACACCTAGTTCATCCAGTATTCCCACTAATACAATTAAAAGAACTCCAAACAATAAAATTTGTTGGATTCTCTTTCGGTCTACATATCTTACCCATAGTAACCATGGAACAATTAATATAACTAAAAGGACCCACCATTGAATAGAAAACAAAACGTCCGTGGACCAATAGTCGTTTTCCATCTTCACTAGTTCACTATGGACTTTTTGAATGTCATCAAAATTTGGATTGGATTTATGCCAGGCCATTACCATCCCTCATTAAATAAATGATCTTTCTTGTAAAATCTTTTTTTATATTATTTCATTCAATAATCTATTTATGTATTATTATAAAAACCCTCCGTTAGTAGTGAATTTCAATTCCAGTACCATTGATGACAAATTAAAATTTATGTTCTATTTGTAAAGGAAATAGTTAGTCCTACTGTAATTATAGCTACGCATGAATTTATAAAACTTTCTAATTCGAGCACAGTAAATCCTGCTAAAACAATGAATCCATCTATAAAAATAATTACAAGCGCTATATTAAAGGAGAAAGTTTCTGAAATGATTTTAGCTAATAAATCCGTACCACCAGTACTTGTATTATATCGGAGCATTAAACCAACACCCATTCCAATGATTACTCCTCCAATTAAAGCACTTAGAAAGTGTGAAACAAAAAATTGATTACGAAGAGGAGCGAGCAAATCAATAAATAAAGAAGAGAGCAACATCCCTTGTAAATTGCTTAAAAAATAATTCCTGTCATTCAATGATCCGAAAATACAGATGGGAAGGCTCAATGCAACCATTGTAATTCCTGTCTGAAAATCAAAAAAGTAATGTATGATTAAGGCTATTCCAAGTATTCCACCATCAATTAAATGGTTAGGAACGAGAAATCCATTTACTCCAATTCCTAATAACAAGCTTCCGATCATAGTAGCTAGAAATTTCTCGAAAATAATAATCACCTTGTCCTGTCATTTTAATCTATGATTATGACAGAATTTATCATTTAGAATGTAAACAAGTGTAGACTAGACAAGAATGATAAGAATTTTATTACTATAATAGGTGTATGCTACGATAAAATCCCCATTGACAAGGTCATGGGGATATAAAAACTTTTGGAATCTAGGTATAATATTTTTATCATTCTGTCGATTGAGATTGTGATGTATTTTGTACTTGAGTAACCGCGCTTAAAGCAGACGAAATTTCGTTTGATGCCTGCTTAATAGCTTCTTGAGCGAGTGTAGGATCAGAATTTGCTTTTTCAATTGCTTTTAATAATAATTCTTGCGTGAGAGCTACATTTGCTTTTGCTTGGTTTAGCTGATTTACATCAATTTGAGGCATAACTATCTCTCCTTTTGTATTTACTACTGTAATATAATTACCTTCCATAATATTTTTTATTAAAGGAAATAACTACATCCTCTACTGAAGCATATTCAGGGATTTTTTTTCTTTCACACATCATACAAGTGATGTAATAGTAAAAGCGATGCTTAAAATAAGCATCGCTCGTCTTGTTCCTTTATATGGCTATTATTTTGTTGCTTGCTCAAATTTGCTAGAAACAGCATCCCAGTTAATGATGTTGAAGAAGCTTTCAATATAATCTGGTCTTCTGTTTTGATAATTTAAGTAATACGCATGCTCCCATACATCAAGGCCTAAGATAGCAACTTTTCCTTCCATGATTGGGTTGTCTTGATTTGGTGTGCTTGTTACTTCAAGAGCACCTTGTTCGTTTACAACCAGCCAAGCCCAACCTGATCCAAAACGAGTTAGTGCCGCTTTTGTAAATTCTGCTTTGAAGCTGTCAAAGCTACCAAATGCTTTTTCAATAGCTGCACCTAATTCGCTGCTTGGTGCTGCATTCCCTGCTGGAGCAATAATTTCCCAGAATAATGTGTGGTTTAGGTGTCCTCCACCGTTATTTCTAATAGCTCCGCGAATCGCTTCAGGCACTTCATTTAAATTTTCCAACAAGCTTACTAGGTCTTTTTCTTGAAGTTCAGCTTTTCCTTCAAGTGCAGCATTTAAGTTATTTACATATGTTTGGTGATGTTTTCCGTAATGAATTTCCATTGTTTGCTGGTCAATGTGAGGCTCTAATGCGTTAAATTCGTAAGCTAAAGTTGGTAATGTGTAATTTGTCATAATAACAATCCCCTTTATTTGTCCTTTTTATACTTTATGGTTTAAAAAGTATATTTTTAATTTACCTCAATCTTTCAAATTATTCAATTCATTTGCTTCATTTTTTTCTAAAATTTTCTTATTTTTTTCCGCATAGGACCGTTTCTTTTCAGTATTTATACTATATAGTATAATAAGTCTTATATTGAGATAGAATTGAGGTGTTACAGTTGAGTAAAAACACCAGAGAACAGATATTGGATTTGCTGAAGAAGGAAGTGTCACTGGCTGTTAATGAGCTGACCGAACGCTTAAACATTACCCACATGGCTGTTAGAAAGCACTTAAATATTCTTGAAAAAGATCATCTCATTCGATCGGTAGAAGTCAAGCAGCCCATGGGTCGTCCCCTCCAAATGTACTCTTTAACCGAAAAAGGAGAACAGCTCTTCCCGAAAAATTATGAAAGCATTAGCGTCGAGTTTCTTCGAGATATTCAAGAACTCCATGGGGAAGAAACGATTCAGCTTTTATTTGATAAAAGAGAAAAACGAATTACTGATGAATATAAATTAAAAATTCAAGATAAAAAGAATTTGTCTGAAAAAATAAAAGAGCTCGCATCGCTACAAAATGACAAAGGCTATATGACCGAAGTAAACCAAGTAGATGAGCACTCCTATGAAATGATCGAGTATAACTGTCCGATCTATGCGGTAGCCAAAGAATTTAAAATCGCTTGCCGTTGTGAAACAGACATGTTCAAAAAAGTAGTAGGTACAGAACAAGTACAGCGAATATGCTGCAAAACAGATGGAGATGATCATTGCCGATTTGTTTTTCACGCATAACAAAGGGGCTTACCAACCAGGTGAGTCCCTCTTTCATTTGGAGTGTTGATTGTTCCGTAAGAATGGCTTGTCTAATGTTATCTAAACAATCTTCATTGACTTACTTACCAAAATTCTTTTCCAGTCACTTTTTCTTATGACACGTTCCCTTCTGTTTCTTCAGGCTCTAACGTCATAAACTTTTTCTTATGACGCGTTCGCCTTTGTTTTTTCGCCTCTCATGTCATAAACCTTTTCTTATGTCGTGTTCCCCTCTATTTTTTCACCTCTCATGTCATAAACCTTTTCTTATGACGCGTTCGCCTCTGTTTCTTCGCCTCTCACGTCATAAACCTTTTCTTATGTCGTGTTCCCCTCTGTTTCTTCGCCTCTCACGTCATAAACCTTTTCTTATGACGCGTTCGCTTCTGTTTTTTTAGCCTCTTATGTCATAAACCTTTTCTTATGACGCGTTCGCCTCTGTTTCATCGCCTCTCATGTCATAAACCTTTACTTTTGCTTTTAATAAATTTCCCAATTAAATTTACTGAAATTTCTGCTCAAATATAATATAATACGTTTTATAACGTTTCTTTATATTAGGTCTCAGGGGGTTACTACAATGAAAGTCATTGGTTTTGGAGATAATGTCGTAGATAAGTATGTTGATATACAGACGATGTATCCTGGTGGCAACACATTAAATTTTACGGTTTATGCCAAACAGCTTGGAATCGATTCTTCTTTTATGGGCATATTCGGGACAGATTTGGCTGCCGCGCATAATCAAGACACGTTGAAAAAAATTGGCGTAGACATGTCTCATTGCAAGGTATTAGAAGGTGAAAATGGCTATGCCATGGTAGACCTTGTGGATGGAGATCGCGTTTTTCTTCGCAGTAATAAGGGTGGCATCAGCAATACAAGCAAGTATCAATTATCAGTGGATGATCTGGAATATATTAAAAGCTTTCAGCTCCTTCACTCCAGTAAATATAGTTACATAGAAAGTGAGTTACCAAAAATAAAATCGACTGGTGTTCCGATCTCCTTTGATTTTTCTGATGATTTTACAGAGGAATACATCGAGCAAGTTGCCCCGTTTGTGAATTATAGCTTTCTATCATGCAGCCATCTAGACGAAACCGAAGTGAAGGAATTGCTTAAAAAAGTATACTCACTTGGTAGTCAAATTGTCGTTGGAACCCTTGGCTCAAAGGGAGCACTTTTATATAATGGGACAGGCTTCTACGCTCAAGCTCCCAAGCTTGTAGAAGCAGTCGACACATTGGGTGCCGGAGATTCGTTTATTACGGCGTTTTTGTTAAACTATGTTGGTCATTCGGAGAGTTCAGAAGAGGAAGAATTAATCCAAGAGTCACTTCGTAAAGCAGCCGAATTTGCCGCAACAACCTGCATGGTGGAAGGCGCGTTTGGGTACGGATTGAAATATGAAGAATAGGAAGACACAAAAAACTCGCTCATAGTCAGCGAGTTTTTTTCATTCTATTATCCTCTTAAATAAAGTAATACCATAAGAAAAATGATAAGTCCGATCATGAAAATCGAACCAATACTAGCGCTGTATACTATATAAACTTTAACATGAAGAATCACATGAACCAAAAGAACGATGAATAAGCAAAGTAGCAAAATAATAATTAAATTAACATTTTTATTTCTATACAAAGAATCAGCACCTTATGGATACATTTTTCTATTACTCTTTATATATTTTGCTTATGCTAAGAATATTCTTTTTCCATCTCTTAAAACAACAAAGGGCCACCAAATAGTGACCTTTTGTCTGTAATAATTAGATAACTCCCTGTGCGATCATCGCGTCCGCTACTTTTACAAACCCAGCGATATTCGCTCCGACTACCAGATTACCTGGTGCATCATACTCTTCTGCTGCGTTCTGACTCTTACTATATATATCTTTCATGATCTGTTGTAATTTGAGATCCACTTCTTCTTGTGTCCAAGCTAATCTTGCACTATTTTGCGCCATTTCTAATGCAGACACTGCCACTCCACCAGCATTGGCTGCTTTTGCAGGAGCAAATAATACCTGGTTCTCGATAAAAATTTCAACGGCTTCTAATGTGGAAGGCATGTTTGCTCCCTCACCTACCGCTTTTACTCCATTCGAAACTAGCAATTCTGCTGCTTCTTTATTTAATTCATTTTGCGTCGCACATGGCAATGCAATATCGCACGGAATGGTCCAAATACCTGAACAACCTTCTTGATAGATTGCTTCAGGATGTTCCTTGATATATTCTGAGATTCTTTTATTTTCTACTTCTTTTAAGCGTTTAACGGTATCTAAGTCAATTCCATTCGAATCATAAACATAGCCTGTTGAATCGCTGCACGCGACCACTTTTGCTCCGAATTGAATCGCTTTTTCCATTGCATAAATGGAAACATTGCCTGATCCAGATACCACAACCGTACTACCATCAAAGCTTAAGCCCTTGCTTTTAAGCATTTCATCTACAAAGTAAACCGTACCGTAACCAGTTGCTTCTTTTCGGCCTAAGCTTCCTCCATACCCAATTCCTTTTCCTGTTAATACGCCGGCCTCATAAGCGCCTCTTAGTTTCTTATATTGTCCGAACATATAACCGATCTCTCTCGCCCCTACCCCGATATCACCAGCGGGAACATCTGTGTCTGGTCCGATATGTTTGCTAAGCTCTGTCATAAAGCTTTGACAAAAGCGCATAATTTCAAAATCTGATTTTCCTTTTGGATCAAAATCAGAACCACCTTTACCACCGCCGATCGGCTGCCCTGTTAAGGAGTTCTTAAAGATTTGCTCAAAGCCAAGGAATTTAATAATGCTCGCGTTCACAGAAGGGTGAAATCTAAGTCCTCCTTTATAAGGTCCAATGGCACTATTAAACTGAACACGATACCCGCGATTGACTTTTACATTTCCATTGTCATCTACCCATGGCACTCGGAAGGAAATCAAGCGCTCAGGTTCAATCATTCTTTCTAAAACCGCTTGTTTGATATAAATCGGATTTTTCACAAGAACAGGTACTAATGATTCCAGCACTTCTTTTACTGCCTGCTGGAACTCTCCTTCATTTGGATTGCTCTTTTGAACTTTTGTAAATAAACGGTTTACATACTCTTTTACCATTTGCATTTGGCTCTCTTCTACTTTTTCTAACACTTTCATAAAAATTTCGCCCCTAATCTATTATAAAGTTAAGAATATTATCTTTTCTTAAATGTGTTTTCATTTTATAATTTTGTAATTAATAGTTCCAATATTAAAATTCGATGAAATCAATGCGTAAAACGCATCAATCAGGAGCGGGTAAAAATGGAAACAAGGCAAATTCAATATTTTCTAGAAGTGGCAAAAAGAGAGCATGTGACAGAAGCAGCAGATGCTTTGCATGTTGCTCAATCTTCCGTTAGCAGACAAATATTTAATTTAGAAGACGAATTAGGGGTCGAACTATTTATCCGAGAAGGTAGAAGTGTACGGTTAACCCCTTTAGGTAGAATCTTTTACGAACGGATGAAGCAAGTGTGGAACATGATGGAGGATGCAAAGCGAGAAGTAGAAGAATATCTTAATCCCGAAAAAGGAACCGTTCGAATTGCGTTTCCGATTAGCATGGCTGCTCATACCTTGCCTTCTATTATCTACGCGTTCCGGAACAGATACCCTGAAGCTAAGTTTCATATGAGCAATGCTCTTTATTCTGATTTAATCGATGGTGTCGTAAATGGGGAATATAACTTAGCCATGATCGCTCCCATGCCCCATCAGGAAAAGGAGAAAAAAATCAAAGGAGACATTCTTTTCACAGAAAATATCGTTGCCCTCATCCCTCTTCACCACCCATTATCGGACCGAGAGTCCATTCGCCTGCGTGACTTAAAGGATGACTCCTTCTGTGTCTTACCTGAAGGGTTTATCTTTCGCGAACAAGTGGTTCAAGCCTGTCATGATGCTGGCTTTACACCAAAAATTGCATTCGAAGGAAAGGATATAGATGCATTAAAAGGCTTAGTTTCGGCTGGATTAGGTGTCGCCTTGATGCCAGAAATGACATTGGTGGATAACACCCCGCGATCCACCGTTATGATCCCCTTGTCAGATACAAGTGTTACACGAACGGTCGGCGTAATCTACCCAACTCAACGGAAGCTGCTCCCTACCGAAGCTTTGTTTTATGATTTCCTACTTGAAACGTTTGAAAGATTGAATGAATTTAAAAAGTAGGAAGCACAAAAGGGATGATAGATATAAAGATCCGTCCCTTAGCATATTTAGTTTACATAATAATATTATAGGTAATAAAAAAACCGGCCTCAGAAGCAGGATCGTACCCACTTTTGAAGCCAGTCTCATTTCACCTATTATTCAACAAACCATTTCACGACTAGTTCATCAATTTCTCCGCTATCAATCATTTCCTTTAATGCGGTGTTAAATTCTTCTGTTAGCTCGCTGCCTTTTGGAAAAGCAATGGCTGTACCAGGCGTTTCCCCATTTGGTACCGAAATGGTTTTAAGATTATCATTCGTGCTCATGTAGCCAATTGCAACGGCTTCTTCCATGATCACCGCGTCAAATCGCTTTGATTTTAGTTCTTGTATTAAGTCAGGTGTGCGGTCACGTGTTTCAAGGGTAAAATCCACCGTGCCATTTAGCTCTTTTGCTACTTCTTCCTGGAAAGAGTTCACTTGAGCTCCTAATACCTTGCCACTTAAATCGTCTGCACTTGTGATCTTGCTATCTTCTTCAAATAATAAAACCAAATCTGATCGGTAGTAGCTATCTGTAAAGTCAACATTTTGCTTTCGCTCTTCGGTTGGTGCCATACCAGACATGACGAAATCCACTTTCCCAGCCTGCAGCGCAGCAATTAACCCGCTAAAATCCATGTCTTTAATCTCGACTTCATACCCAAGTTTGTCTGCAAGAGCATGAATAATGTCCACATCAAAGCCAATGATCTCCTCACTTTTTGCTGTATCAATATATTCAAATGGCGGGAAATCTGCTGACGTTCCCATCACTAACACTTTTTTTTCCTCTGTTTCTGCCTGTTCCTCACTTCCAGACGTTGAAGAATTCGAGGTACCACATGCAGATAATACACCCATCACTAACGCAACCAACATAAATACTGAAAAGAACTTTTTCATTGATAAACCCCTCTTTTCTATTTTTTTAATAAGCGACTTTCCCCATATATCTTCTTGTTTCTAATGGATGTTTGCGAATTTTCGAAAGCTCGGTACGATACACATCTAAAATACTGTAGAAAAGAATCGGGTTGAAGTACTCAACAACCGTATCATCAATGGTACTGATTCCAAGTTCTTTGCTATCAATGACCTCTACCTTCTCAGCGTATGTGTTTAAAAATTTCAGCGCTCGTTCATCAAGGGCTCTCGTTCTTCCTTCATTGACTAAAAGGATATATGGTGTTTCTTTATCGGTTACCTCAAATGGGCCATGGAAGTATTCCCCGGAATGAATGGCGGAAGCATTTACCCATTGCATCTCCATTAACGAACAAATCGAAAATCCATACGCATGACCGTAGGAAGCACCGCTACTCATCACATAGAATAAGTCCTCATGCTCATATTTTTCAGCAAATGCTTTTGCTCGATCCGCCACAAGTTCTTTCGCTTTTTCAATAATGCCATTGATTCGTTCTAACCCTTCAAGTACCTTGTCATGGTAGTCAAAACCTTCAGTAGCATGCAAAATCTCATAAGTAATGTGCAAGATGATGGCCATCGGGTTGTTTTTCACATTCGATTCGGCTCCCCACAGATATAAAATATTGTGGTCCGCATGTTGAATAAGGTTTGCCTGTTCATTATGTGTTAATGTGATGGTTGTGGAACCATGTGCTCTTGCTAGTCTAGCTGCCTCAACAGTTTCAGGAGTATTTCCACCATGTGAGCAAACAATCGTTACGGAACTTTCACCTAAGGCTTTCGGTGTCGCATGAACAAACTCATTGCTCGTATAAAATCCAACGCGTAACTCTCTTGCTTCACTTTCGAGCAAGTATTTAGATGCATACATATCGACGAGTGAGCCGCCACAAGCAACTAAATACACTTCCTTAATCCCCTCTTTTTTTGCTGACTGAATTTGCTTAACGATTTCTTGAATATTCATTATGTCCTCTCCTTTTGTTTATAAGATACGTATTAAAACGTATCTTTTTATGGTTAAAATTCATCCTCTACTAAAGAAGCACAGGACGATTGTTTTTATAGCATTTTTTCTAAAAATTCCTTTGCCCGGTTGCTCTTTGGCGAGGAGAAAAACTCTGCTGGTGGTGAATCTTCTACTAATCTACCATCATCCAAAAATAACACCCGATCCGCTACCTCACGTGCAAATCCCATTTCATGGGTGACGATTGCCATCGTCATACCTGTTTGTACAAGGGATTTCATCACATCGAGCACTTCCTTCACCATCTCCGGATCTAATGCAGAAGTGGGTTCATCAAAAAGCATCACTTCTGGTGACATCGCTAATGCTCTTGCGATGGCCACCCGTTGCTTTTGACCGCCTGATAAACGATTCGGATACTCGGCTGCTTTTTCTGCTAAACCTACCTTACTAAGAAGGTCTAGCCCTATCTTTTCAGCCTCTTCCTTAGACATCCCTTTTACGGTAATTGGCGCATACGTTAGATTTTCTAAAACGGTTTTATGTGGGAACAAATGAAAATGCTGAAAGACCATGCCAATGTTCTGTCTGACACTCATAAGATCTACTTTTGGATTGGTCACCTCTATTTGTCTGTACCAAATCTCTCCTTTAGTTGGCGTTTCTAATAGATTCATACATCGAAGAAACGTCGACTTTCCAGATCCAGAGGGTCCAATAATGGCTACAACTTCACCTTCTTTAATTTCTGTTGATATCCCCTTTAAAACGGTATTTCTTCCAAACGATTTTTCGAGGTTCGTTATCTTAATCACTTTTTCTCATTCTCCTCTCGACCGCTTTTCCAAGAATCGTAAGAACCATGACCAAAATATAATAAATGATCCCCGCGATCAGAAGTGGCTCAAAATAACGATACGTTTGACCACCCACGATATACGCTCGTCTCATCACATCCATCGCACCAATCACTGTTACGACTGCTGATTCCTTCGTAAGAGTAATAAACTCATTCATTAGTGCGGGCAAGATATTTTTCATTGCCTGCGGGAGGATGATATCTTTCATCATGGGGCGGTATGGAATTCCAAGTGCAAGGGATGCCTCACTTTGTCCTTTATCAACCGCCAGAATTCCTGCACGAATAATTTCAGAAATATATGCGGCTGAGTTCATTCCAAATGCGATGACTGCTGCAGGAAATGCCGTGATTTCGAACCCAATGATTTGTGGCAATCCGTAATAAATAATCAGCAATTGTAAAACCATCGGTGTTCCTCTAAATACAGAAGTATAACCATCGGCAAACCAGCGCAACAGCCGAAACTTACTGATTTTACATAAGGTCAGGATAATCCCTAGTGTAAAACCAAGGAGAGCGGCTGCTAATACAATTTGTATCGTAATCCGTAACCCTTCTAAGATGTATGGAATCGATGGTGCTATTTGCGTAAAATCCAAATCCATAATCGGTTCACTCCTCCCTTTTTATAGTAAAATCAAAACCAATGAATCTATTATGTATAATAAAACGTATTAAAACGTTTTATGAAAATATACTATATAAAAAGAACACTCGTCAATACTTTTTAGTATTTTCTGAATACTTTACTTTTATTCTCTTTAAATAAAGATAAATCATTGGCGCTTCACATGATAAGATGATACAATACGTTTTACAAATATAGCGCATACATTTATAAAGAAGGTGATGAAATGCTTAGCCAGGAGAACAAGATCCCTCTATATCTACAATTAAAAGAATCAATTCGTAGTGAAATTGTTAATAAGAAGCTGAAGTCTGGAGAAAAAATCCCAACGGAAGTGGAATTGAGCGAGAAATATGATATTAGTAGAGTCACCGTGAGAAAAGCGATTACCGAATTAGTTGATGAAGGCTATCTGATTAAAAAACAAGGAAAAGGAACCTTTGTTAGCAAACCGAAAATCGAAAGAAAGATCGTCCACCTCATTAGTTTTTCAGCAGCCTGTGAAGCAAATGGATTAAAAGCAAGCAGCAAGGTGATCAAACGAGAAATTCTCCAACCGGAACCAGAAGTCAGTCAATTACTTCAGTTGGACCCTGATGATCTTGTCGTCTATATTCAACGTGTTAGATATGCTGGTGAAAATCCGTTAATGCTAGAAAACAACTACTTTCCTTATAATAAATATAAATTCTTATTAAATGAAAACTTAGATGGCTCCCTTTATCAAACACTAAAAGAAAAACACCATATTCACCCTTCTAATCCAGGTGAAACCACACTAGAAATCGTCCGTGCATTGGAAGAAGAAGCACATTTGCTAGAAGTACCCTCTGGTGAACCTTTGTTTTTAATGAAAACGGTGATTTTTGATCAAGATCACCAACCTGTTCATATCGGAAAGCAGCTCATTGTTGGGGAAGGTTATAAATTTACGTTTAGTTGAAAAAACCCGAATAGCTCTCCACTCAGTATGAGTGGGAACTATTCGGGTTTTATATTTGTGTGAGAATTTTTTACTCTACCGTTGGAAATTGGATCGTAAACCGTGTCCCTTTTCCTTGTTTACTTCTCACCCTTATCGTACCCTTCATCGAGTGTACAATCTTATAGCACAGAGACAGCCCTACTCCCGTTCCTTTATCTTTAGTCGAATAAAAAGGGGTACCGAGATATTTCAGTTGAGTTTCTGACATGCCATGACCATTATCTTCTATCTCTACTATTACATGTTTTCCATTTTGATAGGCACTAACCATAATCTCGCCTTTTTCTCCAATCGCTTCTATGCTGTTCTTGAGAAGATTTACAAAAACTTGCTTGATTTCTGAACTGTCGCCTTTGATCAGAAGTCTATCTTCTATTGAAGAAACAATCGAAATGGTTTGAAGGTTCGTAAATGACCTCATCAGTTCGATAATATTGTCTAGATCCGACTTTAAGTTAAGGATTTTTAGATCGGTCGTAGCAGGCTTGGCTAAGGACAGGTACTCAGATAAGATGATCTGAGAATGATCAATCTCTTCAATGGAAATATTAATGTATCTTCTTTGAGACTCTGTTAAATTTTCATCATCACTCAAAAGCTGTAAAAAGCCTCGAACAGCGGTCATCGGATTTCTCACCTCATGCGCTACAGATGCTGCAAGTTGACCAACCACATCGAATTTTTCTGCCCGTTGAACCTTAGACTCTAATTCCATCTGCTTGTTCATATTTTCAAAGATAAACATAGCAGACAATAAAGTAAGCCAAGAAATGAATGAAAAAGTAAATACGATTCCTATTTCCTGAGAGTGATCCGTACAAACGAGCAAAATTCCCCTCGTAATTGTTATGAGTCCATACAGAGTGCTAATTAAAAATATCTTTTTAAAATCACTATATGTACGAAATTTCTTTGCTAAAAGAATGAGTAATCCACTTATGATTCCAAAATTCATCACTGTTATTAATGGGGCATCGCCATGAATGATTATTTCATAAACGACGGTAATGCCGATTATCAGTAACCCACATGGATTGCTTCCATATAGAAAAGCAATAATGATAGGAACCATTTTTAAATCAAAATAAAATGTATCATAATAATTAATTGAAAATGTTAAGGTAAGTAAGAGAGAGATGGTTAGAACCAATACAAGCATTGGTTTAAACCCTTGTCTTGACCCTTTTTTCTGAAATAACAAATGGTACGTCCAAATAGGAAAAAGCACCATTAACACTTGATTTAATATGAGTTCTATCCCATGAAGCATGGAGCCTGTCCCCCTGTAAAATACTTGCCGTGCAATAATATTTTTTCTCTATCACATATTCGATAAAAACTTTCTAATTCCTTTTTCCGACAAAAAAAGTCAGCGTTCTACCGATTCTTATCTCATTTTTTTCACAATAAGTTTTACAAAAACGTTGTACAAGAGAAAACGACAGCGATTTCGCTGCCGTATCTCTCCCATTCTTCTAACTTAGTAATCTCATATAGTGCACAATCTCGGTCACTACCCATGTCACAAAGAACGCAATCCCGGTAGGTATAATAAAGGACCAAAATGTCCACTTTAAACTCTTTGTCTCTTTATAGATATTAACGAGAGTTGTTCCACACGGATAATGAAGCAATGAGAATAGCATCATATTTAAAGCGGTTAACCACGTCCAACCGTTAGTAAGAAAAATTTGCTTTAAATCCTGAATGCTATCCACATCTACTAATGCTCCGGTTGATAAATACCCCATTAATAGTACAGGAAGAACAATTTCATTTGCAGGTAAACCAATAAGAAATGCCATAAGAATAAACCCATCTAAACCAATTGCTAGACCTAACGGATCTAGAAAATTTACGATATGCATTAAAATGCTGGTATCTCCAATTTGTATATTGGCGATTATCCAGGTTAATATTGCGGCTGGTGCAGCTACTTTCACCGCTCGATTTAATACAGAAATAGACTTTGTTAATGATGCCCGAATGACTGTATCAAAAAGTTTTGGCTTTCGATACGGTGGTAGTTCCAATGTATAGTGTGTCGGAACCCCTCTCAATGCTGTCTTTGATAAAGCCCAAGACACAATGAAAGTTACGAAAATACCAAACATAACCATACCAACTATTACTAGAGTTGTTACCAAAGTTTGCATTCCACCTGTAAACCCTGTTGCCATAAACAAAGAAGCTAACACTATTAATGTACCCCATCGTCCATTACAAGGGACAAAATTATTTGTTAAGATAGACAACATTCGTTCTCGTGGGGATTCTATAATTCTAGAAGAAATAACTGCTGCTGCATTACATCCAAATCCCATAGCCATCGTTAACGATTGCTTACCATGTGCCCCTACTGATTTAAATAATCGATCCATATTAAAAGCAACACGGGGTAGATAGCCATAATTTTCAAGAAGTGCAAATACAGGAAAGAATATAGCCATTGGAGGTAGCATGACACTGATTACCCAAGTGGTTCCTCTATATAACCCTAAGACCAAAATACCGTGGAGCCAATTTGGAGCTTGGAAATAAGAGAATGCTAGCGTTATATATCCTTCCATCCAACCGAAAAAATTAGCTAACATAGACGAAGGAATGTTTGCACCGGCAATCGTTAAATAAAAAATAGCTCCCAACATGATCAGCATAATTGGAAACCCCCAAATTCGGGAGGTTAGAATGGCATCTAATTTCTCAGTTCTCTCGTCAATTTTTGCATTCGTAAAAGTTACTCCTTCTTTCATCAGATTATTACTTTTCTTATATAATTGCTCGACAATATGATCCCGAATACCTGGTGTGGATAGCTTTTCAGCTTGACGTGTAAGTTGTTGAATTTGGCTTTTTAATTCCAATCCCTCACTAGTCATCTATATCGCATCCTTTTCTGCTAGTCTTTGTTCTATTTCCTTTAAAAGGGACTTATCTCCATCTATTAATCTTAGAGAAAGCCACCTAGCTGATAATTGATCACCTGTAATGTTCTGCACAAATGGTATTAACTGCTCAATTTTATTTTCTGTTTCTTCATCATACGTCATTTTGTATGGATTGCAGGGAATGGTTCCCTTTATCAGACGATCAATTGTATCTAATAACATAGAGATGCCAATCTTATTTCTAGCGGAAATTTTTATCACAGGGACTCCTAAACGTTTCATAAGGATTTTTTCCTGAATGTTAATTCCCATCTTTTCTGCTTCATCAATTAAGTTAATACAAATAACTACCTTTTCTGTGATTTCCATTACCTGAAGGGCTAAATTCAAGTTTCTTTCAAGCGCAGTCGCATCCAAAACAACTAAAGTAATATCTGGCTTTTCGAAAACGATATAATTTCTAGCAACCTCTTCATCTTTTGAATTTGAAAATAAAGAATAGGTTCCAGGCAAATCAATCATCTCATAAGAAATCCCTTTAAAGTTAAATGTACCGGCCATTAAGTCTACAGTCTTTCCTGCCCAGTTACCCGTATGTTGTTTTAGTCCTGTCAGAAGATTAAACAGCGTACTTTTTCCTGTATTTGGATTCCCTGCAAGTGCAATACTGAGGTTCTTATTCATAGCTAACCAGCTCCCCCTCAATTTTCGTACTTTCTTCTTTTCTCAAAGCAATCGTCGTTTGACTTACACGAAAAGCAATCGGATCTCCAAGAGGACTCTTTCTAAGGACTGTAACGATCGCTCCAGGAACAAACCCCAAGTCTAATAACCTCCTTCTCATAACTCCATTAATATCTAAATGAGTAATCCGAACAGCATCACCAATATTAGCATCAAATAATTTTAATATATTTGATTCACTCATTTTTATTTCCCTCCCGCTTTATTTTTTCCCTAGTGCAACTTTTGAAACATCATATGATTTTTTTTCCAAATTGTCAATCAATTTTTAATCAATAAAAAAAGACCAACTTTTATTGGCCTTAGTAACTTAACTTAGTTGAACCCCGGAGCTCCTACTTCTTCCTTCAGCTTCTTTTTATAAACGATCTTGGAAAGAGTTAAACTTACTTCATAAAGCGTAAGCAATGGAATGATGACTAGAAAATCAGAAATAAAATCCGGTGGTGTGATGAGAATCGACACGACAATAAGGACAAAATACGAGAGCTTTCTCGCTTTTACTAGTCTCATTGGGTTGAGAATTCCTAATCTTGTTAAAAACAAGACGACGAGTGGCATTTCAAACAGAAAACCAAAGGGTAATGTGAGATTGATTAAGAAGCTAAAGTATTTTTCGGCCGTAAACATGGTCTGAAATTGTCCCTCAGATAGCCCCATCAAAAACCCTAAAACGATAGGAAATAAAACAAAGTACCCGAAACTGACACCTAAAATAAATAATAGAAAAAAGCCAGGGATAAATCTCAGTGTTACGTCCCTTTCCTTCTTATGTAATGCAGGCGTGACAAACCTCCACACTTGATACGCGGCTACAGGAATCGTACATGCAAAAGCACATACGCCAGATAACATCATATACACCCACAAAATATCACTTGGCCCAAGTACCGCAAGTTTTTCATCTAAGTCCCTAATTAACCAGTTATATAAGTCTTTTACAAATATAAATGCGCCCATAAGGAATACCATGAAGGCACCTAATGTGATTATTATTCGTTTCCGAAGTTCTTCTAAATGCTCTACTAAATGGACATCTCTGTTTTGCATCTGTTTGCCCCCCTCTTATTCATTCCATAAAATAAGATGTAAGTAGGAGTATCCACTTACATCTTACAGCTTTATTTTCTATTAATTTATTTTTCCTCTTTTTTCACTGGCGCATCATCTGATACTAACTCTCGAGTGGATTTTTTAAACTCTTTTAACGTTGACCCTACTGCTCGGCCTAGTTCAGGCAGCTTAGAGGGACCAAAAATGATTAGCGCAATCACAAGCAAAAGGATTAATCCAGGTACTCCTATATTTTGAAACAAATGAAAAACCTCCCTATTCACTAGTAGTTTATTTTATTAATAGTTTTGATTATAGGGGAGTGAAAAAACAAAGCCAATGAAGCTACTGTAAAAAAGTGTTAAGAAATTATTAATAGTGAAAATAGGTTTTACCTATCCCCAACAGAACTTTAGGTAATTAGTAACAAGAAATTTTTTACATTCCATTAGTAATATTCATAAAATTCTTACAAGGTCTCCATTTCAACTTAATCCTCTACCTTTACTATAAAACTAGTTTTTGAAAACTAACAATTTGAGGGAGGAATTTTTTATGAAAAAAGAAACAACTCAAAATGGATTAAACCGACGTGATTTTCTAAAAGCTGGAGGTGTGGGAACACTTGCCCTAACTCTTGGTTCCACTGGAATTTTATCTTTAGGCTCAAAGGTATTAGCCGATTCTACGGATAATCCGACAAGCGGGTTTGGAGGGTACGGACCATTAATTCCGGATCCAAATGGTATTCTTGACCTTCCACAAGGCTTTCATTATAAGATCATTTCCGAAGAAGGTAAGCCAATGACTAACGGAACAGCGATTCCAGGAGCTTTTGATGGAATGGCCGCTTTCGAGGGACCGAACAATACAACTGTTCTTGTTCGCAACCATGAATTAGGGACAAGTGCCACCAATCCGGTTATTGGAACAAACCCGTATAGCTCTGCAGCAGTAGGTGGTACAACGACACTTATTATTAATAATGCTAGAAACGTAGTGAAAGAATATGTAAGCTCTTCAGGAACCATCCGAAATTGTGCAGGTGGAGCGACTCTTTGGGGTACATGGCTAACTTGTGAAGAAACACGTTCTTCCACGCATGGCTATGTATTCGAAGTAGATCCTCTTGATCCTGAAAACGAACTGTCAAGAACGCCAATCAAAGACATGGGTCGCTTCTCTCATGAAGCTTGTGCGATCGATCCAGCCACTGGATATGTGTACTTGACTGAGGATGCAAGCCCAAGTTATTTATACCGCTTCATTCCAAATGACACGAGCAAAAAACCAGGTGCCCTGCAAAAAGGCGGAAAGCTATACGCAGCTGCTATCGAAGAAATCGCTTCTCCAAAAGCAAGTACCTTTAAAACGGGACAAACGATAGGAATTGTGTGGAAGGAATTGAATCCGGATTTATGTCGTGAAGATGCAAAGGCACAGGGCTGTATCGAGTTTAAAAAGCTAGAAGGAGCATTTTTCCAAGCCGGTGTGTTCTGGTTTGACGACAGCTCTGCTGGCGAGAAAAATCTTGGACGCATTTACCGCTACATACCAGCAACGAATTCATTGGAGCTTTTCTATGAAGCAACCGATCGAGAACTTATGGAGTCACCAGATAATATCTGCATGACACCTTGGGGAGATCTATGGTTTGCGGAGGATGGTTCTGGAAACGACCGTATCATGGGGATTACACCAGAAGGAAACATCTATCCTTTTGCCAACAACCGTTTAAGCGGATCAGAATTAGCAGGACCGATTTTCTCACCTGATGGCAAAACACTATTTGTTAACATTCAAACTCCAGGTAAAACATTTGCGATTTGGGGACCATTTGCACGCAGCAACTCAGCACGTGCGAGAGAAATGTCTTACTCGTCCCCTGGCAAGCTGTTTGCTCCACAAGTGTCTGATAAACTAACGGCATTCGCTGAAAGCCAAGGAATCTCAGTTCTTGAAGCAGCTGCCTTTGAGCGTCATGGAGTGAAAATTTAATAAAAAGAGAAAGGCAACTACATTTATTCCATGTAGTTGCCTTTTTAAACGTTTGACCCTAGTCATCATTCTTCTTATTTTTTTTCTCGTTCTTTTTCTCTTCTTTCTCTCTTTCCTTTTCTTCCTTTTCTTTTTCCTTCTCTTCTTTTTTGCTTTCTTTCTCATCTTCCTCGTCTTCGTCTTCTTCTTCCTCTTCGTATTCCTCTTCATCTTCTTCTTTTCTCGCGTCACGATACTCTTTTTCAATGGAAGAAAGGTCAAATTCCTTTTCAGTGAAAATAGAGGTCGACCTACTAAATATTTCTTTAAATAAAATCGTTACAGTGGAACTGCTTGATTCGGTTAGAAAATGATTTTCGTCGGTTTGATCGTAACCCATCCAAACCGCGCCAACCATTTCAGGAGAATACCCGACAAACCAGTGATCCTTTGTTCCAGCCTCGTTGGCAAAAGGAAGTTCGGTCGTTCCAGTTTTTCCAGCAATATCCCAACCACTTACCTTCACATTTCTTCCTGTCCCTTCTTCAACGACCCCTTTTAACATATACGTCATTTTCTCAGCAACTTCTGGATCCGTCACCTTGATCGCATGATTTTTCCATTGAGCGATTACTTTTCCTTCTGCATCTTCAATTCGGGTGATCGAATGGGCTGTTATTCTGACCCCTTTGTTGGCGAATGTAGAATAGGCCTGTGCCATTGTTAAAGGTGATACGCCTTTGTGTAAGCCGCCAAGTGTCATACCAGCTGTTTGGTCTTCTTCCTCCAATGTTATACCGAAGCGTTCCACGGCATTAACCCCATATTTCACCCCCATTTTCTGCAATAGCCATACAGGAGGCACATTATAGGAGTTAACCAAGGCATCATACATCGTTACCTCCCCACGGAAGCGTTTGTCATAATTCAATGGCTGATATCCATTAATATCGATCGGACGATCTTGAAGTTTATCAAATATGTCATACCCCTGTTCAAGGGCAGGTGTATACGCAGCTAATGGTTTCATCGTAGATCCTGGCTGACGCTCTAATTGAGTCGCATGGTTAAAGCCTCTAAACACATGTTCCCCTCTACCTCCCACAAGGGCAGTAATTCCTCCAGTAGCTGGGTCGATAAATGCTGCACCACTTTGAAGCAACTGATCTGACGTACTTTCCGGAAATAAGCTATTATCGTTATACACTTCTTCAGCTGCATTTTGAATGGCTGGATTTAGTTCTGTATAAATTCTCAACCCACCTGACAGAATCTCGTTTTCGGTTAGGTCATATTGTTCGATCGCTTCTGCAATGATATGGTCGACATAATAAGGGTACTTCCCTTTATATCCATCGATCTTTTTCCCTTCTAGAACGATTGGGTGTTCCTTTGCTTGTTTTCGTTCCGCTTCCGTAATATATCCTTCTTTTTCCATTAGTGATAAAACAAGATCTCTTCGTTCAACTGATCGGTCCATATCTTTAAAAGGAGACAAGATGGACGGTGCTTTTATTAACCCCGCAATCATGGCCGATTCCCCAAGAGTTAATTCACTAACATCCTTTCCAAAGTAGGTCTGGGCGGCACGTTGGATTCCCCAGGCCCCTTCACCAAAGTAGATTTGGTTTAAATATCCTTCCATGATTTCATCTTTTGAATATTTTTGTTCAATTCTTTTTGTAATAATAAGTTCCTTAAACTTTCTAGTATATGTTCGTTCTTGTGTTAAAAAAGCATTCTTAGCCAACTGCTGTGTTAATGTACTACCACCAGCAACAATTTCTCCGCTCAGGGTATTCTTTATCAATGCCTTCGCAATGGCAAAATAGTTAATTCCGTCATGCTTATAAAACCTCTGGTCCTCTGTTGCAATCACCGCATGTACAACGTCTTCCGGAATTTTCTCTATACTAACCCCTTCAATATTAGAAGAGGCAATTTTACTTGCAACCTCTCCCTTTTGATCAAAAATGATGGTTGGTTGTGGTGCAGGTTCTTCTAACTTGCTTACGTCCGTTGTCCATATGAAAATATTAAAAACCATAAAGAAAACAAGCACCACACCTATAACGGCCGTAAGAATCTTTGTTTTTGCACCTTTTGAAGTAAAGGCACTCCAAGAAAATCTTGATGATCGCCTTTGTTGTCGTCTTTCCATTCTTCCCACGTAATTATCCCCCACTATTCAAACATAAAAAGTCTCCACTTGTGTTACTACCCGTATTTATCAGAAGTAATGCACTGAATCATTATAAATAATAAAACTTCACGTTCAAATGTTTTTTCAATAAATAGGGCGTTCATCCTAGTAGATAAACGCCCTGCTTTTATGAGTTCACCTTTTTTAACTCTTGTCTGACTGCTTTGTTTCATTATCTTCAATAGCGTTTTCTAAACCATAGCCCGTTGAACTAATCTCTAGCTTTTCTTTATTTTCTGCTTTCATTTGATGAATACTTTTGTACTCTTCATTGCTTTTTTCCATGTGGAACCCCCCCATTCATAATATGTTTATAGTGCGTCAATAGAAAAACTTTATGACATGAGAGGCGAAAAATCTGACGCGTACGTGTCATAAGAAAAAAGAGCATGAACTTTGTCGTTCGATGCTCTCTTCATAGTTATTTTAAAAATTATAACGTCTTCTGGTACCGACAATGACAAGAATCGCCGGAATGGTACAAATAATCATACCTAAAAAGGCAAGATTCGGGGAAATCTCATATAAGAATCCACCTAATAGTGTTAACACAGCCGTACTAAAGCTTAAGGCAATTGCGGAATAAATTCCTTGTGCATTTGGAATCTGCTGTTTTGGCAGATTCTTTGTAATATAAGTGATAAACGCGTAATGTGCCACTCCAAAGGATAATGCATGTAAGCTTTGAGAGAGGATAAACACCCAGATATTAGGGAACAAAAACAAAAGGATCCACCTTAAAGTCGAACCTGCTGCCGCTAGTAATAATAAGGAGGATGTATTCCATTTTTGAAACAAGGAATCTGCTTTCATAAAGTAGAAGATTTCAAAAATGACCGCTATGTTAATAATCAAACCGATATAATACTGATTTACTTGTAAGTCTTGTAAATAAATATATCCATAGTTGTAATACGAAGCATGTGCTCCTTGTAATAACACAACAATGAGTAATACGATCGGAAAGCTTTTAACTTCTAATAATTTCTGGACAGATAATGCCCCTTTTCGATTTTGTTTCGATGGTGCCTCTAATAAAATCGGCGGCGTTGGTAAAAAACTCATAATTAGCATGAAACCAAGACCGACAAACATACTCCACAATATAGCTTGCTCTCCCCACTGCCCGGTTAACATACTAATGATAAAAACGGAAACAACAAATCCAATCGATCCGTATTTACGACTTTTTCCATAATGTATTCCATGTTGACTTACTAACACTGCCGCGGCACTTTCGACAGCAGGCAAGAGTGTCGGATAAACGGCACTAAATAGGATCGTTACAATGAATAATGTTGTAAACGAAGAAGATGGAATATACAGGATGGTGGCAATGAGTGAGATAACTGTTAAACTCAAAATCACCTTATGAGCACTTAAAAATCTTGAAGCAAAAGGAAAAGCAAACAGCGTTGAAAGTCCTCTTGCCACTAATCCTACTCCCATAATCAGACTTGCTTCTGTTACGCTTAATCCCTTGTCTTGTACGAGCCATCCAGTCCAATAGGGTAAAAATGCACCCCATGTAATAAAAAATACAAAGAAATTACGAGAAAGCCAATGTTGAATATTCATTTTCATACCTCCGTGATTCTTGCATCATAACACGAACATACATACAATAATATGAGATATCTCATATTTTTCCGGAGGAATTCATGCAATTTTTAGTTGAACCTTTACGTAATTACTATCTTACAAAATACCCAATCGAAACCCTTTTTTCCTTTCCCATCACACCCTATCTTCAAGTGTGCCAGTTTGAACGGGGTGAATTTATTTTCAAAGAAGGCTCCTATCCTGAGTACTTATATTATCTTGTCGAGGGTAAAGCCAAGCTATATGTGACACACGAAAATGGGAAAGTTTCACTGATTAATTTTTTGCAAGCTCCTACTTTTATGGGAGAAATTGAATTATTAAATGAGGAACGTATATCCAAAGCGATTCAAACCGTCAGTAAAGTCACTTGTCTTGCGATTCCCATTCAGGCTTGTAAAGAGAAGCTTCTCACGGACGCTACCTTTTTGAGGCATTTATGTATTTTTCTAAGTCAAAAAGCAACAACCATTTCCGCGAAGTACACGGAAAATCAGGTATATCCCTTAATTAACAGGCTGGCTGCTTTTATACTCGTGTCAGCGGATCATGATTTTTACAAAGAAAAACACACCGAAGTATGTGAATACTTAGGTGTATCGTACCGTCATTTATTACACGTTTTTGCAAAGCTATGTGAAGAAGGCGTAATGAAAAAACATGCTCGAGGATTTCTGATTTTGGATCGAAATCGACTGCAACAATTAGCTAAGTAGGACGATAGCACCTTAAAAAAGAGGATCTTTGCCCTTAAATGAGCAAAGACCCTCTTTACTAAAACGAAAATCCGTCGTCTATCTCTATATTATTCTTTCTCCATAACCGCAAAATAATTTCCTTCATCATCTGCAAAGTTAAAGACTTTTCCAAAAGGCATATTGACCAATTCTCCGACAGTAACGTTTTTAGTTGAAAGATTGTTATATAAGTCTTCAAGATTTTTGGTAAAAAACATTAAGGAAGGTGTACCCAAATTCAATTCAGGTGACATTTTCGCTACAAATTCCTTGTTATGTAAAATGATACTTGTCTCAGCGTCCTTTGGAGCAACCTCAATCCATCTAAATCCTTGACCGTTATCTTCTTCAGAAACGACCTGAAACCCTACTTTTTCTGTCCAAAAAGCTTTTGCCTCATCTTGGTTAGTAACATACAGCATGATTTGACCAACTTTGTTAATCATTCACTCTACCCCTTTTTAGATGGATTTATAGACATTCACTTACCAGTATAATTATAGCGCTTCCACTAAAAAAATATAATACCTTTTTGATACTTCCATCTTGGCTTCTAAAAATTACTTATAGGACCACACATTAATACGATTATTGTCTGGATCATAAAAATGAAAACCACCCCAACCATTTATTGGATCTCCCGCCATTTCAGAAGGTTCCAACCCATTTTTTATCAGCTTCTGATATTCGTCGAAAACAAACTCAGGTCGGATGTCGTAATAGGTTCTAACTCGATTATCATTTGGCTTTGTAACAGTGTCTTCGCTCTTCAAAAGCCAAATATGATCCCAAAAACATTCGTTTAATACATTTCTATCATAAGCATCCTCTGTCTTGAGGTGAGCAAAGCCTTTCTCCTCATCTATTTCCTCTATCACAAATCCAAGATGCTCTTTATACCAGGAGGCTGAAAATTTGGGATCCTTCACATGAATAATGGAGTTCACTTTGCCAAAACCAAGAACTCCTGATGGAGGATATTCCCTTTCGTCCTCTCCTTTGTTTTCCTCTACTAACGTTAACCTTGTGTTGTCAAATGCTACTATATCACAGTATCTTTGTCCGTTCGGAAGCATCTTAATATCCGTTGCCTCTATCTTTCTATCTTGCAAATAAGAAAGTGTTTGATCCAGATTATACGTGGCAAATCCGAGCCTAACCTTTCCTTCTTTTTCTAGAGACTGTAAGTGAGCATGCTCTCCTTCAAATGATTTTATCGTCACCATTCCAGCTCTAGGCAGCTTCATAAATCCTTTTCTTCCAACCCAACTTGTAATTTGATCCACACACTCCCAGCCAAATACCTTCTGATACCATTGAATGGCATCCTCAAATTGATCAGGGTGCACCATAATAAATCCTCCATCCCATCGATACATCTAACCACTCCCTTTGTTTGGTTTACATCTTTAGGATAAAGGTTCAACCTAGTTGAATGTCAATCATTCTATCACTTTTTTTCTAAAAATTTGGAAACAAGAGACTTTTTTACAAAAAATAAACATTTTATTAAAATTGCTATCAAATATTCCCTTTTCTTTTAAAAATATGTAATAATAGCATAATACGACCTAGAGAAATTAAAGCCATAGGAGTCATTGATATGCCGCCGATTATTTTTGAAAATGATGAAGTGTACTTATATATTAAAATTGAACTTATCCGTGGGGAATTAATTTACACTGGAATGCAGGAAGGGTTTGGCAGCCAAAATACGATCCGTATCAGTCAAAGACTAGACAGTTATCTCACCATCTATCAACGATTATTTTCACAAAATCGCCGTACCTTTCTCTATAAATAACTGAATAATTGAAACATTGAACCAAAAATGACTGACCAACATGGCCAGTCATTTTATTTGAATCATACATTTAAACTTTAAACTTACCAATTAAAACTTTTAAATCGTCTGCTAGATTTGATAATGCCGATGCAGACGTGGCGATTTCCTCCATGGATGCAAGTTGTTCCTCTGCTGACGCTGCTACGTTCTGCGAATGCATGGATGTTTGTTCAGATATATTTATGATTCCAGACACAGTGGCGGAAACTTCTTGTGTGCTTGCAGATATTTCTTCAGAAGTTGCTGCCATATCATTGATTTGCCCTGTTAAATTCCCCATAAACTCAAGGATTTCTTTAAAAGTCTCTTTTGTTTGGTTAACAATCGCTAATCCCTCTTTTACGTCGACTGAAACTTGTTCAATAGACTGAGAAGATTGAGTCATGTCCTCTTGGATGGTTTTAATTAATGCCGAAATCTGTGAAGAAGATTGCTGTGATTGTTCCGCAAGCTTTCTAACTTCATCTGCAACAACCGCGAATCCTTTTCCATGTTCCCCTGCCCTTGCCGCTTCAATGGCAGCGTTTAAAGCTAATAAATTCGTTTGATTTGCAATTGCTGTAATTACATTTGTGATTTTCTCAATTTCCTGCGAACGATGTTCAAGCGTTTTTATTACTTCACCACTTGCGACAACAGAAAGATTAATTTCATTGATTTGATTAACCGTCTTATCAACAAACAATCCACCCTCTTTAGCCTTTTCAGTAGCTTGTACACTTACTTCAGAAACGATGGATGCATTATCAGCAATAGACTGTATTCCCTTCGTAACTTCTTCTAATGCTATTGCGCTCTCCTGTACACTTGATGTGGATTGTTCTGCACCATCTGCTACTTGTTGAATAGATTCTGTGATTGTCTCCGTTGCTTTACTTGTTTGTTCTGAGCTTGCTGTTAATTCTTCTGATGAAGAAGCAAGAAGTTCAGAAGTGGAAATAACCTCATTCATCATTCCTTTAAGACTTCCTGACATTTTATTATAGCTATCAGATAAAATACCTAACTCATCGCTTGAGTGATCTTCTACCTTTGCTGTGAAATCACCATTTCCGGCCATATCAAGTGCCTTAGTAAGATTCGATAGTCTCTTTTTCATTTTCCATGTGAACCAATACACAGCCCCAGAGGCTAGTCCTATCATAATCACTAAAACAATAACAAATTTAGTTAGGAAAGAAGATAAGATATTATGGATAATTTCTTCTGAAGCACCTACGTACATAATTCCGATTACTTCTCCAGAAGCATCTTCTAACGGCATATATGCTGTTTGATACATATTCCCTGCTACATTTGCTTCCCCATAAAAAGACTCACCTTTTGTAAGAACGGCATCGACTACTTCAGCTGAAGCCTGTGTACCAATCGCACGCTCTCCATCTATCAATACATTCGTTGTCACTCGTGTATCTCCAAGAAAAATCGTAACGGTGTCTCCCGTATCTTCCCCAATTGTATCTACTATTTCGTAATTATCGTTAATAAGGGTTGTTCCCTTATAAAGGGTATTATCTTTGACTTCCCATTCTCCAGGATACGTACTATCCACATATCTATAAGCCAGTCCTAAATCCCCTTTTGCTTTCTCAGTAGCAAACTCTTTAATCCCCCTTGTAATCTCTTCGTTTACTACAAATCCAATCACTAAGGATAGAACAGTGATAATTGAAATAACGATTAAATTGATCTTTGTTCCTAGCTTAAGATTTACTCTTATGATGTTTTTCCCCATTGTTGCTCTCTCCTGTCGTCTATTACATATTAAAAAAGTAACATCTACTACTCGTACTATCGGCCTATAATAGACAATGTTTATTACTTTGTTCAAATTTTAGACACAAATCTTATATTTACATAATAAAAAGGAGGTTAAATTTTCATTAACACTCCTTAAGATGATCTGTTATTTTTTTGTTTACTACTAAAAGATTTAATAGAAGTAACTCCAGTAACCATTAATCCTAGTGTATAAAAGTTAATAAAAACGGTGTTTGTATATTGATTTAACCAAGGATAACGATAGATTCTTGAGGTCTCATTTCCTGGAGCACCACCTAAATTGTTAATAAGGTTTATAGTAAAATGGTATTCTAAAAAACAAAACAATAGTAAAAGAGTGACTCCCCCTAAGCGTATCAGAACCCAAGTACTTGATTTCAATTGAATGCTACCTAAGATTCTCCAATAACTTCTTGCAAAAAGGAAAAAGACAATAAGAGCTGGTATTAAAAATAAAAGTCCTACATTCCCGTTCCCTGAAATGACACTAGGCTTTATCGTAAATAAATCTACTAAGTATATAAAAATGATACATAAGAATAACCACAAAACTGTGCGGTTTGACCAAGTTTTCATGCAAACCTCCTATTGGATAACAGTAATTCAAGGTGCTTATCGTTCAGCCTCACCGTTTCTTTTCCTCTTTTGTTACCGATAAAATCTGTGCCTCTGCTCCGTATTCCATTCGAATAGTTTTTCTAGCGTCCACCGGTGATCTCGCGGTAACTGGCTTGATTTGCTTTTCTCCATTCATCTCAATTGTGACCAGAAAGCATTTTGAACCACATCTCATATAACCCTCTCCTAGTTTCAATAGCTTTCATGAATTTCATATTCATTACTATAATAGCATTTCTCTAAATATCCAAATATTTTTCCATATAAAAAACCTGTATCAAATATGACTTGATACAGGTACTTTAATGAAGATAGTGTCCATTTTACTTAATATGTTTATATGCCATATACGATTAACTACTCTTTAATCTTCAATCCTAATAACCTTGAAAACCCAATTGCTTGATCTGAAGAAACTTCGCAGCCCACCAAACTTTCGGTCGACACATTGATCTGTTCAAACGTACATGTGCTAATATCAACCCCTTTAAGGATTGTATTGGTAAAGTCCACATCATTCAGATCACATCGGTTAAGACCTACTTTAATAAACTTTGAGTTGAAAAAATTTGCACTTCTCAATGTTGACCGCTCGTAATTCACTTGTTTTAAACGGGTATCAGCAAAGTTACTAAAGTTCAAATCACAGTTTTCAAAAAGAACATTTCCTAAGATCGCATCAGACAAATCTAAACCCAAAAGTTTGCACTCTTTAAACTCCACTCGATGTAGATTTCCTCCACAAAAACGAACATTTGATATATTACAATTCTCGAAAACCACATCGGTTGCATCTATGTTTATAAAGGAACAGCTTATAAACGTAACGTTTCTAAAGATAACTTTTGATAGAATCAGCCTTTCGATTTCCTCGTTCTCTACTTGGGAATTTATCACCGAACAGTTTACTAACTCCGCTTCTTCTTCATAAAAAACGTCATGGAAATTACCATGCGGCAAATCTGTTGAGACTTTTGGACGATCAATTTTAATTGTTTTTGACATACTACACCTCAAAATCTTTCAATTACTTTTCATTTCTTAACCATACAAGAAAATCAAATCATATTTAAGTCTTTATTTTTTAATAGAATTGTGACCAATTTTGTTTTTACAAGCTCTTATTCCTATGATTGTCTAACAGAAAAACGCACATGTATCTATCCAAGGTAAGTAACTTTCCTACTAATATGGAATTTACTGATTTGGGTGGAATGTTTTTAATAACTAAGCTTCTCTGTCCGAATCCACCGCTCATTCAGACTCCAGCCGCCCCCTTGTCCTCCTCTCTGTCCAAATCCACCGCTCATTCAGACTCCAGCCACTCCCTTGTCCTCCTCTCTGTCCAAATCCACCGCTCATTCAGACTCCAGCCGCCCCCTTGTCCTCCTCTCTGTCCGTATCCACCGCTCATTCAGACTCCAGCCGCTCCCTTGTCCTCCTCTCTGTCCAAATCCACCGCTCATTCAGACTCCAGCCGCTCCCTTGTCCTCCTCTCTGTCCAAATCCACCGCTCATTCAGACTCCAGCCGCCCCCTTGTCCTCCTCTCTGTCCAAATCCACCGCTCATTCAGACTCCACCCCTTCCTTACCCTCCTCTCTGTCCGAATCCACCCCTCATTCGTACTCCACCCGCTTCCTTGCCCTCCGCTTTGGCTAATTTCACCATAAATACCAACAACACTGATTTTTATATGAAAACATCTGAATATTACATTTTTTATTCAGAATATTTCAAATATAATTGGTTACGTGTTTCTACTAACCTATTTCATGGGGGTGCATCGACTATTTTGTAAGCGTATTCAATCAGAGTGCAACTACTAAAAAAATCTAGGAGGTTATTAATTTTGAAAAAAACATCCCTACGTAGAAGAGTTCTAACCAGTGCATTATCCGTACCACTTCTTTTATCAGGTGTTTCATCGGTAGCTGCGGATAAAACCCAGCAAAACAAGATTCCCTATAATGTTCAAGGCGTTCAATTAGAGTATCTTGACCGAGGACTTGTGGCAGCCACCACTTCAGAAGGCATTTTTGTAAGCTGGAGATTGTTGGGCAATGAAGTGACAGGTTATTCAGAAACCGGGTTAACGGGTGTCAACTTTCATGTGTATCGCGATGGGAAATTCATAGCCAGTGTCGAGGATAGCACAAACTTTTTAGATCCTAACGGCAGCAGTACTTCTAAGTATTACGTTCGTTCTGTGTTAAATGGAAAAGAACTGGATCAAAGTTCCTCTGTTTCACCTTGGACGCAATCCTACGTCGATTTGAAGCTCAACAAACCAGCTGACGGTGTCACACCAGTTGGTCAGAGCTATACGTATTCGGCTAATGATATGAGTGTCGGCGATGTGGATGGCGACGGCCAATATGAGTTTTTTGTAAAATGGGACCCTTCTAATTCGAAGGATGTCTCGCAGGTTGGATATACCGGAAACACGTATATTGATAGTTATCGAATGGATGGCACCCTCCTCTATCGAATTGATTTAGGCGTGAATATCCGGTCAGGTGCCCATTACACTCAATTTTTAGTGTATGACTTTGACGGTGATGGCAAATCAGAGATGATGTTCAAAACAGCTCCAGGTACAAAGATCATGAAGTATGATAAAAATGGTCAGGTGACTTCAGAGAAATACATTACGATGCCTCAAAAAGACATCGATGCAGGATACAGTAATCAAGATGACTACCGAATGAGCAGTGATGACTATTATAATCATGTAGTGAACATGTTTATGAATTGGCATGAACATGAAGAAGTCAAAAGTGGCAATTGGCCAAGTACACTTGAAGAAGCGTTTGGAGTAGAAAAACAATATAGCTATCCATTATCTAAGGAAGATGCACAAAGTTTAACTAACTATTTTATGGATGTTTATGCACCAAGCAGAAGCACTCGGAATAATTTAAGAGCCTTCGAAGGGTTTATCGTTAAAGGACCAGAATATTTAACCGTGTTCAATGGGGAAACAGGTGAAGAAATGGATACCATCGATTACAAGCCAGAGCGACATGATGATGGTCTCATGTGGGGAGATTATGCGATGGCTAGAATTGAACCTGGTAACCGTGTGGATCGATTCCTATCTACCGTTGCTTATCTAGATGGGGAAAAACCTTTTGCCGTATTTGCTCGTGGATATTACACAAGGTCCAATCTAGTTACATACAGCTGGGATGGCAAAAATTTAAAAGAACACTGGGCCGTGGACAGTGGATGGACACCGATGTCTAACCCATTTAACGATAGTCCTCATGGTGTAGACGGTACGGACCCAGAGTATGGTACTCTCACCACTCAAGGAGCTCACTCCCTAAGTTCGGCTGATGTGGATGGTGATGGCAAGCAAGAAATCGTCTATGGAAGTGCCACGATTGATCATGATGGATCCTTATTATATAGTTCTATGGATGAAATGCCTGAAGGAAGTGCAATTCCTGGAGAGACCGCTAGACTTGGACATGGAGATGCCATTCATGTGACAGATATTGATCCGAACCGTCCGGGAATGGAGATTTATATGGTTCACGAAGGTGGAACTTGGGCTCCTTACGGGTATTCACTACGAGATGCCAAAACAGGTGAATTAATATACGGTGGTTATACTGGCCGTGATACTGGCCGAGGAATGATCGGAGATATTGATCCTGCCCAGCCTGGCTTAGAAACTTGGGCGAATACAGGTGTAGGCTTATGGACAGCAGCCGGTCAAAAGCTAGGTTCTAGTGCCCCTGGTACAAACATGAACATCAAGTGGTCTGCCGATATGACGACACAAATTGTGGATGGTGCGCTTGACGTTACACCTACGATTCAAGATTGGAAAAAGGGGACCGTTCTCACCGCTGATGGAACCAGAACTAATAATGGAACAAAAGGAAACCCAAGCTTAGTAGCTGATATTTTTGGTGACTGGAGAGAAGAATTGCTCGTACGCACTGCCGATAGCTCTGCTATCAGAATGTACATGAGTACAGAGGTAACCGACCATAAATTATACACGCTTATGCATGATACTCAATATCGAGCAGAGGTTGCTAGACAAAGTACGACGTATAATCAGCCTTCTTATACAAGCTTCTACTTCGGAAGTGATACTGACTGGTCCAAGGTTCCAGCCCCAGAATTTATCATGCCTGGAGTCCTAACAGCGTTAGAGACGGAGTTGACTGAGCTTCAAGCGAACCAGGAGTTAACTGCTCCGCTAAGCAACCAGCTAGAAAACTCTCTTAAACAAGCAAACCATCATTTAGAAAAAGGCTCAGAGAGAAAAGCAATCGAATTCCTGGAAAAATTCTTAAATGAGATCAACAAGAAGAATAATGAAACCTATCTTTCTTCTGCTGGGAAACTGAACCTGACCCATAAAGCTCAAATCGTCATCTCCATGTTAGAAAACAACCAATAAATCTTAAAAAGACTCTTAACCTTTTTTGGTTGAGAGTCTTTTTATAACAATTATCCCCAAGGAACGTTCACATTGATTTTTTCCCCTAAGGTTCTGCTATGTTCTCTTCTTTTCTTTCGATTTTCCGCCCTCATCGGTGCACTTTCATTCATCATGATTTCTTCTTCACTTACAGGTTTTACATAGGGTACCGTCAATGCTTTTCCTTCTTTAGAAAGGGCCACGAACGTTAGGAATGATGTTGCAGCTAATTGCCTTTCCCCTGTCATCAGATTCTCTGAGATCACTTTGACGAACACTTCCATAGAAGATTTCCCGACCCATGTGACATAAGATTCCAAGCAAACTGAATGATCCTTTTGGATAGGAAATAGGAAATCAACCGAATCGGTTGAAGCAGTCACGATCTCACATCGTGCATGCCTTGAGGCAGAAATGGATGCGACATCGTCGATCATGCTCATCAATTTTCCACCAAATAATGTCCCATGGTTATTGGTATCGAGTGGAAATACCCTGCTTGTCTTAATCACTCTGGACTGTGAACATGTTTTTGTTATTCTGTCTGTCATCGCTTTTCCTCGCTTCTTCTTTTTGATTATTATACTCTAATTTTTGGCACGTACTATCCTCTGTTTTTATTTAAAAACAATTTCATGAAATTTACACAACGTTAAAACTAACTTCATGGTTCCTCTTTTATAATTAAATAAAATGAATCATCAAGGAGGAGTTCCAATGCGTACTATGAAGAATTCTGTGATAGGGAACGTGGAAGGGATTTTGCGAGATTACGAGGATGGGTACAAATGGGAAGCTTTACTAAGTGAATTAACTTACAGCGATCTAAAGTATCTCGTATCTTTAGCGAAAGAGGCCGAGCAATGTCAAAAAATACTTTCTGAAATTGCAACGATTGTGAGATCATCAACTGAACAAGAACCCTTAGAAAAAATAATGATTAAGTTATCGCAATCGTAAAAAGAACTCCCATTTAAGCAATCAAATATAAAAAAGCCACCATGATTGGCAGCCACTCTTGTAGAAATGTTCATTGTAACCGCATGCAAAGGAATCTATTACAAATTAACTGTAACGTGACTTACGAAGTTTTGCATCAAGGACAAGATTACCGAAAGGAATAAACGCAACAGCAAATGCCGATGTAATCCATACAAAAGACCATCTAATTTTAATAGTGACATACGCAATCGTAAACACATACATGACAAATAACATACCGTGAATGGAACCAACAAATGTGACTACTTCAGGAAAACCCGCGAAGTATTTAAGGGGCATAGCAATGAATATCAAGATGAGCAGAGATAAACCTTCTAACAGACCCATGAACCGAAATTTTGCGATTGGTGACGTAAGCATCATTTTCCCTCCTGGCTTCTATTCCATACTCAAATATGTACTTTATAATTTAAAGATAACTTCCCCCTCCCCAAATTTTTACCATTAGTAGATATATAATAACATGTCTGCACTATTATCACTGTTAAAAATAAATAAAAAAAACCAAGCTATGTTTCCAAGCTTTGGTTCACTTTTCACTTATTTCTAGAACATTTTCACATAACAATCATAATCATTTGATATTTGCATTCCCATCTTTTCGTATAAGGTCCTAGCCTGAACATTATCTGGTGCCGTCTCTAATTGAACAAAACGTGCATTTCTCTCTATACAAAACTGAAAAACTTCCTGTATTAATGCTCTTCCTGTACCTTTCTTTCTATAGGTTCCATCCACATACAAATCGTTTAGGATGTACCCTTTTTTCATACCAACAGACGAAAAGGTTGGATACAGCTGCGCGAATCCAACTGCGGCTTCTCCCTCCATCGCTAGAAAAATGACCGACTCTTGATTTTCTATTCTTTCTTGAATAAATTGTCTTGCGCCTTCAAGATGGCTAGTTTGTTCGTAAAACATCCGGTAGGCATCGAATAATGGGGTTATTTGCTCTAGTGAAGTTATATCTGCCTTAATAATATCCATAGTCCTCTTCCCTTCTTTTCACTAAATCTATTTATATCTTACAAGCAATCTGACATAATAAAAGGAACAGTTTTTATCAATTTTACATGTCAGTTAGGAGTTCTAGATGAAAGAGTTAGTCCTACAACTAAACGATAAAAGTCCTAAATATAAACAAATTTATGAACAAATTCGATCTCTGATAGAAGAAGGAGTGCTTCCAAAAGATACGAAGCTTCCGTCCATTCGACAGTTAGCTATGATTTTGCATGTGAGCAGAAACACGACTCTTATTGCGTACGAACAGTTAGTAGCAGAGGGTTATATAAAAAGTGAAGAAAAAAAAGGATACTTTGTCGAAGCGTTTGAGCCCATTGATTTACAGCCATCACTTCAAATAGAGAATAATCTCCGTAATAGTGAGACACCGATTAAAGTGAATTTCCGTGCCGGAACCGTAGATCAACAGGCTTTCCCCTTAAAAGCTTGGCGAAGATGTAGTAACGACGTGTTAAAGGAAGACATGGTCTATACATATGGAGAAGTTCAAGGTGATCCTCTACTTAGAAGTCAACTTTCCAGCTACTTACTTCAGTCAAGAGGAATCCAAGCCACACCGGAACAGATCATCATTGGCAGCAGCACGCAGCAGCTTTTGATGCATTTGTCACTTTTTCTCAAAAAAGATTATTCTAGCATTGCAGTAGAAAATCCTGGCTATGACGGAGCTCGGGTAGTGTTTCAACTTCATGGTTATCACCTTTATCCCATAAAAGTCGGTTCAAAAGGACTATCACTTGAACAGCTTGAAATGACGCAATCAAAGCTTGTATATATCACTCCGTCCCACCAGTTTCCAACCGGTGTCACCATGCCTGTTCCAGAACGTCAGCAATTACTGAAATGGGCAGAAACACAGAATGGTTTTATTATAGAAGATGATTATGATAGCGAATTTCGCTACAAGCAACAACCGATTCCAGCCTTATTATCCTTACAGCCAAGTGCGCGGGTGATTTACGTTGGTACTTTTTCCAAAGCATTCCTTCCTTCGATTCGTTTAAGTTATATGGTATTGCCCTCTTTCCTAATCAAACCTTATGTAAAGCTATTCTCCGGACTCGAACAAGGTACCTCGAGCATTCATCAGCGAACGATGGCACGCTTCATGGAACATGGGTTTTGGGATTCTCATATTCGAAAAATGCGAACCACATACAAACGGAAGATGCACACGCTTGTCACCTGCTTGCAGGATACATTCGGAGATAAGATCGAAATCATTGGTTCCCAATCAGGATTATATGTACTAATTAGATTTCGAGGACCAACAAAGGAAGAACAATTGATTCAACAAGCTCTTACACACGGAGTAAAAGTGTATCCTACATCCAATTACTATGTAACAAATCAACAGGGAACCGTACTTAAGCTTGGTTTTAGTAATCTATCAATTGAACAAATCCATTTAGGTGTGCAATTGCTAAAACAGGCTTGGAGATTTTAGGTATTTCTCCAAATATTTCCTCATTTAATAATAGTAGACCTTTTATAGAAATGAGGAAATTGCGATGTACAACCTCTATTGTCGAATGTACCAGTTCGCCTATAAAACAGCTGCTCCCTTTTTTGATTGGAGACAGCCTGAGCTTTTAGAAGGAGAAAACAGTCTGATCAAGCTTCCCGCACTCCTGAAACTGAAAGGAATTGGGAGCGTTTTAATTGTGACAGATAAAGGGATTACATCCATTGGTTTGCTTGATCGTTTACTTGCTGGGTTAGAAGGAAAAGAAATTGACTATGTTATTTATGACGAAACCGTACCTAATCCTACGATAAATAATATTGAAGAAGCTTTACAATTATATAAAGACCATCAATGTCATGGGATTATCGGCTTTGGGGGTGGCTCTCCGATTGACTGTGCAAAAGGAGTGGCTGCCAGGGTCGCACGACCAGGTAAAACGATACCTGAAATGAAGGGACAGCTGAAAGTAAGAAAGCCGACTCCTCCACTCATTGCGGTACCAACGACTTCCGGAACTGGGAGCGAAGCAACGGTAGCTGCGGTCATTTCAAACAGTCAAACACACGAAAAATATGCCATTAATGACCATGTGTTGATTCCGGATCTGGCGATTCTAGATCCGATGCTTACCATCAAGCTTCCCCCTCATATAACCTCGACAACAGGAATGGATGCACTCACTCATGCTGTCGAAGCTTACATTGGCAGAAGCAATACAGAGGAAACCATTCAATGCAGCAGAGAGGCAGTTCAATTAATTTTTGAAAATCTATATGAGGCGTATTCGAATGGATCGAATATTGTGGCTCGTAAAAACATGCAAAAGGCTTCGTATTTGGCTGGGATTGCGTTCACACGTGCGTATGTTGGCTATGTTCACGCCATCGCACATACATTAGGCGGATTCTACTCAGTACCCCATGGCCTAGCGAATGCCATAATCCTCCCTTATGTGCTAGAGTATTATGGAGAGAGTGTGCATCAACCGTTAGCAGAATTAGCTGATTTGATCGGCATTACCACAGAAAACGAAACGGACTCTCTTAAAGCCCAAAAATTTATTGAAGCGATTAAAAAACTAAACCGGGACATGAATATCCCAAATACATTCGATTGTCTACTAAATCAGGACCTTCCGATCATGGTGGATCGTGCGTTTCGTGAAGCAAATCCGCTATATCCAGTTCCAAAAATATTAGACAAACACGATTTGTTTAGATTATACGAAATGATTAAGGAATAATTAGGAGTTGCACATATGGAGAACTACCACTCACTCATATTAAAACAAAAAGCGTTTTTTCGTTCTGGAAAAACAAGAGAATTTCCTTATCGAATTCAGGCATTAGAAGCACTTCGGGAGGCCATTCGTAAAAATGAACAGTCCCTTTTTCACACCTTAAAAGAGGATTTAAATAAATCCGAATTTGAAGCGTACGCAACCGAAATTGGGGTCGTACTTGAGGAATTTCGTTTTACTCTTAAGAATATAAGCGACTGGGTCAAGCCAGAAAAAGTAAAAACACCTGTTAGCCATATTGGTTCGACCAGCTATATTTACTCGGAGCCTTACGGTGTCGCTCTCATTATTGCGCCATGGAATTATCCATTTCAGCTGGCGATTGCTCCACTAATGGGAGCCATCGCTGCGGGAAACTGTGCGATTTTAAAACCTTCGGAGTTAACACCCAAAACCTCTGCATTGTTAAAAAAGATTATTACTGAACTTTTTCCAGAAGAATTTATTTCCGTAGTGGAAGGCGGAGTCGAAGTAAGTCAAGCACTTCTTGCAGAAGATGTTGACTACATTTTCTTTACCGGAAGCGTTCCTGTTGGGAAAGTCATTATGGAGGCGGCAGCCAAAAATCTGACACCAGTTACACTCGAGTTAGGAGGAAAAAGCCCTTGTATCGTCCATCACGATGCGAATTTAAAGCTCGCTGCCAAACGAATTGCGTGGGGGAAATTTATTAATGCTGGTCAAACCTGTGTAGCACCTGATTACTTGTATGTTCATGAGAGCATAAGAGATGAGTTTTTACAGGAATTTCAGTTGGCAACTCATGAGCTGTATGGGGAAAAAGCACTTGAAAATCCTGATTACACGCGTATCGTGAGCAAACGACATTTTGATCGATTGCTCCCCTTTTTGAATAATGGAGATACGTTCATGGGTGGTGCTTCAAATGAGGAAACACTAACGATTGAACCGACTGTTTTGACAGGAATCACATGGGATGATTCCATTATGCAGGATGAAATATTTGGTCCGATCCTCCCTGTCCTTCCGTATCGTGAGATTTCAGAGGTTATTGATGGTATACATAAACACCCTAATCCTTTAGCACTTTATCTTTTCTCTGAGAATGAGAGCGTACAACAAGAGGTATTACATCATATTTCCTTCGGAGGTGGCTGTATCAATGATACCGTCTATCATCTCGCCTCTCCTTATCTGCCTTTTGGTGGAGTGGGGTCAAGCGGAATAGGTGCTTACCATGGAAAAGGAAGCTTTGATACGTTTTCTCATCGTAAAAGTGTTCTAAAGCAAACAACGAAATTTGATCTACCCTTCCGCTATCCGAATGTGAAAGATGGTTTGAAAAAATTAAAGTGGTTTCTGAAATAAAAGGAAAAAAGCCTTTACGCTTTTTGTGCGTAAAGGCTTCCCAAAATCGCATTATCAACCCGTTTGGCCGTACCCTTCTTGTTGTCCACTAGAAAAAAGTAGCTCATGAATAGAAACCAATCGGATATCAAACTTATAATTTCTATTGCGTATTTCTACCATTCCGTTCTTGTAATCGTGCATAATTATGTAATCTTGATTTCTATGTACGACCTTTGTTCCTTCCAAAGAACATCCCCTCCTAGTTGATAAAATGAGATTTCATAGATATATACCCTTAATACTATTTGTTAAACATTTATATAAAAAAAATAAATCTACTATTTTATAAAAATTATTGGAATAACATCACTGTACCGGCTGTTTTCCTTGTGTTCACATTTTATTCAATAAGCTTTTAACACTTTGTGAACAACATCACAAACCTATGTTTTTCTATATAGCCACGGTGTATATTATGAATATAGAAACACAAAAACATTTATTCGAAAGAAGGAATCATTTATGTTTAATCAATTATTAAGAGAAAACAAAATTGTTGCTGGTCTATTAACAGTTTTACGTGTATACCTAGGGTTTGCTTGGATGACCGCTGGCTGGGGAAAATTAACTAGTGGTGGCTTTGATGCTGCAGGATTTTTAAAAGGAGCAATCGCTAATCCGGTAGCTGGTCCAGATGGTGTTGTGTATGGTTGGTATGTATCTTTCCTAGAAGGCGTCGCATTACCAAATATTGATTTATTCAACTTCTTAGTACCTTGGGGAGAATTCTTAGTTGGTTTAGGTTTAATCCTTGGATGCTTCACTACCGCAGCTGCCTTTTTCGGAGTACTAATGAACTTTGCTTTCGTCCTTGCTGGAACTGTTTCTCATAACCCAACTGATATTCTAATGGGCTTCGTTCTTATCGTAGCCGGTTACAACGCAGGAAGATTTGGTTTAGATTATTATGTACTGCCTATCATCCGCAAAGCATTTAACAAAAAAGCAGATCCACTTCATCAAGAAGCATAATCTGAAAATCCCTTACTCATTCGTAAGGGATTTTCTTATTTCCTCAGTTAGCTTAAAAACATTCGTTTTAGGTTCATAAAACCATTCATTATACCGGCATCTCTTCCCATTCTGTTCCGTTGATTCCTAATAGGTCTCATTCGCTGCATAAATATTTCGTCACACACTCGATGCGATCCATAGCGACGAAGACAGGCGTCATGCTTCATACAGAGTGCGTCTAGTTGATTGACGGGACGGCCTGGTCCACTACAGCCAGGACCACAATAACGATAACCTGGGTAACAAGGCACATAATCCCCTCCTTATTTTCATGTTACTCACAGTTTATGTATCTCCCCGTTCTTTTGTATAGAGGGATGTCCAACATAAAATAGGAGCCCTAAAATATTTTTAGGACTCCTTCCAATATTATATCTTAAACTTTCTAACGAGTTCCTGAAGGTTTTCGGCCATTTCTGATAGTGATTTGGCTGATAAGCTTACTTCTTCAAGAGACGCGAGTTGTTCCTCAGTGGACGCGGCCACATTTTCTGAAGAGGACGCGTTTTCCTTTGCGATTTCAGATAATTCATAAGATGTGTCTGTTACATTTTTGATTTCTGCTGTAATTTGTTCCGCTATTTGTGATACTTCTTCAATTTGAGGTGCCATGACTCTTACCCCATTTAGAATCTCGTCAAACTTCTCAATCGTTTTATTGGATACGAGTATTCCGTCTTGCACACTCTTTGTTGCGAGCTGCATCGTTTCTACCGATTTCTCGGTATCTTCTTGAATTGCTTGAATTAGTTCGGCTATTTTGCTTGCTGAGCTTTGAGATTGGTCAGCGAGTTTACGGACTTCATCAGCCACTACGGCAAAGCCTTTCCCTTGCTCACCTGCTCTTGCTGCTTCGATTGCAGCATTTAACGCTAACAAGTTCGTTTGATTAGAAATATCACTAATCACACCAATAATGTCATTTACTTGCTTCGAACGGTCGTAAAGTGATTTAATAATCACATCTGAACTTTCTACTTGCCTATGAATCTCGTTCATTTGGGCTACCGTATGTTGAACCGACTCTCCGCCTTCTTCAGCATGTTTCACCGCTTGTTGTGTGAGTGCATTTACTTGAATAAAGTTGGTTGTCATGGTTTCCATCCCTTGACTAATTTCATTCATCGTACTTACCGTTTTATCGATTCCGATTGTTTGACTTTCCGCACCACTTGCCACTTGTTGGATAGAGTATGCAACCTGTTTGGTAGCGATCGTTGTTTCATCAGATGATGCCGTTAATTCTTCTGCTGCAGCCGCTACTTGCTCTGTGTTCATATCCACTTGGGTAATGATTTCTTTTAGATTGTCAGTCATATTTTTGAATGAATCAGCCAACTCTGCAATCTCATCTTTGCCTTTAACTTCAATCTCGTGTGTTAGGTCCCCTTCGCTTATCGCCAATGTGCTGCCAACTAAACGACGAATTGGTTCTACAATGGAACGGATGATGAAGAACGTTACGACAGTACCGACTATTAGAGCAATCACCACGGTGATTAATGTTTTGTTAAAAATTGGTGAGGCACTATCTTTTATTTCACTAGTATACATCGTGCCACCGATTTTCCAGCCTGTAAGCTCATTTGTTGTAAAGCTCATCTTTTTATCTTGGGAGTCTAATTGATAATCAAATTCTCCCTTGTTGTCCTTGTACATAAGCTGATAATGATCTTCTTCAGCTAAGGTTCCTGCTTCCACCGTAGGGTGATAGATCATATTTTGTTCTCTACCTAGAAGAATCACATAGCCTTCATTTCCAATTTTAATTTTACTTGCTGACTGTGTAATATTCCCTATCATTAAGTTAATTCCGATAACACCACTGCCGTCATCTGTTGTTCTTGCTATAGTAATGACCATTCCACCTGAAGATGCTTCATACGGATCCGTAATAATTACCTGTCCTTTATTTGCCATAGCTTCTTGGTACCACGGACGTTGTCGAGGGTCATAATCTGCAGCTAATTCTTTTTTCGGATTTTGAATCATCAAACCATCAGTTGTCCCTAAATAAATACTTACTGTTTCAGGATGTAGATTTGAATATTGTTCTAATTTCTTTCGTAATTCGGGGCTATCTTCGCCGTTAACTAACGCAGATGTGACCGTTTTGGCAAAAAACTCCGCATCATGTACTTTTAAACTAATGGAACTTGTAATAAATGAGTCTAGTAACATAATACTTTCTATGGAAGTAGACATCATTTGTTTTTCGATTTCCTGCTTTGCACTTGAATACGCAAGCGTACCGATAATGGTTGATGGTAATAAAAGAATACCTAACGAAAACAATATAAGTTTCGTTCTTATTTTTAGTGATACAAATTTTTTCAGCAAGTTGAACCCTCCAAGATGATTTATTTTAATAATGTCACTATGTATATCGGTTTAACTACTACAATTATTAGTTTAATTTTTATCCAAATTGTGAACAGGGGGTTCATGAAATGACACAGCCAAACAAACGATCTTATAACTATCCCCTAATGACAACCATCTTGTTCTGGTGTGGGTTAGTCGTGTTATGTAGCATGTACCTGACCATCCCTTTAGCAACCGTATTGTCTGATACTTTTCACAAAAGTATGACTCAGGTCGCTTGGCTTGCAAGTTCCTATTCCATTTGTTATGCAGCTGGATGTTTACTTTACGGTCCATTTTCCGATCGTTATGGGCGAAAAATATTTTTAGTTACGAGCATTAGTCTTTTAACAGTGATCACTTTTGCTATAGGTTTTGTAGATAATTTTTACATTCTACTGATACTGAGAGGGTTACAAGGACTTATTTCTGCTGCCTTTGCTCCTATTTCTTTGGTGTATGCAGGTGAAATGTTTCCAGCAGAAAAAAGGTTAACCGCTGTTGGATTTGTCAGTTCAGGACTTTTAATGGCTGGAGTTGTGGGGCAAGTGTATAGTGGACTTGTCAATGAATTTTGGGGCTGGCAGGCTATATTTTTCTTGCTAGGAATTCTTTATTTCCTTACACTGATACTAATTATTGTCTTTTTACCAAAAGATGAGATGACGAGACCTCATGTACATATGCTTGAAGCTTTCAAAAAAATGACCTTATTAGGAAAACAAACACAGCTTCTACTGGCCTTTTGTATTACATTCTCCCTACTGTTATCATTAGTTGGTATGTATACGATTCTAGGAAGCTATCTGTCAAATCAGTTTGGTCTAACAGAAAAAGAAATCTTATTAGTTCGTGCCGCTGGTATCATAGGAATGCTATTATCACTATTTGCCGGAAGACTTGCACAAAAACTAGGAACAACTTTGACTCTGAAAATAGGATTGGCTCTTGCTGCTGCCGGATTGTTTGGAATAGGAGTAAGTCCATCCCTCTCGTTAATTATTTTTGCCAGTATCATATTTGTATTAGGAATTGCTACAGCTAATCCCATACTTATCTCCATTGTTAGCCAACTAGCCGGCCATGCCAGAGGCAGTGCCGTTTCATTCAATGCCTTTATTTTATTTGTTGGTGCGAGTACTGGACCTATTTTAGCATTGACTCTAATAAGAACTGGAGTTTACATGCTATCCTTTAGTGTATTAGGCTGTATTTTATTGGTCAGTTTTTTCCTTTCCCTCTTTTTAAAATTGACCTCATCAGCACATGTGACGGTCACGCCAAGTACTTAATATTTGTTATATTTAAATCAAACAATCATGAAAAGGAATGAGCACATGTTTTCAAAAAGTATTACCCATCAAGAAGACTTACAAAAAGCTTTTTCCATTAGAGAAAAGGTTTTTATTGAGGAACAAGGTGTGCCACTAGAAGAAGAGTTTGATCAGTATGATACTTTAGAGGCAGATTGTGAACATATTTTAGTATATTATCAGGAAGAGGCCGTAGGTACTGGACGGGTAAGATTTGTCGATCACTTTGGCAAATTAGAAAGAATTTGTATATTAGAAGATTTCCGGAAATATGGACTAGGAAAAATAATTATTTCAGCACTGGAAGAGATCGCCCTTGAAAAAGGCATGACACACGCAAAATTGCACGGACAAACACAAGCGGAAGGCTTTTATAAAAAACTGGGCTATCACACCGCCTCCGATGTTTTTAGGGAAGCAGACATTCCTCATGTTTTAATGATAAAAAATTTAACGAAATAATTACTTTCAACAAGGAAAAAGCGTATTGCAGTGGTCTAAGCAATACGCTTTCTTATTGACGAGGGGCGAATAAGATAATGGAAGCACCTAATAAGCAGATTGCAGCCCCTACCCAATCATATAAATCAGGTGTTTTTTTATCCACTCCCCATCCCCACAAAACGGAAAGGACGATAAACACACCTCCATAAGCGGCGTAGACTCTTCCAAAGGACGGGAAAGATTGAAATGCGGCAATCACACCATAAAGAGCTAATGCGATTCCACCAGATATCCCCCAATACGCAGGTTTCCCCTCTCGAAGCCAAAGCCAGATTAAATAACCACCGCCTATTTCAGCTACTCCTGCACATATAAACAAAATGATTGCACTGATGATTGAAACCACATCCTGTTATCAAGCTAAGAATTAAAAGCAAGTTTAATTGATAATAGTACATCAATTACAACTACGTATTAATAAACACTATTTTTTACTTGTCATTTATGGTTCATTAATCCCTATTAAGTTGAATATAGAGTTATAAAAATTTACTTATAACACTTCTCCCCCTAAATTCATGGTCCTTCGAGTCATAACCACCTCTTTATGACTCCTGTATCTTTAGTTTAGTGAGATTTGGTGTCATAAAATACTTTTTATGACACCTAAACCCTAATTTTAGGAACTATTAAGCTATAAAAACTATGATACAGATAAAACTACTCTACCGGAACATACCCCGATCTCTCGACAATTTCCTGTCCCTGGGATGATTGTATCCATTGAATAAAGTCTCCAAGATGAGGGTTTTGGCTGTTACCTGTAATAGCGAAGAAATTGGCGACAATTGGATACATTTCGTTCTGAATATTTTCTTTTGTTGGCAGCACTCCATTAACGGCAATATTCTTTATTTTCCCATTCTGCACCATCTCCTCAGAAAAATGTCTGAAAGAGTAACCGATAGCGTTCGGACGGTTTTGATAATTACTCGTTTCCCGAATGATGCCTCCCATACCTGAGACGATATCCTTTGATGGCGGAACCATAATGGGCGTGTCCCCCATAAAATTGATTAACGCTGATTGACTGCCACTTCCTTCTGGCCGTTGGAAGGCTCGGATTTCTTCGTCTTTCCCTCCTACTTCCTTCCAATTGGTGATTTCTCCTGCATAAATTCCTTGAATCTCCTCGACAGATAGCTCTTCCACTGGATTGTCTTTGTGAACGAAAAACACAAATGCTTCTCTTCCAATCGGTGTTAGAGTTAGTTCTACTCCTTGAAGTCTAGCATATTCCATTTGTTCCTCAGACGGGTGAGCCATAAAAACCATATCCACCTTATCGTTAACTAAACGCTCGAACGCATAACTAGTTTGAGTTGAAACAACTTCACTTTCATCTAATGAATAATCTTTTTCCGGGTAAACAGCTTGAACAAATCCCGCATAAACCGGATAAAGAGCTGTCGCCCCATCAAGTGTTGGAAGATTTTCTTCAATTTGAAACGTTGAAGCTTCATCTAACGTTACAACCTTTGAATTTTCAACAAACGGGCGATATTGAGATAAATCTACATCTTGCGTACTTACCACTTCCAGACTTTTTAAATAATATTGATATCCTTCAAAACCGCTCATCGCACATATAGCCAGAGCCAGAAATCCGATTGAGATTCGTTTTACTACCTTTTTCTTCAATTGATCATAAATACCGAGTATCGAGATAACAATCAAACCAAGTACCACAATCGGTGTAAAAATAGGATAAAATTCAGAAGATCTTGAAATTGTTAGAATAATGGTTCCATTGAATCCAATAAATCCAAAAACGAATACAACTACAATCGCTCCAAATAACCTCATAATTCCCTCCTGATTAACAAATAGTGTATTTTTACACTTATTATAACTATATTTCCAATTAAGGGGAAGTGAATTTGGAAAATTTTATAAAAAAATCAAAGACCTTCCAACTAATTGCTGTTGGAAGGTCTTTTACTCCACAATTTTCTTTCTTAAAAGAACTTTAATCTCCTCTGGTGGAAGTGGCTTACAAAAGAAATATCCTTGTGCTAAAAAACAGTTATTTTCTTTTAAGAATGACATTTGTTGTTCATGTTCTACTCCTTCAGCAATGACTTGAAAACGTAACCGATTGCCAAGCTCGATAATCGTTTTTACAATCTCTTCTCCGTCTTGATGCTGATTGATTTCATCAATGAACGATTTATCAATTTTCAATTTATGAATCGGAAAATGTCTTAAGTAGTTCAGAGAAGAATACCCCGTCCCAAAGTCATCTATTGCAAATTTTACCCCTAGTTCTTTAATTTCTTTCATAATGCTTAACGCCAGATCAACATTGCTAGTTACACTTTCGGTAATTTCCAGTTCGAGATATTTCGGAGGTAGGTCCGACTCCTCTAGTATCTGATGGACGGAAGCAACAAAGTTTTTCTCTCGAAATTGTAAGGGAGACACATTTACGGCTACACTATCAATCGGTAAACCCATGTCAATCCATTGCTTACACTGAGTACATGCCGTTTTTAATACCCACTTTCCAATCGAGAAAATGAGGCCAGTCTCTTCAGCAAGTGGAATGAATTCTGCAGGAGAGATAAAACCATAATCAGGGTGCTTCCATCGAATCAATGCTTCTAATCCGATGATTTGATTAGACACAAGGTCTACCTGTGGTTGATAATGAAGGCTTAATTCATTATTGGTAATAGCATTTCGCAGCCCAGTTTCTAATTCCATTCTCCATCGATGACTAAGATTCAGAGAAGAAGTGTAATATTGGTAATTATTTTTTCCATTTTCCTTTGCATTGTACATAGCAATATCCGAATTTTGGATAAGTGCCTCTACATTTTCTCCATCCTTTGGATAAATACTTATTCCGATACTTGTTGAAATGAACATTTGTCGGTCTTTAATGACAAAGGGAGAAGCTAACATAAAGATGATTTTTTCTGCTGTTTCAGACACTTTTGACCGTTTATCCGTTTCAAGGACAATAATAAATTCGTCCCCTCCATAACGGAAGATTTTACCTTCCTCACCTATAGAGTTCGTTAGTCTCGTAGAAACCTTCTGCAACAGTAGATCCCCAACACTATGTCCATACGTATCATTGATCATCTTAAACCGATCTAAATCTAAAAACATTACAGCAAAGGTTTGCCCTCTCTTTTCGTTTCTTGTTACCGCTTCGCTTAAATACTCATATAGAAGATTGCGGTTTGCCATGCCAGTTAATGAATCATAGTATGCTAATAATTGTACTTGTTCCTCTGCCTTTTTTCGTTTTGAAATATCTCTTATGATGACCTGAACGGCTTCTTCCCCTTCATATGTCGTTATAAATGCCATAATATCTGTAAAAATTACTGTTCCATCTAGTTTAAGGATACGATATTCACTAATTTCCGATATGCCCTTTCTCACTTGTTTCATTTTTTCAATAGCCTGGTTTATATCCTCAGGATATATAAAATCTAGGACATCTCTCCCGATGACTTGCTCAGAGTTATGAGCTCCAATTAACTCTACGCCTGCTTGATTCACATAAATGATTTCTCTATTTATATGAATCAATGTTGTTTCTGGAGAAAATTCGACTAGTTTCCGATAGCGTTCTTCACTTTCCAATAGTTCTCTTTCTACTTTGTCACGTTCGGTTATATCTTGAACAAGAACAACATAACGGCCTGCGTCCTTTTCATCAGAGATGGACACACCTTTACCTTCGAGAAGTATGGTCCTCCCACTTTTGTTTTTTATAGTAAATTTTATTGGTACATTATGATTTTTTTGTATATAGCTGTACCTTAATTTTGTTATCTCTTCTTGTCTGAATATTTCTTTTACCGTTTTTCCTATGTAATCCTGTGGGTGATAACCAACAATAGATTGAAACGAAGGAGAAATGTACTCCAATTTTCCCTCCTGATCAATCACCAATATTAAATCAGAAGCATTTTCTACGATTACCCTGTAATAACGCTCCTCTTTAATAATATCTTTGATCATTTTTTTTAATAAATTATAAAAAACAAAACCGCTTAATATGATAAAAGCCAAGCCTTTTGACGTATTCATCCATTCAGGTATATAACTTAGGTGTCTTTTGAAAATATAATCGGATAATAAAACCCACAAGCTGCTTATGGTGATATAAAAAATGACAAAGTGTAATGCTGCTTTCTTTGCTACTCCCCAATCCTTCCACATTCAAACACCATTTCCCTTCACAAACCCCAACATATATTTTCTATTATTTGTATAAACTCTTTAATAATGCAAAAAACTGGATAGACCTATATAGGGTCCATCCAGCTATAAATTACTTCATTAAAGATTCTGTAAGTTCACTTAATACATTAGCTTGCTCTTCTGTAAACGCTTTGCCACTCTGTGCTTTTACTTGGTTCATAAATGCTTGAAGCTGACCGTTGTGAGCAGAGGTGTTTCCTTTTGCTTCTGATTGTTTAGCAGCCATTAATTTGGATTCAAAGGAGTTTAGGTCTTCAGTGCTGCCATTCGCTGTTAGGAATTGACCGGTCAAGCTTGTTAATCGATCATAATCAACAATCACCACAATGTTGATGGATTGACTCGAATGATTTCCAGCTACATCCACTGCTTCTGCAGAGAACGAATGAGAACCTAGTCCAAGCTCATAGGCAGGTTTTGAGATTTTCACATCAGTAAAAGTATCGACTCCTGATAAAACGTCTTCTGCTTTAGAAGTGATTTCTACCATTTCGTCTACTCCAATTTCGGCTCCGTCTTCAACAGAGAATGTAATGTCTGGACCTGTTTGATCAAGGTTAATCTTAATGGTCTTCTTATCTTCTACATTGCCAGCCTTATCCTTGCTCCAATAGCTAAGAATATGCTTTCCGTCTGTTTCAATAGTTGCTTTGTTCCCTACTTGTGCTTCACCGTCATTGATCGAATAGTATGTGGCTTCCACACCTGATTTGTTATCCTCGGACGTGAACTGTACTGTAACTGGTTTGTTATACCATTCATTGTTTGTGGTCCCTTCCACTTCTGCCGTAGTTTCAGGTGCGACCTTATCCGCTACTTCCACAATACTAATGCTTGGTGCTGATGGTGTCTTCATTCCATCTCCAAGGAAAAAGCTTGTGTGAGGAGGCTGATTGTAACCAACATTCTGCCATGCCACAGATAATCGATATTGTGGATCATGCATAAGCGTGAAAATTCGATGATCCGTTTTTTCCGTTGTCATATACACTCGTAAGGCACTACTGTCGCCTGTTCGCCAGATGATTTCTTCACGCCAGTCACCAAATAAATCGGCTTGAAGGGTTGGATTTCCTTTTGTACTGTTATTGGACTGAGTTCCTTCAGCAGTTAACAAATTGACTAATTTATTTTCTTTGTAATCCCATTTATCAATCGTTCCTACGCCTGTCGAAGTTTCCTGATTCCAGCTATGGTCCGCTAATTCACGAAGTAGATCTCCATCCCACCAGATCGCAAAGTTCGAGCTTGGGATATTGTCAGAGATCTTCTCCCCTGTAGACGTATGAAGTCCACCTTCTCTACTATTCCATGCACCGGAAATCGCCCATGCCTCTGTACCGCTGTGTCTAGGATCAATATCGGCAGCAAGTCCTCTACCTGTATCCTGACCTGTTTTAACACCCCAAAGGATTTCTCCTGTTTCAGCATCACGCATATCATAGCCGTACGGGCCGTCTTTATGTTCTTGTACAGCAAAGGCTTCAAGACCTGGTCGATCAGGGATTAAATCGCTGACATGTAGCGCATCACCATGCCCTAACCCTGTATTGTATAAGCCTTTACCGTCATCATCGATAACAATTTGACCGTAGACTATTTCATCTTTACCATCTCGGTCCACATCATTGACACTCAGGCTATGATACCCTTGACCAACATAGTTTCGATACTCTTCTTGATTTGTATCAAACGTCCATTGCTTAGTTAATTTTCCGTCTTTAAAGCTGTACGCGGAGAGAACCGTTCTTGTATAATAACCTCTTGCCATCACAATGCTTGGAGTTTCACCATCCAAATACGCAACAGCTGCAAGGAAACGGTCCACACGGTTACCGTAACTATCTCCCCAAGAAGCCACATCTCCTCGAGGTGGGTCATATTCCGTTGTAACAAGTGCCTTCCCTGTTTTCCCTTCAAATACGGTTAAATATTCCGAACCTTGAAGCACATATCCTGTGCTATTTCTGTGGTCAGCATCTGCTCTTCCAATCACATTGCCAACGCCATCAATCGTTCCATCCGCTGTTTTAAAAGCAATTTCAGCCTTACTGTCACCATCAAAGTCATACACTAAAAATGGTGAGTAGTGAGCACCTGCACGGATGTTTTTGCCCAGATCAATTCTCCAAAGTAGCGTTCCATCCAGTTTATAAGCATCCATGTACACATTGCCTGTATAGCCAGCTTGAGAATTATCCTTCGAGTTGGTTGGATCCCACTTTAGAACCAACTCATATTCGCCATCACCATCTAAGTCACCTACACTTGCATCATTTGCACGATACGAATACGGATCTCCAATTGGTGTTACACCACCTACTGGTTTTTTCAGAGGAATATCAAAATAGTTATTGCTCCATACTTTGAGGTTTCCTGCTACTTTCTTTTCTTTTCCATCAATAACCGATCGGATTTCGTATTTTGAATCGACCGTTCCGTCTTTATCAACCACATTCGTACTAGTCGAAATGGGTTCCTTCGTAATTTTCTTTCCATCTCTGTATACGTTAAAGCTGATCTCTTCTGGATCTGTGCCGAGCATTCTCCAGCTAACAAGAACACCGTCCTCTGTTTTCACGGCTGCTGGAGCACGATCTAAATCTTCCATCTGTCTTTTTAGCTTTGTAACAGCTGGTGTCTCAATGCTTTCAGATAGCTTAGACATTCCACCTGCGTTTACTGCTGCTACTTTATAAAAATAAGGGATGGTTGTTAACACCGTCTCATCTTTAAAAGAATTCTGTTTTGTCTTACCAATAAATTCAAACGTGCCATCTTGTTTCTTTGAACGATAAACATTATAAGAAACCGCACCGTCTGATTGATCCCAGCTAATAGTAAGATCGTTTTTATTCACTTCCCCTACCTTTAGGTTGGCAGGAGCATGTGGCACAGGTTGATTCGGATCAATCATCGACACTTTTAATGGCGTCGAAGGAACCGTTTCCACTTTCGCATGATCCACTGTTGTCACTGTGTAGTGATACTCCATTCCAACATCCACTGATTGATCAGTATACGTATTCGTGTTGGAGCTCCCTAGTTTTACATAGTCAGCTGCCCCTTCTGTTTTTCGATAAATACTATATTCCTTCGCTTCTTCAACTTTATTCCAAGTGAGTGACACTGAAGGTTGCTCTGGATCAAGGGAAAGTTCGGATACCTTCACTCCTGATGGTGCAGCCAGAATCGGAGTGATTTCAAGTCCATTCACAATTCCTGTTGAACCAGCAAACGAAAAGTTCATTTGGCCGTCTTTAACCGACACTTCAGGCACAATTTTTGTAGTATAGTTATTTCTAGACGCAGAGATTGATCCATAATCTTGACCTTCTACCGCTAGAGTTGTTCTAGCACTACCTAGCATATCTCCAACATAGACTTTCACAGAGTAAAGTCCATTCGGCACATCCACATTAAATTTCCACCCAACATTAAAATACCCAAGCCAGTCACGAATGAGATCACCGCCTGATGAGCGGTCTCTACCAATCATTCCAGTAGAATCAACAATCCCGTATCCTCTTTCTGGTGTATAAAGGGTAGAAAGGTTAACTCCTGTATATCCTTCGGCAATTACACTTCCAGCAAGACCAAAATCGTACTTCATTGTAGCCGATTTTGTCTTTATGTCTACGCTTTCGGATCTTTCTGACTCACCTTTTCCATTGACAGCAGAAACAACTACTTGATATGTTTTTCCTTCTTCCATCCCAGAAATATTTAAGCTTGATAGAGTAGAAGTTCCAACTAGAAAATAGTCACTATCACCAGCCAGTCTTCTATAAACCTTATAAATATCAGCACCTTCTACTTTATCCCATGTGATTTTCGCTCCCGCATTACTAATGCTGCTAGCGGTTACCCCAGTTGGTTTTTGTGGAACTTCAGCTGGCGGTGCAATGTCTTGGACATACGATGACAATGGAAGATTTAATTCTTTGATTCCACCAGAGACAAGTCGTGCAAGCTGAATGGCCCCGTACTCTTGAAAATGCGTATTATCCTGTGAGCCATTTGGGAATGCTTGATAGATGCCAGGTTCCGTATGTAGGAATACTGATAATGTTCCCTCCGGTCCAATTGAATCATAGTAAGCCACACTTAATGTACTCAAATCTACTAAAGCAACGTCCAATTCCTCTGCAACTTCTTTCATACCTTGTACATACTCCGGAAAACTTACATTAAATTTCCCTGTTTGTGCATTAAAATCACGACGGCCTACAGGCGTGACAAGAATTGGTGTCGCTCCACGCTGACGAGCTCCGTTAATATACGTTTTTAAATAGTTTTTATAATCAGGAACCGATGCATAGCGCTCTGGAATACTGATGGTTGCATCGTTGTGTCCAAATTGAACAAGGAAGTAATCATCTGGTTTAATTTCCTGGAAGATGGTGTCCAATCTTCCTTCGTTAATAAAAGATTTCGTACTTCTACCTCCGATGGCATGGTTTTTGAACGTCACATCGCTGCTAAAAAAGCGTGAAATCATCTGTCCCCAACCAGCTTCAGGCTTCCAATATTCGTCATAGGTTTGAACCGTTGAATCACCTGCAATGTAGACAGTTGGTACCTCTGCTGCTGTTCGTTTTGGTAGCTTGGAAATAACCATTGCATTTATTTTTGGGTTATCTCCCGTAAGTTCAAAGCTTATTTGGTTATCAACCAATGCAAGGTTAAAGGTACGCTCAATATACTCACCTTTTGCCACGCTCGTATTTTGCACCTTTTGAATATTTTCAGCTTTTACACCCACACTTGTTGCCTCCTCAGAATCTCCAGCAATAACCGTAATGCTGTAGTCTCCTGGCTCGAGGTCCACTTGAAAGGAGGTTCCAATCGCTGAAATAAAATCAGACTTTAATTCATCCGATGTGTTTCGATTCGTTGCTGTTACTTTCGTGACATCTGAAAATCCGAACGTTAATTCCGTTGTATAAGCTGTTTCAGGCGTCACCTGAGTATAACCGCTCAATGTGGGACTGTCCTTCGTACCAAAATCAAATTTCTTCACAATCGATGAATCCTCTTCAGCGGCACTGGTTCCTTGAGGATTAAAAGGAATACTGCAAATCACCATCAACACACTTAAAACAATAGAAATAATTCCTTTTCCCTTACGCTTTGTAATCAATAAGCTTCCTCCTTCATTTTTCTTATTGATTCTGTCAATCTAGGATGGTTATTTTTCACCTCCACACCAATTTGAAATCGCTTACACGTAGAATTGTATTTATTTTCAGAAAATTATTGTAGCGAAAAAACAGTTCTCTTTGTTTAAAAAACAGATTTCCACATCTTAACCAATAAAAAAGGTAGGTTACAGAAATAATTCTGTTTACCTACCCTTATTTTTAAATATTCGCCTTCTTTTCAAAATGGATAAAGAGGTCAGTAATTTTTTTTGCAATAACAGCTACTAGAAACTTTGCTAAAAATATATGAAAATAATTGGCTCCCCTATCTAACTGAAACAAGCCTAGTGTTTCACATAATGGTTTAAATAGAAACGCAAAAAAGGCAGATAACGCAATCATATAAAGATAATAATTTTTATGATTCTTAATGACCCATTGATAGACCAGCATGTAAGTTACTGGAATTAATGAGATATCCAGTGAAAGATTAGCTGATAATACCGGCAAAATTTTATAAGGATAGAACCAAAACGTTTTATTCGCTCCAATAATATCTTCGTATGTAAAAAATATATGAATGCTATAACCATAGAAACCAAGAAGAAGTGCTTTAGTTCGGTCGATTTTAAAATAAAGGACGATTAAGGGCAATACTAAGGCAGCCACACATACCCAAAACTGCCAAGTATCATAGCTCGAATACTCACGCCAATAAATAGCCAGTGAATCGGTAAAGTCTAACTGCTTGTCTTTTATTTTCTCAATGTGATCACTCTGATTAGCCATGGTAAACCCCTTTAGTTATTTTGAGTTTAGTTTGTTTTTAACTGTAAAATATATACATTTCATTTTATTTGTTCTTCTCGCGAACCTATATGACTGCATTTACCCAATATCGATTGTAAATACTATATGTGGAGGTGAAAATGTTGAGTAAAAAGACTGGTAAAAAGATTCATTTTATCCTACTACTAATTGTTTTTGCTGTGTTAATTTGGTCTGCCATTAAACCTATTGGATATGGAATATGGACAATGGAGGTACTCCCTGCGGTTCTTGGTCTCCTTGTTGTGATAGCTATCTATAAAAAATTTCAACTCACGACCCTTTCCTATTTAATCATTGCTATTCTATCCATTTACACGTTTATAGGAGGTCACTATACCTACTCTGAAGTCCCCCTTTTTAATTGGATAAAAGATGATTTTCATTTTGAGAGGAATCACTATGATCGGTTCGGTCATTTCCTTAAGGGACTTTTGATCATTGTTATTAGAGAACTCTTACTCCGAACTTCACCACTATCAAAAGGAAAATGGCTAACTTTTCTATCCTTAAGTGTAGCCCTTGCTATTGCGGCCTTATATGAAATCATTGAATGGCTCGTTTCAGTCATCACGCATGGTGGAAAAGCATCGAAGGATTTTTTAGGTACTCAAGGTGATATATGGGATTCGCAGTGGGATATGTCTCTTACCCTTGCAGGCTCAATCATTGCTTTGGTTCTCCTTACTAGTATCCATAACAAATACTTGAGGAAAAAGACGGATGGCTAAATACTCATCACGAAGTCTTCTAGCGTATTTGACATACTAAAAAAATGCCTTTATTTTAGTGTTCCATCCGCCATAGTTGAACACTTTCTTGAAAGAAATACAAAATTAATATCCTATAAAAAATCTTGGAATTCTTTTTATAGTTTTCTGTCTATCGCCTTTAGTTTTCTTATTGTTCGCGGGTTAATGGGGATGATTAGAAATTTATCTAGATCCCAAACGCCTCATGAAAAACTTTAAAATAATTTTAATACTCTTGGAAAAGGAGAAGATATTTTTGAAAAAATACTTACTAATCATCATCGTCGTGTTGATGGCCCATTCTACTTCCTTATTTAGTTCTGAGGTGATAGCAAAGGGAACTGAGAGCAGGCAGAATCAGTGTTATAGTCCTGCATCAGTTAAATTAAAGGAAGATTTACGGAGACTCTGGATTGACCATACAATATGGACAAGAGACTATATAAAAAGTGCCGTAGATAACCTTGAGGACAAGGATAAGGTACTAGCTAGGCTATTGAAAAATCAAAAAGATTTAGGAAATAGTATAAAACCCTATTATGGGGAGGAAGCAGGAAATAAGCTCGCTGAATTGCTAACAGATCACATTGTCATCGCAGGGAAAATAGTAGACGCAGTAAAGAGCGGGAATGAAACAAATACTAAGAAATACAACGCAGAGTGGTATAAAAACGCAGATGATATTGCCGAGTTTTTAAGTAAAGCTAATCCTAATTGGTCTGTTAAAGAGTTAAGAGATATGTTGTATATGCATTTAAAATTAGTTGCAGATACACTTGAAGCTAGAATGAATAGGAATTGGGATGCTGACATTATTGCTTTTGATAAAGGAGAAGATCATATCATTAAAATGGCTGATGCACTAACTGAAGGCATCATAAAGCAGTTCCCAGATAAGTTTTAACCAAAATCGAGAGGTTTAGGATTACTAAACCTCTTCTTTCATTATGTTTAAATACAGAGAAATCTTTGACCTCGTTTTGAAAAAAATTATAGGGTTACAACAATATAAACAACTGTTCCCCACATGACGATTGCTGAGATTTTATTTAAAACCAATAAGAAGCGACCTGATTGATCAAGCCTTCCTGTCAGTCTTCCGACAATTCCTAAGCTAAGGAACCACAACCATGAGACAAGTATACACGAAATGGCAAATGCTATTTTTTCCACACCTAAATAGGCTAAGGAGCTTGTTCCAATCACTCCAATTGTATCTAAAATAGCATGAGGATTTAGTAAAGATACCGACATAGCAAAAATAACTTGTTTTTTCGGAGAAAACGATATTCTACTTTCTCCTTCATTCATAGCTGCTTTACTATTCCATGTAACAAATCCCATATAAATGAGAAATATAATGCCTGCAATAAGTAAAATCATTCTTAGCCAATCATAGTCCAGAACCACAAATGATACTCCTAAGACGGCTAAAGAAATAAGTAACGTATCACAAATAGCGGCAGTAATAATGACTGGTAACGCCCCTAAAAATAGAGGCTGTGTGGCCCCTTGGTTAAATACAAAAACATTTTGAACACCCAAAGGCAAGATCAATCCAAATGCTAATATAAAACCATGAATAATTGCTTCAAACATGAAAACTCCTCCTGCTGCTATTTCTTATAGTTTATAAGAAATAGTTGGAAGAGTCTCTACTAAATGGAAAAGTCGAATTCCTAGAATAACGGAATTAGACTTTTCCATTTTTACTTATTCACATTCTTCAATGCCTTCAATGCTTTTCTTTCCAACCCACTTTCAGACGAAAATTCTACATCCGCTTTAGGTAAAGCATTTTTATTATTCTTAAATTGCTTATCCTTATTTTTCTCCATCTTGTCACCTTCCTTATGTTTGATTGGGAATACGGTTTTAGTTTACTTATTTTTTCCGTACGTATTCTCCTTTGAATAGAAGTGTAAATTTTGTATAAAATATCTTTGTTCAAAGGGAGGTGTTACCATGCCAAATCGTAATGATAACAAGACAAGAAAGATTGAGTCTGAGAGTGCAAAGCGAGGAATGTCGCAAGAGGAATACGCTGCAGAATTAACAAGTAATAAAATGAAGAGCCAGCAGAAAAAGCAATAGTAACACAAAAAGGCAGGATTTGAGTTCCTGCCTTTTTGCATTATTACAATTTATTAAGCTTGAAATACTTTTAGATTTTCTCTTTCACCCATAAACCGTCGCGCGTACAATAAGCAAATAATTTCCCACGAGTTATTCTTGGTATTCGTATTTCTGCATTTTGTTCTGGATATAATTTTACGAACAAGACTCTATCAAAAGAAACACAGGCAAGAAAGGAAATATAATGGTCCTTGCTCATTTCGTGTTGAATGGTAATGTAATAATCATTTTCAATATCTTCTATCTTTAACTCATGTGCTTCATCTTCAGGTCTGGCCACTAATGCCTCTATTTTTCTGCCGCAACACGAAACTTCCAATTGTCCTGTACTGTTCATAACGTTCGCGCAATTAGAACACACATAAAATTTAATATGTTTCATATTTCCGACGTTTGGCAAGCTCGGATTTAAATCACCAGTTAAAATATTTTCAATTTTTACACCGAAAAGATTTGATAAATCTTCTAGCAATGACACATCCGGGCAACCTAATCCACGCTCCCACTTCGAGATGGTTTTGTCACTAATATTTAAGGCATCAGCAACCTCTTTTTGAGTCATTTCTTTTTCTGTGCGAAGGGTTAATAGCAACCTTCCTACTTTTGTACAATCCATTTGATTCACCTCATCTATAAGAATAATTTCAAGCAGAAGAGTTATCAATAAACGCTCCGTAGAGTAAAGATCTCCCAATTAATAACATCATTATTTCGAATGGTCTTCAATGTAATCGTGATATAATGTTAGAATACTATACATACAAATACTGGGGTCTTTTCTATGAAATGTTTCTTTACTAAATCCTTGCTTGTGTTTATCTTCGGTCTTTTCGCTTTTATGTATCATCAGCAAATTACTTATGCTTCAAATAGCAGTATTGTTATTCCCTCACAGATAAAAGAATTAGATGTGTCAGATAAGTTAACTGTTTTTATTGATCAAGAACACTTATCTGAACTAGACATACTAGGCAAACAAGACAAGTTTATTCCGATCGATCAGGCGAAAGTATCCGGGGATATGTCAGATGCCACTTATTGGTTAAAGCTAACCATATCTAGTTCTTTTGCTTTCAATAAAGATTTTTTATTAGAATTGAAAAAACCACATTTAAGCACTGTAACTTTATATTCCTTGGAAAATAAAAAGCTTATGGAAGAAGAAACGATCGGATTTAGCCTACCTTATGATAATAGAACGATTAAACATCATAATCTTGTCTTTCCACTTCGTGTACAACCTGAGACGTCTTCAACCTATTTACTCAAAATACAATCAGATAGCTTTTTTCAAGCTCCTGTATCTATTTGGGATCCGAATGCTTTTTCTTCCAGTAATTATGAAATGCAAACACTTCATGGTATTTTCTACGGTATCATGTTGGCCATGATTATTTACAATAGCTTTTTATTTCTCTCTTTAAGAGAAATAAGTTATTTGTATTATATTTTATTCATTATTGGATTTACCCTGATGCAGTCTATCTGGGATGGATTTGCTTTTCAATGGCTTTGGGGAGATTATCCATGGTGGGCGATGAGGTCGAATTCCTTTTTTATCGTTTGGACATCGCTATTCTCTTTGCAGTTTGCGAAGCACTTTCTTCAGCTAAAAACGCACGCACCATTATTATACAAAGTAGTTTCTACTTTTATTATTTTTTGTGCCGTAGCCCTCGTACTTCCTTTTGTACTTAACATTAGAACGGCAACGATGGTTAGTACGATTCTAGCGAGCATAGCGATTATTTTCATTTTGGCAATTGCTTTGAAAGTTAGATTCACTTCTAGAGAATCAAAATATTTCTTTTCTGCATGGTCTCTTTTACTCGTGGGTGTTTTATTAAATATTTGTGCTGCTTATCAGCTTTTACCTTTAAATGCAGTTACGTTGTATGCACCAAAAATAGGGATTTTAGTAGAAGTAATGGTCCTTTCACTAGGGTTAGCTGATAAAATAAAACGCATTACTTTAGAAAAAGAACAAGAAACTAGAAACGTTCAAACTTTTAAGCAATCAGCCATGTATGACCATTTAACCAACTTACTAAATCGTAAGTATTTTTTAGAATCATCCCAAGAAACACTGTCTCTTGGCAAAGGATCCAATCAACAAGTATCACTAATGTTAATAGATATTGATCACTTTAAAAATATTAATGATACGTATGGTCATACCATTGGAGATCAAGCCATTGTATTTGTTGCTAATCAAATTCAAAAAGTTTGTAATAACTGCGGGATCGTCGGTCGATACGGTGGAGAGGAATTTATTGTCTTTTTAAACCAATTAGATCTTCATAACGCTTCACAAATCGCTGAGGAACTAATTGAGCTTCATCGTAGAGTTCCTTTTATGTTAGAAAACGGTCATTCCATATATTTAACGCTTAGTATCGGTTTATGTAGCAATGATTTTCAAGAGTATAAGAATGTGAATGAAATGATTTTACATGCTGATCATTCGCTGTATTATGCAAAGAATAACGGTAGAGATCAAGTGGCTATTTATGGGTAGAAACTATATGTACGCAAGAGGGATAATCCCCTCTTGCTATTTTTTATTTTGCAAATCTATGATTTCCAATCGTAATCGTTGTTTCACGTGAGAACACCCAGTTACTTGCCGCTGTTTGTGGATTATAAAAGTATAATGAACCTTGTCCCTGTCCTTGGAACGCTAACGCCTCATCAACTGCACGTTTTGATTCTTCATCTGCCGCTTGGTTAATGGTTCCATTTTGAACCGGTGTAAACGCATAATAACCTTGGTCGATTTGATAAACAACCTCACTTACTGTGTTAGGAAAATCCGGGTGGTTCACACGATTTAAAATAACTGTCGCAACAGCTACTTTCCCCGCATAAGATTCCCCTTTTGCTTCCGCACTTACGAGCCTAGCTAATAGATCCTTATCAGCTACTGATAAAGTAGTTGCCGGAATCACTAGCTTTTCACCTGGATATAAAAGTGATGTCGTTTTGTTATTTTGCTTCATTAACTTAAGAACAGATACACCATACTTAGAACCAATATTCCAGAACGTGTCTCCTTTTTGTACCACATGTGTTTGAGTAGCAGCACCTGCTGCTGTTCCGAATCCAACTAATGTAAATGATAGAGTAGAGATTACTAGTAATTTTTTTAGCATTTTCATAGCTTATACCTCCAATTGCTGTTTTCTCGAACAACTAGTAGATTACCAGATGTAACATACCGTTTCATGAACCAAATTTTCCCTACCACTAGTTAATTTTTCCAACAACAATGGTATCAACGTTTCACAAGCTTTGAAAAGGGTCAAATTTCCAGCATATTTTTATCATTTTTTTCTTGTTTAGTGTGATATTACAAACATATTACTGAATTATGACAAGCTTTTTTGTAAAAAAAACACCTGACCCACTCAAGTTTGACCTCTAATTTACCTCCACAAAATTAAAAAAGTAGAGCCGACTGACTCTACCTAATTGATTTCCTTTAGTACCTTCATGATGGCTGCCCAATCTAAGTCTCCCCAGCCTTTTTCAATCGCATAACTGTAGTGAGATTGCGCGAGGGTTGCAATTGGCAACTCCGTTGATACCTCATTTGATGCATCAATCATTAAATTCACATCCTTTAACCCTAGCTTCAGCTTAAAGCCAGCAGGATCAAACTGTTCATTTACAATCATTTTTCCATATGTATTATAAACTGGTGATGCAAACAGAGAATTAATAATTTCTAAAAACTGCTTTGGTTCAACTCCGTGCTTCTCCACCATAACCAATATTTCTGATAAGGATTCTAACATGGACACAAGTAAGAAGTTATTTCCCAGCTTAGCCACATTCGATAAATACGCTTGATCACCAACTGTGAAAACATCTTGTCCTAACATTTGCAGGATAGGCATTACTTTCTTCCTTGCCTCTTCTGGACCTGCAACAATAAAGCGTAAAGCAGCGGCTGCAGCTGCCTCAGGACGACCTAAAACGGTGGAAGAAACAAAATGTTGACGGGCATGTTCATGATCAGCCGATAGTTTCTTTGCCAAATGCACGCTGATGGTACTGATAGACACATGAATGCCGCCTGGTTGTAACCCTTCAAGTATTCCTTCATCACCAAACACGACGTTCTCCACAGCTGTATCGTCAGAAAGTATGGTAAAGACGATGTCAGTATGACTGGCTGCTTCAGCAGGAGTGTTTGCTATAATGGCTCCTTTTGTGGTTAATTCTTGGCATTTGCTTTTCGTCCGATTGTAAACCACTATTTCATAGCCATTTTTCAAAAGATTTTTTGCCATCGGTAACCCCATACTACCCAAGCCGATAAATCCAACCTTCAATGTCATCACCCCTTATTTTAAAAATTTATCTACTCTTTGAATTAGTTCTTCGATTTCATTTGATGATACGGGCCGGCTGAAATAGTACCCTTGGCCTTCCGAACAGCCTTTATCTAATAAAAAGTCGAACTGTTCCTTCGTCTCAATTCCTTCTGCAATAACATCCATATGTAAATCACGCGCTAATGTAATAACAGCAGAAACGATGGCCGCTTCATTTACATCATGTGGAAGAGAGCTGATAAAAGAACGATCAATTTTTATTTTATTTGCACGAAATTGTTTTAAATACGTCATTGAAGCATAACCTGTCCCAAAATCATCAATTGACACTTTCACTCCAATTTTTTGAAGCTTGCTGACTGCATTTTGAATTAAATATTCATGTTTACTTAACACACTTTCTGTAATTTCAATCTCAATTGATTCGGATGGGAGATCAAATTCTGCGAGTATTGCCTCCACCAAACTAGGGATATCGTTTAAAACAAATTGTCTCACAGACATATTCACTGCAACAGGTAAATGAGTGAGGTTCGACTCCCTCCACTTCTTTAGCTGTAAACACACTTCCCGAAGAACCCATTCTCCTAGCGCACCAATAAATCCACTTTCCTCTGCAAGAGGTATAAATGTGTCAGGACTGATAATCCCCTTCTCTGGATGCTTCCATCTGATGAGTGCTTCTAGTCCAGTGAATTTACCTGTTGCCAACTGAATTTTCGGTTGATATTGTATGAAAAATTGATTTTGCTTGATTGCTTCGCGGAGTTCTCCTTGTAACATAAATAATTCTGTACCGTGCTTCGTGAGGGAATCATTAAACATCTGGATGGATTGTCCATCCTCCCCTTTTACACTATACATCGCGACATCTGCATTCCTAATTAATATGTCCCCTGTATGACCATGGAACGGATACATACTTATCCCTATACTAGCTGATACATAAAACTCTCGGTCATTAATAACAATCGGTTCTTTTATTGCTTGTAATATTTGTTCTGCCACTGCTTTGGGTTGTTTCTCATTTTTCAGCTTTTTCAAAAGAATGACAAATTCATCACCACCCATACGGGTTACAATCCCTTTGTTCGGGATATTTGAATGAATCCGCCTTGCTACTTCACTTAAAACCTTATCGCCTACCGCATGTCCGAAAGTATCATTAATAGGCTTAAATCGGTCTAAATCAATAAATAAAATCGCAAACTCATCTTGTCTAGTAATTAATCGGTCGATAACATCCTTTAAAAATCGGATATTCGGAAGATTCGTTAACGTATCATGAGAAGCCAAGTATTGGATTTCCTTTACTTGATTATCCCTTTCAATCGCTAAACCTGTTAAGTAACTGAATACTTTAAGTAATTCGATTTCATAAGATTTTGGTTTCCGTACGTCAGGATGATAGATCGCAAATGTACCGAATAATTCTCCTTTCGACGATAAGATCGGAATTGACCAACAGGAATGCAATTGATAGCTCAAAGGGATCGTCTTCCAGTTGGACCAAGATGGGTCAGTTTCTATATCCGAGACAATAGCTATCTCTTTCGTAAAAGCTGCATGTCCACAAGATGCAAAGTTCAAGCCAACTGGAAATCGGTCGATTTTCTTTAAAAAGCTTTCTGGGAAACTATGTGAATACCCATTACGTAACCAATTCTCACTCTCTTCATAAAACATAATGGAGCAAATACTCTTACTAGATAATGCCTCCACAGCATTCACAATATTTCGAAAAACATCTGTTAACGGTTCACCTGATGCAATCATTTGTAGGGCCCTATACTGTTTATCACTAATGGCTTGGTATTTTTCTTGCTCAGTAATATTTCTACCTACTACAACTAAACTATCTGCATGTCCGTTCTCATCGTACAGAGGAATCTTTCTTACATGGAACGTATAGTCATTCCCATCCATCCGAAACGATTCTTTTAATTGAAATTCATTTTTACTTAACCACGCTTGATTGTCTGAATGAACACAAATAGGACCATAATTCTCAAACTTTTTGTATTTCTGTGCCAGCTGTTCATCCGTTTTCCCTATATATGCCCCTTCCTCAATTTCAAATAGTTGCAGGGTCTTTTGATTTGCTTCGATCCATCGTCCATTCACATCTTTTACAATTAAATAATCACTACTTGTATGAAACACTTTCTCCAATAAATCGAATTTTTGGTTGCTCATGACATTACCTTCTTCTTTTATATTTCTTTTGAAATGTTAAAGGGGTATGGTCCATACTTTGTGAAATACAGAAAAGACCTACACCCAAAGGGATATAGGTCTTCCGATTATTCCCTTGGCAACTCAGCCATCATAGTTCCTTTAGAACCGTAGATCTGTAGCTTTGCGTCCCCACCTTTCAATGGGTTTGCCTTTTTCAATTATATTTTTTATTTTAGCAAACCCATTATAGAAGATTTATCGAAAACAGTCGATAAGTATGATAAAAGTCACTGTTTTTTATCAAAAATCATTCTTTATCCCTATTAATTATCTGATTATAATTTTTGCTTAAAAAACATGTTTATCAAATACATTTTAAGGGTATAAGTTTTTGGGGAATTGTAAAAGGGGGAACATCTCTTGGAATTTACATATCAAGCTTCTTTTGACTTAAAACACTTTATTGAAGAAAATAAAGATAGATTTAAGAACTCACTTCTTATAGAGGCTGTAAATGTAAAAGGTCGGATAGATGAAATACTAAGAATCGGTAATATCAATTTAGTTTCGAATGCTCAAAAGCTAGTAATCGACATTATCGATGGCAATGAGGATGAACTGAAAGCTTTCGCCAAAAAAGAAGGAATTGTATGGGCTACCCATTCAATTGAATTATCCTTCAAACTGGAATGGGTTCAAGCGATACGACGAACACTTTGGATGTTTATTCAATCGTTTAACACTCTTTCCAACAAATATGAGTTAGATGACTTCTTTCAGCTCGAGCTACAAATCAATAACCGAGTCGACCAGTTTCTGAACACTTTCTTTATAAGTTATTCAAAATACAAAGATTCCCTGATTGTTGCACAAAGACAACTAGTTGAAAATCTATCAGTACCTATTATTCCAATCACTTCTTCTGTATGTATTTTACCTTTAATTGGGTCGGTAGACTCCTTCCGAACTGCAATATTAGAAGAAAAGGTTCTAACAGAGATTGGAAGACTTCGTATTCAAACGTTAATCATTGATTTATCCGGAATTGGCGATATGGAACCTGACGTTATCGATCATCTTATGAAGATTATCGACGGTACTTCTATGATGGGTTGCAACTCGATTATTACCGGTTTACGTGCAGAAGTTGTGAAAAAAATGATTCATTTAGATGTTTCAGCATTCTTTAAGAAGACAAAAACATTAGGAACATTGCAACAAGCATTAAGGCAATATTTTGTTCAGTAAAAAAACCAGGGAGTTTATTCCCTGGTTTCTAAATCGCAAATCGATGGTTACCAATTGTTTCAATCACTTGTCTTGATAAAATCCATGTATCCGTTGCAATTTCCGGATTATAAAAATATATAGCCTCTGAATCATTCTCCTTGTCAACCAAAGCTTCTTCTACAGCTTCCAATGATTCCACATCCGCTGGCTTGTTAATCTCACCATTTTGAACAGGAGAAAATGCATACGTACCAGATACCTGCTCGTATACAACTTCTTTGACAGTATCAGGGAATTCCTCATGCTCTACACGGTTAATAATAACCTCTGCAACAGCCACTTTCCCTTCGTATGGCTCACCTTTTGCTTCCGCAGTTACAAGTCGGGCCATCAATTCCTTTTCCTGATCTGTAACATCAATTTCCTTTTCATATAATGTTGGAAATTTATCATGATTTTCTTTCATTAATTCAAGAGCAGAATTATCAGTTTTACTTACTACTTTCCAAGATGTTTCTCCACTTTTCACAGAAAGAGTTTGTTCAGCTGCGCTCGAAGTAGTTTCGAACCCAACCAATGTGAACGATAGAGTAGAGAGAACAAGTAGTTTTTTTAGAATGTTCATAAAAAATACCTCCTTGCTTTCGATAACAAGAAGGTTACCAGATGTAATATATCTGTGCATGTTCCAATTATTGGACAAATAATTTTTGTTGACACAATATATTGATAGACCGGGCTTTAACCACCAATATGATGGGTGGAATTACCAGGTTTACATAAGAAAAAAATGATTGCTTTTTTGTTTATTACATATATTTCAGGAATGTAACATAGGATTTTTCCACCTAAACAATACTCTTAAATCCATTTCCGACGACCTCACTCATATTATGTACACTAATAAAAGCTCGTTTGTCGATTTCATTAATATATTTTTTCAGTGAATGAAACTCGCTTCGTTTTAGTACGATCGTGATGACTTCCTTTTGCTCGTTGCTAAAGGCTCCTTTTGCTTCATGCACGGTGGCGCTACGGCCTAGATTTTCAATAATAAAGTTCTTTATTAAATCGCATTTATAGCTAATAATGACAACTTCCTTCGTTAAGCTAAACTGTTGAATCAAATAGTCAATAACGACGCCTCTTAACACAATTCCAAACAGTGCATATAATCCATTTTCCACACCAAAGGCAACAATCGACAGCAGCACGATGATCATATCGGAAAACAACACGGCTTTACCTATATCAATCGAAAAATACTTATTGAATATCATGCCGATAAGGTCCATTCCTCCGGTTGAAGCTCCCTCTTTCATCACGATGACCAATCCAAGTGCAGCAATTAATACACCGACCATCAGTTGAATCAGCTTATCTTCACTTACTGGTTCTGCCATTGGAGCAACTTCCCCAAAAAACCAAACCATAAACGATAACATAAAGCTGGAGTAAATCGTTTTTAGACCAAAGCTAAAACCGAGAAACATGAAACCTAATCCAAACAACACCACATTAAAACATAACATTAATAAACCAATCGAAACGTTAGGAAAAAAGTGATGCATCACAATTGTCAAACCACCTAAACCTCCGGCAGCGAATTGATTAGGAGCTAGAAAAAAGTGAATATTTATCGCTACTAAAGCAATCCCTACATGTAAATTAAATAAACGATAGGCTTGTCTCACTCTTCTTGACCCCATTCAACGGATAGATCATACGAAATCGGTGTTTCCATCATTTCTTTCACCTGAGACAGATCGTCCATTTGACCTAAGGACCACATTAGTTTCGGTACGATTGCTTCTTTATTCATATCTCCGGAGACGATCACATTGTATTGACTTACTTTACGTCCGACTTCATATAAATACAGGTCTCCACCTTCTTCTAAACACTGTGTAGAGATGAGAACCGCAACACCAGCTTCTGTTAGTTCTTTTATCTTCGGTAACAAGCTTCGTTCTTCAAAAGGAACCCCACCGTTTCCATAGCTTTCGATAATAATTCCCTTATACAACCCTTTTAAACAATCAAAAATTTCAGGCTTCGTACCAGGATGTAACGTAAGAACGAACACATCTGGGCAAAGACTAACATCTAGCTTTAATGACTGTATCGTTTGCTCTGGTCTCCAGTAAAATGTTACCTTGTTCTCTCTTACCTGAGCTACGTAAGGATGATTAATACTTTCGAACGCATCAAAGCTTTTCGTTCTCATTTTCACCGCTCTTGTCCCAATAATTACTCGTCCATCAAACACGACATAAACTCCACCTACGTTTTCACAAGCAAAGCAGATGGCGTCGTTGAGATTTTTAATCGCATCCGTTCTTTTGAAACTAATCGGAACTTGAGACCCTGTTACTACAACAGGTTTATTTAAGCCCTGTAGCATATAGGATAAAGCAGAGGATGTATACCCGAGTGTATCAGTTCCATGCGTAATAACAAATCCATCATATTGATCGTAATTATCTGCAATTTTAGACGCCATTTCAATCCAGTGCTCCGGCTGCATATTCGTACTGTCTCTATTCATTAAAATTTCACAAGTCACATCAGCAGCTAAGGATACATCCGAAGAATAGCTTAAAAGGTCCACTGGAGCTAGTCCTGGAACCAAACCGTCCTTTCCCTCTAACGATGCAATGGTCCCACCAGTTGCGAGCAGTAATATTTTTTTCATGGTATCTCTTCTCCTCTACGTATATGTACGCGATTTGCAATTTATTATAAGATTATTATAATTAAATCATTAAATAAAGCAATATATGTTTTCAATTCGCGTACATTTTTGTATTCTTGTCATTACTAACATGCTATAATGAACAAAACAAACAGTCACTGGAGGAATAATGAACCGTGTTATCTCGTTTAGTAACTTTGAGGAAATGTAGAAAGTGGTCGATGCAGGAAACGGCAGATCGCCTAGAAATCGCAAAAAGTACATACGCGGGATATGAGTATGGATATAGAGAGCCATCTTTGCAGGCGTTGTCTGATATAGCCGATTTATTTGAAACAAGTGTGGACCATATTCTTGGACGAAGTGAGCAATCGTTAGAGTTAACCAAACTGATTGAAGCGGAATCAATCGCACTCACGCTTGACGGAGAATCATTATCGAAGGAAGAACTTATTGATTTTATCGCTTTTACACGTATGAAAAGGGAGATTTCAACAAAGGGAAATTTCATTAAAAAAGAAGCCTGAATCCCCACATTCACGCTTCTCTTCTTATTACACTATTATTTAAAAAAGAATCCTTTAAAAGCAAACGCAATGTTTTGCGGTCTTTCCGCCAAACGACGCATAAAGTAGCCGAACCAATCATCCCCAAACGGAACATACACACGAACTTTGTAACCTTCCTTTACGAGACTTTGCTGAAGTTCGTTACGAAAACCGTATAAAAATTGGAATTCAAATTGAGTGGTAGGAATGTTTTCTTGTTTGGTAAATTCCTTCACCTTCGCAATGATGTTGTGGTCATGGCTGGCAATTGCCGTGTAGCTTCCACCTTTCAAATGCTCTTTAATGATCGCTATATAGTTCTTGTCCACGTCAGTCTTGTCCTGATAAGCGACTTCTGCAGGCTCTTTGTACGCTCCTTTAACAAGACGAAGCGGAACCCCCGCTAATTCTTTCAAGTCTTGCTCGGATCGATACAAATACGCTTGAATAACCGTTCCGACATTGTCATACTCTTTGCGTAATTCATTTAAAATATCAAGTGTAATTTGAGTACGTGTTGAATCCTCCATGTCAATACGAACGAAGTTGTTGTATTGTTTAGCCGTGGAGACGATTTTTCTCATATTGTCTAAGCAAAATTGCTTATCGATGTCTAAGCCTAATTGTGTCATTTTTACCGAGAGATTGCCTTCTACTTTCGCAGATGCCATCGCATGTAAAGTTCGAACACAATAATCAGTTGCTTCACTAGCTTCTGCTTTGTTCGATACAAACTCACCAAGATGATCCAGTGTGGCAACGATTCCATTTTTATTTAACTTTTTTACCGCTGCAATCGCTGTTTCAATCGTTTCTCCAGCAACCACCTGGCTTGCCCCAAAACGAAGACCCCATTTTCGAGCAGCTTTATTCATCGACTTGTTTTGCGACACTTTTAAAAAGAAATTTTTTGAAATCGCCTCTATCATTCTCTTTCTCCCCCATAAACCCTGAGGCTGCACATATGATTTGTGCAGCCTGAGATAAAATTCGATTAGAACATTTCAGACGTTGTTTTCGCTTGCATGTGTAATACCAGGTAGTCTGGTCCTCCTGCTTTTGAGTCAGTACCTGACATATTGAATCCACCAAATGGCTGATAACCAACGATGGCTCCTGTACACGTTCGGTTGAAGTAAAGATTTCCTACATGGAACTCTTTTCTCGCTCTCTCGATATGGGCACGGTTATTAGAAATAAGAGCCCCTGTTAAACCATAGTCTGTGTTATTTGCAATCTCCATCATATGGTCAAAGTCACGAGCTTTACAGAACGCCACTACAGGTCCAAAAATCTCTTCTTGCATCAGACGGTCCTTTTCGTTAACATCCGCTACAATGGTTGGTTCGATGAAGTATCCTTTCGAATCATCACCATTTCCACCAGCAGCAATGCGACCTTCTTCTTTTCCTACTGCAATATAGCTCATAATTTTATCGTAAGCTGCTTTATCGATTACTGGTCCCATGTATGTGTTCACATCTTCAGGATTTCCAAGTGATAAAGTCTTTGTTAAAGCAACTGCTTTCTCTAAAACGACGTCGTATACATCCTCATGGATAACTGCACGTGAACCTGCTGAACATTTTTGACCTGAGAAACCAAACGCAGAGTACACGATGGATGTTGCAGCTAAATCTAGATCAGCATCTTTATCTACAACAACTGTGTCTTTCCCACCCATCTCAGCAATCACACGCTTTAACCAAATTTGACCTGGTTGTACTTTAGCAGCACGCTCATAAATACGGCAACCTACTTCACGTGAACCTGTGAAGGAAACGAAACGAGTTTTTGGATGGTCCACTAGGTAGTCACCAATTTCTGCTCCACTTCCGGGAACGAAGTTAAGAACCCCTTCAGGTAGTCCTGCTTCTTCCATTAATTCAACAAACTTAGCTGCCACTACAGGCGTGTTATTAGCTGGCTTTAATAAAACAGAGTTTCCTGCAACAATGGCAGCTACGGTTGTTCCAGCCATGATTGCTAACGGGAAGTTAAATGGAGAAATAATGACACCTACACCAAGTGGAATATAATTGTATTGGTTAAATTCTCCGTCACGGCTTTGAACTGGTACACCAGCAGAAAGCTGATTCATTTGTCTTCCGTAAAACTCTAAGAAATCGATTGCTTCAGCTGTATCAGCATCCGCTTCTTTCCACGGCTTTCCTGCTTCTTTTACTAAATAAGCAGAAAATTCATGCTTACGTCGACGCATGATGTTAGCAGCACGGAATAAAACATTGGCACGAGTGGCTGGCTCTACATTCTTCCAAGATTCAAACGCTGTTAACGCCGCTTGCATGGCTTCCTCAGCGATTTCCTTGTTAGCTTTTGATACAATCCCAACTACTTCTTCTTTGTTTGCTGGGTTATACGAAGTGATTTTTGACTCTGTTGTGATCTTCTTTCCGCCAATTGTTAAGGGATATTCTTTTCCTAACTGTGAATTTACTAATTCTAAAGCTTTTTTAAAAGCTTGTTGGTTGTCCTCAAGTGAAAAATTTGTAAATGGTTCATGTTTGTAACTATACATAAACATCCTCCTCTTTGTTTGTATATCATTTTATATGCAAGTAGCGTGCCAACTTTAAAATGTACGAATATGTGAAAATTATGTGTACAGACCATTTACAACATTGTAAAATATGTGTAAAGTCTTTACAGTTTTGTAAATCACATTAACAGTAGTAAAGGTGATTGTATGATAAATAAAAATATTTTGCTTCAAACTCTTTCCCAACCGATTGACGGAGCTATTTATATAGAAGAAATGCAAACCTTTCCCCTTCATGCTCGTTTGTCAGATATTCAAGTTTTAGAAGATGTCCTTTTAGTAGATGATACTGGTGCTCCAGCCTCTGTTGTTCCGAAGTCAGCACTTTTCGAAGTCATTTTTCAAGAATGGAAAAACTTGGCCAATGTGTACGAAACACTATTAAAGGCGGTCGATGATGCCATTACAATCGTCGATCATTCGGGGCAGGTTGTCGCCTGGAATCCAAAGGCAGAAGAACTTTATGAAACAGCTGCTGAAGCCATCATCGGATACCCCATTACGAACTTTTTCCAAAAAGAATCGGTCGTATTAATGAAGACATTAACCGACGGTTCTACAGTTACTCGACAATACAACCAACCAAAACAAGATGTACATGTGCTTATTAACTCACTTCCTTTGATGAGTAACGGAGAGATTGTTGGTGGAATTTCGGTAGAACGTAATATTACCGACATCGTAAAACTGAATGATGAATTAACAACCACTGCTGCGTATATTCAGGATTTGGAAAGTCAAATTGAGCCGAGTGAAATCGATGACCCTTTTTATAAAATTAAAGGTCGCAGTCAAGCCCTGAATACGTCAATAACCCTTGCGAAAAAAGTAGCACGCACAGACGCAACCGTCATGATTACAGGGGAAAGTGGTGTTGGGAAAGAGTTATTTGCACAAGCCATTCATAAAGCGAGTACACGTGCTGAGGGACCCTTTGTGGACTTGAACTGTGGAGCGATCCCTGCTGCCCTTTTTGAAAGTGAACTGTTTGGATATGAAAAAGGAGCATTTACGGGCGCTGTGAAGGAAGGGAAACTTGGAAAAATTGGAGCTGCGAAGAATGGAACATTGTTTTTAGATGAAATTGGCGAGCTCCCACTTGAGTTGCAAGTGAAACTACTTCGCGTATTACAAGAAAAGCAATACTATCGAGTGGGTGGGAATGAACCTATCCCCATTGATGTAAGAATTATCGCTGCGACCAATCGAGATTTAGAGAAGATGGTGGAAGAAGGATTGTTCCGAGAAGATCTGTATTACCGATTAAATGTCGTTGTCGTGCCTCTCCCTCCTTTACGCGAGCGGATCGAGGATTTACCAGAGCTCGTTCAATTATTTTTAAAAGAGTTCTCCGCTAAATACGACAAGCCTGTTCCCGTTGTTGCACCAGAAGTAATGGTCACATTCATGCATTATCCATGGAACGGGAATATTCGTCAGCTCAAAAACACGGTGGAACGAATGATGATTTTGGCTGATGACAATATCATCACCGTTGCCGAACTGCCAAACGCCCTTTTTAAAAGCAAAGCACAGCCTATCATCAATGTGTTACGAGAGGAAACGTTTGAGGATGAACGGTCCAAAATATCTCAAGTTCTTCATCAAACATATGGAAATAAATCGGCTGCCGCTAAAATGCTCGGATGGTCTCGTGTGACTTTATATAATAAGATGAAGAAATATGGATTGTAAATTTAGTTTTTTAAGTTTATGACTTTTAGCGCCCTATAATATCTAAGCTCGGGTTATAAAAGACTTTTTATGACTCGAAATATCTTTTTTCCTCTCTCTTCGGGTTATAAAACATGCTTTATGACCCGAAGGAGACATTTTTTCCATCTCCACGGGTCATAAGAAGTTTATCTTTTAAATGTAGGACTCAACTCACTCCAAACATCAAATCCATTTCCATCAAAATCATAAAAGACAAAGTTCCATCCTGCATGACCTCGATTTTCGATGTCTCCAACACGCACACCTTTTTCTACAAGGCCTTGATGTAAGTTCTGTAAGGCATCCATTCCATTCACCTCGAATGTGACAGAAAACCACTTCTCCCCTTTATAATCTAAGAAATTAGAACTTTGATTTTCACTTGCTTTAACTAAGAAAAAACTCTGGTTTGCCAGATTAATAATGGCTTTTTCTGAATCTTGATAACTTAGTTCTGCAGCTAGATTCGTAACGTACCAGTCAGCAGAGTGCTCCACATTTGTTACTGGTATATACGTCGTTCCGACCCTGATTAATGTTTCACTCATTTTTACTCTCCCTTTCGTTTATCCACAAGAGATACTCATTTACCATTGAGGACAATTTATGCTGAAGCTGACGTAACCATTGAGGATCAGACTCAGTTGTTTTTATATCAATTGACCTTGTTAATCTTGCATACATGACTAAACGGTGAAGTCTTTCAAATACAGAAGCTTCCTTAAGAATATTCGTATCAATACTCGTTTCGTTTTCGTAACCCTTAAGAAAACTTTGTACCTCTAGGGAGTCCAGCCGAAAATTTCCGGCATCTCGTAAAGCATATACAATATCTGCAACGTACCAGCTCGTTATACAGTCATCAAAGTCAATGATTCCAATCATATTTTCGGAAAATAACAGATTATCAAGCTCAAAGTCATAATGAATCAGCCCAAAGTTTTCTTTGGTAGTTTGCAATTTTTTGATAGAGTTTAGTAGTTCAGAAATTTCCTTTTGAAGTAGTGCATTTGATTCAGGTAAAAATTGTTGAAGCTCGGTCACTTGATCTCTCCAACTCGGTCGAACGGTTAGGTATTCTTGAGGCATTTCTTTACATGCATCATGCAATTTACCAAGCGCATTTCCCCATCGATATATATTCTCTTGAGTGATGTCACCCCATTCTTCATGTCTACCTGGAACCGCTTCGAAAACAACTGCATGAAAAGTGCCTAATTCTGTCTTAACCACTTCAAGCATTTGCCCGTTTTTTGATGGAACTGGCTGAGCTCCATGAATTCCTTTTGTGTGAAGGTATTGAAGAATAGAAAGTTCAGAAGCAATGGTCTCAACTGTTCTTTCGGACGAATCGTTAAACCGAAGAAAAAAATGCTTCCCGTCTTTTTTAAAAATAAAAATAAAATTAGCGCTTGCCCGAATAAAGTAAACGGTACCTTTGTCATAATCCCATCTTTCTAAAATGCTTTCTGCCAATGTACTTTTCCAGTCCTGATCGATTGTGTCCATTATTAATTTCATTGTACTAAGCTTCATCATAGATCGTATCCCGCCTTTATTAGTAGTAAAAGGTCAATAAGCGGGGCAAAAAATAAAGCCAATGAGTATATCTCATCAGCTTCCCATACGTTGTTATTTTTAGAAGCCCCAGTGTCTTCTTCCGATCTAGTGGGGCACTAAAGATATTTTTTGATGCCGTTAGATGATGATAGAAAAAGACCCAACCTATTGATTTGATTCCTCATTCCACCATCACCCCTCTCATTCCTATAATTGTATTTTAATCAAAAATTTCCCATCTTACAAGAACTTTTTACATCATTGCATTTTCCTCTGAACAAGGAAAACATTCAATCTCGCCATTAGGAAACACTACCCCATTGAGGAAACCATCCAAGCAAAAAATCATTTTCCCACATTTCTTACATTTTCCCACTTCTTCGTACATCCCCATCACCTCAAGTCAGCTTAACTTGCACTTAAGATATTTCACATTGGCATAAATCGTAAAGGCTGAACCTAATAAAAATAATACAATCCCTGTGACACTTGTTGGGTATAATAAACTCCACATAATTGAACCGCCCCTTCGTTATTTATATCGTATTAAGATATTATTTTGTATTTTGATTATATCATGTTAAGATATAAATATCAATCAGATGAGAAAGGTTGAAAATAGTTGAGTTCTCTTTTATCGAAAGAAGTATATGAATATTTAGGTGAATTTCGTTACCAACTCCGTAAATTTCTTAAATTTAGTGAGTCGGCAGCCAAAGAACAAGGGATTACCCCTCAACAGCATCAATTAATATTAGCCATTCAAGGGTTCCCTGGAAAAAGCATTGTTACGACAGGCGAACTAGCAGAAAGACTTCAAATAACTCATCATGCATGTGTTGGACTGATCGATCGCTGTGAGGAAGCTGGTCTTGTTGAAAGAGCGAGTAATCCAGAGGATGGCCGGAGCGTACTTATTCGTGTGACCACTAAAGGACTAGAGATACTGGAAAAATTATCAGAAATTCATTTAGAGGAAATCAAAAACATACAGCTATTTAAACAATTTACAAAAATGTAGCAGGTGAAAAATGGGTTCATCTGCTTTTTCACTTTTTATTTTGGAAAAATTCTCTTTTTAGGATAGCCATAATATGAAGCGATTCGAACGTTCCTTCCGTCAATAAGCACTCCCTTAACGTCCCTTCCTTAGTAAATCCTTGTTTTTCATATAATTTGATGGCCCTATCGTTCGTCGTTTTCACGTCCAACCAAAGGCGGTTTGCATTTGTTTTTGTAAACACCCAATCTTTTACCAATCGAAACGCTTCCTTCGCGTAGCCCTTTCCTTTTTCGCGAATGGTAATTCTGACTAGTTCAATGCTTTGGTTCGGATTTGTTAGACCAGCCAAAATCAAGTAACCAACAGGAGTATGGCCAGCTTTTTCTTCTATAATGATATGTAAAATGTCGTTAGTAATTAAGGACGAAATGTGTTTTTCAGCTGACCATGGAATAATAAATTTTGCATTTTGTGGGTCTGATTCTAACTCGCCTATAAAATCAAGATCATCTATAGTTGTTTTTCGTAAATGTATAAGAGTGGATGGTTGGAACAAAGAGATCGACCCCCTTTAATTAAAAATAAGGTTTAGAATCGGTGATAATTACCAGGAATCGCAAGTAAATTTTTAAAATCGCAAATAAAACCTAATAATTGCAAGTAATTCCAAGAATCATTTATAAAATCTCCTAACTTACAGGAACACTCTCATTAAAATATCTAAAAAAACGGTTCAAAATCTTTAAAAAATCTCCCTTGCATCTTTAGGTAAGTTCCGAACCCGCTCTAAATACATCATCATGTTCTTATCCTCTATATGTGGGTACTCCACACTCAATTCTTCCCCCACATCAGCTGCCAAAATCCGAAATAATTCACAGGCTGTAAAAAGTGATTCCCACATATGTTCATACTCACTATCGCAATATGTTTTTCTATACATCTCCCAATAACACGTTGGCAAATGTTTTTTATAATACTTCCCAAATTTCCCAGGTGATATCTTAAAGTTGTGCTGACATCCAATCCACCAGTCCACCATTTGATGTAATTCTGACCGAATAACCAATTCAAACATTTGCTTGCTATAGGGCAATTCTTCACGCCAAATCCCCTTTGCTACATTTTGAAGACACCACCAAAAATTATTACAACAAGCCAAATATTGTGTTATACGTGGGCGTCTTACATGGTAGTCTTCATCAGATGCTTGTGGAATGATTGGTAAAACTCCATCCTTATCTAATAAAGGCACAGTTAGTGAGTCACTCCCGTAATCCTTGATCATTTCTCCTTGTGTTTGAATACGAAGATCGATTCGATTACCATCTGCAAAAAGCATTAAGTAACCGTATGACTGATTCAAATTCACCTCCCTACCAATGAGTTGGTCATTTCTTTCAGGCTCCTGAATCATAAGCAGTTCCCCGAACACATTAATCCATGTATTTTCTTCAATAAATGATGCCGTTTCCTCTACAATATAAACGACATCGTAATCTTGGAAAATGTCCTTTGGAACGCGAGGGTTTGTTCTTGATCCGTTCATATAAACAGCACGAATTCGGTGATCCTCTGTTGCCACTCGTATAATAAGGTCAAGCATTTCTTTTTCGCTTCGCATGTTTCACCTCCGTTAGCACTTACAAATCATAAGTGTATTTCCGTCTGGATCTTTGACGTTAAAATAATGCCCGTGTTGAATGTCGGAAACGATTTCCACCTGCTTTTCCTTCAAATATTGAAAGGCTTCTTCTATATTATCCGTGTTAAAATGGAACATTGGCGCGGAGGAGACGCGTTCCTCTGAGTAGATTTTGCTATCCAGTACAATTCCTGTTCCCTTCATTGGTAGTACATAGATATGACCATAAAAGATTTCTCCATCCAATGGTAAACCTAATACATCACAATACCAATCTCTTGCTTTTTCAATGTCACTAACAGGGATAAATACTGCACCAATCTCATTTTTTATTGGATTTTTCATGGCGTTACCTCCGTTATTTTTATCTAATAATTCTTCCAACCGTGCACATACTACTACCGATACTACATGAAAGTGAGTTGAAAGAAATGTCTCATCAAGGAATGCAAAACAAAAATCAAACTAGAGAAAAAATTGAAAAGCAGGATAAGCGTAATGATGTGGAGTTAGGTGATGATTTTCAAATCGGAAACTCAAAATCACAAAGTCAGAAAAAAAGTGGACGTCAAGCGAACAGAAAATAACCTCATCATTGAGGTTATTTTCATTTCCAGACTTGATCAAGCTTGCTTTTGTAACGTACAATTTCTTGGTCTTCTGTTGTCACTATTCACTCCCTAACTGAATTGTAGGCGCATACATTCTATTCCTTCAAAAAACAAAAGTGTTTCTATGTTTATTATGTTACTAATCTATTAATATGAAATATATTACAATTATAGCATATCCCTACCATTAATATTCTTCTGTTGGCAGGATAATTGCCCATTTTATCGAATAATTACCTATTCAAAATAAGGGGGTATGTTAATGAATCCACGTCATGAGGTTTTGTTTACTCAATTGGTAAGCTATCGAAGTGAGGTTTTGGAAGTTTTAAAGGATGTATCGGAAGAACAAGCGGATATCATACCTGCAGGATTTAAGAATAATATTCGTTGGAATCTTGGACATATCTATCTAGACCAGTATCTATGGATCCAAGCGGTTACGAAAGAAAAAGCAGGCGTGCCAGAGCAATTTCAATCATGGTTTGGATATGGAGCATGTCCAGACAGTTTTGAAAAGGACACTCCTTCTTTCCAAGAGTTAAAGGAATTACTAAGAGAACAACCTGTAAAGATCAAAGAAATGTATGGAGAAAGATTAGAGGAAGAATTTCCACCAACTGAAATGGGAATGCATACGATTGAACACGTACTCATTCGTACGATCTTTCATGAAGGCTTACATATGCAAACGATTTTAGATATAAAGAAGTTTCTATAAAACATGTAAAGACCGCGACTTTTCCGAAGAAATGTATGCGGTCTTTGTTTAAAATTTTTCATTGCTTACCTACTTTAGGGTATCCTTTAGTGATACATAGACATCACTTTCTCTATATCACCAATTAATTGGCTACTTTCCTCTTTTGAAAGACGTAGCGGCAATTGATCATAAAGGGTAATGATTTGTCCGTCCTCATTATCCCGATGTAAGTGTAGGTATTGATAAATATTATTAATTTGTGTTTCATTAAGAACCGATTGTGTATCAAAGTTTTTTACTCTCTGTAAAGTAAATTCATTTACAGTAGTATCAAAGACCCCGTCGATAATGGTGCCATTCACAAACATATCTTCACTCCTCAAAGTTCGATACGTTAATATACCCTTAAAATGACCGTCGTATTTTTACAATTTTCGATACCATTCAGCTGCTGCTTCTACTTCATCTGCTGTAAGTTGGTGCCCTCGGTTCTCCCAATGAAGCTCGACTTTTGCATTCGCACCTTCTAATAGCTTTTGAAGCTCTGTTGATTCTTCAGGCGAGCAAATAGGATCATTGGTCCCTGCACCGATAAACACCGATGTTCCTTCCAAATTAGGAAGCTCGATTCCTCTCAGAGGGACCATTGGATGGTGTAACACGGCAGCCTTCAAGGCATTTTCATAATGGAATAACAGACTGGCCGCAATGTTCGCACCATTTGAATATCCAATTGCTACGATGTTGTTACGGTCAAAATCGTATTTTTCAGCCGCTTCATCTAGAAAATCATTTAACTCTTTTGTCCGAAAAATTAAATCTTCAATATCAAAAACCCCTTCAGCTAAACGTCTAAAGAATCGGGGCATGCCGTTCTCTAGAATATTTCCTCTCACACTTAACACACCCGCAGAATCGTCAATCATACCAGCTATAGGTAGTAAATCTAATTCATTTCCCCCTGTACCGTGAAGCAATAACAAAGTTGGTTTTTGTGGGTCTTTCCCCTTTTGATAAATATGTTTCATCATTTTTCTCCTTTCAACACTCGAACCTCAACTGGTGGTAACGTATTTTCTAATTCTTCTCTTTTTGACTCTAACCAAGACGGTAACATTAATTTCTGACCAAGTTCTATTTGGGGTTCATCAACAGTAAAGCCTGGCGGGTCAGTGGCTATTTCAAAAAGAATCCCACCTTCTTCATGAAAGTATAGCGCTTGAAAGTAATTTCTATCAAGAATGTCAGTTGGATAATAATCCTTTTCCACTAATAGTTCTCGCCATTTCTGATGTTCCTTTTCATCTCTAGCTCTCCAAGCAAGATGGTGAACGGTTCCAGCACCCATTAAGCCTCGAACGGACGGAGATAATTTAATATCGATTGTATTTCCTAGCTCTCCTTCTGACTGAAACCGTAAATAGTTTTCTTCCTGTCCAATGCATGTTAGTCCGAGAACATTTTCTAATACATCCGCCGTTTTATGAGGTTTCGCAGACAAAAGAATGGCGCCTCCAAATCCTTTTATCGCCACCTCTGCACCAATACCGTTCACATTCCACTCATTTCGGGGACCGTTTGGTCGCTGTACCAATTCAATATCCAATCCATCGGGATCTTGAAAGCTCAAATAAGTATCTCTAAATCGTTTCGTTTTTACAAAACGAACTCCATACGATTGTAAACGGTCCTCCCAAAAGGAGAAGGAGTTCTCTGGAACAATATAACTTGTGACACCAACCTGTCCGGTTCCAATTCTCCCTTTTAGTTGATGGGCCCAAGGGAAAAAAGTAATTACCGTTCCAGGTTGTCCAGAGTCATTTCCAAAATAGAGATGATACACTTCAGGACGATCAAAATTTATCGTTTTTTTCACAAGCCTTAACCCTAAAACTCCTGCGTAGAAATCTATATTACGCTGAGCGTCATTTACCATGGCTGTTATGTGATGGATGCCTACTGTTTTTAACATGTTTTCCCCACCCGCTTTGTTATTTTGGTCTTTCGATCGAAAAGATGTCACCTATTTTGGCATAATTGATTCCGGCTAGCCGACTTACCGCTCCCAGGGCTCTTGGATCAATCTTCCCTTCGTGATAAATGGCTGGGTCGATGTGAAACTGAACGATTTTTCCAATGATCAAATCACACCCAGGTGTATCTCCTCCACCTAACTCCAGTGACTGCTCTAACGTACACTCGAACCGGATTTTCGACTCATTTATTCCTGGTACAGCAACTTTCACACTGTTCACTGGAGTGAATTGAACTAGCTCAATTTCACTTTCATCAGGCGGAAGAGTTGCTGCAGTTTCGTTTATTTTCTGTACATTTTCTTCATCAACCACATGGATAACAAATTCCTTCGAATGAAGAATGTTTCTTGCTGTATCCTTTTGGTTCCCACCTGATCTCTGTATAGATAAAGAAATCAAAGGAGGATTGGAGGATACAATGTTAAAGTAGCTGAAAGGAGCACCGTTTAGTACTCCCTCTACCGATAATGAGGTAACAAATGCAATCGGTCTTGGGATAATACTACCGATTAACAGCTTGTAATTTTCTCTCTCGGACAATGCTGACGGATTAATGGAAAGCATGTAATCAACCCCCTCGTCTTAATCTAGCTCTCTTACTTCAAACGGAAGCAGAACTTGTTCTATTTGATGACGATGAGTCTCATATTGGCTTGGCAACATGAGCTTTCCTCCCATCGTTTCTACAGACTCATCATGAGCAAACCCTGGAGGATCTGTTGCAATTTCAAATAAGATTTCTCCCTGCTCTCTAAAGTAGATTGCGTTAAAGTAATTTCGATCTTGAACAGGAGTTACCCCATACCCATTTGCTTCCACGTGCTTTTTCCAGTCCAATTGATCGGCATCATCTTCTGCTCTCCAAGCGATATGATGAACCGTACCAACACCCATTTGTCCACGCCCGATTGGTGTTCGTTTTAAATCAATCATGTTTCCGATGTCTGCTGTAGACTGGAAACGAACAATATCTCCTTCCTCACCTACCTTTTCAAGCCCCATTACTTTTTCTAACAGGTCTGCTGTTTTGTTCGGTTGAGTCGATAATAGAGTTGCTCCCCCAAATCCCTTAATCGCATACTCTAATGTAATCCCTCCAAATTCCCATCTATTCGGTTCTCCTGCTTCTCTTTCAACTATCTCAAGATGTAACCCATGAGGATCATCAAACTCTAGATAATTTTCACCAAAGCGTTCGAGCTTTGTAAACGGGATGTTAAACTTCTCTAATCTTCCTTCCCAAAATTGAATAGCTCCTTTAGGAACTACATAGGAAGTAACACCTACTTGACCGTCACCAATTACCCCCTGACGAGCACCAGCCCACGGAAAAAAGGTAATAATGGTTCCTGGTTTTCCACCTTCATTTCCAAAATAGAGGTGATATGTTCCCGGGTCGTCGAAGTTCACCGTTTGTTTGACTAATCGAAGCCCTAACACACCTGAGTAAAAATCCACATTTTCTTGAGGGTGTCCGACAATCGCTGTAATATGATGTATACCCATACTTTTTTTGACCATTATTAACCACTCCTATTGGTTAGATTATTATTAATATTTGTTACCTAAATAAGGATCATCTATTTTATCCATTATATCTCGAAACTGAGATATAACTTTAAAATTAATTCGAAATTAAATATCTTGATTTAAAGATATTATAAAATAGATGATTTTATAAGTCAAGAACTTGGAGTAACATAAAAGCCAAAGATGTATCGAACGAATGTCCAAACAACTTTGGCTATTTTGCAAATTTAAACGGAATATCAAACTGTGCAATTAAGAAAATGATAATACATAAAGAAATGATATATGCTGGAAGTGGTTTATTATGATGTAAAGCAATAACCGAAAACATCACAAGATCAAATAGAAATGAATACAGTAAGGTCCAATCATTTTGATACGATATTCGGTCAAACATGTGCAAAATCCATTCAACGGATATATAAATTCCGGACCAAACAAATATGTAAAGGATACGTTGGAGCCATTTCTCAGGAAAGTGGGAGAGAAATAAAAATATACTAATAGGCATGGTGCTTATTGCATAAACAATGACAACCATTTCATGACCATAGAGAAAATCAGGATGAAATTTCCACAATGTATTGTCTTGTACGATATATTCATACAGCAAACCACCTGTGGAAATAAATAGCATACTGGGATGATATTCGCGCCAGTTTTTCCCTTTTCCCCACTTCATCGCTGCCAAGATGGTTAGTATCGCAATAGTAACGTGCATACCCACTATCCTCTCAAGTGTTTGTTCACAGTTTAACCTAAAGAAACGCCTTTAATGTACAGATTTTTTGTTTAAACATTAGTTTCCTTAACAGTATAAGAAAGAAAAATACAGGAACAATATTTGAAGAAACATTGAGTAAGGGAGGCCAAATTAGATGAATGTAAATAAAAATCAACCTAACTCTTCTGTAACCAATGATAAACAAGAATTACAAAATAAAAACGAAATGAACACTGAGCAGAACACCTCAGCACAAAAAGATGGTTTCCGATATGATTATGATGATTCTTCAGATGTGTAAAAAGATTGTTTTTCCAGGATTTGAAAAAGGACGTTAAACCATCGATTTTAACGTCCTTTTTCACTAGAAACACAAAAATGAGTTGCCTAAGCAACTCATTTAAAAGATTAATGGGAAGGAAAGAAAATCATTTGCAAAATAAAGATTGCTCCAAAAACATATAAAATGGGATGAACTTCTTTTCCTTTGCCACTTACCAATTTCATTAATGGATAAGTGATGAATCCAATGGAGATTCCGGTTGCAATACTAGCTGTTAAAGGCATCGTGAGAATGATTGCAAACGCAGGAAATGCTTCATCAAAGATCTTCCAATTGATTTTTGATAACCCCTCCATCATATAACAGCCAACGATAATTAATGTAGGAGCTGTTATCGCAGGTAGTGATGAAATCGCAGACACGATTGGCGAAAAGAATAATGCCAAGAAAAACAGAATGGCCACTACCATTGAAGTTAAACCGGAACGACCACCAGCAGCCACCCCAGTTGATGACTCAATATACGCGCTTGATGGACTTGTTCCTAAGGTTGATCCAACTGTTGTCGCTACCGCATCTGCCATTAGTGCAGATTTTACCTTTGGCAAATTTCCGTTTTTCATCAGACCAGCTTGTTCCGCTACCCCAATCATCGTTCCAGTTGTATCAAAAATCGTAACGAGTAAAAAGGCAAAAACAACCGTATACAATCCGTTTGTGAAAACACCCATGATATCAATATCAAAAAAGACAATTGGTGGTGGAGTTGCAACCACTCCATCAAATTTTAAATCGCCTGTAACGTAACCAATCACAGCTGTTACAAGCATTCCAATAAACAATGCACCATTTACTTTACGAGCAATCAAAATAAGAGTTACGAACAATCCGACGATAGATAAAATTGTTACCGGTTGATGAAGATCCCCAAAAGCTACTAAATTATCTGGATTGGCAACGACAATTCCCGCCATTTTTAATCCAATAAATGCTATGAAAAGACCAATTCCTGATGTAATCCCATATTTTAAAGAAGCTGGAATGGAATGTATTAATGTTTCTCGCAACTTCGTAAAGGATAATAATAGAAATAACACACCTGCTAAAAACACAGCTCCAAAAACAACTTGATAACTGATTCCATGTACAGCTACTACACTTGTAAAGTAAGCATTCATCCCCATCCCTGGAGCAATGGCGATAGGATACTTTGCAAATAGAGCCATGATCAACGTACCGATAACGGCTGAGGCAATCGTCGCCACAAACACTTGATTAAAAGGTACTCCTGCCGCTGAAAGAATCGCAGGGTTTACAAAGATGATATACACCATCGTTAAAAAGGTAGTGATTCCTGCAAGAATCTCGGTTTTTACATTTGTTCCTAATTCCTTTAACTGAAAAAAGCGTTCCATAAATCCTCCTAAAAATTAAAAATTCCTAACTATAAATGGGTAGACTTCTCCTACCCATTCGTAGTTAGGAATTAACGGTTCCTAGTAGAGACTCTTAGACCATATTTCTAAGAATATACGAATGAAAAATCACAACAAAATGTATTATATACGAACTTTTAATATCCGTAAACATTTATTGTTCGTATTTTACTCGTATTTCACAAAAAATCCTTTTAAACTCTTCATAAAAAAAGAGAAAGCTCTCACTTCCTCCTAAAACCACTTCAACTTCCATACATCCTTAAAGAAATCTTCAATGCTTGTTGTTTGTCTATTGTTATAGCTTTTTCTAACCGTTTCTAACAGCCATGCAGGAATGGATTTTCCATCTATTAAACGATAATACTCCTCGTATCCTCTTTTTAAATGCTCCCACCGACCGTCATCTCCAGGTAATAAATATTCAGATACATCGATGATTTTCACTTTGTCATCTTGTAATAGAATATTTTTCAAGTGAATATCACGAGGATTTAAACCCTTCTTTCTTGCGTAAGCTCTCGCTTTATCCACCTCTTGAATCACCTGTAACGGAATATGAATCCCTTGCTGAAGACAATCATAAAGTGTGATGCCTGACTCATAACTTACGACTAGATACCGGTCTCTTGCTTCATAGCAGGTCGAAAAATAAGGAGAAGATCCCAGTTTTTCATACACCTTTGCTTCCATCTGAATTTTTTCTAATTTATCATTAGCAAACAGTTTATATGCATAGGCTGGCGCATGAATATATTGGAAAACAGCTGCATCCGTACCAACACCAATACACTTCAATTCTTTTACATTCCCCTGAATCGAAACGGGTTGATTATTTGGATTCGAAGAAATGGTTATATGGGACAGGAGCTCATCAATAATTTCACATTCTTTTTCCATATTCAGCCCCCTATCTATCTTGAAATCTATTTAGTTAGGGTATCACAATCATTCAAGTTAATAAAATATTATGACCTGTCATATAATGGACAACCCGTTAATAGGTATTTATTATCTTGGAGGTGGTTTGAGTGAACGAAAATAAAAAATTAGCCATTGAGCTTGCAAAAGCATTAATTCAAAATAACCATGTGAAGCCACGATTCAGTCACACAAGAAACAATGACATCGGAGATGAAAACTCAATTGAATACCTAATTGGGGATTCTCGCTATTCGTTTATAGACATTGTCTCCCATTATTTGGACAATATTGAGCGCATTAAGAAGTGGAACTAGTTGCCCCGCTTCCTTACTAAAATATATTCTATAAAAGCACACAAATTCATTAATGAGGATAAGTTTATCCTTTTTTAGTAAAAAAACGAATATTTCAAAAGGAACTCCTAAAAATATAATGAAAGGATGTGCTTTTATGAAAAATGAGACAGTTATTGCAGAACTAAATGCCCTACTAAAGGGTACTTACATGGGGATCCGCTCGATGGAGCACTATATTGAAAAAGTCGCTGATGAGGAACTAAGAAGACATTTTCAGTCAATGCAACAGGAAACAAAGCACAATGCCCAAATACTTGCCGAACGGATTCAAAATTTAAGTGGTGTACCAGCTGATAGCGAAGGGATAACAGGAGCCATGCAAGGTTATTTACATCGGATGATGCTCTCAGAGGATCCTAAAGATATCCTTGAGGATGCCTTAAAAGGTGTAGATGATTATGGTGTACACTATTCAGAAGAACTTGTAAGAGGAGATTTAGATCCTAAAAGCAGACAAATCGTTGAAGAAGTCATTGATACAAATCGAAGACATGCTGACTTTTTAAGACAATTACTACAGCAGTAGACCATCTGAATTAGGAGATGGTCTCTTATTTTAACATGAGCTCCCTTTCTAAAAAACTATTTAAAAAAGAAGCCCTTAAGGCCTCTTATCTAATCTCAAACTAATTCTTCAAGCTTTTTTGGCGTCCAGTCTTTTACCCCGTTATCTTCAATTATGCCTATTCCTACATCAGAACTTGACTGAAGCAAGTGAACGTCCTCATTCTTTTACTCAACCATTTTCCTATTCAATCCCTGGCGGATATAGTCCACGTTCGTCTAATCCAATCGGAGGGATGATCGGAGGTTTAGCTATGGGAGTACTTGGAGGTCTTCTTTTAAGTGAAATGATGGGAAGCGCAGTAGAGGCCATGGGCTTTGACGATGAAATGGAAGAATTTGAGGATTTTTATCTTGGAGATATCTTTGGAGGAGACGAAGACTAAATAAATCCTATTGACGTGAATTAAGTTGATATATTATTATATTTTATACAGTCCTTCGAGTTACGACTGTACAATAAGTTATATACTCCAAAGGGGAGTAGCTAACAGTTATGTCGACATTACGTGATTTCAATCACCGGCTTAACTGGCAACGTATTTGTTGTTTGCGAGACCTTTGCCATTCGGTAAAGGAAATATATGAAACCCAGCCTTTATCATTTATGGTAGAGGCTTTTTATTTATTTACAAGGAGGAGAATGACCATCTAAACGCATCACTATCACCTATTATTTACTTTTATAAAAGAGGAGAAGATAGTTTAGTTGGACAGTGATTCACACAGGCGTATCTTTATTTTGTTAACACTATTTATTACATTAAAACTCTATGTACTTTCAATATTGACCTTAGAAACATATTCGCCACCTAGATTCATAGCTTTACAATCTAATACTGAAAATATAAACACTCAAATAATTAGTTTATCCATAAAATGGAGGGTATCAATTGTTTAATATATTTACTACGCTACTAAAAGCCGGTTCACCTACTGTTGACCTTAAAATTAATCAGCCATTTGCTCAAATCGGCGATACGATAACTGGTTGTTTTTATCTCCATGGAGGCCGTAAAACTCAAAAAATTAAGAGGCTTGAATGTAGTTTGGTTAAAGAATACGAAGATGGAAGCTTCGATACGGTTGAAGAAGTAACAACCATTTTAATGTCGAAGCAACTAAGTGAAAAGGAAACGCTCGAATTCCCTTTCACTTTTGTGATAACTGATAAATTCCAACCAACCACAAGCAATATTACCTATCGATTTCATACAAATCTTGTCTACTCAGATAACCTTTCAAGTAAAGATCATGATGAACTGGTTATTCTTACTTCAGAAGGAGATGATTAATTAAAATAGGGAGGCAATTGCCTCCCTACGTATTCTTTCTGCCTTTTGCAGAATTTTCTTTTGCATGTGCTTCGTGTTCAGCAACGATAGCTTCAGCAGGAATATGGTTATTTTTTTTCGGACGATTCGCTTGTGCACGATGTTTTTTTCCCATGATGATCCCTCCATGCTACTTTTTAATTTTATTAAGCATGTGCTCAAATAGGATTGGAAATCCTACAACATATCTTCCCTCAATAAAAATAAAGCATTCATGTAAATTAGATCGGAGTATCAATGCACACTTCTGTAGCAATATTTTAAGGTGAATAACTTTCTGAAACCCTTTTCTGAGTTACGTACTTATCAAGTGTTTATAATGCTACACTGTCCACTCCAACAACACCCCGGCGTGAGTTAAACCTCCACCGAAGCCGTATAATAAAATTTTATCTCCACGTTTTATTTTCCCCTCCGTTACCCCTTTATCCAATGCAAGAGGGATTGTTGCTGCAGAGGTATTCCCGTATTCCACTAAGCTTTTTAGTGTTTTTTCTATCGGAAAATGGCTTCTTTCACAAATGGACTCAATGATTCTAAGATTCGCACTGTGTGGTACAAACCAATCAATTTCTTGTAAGCTTATGTCTGTCTTTTCTAGTACGGACAACATCCCTTTTGGAACCGTATTAACAGCCCATTTATATACTTCTCGCCCATTTTGTGTAATGTTTCCTGTTGCCGTTAGGCTTTCTCCGTTTATACTCTCAGATAAATCTGTACAGTATAAGTTCTTCCCAAGTTCCCCTTGTGAACCTAAATGTGAGGAGAGGAAACTTGGACTATCTTCATTATATTCCACAAGAACCGCTCCCCCACCATCACCAAATAATACGCAAGTCGTTCTATCAGTAAAATCAGTTATTTTTGACATCGTTTCTGCCCCAATAACCAAAACCTTTTTATTCAAACCAGCAGTAACTAAACCATTGGCAACGTGTAAACCATAGGTAAACCCTGCGCATGCCGCATTCAGATCAATCGCTCCGGTATGAGGAATTCCGAGCTTAGCTTGGACTAATGCAGCAACACTTGGAGTTTTGAAATCTGGAGTCATGGTACATACAATAATCATATCTACATCATGAACAGTCTTGTTATTTTTTTCGATTAAATTTTCTACCGCTTTTACACAAATATCACTTGTAAACTCTTGTTGGCTTGCTATTCTTCTTTCCTTTATACCAGTGCGTTTGATGATCCATTCATTGTTTGTTTCAACCATCCGCTCTAAATCTTCATTTGTTAGTATTTTCTCTGGTACATACGAACCTACGGCAGTGATTTGTGCTCTCGAGTCCTTCATTCCTTCACCTCATTAATAGATATACATTCATTATAACTAACTATTAGTATCTGGTGCTAACTTTATGTAATTTTAGAGAACTTTTTTCACCATTCTTTCTTGATTAGTAAAAGTGGATTTTCCCGCAAGAAAAGGGTATTCTAGAACAATCGAACTTTTATTTAATTTTATTGAAGGGGATTTATTATGATTGCAAAAACAGAAGAAGATATTAATGGATTGAAGGAAATCGGGAGAATCGTTTCCTTTATCCGTGAGGAATTGGTGCAAAAGACGGTTCCAGGGATTACTACACAAGAGCTTGACGATATGGCTGGTATTCTTTTTGAAGAGCATGGAGCTATTTCTGCACCTAAGGGTGAATATAACTTTCCTGGCTACACTTGCATAAGTGTGAATGAAGAAGTGGCACATGGAATTCCTGGAACGCGTGTGATACAAGAAGGAGATATTGTTAACATTGATGTGTCCGGCTCAAAAAATGGCTATTTCGCCGATACAGGTATTTCCTTTGTTGTTGGTGAGGGAGACCCTATTCTTACGAAGATTTGCGAAACAGCAAAAGAAGCATTCGAAATAGGATTGAAGAAAGCAAAACCTGGCTCAAAGAAGAGTGGACTCGGAAAAGCTGTAATGGCTGTAGCCAGAAAGAATGGATTAACGGTTATTAAAAATCTAACTGGTCATGGCATCGGACGGAGAATACATGAAGCCCCTGATCATATTTATAATTACAATGAAACCTGGGATGATGAACTGTTAAAAGATGGTATGGTCATCGCTTTTGAACCATTCATCTCTACACAAGAAGAGGAAGTGTTCCAAAACGAAGGTGATGACTGGACATACGTCACAGAAAAAAGCTTTGTTGCTCAATGTGAACATACCATCATTCTTACTAAGAATGGACCGATCGTGATTACTCGATAAATTGATATGTTCAAGCACAATTACGAAAAGGAACTTGCTATATTCACAGCAAGTTCCTTTTCGCTATTTATTGATCAATTTATTAATATCCTCTACTGTAGGAAGAGCAGAAATCGCTCCCTTTCCTTCTGTAGTTAATGCCCCACTTGCATTCGCGAATGTAAGAAATTCCTCCGCTTTTGTCTCTAGTAGTTGTTCTAATTCTTCAATACTGGCGTTATTTTCTAAAAGCTTGTATAAGAAGCCACCAATAAAAGCATCTCCAGCACCTGTTGTATCTTGTACATTTGCTTTAAAACCATGAGATTCGTACTTTTTGCCATTTATATAAAGTTCTGCACCACTGGCTCCTTTGGTATAAATGATTGCTTTTACCTCTCCTTGAAATAGAGAAGAAATGGCCGTTTCTTCGTCAGCTATCCCTGTAATAAATTCAAGCTCTTCATCCGAAATTTTGACGATATGAGCCTCTGGAATAAATGCCAGAATGGTATTTTTGCATTCTTCTGCATACTTCCAGAGGGGAAGTCTTACATTGGGATCAAAACTAACAAGGCCGCCTTTTGCTTTCATCGCTCGAATCGCTTTCGTATGCGCCTGCTTCATTGGGCTTTCAACTAAGTCAACCGAACAAAAGTGGAGAATGTCTCCCTTATTAAACCACTCTTCATCAATTTCTGCTTCATCTAACAGTAAATCAGCTGATGGATTACGGTAAAAAGAAAAATCTCTCTCTCCATCTAGTCGAAGAGAAACAAAGGCAAGACCTGTATTGGCCTCAGACGTTCTGCTGACCTTATCTGTCTCTACGCCGGCTTCTTCCAACTTTTCTACTAAAAAATCACCAAACGCATCTACTCCCAGCTTAGTAATCATAGAAGAGGATCCACCATATTTGGCAACCGCTGCCGCTACGTTAGCTGGAGCTCCTCCTGGTGCACGTTCAAAAGAAATAACATCCTTTAATGCTTTTCCTTTTTCCAAAGGGATAAAATCAATTAATACTTCTCCGATAGAAAATAACTTCCCCATTTTCCTACCCCTTTCTACTGATTTGTTTGTAATTCCCATTTCTTTGCCTGAAAAGAAACCTTCCCTCCTGTAGCAATAAAGCGGATTCCTTCACTCTCTCGGCTAGGAAAGATTCTACTGGTAAAAACTTCTTCTCCATCATTAACAAAAATCTCAACTGAGGACACATCCACAAACATCTGAAGCTTAACTTTCTTGCTGTCTATCGTACATTTTCTCTCTGTCCCATAAGACGTGGCAAAGGATGTTCCAGAATGTGTCCGATCGAGGACTAGCTTCTTTTCTATCGTATCATAAGTTATGATTGTTTTTTCATTTTTTCCTGTACGAAATTCAATCCCAAAGGTTTTTGCATCTTGGTTTTGAAATTCAGTAATTAGCTCATAAGTCGTGCCGGTGAACCCAGCATAGGATTTACCTTCATCGTGAAGAGTATCCTCTATACTTTTTTCATTTTTTCTTAACCCTTGTAATTCTTTTACTGGATTTTGAAGTAGTTTCCCATTTTTTTCGGTTAGCTCTCTTGGTAAGGATAGACAATGAGCCCAACCATGTGAATCCGTAGGATAGTCGATTTCCGGAAGACCAACCCATCCAACTAAGATACGTCTCCCCTTATGATCCTCCATCGTTTGTGGTGCGTAGAAATCAAAGCCACGATCCAGTTCTTGAAACTCTCCGTGGGAAAATAAACCATTCTCCACATCAAGTTGATTTCCTATCAGGTATCCAGATTGATAAATATTTTGATATAAATCACCATTTGGAGCAATTCCTTGTGGTGAAAAAACTAGAATTCCCTGATCACCCAGTTCAAAATAATCGGGACATTCCCACATATAACCGAATTGAGGAAGCTCTGTTTTCATTTCACCTTTAAAGGACCAACTCAATAAATCATTTGATTGATAAAGGACTATACACCCTGTTTCATTTGTTCTTTGAGCTCCAATCACCATAAAAAACTGATTGTCTTTTTTCCATATTTTCGGATCACGAAAATGATCGGTATATCCTTCTGGTACCTCAGAGAGAACCGGAGGGAGCTTAGTTATTTCCCCATCATGATTCATCACGGCTAAACATTGATATGGATTCCTTCCCCAATCATTATCACGTGTGTTTCCTGTATAAAGTAAATATAACTTCCCCTCATGTTCGATGGCACTCCCTGAGTAAGCACCATGACTATCAAAATAGTCACCTGGCTTGATCCCAATTCCTGCGTCTTCCCAGTTCACCAAGTCCTTTGATTTCACATGATACCAATATTTCAACCCGTGAACCGGTCCTAAAGGGAACCATTGATAAAATAAATGATATTCACCGTTAAAGTAGGAAAAACCGTTTGGGTCGTTTAATAATCCTGTATTCGGTTGTATATGAAAAGTTTGTCGCCAGACTGAATTATTCACTCTTTGTTCCAATTCAAGTACTTCTTCCTGGCTTGCTTCTTCCAACGTTCGATATCTTCGTTCTTTTGTCCATTCCATGTAAGTCTTCTCCTTATGCAAACAGAGGGGAATCAAAATCGCGATTCTCCCTCCTCATTTTTCAGTCTTAAGCTGCTTTAAGCCCGTTTTTCTTCTTTTCTTTCTTTTCCTCACGCTTCCCTAATACATAGGTCACAGCAAAGGCTACTGAAAAGGCAATTGCCATACCGATAATATAAGAGATAATGGATCCAGGCTTAATAGAGATAATCCCAGGAAGTCCCGCCGCACCAAGAGCAACAGCTTTTACTTTTAATAGCGTCACAAACCCTGCTCCTACCGATGATCCGATAATGGCACCGATAAATGGAAAACGCAGCTTTAAATTCACTCCGAACATAGCAGGCTCCGTAATACCGAGTAACGCTGAGATACCTGCTGCTGAAGCAACACCTTTTGTCTTGGCATTCTTCGTAATTAAAAGGACCGCCAGTGTTGATGCACCTTGTGCAATATTTGACATGGCAGCAATAACGAAGATAAAAGAACCGCCTGTTTTAGCCATATCTGCTAGGAGTTGCGTTTCTACTGCAATAAAGCTGTGGTGCATACCTGTGATAACAATTGGCGCATAAAGAAGGCCAAAGATTGCTCCCCCGATAAAACCAGTCGTGTCATACAACCAAATTAAGCCGTCAGTTAGTAAGTTCCCTGCCGAACGTGTTATAGGGCCAACTGCTGTGAATGTTAAAAGACCTGTAACAAATATAGTTAATAATGGCGTTAATAAGTTATCTAATGCAGATGGAATCACTTTGCGTAAACCGTTTTCAATTTTTGCTAAAATAAACGATGCTGCAAGAACTGGTAGAACACTACCCTGATATCCGACCTTTTCGATTTCCAAGCCAAGAATGTTCCAAACCGGAATCGTTCCATTTAACAAAGCATCTCCGTAACCATACCCATTCAATAAGTCTGGGTGAACCATCAGCATTCCAAGAGCTGCCCCTAAATACTGATTGCCGCCAAAACGTTTTGTGGCTGAAAATCCAATTAAAATCGGTAAGAAAACAAATGCAGCATTCGCAAACGTATTAATAAGTGCAGCTAAATCAGCAAGTTCGGGCTTTGCTTCAACAAGCGATTTTCCGGCGATAAATAAGTCTTGAGCCGTTAATAGATTGTTAATCCCCATCAATAAACCACCAGCTACAATCGCTGGGATAATAGGTACAAAGATATCCGAAAGCATCTTTACAAAACGTTGAAGCGGATTCATTTTCTTTGAACCAGCGTCCTTTACGTCGCTCGTAGACATTTCTTCTATATTTGTTAATCTAGTAAACTCTTTATATACTTCATTTACCGTTCCGGAACCAAGGATAATCTGATACTGACCTCCAGTTGAGAACGTTCCCTTTACTACATCCATTTCTTCAAGAACATTTGTATCTACTAAGCTTTCATCCTCTAATACTAATCGAAGTCTTGTTGCACAATGTGCAGCTGCTGAAACATTTTCCTTGCCGCCAATAGCTTTAAGAATTTCCTCAGCAATTAATGAATAATTCATTGGTATTTCCTCCTTATTCTATTGTGGAACCGATTCCAAAATTGGTTAAAAAAATTTAAGCGATGGAACCGGTTCCTTTTATAAATATTATTTCACCGGTTCCTAGGTGTTTGTTTTTGGAACCGGTTCCGATAGGTTGATTATAATTCATGTTTTATGAAACTGTCAACGCTTCCACGAGAAATTAATTCAAAATTTGTGTAGGTAATTTTTTCTATTTGTTCTCCTTCAATTAATTTAAGTATTTTTTGCGCAGCTATTTTCCCCGCATCTTTAAATTCGTATTTGACAGTCGTGAGGCTTGGATGAATGTACTCTGTCACCTCATATCCACCAAACCCCGTAACAGATAAATCCTTTGGAATATCTAATCCCTTTATAAAGGCTGCTTTACAAGCACCTAGGGCAATATTATCTGTCGCACAGACGATGATCGATGGTTGAAAATCTTCAATAATACGTGTCGCTTGCTCAAGAGCCTCACCCATCCCAAAACCTGTTTCATAATATATGACCTCGCACCCTTCAATACCTGAAACTGCATCTTTGAAGCCATCTCTCCGTTGCACACCTACAGAAATATCTTTTGGTGTTACACCTAAATAAGCTATTTTTCTATGACCTTTCTCCAAAACATGTTTCCCTATTGCTTTTGCTGCTTCGTAATCTTGATGGATAATACTATAAACTTCTTGATGCTGTTGGCCTACGAGAAGGACCGGTATATCAATTTTTTCAAAAGCTTCTAGATGCTGATCGGTTATTTTAGTCGCCAACAAAATAATTCCTGCTACCTTTTGTCTTGCAAAACTGTAAAGACTCTCTATTTCTCTTGCTTCATCTTGACTTGTATTCGAGATGACCATTTGGCATCCAACTTCTCTGAGTTGTTCATCAATCCCAATGAGTGTTCTTGCAGAAGCAAAAGAATCTAGCCGCGGAACAACGGTTCCAATAATACTCGTCTTCTTTGCCTTTAAACTTTGAGCAAACGTATTCGGAACATACCCCGTCTCGTTTATCACTCTCTCTATTTTCAGTTTTGTCGCATCTCCAATCGACCCACCGTTCAAGTAACGCGAAACGGTACTCTTTGCCACACCAGCGATACGAGCAATATCTGTAATTGTTGTCATATTGTCACTCCGTTATAAATTCTTCTATGTAATTATCCTCCTTAATCGGGGATTTTTCAAATTTAGAGCAGGTACTAGTGGAATCGTTGTTCTAAATACTTGAATAGGACATGTGATAAATTTCTGGTCCAATTATTTCTTTGCTTTGAGCCCTAATTAAAGAATAAAGCCACTAAGCACCATGCCTATATTAATCACGATATGAAAAATAATAGATGGGTAAATGCTATTTGTTTTTAAAACCATCACTCCATAGAAAAGCCCTCCTACAGAAAAAAAGAGACAAAGAATAAATGGAATGCCTATAATAAGATGCAACAATCCAAAGCCAATACTTGTGACAGCAAGTGCGTAAGATACCGAAACAAATTTCACTAAGCTTGATAATAACATCCCCCGCCAGATTAGTTCCTCAAGTGTAGCGTTAATGAGTGAAAATAAGACACAAAATACGATAAATGATTTGGTTATAAAAAGTTCTTGTTGTAAAACAAATGGTAGAAATGCTGCTCCGGAAGAAACAATCACAATGATCATTAAATTGGACAACTTTATGGAGTGAAAAGGTAATTCAATCACGGTACTCCAGCGGGGCATTTGATGATAAAAAAAGATTTTCTTATCACTTACTCGATGAGAAATGTATAATCCCGCTACAATAATCAAAAGCAAACATCTGTTTAAAAGAATCTTCGTCTCTCTTGGAAAATTATATTGTCCTATCACGATATTCATTATCTGATAAATTATTAAACTAACAAGGAAAAAGATAAAAAGCGAGCATACAAACCGAGAGTTTCTGAGCTTTATATAAAGAAATAAAAATACAATTAGTATCGTAATCGACCCAAACCACATTTTATAGGAGATTACACAAATCCCCATCAAAAACAAAATAGCCATTAGAATATTTTTCTGCCCTAAAAGAATCGTCATCACCATTCCTACTTTTTACTAACATAATACCATTTAATTCCTTTTATAGGTAAAAAAGTTCCGAGCACACGCGAAACTACATCACCAAAAAGACATCCCAGTAAATGAGATGTCTTCCTAATAATACTAGCTTCTATTTATAGTTCTTCCCCATTGGAAGCAATAACATTTTTATACCAATCGAACGATTTCTTCTTGCTTCTTGCTAATGTACCATTGCCATAATCATCTTGGTCTACGTAGATGAATCCATAGCGTTTAGACATTTCTGATGTACCTGCACTAATTAAATCAATACAGCCCCAGCTTGTGTAACCAATAAGATCTACGCCCTCTTTAATAGCTTCTTTCATTTGTTCAATATGAGCACGCATATAATCAATACGGTAATCATCGTTGATAGAACCATCTTCTTCTACTTTATCGTAAGCGCCAAGACCATTCTCAACAATAAATAAAGGTACCTGATAGCGATCGTACATTTTCTTTAATGTAATACGCAAGCCCTTTGGATCGATCTGCCATCCCCAATCCGATGACTCTAAGTAAGGATTTTTTACTCCGCTAAAGAAGTTTCCTTTTTCCTTTTTCTTACCTGGTGCCCCACTAGCAACCATAGACATATAGTAGCTGAATGATAGGAAGTCTACTGTATGTTGTAATAAAATTTCTTCGTCTCCAGGAAGCATGTTAATTTTAATATCATTTTCTTCAAAATAGCTCAACATATAGCTTGGATAATATCCACGAACTTGAACATCAGTGAAGAATAAGTTCATTTGATCTTCTTTTTGTGCTTCTAATACATCATCTGGACTACATGTTTCAGGATATACTTCCATACGAGCTAACATACATCCAATCATAGCATCAGGAATAATTTCATGACATGCTTTAACTGCTCTTGCGCTAGCAACAAATTGATGATGAAGAGCTTGATATACCGTTTGTTCCTTATGCTCCACTTCGTCAATTAAAATTCCGCTTCCGATATACGGAGAAAGTGTAGAAATATTGATTTCATTAAAAGTTAACCAGTATTTTACTTTTCCTTTATAACGATTGAACACTGTTTCTGCATAATGAACAAAGAACTCAACTACACGACGATCTGCCCAACCATTGTAATTTTGTACTAAGCTGAGTGGAATTTCGTAATGTGATAAAGTCACAAGTGGCTCAATTCCATACTTTAATAACTCATCAAATACTTTGTCATAGAAAGCTAGTCCTTCTTCATTTGGCTCTCTATCATCACCGTTTGGAAATATACGAGGCCAAGAGATGGACATACGGAATGTTTTAAAGCCCATTTCTGCAAACAAAGCAATATCTTCTTTGTAACGATGGTAGAAGTCGATTCCACGACGTTTTGGGAAGTTATCTCCTCCTTTACCTGCTAAAAGATCTTCTAGTTCCTTTTTGCTTTTCACGTCCATCTCGATTTCATTTCCACGTTCTTCTTTTGGAACAAATTGAACCATGTCAAAGATCGATAATCCTTTACCACCTTCGTTATATGCACCTTCTAATTGGTTCGCAGCCGTAGCTCCACCCCATAAAAACCCTTCTGGAAATTGATTGTTTTTCATGATTGTTCCTCCTAGCATGTTCTCTAAAATGTTATTAGTTAGTCTATAGGAATATAGTAATTTTAATTCGTGTGATAGTAAATATTTGTGGAGTATCTAGTTTTTAATAACAGCGGTTGTTATACGTTACAAAGTTGTAACACTATGTTACATTATTAAAAGTATGATTAAAGAGCAGCGATTTCTAAGGAGAGGTTCCCTTTTATGTTTACAAACGAGGTCATTAAATCATTCAATGAATTAGAAACATCTATATATAATTATGTTTGCCAAAATGGTGAGAAAGTTGCCTATATGAGAATACGTGAATTAGCCGATGAAACACATGTTTCCACAGCGACCATATTACGTTTTTGCCGTAAACTTAATTGCGAAGGTTTTTCAGAGTTTAAAGTTAAGCTTAAAATGCATCTAGGCGAAGAGAAAAAAACAACACTAAAATATTCAGACCATTCAGTAGTTGAGTTTTTCGAGCGAACATTAAATGGAGATTTAGAAGTTAAAATTAAAGAGGCAGCAAAACTGATTGCAGAAGCCGATCATGTTATTTTTATCGGGAGCGGCAGCTCAGGTATTGTTGCTGAATACGGAGCCAGATATTTCTCTAGTTTGGGGAAATTCTCACTTTATATAAAGGATCCTTTCTTACAGCTTCACTCCAAACACCACGATAAAAGCGTGACGATCGCGTTATCGGTATCGGGTGAAAACTTTTTTACGATAGAACACTTGAACCAACTAAAGCAAGAAAAAAGTACCATTATTAGCATTACAAATAATACACGTTCAACAATTGCCAAAATATCTGATGTAAACATTGCATATTACGTGACGGAAGAAATCTATGAAAAAGCCAATATTACCACTCAAGTGCCAGTCGTGTATATTCTAGAATCTCTCGCACGTGAAGTACATAGACAAAGTTAAACCATTATTTAGATTTGGTTTACATCCAGCCCTATGCAGCCGTTTCAGGAACGCCTTTTACTGACTTTCGGTCTTCACATACCTTATGAAGGTCGTTTCAAACTGACTTTTTTCAACTTTTGATCTTCATTATTCTTATGAAGATCATTTCTCTCCCTTTTTTATCAACTTTTGATCTTCATTAGCCATATGAAGATCACTCCTCTCCATTCTTTATCGACTTTTGATCTTCATCAGCCTTATGAAGATCGTTTCTCTCCGCTCTTTATCAACTATTAATCTTCATCACCTTTTTTCTTATTTAAATTCTCATTACCAAAAATCTTTTCCCTTAAATCAACAAAGTCATAAAAACTAGTCATTCTTTAGTTTGGTAGACTGCTAATACATTAGTAGAGTCTCTTGAGAGATTTTCTTTTTCTATGTTTTAATATGTAAAAATAAGAATTTGAAGGAGTAGTACGATGTTTTTCTATATTTGCATGTCGTTATCTATCATTCTAATACCTGGTCCCGATATGATCTTTGTTCTTACACAAAGTATTTCATCAGGTATAAAAGCAGGAGTCCGTACGATTTTAGGTTCCTTAACGGGAACATTTATTCATACCTTACTTGCTGCGTTTGGCTTGTCGATTATCGTTCAAAAATCACCCTTTGTTTTTGAGGTAATTAAATATGGCGGAGCCGTTTATTTACTATTCTTAGCTATTCAATCTTTTCGTGAAAAAAGTGAATCTACTCAATTAGAACCTGATAGTGCTCAATCAAAGGGTTTTTTTAGAAAAGGTTTTATAACGAATATTGCTAATCCAAAAATGCCTATTTTCTTTTTAACCTTTTTACCACAGTTTGTACATGTAGGTACGGGAGATGAATCGTTTCAAATCTTTTTCTTAGGGATCATCTTCATCATAGAAACCTTTATTGTCTTTTTTATTGTTTCATTATTCTCTTCACGTTTAAGAGACAAATTGAGTGGAAATGCTTTGGTATCTAACATTATTAATTACTTTAAGGGAACAATTTTTGCTGGGTTGGGGATAAAATTGCTTCTTTTAAGTAGGTAGAGAAGAACTTACGGGGTGTTAAGGAGAAGGAACACCCCGTTTGCTTTCTTCCGGAAGAGTACCCAATATCGAGATTACCGAACCAATTGCTTGAATCCAACTTCCAGTAAAGATAATTACATCACCAGGCGAATCAGAATCAGATTCAGACTCTTCCTTTTCTCTTATATTAATAGACCCTCCAATTGCTTGAAGCGAATTCCCTGTAGATTGGAGTAGGTTCCCGTATATATTGTAAATTTGTCCAGGAGCGGACGGGTCCTCAAATTCCTCCCCTAGTGCTACACCGCCCCCTAATGCTTGTAATAAGTTGCCCGTGATCACTAATTTTTCTTCCGTTACTTCTTCTACATCCAAAATAAGACCAGCAACAACCGTACTGTTTCCTATTGTTTGAATCTCATTACCTAGTTTCTCGAGTGAGGGATTTCTTTGCGCGTCTGCTTGGATGGCATTGCCGGTTCCTTGGAGTGTATTCCCGACAATGTCTAAGCCTTTGTATAATTCTGTTATTCTAGTGGACTGTGTAGGTATACTTGCTATTGCTGAAAGTATTGTCCCTATTGCAGTTATTACCGCTCCAAATAATTCTTTGACCTGATCGTCCATAACATACTCCTTACTGTTGTATGTTAAATTATATTCAATCCATATAGGCGTGCTACCCACGATCAGTTACTAAAAACTCAACTTATAAAAATAAAGACCTTCGCTTAACGAAGGTCCACACTTATTCCTTACGATTTCGGTTCCACTTTTTATACTCTAATTCTAAGTCTGTAAGTGTTAGCTCAAATAAATGTTGCTCGTTCTTCTTGTAGATTCCTGCTTTGATTAAGTAATTAATTAAATAATTCTTTCTTTTTTCTACTGCTAATCTCAGTTGTTTTGACATCCTCAATACCTCCAGTTTAGTTTATTCATTTACCAACAAGTCTTACTACTGTACTATTGGAAAACCAAACTGTTTTTTTTTACATAAATTAGTAAGGTAAGAGTTCTCTTATCAATTCCTAACCACGTTATATCTTTTAAGAATTACTTTTCCAAACTGGTTGAAGACTCGGTCCATCGTGAAGCCCATTAGTCCAAGAATTACTAGCCCCACAAAGATCCAATCTGTTTTAAAATACAATCTTGAGTTCCAAATCATATAGCCTATTCCTTCATTAGCTGCAACCATTTCTGCCCCGATGATGGCCATAAAGGAAGAACCCATGGCAAGCCTTGCACCGGTAAAAATATAAGGAAGAGAAGCTGGAATAATGACATGGAACATAATTTGCCATTCTGATCCTCCCATACTTCTAGCTGAACGTATTTTATCCTCTTCAATAGCCTGCACACCGGTAAGGGTGTTAATGGTTACAATGAAAAAGGTGGCGTACATAATTAAAAAGATTTTCGACTGCTCCCCAATACCAAACCAAAGCATAAATAAGGTGATAAATGCGAGTGGTGGGATAAATCGGACAAAATTAATAATCGGATCAAATAATGCTCGGAGTATGGGAATGCGACCTATTAGCAAGCCAGTTGGGATCGCTACAAGATTCCCTAATGTCCAGCCGGAAATGACTCTTACAAAACTCACCCATATATAAAGGAAAAGTGAACCATCTTGACTAAGATCGATCGCACCTTTCCAAACAGCCAATGGACTCGGTAGAAACTGCGGATCAGACAGGCTAGCTGCTATGCTCCAAATCGCAAAAACAAGGATCCACGCAAGAATTCCACTGTTTATCATTTTTACCAGAAGGCTCGATGTAACTTTTTTCTTTTGAAATATCTTCTCACTTTTTATCACTTTATTTCTTAGTGCACCCATTTGGCCCCCTCCTTTAATCAAAATGAGATTGAATATTGTGGTAGTGGAGACTAAACTCCTTATCGGTAAAACTCCTAGGGTAAGGTAATGAAATATCGTATATAGCTTCAATATTTGAGGACGGACCTACAGACATGACACCTACCGTTTGCCCAAGTAACAGTGCCTCCTGAATATCATGTGTCACGAAAATAACTGTTTTATTCGTTTCCTTCCAGATTCGAATGAATTCGGTTTGCATCGTTCTTCTAGTCATCGCATCAAGGGCACCGAAAGGTTCATCCATTAACAAAATTTCTGGATCATTGGCTAATACACGAGCTAACTGTACTCTTTGTTTCATTCCACCCGAAAGCTCTCTCGGAAATTTCCCTTCGTGACCTTTTAGCCCGACTAGATTAATATAATGTGCAGATGTTTCTTGACGAATGTTTTTGGGTACTTTCTTCATCTTCAATCCAAACTCAACATTTTCTTTTACCGTTAGCCATGGAAATAGTGCAGAATCGGCCTGTTGGAAAACAACCCCTCGATTTCTGCCTGGTTTATGGACCTCTTCTTCGTCAACGATCAGCTCACCGGCAGACTTATCAATAAACCCAGCAATGATATTCAGTAAGGTAGACTTCCCGCATCCACTCGGACCAAGGAGAATAAAAAACTCGCCTCGTTTAATGGATAAATCCACCTCCTCCAGCACATGAAAACTACTATTGTTAAAGGATTTTGTTAATCCCGTAATGGAAATAGCTGTAGGAGTTTCAATTACTTTTTCCTTTACTGTGCTCATCCTTTTTTCCTCCTTTATTCAACTGTTACTAAATCAGGAAAGGCATTCTTCAGTGGCTCTAGGGACAGTTTATCCTTTAGATTATATGACTCTTTTAATATCCCTTTTTCCTCTAGCCATTCTTTCATATCCTCTAAATGCTCAACATCATCCTCGCTAAATCCTAAAACATAATTTTGTCTTTCAATATCTTTTAACGCGTCTTCTTCTGGTACTTTTAATTGTTCAAAGGCAATTTGAGCTGTTTCTTTTTGATGGTTACCTACATACTCAATACCTTGTGATAATGCCTTTAGAACCGACTCCAATGCTTTTGGATGTTCCTCAACAAATGATCGTTTCGCAAGAAGGTAACTATCAATTGTGACACCCGCACTTTCTAAGTCATCTAACTGTGTGACTCCTTCTATACTTTTGAACTTATCTTTTAAGGCACCTGAACTCCAAACGGCATCAATATCTCCCTTTTTCACTCCTACAATGGCTTCATCAGGTGTACTATATGGAACGTAAGTGATGTCTTCTTCACTAATTTGATTGGCTTCCAAATATTTCGCCCATATATACTCGGTTACCGTCCCTTTAGGAACACCTAATTTCTTTCCTTTTAAACCCTCTGGACTCTTGATATCCCCTCGCACAAGAAGCTGGTTATCTTTTAATGATCTTTCATGGCCTCTTGTCAGAGTGGAAACAACCACCATATCGCCTTTCCCTAACGAGTTTAATAGAGCGTAATCAGCAGCAAGTCCTGTGTCCGCCTGTTCCGTTAAAATGGCGTTAACTGTATCAATACCATAAGCAAAATTAGATAGCTCTGCATTTACCCCTTGTTCGTCAAAATATCCCTGCTTTTCAGCTGCTCGAAACTGAAAAGATCCTCCTGCAGCCGTATCAATGGCCAATCTAACCGTACTCACTTCTGTTGCTTTTCCTTCTGAGTCACTTGTACTGCTTTTTGTGGTGCTCGAGCATCCTGTGATGATAAGGCTAAAAAGTAGCAATATACTAAGTACTGATAACATTATGTTTTTCATTCTATCTCCCCCTTAGAATCCTCTTATTCTTCTACTTTCTCTTTTCTCGTTTCGTCTACAGTTGCTACACAGAATGATCCATCTCCATACGAAACGGTCCCTGCAACAGTGACCACTGAATCTGTACCTATACTTGCTGCATTAGGCACCCTAAACTCGGCAATATTCAGTGGTACAATTTCTGTTTCTTCCGGCTTATCTAACTGAGGTACCCATTCATATGGGACACGATAAGCACGATACACCATGTTTGCATTTCTTTTATTTTTATAAGGAGAAATATATTCCCAAACTAATTCATGCTCGTGTGTTACTTCAAAAATCCTTCCATCTGCCCCTTCGGTAATCAATGTGTTTCCATTAGGCAACCGTTGGGCAGAGCTTATATACGGACTATAAAAGCGATAAGAATCTAATGGTGCTTGGAAACCCGCTTCTGTTGGTGTATATTGCCATTCGATTTCTAATGTGACAGGGTTAATTTCTAAAATTCTTGAATGATCGCGTACCGCACTTTTTACTCCGTATGGAGACGCAGGGTTCGGCAATCCATATCCAGCCCATCCACCATTATCAAATACAAGGAGATTCCCTTCACCAGGTAAGCCTTTCGGAATGATATGCGCATGATGCTGACCAATAATCCAACCTAAATGCTTCACATCCGGTGTGGAATAGTCTGGACCCAACTTCCAAACAATATTTCCAGTTTTTTTATCAATAATCGCAATAATATTCGTTTCTCTCGCATCCCAAATAATATTATCAGGATGAAATCGTTCATCTCCCTGATCATAAAACTTATTTGGCCCGATGGTAGACATGGAATTGATATGCATCCAGTCTCCAGCCGAAGCTTCAGTAGAGTTTCCAAAGAACCGTGTATTCGGATCCCGGAAAAGTACATTTTTCGCACTTTCATCAAAGCCTAGCTCATCAAAATGTTCACTTACTGCCCATTCCCAAAGAATATTTCCTTCCCAATCCACCTCAATGATGACATCATCTAATAATAATTTGTCTGAAATCTCAGGCTTATGAACATTTTTATGAGCTAAAATTAACGTTGTTCCGCCAATAATGCGAGGCTCTAATTCAGGAGAGTAATATCCCACGGGGTTTCCTTCTCGTTGATAATCGTGGTGAGCTCTCGCCATCCATTGCGGTTCATGTCCAGGGTCTTTAATAAATTCATATTGGTTAAATTTCCAAACAATATTCCCTTCCCAATCCACTTGTACTACATCCACTTCGTCTTGAAATCCATATTGAGGATCTCTTTCGGCTGTACTCCCTAATACATAGCCTCCTGGTAAAAGTTTATTAGGAAACCCTCGAAGTCCTTTCCACAAATGGACTTCCTTTCCATTCATGTCAATCAAAAGTGCTCCTAATTCTGCAGCTTGATAAATTGTATAACCACTGCTTGCTTTTTCTGGTTGATAAACTGTCGCTCCTGTTGGATAAATCGTTGGATGTCCCATTTTTTCTCCACTCCTCTGTATATTTTTTCAAAATAAAAAGCCCCCTCAGCAACGGTTCATGTTCATGAACAGTTAACTAACAGGAGCCTTCGGTTGTCCGATCGGCATGTATTTACTTTTGTTATCTAGCATGTTTTTGTTGGGTTTTTCCTTTTGCTTGTAAAGGTAAACGGTGTTTTTCTATTTTATCGATTTGAGTCACCTGAGAGTCATGTACAGTTATTTGAACCGTCCCATATTCTAAGCTCTCGAGTAAAACCTTCACTTTTTCTAGTACTTGCTCATCAATTTGTCCTTTTGAAAGCAAGGAAATCATCCCCTTTGTTCAAAGTTATTCGATTCTCCAATAAATCCTCTAAAGTTGTTTGATCTAACACATACGCGATCGTATCTCTTACAAGCGACCAGAGTGGCTTTAGTTGACATGAAGGTTCTAATTGACATGGTTCGTATTTCGTGATTGATGCACATCCCATAGGGGAAAGTGGTCCCTCTAACACCCGAATGACTTCACCAATGTTTATGTCCCTTGTCTCTCGCTTCAGGATATATCCGCCATTTGTTCCTCTTTTACTTTCTAAATACCCTAATTTTTTTAGCTTTAATAAGATTTGTTCTAAATAACTTACAGTAACTAAAGTTTTATCTGAAATTTCTTGAATTGATACCACTTTTCCATGATGTTCCCCAAGGACTAGTAGTGCTCTTAGTGCATATTCTCCCTTACTTGAAACCTTCATTTTATTTCCCCCTAAATATAGCCTTATTCAATTATTTGAAAAGTCGAGTATTCTAGTCAACATTTTACCATAAACATATAATTGTTGATTAAATCAGTCGACTTTTGCATATAAAAATTGAATTACTTTGTAGTCTTAAGGGGATCGCAAAACTTAATTTAATACTTCACTTGCACTTGCATTTGTATTTGTATTTGTATTTGTATTTGTATTTGCATTTGTATTTTTAATTTTTATTGCAATATATACAATCGAAGCTATCCAAATTCCTGCAATACTAGCGTAAACAAATGGATAAACATTTGTTTGATCAATCCATGTTGTTACAAGAGTTCTAGAGTTAACTAGGATAATAAATCCTCCTACAAGCACACCCATTAATTGAGCATGGATTTTTTGTACTAACCAGGCAGCAATCGGTGCAGCAATTAATCCACCAATCATTAAAGCTCCTACCCACAGCCAGTTTACTTGTTCCCAACCAAGGGAGATCAAAAATCCAAGTGTAGCAGATACGGCAATGGCAAATTCGCTAGTATCAACTGTACCAACTACTTTACGTGCACTGATTCCTTTTTGAGATAGCAATACAGGAGTTGCAATAGGACCCCAGCCTCCTCCACCTGTCGCATCAGCAAAACCGGCGATCAATCCTAGAGGAATGGATTTTTTTCTTGAAAGGCCAATATTATTTTTCTGTTCTCCAACTTTAAACATGAATAAGAATCTAGCTAAAACATATACACCAAGGGCAAGTAAAAAAATAGAAATATAGGGTTTTGCAAGGTCACCAGGAATATTACTCAAAAATGTAGCCCCTAAAAATGCTCCTATCGATCCTGGTATGACGAGTCTGACTACGGTTTGCTTATCAACATTTCCAAATTTAATGTGTGAAGCTCCAGATGCAGCTGTTGTTACCACTTCTGCTAAATGAACGGATGCAGATGCAACTGCTGGTGCAATACCAAATGCTAGTAACATTGATGAGGACGTCACCCCGTACGCCATTCCTAATGCCCCGTCTATTAGCTGTGCAAACAAACCAATAAACGCAAATACAATTAACTTTTTCATTTCATAGCCTCCAAACTTCTTTAGTAACTTTGTTTCTTTACTATAATCCACATTATCCCTACCTGTAAACTAGGAATTTAAAAAATTATTAAAATTTTTTAAAAACAATTTTTTTGTTTGTTAAAAAGAACCTGAACGGTTTTTAAGAGATGTTTCATTGAATATCTTTAAGCTATATTAAATTTTATTGAGATTGATTTATAGGAGGTATTTACATGCAGGCAGTTGTTTGTACAAAGTATGGAAATTCCGATGTACTTTCATTAAAAGAGGTGGATAAACCTGTTCCTAAGAACAAGGAAGTGTTAGTGAAAATACATGCCTCCTCCGTTAATTATGGAAACCTCGTTCTTTTAAAAGGTGAACCCTATTTGGCTCGATTGGCTTTTGGTTTATTTAAACCGAAATACTCCATACCTGGAGGCGACATTGCTGGTGAAGTTGAATCAATAGGGAATGGAGTAAAGCAATTTCAACCAGGTGATGAGGTGTTCGGTGACCTATCTGCCTATGGCTGGGGTGGTTTTGCAGAATATGTATGCGTTCCTGAAGACGCTCTCGCATTCAAACCAAAAAATGTGTCCTTTGAGGAAGCAGCAGCGGTTCCTATGGCTGGAGTTACTGCTCTACAAGCACTACGCAATAAAGGGAATATTCAACCTGGACAAAAAGTTCTGATATATGGAGCCTCTGGTGGTGTTGGAACATTTGCTGTTCAAATAGCAAAATCTCTTGGTGCTGAAGTGACGGGAGTGTGCAGTACAAGAAATGTAGACATTTTACTTTCCATTGGTGCTGAGCATGTAATCGATTATCAGAAAGAGAATTTCACCCTATCACAGGAAAAGTATGACTTGATATTAGGTGTGAATGGAAGCCAACCCTTATCTGTTTATAAAAGAGCATTGAATCCGAATGGCATCTTTCTTCATGTCGGAGGTTCAGGAGAACAGTTATTTCAAACCATGATACAAGGACCATGGACATCAATCCTCGGAAGTAAAAAGATCGGAAGCATACTACAGAGAGCCAATCAAAAAGACTTAATTTATGTAAAAGAATTACTTGAAACAGGTAGTGTAAAGCCAGTTATCGATAGAAAATATAAATTAAGCGAGATTGCTGATGCTTTCAATTATTTCTCTGAAGGTCATGCTCAAGGTAAAGTGGTGATCACCGTTTAACATAAATGATATAAAAGCTTGTTTCCTCCTCATAAAAATTGAAGTATATCCCTTGTCACAAACCCTATATAAAAAGTATAATTTTGTTAACTCATAGAACCCATTTTTATTGTTTTCTGGAAACTAAAACAATAAAGATGGGTTCTTTATATTTTTAGGAGGGGTTAGATCTTGTTTCGTTTGGTCCTATATTCATTTTATGTTTTTCTAGGAGCCTGTTCTTTCGGTATATTGTCAACGATTGTGAAATTAGCTTACAAAGAAGGGTTTACCTTTCGTGAAGTAACAACCGGGCAATATGGTTTTGGATGGGCAATAATGCTCATCTTAATGATTATTTTCTCTAGACAAAAAATAAGTTCAAAACAGTTTATACGTCTGGCCGCTGTTGGTGCATCTACTGCATTGACTGGCGTTTTTTACTACTATTCCCTACAAACCGTTCCAGCATCTATAGCGATCATTTTGCTTTTTCAATTCACGTGGATGGGAATACTGCTCCATTCATTAGCAACCAAAAAATGGCCTTCTAAATCTACCCTTCTATCTCTCGTATTATTAATAGCAGGCACTTTTTTAGCAGGTGGAATGGCTGGAGGAAATGTTAAGGAAATAGATATGTTAGGATTAATTTTTGGTTTACTTGCTGCTTTTATGATGTCCTTATTTATTTTATTAAGCGGAAAAGTGGAAACTCAACTCCCTTTAATTACTCGTAGTTTCTACATATCTACTGGTGGTCTATTAGTACTACTAACCATTTTCACACCTAAAGTATTATTTTCTTCACTCGGAGAAGGTATATGGTTTTATGGTTTCCTTTTAGGTGCCTTCGGAACAGTTATTCCCATCCTACTCTTTTCCCTAGGAGCACCTAAGATTAGTCCCGCACTTGCTAGTATTCTTAGTGCTGGAGAACTCCCTGTAGCTGTAATAGCTTCCGTCTGGGTACTTCAAGAACAGGTAACATGGGTACAATGGTCAGGTGTTTTGATTATTTTGTCTGGCATTGCCTATCCACAAATTGTAACTTATCAAGCTACGAAACACCCTAACAATGTTAAGGTTTTGTAAATAATACTTGTTATGAATAGCAATACTAGGGATTAATGTTATAATCGATTTCGAAAGTCAATATCGGTTTCCTATATTGGCAATTTGGAGGTGAACCTTTGGAAGACAAGGTACTGAGGAAACTCTTCCTTGGATTTATTCACATTCATATTTTGTATCATGCCAAGGAAAAACCTATCTTTGGTGTGTGGATGCTCGAAGAACTAAAAGAACATGGCTATAATATTAGCTCTGGTACACTCTACCCTATTCTCCACTCCATGGAAGAAGATGGATTACTATCAAAGGAAGAGAAAAACGTTGAAGGGAAAATACGAAAGTATTATTCAACAACCGAGAAAGGCATACATATTTTAGACGAGGCTAGAAATAAGGCATATGAATTATTTAAAGAAATAAAAGATTAGCTTTAGAGGTGATATGGTGAATCAACTGAAGTCATTATTGGAAATCCTTATCGTGTCTACCAAATTAGGATTAACATCCTTTGGGGGTCCAATCGCCCATTTAGGTTATTTCCACAACGAGTATATTCGCAAAAGAAAGTGGCTTGATGAAAAAAGTTACGCTGATTTAGTCGCACTATGTCAATTCCTACCCGGTCCAGCTAGTAGCCAAGTAGGGATTGGAATTGGTGTCATGAGGGCTGGAGTTCTTGGAGGAATTGTATCATTTATCGGTTTTACTCTTCCCTCGGTTGTTGCCCTTATGATATTTGCTCTTTTACTTCGTGGATTTGAAGTGGGTGAAACAGGCTGGATACATGGATTAAAAATTGTTGCTGTTGCAGTCGTTGCACATGCGATCTTAGGTATGGCAAACAATTTAACTCCTGATTTAAAAAGAAAAGCACTTGCACTATTTGCTCTTGTTGTAACACTCCTTTGGCAAACAGCCTTTACTCAGGTTGGAGTAATCTTTATTGCAGGAATTCTTGGATTTTTCCTCTACAGACAACAAACAGATACACATGAACAAAAGATGGCATTTCCAATTAGTCGTCGTTTTGGAGTCATTTCCTTACTAGTATTTTTTAGTCTTTTACTATTGCTCCCAATTTTAAGAGAGGCCACATCACTTCATTGGGTCGCTTTGTTTGATAGTTTTTATCGATCAGGTTCTTTAGTATTTGGTGGCGGACATGTGGTGTTACCATTACTAGAACGAGAATTTGTTCCGACTGGAATGTTAACTGAAGAGGCATTTTTAGCTGGTTATGGTGCTACACAAGCAGTACCTGGCCCCCTCTTTACCTTTGCTGCTTATTTAGGAACGGTCATAAGCGGTTGGCACGGTGGGTTATTAGCCACTTTCGCCATCTTCTTACCTGCCTTTCTTCTAGTGCTGGGAGCATTACCTTTCTGGGATTCTATACGTCGTAATCCTAAAATAAAAGGGGCATTAATGGGGGTGAATGCGGCGGTGGTAGGAATTCTAACATCCGCCTTCTATCAACCTATTTGGACGAGTTCCATTTTAGCTCCGATTGATTTTGCATTTGCGGCTATTTTATTCAGTATGCTCGTATACTGGAAGCTACCTCCATGGATCATTGTTGTGACAGGTGTAATCGGCGGAGCACTTATGACATTTATATAACTCATCAAAGTACTGTGCCAGTGGCTTTTTTCACTTTGAAAAAAGTAGTAAATAATCTACAACTACCAAAAGAACAAATGTATGGTTCATACATTTGTTCTTTTTTATTCCCCATTTATTAATTTCTCTCGATTGTCCGATTGAGGCGGTTCCTCTAACCAGCCATGCTTAATCATGATATTTGCTCCATCCTCTGCATACAGAGCGATCTCAGGAATAAGAGACGCGTATTTTAAACCTAAATCTCTTCGAGGGCTTCCTGACATAGAAGCACCATAATTTCCAATACCAGCCGAAATCATACCAGATACGTGAAACATCATTAATTTCTCTGAGAAAACAGGTATGGTCGAATCCGAAAGAGCGGTATCCCAAGTCATCGGAGCAGGTAAATCTTCCTTTTTTAGAATGTCACTAAATATGTCGATATGCTTTTGAGCAATTCGTTTTCCTCGTATAAAGTAATCTTTTACCTCTTTTGTTCTGGCCGTTTGAGCAAAACCTGTAATTAACGTTTTTCCAATGGCATTTGTTTGGATATTATTAAATAACATCGTAATTTCTTGTGCCACAAGCGATCTTTTTTCTCCTAAAAATCCAGTTAAAAAGCTCTGCCTTTCAACAAAGTCGACTCTATCTGGTGTTGAAATGAATGGTGGTCTGACATATGTACCCTGCTTTAACATTAAATCTCGTGTTAAGTCCTGTAAGCCTACTGCCGTTTTCAAAATACTTTTAAAAAATTTCACTACCTCTGGTCTCGTTGCAATCCCAAGAGCTAGGCCTCCCGCTGCCATTCCAAGAACAGACATATTTCTTAAATACATTAAAAAATATGTATCTGAGAAGAGTCTTGGAGCGGTTACGTGAACATCCTTTTCGGTAAATCCAATTGGGATGGGAAAGCTTTCTTTTGTAAATAGCTCCTTTAAAAAGGAAATATTATATTTTGAACCATTTAGAGCAAATTCAATAACTGGTTTGACTTCATGATCTTCTACTTTTTCTAAAAAATAACTATTGACACAAATGGAAACTGTGTCGTTGATGTATTGAGTCCATAACATCGACATTTCTGCTGCAGTCAACCGGATTTTCGTCTTATCATCCATTAGATAGAACACCCTTTATGTTTGAGTAATTATTTTATCTTTCCATACATTTATTGCTTTTATAAGGAAAGGTTCGTTATTTCACTTTTTTTCTAATAAATTGAACTTTGTAGGATATTACTACTCATAGAGGATTTATTTTACATACACCATGAAAGGATGATTAATTTGGAATATGGTACACGCGAGGAGATCATGAACACATTACAACAATCTTTTCACTCGTTAATGGATACATATAAGTTAGAAGATATTGGTCTTTTTGAAGAGCAAGGGCCAAATGAAGAATATTATATGGGCTATACCATTAACCAAAATGGTGGGACTTACATGCTTCATCAAACATATAAGACGAATCATGATGGGCAATTTGGACTCATTAATAAAGAATGGACCATTGAAACAGATGAACCAAATTTCGATGACAAAAAAGGATATGGGAGCATAGAAGAAGCTTTTCAACAATTGCACTAATACTTATATAATGTAAAAGGTGCACAAATCCAATAAGGATTCATGCACCTCTTTATTTTAGTGACCAACTGCTTTTTGTTTGCCCGACATGAACCAACCACCAAGAGCGATTATTAGCATGACAGACCAAAAGATTGTATTCCAAATCGGACCTTCAACAAAATCATGTGAAATGATATGGACCGATGGATGGGCAAGAGTGTGCATAAGGAGCTTTATCCCTACCCAACCAACTAGTAGCATGGCAGCACGCTCAAGACTTGGACGTTCCGTTAAGATCTTAACAAAGAATGCTGCAGCAAATCGAATAACAATTAACCCAGCAATCGCTCCCAATAAGATAACAATGAATTGAGCTGCGTCCATTCCACCAATATCTCCTAGTGGCGTGTCTGGTAGTGCAAGAACAAGAGCAACGGCAGCCAAAATTGAATCCACTGCAAAGGCAATGTCGGCTAAAGCAATTGAAGCTACAGTTGCACGATAACTTTTCCCTTTCGCGTCTTTTTCACGCTCGTGCTTGGTAAACAAATGCTTTAAAGCAATATAAATTAAGTACGCTGCTCCAATGGCTTGTACTTGCCACACATGAAACAGGTACGAAATGATGAAAATGGCCCCTATTCTAAACACGAATGCTAAAAGCAATCCAATATTTATCGCTTTTTTCTGTTGGTCTTCAGGTAAATGCTTTGCCATAATCGCTAAAACCAGGGCATTATCAGCAGATAATAATCCTTCTAGAACAATCAAAATAAGCAAAACCCAACCATACTGTAACAATAATGATACTTCCATTTATTAAATCCCCCTATTTAACAGTTCCACTACTTTTACTAGTGGATGATAAACTTCCCTTTCCTCTTTCTTTATTGTTTGCAGAAACACAAGTTTAACTAATTCTACATAGATGTATATTATTCCTTCTTTTACACACTTTCCCATACAAAAAAAATACCTTTACTCTTTGTAAAGGCATCGTCAAAATTGTTTGGTTGGAGGGCCATATTTTTTTTGAGTCCATAAAAATACATTGGTCATAAATTTTGCCATAAGTAGGATTAAGATGTACCCCACAAATAAATGTATAAAATTTACTTTTCCATACAATTTAAATAATCCAAGGCCAACAAGTAATGGTTTCAATACAAGCGCAAAGGCACCTGCAGTTAAAATGGCATAAAGATAGTAGTTCTTATGATGATTTAACGTCCATTGATACATGAACATACTTACTACCGGAACAATACTGGCATCAATAGATAAACTTGGCAAAGCAGGTAGTAATTGAAATGGATAGTGCCAAAATCCTTCATTCATGCCATATATATCACCATAAGCAAGAACAACATGAACACTATACCCGTAAAATCCAATTAAAAAGATTTTACTTTTATCAATTTTAATAAATAATATTAATAATGGAACAACAAGTATTGACGCCATTATCCAGTACTCCAACGTTGTGTACAAATGATACTCTTTCCAAATATGAATTAATAGATCGGTTGAATCTTCTCTCAGTTGTACGGCTTTATCGAATTGTTCAAGACGGGTTTTAGACAATTGAATCATCCTTTTAAAAATACAATAATAACTGTATCATTACCCATTTCGATCAAAAATATGCCTTGTAAAGACTTAGCGAGTTTTAGGGTATGCTTCAGAACTCATATAGCGCTCTTTAATGAGATTACGGTGATGTAGCTCATGTCCTGCTATAATGTATACTAGTGCACGGACGGAAACCTCTGAGCCATTAGCTTTTCCCCTACGTAAAAACGCTTCACTCGGAAGGCTTTTTATTAACTGTAAGGTAGATTTACGAGTTATTTGAAAGTTTTCAAGTAAATCTTGTAGGGATAGACCATTGAACGAAGCATTTCTTACGTAATCATTATCATCATATCCTGGTAGTTCAGCTTTTTCGCCACGTGCAAAAGATAAAAGCCTATATCCCATGATTCGTTCAGTATCCGCAATATGTCCGATCACTTCTTTGATACTCCACTTTCCTACTCCATAAGAAAAATGGGCTTGCTGTTCTGTTAATTCCTTAATAATGTCCTCTGTCTCCTCCATTTGGTGCATTAAGATGCTAATCATATCTCCCTCAGGTACCAAGTCTACATACGTGGAATAATAAGATGCATATTCATTTGACTCTAGCATTTGTTTCATCTTTGCTCTCCTCTCAATGTTACAGGTAATTTAATTAGGCAATTTCACTTCAATGGTAGTACCTTTCCCTACTTCACTACATATGTTGACAGTACCTTGATGATTCTCTACAATTCTTTTACTCACCATAAAACCGAGACCTGTCCCTTTTTCCTTTGTCGTATAGAATGGCTGTCCAAGCTTTGAAATCAGTTCATCTGGAATTCCGCTTCCTTCATCTATAAAACGAATAATTAATTCCTGCTTTGCACTAGAAATCAGTTGTATGAATAAGTTTCCTCCATCCGGCATCGCATCTATTGCATTTTTTATAAAATTGATGCAAACCTGTTTGATCTGATTTTCCTCACACATGATCTGTGCTACTTCCGTTTTGAAATCAGTGATGATTTGAACATTATTGAGCGTTGCTTGAGGTCCTAATAACGTAACTACATCTCGTATTAGTACCATTACATCTCTACGTGCAAAATGAACGGCTTGCGGTTTTGCTAACATAAGAAGCTCACTAAGAATTTGCTCAATTCGAGTAATTTCAGATGACATAATGTCATAATAAATCTGCTTTTCAAAGTTACTTGATTGCATCAACTGAAGGAAGCCTTTAATAGAAGTAATTGGATTCCGAATCTCATGAGCAATGCCAGCAGCTAGCTCTCCAGCAATGGACAATTTTTCTGACTTAATTAATAACTCCTGAGCTTGCTTTCTTTCGGTAATATCCCGTATGATTACAGCCCAGCCATCCAACTCATTCCTTTCATCAAGCAATGGGAAACAAGACAACTGTACCTGAAGCACTTTGCCATCTTTTGTTTTTCTTATCGTTTCATACCCTTTTACCTTTTCGCCGAGAACAGTAAAACTTCTATTAAGTATCACTTCGAATTTTCTATCATCTGGTAAGATAGGAAGTTCACTTGCATATAGACCTAACACTTCAATCGCAGTGAAACCAAAGGTTGTCTGAAATGCCGCATTAACTGTAATGACTTTGTCCCACTTATCAATGATGACCACAGGATCTAAATTTTGAAAGATAAAAGATTGCAATTGATGCTTTGTAGCAATTAATTTTTCCTCTAGCTGGGTTTCTTTTGCGATAGTTAACGAAGGTAATGGAACGGAATTATTTTTATAAAAATAAGATTTTACTAATTCATGATCGGTCATAATATACTCGTGGGATTTTAGCATGCTGTTTTGGAGAGAGGCGGTTATTTTGTTCCCGTTATACGCGCAGACCGATATTAGATTGGAATGACGAACACATTGATCAGCGGTTCTTTCAAAGCTCTCGAGTTTCAACTCAATTTCCCTTTCATCATTCCAGCAAACATTTGCCCACGTTCTTACGGTTATATGTTTTTCTTGAAAATGAGTAATGACATCTGAAAAATGACTAACGATTAAGTCACAATGAAAATCATCATATAATCGATAAAACTCATAATTATCAAGAAAATGGATGCGATCAAGTGCATCCTGTGTCAACATCCCTTTTAATATTACCTTCATTTGTTCATATGTATCTTTATTTTCAATTATAATAATGTGATGACCTTGGTCAATCCCCGATTCGATATATGAGATGGCATTTTCAATATAATTATCAAGCTTATTATATGTATACAATATATGCCCATGATTTTTTAAGTCTATCAAATTCGTTAAAGGTACAATTTTATTTTCCATAAATACCTCACCTATACGTAATAAGTTAAGTATAATGCAAAAAATGGATTTTTTCATTTCTAATATTATGAATAGTACAAACTAATTACGCGTCTTAAGAAAAGGTTTATGAAGTGAGAGGCAAAAATCCAGTTACGTACTCGTCAAAAGGAAGGTTATGACGTGTGAGACGTAAATACAGAAGCCTATGCGTCATAATAAAAGATTTATGACATGTAAGATGAAAATAAAGATACGTTCGCGTCATAAGAAAAGGTTTATAACGTGAAAGGCGAAAATAAAGAACCTTTCGCGTCATAAGAGGAATGTTATGACGTTTGAGATCAAAATAAAGAAGCGTTCACGTCATAAGAAAAGGTTTATAACGTGAGAGACGAAAATAATGAAGCATAAATCCAAACATCTATAATAAAAAAACTACCATAAATGGCAGCTCACAAACCTCAATTAAATGAATTAAGTTAGCAATAATTGTTCGAGTTGTTTTTTATCCTCTATTACAAATAATCCACCGTGATAACAAATCACTTGATCTATTTCCAAATCTAAAAACTGTTCCAAAGATTTATAGGCTGTTTCCAAATCTAAAGTTGTTTGTGGAATAGGACCTCTCAATATTCCGTTTGATACAACCATTGCATCTCCCGCAATTAATGTTTTGCTGGCATTGTGGTAGAGACTGATGTGACCAGGCGTATGGCCTGGGGTGTTTAATACTTGTATACCACCTGCAAAAGGAAGATATTCTCCTCCATGTAATGTTTTATCCACAAGTGATGCAGGAGGATTTTGGTATAGAACTTTCATTGAATCAGGTAAGGCGTCCCACGCTTCTTTACTCATTCGATCGGGATCGGTTTTTAGTAATGGCATTTTCCCTTCAATATATGGTTTATCAAGTTCATGTGCATACACTTCTATTTCCTGTGTTGCGATCGATAAAATATCAGGAAGTGCCCCTATGTGATCCAAGTCTTGATGAGTGAGCATAACAGCTTTCAATCGTTCAAACGGGACTCCTGCATTATTCATTGCCTGTTGAATTTCTTCCAATTGTCCAGGCATCCCCGTATCAATTAATACGGCAACTTCATCATCCCACAATAAGGTTGGGTTTAATGTAAATCCTTGTATGTGTAGTTGCAAGATAGCCACACCATTATAAATCCTCACACTATTCCTCCTCCCTGATAAACCAGAAATACCAATTGGTACTTTACCAATTTATCATCAAGGGAGATTGAATTCAACATAAATTTTATATTATAACATATAAAATTTTATTTATCAATATTTAATTGCATTATTCTTCTTTCTATTTTTCCATTTGTAAACAAGGGTTGCCAACAGATTGGCTCCTATGAACAAGAGATTTCCTTGCGCATTAAAATGTAACTGCTCTGTTTCAAAGCTCATTTGATTATAGTGGTCTTCTTCAGAAACTCCTCTTTCCTTGTTTCTTTTTTGAGTCTCTTTCAATTGTTTTATATACTTATACTGCACCGGTACAAGTAATAATGATAATACAATATAAGCACTTATAATCCCAACACCTACGTATACACTCATCACACTTTCCCCTCTCATTGGAAGAATCGGCGTTTACAGCTCCTTACAACTATATACGTGTAATGAGTGTAAAGGTTTCAAGAATAAATACTATTCCTGCTTTGGAACTCCGGTAGTAAGTGTGTTTATATAAATAGTATTACTCCACTTCTATCCAATATCGTCGAATCACATTTCCATCTTTCTCAACGTAATCATTGTCTCGTACTTAGACAAATCACTTTACCATATTAAACCATCCTAATATCACCCTGAAAAAAACAAAAGAAAGCTCTATATCCATACGGAGCATAAAGCTTTCTTGTATTGTATGGTTACTGTATTTTTCGTACTTGGTAATTTGCTTCTTCCTTATTTTCATGTTGATCTTTTATCTTGAAGTGATAAATCAAGTAGCATGCAATGACAAACGGTACGCCTAGATATAGGGCTAATCGTTGTTCTGAGTCAAATGCTAAGCTAGCAAGTACAATAATATTTAATGTAAGCGCGATGATTGGAAGTACCGGGAAAAATGGTGTTTTAAATTTTAGATCCTCTAGCTTACCTCCGTCCCGTATATATTTTCTACGGAAAGCAATTTGAGAAGCAGTAATTGAAATCCAACCAACTTGTGCACCGAGTCCAGCAATTGAAAGCAGCCATACAAACACCGTTTCTGCTGCGAAAAATCCTGAAAGCAGTGACAATAGAGAAATCCCCATTGTTAAAATCAATGCATTCATCGGTACACCCTTTTTGTTTACTTTTGTTAAAACTGGACTTGCCATTTTTTCTTTTGACATTGCATATAACATACGAGTAGCCGCATACAAACCTGAATTTCCAACTGACAGTAAGGCTGTTAGAATAACAAAATTCATAATATCTGCCGCATACGGTATTCCAATGCTATCAAATACAACAACAAAAGGACTCTCAATCACTCCTGCTTTTTCCATCGGAATTAATCCAGCAACCACAAAAATTGCTAGGACAAAGAATACAAGAGTTCTCCATACCGTTTGCTTGATCGATCTAGGAATGGTTGTCTCTGGGTTTTCACTTTCCCCAGCAGCAATCCCAATTAATTCTGTACCCTGAAAGGAAAAGTTAACTGCAATCATAGTGATAATTAACGCGGAAAAGCCGTTCGGAAGCAAGCCATGAGAAGTAAAATTTGATAAGAACGGCGCTTCTTGTCCACCTTTTAAATCGACGAATCCGAACAAGGCTGCTCCACCTAACACAATAAAAACTAGAATGGCTAATATTTTAATACTAGAAAACCAGAATTCTGCTTCCGCAAAAGCTCTAGCCGATAATGCATTCAAGGAGAACAAGACGACAGCAAAGATCCCACTCCATATCCAAACCGGAACATCTGGAAACCATCTTTCCATCAACTGTCCTGCTGCAAGGAATTCCAACGCAACCGTTACAGACCACCCGAGCCAATATAACCAACCCAGGGCAAATCCCGTTCCTGGTCCGATAAATTTGGTCGTGTATGTTTGAAAGGAGCCTGATACTGGCATGGCAACAGATAACTCACCAAGGCACAGCATTGTTAAAAACATAATAATTCCACCCACTAGATAAGAAAGTATTGCCCCCATCGGACCCGCTTCGCTAATCGTGTAGCCAGATCCTAAGAACAACCCTGATCCTATTACCCCTCCTAATGAGATCATAAATAAGTGACGTGTCTTCATTGTTCTTTTTAATTCATGTGAAGTGTTGTTGTCCGGTAAATTCATTATATCCCCCTTTTCCCTTGTAAGTATGCGTTTACATCTTCTATATTGCAAATTTCATGCCAAAATAGAAAAGCTTAAATTGTGAACTTTTTCCGAACATATTATGCCAAGTATTTTTGCATTTAAAATTGAATTTTGCATTAGGGATGCAAAAAAACTCTTTCCGTTTGATAGGAAAGAGTTTTAATTTCTAATCAGATCCGGTAATTATTAGGTCATCCTGAATCGTAGCTAGTACAGTCAAAGGATTCACAACTTCGCCTTCTTTCACATGTAAAGAAGTGATATGTCCACTAATCCCAATTGATATTTCTTCTGTACGCCCGTTAGTCTTTTTAATAACGAATAACTTTTCCCATTCATATACATGGTTACTTTCCCCTGTAAGAACCTTCTCTATCGTACCGGAACAAGGACTATAAATAAATTCATATACTTTACCTAGCAACTAGGTTCACTCCTTTTACAAATCTTTTTTACTTACAGGGCTGCCTAATATAGGTTCAGTAACCTATTTTACAACTGCTTACCTTATACCCATCCACGGAATCTAGCCGCTTCTGCCATCTTTTTAATCCCTACCATATATGCTGCTAAACGCATATCTACACGATGGAGCGCAGCTGTTTGATATATATTTTCAAAGGAATGGATCATCACCTTAGATAGTTTTTCATCGACCTCTTCCTCTGACCAATAATAACCTTGATTATTTTGCACCCATTCAAAGTAAGAAACCGTAACTCCACCGGCACTTGCCAATATATCTGGCACTAACAATATTCCTCGTTCTGTTAAAATGGTTGTTGCTTCAAGAGTGGTTGGACCATTTGCTGCTTCCACCACAATTTTCGCTTTAATATTGGCTGCATTTTGAGCGGTAATTTGATTTGAAATAGCTGCAGGTACTAAAATATCACAGTCAAGCTCTAATAACTCTGAATTACTTATCGTGTTTTCAAAGATTTTAGAAAAGGTTCCAAAACTATCGCGTCGATCGAGAAGATAATCGATATCGAGCCCATTTGGATCATGAACTCCCCCATATACATCTGAAACTGCGATCACCTTTGCCCCGGCATCGTGCATAAATTTCGCTAAATAGCTTCCAGCATTTCCAAACCCTTGAATGACAACTCTTGCTCCTTGTAATTCAAAGCCTTTTTTCTTTACAGCTTCTTCTACGCAAATCGTTACTCCTCGGGCGGTTGCCGTTTCTCTGCCCTTAGATCCACCTAATACGATTGGTTTTCCTGTGATAAAACCGGGAGAATCAAACTCACGCAAACGGCTATACTCATCCATCATCCACGCCATAATTTGTGAATTTGTGTACACATCTGGTGCTGGAATATCTTTTGTTGGTCCAACAATTTGGCTGATTGCCCTGACATACCCACGACTTAATCTCTCGAGTTCTCTAAAGGACATCTTTCGCGGATCACAAATAATTCCACCTTTTCCGCCTCCATAAGGAAGATCCGTGATCCCACATTTCAAACTCATCCAGATCGATAATGCCTTTACCTCTTCCTCATCTACTTCCGGATGGAAACGCACGCCTCCTTTTGTCGGTCCCACAGCATCATTGTGCTGTGAACGGTATCCCGTAAAAATTTGAACCGTCCCATCATCCATACGGACTGGAATACGAACTGTTAGCATTCTGATTGGATCTTTTAACAATTCATACATTTCGTGTGTATAACCTAGCTTATTTAAGGCTTTTTGGATAACCGTTTGCGTTGAGTAAAACAAGTTAAGTGATTCTTGTTCCTTTTGTTGATCCTTTTCGATCGCATTTACCACAGTATTTTTAGGCATAGTTCTACCCCTCGTCGATTTAGTAATATTGGTTAACGATTGACATTAAGAACCTAACACGTTTTGAATTTTTTCAAACGCCCAATCGATTTCTTCCTTTGTTATTATTAATGGTGGCGCAAAACGAATAACCGTTTCATGGGTTTCTTTACACAACAAACCAGCTTCCTTTAGTTGCTCACAATATGGTCTAGCTGCTTCAGTAAGTTCCACACCGATAAACAACCCTTTCCCTCTAATTTCTTTTATCTTCGGATTGTTGATCGTTTTTAGTTGATTCAGGAAATACTCCCCTAACTCGAGGGAACGCTCAGCTAAATTTTCTTCCTCAATAACTTCAAGAGCAGCAAGCGAAACAGCACAAGCAAGAGGATTTCCTCCAAATGTAGATCCATGTGAACCTGGATTGAATACTCCTAAAACATCAGAGTTTGCGACCACGCAAGAGATTGGGAATACTCCTCCACCCAGTGCTTTTCCTAAAATAAGGATATCTGGGTCCACTTCCTCCCAATCACATGCAAACATTTTTCCTGTGCGCGCGAGGCCAACTTGAATTTCGTCTGCAATAAACAATACATTATGTTCTTTACATAAGTCAGAAGCATCCTTTAAGAATCCTTCTTGTGGTAAAAGAATTCCCGCTTCTCCTTGAATTGGTTCCATTAAGAATGCGGCAGTATTTGGTGTGATGGCTCCCTTTAGAGCTTCTAGATCACCGTAAGGAATTAACGTAATCCCTGGTAAAAGTGGACCAAAGCCACGCTTGTACTCCGGATCTGATGATAAGGACACTGCTCCAAGAGTTCTTCCATGGAAGTTACCTGTGCATGCAATGATTTCTGCTTGATTCTCAGCAATCCCTTTCACATCGTAGCCCCAGCGACGAGCAGCTTTTAGGGCGGTTTCTACCGCTTCTGCCCCAGTATTCATCGGCAGTGCCATGTCTTTATTCGTTAGCTTACAAATCTTTTCATACCAAGGTCCTAACTGATCATTATGAAAGGCACGTGACGTTAGTGTGACTTTATCCGCTTGATCCTTCAGGGCTTGGATGATTTTCGGATGACGATGCCCTTGATTCACTGCTGAGTAAGCACTCAACATATCCATATAACGATCGCCTTCCGGATTTTCCACCCATACACCTTCTGCTTTTTCAATTACGATTGGTAACGGATGATAATTGTTTGCTCCAAATTTTTGAGTTTGTTCAATAATATTAGTAGTTTTAGAAGTTGTTTGATTCATTGTGTTACCTCCTTGTTTTATAGAGTTTCTGAAGTTGTTTTTGCTTGCATATGCAACAGTAAATAATCAGGCCCACCTGCTTTAGAGTCTGTGCCTGACATATTAAATCCACCAAAAGGTTGATAGCCAACGATGGCACCTGTACAGCCTCGGTTGAAATAAAGATTACCAACATGAAATTCTTCTCTAGCTCGTTCGATATGCTCTCGATTGTTAGAGATAAGGGCACCAGTTAGTCCGTAATCCGTGTTATTTGCGATCTCCATCATATGGTCAAAGTCACGAGCTTTACAGAATGCTAGAACGGGGCCAAAGATTTCTTCTTGCATTAATCGCGCCTTTTCATCTACATCGGCAAAGATGGTTGGCTTTATGAAGAATCCTTTAGAATCGTCTCCTTCACCACCGGCCATTAGCATGCCCTCTTGTTTGCCGATTTCGATATACTCCATGATTTTTTTGTATGCTTTTTCATCAATAACAGGTCCCATGTAGGTTTCTTGTAATTCTGGACTCCCGACAGTCAGCTTACCTGTTATGGCAACAGCTTTTTCTAGCACTTCCTCATACACATCTTGGTGTACTACCGCTCGTGAACCTGCTGAGCATTTTTGTCCTGAAAAGCCAAAAGCCGAGTAAACAATCGAAGCAGCAGCAAGATCTAAATCTGCATCGTTATCAACGACTACCGTGTCTTTTCCACCCATTTCAGCGATCACTCGCTTGATCCAAATTTGTCCAGGATGAACTTTAGCTGCACGCTCGTTGATTCGGCAGCCCACTTCACGAGAACCCGTGAACGACACAAAGCGAGTTTTCGGATGATCAACAAGATAATCTCCGATTTGCGCTCCACTGCCAGGTACGTAATTCAACACTCCCTTAGGCAATCCCGCCTCATACATTAACTCTACAAATTTTGCTGCAATGACTGGTGTTGAATTGGCTGGTTTTAATAACACCGTATTTCCTGTGACAATCGCTGCAACCGTCGTTCCTGCCATAATTGCAAGCGGAAAATTAAACGGTGAAATAATCACTCCAACTCCAAGTGGAATATAGTGAAATTGATTGTACTCACCTACTCGACTTTGCACATCCATTCCGTTCTTCAACTTCAGCATTTGACGCCCGTAATACTCAAGAAAATCAATGGCTTCTGCTGTGTCCGCATCCGCTTCGTTCCACGGTTTCCCTGCTTCTTTTACTAGATAACTAGAAAATTCATGTTTACGTCGGCGCATGATTGCAGCAGCACGGAATAATATGTTTGCACGATGCTCAGGTTTCCACTTTATCCAGCTTTCAAATGCTGTCAGAGCAGCCTGCATCGCTTTCTCCGCTAGCTCTTGATTAGCCATAGATACGGTACCAATCATCTCTTCCTTATTCGCAGGATTAATTGAAACGATTTTCTCTTCTGTTGTAATTTCTTCATCTCCAATGATCACTGGGTAATCTTTTCCTAGTTGTGTTTGGACATAAGCTAGAGCTTCTTGAAAGGAATGTTTATTTTCTTCAATTGAAAATTTGGTAAATGGTTCATGTGTATAAGGTTTCATTCTTTTTCCCCCTTTTGATTCTTCAAAATGTTTAATGCAAGTTTTGTGCCAACTTTTATTTTTGCGCCACATAAAGGTTTCGCTTTATTTAGATGCAATAAATTTTTGCGCTTTTTTCGTTTTTTTGTCACAAATAGCAAAAATTATTTTGCGTTATGAAGTTTGTTTTGATTAAATAGTTGGTAATGGGACTAATTCAAGGGAGAACACTCATGGAAAATTCAAAGAAATCATTATCGTATCTTCAATATGTAAATAAGTTATATGAGAGGATTTTGGACGAGGTAGAGGTTGGCGTTCACGCAGTGGACGAAACCGGGAAGACCATAATTTATAACAAGAAAATGATGCAGATGGAATCAATGGATTTACACGATGTAATTGATAAAAACCTACTAGATGTGTTTATGTTTAAAGACGATCAATCTAGTACTCTTGTACAAGCACTTCAAGAAGGCAAAGAGACCACGAATGTAAAACAAACCTACTTCAACAATAAAGGTCGAGAAATTACAACGATCAACAATACTTTCCCTATTTTTAAAGATGGTGAAATTCAAGGAGCCGTTGAAATTGCCAATGATGTCACGAAACTAGAACGCCTTATAAAAGGAAATATGAATACAAAAGGGACGACTCGGTTTACGTTCGATCATATTATCGGCAATAGTCCTGCGATAAAAGAAGTGATTGAATTTGCGAAACGTGCTGCACGAACCTCTTCTTATGTGTTAATTGTTGGTGAAACCGGAACGGGAAAGGAGCTGTTTGCGCAAAGTATTCATAATGCTAGCAGCCGGTTTTCGGCTCCTTTTATTTCACAAAACTGTGCAGCCCTACCCGATAATTTAATAGAAAGTCTATTATTCGGAACAAAACGTGGAGCATTTACAGGTGCTGTTGACTCACCAGGGTTATTTGAACAAGCAAATGGCGGTACATTATTACTGGATGAAATAAACTCCTTAAATCTAAATCTTCAAGCCAAATTATTACGAGTTCTACAGGAAAAAATGATTCGTCGTGTGGGTGATACAAAGGATACAGCGGTAGATGTAAGAGTCATTGCCAATATTAACGAGGACCCAATTGATGCGATTGCCAATGATCATTTACGAAAAGACTTGTATTATCGACTGGGAGTTGTCACTCTCTTTGTTCCACCGTTAAGGGATCGAAAGGAAGATATTCCCCTTCTTGTTCAACATTTTATTGAAAAGTATAATGAACGTTTTCAAATGAATGTAAAAGGTTTATCTGAAGAAGTGACTAGATCCTTCATGGAATATGATTGGCTCGGAAATGTTCGAGAACTTGAACATATCATTGAAGCTGCCATGAACATTATTATGGATGAAGATGAGATTCAATACTCTCATTTACCTTTCCAATATCGAAGCAAAATGCAAATGAAAGAAATGATGATCCCCTTATCAACAGTGGACCATTTTATTAAAGAGAGCAATGATGTCACCGTCCCGCTAAAGGACCAAATGGAATTGTTTGAACGATCATATATTGAACATGTTCTAAAGAAAAATGACTTTAACATTTCAAAGTCAGCCAACTTACTTGGACTCAGTCGACAAAGTCTACAGTACCGAATGAAAAAGTTACATATAGAATCAAATTGATTAGTGAACCGGAATCTTGAGAAGGATTCCGATTTTTTTATATTTTAGATATATTTTATAGGCACTTGGAGATACTTAAGTTGCTAACTAATATTGATGGGAGGAATTTATTATGGTTGAGGAAAATTCAATTCGAATGAAAAACATATTCTTAAACACTTGCGGCTCATTCGAAAATTGTACTGAATCCAGTATCCAGTCATTTTTACAACAATGTGAAGAAAACGGCATTGACTCACAATTCTGCATGAGTTGGGTTGAGCAGCACAAATCAGAAATTCCTGATTGGCAAACGGTCTCAAAAGTCTCTCTAGAATGGATGAATCAACACACATCAACGGGATCTCCTATTTCTTTTTCAGAATAAAATACAGTGGAGATTTTCCCTCTCCACTGTGTTTTTGACCGTTTAATTGATGGGTATTTTGGGCACCTCTAGACTATCTAAAAAATCTACCACACTTTGAAATGCTTCTTCGTCAGAATGTTTATTATAATTCATAGAGAAGGGATCACTAAATCCATGATTTCCTTCGAATTTGTGTACATCCACTTTCTTTTCTATTAATTTAGAAATTAAGTCGTCTACATGAAAAGCTTCTTCTTTTTCAGGAAAAAATAGTATTACAGGACATTTTGGATAGACATTCATGTAATCTCTTATTCTCGACCCATAATATCCAATTATCCCATTAATGCCTTCATCATCACTACAAAGCCAAGAAATAGTTGCGCCCACACTAAATCCGACAAGATAAATTTTCTTATACTTTTCCCTATATTCTTTGATCATCTTATTGATCTTGTCTCTAGCCATTAAAAAACCGAGTTCATTCATAAAATGCTGATATGCTGTTTCTTCTTGGTCATAGGGAAAGGGTTGTTCTTTATTTAAAAGATTAGGGCAAAAAACCTCATATCCCAACTTGGCAAAATGATTACAGTATGTCTTAATATGTTGGTTAACTCCATATATTTCATGGATTACAATGATGAGTTTGTCAGACTTATTCAATTTACCACTCCTACTTGTTTCACCACAATTATTGAGATCCACCCGTATATTTATTATCCCCCATCATATAGTTTGTGCTGTCTCCAGGTTTCGAGTTCCGGGTTGGTTGGGATGTGGGGATTATTCTTATTTTTCTTTCTTTTCCAATCAATCCAGAAAGCAAACGAAATAACAATGAAAACAGAAGCTAGAAATACCAAGATCAAAGCACCAACCTCCTACTATTTCCATTTTATCAAATAGGAGCATCCATTTATACAATAAAAGGACTACTAATTAGTAGCCCTTCTCAATTTCATTATCCAGTGATTGTAGCACTCCAATTTCCTCCACCTTGGTCACAAGTAAAGTTTCCGGATGCTCTTCGCCCTTCTATTCTACCTGTGTAGGTACAGTTGTTTCCATCGCTGCTATTTCGACGTTCAATTCGAACCTGGTTTCCTTGTTGCTGCATTCGTAAGACAGCTGTTATTGGATTTGCACCTTGTCTAGTCCATCTGCCATCAAATACATTGCTATTTCCTCGTCGTGTCCAAATTCCTCTCCATCCACCTTCTACTACTTCCCATCTTCTTCCTAAATCTGGTTCTGCTGATCCTCTTAAAATCGTACCGCTCCAAGAACCGCCGCCTCTGTTACACACATTGCTACCTACTACTCTGTTTCCTTCAATTCTGCCTACGTACTGACAATTGTTTCCATCGCTACTATTTCTTCTTGAAATACACACGAAATTGCCGTCCACAGTCATTCTCAATACAGCGGTAATTGGCGTTTGTCCGGCTCTCGTCCATCTGCCATCAAACACATTGCTGTTTCCTCGTCTTGTCCAAACGGCTCTCCAGCCACCTTCTTCCACTTCCCATCTTGTACCTAAATCCACTGGTTGTCTTAATGTAGAAACAGATGGATCTTCATAATAATAATAATACGGTGGGACTGGTTGATAATTGTAGGCATAGTAATATGGGTTGCCGTAGTTGTACATAGATACAACCTCCTACTCATGTTATCTATTTATAATTAATCATGCATTTCATCATATGCCTAAATTTTTAAAATGCCCCTCTTTAAAGCTAGGTCATAATAATCTTAAATTAATGTAAAATCATACAAATGACTTAATACGAAAAATTAAGGGAATATTATGTAAAAATGCACTAGGTGGTGTACCATGTTCAATCAAATTTTATTATGGACGTTACTACTTGGTCCCTGGTTGTTACTATTTTTTCTAAAAAAGAACAAATTGAAACGGTTCTTTCCTGCTGGAGTATTTGGTTCACTAGTTTTAACTTTCGTCTTTCAACTTGCTGATCGATTTAAGTGGTGGGAAATCAAAGAGAATATTATTCTCCTCACGAATACAACCACATTTGTGTACGGTTTGTTTTTAGTTGGAACGGTGATCATCATGTACTTTACTTATGGAAAATTTCTACTGTACATGCTTACGAATTTGGTAATGGATTCATTATTAGCTTTTGGGATTAGCAAATGGTATGAGTATTTAGGTATTTACAAGTTAATAAATATTACTTCTTTTGGTGTTCTTTTACTCAGCTTATTTGTAGCCGTATTGATTTATGGTTTCCAAAAATGGTTGGAGCCTGTTTTGGTAAAAGATAGCTAGGCCAACATAATGGAAACAAAAAAAGCCACCCTGAAAGGTAGCCTTGTTAAGTAAGTATTAAACGGTTAACTCAATTAGATTCCCTTCAGGGTCCTCTATTACACTTTCATAATAGCCATCGCCCGTCAGACGTGGTCCATCTACGAGCACATACCCATATTCTTGAAGCTTTTCCGTAAGTTCATTGACCTTTTCTCTACTGCCAAGTGAAAACGCGACATGTGCCCAACCGATTCTGTCAGCTTGATCTTCTTTATCCACACCTACTTTGCGCATAATCTCTAAACGCGCTCCACTTTCGTATTGAATAAAATAAGATTCAAAACCTTTTTTCACATTATGATACTTTTCATTTGACTTTCCGTTAAAGTATCTTTCATAAAAAGCTTTCATCTTTTCTAAATCTTTAACCCAGATGGCTATATGCTCAATTTTCAATTCACTCCGCCCCTCCCTATTGGTTACATAGCAGTTGATTCAGTATTTCTTTTCAATAAGGTCTTCCTATCGATCATGGTTCTATTTAACCTTTCTGAAGCCAAAAGCATACCAATTGCAAAGAGTACGATCACATAAGGAAAAATACCTATCGTTGTATGAGAAGCCACCAATCCTAGTATTGGAGGTAAGAAGGTACTTCCCGTATACGCAAGCGCCATTTGATAACCCATGATCGTCTGAGAATGTTCCTTTCCAAATCGCGTTGGAGTTTCGTGTAACATACATGGAAAAATGGGTGCCAAGCCTAAACCAATTAATATTAAACCTATAAGTGAAAAGATTGATGGTATGGGTAATAACATAAGGATCGTTCCAGCGAGAGCTGTTATCTGACCTGAGCGAATTAATGTTTTATTATCAACCTTTAGCGTAATAAATCCGGTCAAGAACCTTCCTATCGTAATGCCTCCATAATATAAAGAAATCCACTGAGCAGCTACACCAACAGACAGATCTTTTACGTTTACCAAATAACTACTTCCCCAAAGACCTACACCTGCTTCAGCACCGCAATAAAATAAAAACGTAGCCATGGCTAACTTTACACCCTTAATTTTAAGAGGTTTTTCATTTTTTGTAATTTGACTGATAGAAGAATCTATTTCAGTGTTTAGTTTGTTAGTCGATTTACTAGCTACCTTTTCCCATAACGGCAAGGTTAAGAAAAGAATAACGACTAATCCAAATTGAAGGCCAGCAATGGTAATATATCCACTTCTCCACGATTGATCTCCCGTAAGAAACGAAGACATAATAATTGGCCCAAGCGTAGCCCCCACTCCCCAAAAGCAGTGAAGCCAACTCATGTGGTGTGCCTTATAGTTGGCAGCCACATAATTGTTTAAAGCAGCATCCACGCAACCCGCTCCTAAACCAAGAGGGATTGCACAAATAAACAGCCAAATTATTGATGGTGCAAAATTAAATCCAAGTATTGCTACAGCCGTCAGGAGACAACTAACAAAAGTCACCTTACCAGTACCGAACCTATTAAGAACTTTTCCTGTAAAAAGACTCGAAACAATCGTGGCACCTGCAATCGTCATAAACAGCCATCCAGCCATTTCCATAGGTGCTCCGTATTCTGCTCTCATTAATGGCCATGTAACTCCTAACAAGGAATCTGGTAATCCTAAGCTTATAAAAGCCAAATAAATAATCACTAAGAAAAATGTTGCCATTAGAAGTTCTCCTCTCTTGTCTGTTTACTTACTTGTTTTAGTGATCATGAGCTCCAGCCCTAAATTCTGTAAACCTAACAAATAGTCTTGTTTCCAATTGCTTTCGGTTAATTGAGGAAGATGTTCACGTGGAACATAGGTCGAGCTTTTCTTTTTAATCTCTTCAAGAACTTCTTCATTCACTTCATCATGACAAAAAATAACCATATGAGGGTTTATTATGGCAACAAATGTAGCTACTAACCTACTTACCGCATCCAAAGTATGATCATCAAGAAATGCCTCTCGATTTTCTAAGGCTTGAAAAAAGTTTTGTTTTTCGTACTGTGGAACAAATGATACTTCACCTGAGAAAAAGGAACTCCCACGCACCACGTCTCCATTAATTAGAACTCCGGCACCTGGACCATTCTTGCCAAAATACAAGTATACGAGGGACTGATTGTCCATATGCTCAAGCGATTTATAGTAGCCAAGTACCGCTGCATTCATATCGTTTTCGATTACGACAGGGATAGAAAAAAGATTTTCATAATACCCTTTTAAATCAAAGTTCTGTAAATGGTCATAATCAGGTATGTAAAATATACGTCCATTATCAACCGATCCAGGTACGCCAATCGCAATGGAGGAAACTTTTGGATACTCAGTAATGATGCCCTGAATACATTTGGTTAATAAACTCAAATCGTTATTCTTTAGTACGCTTGACGTGTTCCCTTGTTCTTTTACCTCACCCAAACAATTAAATACGGTATAGTGGGTTTCATTACTTTCTAAAAAAATCGCCAAGCCCAGCATAAACTCTGGATTGTATGAATAGCGTTTGGCTCTTCTTCCTCCACTCGAATCATCAAGGCCAACGACCAACAGTTCTCCATCCTTTTCCATTTGCGCGAGAAATTTGCTAATCGTAGGAAAACTAATTCCTAATTTATTGCTTAATTCGACTTTTGTTGCACTCCCAAGTTCAATTAATCCAGATCGGATTCCCCTTAAGATGACGTTTTTCATTGATTTCGGAGTTGCTATTAAGTCACTCATCTATTCATTCACCACCGTTCCAAGACACTTATTAAATATCTTTAATAAGTTACAAAGATACAATATCATACTAAAATCGTTCACACAATAACAAAATTTTATTAAACTCAAAAAGAGTCAACCAGTTATGGCTGACTCTTTACATATTCACAATGCCATTTAGGCACCAAATGCTGTACCAACAATAATTAACAAGATGAATAGTACAACGATTAACGCAAAACTATTGTTATACATTCATTCAAACCTCCCTCAGAGTTACAATACTATCCTATGATGATAGAAAGAGATCAGAAGGGCGAATGCCTATTATTACTATTGGTAAAACCTGCTATTCTTAGTCCTCAAGTATCTTTTTGATCTTTTTCAAATCCTTCATATTCGCTTTCTTCATCATCGTAGCCATAAAAGGAGAGAAAAGTTTAGAAAAACCAGTTGGATTTCCCCGATTTCGAAGAGTCATACGAGTAACATCACTTTCAATAGACTCCCATTTATATATTGTCTCCATCGGAAACGGATAAATAACTGCGATACTTACTTTCTAATAAACTTCCATTCGCTTCCAAATCGTAATGCATACAGAAAGTCGAAAATCTCGTGTTGAGTACCTCGTCTCGATCAATTTTTCCGTTTTCATAAGCATTCCACAAACCCTGGTTTATCTCTTTATACCTGCGTTCGTCTTCTGCCGTTAAGTCCATATTTTGTTCTGCAAAGAGAGCGCGTAATGCTTCCTTCTCCGTAGCTTGAAAATCTAATAACGTATCATCTATATCAAAAAATAAATACTTATATGTTTTTACATTATTTCCTTCCTATCTTTTAACCATATAATGCAACTCAACAAATTGATTGAATCTTTTAATTCCCTTTAACTCAAGCTTCTGTTCAAGCTCGTATTCCTTAAATAACGGAATCCCTGCCCCAAGTAAAACCGGAGCTACGGTAATCGTGAGCTCATCCACAAGCTTCTCTTTTAAAAACGAGTGAATCAAGTCTCCTCCACCAACTAACCAAATAGATTTCCCTTGTTGTGCTTTAAGCTTATTTATAAAAGGAATAACGTCACCCGCAACAAACTTCACATGTTGATCGTGCACCGGTTGTTTACTTCTTGAAAATACAAAACTCTCTTTTCCTTCGTACGGAAATTGTCCATTTACTTGGTTCATCACCCAGTCAAAGGTCCTTCTTCCCATGAGGATAGTGTCTACTGTTTCATAAAAATCTGAGTATCCATTATCTCCTTCGCCTTCTACTTGAAAAAGCCAGTCCAGTGATTCTTCATTAGTGGCAATATATCCATCCAAGCTCGTCGCTATAAAAAGAACAACCTTTCGATTCATCCATTTTCCCCCTAGCAGTAAAAAAGCCACCATGAAGGTAGCCATTTTATTTCCATAAATATCATTTTATCATATTTGTTATATGATGAAACGATCAATGATTGTACTAATTTGTTCTCTACTATGCAGACCACGCATCGTATTGATCAGCTCCCCATCCTTGAATACTAATAGCGTTGGCAACCCCATAATTCCAAATTGGGATGCTAGTTCAGGTTCTTCATCCGCATCAACTTTCGCAATCACCACACCACTTCCGTATTTCACTTCAAGTTCCTCTAAAATCGGTTCTTGCACACGACACGGAGGGCACCATGGAGCACCAAAATCCACTAATACAACTCCCTTTTTTTCTACTTGTTCATGAAATGTTTCTTTACCTAATTCCAACATTACTTGGTCCTCCTTTATCGGTCATCTTTAATCGCTGCCACACGTTCCATTAAATTTAATCGAATCATTTGAAGCGTATCAATCTGCTTTTCAATTTCCTCCAGTTTTTCCTCGTAAATCGGCAGTACTTCTTTACAAAACGTTTCTTTATTTTTAAGAACACAGTGTAAAAATCCAGAAATCTGATCTATGGACAGTCCTAAATCCAAATAAAACTTGATCGTATGGACTTGGTCAATGGCTGTTTCATTGTAAATGCGATAGCCATTCGATAATCTCGTCGGACTTAAAATCCCCTGCTCCTCATAATACCTTAGGGAACGGATACTCACCCCGTTAATTTAGATAACTCACCGATTTTCATTGAGGAGACTCCTTTCATACTCTTAATACTTCCATTCTAAACCGTAACACTAATGTGAGGGTCAAGATTTTTTTGAAAAATAAAAAGAGTCAAACCTGTTTGATTAACTCCTTCAATAAAATTCATTTAGTATATGTAGTAACTTGCCAATGCTTCGTCGCAGGTCTCTTCGCGCCTGTCCATCCCATTTGTAAAAGTTCTTTCGCTATTAAGATATTAAAAAATCCATGTCCGACCAATACCACAGATTTGGATTTTTCAGCCGAACGGACTAGTTCCTCTGCAGCTTGTTTGGCTCGATTTTTTGCATCCGCAAAGGATTCACATTTTCTAGAATAACCCGCAACCCACAAGCACCTCATCAAGACTGCCCATCCGCTAGGCTGTAATTTTACTTTCGAGAAAAATCCTGATATTGTTGGCAACTCTGTTTCTCTGAACAAGGAATCGGAAACAAGGTCCACTGTGGGAATTAATAATTTTGCAGACTCTCTAGACCTATATAAATCACTTGTATAGACCATGCTGGCTATTGCCAATTTTTTTTGCGTTTCCTTCGGGTAAGTTTCTTCTTCATAAACCCCATGGTCATCATACCTAGTTACCCAGTCTTCAAACTGTTTAACTGTAATCCAATCATTCTGTACCCATTTTGATCTTCCATGCCTTATTAAAGAGATTTCCATAAATATATCTCCCACTGAAAAAAAATAAAAAAGCAATGTAAATGAAATTTACACCGCCCACCCTGATCTGAATCATTTGTAAATTCTCCTGTGATATATGTTAACCTACGTTAACCAATGTTCCGGTACTTTTAAGTGAGATGGTAATTTAGTGTTTTTGTCGCCTTCCGCGGCATTTACTTGTGCTTGTGTAAGAAAGATACTGCCTTGTAAATTAGCGCCATGTAAATTGGCATCCCTCAAATCGGAACCAATAAAGTCACAATACCGTAAATCACTTTCCCGAAGGTCCGCAGCAATTAGAAATGCGCCCCTCCAACTCATCCCTTTTAAGTTTGCACCTTTTAACTTGGCACCAATTAAATCCATTCCTTTTCCAACTTTTTTCTGATGATTTTCATCTTTTTTCACTTTATGACGAACAAGCTCACTTGATTTTAAAAGGTATTCATTTACGACCTCACGATGATTTGATACATTAAGATCCATTAATGAATTCGGATTAAGTTTCGTAAGGGCTTCCGTGTCGTCTAGTACCTTTTGTATCTCATTATGAATGGAACGAGTTTCTGCTAGAATAAGTGCTTCCTGTAAGTAATACAACATCTCGTGAAGCTGCTGCATGATTGGAAAAACATGAAACATCTCTTTTGCTGCATTCTTGTCTTCCCGCCAATCTCTACCTTTATAAGTAAATTGAGAAACTTTTTGTCCAGCTCCAAAGCATTCATACACGGTGCAGCCTTTATATCCCTTCCCCCGTAAACCCTCATGAATTCCGCAACGATAATCTTCCTGAAGGTTTTTACAAGGTACCCCTCCATCTTTATCTACTGCAAAATCAGCTGATTTGATAAATGGCAAAGCGACACAGCATAAACCAAAACAATTTTCACAATCAGCTTTATAATTTATAAAAAGACCTTTGTTTGTTATAGTTTGATGAGACAACCTGTACACTCCTCTTCCAAATATAAACAACAAGCATATTTCTATACATCCCCCTCATCGTGTAACGGACCTTTTCATGTTAAAAAGGGAACTAAAATGAGAAGTAAACTTGCACCTGAAACAAGTATATTCGTAACTTTCTTTGGAAGCTTTTCTCTTCCCTTCCCTTTATACCATCCACTAAACTGCCATCTATTCCGATATAAAACAAATAAGAGAATAAAGATAGAAAGAGAAACCATCCACTCTTTATTAGCTATATTTACTCCTAGAAATTCATAAATAAATGTAAATAGCATCCCTAACAAGCTCCCAAGAAAACCGAACAATAATATGATTCTCACTAGTTCTAATAGGACCCTCATAGTCTGCCTCCGAGTTAATGTTCAACCTTACTAAAATGCTCTACTGTCGGAAACGGGTCATAGAAATGGTGTAATAAACGTTTCCACTCCTGGTACTCTGCTGACCCACGAAATCCAATTGTGTGATCCTCTAATGTGTCCCACTTCACAAGTAACAAATACTTTCCCTTCACTTCCAAACAGCGCTGTAACTCATGTGACTGATAGCCTCTCATACTGGAAATAATTCCGGATGCTTGTCGAAATGCCTCCTCGTATTCCTCTTCAAGACCCTCTCTAACCTGAAGCATAACCGCTTCTAAAATCATAAAAAACTCCCCTTTTTTCTTACAAATCTCTTGATAGTCGAATCATATCTCTACAATGGATACCATTTTCGTAGATTTCCTCTGGGTAATTCTTACTAAAAAAGTCGACTTCTACACCCACAATCCGAAAGCCACATTTTTGATAAAGAGCCAGCTGTCCAATACTGGAATTACCCGTACCAATTTCTATTCGTTGAAATCCACGATCTATAGCTATCTGAATAGCGTGCAAAACAAGCTTTTTGCCAAGCCCTTTCCCTTGTTCACTCTCTAAAACGGAAAGATTCACTAGCTCAACAGTTTCAGGTCTAGTAGGGAGTAGAACGTAAACACCAACTACTGTGTTGGAGTCTTCAGCTATATAGCAATCTCCCCTTCTAATATACTCTTCTACTATTTTTCGAGAAGGATCAGCTTCAAGCAACAAATCGAATGGGACTGATTCCCCTGTATTAAGCTTTCGTATTTTCATATAGAATTCTCACCTACTGTCATGGTACTTTCCATTATACACCATTTTTTTTTTAAAAATGAAAGAATTCTGTTCTTTCCTGTCCCGATTTCATCTCTTTTATTTTTATTTGATTCAATTTTACTTCCTCTTCTCCTATGATAATGACATTTGGAAAACCTTCTTTGTTGGCTTTTTCCATCAACTTCCCAAGTTTCTTTCTTCCTAGTTCCATTTCTACATTGTAACCCCTTTCCCTAAGCTGCCTCGCCACTTTTAATGACTCTTTTTCCGTATTAATGGGAATGACATAATAATCAATAGTAGATTCCTCCTGGTTCATCTGCTTGTAGCTTATGGCAGTATAGATTACATCTAACCCAAATGAAATTCCCACGGTTGAAAATTTCTGATCTGTTCCAAGCAATCCACCAATTGCGTTATCGTATCTTCCACCACTACCAATGCTAGATTTAATAGACTCATCCGTTAAAAAAATCTCGTAAATGCTACCCGTATAGATATCTAACCCTCTTGCTAAAAAAGGATTAAAAATACATTCTGTTTTCATACCAAGCTCCTCCAAATAGCCTTCAAGCTCCATTAGTTCATTTAGTCCCTTTTGGAGAAGAGAGTTTTTATTTGTAAAAGGCTTAAAATAACTGTATTCTGTATTGTTTTTAGAGTTTAGGAATTGTTTGATGTTATGGATGGTTGTTGACTCTAACCCAAGGTCAGTTAATTCATTTACAACTCCTCCTGCCCCTACTTTTTCAAGCTTATCAAGGATTAACACAACTTTATTCATTTTTTCGGCAGGAGTTTGAAAGACCTCTAGTAACCCTGTTAAAAGTTTTCGGTTGTTATATTGAATGGTTACTTCTAATCCAAGTTTTCTGAACACATCCAATGCCATCATCATAAGTTCAACTTCAGCTATTTGTGAATCCACACCTACCATATCTACGTCACACTGAGTAAACTCTCGAAACCTTCCTGTTTTTATAGGACCATCACGAAACACTTTGCCAATTTCGTATCTTTTAAAAGGCATTCTAACTGACGGGTTCATGGCTATTACTTTCGCAAACGGAATCGTCAAATCGTAGCGCAAGGCTAATTCTCTTTTTCCACGATCAGATAATGTGTACATTTCTTCAAGTATCTCAGCTCCACCCCCATATTTAGATGCGAGCAACTCTGTGTAGTTTAAGATTGGTGTCTCTAAAGGTTTACAACCATATTGAATAAATACATCTTCCAACGTTCTTCTTACTCTTCTTCTCAACACCTCGGCCTCCGGTAAATAGTCCTGTGTTCCTCTTACATTTTGATAATCCATTTTCTTCATATTCTGTCAGCCTCCTACTTTTAGTTAAATAAAAAAAACCGCACTCGATAAGTTAGAAACTTAAGCAAATACGGTTCATGAGAAATAGCCTTCCTATGTACGATTTTTTAATCGAATAGTAAGACTAATGGTTATGATGATGAAATTGTGATGTATAGGTAGTTATGTACTGCATTTTTCGTCACCTCAAGTTTCCATATAATGTATCATAATCGGTTGGGGAAATTCAATAGGTTTTGTATACGGATTTAATTAACTCATTCTAATAATTATTGGAAATCACATGTTTTATTAGCACACCGATTACACCAATCTCTGGAAGTTTCATGTTTTAAACACTGATTTAGTTCTATTATTCTACTATTTACTGGAAAACGCATGCACAAAATGGTGATTTAGTTCCCTCAACTCACTAATTTTTGGATATCTAAGGAACCAAATCCTAATTTGATTCCCCCAACCCACTAATTTCTGGATATCCAAGGAACCATTTCTTAATTTGATTCCCCAAACCCACTAAATTCTGGATATCTAAGGAACCAAATCCTAATTTGATTCCCCCAACCCACTAATTCTGGATATCCAAGGAACTATTTCTTAATTTACTTCCCCAAACCCACTAATTTCTGGATATCTAAGGAACCATTTCTTAATTTACTTCCCCCTATCCACTAAATTCTGGATATCTAAGGAACCAAATCCTAATTTGATTCCCCCAACCCACTAATTCTGGATATCCAAGGAACTATTTCTTAATTTGATTCTCAAACCCACTAATTTCTGGATATCTAAGGAACCATTTCTTAATTTACTTCCCCCTATCCACTAAATTCTGGATATCTAAGTAACGAACCCGTAACAATGGCTCCCGCCCAAAATAATAAAAAGATGAAGACCCCTTCGGATCTTCATCTTCCTATATTATAAGTTCTCGAAGAACACTCGGATGACATCTGCTCCGCCAATGACTGTTCCAAGTGTACTTCCAAGGTTTGATAATACAACGATTAGCAATATTCGGCTAACTTTGTTTTTCCAGAATCCTTTTACACTAAACACGTCTTCAGACAGTGTTTCAAAATCTTTAACACTTGGGCGTCTGACATAAGCTTGGGCAAGTCCGGCAAACCAGCCTGATGCGAGAACTGGGTTTAAGGATGTAATCGGAGCTGCCAAAAAGGCGATTAAAACCGTCAATGGATGTCCGAGTGCAATTGCTGCTCCTAATGCTGATAACCCACCATGCCACAAAATCCAACTGAATGTTTGAGATAACCCTGCTTGCGGGTTCGCCATAAACGTATACGCAATGATTGCTAAGATCATCACAGGAATACTCCAGCCAATGATTTTTGGCCATTTTGATTTAGGGGGACAGATGTTAGCTTTGTTAAGTCCTGTTCTTTTTTAATTTCTTCCTTGATTCCAGGTACATGTGCTGCTCCAAGTACGGCAACAATTTTCTCCCCTGGCGCCTCTTTTATTTTTTGTGCAAGATATTGATCTCGTTCATCGATAAGAGGTTTCTTTAATCGCGGAAAGGTTTCCGTAAATTCATTAAGGATCGCTTGAAGCGTATCCTGACTTTTCATTTTTTCCAATTCTTCTTCCGTAATACTTTCCTTACTAAAAATACCTGCGATCACTTGGCTTAAAAGAAGCGCTTTCCCTTTAAGGCCAATTCCACCCCAAATTCTAGCAAAGGTAATTTGGATATTCCGATCGGCGAGTACAAGTGTTGCGCCTGTTTCTTTCGCTGATTCAATTCCTTGAATCATTTCCTGTCCTGCTTTTATGCCAAATTGATTAGCCATCCGATTTTGAAAGGAAGAAATAGCTAAATTCATTAACAATAAGGAAGCTTTCTTTTCCTTAATCACTTGTATGATATCCATTTCCTTCCACTTATTTCCATCCGTAATCGATTGATATCTTTGCTTATCCAACTCTACACAGACAGCATCAGGTTTCTCAGCTTCAATAACCTCTTTCACCTGCTCTGCACTATGCTTCGACACATGGGCGGTCCCAATAAGTATGTATTCTTTTCCGTCAAGATGAATTCTTGTAATGTTTTCTTCTACCATAGATACCTTCCTTTAAAAACCATCACGTGATTTGTCTACTAACCTAATAATGATGTCTATGTTCTTTTTGTCCATTATAACATGAACGCGCTACCGATTGCGCCTTTTACTCTAGCTCGATTTTCTCGTTAATTGTGCACATCTATTTAAATTCCTCCTATGTGGCAAATCACTAGGATAAAAGATACATATTTCATGTTATAATACAATTTGCATTTATTATTTTTGAGGTGCTATTCGATGAACGAAAAGGAACCACGTTATATCACACTTTCAAAGCGGAAGTGTAAAGAAGTCGGGATGGATCCAAATGAGATCGTTCGTCCCAGAGTAACTTTATCCAAATTAGAGGTTCAAAAAAGACAAGAAGCGTATAGAGAAATACTGTCCGTTGTTCGTTTCTTTTCAGAAAAACTGATTTTCACTTTACAAGAAACGCCAATTTTCATCGCTATTTCGGATTCAGAAGGTTACTTATTAGACCTGGCAGGTGACGACCTCATAAAGTCTACTATAGATCAATTTGGTATTCACTTGGGAAGTTTATTTAGACAAGAAGATTCAGGAACGAATGTAGTTAGTTTGGCGTTAGAACACCAGCATCCCGTTCAGTTAGTGGGAGAGAACCATTACCACACCTTTCTTCATGAAATGGCGTGCTATGGCGCTCCTTTTCATTACACAGATGAGGATAATCTATTAGGTAGTGTAAATATCATGGTCCCTGTTGCTTTTCACAATCCCTTATTTTTGCCAATGCTTACCCAATTAGTGGATTCCATTGAGAGAGAATTGCTTTTAAGAAAACAAAATCGTAAGCTTAATATCTTTAATCAAGTATTAATAAATGGAGCTAGAAACGGAATCATTATTTCTAATGCAAATGGGATGATTTTAGAATTTACTGATTTTGCTAAGCAAATTTTTCATAAACCTTTTACAAGTATTTATGAACTTCCCATTTTAGGAGACTATTTCAAGAGTGTCCTTACTATGGAGGAAATTTATGATAGTAAAGAAGTCATTTTCCAAAGTGCTTTAGGAGACCCAATTATTTGTCTTTTTGATGCACAACCGATATATGAGGGTGAGAAGGTCATTGGAGCGTACGGACAACTACGTGACATGACAGACCGCTTTTTTATGGAGGAAAAGATAAAGACCACTGAAAAACAAGTACTAGCAGGGCGAATTGCGGCTGGTATCGCGCATGAAATAAGAAATCCTCTAACAACTGTTCGTGGGTACCTCCAATTTCTTGAAAAAGAGGTGGGGAGTGATATCGGTCAATTATTTTCGAATCTACTCATTCCGGAAATTGATCGAGCGAATAAAATTATTACAGATTTTCTAAGTATTGCAAAGCCTTCCGAAAAAGTGTTTGAACGCATCCAAATTAAGCATTTCTTTACAGACTACTTATGGAATTTCCTTAAAAGTGAAGCTTTGCTGCACAATGTAAATCTGGACTTTAATATACCACCACATACGGAGAATCTTTTCATCTTATGCAATCGCGAAGAGTTGCTTCAGGTATTTATTAATCTATTTCAAAATTCTTTACAGGCTGAACGGGATATTCCCCTAGCCGTAAGTATCTGTACTAATTTAAAAGATGAACATATCCAGATAAAGTTCAGTGATAATGGGAAAGGTATTCCTGCCTCTATTGTGACGAATATTTTCGAACCATTCTTTTCAACAAAGGATATGGGGACAGGATTAGGCCTATCGGTCTCGCTAAAAATAATCGAGAACCACAATGGTCAAATGACTGCCAAAAGTATGGAGAATTCAGGAACAACTTTTGAGATTGAACTCCCCACTCATAAGGAAACCTAATAAAACAGCAGCCTCCATTACTAGGAAGCTGCTGTTTTAAGTTACACTTTAAATTTCCCTATTACCTGTTGAAGATCTTCTGCCATTTTTGCTAAAGAGTTTGATGATGAACTTATTTCATCCATTGCTGCCAGCTGCTCTTCTGTTGATGCCGCCATACTCTGGGTTCCAGCTGCTGTCATTTCTGAAGTGTCACCTACTTTTTCAATGGCAACAACCATTTGTTCCGTCTCCTTTGATATTTCTTGAACTGAACGTGACATTTTAAGGATCTCAGAAGAAACCTCAGATACCGATTGTTCTATTTCTTTAAACGACTGTCCAGCATGTTGAATGTATGATGTACCTTCATTTACTTTAATTGTTGTTTCATCCATAGAACGTAATGTTTGATTGGTGTCAGATTGAATGATGCCAATTAGTTGAGAAATTTGACTTGCGGATGCTGCAGATTGTTCTGCTAATTTCCGAACTTCATCTGAAACAACGGCAAATCCTCTTCCATTTTCTCCGGCTCTCGCTGCTTCAATGGCAGCGTTTAATGCTAAAAGATTCGTTTGCTCAGCGATTCCAGTGATTACTTTAACAATCTCACTGATTTGACCAGATCGTTCTCCTAGTTTTCTAACCTCTTGTGATAATTGCTCTACAGTTGAATGAATATCATCCATTTTTCCAGCAATACCTTCAATTGCTTTGTTCCCTTCAACAGCTCCTGTTGCTGTTGATAACGCATTGCTAGCAACCCATTCAGTTTTTGAAGCAATGGAACTTAATCTTGATGATAGATCGCTCACTTTAATCGAGGTATCTTTAACTGTTATTACTTGTTGATCTGTTCCTACTGCAACTTGTTCTACCGTGGAAGCAATCTGTTCCGTTGCTTTTGTTGTTTCCTGCGAGCTAACGTTTAGTTGCTCAGCAGCTGCTGCCACCTGATCTGCATTGTCACTTACTTGTTTCATTAAATCGCGTAATTTCCCTACCATCTGATTGAACGAATTAGCCATCACACCTAGCTCATCTTTGGATTTTAAATGAATAACATGTGTGAGATCGCCTTCACCTTCTGCAATATCTTTCAACCGTTTAGTCATCTCATTTAAAGGCTTCACAATTGATCTAATAATGAAAAATGCTACTATTACTCCAAAGATAATAGATAGACCAATTACAATGTATAGGATCAACGAACCTGTTTTTTGATCCTCATTTACTATCTTTTTATCAGCTTCTATTTCTTTATTTATTTTTGTGAGAAAAGTTTCTATGCTTGGATCTACTAGTTCTTTTCGAATACTTCTTTCCTCTTCCATGTGGATCTTTAATGCTTTTTCTTGCTCACCACTTGTATAGTACTCGACCATTTGTTGATTTTTTTCAAAATAGGGTTGAAGATTCGCTTGAATCTCTTTAATTTCCTCTTTATCCTCAGATGCTAAGCTATTCATTGAAGTTAATATAGAAAAATAACTCTCTATTTCTTCTACTTTCTTTGCAATCCCATCAACTAACTCCATATCACCTGTTAGAAGAAAGGCTCTTTCATCATTAGATATTCCTGTAAATCGATACTGAAGAGACTTCAAGAACAATTGAATTTCTTGGTCTTCCTGCATTTCAAGGTAAGCGTTTTTAGTAGAATGTAATTGAAAAACAGATAAAGTCCCTGTAACGATAAGCGATAGGAATAGAATAGTAACTAGAACAATTAATTTACTCTGTATCTTCAAGCATAGTCCCTCCTGAATATATTACTAGGGATTATATCGACATTGTTTCTAACATCTTTAGCTACTTAATAGAAGAAACAAAAAAAGCGTAGATATCTACGCTTCCATTATCTATGCTCTATTACCATTGCAATTCCTTGGCCACCACCGATACATAAGCTAACAACAGCAAACTGACCATTTCTCCTTCTTAGTTCATAAGCCGCAGTTAGTAAAATCCTTGCTCCACTTGCTCCAACCGGATGACCAAGCGCAATTGCCCCTCCATTCACATTTGTTTTCGCACGGTTTAATCCAAGTGCTTTTTCAACAGCTAAATATTGTGCTGCAAATGCTTCGTTCACTTCGATTATATCCATGTCATCAAGAGTAAGGTTGGCACGTTTTAACGCTTGAGTAATTGCTGGAACAGGACCAATACCCATTATCGTTGGATCTACTCCTGCCACGGCCCAGGATACAATTCTTGCAATCGGTTTTAGACGGTTTTCTTGAATGAATTTTTTACTAGCAATAACAAGAGATGCTGCACCGTCATTAATTCCTGAGGCATTTCCGGCTGTAACGGTTCCATCTATTTTAAAAGCAGATTTAAGAACTTGAAGTGCCTCTATATTTGCATCAGGCTTAATATGTTCATCTGTCTTAACAATCTGAATACCCTTTCTTGTTTTCACCTCAACAGGTACAATTTCTTCATCTAAGATTCCCTTACTTGCAGATTGGGCCGCTCGCTGATGTGATTCTACAGCAAATTGATCCTGCTCTTCTCTCGTAATCTCATAGATTTGGGCCAGCTTTTCAGCAGTCATCCCCATTCCACTTCCTGTATATTGGTCGGTCAATGTTTCCAGCAGCATGTCGTCAAATTGGAGATTCCCCATTTTAGATCCGCTAAACCGCTGTGAGAAATTAGAGTAGGGGGATTGCGACATATTTTCTGCTCCTCCTGCAAGAACAAGGCTTGCATCACCAACTAAAATATGCTGTGCAGCAGTTACAACGGATTGAAGCCCTGAACCGCACAATCGATTCAAAGTAAGCGCTGGAATCTCTTGAGGAACTCCACTGTGTAAGCCGATATGTCTTGATAAATAGGATGCATTTTTACTTGTATGAATCACATTTCCATAAATTACATGATCTATCTGATTCGGCTCCACCTTCGAGCGACGTAGTGCTTCAATGGCACTCGCTGTCCCTAGCTCCATAGCACCCATTTGTGAAAACACACCACCAAATTTCGTAAAAGCCGTACGTGCACCATCTACGATATACACATCTGTCATATTTGTTTTTACCCTCCCTTATTTTCATGTTCCCATTTTTATCTGTAATAATGTCATCAACTTATAGTAAACGTTTACAACATATATTCTTTTTTACACTATCTTATTTCTTGCAACAACGGAGTATTCTGAATATTCATTACATAATTACTGTACCAAAGGTCTATCTACTATATCAACCCAATCAATCACAAAAAAACGGAAGTAGCTTCCACTACTTCCGTTACATACTTTTTTCTTGAATCCGCATGAATAAAGCTACCGGTACGGTAGCTGACAATGTTTTATATTAATAGATATTTTTTAAAACTATTATAAATCCCATCGTTATCATGCGTATCTGTAATATCATCGGCTGCTTCTTTCAGTGCTTCTTTCGCATTGCCCATCGCAATGCCAAATTTTACAAATTGCAACATCTCTAAATCGTTCATACCATCCCCATACGCGTATGTGTGCTCCCGATCAACTTGTAAATGCTCAAGCAATTTCTCAATCGCCACCGCCTTATGAATTCCAGGTACAGATAATTCTCCACTATTTTCTCCAAACAGAGGAACCCTACTTGGTATCACATTAAATTTTGATGAGAATTCCTGCTTGATTTTTTCAATGGGAACGTTAGACCCTAAAAAAGAAATTTTATTTATATCCTCACGAATTAAATCCTCATCATCAATTAAGCAATCATGAAAAGGCTGTATTCCCTTTGTTACCTCTTCTTTGGCATGTGGATTTTCTGCTAAAAAGTTATTAATAATCCCTTGTATATGCTTCTTACAATTCTTACTCGCAAATAAGCCTCCATTTGACTCAAGATAAAAATCTATTTGATGCTTATTGAAAAACTCAACTAAATGTATGACATCTTCCGTAGAAACTCGCTCATGAATTAAGACCTTTTCGTCTACTTCAATGTAACCCCCAGCAGCACCAATAATCCCATCAAACCCGATTTCCATGATATCATGAAATAACTCTGCCTTTGAACGACCGGTACAAATAAATACTTGATGTCCATTTTTTCTCGCCTGTTGAATGGCCATTTTCGCTGATTCAGGTACTACTCCGTGTTCATTTACAAGTGTTCCATCGATATCCATAAAAATTACTTTTTTCAATATGATCACCTTTACTTGTTTAATTGTATTTGGACGAATTTCCTTTTACCGACTTGAATAATTAAACCGTCAAAAATGGTTAAATGAAAATGGATATCTTCTACCTTTTCTCCATTTACTCTAACACCCTTGTTCTCTATCATTCGTCTTATTTCACTTTTCGAATCTAACATTTTTAGTGCTAACAAAAGCTCAATCAAGGACATCTTTGTTTCCCCTTCCCATTTAACGGTTGGGATATCATTTGGAATTGAGCCTTGTTGAAAAACTGAAATAAAATTCTGTTCTGCTAATTCGGCTTGTTCTATTCCATGGTACATCCGTACAATTGTTTTGGCTAGTAACATTTTTGCATCTCTAGGATGTAAATCCCCATTATTTATTTCCTCTTTCATGACCTGTACTTGTTCAGGCGGTATATCAGTAACCAATTCAAAGTATTTAATCATTAACTTATCTGGAATCGACATCGCTTTTCCATACATTTCTTTTGGACTCTCATCAATACCAATGTAATTTTTCTTAGATTTAGACATTTTCTCCACACCATCAAGCCCTTCTAATAAAGGCATTAACATGGACACTTGCTTTTCTTTTCCAAACTTCTCTTGAAAATGTCTGCCCATTAATATATTAAAATGTTGATCTGTTCCACCTAGTTCAATATCACATTCTAACACTACTGAATCGTACCCTTGCATCAATGGGTAGAAAAACTCATGCAAGGAGATGGGCTTTCCAAAGGCAATTCGTTCTTCAAAGTCGTCTCTTTCTAGCAGCCTAGCAACCGTAATTTTCCCCGCCAATTGGATAACATCCTCGAAGTTTAGCTTGGATAACCACTTTGAATTGTAATGAAGTTCCACCTTTGACATATCTATTATTTTGGCAAACTGTTCGAAGTATGTTTTGGCATTATGCTTCACTTCTTCATCTGATAATTGTTTTCTTGCTACTGATTTTCCAGTAGGGTCACCAATTTTCCCAGTAAAATCACCAATAATCACTTGAATGATATGACCATTCTTCTGAAACTGCCTCATCTTATTCAAAACGACTGTATGTCCAAGATGAACATCAGGTGCCGATGGATCTAATCCAAGCTTAATTTTTAAAGGCTTATTTTCTTTTACTGATTTGGCTATTTTCGCTTCAAGCTCTTCTGTGGGGATGATTTCTTGTACTCCTTGAGTATATATCGACATCTGCCTTTTCACTTCTGCTATTTGTTCCAACGTTAGTTCTTGTAATATCTTTTTCATCTCTATTTCCTCCTTTATTAAAATAAAAAACCACATCCCTAAAAAAGGGACGTGGTTCTTGCACGCGGTACCACCCTTATTGAAGAAACTTGTTCTTCCACTTAACGATTAACGGTTCGCGTCCGTTCTTTGCTCGGCAAAGACAGCTCAGGGAATGTATTTCATGTTATCTTTGTGTCGATTCACACCAACCACCGACTCTCTGTTACAGGGAGATAACTACTACTCGGTTTCCCGTCATCACTTTTACTATATTAAAATTTATTTTCCTTTATAACTCTTCTCAATAGTGAAGAAATACTTCGTTGCTCAGCTTCAGACAAACTTGAGACTATATCTACTTCTCCCACATGAAATCGTGGATAAAGCTCTTCCATCACTTTTTTCCCCTTTTCGGTTAAAACAACATACGTAATTCTACGGTCTCTTTTATCGACTTTACGATAGCAGAGCTCTTTTCGTTCTAGCGTATTCGTAATATTGCTAATCGTTGCCTTTGATACTCCAGCAGACTCAGCTAGTTTTTTTGTCTCTACAGATTCCCAAATCCACAAATCATAAAGAATCGAAAACGATGTCCACGATAATCCATATTCAGATAAGACCTCTCGTTCCATCTTATTTCTTAAGCCCTGTGCAATACGATATATATTAGTCACTACTGCAATTGCTTCTAAGTTTAGTGAATGAATTGGCAATTTTGTAAGAAGATTAATAGTATCAATCTCTTCAGGAAGTAAACTACCTTTTTCGTTAAATGAGTGAATATTTCTCACCTCTTAATTTTCATAATCGTTAGCTATGAAACGATATTATCAAAAAAAGAGAGAATTAGCAACAACTAGTTGCTAATCTCTATCCCTTCTGGGTACCACTGATATTTATCTAAACAAACCATCCCCGTTTCGCTTACTTTCACTCCCTCGCTTTGTAAGGATAAGACTTGATCATGATAAGAAGAATCATCCTGAATAGAGATTTGCCCTTTAGCGTTTATGACACGATGCCAAGGTAAACGATGCTTTTTACTCATCGAGTGAAGGATGCGAACAACTTGGCGAGAAGCTCTTGGACTACCGGCAAGTCTGGCAATTTGTCCATACGTCATTACTTTTCCTTCGGGGATATTTTTAATAATCATTACTACTTGCTGTGTAAATGGTTGCATGTGAAATATTCCCTTTCTATCCATTTAGTAATTATAACATTACTTATATCGATATAGAAAAAGCTGATGGCTACTTAAATAGCCCATCAGCTCATGTTTTTATTCTCTTATACCACCCTCATACAATACTTCAAAATAACGATTAACAGCATTCCCATAATCATTGGTAGCAGATATTCTGTAAAAATTATAGGCTGGACTTTTCTCATTGAATACAAGGGTCTTTTCAAATGAACTTGTTAAGGTCTCCGTCACTTCATCCCCAAATCGAGAAGCACCAAATAGTAAGAAATCAGCATCTGACCTACCTTTAAAGGTGATAGTATGATCCCCTTCAGGTAGATGAGTTACCAAATCAACAGGACTCTCGATTGTTAATTTAGGAAGAATAGTATTTGGTTCTTCTTTGAACGAAATGCCTTTAAGTGTAAATTCGTAAGCAAGAAGTGCCGGGTCTTCCGGTGATTCGGAAGGATTGGAAGTGACAACAAACATATAGTCACCTGCTGGTAATACATCTCCATTACCATACATGGCTCCCCAATTTTGATCAGTAATGATAAAATCCGAACCATCTGTATTCGGTCCCCAAGTTACATTAATCGTGCCTTTTTTAGTAGTAGAAAAAAGATAATAATGTGTTTCAAGATCTCGATATATATATCCTTTCCATTCAACACTTGTAATTTTCTTTTTTTCTTTTACTTCTTTTGTTACCTTTTCCTCTGCCTTTGCAGAAAGATCCAATACCGGGACAGCTTTTGTAGGTAAGAAACTTGGTGTTAGAAATAGCAACACTATAAAGAGTCCGATCCCAATAAGTAATAATAATCTAGTTTTTAACATTCCGCCTTGCACCCTTTCCTAACAATAAATGGGTGGTTTATCCAATGCTATGTTGTTTGCTGTATCTGTTTCCACTATTAAGGTAGACGGGAATTTTTTGTTAATGTTACATATTTTTCACATATATGGTTATTTACTTAAAAAAAGACCTTTCTAAATAGAAGATCTTTTGATTAAATATGCAGCTTGTGAATGAGACATTAATTTTTTTTCATTACGATTTCATTTGAGGCGATTTTCCACCCATTGGCTTTAATGTACTTATTCTTTCCATGCCCGTAATAATTGGCTTCGCTTGTTTGATTAAGGTTTGTGTTGATTCCAACCCAAGAGAAGCTTGGTGAGCATCTTCATTTTTCCACTCTTCGTAAACAAAAACTGAATTTGGATCTGTATCAGATGTACTGACTAAGTACACCTCACATTCGTCTAACTCATTCATTGACTGAGCTGCTTCTAGCAAAATCCTTACCATTGAGTCACGTTCCCCTTCTTTGACGGTAAACTTACCAAACAAACCATACTGACTCACAATTCCAGCTCCTTTTTATGGAAATTCATATAATACATTCTTGACCGGCATATAATTGTCCTTCTTTATAGAAAAAACACTTCTCCCTATTCGGAAGAAGTGTTTGTGTACATTACTTTTTCTCTTCAAAGTAGTCTCTAAATTCCTTCGTATCTGTTTGGTCTTTATTTTTATAATAAGGATTATCTACTGTAGAATCCTCTGGATCTAAATTTGTTTTAATGACTAACATGGGCGCTTCTGTATGTTTGGCGATTACACGATCATCCAATTGTTCAAAATCAGGTAGTTTATCGCTTCCAGGTTTTCTTGGTTCCACGTTCACACACCTCCTAATGATAGGATGCTTTAAAGAATCAGAACTATGTAGGAAAATATTTCGTTAGGTAAATACTATTGTTAAAAGGGCATAGGAGGGAATAAAGTTTGGGAGCAATTCAAAGAAATGGCTGGACGTTTGAGACCGAATTTAGTGTGATTCAACAAAAGGGATCGATTCAAGTGTATCATCATGGTGATTATAAAGAAGAAATTACCTTTAATTTTCATGGGAAATTTCCGAACCACGATGAAATAGAAAAGATCGTCGATATCTATTGTGAGAGCCACCATATTTAATTGGTATTTTATGGTACGTACCTTAATGAAAAAGTAGGAAATAATATGAACGATAACCTTGAAAGGGAGGGATTTTCTATGTCTTTAGAGTGGTTTGACCGAGTTAGTGGTGAATTACAAGATCATCTAGAGTCTATCTGTGATAAGTATGATCAAGTGGGGCATATGTCTGTTGATCGTGGTGCAAAACATCCACGAATGGAGTTTTACGTAGAAACAGAGGACGCTGATCGCGAGTATTTTTGTACCCTTTATTTCGATCCACATAACGAAGAGTTCTATATTGATTCCATTGATGTAGATCTTGGGCAAACTTCAAAAACAATCCTTGCTGATATTGAGGACATAATAGATGCGGTTCATGAAAGTTTGCATGACTTTATGAATGATGATGATTTCGATGATGATGATTACTACGAAGTGGACGACGACGATGATGACGATGTTGAAGTTGATTATGTTCTCATGGACAATGAAGATGAAAGCGATGATATACTAGAACAAGTTGATGTCGAGTGGGAAACGCCTGAAGTGACGGCATTTATGTACGAAGATGAAATTGAAGTTTCCTACCAATTCGGTATTGTCCAAGAAACAGGGGACGGTGTTCTACGCAGAGTAAACCGAATTTGGACAGATGACGACGAGTTAATTAGAGACGAAACCAATTTTATCTTCTCTAAAGAGGAAGCGAGTACGATTATCGCCATGATCGCGAGCCATATGGATTCCTTATCTGACTTTAACTATGACCGGTAATCAGCAGGTAGATCACTCGATTTGAGTGATCTATTTTTTCAGCTCATCAGGTTCTTGATTTGTAATCGTCCCTTGGTGAAAATAAAGCTGCCATCTGCCATCTATCAGTTTCCAAATGGAACTTCTAAGGGTATTTCGGTTTCTTGTTGTATCTTTTATAAAATAGGTGGATAACACGACGTCATTTGCTAAAGGATGAATTTCGTAATTGTGGAGCGTCATTTCTGTTAATACGACACCCGTCACCAGACATTCTTTTTTCGTAAACATGGTACCCGAACTGCCAATTTCAAAAAAATCATCTGCTAATATTTCATCTAGTTTTTCCTTACTTCTTCGGATATCAAGATTGATATGACTCTCCTCTAACTGTCTTAAATGCTCTTTCAAATTCATCTCAAATCCCCTATGAGCAATTTTTATTAATTAATTCATTTGCGAAGGTTAAAACGGCTTCACCATTACAAGTTCCGTAATGGATAGGTTGAACCATATCTATTGGAAGCTGAAACCCCTCTTTTTTTGCTAATTTTTGAAAGTCAGGAAGTAAATAACGTACCTGTGGAGCAACCAGTAACACATCTGCTTTTCGTAAATGTTCTAAATGTCGCTCAACCTCTCCTACACCAATTGCCCAAATATGATAGGCATCCTCTCCGTATTGCTTCGCTACTTCCTGCATTTTTGTTACTAATAAACTTGAGGAAAATCCCCCACCACAGCATAAAAGGATATGTTTCATTGTTAATAAGCCTCTTTTCAATTAATAATATTAAGTGAGAAAATACTCATCCCCGCTTCCTCTCCGGCATGTATTTCATCCATTTTTTCTGCTTATAGCTCGCCACCAAATAGCCTACAAAGGAAGCTGCTGATAATCCCACGCCTAGTTTCCAAATGAAAGGGTTCATTACATACAACCCAAACCCTACACCCATTAATCCGACTAACAAAAGCTGAAACATTTGTTTTTTATGATTTTCTTGAGCGATAAATAGGAACTCTCGTCTTTGTTCGGTTTCCTTTAGTTGCTCAAGCTTTTGCGGTGCTTGAAGGAATTCATTGACTGAGTGAAGCACTTTAAAGATTGGTTGTGATTGTAGCCATTGCCAGATAAAGGTCCATTTATTACTTTGATTTCTGAGCCATTCCATGAACACAGGCTTCCCGAGATCGAGTGGTTCTTCTTCTGGAGCCACGTTTCGTAGAATCCCCTCTATCGTCCCAACAGACCGACCTAAAAACACAAATCTTGTTGGCACCTGAATAGGAAGGGCTTGAATCATGTCGTTCATTTCTAATTTTAAAGCAAGTAAGTCCATATTTTTCAACTCACCCATTTGAAAGGACAAGAGCTCAGATAAAAGTCTTTCGATTGTTCGAGTATCTGCATCTGGAAGCAAGAATCCTAATTGTGCCAAACACTCTACTGCCTTTTTGTAGTTCTTGGCTAGGAATGCCTCAATGAGTGATTGAAAATAGGAGGCATCTTTTTTACTGATTTGTCCTACCATCCCAAAATCTAATAAAATAATTCTTCCTTCTTGACTAACCATAACATTTCCCGGATGGGGATCGGCATGAAAATAACCTGGTTCTAACCATTGTGGAAGGAAGAGTTCAATAAGTTCTTGAGCGATTTCTTTTCGACTGATTTCTACCTGTTCTAATCCTTCGACATCCGTTAGCTTAATTCCTTCTACCCATTCCATGACAAGTACCTTGTTCGTACAAAGCTCTGGAAATGCATTAGGTATTTTAACAGTGTCACGATCCTTGAATCGACTATTAAATGATTGCAGGGCCTCCAACTCTTTTGCAAAGTCTAGTTCCCTTTCAATCACTTCTTTTAATTCCTTAAATAACATTTGAAAATTAATAAATCCTTTTGGTACGGGGACAAAATGGTCAGCAAACCAAATGATGATTCGCAGTGTTCGAAAATCTATTTGAACGATAGATTGAATGTTTGGACGCTGAACTTTTACAGCCACTTTCGTTCCATTTTTTAATAACGCTTGGTACACTTCGCCGATAGAGGCAGATGCGATCGCCTGTTTTTCTATATATTCTATATGCTGGTATATAGAGCCTCCCCATTCTTTTTCAAGAATGTGCTCTATATCCTCCCATTTTGACGGCGGCACATGATCAGTCAGGTCTTCCACTTGTTTGATAAACGCGCGTGGAAGTAGATCTGAACGAATGCTTAATATTTGACCAATTTTAATCAATAGACCTTCTAATTCGAACAGCGTTTTCCGAAACCTCTCACCGATCTTCCCCCACAACTTCTCCCACTCTGACTCAGGCCTTCTTCGTAGCTTGTACCAGTAGATTTGCAGAAAAATAGTAAAGGCTAGAGACAACACCTTTGTCATACGAATGAACTTACTTTGAACTTTCATTCCGAATCCTCTCGTTTCCCTTTTACTTGTGGTACATGTAATACGGAACAACTGCTACGCTGGTTTCATTTTTTCTAATCAAAAAAACACGCGATTTTCCTTTTTAATCGCGTGTTAGTCTATATTGTTTATCAAGATAAGCAATAAACTCATGATATGGTAAAGGCTTTGCAAAATAATAGCCTTGCACTTCATCACACTCAATTGCCTTTAGAAAATTCACCTGTTCTATCGTTTCGGCCCCCTCTGCCAGTACCTTTAGGTTCAGGTTATGACCCAAGGTTACGATCGATGTCATAAGGGTATCTTCCTCTTTCGGTATATTTAATAGAAATATCCGATCGATTTTTAGACGATGAATACTTAATTTCTTTAGATAACTTAGTGCACTGTACCCGGCACCGAAATCATCTAAACTAATATGAATTCCTAAACTCTTGATATCTTCAAGTATTTGACTCGATTTTTCAAAATTAAATAGGCTTCCTTCTGTAATTTCTAAGTCTAATAACCTCGGTTCCAATCCAGTTTCTTTTAGAATATTTTTAATATCTTGTAAAAATTGAGGATGCTGAAGTTGTAACGAGGATAAATTAACAGACACCCTTAAATCAAGTCCATACAACTCATTTATCTGCACCGTTTGCGTACAAGCCTTTTTCAATACCCATAAACCAATATGATTAATTAAATGTAATTCCTCCGCAAGCTGAATAAACTTCAAGGGAGAAATAATTCCTTTCGTTGGGTGGTTCCAACGAATGAGAGCTTCCATCCCAATAGGTTTCCCTGTAATTAAGGAAAGCTGAGGTTGATAAAACACCTCGAATTGTTCAGCAATTACAGCGTGGTGAAGCTCTAGTTCAATGTCTCTCTTTTCATTGGATTCTGTAAGAAGATGGCTATTATATTTCATGACTCTTTTGTCATTTTCTGAAGGAACATGCATTTTGGCTAAATTCGCATTTTTCACAAGTGCGTTCCAATCAAAACCATCATTAGGATAAAAGCAAATGCCAAACTTCGGCGAGATATAAAAATCTCTACTTCCCGCATGAATAGGGGTTACAAATTGTTTAACCAACGATTCTGCAAAACTAAGAATCTCCTGTTCAGAAGCGTAGTCCTTTACAATGATTAAATGCTCCCTTTCACTCCATCTGACCAACTTCATTTCTTCTTTCAAACTAGCTTCGATTCTTCTTATCGAGGCTACATACACATTATCGCATTTCGAATTCCCAAGTAGATCGTCTATGGCATCCAATCCTTCAAACCCGAAGAGTATCACTGCTACTACTTTCTCTTCCCCCCACTCAACTAAAGGTAGAATGTTGTTTAGATAATTTCGATTAGGTAATCCCGTAAGTTCATCGTAATAAGCCATTTTACGAAGCTCATCTTTATGCTTATTTGTAAGTAATCTTTCTGCTGTAGATAATAGAGTGAGTACATAAATTAATACAAAGACAATGAAAATTAATAAGACAAGACTTAAAACCTTCCATCTTTCATTTGCTTTGCGTTCTATATATTGAAATCCATCAAAATCAATTCCTAGTACAGATTCCACCTCTCCTTTCCCATTAAAAACAGGAATAAAGGCACCAATACTGTAACCCCATTCATCGTTTGTAGGTTCCTTCTCCATCGAAAATTCCCCATCAAAAGCACGTTGTAATTCAGGAATCTCTTTCGTGTAAATGGTACCCATAGGTATACGTTTTTCGATTTCTCCACGAATCCGACCGTCCTTGTTATAATCGGTCGGGGGTGCCACTACAAAGTATATTTGACCATTGTCATTCATTCTCATCGTATAGACTGATTGTACTTCTTTAATATGATTTTGCCATTCCGTCATTTTTTTATGAATACGCGTATATTCCTTACTCCTATCTGTATCTGATTGATACAGAGTAGCATGACCTTCATTTCTTAGGTCACGACTAAAAATAGTTCCCATATTTTTTGCCATATCATAGTATTCGTTATACTCTCTTTCCCGTAATGTACTATCTAGTACATATCCGAAAATCAAAAGGACCATTGAAAATAACACAAATAATATGGTGGGAGTTTTCCCAAACTGCTTAGGAGGTTCAGACAATTTTCTTTTTACTAGTTTCCTTGAAAGTAGTACCACTGTCAAAATAGCTAGTAGGTACACAAAAAGAAACAATAGTATATTGATATTAAAGTCTAATTCTAGGGAGGTCATACTATTTTCCTACTTTCAGCACGTACTAATACTCTTTATATCGGTAAGCTCTTGCAATTTATTAAGTGCAACAACGGAAAAATATCCCTCAATATAAAAAAGAGCTACCTGAATAGCAGCTCTTAGCTAGGAAAGTAATCCATCGGTCCCGTTGTCGTACCGTATCCATTTTTACGATAGTAGGGTATGATCTGTCTCTACTATATACGTAGGCTCATTACAAACTGTTCTCCGAGTGAACCAATCACTCTTCTACCCGTATCATAAAATCCCACTCCTACATACAGATTTTGTGCGGGGATATTTTGATGATTAACCCCTAGAACGATTTCGTCACAGTTTGGAAATTGATATTGTATATATTTCTTTAGCAAACGCAATCCCTGTTTTGCATAGCCCCTCCCCTGTTTTATGTAATCAATGGAGAATGCCGTTAAAAGCATGGCATTGGGGTTGTTTGAATATTCCTTAACACGTGAAGTCGAATGCAACATAAAAAAACCAACTGGAATGTTATCTTCCACAATCACAATCGGAAATTGTCCCTCTTGTACATCTAGCGCTTTACTCGGCAAGGCAGTGAACTTCTCTTGATCGTTAGGAAGTTCAAACGAAAGCAACCCTTCCCTATATTTAGGTTCGTATAGATGAAGACTGATATTCATTGTTTGACTCATTTGCACCCTCCACTCTTCTTGAAGAATGGCGTAGTAATATTCATCCCACCAGCTATCACCATCAGGGATACATTTTTTAAAGTATCCTTCCCGTCTCATCCCGATTTTTTCCATTACACTGTAGGAACCAATATTTTCAGGCTGACATGTAGCGATGATTCGATGTAACTTTAATTCCTCAAACCCATATTGCAAAATAGCCTTCGCAGCCTCGGAGGCAAAGCCTTTGTTATAATAATCCGGATGAAACACCCATCCAATTTCATAAGTATGTTCACCAAAGTAACGATGAAATACAATATGCCCGATCAGAGTGCTACTTTCTTTTAAAATTACCGGGTACTTCTCAACCTTCTCCCCTATATTTTTCTCCACAAACTGCTTGGCATCTTCCTTAGTGAAAACCCCTTCTGGAATATACCTCATCACATCAGGATTTGATGTATATTCGTAAACTGCATGGTAGTCGTTTTTATCAAAAACTCTGATAATTAACCGTTCTGTTTCTATGACCATCGTTGCCACTCCTATAAAACATGATGTAAATCTCCTAGACTAAACATTCGATATATATGAAAATATTTCCTTCTCCCTAATCATATAGCTAATAAACTTTTATAAGAAGTGATTGCTGAATACCAAAAAGAACATTAAAATTAAGTTATCTAGATTTTAGGAGGCAAGATTTTATTGCGTAGCATGATGTGATTCCTTCATATAAATACAAAAAAAGGGAGAACAGTATGACGAATTTATTTAAGGGGACATTATTAAAACTTACTACGGTCCGAGCAGAGGATGCAGCGATTATGGCGTCTTGGGAAGAAAACTCAGACTATTTACGCAATCTTGATACGGATATCGCCTACCCGCATTCGATTGCCGAACTTGAAGAAGATAAAGAACGAAGCCACAATTCAGCGTATTTTCGTTTACGAACGATAAAAGATGATAGTTTAATCGGTTTTGTTGTCATCCACTCCATTGAATGGAATAATCGGGTCGGTTCTTTAGCCATTGGAATAGGAAATTCGAACTATCAAAATAAAGGTTATGGTAGTGAGGCATTACAGCTTATTCTTCGTTATGCATTTCATGAATTAAATTTACATCGAGTCGGTTTGGATGTCATTGGCTATAATAATCGTGCAATCCGTGCATATGAAAAAGCAGGTTTTACCGAAGAAGGAAGACTTCGTTCTGCTATTTATCGTGACGGGCATTATTCCGATCGTATTATGATGGGGATTTTAAGATCAGAATGGGAACAACAAATTCTAAAGCAATAGATCAAAAGAGCCAACGATTTTTTCGTTGGCTCTTTGTTTTAAAATGTATGGGCTAAATCCTTTGCTCTTGCAATCGCATTCTCTTTGATTTCTTGTGCTTTATCTGGCATTGCATTATGACCTTCTACAAATAATCCTTCAAACGAAGGCACTCCGTAAAATTGCATAATAACACTTAAATAACGGTGTCCCATTTCGAGGCCTGCAGCAGGACCTTCGGAGTAAATCCCACCACGCGCTTGAATATGTAAAGCTTTTTTATCCGTTAATAACCCTATTGGACCTTCGGCTGTGTATCTAAATGTTTTCCCAGCAACAGAAACTGCATCAAGATACGCCTTCATCACTGGAGGGAATGAGAAATTCCAAAGCGGAGTAACAAATACATACTTGTCAAAAGAGATAAATTGATCACATAGTTCTCCAAGGCGCGCCACCTTCGCCTTTTCCTCTGAAGAAAGCTCGTCAAAACCTTTTCCTGACTGTAGTTTCCCCCAGCCACTGAACACGTCTACATCAATTTGAGGTATATCCTCTTTGTAAAGATCTAAGTGTACAACTTCATGATCTGAATTCTTTTGTTTGTACGTTTCAATAAATGCTTTACCTACAGCCATACTATAAGACTGTGTGTCATCGTGTGGATGTGCAGTAATGTATAGAACTTTTGTCATTTTCTCATCTTTCCTTTCTTTCCATTGTTGTGCATTATAGTTTGTGAGAAAACGACTTTTGTATGCATCATTTACTTTCCTTTAAAAAATTTAAATTTCCAAGCTCATTATATGTCTTCATTCGGGTTAAGTTATAGGACTGCCAAGAGGTATTTTTTAAATAAAACCGTTCTGCTTTCCTTTGCTCAAGCAACTCTTCTAATCCGGGTATATTGGCTCCACTTTGATACAGATCAATAAGCCCAAGTGTTCCCGTGTCTGAGAGATTGTTTAAGTAATAAATATCAATTTTTCCAGTTGTTTCGTACCTCTTAATATTTTGTTCGACAACAAACTGGTCGATATTTACGACATTAATACCTACATAATAGACGAGGGCCGCAATGAAATAAAAATGAAACAAAGATAGTTTCTCAAGCCAAATTTTCACCAGTGTATAAGCAAATATCACAGTTAAAAATATCATAAATGAATGAGCAAGTACTCTTGTAAAAGTAAAGCCATACGCCTCTTCGTACATTGTCATACGCATAAACGCTGAGATAAGAAGAACAACACTTGAAAGTACTAAAACAGACAAAGCAATACGAATGAACTTCTTTAACGTACCGTATACTGTTCTCGAAAGTTGAATAGAACCTGTTGTAACAGATAGGTTGATCATGGTTACAAAGAGCAATTCAAAAAAACCGCGCCGTGCATACTCAGCATACGTATATCCATCCTCTAATGAGCCACTAAAAAAGTACGTAAATTGTACGGCAACAAAAGTGATATACACTAAATCTAATAAAAGTAATACGGTCAGTGTAACGACTCCGTCCATCGATAAGGGCTTAAATGGTCCTTCTTTTTGTATGATTTTATTGTTCATTATAAATAGGGCTTGCATAAATCCGAAGAAGCCAAATGTATAAACAAGTACAATGATGGTTCTAAAAAGTAACTCCACATTAATGCTAAATAAATACGGAATCTCCATTACCAATCGTTCAAACTGGGCATCTGCAGAGATCAGAAGATTTAAAACAATGAATAAAACGGGAACGGATAAGGTAATACCCAGTAATATTTTTTTCCATACTGCAAAGTTCCTTTGGTTCCCCTTCTTTGAAAGGTTTGTAATGTATTTGAAAAAAAACCCATGATAACGCAATCCGTCAATTACACGTAGAAATGTATAAAGGAAGAAATACAAATTATGCCAAACTCTATTTTTAGAGGATGTTACTAGAGACAAATGAAAGATCACAAGAGCTGGGATGACAACAATATTTAACACGTAAAAAAGCTGTGTGTCATAAAGATAGTATCCAGCGGTTAATAACCAAATACAGATTAATACGAAATATCCAACCCTTTGGTGAGTAAACGGAAACTTACGAAATCTCCAGAAAAATACCGTATAGAAGAAAATGATAAAAACAAAATAGGATATTCCCATTTGATCTTTAAAAAAAGCCTCTTCCCCAACGATTCCTAAGATGAAACATAGAGCCAAAAAGATCCAATCGTTTTTCAACAGTTTTTCATTCATCATGGTTTCCTCCATTTATATTGTTTTTCTATATACATAGTTTTACTATGTACTATGGTAAAAAAAAAGCTCAGATTGACGCTTTTTTCCCCCATCGATAGCTGATGATGCATACTGGATAAAGTAGAAGTGTTAAAAAAATACAGACGCCGATAAAGGTTTCAGTTAATAGTGGATGAAACCATTCACGTGGGATAAGATGGAAGACCGTTAAGACCATTAAAGTTACATTCGGTATTAACGCTAAAATAAAGGTCTTTTTCATAACCCTTTTCCCTTTATGACCAAAGCCTCTCCCAATCTCATATCCTAGAAGTGCCCAAAAGAACATATAAATGAAAGCAATGATGATAGGAAAGGACGTAAGATTAGACCATAAATTTGTCAGCCATTTCCAGTCAAGAAGATTATGAGCAAGTGTGAGAACGGCCCCACCTGTAAAGAAAAGAATATTCACAGCAATAAACAACCACTTCATATTACTCGGTGAAAATGAAAGCTCTTCTTTCCATATCGCAGCAATCTCTTCTGGTGTGCCGAATCTTGAGTATACTTCTTCCCGAATCTCGTCATACTCCATTTTGTATAAACTTAATAAAAGCTCATCCAAATGCATTTCATATTCAGCTATTATGGATTCCTTTTCTTTGTGGTTTCCGAGGCTTTCTTTCAGGCTTTCTAAAAACTCACTCTTCAGCCGTTCCATGTTTCTTTCTCCCCATCATCTTGTTCATTACTGAAACAAAATCATTCCACTCACGTGTTTTTTCCAGCAGCATCTCTTTTCCCGCTTCTGTAATTTTGTAATATTTACGAGCTGGACCTTTTTCCTGTTCTTTCCAGTAGCACTCAATATATTCCTGCTTTTCAAGCTTATGTAGTGCCGGATATAAAGTGCCCTCTTTCACCGAAAACTCATTTCCGCTTCTGTTTTCTAGTTCTTTAACAAGTTCGTAACCATACATATCCCGCTCTTCTAAAAGCTGAAGTAACAAAAGCGAAGTACTACCTTTAACCAATTCACGATTAAACATCTTCTCACCTACCTAGTTTTTTTAGGTATATAGAAATTCTACATCTTAGTTTTCTTCCTGTAAAGTATCTTTGACTAAAAAAAGAAATATTTTACAAGTATAAGCAGTATAAGCAGTTTAATCCCCTATACGAACAAAACCCACACCTTTACCTAACAGAAAGGTCGTGGGTTTCACATTTTAATTGCTTTTAAGCAAAATTATCACTCAATGGGTGAATACATTTTTTCAAGTCCCATTTTTGTAAGCTGACAATAGTTATCTCTTTATCAGAGAAAAAGCTAATACCCGTAGAGTTTTCGCTTGGATATACTCTTGCTGACATGACTTTTTCTCCCTCGTTAATAAATACTTCTACCGAAGAGTGATCAACAAATACGCGCAGATGGAGAAGATTTTCTTTAAGTTGTACTGGAGCTTTTCGTATTCCCTTTGGCCCTTTACCAGACCGCTCTCGATCCAAGATCACCTTTCCATCTAATCGACTATATGCGATAGCTGTTTCCTCTTTCTCACTCACCCGAACCTTCACACCAAACTGTTCGGCGGATTTTGCATCAATTGTTACCTCAAGCTCATAACTTTCCCCCATAAGTTCAGGAATAGCCTGCTCTTCCTTTACCGTCACATGTTCAAGCTGAACCATATTCCCACGAAGTTCCTGTAACTCTGGAACAGGTTTGCTGTAAATTTCTCCATCCACCCATTCAAGCTGTCGAGGAATCGTCATAGCTCCTGCCCAATTGTATTCTTGCTCAGGCATGTGACTTTCCCACATCGCCATCCATGCAATCATAATACGTCTTCCTTTAGGATCTTCCATCGTTTGAGGAGCATAAAAGTCGAATCCATAATCCAACAAATGAAAATCGCCATGCGAAAGTACACCTGTATGGTAATCTAATTCACCTAAAACATAGCCTGCTTGATGGAGATTATGATACAAATCTCCTTTCGGCTTGACGCCTTGCGGTGACATCATGAGAACATCATGACCTTCCAAACGAAACACTCAGGACACTCCCACATATACCCTAAATCCCCGTCACTTTTAGCCATAACACTTATAAATTCCCAATGTAATAAATCACTAGAACGATAAAGCAACACTTGTCCATGATGATCCTTTGTTCTTGAACCTAACACACAATAATAGTCATTACCCTGTTTCCACACTTTTGGATCACGTATATGATAGGGATGAACATCACCTGTAGGAGCTTCAGCTATAACCGGGTTTTCTCTTAACTTTGTAAAGTGAATTCCATCATCACTTACCGCCAGGCATTGCACCTGTAATAAATCTTTATCATGGTCATCCCCTGTCCACGTATTACCCGTATACATTACATACATACTTCCGTCTTTTTCGATCGCACTTCCCGAAAAGCAACCATCCTGGTCGTATTCATCCGTTGGCGCAAGAGCAATCGGCATATGTTCCCAGTGAACAAGATTTTTACTTTTCACATGTCCCCAGAACATGGGACCCCATTCAGGTGAATACGGGTGATGCTGATAGAATAGATGATATTCTCCATTAAAAAAACTGAATCCATTCGGATCGTTCATCCAATAGGCCGGAGTGCTTACATGATAATTCAATCTCCAATAATTTTTGTTTACTTTTGGTTGTTCTTTTATAACTGATTCTATTGCAGTATGTAATCTATTCACAAACTTACCTCCATAAGAAAACGCTTTAGCATTCTTAGACTTCATTGTATCCATCCTAAAGATTTTATGTCAACGTAAACTTTTACTAAAACACTGATGTTTTTTACTTACAAAATAGCATCTACCTATAAAAGCAGATGCTTGTTACTGTTATTCCTTTTTCAGATTACTATTTAGTAAGGATTTTGCTAGATTCACAGCAGATTCCTTAGAGTAGCTATTATATAGCCCAGATTCTAATCGAACCGGATCTCCAAAAAAGAATCTTTCGTATTGTTTTTGTCTTCCCCCAAAAGCACTTAAACAGACATCCCATGCTAAACGAAACAATTGGGTTCGTTCTTTAGCATCACATGACGCACCTTGTAGATAATGATCCAAATCTCCGCGTATGGGTGACTCAAAGTCTTTTTCAGTTGGAATCGATATTAAACCACTTGCTCCTAACGTTTCTAAAATTTCAATGAATCTAGGATACAAACGAGGAAAGGTGGTTATAGCAGCCGATAATGGATTAACATCAGGAACCATCCTCCCTCTCTTATCAAGCTTGGCATTCATCTCCGAACTTTGTAATAAAGCTTTTAATGTCTCTAGTGCGGAAATGATCTCGCTAACTTTTCCTTGAACATGGGTATAGCTTCCTATATCAATCGAATCCACAATCAACTGCGCGAGCCCCAAAAGAAACTCTGTTTTCACCACCTGACGTGCAGTTGCTTGATGAAGTAAAAAAGTAAAATAACTTGTTTCACTTGCTAGTTGCATAGAAATGGCGTAATCGTTGTATAAAAATACCCGTTCCCATGGGACCAAAACATCATCAAACACAACTATGGTGTCCATTTCTTCAAATCTAGCACCTAGCGGATGATCAAATGCGGAAGAGCGGTAACGAAAAGATTCTCTACAAATAAATCGTAAATTCGGGGTGTTGCTTGGGATACTAAATGCGTAAATAAATGATTCTCCGATATACTTTCCCCCGATTGGTAAGACGAGCAATTCATCTGTAATTCCACCTTGAGTAGCTAACAATCTAGCACCCTTAATAATAATTCCATCGCTCGTTTCCTTTACTACTTTTGCGGAAATCGGATGTTCTTCATCTTCAAAATAAAGCATGGATCGATTCACTTGTGGGTTCACAAATGTATGAGCAAGCGTTAAATCATTTTCTCTAGCACGCTCATACATTTGTAATATATGTTTTCCAATTAAACGCGAATCTTGAAAATGATCCCAGGCTGTTCCAAGAGCCATCAGGCAGGAATTCATATAATCTGGAGATCTTCCCATCATTCCTCCTGACAACTTCGCCCATGCTTGGGTAGAAAGCCTCCTCTTTTCTAAATCCTCTTTTGTTTTTGGCTGCATAAATGACGTTCCTACCCGTTCTCCACTTACTGGAGAAACGTAAGTCATCAAATCCTTGTGATCTTTGTTCATCTGTAAGTCAAACAGTTCTGCTTTACTTGTTAAAATGCCCTTAAACGCTTCATGATTACATATATCTGTTATTTTCTTCCCTTCAAGCCATATCTCAGGTTGAAGTTGATGAATTCTTTTCATAAATTCTTGACCATTTATTGCCGGCAAAAAAACACCTCCGTTCAAAAGGTTTATAAATACATATGTCTAAACCTTGAGATATTGCTTTTCCATATAAAAAGTATATAAAAAAAAGGTTAACCATTTCGTTAACCTTCTAGCACATAATAATATTTCTAAACTATCTAACCAATTGTTTCACAAGCTCCCGATTGCGCTGCTTGAACACATCATTGTGTGAAGAAACCATTGCTGCTTGATGAGCATCTGGTTCGATATACTTCTTTGCTTTATTCACAGCGTTGGCTGCATCTTGGAAGGCTCCCGCGATTAAGTTCAGTTTCCCATCGAACTTAAGAATATCACCGGCCGCAAATAAACCAGGAACCGAGGTTTCACTACAAGAGTTCCCCTCAATATAAAAATCCTCGAGCATATTAATATGTAAATGGCTGTTTTTCAGTAGGCCCGTATCCTGTTCATAACCGTGATTAATCACTACCTCATCAACAGATAACAGAGTGACTTCTCCAGTCAAGTTATTAGTAATCTCTACCTTTTCAATTATTTCCTGATTGTTAGTCGCTATTAATTTCGTTATGGACGTGTTACTTAAACAAGTCACTGAACTATTTTGTAATTGGGACACTTGTGCTTCATGACCTGACATTTTGTCTTTTCGGTACGTAATGTAGACTTTCTTCGCAACAGGCTCTAGCTCATTTGCCCAATCGAGAGCAGAATTTCCACCACCTGAAATGATTACGGTTTTATCCTTAAATTGCTTTAATGATTTCACGGTATAGTTTAAATTCGATACCTCAAACCGTTCGGCTCCTTCTATGTTCAGCTTTTGCGGTTTCAGTATTCCACTGCCGACGGCAACAATCACCGTTTTCGAATAATGAAAATCTCCTGAAGAACCTTCAAGAACAAAAACCCCGTCTTCGGTCCGTGAGATAGAAACAACCTTTTCGTTAAGAACCACGGTAGGGTTAAAGGTAAGTCCTTGTTCAACCACTTGCTCGATGAGTTTTGCTCCAGGAACTGGTGTCAATCCCCCAACATCCCAAATCATTTTTTCTGGATACACATGAATCTTTCCACCTAATTGGGGCTGAAATTCAATTAGCTTCGTCTTCATTTCCCTTAAACCACTATAAAAAGTAGAGTACAGCCCTGCCGGCCCGCCTCCAATTATTGTTACATCAAAAAGATCCATTTTCTCCATTGTCACACACTCCTATATAACCAATTGTTATTGATTATCATTCTCATTAACTATAACTATACGACCTTTTTAACATTATGACAATCAAAATATTCAAAAAAAGAGGGAACCTCTTGCATTTTTCTCTCTAATTTGGCATTCTTAAATTAAGTTATCAGAATATTTTACATATTAATGTATAGGATGAAACCAAATGCCACCTAGATTCGTCTTCTAATATATAATCTTCAAATATTTGTTATCAGATTAATATGGCCTTTTCTGCTATAATAGGATGATATAGATATTTATTTACTTTTTCTCACTTCTTAGTTTGTTTGAAATACTCTAAATATATTTTTCAGGAGGTAATCTATGTACGAAATTAAAGATAAAGAAAAATTATTTATTTACACTGGTCCTGATGGTTCTGGAAGAAAAACGATTGCTAAAATGGTTGCTACTGCTTTTGACATGGAAACAGTTCTTTCTTATACCACTCGTTCACCTCGTCATTACGAACAAAATGGAGAAGATTATCATTTTATTGATGAAGCCACCTTCAAGAAAATGGAGGACAATGGAGAATTTCTTGAGAGCGTAGAAATCGATGGTTTCCATTACGGAATACGTGAAGAAGATATTGTTAAAGCCTTTGAATCACATAATCTGATTTATTTGACACTCAATCCTGAAGGTACTGAAAAATTGAAGGAAATGTATGGTGAACGTGTTATGCGTTTCTTCATTTATGCAGATCGTGATACGGTTATCTCCCGTCAAAAGGAACGTCAGGACAATGAGGAAGTTATTAACCGCCATATGTCTCATTATGATGAAACCATGGCTTATAAAAATAACTGTGAGCATGCATTTGAAAACTATGATTCACCACAAACTTCTTTCCGCATCAGTGAAGTAATTGAAGCTTTCCTTGATAGAGACTTCGTTGTGACAGATTATTAATATGAAATAAAGGACGATTGAAATGTATTCAATCGTCCTTTTTCCATATGTTTCTGCTACTCTTTATCCTTAGACAAGCTCTCTAAAAGTGCTATCGGAATATTTAATTTTTTTCCACTAGCATTCAAAAGGTTAAGCTCATTTTCTATGTCATCATCGTTATCCAGCTTACGTATTTCTTCATGTAAAACTTCCATTTTTTTGTCTAACATCGCTACTGTATCTGCAGCGTTTTTCAGTTCTTTTGATAAATAAGAGGGAACTTCGTTATCATATTTATAATAAATCTTATGTTCAAGACTTGCCCAGAAATCCATCCCAATGGTACGGATTTGCACTTCCACATATACATTTTCAATGCCATTCGACATAAAAACTGGAATTTTCACGATTAAATGCAAGCTTTGATAGCCATTTGGTTTAGGATGATTAATATAATCCTTCTTTTCTACTACTTCAATATCGCTTTGGTTCTCCAGCATTCTACTTATCTCAAAAATATCAGAAATAAAGGAGCAGGTAATCCGAATTCCCGCAATATCTTTAATGTTTTCCTTTATACTTGGCAATGATAAATCTAGATTTTTTCTTTGTACCTTTTTAAGAATACTTTCTGGTGATTTGATTCTAGATTTCACATGTTCAATAGGGCTGTAATCATGAATATATTGAAATTCCTGCTTTAAAATATCGATTTTCGTATTTAACTCATCAATACCAAATTGATATAGCATCATAAATCTTGTTAATTCGTTTTTAAACTTTTTTAGTAGCTTTAAGTCTAGTGCTTGATTGGAACTCATCGGTTCTATTTCACCCTTTAAGAAAGAAGTATTTAACCCGAGTTAAATGTACACCTCTTCACAAACATTGTCAATTTAAAACACAAGGACGAATTTTCTCACACTGTCTTAATAAAGTCTTTCCTTGTAGCTTTCTTTCAGCCCTTCCTCTACCGTCTTAGCAGTCGTATTCGGTAAATTCACATGGTCAGAAATGATAGAAGCCACGGAAGGCAATAATCCTTTCTCCTGCCATGAAGACGGATCCCATAAACCTGATCGAATAAATGCTTTTGCACAATGAATAAAACACTCTTCCACCTCAACAGCTATACCTACTAACGGCGCCTTTCCCTTTACCGCCATACTCTCCAGTATTTCCGGATCTTTTATCAGGGTAGCCTGTCCGTTTACTCGCAATGTCTCACCCAAACCAGGGATGAAAAAGATCAAGCCCACTCGTGGGTTAGATAAAATATTGCGCATAGAGTCCATTCGCTTGTTCCCAGGTCTTTCAGGGATGACTAACTGATTTTCATTTAATACGTGTACAAATCCAGGTAAATCTCCCCTCGGTGACACATCACAATACCCTTCCTTGTCAGACGTGGATAATACTAAAAAAGGCGACTTTGAAATAAAATCTCTACAATGGTAATCAATAGTAAAAATGGTCTTGTTTTTTACCAGTTCACTTGGAAACCCCATCATCGATCGAAGTTCATCCTCTATACAAATCGTTTCTTTATAAGTAAATTTTTTCATCGTATCCAACACCCCTTTTATCTATAGTGTAATTGTATAATTTGAAATTGTAAAAAAATACCCTTACATATAAAAATGCAAGGGATAAAACTATTAGTACCTAGGCTTGGTTTTGCTCTATCTGTTTTTTCATTTTCTTCCTTTTCTTCATTGCCTTAAGCAAGAAACCACCTTTAAAAGTTTTTGGTTCATAGGCAATTATAAATGCATTCGGTTCATATTGCTGAATCATGTCGTATAAACCTTCTTCTTGGTTTCTCTTCGTTAATACCTCTAACTTATATCGAATCGCTTCGATTCCCTCACCTTCGTAAACAGTCACGCCATATCCATCTTTACGAAGCTGATCAACGAGGTTCATATTTTTATTGGTTAAAATCACTTGAATCGTTGTATATCCAATTGCTAATGCTTCTTCAATCATGGATCCAATGATGATACCTAATCCAAATCCAATGGCATACACAATCATCACAGCTACATTTTGCTCCCCATTAAATACGATCGATAGTCCGAATATGTATATTAGTGCCTCAAGTAACCCTAAAAATGCTGCCTGCATTCTCAACCCTTTTACTAGGAAAATGGTTCTCAGTGTAAAGGTTGGAACGTAAATTAACTGAAGAACTAGTACGAGAATAATATCTTTAATCATACATATTCCTCCTTTCATTTTCACTCTGCACAGTCTAACGAAAAAAAGGGTTTCTGTAAATCCCCTAGTTTTCCTTTTTAAATCATTGTCTTTTCATCCCTCTACTTTTTCCCTAGTAAGATTGGAAGCAAACCTACATAAGGAAAGCTTGCCCCTATAAGAGACAAGCGTTTCTTGTGACACTTAATTGGCTTCGTCCGCCTTAACTGTTTGATTTCGTCCATTCCCTTTTGCTAGGTATAAGGCTTGGTCAATCAAATTAAATAACTCATTGTGATGGCTGGCGGTGTTTGGCATATTTCCAACACCAACTGAAATCGTGACTGCTTTACCTATGGGACTGATTGTTTCTTCTGTTGTTATCCTTATTCGCTCAGCAATTTGGTACGCTTCTTCTATAGTAGTATTTGGTAGGAGAATCAAAAACTCTTCTCCACCGTAACGGAAACTAATGTCACATTCTCTTGTTTGATTACGAATAAGGTCTGATAAGAATTTTAAAACTTCATCCCCCATTAAATGTCCATACGTATCATTGACCATTTTAAAATGATCAATATCGAATAGAATGATTGAATACTCTTTAAATTCATGTATTCGCTTTTGTAGAGTTCGACGATTTAACAAACCAGTTAACGGATCTAGTGTAGCTTCATTTTCAAACATTTGAATTTGTGTTCGATAATGGTCTACCATTAAAAACATCGTATGTTTTAACTCATTCACTTCAAAATAACCTTCAGAAATTTCTGGCCTTTTAATCGTTGTTTTTTCAGCCACTTGATGTGCATACTGGGCTAACTCTCGAAGTGGATGTACAAATTTTCTCAATAGGTAAATAGAAATGACCAAAACCAAGATTTCGAACGGAAGAGTAACCTTTCCAACCTGCTTTATTAACTCGATAGAAGGTTGAATATATGAATTTTTAGGAGTCTGGCTCACAATTCCCCATTCGCTCGTTTTTACATATGCATAACCAGCCAGCATTCTAATTCCTTTCGAGTTTGTTATTTCAATGTTACCATCTTTACCCTCTACCACACGTTTGACGGCACCATTTTCTATAACATTATCACCCATTCGATTTTTCTCTGGATGATAGATGATATTCCCTTCTAAATCCACTACGTACACATATGAATCGACTGCATGCTTCGGATGAAGACTTAAAGTATCTTTGATGCTATTGTCTTCACTTAAATAAATCGTTCCACCAAGAAAACCGAAGTACTCTCCCTTATCATCAAATACTGGTATAGAGATGAGGATTATTAGTTTATTCGTCACCTTACTTATATATGGCTGGGAAATCAGCGGCATTTTCTTGTTAATGGCTTCATTTACTCCAAAAGTATCAATCTTTACTCCTTCTAAATCAAAATGTGGAGCAGAGCGGACAATTTTTCCTTCTTTATCGACTAAAAAAACCGAATTAAAAAAGTTTGTTGAAGTTAATACTTGGTTTAACTCTGCATATAGTTGATCACTATTCTGAGTAAGTGGATAAATCGAATCGGCACTCACCTTAAGCGTTTGCAACATATTTCGAAAAAGTAAGTCTGTTGTGTCTGCCAGCTTTTCTGCGTACACTTGATTTTCACTTAAATAGCCTTTTTCTCTATTTTCTTTACTAACGACGATACTCGAAATCATCACTCCAAGATACGTTCCAAGCATCGCAAAGGCTATTAATAATAATATGATTGATTGTAAAGTGATTTTTCTTTTATTCATCTTTTTCTCCGCATAGATGTAATAATTTCTGTGTCAGTTTCTATATCGGACAAAACCCGACAATTTTCATGTCTAACCTGTGAAAATCGTAAGTATTTTTTACCGGAAAACCTTGGAGGGTACATCAAAGATTTGCCACAATGAAAGGATGAATAAAATAGAAATAGCCCATGCTAAAATTGGTCTACGATGATGGACCCATAATATAGTAAACATCATCATATTAAATGCAATAGACCACTTGAAACTCCAACCATTAGAGTATTGAATGAGACCTGTTTTATAGTCGATCCCTTCATTGATCATGTACAAACAAGTCCATCCTAATATGTAAAAAATCTGTTTGCTACGTGTGCCCGGGAATTTGGATAAATAGATGAGTGCTGTGGCAGGATATTTAATTATCATGATGGAAAATGAAATATGTGTATTCGTGAGTCCTGCTTGTTTGTCGATTTCAGGTGGATGGTATCGCCACATAGGATAGAGATCTGACAATAAATACAAATAGAGAAAATCTCCTAAGATAAAAAAAAGAATGGTTGGGTAGTATTTTTGCCAATTTTCCCAATCGCCCCATTTCCACATCGCAAAAATCCAGGCGGACGCATAGAGTACATTTACCATGACCGAGCATCTCCTATTTGCATACATTTTTCAGGAGGTTCCCCCTATGTTTCGAGTTTCTCCATAATAATGAACTTTTACACAGCAAATAGCACAGTTGACTCACTGTGCTATTCTTCGGATGGAAATTCGGCACGCTTTCCCAATATCTTACTGATCTTTTCTGCTAAAATTAAAACTATTGCAGGGAATGTAATATAAAAATACGGGTCCCACCAAACAAAGATGTGTAGGATTCCGGTAAATAACAAGAAACGGGTAATAGAAAACAGGCTGATTATTAAAAAGATAAATTTAAGCCATCTATATCTTATCTTCCATTTTGCTAAGGCCGATATAGTTAGACCTGAACATATATAGTAAATGGCTGCAAATGCATTGGTATCCTGAAACACATTTTCATACCATCCCAAATCGTAATAACGATTGGATAATAACATGAGGGGAAGCATGTGAATCGTTCCTAAAATGGGACTAACAATCAAGAACAATAATAAAAAGTGGCGAATTCCTACTTGTTTATTCAGTAACCAACGGTACAATAATTTGATGATTGGAAAATAAACAACTAATAATCCGAAAAAGGTAAACTCATTTCTCCACCAATTATGTTTATAGATGGATAGCTCTTCGAACAACCATTCAATACCAATGAGCAATAGCGAAAAGAACAGTGACCATCTCCAATTCTTTCTAAAGGTTGCTAGAAAAACTGCGATAACTGGTAAGACAAATGCATTAGAAGCAATCGCTCCAAGATTACTATCATACGTAGGATTATTAGTAAGAAAACGTGGGTAATACACGTAACTATGCAGAAAGTTATAAATAACACCCTCAATGATATAACCGAACCCAATAGCCGCTAACAATAATAAGAAAACAGGCTGATTCCTCTTTTTATAGTAAGTATATAAGAAAAGAAAACTACTTGCGGCCACTAACGCAATATACCAGACGGAATGATAATTCATAAGTGACCACTCCTTCTCTATTCTCTTAATATACAGTATTCCATATTTCGACAAAATTCTTCATGGAATCATACAAATTCCCCATTAAATTTGGTTTTTTTTATTTTCTTGGGATGATATAGCCATTTTGGATTTTTTGAAATCCAATTTTCGGGTAATAATCCATGGCTATCGGTGATGCTAAAAGGATTAAAGAAATTTCCTCTCCCAACCGTTCGTGAACGCGTCTCACGAGTTCTTTTCCAATCCCCTGATTCTGGTAGTCTCGATCAACGGCTAAATCTGATAAATAGCAGCAGTAACTAAAATCGGTGATGGCTCTCGCAATACCAACAAGCCTCCTTCCGTCCCATGCTGTCACAGTAATATCTGCTTGGTCGATCATTATTTGTAGTCTAGGCAGGTCCTCAACAGGTCTTCTTATGCCAGATTTACTAAAAACGTTTGCCAGTTCCTCTGCAGTAATTTTTCTACTTTCTTCATATTGTATTGTAATCATGTTTCATTCCTCCTTTTTTATCATTTTACTCATCCACTGGCCATTTCCAAAGTGCCAGATATGTTATAATTAACCATGCCAGTTTGAATAGAAGGAGGTGATAAATATCCTTGAAATTACAGTAACTTTAGATCCAAATCATGCGGAGCCACTTTACCTACAGCTTTATACTTTTTTTAAAAAAGAAATGGTTGAAGGGAGACTGACTCCAGAAACAAAATTGCCTTCAAAAAGAAAGCTCTCTATACATTTGGGAATCAGTCTAACAACCGTTGAAACAGCTTATCAACAGTTAATCGCGGAAGGGTATGTCAAAAGTGAACCGCGAAAGGGATTGTTTGTCACTGAACTGGAAATGGATATGCAACCGATCGAAAAAGAACACACCGAAGAGCGTGACAGCCCTCAAAAGATACCTAAAGCAAATCCAATAAAAGTGGATTTTGGCCACGGAAACATTGCATTAAATGAGTTTCCGTTTACTACCTGGCGTAAACTGACTGTACAAAGCCTTTATGAAGATGAGAGCCATCTCTTATTAAGTGGTGATCGGCAAGGGGACTTCCCTCTTCGTGTCGAAATCGCCAAGTATTTATACCAATCGCGTGGAGTTAGATGTGAACCTAATCAAATCTTAATTGGCTCTGGCACACAATATATGGTTACCTTTCTAACGATGCTCATTGGACGAGAAAGAGTCTATGCAATGGAGAATCCGGGCTTTCACCGCTCGCGGGAGGCGTTTAAGGACCAAGGTGTCAAGCTTCTCGGAATTAATTTAGATCAAGATGGTATTAAAATGGAAGATTTAAGAGACAGTGAGGCAACCGTAGTGTATGTGACACCCTCGCATCAGTTTCCATTGGGAATGGTGATGCCAATTTCACGAAGAATGGAACTATTAAAATGGGCAAAGGAAACGGATAGTTATATTATTGAGGATGATTACGACGGAGAATTTCGCCATACAGGAAGACCCATTCCTTCGCTACAAGGTCTTGATCATCAGGGGAGAGTTATCTATCTTGGTACCTTTTCAAAATCATTGATTCCTTCTTTAAGAATTAGCTTTATGGTGCTTCCTCCTCCCCTTCTTTCAAGATATCAAAATCGCTTTTCCATTTATAAGCAGACCGTATCAAGACTGCATCAACAAACTTTGTATCTGTTTATGAAAGAAGGTCACTGGAGTCGTCATTTACAGAAAATGCGAACCACCTATAGAAGAAAACAATCCACCTTGCTCTCTCTTATCACAGAGAAATTTGGAAAACACGTAACAGTGATTGGAGTTGATTCTGGATTACATATTTTACTCGAGGTACATAACAACATGACCGAAAGCGAATTAATTAGCAATGCTGAAAAAGTCGGCGTTAGGGTGTATCCTACTTCCGTTTATTATGACAGCAATAGCCTGCCGCTTACGCCAAAGGTATTGATCGGATATGGTGGAGTAAGTGAAAGCGAAATTTATACCGGGATTAACCTACTACATACAGCTTGGGAGCTATTTTAGCTCCTGCTGTATTTTATTGATTAAAGCCTGATAGAACGATTGATCATGAGGGACAAATTGTTCCTTGCAAACAGATTTTACATAAAAATATCTCTCTCCATTTTCCACTTCAAAGCCCTGCATTGGAATGTGCTCCGTTTCATCCCTCCAAAGAGCAGAAAAATCCGTAAACTTCATTCGGTATATACCTGCGACCTCTTCTTCTTGTAGAACAAACGAATCGAATGGGACATTTTTTCTATGTAAAAATACATGAGCCAACTCATTATCTAGTAAGGGCTCCATTTTAACAGAATACTTCAGGATTCCTAGAGATATCAGCTCCTCCATATGGACAGTCAACCCTATCTCCTCTTTCACCTCTCGTATTCCATCTTCTACTGTTTCATTAGCAAGTAAATGGCCGGCGGCGGTAATATCTAAAAGGTGCGGATAATCTTTTTTCTTTGGGCTTCGAAGCTGAAGAAATATATAATCGATTCCTTGTTCCTTCTCCATCAACCAATAATGAAACGTCTCGTGCCAATATCCTTTTTCATGTATTTCAGCCCGTGTGGCAACTCCAATTGGCTCATGCTCTTTATTAAAAATCCGCAGCAATTCTGTCTCCATAACAACTCTCCTCTTGAGTGAAATCATACATTCATATTATCACAAAAAAAGCTTGAGGATTTCCTCAAGCCTATACTATAGCTTTAGATGTTTGGCGATAATATTCTTCATAATCTCCGTGGAACCAGCGTAAATACTGGCAACAGGAATGTCACGATATCGCCTAGCTATCTCGTATTCTTCCATATACCCGTATCCGCCGTGAAGCTGCAAACATTCGGCTGCGACGCGCTTGGCCATTTCACTAATCCACCACTTGGCCATCGACACTTCCTTAACAATCGAATCTCCATTCACATGGCGTTCGACCAGCTGATTCACATACACTCTTCCTAGATCAATTTCTGTAGCCATTTCTGCAATTTTGAACTGAGTATTCTGGAATTTACTTATCGATTGACCAAATGCTTGGCGATTTTTCACATAGTCGATGGTTAATTCAAGCATTACTTCCGCTTCAATCTGGCATTGTAGAGCGACAACTAAGCGCTCCTGCTGTAGATTTTCCATTAAATAATAAAAGCCTTTTCCTTCTTCACCAAGTAAATTACTTACTGGGACTTTTGCATCCTCAAAAATTAGCTCACCAGTATCTCCACTATGGATACCAATTTTATCTAGTTTCTTACCTCTTTTAAAACCAGGTGTCCCCTCTTCCACGACAAGTAAGCTAATCCCTTTATGAGCAGGTGAAGCTTTCGAGTCTGTCTTACACACAATCACCACAAGGTCTGCTTCTTTTCCATTCGTAATAAATGTCTTTTCTCCATTAACGATGAAAAAGTCTCCGTCCCTCCTCGCCGTCGTTCGTATGGCAGCTAAATCTGAACCTGCACCTGGCTCTGTCATTGCAATGGCTGATATTATTTGTCCACTGATAAAGCCAGGTAACCATTTTTCCTTTTGCTCTTCCGTTCCTAATTGCTCAATGTAAGGGCTTACAATTTCAGAGTGTAAACAAATACCGCTAGCAACTCCCTGTCCTACCTTTTCTAGCTCTTCAATTAATATCATTGCATACGAAAAATCCAACCCTAAGCCACCATATTTCTCATCAATACACGGACACAAAAAACCATTTTCACCAAGCTTGATCCAAAATTCCTTTGGTATGTGGCGTTTGTCTTCCCATAGTTTAAAGGATGGATAGGCTTCCTTTTCAAGCATTTTGTGTAGAGCCTTTCTAAACATATCATGATCATCTGTTAAAAAAGAAGCTTTCATTGAAATGCAGCCCCCTTTCATTAATGAAACCTTGAAGTCAATTCATTCTTATTACCTCCGCTTCAGGTTTATTACTATTTCAGCATTTCTTTCGTTATGATATATTAGCTGATAGAACTAGATTTAGGAGGAAACGTTATTGACTAGAAAGACCCCGATTATTACCATCATGATTACCCTTGTACTTATGTCCATCCTTCCTTTCCAGGCATTTGCGCATAACGGATCAAGAGATGAGCTTGGAGGACATTTCCGAAGAGCTGATTGTGTGTACTTATTACATGAGCCAACGGAGCTTGCTAAAAGCTCCACCAATATGTCAGAGCTCATCACCTTAATTAAAAAGAATAATAGTAACTCATGTGCGAGTGGATTAACCGAAAGCAAAGTGGACCTTGAAGGGTATACTTTTTCAAAAAGTGCTGTTGCTTCCACATCGACTTCAACAAATATTCCATTGGAATTAGGGAAGACGTACAATGCCACATTAGAAAAATGTACAGACGGTGATACTGCTACATTTTCAATTAACGGATCTTCCTATAAAACCAGACTTTTATACATTGATACACCGGAAAGCACGAACGAACAGGAACCTTACGGCAAAGAAGCAAGTGACTACTCGTGTTCCTTGTTACAAAAAGGACAAATAACCATTGAAACCGATGGACCTTCCCTTTATGACAAATATGACCGGTTGTTAGCTTGGGTGTTTGTTGATGGCAAGCTTCACCAGGAGGAAATTACGAAGGCTGGCTTAGTCGAGGATTTTTACGATTATGGTACCTATAAGTACGAAGACCGCATCGAAGCGGCAATGCTCGAGGCCAAATCCAATGGTGTTGGATTGTACTCCGTAAATAAAGAAGTAGAGAATATTCAAGAGGATGCTTCTAAGGAAGTAGCGGCAACTACCAGTTCGGAAAAGAATGACTCTTCCACTGAGGAAAATTTGGAGCAAGCACAACCGATTGGTAGAGAGCAAAGCAGTGGTTCCACAGGAATAGGGGTCTTTGCTTTAGCAACAGTATTTCTCTTTTTTATGTTTCCACGTTTCAGCAGGAAAAGAGGAATTGAACCCCTTCTTATTCATAAAATGTGGACAAAAAACCTTTGGGTCAATGCCTTGTTGCTATTCCCCATATATACTGCTTTATTTTTCTTAGTGCTAGTTATCCTAATCGTTGAAGTAATTCGATTTATTAAGATAAGAAAATGACCACCCAAAATGAGGTGCCCCCCGAAAGTTAGAGTTTTATATTAAGCAGCGATTTGGCTGGTATGGACACGGTATTGTACCGGGCTCATGCCTGCCAATTTTTGCTTTATGCGCTTGTAATTATAATAATGAATATATTCTTCTATTCTCTTTTCTAATTCCTCATATGAGTAAAGTGGTTCCCCATAATACATTTCTTGTTTCATTAACCCGAAGAAGTTCTCCATTGGCGAATTATCTAAACAGTTTCCTTTCCGAGACATACTCTGGAACACCTTGTTTTCCTTCAGTGTTTTTACCCACTTATTATGTTGATAATGCCACCCCTGATCAGTATGTATAGTAGTTCTAAACTTTGAATCTATTACTATTTCTAAAGCTTCCTCAAGGGGGGTGAGAGCTAATTCTAAGGTAGGACGCATACCTATCCCAAAAGAAAGAATTTCACCATTGAACATATCCATAATGGGATTTAAATACAGCTTCAAACCGTCTGAACACTTAAATTCAGTAATATCTGTGGCTAGTTTTTGATGGCACACGTTTGTATGAAAGCGGCGATTAATAAGGTTCTTGGCAACAGTTCCCGTCGTTCCTTTATAAGAGCTGTACTTACGTGATTTTAATCTGAACTTATCTCCTTTAAGTCCACGTTTTCTCATTAGGCGTTGAACCTTCTTATGATTCACTTTGAACCCACGGTTTTTCAATTCTAATTGAATACGACGATAACCATAATTTCCGTTATGTTCTTCGAAAATGGATTGAATACTTTCCTCCAATTCTTGGTTTGGATTCTCCTTCTGCATGTTTTTAATATGATAATGGTAAGAGGATTCAGGAATACCAACTATTTGTAAAACATCTCTTAATTTGAAGGTTTCTTTGAGTTCGAATGATAAAGCTGTTTGTGCTTTTCTAGATAGCCATCCGGATCCATCTGAAAAGCTCGCAACTTTTTTAAGTATTCTACCTCTAAACGAAGAAGCTCGTTCTCTCTTTCTAACTTTTGCTCGTATGTTAGTTCTTTTTCTTCAGTAGTTTTTTTATTTTTTCTGTTCTTTGGTTTATCAGACATAGAGGGCCACCCTTTCGGCTTATCCAGCGCTTCTAGACCTCCCTCTAAATAAACCTTTTTCCAAGTTGTGATTAATGGAGGGTTTGTTAGTCCAAATTTGAGTGCAGTATTCATTACAGAAGCACCTGTATTTTTCATATAGTCTAATACATCCAATTTAAATTGAACAGAGTAAACGTCATTGTGTTTCTTCAGCATTAACCCCTCCATCCCGTACTTTTCGTATACTTTCACCCAGTTTTTAATTGCTGTACTGCTTTTTATACCATGCTTTTTAGCCAACAGATAATAACCCAGTTTTCCTTCTTGATATTCTCTAACTAATGCTAATTTAAATTGTTCGCTATATTTATTCATAAAAAATACACCCCAAAAAGTAGATTTCACTCTAACTTTTGGGGTGCAGTACAAAATGGTGGTCATTTTCTCTATGCAGCCACGTCTCTTTTCTTGAAAACGAAAAAGGCTAAACTATGGAAAAGGACAAAATAAACGACAAGCATGAGAACAGAAAAAGTTAATGTCATCCCATCTACTAGTGGCATTCCTTCAAAATACTGCATAAGATCTGTGTTCGCAAACAAAATATACTTTGCCCAATCAAACTTCATAGCAATTAAATTCGTAAATTGAGCCCCGGTAAACATAAGGAAGATAGATAATCCGATAGCAAGTGAGCTGTTTCTGAATACTGCAGAAATCATAAAAGCCATGGTCGAAAGCATAATCATGCTAATCGAGTTTAATCCATAAAATTTAATCAGGTGAAAAATCATCGATTCTTCCGTTACTTTGCCATCAAAGTAATTTAAATAAGGTTTTGCGTGTTCTGGCATTCCAAATGCGATCCATCCGACTAGAGTGGAAAAGGCAAATAGTAAAGTCAGCATAAGTAGTGCAAAAGAAATTACAGTTGTATACTTTGCTAAAAGGATTTTTGCCCGGCTGGTTGGTCGAATAAGAAGCAATTTGATTGTGCCCCAGTTAAATTCAGACGCCACGATTCCCGCTGCTACAATAATTGTAAATAATCCTGCTAGTTGGATTAAACTTGATGCATCTTGAACAAAGCTCCATATAGCATATTCCCCATTCGGAGCGAGATTATGATCCAATCGATATTCATTAATGGCAATATTTTTCTCCAAATATTTTCTTTGCCCCTGTGCAGCATTCTCCATCTGTGCAAGACTTTGCTTCTGTTCAGCAATAGTAGTTTGGATTTCCTGCTGCCAGTTCGGATTTAACTTCACATCTTGATTCTCGTATTTAATGATTCCACCCATAAGGACAATGGTTACTAATAAAAGACTCATCATCACAAATGTTCCTGGACGTTTAAAAATTTTCATCCACTCATTTTGTAATAACTTAAGCATGGAGGGATACCTCTCTTTCTTCTGTTACTTCAAGGAAACGTTCCTCTAATGATTTGGTTACTTCCTTTATTCCAAATATGTCTATATTTTCGCTGGCTAACCTATTTACAACGGATGGAATCTCCTCTTTCTTAATACTGCAAATAAAACCTGTTTCACCTCTTCGTGCCGCCATACCCATTGTCTGAAAAATGGCTAGAGCTTTTTCAATTGGAGCAACGTCAAATTCAATCTCCTGGTCAACACCATTTCTAAAATCTTGAATGGTTTGGACGTCAACAAGCTTTCCCTTTTGAAGAATAGCAATTCGATCGCACATCATCTCCATCTCAGAAAGCAAGTGACTAGAAACGATTACGGCTAATCCCTTTTCTCTTGTTAGCATTTTAAGATGGTCTCTCATTTCGCGAATTCCTGCAGGATCAAGCCCATTTGTTGGTTCATCAAGTATTAAGACTTCTGGTTCATGTAAAAGTGCCTGTGCAACTCCTAATCTTTGACGCATCCCAAGTGAATAATTCTTAACTTTGTCATGGATTCGATCAGATAAGTTAACGAGCTTAACGACCTCATCAATCTTCTCTTTATTGACTTGATTGGACAATCTGGCAAAATGGATAAGATTTTCATAGCCTGTTAAAAATTTGTACATCTCTGGATTCTCAACAATAGCACCTACTTGACTCACCGCTTGCTCAATATTAGATTGAATGCTATGGCCTCCGATTTTTATATCACCTGAGGTCATCCCGATTAACCCAACCATCATACGGATTGTGGTCGTTTTACCAGCACCGTTTGGTCCAAGAAAACCAAACACCTCCCCTTTATTGACTTCAAAGCTTAGAGAGTTAATAATTGTTTTCCCTTTAATAGTCTTCGTCACATTTTGTAACTGAACGATACCTGTCATCTACGTAACACCTTCCATCTCATATGATCTGTATTTATCATACTTGGAAAAAGAAGGAGAGCACACGAGCACACGCAGTAGTTTTAACTAAGACTTTAGACGTAAAAAAGAGAAGAACTTGGTTTTTAACATTCAATATAAAAAGCGCAGGGAGTAACCTTGCGCTTCTTCATCCTCTAAAATTCTTTTAGAAATTGCCTCTCCGAAATGACTCGTACTCCGTTTCTGATCAACAAAGCTGCTGTTACACCGTGCCCTTCGACTTTTTCACCTGTAAAGGTACCATCATAGATTTTCTCGCTTCCACATGATGGACTGTTCTCCTTCAATACGACTACTGTCGCTTGGATTTTTCTAATAACATCAAGTGTTTCATTGGCCCCTCTAATAAAAGCGTCTGTCACGTCCGTTCCCTTGCAATCTATGACCTTAGCCTTTCCATCCAGCACATCTTCTCCAGTACCACCAACAATTTCAGCTGGCTCCCTGGGAGTTTCTAGTCCGCCTAGCAATTCAGGGCATACAGTGATTGCTTTCTTTTCACTTACTAGTTTATGTATTTTTTCTTCTAAGGAGCTAAGCCCATTATATCGAACTGGCAATCCTGCTAAACACGCACTAACGACAATCATATTCCACCCCAAGACTCAACTTTTATATGACAGGTTATAACGTTATCTTGAACATTTAAAATCTTGTGACCGTTTCTTTTAATACATCACTTGCAGAAGGTAAGATAATTTGAACTGTAGTCCCTTTATTTACTTCACTTTCTATTTGAAGTTGACCTTTATGGTTCTCTATAATCTTATAACAAGTCATTAAACCTAACCCTGTCCCCTTTTCCTTTGTTGTGTAAAAAGGTTCACCGAGCTTCGGGATCCGTTCTTTTGGTATACCCACACCTTGATCAGCGATTTGAATGAGTACTCCTTTTGCTTTACCCTTTTTAACCTTTAAGTCAATGGTTCCTCCATTTGGCATCGCCTCAGTAGCATTCTTAAGTATATTTAGAAATACTTGCTTTAACTGATTTTCATCACAATAAACATATGGGAGATTACTTTCATATTCCATACCTATTTGGATATTGCTAAGGATTGTTTGAGTTTGAATTAATGGTACAACATCATTTATCAGCTTTTTTACGTCACGCTCCTGCATCGCTGTCGTGGTAGGTTTCGAGAGAAATAAAAACTCTCCTACAATACCATTGATCCGATCTAATTCTGATAGAACGATATCATAATACACATTTTGATCTTGATCCCCTTTAAACAATTGAACGAACCCACGAATAGAAGTTAAAGGATTCCTAATTTCATGAGCAATCCCCGCTGCCATTTGTCCCAAAAGGGCGAGTTTTTCTGATTTTTGTAGTAATTGATCTGTCTGCTCATTCTTCTCCGTAATATCCTTACCAATAGAAAGAACAGCCTCTACACCTTCAAAAATAATTTTTAGTGATGACACCTCAAAATCCATCGTAGTTCCATCTTGTCGTTTCAACTTGTATTCAATGCTTTTCAAAGGTTTAATTCCACTTGATGCAGCTTTCGTCCTCTTTTTCAATTGATCTGCATACTTAGGCGTAACGAGTTCTAAAGTTGGTTTACCAATTAATGCTTCACGATTAGGAGCACGAAACATGGTAACCGCTAGATCATTTACGTAAATGACCCGCTGATCTTTATGTATAATAATTGTGCTAGGTAGAGAGTCTAATAAATTCTTATAACTCTTCTCACTTATTCTAGCAATCTTTTCAAAATACTTTGCCTTATCATACTGCCTTCCAAGGAACCATGCTAGAGCCCCATAGAAGAGGAGCTCGACGGTGAAGACGCTCTCTCCATGAGAGAAATTATGGTAAGTGGTTATTCCTAATGTGAAAAATACAAAAGTGATTTGACCCCAGATTTTCATAAGCTTGCCTCTATAATGGATTTTTACTGTTATCATATCATAGAAATTATTGGGGAAAATTGAATTCTTTGAAATTTTTTTTATGGTAAAACATTCCAGCACTTCACACTATCAACAATCTAAACTAAAATTACAAATTCTTTTTATGTTTCTCCATATCCATATACAACACATTCCATCGATGACCGTCTAAATCGATCATTCCACACCCATACATCCAACCGTCATGCTCCGAAGGCTCCTCATACAATTGGCCACCTGCTTCTTTTGCTAAAAAAGCCATTTTATCTACTTCATCGCGAGAATCCGCTCCAATTGAGAACAGAACCTCTGTCCCTTTTTTATAGTCTAATATTGCATTTTGTGTAAAACCCTTAAAGGTTGATTCAGGAAATAACATAAACTGAATAGGAGCTTCACCCATTTGAATCCCAGCTTGTCCATTCATATGAGAAGTGACTCGAAAACCTATGTTTTTATAAAATTCCAATGATTTTTCGAGATTTTTTACCGGCAAGTTAATCCAAACTTGATTCGTCATTTTAATCTCTCCTTAGTTTCATTTTTTATTGAACTGCCACCCTTTTTCTAATAGGGCCAATCGAAGCTGTTCGATTGCTTTCGGGCCCATTCCGTGAAGCTTAGCAAGGTCTTCTTCTTGAACTTCAGTCAATTGTTGTAATCGAAACAAACCTGCACTTTCTAAAGCTCTTATAGCAGGTTTGGCAAGTTTAGGAAACTCAGACTTTGTGCCACGCATTATTTCTTCCCCCTCTTCCTTTCTTAGCTTGGTTCAACGTGAACATGTACATTGTATACATCATATTCCGAAATAAGCTTTTCTTCTACTTTACTAGAGATATCATGTGCTGTTCGGATGCTTAAGTTTTCGTTTACTACGATAATAATGTCAACGACTGTGTTATTTCCGTAATTTCTTGCACGAATATCCTTTATGCCAGCTACTCCAGTAGTATTTAATATGCTTTTCTTGTATTCCTCAATTATTTGTTCATCAAATCCATCTGTTAATTGATGAGAGGAATCATAAAAAATATCATAGGCTGTTTTACATATTAGAAGCCCAACAATAATAGCCGCTAATGGATCAAGCCATGGCAGTTGAAATTGTGAACCTATTATTCCAATGGCTGCTCCTATACTCACCCATGCATCTGATAGATTATCCTTAGCTGCCGCGAGTACAGATTGGCTTTTCACTCTCTCCGAAAGTGCTTTATTATATCGATAGACAAAATACATGACGATTGCACATAGAAGTCCGGTCCACGCCGCTAGCATGTCTGGAACCACCAATTCATCTGAGAAGATTGAAACAACTGCTTTATGTAATACGTTTAATCCTACTGCCACCATAATAAAAGAAGCAACCAATGACGCAATATTCTCCGCCTTCCAATGGCCATATGGATGATCTTCATCTGGTGGTTTTTGAGACATTCTTAATCCTATCCATACAGCGATTGAAGCAATTATATCTGTCAAGTTATTAAACCCATCCGCCTTTAACGCCTCAGACTGGGCAGAAAATCCAATAAGTAATTTGATTATAGAAAGGCAAATATAGGCAGCGATACTGATCATTGCCCCACGCTCGCCTAGCCTTAACTGTTCATATCTTTCTTTGTCCATATTCACACCTCCGAGCCCAAAACCTCCTTTATAAGGATAACAATCGAAAGTTGGGTGGGTCTACAGCAACCTTTTTTCATCTCTTTATATAAATGTTGAATATCCAAAATTGTTTCTCATGGTAAAATTTCCGGTACTACATAAGAAGAAGTAAATTTTAACATAAAAAAGGCCCAAGACAAACTTGTCCCGAGCTCAAGGTATTTAATCTATTGAATTATGGCAACAAACTTTGTTGCGTCCAGTTTTTTTCGCTACATACAAAGCTTTATCCGCATCCTCTATTAGCATGCTTGGGTTGTCCGTTGTATCTTTATAAGATGCGACCCCAATGGATACCGTTACCTTTATCACTCCACCACCTGATAAGGGAAACTCCGTATTTTCAACCGTTTTTCTGATATGCTCCGCAATATCCATTGCTCTTGCGACAGAAGTATCCGGCAGAAGGATGGTAAACTCCTCTCCTCCATTCCGGCTAACGATGTCAAAGTTTCTGGTACTTACGGTTAATAACGTTCCTAGTCGCTTTAAAACCAGGTCCCCTTCCGAGTGACCATACGTATCATTAATTTTTTTAAAGAAATCAATATCAATATATAGGAGAGACAAACTTTGAATACTTTTATTCAATTCGTTAAGTAACCCGTTAAATACTTCATCAAATTTCCGAACATTATTTAACCCCGTCAATCCATCCGTTGTAGACTCCGATTTATATTTTTCCAGTAAAAACTGACTTTTTCTAATAAAATCTAGAATATAAAAAGATAGAAAACCTGCTATATATGAAATGATCCAATATAGGGGGATCAATTTGACTAGTAAAGAAAGGTCATTTACTAAATAAATAATCACAAAGGTAAAAATAATATTGGAAAACGTAAGCATCCATATAACCTTGTTTTTCTTGGATATCCTTTGTGGAGAAATCAAAATAGAAAATAAAGTAATAAGAACCATAAGAATGACAGATGCATACGCAGAGGTATTCACGCCAATAAAAAAACGACCTATAATGACTAATACCATCCCAATGAAAGCCGGCAAAGAACCACCAAAAAACGCGAGCAAAATAATCGGAATATGTCTTAGATCAACGATTGTTGTATCTATTCGAATGCCGTATTGCATGAGAATATTAGAAAACAACCCACCAACTACACCCAACAAAATTTTTCTCAGAAAGGTGGAGTCTTTTGTTAGAGGGCTCGTCGAAAAGATATGTGAGTATAGGAAAAGTAAAGAAACAACAATAGCTAAATTCGTAAACAAATCTTTAATCATCAACAATTTTATCACCATAAAGTACCATACCATATTTTTCATCATTGCAAAATATGAAACACTACTTTTCTACCATAAAGTTTAACCTAATTACTTCACCAATGTTGGTTACGGTGTCTGTCACCCTTCGTGGACAGTTCGGGGTGATTTGTCCGTCTCAGGCGGACACTTGACCCCTGTCTTATTTGGTATCAAGTGACAAAGTGACAAATTCGCCCATCATTAGTTTGATTCCATTTCTTGATAATAAAAGTTTTTCGTACTTGAATAGAATCCTCCCTCTTTTTGGATAGTAAAGAGGATGGAGGTGAAAAATCATGACTGAAAAAGATAACCCAAATGTTAAACTAGGTGAAAAAATTGTAAAAGAGAAGGGTAACGGCGGCGATCAATTGCACGGGCATGAAAAAGAAAACAAAAACGGCAAGTTCAATACAAACCCTAAATCCGGGATGTAAAACAAACCCCACACCCTTCTGTATCTAGTTAGGTGTGGGGTGATTTGGTTTATGATAAAACTTTTAGTTCCCTCAAATCACTAATTTTTGGTAACAGCGGGCATCAAACAATCACAAAGTCCCCTCACCCCACAAACGCAACTATTTCCCGATTAACCTTCTCTCGCTCTTCCCAAAACAGTCCGTGACCACTGTGATCAAACGGAATCAACTTAGAGTTAGGGATACTTTGTTTTTGCGCATGGGCGAGTGGAAAGAGACAAACTTTGTCATGAATTCCGTGAAGAATTAATGTTGGTACTCGAATGTTTCCGAGATCATAAAATAACTGTTCCTCGTATAGCCAAGTGTTCGCAACCGCAGCCGTTGACCAGCTCGCCGCTTCTAATCCTAAGTGAAAAAACCACGAAGAAAATGGTTCTGAAACTGATTGATAAAAAAACATTTTCCCAAAGTCTTCAAGCATTTTGGGACGATCGGTATATGTCCCTTGAATTATTTTTAGGACAGCTTCCCTTTTTAATCCATATGGAAAATAGGACCGCTCAATGAGACTAGGCGCCGCCGTAGCCAGTAGTACTAGTTTTGATACTCCATATCCACCATGACGGGCCATGTATCTTACTGCAATTGAACCGCCTGTTGAGTGACCAACAAGAGTAATATCTCTTAATTGTAAAGCATCCACCACTGCTCTTACGTCATCTGCCAACCGGTTATAATCATACCCGGTAAAAGGTTTATCCGATTTTCCGAATCCTCTTACATCCATTCCAATACAGCGATAGCCTTGTTGTGGGAGCTGGTTCAATTGATACTCAAACATTTTGTGATTGGCCGGCCAGCCATGAAGAAACAGAATAGCTTTTTCACTCCTTGGATTTAAATCCTCCACATGAACAGATACACCTGGTTCCACTTTTACATAATACCCCACGCCAATCCCACCATTCTTATAGTCTTTTCTGTAGACTATATTCATGGGACATTTTAATATGAACTACACTGTTAATCGCTCAATTAACTTCACTTCAATTTCTTCCTGAAAGATCATTGGGTACTGCATCGCTTGAATAAATAATTTTCTTCCAACCTCAACTAGAGGAATTTCGAGTGTAGTGATGTTCATAATTTTGGCAATTGGTTGATTATCAAAACCCATAATAGCTAACTCATGAGGAACAAGTATTCCTAATTCTCTCGCACAAGTAATAATTCCTGCAGCTACTTGATCACTTGTAACCAATAAAGCGGTTGGGGGAGAGATCATTTCTTTTAAACGGGCGATGATTCCCTCCCCATCTTCAAAACGAAAGCTATCATAAAAAATATAATCCTGTAAAAATGGATGCCCATGTTCTAAAAGGAAATTCTTATAAGCGGCCTCTCGCATTTCACTATTCGTTCCTGATTTTCTCCCGATGCAATAACCGATTCGATGGTGCCCCTTTTGATGCAAATAATTTAAGGCAATCGTGAAGCTTTTATAATGATCAATATAAGTTGAAGACACGATCTTGTCATCTACTTCTTCACTTAAAATAATCGGTCCATATGATTTATACTCATTGATTACTTCCCAGCCACTAATCCTTGAACAAATAATTAAGGCATCGATTTGTTTTTGCTTAAGCATATTTAATGCTTCTATTTCTCTATTCAACTCATAGTTTGTTTGAAAAAGAACTAGCTTGTAATTGTTTTTTACTGCTTCATTTGCGATTCCCTCTACTAAAAATCCGAAATAGGGAGAATTCGAGAAAGGAATAACCACTCCTATCAAATACGTCTTTCCCTTACTTAAGTGAACAGCATTGATATTACGCTGATAATTCACTTCCTCCATCGCTTGGTGTACTGCTGCCTTTTTCTCTTCACTCACATATGGGTGATCATTTAATACACGGGAGACAGTCGTAACAGAAACCCCAGCCATTTTTGCTATTTCTCGAATATTTGCCATACACTCACCCTTTAAAAAACTTTTACTTGCTCTGAAACGCGTTTCACCATTTATGCTAAAAATGTAATAAACAGGGAGAAATGGTTTTTCATTAGAATGGTATATCTTACTAGTAATCTTATCATCTTTTACCTTTTCTCCATACACAAAGAAGGGGGAAGTAAGATGTTAGGGTTAATTGCACTATGCTTCACCATTTATTTTTTCGCTTATTTAACGATTAAGGCTGAAGGATCTACCATTCTTGTAGTTCCAATTCGTACATTTGATGATTATTTTATTGACTATAACAGAAAACGGTTGGGGGATGAAGAAGAATGAGTGATTACAACAATAAATTATTTATTTGCACAACCATTGACGCTACACCACTTTTCCCTAGTGGAACGATTTTTTCTTTCAAACAATACGACCGACTCATTCATGCAAGTATTAAAGGTGAAAGCATTAAAAATGGAGAGTTAGTCGGGTTAATTAATAAACAGGGTATTTTAGAATATTCCCTTAATTATCAACTGTTCGATCACCAAGTATATGGTGGCGTTGGCAAACTCCATTCATGTGGGAAAGCTGGAACTAGTCTTAAAGGAGTTTATTCTGTAACGAACGCACAAGAAACATTTGAATGTTCCTTTATACTGGAAAAAGTGTCACTTCAGAATCAGATAGCATGGAGAAAAAAGAAGTCATGTTAAAATGAAACAAAGCTTAGGACACTTCCCCTAAGCTTTGTTTATCGTCTTTCTCATTGAATATGTTTTGCGACTCCTAATGCAAAATGTTCAAAAAGGAGATTCTCTACCATCTCACCTTGGTTTTCTTCACAATCAACGATCAGTATCATTTCTGAATGATATCCTTTTAACCGTCTTCTTCTCTTCTTTAACACAAATTCTGTCAACAATCGAATGGCAAAGCCAATAACAAATCCTCCAAACGCTCCGATTAACCCCCAATATATAGGTCCCAAATACAAATTAAATCCAATACTTGCTGTTACAACAGAACAAGCTGTTGCTAATGCCATTCCAATATCAACAAAAGATGTCCCATCTGATCGATGTTGTGAATCAAACAGTTTCCTTTCTTCTTGACGGTTATCAAGTGGAATGACAAAAATTGCATCCTTTTTAATGCCCTTTTTCTCTAATGTTGCTATAGCCATTTCAATATGAATTGTATGTTCAAACGTGGAGAACAGCTGCACATTTTTTCACTTCACTTTTTTTTGACCTTTTAGTATTTGAAAGTTCCTAGATTGATAATTCTTAACAAAGTAGAAGCGTTGTTCCTTTTCATACAATTTATTGTTTTCAACTGTATTGATATAAGCATCATAAACGGCAAACCCGTAAATCGAAGGAAAAAACAATAACCATTCACCGTTTATGACAGTGGTTGCCTCTTTTATCTTTCCTAGAAACAATAGAGAGATTGCCTCAAGACCATGCGAAAAATAAAAAAAGACGACAGTCCAAACGATAACGAAGAAAGCTGTCACAATCCGATGTAAATAAAGCTGCCCCAGCCCAGGGACAAATAACGACCATATAACAGCCATTAAAGGAGATCTTTTGTCTAAATAATTAATTTCTAAAGCACCAATACTAAAGGAATTAAATGGATGTTCCTCACGTTCAGCCAATACATATACCTTATTCATATCAACTGTTGTTCTATAGCTATCCCAAACAGCGAACAAATAAACTGGAATGTATATTAATAGCCATCTCGTATTTAGCACTTCTTTTGCTTTATCAATTTCCCATTGGAATGAATACATCATAGCCAAGTTAAGATTTGATTTTACATTTACAAAAACTTCCCATATAAATAGTACAAATCCCCGTATATATTTAGACAGTAGCAAATGACCAAAGCCAGGAAAAGCAGCACTCCACCAACCTATTACATAGGGGTTTCCAATATGAAGTTGAGTTGTTCCTAGAATACTTACATGAGCTTTGTACCTTCTTGCTGTATTTTCATTAGTGTAATTATCCATACTTACCTCTTTTTTTAAAACAATTTCCATATATACACAGTATTTACTCTACAGGAATTTTTGATTCAACCGTCCGATACAAAAAAACACCTCTTTCTAAAAAGAGGTGTTACTCAAAATATTCTTATAGGAAAAAAATAAGCAACTGCGAAATAATCGCGACAAAGATAAGGGCAAAAGGGTAAGCAGCCGCATAGGCAATCGATGCATCTTCTGAATCGATTTGTTGATTCACCGCCCCTAAACCTGGTGTACTAGTCATGCCCCCACATAACGCTCCGAGAGAATGGATAACACTCATCTTAAATACCTTTCTTGATAAAAAGAAGCCTACAATCATCGGTATGACTGTGATTAATGCCCCACCAAACACCAGGCGGAAGCCTTCTTCCTGAATTACCTCAACTAACCCTTGACCAGCTGTTGTTCCGGCTCCAGCTAAAAATAAAACGAGTCCGATATCACGGATCACTTGATTAGAAGGTTGAAAAAAACGAGCTCGAATCGGGCCAATTTTTCCAAAATGCCCAATAAACAATGCGATAAAAAGTGGTCCCCCTGCAACACCTAGTGTAATGGTACCTAACCCTGGAAGATGAATAGGAAGCATTCCTACCGCAATTCCAATCAATAAAATTAAGCTTAGCGATAGGATATGGATATTCGTTACTACTAAAGTCTTTCTAGTAAATAGCTTTTCCGCATCGTTTAAACGGTCTTCACTACTAACCAATGTTAAAATATCTCCTCTTTCGAGTGGCCATCGTGCACTTTGGTTATACTCGAACCCTCCACGTTCAATTCTTGTAACCGTTACTCCATATTTCCTTCTTAGCTCTAGTTCTTTTATGTTTTTGCCAATGATTTCTTCCGAATCAACCGTTACTTTACGTATCTTTACGTGGTCATGGTTCTTTAAATTCGTAGAAACCTCTTTTCCTACATCTTCAATAATTCGATCTAAGTCTATCCTTAAGCCAACTGCAACCAATCGATCTCCATTCAAGATAACCGTATCATTCAAAGCAATAATATTTCTGTCTCCGCGAATCACTCGACTGATGACTACAGAACCATATTTGTTAAAACGTAACTCTTTTAACGTTTTTTTATTTATGTTTGGATCCATGACCTCGATCGTTGTTACTTCAGGAGATTCTTCATTTCTAACAGGACCACTCGATTCATTCAGGTCCTTTTCCATATCCACTTTTAGTACCTTTGGCAATAATTGAACAAAAAGCACCACAGCTAATACACCAAATGGATAAGCAATCCCATAGCCAACCGATGCTAGCGGATCATTTGTAGCATGTAAGGCAGCTGCAAGACCAGGAGTACTCGTCAATGCTCCTGTCATAATTCCTATACTAAGTGCAGGTGATAAATCAAACACCTTCGCAACCACTACAGTTGTAACCGCTGCGACAAATACAATAATTAACCCAATAAACCCAAAAATCATTCCACTTGATCTCATCATCCGGAAAAAGCGTGGTCCAGCCTGTAGACCAATCGCGACAATAAATAAGCTTAAGCCGAGATTCTGAACAGTTTGAGGAATATCATAGCCCCAATGACCAAAAAACATGGCCACAAGAAGAACACCTGAAGAGCCTAGACTTAACCCTCTAATCTCCATTTGTCCGAGAACGGACCCTAAAAATAAGATAATAAATAATAATAGCAGTGGTTCTTTTAATAACGCCACAACCCAATCCACGACACATTCCTCCATGAGTGACAGCAACATTTTTCTCCATTATATTCTTTTCGAATTCAAATAAAAGAACTTACTACATTAATTCACGAGATTGCCTTAATGAATACGCTTAAATTATTAAAGCAAACTAATACTGTGTTGAAAAAACACAATTCAATGTGGAGGGTGATACTTTGAATATGCTAATCCATTCCTTTATGATGATTGTAAAAATATTATATAAGCTTGATAAACTCAGCTTTATGCTATTATCAATCTTAAGGATGCCTGTCTTTAGTAAAGCATAAGCAGTATCTATTATCCCATTGAGAAAAAAAGGTAAGCGATATAACGCTTACCTTTTCTTTTACATTTACATTACTTCTGAAGACTATATGCCACTTATCCATTAGTTCAACCTTCTGGCCACAATGGTGTTCGACTGCATTATTCACCAAGCTGCTGAATTTGATCAGAAAGCTCCGTTAACTCTTGTATGGTTGTAAATAATTCGGTATTTTCCAACAAAGTAGGATCCAGTTCACCGTTTTCAATATTTGATAAAAATACATTTATCCCTTCTAATGCCCTATCATTCTGCTCAATAACTTGTTGGTGGAGCTCCTCCGCAATACTCGGAGCTTCAAGTTGACTAAATGCTTCAATCTCTTGTTTCATCTCTAATAATCTTGTTTCTAATTCTGCTAATGCTTGTGTATCTGAAATTGCTTGCTCGGCCATAGCTGGTACTTCGTTAGCAAACTCCGTCGCTTCATTTACATAATCTGTTGCTTGATTTACATAGTTAAGTGTTCCGTTCACTTCTTCCAAGAACGAACAACCACTTAATGCTATAACCGCCGTTAATGTTAACGCCATCCACTTTCTCTTCATTCTTCTTTCCTCCATATTTTTTATTCTTGAAAAATAAGAAAGATCACTACCAACGTGGTAATGATCTTACGAAAAGGGGCAGACCTTTACCAAAACAATGGCAAAGGTCTCGCTAGCAACAAAGATTGCCCAACAAAGCCGGAGATTTTCATCTCGTAGTGACGACTTTGCTGTTATAGCTACTCCCCTTCGATTATTAATTATCTTCCTAGCAATCATACGCGTAAGCAAGCCAAGAAGTCAAATGATTTGGCATTACTCGATACCCAAAGACGCTTCCCATTTTGCAACTTCTTCCTTCACGATTGGAGCCACTTCCCTGCCTAGTAATTCTATTGCCTTCATTACATCTTCATGAGGCATAGACCCAACCGGTACGTGAAGCATAAAACGTGTAATCCCTACAGTTTTTCGTAAATAAATGATTTTTTCTGCCACTGTCTTTGAATCTCCTACGTACAAAGCACCTTCAAAGCTACGTGCCGCATCAAAGCTAGCACGACCATAATGCCCCCAACCGCGCTCCCGCCCAAGTACATTCATGACCTGTTGGGTTGATGGAAAAAACTTGTTTGCAGCTAGTTCTGTTTCTTCTGCAATAAATCCATGAGAGTGAGAAGCTACCGTTAGCTTTGATACATCATGACCGGCATGAGCAGCTGCCTGTTTATAAAGCTCAACAAGTGGAGCAAATTGTACGGGTCTTCCTCCAATAATCGCTAATACGAGTGGTAGGCCAAGAATTCCAGCACGGATGACTGATTCAGAATTCCCACCACTTCCTATCCATACCGGAAGTGGATGTTGGACCGGACGTGGATATACTCCTTTTTGATGAATGGCCGGTCGATGGTTACCTGACCAAGTAACAATCTCAGACTCCCTAATCTTCAGTAATAAATCCAACTTCTCTTCAAACAATTCATCATAATCCGCTAAATCGTATCCGAACAATGGAAATGACTCAATAAATGACCCTCGTCCTGCCATAATTTCAGCTCGGCCATTTGAGATTGCATCAAGGGTTGCAAAATCTTGAAACACACGAACAGGATCAGCAGATGATAGAACGGTAACCGCACTCGTAAGACGAATACGTTTTGTTTGTGAAGCGGCAGCCGCTAATACTACTGCTGGAGAAGAAGCAGCAAAATCTTCTCTATGATGCTCCCCTACCCCAAACACATCTAAACCGACTTGATCAGCTAGAACGATTTCTTCCACTACTTCGCGGATCCGTTGTGCATGACTCACTACCTCACCCGTCACTACATCCGGTGTTGTTTCTACAAATGTACTTACACCTATTTCCAATATGAATCCTCCAATACCATATGCAGTTATGTATGTATACCCTAGACAACCTATGCCCACTTGGATATATACTTTATCATAATCATTCTAATCAAACTTTCATCTCTTTTCAAAAATAAGACACTATGCTTTAAAAAAAGCATTTCTTCATGAAGAAATGCTTCTCTTTTTTTAACTTTTATTAAGTTGATGCTGCAATAATGCTTCTGTATCCAGCTTATTTAAAGGAGGACTGAACAGATAACCTTGATATTCGTCGCATTCGATGGATTGTAAGAATATCTTTTGACTATCGTCTTCTACTCCCTCAGCAATCACCTTGTAATTTAATCCTTTAGCCATCAAAATAATCAATTTAACAATGGCAACATTTTTCTCACTAGTATTTAGTGAAGAAATAAAAGATCGATCAATCTTCAAGTGGTCAATAGGATACTGGTTCAAATATTGCAAAGAAGAATAGCCTGTACCAAAATCATCCATAGCAATATGGAAGCCCATTTCCTTTAAAGAGTGGAGTTTAGAAAGTGTTTCTTCTATTGAACCCATAGCCACACTTTCCGTAATTTCTAGTTCAATATTCTCTGGATTTGCTTTCGTTTCAAATAAAGTCTCGGTTACCTTTTCAATAAAGTTATTTTGTTGAAATTGGATGGCTGATATATTGACAGCAATTCGAATCGGTAAAAGACCCTGCTCTTCCCATTTTACAGATTGCAAACAAGCTTCTTTCAATACCCATTCTCCTAAAGGAAGAATAAGTCCAGTTTCCTCTGCCAGAGGGATAAACTCGCAGGGTGGAACCATCCCTAGATCAGGTCTAATCCAACGCAACAACGCCTCTACACCAACAATACTATTGTTTTCAAGAGAAACCTGAGGCTGGTAGTAAAGCTCTAGTTCATTCCGCTCTATCCCTTTTCGTAACGCGTTTTCCATTGTTACTTGAGGCTCTATGTCCATTTCTGCATGATATATTTTGTAGTGATTTTTGCCGGCTTCCTTCACTTTATACATTGCTGTGTCAGCCTTCATTAATAAGGACTCAAAATTGTTACCATGTTCTGGAAAAATTGACACCCCAATACTAGGTGTTACATATAGTTCTTCCCCTCTAATATCGTAAGTTTTACGGAGGACAGTAAGAATTTTTTCCGAAATTTTCTCAACTTGTAATTCATTGGTATTTTCGAGTAATATCCCGTATTCGTCTCCACCGATACGGCACACTAGCTCATCGGGTTTAAGACTCGAACTTAATCTATCTCCAACCTCTTTTAACAATAAATCCCCGTATGAATGTCCAAGACTATCATTGATATGCTTAAAGCGATCTAAATCTAGTAATAAGAAAGCGATTTTCTTTTTACTACGTACATTATGGTTACTGATCGCTCTTGAAAGCCGCTTTTCAATAAATCTTCTATTGGGTAAGCCTGTCACAACATCATGATAGGCTAAATATTCCATCTGATTAATCGTTTCAACTAAACGGTCCGTTCTTTCTTTAACCTTTACCTCGAGTTGTTCATTTAAATCATTCAATTCAGAAACCAATTTATCATTTTCTAACAAGGTAAATAGTTGCCTTAAAACCACTAATAAAATCGTTAAAAACAATCCAACAACAACAGGAGCAGTATGGTAAATTTGAGATATCACATACAATGATAGCAACACAACTCCCAAATAAGGCAAGCTATGCTTAATGAAGAATTTGTTCTTGCTCTCAGTTTCGTATCTTTTCTCGCCATTCACATTGGACGGAGCTTCATGATAAAGTCCAGCCAAAGCAAGAATAAATAATGATAGGATCCATAATGGCTCCGATATACTTCCAACCGTGTACAAATTTTTTACTGTTAGAAATGAAAAAATCGTATCAGCCATTATTTGTACTAATAAACCTACTACTAATAGATATAAAGTCTTTTTATTGAAAACGGAGTTTGAAGCAATAAAAAGACTGATGACTCCTCCTAAAACCCCAAGATCTAATATTGGGTACATGAGTTCTACGAGATGAAATGGATTTCCCTTCATTTTTAATAACGGAGCGATAATGAACACCCAATTAAATGTGGTTGCAACGGCCATGATGATCAACATATCAAAGGAAAATCGTATGGTAAGTAACTTACTTCTTACAACGTTCATCATGTATAAAAGGGCAACAAAATAAAACCCGTTCTGTCCAATCCAAAAGATTTTTGGCAAAAGAAGAGTATCTCCATGAACACCTAAGATAAACTCGTAAAAAACCCAAATAAGAATCCCTATAATATAACTTAAGATTCCTAGTCCTAAATACAACCAAAACTTCTTGGCCTTGCCGTCGTCATTTTTATACGTTGCTAATAGCCACCCAAAAGATGTTAAGCAGGCAATGGTTTGGAATGTAACTCCACCCCAGTCCAAAAAAGCTTGCTTATGCTGAAAGAAGTAATTCCATAAGAAGTTGGTAAGAATAAAAAAAGCAATAAAAAGATAAGCAAACTTTTTGTTTTTGAGGGCGAACATTATTTTCTCCTTTTAAGTATAAATCGGTTTCCTTTCGAACCCTTGATTAGAATGAATAATCCATGGATAGTCTTCCTTCTTTGTATACACTTCATGGGAGTGAATAATTGCTGGTATCACGTAATCACCTTTGTAATACATTTGATCTGCAACAGGTTCGATAGGTATTTTGTATACATTTCTTAATGCTCTATAGAATACTCTCTCCAAAAGAACCACGCAATAGTTCATTTGGTAGAATTCTGTGTAATGAACAAACAGGGATAATAATCTTTCAAGATTTTTCCCTCTATATTTCTTTAAAATAGATACCTTATCTATTTCAATGACCTTCATGGGATTTGTTTCTAGCATCTCAATCTCGTGAAAGGGGAAAACCGTGTTAATGTAATTTTGCTTCGTTGGATAGTAGGATTTGAACTCAATTGTACCAATTTCTCTATTCTCTTGATCAAGAATAATAAATCGATCTGTCTCATCAAAGGTCGGATCTAGCATATAGCCCTTTTCGAGCCAACACTCCATCCAAATTTCATTAAATGTATTAAGATCTGCCAATGTCTCAACTTTTATATACATCTTATCCTCCACTAGTTCGAATAATTGTGTGGTTCAGAAATTGTTGCTATGACATATGAATTACTTTTATCCTATATTATACTACTACAATAGTATCATGAGGAAGTAGAAAAGTTGAGATTATTGTATTTATTATTACTCCTAGAATTAGTTAATATTAGAAATATTTTATTAGAATAACAATTATTAGGATGACAAGTTGAATTTATAGCTAGAACATTGGAATTACTCTTAAATTATGTTTTATTTAGAACATTTTTATTATTCTGTTTTAATTTGAGTACACCTTCCACTCATATTCGGAAAATAGACAAAAAAATCAATTACCAACGTTTCATGTATTCAAAACTTGGTGATTGATTTTAGATTGCTACTTAATTATTTTTTTGGATTGAACTTTTCTTATTTCTTTTTTTTACCTTTCTTCTTTTTCTTTTTATCTTTTGTTTTTTCTGCTTTAGCAGCTTCTTTATACCTCTTGTTAAACTTCTCCATAAACAAAGACATTCTGTCACTCCTCCCTTCAAACTAATACACATAATATTGTATTTAAGGATGAAAAGATTGGTACAGGACAAACAACCAATTCCATTAAAAATCAAATGAAACTCACAAAACGAAATCCTTTACCACACCAAAATACTCACGAATATAATAATTTACCTTCACAAAAAATGGGGAATCTCCACCAAGCCCATAAGGAGTTAAACCGTATTCCTCTGCTAAAAGCTTTGCTCGAAACAAGTGATAATCACTTGTAATGATAAGAATTTTCGGTTTATTCACACCAAGTTGAGTCATCATTTCACTAGAAAATTTTAGGTTTTCGTTCGTGTCAGTGGATAGACTCTCATAATACACTCGTCCCTTTTCAACGCCATTCTCCACCAAAAATGTTCCCATTGCCTCTGCTTCTGTAATTGTCTCCCCAGGACCTTGACCACCCGAAACAATGACAGGGATCTCACGGTTAACTAACAAAAATTCTAAGCCTGCATCCAATCTTCCTTGCAACGTTTTTGAAGGCTCTTCTCCTTGTAAGCCAGCTCCAAGAATAACAACAAAATCTATTTCTTTCTCATTATAATTCTCCTTAGCATAGGCCTCTTTTATAATTAGCCCCTCAACACTAATAAATGAGAGTAGAAATAAGACATAACCAAAAATAATTAATTTTCGAACAAAAACAAATTTACGGGACAGTAGTTTATTTTTTAATAACCAACTAATAATGACAACAGCTAAAACATTTCCAATGATAAAAAGTACACCAAAACTCACCTATCTAACTCCTAATCTAACGTCAAATTTTATAAAATATCATCCCTAACTACGTACAATGATAACAAACTTAAAGGGAATGTATTCAATTCAATGGGGTATTTGTTGTCTATATAAATAATTCGATAAATGGTCCCTTTATCCTTTTAAAAAAAGAGCTGCGATATGAGCAACTCCTTCTTACTTTACATTTTTTAATTTATCTCGATCTGGAGCTCCTGGTGGTTGTTCGAGCCATCCATAGTCAATGAGTAATTGCGCACCATCTTCAGCTAATAACCCTATTTCTGTGATCATCTTTACATAACTTCCAGATAAATCTCTTCTTTGACACATTGATAAAGCTTCCCCATAATACCCAATTGCAGCAGAAAGAAGAGTTGTAATATGGTATACCATAAGCTTTTCTGAAAATGGTGCAACAGTTGCATCAGTGACTTCTTGTTCATATGATTTTGGCGCATGCAGATTATCGTCTGTTAGCATTTTAGATAAAATATCCATATGTTTCTTACAAAGTTTTTCCGCACGCGTCATAAATTGCTCGACTTCTTTTAACTGAGTTACCTGCCTGAAGCCCATTTCTAATACGACCTTTACTACGTTTTTATGCATATTTATATACGTACCACCAATTTCAATCGAATTAATTGGTCGATGATCTCCAAACCATCCTGTCAAAAAGCTTTGTTTTGTCACATATTCCACAGTATACTTGTTTGTCATGGTAGGAGGTTTACTGATGATTCCCTTGTGCAACACCACTTCCGTTGCTTGATCATACAATTGCGTAGTTTCTGCACTACATTGAATAAAATACTTCCTTACATCCTCTCTAACACATGTTCCGATTGCACCTGAATACCTTGTCAACCCATGGATGGACATGGTATGAATGTACACAATTAAAAACGTATCCGTAAATAAAGGTGGTGCTTCCACCTTTACATCTTCGTCTGTAAAACCAACTGGAATCGGAAGCTCTTCTTTTATAAAAAACTCTTTGATTTTCTCGAGATGATTTTCCGATAAATTACGGGCATAACGCAGCACTTTTCCAATTGCTTCGTCTTTTACATGATAAATAAAATGGTCAAGAACACATTTGGACAAACTGTCACTTATATACTGCATCCACAAGCTTCCTACCTCTGGAGCAGTTAATTTTACATCGTGATAGGTATGTTCCATGATTTCTCCCTTCCTGACTCTCTTTCCCTGTAGTGTACCCAAATCAGGAATAATCATGTTTAACTTTTGTGATTAATGCTTTGTCCCTCCATATGTCTCTTTGATAACATTTTATCTAACTTTCGATTTTCTTTTGTTTGAAATATAATATCGAAATCATAATCTGGCGGATACAACTCACTTGCTTCAATATGAAGGGTTAAACGCTTATGGTTATAAGATCCCTTTTCTCCTTTTATTTGAACAATGTAGTTCCCTTTTTCGTCTGGACCTTTATACACAATACCAAACACATTTTCAGGAGAGACGATGACATTATCACCCTGATTAAACTTTTGTACTGAAGGATTTGAAACTTTCATTACTTTTTCTCTCGATTGATATTTATTGATTATGATTTGCTTCTCGAGTTCTATTTTTTCCTGAAGTAATACATGCGATTCTGGATACACCTTTTCTTCTTTATAGGTTATTTGATGAGCTCGTTCGATGATTTTCGGGTGAATACCTAGCTTTAACGCAATCGCAAACGCTTGGCTCTCTCCTCCCTTTCCTATAATTAAACGATACGTTGGACGAAGAGTGTCTAAGTCAAATTCCATCGATCCGTTAATGAATCCATCCTGGTGATCTGCAAACTCTTTGATTTCACTGTAATGAGTGGTTGCTAATAACGTCGCTCCCTTCTTATAGAGTTGCTCCAGGATTGCTGTTGCAAGCCCCATTCCTTCAGCGGGATCAGTTCCTGAACCTAATTCATCCAATAAAACTAACGTACGATCATTGGCTTCTTTTAAAATGTCAATAATATTTACGATTCGTGAACTAAAGGTACTTAGGTTTTCTAAAATACTCTGTCCATCCCCAATATCCACTAAGATATTTTGAAAAATACTCACTGAACTGCCTTCTGCAACCGGTAAGTGTAAACCCGCTTGGGCCATTAGTGTTAAGAGTCCAACGGTTTTTATGACAACCGTTTTCCCACCCGTGTTAGGACCTGTAATGACTAACGCATTTTCAGGTGCACCTAGCTTAAAGTATAATGGGACAACATTCTTACCTATTAAAGGATGTCTTGCTTCAATTAATTCAATAAAGTGTGATTCGTTTATGGATACACTTCTCCCATCGATTGCTCGGCTAAACTTTGCCTTGGCAAACAAAAAGTCATAGTGAACCATTGTTTCGACTGCCAATCGGATTTGCTGTTCTTTTCCTTCGACTAACCCGGTAAGATACATTAAAATCTTTTGAGTTTCTGCTTCTTCATCCATCTTTATCCAGGTAAGTTGGTCTTGGTAAGTGGTAACTTCTTCAGGCTCAATAAATAACGTCGATCCTGAGGCAGAAGTATCTAGAACCGTCCCTTTTACTTTTTGACGATATTCCTTTTTCACAGGTATCACGTATCTTCCATCTCTTTGACTGATAACACTTTCCTGCAAATAGGTTTTTAGTTTGGATGATCGGACGATTTGTTGAAGTTTTTCTTTTAATCGCTCCTCTTGTATTGCCAATTGTTTTCTAATTTTAAGTAATTCCTTACTTGCGTAATCGTCCACAACTCCGTTTCGGATACAGCGATTAATTTCCTCTGCCAATCCAGGCAATTCATCAATGGAGTAAATATAGCTTGTGACTCGAGGGGCCATAAACTCCTTATCTTTCATAAAGCGTCTCATTTTCCCACAGCAATCTAAAAATTCATGAAGCTTCATTAATATGTCAGCACGAAGAGCAACCCCTTTATTGATACTATTTAGTAAAGTATCAATTCCTTCTAGTCCGTGAACTGGTACACTTGAGCTCTTTTTCATGATCTCCACTGCTTCAGTTACCTCATCGATCCATGATTGGATTTGTATTAAATGAAAGGAAGGTGTGAGTTGTAACACCTTTTCTTTTCCTTGGTTGGTTAACGCATAATGGGCAATTTCCTCTTTAATCACTTCAAATTGCAATGTTTCAAACGTATGATTATTCAACTTTTTTCCTCCTAAAAATAAAAATAACCGCGTTGAACGAGTCAACGCGGCAAGTAAACAGAATCCTATTAAAAAGCATTCTGTTCAGACTATTTAACCAAAATAAAAAGCTGTTACACAGTGGTGCACAGCTACACTCTCGGCTAAGGATAGTATGCTTGTTTTTGACCATTGTTCTTAACTACATTCGCGGCCATAGATAAATAAGCTTCCTAAAACCTTGAAATTTTCAAGGTTAGAAAACAAACCGGAATGCTCGTATCCAATTGATTGGATTAGTTAAGAACGACACCTAACATAAAACATACTCCCTTATCAAAATTTAATGGGTTGCATTTTCATTGTATAGTATATCCAATTACTATGTAAATAGTTAATGATTATTGAAAAAATATTTTCATTTCGCATCGTACATGATATAAAAGAACTAACAGCCATTTAGAAAGGATGCCTATATGCTTGTTAGGAAACCCATTGTTCAAAAATTTATGATGTATAGCTTAGTTGGCTGCATTTGCACTTGTATCTATTTTCTTTCAATGTTTATATTGGTAGAGCGAATAGGTAAGGAGCCTATAATCTCTTCCATTATTTCATTTGTTATCATGACTCTTTTTTCTTTCATTCTTAATATGAAGTTTACTTTTGGCGGTGAGTTTTCAAAGCAGAAATTAGTGCGTTTCTTCATCGTAGCCTCTATCGGATTCACATTGAATTTTGTCATCATGTATACACTCGTCCAGGTACTCTCCTTTCATTATTTAATCGGAGAAATAGCTACCACGCTGACGATTCCACTCGTAAACTTTTTCTTGAATCATTATTGGACTTTTAAATAGTTCTTCACTATCACAGTTCTATCAATCCCCTGTCAGCACAAATAACCGACAGGGGTTTATAATCCACTCAATCCAGTGGGTTTATAATCGCTAATACTTGATGGTCTTCCCATTTTCCGTTGATTCTTACATTTTTCCGAGCGATTCCCTCTTTTTCAAAGCCCACTTTTTCCAACACTCGTATGGAGGCGATATTATGCGGCATGACTCCCGCTTCTATGCGGTGTAGCTTTAACTCTTCGAATCCGAATGATACCAATAGCTTGGCCGCTTCTGTTGTATAGCCTTTGCTGTTATGCTTCTTATCTAAGAAATATCCGATGTATGCACTTTGGAGAGACCCTCGGAGCACTTGAAAAAGTTGCATTGTACCAATAAGAGCCCCTGTTGATTGTAGAAAAATTCCGAAATAATAATCTGTATCCTTCTCAGCTGCAGAGATTTTTCTTTCGATTAAGTTTTGTTGTCCCGAAATCGTATAAAAGTCACTTGGACGTTCCATCGCAAATGCTTCAAAAAAGGATCGATTGCGCACCTGAAAGTCTAGACATTCCTCCGCATCATCAAGCGTAAGCGGTCTTATAAATATGGAATTTCCTTTAATCATAAACCGTTCCATCCTCCCCCTATTCAATCTTTCCTAGTTTTTACTATACCATTTTTTGTATATTATTTTTCAAATTTTTTCTAAATGAAACACATACGTTTCCATTTCTTGTGCCACACTAAATTATTATAAGTGAAGAAGGATGCTGATGGCGTTGAAGAAATTTAATTTGTATATAGCTCTTCTTTTTATACTACCTTGGTTGTCAGTCCCTTTGATTGGCGGAAAGACAGTAAAAAGGTTTCTTCCGGGTGCCAGTTTTATCTCGCTCTATCTCATAATCGAAGGAATGGTTGCACAGAGAAGAAAATGGTGGTGGTTTCCATCTAATATCAAACCAAATGTACTTAATGAATTTCCACTCATTCTTGGACCATTTTTCGTTGGTTCCATTTGGATATTAAAATACACTTTCGGAAAATTCAAATTATATTTAATTATAAATATCATTGTTGATTCACTTTTTACTTATGGAATGATGCGAGGCTTTCGAAAAATGGGATATGTTACTCTTGTACGATTAAATAGACTTCAACTGTCCATTATTTTTTTACTTAAAACAATGGCTATGTACGGTTTTCAAGTCATATACGAAAAATATGTAACACGTTATAGGTAGGTCCAACCCGGGTGCTTTCACGGGTTTTTTCATTTGGGAATTAATCGTTCTTACCCATTCTTGTTACTCATAAACTGTAATACTTGAGTTTATTTTTGAAGGAGGTATGAACATGAGCTATGAACCCATTTCAGTTTTTGAAGAACACGCTTTTTGGCTTGAAGTATTAGAAGATCACGCCCACTTTATTCACGATTTCTTATCTCCTAGTGAAGTCGAGTATGTAAACACGGCAAAGCAATATATCCAATTATTTCGCGGCTTGCTTTCAAAACTATCTAGCCTCCCACCGGCAGGATCAGTTTCATCCTCTGAAATGATCACCTTCGCAAGAGAAATCTATCCGATTGCCAATGGGTATTTTCATTTTGAGGGTCATCTTCAGCGCCTACGCATTGAAAATAAAGTGAACTTGAATTTAACTCCAACCTATTTAAATGGAACACTAGGGGAAAACCAAGAATATTTACGAATGCTAAGCTTTTATGTAAACGGGCAAACCCCTCCCATACTCCCACTTGTCGACTTAATGGATTTATGGCTTGAAGACCAAGCGGGGCATGCGGCCTTACTCGCTCGAGCACTTGATGGAGTTGAACTGGCACTAGTAACACAAACAAGAGAATACATGCAAATATTCCAGTCGTTCATTGTGAAAAACGAGGCTATTAAAGGGTATTTACGATTTACGCCAGAAGGCTTTCCGATACAACTCCAATTCGCAAGAGATGTCGTGATCGCTGTTATCGGATTTACCAGTTTAGTAGAAAAAATGGTCCAGTTATACAAAGATGAGGAAGTATTAAATCAGTCCACATTACGTTTTCTTGAACATCATTTTCCTGAAGCGTGTTATTTCTTAAAAAAGCTGTCGTACTATGTCCCTGATATAACTTATCCTACTTGCTCGCTATCAAAACCATCCTTTCGATCGTAAAAAGGCAGCTCCTATTCATCTACTTGAAGGGAGCTGTCTTTTATTTTTTACTCTCCTACTAATGCAAACATATTCAATGGTTAGATTTTAAAGTTTTATTTTTTCTCGTCTCTTTTTTCCTCTTCTTCTTTACAACATGACTCAACTTCAACTTTTTCAACAATTTTTACCTCACAGCAAGTTTGATCCTTTTTTCCAAATAAGCTTTTTAATACGTTCATCTTTACATTCCTCCTATATTAAATAAAATAAAAAACCAGATAAAGTGGACATCAACATTACGGATGCGATAAACGCTGCAACAAGCTTTTTTCGAAAAATACTATTCAGTAGGGTCAATTCTGGCAAGCTTGCACCTGCCGAGCTAATCATTAACGCCATGACTGGGCCGAGTGCCATCCCCTTCAATATCATGACTTGTGAAATAGGGATCATGGTAGAAAGTCGGATATACAAGGGAATTCCAATGATCGCAGCGATCGGTACTAACCACCAGTCGTCAGACCCCATGTAAGTGGTGATCCATTCAGTAGGTACAAGCCCGTGAATAACTGCCCCAATAGCAGCACCAATTAGCAAGAATGGATAAACTGTCTTCATGAGCTGGAGGGTTTCTAATAGCGCACCTTTCCAGTCTAGTTTTTTATTCGGATCTTTAAATCCAGTCATAATGACATTTTTCACCTGATTCTCAAAACCAAGTTTTTCTAGGCTAAAGCCAATCGCTACTGATAAAATGCTTGTTAACAATGTGTAAACAATGGCTACCTTCCAACCGAGTGTAGCTGTCATTAACGTCAAAATTGTTGGATCTAGTACGGGAGATGCAAATAAAAAAATCATGACCGTACCAAAGCGCACCTTTTTATTTAATAAATTCACCACAACCGGAATGGTCGAGCAAGAGCAAAAAGGAGTGACGAAGGCAAATACAAGGGCAATCAATGCACTAACTAGCGGATGGCTGCGCTCCATCAGTTTCTCCATTTTTTCATAAGGGATATAGCCTTGTAGGACATTAATTAAAAAAGAAATCCCTACAAATAAGACGGTTAATTCTAGTGCAATACTTAAAAAGCTCTTTACTAACTCTTCCACAATTCTCCACCTCATTTTATTTGTAAAATGCAAGTATATTTTATTAAAAAATATAAGCAAGATAGTTTACCTGCTTATATGTATGGCTTACAACATACCGAGGATTTAGACATGGCCACATTTAATAATTTAACGGATCGAATCACTGTATCTTTTTCAAATTCATTCATATGAGAAAATATTTCTTGCAAGTATTGGTTCATTTCGTTATCAATTGAGGTAGAGACAAACTTTCCTTCTGTTGTTAGGGATAACACATATACTCTTTTGTCTTCAGGCAACTGTTGCTTTTTTACTAATCCCATCTTTGTTAAGGTCTGTATCTGCCGACTAAATGTTGTCACATCGATCCCTAGTGAGTCAGCGACTTGCTGAACACTCGGTTTGTTTTGCTTATCAATTTCGTGGATGATATGACTTTGGACGAGGGAAATTTCCATTCCACCTACTAAGCAACAGTTTTTATTTAACATACCAAATCTTCTTGTTAACACCTGGAATAAATCACGTAAGTTTTCCAATATTTTCACCTCTCTTTATTTATATCACATTATTTGCAAAATGCAACTAATTATTTTTAAAAAAGAAGTTTAACACTTTCAACCGTTTTGATTTTTGATCGATAATGTCAATATAAGATTTTCGTTCCTCCAAAGATACCTCGGTGTTTTTTAATAGCTTCGTGTAATTAATGAAATCTTAAAGAAGCCTTTCATGACCGTAGTTGGGCATCATAATATCTAAAATAATGAGGTGAATTTCTTGTTTTTTCAAGATTTGTAGTGCTTCCATTCCATCACAAGCTTTAATAACCATAACCCCTTCATTCTTCAAATAAATTTCTATAGAATCACGTATTTCTTTTTCATCGTCCACCACAAGTACATTGTACGAATTCATACTCCCCCTACTTTCTAGCAGCTTTCTTCTCTTTTTATAGTAACCGGTAAATCTTAACATTCGACCATTAAAAATCTTAAGAAGTTCTTAACTCTTTCTTTATTTTAAATGATTTGGAAATAATAAGAGTACTTAATAGAAGATAGTTGACATGAAACCAAAAGGTTTCGTATAATCACAACAAGAAACCTTTTGGTTACATATCATTTTAAAAGGATGGGGAAAAATGAAGGTTCAAGATATTCGAAAAACAACAGTGTTTCAAGCACCAATTCAAAAAGTATGGAATGCAGTAGCAACTGCAGAGGGAATATCTTCTTGGTTTATGCCAAATGACTTTCAACAAGAAGTTGGTAGTGAATTTACCATTCAGTCTCCGTTTGGTCCGAGTCCATGCAAAGTGTTAGAGCTAGAACCGCCACACCGCCTCGTATTTACTTGGGGAACAGATGGATGGGTGGTTACATTTGAGTTAAAAGAGTTAGAAGAGCAGACAGAGTTTACCCTTGTTCATTCTGGCTGGGGAGACACAGAGGAAGTTATTCCATTGGCTAATGAAACACATCAAGTTATTCGCGATCGCATGAATGGCGGATGGGGACCTCTTGTTGACGTGAAGCTACGCGGGGTTGTTGAGGCGTAATGTCCGCTGTCCAAAAACACGATGTGTTTCAGGCAATTGCTGACCCAACAAGAAGAAAAATATTAATGCTTCTCGCCAAGCAAGATTTATCAGTAACTGCGATCAGTGATCAATTTCCGATCACTCGAACAGCGGTATCTAAACATCTCCGAATATTATCTGAGTCCAATCTAGTCGGTATGACTAAGGCAGGAAGAGAAAAAATCTACAAGCTTCACCCTGAAACCTTTACAGAAATCAAAGACTGGTTAAGCTATTTCGACCAATTCTGGGATAATAAGCTTTCAATGCTTAAATATCTTGTTGAAGAACAGGAAAAGTAGCAAAAAAAGAGTACATGTGCATGTATGCATGTACTCTTTTTTGTGTTCAAAAGTTCATTAAATTAAATCACTTTCATACCGTAAAATGAATATATATTCGATAGTTCCCAAGATTAACCCAATTTCTGGGGAGTAGCCCTGACATTTTTGATTTTATATGAATATAGTACAAATATAATAGTGAGGAAGGTGAAAAATATGGGTTTTAAAAAGAAAAAACCTTATAAAGTTGATGTTGATTTTGATATGAAAAAATGTCCTGAAGATGATAAAGATAAACCTTGTAAATTAGAAATCGAGGTTGAAGTTGAAGTGGATATAAAAGATCATAGTCATAAACATAAGGATAAATGTAAAGAAAAACATGAATGCGACTGTAAAAATGACTGCTTATGTAAACTTTTACAGAAGTTTGAAGGCCAAGAGGTTTCAATAAAGACAAAATCAGGGGATTTTATCGAAGGAATATTAAAAGAAGTGAAAGATTGCTGCGTAAAAATCATTGAACCTGGTATGCTTTCTCCAAAAGTAAATGAAAGATTAACAGTAATTCGTTGTAAAGATATTGAAAGCTTCTCAGTTGAGTTGCTAACTGATATATAAAATCAAAAGTTAGGCTCATAATAGATGGGCCTAACTTTTTTTATTATAAAGGGCTGATTTGAGTAAGTAAATTTTCAAATTCACTTCCTTTCGAAACCAGTCGACTTCTTTTTTTCAAAAAATAATCTTTAACGTCTGAACTATGATAATGAGAATATGGGTAACGAATGTATGCAAAATGTTGTCTAGTTGTAGAATACATCGAAATATCTTTTTTTAAACATTCTTGCTGGAATTTGGAATCTTCTCCTAAGTTCAAGCTAGGAAAAGTAACTTGTTTGAATACATCTTTGTTAATTACGAGTGATGCTCCGGCTAAGAAATCCTTTGTGTAGTAATGTTTTTTTGGATAGATATAACGTTGTTCATTATTATAATTATATAAGTATAAGCTCTTTTCTTGATGAAAATAAATATAGAACGTGGACTTACCTACTACCATAGCTTTCGTATTTTCGATCACATTCATTGCCTCATTCATATAATATGGACCATAAAAATCATCATCATCGAATTTGGCTATCGTTTTATACCTTGAATGTTCAACACCATAATTCAAACAATCCCCTAAACTAGTATATTGAGGTAGTTGAACAATAATAATGTTTCTGTTTAAAAACGCTCGTTTTTTCCACTTATCAGCATCAATACTATCATTATTTAATATTATTATTAGTTCTTTTTCCTTATAATCTTGTTTTTGAAAATTATCAAATACATTCTCCATAAATTCATCTCTTACTGTGCAAGTAATAATTGAAACCACTCTATTTTTCACCGTCTTTTTCTTTTAATCGCTCGACAACAATCCAACCATCATCAATGATTTTAAAAATAGGTTCATACCTATCTCCCCATCGTTTTAAAGCCTGTCTAATTACCCATTTCATTTTATCTGCAACAATTTCAATATTAGTCGTGGACATATCCGTATGCTGCCGATAATAATACAATGCTTTATTAGTATAATGAAATTGATAATTTTCTATAAGATGTAACATCACTGGTAAATCCTCAATATATCTTCCCCCATAAGGATCGTCCGTAGGCCATCCACCTAATTCTTTTACAGCAGAGGTTCGATAAAACCGCGGACAAATAAATGTATCTGGATATCCTAGTACAAAATGATATCGGTCTTTGATTTGTTGCCCCTTCTTTATAACCTCTCGTGAAATAGTACCTTTTTTATCTTGAAAAACTGCTGTAATATTTCCATGTACAACCGCGTAAGTATCTGGAAGACTCCTAGCCTCATTCACAAGAATGTTTAATGCGTCCGGATGAAGCCAATCATCACTATCTAATGTCATAACAAAAGGTGTATCGACTAAATCCAACCCCTTATTTAAACTTTTTGATTGACCTTCGTTTTTATGAGATTTGATAAGAGATATTCTGGAATCATTCAAAAAAGGAGCGACGCTTTGAACAGATTGATCCGTTGAACCATCATCGATTAAAATCATTTTCCAATTAAGATAAGTTTGCTTACAAACACTTTCTAATGCATAACATAGATACTGTTCACGATTATAGAATGGTACTAATACCGTGACTTCTGGTAACATCGGAAACACCTCCATGAAATGAATAGCCATCCTTATAACATCCATTTTTACATAAGATCAACAAGATAATTCCATCCATCTTCATCATAATAAAAGACAGGCTCGAGTTCATATCCCCACCTATCCAGAGCATCCCTAATTGCCCATTCACGAATTTCTGCAGTTCTTTTCCGTTGTTTATTTGACAAATTGTTTTCGTGCTCCCGACATTTGTAAAGACATTGATCAATCCAGTGAAATCGGTACCTATCAATCAATCTTAACAATAAACGTAAATCATCAATTCCATGGCAGCCCTCATATGGATCATCAATAGGCCAACCACCTATTTCCTTTAACACATTTGTACGACAAAATCGCGGCCATACGACCTGATTAGCAAAAAGGAATTCAATTTTATCAGAAAAGGCTTTTCCTTTCCGTTCAATAATCCTTTTAATTCGCCCCTGTCTATCTTCCACGACCATCTGTAAATTCCCACTTACAATTGCTACATCATTAGGCTGATTTTCAAACTCTTCTATTAATACCTGTAGCGTGTTAGGAAATAACCAATCATCACTGTCTAATTCTAGTATATATGGTGTATCAACAAGCGATAATGCTCTATTTAGACTTTTTGATTTACCCAAGTTTTTATGATTTTTTATATTTTTAATTCTCGGATCACTTAAAAGATCGTTAATCGTTTCAATACTCCTATCTGTTGAACCATCATCAATCAAAATTAATTTCCAATCTTTATATGTTTGAGCAAATACAGTTTCTAATGTTTCCCTTAAATAATCCTGACGATTATAAAAAGGAATTAAAATAGTGGCTTGACTAACGGTCATCAAAAACCCTCCTAATGTAGTTACTCCTATTTTATTTAAATCAAGATCAACTTGTGAGTGTTAAAAAGTACGATAGGAACAAAAAGTCTTAAAATCGAAAGAATGTTAGTTCCCCCCACTTTCAAACTACATAGAATAAAAATGAAAAGTTTTAGGATATTCGTTATATTAAAGGGTTCCTTATTCAATATCGTTCCAGCTACTTAGAGACAACATCATTAGGATTACAGCCTAAGAAACTAATGAAAAGGAAGGGAGTGACTTATGAAAATATTATTGGCATACGGATCATATTTACCATTAACAGGAGGAGTATGGACCTATGTTAAGCAACTTACAAAAGGCTTAGAAGGTCAAGGTCATGATGTTGATATTTTAGCTCTCCATCCTGATGATAATTGTTACTATCTTTTAAAAAAAGGAACATCCTTCAATAAGAATCCTTTAGAAAGAACAATATATATGAAACTAAAAGAATATTTCGAAAAAAAATCCTTTGGGATAGATGATTGGATCATTAGAAAAGAAAGTAAGCGTCATAGTCTAGAGATAGCTGCTTTTCATCTAGGTATAAGTTCGTATGATCTTATTCACGCTCAAGATGTTGTGACTGCACATGCCTTATCCCGTGTTAAATCTATTAATACACCATTGGTTTGTACTATTCATTCATCAATGATTCAAGAAATCTTTCTAGCAGAAATGAAAAAAAATCCTCAAATTACGAATAGTCAACGATGGAAGTATATTTCACAATTAGAATCCATTGGTCCAAATTCATCCGATCTCTCCATTCTCCCCTCAAATTGGTTGAAGGATCAGATGAAGCATTACTCGATACAATCAGAGATGACGGTTATTCCTTATGGAATTGATATTCTAGATTTTCAAAGACAGCAAACAACATTTACAGATATCAAAATTCCAGAAGAAAAAAAAATAATCGCATGCTCAGCAAGGCTTGTTTTTGAAAAGGGACAATTTTCATTACTACAGGCATTGGCAAAACTAAAGAAAGTTCGCAACGATTGGATTTGTTTATTTATTGGGGACTCGTATAAATGGGATGACTTTGGGGACTTTCTTAAGACTGAAGTTAAAAGAAAAAACCTTTCAAATAATGTGATCTTTTTAGGAAAAAGAGACGATGTTCCTGCATTATTAACGAGTGTGGATGTTTTTGTACTCCCTAGTTTGCTTGAAAATTTACCTTTTGTAATTATTGAAGCACAGATTGCTGGTAAACCAATCGTCGCTTCTGATGCTGGCGGTGTTCCTGAAATGATAGAACATGGAGAAACAGGTTTGCTTTACCCTCGAGATAACAGTGACGAACTATGCGATCGCTTAGAAAAAATCCTTTCAGATGATAAATTACGAAAAAATTTAGCAGAAAAAGCAAAGAATTTCGGCTTAACTGCTTGGCATCATACAAAAATGATCGATTCAACTCTTGAGGTATATTACAAAGTAAGAACCTTCCCGAACGATCATAGGTCCATAGAAGAAGGTCCATTAGTGAAAGATAACCTTGGAATATTGAAAAAATATTCACTAAAAATGCCTAGAAATTACCACATCCCTGATTCTTCCACAATAAATGCACTTTTAGATAAATAGTTACACTTTGGAGTGATTACATGGAATCCAATAAACTTGAGTTTGAACAACGTTTTTTGAGTTTACAAGTTGTATTACAAATGATGAAGGACGCTATTCATAATAAAAAACCTTTTTCGTTAGCTCGATTTGGTCATGCTGAGATTTATTATTCATTATGGCCAACGTCAACAGCATACCAAGAAGGACTAGACTATTGTGCACATTACAATGGCGCAACTGCTGAACCAGAAAAGCTTAAAGAATTGGTGATTGGGGCTCTATTATCTACGCAAGTTGTTGGGCTTCTTTCAAAAGAAGAACATGACTTTTTTCACAGAGAAACACTTAGGCTTTTAACATCATTAGATTACGAACCAAAGTATGTGTGTTCCCCCTTTATCACACATCCTATGTCAAAGGATATGGATTTTTGGGACACATTACGTCCTTTAAAAATTGTATTAGTTGGGAGGAGGTCGCTTGAAGCAAAACCACTGTTTGAAAAAATGGGTGTAACCATTGTAGATACGAAACAACTAGAAGGAATCAATCAGATAAATACACTCCAAAACGAGCTAGTCAGCAAGAAAGCTGAATGGGATATTGCTATTTTAGCTGCTGGAGTACCAGCAACGATCTTAACTGATAAGCTCGCCAAAGCTACAAATAATGTCGTTATTGATTTTGGCCATGCATTAGATGTCATGATTGACGGAGAAGCTTTTGATTTTGATAAACTTGTTGAGGAGTATCGCGATAACATGATTGAGTAAAGCTTATTCAACATGTATTTGAAAGGGAGGTAACAATGGGGAATTCTATCCAACTAACCAGTAGTGTACTTATGGATAAAATCATCGACGCCTTAAACAGGAAACAGCCACTATCAATTGTATCTGTAGGTTATACAGAATCATTTGTCATGGCACAGTATGCGATTTTATCTGAAGAAGAAATCTTGAATGACCCAGAAACAATTGTAGCCAATTCAAATCGCAACTTAGACAGAGGACATTTTCACCGAGGACTAATTTTCCCAAATATACAAGCTCGTGATGTGACTGTTGAAGCCGTTAAAGAGGCTAACATTATTGGTCTAAACTTAAATATTCCTACAGCCGGAAACTTAACAAAAAGGGTTTTTGATTATTATAAGATTTCTCCTGACTATGTTTTTGAGGCATATATTAGACGTGTTATCATGTTCTCTCAACAAAGTAAATTCCACCAAATGCTTGCAGGAAAGAAAATCTTAATCATCTGTAATTATGCAGATGAGGTCAAAAAATCACTTGAAAAAAATTTAATGAAAAAGTTAGGTTTCAATGTTGTAGGAGCCATAAAAATAAAACAGTTTTCTGATATACCCAGAGTAAAAAACGAAATTGATTCCTATGATTTTGATCTTTGTCTTCTTGCAGCAGGTACGAATGCAATAATTCTAGGTTCATATATAGCTAACGAAAGAGGAAAGGTTGCATTTGACCTTGGTCAAGGAATGGAATCATTAATAACAGGTGAAATTGAAGGTGAGTATTGGCTTGATGAAGAAATAGGGCTTAAGAAGTTAATGGATATGTAAATCATAACCAATATTCTATATATAACTCTAATTCGAGCAATAATCAAATGAAGATAAGGTATGTGCCTAATGCAGTAGCTCAACTTCAACATATGATTATTAGAATAGAAAGGAATGTGTATGATTGCAAGATTTTGAAGTTAATCAACCTACTGTTACTATAATCGGACTTGGCTTTGTCGGCCTCCCATTAGCAATAAAATTAGTAGAAAAAAACTTGAATGTAATTGGAATCGATGTAGATAAAAGAAAGATATCCCAATTATTAAATGGCGAGAGCTATATACCTGATATATCTAGTTCTCAGCTCCAAGGTGCATTTAAAAGTAAACAATTTAGTGTATCCAGTGATTATCGCAATATTACCACTACAAATGCAGTCATTATCTGTGTTCCTACACCTCTTACTACCCATCAAACCCCAGATTTAAGTTATGTAACTGCCGCAGCTAACTCTATAACCCCTTATTTACAAGAAAATCAACTTGTCGTTTTAGAAAGTTCTACTTACCCTGGGACAACTCGCGAAGTAATATTACCTATACTTGAGAATAGCGGTAAAAAAGTGGGTGAAAATATTTATTTAGGCTACTCGCCAGAACGTATTGACCCAGGTAACCAAACCATACCAATCGATGAGGTTCCTAAGATAATCAGCGGTATTACAAGTGGTTGCTTAGAAAAAATGTTAGATCTTTATAAAATGATTTATATAAATGTAGTACCTGTTTCTTCAACAGAAACAGCAGAAATAACAAAACTATTAGAGAACACCTATCGATTTATCAATATCTCTTTTATCAATGAATTTGCAACAATCTGCGATAGTCTTGGCGTAGATGTTTGGGAAGTAATTGATGCAGCAAAAACAAAGCCATATGGATTTACGGCCTTTTATCCTGGCCCTGGAATCGGTGGTCATTGTATTCCTGTCGATCCATTTTACCTCCAATGGAAAATCTCTAATTATGAAATGTCCAGTTTATTTATTACTGCTGCCAGTACAATTAATAAAACCATTCTGCAACATATAATAGCAAAAATAAAAGAGATTCTTCAAAAGCCAATGAATGAATCATCTATATTATTATATGGAATGACTTATAAAAAAGATATCAGTGATATTCGCGATTCACAATCAGTTGAACTTTTTAAGTGCCTTCTCAATATAAACCGAAGTGTACTTTATCACGATCCTTATGTTCCTACGATAAAAATTGATAGTAAAATTTTCAATAGCACACCTTTAACACAAGAAACACTTGGACAAGTGGATTGTGTCGTTATCCTAACAGACCACTCAGAAATACCATTAGATACTATTCTTGAACACTCTTCCTTAGTATTTGACACAAGAAATGTTGTCAAGGATCAAAAGGGAAATGCAACAATAATAAAACTTGGTGGTGGTCGTCCATGAATATTTTAGTTACTGGTGGCGCTGGTTTTATAGGTTCTCACCTTTGCGAAAGGTTAACAAATATGGGGCATCATCTTACTGTGATTGATAACCTATCAAACGGAAGAAAATCTTTCCTTGCAACCCTTCCACCTTCAAAGATTCAATTTATTGAAGGTTCCGTAATGGATCGTCCCTTATTAGAGAAGACACTGAAAGATTGTGATTTAGTCTTTCACCTTGCTGCAACACTCGGTGTAAAAAACACTGTTGAAGATCCTTTAAAAATTATTCATGGAAATATCGATGGAACCCGCAACGTACTTGAACTAGCCTATGAAAAAAATGTAAAAGTCGTATTTGCTTCTACATCCGAAGTGTATGGAAAAAATCCAAATTTACCGTTTACTGAGGATTCTGACCGAATACTTGGTTCAGCACAAACAAGTAGATGGTGTTATGCAACTGCAAAATCACTAGACGAACATATGTGTTTTGCGTATGGAAAGAATGGGTTACCTATATCAATCGTAAGATACTTTAACGCTTATGGTCCAAGACAAACATCTTCTCAATATGGAGGCGTAATCCCTAAATTCATTGTAGCTGCACTTAAAAATGAACCCATTACTGTATTTGGTGACGGTAATCAAACAAGATGTTTCACCTTTATTAGTGATATGATCGATGGTACTGTCGCATGTATGTACCCAAAAGCAAATAACGAAGTCTTTAATATCGGAACGACTGAACAAATTACGATAAATTCATTAGCTCAGATGATTAAGGACATAACAAATTCCAACTCAGATATTATTCATATCCCATACGAACGTGCATATGGATTAGGATATGAAGATACACCCGATCGGTTACCTGATATAATCAAAGCAGCTAGTACACTTGGTTTCAATCCAAAAGTTTCTTTAGAAAATGGACTTAAACAAACGATTTCATATTATCAAACTGTATTGGGAATAAGTGATTCCGAATGAAAGTACTAGTAACAGGTGGTTGTGGATTTATTGGGTCACATACAGTTGAGGAATTAATAAAAAAAAACTATGAGGTCATTGTTATTGACAATTTAAGTACTGGCAATAAAACGTGGCTTCCAAAGAACATTAAACTATATGAAACTGACATATTATCTACAAAGATTATAGATATTTTCCAACTTGAACAACCCGATTTTGTGATCCACCTTGCAGCGAATGTAGATGTGGCAACATCAATGGAAAATCCATTAATGGATGCTACCAACAACATCCTTTCTACTATTAAATTATTACAATGTTGTAAACTATTCGGAGTTAAAAAATTCATTTATGCTTCGTCATGTGCAGTCTATGGGGAAACTGGAGATTGTAGCATTCATGAAGATTTTCCAATAAAACCTTTATCATATTATGGCATTTCCAAGTACACTCCAGAGTTATATATCAAACAATTCTCAGAACATAATGATTTATCCTATACAATCTTACGATATGCAAATGTATATGGACCTAGGCAAACTCCAAAGGGAGAAGGAGGCGTCATATCAATCTTTTACTCTAAGCTTTTTCAACATCAAAGACCTACAATTTATGGAGATGGAAAACAAACGAGAGATTTCATTTTTGTAAAGGATGTGGCAAAAGCGAATGTTCTGGCACTCACACGGGCAAATAAAGAAGTGATTAACATCAGCTGTAATAGTAAAACAAGTATCAATACCCTATATAACTACATTAAAGAAGTGATACCCGTAGATATCGAGCCTTTTTATTCCCCTACAAGATCAGGAGATATTCTTTATAGCCAACTAAATAATCAAAAAGCCATTACATTGTTATCTTGGTCCCCCCTGTCTAATCTAAAAGAAGGTTTAGAAATAACTTCTAGTTACTATAAAAACTTGTTTAAAGATTAAGGTGTCAGGCATAACCCCTGACACCTAAAAGAAGGTGAAAGATTTGAGAAAAGTCACGGTGATGATTCCTTTTTTTAACCCCGGAAATTACGTAAAAGATGCAATAGAATCCATCGTTTCGCAAACTTTCGATAGATGGAACCTACTTTTAATCAATGATGCATCCACTGATAACAGCTTATCAATCATTGAATCTTATTTAGGTAACGAAAAAATAAACCTATTACATAATCAAAAAAATATCGGCCAATCTAAATCACTAAATTTTGGACTAAACTTTGTAAATACTTCTTATGTTATCACACTAGATGCAGATGATTGGTTTCCACAAAATACTCTTGAAGTTTTCGTAGATGAGATGGAAAACAACTCAAATAAAGTAGCTGTCTTGGGAGGAAATCTTAACATAGTGACACAAAGGAGAAACCATATTAAATCTAAAATAGTCAAAGGTAGAGGATTTTCAAATCAATATGATTTTCTATTATCAAACCAATCTGTTTGGCCTAGATTTTATCGGACAAATACACTAAAAAGTATTGGAGGATGGCCAGTAGATGATCCTTGGGACGGTCGTTATGCGGAAGATATTCGAATTCTTTCTCGTCTGTTAGAAAATAATTATCAAATTGGTTGGGTAAATGACACTTTATTGAATCATAGAAGACATCAACACAACCAGACAAATAATTTATCTGTATACGGTGAGGTATATGAATGGATTGTACGAGATAACTTAAAACGCTGGGGAAATAAATATGAACCTGAGTTTATCGAGTATGAAAACGGATGGAAGCATCTTAAACAATTAATTCCTATAAGATAAGGCTCCTTTCTTCGAAAGGAGCCTTCAAAATATTACTAAGTTCTATGCATTCCTCCCTCTATTTGTTTCAGAATTGGTCAATATTTAGTGAATTGCCCTCGTGTAGTTCACCTAATTGAAATAGGAGCTAATTTCTTTCTTTGTTTTTAATACAACTACTTTTTTCCCAATTGACTCGTATTGTTTCAGTCTTTCTCTCATTTTTTCTTTCCTAGTAAAATAGGTGAATATAATAAATTTGGTAAATTTCCAATCTAGCTTCTCTTTGCAGCCGATCGTCATATCTGGCCTCGTATGTCCAATGTTTGTAAGGAATCGCTTCACTACTCGGTAAAGACAAGAACGTAAGGGGAGTTCTAAATAAATAACTGTATCGCAGCTGGATTCTCTGATATGAATTGTTTTTGTGTAATTTCCTTCAATGATCCACGTTTCTTTCTCCACAAGCTTTCTTTGAGCTTCAAAAAATTCTTCATTTGAAGCCTCGATCCAACCTGATTTCCAGAAGTAAGTATCTAGATGATAAACGGGGATATGTAGCTTCTGTCCAAGCTTCCTAGCAAACGTCGATTTCCCAACACCAGCCGATACCCCAATCACCATGACTCGATTCATTCTTATCCTCACCTCTTTATATGTAATATTTTTCTATTTTCTCACAACAAACCATTTTCCACATCATGATTCCTGGATTTCCTATAATCTTATTGTCAAAAAAATGGAGAAAGAACACAATGGTTCTTTCTCCATTTCATATATACACATTCTACTCAATCCACTGAACGATATCCTTCATGTCTTTTCTAATTTTTGATCGAGGTTCCTTCTCTCTATAACCAAACGCTACCATAACAGAAACAGCCAAATGTCCATCTTCGAGTAAGTTTTCCTCTTCCAGAATCTTTTGTACTTGATCAAAACTAAATCCTTCAATCGGACAGGAATCAATTCCAATTAAAGCCGCTGCTGTCATCATATTTGCTAAAGCAATATACGTTTGCTTTCCAGCCCAATCCAACATCGTTCTTTCATTATCCAATAAGTGAAGATCGTCTTCCTGAAAGGTTTTATACCTTTCTAAAATTTTCCCAAAAAGCTCTTCAGGAAATTTTTTCACCTCTAGCATTTGATGTCTAACATACTCTGAATCATATTTCGTATCTTTAATGGTTCTAGCTAAAATCACAACAAAATGGCTAGCTGTTGGAAGCTGGCCTTGTGCTCCCCAGGACACTTCCCTTAATTTTTCTCTTAAGGCAGCATTCTGAACAACAACAAATTTCCATGGTTCATATCCAACAGAGCTTGGCGATAATCTCCCTGCTTCAAGTATATACTGAAAGTCCTCATCGCTGATTTTTTTGGAAGCATCGAAGGATTTTGTCGCATGTCTGAAAAGAAAGGCCTCTAGAACTTCTTCTCTTTTTTTCGAATGATCTGTCATGTGTATCGTCTCCTAAAAGTTTGTGATGTATTGATCATAGTATATTCCTTACGTGATGGGAAGTAAACTGATTGATATGGTTTATTATAAAGAACACTACTATTTTAAGTAAAAAGAAAAACCTGTATCCATTTATTTAGGAACAGGTTACGTAGAATTTACGTTAATTCAATTTGTTTTGTCTCTCTGCCAAATAACGCTAAGACTACCACACCCACAACGATACTAATACAGAATATCGTAAAAATAAATCCGATAGAATAGCCTGCAGCAACCAGAGATCCTACTAGTAATGGACCAAGAATTCCACCCACACGGCCGATCGAAGCGGCCATCCCAGAGCCTGTCCCACGAATTACAGCTGGATATTGTTCTGGAGTGTAAGCATATAATGCCCCCCATGCACCTAGATTAAAGAACGATAATAGAATTCCCGCTGTCATTAAGACGGCAGTCGTTTCGGCATTTCCGAACACTAGTGCCGAAGCTGCTGTTCCTAATAAATATGTAACTAATACAAATTTACGACCTAGTTTTTCAATTAGCCATGCAGCTGTAAAGTAACCTGGTAATTGAGCTAAGGTCATGATTAGCACATATTCGAAGCTCTTGATCATGCTAAAACCCTTCATGACCATCACGCTCGGTAACCATAAAAACATACCGTAATAAGAGAATACAACGGTAAACCAAACAACCCATAATACAAAGGTAGAACGTGAATAATCTTTTGACCATACGTCTTGGATATTTTGAAGCACCGTTCTTTTTTCTACCTTCTTTTTTGAGAAAGCTGGTGAATCTGGTAATTTTAATCGTAAATATAGCGCATAAAGCGCTGGAATTGCACTAATAATCAAGGCAATTTTCCAACCATAGGATGGTATAACAAAGTACGAAATAAGTGCAGATAATAGCCACCCGAATGCCCAAAAGCTTTCAAGTAGTACAACAACACGTCCACGATCTTTAGCTGGTACACTTTCAGAAACAAGTGTTGAGGCAACAGGTAATTCTCCTCCCAACCCCATTCCTACAAAGAAGCGCAAAACGAGAAAAGCTGCTAAAGTGGTAGTAAAGGCTGAAGCTCCGCTCGCTAATGAGAATAATAGAAGTGTAATAATAAAAATATTCTTTCTTCCAATTCGATCAGCCCAAATACCAAATACGAGTGCACCAACAGCCATCCCTATTGAGTTCACACTTCCAATCCAACCCATTTGTTCAGGCGTTAATCCCCAATCAGCATTTAGAGCTGCAATAATGAAAGAAAGCATCCCGACATCCATCGCATCAAACATCCAACCAAGACCTGCAATGCCGAGTAATTTCTTTTGTGAAATTGTTTTATTTTCCAACTATGTAACCCTCCTTCTGTCTTGACATCTGTCATTACTAGATAACTATAGTCCTCGTTATAAAAAAAAACAAGTAAAAAAACATTACTTGTTGCTTTATATTCTCTCTTATCATTAGCTTTGTTTCCTTTTTTCATTCGAGGGGGAACACTCCTCCCATTTCCTTAAGTTTCGATACATTGTGTTCCCCCTTTTCATACTCCCTTATTTCAAATATTAAAACTTCGCTTATTATTTAAACGAAGTCAGATCTCCACAATAATTTAATGTTATTTTCATCTTTATGGTACTTAATAAATTTTTTCAGTTCACTGAGTTCACGAAGAATAATACTTGTTAATTCCGAAATAACCTTTCGAAAATAAGGAGATGAATGTAACTTGCCAGAAAATATATAGACACTCTCATAATAATTCTCGAATTTATTAATAACATCGATTTGAAGTGAACAATGATACTCGTTTAATTGTAAATAATCAAATCTGCGTATTAATAATCGGATATATTCATATGATGCACTTAGAATCTGATAGATTGTTTGTATAAGTACCGTGTCACAAAACTCATTCTCATTCATTGCCTTCAACATATTTAATAAAGATGTTTGATACAAAAGTATAGAATCTAACATTTTAATACTTGATTCCAGGTTATATACATTTATAGAGGTATTGGTGTCGCCTAACATACCTATCACCTTACTTATTAAAATCTATTCCTCACAATCGAAATAATCATCCTTGACTAGATGATGTTTACAATGGCATTCGTGCTTACCACATTGTAAACAACGTTTATTTTTACATTTACATTCATCGTGACAACAACAAGGTTTATGATGGTCATGATGTTTTTTGAAACATTTAAATCTACTAGCGAATTCAAGTACGTCTTGTAGTTTGTTTAATAATAACCATTCCTTCATAACGACTGTTTCCAATAATCTCCCCGCAGATTTATTAAACAAAAGAATTTCTTCATTGGAAGGACAGGTAGGGAAATCCAAGCACTCCCCTACAAACGCCTGTATTTTTTCTGCCTCGGCATTCATAATATGTGACAATGCAATTTCTTCTAATGCAATGGATTCAAGTAAATCAATGACAACTTCTTTTTTATCGGGACGGTGAGGTTCTTTTGGAATGGATGGCATACTCATAGATTAGGATCCTCCTTTAAGTCTATCTAATTTCTTTTTTAATTTATGTTTTTTTATCCCTCTATGTGACGTCTTTCCAAGCCCGTTTATCTTTTATTAACAGCTAATTTTCATTACAAGTATTTCTAGCGCTCGAATCACAGAAGCCAGGGCATTTCCTTTTTCGCCTTTAATCCTATATAAAGACAATAATCCTTTACAATTGTAAGATCTAAATCATCCATGAGAATGTTGTCATATTGTCCTGCTTCATATTGGAATTTTGAAAATCTTTCATTTGTATGCCAACAGTGAATATGAGGATGTTTCAGTACGTCAGATCCTGAACTTGACGGATAGTCTAATTTTTCACCATCTATAATAACTTTTTCCACATAATGGTTTACTGCAATTTCTGAGCTGTACATAGAGGTTACACCAGAATACCAACCTGGCCACTGTCCGGGGCCATCTATAAACTCATTATTCAAAATATGTTTGGCAACCCTTACAGTTTCCTTACATACTTCCCTTACTAATGGTCCATAACCATAATGCGTTGAACCGATGTTATGGACTCCCCTATGTTTGAGTCCTAGTTTATTAGTAATTCTATGGAGCCTGTCCTTTGTGTCCTCATTATTAACGTACCCACCCCTGCCACAGGTATAAAACATTGGATAATAGTTGTTCCATGCTGGTGTTAAAAAGGTATCGGCGTCAGTTCTCAGAACTAAATCATAGTGATCTAAAAAATTCGAACATTCATTAGCCAAACAGCTGATTGAATTAATATAATGATAATTTTTCCATTCACCTTGATAACTTATCGGCTTATATATTACTTTAATACAATCATCTGGTACTTTTTTAAGTGCTTGGGAAGTCCCGAAAACAACCATATCAGTGTCATTTGTTTCAATATATTTAAAAGATGTGTATAAGCAGCCAAACTGAAGCATCAAGTGAGGTTTATCTTCAAGAAAAACAACTAAAGCCCTTTTCATAACTTCACCTATTCTCTTTATAAAATGAGGAATACATTTATAGACTATTCTCTAATATTGTATGGCAACAATAAATTTATGTTCCTTTTGAATCGTAAGTTCAACAACCCAATCTTATTAAATAAAAAGTGTAAATAATTTTAGATTTATACGATACAAGCCCGATCCATATTACAAGGGAGGAATAAACTAAAAAGAAATAAAGGAAGGAGGGATATCCAATAGACTTTATAGGAAATAAATTTTTGAAAATCTTATAAATGTCCAAGCAAACCAAGGAAAATCTAAATACTCTACTATTGTAAAAAATAAAAAAAAAGGAGATGTAAATTTAAATGTCTTTTCCAAACACACCTTCCAATGGGATCAACCCAATTGATGGTCTTGATTCTGAACAAGTAGTTCTCTTACTACTAGCTTCAATTGCATTTGAAGAACTTGGCTTAGCACATCTAATCAATGCAGAAGCCGAAAAGGTTCAAGGAGCATTAGGTACTCTAGTAGATGATGGAGGAACACAAGTTAACCCAAATATTGTTGCAGGAAGTCTTGCTGAGTTGTTACAAGTTAACCGTGAAGTAGAAGGAATGTTGAAAACCATTATTAAAAAAGAAATGTTACTTCAATTCAAATTTGAAAATATTCTCGATTTTATTTCAACATCAACTACTACTACTACTACTACTAGTACTACCACTACTACTAGTACTACTCAAACCGCTACAAGTACCACTGGACTCGATGCATTTGCAAATATTTGGAATTAATCAATGAATCTTGTTTCTAATCCAAATTTACAAGAACACTTGCATTACTAAATATAATAGAAAGTGTAATAGAAAACTTATGTCTTATCTATTTGTTAAGGAAACATCCTTTCTTTTCTGGAAACCGATGAGCAATCATCAATAAGGAGGCATTGAGGTATTCCAATCTACATTGGCTATACCTCTTTTTATTAGGACAAACGAATGAGTTACAAAAATCAAACTTTAAGAGAAATAATAGTATTAATTCATACCTTTATTAGTTATCACAAGAAGCGTATTAACCGTATATATTATTATGTCTTATTTCACCAGGGAGGTAATAAATAAATGAAAATAGCTCTACTTACAATGTTTAATGGACTAAATAGCACCTACTCATTGGTTAATGTTGTGGCAGAACAACTTCGCATGATATTGGATGCAGGTATGAAAGTAAAAGTACTCGTAAGCGAGAGTTGCCCTCTAGAGGAGCGATTTGGTGTATTTTTGGATGAACGGATTGAATGGGTAAAAGTGATCAATCATCTAGATGGTCAACAAATACATTGGAGGGACTACTCCCAAACAAGCGGGGAAGTTCATGAAACCTTTTTTAAAGAAGCGGATGTCATTGCAGAAGACATGGTGGATAAATTACAAGATATTGATGTTTGTATCATGCATGATATACATTATCAAGGCTGGCATTTAGTTCACAACGTGGCCATACGTAAGGCTCAGGAAACATTGCCAAAAGTGAAATTTATTGCCTTTACCCATTCAGCTCCTGTGAATCGTCCAAATAATCCAAAATGGCCCTTTTCTGCCCGTTATACCCCCATGCCAAATACCCTGTATGTTTACCCAACTCAATCGGGTATTTCAGCATTAGCTAAACAGTATAATGTACCTGAGGGAAGATGCAGGGTGGTAAATAATAGTTTAGATATTTTAAGTTTTGCTAGTAATGAAATTCAGATTCTATCAAAAGAAATTGATTTACTTAGTCCCGATGTGTTAATCGTATATCCCGGACGTTTAACACTAGCAAAAAAATTCGAAAAGGTAGCTATGTTAGGAGGGGCAATAAAAAAGCACTGGGAAAAAAGCGTTTCAGTGGTATTTTGTGATTTTCCAAGCAGTGATATTCCAAGTAATACCTATAAAGCACTAATCCGGGCTCAAGGTGCCACTTATGGGCTAGCAAATCAAGATATTATTTTCACTTCTGATTTAAAGGAATTTAAGTCTGGTTTCCCAAGGAACGCTGTTTTAGAACTATTTAGTCTATCCAATCTTTTTATATGTCCATCGTTCTCTGAATCGTTTGGTTTAACCGTTATAGAAGCGGCTAGCAAAGGCAATTACCTGGTTTTAAATGAAAGAGTTCCTGCATTAGAAGAATTAGGAAAAAACCTTAATGCTTATTTTATAAAGTGGGATGCGAGAAATTTTGGATTTGATACGAAGGAAACATATAATCCATCAGAGGAAAGTTATTTAAAAGAACATGCTAGGGTCATTGTAAATATGATGAGGGAAAATCCAGTGATAAAAGCAAAAACACTCGCACGACAGCGATACAGCCCTAAATGGGTGTGGGATAACCAATTAGAACCATTGATTAGCTATTTCTAACTAATGCAAAGGCACTTAATCTATTAGTTGAAGAATGAAATATGAGACTATTAGAATCAGAGATAGTCTTTTAATTTTCTGTTCCCATAACCATAATAAAAGCACCTCCAAAAGTTAGTTTTGATCTAACTTTTAGGGTGCTTTCATATTATCAATTTATACTATTATCCAATAGGTATGCTATCGCTTCCAAATGATCTCCGTTAATACGTAAAACAGCCTTAGGATGCCCGGATGATGAAAAGTGTTGATCGGGCCTTATTTTATTCGGACTCATTACGTCGACAAAGTGTACATTTGAAATGGTATAACCTTGAAGAATGGCTTTTACGTGTGCTATATTCGGATTCATTAAAGTATACCAACCGATTCCATTTAGACATGATTTGCTTATTGCATGGGGAATAGCAACCACTGATCCAACACCTAGATCTTTACGTTTACATATAATATTTAACAAGTACTTATATTGGTTAACCACATACAACGGAAAATCCTCGAAATTTAATTTGTTCAGAGCGACATCCACTCCGTTTGATACTGCTAAGGCAAATTGCTGAAGATCATAGGAAGGTATTGGAAAGTCCGCATCAATAAATAATAGAATATCTCCCTTAGCAATGCTTGCTCCGAACGCTCTCCCTACATCAATACCTAATGCTTCTTCAAATACCACAACTGTTGTTCCAAAAATTCTTGCAATTTCTTCTGTGTTATCAGTTGACCCATTTACTACAACAATAATTTCTAACGGTTCTGCATACCTTGCTTGAGTAAGGACAGCTGCAATTGTCGCTTCCTCATTTTGTGCAGGTATAATTATTGACAACTGTTTCCCATTATACAATGATGAGGTTCTGCCAGTGCCTTCATAAATTTTTGCATACTTTGATAAATTATTATTCTTTTTGATATCTACTACGAGGTCTCTTCTTCTTCCACTATCATGGTAATTCCCTCTATTTCCATGTATTTGAAACCAATTACCCCATCCCTCTAAGAAAAGTTTTATATGTTCTTGTTCCCATTCGGTTAATGGAACTGAAAAATGTGACTGTTCCCGAGTATATTGTCTTTCTATAGAAGAAATGTTTACGTAAATGGGTCTTGCTATCTTAAATCCATGTTCTAATATTTGCATGTGTGCTACAGCTAAGTTAAAAAAGCAGTCGATTCCTAATTTATTTTTGACCTGCTGACTATAGGCATGAGGAAACGAAAGCAGAGTATCAATATAAAGGGAATTGTGACCTAGACTATCATTATACACTTCCTTACATAATCTAATTGGATCTGGCCATTGTTTATTTCTAGTTTTTAAAACGTTTGGTATTAAATTATTTAACACCACGTCAGCTTGTTTATTAGTTAAAGGTTCTAAAAATTTATTTATTTCCTCCGAACTAATGGAAGATAAACGACTATCTAAAAATAGGATTATTTCACCTTTAGCTTTATTTAAGGCTGATACGTATCCGTTATTATCTTGATTTCCGTCACTAATTACTATCTGACAGGATTTTGATTTTACAGCTGAAATAAATTCACTATTTTCTTCATTCGATAACACTACGATTATTTCAAACGGTTTGATTGACCAGACTTTTTCTAAGAGTACTTCATCAAAAATATTAGAGCCAATTAATATTACAGATACTTTATTAACCAATTTTATCCTCCCTCCAACTATATTTTATTAACAAGTCTGAATTTTTAGTTAATTATTTGTAGTCTTTCTGCGATGAATAAAATGAGAAATTGCTTCCAAATGATCCCCGATGATTCTTTGTTCAGCCGGTGTCTGTCCTTTTTGGGATGAATCCACAAAATTGATGATATCCCCTTTTGAAGAGAGTGCACCAATATAACGTGCTTGGCCTAAACCAATGTTTTCTTTAAATACAAAAAGAGTTACACCAAGCTTTTTAACTACTTCTTCTGTATTATCCGTTGATCCAGTCAATACAACAATAATTTCCAGGGGTTCTATTTTCCTTGCCTTATTAATAACTTGTTCTATTGTTTGTGCCGCATTTTGTGCTGCAATAATGACAGATAATTGTTTCCCTTGATATAAACTTGAAAAACATCCCCAGCCCATTTGTATTGGTTTATGATTTTCAAATTTTACTTTATTGGAAGTATACTTGGGGTCTGCGTATATTTTTTCTAAAACATACTGTCTACTTCCTCCATGAATATAACTTCCTAGATGCTGTTCTGGACGTATTTTATTTGGCCTTAAAACATCTACTTGTTGGACGCATGAGACCGTATAACCTCCTTCGATCGCTTTCACTTGTGCAAGACTTGGACATGCCAGCGATTCAAAACCAATATGTTCTAAACAAGATCTACTTAAAGCATGTGGTACTGCTAAAAGTGAACCGATACCAAGTAACTCTTTATCTAAAAGTATATTTAAGCCATACTTAAATGCACTAACATTGTGAAGAGGGAACTGAATTGGAAGTAAACTGTTTAAATCGTTAAGTGCCATATCTACTCCATTACATATAGATGTAGCGAAAGGAAGAAGTTCTTTAGTCTTGATAGGGAAATCAGCATCAATAAACAGAAGAATATCGCCTTTAGAAATATAAGCACCAATGGAACGTCCCACATTGTGACCCAGTCTCTCATGATATTCGACTACCGTTGCACCTAGATTTTTAGCAATTTCAGCTGTTTTATCTGTTGAACCATTAACTACAACGATAATTTCGTAAGGTTCCAGTTTTCTAGACTCTTGGATGACTTCTCCTATTGTTAACTCTTCGTCCTGAGCTGGAATAATTATTGATAATTTCTTCCCCTTATAAAATGAAGATTGGGTGCCCCATCCGCTTTTACAATTAAGTGGACCCTTCATAACTTTCAAATCTTCTAAAATATCTAATCGTTTGCCACCATCGCTAAGAGCACCCCTTTTACCTTTTATTTCTAACCAATGACCCACAGCGTCCAATATCCAGTTATGATATGTTGATTCTTCTTCATGACTAAATGGTCGAACTTTAAAGAGTCCTTCCCTTGGAGTAACAAAGCTCTTAGTGATCTTAGTTCCTTTTTGAATTAACTCCAAATAGGAAACTATAGGATTTTTCATATTCATTGATGTAACTGATCTTTTTTTAAAAGCAAAGGGAAAAGATAGGATATTGTTGATACCAAGATCTGTATGTCCAATAATTTCATTTATATTCTGACACCAAACCATTAAAGGGCTTAAGACCTCTCCCTTCATAATTAGTGGATTTAAATCTCTTAACACGAGATCAGAATTACCCGTAGCAATAGGTTGTATAAATGTTAATAACTCACTCATTTTATATAGGATATTTCCATCTATAAATAGTAAAATCTCTCCCCTTGCTTTCGTAAATGCTTTATCGTATGGTGAATTTTCTTTGTTCCATTCAACAAAGATTATTTTTTTATTAGAAGTTAGCTCTATACTGTTGACATTCTTATTTTCTGGTTTTACCACTATTACTTCTATTGGATTTAGTAACAATGCATTTTGAATTACATCCTTTAATAAGTCTTCCTTGTTCCAGTACGGAATAACTACTGTTAGACTATTGTTCACAAAAATCCCCTCCTTCTTCCTCCATCAGTAAATCCACCACGCTCATTGGTTATATTCAATAGAAATGTTAGAGCTTCTAATTGGTCTCCTAAAATTTCTTCATTTTGCATTTTGTTATTGATTATTTGTGCCCAATGGGGTTGATTAATGACATCTACTTTAACGTCTGCCAGCATTGCCTTTAAAAATACCAAAGTAGAGTTACAATGGTATTCCTCTTCTATAAATTCGGAAATCTTCAGATTATTTATTGCAAAAGGAAACGTAGACAACCCATTGTTTAATAGTTCTGGCTTTGATATGCACATATTTATAAAGTATTGACCTATACTTACAGAATCAGGTGCTTTATCTGTTTCTAATAATTGTTTACGTTCAAAAAGTGATATTCCTGCTCCGCTTTCAATCGATTGAAGTAAAGATTTAATTTCTTTAGACGTAATACTATTATTTTCTTCCAGGAAAACACATATATTAGCATTTGAATGCCTACTACCTATCGTAAGTGCTATTGAAAAAAAACTATTATTTTCACATTCTATGATTTGAATGGAATTAAAATTTGTAATGGCTCCCATCTTACTATTGATATCATTTTTATTTCCAATGACTATTACCTCTTCTACTCCAGCAGTTTTCACTTCTTTAAGTGTTGCTTCTAACTTATTTCCATGTTCCGATAACATAATAACGGCACTATATTTTATATCTTTCTTAGATTTTGGTGAGATTAACTTGTACAATTTTTGACGGTTTTTTGTACTACTTTTAAAAGCACCACGAGGACCATAGGTATCCACTATATATCTGATTGCTCTTAAATGATCACCTATTATCCGACTTGTAGTTTTGGCAAATCCTGATCTTTCATCTAACTGTACATGGATAGGTCTTATTCTATTTGTGGTAATTACATCAACAGTGGTCGGTGCGCAAATACGTAACCCTTTCGCGACAGCAATAGCTTGGGCTAAAATTGGATCTGCGAGGTTCTTCCATCCAATGCTGTTTATAGCATTCTTACTTAATGCATGTGGGACCGCTAATAATGAATTCAATGAAAGCTCGCTTTGATGCAAGTATTCATTTACAGCAATTTTACTAACAGTCGTAAAATGTGGACGTGACTTTGAATTAGCTAGAAGAGATAGATCATTTAGGGCAACGTCAAACCCCTCTCTTATTGCGTTAATAAAATGCTGTAACTCTTTGTATTGAACCTTAATATCTCCGTCTACAAATAAGATACAATCTCCCGTACAATGTTTCGCCCCTATTGCTCTTCCAATATCATTACCTAAAGCCTCTTCGTAATAAATTATTTTACATCCATAGTTCTTAGCAATCTCTCCCGTTTTATCATTTGATCCATTTAGAACTAGAATAATTTCCTTTGGCTGAATCTTTCTTAGTTCCCCCAATACTTGGCTTATTGTGTGTTCTTCATTTTGAACTGGAACAACAACTGAAACCTCCAAATAATGGCACCTCCTATTAATTAGAATTTTGTTATTTTCAAATTATAAAAGAGTAATACCTCTCTATAAGATATGCGGTTTATTAACCTTTGATTAGAGTAGTGCCTATCTAAGCTACATAATTAGCCAGTTAGACTAGAATCATAAATTAACAAACCTACAGCCCAAACCTTCATCACATGACCAGAATTATTTATATTTAGAAAGTAGGTTGTTTTTCTATACACAAATTTTTAATACGCATAATTTATACTACGTGCCTTATCGAGAATTCTCTTGGAGACATAGATTTAATCATCTAGAAAGGAAGGTTCATAAAAGAATGGCAGAAGACAAGAAAAGTGTGGTAGTTATCGGTTTGGGGTATGTGGGGCTCCCTCTTGCAACTCATTTCGCCAAATGCGGATTTTCAGTGATTGGTTTGGATAAAGACCCTAAAAAAATTGAGAGTCTAAAAAAAAACAAAAGCTACATCCCTGATGTATCAGACCAGGAACTAGTAGAACTATATAACAATGGCTTATTCAGGGCCTTTTTCCCTGAAGATGGCAATGAATTATTAAGAAGGACTCCCTTCGTGATTGTCACTGTCCCCACTCCACTAGGAGACAATAACGAACCAGATTTAGGTTTCATTATTTCCTCTTCAAATTTTATTAGAGACAACTTACAGCAAGGACAAACGATAATTTATGAAAGTTCTACCTATCCAGGTACTTTAGAAGAAGTTATATTGCCTATATTAGAACAAACTGGAAAAAAGGTCGGCAAAGATTTTTATTTAGGTTATTCCCCAGAAAGAATTGATCCTAGTAATACGAATTTCACATTGGCTTCTATTCCTAAAGTTGTAAGTGGACAAACCGATGAATGCCTCAAGCAGGTCCTATGGTTATACGAGCAGTCATTTGATAAACCTGTGCCTGTTAGCTCACCTAAAGTGGCAGAGATGTGCAAATTATTTGAGAACATTCAGCGTCTTGTAAACATTTCACTTGTCAATGAAGTATTTTTGTTATGTAGGAAACTTAATATTGACTTTTATCAGTCTCTACAAGCAGCTGCAACTAAACCATTTGGCTTTACTCCCTATTGGCCAGGACCTGGTATTGGAGGACATTGTATCCCAGTAGACCCTATCTACTTTCAATGGAAGTTAAATCAGTATGGTATGAAGAGTCGAATGATTGAAGTTGCTGAAGAAATTAACAATCAAATGCCTCATGAAGTAGTGAATCAAATAAAAGAGTCCCTTCCTAATAAGATAGGAAAAGTTCTTCTTATTGGCATGGCTTATAAGAAGGACGTAAATGATTTACGAGAGTCACCTTCCCTTGACATCTTTGAGCTATTAGTTGAGGAGGGAATGGAAGTCAGTTACTATGATCCTTATTTCCCAAAAATTACAATAAAAAACCAAGAATTTGTTTCTATTGAGTTATTAACCTATGATATTCAAAAGGCTGATACAGTTGTAATATTGACAGATCACAGCACAATCAATTGGAAACAAATTAAAAATGAGGCTAAAAGGATTGTTGATACAAGAGGAGTACTAAGGTTTGAAAATGAGGGGGAATCTCAATGACTCAAAAATCATTTAGATGTCTAATAACAGGAGGTGCAGGCTTTATTGGATCTCATTTAGCCGAAGAACTTGTTAATAGGGGACATCGTGTTACTATCATAGATAATTTATATAACGGGAAACAAACTTATCACGATGAACTATTTCAGAAAATTCCATTTCTTAAAATTAGTGTCCTTGATTATGAGATGATTGATTTATTGGTCGCTAATCATGATGTAATATTTCACCTAGGTGCTATTTTAGGTGTTAAGAGTACAATGGATAGAAGTGTGGAGCTTATGGAGACCAACATAGATGGGACAAGAAATGTTCTTAGAGCTGCTTTAAAATATGACAAAAAAGTTGTCTTTGCCTCAACTTCTGAAGTATACGGTAAGGCAACTCCCCCTTTTGCAGAGGATGGAGATCGACTGTACGGTGCAACAAATAAACTTAGATGGTGCTATGCAGTTAGTAAAACTTTAGAAGAAACTCTTTGTCTCGGTTATGGTCTCAAAGGACTTAAGGTTTCCGTTGTTCGCTATTTTAATATTTACGGACCACGTGCAAAGGAAGGTCCCTACGCGGGGGTTATTCCAAGATTTATCAGTGCGGCATTAAAAGGAGATCCTATCCAAGTATATGGAGATGGTACTCAAACTAGATGTTTTACCTATATAAGTGATGCTGTAGAAGCTACGATTAGAGCTATAGACGATGAGTGTAATAATGAAATCATTAATATTGGCTCCCAATCAGAGATGAATATCCTTAATTTAGCAAAACTAGTCCGTAAACTATCCCGCTCAAATTCCCCTATTTTATATGTACCATTTGAAGATGTTTATCCATTAGGTTTCGAAGAAATTCCAAATAGGTTTCCAGATGTATCTAAAATGTCAAGTTTATTATCTTTTAAACCAAAAGTTTCATTTATAGAAGGATTATCAGAAACTATCGAATGGTTTAAAGAAAATATCTAGTTCAATTGATTGTATAAGGAATGTGGTGAGAAAAAGATTGCTTAAAGAGTACCCTCGTAAGAATATAAACTATGAACATCTAGATAGTCTGTTGCTTCCGTACAATAAACCTTTCATTTTAGTGCTGAATTGAGAGGGAATCACTTTTGAATTTCTAATCAAATTAAAACAACATTCAGAACACTTAATTGTGTTAGGTTCAGGTGCAATGAATTTTAACGAAAATCGAATTCTCCCACCATATTTCCAAAGACATTCATGGATTCAGGATTTTGAAGATTCTACTATTTATTATAATGATCCAACTTTGTATGCTGATTCAGAATTACTTGTAGGATTGGGACAAGGTATTAATAAAAGATTTTTTATTAAAGATATTGCTACCATTTTAGAAAAACTAATAAAAAAAGTAAGTATCCCTTTTGAAAAAGTGATTTTCTATGGTTCCTCTCTGCAGGAGGCTTTATGTCCCTAATTCTCTCTGGTTACCTAAAGGATTCCATAGCCCTAGTTAATAGTCCCCAAACCGATTTATTAAAATGGCTGAAAGTTCCCGTTAAACAGGTTTTTAAATACTCATATCCAAATATGTCAGATACGGAAATTATTAATAACTATTTTTATCGAATTAACGTAGTACACTTTTATAAACAAATAAAGTATGTCCCCAAAATTTACTATCTGCAGAACGCTTATTGTGAAATAGATGTAAAAGACCATGTAATACCTTTTATTATCGGCATTCAAGGAATGGGAGCTGGATGTCAAGTAAATAAAGTAATTCTTGATTTTTATTATGTTGTAAGACCAGGGCCAGCGGTAAGGCCTGCGTTAGGTGGACATGGCGCCTTAGGAAAAGCAGATACCCTTAAATATATTGATAAAGTAAAGAGAGAATTTTAGGTTGACAAGCCTTAAACAAAACAATCTCCATCTAATTACTTGGGAGATTGTTTTTATTTTTTCTCTACCCTATTTACATTAACGCTACGTAAAGGTTTATAGTGAGCATATAAGGAGGTGAAAGAATTGGAATACACGGTTCAAAAGCTCGGCCAATTAGCAGGAGTTAGTACAAGAACATTACGGTATTACGACCAAATTGGTCTTCTGGAACCAAGCAGGGTGAATTCGAATGGCTATCGAATTTATGGGCAATCAGAGGTGAATCGTCTTCAGCAAATTCTTTTTTATAAAGAGCTTGGATTTAGCTTGGATACGATTAAAGAAATACTCTCCTCCTCTAAGTTTGACGCAGAAGCGGCGCTAAGAGAACATCGGTTAAAGCTAATAGAAAAACGGCAACAAATAGAGACGTTAATTTGTAATGTGGAAAAGACCATTGCAGAATCTGAAGGGAGAATTACCATGTCAAATAAAGAGAAATTTGAAGGGTTTAAACAAAATTTACTTGCTGAAAATGAAAAGAAATACGGAAAAGAAATTCGTGAAAAGTATGGAAAAGATACCGTAGAACAATCCAATGCCAAGCTCATGAACCTGTCTGAGGAGGACTATCAAAAGGTGACAGCTTTAGAGCAACAAATAAGAGACGTTTTGTCCCAAGCATTTACAAGTGGTGATCCTGCAGGTCCGCTTGCGCAACAAGCAGCCGAGCTTCATAAACAATGGCTTTGTTACTTTTGGCCAACCTACAGCAAAGAAGCGCATGCTGGACTTGCCCAAATGTACGTCGATGATGAGAGATTCACTGCCAACTATGATAAAGATCAACCTGGAACAGCTGAGTTTTTACGTGATGCGATAGCCATTTTTACGGAATAATAGGAGGAGCGATTTGCCCCTCTTTTTTTACAGCATGGACTTACCGCTCTATTATTAATTCGATCAACCAGCAATCACGAAACTCTCCCTCATGTAATTCATGCTTTGAGAGTAATTTCACTTTTCTAAATCCGCATTTCTCGTAACATCTCAATGCCCTTTTATTACTAGTATGTGGATCCATAATGATTCGCTCTGCACTCATCGAGTTTACAAGATAATTTACCATCGTATGAATTAGAATCGTCCCAATTCCTTTATTCCAATAATCCGTTTCCCCAATAAATTGATCCATACCAAACGTCTTCACTTTCTCGTCTTCTACTGTATACGTTTGAATATATCCTATTGGCTTTTCTTCAAACAAAAAAATATATCGCGATAATCCTTCCTCTTCCAGAAAAAAAGTTTGCATCACTTTTTCTACTGAAAAAGGTTGATCTCTACCTTCGTAGTATTCTAGTACAGTTGGGTTTGAAAGCCATTTAGATAGATGATCCACATCTTCTTTCCCGAGGGGACGAATTGTTAGTTTACCGTTTTTAATCTCCATCTTTTCTCCTCCCTCTACAAACCATATATTACCACAAAAAAACCAAATCTGATCTAAAAGATTTGGTTTCTTCGCCCTATTTATTCTTTTTTGAAGCTTGAGCTGGCTTCGGCATATCGCCTTCGGTCATTCCCGTTAATCCCGTTCGATTCATTTTACTAGTGTCTCTTCCGGCACCAGGTAATGTATTTGCCATTGGTAATTGTTCCAGTTCTTTTCCTCTTGGCAAGTTTAACACCTCCCTTTTCATTATTAACATGCTCCCTTTCTCTGTGAATACACAGTAAGCAGAGATAATATTTACTGTACCACCATCCTAGCTTCTTACTTCAAAGTACATAAAAAAAGAAACAGCCCTAATCAAGCTGATTCTAAAGGTCGTAACCAAACTCAATAATGGTATAAAACATGCGATATCCAAGGGATTGGTATAGTGAAATCGCATTTCGATTATCTCCAAACACTCCTAATGTTGCTTCTATTTTCCCTTTTTCCTTTAAAAAAGTTAATGCTTCAGTAATTAATGCCTTTGCTATTCCCTTTCGTCTCCAATCAGGTAATACAAAGATATTCTCAGTGGCACTTCTCTCTTCTCCGAGTCCCCATGTCATAACACTACCCACTACATTATTTCCGTCAAATGCCGTAAATGTATCCCATTCTGCGCCAGACTTTGTCCATCTTAGATGATTCAAGCTCCAACAAATCCCGTTTGGATCTCCAGCAGCCTCTGCACGCAAATACATTTCCTGCTCTTCTTGAGTCTCCATTTTCCAATTTAATACCTTTATATTTGGTGGTAAAGAAAATTGAGGGATTGGTTCAGTTAAATCTCTTTTCATCACTAAATGATTTTGTTTCGATATAAATCCTTTTGATAAATAAAAATCCATCTCCTCTAAATCATCAGAAGAAATCGTATGTGTAAGAGTAATTTTTTTATTGGGGTATTGGCTTCGAATCATTTTAGCTCTAATCATAACTGCATCAGTTAACTCATCCACTGCTTCTTGTGGAACTGTCGTATTCTCATTTATGGATAAATCCATCTGTAGCTTAAATTCAAAGTCCAAAGGCTTGTTCGGATCTTCGATTAAGCTCCAAGACTGATCGGGAGCAATATGTGCGGAAGCGAGAACTTCTCCTTCTTCACTAACGACACAGAAAATATTATCTGAAGCATAGTCCCCATTGAATCGATAAGCTAACATTGAAATAAAATCAAACTTGGCAATTTGATTTGCATCCTGTTCCTCATAATTTCTTATTTTATATGGCTTCTTCACTTTCTCCATACGTACATCCTTTCTTCCCAATCTCTATTAAGAATTATTCGCCATATATATAAGAATTCCTCTATATGTCAATTTGCACCAAGTGTCCACCCCACACGGACAAAATCCCCAAAACTGTCCACGAAGGGTGTCTGTCACCGCAAAAGGTGAAAGATTTTATTGACAGGGGGATGAATGCGTTTTATATTTAATATATCCGATACTGATAATCATTATCAATTAATAAATTATTTACATAAGGAGGTTTCCAATGGTTCGCCTATATACTGACCAACTTTCCGTTGCTTATGGAGAACGAACGATAGTGAAAAACCTCAGCATCCATATACCAGATAAAAAAATTACGACCATTATTGGTTCAAATGGCTGTGGAAAATCGACGTTGCTTAAAGCCATTACACGAATAATTGCTCAACAAGCTGGGACAGTCCTTTTAGATGGAGAGGATATTGCTAAGCAGCATACAAAAGAACTAGCTAGAAAAATGGCCATACTCCCTCAGTCACCAGAAAGTGTTGGTGGACTTACAGTAGGAGAGCTTGTCAGCTATGGACGTTTTCCTTACCAAAAAGGGTTTGGCCGCTTAACAAAACGAGATTTTGAAGTAATTGATTGGGCTCTTGAAGCAACTGGAACAATGGATTTTAAATTCCGACCGGTTGATGCCCTTTCTGGTGGGCAAAGACAACGGGTATGGATCGCCATGGCACTTGCTCAGGAAACCGATATTATTTTCCTGGATGAACCTACCACGTATTTGGACATGGCTCATCAGCTTGAGGTTCTCGAACTGTTGCAAGAGTTAAACCAAAATGAGGGACGAACGATTGTCATGGTTCTACATGATTTAAATCAAGCCGCTCGATTTGCCGATCATTTGATCGCCTTAAAAGCAGGGGAAATTGTAAAAGCTGGAACTTGCGAAGAAGTAATTCAACGTGAGGTATTACGAGAGGTATTTCAAATTGATGCAGAAATCGGCAGAGATCCGCGGACGAATAAGCCAATGTGCATAACCTATAACCTTCTTAAAGGGAATTCACTAAATGAACAACACATGGTTTCCACTCTTACTCCTGTAAGTGTGAATTACTAATGCTACTCCTATTAAATAGAGTTCTTTACTAAGAGTTTTCTTGAAAAATAGTTTACTTACGTAGAGGAATTCATCAACGAATTCCTCTCTTTCTTTTGAAATGTAAAAAGTGAGGTGACTAGATTGCTACATAATAACAAACCTATATCGTTTTTCTTCAAATGCATCGTTGCAATTTTTTTATTTATACTCATGTTTAGCATTGCAATGGTTTTCGGAGCCGCGGATACAACTTTCAAGGATGTTTGGCTGGCCTTATTATCCAATCAAACAAGTGAAAAAATATTAATTTTACAAGAGATTCGATTGCCACGGGAAGTTGCTGCGATAGTAGTTGGTGCAGCCCTAGCTGTATCAGGGGCAATCATGCAAGGAATGACACGAAATCCGCTCGCTGATCCAGGTTTATTAGGTCTTACTGCTGGAGCGAATGCAGGACTAGCGATTACCATCGCCCTTCTTCCATCCGCAAATTACTACGGAATCATGCTTGCTTGTTTTATTGGTGCGGCTGTTGGAGCTCTGCTTGTTTTCGGCATAAGTGCAGTAAAAAAAGGGGGATTCTCTCCTTTCCGTATCGTTCTAGCTGGATCAGCAATATCTGCCTTTCTTTTTGCCATTTCAGAAGGTATTGCTATCTTCTTTAAAATCTCAAAAGATGTATCGATGTGGACAGCTGGAGGAGTGATCGGAACCACCTGGGGCCAACTTCAAATAGTAGTCCCGTTCATTATTATCGGAATCATTCTTTCCATTTTTCTTTCAAGGCAACTAACCATTCTTAGTTTAAATGAAGAAGTGGCGGTAGGCTTGGGACAGAATACGACTCGTGTAAAAGCCTTTTTATTTGTGATTGTCATCGTTCTTGCAGGGGCCGCTGTAGCCTTAGCTGGTAATCTAGCTTTTGTTGGTTTACTGGTGCCTCATATCGTGCGGGCAATTGTCGGAACGGACTATCGCTTTATTCTTCCGATGTCGACCATTTTTGGTGGAACATTTATGCTTCTCGCAGATACGATTGGACGTACATTAAATTCACCTTATGAAACACCTGTAGCGGCCATTGTTGCCATGATCGGGCTCCCCTTCTTTTTATTTATCATTCGTAAAGGAGGGAAAGAATTCTCATGATTCATCAAAACCTTATAAAAAAACAAAGAGCCCTAGTGATTGCTCTGCTCATACTTATCCTTGGCACTATGATAGTGAGTTTAAGTCTTGGTTATTCTGCTGTTAGCTATGATCGAATCATACCAACCTTATTAGGGAATGGATCGTTTAAGGAAGAATTTATTCTCTTTGACATCCGTCTGCCCCGCATTGTCATTACCTTGTTAGCAGGAATGGCTCTCGCACTATCCGGTGCCATTCTTCAAGGAATTACACGGAATGATTTAGCTGACCCAGGCATCATCGGAATTAATTCTGGTGCTGGTGTTGCTATAACTGTCTTTTTTCTATTTGCACCAATCGACGCATCAACATTTGCTTACGCGATTCCGATCCTTGCATTTTTCGGAGCTATCCTTACATCAGCACTTATTTATATCTTTTCTTATAAAAAAAGTGTTGGCCTTCAGCCTGTACGATTGGTATTAGTTGGGGTCGGTTTCTCGATGGCACTTTCCGGTGCTATGATCGTTCTTATTTCATCTGCAGAACGAGCTAAGGTAGACTTTATTGCAAAGTGGTTGGCAGGAAATATATGGGGGACTGATTGGCCATTTGTATGGGCCATTCTCCCTTGGCTTCTTGTGTTGATTCCCTTTACTTTATACAAGGCGAATCGCTTAAATATTTTAGCCTTAGGTGAGTCCATTTCTATCGGTGTAGGGATTTCGATAGAGAAGGAGAGAATCACTTTATTAATTACAGCTGTTGCATTGGCAGCGTCTGCCGTTTCCGTGACAGGCGGAATAAGCTTCATTGGTTTAATGGCCCCACATATGGCCAAAGCGATGGTTGGACCGAGAAACCAGTTGTTTATTCCCGTTGCACTTCTTGTAGGAGGATGGCTATTATTGTTTGCTGATACAATTGGGCGTAATATTATCGAACCTGAAGGTATTGCTGCTGGTATCATGGTGGCCCTTATTGGAGCACCTTATTTCTTATATCTTCTATTAAAAAAATAAAAAAAGGACCCTCTTTTTTATGTAAGAGGGTCTTGTGCTTACTCTAAAGTAATTTCACCTGAATAAAACATACATCATCTTGAAGTTGTTTTGTTTTCAATTCCTTTGACAAATGGAGAAAGAGATTTTTATCCTTTTCTTTTTTCTTCGTTAACTCTGCCAATGAGGAATTCAAATACTCTAAGAGACCGTCAGTGTAAAGAAACAACTCTGTCAAATCTTTATAATAGAGAGTTTCCGCTTGAAATTGATGATTTGGAAGAAAGCCTACAGGTATTTCATTGGAAGAGATTTCTCTTAGCCTCTCCCCTTCCTCAAGGATAAAAGATGGATGTCCCGAATTAATATAATCTATACTTTTGTTTTTCATATCAATCAAGAGCACAATACAAGTAAAATACATTCTTGTCATTCTCTCATTTTCGGCTTCTGAGAATAACTCAAGCATATGTTGATTAAGTCTATTTAAAATATAAGTAGGATGGCATGTGTCATATTTTAAAATCGATGTAAGCTCTGCATTAATCGACATCGTTAGTAAAGAAGAAGCAATTCCGTGCCCCATCACATCCATAATCATAATAAAATACAGATCATCATCTATTTTCTGCCATTTATAGAAATCACCACCAATTTCATGAGACGGAAAATAAGACCCACAGATCGAAATTGATTGATCATCAATATCCTTGCTTAATATTAATTGTTGAATGGCACGAGATAAAGAAAAATCTCTCATTAAATCAAGTTCTAATAGCTTCTTCTTCGTTACATCCTTTTGAATTCCAATAAAATGACTTACCTCTCCTTGTTCAGTAAGAACGGGATTTATACAGACCTCATTCCAGAAAGTAGTTTGATCTTTCCGATAATTTAATATCTCTACCTTAACTTCTTCCTGATTCGACACTTTTTCTCTAATGACCCTTTTTGTATCCTTACTCGTTAATGGGCCTTGAAGAAGCCTACAATTTTTACCCAAAATCTCATCTGGACCATATCCAGTTAGACTTTCGAATCCTTTATTGTGGTAAATAATAGGGTTATCCTCTTGATGTGGATCAGTGATAGTAATTCCTATCCCGGTATGGTCAAGCACGTCCGCCAATAGCTTATTCATTTCTGTTAATTCACTTTTTTGTTTCTTTAATTTTTGTTCCTCTGTAATATCCCGTAAAACAATTTGTAGAAATCCTTCTTCTTTTAAAAGCGTGTACTTTACATTGAATGTTAATGGGTACCCTTCTTTATGATATATTTTCACTTGGAATTCATCTGTTTTTTCTCCAGAAAATACGGTAGAGAAAATAGACAGAGTATATTCTAACGAGTTCGGGTCAAGTGAAATTACCTTTGAAAAGTGCTTGCCTAATATTTCTTCCCTCTTGTACCCAAGCACCTTCTCATAAGATGTATTCACATAGACACAAATACCTTCTTTATCTAATACTGAAATTAGATCCGGGGAACCTTCAATTAATGACTGATAAAAGTTCATATTCATTTTTCCAACTCGAATAGTAATGTTAGCTTTCTTCCACCTTCAGAGTAGGAGATATGCTTTGCACACTTTTTCATAATGGCAATACCTCTTCCCCTCGTGCTTAATAATGATTCTATAAAATATTGATCTGGATCTTTAACCGACATGATCTTTTCTTCGTGATTGAATCCATCTCCGTTATGCTCAACTTCTATAATGATTTCACTTCCACTTATCTCTGTTGTAACCGTAATAACCAATGAAGAATTACTTTTTATGCCGTGTTCAAACGCATTATTTACCGCTTCTCGAATAGAGTACATTACCAAATGTAATTTTTCCGCTGCGTAGTTCCCTATATAATCTTCCAATTCCTGTTCAAGTGTCTCGTATTCTTCATATGTTGAAATCTGTATTGATTTTTGCATGTTCTTCTCTTTCACTTCCCTTATTACATACAATATAATACCTTCCTCTATTATGAACCAACAATAACCTTTGTTAGTCAATCATTCTGCAAATATAAAAAAGAGAACTTCTATAAAAAGTTCTCCCTATCCCACTTAGCTATTCTGATGTAAAATAAATCAACTTACAAAGCCTAACAGCTTGGTCTATTTATAACAACTTTGCATATAGTTTAATAGATATTGTGTGAAGGAGTAATTCATTTATGAAAAAATATATGTATTTAATAAGCGTAATTGCTCTCATAGGGCTTGTAGCTTATTTGGAATCTCCAAACTCTACATTCACTCATCCAAATGAAGGAACAAATATGTATTCTTCGATTCCTTCTATTGAGGATGCCGACATTTCTGAAACAACAGAAGCAAATTCTGATGTAGAGAACGAAGAGGAAGAGGCTGTTATTGCATCATTAGAGCTAAAACTAGAAAAAACTGAACTCGTGGATGGTTATATAATCGAAACTTATAGGGAATACGAAATCTATAATAATGAAGCTGGTGAAGTAATTAAATCTGTACCATCAGATCATTACGAGTACTTAAAGTACTTAGATGAATAACTTCAAAAGTCATGTATCTAAACATACCTAATCACCCACCCTACTAATGGGAGGTGAAGATGATGGCAGATGAAAGACCAATCGAATATAGTGGAAAAGTTCTTGACGAAAGAAACACATTAACAGGACCTGATAAGGGGAAAAACGGCTTTCCAAAAACACCAAAAAATGTCCCCATTCGCAATAATCAAAAACAAAGCTAATAATAAACAAAGCGGAGAAGACTGTTAAATGCAGTCTTTTTCTCTTACCTTCTCTAAATCCCTAATTTCACAAACGCCTGCTTCACTCCCCACACTTGATGCTCATGAAACAATAAGTTTTCAACTTCGGATATGTGCACCCAAATAGGTTCTTCATCTATTTCAACAGGTTCTTGCACCTTTTCACCAAGTGTAGCTATGTAAAAATGTGCATGATTCAAGGTTGGATTTTTCCCCATAGCCAGGTGGTATTTTTGGGCCTGTCCAATATACTCACCCATAAACACCTGAAACCCCGTTTCTTCGAGCATTTCCCTTTGTAAGCACTCCTCGTGATTTTCTTTTTCCTCCAAACCTCCACCAGGTAAAAAGTACCCTCCTCGAGTCGTCCGAATCACCAATATTTGGTCTCTTTTTTTATTGAAGATGATGCTATACACACCAATTCTCGTCTTATACTGAAGATTTTCCCCCTTGTTCCCAAAGACCAAAATTTCCTTCATAATCCTTCTCTACTCCTCGTTGTTAGGGTATGTAGCTTGTAAAAAGTCAATCGACTGCACAATTAATTGTTTTAATACCTCAACATTCACGTCATCAAGTTTATTGATATATACGCAGCCCTTTCCTTGCGTATGTTTTCCAAAGCTTTCAAGTAGCTGTTGTCGATTGGAATCACCAGGAGCAAAATATAAGCTTATTTTTGCTTTTCTAGGAGAATAACCGATAAGTGGTGCTTCTCCCTCATGACCTGACTCATATTTGTAATGGTATTTCCCAAAACCAATAATACTTGGTCCCCACATCTTTGCTTCGTACCCGCTCGTAGTCGTAAAAATGTCTAACAATCTATAGGCATCCTCTTTTTTTCTTGGTTGTTCCACTTGTTCAATAAACTCAAGCACACTGCGGTCTGTTTCCTTTGTCTTTTGTTCGTACATCTTAAAAACCCCTTTCTTTAAAAAATTTACCATTAATTCTTAGGAAAAGCGAATTCTCCAAAAATTTGGAATCTTATGGTATTATATAAGAATTATCTATTATAATGTTGTTATGTTTGAGAGGATGTGCTCATTTGAGGGAAATTACATTAGGAATTTTAGCTTCTTTGTTTTTTGCTGTTACCTTTATTTTGAATCGTTCAATGGAGCTATCAGGAGGCAGTTGGCTATGGAGTTCCTCGTTACGTTACATTTTTATGGTGCCCTTTTTATTTATGATCGTCATGTATAGAAGGAATCTAAAACATATGTGGAAAGAAATGCGTTCCAATCCACTTCCTTGGCTTTTATGGAGCTTTGTAGGATTTGTTTTGTTTTATGCACCTATCACCTTTGCCGCTGCATTCGGACCAGGCTGGCTCGTCGCTGGTACTTGGCCACTTACCATTGTGGCAGGTGTTCTTCTGGGGCCGCTGTTTTATAAAACGGTGGAATCAAAAAATGGGCCGCTCAAGGTTCGGCAGCAAATCCCGATCCAGGCCTTATTCATTTCGTTTTTCATTCTAATAGGTGTTGTACTGATTCAATGGCAGCACGCTCAAAGTTTAACCTTCGAAATAGTGATAGCAAGCACTTTTCCTGTCCTTGTGGCGGCTTTTTGCTACCCGCTTGGAAATAGAAAAATGATGGAGATTTGTGGGGGAAAATTGGATACTTTTCAGCGGGTGTTTGGTATGACCCTTGCTAGCCTCCCTTTTTGGCTACTACTCGCTGGAATTGGATATGTTCAGGTGGGTCCACCCTCGGCTGAGCAAATAACCCAGTCATTTATCGTCGCGATTTCCTCTGGGGTGATTGCCACAACATTATTCTTCATCGCTACAGATCGTGTTAGAGATAACCACGATAAACTAGCAGCCGTTGAAGCAACACAGTCGACTCAAGTCATTTTTGTCATTGTGGGGGAAGTCCTCCTTTTATCCACCCCATTACCGAGTACACTCGCAACAATAGGACTATTTATCGTTATGTTCGGCATGCTATTGCATAGTTTTTCATCGAAAAAGGGACAAAAGCCAAACATAAGTGTTAAAAAAGAGAAATTTTCTTAAAGAAACTCAATTTAACTTTTACTAACTCAACCAACTCTGCCAGGTAGAAACAGCTACCTGGCAATCTTTTTTTCAAAACAAGTAAGTGACAATTGCTCATTCACTTGTACCAACCTCTCAATAGTAAATCCCCTATTTAAATAAAACTCGACAGCTGGTTTATTTTCTGATCCAGTAGATACAATGAGCTTCTCAATGCCCTCCACTTGCTCTTCTATAAAGCGTAAAAGTTGATTGGCAATTCCTTTTCGAAAATGATTGGGGTTTACTGTCAGTCGGTGTATATCCAAAGTCTTTCCTTCCACTTTAAAAGATATAGAACCACAAAGCTCATTCCCTATAAAGTAACCAAAAAATTCCTCCCCACAGTTCTGAAGCGTTTCCACTGTATCCTTAAGAGGAGGAATGTCATAAAAATTGATCAACTTTGCCTCCACCATATAGGAGGGGATTTGTAACTTGAGTATGATTTCAGCTACTTCTTTGTCTATTACATCCAAAGATCTTATTTGTGATACTCTTGATTCCACTATAGTTTCTCCTCTACACCTATTTCGACAATGCCACCATACTTTTCCCCATCTTCCATCTGTCTTAAATATGTTTCTAGCTCATTGTTGTCACGGATGATAATGACTTTATCATCGAATTCTTTTAACAGCTGTATAATCTCTCGTTTACTTACTTTTTCAAAATATGTATTCCAACGAAACATTCGCATAAACATAGAAAAAGTAGACTTGTAATTGCTTTTTTCTAAACCTAGTTGCTGGAAAAAATATCTCTTAATGATTCTGTACGTTCGCTTAGAAAAGCGTGTATCTAAAAATATAATTAGTTCAGCATTGACAAAGCTCTCTGTCACCCACTGATAATGAACACCTTCGTTGATCCACGCACCACTATTTATAATATTTCTCAAAAATGCATCTCTTTCCTTTTCTGATCTTCTTATATCACCTGTTTGAAACCTTTTCCACACAACATTATCTAATTCATAATGCGGAATGTTAAAATCTTTTGAAAGTTTTTTAGCAAGAGTTGTTTTGCCACTCCCGACAGAACCGATTATATGTATTTTCTTAACCTGCATGTTAATCACTCCGCTATCTCTGTGTGAAAATTACTGACCCTAGTCACATTATACGATGAAAAGAATGTGGTTAATAGATAAAAAGAGTGCCAAAAGACACCCTTTAACAAAATACTTATCTATTACTCCTTCAAATGAGTGGAACTATTCGTAAACAATACGAGTTTTCCATGTTCGGTAATTTCTAATAGGGAGATACCTGTATCGTCGGTCTTAAAAAAGGATTTATGAACAAAGGGGATGTTCAGGAAGCTTTCTAGGATTCTTGAAATCATTCCACCGTGGGTAACAATGGCAATACGCTCATACTTCCTACTTACCGCAAGAATATGTGAAAAGACTTGTTCTCCTCTAGCCCGAAACTCCATCGCTGATTCCCCATATCCCCCAAACTTTTCGTGTGGTAGTAGGTGCCAGGGGAAAGGAATCTCTTCGAGTGGCTTACCTGCCATCTCTCCATTATCATGCTCTCGTAACTCATGAACATATTCAATAGGACAGCCTATGGCGTCTGCTAATATGGAAGCCGTTTTGGATGCCCTTTTATAGGTACTCGCCCATATCATTTGAGGCGGAAATTCCCTTTTCACCCGGATCGCCATCTTTACCGCTTGTCTTATTCCCTCTTCTGTCAGTGGGTAATCTGCGCTACCTTCATGTACATGGAGTAAATCAGCTTCTGATTGTCCGTGTCGTATCAGTAATATTTGCATTTTATTGCCTCCTGGATTGCGGTTCTACTTATTTATTCGACACAGATTCCCTTTTTCCCTATAAAAAAGAAGAGATTATGCGCTTACATAATCTCTTCTAGTCTATTACCCGACTGTTTGGTTCGTTAGCGTAATCGTAAACCCTTCATACCCATTAGCTGCGATCTCCTCACATTTTTTACGGTAGGCACCAACCCCACCTAAGTAAATCAGGAATCCACGTGGTTTTCCAGGTATGTTAGCTCCTGTGTACCAGGAGTCTGTTTTTGTAAAGAGCGTTGCTTCTGCTACTTCGCGGCAATGCTTGCTCCACGCCTCTTCTGCCTCAACTGCTGCCTCAATCGTTTCAACACCCTGCTTCTCAAAGTGCTCAATGCAGTCACCAATCCATTCTACATGCTGCTCAATCGATACAGGCATATTACTCAAGACGGACGGACTTTCAGGACCGGTAATCATAAAGAAGTTTGGAAAACCAGCGTTAGCTACTCCTAAATACGTTCGAGTAGAAGCTCCGCCGTTCCATTTTTCTTTTAAGGAAACACCGTCCTTTCCACGAATGTCGATTTTGAGAAGAGGTCCTGTCATACCATCGTAGCCTGTCGCAAAGACAAGCGCATCCAACTCATACTCTACTTCAGATGTACGAACTCCAGAATCTGTAATCTCCTCGATCGGATTTTTCCTTACGTCTATAAGAGATACATTCTCCCTGTTAAAAGTTTCATAATAATTCGTATCGATAATCGGACGTTTCGTACCATAATAATAGCTTGGTAGAAGCTTGGAGGCAGTCTCAGGATCTTTAACTATCTCTTTTATTTTTCCGCGGATAAATTCGGCAACCGTTTCATTCGCCTCTTCGTTTACCGTGATATCATAGTATGCTGCAAAAAGACCTAACCCACCATTTTCCCATGCATGTTCATAGACTTGTTGTCTTTCTTCAGGAGTTACCTCAAGTGCTGATTTATCTGGGGGTACCGCCGGCTGACCACCTGCTGATTCTCGCATTTGTTTTTTGATTTCTAAAAAGTTTTTCTTCGCTTGTTCCACATACTCATCACTATATGGATGATTTCTAGCAGGAGCACTATACTGAGGAGTACGCTGGAAAATGGTTAGATGTTCAGCTTCTTGTGCAATTACTGGAATTGCCTGGACTCCACTTGATCCAGTACCTATAATTCCAACTCTCTTCCCTTTAAAATCTACTCCCCCATGTGGCCAATGTCCTGTATGATAGAATTCCCCTTTAAAGTTTTCTAACCCATTAAATTTAGGTAGATTCGCGGCAGAAAGACATCCAACCCCGGTAATAAAGTACTTCGCTGTAACACTTGTACCGTTATCAAGTTGGATCTCCCATTTTTTTGTATCTTCAATATAGTGAGCAGACTGTACACGTGTCTTAAATTGGATGTCCTTTTTAAGATCAAACTTATCTGCTACGAAATTTAAATAACGTAAAATTTCTGGCTGGGCGGGATATCTTGAAGTCCATGTCCATTCATTATATAGCTCTTCCGAAAATGTATAATTATAGTAAATGCTTTCGGAATCACAGCGAGCACCAGGATAGCGGTTCCAATACCAAGTTCCTCCAACACCATCTCCTGCTTCAAATACTGCTGTTGAAAACCCTGCTTCTCTTAGTCTATACAGCATATACAATCCTGAAAAGCCTGCACCAATAACGACCGCATCAAATGGTTTTGTTGAACTCATTTCATTCCCCTCCACTCTTTTTTATGACTGGCGAACTTCTTTATTAATCGTATTTAAAAATTCAGCAATGTTTGCGATAGATGCTTTAATTCTATCTGGAAAAACGGCCATATTCGTAAAATAACCATGTACAAGCCCTTCTTCACAGATCGTTTCAACCTGAACTCCTGCATTCCTTAGTTTTTCTGCATAGGCTTGCCCTTCATCTCGCAATACATCATATTCCGCCGTTATCACGTAAGCAGGAGGGAGACCAGATACATCCTCAGCTTCTAGTGGAGCAGCTAGCTTATTTTTTGCATCCTCTTCTCCGTTAATATAATAGTTTCCAAACCAAATCATTAAGTCACGATCTAATCCAAAACCTTGCTGGAATTCAAAGTATGACTTGGTATCATAGGTTAGGCTTGTCACTGGATATATTAAAATTTGACCTTCAATCTCTGGCCCTTTCTCGTCTTTTGAAAGGAGGGTCATGGCTGCTGAAAGATTTCCTCCGGCACTGTCACCTCCAACCACAATCTTGGAAGCGTTTCCATTTATCTCCGTTGCATGCTCTTTTACCCATTTCAGCGCAGCATATGAATCTTCTACCGGAACTGGAAACTTGTATTCAGGAGCCAGACGATAATCTACAGACACAACCACTCGCTCTGTACGATTTGCTATCATCCGGCAACTTGCATCCGCTGTTTCTAAGTCCCCTATTACCCAACCACCTCCGTGGTAATAAACAAAAAGCGGAAAAGGACCTTCTCCTTCTGGTGTATAAATTCGGACATTGATTTCTGCATCGTTTCCAACTGGTATTAATCTATCTTCAACACTTGCTAACGGGGCAAGTTCTACTTCTACTGGTGGTACTAGTGCAAACAAATCTCTTACTGCTTGTGCTTCCATTGAGTGAAGGGCAGGCATTTGATTGAACGCTTCTAAATAAACTTTTGCTTGTGGATCTAAATTAGCCATCTGACATCTTCCTCTCGAATAGGTATTTTTACATATTTAGAAATTCCTTCTTAATATGCTACCTAAATCGTAATATTTTCTGTATAATTTGAATATTCCCAATTTTAGATATAGACACTTCCTAAAAAGGAGATGATTCTTATACCAACCCATTACTCCGTTTTGGAACATGTTCGAAAGCTTGAAGTTCAAGCTAGCCATGAGGAACAGCTCTATCATATTCTCGACATCTATTTGAAACTCTTCCCAACTAGAAATGCCTTCTTATTTCGTTACTCACCTTTAGGATATTTAGGCGAAGGAATTATCCAATTAACCTCTACTCAACTCATACATATTAGAGAGATCAGGGACGATATCCGCGCTCTACCCATTATCCACTCAGCCATTAAAGAACGCGAGGCAAAATATTGTTCTGGTATTGAACATCTAAAACAAATCAGCAGTAGATACGTTTTTCCTTCGAATGTAGATTCTATGTTGGTCGTACCGATTTGTTTTGGCTCTGTTGTTGTCGGTTACATTTGCTCAACGGAATTTAAGGAAGGGGTAGTTTTAGACGAGAAAACACTATCATCACTTTCTTTATACGGAAAACTAGTTGGAAAATATCTTCATAGTTCCATAGAAACAGATACTCCCACTTCATTAAGTAAGAGAGAATTAGAGGTGATGAAGAGAATTTCTCAAGGAGAAAGCACGAAGGAAATGGCTGATTCCATGAACATTAGTGAATTGACAGTCAAGCAGTACGTGAAAACGGCGATCAGAAAACTCGGAGCAAACAACCGCTCACATGCGGTAGGAGAGCTGTTTCGAACGGGTATCCTTTCATGATTTTATGTAAGCGTTTTAATAAAGAAAAAGAAAGCGAGTTCCCTCGCTTTCTTACTTGAAGTAGAGAGCCATCATATCTTCTCCGATATAAGTATTGTCTATTTTCATGGAGCGAGGGTCACTTCCGATTAGTTCAAAACCAATAGATTCATACAATTTTTTAGCAGCTGTATTATTCGATGAAACTGTTAAATATACCTGCTCCACTCCACCGATTTCTTTTGCCTTCTCAATCGCAGCATTCATTAATCGTTTCCCTATTCCATACCTTCTTACTTGAGGCGAGATATACATTGCAAAAATATCAGAGCGATGCTTGAGTTTCCTTTTGATTTCTGTAACAAGGGTGACTACACCAACAAGTTCGTCTTCTTCAAAAGCACCAAAGGTAAATGCATTGACTGCACGAAGTCTTGAAGCATGAACTTCTATTGAATATTCCATCTCCTCTTCCACACTCGAGCTAAACGCCTCTGGGTGATTTTGTAGTGCTTCTATTCTTTTTTCTTTGTATGCTACTGCATCTTTTTCATTAAGTACGCGAATCTTAATCATTTCTAATCTCCCTCACCTTTTTGTTATTACTCGTATTATACATGGAAAGAAATGTTTACGATATGAGGTATGGAGTATCAACAATTACTGGCTAAAAAGAAGAAATTAGAACAAAAATAATGGTATGTATGGTGGAGGAACGAAAAAACGTTCCTCCACCATACTTTTACTTGAATGTCAAGATGAAAACTTCGCTTACATGTATTTTTTTTCATTGAAGTGTTTCATTAACTTTTGTATCTTATGTAAGTATGTTTGTAAATTAGGAGGAACATTTCAACATGAATCAAAATCAAACTCAAAAAATCCAAGTTGTTACGGCTGATCCCTCTGCCCTAGGTTTGTTTGGATTAGCTATGGTAACCTTGGTTGCTTCATCACAAAAACTTGGCTGGACAGACGGAGTTTCCTTTGTTCTACCTTGGGCCATTTTCCTTGGTGGTTTTGCACAACTATTCGCTGCGATCAATGATGCGAAACATAATAATACATTCGGCACAACCGCATTTGGTGCATTTGCCCTTTTCTGGTTCGGTGTAGGTGCTTCATGGTTAATCAACCTTGGTGTTTTTGGAGAAAATGCGGCACTTGCTGTTGATCCAAAGCAGCTAGGGATTGCATTTATTGGCTATTTATTGTTTAGCTTATACATGACGATTGGTGCCATGGAAACACATAAAGTATTATTTATTATCTTTGTTCTTATTGATTTCTTATTTATCGGTCTTTCTTTATCCACTCTCGGTATAGCGCCTGAATTTTTCCATGAGGTAGCTGCGATCTCCGAATTGCTTATTGCCATTATGTCTTTTTATGGATCAGCCGCTGCTGTATTAAACAATCACTTTGGAAAAGTGTTCATTCCGGTCGGAAAGCCATTTGGGATTTTCAAATAAATCGAACGTAAGGGAAGCAGCAATAACACTGCTTCCCTTTCATTTTCTTTTAAATAGATAATGGTATAACCAGATTTGTGAGGCTTGAACAAATAAGTAGATAGGAAAGGAATAAGTGATCTTATATCCATTCTTGTAGTGGAAAATTCCTGTAAGAATCCCTATGTATTCCACACCAATCCCTATAGCTGACCAGAAAAGAATATATAAGATCAGCCAATATTTTTTTACAGGTAATTGTAATTGTTCATATAAATAAATAAATAGGTACCCTACCGGTGCATACATCGTATAGGAAAAGAGATCAAATAACTGGTATTTGGATTCATCTCCCACATCGTAGAAGTCAATCGGTTCAATTGCTATTGTATGATCAAACATAAGTCCAATGACTACCCCATATAACAGGTTCACAACTGTAACAGATGATGAAAATTTTTTAGGAAGAAGAAAGGAAAGGGTAAATCCTATACTGATAATGATTAACACAGTCCACTCATTCCAATTAAATGCGTCATCATATATAATATTAGTCATGTTGTTTTTCCACCATCAAGGCTTGTCGTTATACGAGCAGTTAAAAGGGTTATTCCTATTATTGATCCAATACAAAGTATTTCATAGTAAATGGTCCAACCTGTGTATTGAATAATATTTAATGCTCGTAACACCTGCGAACCAGCCAATAGTAGGAAAAATGTAAGAATGGTTATCCTCCATTTTCCCCTCTTTTCCTTTGTTGTGTAATAGACATTAACAAAAATTAATAAAATTACACTCATCGTTATATCTCGATACACGACCAACGCCAACCAATGGCTATACGAAATAATTGGCTTAATAAGACTAAACGTTGACAAGTTTAACGTCAGCTTATTAATATCTACAATAGAAGTAACAAAAAATACAATCACATTGGTCACTCTGTTTACTTTTTGTGGGAGTAGAGCAAAAAATAGAATCGTCAACCACGCAGTAATGGTTATATAAACAAGACTCAGATAGACCCTCTCCTTTTGTCTGATACCTATCATTATTTTCCTCAAATATCACTTAGTTATGTAAGAGACACTCACTCGCGAACTTCTCCTTGAATGGTAATAATAACCCACCTATATATGGGAACACTATTCCTAAACTACATTGGTAAAAGGAGGTTTTCATATGAATCAAAATAGACTATCCATTTTCGCTCTTGGTGGAGTAAATGAAATTGGTAAGAATATGTATGTTATTCAATATGGAGATGACATGATCGTCATTGATTGTGGAGGGAAATTCCCTGATGAAAGCTTATTAGGAATTGACTTAATCATCCCTGATACAGCTTATTTAGAGGAAAACAAAGAAAAAATCCGTGCACTAATTGTTACTCATGGGCATGAAGATCATATTGGTGGAATTCCTTATTTTCTCAAAAAACTAAATGTTCCTATTTACGCAACCCGTTTTACGTTAGGGTTAATTGAATTGAAGTTAGACGAACACCGTTTAACTGGTGATACCAAACTCGTCGAGGTACACGCCGAATCTGAGCTTACTTTTGGAGAAGTCGGAGTTTCCTTTTTTAAGGTTAGTCATAGTATTCCCGATTGTCTTGGAATTGTTCTCCATACTCCTGAGGGAAATGTGGTACATACCGGTGACTTCAAATTCGATTTAACCCCAGCCAACCACCAGCATTCTGACATACACAAAATGGCCGAAATCGGTAAAAAAGGTGTACTCGTATTAATTTCCGAAAGTACAAATGCTGAGAGAAAAGGATTAACTCCTTCTGAAGAAATGGTAGGAAATCATATGGACGAGGCTTTTCTGCGTGCAGATGGAAAAATCTTCGTCTCCACCTTCGCCTCCAACGTAAATCGTGTTCAACAAGTGGTGGATGCAGCTATTAAAACGAATCGAAAACTGGCCTTAGTTGGACGCAGTATGGTAAATGTCGTACAGGTAGCAATGGAACGGGGCTATGTTAATATTCCTGAGGGAATGATTATTGACGCAAGATCAGCAAATGAATTGGCTCCAGAAAAAGTAGCTGTTCTTTGTACCGGTAGCCAAGGTGAACCAATGGCTGCCCTCTCCCGGTTATCTACTGGAAATTACAGAGATATGGTGATCTATCCTGGGGATACAGTTATATTAGCTGCTTCTCCAATTCCAGGTAACGAAAAGGATGTCTCGCGTATTATTGATAATCTGTTTCAACTCGGAGCAAAGGTGATTTATGGGTCTGGAAGTACAACCGGGATGCACGTATCAGGACATGGTTATCAAGAGGACCTTAAACTCATGCTTACCTTAATGAAGCCTACTTATTTCGTGCCTATCCATGGGGAATACCGAATGCTCCACCATCATCGATTATTAGCAGAGTCCGTTGGTGTAGAAAAAGGAAACACCTTTATTATTAAAAATGGTGATGTTGTTGATGTAGAGAATGGAATTGCTGTTCAGACTCGTAGCATCCCTAACGGGGACACATATGTCGATGGAGTCAGTGTGGGTGATGTAGGAGAAATTGTCCTAAGAGATCGAAGACAATTGTCTGAAGATGGAATGGTCGTTATTGTCATTACCCTAAGTAAAGCGGATCGAAAAATCATCCAAGGTCCTGACACAATCACTAGAGGTTTTGTATATGTCAAGGATTCCGAAGATTTAATTAGAGAAATCAATCGTTTGACCAAAAAGACGGTTAATGATTTACAAGCAGAAAACGTTCGACAGTGGAATGTTATGAAACAAAGTATCAAAAAATCAGTTGGTCATTACTTATTTACTCAAACAAAGAGAAAACCGATGATTTTGCCGGTAATTATTGAAATTTAAATAAAAAGTAACCACCTATTATTATAGGTGGTTATTTTGTCATTGGCCCTTTGGATTTGGTCCATATTTATTTTCACCCGGCTGGCTGTCAAGCACTGCAAACACTAAAAGTACAATTAATCCGATTACAGGGATAAAAGAGAGCAGCATCCACCACCCTGTCCTTCCTATATCATGCAGGCGGCGCACACTAACAGCTATTGAAGGTAACAAAACAGCTAATCCGTAAATCCCGGATAGAATTCCTCCAAGACCGAGCATCATTTCAATAATTGAAAACAAAATGGTAAAGAGAAAATTAAAAAGGAAAAACATCCAGTACTCTTTTCTCCTAGCTCTCCCTTGAAACCCAACGTAATTCTTTAAAACTTTCATATACCATTGCATTTTATGACCCTCCAAGAATGAAGTGTGCTAAACAGGTATAGATTATATTGCACAAACCTTCTTAGAGTTATTCACTACGTGATTTTAAGTATGTTTTGACTATTTAAAAACCTTCTTCTATAAACCTGAATATATATATCCTAAGGGGAATTTTAGGGAGGGATGAAGGTGAATGTTCGGTATTTAGGTGCTTTAGGCTTCGGGTTAGGCGGGTTAGTTGTTGGTCTGTCAGGTGACTATTTCATCTTTGCGATCTTTTTTATGGGGTTAATCGGTAGTGCTATGCTAAGTATTCCCGCTCGGAGTATGAAATTTACGATTCTTATTACCTTTTTAGGAGCCTTTGGTTTTGTTATAGGATTTACCAATATTTCCAAACCCATTTACGAGAATATCCCACCTGCACTTATTACTCTTATCGCTGCTGCTGTCGCTGGAATCCTGTTAGGTCACGCAGCCCTGTTATCAAGAAGAATCCGAAAATAAATTTCCATTTTAACTAAAAAAACTGACCTTGGCATAAACCAAAGTCAGTTTTCTCATTTATTATAGCTCTTTACCGTTCGTTGCAATGACATTTTTATACCAGTCAAAAGACTTTTTCTTGGATCTTTCTAGAGTTCCGTTACCTTCGTTGTCTTTGTCAACATAGATAAAGCCGTAGCGCTTTTTCATTTCACCTGTTGTAAAAGATACACAATCAATACAGCCCCACGGAGTGTAACCCATTAACTCAACTCCATCTAGTTCAATGGCTTTCTCCATTTCTTGAATATGTGAGCGTAGGTAGTCAATACGATAGTCATCATTTACACTTCCATCTTCTTCCTTCACATCAACAGCACCAAAGCCATTTTCAACGATAAATAATGGAAGTTCGTATCTTTCCCATAATTGATTTAGAGAATATCTTAAACCAACTGGGTCAATTTGCCAGCCCCAATCAGATGCTTTAACGAATGGATTTTTAACACTTGAGCTAGAACCCACCACATCATTTTCATCTACCTTATTTACACCGCTTTTTACTGCATCAGACATATAGTAACTGAATCCGATATAATCCACTGTACCTTCTGCAAGAATTTGTGCATCCTCAGGCTCCATTTTAATGTTATAACCTTTTCTTTCCCACTCTTTTAGGGCATATGCACCGTAATGTCCTCTTGCGTGTACATCGGCAAAGAACCAACGGTCATGCATCGATTCAACTTGCAGCATCATATCGTCAGGATGACATGAGAATGGGTAAATAGGTACGAACGATACCATACATCCAATTTGGAAGTCAGGGTTAATCTTGTGGCCTTCTTTTACCACTAGTGCACTTGCAACAAGCTCATGGTGAACCGCTTGGTACATAACTTCTTCTCTATTTTCGCCTTCCTTATATTGAACACCAGAGCAGGTCCAAACAAACAGTGGATTGGCTGTATTTTTTTGGTTATTGATTTCGTTAAAAGTCATCCAGTACTTCACTTTGTTTTTGTAACGTTCCATTACCGTTTTCGAATAGTGTACAAAAAATTCAATCACTTTACGGTTACGCCAACCACCGTATTCCTTCACTAGATGATAAGGCATTTCAAAGTGACTTAACGTAATGACCGGTTCAATGCCATGCTTTAATAACTCATCAAACATATCATCATAAAATTGTAAGCCTTCTTCGTTTGGCTCCACTTCGTCACCTTTTGGAAAAATACGCGTCCAAGCAATACTTGTACGGAAGCATTTAAAGCCCATTTCTGCAAATAGTGCAATATCTTCTTTATAATTGCCGTGGAAATCAATGGCTTCATGGTTAGGATAAAACTTTCCTTCTAAAACTCCATCCGTAATTTGTCTTGGGACACCGTGTGCGCCAGCAGTCATTACATCAGCCACACTCGGGCCTTTTCCACCTTTATTCCATCCACCTTCTACTTGATGTGCAGCTACTGCTCCGCCCCATAAAAAGTTCTCTTGAAATGCCATGGTTTGTTCCTCCGTTTACTATTAAAATCACTCCGCTTATCATGCCCGAAACTAAACAGCCTATAAGCTTCATGTTTATTTCATTCACTAACTTATAGTGATATAGTATAGGAAGAATATTTGGAGTGAAAGACTTTCCAAGCATGTTAGAATGGCATTCTATTTTTTTCTACCTTTTTTCATCAAAAAATGAAATACCTTTTTAAAAAGGAGTAAAGTAATTACATTATGATCATCTCAAATAAACTTGAGTCAATGGACTCTTTATCAAAGTCTGAAGAAGTACTTGCGACATATATATTAAAAGAAAAGGAAAATATCCAGCACTTATCAACGAAGGATTTAGCTCAAGCTACCTTTACTTCCCCTTCCACTGTTGTTCGCTTGTCACAAAAATTAGGATTTAGCGGCTGGAATGAGTTAAAAGAGAAATATCTTGAGGAGATCTACTATTTAAACCAGCATTTTTCAAATATTGATCCAAATTTCCCTTTTGAACCACAAGATAGCTTGATGAGCATCGCTTCAAAAATTGGTCATTTAGCAACCGAAACTGTCGAAGATACATTGGCACTTTTAAAAAATGAGGAATTAAGGAAAGCGACAGAGCTACTAGCTAAGGCTGACATCATTAATATATATGGAATAAGCAATTCCCTGTTAATGGCATATGACTTCAAGCACAAAATGCTTCGTATTAATCGTCATGTGGAATTAATGAATGTTCCTGAAGAGCAAATTTTTGTAGCAAACAATTCTACGCCTAAAAACACAGCGATTTTAATCTCGTATTCTGGTGAATCGGACGAGGTTATTAAGATTGCCAAGGTATTGAGGGACAGAAAAACTCCTATTATATCTTTAACGAGTCTTAGCGAAAACAGTTTAAAAAACTATTCAGATTGTACGTTATACATTTCTACCCGTGAAAAGCTGTATTCAAAAATTGGCTACTATTCAACCAATAACTCCATTCACTTGATTTTGGATATCCTTTATTCTTGTATTTTCAAAATGAACTATCACGAAAATCTAGAATACAAAACGAAAATTGCCAAGGATACAGAAGAAAGAGTGGTTAGCAGTATCGTTTTAGAAGAAAACTAAAAAGCCTGCTTTAGTGAACATCCATTAAAGCAGGCCCCTATAAACAAAGTAACTTATGATTCCATCGTTACTTGAATCTCTTTCTCTTTTAAAACACTAAACAGCTCTTCAATATGCTCATTATTTTTTGTTTCAACTGATAGATCCAGTTGTGCGTAGCCGGGATAGATATTCTTCCCCATATGATGGAGATGAACATCTTGAATATTGGCATCTAATTCCGTTATCGAGCTGACCACCCGTTGAAGCTCTCCAGGCTTATCCTTTAAAATGATTGAAAAGTTCGCGTACCTTCCTGACTCAACAAGTCCACGTTCAATAATCCTAGATATAAAATGAACATTGACATTGCCACCACTTAAAACAGCTGCCACCTTTTTATTTGTTATATTTATTTTTTTATACAATAATGCGGCAAGTGAACTAGCCCCTGACCCCTCAACTAGTAATTTATTTCTTTCTAAAAGCAAGAGCATCGTCCGTGCAATTTCCATTTCGTCCACACACACGATATCGTTTACATATTTTTTCACAATTTCGAAATTGCTCGCTCCCGGTTTTTGTACAGCAATTCCATCTGCCATTGTTGGTGCAGATTTAATGGCAACGGGCTTCTGTTCCATTAAAGATTGCTTCATACTAGGACACGCCATGGTTTGAACACCATATACAGCAATATTAGGATTTTTTTCCTTCACAGCCATTGCGACACCAGCTATCAGCCCCCCACCTCCAACCGGACAAATAACCGCCTCTACTTCAGGAAGCTGATCAAGAATCTCTAGACCCACTGTTCCTTGACCCGTGATGACCGCCTCATCATCAAAGGCGTGAATAAATGTAGCACCTCTTTTTTCGTTCAGCTCTAAAGCGAAAGCGAGTGCTTCATCAAACACATTTCCCTCTAATATTACCTCTGCCCCGTATTGCCTTGTTGCAAGCACTTTACTGAGCGGTGCTCCCTTTGGCATTACAATCGTACATGGAATCCCTAGCATTTGACTTGAATAGGCAACACCTTGTGCGTGGTTACCAGCAGATGCAGCTACCACTCCTTTTTTTAATTCTTCTTCAGATAAAGAGATCAGCTTATTATAAGAACCCCTCACCTTAAAAGATCCAGTCTTTTGAAGATTCTCTAACTTTAAATACACTTCATTTTGAGCAAGGTCACTAAACGTTTTGGAATAATCCAAAGGAGTTTCATGCACAATGCCCTTCATCTTCTCTCGGGCAATAATGATGTTATCTAGGTTCACTGTAACTCCTCCTAGGTCCTATTATTTAGTAGTAGGATGTGCATCATTATTGGAAATATGTAGTGCTTATTAGCTCATCAAAAATCGTTTACAAATTCTTATAAGAAAGTATTAGATTATATTATAATTAATTTATTTTTCACTAAAATTAGTCTATAATAAAGGGAGATCATCCATATATTAAAAATAAGCATGTGCTTTGAACACACGCTTACCTTTAACAATGCATAATCGCAGAATGTGCAATTGGCGATCAACAATACGGTTTCTTTTCAAAGTAAAGCCCACCTGTTCCGGCCAAAGATACAGGGTGGGTTTTACTTTTTTATTTTATCAATTAAAAGTACGATTAGAGTTACCAATGCTATTACGAACATTGCCGAATCTAAATCCACGCTTGTCACCTCCCATAAGGAAGGCTCAATCGCCCCACCCTGCAACTATGCTATTGTCTTTTCTATTATACCATACCGAACATATGTTTTCTTCCTGTGTTGTTAAATTTTTGTAGGTCCATTTATTCAAATTAATAAAAGCGACTCTAAAACAAAGAACCTCCCATCAAAAATAGATTAGAGGTTCAGTATATTTTTATTAACTAAAAACTGGTTCTTTCTCTGTTAAACCAAGTGTTTCTGCGGTTGAGTGATGGATTCTTCGTAATAGGTCTGGGTTTTCCATTAGTGACAGGCCATAAGAAGGGATCATTTCTTTAATTTTCGGTTCCCATTCATTTATATGTTCCGGAAAGCACTTTTTGATGATCTCTAGCATGACGTGAACGGCCGTTGATGCACCCGGAGAGGCTCCTAGTAATGCTGCGATGGAACCATCTTCAGCAGTAATCACTTCTGTACCAAATTGGAGCGTTCCTTTGCCCCCATCTTCTGTGTCCTTTATCACTTGCACACGTTGACCTGCTACTACTAAATCCCAATCTTCGCTCTTAGCATTCGGGATAAACTCACGTAACTCTTCCATACGTTGTTCCTTTGATAACATCACTTGCTGAATCAGGTATTTTGTCAAAGACATTTCTTTTGCCCCTGCAGCCAACATCGTTAAGAGATTATCTGGCTTTACAGAAGTTACTAAATCAAATACAGAACCTGTTTTTAAAAACTTAGGTGTGAAGCCAGCAAACGGTCCAAATAGTAAGGATTTTTTATTGTCAATAAATCTTGTATCTAAATGCGGTACAGACATAGGCGGAGCCCCAACCTTTGCTTTCCCGTATACTTTTGCATGATGTTGCTCTACAACAGTTGGATTATTACAGACCATAAAAATTCCGCTTACAGGGAAACCTCCAATATGTTTTCCTTCAGGAATACCGGATTTTTGCAGTAAATGGAGGCTTCCTCCTCCGCCTCCAATAAAGACGAATTTGGCTGTATGATGTTCAACCGTACCACTTTCGAGATTCCGAACTTTCAATTCCCACAATCCATCGTTAGTACGTTTTATATCAAGCACACTATGATTATGGTTTATTTGCACATCTTTGCTCTCTAAATAGGTAAACAGCATGCGTGTTAACGCACCAAAGTTGACATCCGTTCCAGAGTCTATTTTTGTAGCAGCTATAGGTTCATTGGTTGATCGGTTTTGCATAATAAGAGGAATCCATTCCATTAGTTTTTTTGGATCCTCGGAAAACTCCATTCCTTGGAATAATGGATTATTTGACAACGCTTCAAATCGCCTCTTTAAAAAAGCTATATTTTGTTCTCCTTGCACTAAACTCATATGTGGCAGTGGCATGATAAAATCCTGTGGATTATGTATCAGCCTGCTGTTTACAAGATAAGACCAAAACTGCATAGAAATCTGAAACTGCTCATTAATCTTTATAGCTTTACTAATATCTACAGATCCATCCGGTTTTTCAACCGTATAGTTCAGCTCGCACAGTGCGGCATGCCCTGTTCCCGCATTATTCCATTCGTTCGAGCTTTCCTCTCCTGTTTTCGAGAGCTTTTCAAACACTGTAATTTTCCATTCTGGTACTAATTCTTTCAGAAGTGTTCCCAACGTAGCGCTCATGATTCCGGCACCAATTAAGAAAACGTCTGATGTAGTTTCTCTTTTTCTCATTTTTACCTTCCTTATCTATATCCTAAATTCGCAGAAAGGATGTGAGCGCTACTTATGAACACACCTATTCTGTCTAATTTCTAATCCTATTATAGTCTATTATAATAAATTATAGATTAAAATATCTAGTATTATCTGATAATTATAAATTATTTCATGGAAAAAAAAATAAGAACTCCTTCCATAAATCCTTGCAATACGCAATAATTCAGCTTATTTTAGCTTCTTTCAATATAGTTAATTCGCATACTTATACAGTGAAGAACTAGTTAATGTTTGAACATATCATTATTTCAGGATACTGGTAATGAAAGGACAAGCTAGTTAGTATTGATATGGGGACAACCCCATTAAAAATAAGCCTTTGCACATAGCAAAGGCTTATTTCTTAACCAATCGGACGATTTACTTCTGTTAAGAAGGGTTCATTCATTTTAATCAATGTTTCGTTAACGAAGGCACCAATTCTTCCCCCGTCATTCATTTTTCCACTCCAAGTAAGTAATTCCCACTCCACCAATTGATTGGAATGATCTACAATCAATTTACATCGGTCATATCGTTTATCCATATAGACTCTCAAGGTTTCTTGAATGTCTAAATCATGCTTTAATATATCTGCTAACACAATGACATCTTCAATCGCGATAGAAGCCCCCTGTCCAAGATGCGGAGCTGTACCATGTGCGGCGTCTCCAACAAGGACAACGTTTCCTTTATACCATGGACCTTCAACAAAGTGACTAAAAATAGGGCGATATACCACAAGTGATGGATCAACAATCATGTTTCTTGCTTCCGCTATAATTCCACCAAATTCAGCAAGCCTTTCCTGGAGCAGTACATGTAATTGGTCGTTCGGAAATCTTGGATTATCGGGTTCATGAGTTGTAACTAGAAGATACATTTCATCATCAGACATGGGAACTAAACCAGCTTTAGCTTTTTGGCCATAATAGAATAACCCTTTGTCTACTTCTTTAGGTCTTGGAAGTGTATATCTCCAAACTCCCTGACCACTATATTGCTGGGTTATATCACCAAACAACAACTGCCGGACCTTCGAATTACTTCCATCCGAACCTATTACCAAATCATAGGTTGCCGTTATTCCATTGCTCAATTCAACTGTAACACCTTCTGCCTTGTTGTCCAGTTGATTAACCGTAGTTCCCAAATAGATTTTTGTTCCAATTTCTTGAACAGCATGAATCAAAATATGATGCAATTTCTTTCTTGAAATCCCATTAACTCCAGGGTATCCTTGAATGGTTGGCGATGGACCATAGAACATAAAGTGACCTGTTCCAGTATAATAATCGAAACCAGAATAAGACGTTCCCTGTTCCATGCAAGCTTCTGCTAAACCAATTTCATTCAGTGCCCTTAGAGCATTGGGCGGTTGAATAATTCCAACACCATACACATCCCATTCTAATTGTTTTTCAGCTATTTCGGCTTCAATACCAATTTTGTGAAGTGCAATGGCAGCGGCCAACCCGCTTATTCCACCACCAACTATAAGTACTTTTTTTACATATTGATTTGTCATAGCTAAGGACCTCCTCAATATTCAATTAGTAACTTTTCTTTCACCTTCATTTCATTTCATCTATGATAGCTACCGCCCTAGTCCACCCAGCACTAGCTCCTTTAATTTTCACCGGGAACACTGACACTTTAAATCCAAACGAAGGCAGCTGATCTAAGTTTGCTAGTTTTTCAATTTGACAATATTCTTTTTCCTTACCTGCGAAATGGGCTGCCCATAACACCCCAGGACGTGGGTTGTTCAAATAATCAGCTGCCTGAATGGATAAAGGAGTGTCCCATCCCCATCCGTCTGTCCCCATCACCTTTATTCCTTGCTCAATTAACCAAAGTGTGGCTTCAGCCGTTACCCCAACATGAATTTCGCTATAGGAAGGTTCATATCTTTTTTTATCTGCATCACAACGAATCATTACAATATCATAAGGCTTTAGCTGATAGTCCATTTCCTTAAGCTTTTCTTGTAAATCTGCAACCGTTACTGCATATCCAGCTGGTTTTTCTGTGAAGTTAAGGACCACTCCATCGTTAAAAAACCATTCGAGTGGCATTTCATCAATGGTACGGGCCTGTTTCCCTTCTGATGTGGGCCAGTAATGCCAAGGGGCATCCACATGAGTACCAGCATGACTTGTTAGAGAAAGGAACTCTCCAGCTAATCCCTTCCTCTCAGGAAAATCGTCTGGAGTCACGCCCACTAATTTGGCTCCGAACTCTGCTCCTTCCTCATGTGTTTCGTAACGAATGGAAAAAGGAAGAGGATCCTTTATATCCTCTTCAATTGATACACTCAGGTCCACTATTCTCCTCATACGCTCCCCCTAACCATATTCAAATGATTTTATTTGTAAGAGAACCAAGGCCTGTAATCGTAAGTTCTACCTCATCGCCAGGTTCTAGCCAGCGATGGACCTCTGTACCTAGCTCCATCAGGCATCCAAATCCAACTGTGCCTGAACCAATAATATCTCCAGGGTAAAGAGTCACATCCTCGGAAGCTCGCTCGATCATATCACCAAAGGTATAATAAATATCTTTAAAATTTCCTTTAGAAAGAACTTCCCCATTCACCTTTGCAGTCATCTCTAAATTAAAACGTTGCCCCACTCGGTATGGTTCCAATTCGTCTTTTGTTACAATGTAGGGACCAATGGATGTTGCAAAGTCCTTCCCTTTTGCAGGTCCCAATAACACTTTCATTTCTTTCATTTGAATATCTCTTGCAGACCAGTCATTTAATATGGTATAGCCAAAAATATAATCTTCCGCCTCACTCGCTTTTATATTTTTCCCTTCTTTACCAATCACACAGGCAAGCTCAAGTTCATAGTCGAGGCGTATACATCTTGAAGGTCGTTTCACTTCTTCTTCCGGACCCTTCATGGCATTTGGATTAGAAAAGTAGAAGATCGGCATTTCATACCATTCCGGGGCCACTGTATCACCCGAACGCTTGGTTGCATTCTTTACATGTGTTTCAAAGGCAACAAAGTCCCGAAAACTAGTTGGGTTTGGAAGTGGTGCTGTTAGCTGTATATTTTTTAGATTAATAGAAGGGAGATCTTTTGTCTCTAGTAACGACTGAACAACCGGTATATATAGGGATTGATTCTTAATGAAATCTGCCATTGTTTCTGGAAGTTCACCATTAGAGGCAAAGTTAAGATCAATCACAGAGTCATTCATCAGAATGCCAGCCCTTTGTTGTTGTTCTCGATTGGTAAAAGTGATGAACTTCATTCCTTTCCCTCCTAACTATTTTGCTAGTTTCTCCTTCAGCCAATCATACATTTCGTATGTTTCTGTGATATTGTCCACCTGACAATGCGATGAGCCTGGACTACTTGCTGGAATGATTTTTAACCAGCGAGGGCATGTGAGATCATTAAATACATTATGGGCATTATCAACAGTGTTTTGTCGATCATCTTCTCCATGTACGATATATGTTGGCATCTGAATTTTCTCTGCTACTCCCCTTAGGTTGTAGTGTTGCAGCTTAGCTCTTGCTGCAGGCATATCTTCTACTCCAAATATATGTTGGAGAATCTTCGCTAACGGGTGATGATCTGGCCGTTTTGCCCATACATCGTTATAGTCATACACCGCTCCCCAAATCGCACATGCTTTAAATCTCGGTTCAAACGCTGCACATCTCGCGGCCATGTAACCTCCCATAGAGACGGCCATAATTCCAATTCGACTCGGGTCTACCTCCAGGTTTTCCACGGCCCATTCATACGCTGCAGTTCCCGCTAGATTATAGTCGTGGCGAGAATGAATATGATGGAGACGAAGTGCTCCTCCTTGACCTGGTCCATCTACAGCTAAGAGCGAAATCCCTCTTTCATTCAGAAATTGAGCTGGACCATAATAGAGCTCTTCAGCTGTTGAATCAAGACCACCGAACATAATCATTAATGGTCCTCTCTTCTGACCAGGTGCTTCGAAATAATAACCTGGTAGAACAGCTTGTTCGAAAGGAATAGTAATCGCCTTTGGGGGATTCGGTAATAACTCCCCTCCCTTTCGGAATGAATCTACTGCTTTTAAATAGGTTGGTAGTTTTCTATTGTCATCAGGCTGAAGGAAAAATTCAGAGCAACGATAATAGTTTGCCGCACGTAAATAACCTGATCGAGCTGTTTCCTTATATCCTTTATCCATCGCGTCATTTGCTGTTGTTAAAGCTTTATTTCCAAGTCTCATCCATTCTTGATGGAAGCTTTCAAAGTCACCGACCTTCATTCGGCTAGCAGCGTCAAGAATTTCATTTACCTCACCGCCGCCAAAATAGGATTGACTAATCATTCTTACCACTTGGTAGGACCACATATAATTATCCGGAAAAAAGTGCCACATTGTAGTACATCCCCTCACTATTGCTCTTATTTAATAATTTTCCCCGATGCATCCCATGGCATTTCTCTGCCCCAAGCATCGTTCGGATTCTCTGATAGACTCCATCTATATGGACCAAAATCAGGTGCAAACACGAGATGCGCTCCTGCATATAATTCAAATCTGTTTCCACCTGGTTCATCAACATAAAAGAAAAAACCTTCTGCAAGTGCATGTCGTGTCGGTCCACCCATCGCTAGGTTGTATCCGCTTTCGACAATGTGATCAGCAGCTAATAAGACCTCTTCTCTACTTTCTACCGCATAACAAACATGATTAAATCCGCCTGGTTTTCCAGTATGAGATTTCAAGAATGCTATATCATGAGAAAGATTAGTAACAGAAAGCCATGCACCAATTTCTGGACTTGCAGGCTCGTTTGCATCCAAGAAAATTCCTTCATTATAACGGAATCCAATGTTTTGATAGAATTCACGATCCTTTGTGACATCATTGCTGTGCAGAGTAATATGATCGATACGACGTGGTGAAATACCTCGACCAGGATTTTTTTGTGGACGATTTCTCCATTTGCTTTTTAATACCGCAGGAGCTTCATACATCTCCACATCCCAAAAAATCTCTTCTAAATGTCCATCTGGAGAAGTAAATTGATAGGCCCGACCATGACCAAGATCTCCTTCAATCCAGCCTTTTCCTAGCCCTAGCTTCTCAATATGAGCCGCAGCTTCCTCAAGAGCAGCAGGACTATCTGCGCGCCAACCAATATGTCCTAATCCAGGTTCTTCACCTGCTGTAATTTTTAAACTGTGGTGATAGTGTTCTCCCCAAGCCCGGAAATACACGGAGGTTTTCGTCCGGTCGGATACCTCTAGACCAATAATATTTTTAAAGAAATCAGCCGACTCCTCTAGTTTTGGACTAATTAATTCAACATGAGCCAAATGAGAAAAATAATGTGGATTTTTGTACATAACTTCCCCTCCAAAAACAGTAGTAGTTTTTCTATCCACTAAGTAGTGGTTTATTTATCCTTATTATAGAGGGGATTATTTTTGAAAACGTTTACTTTTTTATCTTAATTTATATGATTTTTTGTCTTTTTCAAAAAATTCGTATAATTCTTTTTCTGCTCTCTCAATAGTAAGATGTTGTAATAGATCCAAATCACTTTAATATTGGACGTCTTCTTTTTTATAAAAGACTGGTTCAAAGTCGACATTTTGAATCCACAACTGCTCCTTGCCTTTCAGTCCTTTTTTAACCCACACGTCACCCTTTAGCTCTTTCCCATTATGACGGACCCATGTTATATATTCACTTATCACCTGTGGATTTTCATCCCGTTTTTTGCCTTTAGGGTAGGTTAGTTGGTTTTGTACATTAGACTTTACATCGATCAAATAAAGAGATGTTAACATTGTTGGAACAGGCCCTTCCTTCCATTCCGTGTTCTCTTTTGAACGTGCGACAATGACGTTGTTTGACGAATACCATTCAAGATCAAGGTCCACATACCCTTTAGGCGTATAGTTCTTCTGTTGTAAAAAAGTAGGCATCTCAGCAAGGGTCATTTTTTTGTTTTCTACAAAGAACCTTCCTTCCCCAGATATATAAGCCAATTGATTCTTCGAGGGTGACCATTTCATCCAATCTTTAAAACCAAGCATCTTTCCTACTTCTTGAAAGTCTTTCCCCTCTGATGATATAACACACATTGAATTGCTATCCATCGCCCAAGAAGCCGTTGGGACCCCAAGAAAGCTAAGCCATTTTCCATCCGGGCTCCATTTAAAATAATTTGCACTTATCGCAAATAGATCATTTGGGTCAGTATGAACCGTATAAAAGCGCTTCATTCTTTCTGGTTTTAGATTTGCATTGACTGGGATTCTAAACAACTCAATCGGTCCCCAACCTGTAGGTAACAAATTCGATTGAGAAGACACGATGAACTCTTTCCCATTTGGAAACCATTCAAAGTTACTTACGCCTAACGATACATTTTCAAACCCTTGAGGTCGACCATCTTCTATTTTGGTTACATTTAATAAGCCCTGACTATTATAAGCTAATTGGTTCCTGATTGGTGACCACTTATAATCAGAAGTCTCCACTTTTATGTAAGGCTGATAACTTTCTTTTTTCGCTAAGTCATAAATGAATAGATCAGACTTGGACCATTGTTCGTCGCTATCAATATAAGCAATAAAGCGGCCATCGTAAGACCACTGTGGGGCATAGACATATTGAGAATGAGTCAGTTGTGTTTCTTGCTCCCCTTGTTTGACCCATAGTTGATTGTCTCGTACAAAAGCAGCAGTTAATGGTACTTCAGCGCTCGTACTTGTTGTTTGAAGCAAGAAAATTAACATAAAAATAGACATCACTCGAAAGAACATAGAGTACCCTCCATTCTTTTCTTAAGATGTCCTAAATGTTATTTATAATGAAATAATTGGTGGGTGAAGCGTAAATAGAACTTTTAAAGTAAAGAAAGAAACCTCTAACCTTCTTTTTTCCCACCTCCACGAAACGATAGCCGATGAAAGATATTGATATACACAAACAGCTCTTCTCCAGTTACCTTCGTCGAATCGGCATTGAGGGGAACATACATGGCGTGGTAGGTTTCCGGCACCCAGTTTTAATTATCATATGGATTTCTCCCATCTAACTAGCTACTAAATGAATGGCTTATTTATTTCTTCCATTAATTCTTAATTTGATTTCTTTTAGTAGTAATTGTTTTTCCTCCTCACATATACCATCAGCAGTTAGTTTACGAGTTGCAACTGGAACTATCCAAGGATCCACTTGACCAAAGCCAATTCCCGTTAATTTGGTGTATTCATCCATAAAAACTTTAATTATATTTTCTCTTACTAAATCAAAATTTTTGACCACATTTTGTGGAGTGTCAGATGGTAGAATGGCATATTTAATCATTATTATGTACTCTGCTATGTCTGTTTCTGGATTCCCCATAGAGGCATTCATCCAATCGATCATAACGAGTTCTCCATTGCGTATAAGCATATTATTAGGATTCGGATCACCGTGACAAAGATTACTCTTTTGAGGTAATGAATTTAATATACTGATAACAGATTCCTTCTCTTCTTCGTTCAAGTAACTCACACTTAAAATCTGTTGTTTCATTATTTCTCTTTGAGGAGGTACATCAATATTTGTTAAATGATGAATCTCACTTAATAGTCGAGCAGTTAATTGTATATCACTCCACTCTATTTCAGACTGTACTAAATGATCCTGTTTCATTAGACTTTTGAATAATCTTTCCTTCAAAGTTTCACCATAAATCCGCTCTAACACCATTCCAGTGCGATTAGCAACCTCCATTATTTGAAACGGTTGAGGAACAGATACATTCATTTTCCAAACAGCAAGGTTGTTCTCAAATTCTCTTTGCATTGCAATTTTATTTGTATTTGATTTTGCCAATTTAATAATTTTGTTATCGTTCTCCCACTCAAATACCTCTGAGCAACTTCCTTCACCTATTTTTTGACCAATTTTCATAAAATACCTCCCACTTTTATATATGTAATAAAATTCGATAGATCGTTTTGAAAATCCTATGTTATTTGAAAGGCATATGTTACATAAAAATAGTTACAGCTGAGTAGATCAATAACAAACACATAGTTAACCGAAATGACTTTTCATGTTTGGCAAAAATTTTTTTTGAACAACGAGCCAAACCCTGACCATATATGGAGTATAGAAGCAATTAAGCAGGTTGTTATGAGTGGAATTGGATTTTCTGCCTTGCCTTACATTACAGTGAAAGAACATGTAGAGAATGGAAAGCTAAAAGTCCTAACACACTCTGAAAACTTTGAACCAATTTATTCTCATATGCTTATAAAAAAGAAAAAGTGGTTATCTCCAGCAGTAGAGGCTTTTTCCGAGCTAGTATTAAAATCAATTAGTGCGACTGAAAAAGGAGTAACTGCACAAAATCACGAAATAGAACTATTCCAACAACACTAACAAAAATATTAAAAAGAAAAGCCAGATTTTTTGGCTTTTCTTTTTTTCATAGACACCAATACATAAGTTACTACATACCGGAAAAAAATATATTATTACTTCTTGCAGGAGATGTTACGAAATGGCATTAGAAAAAGGGCTCGCTCAATCAGAAAAAGCTTATAGTCAGTTTACAGAGATCAGTTCTTTATTTGCAAAAATAGTATCGGAAGAATTTTTCTATACATGGCAATGGTGGCTTGGAGTCGCGCTATTTATTATTCCATGGGTTGTCTGGTTTTCTCTCAGGAAGAAGGATAGTACTGGACGTCTTCTATTAGGCGGTTTGATGACTATCATATTGTCATTAACAATAGACCTTGCTGCTTTATCTTTAGGACTCTGGTCGTATCCGATGGTAATCATCCCATTAGCACCTTTTCTATTTTTACCCTACCACTTCTCTTTAGCACCTGTTGCGGTGATGTTTGCACTACAAATAAAACCAAATATGAATCCCTTATTAAAGGGAGTTATATTCTCATCCATTGCTGCTTTTGGAGGAATGAATCTCTTTGATGCTATTGATTTTTATAACCCTAAAAATTGGTCGACTTTGTATGATTTTATTATTTTTTTAACACTTTATTTTACAGCCTATCGGCTTACAAAGATTGAAAGCTATAATAAATTAGATAATGGATAAAAATTTTAGCAATTGGTATATCCTCAAGAAACATGAAAAAGACTAAATAAAAAAGAGGTTTTGGTCATGAAAATAATTCTATCCATTCAGTTGCTTTTTGGCTTATTCTTGTTTGGAGATTTTCCAATCCTTGGTACTAATCATGTAATACATGCTGAACAACAAGCACCTCCCTATGCTAAATGGGGGCAAGTAGCTATGAAGAAGACAAAAGAAAAATATCCCCAAGCTAATATTATTGATTATCTTCACATCGGCAGAGAAAAAGGCACAAAATTCTCAACAGAAAAATTTAAACTTTGGTTAAAAACAGACAGTAAAGAATTCGGTGTATTTGTTGATATTACTTTCGATAATAAAACCGAACAAATTAAAGATATTAAATATAGGGAAACAACCAGGTAATTTTTATTATTTGAAAGTATATAACAGTGACTAAGCCCAACAATTAATTGTTGGGCTTTTTAGTATTTTTTCCGTTTTACTCATAGTCAGAAGGATCTATCATAAACACATAAATTAAATAGAATAACAGGCAAAGAGCAGTGGTTATAAATCCCCATCCGAGGGTGAGTTGGTCAATTAATAGATAGTTGTTGCACAATTGACTTGGCCACCAAATATAGAGAGCTCCCATCCCAAAGTATTTAATCATAAAAATGACAATTACCACATTCCTTCCATAGGACCTGAGTTTGCTCCAGCTGTCTCTTAGTGGAATTCCTGCTAGAAATGGCAAACTAATAAATTTAAATACTTCAACACTTTGTACGGTTAGTGCTTCGTCCATCGTTCGAGGGATCGTCCAATAGATAATTATAATCAAAAACAAGGTGATTCCAGGGATGCCATTGCTATTCCATTTTTCAAAGAAAAGTGGAAATCTTCGTTGAACGAGTTTCCCCATTAAGAAGCCAGCTATAACAAGGAAGGGCATTTGCATATGCATATGTGTAATCATTATGGATTCTACTAAGTTAGCTACTGGAGGAATCATGAGAAAAATATATAACAACAAGCCATATATGAAGGATGTCATTTCTTAATCCCCTTTTCACTTTCAATCAAGGTGGCAATTTTACTAGCAGCTTCCTCAATTTTTGTATAATCCATTACCTCACTTAAACTTCCTGTCTTATCTACTAAATAGAAGGCGGAATTATGGGTAAAGTTTCCGTTTCCATCTGGAATAACAATGACACCAAATCGCTTCAGCAACAAATCTAATTCGTTCTTATCCACGATTCTTGCCATTCTCCACGTGTCCCCATCACTACCAAAAGCCTTTCGATACGTTTCTAGTCTATCTGGGTCATCTCTAGTGGGATCAAAACTAATACTTAGAAATAAGATTTCGTTTCCTACATATTGAGGAAGTCTCTCATAAAGTTCTGCCATATTTTTTTCTAACTGAGGACAGATAGTTCCACAAGAGGTGTACAGAAAGGTAATTAATACATATTTATTATCGAATTCGGAAAGAGAATACGTTCGGCCTTTGCTGTCCTCCATTGTTACTTGTGGAAAGACAGGCTTTTCCTCTTTTAATTCATTGATTCTGGCAGTTTCTGCAGTAAATGCTTTAAATCCATCTGTTCCGATATAAAACAAAAGAAATCCAAACAAAATTACCACGATATATGAAATAGTAGTATGTCGGTTTTTTAGCATGGAGATCACTTCCATATCCTAAGCTGAGCATAAATAGATAGCCCACACCTTCGAGCTATCTATTTATCAAAATTGTTACCATGTTTTAAATGGTGGCGATCCTGGTGGTGCATTAACGATCATATCTGTTAACGGCAATACATAGGCCATAGCAACAACGATTAACATGATAATTACCCAAACACCCCAACGCTCGGTTAAATATGGTGTTGGAGATTCTGCTGCTTCAACCTCGGCTATAGGGAACTCTGTTTCCCCTTTTGGAGCAAAGAACATCATATTAAATATGGCGTATACTTGAATGATGACAGCAATCAATAAAAACGTTGCGCCAATTCCAATCATCATCATATACGGGTCCCAAGCTTGGGCTGCAGCATGCTCGCCATATGTGGTATATGATGTTCTTCGTGGAGAGCCTAACAACCCAACAATATGCATTGAAGTAGCCATGATGACCATTCCAATGGTCCAAATAATGGTTTGTACCACTCCAATTCTATTCATCTGTGGAGTCAAAACACGTTTTGAAACGAAAGGAACTAACCAGTAGCTAATACCGAAAAATGTCATCACTACTGTCATTCCAAGAGTTAAATGAAAGTGACCTACGATCCACATCGTATTATGAACAACCTGATTTAATTGGTTCGTGCTCTGAACGATCCCTCCTGCTCCAGCAGGGGCGAACGCTGCCATGGCAATGAAAGGAGATAGAAAGCGCACATCACCCCAAGGCAGTTTCTTCAACCAGCCTAATGCTCCCTTTCCACCTTTTCTTCTACCGGTCCGTTCGAAAACTCTAAACATCGCATACGCCGTCATTAAAGAAGGAAAACCTATAGCCAAACTCATAAATACGTGCATGAATTTAATCGGGAGCGAAATGCCTGGGTCAATAATTTGATGGTGAAATCCACCGGTGATGTTCATAATAACCAAGGCAATTACCACTACACGTGTTAAATAATCATTAAATCGGGTGCCTCCAATAATCTTTGGCACAATTACATACCATGCAGAAACGGCTGTTAAATACCAAATATTTACCGCTGTATGACCAAAAGCCCAGAACAGTGTACGCGCCACCATTACATTAATCGTATCCACCCATCCTAGTGACCATGGAATTATCATAAAAAGTACTTCGACCGCAACAAACGCCGTTGCACCAACTAATAAAACAAATACACCTGTAGCAAAGAAAGCAAGAATAGGAAGATGCTGTCCTTTATGAGTCTTTCTCCAGTGGGAAACATTCACAAAAGCTCCTGCTGCTAGCATCCATACCCCAAGTACAATAAAAACGAGTCCAAAATAAAACATTGGGTGAGCTGCCATAGGTGGATAGAATGTATACATAACAGATGCTTCATTCATTAAAATAGGAATAACAACTAAGACAAAACCAAACATTTTCATCCAAAATCCAATCCAAGCCATTTTTCTCACTTTAGGAAGTAGTCCTCCTAATGTATGTGATAATCCTGCATAGAAATAGCCGATTGTAAAAAATGCAGAAAGTACCACTACCAGTAGTAGACCATGTGCTGTAAGGATTTGATAATAATTTAGCCATACAGGTAGTTCCAACACACCCGCACGGTTCAGTCCTTGTAATAAACCGAGGAATCCACCAAGTAGCAATGCGATAAAAGCAACCAAAAGATATGATTTCGTGATTCTTGCATCCTCTATATGAATTCCAAGCACTTGATTGGCTTTGTTAAAAACTGTCACTTTTTCCTTTGATGGTATTACTGTTTCCAATTTACGTCCCCCCTTTTGATTATTTCACGCTAATGGTCATGCTCATCATTTGATGGCCAGCCCCACAATATTCGTTACATAACACCAAATACTCGCCTGGTTGATCAAAGGTTTGAGTAATTTTCTGTATATGCCCTGGCATAACCATTGCATTAATATTTGTGTTTGCTACCTCAAATCCATGTACCACATCCTTTGAAGTTAGAATGAAGTGAACCTTTGACCCAGCAGGAACTTCAATCGCATTGGGTGTAAAGCTAAAAATTTGCAACGTCATGACCACTTCATATTCGTTCTCACCAATTTTCTTTATTCCTGGTTCATTAAAGGGTGCGGTTTGATCTACCTTCTTAGGATCAATCGTTTCCTGATGACTTGGTGGGCCCATCTCGAGAGCAAAGGTTTGATAACCTGTGATTAACATAAATATCATAATCATACCGAAACTTAGTGTCAGCCAAATTTTTTCATCCAGATGCATATCTCTTCCTCCCCTACACTCGACTCATATAAAGTCCAAATAAAATAAAATAAGAAACAAGTATTACACCTGCAACCATTCCTACAGAAATCCATGTCCCAACCTTTGATGTGGAGAAATTACTCCCCATTTGATTATCAACATTGTTCTCACTCATAATGATTCCCCCTTAGTTTTCTTACTTCCATGATAATTTGAGAATGATAATCACTGTAGTGAACCAAATCACAGTTGTGAAAAAATCTTTAACAACTTTTGCTCATGTAAATAAAAAAAGGTGCCTCCTCTTTGGAAAGCAACCTTTCTTGGATTTATAGTATATATAATTTCCCATGAGAAAAAATAAGCCTAACTTTAAAAAGGAGTATATAAAATGCAGAAAATCATCGAGAATTTAGATTTTGGAGCAAAGGGCTTATGGTTTCCAGTAATCATAAGTATTTTATTAACCACAACAGCACTTTTTATCCATAAAAAAAATATTACTTGGAGGGAAATCTATATTACATTTGGAGTTGTAGGGTTTGCTACTTGGTTTAGCGACGGCATGATTGCTAGGGTCATTGATGCTTTTGATATTGGTCACCCAAAAAAGGCTGGCATTGGAGATATTCTCAGTTATACCTTTATACCAACCTCACTTTCAATTCTTTACTTAAATTACCTAACAAAGAATAATAAGTGGAAATTGACAATTGGTTTTACTTTTCTATCACTTCTAATAGAATTTGGGATGATCCATTCTGGATATATGAAATACAAAGGATGGCATTGGTCTATTTCCATTTTAGTTTTCCTTCTAATTTTCGGTTTTTTATTACCCAAGCATATTTCGATAATTAGGAATGATGGTAAGTAATGTCTTTAACAAAAATAGGGGACATTAATCTGTTTATTTATTTTTTCTCTTTTAAATGATTAATTATCCCCTTTTTGTATTGTATTTCCACACTTATTTCCTTGTAAAACTACTAATAATAAAAAATATTACTTTCAATATAATCCCCCCCTTTTGTCATGAACTCTTCAATCATTCACTCACATACTTCCATAATGAAACGTTTTTAATCCTTAAACGTATAAGAATAAATAATGCCCGCAAAGGAAGTGAATTTTATTAGAGATTTTGCATAGTTTTATATTGTGAATTTTATCTTCTTTTCTTCTTAAAGTAGTGGGAGGTGACTCTAGAAGGAGAAGTATGTACAATAATCAATTGGGATTGAGGTGTTTAATATGAACAAAGCAATTTCGTTAGTCCAAAAAATTATAGGGTTTATTCTTCTTATCCTTATTACATTCTCACTTATTATTGGTGAGCTAAATTTTGGATTAATCTTTTGTTACATGGGAATTTCTATTTACAATGGTGTACGTGCTGTAGAGAAATTTAATAATAAAAATATCAAAATGTCCATATTTCATGTTGCAATTTCATTAGTATTTATCTACATTTTTCTTGACTCTGTATTTAGCTAAAAAACAAACGTAAATATTACAAATGCCTTTGATAATTTTCTTTAAAAAATATATTATTTTTTTATTAAATCAATAATATAAAATAATTGGGCTATGATAAACGCACCTAATACTACTAAAATCGATCCTATAGTAACCTCGATATCTTCAAATATGTTTCCTATCAGTGATAATGTAAAGAGTAAGACCACAGCTATCAATAGAGTCATAAAAAAGATGCTAAAATACCTTCCCATTTCTCTCTCACCTCTTGTTTTACTTCAGTCATTTATAATAAATACGAAAAAGGTAAAATCATAAAAGTACCCAAGGAGAATTTTCCAAATATATATCCAGAGATGGTTTGATAACTGAAGTATAATTCATGCTTATAAAATCAAAAGCAGCCACTATCAAATTAATAATTAAACCCACTAATACAATAATTACTAGATTATTTGTATCAAGGCTATAGTCGTAGCGAACTCTCTTCATCAACTCCCAGGGTTTTTTCATTTCTTAGCTTTCTTACGTAAACGAAAGGAATGATTCCTGTAAGAATCATAACAATACATCCAACCACCAGCAGCCAATCTCCATGACCTGCGTAAAAAAGTGGTTCAGTTTCTTTAAATAATATCCACGAAAAAACTGCTAATATGGTAATAAATCCAACAATTGTCTGCTTGATGGCATATCCTATTTTAGACGGGGTATTTCTTCTTTTAAACCTTTTTCCAATTAAAGTAGCAATCGTTAATAGTAGAAAAGTAAAAGCTAATGTCGACACAACGTATTGGATCATTACATAAGGGATACTCATAGGATCCCCGTTCATATTGTTTACTACTCCGTTTAAAAGGAACAACCCAATGGTATTTTCCGTATATCGTCTCAGTTCACTCTTCTTTTTCTTCATAGTTCTCTCCTTTATGTAATATGGAATTCCATTGCATACTTTTAATATTTTACAATATTTTATTTAACTGATTTGTAAATTAGTCCAATAGGTTGTACTAATTAATTCAATAAAAAAGGGCATTAATCCTCCTAGATTAATTGCCCTTTTAGCTTAACTATAATGTCATATTTGAACTGAAGTTGTTAACACATATGTTCGTTTTTTTATTGAGATTGCAAGTTATCCCTATCAACAGCTTTGGGTGGTAGTTCCATCCATCCCTTTTCAATCATAGTTCTTGCAGCACTTTCTACAAATGTGGAAATTTTCATCAAAGATTTTGTATAGAGTAGCCCTACGTCATGCCTTCCATTAACAGCTACTGAATTACCAAATGATCTCATTTTCATTGAAAACATATCCATTTTGTGAAATAACATTAGCTTATCTGAAAAAGGAGAGAACGTAGATGTTGTGACTAAATGATCTAGGAAAGAAGGTGAAGGTAAATTTTCATTATGTAGCATTTTCATAAAGTGCTCAACATTGGTTGTAGTCATATCTCTACCTTTTTGGAATAGTTCACGAATTTTTTCATCCTTTGCTACCTGTGCAAATGCTACTAATAAAGCCTTACTAGTTACATTGTTTTCGATATTATCGTAAAAATGGGTGATTTCTAATGCGTGTAAAGGACGTACATTTCCTAGATAGCCATTAAAAAAATCTTTATGAGCAAATTCAACTTTTTCGGGGACTGGGATTAAGGGTGGTTTAATAATAAATCCTTTATCCATTAGTACTTCTTTGATTTGGTTCATAAAGTCTATAATTGATTTCAAACAGTAAGTAAAAAACTCATTAACATCGGCTCTATAAACAAGTGGGATGGCAACATTATTAATACTCATACCTGCTTTCGCAACATATTTCAAGTAATGAACGTAAAATTCATCTTCAAATAATCTTGGAGCACCCAAGTTTACGTCCTCTTTACTAAACCCTTTAGGGATTGGGCAATTTTCCATTTTTAAAATGTCTTTACTTGTACTCATGAATTCATCACACATGTTTAGTGCAGTCTGTAATAAGACTTTAATATCCTTGTCCTCAACATGTTGAAGGTAATAACTTAATATGCATTTTGACATGCTATTACCAGTATAAATTGCCCAGAGTTTCCCTAGTTCTGCAGACGTTAATTTTTCATTCGTGCTTGTTTTATTTTTGCCCAATTTAATCGGCTTTATAGTCTTCAAGGTAAAAGCTCCTTCACACACATTTTACTTTAGTTTTTTCTACCATTTGGATTTTATGCCTATATAAGTGGAATATATCTGCGTGTCATTTTATAAAAAAAGAGCCTATCTCGATAAAAGACGGCTCAGGAGCAATTTTTACTTGCTGTACGTTTAGAAACCAATGGTCTACCGTTCTTCCAAATCACTTCTACATCCATAGTAAGGAAGTGAGACAAATTAGAGCTTGAAATCATTTCGTTTGTATCTCCTGCCGAAAAAACATGTCCTTCTTTTAATAGCAATGTTTTATTAAAAATAGGCAATATTTCTTCTACATGGTGAGTTACATAAACCATTGTTGGTGAATGTTCTCTTTTAGCAATTTCCTCAATTGTTTCTAAAAATTCTTCTCGCGCGATGTAGTCTAAGCCATTCGTAGGTTCATCCAGGATTAGTAGAGACGGATTTGTCATTAAAGAACGCGCGATAAGAACTCTTTGTTTTTCTCCTTGTGAGAGATTCTCATAGTTGCGATTCGCATAATGGATGCAGCCAAGCTCTTTTAATAAAGTGATGGCTTTTTCTCTAACTTCATCTGTGGGTGTTTCGTAAAGACCAATGGAAGCATAAGCTCCACTTAATACGACCTCAAAGGCATTATCCCCAGGATGGAATTTTTGTTGTAAAGAAGAAGATACAAACCCAATATGCTTTCGGAGTTCACCTCCAATAGGATCTTTCCCGAACTCTCTACCTAGCACGCTGACTTTCCCTTTTGTTGGAAAATAATAAGCATTTACTATATTTAGCAATGCGGTTTTTCCAGCACCATTTAACCCAAATAAAACCCAGTTGTCCCCTTTATGAATGCTCCAATTAATATGCTGTAATATCCACTTCTCCCCTTTTATTAACGAAACATCTTCCATATGTAATACCATCTTGTTTCTCCCTTCACTCCCTCAGGTTACCGTTATATTATCACATTATTACAAATTTTTATTAATTAATAAACAGGAGGGTTCTCATCCTAAGACTGAGAACCCTCCTGTTTGTGTTTCTACTCTCTATCTCTTCCTTTTTCAAAGAAGGATGGTTCCACTTGGTTGTTCTTCTTAATGAATTTATCCTTCACAGAGCCTTTGCCCTTCTTCGCTATTTCGGATCCAACCGAAGCAAAGATGCTGTTAGCTAATAGACGATAGCTATACTGCGTATGCGCTCTAAATGCTAAGTCATTAGCAAACAAAGTAATGTTCGTGTCTTCAAGATTTTGAGTAAAGGCTAGTGTTTGACCCTTTGCGTCTTCGTGTCCTGGCCACCAGCCAGCAACGTAGAAGTCATCACTGCTACTTACGGTTGTAAGTACCTCTGCCTCCTTAGGAACGGATGTAATCCATGCCCCATTGGTTGTATACAGAAGCTCATCTGCCTGATAGCCAGAAGTTAGTAGATGATCATTTACTTTTGCTTTTAACAGCCCTTCGTGTCCAGCACTTGTGTAATCCCACTCATAACCTGGTAGCAAACCGCTATTTTTCACAGCATTAAGCGCATAAACACCCATACCGACATACGATTTCCCTGCAAGACTGCTAGCATTAAAGGTACCACTATCACTTACAATTACATCTGCTTCCGATTGGCTCACTAGTTCGAAACCTAATTCCTTCAACGAGAAGATTAATTGAGATGACCCCGTTACAGCCACTTTAGGAAGAGCTAATTTTTCTGTTTTTACATTTTGCGTCGTTCCAACTGGTGAAGCTTCATAGTAAAAATCAGCATAACCAGCTAAATCTTTTGTACTCACAATATAATCGCCTTTATTCACTTTGCCCTTCGTTTCCACTGCTTTTTCAACGACTTTACCGTCTCTTAATAGTTCATTTACTAGTTTCACTGTGTCATTATTCGTGTTTGATAATACTTGCTTTGGTGTTTTACCAACCACCTCACCTGTTGGTAATGTAATATTTTCTACGTCTGTCGTTTTGTTTTCAAAAGCATTTGATACACGAACTTCATTAATATCAAACCCTCTTAAAGCCGGGAAGTTTACAACGATTGGATCGTACATGGCTCCCCATTCCGATACATCGTCACCTTTGTAAAGCATCGCATTGGCCAATCCACGTTTTGCTTGGTCCATTGGAACGACATATGTTCCTTTTGGATAAGTGACACCATTTACTTCTGTATTTGTTGTCGTTTGTTCGACCTTTACACCGTTACGAAGTAAATACTCTACCATTTTCGTTGCTTCCAAAGTATTTTTTTGCCCTGCAATATCAGCTGGGATTACATAATATTCTGGGAAGAAGTTAACATTATCTCCTCTTACACGACCAATTGATTCTCCGTTAGCATTGACAAAGTATTCATCCACGGCACGATTGTCTTCCCCATTTACACCACGCTTAAAAATTTCAAGCTGGTTTTTGTACAATTCATCTTTGTTTTCAGTAACATAAAGCGTTGCACCAAGACCCGTACCATACATAGCATCATATCCATTTTGACTTAATGCTGGTGTTTCAATGGTGTGACCAAGTGAACCATGCAACATCGCATACATCGCTGTATAGGCTGGAGTCATATCATCCCAACCATCCCCATAATCTAAGGCTGGAATTTCATAAGAGTTATAAGCAGAATTACTAATCCCTGCTTTCCCCATCGCATGAGCTTGGTCAATCATATTGCTGTAAAGTAAATCATACTCAAAGTTCGGGTTATGTGGAGGAGTAGTTGGTTCAATTAAGAAGCCACTCACATATCCATGCATATCAAGGAAGGAAAGTGGAGTCCACTTCGCAATCTCTTGAGTGACTTCCTGTGTTTCGATTTGAGTTTGATAGTGATTATCACGGTTTAAGTCAAATCCATTAGCATTTGCTCTTGTGTTAAGAACTCTGCCATCAGGGTTATTCGTAAACATATATAGGAAGATGACATCATCAAGAACTTCATCCACATTCAATGTCACAGTTTTTTCCTGATCGTCAACAACCGTATTAAAAGTGACTTCCTCTTCAAGGGCAAATTTCTTAAATAACTCAACTTGTGCATCCACACCCTCCACTTCATCAGGGTGAATATTGTTAATCCAAACGGGAACTTGATAATCTCCCATTGTTCCATTTTCAAGCTTTTCTAATAAACTTTCAGGATTTTCTAGTGCAGTAGGTAAAGTTTCGTTCAAATACTTATCAACTGCGGCTTGATCTCTTGCTAAAATAACAAAATGCAGGTCCCGACCTTGTACAGTTTTACCAAGACTTTGGTACTCGAGATAACGGTCATTTGCTGCATTTGCTTCCTCGAATACTTGATCAATGGTTGGCTTTAATTCCTCATAGAAATGAAATTGATCATACACATTAAGTTTGACCGTTTTGGCTGCCTTTGTTTGGTTTGCAGGATTTATTAACGCTAGCTCATAGTCTCCAATAAATTGTTGATATTGCGTACGAATCGTACGGTTTGAGAGATTGTCTCTATTATAAAGAAGACCAAACTCTAATGTTGCCTTGATGGTTGTTGTGCCATCAACAAAATGTGGCTCTTCGATCACCTTAATAAAAGGTTCACCATTATAATTTGTCCCACTTGTCCACTTTTTCCATTCGGAGAGGCTCTTCCCTCCAAATAGAAACTCTAGTTGACTCAAATCAACATTATCCCCAAAATCCGCTTGAACTTCTACTGTTCTAGCCTCTGTTAATGAGAATAAAGACCTACTAGTCTCTAACTCTATCACATCGTAGGCTTCGACTGTTTCAGTAGCTAAAACAGGAAATGCTGCCTGTGTGAATAGGGCTAAAACTAGTAAAAACCCTAGTAAAGCCGTAAATCGCTTCTTCATAAAATCATCCCTTCTATGTATATAATAGACTACCAAGTTAACGTAACAGAATATTCGGAAAACAAACAGGGAATTTAGTTCGATATACGAAGGGAATTCATCGACAAATTCCGCCATTCACCATGGATATACTGCTAACTACTAGTTCATAAGGCTCAACCTGCCCATAAAAAAACCTCTTCCTATATTAGGAAGAGGTTCATATCAACCTATCTATCTACAATATACACACGTTCAGGACGGCCAACTGTCCCGTAGGCTAAATCGGCTTCAATTTTTTCTACTGATACCAGATGCTCTAAATAACGGCGAGCGGTTGTTCTACTAATACCAATTTCTTTTGCCACGCTCTCAGCCGTTAGTCCAACTCCTACTTTTCCTAGTACTTCTAGTACTTTTTCAAGGGTTAATGGGTCAATTCCCTTTGGTAAATACGTGCGATCATTGTTACTAGTTACTTCTACTTCTTTCCGTAGAAGACTGTCAACCTCTTGCTGTGTAATAAGCGTATTTTCTTTTCCTAATAATTGTAGTTTTTTATGGAAATCTTGATATCGTTGCAATGCTTGCTTAAAACGATCAAAGACGACAGGTTTAATCATATAATCGAACACACCGATACTAATTGCCTCTTGGACTTTATCTAACTCTTTTGTAGCGGTAATCATGATCACATCTGTATGCTTTTCAAGCTGTTTCGTTTCTTTCAGCAAGTCCAATCCATTCATATCCGGAAAATAAACATCTAACAGGAGCAAATCTGGCTTCAAGATATCAATCAATGTTCTCGCCTCTAGATAACTAGCCGCAATCCCAACAACTTGAAACCCCTGTATTTGCTCAATATACCGCTGTTGTATCTCAGCAATTCTAAGATCATCTTCAACAATTAGCACTTCGATCTCACGGTTCCCCATTGTTTACTCCCCCCTATTTTTCGGTATCGCTACAGTGAAAATCGTACCCTCCCCTGATTGTGTTGAAAAGGTAATAGTCCCACCAAGAGCTTCAATTTCCCTATGAACAAGACTTAGTCCGATACCCGCATTACTCTTTTTGTTCTTGGTTGAATACCCTTCGCGAAAAATCAAATCACTTTTGCTACTTTCGATTCCATTTCCGTTATCTTCAACTTCAATAATTAGATCTTTCCCGAGATCGGTTAGAAACAGGGTTACAATTTTTTCTTCTTTTTCATTGTCCCTTACTGCTTCAAAAGCATTGTTGACTAAGTTCCCGATTATCGTGACTAGCGAGTCTCGATTCATCTCATCAGGAATATCTTTAAAACTACTCTCTCTATCTACAAGGAAATTCACTTTCCATTCACTCGCCAAGCTTGTCTTTCCTAAGATAAATCCTGCAATTATGGGATCAGGAATTTCTTTCATTAGAAATTGAACAAACCCCTGAGCAACATCCACTTCATGAGAAATAAAATCAATTGCTTCTTTATATGACCCTAATTGGATTAATCCTAATAAAGTATAAAGACGGTTGGAGTACTCATGTGTTTGTGCTCGCAATCCCTCTGCATAAGCCTTTACATGTGATAATTCCTGCAGTAAATGTGCTAGCTCAGATTTATTCCTCAAACTGGCAACCGCTCCAATCACATTACCTTTCTTATTATGAATAGGAATTCGATTAGCCAAATAGACAGAACCAAAAATCATCATTTCCTGGTCATATTCAGCCATCCCTGTCCGAACCACAATCAGGAGCTTCGTGTTCTCTAAAACCTCTTCAATTCTCTTCCCCCTGAGTAAGACTTCATTTGGTACTCGTAAAATTTTATGAGCTGTTTCATTTACAACTGTGATCCTGCCATCTGTATCGATGGCAATAATTCCTTCATGAATCGATTCTAAAATGGCATGTTTCTCCTGATACATCCAGGCAATTTCTTTTGGTTCTAATCCAAACATGGCTTTTTTAATATTTAAAGAGATTAAAAGAGCCGCTAGTAGTCCCCCTATTAAAATCAGAAAGGTAACCACAAATATCTTTTTTTGTATTTTTGCCACCTTCATCTCTATATCCGTCTGGAGATACCCAACTGATACCACACCAATGACTTCTCCATTATGAAAAATAGGTGCTTTCCCCCTGAGTGAAGGTCCTAATGTCCCCGTTGACTCTGAGATAATCGATTCCCCTTTAAAAACTCGACTATTATCTCCCCCAACCATCTTCTGCCCTAAACGAATAGGATTAGGATGGGAATATCTGACCTCAGCTAAGTTCCCGATAACAATAAATTCCGCACCTACTTGATTTCGGATTTTTTCTGCAATGGGTTGAATAATAGCAGCCGGATCTTCTGTCTGAAAAGCTTCTTGTATTTCCGGTATATTTGCGACAGATTGGGCCACTGATAACGCTTTTAAACCAATTTCATTTTTCAGATTTGATTCCATGATTTGTTTAAAGGTGTACCCAAATAAGCCTCCAATCACAACTATGACAATAAAAATTCCGAGCATTAACTTTGTATGTAAACGCATCCAAACACCTCTATTCTCATTATATTAAAAAAACTCCTTATTAAAAGGAGTTTTCGAACTATTTCAAATAATTTATCCTTCCACGTTAATAATGACTTCTTTCCCTCTTCTTTTCATTAAGAAAGGAATGATTAGCCAAAGGAGTGTAATGAGTAGAAAAGCTAGGGAAATCGGTCTTGTCAAAAACACACTGAAATCTCCATTAGAAATTGTTAACGCTCTTCGTAGATTATTTTCAACCATCGGCCCTAACACCAACCCTAGTACTATTGGTGCGATCGGATAGTCATTCTTGTTTAAAAAGTACCCAAGAATTCCACATCCTAATAACAGCAATAAATCATATGTGGAAACTTGAACGGCATACACACCAAAGATGGAAATTGCGATAATAATAGGAATCAAGAATTGCTTAGGTGTTTGAATAATTTTCGCAAACACTTTTACCAATGGAAGATTTAATATTAATAACATGATATTCCCAATAAACATACTAGCAATTAGTCCCCAAGCAACCTGTGGATGGTCTTCAAATAATAACGGCCCTGGTTGGACGTTATACATCATCAGTGCACCCATTAATATCGCTGTGGTACCTGAACCTGGAATACCAAGCGTTAATAATGGGATCATTGCACCACCCGATGCTGCATTATTTGCAGACTCCGGCGCTGCAACCCCTGCAATGGATCCCGTACCGAATTTGGAAGGGTTCTTAGATATCTTTTTTTCCAAAATATAAGAAAAGAAGGAAGCGAGCGTCGCACCTGCACCTGGTAATATTCCTACAAAGAAGCCTAGTATCGAACCTCTAGCAATCGGTCCAGCTGATTCCTTGAATTCATCCTTGGAAGGCAGTAAATTATTGATTTTTGCAACATGTACCTCATCTTCTTCTTTTTCTAAGATTGTCTTGAAAACTTCACCTAGAGCGAACAAGCCAACAGCTATAGTTAAAAATTCAATTCCCTGATAGAGCCACGGAACATCAAACGTAAATCTAGCAATACCTGAGACACTATCAATACCAATCGTTCCAAGTAGTAACCCGCAAATGGTCATAATCAATGCCTTTGTAACAGATTTTCCTGCTAAACCACTTACAGCACCTAGACCTAATAACATAAGAGAAAAATATTCTGCTGGTCCAAATTTCAGAGCAACAGCTGACAGTGGTTTGGCCAATGCAATAAGTGCTATAAGAGTGATGATACCAGCAACAAATGAACCGATCGCTGCTATCGATAACGCACTTCCTGCTCTCCCTTTTTTCGCCATTTGATAACCATCCAACGTCGTAACAACTGATGATGATTCCCCAGGTGTATTTAATAGAATCGATGTGGTCGAACCACCATACATCGCTCCATAATACACTCCAGCAAGCAGAATGATTGCACTTGTAGCTGCTTGCTCTGGAGGAAGTCCACCTGTAATGGATGCGGTAACTGGAATTAGCAGTGCTACCCCACTCATTGGACCAATTCCAGGCAGCACACCTACAGCTGTACCTATTAACACTCCAACAAAAGCAAATGCGAGATTATACCAGATTAGTGCCGTTCCGAAACCTTGAATTAAATAGTCAAGTGTGTCCATGCTTCCCTTCTCCTCTCTACACCCCTTTCATAGCTAAAACCAAATTGGCCAGCCAGGAAGAGTTCCTTTTAACACTTGTACATATAAAAAATACACAATTCCTGAAAAACAAGCAGATATGATGAGAGACTTCACCCATTTTGTACGTTCCATTGTCTGAAAACAGACAAATAAAAAGATAAAAGTCGTAATGACGTACCCAATTGTTTCTAATGTCAAAATATAAAAAAGCGTAGCAACAAAGATGATAAGAAATGGCTTGTATTGCAGCTTCTCCTTTTCACCGTGATGGCTCCTCGTCACAAAAGTTTCGTAAAATAAACGAATACTTAAAAGGACAAGTAAGGCACCGAGAATGGAAGGAAAAATATCAGGCCCTACAGAGCTTCCATATGAAGTGCTAGCGAGATTTCGACTCCCGATAATAAACAGAACTCCAATTGCTAGAAAAAGTACAGAAGCGATACGATCGAACTTAATATCCATTGGTACTCCCCTTTCAAAAAGCATAAGGGGAGAAGGAAGCCTCCTCCCCAAGCTTATCTATTTCTCCATACCTAACGCTGTTAATAATTGCTGAACCTGTGTTTCCTGCTCCTCTAAGAACTTTGTGAATTCGGAACTGTTTTTGTATTCCATTTCCCAGCCTTGTGTTTCTACTTCCTTTTTCCATTCTGGAGAATTGACAAGCTTTTCTAAGGACGACTCCCAATATTCTTTCGCTTCATCTGACATTTTTTCTGGACCAAATACCCCACGCCAAATGGTAAACTCAGCTTCTACACCTTGTTCAATCGCTGTTGGTACATCCTTGAAGTCACCACCAATACGCTCGGTTGAAGTAACAGCTAACACTCGTACATCACCTGATTTTAAAAATTCCTTCACACTAGAAGCATCCGTTCCAATTACATCTGCATTTCCACCAAGTAATGCCGTGATCGCTTCTCCCCCGCCATCATAGGACACGTACTTCACTTTTGTCGGATCCACACCATATTTATAAGCGGGAAGAATAGAAATTAAGTGATCCATAGATCCTGGTGCAGAACCGCCTGCAAATGTTAGTTTACTAGGATCCTTCTTTACTTCTTCCAAAACGGACTTTAAGTCGGTAAACTTGGAATCTGCTTTTACAACAATCGCTCCATAATCCTTCGTTAACTGTGCGAGAGGAGTTGTATTTTTGTACCCGAATGGACTATTTCCTTCTTTTTTCAAATTATTAATGATAATCGGTGGAGAATTAACAAACAGCATGTCATTATTTTCTACTTGTTGGGTCGCATATTCAGCCATAAAAACAGCTCCGCCACCACCCGGTTTATTTTCTACCGTTAACGGTTGTTCCACAATCTTTGTCTCTGCTAACACCTTTGTCAACGAGCGGGCCGTTAAGTCCCAACCACCACCTGCTCCTGAGGGTGCTACCACTGAAATAGCTTTTGTAGGGTACCCTGTACTTTTTTCCTTCTTATCAGATCCTGCTGTTTGTTCACCACTACTGCAGGCACCTAGACTGAGAGCCAATACTCCTGCACAAAAACAAGCTGATATTTTTTTAATAGAAAACATTTTTGAATCCCCCTTTGTAAGCGTTTTCTTAATTTTACAAAACTTTTGAACATTTTTTGAATTATACATTTAAACAACATTAAAAACTTATTAATCATTTTGTTCATATTGTTCACGAGGAAAAACAACACAAAAAAACCAGCTTCATCATAGAAACTGGTTACGTCTATTACACTTCTACAGTAAGAATCTCTTCTATTTCTTCTTGAATTTCTTTACTTACGGATAACAAACGTTTTTTTCTTAATTCTAGGTCCGTATCTTTATCAATAAATTGATTGGTATGTTTGTCAAAGCAAGAGAAACAGATAGAATAGAAATCCTTTTTCTCCTTCTTTAAGAAATCAAATTCCCATGTTTCTAACTCTAAGTAGCTTACTCTTTCTTTCGTTTCTTTTTTACATAACTCGCAATGTGTTGTCATGACAAAATCCTTCCTTGCTTCTTGCTATTATTTTTTAGCCAACTGACGTTCTTTGATTCGCTTTAAGCGCCCGTGATATTTCATAATATTTGCTTGTGATTGTTTTGCTTCTTCAGTAGTAGGTTGGAGGTTTTCAATATCCCAATACGTCACTACCACGTCTAATACTTGATCAAAATATTGTAATGGACCATAATTTGCATTAAGGGCTATCGTTTTCATTCTCTCATTAAAGTCGGGCATAACCGCGCCTGGCATGGAGAAATTGATAATGACATCCTCGAAAAATACAAGGAAATTAGGATCAAGTTCTAAATGGGCTTTCACCGTATCTCGATAGAAAGCATAATGAAGTGCTTCGTCTTTTGCTAACCTTCTAAGTAAGGTTGCCAAATCTTTGTCATGCGGACTAGCAATTTTCGCGACATTATTATAAAAGACTAGAGTGGCTAACTCTTGTAAGGAAGTATAAGCCATAGTTGCTAATGGGTTAGTGAAGTCAGGGAACCAACCACTCTCAACCACACGCTTTCTTAGTTCATGTAATCGCTTTGGATCTACGTTACGTGTTACCAATAAATACGTTTCTAGCAAACTAGAGTGTTGATCTTCTTCTGCCGTCCACGTTCGAACAAAATCATTGATCACTTCCATAGAGTTTTTAAAAGTATAATCCAAATGTGATGTATACCAAGGCAAATTAACCTCAGTAAGCAATGCTGTCTCAATCGCTACAATAACCCCTTCTGGAAGAGTGACTTGACTTTCATCCCAAGGAACTCTCTTAAAGGACATTGCTTTATCCCACGGAATAAATTCATGATAACTCCAGTCAATATTAGCTGACCGTTCCTTATGTAATTGATATAATTCCTTAATTTTTGGTTCTAAGCGTGTATCCAAATCTGAATTTAACATCGATTAACCCCTTACATTTTTTACTTTCTAGCTTTAATAAGTGATTTTAACAGAATTTTTCGATAAGATAAAGAAATATGAATAATAAAAAACTGTAGACAAAAGGAATGTCTACAGTTTTAGGATAGTTAGAAGGGAACTTTTTTATAGTATCTTCTTGTCGTGAGAGGATGGTTTCTTACTTCTTCCAAATGACAGCTGATTCTTTCTAATAGAGTAGCTAATATGATAGGCGATAAAAACGGTCTAAATGGCTCTGATATTCCTTCAAGTGGATAATCTTTCGTATCAAACACGGTTAATTCCTTTGAAAAGTGGTTCGCAAAGCGTTCCACTCTTTCCGTCAGAGAAAGTACTCTTCCTTCTCCTTTTAACAATAGGATACTTGTATCTTCTTCTACTAACTCCAGTGTTCCATGGAAGAAATCAGAGGCGTGAACGGGCCGAGTCTTAATCCACTGCATTTCTTCTAAAATACACATTCCATAATAGTAGGTTTGCCCCCAATCAATTCCCGCTCCAGAAAGGATATGATACGGAGTGTCTTTATGCTTTTGTGCAAACTCTTTTGCCCGATTTTCGGTAGCTTCCTTCACCTTCAATAAAGCTTCTGGTAACATTTTCAGCTCTTCCATCCATTGATGATATTCAGGGAACTCCTGTCTCTTATACATTAACCGAAAAGCGATGAGGAATGATTGAAGGTAGAATGATTCACAAGATGTGTCATCCTCTGCAAAATTGATAAAAGAATAATCTGTTACTACAGTAAGCGGTGTTTTCGCATGACCCACTAAACCAATTGTGGTGGCACCCTTCTCTTTACAAAATTTCGCAGCTTCCACCGTTTCTTTTGTTGTTCCTGACAAGGATGGCAGAATAACTAAGGAATGCTCATTTAAATGCTGATGATCCATAACCATTAATTCAGAAGATATTTCTGTAAAAACCGGTAAAGTTGAGTGATTCTTCAAAATGTATTCTGCAGCATACATTAAGATGGCAGCTCCACCTGTACCAACAAAGAATACATTTTTTATTCCTTTTGTGACTAATTCATCTATCACTACGTCTAATTCGTCTTTTAAACCGATAGCCCCATTTTGAATACGTAAAAACCTGTCTCTGTCAAAGTTAAACATGGCTTCCCCCCCTTAGTACTCCATTTTACGGTAATATCTTCTTAGCTCTAAAGGATGGTTTCTTTCCCTTTCCAGATACACACTAATCTGACCAGTTAATGCCCAGTTTACATTGACAGCAAAAAACTTTCTAAACTTTTCACTAATACCTTCTAACGGATAATCCTTTGTATCAATGATAAATAATTCTTTTGTTATTTTTTCAGCAAATCTTTCTACTCGATCTACCAGCGGCCGTGTTTCATCTTCACCCTTAAACAAGATGACACTTGTATCTTCCTCCACCAGCTCTAATGTCCCGTGGAAAAACTCTGCCGCATGAATCGATTTTGATTTAATCCACTGCATTTCTTCCAAGATACACATAGCATAAGAGTAAGTATTTCCCCATAGATTCCCTGCTCCAACTAACATATGGTATCCGGTATCTTTGTGTTTAATGGCAAATTGCTCTGCACGAGGGTCAAACGCTTTAACAGCGTGAACAATTCCTTGTGGAAGAAGAGCTAACTCTTTTGTAAATTGTTCATAGTCAGGGAATTCTCCATGATTATAAATGAAACGAGCAGTAAGCAATTGGAGGTGAACGAAGAACGTATCAAAGGAATGCTTTTCCCTACCTGTCGAAATGCAGTAATCCACAGCATTAGCTAAAGGAGTATCGGGGATGGCTACTAAACCGATGGTCGTCGCCCCTTTTTCTTTACAGAACTCTGCTGCCGCTACGGTTTCTTTTGTTGTACCAGTGACAGAAGCAAATATGCAAACAGAGTCCTTTGTTAAATGACGATTGTTCATGACAATTAGCTCAGCTGCAATCTCTGCATGAACATCCAAACTCGAGTTCGATTTAAAAATATACTCATAAGGATACATCATCGCAACCGTTCCACCAGATCCAATTAAAAAGATGTTTTTAAAACCCTTATTTGAAATTTCATCTACGATTCTTTCGATTTCACCTTTCTTTGCCATTCCTTCCTCTCCAACTAACTGTAAAAATAGATTTGAATCAAATTTTAACATAACAATCCCTCCACATTTTTCATGAAATAATTAGTTTATATAAGGAGCTAACGTTTTAAGAGATTTCTCAATTGCTTCGTTTGGATTCAGCAAATACTCTGTTGAAGTAAATTCGAGAGTAAGCGCACCTTGGTAATCGTACTGGACCAGTGATTGAATATAGCTTTCTAATGGAAGATCTCCATCTCCCCAGGCTAAATGCCCGGCTGGTTTTCCATCAATAAAATGAATATGCGCGAGTTCCAACTGTTCAAAATAGGTTGCTAAGTTCTCCCCTTCAACGGACATAGGGATAGTATCAACCATCCCTTTTAAATAAGGAGAAGAAACCTCATTAAGAAGTTCTTTTAAATCAGGTAATGTATTTACAATATTCGACTCCACTTTTTGCAATGGCTCTAACGCTAAAACGATTCCTTCTTTTTCAGCATAGTTTGAAAGAATGTCTAGAGAGGCTTTTGATCTATTTAATGCCGCCTCATTACTTTCATTTCGGTAACCCCAGCCAGCAGTTACTAAAACCATAGGACTTTCTAATTCCACTGCCGCATCAATTGACTTTTGAAAATAACGGATACTTCTCTCTCTAATTTCTGTTTCTTTTGCAGCTAGATTGATTGGATACATACATTGTTCTGGAGTAAAACATACAACTGTTAATTCTCGTTGATGAATTTCCCCTCTGATTCTACGAATATCCTGTAATGACAGATCCTCGACATACATATGCGGAGATGCTCCCCATACTTCAATTTGCTGCAATTCAAACTTCACCATAGCATCCAAAAAGTATTCAAATGGATAATGTAGATAATGGAAGTTCATACCCGTGATCTGTTTTCTAGAAATTTTCTTCATTTACTCCCCTCCTAATGGTATATACCATTTATATTCGTCTATATTAGTAAAAAACACCAATATAGACACTTATATATTTTATCCTTTCACACCACCTGCCGATATCCCACGGACAAATTGTTTTTGAAAGATAATATACGCGATAATCATCGGTAGGGCAGAAATAGCTAATCCCGCCAACTGAATTCCGAAGTTAGTATTTAATTGACTTCTTAAATTCATCAAACCTACTGGAATGGTTCTAAGACTTGAATCCTCAATAAAAACCAACGCGAACATGAACTCATTCCAAACATTCATGGCAGTTAAAAGAGCACAAGAAGCAATAATTGGTTTTCCCATTGGAATAACGATATTCCAGTACACTTTCCATCGATTACACCCATCAATAATAGCTGCCTCTTCAAGCTCTTTAGGAATCGATAAAAAATACGATCTCATTAAAAAAATAGCAAATGGCAGTTGGAAGGCAACATATGGAATGATTAACGCTCCATACGTATTATAAAGTCCAACTCCTTGTAGCAGCTTGTATAGAGGAATCAGACTGACTTGTGGCGCAAGCATTAAGCCACTTAAAATAATGATTAGTAAAATATTCTGTCCTTTAAAGCGAAATCTGCTTAATCCATAAGCAGCCATTGATCCAAACAGCAATACCATAACGACCGAAACCCCGGTTATTAACACACTATTAAAAAAGTACTTTCCGATTCCAGCATCCCATGCAGCTTTATAATTTTCCCATACCCAAATTTCAGGAAGTGACCAGGTGTTTAAAAAGAAATCACTATTTGTTTTTAACCCACTTAAAGCAAGCCAAATAATCGGATAGATAATCACTAAGGAAAACAAACAAAACCACACCAAGATGATCACTTGAAAGATTCTATTTTTTAGAATTGTCATCCGTTTATTCCACCTCCTGTCCCGATTTTCCCAACTTCATTTGGATGAGGGAAAGGGTCAAGGTGATAATAAATATAATCGTCCCAATCGTGGATGCATAACCCATTTCATCGTTTCGAAAAGCTGAACGGTACAACATCGTTCCTAAAACTTCCGTTGATCTTCCCGGTCCACCAAACGTCATCACATATACTTCATCAAAAACCTTGAAAGCTCCAATTACGGTAATGACACTACCTACCAAAATCATTTCCTTAATTTGTGGTAGTGTGATATGAAAAAACGAGTTAATCTTTGAAGCGCCATCAATCATTGCAGCCTCATAATATTCCATCGGAATTTTCTGCATGGCAATAAGAAAAAGCATGGTCATATATCCTGTATATTGCCACTGTGACACGGCAACCACTGCATATATGGCTGTTTTACTATCTCCCAACCAGGAATGAGCCCACTCCGATTGTCCAATGGCATTTAACACACCATTCACTAAACCGATTTCCGGATTATAGATCAGCTGCCACATTAACCCCACCACGGCAATAGATATAACAGAAGGAATAAAAAACACAGTTCTAAAAAAAGGTTGAAACCTTCTAATCAGCTTATCTTCTAAAATGGCGGCTATTATAATTCCCCCACCGACCTGGCAGATCAACGAAATAATCGCGTAAAGGGAATTATTTTTCAATGCGGTAAAAAACACTGGATCTTTAAAAAGCCTTACGTAGTACTCGAAGCCGACGAACGTTTTTCCTGCCTCAAAGGAATTCCACCTAAAAAAACTGTTGTATAAATTAAGTACAATCGGCAGAAATACAATAAACAGGATTAGAAGGAGTGCTGGCAAAATAAAAAGGAATGCCGTTCGGCCGTTTCTATATGTTTCTTTCATCCTTCTCCCTCCTATGAGGGGGCAAGTAATCAGTAGGGACTACCTGCCCTGTTCTATTTATTCCACTTCACTCTGCACTTGTTTAGCTACAGCTTGAACTTCTTTAATAATCTCTTCTGGAGATTTGGAGCCATCGAGAAGTAATTGAATGTTTGATAAATACACGTCTGCCACTTTCGCATGAACATCTGTATCCAACCACTCAGCCATTCCTTCTGCTTGCTTCATGTAATCCACACCTTCTGCCACTTGCTTTAGAGCAGTGTCTGGGTTCGTAGCTCCTTCAATTGGACTCGGCCAACCAATATCCTTCACAAGTTTTAATGAATTTTCTTTACTTGTTAAAAACTTTAAAAACTCCACTGCTTCTTTTGGATGTTTAGACTTTGAAGAAACAATAAATCCATCTGGAGCACCAGTAATATAATTTTGACTTCCATCTCCATCAGCTATAGCAGGCATCGGGAAAAATCCCCAGTTCCCTTTCAAGGCGTTTTCAACATCTTGAAATTCTTCCAATTCCACGTAGAAAATAGCCCCTTTTCCTGCAAAGAACATTTGCTTTACCATATCGTGAGAACTAGAATTTACGTTTTCCATAAAATAGCCTTTTTCGTTCAATTCTGCTAGAAGTTCCATCGCTTTTACGTAGCCTGAATCTGTGAACTCTCCTGAACGAGGATTATAATCGTTCATTCGAACTTCCTGATCCACCATCTTTTGGTTCAGTCCCGTTAAGTAGTGAATAGCTGCCCAAGGGCTTTCATTTCCTAACATGAGTGGTGTTTCTCCTTCTTCTTTTAAGGTGTCGAGAACATTTAAAAATTCATCCCATGTTTTAGGTGCTTGCAGACCATGCTTATCAAAAATCTCCTTATTATAAACAAAGAACTTTCCATTGAATCTTAGAGGAATTCCGTAATTTTTCCCATCAGAAGAAAATGGTTGCAGGGAGGCTGGAATAAAACTGTCTTTCCAGGCTGCGTCTTCTTCCAAATACGGGGTAAGATCTAAGGCTGCATCGGCTCGAACAAATTTCCTAGCAAATTCACCTGACCAAGAGAACATAATGTCTGGAACCTCGCTTCCCCCAAGAATAACGCGAAGTTTATCTTTGATCGGTTCGTCAGCGATGGCTTCCATCTTGATTTTAATATCTGGATTTTGACTCTCGAATTCTTTTACAACTTCTTCAAAATAAGGGGCGTATTGTGGTTGAGGCCATTTATGCAAAAATTTTAAGACAATCTTATCCGATTCATCTTCATTTGATGAGGTAGAACTGGAACAACCCGTAATGACCAATGCCAACATAAGCATAAATACAATTAATATTTTTGTTCTCATTCATTGACCCTCCTTATAGTTTTAAGCATAAAATCTTAAGGTTTTAGCCTTCCAAAACCACACCACCCCCGTATTCTTATCTATCTATGATTCTTAAATCCTTTTAAAAAGAATTTAGAATTCAATACCAAACCCAAATGCCCCGTCTACTAAGCATGTCTGAGCGGCAAATTTCGCTCCTGCTTCAAGGCTTTGTTTGATCAACTGATCCTCATTCACCTTTATCTTCTTCCCTATTAAGTACTCAAGGATAAAAGCCGTGAAAAAAGAATCTCCTGCGCCAAGAGTATCCACTGGTTTGACATAATGGGGCTTCTGTTCAAAAAAGTTTGTCCCGTTAAACACCATTGCTCCTCTAGAACCCATCGTCCCAATAGCCATCGAACTTCCTAAGGAACACACAAATGTTAACAGATCCTTTACTTCATCTGTTTGTAATTGACCACACGAGAGAAGACTAATATCTACATGAGGGCAAACCTCTTTTAAAACGCTTTCATTATAATCGGTTGAAAAATCGAAGGAAACAAGAATACCAGCTGCCTTTAACTTGTGTAGTTCTCCTTCCATTGCGCTATAGATACTGCTATGTGCTAATTCAAATGTTTGTATATAATCCAAATCTTCTTGTGTGAGAATGATAGGATGAGTATTTTGCACACCTCCATCATTCCCTCCGATAAATACTCTGTCCCCATCCACAAGATCGACCGCAGCAAATCCATTTTCTCCAGGATGCTGCCGACAATGAGAAATATCGATCTTCAAATAGTTTAGCGTTTCAATGATATGACTTGCAGCTTTATCATCTCCAAAAACACCTAAATATGCTGCATCTACTCCTAGTTGCTTAGCATAGACGCTTAAGTTAAGTGCATTTCCTCCTGGATACATGATTCTCTTATACATGTACTTATCCACCACATTATCTCCAACCCCAATGACTCTCATTACTTTCCCCTCCCCTTACCCTTTAATGGTATATACCATTTTTACTAACCTGAAATGAACGTCATTTCAGATGTAACTCGGAATAAAATCTAACAATGTCACTTCTAGTTAGTGATGTTGAAAATTCGATTGAATGGCCCTGGTCATCGTAGGCAACAGCTTCACGTAATACACATGGACTCTCGGATCGAATTCTAAGCAATTTACTGTCACTTTCTTCTGCTAGTTTCACCTTCATATATTCTTTGGCCTTTACTAACGTAATACCATATTCGCTTTCTAACATTTGATAAAGCGAATGATTGTTTGTAATTCGGTGATCAATGCCTGGACAATATTTATAAGGAATAAAGGATTCCTCAATAGAAATAGGGATTCCATTCACATTTCGCAAACGCTTAATGATAACAATTTCTTCACCAACTGGGATATGTAGCTTATTAGCAATACCTGGCTTTGCTGGACTCTTTTTAATAGAAAGCACTTGGGTACTTGGTGTTAATCCCTTGCCCAACATCGTCCTTGTAAAGCTATTAAAAGTAATAAAATCCATTTCAATTTTATAATTAGAAATAAAGGTTCCTGCACCAACTCTTCTTTCCACTACTCCTTCTCTTTCTAATATGGAAAGAGTATGTCTTGCTGTCATCCGGCTGATTCCATATTGTTCAGCTAATTCCCTCTCAGAGGGGAGCTTATCTCCATGCTTTAATTTTCCACATTCAATATCATCAATGATTTTGTCTTTTAACTGTTGATAAAAAGGTGTTTCTTCTTCCCCTTTATACATTTCCTCACCTGCTTCAAATGGTTAAATACTTTGCTAGTTCTATTTACATTATATAGTAAAATCCAATTCACTGTCCTTTGCTTTCGAAAGCATATTTGGTATATACCATTTTTAGTAAGTAGGAAATTCAAAATTTGTAGAAGAAGTAATAAATAGATGATTGATAGGATTTGATTGTAGGATCTTTTGAAAGCGATTACAACTTTGTTAAATTTAGAATAGTTCAAATATTCAGTGTTGTCAATAAAACCATAGAATCTTTTTCAATTTTTCCATCAACAATTTCCAACATTATTTTTAAAACGAACTCAAAACTCTTTTTTTTTTTTGCATAACAGAAAAGGCGTGATCAATAGAATCACGACCTAAAAAATGATTGCCTAACAACCACATTATTATTTTCCATCTCCTAATTTAATTTCCTCTTCATCCCATTAATTTTATTAGATTAGTTTAAAATTTGCTGATTGAATTCCAATCCTTTAAACTCCATTGGCAAGCCAACATAATTTTCGGCCAAACTTCTTGCAGCCGCCTTGGAAGAAGTAACATAGTCTAGCTCAGCGATTTGAATTCCATATTCGTACGGAGTCTGTTCAACATTTCTATGAAGCATCGTTGTCATCCACCAGGAAAATCGCTGGGCTTTCCATACTCTTTGCAAACAAATAGAAGAGTAACGTTCTAAAGTATCTTCGTTTCCTGAATGATAAAATTCGCTGATTCCTTTCGCTAATACTTGAATATCAGCCACTGCTAGATTCAGCCCCTTTGCACCAGTTGGCGGTACAATATGTGCGGAATCACCAGCTAGAAATAATCTTCCATACTGCATCGTTTCACAAACAAAGCTTCTCATTGCAACAATATTTTTCTGAATAATCGGTCCATCAATCATTTTCCATCCATCTGAAGTATCCACCCTTGCATGTAGCTCGGACCAAATTCTGTCATCTGACCAATTCGCAATATCATCTTTTGGATCAACTTGAAGGTAGTGGCGTTGAATCTTAGGGGTACGAGTACTTAATAGTGCAAAGCCTCGGTCGTGATGAACGTAGATAAGTTCTGGATGTACTGGTGGAGTTTCGGTAAGAATTCCTAGCCAACCAAAGGGGTAGATTTTTTGTTTTTCTACTCTTTCTTCTTTTGGTATCGCTTGGCGGCTTGGTCCATGAAACCCATCACAGCCTGCAATGAAATCACATTCAATTTGTTCTACCTCAGTCCCATTTTCCTGTATGAAGCTAATAGTTGGAGAGTTGGTCTCAACATCGTGGAGCTGAACATCTTTTACGTTAAAGTAGATCTTTCCACCAGCCTTTAGGCGAGCTTCAAGCAAGTCCTTAATCACCTCATGTTGAGGATAAAGCATAATTCTCTTTCCATCGGTCAATTCATTCATATCAATTCTATGTCTGCGGCCATTAAACTGAAGTTCAATTCCATGGTGAATATGCCCTTCTCTCATCATCCTACTTCCAATTCCTGTACTATTAAGCAAATCAACTGTACCTTGCTCGAGCACTCCTGCACGAATCGTACCCTCAATTTCTTCCTTCGATCGATTTTCAAGAATAATAGAGTCAATTCCTTGAAGATGCAGGAGATGGGACAGCATTAATCCAGCTGGCCCCGCTCCAATGATACCTACTTTCGTTCGCATAAAATCACCTTCCTTTTATTGTTAACGCTTACACAACTACTAATTAAAAGACATTTATTTCTTTACCGCTTTACTATCTTCCATTGCTTCCAAGCTTACAACCTTTTTGGAATCAAAGGTTAGTAATACGTTCCAACTTCCAGACGATTGCCCATCTGCTAAGTATGCAACCTCATCATCCTTTTGAAGCATGCTAAACAACATAGCTAGATGGCGTCCGCCAGACTCAACCCTAGCCATCCTTGCATATTCAGGTAACATTTCGTAAGCAGATTGATAGTCTTTGTTCATTACGAACTCGATGAATTGCTTATCTAGAGAGTGCTCCGCAACGGTTGGCTTATTATGTCGGCCGCGCACTAAATTATGAGATAAAGCACCACTCGATACAAAAACGACTTTTTTTTCGGTTGCATGCAAAACTTTTGCAATCTCTTGACCCCATTTATATGTTTCTTCGATACTAGCAGCAAGAGTAACTGATAGATTAATGATAGGAATATCTTCTTTCGGTACAAGATACCTTAGTGGGACAACTGTTCCGTAATCCCAAATATAATAGGGGTCATTTACTCCTTGTACTTGTAAACCAGCATTCACTCCAGCTTGCACAAGCTGGTTTGCCAAATCAGCATCTCCTGGATAATAATATGGAATATCCTTAATTAGATCGGGAGCTTCATAGGCTGTTAAAATCCCTTTATGCTCAGGTGTGCAATCTACATAATGGAAGAAAGTAGATGGCCAATGGCAGGATACTAACACAATGACATCAGGAGCAATTCTCTCAATATCTTTTGCCACCTCTTTTAATCCTTCTACCATATTTCTTTGAAAATCTGGGACTGCATCTTCATGACAGATACTTGGAACATGTGGAACTAAAGTACATAACTCAATTGTCATAATGAACCTCCTATAATAGTCCTTACGATTTTGACTTTGGCACTCCTGCTACTCCCCAATGAGTTTTCGGAATCTCAGTCACTAACACTCGAATACTCTCTTTTGGAGCGTCCAATGTTTCAGCAACCGTATTTGTAATATTCTGAATCACTTCTGCGATTTTCTCCTTTGGCCTGCCTTCCATCATTTGAACTTGAATGATTGGCATAAGATGCCTCCTCTCTCAACTTGTATAACTAATCTGTCACTACGAAAGATACTTCACCTAATCCATCGAACCGGCCGGTGACAACATCACCTTTTTCTAGCAAAATAGCACTGGTAATCGCTCCAGATAAAATCACATCACCCTTACGAACCTTCTCCCCTTTACGTGAAAGCATATTAGCTAGCATCGCAATCGCTTCCGCTGGGTGTCCAAGTACCGCTGCTCCTGCACCTAATTCCTTTATTTCGCCATTAATAGAAAGTGTCACACCTACTAAATCAAGAGCAAATTTGTCCGGCTTATGAAAAGAGGTGCCGAAAACGACTCTTGATGTGGATGCATTATCAGCAATGACATCAGGTAAAGTAAATTGGAAATTGACATACCGACTGTCAATCAGTTCAAGAGCTGGAATAACATATTCTGTTTTTGACAACACATCTGCTGCTGTCACGTTTGGTCCTTCAATGTCCTCTCCGATTACAAAAGCAATTTCTGCTTCTACTTTTGGGTGAATCATGTCCTGTAGATGAACCTTTCCACCATTTTCAATCAACATATAATCAAACACATATCCATAGATGGGCTCATTTACATTCATTTGCTGCATCTTTGCTTTGCTAGTTAAACCCATTTTAGGTCCGACAATTCTTCTCCCTTCTTCTTGCTTAATTTTAACGAGCTCCTGTTGGACGAGATATCCTTCCTCCACAGAAAGATCCGGCTTGATATTCTCAGTTACTTTCACGACCTCCCGTTTCTCTATTTCTCCGGCAATCAAATATTTAGCAATCTCTTTATATTCCACTGTCGCCATTACATTTCCTCCTTATAATCCCGCCGTTTGCAGTTTTTTGGCAAGTTCAGCTGCAACATCAAGAATCATATCTTCCTGACCGCCAACCACTTTCATTTTTCCAAGCTCAACGAGAATATCACGCGAATCAATTCCAAATTTTCGTGCTGCAGCCTGAGCGTGTAATAGAAAGCTAGAATAGACGCCTGCATACCCTAGCACCAAACCGTCCTTTGTGATTTCTTGTGGTTTTTCTAAGATAGGAGCAACGATTTCCTCCGCTACATCCATCATTTTGTATAGATCAACACCCGTTTGGATACCTAACCGGTCGAGCACCGCTACAAGTACTTCGGTCTGTGTGTTTCCTGCACCGGCACCAAGACAGCGGATGCTTCCATCAATCCTTCTGGCACCTTCTTCAATCGCGGTAATACTGTTTGCCACTGCTAAAGATAAGTTGTTATGAGCATGAAACCCAATATCAATCGAAAGACTTTGTCTAAGCGCACGGATTTTCTCCTTCACTTCATGTGGTAAAAGGGCTCCCGCAGAATCAACCACATACACTGTATCCGCACCGTAACTCTCCATAAGCTTTGCTTGCTCCACCAACTTTTCCGTTGGAGCCATATGAGACATCATCAAGAATCCTACTGTTTCAAGACCTAAATCTTTCGCAAGAGCAATATGCTGCGGGGCCACGTCGGCCTCTGTCACATGAGTCGCCACTCTCACCATCTTGGCACCAAGCTGTGCCGCATGCTTTAATTCTTGCTTCGTTCCGATTCCAGGAATAAGAAGAACAGAGATTTTTGCCTTTTTTACTGTTGCAGCAGCTGCTTCAATTAATTCCATTTCATTCGTTCGAGAAAATCCATATTGCAATGAGGACCCACCTAATCCATCTCCGTGTGAAACTTCAATATAAGGAACATTTGCTTCGTCTAACCCCTTTGCCACTTGAGTGACCTGTTCCACTGTGAATTGATGTCGTATCGCATGACTACCATCCCTTAAAGCAACCTCCGTCAGTATTACATCACGTTTCGCTTCCATCTTTGCTCCTCCTTTCTTTTATACAATGGCTTGTGATATTTTACGTTTTGCCCATTCTTCCGCCACTTTTACAGCAGCTGCCGTCATAATATCCAGATTTCCAGAATACTTCGGCAAATAGTCACCTGCACCTTCTACCTCAATAAATACAGTCACATGGTTTCCGTTAAAGATAGGTTCCTGTCTTAATTTATATCCAGGTACATATTCTTGCACTTGTTTTTCCATTTCTTTGATGGAACGAGTAATTCCCTCTTCATCCACCTGACCGCCTTTTACTAAAACATGGATGGTGTCTCTCATCATGATCGGAGGCTCGGCTGGATTCAGGATAATGATCGCTTTCCCAACTCTTGCACCACCAATTTTTTCAATTCCACGGGCTGTCGTTTCTGTAAATTCATCAATATTTGCCCTTGTTCCCGGACCCGCACTTTTACTAGATATGGTTGCAACAATTTCCGCATATTCCACTGGTTGGACAGAGTGTATCGCATGAACCATTGGAATCGTCGCCTGGCCCCCACACGTAATCAGATTAATATTATCTGCGTCCACATGTTCTTTAATATTTACGGGCGGGACAACAAGAGGCCCAACTGCTGCTGGGGTTAAATCAAGAACCTGTTTGCCTGCCTCTCGCAAAAGCTTTGCATGCCGTATATGTGCTTTCGCTGACGTTGCATCAAATACGATATCAGCCAGTTCTGGGCGTTCTAAGAAACCATTTATACCACTATCAATCGTTTCATACCCAAGCTCTCTCGCTTTTCTTAACCCGTCAGAATCAGGATCAATTCCAATTACCGTCGTTAACTCTAGAACTTCTGACCGTCCAAGCTTCATCATAAGATCTGTACCGATATTTCCTGATCCAAGAATCGCCACCTTCACTTTCCCCATAAAACCCATCCTTTCCTATTAAAAATGAACTTTTACTTCCCCAAGATGAGCAAATCTAGCAGAGAATGTATCTCCAGCTTGTGCATCTGCAGCTGCCGATAGGGCGCCCGATAAAATGATTTCTCCTGCTTTCAGAGGAATACCAAATTCAGATAATTTGTTTGCTAGCCAAGCAACACATGTAGCTGGGTTTCCAAGAGCAGCAGCTCCCACTCCGGTATTCACAATTTCATTGTTTTTCGAAAGCACCATGCCAAGCAATTCGAGATTAATTTCGTCTACCTTCGCTTTTCTTTCTCCAAGTACGTAAAAACCGGAAGAGGCGTTATCTGCAATCGTATCAGGAAGCTTAATCTTCCAATCTTTCACTCTACTATCTACAATTTCGAGTGCAGGGACAATATAATCCGTTGCTTGTAAGACATCGAGTGTCGTAATATTTGGGCCTATTAAGTCCTTTTTTAGAACAAAAGCTAGTTCGGCTTCTACCTTTGGTTGCAAAACTTTCTCGATTGAAATCGAACCCCCATTTGTTACTTCCATACTGTCTAGCAAATGACCATAGTCAGGTTCATCCACCCCGAGAAGCTTTTGCATAGCAAGAGAGGTGAGTCCGATTTTCTTCCCAATAATTTTTTGTCCTTGTTCCACTTTCATTTGAATATTTTCTAGTTGTATATGATAAGCTTCCGTTACAGATAGACTTGGATCTAATATCGTAAGGGGATTGGTTCCTACTCCCGTATTTTCAGCATCCGCTAAAAGGGCAGCATATTCTTTTATTTTATTTGTTACAATAGACATTTCCTTTCCCACCTTTCCTACAGCTTGATCGTAATATTGGACAATTCAGAGTAGAAATCAAGACTATGCATTCCTCCAGTTCTACCAATTCCACTATTTTTCATTCCGCCAAATGGAGTTCTTAAATCTCTTAGGAACCATGTGTTTACCCAAATAATCCCCGCTTCAATTTGATGAGCAACTCGATGTGCACGACGTAGATCATTTGTCCAGATGGTTGCACTTAACCCGTAATGTGTATCATTTGCTTGCATGATCACTTCTTCTTCCATATCAAATGGCATAACCGTTACAACGGGTCCAAATATTTCTTCACGAACACAACGAGAATTACGATCAAGACCAGTGATTATTGTTGGCTCTAGGAAATACCCTTTTTCCATTCCTTCTGGTCTCTTACCACCTGTAAGAATATTCGCTCCATCATTCCGAGCAATCTCGATATAGCTATTTACTCTCTCGTAGTGTTCCTTACTAACCAACGCACCTACATTTGTCGCTTCAGCAAGAGGATCACCCACTTGTAATTCTCTTACTTTTTCAGCGAATTTATTAATAAATTCATTGTAAATTGGTCGTTCTACGTAAATGCGAGAGCCACAAAGGCAAACTTCCCCTTGATTAATGAAGCTAGATTTAATCGTTGTCTCAATCACTTCATCGATATCAGAATCAGCAAAAATGATATTTGGATTTTTCCCGCCTAACTCATACGACAGCTTTTTCAAAGAGTCAGCTGCAGCTTTCATAATGCTAGCCCCAGTGCTTGGTTCTCCAATGAAAGAAATAGCATCAATATCTGGGTGTTCGGAGATTGCTCCACCAGCAGAATTTGGACCAAAACCGTGGACTAGATTCACGACTCCATCTGGAACGCCTGCCTCTTTACAAATCTCCATTAGTACCGTTGCTGTCATCGGAGTCCATTCTGCCGGTTTAATAACCGCCGTGTTCCCCATGCCAAGGCAAGGAGCCAGCTTCCAGGTGAGAAGTAATAATGGGAGATTCCATGGCTTAATAATTCCAACAACCCCTACTGGTCGACGGTAAGCATAGTGAATCGCTTGATCATCCTGTTGATACGCATCCGTTCCAACAGAAGTAATATAATCGGCGAAGAAGTGAAAATTATACGCTGCACGCGGAACATCGATTTTGTTTGCTAAGGAAAATGGCTTCCCCGTGTCCAATGATTCAAGCATCGCCAATTCTTCTTGCCTTTCTAGAATCAAATCACCAATGCGGCGAAGGATTTTGGAGCGCTCAACCAAGGTCATCTTCTTCCATGGTCCATTTAATGCTCTTCTTGCTGCACGAACGGCAAAATCCACCTCCTCTTTTCCTCCTTCTGCCACTGTGCCTAATACTTCTTCTGTTGCTGGATTGATATTTTCAAAGGTTTTATGGTTCTGAGATTCAACAAATTGTCCGTTAATAAAATGTAAGCAATTGATCGCTTTCACTTTCGTTTCTACCTGCATGCTGTGTTTCCTCCTAATAATAAATTATTTTTATTAACTATATGGTAACGCTTACTCTCAGCACCAACAACGCTCTTGTTGCTCTATATGCAACAATCGGTATTATTTTGAAAATTTAATTAAAATGCCTCCTTTTTATCAGGAGGCCGTGTAATAATGAATTTTTTTAAGGAAAATAGTATTTGCTAGCTAAAGAAACATACTCATATTCATTGTAGTGATTACCGATTGGTCTGGGAAAATCGTACGTGAGGAGATTTTCCACACACCATTTACTTTTCGAACAATATCATTTCGCTCCCCAAACATTTGCTCAATATCAGTCGTAGAGGCTCTGCTTCTCATAAATAAGAAATAGCTCCTTACTTTGTACTGGTCTTCCTTTTCCGTTCCCTCTACGGTTACATTTGTAATAAAATGTCGCTGCCTAGTTGCCGGGTTTTCTACCCAAGCAGATTTCGTATACAAGCGGTTTACTCTAGTAGTTAGAGAGACCTTCGTTTCTTCAAAGAAAGCCATATCTTTAGAAATATCATCCACCCCTACACCTTCAACCGTTTCCCTCAATGGCATTCTATATACGAGGTCATCCGTAAGTAATTCCAACCATTCCTTGTATTTACGATTGTCGAGGAAATACGCTTCTCTATTTAGTAATGTTGTGATCTCAAGATGGAGCTCGGGTGTCACCTTTCTCTCAATATCTAGATTCATTGATTAACCTCCTCTTTAAAGAGTCCCTTGGAGATCATTTCGAGCCATTGTTCGTGCATCCGTCTTGATAAAGCGTCTATATAAGTCGTTGGATAAGCAGTCCCCGGTCCAGGGAAATTCTCGTCCGGTTCCACGTGCGAGTACCCCATTAAATAATTGCTCACACTATTGTAATTCAAACTTTTATCTCTCATCATTAAGCCTTTACTTACTTCAACAATTCGGGCCCATGTTTCCGTATCATCTTGTTCTAATGTTCCACTTGGACCGAATGAACCTAGATATCCTCGATAGGCGGCTTCTTTATATTCCTCAGGTGCTGCCTCATCAATTAAAAACCAGCACCAAACCTCTACTTTATCTGGTCCAAGCGGTCTCCACATTCGAAAGTTCAAGTAGTTATGTAAGTGACCTTCCGTTCCATGAATGGGACTTACAAATGATAGATTTGGATAAACTCCCCCCACGAAAACAGTGACTTTCGATTGAACATCTAACTGTTCAGGGGTTAAATGCTTCTCAAACAATGGCCACATAGACTCGGGCATTCCTTGGAAAGGTACTCTTGCTTTTCCTGTCTTTGAAGTTATCACATTAATACCATGTGCATTTTTCATCACCACTTGATGTCCATAGCCAGCATATAGAGGGTCTTCCGGACTAATTCCCATTTCAACCGTGGAGCGGTGAGTCGTTTGCACATGATACGGATCAGCAGCAAAGTTTTCAGCAGTCGCCTTCCAATTTGCTTTCGCTACCCAGCGCTGTGGGAGACCTCGCACTTCCATCCCGCCACTTCTGCCAAGAAGAATATCTAAGTACCACTTCATCTCCCCTAGATAATCCTCTAGAGGTTCCGCATTTATATCAAGATTTCCAAAGATCATTCCTTGATACATTTCAACTTGAGGGATCGGTCTTAACCCCCACTCTGATTTATCCATTTCTTCCCCATACACTTTGTTTCCGGCCACAATCCCCACTAATTCGCCGTTCAAATTATAGCTCCATCCATGATAAGGACAAGTAAAGGTTTTTTTATTCCCTCGATCAGCTGTACATAACTGTGTTCCACGATGGGTACATGAATTTAAAAAAGCTTTAATTTCACCTTCACGAGTTCTAACTAATAGAACCGGATCATTAACCATCCAGCGTGTCACATAACTTCCAGGATCTTTGATTTCCGTTTCGTGGCCAAGAAACTGCCATGAATGTCCATAAATCTTTTCAATTTCAAGCTCAAATATATCTGGATCCGTTAACACCCATTGTGGAAGTAAGCCTTCATCCATTTTTTCTTTTAATAAGTGAAATGCTTTTTCATCTAGTGTTTTTTTGATCATATGGCCCACTCCTCTTTTACGTTCTCTATTCAATCAAACCTGGTAGGAATGTTACAATTTCAGGAAAAATAACTAAAACAATCGTAAAAGCAATCATGGTAAGAATAGCAGGTATCACACCTTTAAAAATTTGCTGAATGGGAACATCTTTTACGACGCCACTAATAATATAAACACTTAATCCGAGAGGCGGTGTAAGAACCCCAATATTGAGTACCATCACTATGATAATCCCGAACCATAATCCATCAAATCCTAATTGAGTAATCAAAGGATAAACAATGGGCAGAGTGAGTACCATTATGGCAATTCCCTCTAAAAACATTCCTAAAATAAAGTAGACTACAAGAATCATAGCCATGATAAGATAAGGAGAAACGTCTAGTGATCCGACAGTTGTTGTTAAATACATCGGTATTTGGCTTAACGCTAAGAACTTACCGAATAACGATGCTCCGATCAGAATTAAAAACAGCATAACCGTCAATCGGATCGATTCATCTAAGGATGAAATGAGCCCTTTAAAACTCAATCGTTTTGTTAATAGAGTGAGGAAAAAGGCACCAATGGCTCCAATTCCACCAGCCTCACTTGGAGTGAAAACCCCAAAGTAAATTCCCCCGATACTAATCGCAAATATCAAAAGAAAAGGCCAAACACTTTTTAAAGAGGAGAATTTCTCCTCGATGGTCGCCTTCTCCATTTTAGTTGGGGCAATAGAAGGGTCTAAGCGGACTTGAATGTTGATCATCAGCATAAAAAGAAGGGTCATGATGATTCCCGGTACTAATCCCCCAATTAATAGAGGACCGATTGGTTCAGACGTTAATGCTCCATATAAAATTAAAATAACACTAGGAGGAATTAATATCCCCAAAGTTCCACCGGCTGCAACTGCTGCCGTAGAAAAGGTCGTCCGGTAATTGTACTCTTTCATTTCAGGAATCGTAATCTTCGCCAAAGTAGCCGTAGTTGCATTGGAAGAGCCAGATATGGCAGCAAAAATGGAGGCGGCACCGACTGTTGCAATCGCAAGACCACCACGAAAATGGCCAATCCACTTGTCAACTGCATTAAACAGATCCTTTCCTAATCCCGTGTTAGACATAAACATTCCCATTAATATAAACAGTGGAATAACACTTAACCCATAGTTATTAGAAGTACCAAAAGCAGAGGACCCAAGCTGTGACAATCCTACCTGCCAGTCAGAAAGCCACGATACCCCTAAAAACCCTACTAAAAATAATGAAAGACCTACAGAAACCCTTAATAAGATGAGAACCAAGAGTAGCACAATTCCTAGTACTCCTATCATTTCTGGACTCATTTTTTCACCACCCTTAGGAAGGATTTTAACGAATCAACAAGATACGTTAATGTAAAACAAACCGCACCGACTGTGGCAAAAGTAACGAACAGATAAAGTGGTAAACCAAGATCTCCACTTAATTCATTTCCGAAATAAATCCTCTTTGTATATTCGAATAATTGCCAAGAGGTTAAGGACATAAGGATAAATAATATGAGGGAAGTAAGGGCATAAAGTGCGTGTTGAACCTTTGCGGGCATCATATTCGTTAAAAAGTCAATTTCAATATGATCTTTTTTCAGTTGTGCCGAACCAAGACTAAAAAAGATGATCATGGCTAGTGCCAATCCTGTTAGTTCGTACGTTCCCGTAATAGGCTTATTAAAAAAATATCGACCAAACACATCTGCCGTCGTAAGAAACATTAATAGAAACAAAATGATACTTGACACTTTATGAAGAACATTATTTAAAGTAGAAACGACTTTCTCGAATGAATGAATAACTTTTTCTAAAAAGGAAACTTCGTCAAGAGCCGAAGCTCTCAACGAAACTTCCTTTCTTACTTCTTGTTCCATTACCTACACCTCCAATTAGGAAGACTATTATTCTTCAATAAGCTTTACTGTTTCATCGTAAATCTTCTGACCATCTACCCCATTTGATTTCATATCAGATAACCATTTTTCCTTTACACCCTCAGAGTTATCCTTAAATTTTTGAAGTTCACTCTCTTCCAGACTAATAAATTCTACACCTGCATCTTTCGCTTCTGTTTCCGCTAAGCCCTTTTGATAATCAAACGCTGCCCCTGCCATTTTCGCCATTGGCTCACCAAGTAGTTCTTCTTCAATGAGCTTTTGATCTTCTGGAGAGATCTTATTCCAGCTATCTTTGTTCATAGCGACGTAGAAAATACTAGTGTTGAAGTTTCCTAATGTGACGTAATCAACCAAATCGGTTAGGTTAAAATCTTTAATAGCTGCAATAGGTAAGACTCCCCCATCAATCACACCCTTTTGAAGTGCATCATAAATTTCTGGTGCTGGTAAGGAAACGGGAGTTGCTCCCCATGACTTAATCATTTCACCTGCTTCAACAGACGGAGTTCTAAGCTTTAAACCTTTCACGTCCTCAAAGCTTCTGACTGCTTTTCCTTTTGTGATAATCGCGTACGGATCAGCTGCGTGAACCCATAACAACTTTAAATCGTCATATTCCTTTTGGATTTCAGGGAACGTATCATAAAGCTTTTGAGCAACAACACTCAACTCTTCTCCCGTCCCGTTTGCAAGGAATGGAAGCTGAAGAACAGAGTGGGTTGGAAACTTTCCAGCATTATACCCATGTAACCCCCAACCCGCATCCATGATTCCAGTTGTAATATTGTCTAACGTATCCTTGGGACCACCGAGAGCTCCACCCGGATAGATTTGAAATTTCACTCGACCATCGGTAAGCTTTTCTACTTCTTCACTGAACGGTTTCATTGCCTTCGAATCTTGAACATGGTCAGGAGAGTTCATATGCCCCATCTTAAAGGTAATTGATTTTGTATCTGATGCTCCTTGTTCTCCCCCAGAGCTTTTCGAACAGGCTGACACAAATACTAGTAAAATCAAGGTTAACATAGTAAAACTAAGCTTCATCCCTCTTTTCAACATCTTACATCCCCCTCTTCATATAATTAAAACGCTTACATTTTGTTATTTAGAAAAATCTCTTCTTTTAAATTGGAAAGGATTCTCCTAAAAGTTATCAATCTTCACATTTTTAATCTTACTCACTACTTTTTACGCTATCAACATCAAAGTTTCTCTATACGCAACAAAACACAAAAAATTTATTTTATTTTAAACTTTATAAATATTCACTTTATTTATTTGGTTTTATTTGCTATATTCTCCACTATAGAGAAACAATCTTTATTCTGTTTCTAATGATGAAAAAAGGAGGAGACTAGATGGTTACGGAAAAACAGGAAGACCAGCATTTATCATCCGTAAAAAATGCTTTACGAATATTAAGAAGCTTTACGATGGAAGAGCCAGAAAAGAAGATTAGCGACTTATCTACTTCTCTAGGTATTAATAAAAGCACGGTGAGTAGGACCATGGCAACTTTAGCTTCCGAGGGTTTTGTCTATAAAGATCCAGAGTCAAGAAAGTATCGACTCGGCCTATCCATCCTTTCCTTAAGCGGTATCGTTAATAGTCATATGGACATCTACAAAGAATCACAGTCGGTATTAAACCGTCTGGTGGAAAGTATAGGCGAAACAGCCCATATATCTGTACTGGATAATGATGAAGTCATCTATCTTCAAAAGGTCGATTGCCACCACCCTGTTCGTGTGTTAACGAATGTTGGAAAAAGAAATCCTCCTTATTGCACGAGCTCAGGTAAGGTGTTATTAGCCTATTCGGATGATCCACTAGTCGATAGAGTCATTGAAAAAGGCTTAACCAGATATACGAAAAACACCATTACCGACCCTAGTAAACTTAGAGCCCATTTAAAACAAATAAAAGAAAACGGTTACACTTTTAGCAGTGAAGAAATTCTCGAAGGAGTGAACTCGATCGCTGCACCTGTCTATGATTATCGCGGAAAGGTCATCGCTGCACTAGCAATTGTAGGACCAAAACAAAGGATACAAGCAAACAAAGTTCCAGGCTACGCAAAGAAAGTGATGCAAGCCGCCATGGAAATATCAAACCGTATGGGTTATTGGTAATAAGAAACCGAAATTCTATCAAAATCGTAAGGAGAATCTCCCAAATGCATGATTTTCATACTCATTTTATCCCAGATGATGTTCTTACTTGGTTAAAGGACCATAAAGATATCGTCAATGCCAAATGGATTAAAAAGGAAGAAAACAAAGATGACTTTTTAGTAGTCAATGAGAAGTGGGGCTTTGAATTAAAACCATCCTTTATCGACAAGAACCTGTATCTTTACAAACAAAAAGAAGCTGGTGTTTCTTATTCCTTGATTTCACCTATTCCACAGCTTTTTATGTATGACTTCCCACAAGACATCACCACAGATATTTCCCAAGTATACAATCTATCTTTGTCACAATTGGTTACACAAACGAAGGGACGCTTATCCGCTCTTGGCACCGTTCCTCTCAGCCATCCTGAGCGTGCCGCACATATTTTACATGATGCAATGAAACTGGGGCTAAAAGGGGCAATCATCGGACCCTCAGCAGCTGGAAAAATGCTTTCAGACGACTATTTTATTCCATTTTTTGAAGAAGCAAACCGGTTAAAAGCCATTCTTTTCATCCATCCATTGCTAAGCGAAGATCCTCGATTAAAAAATTGGATGATGCCGAATCTAATTGGCGTCCCCTGGGAAACAACCGTGTGTTCAACTGATATTCTATTAAGCGGTATGATCGACAAGTATCCTAACATTAAAATTTTATTTGCCCATGGCGGAGGGTTCCTCCCTTATCAAATTGGCAGACTTGATAAAGGATATGAACAATGGAGAGCTGTTTCGTCCAACCTGCAAGGAAAGCCCTCAGAGTACTTAAAACGCTTCTGGTATGATACAGTTCTATGGAATCAAGCAAGCATTGATTTTTTATTGGAAACAGTAGGTGAAGATCGAATCGTTCCGGGCTCTGATTTTCCTTTCGATCTTTGTGCTTGGCCGCCACAGGCGTCTTTTGCAAAGGGAGTTCAATCTTTGCTCGATTAAAAAAAACCGCCACACAAAAAGTAGGGTTCCGTTTTCTAGTGCTTTCTTATTAAAAGACAAAGAAAAGACGTATGAATTTTGGCATACGTCTTTTCCTTTTTTATTAACGTTTCTACTAAATCCCATTAACTTTGACACAGCAATTGACATCATTATTAAGATGGACAATAAGTATTGTGCAATTAAAAAAAGGTCAAAATTTATGTCCTTTGCAGTGCCGTTTTGAGTACCAATTTACTTGAGTTAATAGGCTGGTCAATAAAAACCTGCTGATTACCACATCTAGGGTAAAGATGGTCCGCACTTTTCGGTTAGGGATCAGGATAAGCACCCGAACTGATGAATAGACGGAGAAATTCCGTTTAATTAGTAATTGTTATTAAAAAAAGCTTAAATAAACGGAGAGATTCCGCCTATAGGCTCAAAAAATTCGAAAATAGGAAAGAATTCTTTGCATAAGCGGAAAATCTTCCCTTATTTACCCCGAAACGAGCTACATTCTGCATTTAACCGAAAAATCTCCGCTTATTTTCTAGTTACTGAATTAAGGACATGACATCTTATTTAAAAGGGAGTTAGTTTTATCTCAAAAATTCAAGAGAACCTCATTTTAATACATTAACCGTATCCCAAATAACTGAGGTTACTCACTTAGAAGCTCATAAACTTCGGTGTCCAATTTAATAGCTAAGTCTTTATTATACGTTTTCTCATAAGTAGGTTCTGTTGTTACCTTACCTCCGTAAAACATCACGTTTTCAACTGATTCTACTTCAATGGTGACAACGCATAGTTTCATAGTAAGTTCTTTTATTTCAGAGACGGATGCTTTTCCCTGAACTGAATAACAGCTTCCAGCCCCTATCACCCCTAATACTACGTTAGGATTGCTTCGAATATTATATATACTAGATGCTTTATGGCCAAGCGCCACTTTTATCCTCATTCCATCATCTGCAGGATGCACCCACGAAACGACACTTAATTGTGGTAAATTGGTTTCCGAACTAATGGTGATAAAAGAAACCATGGTTTCTCCCTGCAAAGAAGAAATCAGCTCAGGTGTTAACTTGTCTGTACTTACTGTCATGTTCATTCCTCCGTTCCTAGTATTCTACACTTACAGGAAGACCAAGCTCTAATTTGCCATAAAGCTCTCCTACCCAATCGAAATTAAATGCCGTATGCTGTGCTCCCGCATGGATATCACGCCAAAATTGTTGTAACGGATGGCTTTCGGCTGATGCTGCTGCTCCACTGCTTGTATAAATGGTTTCCATTGCTTCTGTACAAAGTTCCGCACAATAGCAATAATTTCTTCTCAAACTAACTCGTTCCTTGTAATCAAGTACTCGTCCGGACTCTACTAACTCCAGCGATTTATGAAGGAGGGCATCTACCGCTTCCAGCTTAGCTGCTACCTTGGCAAGTCGGATTTGTTGATGTGTTAAGTTTGCGACAGGCTCTCCTTTACGGGATTTATTTTTTCCGATCACCATATCCCGCCAAATGTCATATGCACCCTTTGTTGCTCCTAAAATAACAGATAATAAAGTTACCGGCATAACCGCTGACAATTGAATTCGATAAAGTGGAGTCTTATTTTGTTCCATCCCAGGAGAAATGCCATGAAGATTCCACGGATTCAACTCCATCGTGCGGTATTCAGGGACAAACACATCCGTTAATTCTAGTAAGTTACTACCTGTTCCTCTCATTCCCACAACATGCCATACATCAATTACTCTCAATTCGCTTTTCGGTACAAGAAAATACAACATCTTTTTCTCTTTCTGGCTATCTTCTTGCGGAGCTGCCGCACTAATCATGACCCAATCACAGTGGTTAATTCCAGAAGAAAATCCCCATTTCCCCGTTAGGCGATATCCATCTTTTACCTTTAGAATTTCTGAGTTCGGACTTGGATTGATGGAGGTGGCTAGACAAGCATCTGGATTGTCCTTCCATACATCTCTCTGTGCTTCGTTAGGGAAAAAGGCAAGCATCCAGCTGTGAAGAAGTAATAAGGAATAGCACCAACCCGTAGAGGCATCTCCTTTTGATACCTCAATTGCACTACCAGCTAATGTTTTCCAATCAAGTTCGTGTCCCCCCCAACGGCTAGGCACCAGCGAGCGAACTAACCCTGATGCAATAAAATCGTCAATGTTTTCTTGTGGTTGATGTCTCAAGCTTTCCACTTCACGTGAACGAGAACGGATCATGACAGATAATTCCTTCGCACGCTCAATAGCTTCCTCATGAGTCAACTTATTTAACATCTTGTTCATCCCCTCACCCTCCTGTACTTGATTTCTCAATATCTGGTGTACCATATGTGTGGAACGTAGCTGGCAGAGGCGATCCCCAAGCTAATCCTTTTTTTCGTTCTTCCGGAGTCCATGTGACCGTTTCCCAATCAGGTGTATAAATTAAAAATCCACCCGAGCAAACTTCAATCCGATTGCCTCCTGGTTCATACACGTACACAAACATCGTTTGCCCTGCCACATGTTTGTTAGGAGGAGCTTCAATATAAATTCCATTATCTAAAAACACATCTGCTGCTCGCAGAACCATTTCTGGAGTCTCCACTTTAAAGGCGGCGTGATGAAAGCGGCCCTGGGCACCTGTTTTATCTAGTGAAATCGCCATATCATACGACTTATTGGTCACATGTAGCCAAGCCGTTGTTTGTTTCCCTGTTTCTGTTACCGCTTGCTCACTTAATTTGAAACCGAGGTACTTACGATAAAACAAACTATCCGCATCCACATCAGGACTAAACAAATTAATATGATCAAGCTGTGTAACTGCTGCACCCCTCGCAGAATATTTTTGCGGAATATTTTTTAACCCTGGCTTTAAATGATCAGGTCTCATGTATTTTTCCGCTTCGTAAAAGACTTCTATTTTATGTCCAGCCGGATCCATAAAACGATAGGAAGGACCATGTCCATAATCTCCGTCAGTCCAACCGATAGCGTACTTACTATCCTTAAGATGGTTCGCACGTTGTTCAAGCGCTTGTGAAGAGTAGGTTCTCATCGCCACATGACCAAGGCCAGCTTGCTTGGCTTCGGTTAGCTTCAGACTATAAAGCTGTTGGTCACCCCAGCCTCGTAAATACACGGATTGTCCCTCGCTCTTTAAGACAGTCATCCCAAGTAGTTCCTGGAAAAATTCAAGACTTTCATTTGGCTTAGGTGATAGCAATTCTATATGAGCTAAATGAGCAATATCCCGAATCGGCTCTTGAAAAATAGTCATGAAACACTCTCCTCCTTAATCGTCGTCAAGATCGCTCCAATCCCCGAAATTTCCACTTTTACAACATCTCCATCTTGAAGGAACTTATTTTGCGCCTCACCAACACCACCTGGAGTTCCCGTACAAACAATATCACCTGGTTCTAACGTGCAAATGCCAGATAAAAACTCAACCAAATGATTTACGTTAAACAACAGTTGCTCTGTATTAGAGGTTTGTCTTACTTCACTATTTACGGTTAAAGAAATCTCCAAAGCATGAGGATTTGTAATTTCATCCTTCGTCACTAATACGGGGCCTAATGGAAGACTTTTATCAAGAGTTTTTCCTTGCAACCATTGGATGGTTCTTTTTTGCATATCGCGAGCGGTGATATCATTAGCTACTGTGTAGCCGTACACATAATCCAAAGCATCTTCTGCCTTAATGTTCTTTCCTTCCTTCCCAATCACGAATGCCAATTCTGCCTCATAATCTAGCTTCTTCGTTAACTCAGAGTTAAGTGGAAAGACGTCGTTAGGAGCTGCAATCGCTGTTGCAAACTTAGCAAAAATAACCGGGTGAGCTGGGAAATCTCGCTTCATTTCAATAATATGATTCTTGTAATTTAGTCCTACGCAGATGATCTTATTTGGCTTTATCACCGGTGGTCCAATTTCTACCGAGTCTTTTTTATAAATAGCCGATGAATTTTCAGAATGTCCTAGGGCATAGTCGATGGCTTCTTTTGCCGATTGTAGAGCCAAATCCCCATTCGCAATAAATTCCACAGGGTTAGTAGGAAGTAAAGCGTTTGCAATTTCTTCCGCCCTTTGTTGTCCTTGTTGCTTTAGCTGCTCTATATACGCTTGGTGCGGATCGATGATCGTATTTTCGTCTACTAAAACACCTAGTCTGAGTGAATCATTATTTACGGAATATGTTAGTAATTTCAAGAAAACTCCTCCTCGTTTTTAATCTAGCCATTGTGTTAGCCTGTAATTAAATGATAAGACAGAAAAAAACTTTTTTGAAATACATAGATGTTATTTGAGAAATCGCAATTTCTGATGATTGAACAGTAAGAAAAAAGATACTCCGTTTGCTTGGAGTATCTTTTAGTCAATTTTTTATTAAATGTTTTCCAAAAAACCTTTCAATCATTTCAAATATTTTAATGTGGGTGGTTTTTGTCTGCTCTTTCTCCCCTGCCCGAGTCGTACGAAGCCTAGCAGAATAAGGTTCATGATTGTCCAAATCATTGTTGTTGAAAAAAGCATGGCCAAAACCATCTATCAAACAGAGTGTCGCATCATTCTCTTTTTCTAGGAGTGCTTGATAAAGCAATTCACTTTGATGCGCCGGTACTGCTGTATCATTTGTTCCATGCATGATCAGAAAAGGTGGTTCTTCCCCAGTTATGTACGTAATGGGATTGGCTTCCCGCACACGATCAGGTACCAAATGAATAGGAGATCCTAGTAATTGGGATTCTGGAGAATCCATATCAGAGTGATATCGGGCCGGGTGAAGACGTTCCGTTTCTGGATCATTGGAAGACTCCTCAGGTATATGATGGAGATCCATTTGCAAGAAATCTGTTGGACCATATCCATCCACAACTGCCTGGACATTACAGCAAAAATCAGCACACCCATGCTCCAACTCTTCAAGAACTCCAGATCCTGTTGTTCCGGCTAATGCAGCTAAATGTCCGCCAGCAGATGAACCCCATAATCCAATACGTCCGCTGTCTAACTGATACTCTTCTGCAACTGAGCGGAGCCACCGGATCGCTGTCTTCACATCATGAATTTGTGCTGGAAACAGTGCTTCCCCGCTCAAACGATACTCTATACTCGCCATCGCAAAGCCTTTTTCGGCAAAAAACTGACAAAAATCCGGCCCAAGCTTCCGATCCCCAATTCTCCAACCGCCTCCATGTAACCAAACAATAACTGGCAATGGTTCTTTTGCATGTAGAGGCAAATATAAATCTAGCAATAACGGCTTTCCACTAGGGGAGGAAAACACAAGATCTTGTATAATTCTAACTCGAAAACTCATATTTAACTAACCTCTTCAATATCGGAGGGACGTGGAGGCTTTCCTAATAGAGTCAAATCAATCTCCTGGATTCGTTGAATGACTCGATCAAACCGATAAGGTGCAGGATCGCTAGGAAAAATAGGATGTTCATATTCATCTCCTAGAATTCGAAAGAAATCCTCAAAATCTCCCGGTGTTAATACCCCTAGAAACTTCGTGTAGTGAGCATCACAACGGAAGCGATGGGCCGTTTTAGCAGGCACGTAGGCAAAATCTCCCGGCAAGAGATGCAACTCCTCTCCATCTACCCAAAGGGTCATTTCTCCTTGCAAACACATAAAGGTTTCATTTGTGAATTCATGTGCGTGTTCTCCAATCGGCAACCCCTTTGGTCCCTCTGATACTAAAGCAATAAAATCACCGTCAGTTGCCTCTTTCGTAGTTAGAAGGGAATGAACAGTATCCCCACTCAGCAGGTGCACTCCTTCTCCAGATTCAAGAACGTAGGGTGTAGGCTCTTTTGGTATGGCACACCCTTTCACCAACTCAGCCAACTCGGATACTTGCTTTCGATCAACCATTTTTATATCAATATTACTAGGAATGTTTGCTAGACAATTTGATTCAAAGGGATTTTCACAAACAGGTGGACGTTCAAATTTATCATAAGGCTCTCCAATATGTGAAAATAGTTCTGCCACAGTTCCATTAATGGTAAAAGACCAAAAGCGTGTTCGATGACTCTGCATCCAATAAGAATGAACCGTGCCTGCAGGGATATGAACATAATCCCCTGCTGTTAGCAGATGTTTTTCTCCATTGACTTCTACCTCAAGTCTACCATCAAGGACGACAATTCCTTCCTGGGCTTGTTCGTGTATATGTGCTGGAAAATAGTCCCCTTTTCCGCCTGATAATTGAACGATTTCTAGCATATCACCAGTACTTTTTGTTGTGGCAACAACCGAAGCTACCTGTGTTCCGAATAAGTACCTTTCACCCTCACCATTTCGAACGTAATATGGTTTGCCTTCATTAGGTAATTTGCCAACGACCTGTACGACCATTTCACCACACCCCTAGTCAGTATTTTTATATTATTAAGCGCTTTCATATTTAACCATAAAACGAAATCGGAAGAATTGGAAATATTAGAGTTTGATTTCTGTAATCACGATTTATGATTACTCTTTCCATTTTATTGTAGTAGTCAACTGTTTGATATATGGGAAACTTTCCTTCCTCATCCTTTTATTCTCATATTCTATGATAAAATAATAGAAAAATCATGACAAGTGAGGGTCTTATGGATATTCGCCAATTGCGTTATTTTATCACTGTTGCCGAGCATTTAAATTTTACGAAAGCTGCCAATCAGCTGTATGTTGCTCAATCCGCGATTAGCCAGCAAATTGCGGATTTAGAGGATCAAGTGGGCGTAAAACTATTTATCAGAAACAAACGCTCCGTAAAGCTCACACCTGCAGGCTCTGTTTTTCTCAAAGAAGCCATTGAGATAGTGGAAAAAACATCCGGGGCCATTGAAAAGGCAAAGCAAACGGATGAAGGAATCATTGGCAGTCTTTCTATTGGCTTTTTGGCTGTACATGTTCGAAGTTTCCTACCAGAAGTCATCAAACGATTTCGTGAATTATATCCAAAAGTCAAACTCCATTTAAACCACTTTCCTAGTAAAATGCTAAAAGATGAATTAGAACATGGGGAACTAGATTTCGCTCTAACCCTACCATCTGGTCTTCATCGAATAGAAGAAATTGAAATCGAAACAGTTGCAAAAGAACCATATTGCATTGTTATGCACAAAAATCATCCACTAGTAAACAACAAAAAAATTACTTTATCAGATGTGGCACAGGAACCATTCATCATACATAATCGTCACGATTCCCCGGTCGGTTCGTATGATTTTATTGTCCAGATATGCGAGCAACATGGCTTCACTCCAAAAATAGTCAGCCAGCCTCGCTTTGTTGATACGGTACCCGTACTTGTGGAATCAGAAATGGGGATCTCCATTTTACCTAAAAGCTTTGAAGCGATCTCTAGCTCCTCGCTTCGTTTTGTGGAAATCGATCAATTTGACGACCAAGACTTTGAGCTTGTCATTGCTTGGAAAAAGAACAATTTAAATCCATCTTTATCGCTGTTTTTGAAGGTGTTAAGATCGTTTTTGTAGATCAATGAAAATAACAAAAGGTTGCCAGAGCAACCTTTTTACTTATATTAAAATAATGTCTTTAATTCTTCCCTATTTTGCAGCAAATCTTCTAATGTATATCCGTCTAAGACTTTCAGATAGGAGTTTAGTGCCTCATTCAATACAAATTTCAATTTACAAGCCGGACTTAATTTGCAAGTGTTTCTCGTCTCGTCAAAGCATTCAACCAAATTAATTGGGCTCTCTGTATGACGAACAATCGCACCAATATTTATTTGATCTGGTTCTTTCGCTAGCCTAATTCCTCCATTTCTTCCCCTAACGGTTTCAATCATCCCAAGCTTTCCTAATTCATACACCACTTTACTTAAATGGTTATTCGATATGTTATAAAAACTTGAAATTTCTTTAATATTTGATTTTTCACCGCTCGCCTGCATTCCTAAATAGATTAGTACACGTAATGTATAGTCTGTATATGCGGTTAATTGCATGGTAATCACCCTTGTTCTCAATTGCATTTTAGTAATTTAAATATAACATAAACCACATTTTCTCATCATAAATGTGAACATTCTGTTAAACATGTATTTGAAATATTGCTTTAAGTAATCATCAATGTCTAAAATAAACATGTATTTAAAATATATCTTTATCACTGTGAGAATATTATTAAGGGGAGATTAACATGACAACAGCCACAAGTCCATTAGATACGAAAACGATTGAAATTATTAAATCTACTGTTCCTGTTTTAGCACAACATGGTGAAGCCATTACCAAGAGATTCTACGAAATGATGTTTTCAAACCACCCGGAGTTGTTAAACATCTTCAACCACGCCAATCAAAAACAAGGAAGACAGCAAAAAGCTCTAGCGAATACGGTTTACGCTGCCGCTGCATATATTGATAATTTAGAAGCAATTCTACCAGTTGTTAGACAAATTGCCCATAAACATAGAAGTTTACAAGTCAAAGCTGAGCATTATCCTATCGTCGGAAAACATTTATTATTGGCAATAAAAGATGTACTTGGCGATGCTGCGACCGATGACATTATTAATGCTTGGGGGAAAGCGTATGGTGTCATTTCTGATGTATTTATTCAAGTAGAGAAAGAAATGTATGATGAAACAGTTTCTCAATCTGGTGGCTGGAATGATTTCAGAGACTTCACTGTTGCTAAAAAAGTAAAAGAAAGTGAAGTAATCACCTCTTTCTACTTACAACCAAAGGATGGTAAGGGAATTCCTACCTTCACTCCTGGCCAGTATATTAGCATTCGTGTAAAAATTGACGGGGAAGAGTATACTCATATTCGCCAGTATAGTTTATCTGACAGTCCTGAAAAAGAGTACTACCGTATCAGTGTAAAAAAGGAAACCTCTTCTTCTGAACATATCCCAAACGGGAAAGTATCCACTTACTTACACGATTCCGTCCAAGAAGGAGATACTCTAGAAGTGACAGCTCCTGCCGGTGACTTTGTTTTAGATGTAGAATCTACCGAACCTGTTGTATGCTTAAGTGGTGGTGTTGGTATTACACCAATGATCAGCATGCTAAATACCATTGCTTCTAAACAGCCAAATCGTAAAGTCACATTTATTCACGCCGCTATTAACGGAACGACACATGCCATGCATGAGCATGTTAAAGAACTTTCTAATAAATCCGAGAATATCGAGTATCACCTGTGCTATGAAAAGCCGACTGAAGTGGATGTATTAAACAAGGAGTTCAATAAAGAAGGATATATAGACCTTTCTTGGATTGATTCTGTCGTTCAAAATAAAAACGCTTCTTTCTACTTCTGTGGTCCGATACCATTCATGAAAACAGTTAATACTGCATTAAAAGAGTTAGGAATTTCTTCTGATAAGGTTCATTTTGAATTCTTTGGTCCTGCTGATCAGTTAAATTAAGTTTTTAAATAGGAAAGCCATTCTAGCTGATATAGCTGAATGGCTTTTTTCACTCAAAATTCTTTCAACAACTGATCGACCTGAGAAACAATACCTGTGATAAGTTCATAAACAGATTGACGTTGACTCAACCTAACTCCTTGACCTGACCAAAGAGACATATACTCAGAATTATTTTGTCTTGCAGCTTCTTTTCTAATATGACTAGTTAGGTAATGTTGAATAGGATAAGCTGGTATCAAGTTTTCTCTGCTCTTCAGCTCTTTCATAAACTGGTTAGTAATTCCTCTAGCCGGTTTTCCTGAAAATACGGTAGTTACTATTGTCTCGTCTTCGGTTGCTTGTAGTATAGCTTTTTTGTGTTGGTCATGTGCTCCACTCTCTATCGTAGTGAGGAAAGCTGTACCCATTTGAACTGATTCTGCTCCTAAAAACATAGAAGCTATCACACCTCTACCATCCATCACTCCGCCGGAGGCAATGACGGGAATAGTGACATGATCTACAACCTGGGGTACTAAAGCCATTAGGCCTACTAGGCTTTCTTCTGCATCTTTTGCGAAAGTTCCCCGGTGCCCCCCAGCTTCACTTCCTTGAACTACAATAGCATCCATCCCAACATTTTCATTGATTACAGCTTCATTCACGGTTGTGGCTGTTCCAATGACAATGACCTTATGTTTCTTAAATTGGCTTATTACTTCCTTTGTTGGGATCCCAAATGTAAACGAGCACACAGGCACCTTTTCTTCAATGATAATTTTTAGTTTTTCTTCAAATATAGAGCTGTTTTCATATGTAGGTAATTCCAATTTAATCCCTAATGCGCTTCTAAAAGGTTGTAAGAGTTCGTTTGCTTCGTTAATCTCTTCATCTGAAATCTTTGGTGTTTCTGGTATAAATAAGTTAACCCCAAATGTTCTAGTAGTTAAAGCTTTTACTTCCCTTATCTGATGACGTAATTCATCGGGCTGCATATATCCAGCACCAATCATCCCTAAGGCCCCTGCGTTTGACACTGAAGAGACAAAGTTAGAAGTTGTTACACCACCTGCCATTGGTGCTTGAATGATCGGATAATCCAATCCTAGTAGTTTAGTTAATTTATTTTGGTACCACATGAATATCACCCTTCCATCATCTATAACTATTCTATTTATTTCCTATTAAATTCGCTTACAATGTCTCACTTTCCTTCAGGCTATGATAGTTTATCGAATAACCGGATTGACAATATAACGATAAATCTATATATTCGAATTTATTGTGACTACTAAAATATGTTCCTAATATAGTAGTTTAATCAAAAAAACATCTAAGGAGTATCAACATGCAACAGAAAATACCATTTTCCACTTACGCATTGATCGGTACAATGCTTTTCGGTCTTTATTTTGGGGCAGGAAATTTAATTTTTCCGATCCAATTAGGACAACTTGCAGGTACTAACTTTTGGCCTGCATTGATTGGCTTTTTAGTAACAGCAATTGGCCTTCCCTTTTTAGGAATCCTAGCAATTGGCCTATCTGGCAGTACAGGCCTTCGTGATTTAGCAAGCCGCGTGCATCCACTTTTTGGTGTCGTATTTGCAATGGCCCTTTACTTGACGATTGGACCATTTTTTGCGATCCCACGTACGGCAACTGTACCATTCGTTGTTGGCTTTGAACCGTATATCAATCCAGACTCAGCAAGTTTATGGCTTGGACTGTTTAGCCTAGTATTTTTTGCCATTGTTTATTATTTCTCGTTAAACCCAGCAAAGATTATGGACTACGTTGGAAAGTATTTAACACCGGCCTTTTTAGTATTTTTATTTATTTTAATTGTTACTGCGATTGTTAAGCCAATGGGTGACTTCGGACAGCCAACAGGAGATTATAAGAGCTTACCATTTATGACAGGCTTTAAAGAAGGCTATAATACAATGGATGCCCTTGCCTCCCTTGCTTTCGGAATTGTAGTCATCAACACGATTAAAAGCCAAGGCATCACTCAAACAAAAGCGATTGCCAAAGCAACTTGGCAATCTGGTGTGTTTGCAATGGGACTTATGACGCTTATTTATGGTCTTATTACGTATATGGGGGCATCGAGTATAACCGCAGTAGGAACGTTTACGAATGGCGGGGAGATATTTGCTGCCGTTTCTCAGCATTACTTTGGATCGTTCGGTAACATTTTATTAGCGATTATTATTGTTCTCGCTTGCTTAAAAACGAGCATTGGACTTATTACGGCATGTAGTGAATTTTTCCATAATGTGTTTCCAAAAGTAAGTTACCGTTGGTTTGTACTTATGTTATGTGTCGTCTCTTTTGCTATTGCGAATTTCGGTTTGAACAATATCATTCTATTTGCAATCCCGGTATTAATGTTCTTATATCCGTTAGCGATTGTTCTAATCTTATTAGCTTTATTTTCACCATTATTTAAAGGAAAACAAAGCGTATTCGCTGCATCGATGCTTCTCACGTTCTTTGTAAGTATCATTGATGGGTATAGCACTTTAGCAGCTTATTTACCTGAAACAACAGTAGGATTTTTTGAATCAATTAAAACTATTTATTTAGATTATTTACCACTTTATGAAATTGGCCTTGGATGGATACTGCCAGCTTTTATTGGCGTAATCATCGGGTTGATATGGCCGAGTAAAATGAAATAAAGAATAATAGAAAGGAGGAAGTTCCAAGGAACTTCCTCCTTTTCTATCTTTATAGCGCGAATTCTGTCTGCACTTAGCTCTAGAGGTCGTAAAAAAGTTATTATGACCTCTACCCTCACGAAATTGCGTTTTACGTGTCATAAAGTGATTTTTATGACGTATAAAGTCCTCAATCATTCGGTTCAAGAGTCATAAACAGATTTTTATAGCACCTTTCCGAATAAAAACGTTTCTAAAAGGTCATAAAAATACTACTTATCTTCCAGCTTCACAGGAACATTCACATCATCAAGATTAATATGACCCCATCCTCCTGTATGCTTATCAACTACTTGAATATACAGCTTTCTACCGATAAACTCTGAAGCATCCCATCTGACCCTTCGGTAGGCTTCACCGTTATGGCCGGTTGCTTTCCTTAAAATTTCATTTGTTTCCGCATCGACCAGCGCTACGTATAGTAATTGCTCATCTGCCCCTCCAGATGTTAAAAAGTCAATTTGACCATCTCCTCCGAGGACAAAGTCTGCAGATTTCAACACACCCGTTGCCGCATCTCCCCCATGATCAGGATGAAATCCCCATAGATGATATTTATTGGGGTCAGTCGAAGTAGTTGCCTGACCGAAAGGACCACCCCATCCCCAATCATTCTCATTAGTCACATGATCATTTGTGAAGGTATTTCCTTCTACAATCGTCCATCCGGTTAAATCTCCTGTTTGAAAATCATGATTCGTTAATTCGCTATGTGGAATTTCCTCTTGAGGGCTATCATCCTCATAATACGCTGGTACGACAGTGTCACTATAGGCAGATCCCATCTCATACACTTTCATTGAGACAATATTTGCCGTTCCGTTCTTACTCCAAAGTTCAAGTCCTAATGCATCTGCTTTTGTTGGGTATGCTCTTGTGGTAATGCTTTTTTGCCCATTCGCATACGCTTCAATCATCGATCGGTCTAGGAAAATATGAAGCTTCACATTTTCTCCTTCTGTGGAAAGAGTTCCAGAGCTGCTAGTTTTCGCAACATCAGGGTCTACACTCATTTTGCTAGCGTCTACTCCAAATTGCTCGTTTGTCTCGTCAAAATAGAGGGTTACTTCTTCTGATGAATCTCCGGATTGACGAACTTTAATGCCATATTTCTCATCCGATTTTGCTTTAATTTCAAGGATGATTTCTAACATATCTCCTTTCACTTTCTCAAGCTTCTTATTTGCCTTTGATAGACTCGAATTTCTAATATTAATCAGTTGTTTGCCTCGGAGAGTTTCTAATTCGTTAATCGGCTCAACTCCAAGCTCTCCATTTTTTAATAGAGACAATTCTAATGGCAAACCAGCGTTATGTGCCCAACCTGCATCATAATGCTCCTGGTCTGTTCTTCGGTCTTGAGCAATACTAAATAAAATCGAACGTCCTTTATCATCAATCATTCCACTAGGTCCAGTAAAATGAACACCGTAATCAAATAGTTTCGGCTCCTCATGGTCTGGAACAAATTGATTCTTTTCTTTATCCCATGAGCCCACCCAGTGAAACACGTATTTTACGTTATGTTCACTATAGCTTTTAAACCAAGGATTAATAAAGAACGCATACTTTTGTTCTCCGTTTGCATCCTTCCCAATAGGTAAAAACACTGGTAATTCCCATACATCTCCTGTTTTTGGATAGGCTTTGGAATTCCCTGTAAAGAATGGACCAACATACTCCCAATTTTCCAAATCTTTTGAAGTGTAAAGGAGTGCGGAACCTCCAACATTTTCTATACCCGAACCAACAATTTGATACCAAGTATCACCATCTTGCCAGACAAACGGATCTCGGAACTGACCATACATCACCTTTCCTTCCTCTGCTGGAAGATCAGGTGCTTGAACCGTAACCGGATGATCTAACATATCCCACATCTTCAGCATTGGATCTTTGACATCCTCAGGTTTGGCCAAACCTGTCATTTGGTTTGGTGATTTGCTGTCATCTCCCGCTGTAAAAAATAACACTGGTTCTCCATTTTGATCAAAGCTTGCGGAGCCAGACCATACTCCGTCAGGTGACACACCTGATGGAGCTAAAGCAACCGGCGCATCTTCCCAGTGAACCATATCGTCACTTACCGCGTGACCCCAATGGATTTGATGCCAGTAAGGTCCTTGTGGATTGTGCTGATAAAAGAGATGGTATTTTCCGTTATAATAAAACGGAGCATGTGGTTCATTCATCCAGTGACCAGGTGAAAGAAAATGATATTGTGGTCGATAGCGATCCCCATCATACACACTGCGGTCAAACGATAAATCCGGAAGGGGTAACTGCCCATCTTCAAAGCTTGTAATCACTTGATTATATTGTCTTTTAATCTCTTCTTCCGATACTGCCTTGTTGTAGATTTTCAGCTCATCAATCATCCCGTTAAACATATTCGCTGTAAACGAGCTTAGTACGGCGGCTGAATTATGCTTACCTATTAAGAGATTGTTCTCAGACGCTGTAATCGTGGCATTTCTAGGAGTATCTACTTCCCCAACTAGCTCACCATTTAAAAACAACTTCATCTTTTTCTCGTTTTGGTCAAAAGTGGCAACAATATACGACCACCGATCTTTTTCAAGTGGTTTGTCTTCCTTTGCCCATACTTCTTTCCATTCGCCATTCATCCCGGCTTGGAACGACCATTTTCCATGTCGACCCATTCCTAAAATATAGCCTTCGCCTCGAGCTTTATTGTGCTGATTAACAATCGCTGACAGCTGACCTAAATCTCCCCATTCATACGATCGTGGTGCTACCCATGCTTCTATTGTCAATGCATCACTTGGCTGTGCTGCCTTTTTAATAGGTTGATTGATATAAGTGGAATAGCCATCAAATAGAAGCGCATGATCTACGACCCCTTTTCTCCAAAGAGGATCGGTAGAAGGCTTATACTTTGCCTCATTAAATACATATTCTACCTTTAGCTGTTCGTTTTTGACTGAATCAAGAGCGATATGGCCCTTTTGTTCATCAAAACTCCAGTGACTTAACATCCCGCGACCTTTCACTTGAAAATCATCCACATTCAGATGCCCCAACCCTCCTGTATGTTGATCGACCACTTTGATATATACTTTTTCACCTAAATAATCTGAAGCGTTCCAAGATACACGCTTATACGTCTCTGATTCAGGACCGGTCGCTTTGAATAACTCTTTTCCATCGGAAGCACGAACCAAGGCAACATATAAGTTGTAATGAGTCTCCCCATCCATCTCATCTCCTCCACCTACTAAGAAAGAGATTCTGCCATTTCCTGATAATTCAAAGATATTGGATGTGAGGCTTCCTGTTCTTTGATCCGCTTCATTAGGAGACGCACCGTTAAAGCCCCATAGATGATACTTCCCTTGATGTTCAAACGGAATTAGAGTATCCCAATAAGTGGCTTGGTCAGTTACCGTTCCGTTGAATGCATCTCCTTCTGCTGTCCATCCAGTTAAATCTCCTGTTTCAAAGCCAGGGTTGATGAGGTCATCTTGCTTTCCTTCCTCTTCGTTAAAAACATGAAAATCATCCACATTGATATGACCAAAACCACCAGAATGATAATCTACTACTTTTATAAAGAGTGCTTCTCCCAAGTACTCGGAAGCATCCCACGATACTCGCCGGTACTTTTCTGTATTGGCACCCGTTGCCTTCATCAGCTCTTCACCGGTTGAAGCTTTCACTAGTGACACATACAGGGTATTTAGATCCTGACCTCCACCTACTAAAAAGTCAATAACCCCATTTCCTTCCAGCACAAAATTGCTAGACTTCATTACACCGGTTCGTAAATCTGATTTATCATCACTCTTTGCTCCGAGGAATCCCCATGAATGATAGGTACCTTCATGCTCAAATGGACCACCCCAGAAGCTTGTCGCATCGGAGACAGGCGCCCTAAACGCCGAGCCCGTTGTTGTCCAGCCAGTTAAATCACCTGTTTCAAAATTAGGATTTTCAATTGTATTTGGAAGGTTTTCTACATCCACGTCTTCTACAAATTTCGTAAATGATGCCTCCTTTAATGGATAGAAGGATAAGGAACGTAACGCTACCTCCCCGTCTTTTGCGTATAAATCAATTTTTTTGCTTGTTTCACTCGGAAAGATTTGATTCGTAAACACGGTGGTGCCTTCTTCTGCAAACACCTCAACTGAAGATCGGTCAACCAACAGTTTTACATGTAAGATTCCATCTTTTACTGTTAGGTTCGTATGCTGAATGGAAGGAAAATCCTTATGAAAATCGGTCTCTCCTGATTGTGTCCGGTCCACTGATAATTTTCCATCTGCCACTTGATAAGAAATTATAGTTGCTTCATTTTCTCCTTTACGTACTTGAAATCCAAACTCAGATGCTGATGTTTCATTCAGGTTAAACTCAGCTTCAAGCTCAAACATGTCAGCGGTTACATTTTCTAATACATTATTAGTTGAAAATTTTTGATTCACGATTTTCACTTCATTCGCTGTATCTCGTAAACTAGTTAATTCCTTGACTGGTTGCTGCTTTAATCTAACACCTTCAATAGTTTCCACTAATGAAAGCTCTCGTGGCACGGTGGTGGCACCTCTCCAGGTGGAAGTTGGAAGTTGCCCTGCGTATTGTGCAGGATTATTCATCCATCCTAACCAGATTCTTCGACCATCTTCTGGCTGGTTAACAGTGTTACTCCATGTAACTGCTGCATAAAAATCGGCCCCGTAATCCGCCCAATTTAATGGTTCGGAGTTCTCATCCGGGCTAAATGTTGTTCCATTAAAATCTCCTACATAATAGTGCATCCCAGTTCCACCTGATGGGGTTGGATTAATACTAACCGTTAACACCCATTTTGAACCTGTTTTGTTTCCAATTTCATCATACACAGGTAGCTCAAACAAATCTGGACATTCCCAAAGACCAAGTTCTGCTGCTTTTGGATCGGAAAATTCGCTCACCTTTTGCCAATCTAATAGATTAGGTGATGTGTAAAAATCGATACGCTTCCCACTCGTGATGACAAACATCCATTGCTTGCTTTGTTCATGCCAAAAAACCTTTGGATCACGGAAGACGCCTGAGCCTCCATTACTTGCTTTCAACTCATTCGGCATGGTGATGATTGGATTTTGCTCAAGAGTGGACCATGTTCTACCGCTATCTAGACTATAAGTGACACTCACATGTTGATTATCACCACCCAGTTCACTCGTATACAGAGCAACCATGGGTGGATTTTCCTTCGTTCCTAAACCAGATGTATTTTCATAATCCACCACCGCACTTCCCGACCAAGCAAACCCATTTTCATCCGGATAAACCGATATCGGATAGTGCTCCCAGTTTACGAGATCTTTACTAATTGCATGACCCCAATACATCGGCCCCCATACTTTATCAGTAGGGTTATGCTGATAAAACAAATGATACTCCCCGTTGTAATAAACCATACCATTAGGGTCGTTCATCCAATTTTTCTCTGGAGTAAAATGATACCCCGGCCTGTAGCTTTCATCTTTCACTACTGGAAGAGAAGCAGCGCGAACAGGTACTGAAAATGGTTTAAACGATTGAAACATAAGGACTAAAATTAAAAGCAACGAGAAAACCTTTTTCCTCTTTAGTTTTCGATTCATGACATCACCTTTTTAGAAAAGTATTTTCATTTTCTGTCCATCCGTGGTGTCTTCAACTGGTTGCAGGGAAAAGAGGGAGTGAAGCAATGACCAATATTATAAGCATTGCTTTAATCCCCCGATTCCTTAAACTATCGCCAAGTAGATTTTAATGAATAAAATTCTAGCGAATGTAAAGTTACGTCTCCCTCTTTTACATACAGTTCCATCGCCTTATTTTCTTCGCTTGGAAAAATTAAATCTGTAATCACCACTCGTCCTTGATTCCCAAACACCTCTACTGATGACTGATCTACAAAGATGTGTAACGTAATTTTGTTGTTTTCAGGTACAAGCTTGCTTTCATGTTTACCAGCGAAAGCTTGATGGAAAATGCCCTCCCCTGAATGGTTTCGACTTACAAAGACACTTTGATTTTCCACTTCATATCCAATAATCGTTTCTTCATTCTCCCCCTTACAAACTTTAAAACCAAATTCTGTTTCAGATGTAATTTCAAACTCAACAAGTATTTCGAATGTATTGCTTTTCATATTATTTAATAGATTCGTTCCTGGCTTAATAACCTTGTTTTGAATAGATACATGGTTAGTACGTAATCTTTGCACTTCTTGAATTGGTTTCTGAACAAGTCGATTTCCTTCTTCTGTTGACTGTAATTCTACTACTCTAGGAAGTGTCATCGCACTACGCCATTCCTTAGTTGGAGTAACATTGGCATATCGCCAATTGCTCATCCAGCCAATATAAATCCTTCTACCGTCCTCATAAGGAACATCAGACCAGCTTACACCAGCGTAGTTATCACGGCCATGGTCAATCCACAAGACCGTTTCTGGAGAGTTGTCATTCAAGAAGGTCCTTCCATCAAAATCACCTGTAAAATATTGTGTTCGAGAACCTTCTGGTAAGTTGGGATTATCACCAATACTAACGAATAACACCCATTTTTTCTGATTCGGATCCTTATCAACAGGCAATTCAAAAAGGTCAGGACACTCCCAAACTCCCTGGTGAGAGCCCTCAGCTTCTCCAAATTCACTAGCAAACTCCCAAGATATTAAATTTATAGAAGTATACATTCGAATCGTTTGTCCGGATGCAACAACCATAACCCAACGATTCGTTTCACGATGCCAGAACACCTTCGGATCACGGAAATCGGTAATATGTTCTTCCTGAAGTACAGGGTTGCCTGCATACTTGATCCACGTTCGACCATAATCCTTACTATAGGCAATACTCTGTCTTTGTCTCGCACGATTGGTTTCTGGATATGTGTCCGCGTGAGTGAATATCGCTACTAACCCTGATTTCCCCTCAAATAAACCGCTAGAGTCGTTCCAATCAACGACTGCACTACCCGAAAAAATCATCCCATGCTCATCTGGAGCCAAACCAATCGGAAGATGTTCCCAGTACACGAGATCTTTACTTACTGCATGCCCCCAATGCATTGGCCCCCATGTCGTTCCGTGTGGATGATATTGATAAAACAAATGATACTCTCCTTCATAAAACACCATACCATTTGGATCGTTCATCCAATTCTTCTCGGGTGAGAAGTGATATTGTGGACGATATTTCTCTGTATAATACTGTTGCTTTTCTAAGACGTTATTCATAGTATCGGCCTGCCTCTCTTTCGAAATCTTTCAGCACATTTTTTTGGTATGAATTGAAAAGCCAGACGAAAACGCTGTCTGGCTTTATAGGGTTATTGCTTGTTATAGCGATCTAGACCCTTCTGGTACACTTCCATTAATTGATCAAGTCCCATATCTTTTAATTGCTTTACATAGTCATCCCATTCTTTCTCAATGCCACCATCAATTAACCATTGAGCCTCTTTTTGTTTTACAAATGTTTTAATTTCTGGCTCAATGGTGTTAATAACTTCAAGCTCCTCTGGACTAAAGAAGATAGAAGGATAATTTTCTGACACCATATGTGGTTTATAATACTCATCAAGAATTTCTAATCTTTCCTTCGCTCTTTCTTCCATATCTACCACACTACCGAAGTGTTCTTTTAAGACAACAAACGGACCACCTGGTGCCACTTTTTGACGCAGCTCACCCATCGCTATTCCCTCAGGAAGCTCTTTATTGACTAACATTCCATTTGCATCTTCTTCATATATCTCTCCAATCGGCCCCCAGTTGATTTGTGCAGACATTTTCGGCTCATACAATTCATCTACCCAACGCATGGTCACTTCAGGGTTTTGATTTGCAGAGGTAATCACGAAGGCATCTCTGCCATACTCCGAATAGTTGGAACGACCGATGACAATATTGCCGTCTTTTCCTTTTAACGGTGGTAAAACCACATAATCATCTACTCGATCCGTTCCTACAACTTCTGTATTCTCCCACCAAATGAATGATCCTAGAGTTGGATCCTCAGTTTTTCCTTTTGCAAATAATTGCTCCGTCTTTTGAGTAACAACCTCAGGATCGATCAATCCTTCTTTTACCCACCCGTTATAGTAGCTGATCGCTTCTTTAAATTCGGGCTGAACTGCGGCATAAATTACCTTTCCATTTCTTACGACACGGTGATCTGCTTCAAAAGGTGAATCAGGGAGACCAAATAATCCAATTAAATCTCCTTCATTCCCACACCAGCCGTTATACCAAAAGGTCAACCCAATTTCGTCTTGCTTTCCATTTCCATTAGGATCTTTTTCTTTAAATGCTTTTAATACATCATGGTATTCTTCAAGAGTAGTAGGCATTTCAAGGCCTAGCTTATCTAGCCATACTTTATTAATAAACATAATATTAGGCATTCCAATTAAATCCATTTCTTCTGCACGAGGCAAGGAATAAATATGACCATCAGGTGCAGTAACGACTTTTTTCAAATCCGGTCTTTGTTCAAATAGCTTCTTTAGATTAGGTGCATATTTGTCTATTAAATCCTCTAATGGTATAATAGTACCGTTCTGACCATGCTGTACAAGGTCATGATCACTAAATCCTGACGCATAGAATGCATCTGGCAGGTCGCCACTTGCCAGCATTAAGTTTTTCTTTTCTTGATATCCATCGCCAGGGATATTATTCCATTTGATTTTGACGTTCGTTGCTTCTTGAAGTCGGTCGAAAATGACCATTTCCGAATAGTCAGGTGCCAATGCTGCCTTTGGTGAAACGATGTTTAACGTTACTTGTTTGTCGACAATCGGTAAACCTGTTTTATTAAAGGCAACCTTTTCTGCATTATTTGAACTAGCAGAATCATTGTTTGTACATCCGGTCAACGCAAGTGTAGCTGTTAAACCGACTACCAAAATTGTTGACGCTTTGCTTCTCTTCATTCTTTTTCTCATTGATTTAAGCATTTCTTTTCCCCCTCATTTTTGATCATTTTTTGTATTAACCTTTAATTCCGCCAATCATTACACCCTTTACAAAATACTTTTGAACAAAAGGATAGACGATTAATAACGGAACAGATGCAACAATTATGACACCATACTTGATTAACTCAGAAACTCTTTGCTTTGCAGCTAATGACTCTAGGTCGCTTATCATCATGGTGGACGCCTCATTTTGAATTAATATATTTCGTAAAATAAGCTGCAGCGGATATAAGTTTTCATTATTCAAGTAGATGAGTGCATCAAAGTAAGAGTTCCAGTGTCCTACCGCATAGAATAACACCATGACCGCCACAATCGGTTTGGACAATGGCAAAACGATCTTCCAGAAAAACTTCGCATCGGAGCATCCATCCATTTTGGCAGCCTCTAAAAGCTCATTAGGTATGGAGCTCTCAAAGTATGTTTTTGCCACAATCACATTCCACACAGCTACTGCCTTAGGTAAAATGAGTGCCCACATGGTATTCAATAGGCCTAAATTTTTAACAACTAAATAAGTTGGAATTAATCCACCCGAGAAAAACATCGTCATTAGGAACAAGAACATGATGACATTTCTTCCATATAAATCCTTTCTTGATAAGGCGTAAGCAGCCATTAATGTAAATGATACATTTACGATCGTACCAACAACTGTATAGATGAGAGAGTTTTTATATCCCAACCAGATCTTACTATCTCTGAAAATTCGTTCGTATCCTTCAAAAGTGATTTCCTTTGGCAGCAACCATACCCTACCTTCGTAAATCATATTAGGGTCACTAAAGGAAGCAATAACGATAAAGTACAAAGGATAAATAACCAATATCACAATGAGCGCAACTAGAAACACGTTGATTGCATCAAACACTCGATCTTCCTTCGATCTTCTAGTAACCTTCTTATTCTTTAATGTTAGTAAACTCATTAGTGGCACCCCCCTACCATAATCCTGTTCCTGATAATCTCTTTGCGAACTTGTTTACAGCCACTAGTAAAATCAAGTTAATCACTGCATTAAACAATCCAACCGCGGCAGCGAAGCTATATTGAGCTTGCTGTAAACCCATTTTGTATACATAGGTAGGAATGATTTCTGCCGACGGCTGATTCATCGGTGTCTGCAATAAGTAAGCCTTTTCAAAACCAATGTTCATAATGCTTCCAACTGACAAGATTAATAAAATAACTGCAGTTGGCATGATAGCTGGTATATCGACATGAAAGATTCGCTGCCACTTATTTGCACCATCCATAATCGCTGCTTCATGTAACTCAGGACTAACCCCTGCTAGAGCTGCTAGATAGATGATGGCAGCCCAGCCTGTCTCCTGCCATACTCCAGATGCAATATATAATGGTTTAAACCATTCAGGTTTTGCCATGAATGAGATAGGATCTCCACCAAACATTAGGATCATATTATTGATCAATCCGTTATTGGAAAAGAACACATAAATCATACCGGCTAAAACAACAACGGAAATAAAGTGCGGTGCATAAACGACTGTTTGAACAAACCTTTTCGATTTCTCACTTCTCATTTGGTTTAGCATAAGAGCGAGGAAAATCGGAAGAGGAAAACCAACGACTAGTTGCGTAACACTAAGTCCGAGAGTATTTTTAATCAACGACCAAAATTGGTAGGAATCAAAAAACCTCTCAAAATGTTTAAATCCAACCCAAGGACTTCCCATAATCCCTTTTGTAGCAACAAAATCTTTAAATGCAATCAACACTCCATACATAGGTACATAATGAAAAACAATAAAATAGATTAATGCGGGTAAAAGAAATAAATAAAGCTGATAATTTGAAAAGATCTTTTTAAGCTTCAATCCTTTTTTAGCTGTGGTAGTTGAGTTGATTACTGGATCTGCCTTTCTAGCTATTTCCATGCTCTTCCCTCACTTACATGTGTATTTTTGAGATGAACCTTCCCGTTGAAACGTTTCCAATCTATTTTAAAATTTTTTTATGTATCTCATAATTCATTTTGAAACGTTTCAATTTGTTGTTAAAGTAATCGCCAACCCCTTCGGCTTCATAGGGAGTTGAGCGCTACTATTACTCTACCTTTTTGAAACGTTCCATTCTAAAAGCTAAAAAATTTACGTTGTTTCTCCTTCTCTATACATAACCGGAATTCGATAAATATTTTGGTCTAGCGTTTCTCCTTCAATCTTTCTTAACAGGAGCTCCACAGACATCCTTGCCATTTCTTCGACTGGTTGCCGTATCGTTGATAAAAATGGACGAAAAAGCTTATTATCTTGTATGCCGTCATAACCGATCACTTTTACATTCTCAGGAGTAAGAATCCCCTTTTGTTTTGCTTTATCAATATACTTAGCTGCGAGCAGATCCGTATTTGCAAAAATACCATTTACATCTTGGTGTTCTTTTTTGCTAAAGAAATCATCAAAGAAGGTATCGTCATCATACACACCATCGTGCTCTTCGTAAGTTACGTATTCGATTCCTTGTGCCACCGCTTCGTCCAAGAATCCTTTCTTGCGAAGCAAAACCTCACTATATACAGAACTAGTAATCCCGAGATAGGCAACCTTGGTTGCTCCCGCCTTTACAAGCTCCTTTACGGCCATTCGACCACCGGTATAGTTATCTGAAGTGACACATGTAATCTTTTTCCCGAAATGTCGGTCCAAGCTGATAATAGGAATATCCGTACTCACACTATCTTCAATCTCATTGTAAGTGATCCCGATAATGCCTGCTACTTTGTTTTGATTAAGCATATCAAGATAGTAGATTTCTTTATCTGGTCTCCCCCCGCTATTACAAAGCATTAACTTATATCCTTCTTTGTCAAGTGCATCTTCAATGTAATAAGCGAACTCTGAAAAAAACGGATGCCATATACTTGGAAGCAATAACGCCACCATCGTTGATTTTTGCATCTTAAAATTTCGCGCTACTTCATTTGGTATGTAATTTAATTTTTTAATAGCTGCATTCACTTTTTCCCTTGTTTCAGGCTTTACAGTGGGATTCTTATTTATGACACGTGAAACAGTGCCAACCCCAACTCCTGCTAAGTCTGCAACATCTTTTATACTTGGCACTAATAATACCCCCAAAACAATTAAAGCGTTTTCATAAATCTATCATAACACCACAATTGAAACGTTTCAACGGTTTTTTTAAAAAGAATTTTTGAAATAAAAAAGAGGACACCTCCACTAAAAAATGGTACCCTCCCCAAACTACTCACAAACTAAACCTCTGCAATCTCTTATAAAATGTACTTCTTGGGATATCAAGCAATTTTGCTGCTGCTGTGACATTGCCCTTTGTTTTTTTCAATGCATCAAGCATGAGATCTCGTTGAATTTTTTCACGTGGTTTTAACTGGTTTTCGGTAGATTCTATTTCATCCTTAGACCCACTTGGCAATTGCTTAGTAGGCAGAATCTCCTTGTACAGAGCTTGAATCGATCCATGCCATTCCGGAAGCATAATATGCAATCTCTCCAGAATATTGGTTAGTTCTCTTATATTTCCTGGCCAATCATACTCTATTAATTTATCTATCACACTCTCCGAATGACCGATGCTCCAGTCGTTTTTTTGACAAATATAACTAACAAGATGAGGGATATCCTCTTTTCTATCTCGTAAAGCAGGTGCTTCAATTGGAAACACATGCAATCGATAATAAAGGTCTTCTCTGAATTCCCCATTCCTTACTAGCTCTGACAAATCACGGTGGGTCGCAGTAATGACACGTACATCTAGAGGTACTTCCTTCATGCTTCCAATCGGAGTTACCTTTCTCTCCTGGAGCACTCTTAATAGTGCAACTTGCATCGTTTGTGGAATCTCTCCAATTTCATCTAAGAAAAGGGTCCCTTTATTTGCCTGTTCAAACTTCCCTTTATACCCCTGTCGTCTCGCACCAGTAAAAGCCCCTTCTGCATAACCGAATAACTCGCTTTCCATCAAATCTTTTGGTATGGCCCCACAATTCAAGGAAATAAACGGTCCATTTTCACGAAGACTATTGTCATGAATAGCTCTAGCAATCAGTTCTTTTCCTGTCCCTGTTTCTCCTGTAATAAAAACAGAGGTATCAGATGGAGCAACGATTTTTATCTTTTGTAGCGTGTTTTGAAAAACACGACTGACTCCTGTTTCCCCTTTAAATAGAAACGTATTTTCTGAATGAGGAAAAAATAGTCGGTTCTGTTCTTTAACGATTTCTGATAAAAAGAAGCATCTTCCATTTCTACTGTAGTCCTCCTTTAATAAAGAAGGCATTTCCAAATCAATCTTATACTTGTTATGTAGTAACTCATGAAGGTTCATACCAATTACTTGGGGAAATCTTTCTCGGATGGGTTTACTTGCAGATAGAATTAGGTTGTTATGATTACAGACTATGAAGAGGTGATTTTTATGTGTTTCTGCTAGAATCAGCGCTTGTTGGATAAGGGCTACTTCTTGTTTATAAGACCTACTAGTGATTTCTTTTTCAATCGCATAAGAAATAGATGTTACCATTCCAATCATAAAAGGATGGGAAGACTCGACTGGGCAAGAAACATCGATCACTCCTAACAATCTCCCATCTTCTTTAACGATTGGAGTGGCCGAACAGCTCCACCGATGAGAAGCAACCGAATAATGCTCTGGCCCATGAATGATTACTGGTTCTTTTGTTTGTAACGCTGTCCCAATTGCGTTAGTACCTACCTCCGTCTCCGTCCACCGCACACCTTCAACAAAATTTATTTTTTTCGCATTCGTTAACGTTCTTTCATTTCCAGACAAGGAAAGGACATATCCATCAGGGTCAACCAATAAGGCCATCATGCCCGATTCTTTTATCGGTTGATCCATTTTCTTTAAAAAAGGGGTAGCCAATTCGATAAGAAGAGCATGTTCCTCCTTTTTTGCACCTAATTCCTCATGGGTGAGTACATAGTGCGCTTTATTTAGATAAGGGTTCACCTTTTCTGTCTTACACCTGTACCACGACTCTAGGATTCTTTTATTTAATCGAGCTGAATCGAGCACACCTTCCTTTACAAAACGCTTCCAAGTATCAAAATAAAAGGTAGTATCCATGGAACCTCCTCTATCCATGATAAATTTTTCCACGTTTTTACCTGTGTAGGAATATATCTCCAACTATCATTATAGTAAAGGATGTATACGCTTTCAATGAGTAATCAGTCGTATATAGAAAATTAAAAAAATAAAGCCTTTGCGTTTATTACGCAAAGGCTTAGAAATTATTGTGAAGGGTCTACTAAAATCTTAATCTGGTTCTTACTCCTTGTTAATGCATCAAATCCTTCATCGACTATTTGATTAAGGGAGATTTTTTTCGTAATTAGTCTTTCAGCTTGAATTTGCCTATTCGCAATCAATTGAATAACTTGAGGGAAAATATTACGATATGCAATAATACTTGTCATCTTTCTCTCAGTTAAAATAAAGTTATTCACCGGAATAGTAGCTGGTTTTTCCCAAATGCTAATGTTTACTACATTCCCTTCGGCTTTCGTCGCTTGGATAGCTGTGTTAATTGTTGCATCAATTCCAGCCACCTCAAAGGCAACATCCACCCCTAAGCCATTGGTATAGCTTTTTATTTCATCCACTGCATCCACTTCCATTGGATTGATGGCCATATGAGCCCCTACTTGTAACGCTATTTCACGACGTTCAGGAGAAACCTCAACCGCAATAATCTGACTTGCTCCTGCTGCTTTCGCTGCTTGAATAACTAATAAACCGATTGGTCCTGTACCGATAACTGCGACAGAGTCCCCTATTCTCATTTCACTTTGTCGAACCGCATGTACAGCTACAGCTGTCGGCTCGACAAGTGCAGCCTGTTCCCATGACATATGGTCAGGAATTTTATGAACCATTTTATCTGGGACGACACTATATTCCGAAAAACCTCCAAGCCCACCAGAAAGACCTATGAACCCGAGCTGTTCACATACGTTATAATGTCCCTTTAGACATGAAGCGCACGTTCCACAGTTATAAATCGGTTCAATACATACACGGTCCCCTATCTTGAATCTGCTTACTTCATTACCTACTTCAACTACTTCACCAGCATACTCATGTCCCATCACAATCGGTGCTTGATCCTCTGATAGGGGGTGCGGCTCTTCAACGGGTATAAAAATTGGCCCAGCTAGATATTCGTGTAAATCCGACCCACAAATTCCACAATACTCTACTTTTATTTTCACCTGATCTTTTTCAACAACAGGTTCAGGAATACTTTCCACACGTATATCTTTTCTGTTATACCAGAGAGCAGCTCTCATTCACATTCCTCCTATATTTTATACATGTACAGCATGACCTATGGCACTTAGCAAAGCTTCATGGATAGTCTCTGATAGTGTTGGATGAGCAGCTATGAAGTTCTCAAGAGAATCTGTTGTAAGTTCTGCATGCAGCATAACCGTCGCTTGGCCAATAAGTTCAGTGGCATGAACTCCAACAATGGACACTCCAATGACTTCACCGAAATCTGGTTCAACTAACACTTTTACTTTTCCTTGCTGCTTCCCCGTAATTAATGCTTTTCCGTTTGCTGCAAAAGGAAACTCTCCAATCCGGATATCGCCGTATTGATCTCTCGCTTGCTTTTCTGTTAACCCAACACTGGCGATTTCTGGTGATGTGTAAATACAGCGAGGGACGGCCCGATAATTTACTTGAGCTTCCTCCCCGCTTGCTTGTAAGGCTGCCACTGTTCCTTCGTGAAAAGCGATATGTGCCAACTGCACCCCGCCAATGACGTCACCACAAGCATAGATGTTCGGAATATTGGTTTCCATTCGCTCATTTACAAAAATCCCTTGATGGGAAAACTCTAGCCCGATATTTTCTAAGCCAAGGTTTTGCACTCTTGGCTTTCGACCGATCGATACAAGCACAAGATCCGCCGAAAGCTTTTGGATCCCTTCGTCATTTTCAAAAAGAACCATCCTTTTGTCCTTTTGTAAGTCCTTTACGGCTGTTGATGTGTGGATTATGACCCCATCGTCTTCGAGCTTTTTATGTAAGACGGCAGCCACATCTTCATCCTCTCCTGGCAATAGCTGGCAAGACATCTCGATTATGGTAACGTTCGTCCCAAATCTACTATACACACTAGCAAACTCACAGCCTATCACTCCTCCACCAATAATCACCATTGAAGCAGGGATTTCTTGAAGCGACATGGCGTGACTGCTGTGTAGAATCCATTCATCATCAAAAGGAGCAAAAGGCAACGCAACAGGTTCCGATCCTGTTGCAATGATGATTTTGTCAGAAGAAATTTGTTGCTCTGTCCCCTCACCTTTTACACTAACCGTATTGTTTGTTATAAATGAAGCTTTTCCATTAATAACTTTCACCTTGTTTTTTCTCATTAAATATTGAATTCCATGTACAAGTGTGGAAACTACTTGATTTTTCCGATGCTGGATCCTCTTCCAATCAATCTCAATTCCGTCAGCTAAAAGTTGTATACCAAATTCACCAGCGTGCTGGACTTGACTATACACATCCGCGCTTTCCAGGAGGGATTTCGTCGGCATACACCCTTCATTTAAACAAGTTCCTCCTAATGGACCTTGGTCAATAAGATATACTTGATGTCCCTGCTGGGCTGCTGTAATAGCAGCCACATAACCAGCAGGTCCACCTCCAATAATCATGATCGTCGTCAATGAACTCCCTTCCTTCTAAAAAAGCATCGTAATTGGGTCTTCTAAAAACTTTTTCACGTTTTGTAAAAATGCAGCAGCAGGAGCCCCATCAAGAACTCGGTGATCAAACGTCAAACTGAGGGGTAAAATACTTCTTCTCTCAATGTTCTCACCAACAAATACTGGGGTATCATAGACAGCACCTACCCCGAGAATTCCAGCTTCAGGTGGATTTAACACAGGGGTGAAATGATCCACACCATATGCGCCTAGATTACTTATCGTAAACGTGGAACCCTGCATCTCTTCATGACTAAGCTGGCCTTTTCTAGCTTTTGTTGCGAGTGTTTTAATGCTTTTTGATAAATCAATAAGCGTTAATTTGTCTGCTTCTTTAATCACAGGTACCACTAATCCTCTTTCAAGCGCAACGGCCATACCAATATGAACCTGTTTGTATACATGAATTTTGTCATCTATATAAGCGCTATTCATTTGCAGATGTTGCTGAAGTGAAAGCACAACTGCTCTAGCAATAAAATCCGTTATAGTTAGCTTATTGTCATAATGATTTTGAACCAGTTCTGCTGTTTCCTTCTGTAAGGTAATTACCTTCGTTACATCCACTTTCATGTTTATCGTAAGTTGGGCTGATTTTTGAAGGCTATCGTACATTCTTTCTGCAATGACCTTTCGAATTCCGGTAACAGGGATTTGTTGAGTCTCTGCTACAGTTTTTACAGAAGCAGATTCAGGCTCTTTAACCTGTTCTACTTTTGTCGGACGAGCTTGCTTTAAAACTTCTTGTACATCTTCCTTCGTAATTCTTCCACCTGGCCCGGTTCCTTGAATATTTTCAATATCTAATCCTCCAGCCTCAGCCATTTTTCTAGCAACAGGGGAAATTTTTATACGATCGCGAGCTGCTCTCGTCTGATGTTTAGGCTCGGTTTGTTCCAACTGCACAGAAGCAACTTTTTTTCCTTCTGTTTCTTGATTTTTCGTGCCCGTGGCTATTTCCTCTCCAGGAATTCCGATATAACAAATGACTGTACCGGGCGGAACTCCTTCGCCTTCCGGAACCGCAATTTGCAATACGGTTCCTTCTGCTGGAGACTCAACATCAATTTCAATTTTTTCGGAGCTTACACTGGCAATCGGCTCACCTTTTCCGACCGCATCACCAACTGTTTTGTTCCATACGGAAACAGTCCCTTCTTTCATAGCCATTCCCAGTTTGGGCATTACGACTTCTACCGCCATGATTTTCTCTCCTTCCAGCTCTCTATCTATACTTCAATTGGTGTACCTAACAATTCAGACACCACTTTGACCACACGTTCTGGCTTCGGTAAATAAATGTCCTCTAATGGAGGCGAGAATGGTACTGGAGTATGTGGTGCAGTGATCCGCTTAATTGGTGCATCAAGGGTGTCAAACCCTTTATCTGCGACAAGCGCTGCGATGTCTGTTGCAATACTACATCTTGGATTTGCTTCATCAATAACGATCAGTCGATTCGTTTTTGATACCGACGAAAGAATCGTTTCTTCGTCTAATGGTGAAAGACTTCGAGGATCTACTACCTCCACTTCAATTCCACTTGCTGCAAGTGTGGCTGCAGCTTCTAATGCGATATGCACCTGCTTCCCGATTGCAACGATCGTCACATCAGAACCTTCGCGTTTGATATCTGCTTTTCCTAATGGAATCGTATAATATCCTTCTGGAACATCACCTGTCATGTTATAAAGTGTTTTATCCTCAAAAAAGATGACTGGGTCATTATCTTCAATGGACGCAAGCAATAATCCCTTGGCTTCATATGGGGTAGATGGAACAACCACTTTCACACCTGGAATCGCAGTAAACAGCGCATACAAACTTTGAGAATGCTGGGCTGCTGCTCTAAAACCTGCTCCATGCATCGTCCGAATCGTCACAGGCACCTGTGCTTTCCCACCAAACATATAACGGAACTTTGCTCCCTGATTTAATACTTCATCTAAACAGCTTCCGATAAAGTCATTAAACATGAGCTCCGCAATTGGTCTGAGCCCTGTGGAAGCCGCTGCCATGGCTGCCCCCATATAACCAGCTTCTGAAATTGGAGTATCTAAAATTCGGTCACGACCAAATTCCTGTACTAGCCCTTTTGTTACTCCTAGTACACCGCCCCATGCATCTTCATCCTGTAGATGGTCAACTTGCGCTCCTCCAGCAACATCCTCACCCATTAAAATGACATTTTCATCTTTTCGCATCGCTAGTTTCATAGCCTCATTGATTGCAGCTGACATACTCAATTTTCTTGTCATGATTGAATCCTCCTTTTATATGGATCATATTAATTAATAAGACACATACACATCGGTTAATAAATCAGAGGCGTTAGGATATGGACTATCTTCACTAAACTTCACCGCTTGTTTTACTGCTTCTTCAACCGATTTTTCTAACTCAACTAATTCTTGTTCTGTTAACATCTGTTCGCTCGCAATATGATTTCTAAAGAGTAAGATTGCGTCTTTATCCGTCTTATGCTCTAGCTTTTCTTGTTCTGTCTTGTATTTTTGAGCATCCCCTTCGAAGTGACCGTAATTACGATACGTTACGCACTCAATAAGAGTAGGACCTTCCCCACGTCTTGCTCTTTGAACTGCTTCCTCAGCCGCTTGGTAAACGGCAAGAACATCCTTCCCATCGACTTTAATACCAGGAATGTTATAGGCACTCGCACGATCAACAATCGATTTACAGCTAGACGCATAGGAAAAAGGAGTGGCTTCTGCATAGCCATTATTTTCAGCAACAAACACAACAGGAAGCTTCCAAATTGCAGCTAGATTAATTCCTTCATGGAAAGTCCCGTGGTTTTGAGCACCATCCCCAAAGAAGCAAACGCTTACATTATTAGTCTTTTTATACTTAGCCGTAAGAGCCGATCCACAAGCGAGTGGAAATCCGCCACCAACAATTCCATTCGCACCAAGCATCCCTTTATCAAGATCCGCAATGTGCATAGAACCGCCCTTACCTCTACATAATCCTGTCACCTTTCCATAAATTTCAGCCATCATACCATTCAAATCGCATCCTTTAGCAATACAATGTCCATGCCCACGATGAGTACTTGTAATGCTATCTTTATCATTTAAATGGGCACATACCCCAACAGCTACTGCTTCTTCTCCAGCATATAAGTGAACAAAACCCGGCAAGATCCCTTGTGCAAATAACTCATGAACCCTGTCCTCAAAATTACGAATCTCTAACATCTTTTGATACATCCACTGTGCTTTTTCCTTAGTTAAAGCCACATCCTTGCTTTCCAATGCTCTCATTTATTCCAACCTCCCAGGAAAAATTCATTACACCATTTTTAATGCATGAACTGTGCCAACATGAAAAGCCAATACTTTATGGGTTTCAAAATAAATTCAGAGATAAAAAAAGAGACAAAGTGAGACATATGTCTCGTTTTGTCTCTTTTTGATTCCTTTTCTGTGTACAAAAAAATCGCACTTGTGAAAAGCTCACCGTGCGATCAAATTTACTTTTTTCCAAATTAATATTTAAATACCTTTTATAACCTCTCCCAAATCGTGGCGATTCCTTGTCCCCCACCTATGCACACAGCAGATGCACCATATTTTCCACCACGTCTCTGTAATTCATAAGCTAGAGAAAGAGTAATTCTCGTCCCACTAGCGGCAAGTGGGTGTCCTAGAGCAATCGCACCACCATTTACATTTCCAATTTGAGGATCAAACCCTAGCTCTTTTTGACAAGCAATATACTGTGCCGAGAATGCTTCATTGATTTCGATTAAGTCCAAATCCTTCAATGTAAGGTTTGCTTTTTGCAATGCACTTTGAATGGCTGGAACAGGTCCAATCCCCATATATTTTGGTTCTACACCAACCACTGCCCACGATACTAGTCTTGCGATTGGCTTTAATCCTTTTTCGGCGGTAAATTCACTAGAAGTGACAATAACTGATGCTGCCCCATCGACCATCCCACTTGCATTTCCTGGCGTGACAATTCCATTCTCTCTAAAACGAGGTATTAACTTCGCAAGCTTCTCCATGCTTGTTTTTCGGACATGCTCATCCTGATTAACGATTTTGCTTCCTTTTCTTTCTTTTGCTGTAACTGAAACTATTTCTTCTGCCATATATCCTTTTTCAATTGCGGCTAGAGCCCGTTCATGACTGGTAAGTGCATGACTGTCTGCCTCTTCACGGGAAATTCCATATTTTTCAGCTAAATTTTCTGCTGTATCAGCCATCGTGCAGTCACCAACGGTATCGTATAATCCGTCCCAAACCCAGTCTTCAATGCCTGGGCCCCCAAGCGGACTACCCCACCTCATCCCTGGAATAACATGAGGAACATTACTCATACTTTCTGTTCCACCAGCAAGGACAGCATTTGCTTCTCCAGTTAAAATATATCGTGCTGCTGTTATAATGGCTTCTACACCACTCCCGCATAAGCGATTAATGGTTAAAGCTGGCACATGTATTGGTAATCCAGCCTTTAAACCAATATGACGAGCCAAGATATGTGCATCCTTACTTGATTGTTGAACATTTGCGAAGACGACCTGATCAATATCTTCGGGATTAATATTCGCTTTTAAAATCGCTCCTCGTGCAGCTTCCACCCCTAAATCGGTCGCTGATATACCTCTAAAGGTACCTGAAATTTCTGTAAATGCTGTCCGTGCCCCCTCCAGCAAAACGATACTGCTCATGTCTAACAACTCCTTATAAAAACGCTCAGATGTTTGCGAACAAATTAACAATAATAACGTTCTTTCTCTAGTACAACATCAGCAATTCTTCGTTTGATTAACACATTATTTTCTGAACTGCTCATGATCAAACGACTAGCAAATCGAGAAAAGATTTCTTCATCACCAAAATGGTTAATCATGTTTAATGCCCTGAGTGCAATCTGTTGAGAAGCTTCATGAGTATATACTCTAGTACAATCAAGCTTCTGTCTGTTCTTTTCCTCTCCCAATCTCATGATTAATTTTTCCGTTCTTAAAATAGCGCTTTCAATAGCGTAAATAGTAATAACCATATCAGCAAGTAATACGGCAATTTCTTGCTCTATTTGAAAATTACTAAGGTTATTCTTATTTATAGACTGAATAGCAGCATGAAATAGTTTTTTTATTAGTTGAAGAATCTGTCTTTCATGTTGAAGTAACCCATTTTTCCACTCTTTGCCTTCAGATAAATCTTCATGGTTTTTAAAGACAGTGGTGGCAATGAGTAGTCTATTAATTTCATTTGTTCCCTCAAAGATTCGATTAATTCTAGAGTCACGATATAGTGTTTCAATTTCATACTCTCTCATATAACCGTAACCACCGTGAATCTGAACCGCCTCATCAACAATTTCATCTAAAGCTTCTGTAGACATGACTTTATTAATGGAACACTCTACTGCATAAAGTGCAATTGTAGTAGCAAAATCATCCCCAGTTTTTTTCATATAATCGAAGCCTTCTTCCATCATTCCCGCTGTTCTATAGATAGCACTTTCATTGACATAAGTCTTAATTACCATATCAGCCACTTTATTCTTAATTAGATTAAAGGTAGAAAGACACTGACCAAATTGCATGCGTTGGTTGGCATATTTTACTCCCAGTTCAATTGCTCGTTTAGCTGTACCGAGTGATGTTGCAGAAATCTTATGACGGCCGATGTTTAATACGTTAAAAGCAATTTTATGTCCCCGACCTACTTCTCCAATAACATTTTCAATAGGAACTCGTACATTTTCTAAAATAAGTGATCGAGTAGAAGACCCTTTAAGCCCCATCTTCTTTTCTTCTGCACTTGTAGACACACCTCTAAAGCTCTTTTCAACAATAAAGGCGGTAAACTGTGTCCCATCCACTTTCGCATACACGATAAAAATATCAGCGAACGCAGAATTTGTAATCCATTGTTTTTCCCCATTTAATACATAATAATTTCCACACTGAGATAAGACGGCTATTGTTTTCACACTCATTGCATCTGTTCCTGAAGATGGTTCTGTCAAAGCATATGCAGCAATTTTTTCCCCGCTCAAAATTTCTGGAAGATACCTATCCTTTTGGGAATTCGTTCCAAAATAAGCAATAGGTAATGCTCCAATTCCGGTTTGCCCTCCAAAAGTAATAGCAAACGAACGACCAAGTGCCATCTTTTCAGAAATAATGGTTGCACTAACCTTCCCTAATCCAAGACCACCGTCCTCTTCTGGGATATCTGCACGAATAAGACCTAGTTCACCAGTTTTTTTCATTAATGAAACAGTTTCCTCGAACTCCTGATTTTCAATTTTTTCTAACTTTGGATAAACCTCGTTCATGACAAATTTACTTGCCAAATCTGCTAGCATTTGATGTTCATCATGAAAGTCCTCTGGTGTAAGAATGTCGCCTAGTAATCTACCGGTATATAAAAATGGATGATTTCGCCTTTTTTCAATAAGCATTTAACTATCCCTCCATTGCTTTGACTTGAGATACCATCTTTTCACGAATATAGTCTGGGATAGTTTGGGCTTTTGGTTTACCAGTAAAAGAGGCCCATGCACGGACGCCATAACCTTCGGCAACGATTTGGCCATCTTTTATAAAAACATGCTTAATTTTAAAGACTTTATTATGCAACTCTTCTATGGAGCTTTGTACAACAATATGGTCTTCAAACACGAGTGGGCTCTTGAATGCACAATTCGCCTCTAAGAGAGGTACCCCAATTTGCTGATCTGCAAAAAGCTTTGAAGAAGGATAACCTATTTTTGTAAAAAAAGCATGTGTTGCTTCATCCATCCATTTAAAGAAATTTGGATAATAAACGATACCTGCCGCGTCCGTATCTCCCCAACGTACTTGAAAATGATATTCCGATTTCATTTTCCTTACCTCCTTTACCTTTGAATAGTAGGATTACTATTACTTATTTCTTCACGAAGTTTTATTTTTTGAATTTTTCCACTTGCTGTTACCGGGAATTTATTTGTGAAAGTTACTTTTTGAGGGACTTTATATAGGGCAATATGGTTCTTTATATAATTGATGATTTCTTCCTCGGTACACTCTTCGCCACTTTTCAATTGAACAACCGCACATACTAATTCTCCAAGGGTCTCATCAGGCAAACCTACAACAGCAGACTCTACTATTTTTGGATGCCTTGCGAGTACAGACTCAATTTCTTGTGGGTAAATATTAAGTCCACCCCGAATAATCATTTCTTTTTTTCTACCAACAAATGTTAAATAGCCTTGATTATTAAGAGTGCCAAGGTCACCTGTATAGTACCAATTCTCATGATCGATCACTGCTGCTGTATGCTCTGGCATTTTATAATAGCCCTTCATTGTGCCAAAACTCTTAATCGCGATTTCCCCTTTATCTCCAGGCGCCAACGCGTTACGGTTACTATCAACAATTTTTAACTCTACTCCAGGAATTGGCTTTCCTAGTGTTTCTGTAATATTCTTTTCGTTATCATCGTAAGGAGTCATTGTAACAGTAACCGTCTCAGTGATTCCAAATGATTGGCAAAGGTTAATTCCCATGCGATTCCGAATTTCTTTCACCTTTGATGGTGGAATAGGGGATGCTCCTACAACACCAGTTCGTAGCGAAGACAAATTATAGTGATCGAAGTTTTCCGCTTCTAGTAGTTTAATAAACATGGTAGGTACGCCATTTAAGATCGTTACTTTTTCCTGTTCAATTAAACGGAGCATTTCAGTTGGTTGGAACTTCTCCAATAAAACGATACGAGAACCTGTGAAGGCAGCGCAAAACAAATTAACTGCCATACCAAATATGTGAAATAAAGGAGCTGGAAGAATTAGTACATCTTTTTCGGAGTAAAAGAGTTCCACACCCATTGTATTAGCAGATTGTACAACACTACGGTGAGTAACCATGACGCCTTTTGGGACACCCGTCGTACCAGAGGTATATAAAATGCAAAATACGTCCTGATCTACATCTATTGGTACTTCGCCAAGATTGATAGATTCCTCGTTCATGATTTCGTGAAAGGATAAGAGTCCTTCCCAACAAAAACGGACGGTAATAACCTCTTCTACTACAAACAGTACCTCACTCAACCCAAAATTGTGGTTAAATTCTTCAGAGACAATGATTACTTTTGGCTCAGAATTTTTTAGTATATGGTTCACTTCATGAGCTTTATATTTAGGATTAAACGGGACAAGGATAGCACCAATTTTTGCTACGGCAAAAAAAATAACAACTGTTTCGTACCAATTGGGTAAGGATACTGCAACACGGTCCCCTTTATTTACCCCTCGTTTCGTTAAAGCCACTGCGAATTTATCAACATCACTTTTTAACTGTGAGTAAGTGACTGCTCTTTTCAAATCAAATAATGCTTCATTTTGACCATAATTTTTTGATGAAGACTCCAAAATTCCATATACCGTAAATAGATTACGTTCTTTTCCCACTCTTTTCATCACCCCTCGAAAAAAACATTTTTTTTAATGAAGTATCCATATTTTTTATGGATACTTCATTTGATACATTCTTTCCTTACTTTCCTGCAAAAATTGGTTTCCTCTTTTCTATAAATGCTTGTAATCCTTCCTTTCGATCCTCCGTCGAGAAAGCGTTCGCAAAACAAGCACTTTCAATAATTAAGCCAGATTCAAGATCCGTGTTCCCTCCAGTATTAACGGCTAATTTTAACATTTGTAGAGCCACTGGTGGTTTTTGGGCTAACTTTAGAGCCCATTCCTGTGCTGTATCAAGTAAGTCTTCAAGCGGGACTACTTTGTTAACTATGTTTAGTTCTAAGGCACGGTAGGCATCAAACATCTCTCCAAAGTAAAGAAGTTCCTTCGCTACTCCCTGGCCAACAATTTTTTGCAAACGCTGTGTGCCACCCCCACCAGGAATAATACCAAGACCTACTTCAGGGAATGCAAACTTAGCTTTACTTGAACTAATCCGTAAATCACAAGCAAGTGCTAGCTCTAATCCCCCACCAAGAGCTAGACCATTTATTGCTGCAATAACAGGCTTTGTTAAATTTTCAACTTTTGAAAAAACCGTTCTTGAAATTTTATTCATCTTATTAATTCCAACAAGGCCAAGGTTAGCCATTTCATTGATATCAGCACCTGCAACAAATGCTTTTTCTCCACTTCCAGTAAGAATAATTGCCCGCACCTCATCATTTGCCTCAAGCTCAGCAAATATAGTATTTAATTCTTGAAAAACTTTTGTATTCAAGGGATTTACAGGTGGGCGGTTAATTGTAACAATAGCCACATTTTTGTTAATCTCACATAGTAAAAATTCATAACTCATTCTCTTTTCCTCCATTCATTATTCGTATTCGTAAAATCCTGCACCTGTTTTCTTCCCATATCTTCCTGCTCGAATAATTTCCTTTAATAGAAGTGGTGGTGCATAAAAATTGTTATTAAACTCTTTTTTAAAATACTCCATTACATGGTAACCGATATCTACTCCAGCAAAATCTTGAAGCTCAAATGGGCCCATTGGGTAATTCAATCCCAGTTTCACTGCTTTATCAATATCTTCATAAGAGGCCACTCCCTCTTGAACTAGTTTGATCGCTTCGATAAACTGTGGAAGCATAATACGATTAACAATAAATCCTGGTGAGTCTTTTTTTACTTCAACTGGTTCTTTTGCTAATTTTATAGATAGCGCTTTCAATTCTTCTACCGTTTCATCACTAGTCTTATATCCACGTACCACTTCAACTAGCTTCATGATTTGTGCTGGATTAAAAAAATGCATTCCTGCTACGCGTTCAGGACGATTGGTTGCCGATGCAATCTCAGTGATTGACATAGAGGATGTGTTTGTCGCGATAATGACACCTTCACGGACAATTTGATCGAGGCTTGAGAATACTTCCTTTTTTAAAGTTAAATCCTCGATAACCGCTTCAATTACGATATCAACATCCTTCAAATCCTCTAATTGAGTGGTTGTTTGTATACGACTTAATGCTTCTTGTTTCTGTTCTTCTGTTAATTTTCCTCTTGAAACACTTTTATCCATAAACTTACTCATTCGATTTAAAGCGTTTTCTAAAAATCGCTCCTCAATATCTCTTAATACAACATTGAATCCATTAATTGCAGCTAGGTTTGCAATACCCGTCCCCATGGATCCAGCTCCTACAACACCGATTGTTTGAGTGGTCATTGTCGCAACTCCTTTTTTGAATTTTTAATAATTTCTGTAAATTTATTATAACGAATAATGATTGTTTCCTTGTACCTACACTATGTAGGAAAATACTTATGATTTTTCGTCGTATTATAGTAAAGAATTTATCTTCTAATAAAACCTTATATTTTTATTTTTGCGTAACCCGTAATACTATACTGTCAACTATCAATTTATACGAAAAACTACTTTTTTTTCCCTCTTTAATGACCTTATTTTTCAAGATAAATACACTTATATTTAGCATAAGGTTTCTAATCCTATAACGATCTACAAATTCTTCATAAGGAAAGGAGTTATTAAATTCAACAAAATTGAAAGCGTTTTAATGATAGTTTTAATAACTAGGAGGAATGACTAATGAATTTTAAGAAAAGGACCTTTTTCATTACGGTTTTATTAACACTTCTTCTTTCTACTTCAGTTATTGCAGGTGCCTTAAACAGCACAAGTAAACAGCTAGAGGTACCCATTCAAAAATTATCTGTTAGCTTAATTTCTGATGTTGTTTATTCTCAACCATCTATTTTTGGATATCCAAACTATCCATTAAAAATGGATATTTTAAAGCCTAATAGTAAAAATCCACTCCCAGCAGTTGTATTTATTACTGGTGGAGGGTTTATGGCAGCTAACAAAGACAACTATTTGCAGCAAAGAATGGATATTTCTGAAGCTGGGTATGTTGTAACTAGTATTGAGTATAGGGTAACTCCTCAGAGTACTTTCCCATCACCACTAGAAGATGTTAAATCTGCTATTCGCTATTTACGTGCCAACGCTGCAAAGTATGGAATCGATCCTAATCAAATTGCTGTCATGGGTTCTTCTGCGGGAGGATATCTTGCTGCATTAGCAGGTACAACAAATGATATAAAAGAGTATGACAAGGGTGATTTCCTCGATGAAAGCAGTAAAGTCAATGCCGTTATAGATTTGTACGGACTTTCAGATTTAACAAAAGTAGGGGAAGGATATTCGCAAGAAGTGCAAGAAATTCATAAATCTCCTTCAGCACCGGAAGCTATGTGGGTTAATGGGGCAGCAGTATTTGGACCGGGCGGTTCCATTCTTGACAATCCTGACAAGGCTACAAAAGCAAATCCAATTACTTATGTAACAAAAGATGACCCTCCTTTCCTACTAATGCATGGCGATCAAGACACGCTAGTTTCACCGAATCAAACACAAATTCTCCATGAAGCATTAATAAATAAAGGGGTAGATTCAACTCGTTATGTTGTAAAGGGTGCTGGTCACGGTGGAGATGTTTGGGCTCAACCAAAAATTGTTAATCTTATCATTGACTTTTTAGATTCACATTTAAAGGGAAACGAAAATAAATAATTAGAAAAATGGCCAATCATCTTATTAAAAGATTGTTGGCCATTTTTAAGGTTACTACTTTCATCTTAACAAGACGTTTCTCTCTATTTCTTGCCCATACATATCATGAAGTTTTAAAGCTAGCATTAAATTAAATCTCACTTCTGCATCACTTAACTGGACATCTAATAGAGATTCTATTCTTTCAAGACGATATAGCAAAGAACTTCTATGTATATAAAGCTCATCAGCTGTATTTTTAACATTCCCATTATTTTGTAAAAACGTATGAAGAGTATTGCAAAGATCGGTATTTTTTCCTTCTGAATAAGATAGAAGCCTTCCTAGTTGTTTACTTACAAACAGGTCAACTTCCATGGAGGATTTCAAGTGATGGAGGATTGCGTATGAACCAAGTTCATCAAATAACATATAACCTTTTAGACGCAATCGGCTGTTGACAATATTTAATGCCTGAATGGCTTGCTGATAACTTAAAAAGTAGTCTTGTATGTTACTTGTCTTTCCTCCAATCCCCATGAACACTTTACACCTTATATTGGTTTCTTCCACCCAATTGTTGATCTTCGTATAAAGTAATTGCCAAAATTTTTTCGATTGTGTATCTTCATTCTCCCATGGAATAATTAACACATTTTTTTCCTCATGGGTTGCCGTTACGATGTCATGCTCCTTTTCTGATAAATGTGATTTAATATAATCCCATACAAGGTTCTTTTTCGACTGTTGCTCAAAAAGGTTGGATCCTTTTACTTCATCTTCATCCAAAATGATAGACAAAACGCACAGTTGATGGGTTTGAAAAAGGTTCCATTGAAAAACATTTGCAAACTGTAAAATTTCCTCTTTATCTTCTATTTTTTTAGATAATAATTTACTAATAAAACTATCTTTTGTCTGTTCTTTTGCATCTAGTACGATTTTTTGCTTAATGAATTGGAGTGAATATATATTACGAGCAAGTTCAATCGTTAAACGGTCAATCTCATCCATTTCTTGACCCAATCTACGTACGGCAAGATATCCTAGTAAACTTCCTCCCCCATGTACCATCAAGAACGAAAAAAAGGCGGAGGGATCACCTGAATCCTTAATTAAAAAGTAGTCTGGACTTTTTAATTTTCCCTTTTCTCTTTGTACAATTTCGGTAAGTTGATCGAGAAGCTGAACTTGATTGATTCTATTATTCATATGGACTGAAATTGGTTGCAAAAAACGGTCAAATAAAATCACTGGATTTTGAAATAGATTCGAAAGCATTGAGGTAATGCCATCAAAACCATCCACTTCTATTGTTTCTTTTACAAGCGCTTGTTGAAAATCTAAAAGAAATTGGAGGCGATTTTTATGCTCCTTCTCACTGTTAAATAGTCGTGCATTTTCTAACATGGTCGCTACATGATTAGACAATAGCTCTAATAGTCTCAAGTCATTTTCCGTAAATACATCTTCATTATTGTTCTCGATATGCAATACTCCAATTGTACGTAATTCTATGATTAAAGGGATCGTTAGTTGAGTGCCTCCAGGCTTCTCGAGAAATGGGAAATATTTATTCAGCATATAATTATCTTCAATCATAATTGAATCAGGATGTTGTTTCTCTCCATAGGAAGGCGGTTGGAATATAAAACAATTTTCCTTTTCGTCAAATAAATAAATACAAGCAAAATCAGCATTTGTTCCTTTTCCAGCTCTTAATGTTAACTCTTCAATGTGCTTTTCAATAGGAGCCTTAAGAGAAAGGTTTTTGCCAATCCCTTCAATCCCTTCGATCTTTTTTAACTGTGATTTCTTTTCCCTAGCCATTTCCATTGCCACAGCAATATCTTTACCGAATTCTTCAAAAGGAGCCTCCATTTCTAATAATGGAACATAGTTTAGGAATCCAATGATACAAAAACCTAAATTGGAATCGCTTTCATATAAAGGAACAGTAAACCATGTTTTTATTTTTGCCTCTTTAAGTACTCTAGATAAATTACAGGTTTCAGGAGGATCAGCGTTTTCATTCGTTAGGCTTTGTCGGAGAAGTCTGCTGGAGCAATACTTTTGTTCAAGGGGAAAATAATTGGTCAGTTCTTGTACGATTCCACTCCAAGCTTTTGTCACAAAGTTTCCTGTTTGATTTAAAATAACCCCTACAAAATCACAATATAGCTCACTTTGAAATGAAGCTGTCAAATATTGTAGTACTTCCTCTTCCGTATCAAACTTTACTAGTTGTCTGGCAGTTGATCGTAAATGATTTTCTAATTTTTTCATGAGGCTATCTTTTACTGTATTTGGCATAGCTCATTCCCCTCGTTTTTGAATTTATACTTTATAATACATTTTATAAGAAGTTGTTGATTTTTGAAAACAAAAAATATTCAAAATTTACTAACTAAAAATACTATACTCTTTTTTATTAAACAGTAAAATCCCATAGATTACTCTTTGGGATTATCTGAAACTTTTCTATCTATTTATTTATCTTTTATTCGTCGTTTTTCTTATGCTCCTGCTGACTTAATGCCAAGATAAGCTGAGATGACCTGAGGATTAGAGCTAATTTCGTCTCTTGTTCCATTTATAATCATTCTTCCCTGATCAATGACATAGGCTTGGTCACATACTTTAAGTGCAGCTTTCACATTTTGTTCTACTAATATGACCATTGTTCCTAAATCCTCTTTAATTATCATTAATGTATCAAGTATTTCATTTACTATTTTTGGCGCAAGACCCATGGAAGGTTCATCTAGAAGGATGATTTTAGGATTTGACATCAATCCCCTCCCAATGGCTAACATTTGCTGTTCCCCACCACTTAAATTTCCACCAAGGTTTTTTAAGTGCTTCTTTAAACCAGGGAACATATCAAGTATTTTCGTTAAATTTTCTTCTGCTAGCTTCTTCTCCTTATAATATTTTGAAAACATTCCAAGCAATAAATTTTCCTTTACAGTAAGGTTTGAAAAGATTTGTCTGCCTTCCGGAACGAGACTTAAGCCTTTTTCAACTACCTTATTAGCTGGATAGCCGCTAATCACTTCATTCTCAAGAGTAATCGTTCCAGATGTTGGCCGATAAAGTCCAGCAAGCGTATTTAACAACGTACTTTTCCCAGCACCGTTTGCACCGATGATTGAGACAATTTGTCCTTTTCCCACCTCAAAATTGATCTCATGGAGAATTTTTATTTTCCCAATATGGGTACTTAAGCCATCAACCTTCAGCATTAGACAACCTCCTCTCCTAGATAGGCAGCAATTACCTTTGTATTTTGTTGTATTTCGTCAGGAGTTCCTTCTGCAATCTTCTTTCCAAAGTCAAGGACGATGATACGATTAGCAAGCTCCATCACCGTCGCCATCTTATGTTCAACAAATAAAAAGGAACTACCTTCTGATTTTAATTTTTTAATATAACCTGCCATTCTATTGGTTTCGAAATCATTCAAACCTGCCATTGGTTCATCTAACATAATTAAATCTGGTTTATAAACAATGGCTCTTGCAAACTCCAACTGCTTTTGAAGGCCATATGATAACTGGCCTGCCTGTTCGAACATTAATTCTTCTAGGCCAACTAAATGAATCGCATCTAATGCTAGGTCATAGGCAATTCTTTCATCCTTTAAAATCCTTGGGAGTCGGAAGGCAGCATTCACCACATTGGTTTTCAACTTGACATGAGCACCCATCATTACATTTTCAAGGACAGTCAAATTGTGAAATATTTGTAAATTCTGGAATGTCCTTGATATCCCTAAGTGAGCTAGTTGGGGAATCTTTTGTCCTGTCAATTTTTTCCCTTTGAAGTATACTTCTCCATTTGTGGGTGAAAGAAAACAAGAAATCATATTAAATAAAGTTGTTTTGCCTGCACCGTTTGGTCCAATGACTGCTACGATTTCTCCAGCTCCTACATCAAAACTGATATCAGAGACCGCTGTAACTCCACCAAATCGTTTTGTTAATCCCCTTACTTCAAGTAGTTTTGACATGACTATTAAACTCCTTTTTGAGAAATCATATCTTTATGAGCATTTACATTTTCTTTCTTTTTGTACTTAAGCTTTTGAATCGGTTTCGAAATAACATGCATCAGCCCTTTTGGTAAATACATCATAATCAAAATAATAATTAATCCGTAGACAACAATCTCCACTTCTCCACTAATGCCAAAATAAGTGTGTCCTACAAAGCGAATGATCTCATTCAAAAACATAATAACTGTTGTTCCTAATATCGCACCCCAAACGGAGCTTGCCCCTCCAACCATTACCATAATTAAAAACAAGATTGATTTTGTTATATAAAATGTAGGTGGAGCAACAAAGCTAATATAGTGTGCATACATACTTCCTGCTAGCGATGCAAAAGCAGCACTTAATGCAAAAATAGCAACTTTATAATTCTCCACTTTCACTCCAAGTGTCTCTGTTGCTATTTCACTGTCATGAATACTTCTTAACACTCTACCTACATGAGAGCGGACGATATTTAGTGATAATAATAGAACAAGTAAAGCAGCCGTCCAAACAAAGAAGTAGAAAAATACTTTATCTGTAAGCGGAACTCCGAATAAAGACAAGGAGGGTATGCCTATTAAACCAGCGGCTCCGCCTGTCAACTGATTCAGACCTAAAATTAAAATATAAAATATGATGTTAATTCCAAGTGTTGCAAGAGCTAAAAAATGACCTTTTAATTTTAAAATTGGTATACCAATTATATAAGCCATAAAAAAAGTAGTAACCATTCCTATAACAAGTGCTAACCAGGGAGAAAGCTGAAAACTAGTAGTTAACACACCCGACGTGTAAGCTCCTATTCCAAAAAAGGCTGCATGCCCGAGGGATATTTGTCCTGCATAGCCAATTAACAGACATAAACCTAGAGAAACGATTGAATAGATTCCTATTAAAATTAAAATGGTAAAAATATACGGAGATTTTACTACGAAAGGTAAAATCAAAATAAGTCCCACTAAAAATAGGAAAGGTTTTAATCGATTTCCATATAAGACTTTTTCCAGCTTCGACATCTATATGCCCCCCTACTAGACTCTCTCACCTGAAGCTCTTGCAAATATTCCATTCGGTTTAAAAAATAAAACAAGGATCAGTACGAGAAATGTTATCGCATCACTATAAAACGTGGAGATAAAACCTCCAGAAAAGGTTTCCAACAAACCGACAAGTAAAGCACCTGCTACAGCCCCTGGAATACTATGCATTCCACCAATGACCATCCCTACAAATCCTTTAACACCAATTAGAAATCCCATTTCATAAGTTGCGTCAGTAATAGGGGTAATCAAAATACCAGCAATTGCCCCTAATGCGGCAGCCAAAGTGAAAGCCAAGGCTGACATGGTACTTGTATTTATCCCCATAAGTTTTGCGGCACGTGGATTCTTTTCACAAGCTCTTAATGCGGAACCGATATAAGTTTTTTCAAAGAATACGTATAGTACAGCTAACAAGATCAATAAAACGATGAAAATAAAAATACTTTGAGGGTTAATAACAGCACCCATAAAATGAATAGGTTCCATTTTAATTAAGGGAGCAAGTTGCTTCGGATTGGTCCCCCATATTATTAATCCCATCCCCTTTAAGAAGGTGGAAACTCCTATTGTAATAATGATTAAGATAATGACTGATGTATTTCTAGCATGTCGAATAGCCGTACGTTCCACTATTAACCCTATGGTAGCTGAGATAAAGATAGCTAAAATAATAGATACATACATTGGAAATCCTGCATTCACAAAAGTAATACAAGTCAGCGCACCAATCATCGCAAATTCACCCTGGGCAAAGTTTAATATGCCGGTAATGTTATAGATAGTCACAAAACCGATAGCTAATAAAGCATAGATACTTCCAACTGTTAGCCCCGTAACGATATATTGCATGAGTAATTCCATGGATGTACTCCTTTCTTAATACCAATGGCAGAGTCTATGTTTCTGCCATTGGTCTTTTATATTTTCACCATTTAGATACTCTATAAAAAACAACCTTTGAACTTTTTCTACTCATAATACTTCCATTCATTATTCTCAATACCGAGAACTGAGAATCCATCTTCGTAAGGTCCTACATAATCTGATTGTAATTCGAAGGAACCCGTTAACCCAGAATACTTATTGACTTCTGTCTTTAAGTAATTATGAATATCTTCAGAGGTTGTATTTCCTGCTTTAATCGCCTCAATTAGTAGATGGAACCCATCCGCTGCATGTGCGGTAAAATTATCAGGATCACTATTAAACATTGCACGATAATCTTCACGGAACTTTTCTAATCTGTCTTTTTGCTCTCCATTTGGTAATTGATCAACAACACTTAATTTACTGCCAATTACGTAGATATTTTCATTATTATCTTTCACTTGGTCTAAGAACCCTTTATTAGCAGAGGCAGAAGATTGAATCATAGGAATATCAAACCCGAGTGCTTTAAAATTACGTGCTACGATTCCAGCACCTGGTGTTCTTGACCAAACGATTACTGCCTCTGGATTCTCTTTTCGAATATTTGTTAATTGCACCGTCATATCCGTAGCAGTTGCATCAAATTCCTCATGTGCCACGATTTTTATGTCATTTTCTTTTGCTACCTTTTCAAAGGAAGGGAGACCTTCTACTCCAAACCCATCCCGAGCATTAATCCAGGCTACTTTTGAAATATTATTTTCTTTTAAGAATTCAATTATTAAGTTAGCATTCGTTAAGTTACTTGGTGCCATTTGATAAATATCTTTCGCTTTAGGATTAACAGGAGCCACAGTCATTAATGGTATTCCCTCACTAGAAATTTTTGGTAAAATTGCCATCGAGGTACTAGCTTGAGTAGCACCAACAACCGCAACTACCCCTTCTGAAATTAATTTGTCTGCAGCAATCACAGCTTTTGTATCGTCCGTTTCATAGTCTTGCATAATAATTTCAATTTTCTTTCCATTGATAGATCCAGCTTCATCTAATTGTTTCTGGATGAGCTTCACATAATTCGCCTGAGTTTTTCCTAAAGTAGAAGCAGGACCGGTTTCGGCAAAAATAGCACCAATTTTTATAACCTCTTTTTCACCGTCACCATCTTTTTTATCATTACTGCTAGAAGTTTCCGTGTTACAAGCAGACAAAGCTATGACTAAAATTAACATCAAACTAAACGAACAAATAGATTTACAAAACTTTTTCATCTTTAGTCCCCCTTTTAATCATCTTTAATTGCAACATTCCGAATCTCCTAAACCCTTAGAGTAAAAATTAGTTCGTAACAATTTTGTGTCAATAAATAATAAAAATAAACCTTTCACCTCCACTAAAAAACCTATTGTATCCGCTTTCAAAACATAAGAGAGAAATAACCAAGAAGCTTTATAGAATGGAGTCAAAATAAGCGGAGAAGAAATATTCAAGAATGTTCAGAAATATCTGTAATTAGATTATAATTCATGGGTATTTTTTAAAATACCTACACTATAAACTAAAAAACAAGATCATTTTCGTCATTTTTACGGAGAAGCTATGAATTATCATCTTTTTAATAGTAGAATTGTAACACTCTCTAAATAATAATTTGACTTAAAGAACTTCGATCCAGTTTCTTCATAAAAAATAAGAAAGCAGGGGACTATACATTAAGCCCCCTGCTCCTCACACATTCAAATATACAAAATAATGCCCCTGCCAAGGAATTTCATTTTAACACATACTTCTGGTTAACCAAACACATTCTAATTTTTTCTTAGGTAATTGAATAGACTAATGAATTTGAAAAGAATGGCTAAGATTCTTAAGTGTATACAGTCTGGCTGTCAATATAAACAAATCATGGTAGTTATGTTGTACATACTCATCAATAGTGGTGATTCCTTTTTGAAAACTATCAACTAAATAGTGTGTGTACTTTCCGTCCCATTCAAACTGGTTGATTCTATGAAGTTCATCCGCAATAATATTAAATTTATATTCGTTCATAAATAGTTTTACTTGATACATTTTATCTGCATCGACCATGAAGCTCTTTTTATGCTTTTCAACATACCGAATAAAACCCTTTATATTTTCAGCTAGTAGAAGTGCTTTTTGCATCTCATGGATCATACCCTTCATCTCCTTAGAAATACTATTAAGAAAAGTGTATGAGTGAATATGTTCTTGTAACACTAATAATCGAGATTATTATTCTAGAGGGAATACCTATATAATTTTCTGAACATTTAATCATTTTATATTAACACTATAATGGTGAATTAAACAAAAATTCGAATATTTCAATATAATAATTTATTTCACAATTTATAATATTCGTGTTAAACTAACAGATATTAACGCAGCAAAGCAATAGCTTTGTTCTTTGTCTTCATCATAATATTATAAAAAATCGGAGGGTCAAATGAAAAATCTATTTCTTAAGTGGAACGAATTGAGCCTTGTCAAACGTATCCTCGTAGGCATGATTATCGGAATCATTTTTGCTTTAGCCATTCCGGATGCGACAAAATGGGTATCTATTTTCGGTTCATTATTTGTAGGTGCACTAAAGGCTGTTGCCCCAGTGTTAGTTCTATTCCTAGTTATGCATGCCATTTCTAAGCACAGAAATGGTCAACAAACCAATATGAAATCTATTATTGGGTTATATGCTGCAAGTACATTTTTAGCAGGACTTGTTGGCGTTGTTGCAAGCTTTATCTTCCCGGTTAGCTTAACTCTTTCATCTGGAGCTGAGGACCTTACACCTCCTGGTGGTATTGTTGAAGTCCTTAGAACATTATTATTTAATATTGTTGATAACCCAGTAAATGCTCTTATCAATGCTAACTATATTGGTATTCTTACTTGGGCTATTCTTCTTGGGATTGCCCTTCGCGGTGCCAATGACTCTACAAAAAACTTGTTAGAAAGTTTTTCAAATGCGATTTCTCAACTTGTTAAATGGGTGATCAACTTAGCACCGATTGGTATTATGGGACTTGTGTATGATGCCATTGTAGTGAACGGATTATCTGCATTATTAGACTATGGAAAACTACTTCTTGTTCTTGTTGGTTGTATGTTCTTTGTGGCTCTTGTGGTGAATCCAATCATCGTCTATGTAAATATTCGCACCAACCCTTATCCATTAGTATTTAAATGCTTAAAAGAAAGTGGAATTACTGCTTTCTTTACTCGTAGCTCAGCGGCAAATATTCCAGTAAACATGACATTATGCGAAAAACTAGATCTAGATAAGGACACGTATTCTGTTTCTATCCCTCTAGGTGCAACCATTAATATGGCTGGTGCAGCAATTACGATTTCTGTTCTGACTCTTGCAGCTGTTCACACTCTAGGTATTCAAGTTGACATCGGTACTGCCCTTATCCTTAGTGTTTTAGCAGCTGTTTCTGCTGCTGGTGCCTCAGGAGTTGCTGGTGGTTCACTTCTGCTTATTCCTTTAGCTTGTAGCTTATTTGGAATTTCAAATGATGTAGCCATGCAAATAGTTGCGGTTGGTTTCATCATCGGTGTGGTACAGGACTCTTGTGAAACGGCCCTTAACTCATCATCTGATGTACTATACACAGCTACTGCTGAATACGCGAAGAAACGTAAAGAAGGAAAAGTTGTTAAGATTAGTGCGTAATTAAATGATGCAACCCCCATTCAACTGAGTGAATGGGGGTTGTTTTTTAACTGAATTGCCTTATCTTTATGATATTCAAATTTTTTTATTAGCTTACTTTTCAGTTCATAATCCAAACAACTTTCCACTAACAAAAAATGATAATTCATTCGAAAGCTATGCCAATTGTACAAAATCTTAGATATAAACGTCATATGTACCGCTCCTATCCTAGATTAACGTGTTGGACTTTACCCAAATCTAAAAAATTTTAAACACGACAATCATCACTTTGAAATGAATTTAATAATCCCAAAAACCCCTATCCATATAGGAAGACTAATCACCAAAGCCCACGTAAATCCTCTCGCAAAATTCCCTTCATGTTCATCCATTGTAATCACATCCACTTTTTTATTCTTTATGACCAAATTAGTGGATGATTAAACAAAGTCATGTCCAAGACTTCATCCAAAAATTTTTAAATCGTTTAATATATAGCAACAACCTTCTATACGTCATCAGGAGAATCTAATATACTCGCATTAATAAAGGAATTCCTATAACAAGTTTATGTAAGCGTTATTAAAATGTGGGAGGAGACTAATAATGCAATCAACACAGGTATTAAACAAGAGTTATATTAATGGCGAATGGACGGAAGGAAAAAGTAAACGAACCTATGATATTTTAAATCCATATGATACTTCAATAATTACCTCGGTACATCTTGCTACCAAAGAACAGCTAACTCAAGCCTTCAACCATGCCAAAATAGCTCAAAGAAAATGGGCCAAGTCTACCGTTGAAGATAGAAGAGCGGTTCTACATAAGGCTGCAGAATATTTAACTATGAATCGTGAAGAAATAGTTTCTACCATCGTACGAGAAACGGGTGGCACTCTTTTAAAGGCCAATGTGGAGTTACATCTTACCCTAGAATTTTTAGAGGAATCCATAAAATATGCTGATGAAATTTATAAAGTAAAAGAAGTACCTGGATCACCTGAGAAATTACATCATATTTACCGTCTCCCACTGGGAGTTATTTCTTCTATTTCACCATTTAATTTTCCAATGAATCTGTCTATGAGAACGATTGCTCCAGCAATCGCTTTAGGAAATAGCGTAGTTCATAAGCCAGATATCCAAGTGGGACTTTCGGGCGGGATCATAATTGCAAAAGCATTTGAATATGCCGGGCTGCCAAAAGGTGTTTTAAATGTGATTTTGTCTGATATTGAAGAAATTGGAGATGAGATGTTAACCAACCCTCAATCCAAGCTAATAAGCTTTACTGGATCTTCTGCTGTCGGAAGACGTATTGGTGCCATCGCAGGACAAAATTTAAAACGTGTAGCTCTTGAATTAGGTGGAAACAGTCCATTTGTTGTCCTGTCAGATGCCGATGTCGAACAAGCAGTGAATGCTGCTATCTTTGGAAAGTTTATTCACCAAGGACAAATTTGTATGATTATTAACCGAATCATTGTTCATAAAGATAAATATGATGAGTTTGTTGATAAATTTGTAGCTAGAGCGAGAGAACTTCCGTTTGGAGATCCAAGTGATCCAAAGACAGTTATTGGGCCATTGGTTAACGTGCGCCAATTGGAAAAAGCCCTTCAATACATTGAAGAGGCGAAACTTGAAGGAGCAACTGTTGCTTTAGAAGGGAAACGAGTGGGTAACGTCCTTACTCCATTTGTTTTCACGAATGTCAATAATTCTAGCAAACTGGCACAAACCGAGTTATTTGCTCCTATTGCTACTATTATTAAGGCACAAACAGATAGTGAGGCAATTGAAATCGCTAACGATACTGATTATGGACTAAGTTCAGCCATATTTACAAATGACTTAGCCCGGGGAGAAGAATTAGCCCTCGAAATTGATAGCGGGATGACACATATTAATGACCAAACCGTAAATGATGCACCAAATATTCCATTCGGAGGAAATAAAGCTAGTGGATTAGGTCGATTCGGAAATCCATGGGTGGTCGAAGAATTCACTGTAACGAAATGGGTATCCATTCAAACAACAAACAGACAGTATCCATTCTAAATACTAATCAAAACTTGAAAGCACATGAGAATACAAATCGCTCTCATGTGCTTTCAAATTTCCACTTTTCTATTAATTTTTACTACGCAGTCGATCAAGAAGAACAGCAATGACAATGACGATCCCTTTTACGACTTGTTGCCAGTAATAATCTACGTTAAGTAAGGTCATGCCATTTGTTAGTACAGCCACAATTAACACCCCAATGATGGTACCTTGTATTCTGCCTCGTCCTCCTACAAAACTAGTACCACCTAGAACGACAGCTGCAATCGCATCCAGTTCAAAGGCAATACCTACCATCGGCTGTCCTGAGAATAAGCGCCCTGCCATCACAACTCCACTAATACCTGCCAGTAACCCACTGATAGAATAGACATTGATTAATGTACGATTCACTTTAATTCCTGTTAGATGTGCCGCCTCTTCATTGCCGCCAATCGCATAGACATGGCGTCCAAACATGGTATATTTCAAGACGACAAACATGATGAGATAAATAATGGCCATGATATAGATCGGAGTAGGTATGCCAAATATTTCACCTGCTCCAATAAACTTGAACTTCTCTGATGCTAAAACTACGGGATAACCACCTGTAATGACATACGCCAATCCTCTTAAATAAGTCATACTACCAAGTGTGACGATAAACGCAGGTAGCTTGGGTACCGCTGTTAAATAACCGTTAATTGCCCCAGCCACATATCCAACACCAGCTCCAGCTAACATCGCTAATACAACAGGAGCTCCAGCGTTTGATAGTAAAACAGATATTACACCGCTTAAAGCGAGCGTTGATCCAACGGATAAATCTATCCCACCTGTTAAAATAACTACCGTCATTCCAGCAGCAAGAATTGCCGTGATTGAGCTTTGCTTCAATACATTTAATATATTACTTGAATCCGTGAAATTTGGTGCGATCACACTCATAACTACGATTAATAAAGCAAGAATGATTAACATGCCCAGCTGATTAAATATTTGTTTGGAACGATCCTTGAATGTAACTACTGTTGGACTAGTAGATTGTACATTAATATTCATCATTTAACCTCTCCTGTAGCATAGAACATTATTTTTTCCTGTGTTGCTTCCGCATGAGACAGTTCGGCTCTTAGTCTGCCTTCGTGCATCACTACGATCCGATCACTTACTCCAAGTATTTCGGGTAATTCTGAAGAAATCATCAATACAGCAAGTCCTTTTTCAGCTAGTTGATTAATAATTTTATGAATCTCCGTTTTCGCACCTATATCTACCCCTCGTGTAGGCTCGTCTAGCAGTAGTACCTTTGGACCAATGGAAAGCCATTTTGCTATAACGACTTTCTGTTGATTTCCACCGCTAAGGCCCATTACATTTTGTTCTTTTGATGCCGTTCTGACTCCAAGTTCCTCAATATAACGATCCGCTTCACGGTTGATTTTCTTGTATTGCAAAATCCTAAATTTACGGTACAGGGGGTATTGTGCCATCATGATATTTTCTTTGACTGATAGGTTCGGTAATAACCCCTGTTCTTTCCTGCTTTCAGGTACGTGGGCGATTCCTAGCTTTATTGCATCAATTGGATTCTTTATTTGAACCAAGTTACCTTCTATGATTATTTCGCCCTCAGACAATTCAGATAATCCAAAGATGGTTCTCACGAGCTCTGTTCTACCAGCTCCAACTAGTCCTGCTAAACCAACAATTTCCCCAGGATAAATTTTCAACGAGACATTTTTCACAATTTTTTGGTCGGAGACACCTTTCAACTCGAGTACTGGTTGTTGCTTCTTCGCTCCTGTATCATTTTCGCTTCTCTCTCTTACAAACAGCTCATTTAATTCTCGTCCTACCATAAGTTTTACTAGATGGGTAGGATTTGTTTCCGATATTGGACCGCTCGTGACCAAGCAACCGTCTCTAAGTACGGTAAAACGATTGGAAATCTTAAAAATTTCGTCCATTCGGTGGGAAATATAAACGATCGCAACACCCTTTCTTTTTAATTCGTCTATGATCGTAAAAAGCTTCTCTATTTCTTTATCAGTAAGAGATGCCGTTGGTTCATCCATGATTAATATTTCTGAGTTAAGTGATAATGCACGAGCAATCTCCACCATTTGTTGTTGAGCGACACTTAATGAACTAACATCCGCTCGAGGATCCAATGAAGAACCAATGGAAATTAAAATTTTTTCAGCTTTTTCATAAATATCATTCCAGCTAATTAAACCCATTCTATTTTTCTTCAACGAGGTACCCATCAATATATTTTCTCCAATGGATAAGTTGGGCGATAAGCTTATCTCTTGATGAATAACACTAATGCCTTTGCTTCTAGCATCCATGGGATGATTCCACCGTATTTCTTCACCTTTGTAGACGATCGATCCGCCATCAGGCTGGTACACACCTGCCATTATTTTCATTAAAGTAGATTTCCCTGCACCATTCTCACCCATTAATGCATGAACTTCCCCTTTATAAAGTTCAATATCAACGTTTTGTAACACCTTCACACCAGAAAACTGCTTTGATACGTCTTTCATACTCATTATAGGTTGTTCATTTATAGATTGATGCTTCGTTTGTTTCTCTTTCGTTCCGTTCATTACTGCCCCTCCCTACATTACATTTGGTGTAAACATAGTGCTCGATATAGAGCACTATGTTTATCTTTTCATTGCGAGGGGTACTGATTACCACCCACTATATGAATCAACGTTTTCTTGAGTAATGAATTCCGTAGGGATAAGAACTTCTGAGTCTACTTTCTCTCCATCTATTATTTTTAATGCTAAAGCTACACCATCAATCACCATTTGATTAGGGAACTGTGCTGAAGTACCTGCAAAGCTACCACCTTTATTCAGTGCATCAACTGCAGCAGGAGCACCATCAACACTTACGAGAAAGAACTCATCTTCTCTACCAGCTTGTTCTTGAGCAATTTGTACTCCGACAGCTTCTTCATCATTAATGGTAAAAACGGCATCAATTTTCTTATTTGCGGATAATATTCCTTCCATTACAGTAAGCGCCTTCTCACGGTTACCTTCACCGTTCTGATTAGCAACCACTTTAATGTCAGGATATTTGCTTATCACTTCATTAAAGCCCTTAATTCGATCTGTGACAGCTGATACAGGAGGTCCATCAATAATGACAATATTTCCTTTTTCATTCAATTGTTCTACTAGGTACTCGGCAGCTAATCTCCCCGCTTGAACATTATCTGACATTACAACTGAGTCGATACCACCTTCTGCAAAACCGTCAAGAGCGACAACCGGAATCCCAGCTGCTTTTGCTTGACTAACTGCACCTGCAATCCCAGCCGAATCAAATGGACTTAGCAAAATGAGATCCACTTTCTTTGTAATAAAGTCTTCAATTTGAGCCGTTTGCTTTGCCAGATCATGATCTGCACTCACTGTAATGACTTCAGCATCATACTTAGCAGCAACTTCTTCAGCCCCTTTGGACATTGCTACGAAGAATGGATTCCCTAAAGTTGGAACGGTCAACCCGATCTTAAGTTGTTTTTCTTTATCATCAGTATTATTTTCATCCGTAGCATTGGTAGAAGAGCTCTCTCCACTGCTACAAGCATTTAATAAAGTTAAGAGTAATACGAATAGTATAATGTGGAATCTCTTCATGATTTTCATGGTATAAAAACCTCCAAATAATAATTTCCTAGAATAATAGTTGTTTTTAAAAATACAAATCTTGAAAAAAAGTTTGTTTTGCCATACCATAAAAATGAGTTCTAAAATTCTAAAGAATTTTAGGCATACTCAAATAGAGGTATGATTTAGGGGTTTTTTCCATTTGGCCGTGGGTCCCCCTGAATCGTACTTTTTTCTTGCCTTTTTTGTTACAGGAAAATAGAAATTCAGTATCTAGTAGATTTTCCTTTATTATGTATAAGCCTCACCTCCAAAAATAGAGCGCTTTCATAAATCGGTTACATTCATTCATAAACGTGAACGTTTTTGCTCGTTTATGCTCACTTTTGATTATATGTTCTTTTTTACCATTTTTCAATAACAATTTTCAGAAAAGTCAAAATCGCAATGGTCTTTTTTTATTTTTCACAAATTTTAATTGACTGAATTATTATTTATTGATAATATCTTACTTAATTCAATACAGCCGCCATGATGGTAGTGGATCAAACTATTACCGGAGCAGCTTCTGGAGAGACCGTATGTATACGGCGCCGAAGGATTCACAATCTCAGGCAAAAGGACAGAAGAGAATGTTTGCATAATAATATTTTGCACACTCTTCTTACCCGAGATTGGAGATACTCCAATCTTTTTTTATTTCAAAAAAATAATGAGGTGGAACGAATGGAAAGAAGACGTGCAGTGGTAAGTGTGATTGGAAAGGACAAGGTTGGCATTATATCAAAAGTGACAACTATTCTCGCTGAAAATAATATGAATATTTTGGATATCAGCCAAACCATTTTACAAGACTTTTTTACCATGATGATGATTATTGACGTGACCGGAAATGAAAATTTGTCAAAACTCCGTGACCAACTGGATTTAGTTGGAGAGGAAATGGACTTAAAAATAAACATTCAGCTTGAAGAGATTTTTCAAGCGATGCACAGAATATAGTTAGGTGGTGACTGTATATGACAATTGCAATGGATGAAATCCTTCAAACCATACGAATGGTTCAAATGGAAAACCTTGATATCCGAACAGTAACAATGGGAATCAGTCTCCGTGATTGTGCGGATTCCGATTTCCATAAAATGCAGCAAAATGTATTTCATAAAATAACTAATTATGCTAAGGATTTAACGAAAATAGCAGAAGAAGCAGAAAAGGAATTTGGCGTTCCGATTATTAATAAGCGTATATCTATTTCCCCGATTGCTGAAATCCTAGGAAGTGCAACCGTTGAACAAACCGTGGAGCTTGCAAAAACTCTTGACCTAGCCGCAAAGCAATTAGGTGTAGATTTTATCGGAGGATTCTCTGCCCTTGTTCACAAAGGATTTTCTAGAGGTGATGAAACCTTACTTAAAGCCTTGCCAGAAGCACTTAGTGTAACGGAGCGCGTTTGCTCCTCAGTTTCAGTCGCCACCACTCGCACCGGTATCAATATGGATGCGGTAAGGCAATTAGGTTATGTCATTAAAGAAGCAGCTGAGCGAACAAAAGATCAAAATGGTATCGCTTGTGCTAAACTCGTCGTATTTTGTAATCCAGTTGAAGATAATCCATTTATGGCAGGAGCTTTTCATGGAGCTGGAGAAGGCGAAGCTGTTATTAACGTTGGAGTTAGCGGCCCTGGCGTCGTATTGAACGCGTTAAAAAAACACCCACAAGCTGACCTTGGCGAAGTATCTGATATTATCAAAAAAACAGCGTTCAAAATTACACGTGCAGGTGAGCTTATTGGTAGAGTGGTAGCCAAGCGTCTCGATATTCCGTTTGGAATTATGGACCTCTCTTTGGCTCCGACCAACGCCATTAATGATAGTGTTGCAGAAATATTAGAGGAAATTGGTCTTGAGCGCGTGGGTACGCATGGAACGATCGCAGCCTTGGCCCTTATGAATGATGCGGTGAAAAAAGGTGGAGCCATGGCCAGTTCTTATGTTGGTGGATTAAGCGGTGCTTTTATTCCGGTCAGTGAAGATAATGGAATGATTCGAGGAATTATCGACGGTTCTTTAAGTTTATCAAAGCTTGAAGCAATGACATGCGTCTGTTCAGTCGGCCTTGATATGATTGCTATAACAGGAGATGTTACCCCTGCTACCCTATCCGCAATGATTGCAGATGAAGCGGCCATCGGAATGATTAACAAAAAAACAACAGCAGTAAGGGTTATCCCTGTGCCTGGAAAACAAGAAGGAGAAATGGTTGAATTTGGAGGACTTCTTGGGAGAGCACCGGTTATGGGTGTAAATCCATTCAGCTCACAAAAAATGATTAATCGTGGCGGAAGAATTCCCGCACCCCTACAAGCACTGATTAATTAATTTTCTAGAATGAAGAAAAAACTGTGTTAACCATATTTGGTACACAGTTTTTTCTTTCACTTTTCTACAACTAGTTTGCCAAATTCGCCGTAAATAGTTTTAAAAGCATCGTATGTCCACCCTCCTCGTCTAGTAAATTACAATTAAGTTTTAAAATCCCCTTTTTCTTAGCCATTTTTCACAAAGATTTGGCCAAACTTTTACTTCTGGATGATCCTCCGCTAACCCTAATCCATGTCGACCACTTTCAAATACATGTAGTTCAAGAGGAACGGAATTTCTCCTTAACCCTTTTGCATAGAGGAAACTGTTCTCCACGTCTACTGATGCATCATCAGCTGTATGCCAGAGGAATGCTGGCGGTGTATGTTCATTAATATGTAACTCATTGGATAACAGATAAATCAGTTCTTCACTTGAATTTCCCCCCAATAAGTTATGCATGCTTCCCGCATGAGTCGATTCTCCCATTGTGATCACCGGATAACAAAGAACCGTGACATCAGGCCGACAGCTAATCCGTTCTATAGGGTCTTCGGCCACTGGATTTCCTAAGTCAAAATGTGTTCCTGCGGTGGATGCCAAATGTCCTCCGGCAGAAAATCCTAATATCCCTACCCGGTTTGGATCGATCCTCCAATTAGTAGAATGGTATCTTACCATTCGAATCGCCCTTTGAGCATCATGAAGTGGAAGTGGATGTTTATGAGGGGCGACACGATAATTAAGAACAATGGCAGAAATACCTATTGAATTGAGCCAATTAGCAACAGGATAAGCCTCATGGCTTGCTCGATGAGAGTAGCCTCCTCCCGGTGCTATAATCATGACTGGATGGGAGCCTTCCCCGTCTAATAAAAACAGTTCTATATTAGGAGAATCATCTCTATCATCATCTTTGATGTTTGTTGATTTCCATAGTAGTACTTGTTTTGAAACATCTTTCTCCATTACATTCCCTTCTCCCTGAATGGTTTAGGCAAGTCATTAAAAAACGGGTCTCAATAAACTGAGAGCCCGGATTTTACTGTCCTTGTAGTAGTAATTTTGATTTTTGTTCTATTTTCTCAAAGGCCAAGGTTGCAGGTTTCATGATAAATAGAGCGAGCAGATTTCCGCTATAAAGGATACAGATTGGCGGTGCATAAGATAGCGCAAAACAAATACCAAAACTACCAATTAACATGTAAAAGGTTGAAATAGGATTCATAATCATCACAAAAAATGAATTCTTAATCACCTGACTAATTTTCATATCATAATGTACAAACATTGGAAAAATATAAAACACCATACAAACTAAGATAAAAGAAATTAATAAAAATGGAATATAAAGGATCGACACGAAGCTATTCGTTGCTTGAATTACAAAGTGAAAATCGATATACAAAATGACTCCGATCGTAAAAATAATCAATCCGAGAAGATTACTTTTTACGAACTCCTGTTTATATGCAGTCCAGAAGGTCCTAAATATAGATACATCTTCTTTTCCATACATCCACTTTCGAACAACCGAATACATAGCCACTGTTGCTGGAAAAAAACCAAAAAGGATAAGTCCTAATAAGGAAAATGAAATCCAAAGTATGTTTAAGAAAGCCAGTCTTGATATCCATTCCAATAGTTTATAAAAACCGCCCATAAAAGCAGAAGTTTCCATTTCTCTTCCCTCCTCATTTCCTAAAACTATATATGTCTTTACCACTTCGGTTTTGCTTACACTTCCATTTAAGATGCGGCAAAGACATAAGGAAAATTACAGAATTGGATGTACCTATTAGCCTTTAAGTCCACTCGTACTGATTCCTTCCACAACATGGCGTTGAAACAGGAAGAAGATAACGAAAACAGGAATTAACGTAACAACCGACATCGCAAACATGGAGCCCCAGTTAGAAACTGTTTCATTACTCAGGAACATATTTAATGCCATGGAAACAGTATACTTTGACGGGCTATTTAAATATAACACTGGTCCTAATAAGGATTCCCAAGTCCAATAGAATGAGAAAATCGATGCCGTAGCTAATGCTGGTTTAATTAATGGCAAAATAATCTTTGTAAATATTTTAAAGGTGCCGCATCCATCGATAATCGCTGCTTCATCTAACTCTCTCGGTATCGTCCTAATAAATTGTACTAGGAGGAAAATAAAGAACGGATGTCCAAAGTATGCTGGGATAGCGAGTGGCTTAATGGAGTTAAGCCAACCAAGCTTCGAGAAAATAATATATTGAGGAACCATTAACACATCGTGTGGAAGCATTAAGGTAACCATCATGATCCCAAACCAAAGTGCTTTTCCTTTAAACTGTAATCGTGCAAATCCAAAGGCAATAAAGGCAGAGGATATTACTTGTCCAATTAGTGTAATAACCACCAGAATGGCTGTGTTTTTAATAAACACCCCAAAGGAATTGCCGCCAATCCCTTTCCACCCTTCTGCAAAGTTGGTCCAAATCCAAGGATCTGGGATGAGTGATTTCGCAGTAATAAAGATTGTATCACTAGGTTTAAAGGAACTCATGAGGAGCCAAATAACTGGATACAGCATTAATATAGCAAATCCGCCGACAAGTATGTGATAGATCCACCATCTTGGTGACTTTAACTTCGATGTCATGATTATCTGCCTCCTTCTGATTCATAGTGAACCCAGTATTTTGAAGTACTAAAGATGACCGCTGTTAATATACCCACAATAATGAGCATGACCCATGCCATTGCGGAAGCATAACCCATATTAAAGAACTCGAACCCTTGAATGAATAGATATAGAGAATACAGAAGTGTACCGTCTAACGGTCCCCCGGTACCTTTTGAAATAATAAAGGCTGGAACAAACGTCATAAATGCAGCAATCGTCTGCATGACCGTATTGAATAAGATAACTGGGCTTAGCATTGGAAGAGTGATTTTAAAGAATTTTTGAACTCCATTTGCTCCGTCCACGCTTGCTGCTTCATAGTAACTCTTTGGAATACCTTTTAATCCCGCTAAGAAGATTAACATCGAAGAACCAAATTGCCATACAGATAAGAAGATAAGCATCCATAATGCCGCTGTAGGGTTACCAAACCATCTTACGGTTGGGATTCCAATTAATTCTAGTAAAATATTAACAATACCAATATCACCGAACACATTACGCCACATAATGGCAACAGCGACACTGCCTCCTATTAGAGACGGTAAATAGAACAATGAGCGATATAGTCCTACTGCTTTAGAAGCGGTGTTTAACATCATGGCAATTAACAATGCGAATGCGAGTCGTAAAGGAACCCCAGCAAACACATAAATAAGTGTCACTTTTAACGATTGCCAATAGCGGGGATCGCCTGTAAACATTTTTATGTAGTTGTCTAATCCTATCCATTTGGGTGGTGCAAATAGGTTATAGTTTGTAAATGATAAATATAAAGATGCAACGATTGGAATGAATGTAAAAGCAAGGAATCCAATAACAAAAGGGCTAATAAACGCATAACCTGTCAAGTTTTCCTTGATGATACGGCTTCTTTTGCTTATAGAACGGATTGGAAGATCTGCTTTTGCATTTCCCTTTATCACAGGTGTACTCATTGGTTCATCTCCTTAATTCTTTGACCTCGTTTCCATAAGATGAAAGGGCGATAGCTGATCGAAAAGGTGATCAGCTATCTTTGGAAATTTTTATTTGTTTTGCGATAAGACGCTTTCAGCCTGCTGTCTAAACTGCTTTGCTGCATCTTCCACTTTTAGATTTCCATAAGCCATTTGTTCAGCTAAACTATCAAGAGTCTCGATAATTTCACCAGCACCTACTGGGTCTGGACCATCAAATGCAGAGCTGTTTCCTTCTGCCCACTCAACATAGTCAAATACTTGAACTTGTGCTGGAGAAAGTAGTGGCTTTAATGCTTCTTTAACAGTTGCAGAACCAGGAACACCACGGTCACCAAGATTTAATTTATTCGCTTCAATATCGTTGATCATGAAGTCAATAAACTTTGCAGCTTCTTCTTTATTTTTCGAATTATTTCCAACAGACCAGAACATACTTGGCTTTAAATATAAACCTTTATCGCTGTCAGGACCTGGCATTGGAGCAATAGCAAGATCTCTATTCGCAACTTGCTGTAAACCTACGAATTGGTTAGACCATTGCCAAATACCAATCGCATTTTGTGTAACTACAGGATCATCTTCAATCCCTTTCAGTTGAGCCATAAAGTCTGGAGTTGGAACTGCTTTGTCCAAAATCAAATCGGATCTCATTTTAAAGAAATCGACGAACAATTGGTCATCTTTATATCCTAAAGAAGCGCTATCTTTACTGTATAAAGACTCACCCTTTGTTCTTAAATAGTAGTTAAAGAATACATCGGCTTTCATGCTTGTATCTACAAACAATCCTGCATCTTTCGCTTTTGCAGCGATATCCAGGTAATCATCCCATGTCCAATTTTCAGGGATTGAATCCACACCAGCTTTTTGAAGTCCTGCTGGGTCATAATGGAAACCAACCACGTTTACACCTGCATTAACTCCATAAAGTTTGTCGCCAATTTTCCCACCATCGATAACATTTTCAGCAATATCTGCTGTGTTAATTTCATTACCAACATAAGAAGTTAGATCAGCGATTTGACCGTTTTGAGCATATTGTGAGAAATAAGATAAATCCATTTGGATAATATCTGGAAGCTCATTTGCAGCAGCTTGTGGAGCTAACTTCTTCCAGTAATCGTCCCATGCAGCATATTCTGCTTCGATTTTTACATTTGGATTTTTTTCTTCATACATTTCAATTATTTTAAGTGTGTAATCATGACGCGGTTGTGAACCCCACCAGGCAATACGAAGAGTTACTTTTTCATCTTTATTGTCTTCTTTTGGTTCTTCAGACTCATTACTACTAGGTGAACTACTGTTACATGCTGCTAAGGAAAAAACTAAAACAAAAGTAAAGATTAACACTAAAAACTTTTTCATTCTTTTTCCCCCTTCTTTTCTCACACTTTTATGTAAGTGTTTACATTTTTATTATGCAACCAATTCGAACTATTCTGAATCCATTTTTCCGTCCTATTTGTTTAAAAATCAGACATTTATTTGAAAACAAAAAAGACTCCTTGAACAAGTAGTATTTCTTGTTCAATAGAGCCCTTAATGAAGGAAAAAGGATCTAGTTTTTCTTCGAGAGAATATTATTCGCTTCTGTTCTAAACATTTTCGCCCCTTCACTTGGGGTAATCTTCTTAAAAAGAATTTGGTCAGATATATCCTGTAGTAAACTGACTACCTCGATAGCGCCTAACGGATCTGCTTTTTCCACTTTAGGATTATTATTTTTTACATGATAAACATAATCAAACACTTTTTTCTGGTCTTCGGAAAGTATGGTTACTATTTTTTCGGCAACTGTTGAAGAAATAGGTACTCCTCTTTCCCCTTTTATGATTTGATTTGCTTCAATATTATTGATAAAAAAATTAATAAATAGCGCAGCTGCTTCTTTATTTTTTGAACTCTTAGAAATAGAAAAATGCATGCTCGGTCTTAATGTTAGTCCGTCACCCTGCCCTGGACCCGGAGGGGGAATAAGATCAAGTTCACGGTTGGCAGTCTCTAATAAACCGATGTATTGATTGGAATAAGCCCAGGTCATAGGAGCTAATTTATTTACAAGTAACCCATTCTCAATCCCCTTTATTTGATCTTCTTCATCCGCTCTTGGAAAAGCACCTTTTTCTAGCAATCTTAATTGCATTTCAAAGTAATCGATAAACAACTGGTCTTCCTCATAGCCCAATCCTGTGCCGCTATTATTATATAAATTCATTCCTTTTGTTCGTAAATAATACGAAAAAAACACGTCAACGGATTTCATTCCATTGGTTCCATAAATACCCTTTGTATTATGTACCTTGGAAACAATTTCTTCATAGTCGGCCCATGTCCAGTTGGATTCTGGAAACGAATCAATAGCTGAAGAAAGTAAATCCCGGTCTACAATAATAGCAGGTACATTCATACCAAGTGGAAAACCGTACAAGGATCCATTAACTTTTCCTCCTAAAAGAACATCTTCACTAATATCCTCTGTATTAATCACTCCTTCTTTGATAAAAGGAGTCATGTCCTCAAGCAGATTATTCTCACTATACGTTTTCAAATATAGGAGATCCATTTGCACTATATCTGGTAGCTGATTTGCAGCCGCCAGCGGAGCTAGTCTTTTCCAATAATCATCCCAATAAGCATACTCTGGTTCAATATTTATATGGGGGTATTCTTTTTCAAACAATTCAATTACTTCCATTGTATAATCGTGTCTTGGCTGCTCACCCCACCAGGCAATCCTGATAGTAACCCTCTCCTGTTCCTTACTTGCTGCCGAATGGAGTAGGTCGAGTTTTACACAACCACCAGCACAAAATACCATTACTAGGGATAAGGTTGAAAATAATAGTTTTTTCATCGTTATTTCCCCTTTTTTATATTTTTTACTGCCCTTGTAACGATTCTTTTTTATATTCTGATGGAGTGTATCCTGTATGTTTTTTAAAGACCTGACTAAAATATTGAGGGTTCTCACCATACCCAATTTTTTCTGCTATTTCAAACACCTTTACATCGTTTTCTTTTTCAATAAGCTTAATAGCCATTTCAATTCTTTGTTTGGTTAGGAAATTAGAAAACTTTTCTCCAGTTTCTTTCTTAAATAACTTTCCTAGATAATCAGCATTCATATATAACATCTCATTCGCAACCCAATGCAAGGATAGATGTTGATTTCCCATATGTTTTTCAATAATTTCAATTACTTTATTAATAATGGCAGAGTGTTTCTTCTTATTTTGGTTATAAAATAAAGAGGTTATTTCTTGGGCAACGCTTTCAAAAAAGGATTTCATCGTTTGTATTGTTTCCATTTCTAGCAAAACGGTTAATTGACCTAAATACTTATTCATCTGTTCTGCTTCACACAAACGAATCATCGAATTAAAGAGTTGTATGACATAAGACTTGGTCGTATGAATATCCAGTTTTAAATAGATTAGATGATTAATAAAATTACTGATTTCGTTCTTAACATCCTCCCATGAACCCGATTTTACCAGGCGGCAAAATTTTTGATCATCAAAATAAAAATCTCCTTCCGCTAGATTGTATGGATTGGAGATATCCTTTGTCGTAATGATACCTCCTTCATTTAAATAAAACCGGTATGAAAGGCAATCCAGTGCTTCCTTGTATAATTTATTGGCGTGACAGATGCTTCCTTCTTCACTTATAGCAATCGTACAATCTATTTGGTAATATTGAAAAAATGTTTTTTTAATTTTTTCTATTTGGCTATGAAGACTAAGTGTGTCTTCATCATCTTCAATTAATAACAACACGGTTTCCCCAACTGTACAGCTGAGTATATAAGAGGCCAAAATATGTTCCGCTATATTTTTGATAGCAAACATATGCTCAAAATAGAATTCCCCCTCAAGTTGGAATAAAACGAGCCGGACTTTAGAAGAATGTAAATCTAATTGAAATAGTTTATGATAGTAATCTAAATCTTTGTTTTCATACTGATTCGTAACAATTTCCTTTAACATCTGTTCCTTTGCATAGGGCATAACACTTTCGAGAGTACCTTTCATCTGTTGAACAAATTTTTCCCGATTTAGTCTTTGTGTTAAATCCTCACAAAGCTCCGTTACAGCATCCATAATCGAGTGCTCATTACATGGTTTTAATAGATAGTGCTTCACTCCATATGCCATTGCCTGTTTTGCGTAATCAAATTCACTAAAGCCTGATAGGAGAATAAATCGTATGTGTGGAAACACGCTGTTAACTTTTTCAACAAGCTCTAACCCGTTCATTCCAGGCATTTTGATATCACTAATAACGATATCTGGTTGTTTTTGTTCAATTACACTGAATGCTTCGATGCCATTTCTTGCCGTTCCTATTAATGTGGTCCCTATCGATTCCCAGGCAATTACCTTTGCCATTCCGTCAGTAATGATTCTTTCGTCATCTACTAATAAAACCTTATACATAATTTCCCCCCTTATCAAACGGTAGTACGATGATTACTTTTGTACCTTCATTTGGCACACTTTCAATCCTAACTCCATAGTCTTCTCCGAAAGAAAGCTTTATTCTTTCATCTATATTTGATAACCCTAGCCCTTGTCCTCTAGTTTTCACTTCTCCCCTTTTTAACTTTTCAATAAAGGCAGGCTCCATTCCTGGACCATTGTCCTCCACAATAAGTTGGAACGAGTCACTATCAACAATTGAATACACTTCAATTTTACAAGTATCAATCATTGGTTCTAAGGCATAGTGAATGGCATTTTCCACTAGGGGCTGTAACGTTAATTTGGGAATAGAATATCCATAAAGATCCGTATTCACATTCAAGTAAAAATCCAATCGGTCTTCAAATCGATAACTCTGAATAATAATATAATTTTTAACGATATCAAGCTCTTCCTCTACCGTAATCAATGGTTTTTTTAAAGAGATAGAATTGCGCAATAAAAAACCGAGCGCTTCAACCATTTTCGAAATTTGAGTTTGTCCATTTCCCTTGGCTAACCAGTTGATTGATTCTAATGTATTGTATAAAAAATGGGGATTAATCTGGGCCTGTAATGCTTTAAACTCTGTTTCCTTAATCGTCAGCTGCTTAGAAAAAACCTCATGGATCAACTCATCAATTTGTTGGATCATCGTTTGAAAGTTTTGTTGTAATTTTCCTACTTCATCATCCTGAGTCGTGGAAAATTTAAGCGTTTCCTTTCTGGCCTCTTTAAAATCACCAACCTTTACGTGTTGCATGCCGGCTACAAGATTTTCTAAAGGAATCGTTATGTTCCTTGCAAATCGCATTCCTAATACCGTTACAACAGCGAACATCATAATAAATATAATGATTAAAAAAGTTTTCACTAGATTAATATTGTTGAAAATTTGATTAAAGGGAATTGCGTTTACATAACCCCAATCAAAGTAATTCGACTTAATAGAAACAAGAAAGTAACTTTTTTTATCGATTTCTTTTATCTGATAGCCAGAGTCTAATGTTAGTAAGTGATCTTTTAGGAAATTGGTTTCCTTTGGAAAAATAATGTCATTATTATCAACAATAAAGAATTCTCCATCCATCCTTTTCGATCCCTCTAAAATATTTCCTACAAGCTTATCCATGTTGATATAAATGACGAGTGTACCTAAGGTGTCAAAACTTAGGTTTCGGTACTGCCTAATTTCCCGAGCAGTAGCGATGGTAAAATCATTTTCCTTTGGATTAAGCCATACATTGCTCCCATCCGCACTTATGGCCATCTCGGTAACATACTTCTTTTGTCTCTCTGACAATTTTAAGTTTTTGGGACCGACAGCGTACTCTTCGCCATTTGCGTCGACTAAATACACTGATTGGATGTAAGTTTCTTTATTGACATAGCTAAGAAGTTTATCACTCATTTGGTTACGCAATCGAAATTTTTCATATTCTGTACTGTCTTCCAAAATTAAAGACAAGTATTGTTGGATTTGTGGATCCGTTAAAATATTATAGGAAACATCCTCCATCCTCTTTAATTCATTCTCTATACTATTTGAGGATGTACTTAAAACTTGTGAGGATTTACTATATATTTGTTCATCATACATTTTAAATGCATAGCTTAATCCAAAGAATGTAAAAGAAAATGAGAGAATCATAATCCATGAAACGAGTACAAATAGTTTGTATTTAATTTTCAGATTGTCATATCGCCTCTTTAGTTGACGAAAAGCCTTTTTCATTAGAGTGATTCTCCATTTTCATCATATAATAGTAGGTAAAAAGATACATATGTAAGCGTCCTCATTTTTCCGCAAGAAAACACCATAAAATTTGTCCGTACGTGTTAATTAAATTTTACCATTATCAAACTATTTTTCAAAGGGAATAATTAAATAGTCGGATTTTTCTAAATAATCCGAACGAAGTTGTAACATTTAAAACATATTAAATAGCCCCTAAGTACGTACTCAGGGGCCAAACATTAGCCAACAACTAAAGAGGAGTATTGTGAAGTATACAAACTCCAATAAAGTCCTTTTTGTTGAATTAATTCCTCGTGTGTCCCTTCTTCTCGAATCTTCCCTTTTTCAATAAAAAAGATTCGAGATGCATTTTGAATCGTGGAAAGCCGGTGAGCAATGATAAAAGAAGTTCTTCCTGAAAGCAAAGCCTCAAGTCCCTTTTGCAGAGCAAGTTCTGTCTCGGTATCTATAGAAGATGTTGCTTCATCTAATATAAGGATTTTCGGGTCAGCGAGTAATGCTCTTGCAAAAGAAATCAGCTGCCTTTGACCGTTTGAGAGCTTTGTTCCTCTTTCATTTACCTCTGTATGATAGCCATCCTTTAACTGGCTAATAAATTCATGTGCCAGCACAGCCTTAGCAGCCTGCATGACCTCTTCATCGGACGCTTCCAATCTTCCATAACGGATATTCTCCATAATGGTTCCCGAAAAAATAAACGGGTCCTGAAGCATGACTCCCATCTGCTTCCGAAGGGACGTAACACTAACGGACTTTATATCAACATCATCAATTTTTATGACTCCGCTATTAATATCATAAAAACGGCTAATCAAATTGACAATCGTTGTTTTTCCAGAACCTGTTGGGCCCACAATGGCTATGGTTTCACCCGGATTCACTTTGAAGTTGATGCCATCTAGGTTTCTATCGTTTTCTTCATAACCAAAAATGACATTCTCAAAATCCACCTTACCTTTAATAGCCTCTAGGTCCGTTGCTCCAGGTTCACTCATGATCGTCGGTTTTTCATCCATCATCTCAAAAATACGTTCTAGGTATGCTGAAGCATTAATAATTGCATTGTAAAAGTTCCCGATATTGGTCAGTGGTGTCCAAAACATCCAAATATATCCGACAAATGCAACCAATGCCCCAACTGTAATGCCGTTTCCTATCATACTGATTCCAATAACGTATATCAAAGAGACGGTTAATACCGAAATATTTTCAATCGCAGGCCACAGTAGGAAATGAACCTTAATCGCTTTAATCCATGTACCTCTATACCCATTGGAAACCCCATGAAAAATTTTCTTATTTTCTTCCTCTTGGACAAACGCTTGGGTCACTTTAATTCCATTAATGCTTTCATGGATATACGCATTCATATTGGATTGCTTATTGCTTAAATTTTGCCATGCTTTCCGCTGAGCATTTTTTATTAAGAAAATAATTGCTGCAAGGATCGGAAAACCAGCCATCGCAGCTAGCGTTAACTTAACATCAATCGCAAGCATAAAGCCGATAATGACCAATAAGCTAAAGAGATCGGTAATTAAATTAATCAAACCGTTTGATAATAAATCACTCAACCCATTCACATAATTAACTACCCGGACCAATATTTTGCCATGTGGCCGGCTATCAAAAAATGAAAAAGAAAGCTTTTGTAAATGCGTAAATAAATCTTTTCGAATTTGTTTTATCACATCGTGACCAATTTGAGACATCATTCGGATTCTGTATTTCATACAGATGCCCGTAATGATCAAGGCACCTAAATAAATTCCCGCCAATATCACTAACCCTGTAATATCCTTACCTGGTATTTCTTCATCTATTGCCTGTTTGATTAAATAGGGGCCAATTAAATTCGCACCACTTGCTAGAAGCATGATTAGTACAGTTAATAGAATGGTTCTTTTATGAGGTTTCACATACACTAGTAATCTTTTTAAGTGAACGATACGAAAAGGTGTTTCCAGCTCTTCATCTACATTAAACTTATTACGTGCCACTTTATCTCACCTTCCCTGCAATTAGGTGAATATCAAAGTTCCCATACTGATTTTGAAAAACATGGTAATAGTAGCCTCTTTTTAACAGTAATTCTTCATGATTTCCTTTTTCTATGATTTTACCATTATTCATTACGAGAATGATATCTGCCTCTTTTACAGACGAAATTCGATGGGCAATAATAAAACAAGTTTTGCGTTGTTGAATAGCTTGAAGTGTGTGTTGAATTCTTTCCTCTGTTTCTATATCCACGCTTGAGGTCGTATCATCCAAAATAAGAATACTCTGGTCTTTCAAAAGGGCTCTTGCAAGTGCGATCCGCTGTTTCTGTCCTCCTGATAATCCTACTCCCCTTTCCCCAACAATCGTGTCATAGTCGTCAGGGAGGCTTGTAATAAAATCATGAGCTTCAGCTTTTCTAGCCGCCGCTTGAACATCCTCCAGTGTTGCGTTGGGATTTCCATAGGCAATATTTCCTTCAATGGTATCGGAAAATAGAAATATATCCTGCATAACCATTCCCATGGATGACCTTAATTGATGAATATCCCATTCCTTAACGTTCCTTCCACCAACTTTAATAGCTCCGCTGGACGTATCATAAAATCTGCTAAGCAAGTTCACTAATGTTGATTTTCCTGAACCAGTTGGGCCAATGATTCCCACTGTTTGCCCGGGATGAGCCTCAAAGGTCACATCCTCAAGAACCATTCCATCACCATAGCTAAAATAAACACGGTCAAACTCAACCGTAGCTGATTTTTCCTGTATGATACTTTTTTCAACACCATTAATCATTTTTGATTTTGTTAAGAGCAATTCCTCCACTTTTTCAGCAGAGGCAATAAATCTTTGCACATCATTCATCAACCAGCCTGCCATCCGCATGGGGTTGTTTAACGCCCAGATCAAAGAATTGAAAATGACAAGTTCTCCAATTGTTAGTGAATCATTTATTACCATAATACCGCCGACTAAGATCATTACTACCGTTAAGACACCTGCAAGAGAATCAAGAACGGGTAAATATCTCTCCCACACTTTTGCAGAATCCAGATTTCGATCCATAAAAGCTTGGTTTTCGACTGAAAACTTTTCAATTTCATAACTTTCTTTCGCAAACGCTTTAACAACCCGATTTCCACTGATATTCTCCTGAACGATTGAATTAAGCTTCGCAAACTGATTTCTAATTTCCGTAAATGTTGGCTTAACATCACGCGATAAACGGAAGGCAAAAAATGCGATCACCGGCGCTATTGATAAAATGGCTAATGCCAATGGTGGATGGATGGTAAACATAAAAACGATTGCAAAGATAAAGATAGTTGCATTTTCAAATATCATATATATCGTCCAAGCGGTAAAATGTCGAATGGCCTCCATGTCACCTGTCATACGAGCCATAATATCTCCTGTTTTGGTACGATCATAGAAAGTAAAATCTAATTGAAGAAGGCGATCATAAAGGTTTTCTCTCATTCTGAAAATGACATTTTGAGATATTTTTTCAAACATGATCTGATATCCATATCGAACGGAAGTCCTCACAATCGTGGTACCGATCATTAACGCTACCAAAGTCCATAGCATTTCTATATTTTCACCATACATAACATCATCAACCATTCTCCCTGCTAGATATGGATTCACCATATTAAGGGCTGACACAGCTAATGCAAATAATAAACCAATAAACAACTTTCCTTTAAAATGACGGATATAGCTCCATGCCCAACGCAAACTATGCATAAACTATCCCCCTCTTATTGTTATAAACTTCTACACCCTAATAAATAGACTCTTAATAAAAAGAGAGACCACTAACAGTATCACTAATGGTCTCTCTTTTTCTTTTCTAGTCTAAATAAAACACCTGCTTTAACTCTGTTGAAACTGGACTGTTATCCGGGTTCGTTTCCATAATGTCCTTCATATACGCCCACCATTTTTGACAAATATCCGTTTGCGCCATCTGATTCCACTTTTCTTCACTCTCAATTTCTACATATGAAAAGAGGCTATTGGTCTTCTCATCTAAAAAAATGGAATAGTGATGCGCTCCGTGATTCCTTAATTCGATTTCCATTTCCCGCCAAAGTTCATCATGACGTTTTTTGTATTCATCGTGACAGCCAGGAAACACTTTCATAACTGATGCTTTTCGAATCATCGTAACTCCTCCTTAAATTTGATCACCTTATATTCAAAGCTGCTAAGCTCGAGTTTTCCTGGTTCAACTGCGCTATTGGTCTGCAAATCTACACCTCGTTGCGGAATCGTCACTGAACCGCCTTTCCCATCCATATTGATGATAAACCAAACCGCGTACCCATCCCCTTGCCTTGGGGCAACGATGGTTCCTTGTGATACATCGGTTCTCATAGTAAGATTTGCTTCCTGTGAATAATGATCGACTAATTTCTGCAACAGCAAGTCTCCTGCTTCTCCTAGTGGCAATGACCCAAGCATGACGATTTTTCCTGCTCCAAGTTGATGCTCCGTTAGGAAGGCTTTCCCTTTAGATAGCCCCTCCTCAATGATTCCAACGGCAGTTTTAGAATCTGCTTCGAACACGGAACTCCATTTCCCTAGTGGTGCAGCAATATCAAAAGCACGCCCGATGCTTCCAGTACCATCCATTGGGTAGGTGTAAAGTACTTCTACACCGGCATATTTTTCTAATTCCCCTAAAGCTCTATCTGTATGAACCGTGTGATGTTCGGTGCGGCCACCTGTTAATGGCCCAGCAATCCAAATCCCACCCTTTTCTACAAACTCGATTGCCCGAGCGATATAATCGGAAGATACATACGGGATAAACGGGGTGAACAATAGTTTATAACCATCTAAACTCGCTCCTTCAGGGATTACATCACGATAAATTCCCATGGATAAAATTCGTTTATAGAAATCTGTGATTAACGTACGATGATTCAATTCTCGATGCGGCTCGGTCTTTAAGAAGGCCTTGCCCCGGTCAGAATACGTAATAGCCAATTCTGCTTGAGAAGGCTTAGTTGATAAAATAATTGGCTCAATTTCTTTACGCATTTCTTCTACTTCTAGCACGTTTGAGAATCCAACGGTCGGTTTTCCCCATGCGCTGATTACAGAACCGTGTGGCTGTTCACAACCTGCACGCTGCTGTCTCCATAACCAATAACAAAACGCTTCAGCACCTAATGCATAGGCAGCTGCTGCTTCTGCTTTTAGATAGCCATTTGGATGAGGATTGGCATGACTTTCTAACGACGCCGCATAGGATGGACTTGTTTCCATAACCCAGAAATTCTTTCCTTTTTTGAAGTTCCTCCACAAATCATGATTAATCAAATAATTCTCAAAGTGATCGATGGTGGCATAAGTGTCAAACGAAGCAAAATCTAAGTTTTCGTAAAGCCTTTCGTTGTCTACACTGAAAAAGACAGAGCTATTATGGGTAATAGGTGCATTAGAATACTCTCTAATGATTTCTGCCTGTTCATCGGAAAACTCAGCAATTTTCTCCATTGAAAAGATCTGGTAGATCGTACTTAATGATGAGTTGTGTAAGAAAGGAGCAGGACCTGGCTGCGGCACTTGTTCAAAGCTATGATAATATTCACTCCAAATCTTCGTACCCCAAGCGTCATTAAGGTTTTCTATTGTTTCATAGCGGTACTTTAACCACAGATGCCATTGGTCCTTACACGTATGACACATACATTCGCTCACGTGACACTTAAACTCATTATCAATCTGCCATCCAATTACTCCAGGCAAGCTTCCGACTGCTTTTGCTAGATTTTCGGTAATCATAGCGGCTCTTTCTCGAAAATAAGGATGGTTAGTACATGCATGCTGTCTCGAACCATGCCCCATCACCTTCCCGTCTCGATCCACATACATGCGCTCTGGATGATCATGGCTGAACCAGATGGGTGGAGTGGGTGTTGGTGTACACATGACGGACTCGATGCCATTTTCATAGAGTCTTTCTATGATTTTCACAAAAAAGCTTAGCTCAAACTTCCCTTCTTCTGGCTCCATAGTTGACCAGGCAAACTCCCCCATTCTAACTACATTAATACCCGCTTGTTTCATTAACTTAATATCTTCTTCGATCGCCTTTTCATCCCAAAGCTCCGGGTAATAAGCTGCTCCATGATATAACTTCTTCCCCATATTTTTCACCTTCTCTTCTTTGTAAGTCTATCAATCTACTCTTTTATAAAAGGCATGATCGGCAGTTTTAATTCCTTTATTCCTTCTATTACGAGCTTTCCGACTTCTTTTGCTCCTGACTCACAAAAGTGAGTGTTATCCTGAAGTCCATTTGGATAATTTGGATGTTCATTTTCATGAAACCAGACAAACAATTTTTTCGAATCTTCCGGACCTAATGATTGATAGAGCTTTTCTGTCTTTTCCCATAAATTAATCAATTGTACGCCGAGTGTTTCTGCTAATTGAATCATAGAGCTTGGATAGTCCCCGAGAGTATTTACTAACCGTCCCTGTTCATCAAAATTTCTTCGGTGGACAGAAGTAACGAGAATCGGAATTGCACCTTTATCTCGTGCACCATTTACATATTCCGTCAAGTTTAACGGATAGCTTGTAAAGGGCTCGGTACCAAAAGATTTCTGATCATTATGTCCGAATTGTATAAACAGGTAATCGTTCGGCTGAATGAACTCAAGTATGATATCTAAATACCCTTGCTCAATAAAGGTATTGGTACTTGCTCCACCCTTCGCAAAGTTAAGAACTTTAATATCCTCTGTAAAAAAAGACTGAAACACTTGGCCCCAACCAGCCATTGGTGCCTCACTCCGAGGACAGCTTGCTACGGTCGAATCTCCAGCCAAAAAAAGCCTGATTCGATTAGTTGTTACATCGCTTTTCACTTCTTATCCTCCTTATTGAAAAATTTCTCTTCTAGCCTTTTAGCTAATTCATCATCAGATAATGGATTTCGATGGGTATTTTCCAAATAAATATGCTTTTCTGTTTCTGGCATTAAATATTCCTTGTACCATAAAAAGAATTCCGGACTATCCCCATGCATTCGGACAAATTTCCGGGCTGCTTCTAGAGAGTAAATTGTACTTTCTATATTCGTTAACCAGTCCGCGCGATAAAAGTTTTCCCATTTTCCAACTTCGGCACGTTTGAAAGCAAGTTGACCGTTTTTATAAGCCTTCATTGACTGATATAACTGAACAAATGCAAGCGGATATTCCTCCTTAACATATGAAAGATAAGCGTTGCATAACTTGATAAATCCTTTACAGCCAGACACATGAAGTTCAACATGTATCATAAATTGGGCATAGAAACGATTTCGGTCTTGCTCTGAAAGCTGATTGGATAATTCATTACATTGTTCTAATAACTGTTTCCACCCATCAACAGCGCTTTCGCATTTTTCTTTAAACCAGCAAACTTGATCCTTAAAAGGAATCTCTCCAGTTGCCCAGATCAGTCTAGGATGAGGGGTATTCGTTTTTCCTTCTAGCCAATGCCCAATGATTTTTCTTGCTGGATGATGATAAAATTCCTCCCCTGCTTTGTCATCTAAATGGGGACCATAGGAGATTGTTTTTTCAAAGTAGCTTTTGTAAAGCTGTGAGATTTCTTTCGTATTCGATGTATACAGACGATTCATGAATGTTTGTATATGCTCTTCTAGTTTTACTTGGCCATAGTTCCATATTTCTTTCACTACATCCAATGGGTATAGATGAGGACGAATATTACCGCTATTAACCAGAACATAGGAGTTAGCTCCCGCATGTAAAGCCTTTTCTACTTCTTCCTTAATGAGTTCAGGAGAAGAGGGAAACATCGTCAAATGATTAGACGCCTGAAGATCATGAAACGTAATATGATAGTAAATTCCATGTTCACCGAAATCATCCGCAGTCGGCAAAGCCGGTATTCGGTAGTTTTCATTCCCTTGTCTTCTCGACACCATTTTTCCATAGCCGTTATCAGCCCAAATCTTAATAATTCCCTCCGGCACATCGATGTGTCCTTCTTTATATAACTCCGCAATTTCACCGTATAAAGCCATAGAACAAACAGGCTCCTCTACAGATTCACATAACATGTCGTATTGTCGTCGCACCACTTTAGATATCATCTTACCCCGTTTTTCAGGTGTATCGAATTCCGGATCATACAGCCAAAATGGCGCATCCCCTTGACCCCGAAATGATAACACCCAGACAATTTTGTCCTCTTTCTGATTCTGTATCGCTTCTTCCCATAACGACTCAAATAACGCTGGATGTTCCTTATAGCTTGGTTTTTTACCAGGAAATGCTCTTAAAAACATTTCGGCTCCTAACGGCTCCGCGTGGTGATGGGTTACCCACAATCCCATTTCTGATGCTAATTTCGCATGAATCCCATCCCTCGGAAGGTCGGTACCAGGGATAACCATATTTCCTCCGCATCTTAATAACACTTCAAAAACGGGATACCATATCTCTTTCGTAGGTGGATATTCCTCCTTCCACCCGATCAGACAAACTTCATCGTTCACAAACCAGCCTCGGTACCTTACTGCTTTTTCTGGGGAATCAAAATCAGTCGTTGGAATATGTATGTTTGTTTTCGGTTTTATCGGAATATCCGCCCAATACCAAAAAGGATCAACCCCTAAGTATTGTTGGCTGTAATGCAGCAAACCGTAGATGATTCCTAAATCGTCATACCCGATAATATGACAGGACCATTTTCCGTCTTGTTCCAGAAACCGAAAACCAAAAGCTTCAGGTCTTTGAGGACACTCATCTGCTGTTTCAGCATATCTAATAACCATATCCACTTTTTCTGTGAAAGTTGTTTCAAGTGAAGGTGATTTTCCCAGTACCTTTTCATGATCCCGGCTAATCATCTCAACTGCATGCCTGACTGCTGTTGAGACGGTTTTGGGATAGAAATCATTGAATTTCCATCAATCACCACATATGAAGGTTTCATTTCCTTCCTCCTTTATCACACAATCCATGAATCTATTGATTTAAAAGAACCTGTGGAAGCTTTCTACTACCACAGGTTTCAATGTTTACAAGTCTTTATTCTCTCTTTTTAGAAGCAGTGATAAAAAGGCTAGTACAAGCCCTTGTCCCCAACCCTGGACTCGCTTATAAGGAACTTCTTTATAACCGTTAGCATCGAACATAACAGCTGTTCCTGCCGATACTCCCATCACCGAACCGTCCTCTCTGATTTGACCAAGGATTGCCTCAACCGATTTTTGAATATATTTGTTGTATAGCTTCCCACTTGTTAATAGTGCAGCAGCAATCCCAGCTGATCCTGATGTTTCAAGATAAGAGGTAGGATCGTCTACAATGGTATGCCAAAGTCCTGACTCTGATTGTAAGCGAACCAAAGCACTTAATTGGTCACGTAATGACCCCTGGATAATCATAAAAGACGGATGCTGAACCTCAATCAATTCAAGTGCTCGTGCCATTGTATAGGCTGCCCAACTATTCCCTCTTGCCCAAAAAATCGAGGACATATGATTTTGTGAAATATTGTCCCAGCCATGATAGTATAGGTTTGTCATGTCATCCTGGAGAAATGTTTCATGTCCATGGTATTGCTTTAAACCAAAGTTGAAATAATCCTCTCTATCTAACAGATGGCCAATTCTCAACAGGAAATACCCAGCCATAAACATCGTATCCACCCATGCTTGCTCCGGAAATTGATACTTACTTCCGTTAACGGTATGCTGCAGGACACCATCTGCAAAGCGCTCGGCATCATGGAGTAAATAGTCTGCCATTTGAGTGGCATATTCGATATACCTTTCTTCATTCGTTTCCTTGTACAAGGTTAATAGAATATGACCAATGGAAGAAGCATTTACGGTCAGTCTTGGAAGACCATCTTCTAACTCGGCATCGACCCAATCCTTGATGTATTGCAAGTACTTCTCCTCACCGGTTACCTCGTATGCTTCTGCTACACCATATAAAGCGACTCCACCTGGCCAATCCCATCCGAAATCCATTTGAAAGGTCCTTTCGACAACGCGGTCGATGGCCTGAGAAACCTGATTTTGCTCGAGAATTAATTGTGGCATTTTTATCCTCCTTTTGCTGGTTATCTACTTTGTTAAAGAAAGATCTGCGTTATTTCGTAATAAGTCTTCTATCTTATATGGCTTATTTTCTTTTACAGAACGCCATACCCCTTCACCAACAGCAATGGAATACGCTCCTGCTTCTGCACCTGCTAAAATCGGATATGAGCGCGTTTGATCGACTCCTAAGAACAGATCCTCCAACAAAACTGGATCTCCTCCCCCGTGGCCTCCTCCAGTTTGGAGAACATGAATCGTCTCCTTGGCCCCGCCAAATAACGGATAAAACTCAATCGTCTGTTCAGGAACCTCAAACGGAATTCGGCTTGGCTCATGGTATTCAGTGGTTTCAATTCTTCCTTTCGTACCGTTTATCGCTAATCGATAGCCTTCATACGGAAGAGAGAAATTTACGGAATAACTTAAGAACGCACCTTTGTCATACTTTACAGTCGCCACATATGTATCTTCAATCTCAATAGAATGATCAAAAATACACGAATCCGGACGATAATGCGTATAGTTTTGTGCTGACTTTTCAATGCTATCTGCTTTAATGTGGTCATCTTTCGCATTCACATTATTTCTGCGGTCGGACCAGCGCATATAGTAATGACACAACTGTTTTTCATCGCATGTACTACAATAACGATGGTCTGTTGTACTTGGATTAAATTCTCCGTCTTTGCCAAAATAATGTAAGGCGCCATAGGCAAACACTTCTTCTGGTTTCTGATCAAGCCACCAATTGACTAGGTCAAAATGGTGAGTTGATTTATGAATCGATAATCCACCTGAAAATTCCCGGTTGCGGTTCCATCTTTTGAAGTAGCTGGCACCATGGTATGTATCTATATACCAGTTAAGATCAACGGACGTGACTCTTCCAATTTTCCCTTCTAAAATCAATTCTTTAATTTTTCGATGGAACGGATTATAACGATAATTGAAGGCGACAATTACTTTCCCTTTGCTCACCTTTTCCGCTTCTATGATTCTTCTAGCATCGTGAGCATTCGTAACCATTGGCTTTTCTGTAATAACAGTTAAGTTTCTCTCTAACCCTTGTAATATATAGTTGATATGGGTATCATCTCTACTCGTAACAATCACCGTATCAGGATTTGTTTCGTCAATCATTTGTTGGAATTGATCGGGATCATAAGTGGGAAGTGCTAATAATTCTGGAAAGCGTTCCTTGCAAAGTTCAATTCTTCGATCATCGGAATCAAGTAATCCTACAATTTGATTTTGCGAACCAAATTGATGAAGGATGGAGTAAACGAACATTCCTAATGCTCGATTACTTAACCCACATACAACAATTTTCTTCATGGTTCTTCCCCCAATTAGTAACCAAAGTTTTTTAATAAAGAATATCTGGACTCAAATCTTACTCGCATGAACTTTCCTGTCCAAATCAGACCCGCTTTCGGACTCAAAACCTACTCGCATGAACTTCCCTGTCCGAATCAGACCTGCTTTCGGACTCAAATCTTACTCGCATGAACTTCCCTGTCCGAATCAGACCTGCTTTCGGACTCAAATCTTACTCGCATGAACTTCCCTGTCCGAATCAGACCTGCTTTCGGACTCAAAACCTACTCGCATGAACTTTCCTGTCCGAATCAGACCCGCTTTCGGACTCAAAACCTACTCGCATGAACTTTCCTGTCCGAATCAGACCCGCTTTCGGACTCAAAACCTACTCGCATGAACTTTCCTGTCCGAATCAGACCCGCTTTCGGACTCAAAACCTACTCGCATGAACTTCCCTGTCCGAATCAGACCCGCTTTCGGACTCAAAACCTACTCGCATGTACTTTCCTGTCCGAATCAGACCCGCTTTCGGACTCAAAACCTACTCGCATGAACTTTCCTGTCCGAATCAGACCCGCTTTCGGACTCAAAACCTACTCGCATGAACTTCCCTGTCCGAATCAGACCCGCTTTCGGACTCAAAACCTACTCGCATGAACTTCCCTGTCCGAATCAGACCCGCTTTTGGACTCAAAACCTACTCGCATGTACTTTCCTGTCCGAATCAGACCCGCTTTCGGACTCTAAACCTACTCGCATGAACTTTCCTGTCCGAATCAGACCCGCTTTCGGACTCTAAACCTACTCGCATGAACTTTCCTGTCCGAATCAGACCCGCTTTTCAAAATACTAAAACAATTCATATCTTTCCTTTAAAAAAGCCACACTTTCATCAATATAAGGCTCCTTCGTTTCTTCTAATAAAATATTCATATATGGTTTCTTCTCTTTAATCTGTTTTAATATGAAATCATAGTTTAATAATCCCTTACCCACTGCAGTGGTTGTTAGTTGGTTATTTTGGATATTAAAATCCTTTGCATGTAGAACGACTACCCGATCACCGAATAACTCCATTGCTTCCTGAAAAATCTCCTCCTGATTCTCATAAGTTTCAATGGTTAACAGATTTACTGGATCAAGAATGACTTGAAGATTATTCGAAGGAATGGTATCTAACAATCTCTTCATTACTTTTGGCGAATAGACAGGATGGTTCACTCCTGCTTCAATACCAACGATCACACCAAATTTTTCAGCTTCTTGAACGAGTTCACGAACACTTTCAACTACTTCTAAAAACGGTTCTTCTTTGAAATTATCCTCTGTATAGATGATGTCTGCGTTTACATTACCCGTTTCAGTCGCAACAATACTGCATCCAAAATCCCTTGCAAAGCGGATATGCTCTTTAAATCGTTCGATACCTTTTCTCCTCTCCACAAGGTCAGGATGGATCATATTAAAATAGCAACCTAATACAGCAATTTGTATATGTTGTTTCGAAAACTCATCCCCTATATATCTGGCTAAACCAGGACTTAAACTACCTAATTCTGTGTTAATACTATCGAATGATTTACTCAGGGCTAACTGTACAGATGTGAGCCCCTTTCCAGCTATTTCTTTCACTAACTCTTCTAGCGGGCGGTTTTCAATATCATGAGCTCTAATGCCAATATTCAATTCGTTCACCTCACCTTAATAAATAACCCTTATTCTCTTAGATTCTTTGATATAAGTATTCTACTAACGAAAGAATGGCCATTGATTGTCCATACGGCATGGAAGTAACTGGAATTTGCTTATAAAACTCTTGTGTATCTCCCATTGCAGTTCCAGCTGAAACGTTTTCTAATTCTCCATTTTCATTTATATTTTCAATGACGGCTGAAATAGCCTTTAATCCCATATTCAAATACCTTTTCGGAACATAGCGTTTACGAACAGATCTTAGCGTTCCAAACGCAAAACCAGCGGTACAGGAGGCTTCCACATAGGAACTTGGATCTAGCAACAAGGTGTGCCATAAACCATTTTCATTTTGGCATAACTCAAGACCATCCAATTGTTGCTCCAGCGTATCAGTTAATACTTGACGAACAGCGTCTGTCTCATCTAAATCAACTAAATCTAGAAATTCCGGAATGGCAATTGTCACCCATGAATTTCCACGTCCCCATAAAGCTTCAGCAAAATTGTGATTCCCTTCAAACGTCCAGCCATGGAACCATAAACCTGTCTTTTTATCAGACAAATATTTGATATGTATTAAAAATTGTTTTTTTGCCTCTTCCACATATTCTGGCTTGTTAAGCAATAAGCCGATCTTCGTTAGTGGCAAAACACTCATCATTAGTGTGTCATCCCATAGTTGCTGATAGTTCTCGGAACCGAAAACTACGTGCTGAATTCCCCCACCCTTTGTTCTTGGCATATCATGATATAACCAGTCCCCCCATGTTTCTAAATAAGGAAGGTATGTGGGATTACCTGTTTCTTCATATAAATATGCAAGCGTTAACATTTGTACCATCGTGTTAACATTTTTCTCCACTGGAGGCTCTTTGAACTGATCGTCAAACCATTTGATGATCATTGATAAAATCTCTTCTTTTTTCGTTAACTTATAATATTTCATCATGCCATATAAGCCAACCCCTGCTGTCCATTCCCAATAATTAAAACTTTTGTTGTCGATTTTTCTTCCATCTGCAAGTGGAATCGCATATTTCCCGTCTGGATCATTTAGGTTAATCAGGTTATCAATTAGCAGCTCTATTTTCTGTTCAATTTCATGTCTTTGCATGTTGATTACCTCCTTTATATATTGTTGTTTAAGGGAAATGTCTATAAGAATACATGGTATAAAGATTCAACTCTATTATATGGGTACGATTTAGTGGATAAAATTTAAAATTCAGTTTTTTTATAACAAAAAACAGTGTTTTCAAATGTTATAAATACAAAAAAAACCACCTTCGTATATAAGGTGGGTTAAAAAAAGGTTAATTTCCGCTCCAGGCGCTTGCTTTCCGGGGGGGCTTTCGCCTGTAAAGCTAATCCCCCAGGAGTCAAGCACCTTCCGCTCCAATCAACTAGTATAATATTTAATCATTAAATCAAAGATCAATGAATTATGTCAAAAACTAAATAATCCTTTAAAACCTATTGAACAACTTCTTCTCCTTGAAATATCCGAAATGCTGGAACGATGGTGTCGGAAACAATCTCTTTACCTTTTTCACGAATGAAGTCCAATTTATAGTAGGAATCAAATCGTTGGCTGATTTCTGTTTTCACCAGTTCGGGCGGTGTGACGACGATGAATTGGAATTTTAACTTATCGGCAACTGCAAAGATCGGGTCAAGTACATGTGTGGATGCAGCTTGTCCGAACGGATTATCACAGACTAAAGGAACCCAGCTTTGATCGGTTTCGCTTTTAACTGATAATAACATCATCATCATAACCATACGGGCTGATAACTTTTGTCCACCACTGCCATCCGATTTTGTCTTAGAACCTTGATTAATGGTCTGCCAAGTGGAGTAATGCTCTTTTTGCGGTTTCCCATACATAAAGGCATTATCCGTTCTCATATTGTAGACAAGTAGCTCAGGATATCGATTTCTTAGTGATACAAACAAAATTTGCTCGTCACTAATAAGCTGTTTAATTTCCTGATCTAATAATCGATTATGATCATCAATCATATCAAATTGCTTCGTAATTTTATTTATGGCCGATACAAAATGCTGCTTCAGGAGCGGTTCGATATCTTCCGCCTTTTTAGGCAGGATGTCTTCTTTTAATTGGACGAGAGGGAAAGATCCTCGTTCATTTTTCAGCTTCATTTTCGCAATCATGGAACGAATGGCTTCTGAAATACTCATTACTTTCATACTAGCTCGACTAGCCCAGAAGTTTTGAGCCTTTTCTGCCCTCTCTTTGTCACGTTCTAATTGTTCTAAGCCACTTTGTGAGAATCGCTTCATATTTTTCACAATGCTTTGAATATGCGAGTAATGCCTTGTATCCATATGGTCTAATGTAGTTAACACTTCATTCTTAAAACGAACCTCCCAATCTTTCCCTTCAATTGCAAGCTTTAAGTTACGCAAGGATTGATCAATTTTTGCATGCTTTTCTTGTCCTTCTTCTAAAATCTCTTGATGTTCTTCACACCAGGATAAGATGCACGCTTTCCCTTGAGTTTTTATTTTTTCTAGCTCATTATCGGTAAATGCTGCTGCCTCTTCCTTTAAGATCACTGATAGAGTTAACAAGTCACCTTCATAACTTGCAATATTTGTTTCTGTTTCTTTCTGACGTTTTTCCGTCTTCTTTACTGCATCCTTCGTTATCTTCGTTTGGTCTTTTATTTCTACTTCCTTCACATCTAAGTCAAGGTCTGCCCATTCTGTAGGCTGTTTTTCATGCTTTGCTATCTTTTTGCCTGTCTTTTCGCGTTGTTCGGTCGCATACTGCAAGGACGTTTCTGCTACCGTTACAGCCGTTCCTTGTTCACGTTCTTCCTTTTCCGCAGCCTTCGCTTCCTTCTGTGCCGTTTGCAGCATATTTTCTAATATGCTTATCGGTTCATCAGGTTCAGAGGCTTTTTCCCACTCCTCATTTGCTGCTTTGAGTTTTTTCTCTAATTTTGTTTGCTGCTTTTGTTCGGTTTCTTTTTTTGCTTGAATAACGAGTAATTCTCTAGCTTGTTCTTCTTTTGATTTTTGAAGCTGTTTCAACTCTTCAATTCTCCCATTTATTTCTTCTAATAAATGAGTGGATAGGCGTGGAACTTCTTCACTTTGGTCTACTTTTTCATCAGGAGGAAAAGCCGCTCCTTCAATAAAGAAGGCAATCTCCTTTATATTCTGTTCGGTTGTCAGCTTCCATTCTACATACGTATGATTCCACTTGGTTTGCAGCTCCACAATCTGTTGGTGCTCTTTTCCTAATTCTTGCTGCTGAAGGACCAAGGCTTCTTTTTGTTTCTCTTTTTCTTCTCTCACCCGTTTATTTTCTTGATGAATGGTTTTTTCTTTTTCAAACACCTCTAATGTTTCCACATCTTTTGTAAGCTTTTCTATTTTTCGCTTTGTATGTTCCAATTGCTCTTTTAACTGAAGCTGTAATTCCTTTTCCTTTTCTTGCTGTATGGTGATTTCCTGTAAATTTGCTTTCTTAGCAAGAAGAGCGTTCTGTTCCTGATTTAGGTTTTTTTCAATATCACTTGATAACTGACCTGATAGAAACCGATCGATTTCTTTTAACATACGACGCAAAGAGTTTTCTGTTTTTTCAATCTCAATAAGTGTATCTTTCTTTTCTTCTATTTGTTTAGCAATACTAATTTTCCAGTGGGTGAATTGATTTTTATCCGATAATAGCTCTTTCTCGGTTCCGTTAATGATGACAAAGGATGGTTGGTGATTGTCGCTGTTCATTTCCTCACGCATAAAAATCGGAACCGGACTTTTAAACATTCTTCCTGATAGAACCTGCTGATTAATTTTTTGCCACTGATGCTGACTTACAACTAAACCGTATGGAAGGAGCGGATACGTTAAGCAATAGTTCGCCATATCTTCTGCACGTAATGATTGAAGAAACTGAGTACCATAAAACACATCAATACCTGTCTTCTCGTCGATCCATTCTTTTAATTCTTTCACATCTTTATTTGCAATCCAGAAACCCTCATCATTTAAAGAATGATCGAGCTGCGTTTCCCAAAGTTCTTTTTTAATTTGTTCCCCTTGTTGTTTGTTACCTGCCAGAAGTTCTTCTATCTGCAACGCATACTTTGATAAAAGCGAGTGAGTAAACGGTGCAGTGACATCATCCAATAAACCATGAAGTTTATCCAATAATTTTGATTCTCTTTGCTTTTGTTCGTCATTTGCTATCTTTAATTCCGCACACTTTTCTTCTGAAAACTGAATGGATTGGACGAGTGTACCATGGGAAGAGGCTAGTGAATTTTGCTTTTCACTAGATTCTTTATCTTTTGCTTGTATCTCTTCTAAGGTAGCCTTTTTGTCCTCAATTTGTTTAGAGAAAGATTCGATCAAGCCCTTCAAGTCATAGGTTAATCGGTCACCAAATTCTTTGATGAGTGCTGCATCTTTTGATTCAAAGGAATGTATTTGCGTATATAAAAAATCCATTTCCGTACTAATTTGAGCTATTTCTTTTGTCTTCTGCTTATCCTGTTGCGTGAGCTCCGTTTCTTTTTTCTTTAAGAACTTCTGATAGCCCAAGTACTGCCTAACACCTTCTTGTATGGTTAGATAGGAATGCTCCCATTGTTCTGCTACTTCTTTTTTGATTTCATCCATTCTTTGATTCACTTGCTCTAAGCCACTATTTTGTTCTAATATGGCAATTTGCTGTGACAGAGAGCGAATCGTTTGTTCGTTTTCACTCCACTCTTTCAATAATAACTGAAAGACGAGTTGTTCTTTTCGTTCCTGTTTCTCTTTCACTATTTCTTGAGTGGAAGTGTGCTTTTTTCTTTCTTCTACTAATTTCTTATCCCACTCCATTACCTCTCGATGAGCTTTTGCATACTCCAAATTATCTTTTTGATAGCGTAGGTCTTCTTGCTTGAGTGTTAATGTCTCTATGTCTCTTTCTAAAGTAAGCAACATTTCCGTTTCTGATTGCTTCAAATGTTCTAACGCACCAAGCAGTTGTCTTCCTACCTTTATACTTTCCTGAACAATTTCTTTATGTTCGACCCCTTTAGCTAAATGCTCTTCAAAGGGAACAATATCTTCTAAAAATTCTTTATGGGCTTGCTCTCTTTTTAAAAGAACAGGCAGATCCTTTGCAATACTAGCCTGACTCTTAAAAATCTCGACTAGATCATTTTTTTGGTGTTCCGTTCGATGTAGAACTTGACTAACGGTAGGAATAATTCGTTTTTGGAAAAGGGAATGATCATCTTCGGCTCCCTCAAAGTATTTTCCTACTCCACCTTCATCCTTGTTGATATCCTTCATAATGTCCCAATCTTTACGGTTAATTCCGTATGTATCAAGGATGCGATAGTGCTTCTTCATATCTTTATAAACGTCATATCCATTCCATTTCAAGTAATCCTTCAAGCTTTCACTGTCAGCAACCTCATCATTTTCATACAGTGGAATATGCTCAACGGCCGCCTCTTCTTTCCGTTCAAATTCTCTCGTGTAAAATGTAATATTAGGGAGAATCTTTGCTTCCTGTTCTAATGATTTGCTTTCATTTCCACCTTCTTCACTCATCGAAATCCTCTGTTCTGCAGAGAACATTCCTCCCGTAATTAGATGTCTGCGATCGGCACCGTCTAATTCCCATTGAATGAGAACATGAAAGGTATAAGGAATAAACTGCTCTTTATTATTAAAGAAAAATTGTTGATAATAACGATTGTTTTGTTTTCCCCAAGATGTTCCAGGTTTGAGAATTTGGAAGACCGTTTGCAGGAACACACCTTTTCCGCCCCCATTCATCATAGCGATGAGACCATTAGTTGACGTTTCTTCATTATGGAAGTTAAAGGTCGTATCTTTATATTGCTTTTGCATGCCATCATACTTCAGGCCAACAATTCTAATTCGATGGATTTTCGGCATGCTCATTCTCCTCTGTTGTCATTAATTTCTTTAATATTTCGTATCGGTCATAATCATGATACAAGTATTCAATTCTCTCAAAAAGCTCTTGTTTTGGAATTACCTTTGGAATATCATCCCGATCAAGAATAACGATTAGCCCTTCCGTCTCTAATAACCGCATAGCGCTGGCAATTAATCCGATTCTCGTTCTTCTATTGCCTTTTTTCATCCCATAATCCTCGGTGTCGACCTCCATGTATTTCCAGGTGATCACCATTTCCTTCATATCCAGTCGTTCTTCTTCTCCGAAATTAGGTTTCGCTTTAAGAATCTTCTCCCAATTCATCATCAAGTCATTAACATACCGTTCCAAGGCATAGTAGCTAATGCCTTCCCGTTTGGTTCGGATTTTTGCCGCTTGGTTGCGGTCTATGGAGGCTAAGAAAGACATGATGATCACGCTGATCAGGTGAAAATGTTTTTTTGTTTCGATTTGGCGATGCTTCTCTTTCATATGTGTGAAATTTGTAGCAAATACCGAGCCAGTTGGCTGAACGACTAAATGGATGCGTTTGGGAGATTCAATGATATACGTACCTGATTCGTCTGCTAATAATAAAACTGTCTGTCTTACTTCCGGATCAAAGAAAGTTTGGAAGTGTTCACTATTTTCGTCGATGACTTTATCTTTTAATAAAGTAAAATAAACAGCTGACGCTTTTTTGATCGTTTCAGCATTCATCGCTTCTCCTCCTCTATACATATTTTAAAAGGGGTGATTTTTGTTTGATACCATACAAAAGGCTCCGCTCGAGGATCAAACATGGTAAAGATCTTCAACCCTTCAAACACTTGAAATTGTGGATATTCTTTCATCAATTTATGCAGAAGAATTTCTCTCTCATCGCTCAGTGTTTCTTCCTTCCGGTGCAGCACTTGAACCTTTAACGGCTTTTTATCAAACATCATCCATAAATCAATCGTTTCAGATTCTTCGAACCACAAATCTTGCACTTCCAAAGGCATGGTTGCGAGATCGGATAATGAAAACTCTCTGTTCGTTTGTAAAAATTGAAAAACATAACTCCACGCCTTAATAACAGAATCCCAGTTCGTTACTCGTGGACGGGTTACGTTTTCTTCTGCTTCTTCTATCACTTCAACATCTGTTTGTTGTTGCTCATCGAATTCTTGTTCTCCCCAAATCCAATCAAGAGGCAAAATAAACTCATTCCTCGGTGAAAATATGGGAGAAAGGACGTTTTCTATGGCCCTAAAATCCTGAACGCCTTCTTTAAATAACCAATTTTCATACACATGCTCTCGAAAGGATACCATGCTCTTTTCCCAGAACAATGAAGGATTTTCTGCTTTTAACTTCAGTTCATACGATATATTTTGAATAACGAGCTTCGCAAAACGATCATGCAATTGCCTTGTATGACCTATTTTCTCTTGGAGAAGAATCAATTCCCTTTGAATATAATCATCTGCTTCATTTCTACGTTTCGTTTTTTCTATCATACTAGTAATCGTACGGAAGTGATTTTTTTCCTCTTCAAATTGCTTTTCTATTTCCACACGATTGTCTGCTCTTTGCCTTTCCTCTTCAACCAATAAAATTTTGGGATTGTTGATCATTTCCTTTTGGAAGGTGAATTCATTTGCCATTAAGCGGTTTACTCGTGAAATGAGGTGATCGAGGTTTCGAGTAGCTTTTCTAAAATTACCGTTTTTAATCAACTGCATACTATAGAGTTGTTCAATCGTTATGGAGAATTCCTCAGCCATTTCTCTGCTCATAAAAATCATTTCTTGAGCGACATCTGTTAGTTTATAAACTATCGAGCCGCCTATCTCGAGATTCGTATATAATTCATCCATCGTGACATATCGGAAAGTTTGCGTTTCCCAGGATTGTCTTATTTCATCGTAATATAAGGCTTCAAACGGTCTACTATACTCTTCTTTCCCTTGATATAAAAGCCCACTCGTGATTCGTTCAATTTGTTTATCGTCTGCTAAAAGTCTCATCTGTTTAATAGAATCTTCTACCATATACTTAATATCTGATTTGCTTCTTGAATCATCATCATTTAGTTCTCGATAAAAGATGGTGAGGAGCACTTGCATGAGAATGGTTTGGATGTGAGGCTTCAAATCCCCCACTTCCATTCCCCTCCCAAGCTCAAACAGGGGATTTAATCGTTGCATTCGTTGGGCGAAGCCTTCCCATGATTCGTTCACATCCATCTCCTCCATGTTTCGATTGTTAACACTTCTTGTGGAATCCGCTTATTTTCCCGCCATAATTCTAGTAATACTGCTTTTTCTTCTTCGGTGAACCATTGGAAAAAGGAATCACGGTATTTCGGGTTTTGAGTCTGACCAGATTTCTGGTCATTTCTTTGTTCTAAACATTCAAGCATTTTCCGATAAATCTTTAAGGCAGGCTGAATACAGCATTCCGGATACTTATCGATAAGCCGAACCAAGATCCCATATCCTGAGGCATCTAGATCTCCTGCGTAATAGATCAAATAGGATTTGGGCGGAAACATTCGAAAGAAAAAGGAAAAACTACGTTCAATTTTTGTCCCTTCCCCATAAATAATTAGTTCAGGTTCATAATCCAGTACATTGGCTTCCAATAATTTAATGGAAGTATGAAAGAAAGATAGATTTTCAACAATGAGTACCCTCTGAATATCTTTTATTTCTTTTCCTTGTTTCATCCAAAATACAAAAGGCTCCCCATAGCTCACCATTTTCAGCTGCTCTTCCAATACTCCAATTCTAGCTAAAAAGCCTTTGCCTTCGGGGAAACTGTCACCATCTAGTAAAAATTTTTCATGACCAAACAGTTCCAAGCTTCTTTCTTCGAATGAAACGATTTCCCGTTCCTGATTGCTTTGGAGAAAAGTATAAACATTCTGGATTCGATTCCATTCCTCTACCGTTTGCCATTCAGGATGACGTTCATAATAAGAAAAATCAAACTGATCACTTAACTTCATCATCTCAAGACGATCCCACTTGGTAGACTGAATTTTTATATTTACCCAGTAATATAAGGGTAGCGCTGGTGTTCTTCCATTGTATTGATTATTTTGTATGGGAATCAGTTGTCCTTCTGCTAGCAAAAGTTCAATGGAACGATAGAACAACGAATATCCGTCCATATCAAAATAATCATCCATCAGCTTACGCAGCTGAAGCTCTAAATCATTAATATTAATCTTCTTTTTTTGTTTAGGGTGTTGAATATCTCCAATAAAACCTCTCACCCGTGTTTCAATGATATCTATAGTATTCACCTACTTACTCTACTTCGTGTCAAACTCCTACTTCTATCCTATTTGGACATCCTTTTATTATAAACTAGATGGTCTGTTGTTTGTAAGTGAATTGTTTGGGTAAAAATAGGGAACCTTTCTAGAATTCATTTTTTTAACAAAATAAAAAACGCACGAGTGGAAACACACTGTGCGGTTGAATATATCATATAGCTTTGTTTAATTTATTTCACTGTAGCTTTGTCAAATTGCCTAGCTACCTCGAGTATTTCCTCTTTATAGTTAAGTATATCATTCACTGAATCAATTTTAATATATGTTCTGTTAACATCGTTCAATTGGATATACTTATTTGTACTGTTAAAACCTAATCTACAAACCCATTTTCGTATTGTATCGTCTAACAAAACATTAAAGTAACTCTTTAAAAGGGTAAAAACTAGCATTTTATATTGAACTAAGAAACAACCTTTGCCTATTATTTACTCCGGTACAAACAAGAGAGTCGCTAAATTATTGATTGGATAGCGCAGCGACTTTTGACTAAAAACTTCTTAATTCATTTTTTATTAAGTAATCGAAAGCACTAGCAGCAACTCCTGAATCCATCGATATGGGAGTTCTATGCTTGTCCACGCCGATTTTACCAAAGAGAGTACGTTCAAATCGATTCACCTAATCAATCGGTGTTTGGTACTAGACCGATTTGAACAAAAGTTTATTAAAGCAAGGGAAAATAATAAAATATGACCCCTATACAGATAAATAGGGGTCACTATCTTAAATGTATTTATCTAGGCCATCTGTCTTCTTTCTTCATTAAAGGTTTAAACGCATAATGGGGCTCTGTTTGGTACCAATATGCGACGGTCGCCACGTCATCTTGTCTTTCAAAAAGGCCTTTCTTGCACACTCCAATTTGTTGGATAGTTACTCTAAGATTTTCATTGAATCGGATAGGATCTGGAATATGCCAGCGGTAAAAGCCTCTCATTGGGGGAACATCATCATTGTGATAAAGATTATGAACAACTTCATCATGTTTTGAATAGTAAGGATAGCCCATATATGGCGTACAATAGGTGTTTTCGATTGTCTTACCATCTTGTTGCGTCGCAAAACTCCATGCTCCTCCGAAATAATCTTCGGTTCCTGTACCACAAATGGTTGGATATTCTTTGTCACCATCAATATACATCTTTATTTCACCTTCACCCCACCAGTATCTTTCTATTGTGGCAAGTGCGAGATATGTTCCAACATACTGTCCTCTCCCTTTGATGTTGTCAACGATTACATAATCTTCACCGATGGTGGTTATTTTTTGACGATTCCATTGCGCATGAAAATATGCTGTGTTTTCTGGAAGCTCATCGTATAAGCAATAGTCGATTTGAAAGAATAACGCTGGTATACTTTTTTCGTGTTGGTTCTCAATTGTGATTTTTGCCTTTTTGTTAAATGGCATTGGGAAGTAACAATTAAATCCTCGTGTGGGATTTACAACAATTGGCAATGAATTAACTGTACATCCTCTAGCAAATCCGTTACAGAAAAAATCACCAAGTGGACTTTCAACAGAAGGAACTGTTTCATCATCCCAATACATACGGATAACCAGATCTCTTAAAACAAAAACATCTTTATCTGTTTGGTCAGTAACTGTAATCCAAATATGTTGAATAACCCCTGGACCCGATACATCGCAAAGTAGAGCTGTTTCACCAGATTTTACATCACGAAGACATGGTGAACCCTTTCGGGAAGGCCCTAAATGACTAGCCGCCATTCCTCCTTTTCCTTTTTCACCATTCGGGTTTTCTGCGGTAATTGCACGAGTTCTTCCATTGTTCATTAAAGGAAGGGTCGTAAGACTATTCATAAATGGGTTAAAATTCATATCATACTTCTCCTCTCAAGTTCGTTCTGATATCTTCTTGGTTTATCCTTTTACTCCACCTGACATAATACCTTCCATAATTTGTCGTTGGAAAATAGCAACAAAAATGATGATCGGTAAAATGATGATGAATCCCATCGCACTGACAAGGTCCCATGGAATGGCATACATATTATCCCTTAATGGTAACTGTGTGATTGCTGTTGAAAGTACCGAGATTCCATTTGAATAGAATAGTGGTGTAAAAAAGTTATTTAAACAAATAATGAAATTAACGATACAAACAGTTGCCAAAGCTGGTTTTAGGATTGGCAACGTCACATAAAACAACGACTGAAAAAATCCACAACCATCGATTAATGCAGCTTCTTCAATGGATGAAGGAATATCATTTAAAAAACTTTGAAGAATTAATATTGAAAAAGGAATAATGCTACTGATATAGAGGATAATTAATCCTGTGTATGTGTCATACAACCCTACTTCCCTTAAAAAATCATACAAAGGACGAGCTGTCACTACATCTGGAATGAGCATTGAACCCAATAAAAATGCTACCGCTACTGACAATCCTTTACTTTTAAATCTGGCAAAACTAAAGGCTGCCATGACCGAAACAACCATCCCGATAAAAATCGATAATCCTACAATGAGCATTGTATCCCAGATTTTTTGAAATAAATCTGCATTTGCAATTAAATATTGATAGCTTTCAAACGTAGGATTTTCTGGCCAATATTTAATTGGTTTTGAAAATAACTGTCCTGATGGAGTAATGGACGATACAAAAATCCACCATAATGGAAAAAGTATAAGAAAACCTACAATAACTGCTAGCGCCCACCTATACATGTTTGTAACGATATTTTTTGCCGTTCTTGGAGATAAGCGGGGTTCACTAATAACCACATGATATTTTTTATCTTTTTCTGTTTTGAGAAACATAGGAAATTCACCTACTTTATTTCATATTTTCTTTCATCCTATGAGAATAGTAAGCTGTGTTCCTTTTATCCAAAAAAGGAACACAACTATTATTTTAGTGATTTACTTTTTTTGCCCCATACATACTTAATCCGCTCAGAATAGCCATTACAATAAACAGAACGATCGCAATCGAAGCTGCATATCCAGTATTTAGATTTGTAAATGCTTCTGTTGTGATGCGATAAGCGAGTAATGCCGTGTCTTCTCCAGGACCTCCACTGGTCATCGCATAAACAATATCAAACGATGTGATTCTCCACATTGTAAAGAAAATACTTAAGATTAATATGTTCTTCGAAATAAGTGGAAGTGTGATTCTGAAAAATGATTGAATTGGTCCAGCTCCATCGATTTTTGCTGCTTCATACATGTCTGAAGGAATAAATTGAAGACCAGCAAGAATGAGTATCGCAAAAAATGGAACATCCTTCCATAGATCAACAGCAATAACTGCCCATCTGGCTGTATCCGTATGAATGAGCCAATCTAAATTAAAGCCCGGATTAAACCAACGAATAAAATCATTAACTAATCCATAATCATTGTTAAACGCCCACTTTGAAGCAATTGCTATTACAACCATCGGCATTGCCCAAGGAAGCAACACGATGGTTCGTAAAAGCTTTTGACCACCGAATTTCATATTTAGTATAAGGGCTAATCCAACTCCAAAAACGATATGTCCGATCATCGAACCAATCACAAATATGGTCGTAAACTTAATGGATGTAATCATTTTTGGATCTTGAAAAATATTAATATAGTTTTGAAGCCCAACAAACTCATTAATTCCTCTTAACAAGTTTACGTTATAAAAACTAACTCGAAAGGTTTCAAAAATGGGATATACAGTAGTGAAAAACCTAATTAATAACGCAGGTAGAACAAATAACCATGCGATTGTCAGGTATCTTTTGCTTGCATACATTTTAACGCACCTTTCTTACCTTAGATAGAATGATACATATCTAATCGGTTTCTTTGAGAGCAACAAAACTTTATTTATATTTATCAACAGCTTCTTGTGCTTTCTTACAGAATTCATCTAACGTGATTTTATCTTGGATATAGTTTTGGAAAAGAGTTCCCATCTCAGTAATAAACTCCATTGTCTGAGGAAGCATTGGACGACCATTAATTTCACTAGTTTCTTGGATTTGTGTATATACGTCTTTTACATCACTTGTAACAGCTTCATTACTAGCAACATCTGCTCTTGCAGGGTAACGGTTAAAGTTTTTCCAGCCACTTAACCCACCCTCTTCACTTGCTACATATTTTAGGAACTTTTCTGCTGCTTCCTTATTTTTTGACGCTGAATTTAACACATAGCTCCATGAATCAGTAAAGATCGCTCTCTTTTCAAACTCCGGCATATTAATCATATGGATCTGATCTGCTCCATATCGGTTTGCTTCACGGTAGTCATTTCCGGTTCCCCACATGAAGACCATTCCATACTTACCATCAATGAATTTTTGATTCATTTGTTCGTATTTATCGGCAAGTTGATCGATTGGCGTGACTTTCCAAGTATTGGCCATATCATACATGAACTTAACTGCTTTACGGCTTCCTTCATTTGTCCAATCATAGTAATCTCCACCAAAAAGATTTACAAATGTTGCAATTTCATTAAACACATACGTTTTTTCCCACGAACCACCATATCCATATTGACCATCTTTTGTTGTCGCTTTCATGAATTTCAAAAAGTCTTCTTCGTTTTCAATCGTTGTCATCCCTGCTTCTTCTAGTTTCTTCTGGTCAACCCATAGAGCAAGATAACCTGAATAACCTGGGATACCAATTACATCACCTTTAGTAGATGTAAGCATATCTTTCATATATCCTTGTGGGAACTGACTTTTTATATCATCCGTTAATACTGTATCTTGCAATGGTTCAAGCCAGCCTGTGTTTTTGAAAGAGGTTGCCATCTCATCATTGACTTCAAGAATATCAACAGAAGAATCTCCAGAGGATAGGACTGTTGAAACTTTTTGTTGTCGAGTGTCAGAATCTGTTGGTGCTGCTACCCAATTAATTTTTAATCCAGTATTTTCCTCTGCCTCTTTCAGCCATTGTTCAAAACCTGGAGTAGTTGATTGAATGGTATAGAGCGTTATCTCATCCTTCTTTGATCCCGATTCTGAATCCGATGTTGAAGATCCAGTATTTGAGCTAGAGCATCCTGCAACCAAAAGTGTAAATGTTGCAATACTTGCAAAAATAGATATAAATTTCTTTTTCATGTCAACAATCCCCCTATTATGGTTTGAATTAAATAACAATAAAAGTAATCCTTGAATACTCTACTGAGCCTCACCTCCTTTGATATAAAGAGAAGTTGATTCCATTACTGAAGTGGTCATACACTTTTACAGAAAAAAATATTCTGAATTTTCAATCTATTTTAGATATAAGTCTCCAGATTCACAGTTTTACAGTAAATCCTTAGACTACTTTGATGTGTTAATTTATTGTTCATCGCTTCTATACCAAGTAACATCGCCACTCAGTCCTGCATTTTTACGTAATACAGGGGGACGCAAGCTTCAGAATAAACTAATCCTTGGACTATTTTACCTTCAACAAGTGCACCCATTCCTATCCCAGTACCGATTGTATAGAAGACACAACTATTCAATATTCTCACCGCTCCCCAATGATATTCACAAAATACTGCTGAGTTTACAAAAGAATCGGAACGGAAAAATTTAAACTCTTTTCTTAAATTAGCTAAAATATCAAAATCGTTTCATACTGGTTTAGGTGTTGTTATAAAACCATTTTTAGAGCTATCTCTATCAACGTTTATAGACCCAAAAGAACCTATTCCTATCAATCTACATTTTAACTGCTTGTTTATCATTTAAACCCACCCCTAATTTTGGTAATAATAAATTACTGGTTTTGTTCAGAAAGCTCAGTCCAAATTTTTTGGAATTGTTCAAACATCGCTTCCTTTGTGACCTCTCCACCGATATAGGCCTGAATAACGCTACCCATTTGAGATGTATTTTCTTCATATCCAGGATATCTTTGCCATAACCATGGGATTGTCTTATTATTTTGGGTATAATCGATTAGATCATCAGCTAAAGGACCTAGCTCAGCTTTATCCATTGGAATGGTTTTCAAAGCTGGAATAAAATTAAATTCCTCGACAATGTAACGTTTACCAATCTCTGAGGTAACCATCCATTTTAAAAATTCCTTCGCTTCATTTTTTACGTTGGAGTTTTTATGAACAACCCAGTGATTTGCCACTCCTATAGCTAATCGATCCATATCCTCTAAATTATTATTGATAGGCATAGGAAGGAAGCCATATTCAAAATCAGGATGAAGCTTAAGTAATTGATTTTCGGTCCAACTTCCTTGCTGTATCATAGCTGCTTTACCAGCTGCAAATGAAGTAACCTGTGTATTATAGTCAGTTTGTAAAGGATTAGGTTGCCCAAATTTAATCGTTAAATCAACTAATTCTACCCACTCATTAAATGTCTTATTAAGTTGAATTGTATCATCACCTTTTTTTACCGCTTCAATATATTCTTCCGGATAAGGCTGGTGCGCAAAACCGATGTTTAGTAAGTGATTTCCTAAAATCCACCATTCTCCATAACCGTTTAAAAATGGTGTTATTCCAATTGCCTGAAGTTTTTCTGCTGCAACAGTTAACTCTGCTAGAGTCTTAGGCTGTTTAGTGATCCCTGCTTGGTTAAACAGTGATTTGTTATAAATATACCCCCACCCTTCGATAGCGAGAGGCATACCGTATAGCTTTCCATCTTTTGTCATCGGTTGTTTAGCGATATCTATCACATCTCCAACCCATGCCTGGTCACTAAGATCTTCAATTTGTTCTACCCAGAGATCTAAGTCACTATAGCCTGCAACAAAGAAAATATCAGGTTTATCACCAGAATTGAATTTTGTTTTCAGTACAGTACTGTAATCACAACCACCACCACATGTTTCAATGATAACTTTAACTCCAGGATGATTTTCCTCATATTCTTTTACTAATTGATCTAGTTGCTCAGCCATCTCAACCTTAAAATTAAATATTTTTAAAGTAACTACTTTTGTATCCGGTTGTTTGTTACTAGATGTCGTTTCGCTCTCGCTATTGTTACTACAACCAATAAGAGAAAAAATCATTATGGCCAGAAATATTTTTTGTGTAAGCTCTTTCATTAATCTGCACCCCTGTAAGAATTACCTCTTGGAAGTAATTATAACTAGTTTTAAAAATCAAAAATACATAATTTAGTGAACAAAAATGTGCACTTTTGTGACTAAAGCAAAATAAAACGTATATTTATGGGTTGAAACATTTTTACAATTCAACAGGTATCGTTTAGATAATCATACTTATTTAACAAATTGAAGAATAAGAGCCGTGTGTAATATTTTTATGATTAGAACCTGATCAGATGGTATAATCAAATGTATAATACTGGTCGAGAGGTAGTGCTGAATGTGAAATTTATACAAGGAAGTATTCGCAATAAGCTGATTGTTTTTTTACTAATAGCTATTATATTACCGATGATCATTTCCATTTTTATCTCATATATGTACACACGAGAATCTCTTAAGCGAGAATTTATTAGAGAAAATTTAAATACAGTATATCAGGGTAAGAGCAGTATCCAAGAGTATCTAGAAAATATAAACCAAGTATCGCTCAAAGTATATAAAGAGATTCAAGAACCTGATAGCTTATATCAAGTCCTAAGCGGCAAAAGTAGAAACTATTTAATGGATAGAGAAATTTCTGAAAATATTCATTCGATATCCAAGGAAAATAATGATATTGTACAAGTTTACCTTCATAGTAATAGTAACCAGCAAAGTTATCTTATCATCGATGGTTTTCCGAAACGTACCAATGAATCTAATCCTCCTCTCAAACAAAAAGATTTTCCTAAAAATAAAGTAGACCCTTATATTGAATCAACTCATATCGCTCATAATTATGGAATGAATGACTTCCCATATGCACCAAAAGATAAAGTGATCACTATTCATAGAGCAATTTATAAAGTGCCCTTAAAAGAATACCTAGGTTACATTTCAATTGATATAAACCTTGATTCAATTAGAACAATGAGCGACCTTTTATATTCAGAAAATTCAGAAGATATTTACTTAATCGATAATAGTGGTAAAGTGATTTATTCTTCCCAGGAGAATATTATTGGTTCAAAACTTACAGATGATTGGGCAAAATTGTTGCAAAATAAACAGACATCCTCAGGTTATTTTGAGTCAAACAATGAAAACTTTAGTGGAATAACCATCTATGAAACAGTTAGACATTTTGAACAAGAATGGGTACTCGCGAAGCGTATTCCCAACCAGGTATTGTATAGAAATGCAAATCAACTAGTCTTAATTAATGCTCTAGTTGTCACTGTATCATTAATCATTGTCATTCTGGCTACCTTATATATTTCTTTAAAATTAACCTCCCCAATCAAAGAGTTAATAAGCTCAATTAAAAAGATAAAGTTAAAGAATATGAAACTAGATATCAATACGAAAAGTACAGATGAAATTGGGATATTAGCCCAGACAATAAAAAACATGGTGGGCACCATTGATAATTTGATTATGAAAGAATATCGCTTAGAAATTGCCAATAAGGATAATCAACTTAAAGCTCTCCAAGCTCAAATAAACCCTCATTTCATTTATAATATTTTACAATCCATCGGAGCACTTGCACTACAAAACAATGTCCCCAAAATTTATGATCTTACTTCCTCACTTGGTAAAATGATGCGGTATACGATGAACACAAGCGATCCAATTGTAGAATTGTCAAAGGAAGTAGATGAAGTTAAAACGTACTTAGAACTTCAAAAACAAAGGTTCAAACAAAAACTAATCTACAATATTTCTATAGCAGATGATATCAAAAACCTGTCCATTCCCAAAATGATTCTTCAACCCCTAGTTGAGAACTATTTTAAACATGGGTTCGAACAAATAGAAAAACCTGGGGAGATCTCGATTAATATTAAAAGAATACATCCACAGCTATTACAGATTACTGTTGAAGATAACGGTAAAGGTATCGCCCCAGATAGACTCCGCTTTGTTCAACAAAAACTAAATGAGGAGAAAACAAACGCAACCAGGATAGATCAAAGTATTGGATTAAGTAATGTCCTTTCTAGAATTCAGCTATATTTTAACCAACATGCAAAAATTGAGATCGCCAATCGGGAACCTAATGGTGTAAAGGTTACATTACAGATTCCATTACGAAAGGAGAATAAGTATGAAAGTACTAATTGTGGATGATGAAGTGGATGTAAGAGAATCGATTCGTTTACTTATTCCTTGGAGTGAATTCGGGATTAACACTGTCCTGGAAGCTAGTGATGGGAACAATGCTATTGAACTTATTCAGAACGAGAAACCAGAATTCATATTTACAGATATGAACATGCCAGGCAAAAATGGAATGGAGCTTCTAACTTGGATTCAACAGCAACACCACCAATGCAAAACTATAGTGATTAGTGGGCATGATGATTTTCATTATATCCAGCATACATTAAAAAACGGCGGCTTTGACTACATATTAAAGCCAATAGATCGTAACGAAATCAATGAATCTTTTAAAAATGCATTGAATAACTGGAAGTTAGATGAAGAAAAGCGTACAAGAGATCTGCAGAGCAGCCAAGTAATTTTGCAAATAAAGCCTGTATATTTTCACAAAATGTTTTCAAATTTAATCCTACAACCTCTTTCAAATCAAAGTGCTTATGAAGAGCTAGACAAAGAATTTAATTTAAAGAAATATGATCAATTTCAAATCGCTATATTATATACAGATATGCTTCATCAAGAAATTATTCATAAATTCGCAAAGCAAATTGATTTACTAGATTCAACTCTCTTAAATATTTGTAATGAGATTCTAGGGCAAACCAATGAGGGATATGCTTTTAAGCATTTGAATAAAGAAAATGAAATTATAATCATTATTTGGAAGAATTTCAAAGATTTCAAAGCAAAACTCCAGAAAATGAATGATGCCTTTACAAAAATACTTCATACACCTTTTCACTTTGGAATCAGTTCAATCAATGAATTACCAGAAGGTTTGAAAAATGGGTATAAGGAAGCAAAACTCGCATTAAGACAAAGTAATTATCTTCTTAGCAGTAAATTAATTCACCAATTAGAAGAGAAAATTTCTAAGGTAAGCAATACCCTATTTTTCTCCGATTTTAGTGAGGGAATTGTAATAGCAATTAAGAGTAATGATAATGCACAAATTGAAAGAGCTATTACTGAATTTATTAAAGCAATTAAAGAGTTAAACTCCGTAACACTAGATCAATTAGAATATTGGAGACATGAATTTTACCTGATGAAATCCTATCTTTTTAAAGAAATTTTTTTCGAGGAAAAGTTTGATTTTATTCAAAGGCATGTTTATTTTCCGTTAAATAAAGATGGAAGAATATCTTTGGATTTGTTTAAAGAAGAATTAATAAAGTACTGTATTATGTTTGCAGAAGAGTTGGCAGAGAAACTGAGAAAGAATCAAAATATCATCTTTGATATAAAAAGATATATAGATAACCATTATCATGAAAACTTATTACTTCAATCAATTGCAGACCATTTTTATATTAGCAGGGAATATATTTCTCGTAAGTTCAAACTAGAATTCGGACTTAATGCTTCTGACTATATTGAAAAGATTCGTATTGAAAATGCAAAAATTCTACTCATGAATAATGGACTTCAAATATCAGATGTTGCAGTTGAAGTAGGGTTTCAAGATGGAAGGTATTTCAGTAAGGTATTTAAGAAAGTTGTTGGCGTTACACCTAAGAGGTATAAAACATCTTTAAAGAATTGAATTAATTTCGTTGAGCAAAACAAAATATTCAAAAATCCAAAAATCTAAACAAATGATTTTATCCATTTTTTTCGTTTTTAATAACCTTTAAACAAGTAATGAATTACCATTAACTATTTCTAATGAGGTGTTTTAATTAATAAGATGAGATGAGACGTGGTGGGAGGATTCCGGCTCTGTTACAAGCACTAATTAATTAATTTTAAGTACAAATAATCTATTTCCGAAATTGATTCGATTTGATTGGTCAGAACTAAAAACCTGCTTTTTCAAAAGCAGGTTTTATAGGTTCTAAACTTATTCAGTTATCATCAGAGTCGCCTGTACCTCCGGATTGATTTCCGGGTAAGAATAATTAATTTCTTCCCCAAATTCAACCTAGTAAATATTTTCCATAAGAAGCAAGTAACGTTTACCGGTAGACGGGTCACTGATGATGATATGGTCGCGCCCCGCCGTTTCCACGTGTCCTTGGTAAACCATTGAATTCCATTTGCTGTTACCTTGTATAGCCAGGACTTATTCCATATGCAAAAAATATCTCACTTATTCTATTTTATAATACTCTTTATACCAATCTACGAATTTTTCGATTCCTTCATTAATATTTGTTTTTGGTTTAAATCCTATCTCATTTTCTAGATCTTCCACATCTGCGTATGTGACATGAACATCACCAGGCTGCATAGGGAGAAATTCTTTTATTGCCTTTTTTCCAATTTTCTCTTCAATTACTGAAATAAAATCCATAAGCTCTTCCGGTTGATTATTGCCTATATTATAGACTTTGTGAGGTGCTGTACTTGCAATAGCAGGCACTTGGATTCTTTCTGGTTTTTTATCAATTAAGCGGACAATTCCTTCCACAATATCATCAATGTAAGTAAAATCTCTTTTCATTTGACCAAAGTTAAAAACTTGAATTTTTTCTCCATTCATTATTGCATTTGTAAATTTATAATAGGACATATCGGGTCTGCCCCAGGGTCCATAAACAGTAAAAAATCGTAAACCTGTTATTGGCATATCGTACAAATGACTATAGGTTTGAGCGATTAATTCATTGGCACGTTTGCTAGCTGCATATAAACTTACAGGGTAATCTACATTATCCTTCGTTGAAAAAGGGATTTTAGTATTTGCCCCATAAACAGAACTTGACGAAGCATATATAAGGTGGTCAATTTTATAATTACGACAGCATTCCAAAATATTTAGAAACCCAACAACATTAGATTCAATAAAGGTATAAGGATTTTCTATACTATAGCGAACCCCTGCTTGTGCAGCCAAATTAATTACAATATCTATTTGACCTTGCAAGAATATTTTTTCCATAGCTTCTTTGTCTTCTATGGAACATAATTCAAATGTGAAGTTTTTATATTCCTTTAATAGCTTTAATCTAGCTTGTTTTAGATTAACCTCATAATAACTATTTAAGTTATCTACTCCTATAACTATATTATTTTTTGATAATAATTGTTTTGACAAATGAAAGCCGATAAAGCCTGCACATCCAGTAATTAAAAAAGTTTTAGATTTAGTCAACTTTTTACCCCCTTTCTAGTAGGCTTGGACAAATATATTACATGAGAAAACAAGAAACCATTAAATAAGCCTCTCTTTGGTGGAATTTATAACAGATTGAAATCGATATTTTTTTCCCAATCTTCATATGATTCAAGGTCAATTTCTTTTGCTTGCTTCAAAAATGTGTCCAATAATCCCAATTTCTTTAGGTCTCGAAACATCTTAGGATTATATGGGTCATTCATTGTTAGGCCATCTGAGTGATCAATCGCTTTTAAGACATCCCCTTCTGTAATAATAAAATGACCGATTGATGTCTTGATTCTAGTAAATCCAACCCGCTTTAGTTCTTTTCGAATCATAATGATTTGTTTAGTAAATGATTCTGAAATATTTTTTGTCTGTTTTAAATAATCCTTTAAATTCCGTCCTTTTAAATATTCCATAATGACATAGTTTGGTCCTACTTCATAAACCTTAGGAACAATATTAGTGTCCTTCGCAGCATCAAGTGCCTTCCCTTCTTTTATCGCAGCATTCGGATTCACATAAATTTTCACACAAAGATCTTCGCTAAGCTGAAAAACAGCACCTTGACTTCCTTCCCCAATTAGCTTTAGTGAGGTTGGATTATGAATAATAAGCTCTTTTTCACCATTCACTTCTATTCTTTCAACTCTTATTTTTTTAAAATCATCCATCAACCTATCACCTTACTCTCCTTTTGAATTATCTCAATCTATAGTATGAAAAAAATACTTTATTGCTTTAGGTCAATAACATTTTTTTACAAAATAAGTAGATAATATGTTTTTGTCCATTTCAATTTTTGAAAATTTGAATTTAATATATAGGAGGAATGAAATTTAGTAAGTCTATAAATTGGACAAGATTACCCAAGAAAGGAGGAGGAAGATGGGATACATTGAAGATCTTCGAGCACTTGTCGGTACAAGACCCTTGATCCTAACTGGGGTTACTGCTTTGGTTATTGATCAACACCAGCGTTTTCTAATGGTTCAATCCGATAAAGTTTGGAAATTGCCGGGTGGTTTTATCGAATTAGGAGAATCTGCGGAAGACGCCTGCAGACGTGAAATATTGGAGGAAACAGGAATTAATATTGGAAACCTTGAATTATTAGGCGTTTTCTCGGGTAAGAGCTTTTTTACAAAGCTACCTAATGGCGATGAATACTTTCCTATAACCATAGCTTACGTTACTGAAGATATACTAAGCGGGGATTTAGCCCCAGATGAGAAAGAAATCCAAAAGGCACAATTCTTTAAATGGTCAGCTTTTCCAAGAGACTTAAGCGTGCGAGACAGACTTATTTTCCAAAGTTTTATTGAGAGTATGATTACTAAAGGAAGGAAGGGTTAAAAATAGTGAAATCAATTGTTTTTTACATTAGAGAGCCTATTAAAATAAATCAAGGGTTTATGTACAATCAAATTACCATGTTGGATCAATATCGTCCTATCGTCATTGGTCCTTTCCCAAATAGTGAAAATGTTCTTTTTCAGTTTGAAAATTATTTTAATATGAATGAAATTCAAGACCTTGGAGCCTTTTTTAAGGAGCAAAATGTTGCAGCCATCCACGCCCATCAAGGGAAACATTCTATTGATATTTTACCAATTGCTGTTGAGTATAATTTACCTTTGATCGTTCATTTTCGAGGACGTGACTCCTCAACACAAACTTATAAAAGATTTCGCAAAAATGTTCTCCGTTATCAAAATTTAGTAAAACAAGGAGCAGGTTTTTTTGCTGTTTGCCATTTTTTGGCGGATGAATTAAAAAAACTAGGGTTTCCAGAGGGGAAAATTCATGTTTTATATGGTGGACTTGATTTAAATTTATACCCCTATCTTGAACGTTCCCTCCCAAAGGAAGGCGAAATCCGCATTCTATCTGTGGCTAGGCTCGTAGAAAAAAAAGGATTTCTGACACTATTGAAGGCTTTTCAACGAATTCAGCCTGAATACCCAAGAACAACACTCCACATTATTGGAAAAGGTGAAGATGAAGAAAAAATTAGATTATTTATTGAAGAAAACGAATTAACTGATAGCGTTTTTCTTAGAGGGCCAATGGATTCACAGCAAATTTCTAAGGAGTTAAGAGAGGCACATCTCTTTTGCCTTCCCAGTGAAACTGGTGAAGATGGTGATGTAGAAGGAATACCTAATGCATTAAAAGAAGCAATGGCAAGCGGGTTACCCGTCATCTCTACCTTCCACGGAGGAATACCTGAATTAATTGAACATAAGAAAACAGGATACCTTGTTCCTGAAAAAAGCGACCTAAAATTAGCACAAGGATTAAAATATTTTCTTGATCATCCAAGAGTGTGGAAAAGATATACAAGAAGTGCTAGACAGGTTATTGATGAAAAATTTGATTTGCTTAAGCAAATCCAGGTACAACAAAAGCTATATGGTATCATTGAAAATAGCAATTTTGGAGAGCATTAACATGAAAAATACTAACTTTGAAAAGACTAAGTTTCCAGTTAAGTTTTTAGAAACTTTAGATGGTGGAACGGCACATGTTATTCTCTTTAGCGACGATAAGAAATATGTAGTAAAATGGAATGCTACCTCAAATAAACGCGCAAAAGAAGTAGTAAATGAGTATGTCGCTGGAAATTTAGCGATGCTTCTATCCCTTCCTGTTGTCCCCTTCGAACTTGTGTATATTCCAGCAGATTTCATATCCAATACTCCAAAATTAAAATCTAAAAAACACACATTTAATCCTGGATGCCATTATGCCTGTTTATTTATCGAAAACAGTATAGAACTCAGTGAACTAAACAAATCTCTTCCCTCTAAAACCGATGTAATCAATCACGAAATGCTTGCAGCAATGGTTGTTTTCGATCATTGGGTCCATAATATTGATCGGACGATGAGCAATTTACTACTAGAAAAGCGGAATAATGAAGTCTTCTACGTCCATTTGATTGATCACGGAAAATGCTTTCCAGGCGGATACAATTGGTCTGTAAACACGCTTCGTACGAAGTCTAATGATGGTCTTCCTTTCAGAGAAACCTACCATTGGGTGTTCTCTATTTTAAATGAAGAAGATTTTACTCCATTTGTTGAAAAAATTATTAATCTACCAAACGAACGAATATTTGAAGTGATTAGATCCATTCCTGAAGAGTGGCAGGTTTCGAAGGAGGAAAGCGAGGCTCTTTTCCAGTATCTTGTAAAACAGAAAAATCAATTGCCGGATCTTGTTGCCAATTTCATTGAGCAGTATAAGAACAATTTAATTAATAAGAAAAAAGAAAAAAAGTTAAAGAAAAAGAAGAAAAAATAGAATTTAGGAACAACAATATAATACAGAAAGGGAGACTATTTATATGACTCTAGCTAAAGACAATACTGAACAGCTAAAATATCCTGTTCAATATGTACAAACTTTAAGAGGCGGAACTGCTCATGTTATTCGTTTTAGCGATGGTAAGAAATATGTAGTAAAGTGGTTTGCAACTAAAAAAGGAAGAGTAAAAGAAGTAGTAAATGAGTATCTAATCGGAAAACTGGCGCAGCTACTTTCACTTCCAGTGATCCCTTTTGAGCTTGTATATATACCGGATGAATTTATTAAGCAAACTCCACAGTTACAAACATCTAAACACAACTACACTGCAGGAATCCATTATGGATGTGTTTTTATTGAAAACTGCACTGTATTTGAGAATGTAAGAGAAAATCCTCCTACTAAGACGGAGGTTAGGAACAACGATATGCTTGCAGGCATAACGGTATTCGACCAATGGGTAAACAACTCTGACCGTGGTACAATGAATGTGATTTTTGAGATTCTCGATGATAGCGGTTATTATGTCCATATGATTGATCACGGAAGAGTTTTTCCCGGTCGCTACCAATGGTCTGCAGAAACACTATCCGAGAAGCCAGTTTACAATTACCATTGGCCATTTTATAAATGGGCATACACTCTTCTTGATAGTCCTAATCAACTTACTTCGTTTATAGATAGAATTCTAAATTTACCAAACGAATCTATATATGAGGTCATCCAATCTATCCCTGCGGAGTGGAACGTACCAACAGAAGATAAAGATGCTCTTTACCAGTTTTTATTAACCCAGAAAAATAATCTCCCAGAGATCGTAAATAGTATTATTCAATATCATAATAATGTGAAATAACAACAATAAAAAAGTAACTCCTTTCTTGCAGGGAGTTACTTTTTGTCTATAAATCTTTCCATTCCATATAGGATTCATGATCCATTTCTTGTAACTTTTCTAAGAACATTGGTAATAAGCCTAATTTTTTTAAGCCTTTAAAAATCAATTCGGGCCGAGTACGACTCTTTGTATAGGAGCTATAATGGTCTATTACTTTTAACTCCCCATCCTTGGTTACAATCAGGTGTCGCAAGTCTGCATCCTGTCTGGTAAATTTTAATCGTTTCATTTCCTTTAAGACGAATAGGATTTGACTGATTATATTTTCTGTTAAAAGCCCACCTGATTGTAAATACTGAAATAAGGTGGGACCCTCCAGATATTCCATAATGATATAGTTTTCCCCCACCTCATAAAGTCTTGGAATAATAGGTGATTCCTGAGCTATTTTTAACACAGCTCCCTCTTTTTGGGCATATTCAGGTTTGGCACATATTTTTACACATTTATCTGAAGAAATTTTAAAAACAGCTCCCTGGGCTCCTTTTCCTATTAGCGGATAAGCAGTTGGGTTACTGATTACTTCTACTTTTTTTACTCCTTCAGCTATATTTATAGAATCAAAATTGTTCACTTCCCTTTCACTCCTTTACAGTCACTAATGGATTTCCCTTTTATCCTTCTTCTTCTGTTTGTCCTTTTTCTTCAAAGAGCTTAACTCTCCAAAGAACTCAGGGTCTAACTGTTCTACTTGTTCCAAAAACGCTGATAACATCCCTATTTCTTTCAAATCTTTGATTAACTGTGTAGGCAGTGGATCGACTTTTATAAAAGAGTTCGCGTGGTCAATTACTAGTAGCTCATCGTTTTTGTTCACAAGAAAGTGTCTCAATCTTGCATCCAACCTAGTAAATTTGAGTCGTTTCATTTCTCTTAACAAGTTGATCATTTTCCTTGTTATATGTTCTGGCAAGAAACCTCTCGATTCAAGATACTGATTTAAATCTGGACCTTCAATATACTCCATTACAATATATTTTGGCCCAATTTCAAAAAGCCTGGGAACAATTCTTGCCTGTTGTGCTGCTTCTAACACTCTGCTCTCATTTAGGCACCGGTCTTCTTCCGCAAAAATTTTCACACATTTATCCGGTGAAATTTGAAATACAGCGCCTTGTTTACCTTTTCCTATCAACGGATACGATGTGGGATTCTCTTTGACTGTTACTTGTTTTTTTCCACTGACAACAACAATAGATTTATAATCCTCCATGAACACAACCCCTTTTTCGGTTTTATTTTAATGGATTTCCTTTAGATTACTTTATTTTATGTATCAAATGAGAGTTTGCTATAGACAGTCGCCGTTTCCTTGTCCAACTATTTTCATATAATAAAAAATCATAATTTAAAGATTTTTTTTCATCCATTAATCATTTACAGTGAATTACTAAAATTTCTTAGAAAAAGGGGAGAACAGCATGAATGATTTCAACTCTATATCTGTGGAACGCAAAGGAAAAAACGAAGAGTTAACGGTCCATAATCCAACCTCCTACCCACTGATAGGAAAGGGAATTCAAGGGGCCGTTTTCAAGATATCGGAGAATCGCTGTGTGAAAATATTTTTAAAATCAAAGAATGTAATAAAAGAGAAAGAGGCAATGATTAAGGCTCAAAATCTGCCGTTTATGCCGAAGTTCTTCGAATCGGGGAAAAATCATATCATCATGGAGTATATCGAAGGGCCATCTTTACGCGATTACCTGATTGGACAAGGGACCATACCCAGTTCCATTACCCAGCAGCTTGTAAAAATGAAAAAAGAAATGATGCGTTTAGGATTCACTAATTTGGATCGCTGTGTCACTCGACATATATTTGTGAATAAAGACGGAATTCTGAAGGTTGTTGATCATGCGAATTCCTATGATAAGAAACCAATTCCTGTTCGGCTTTTAAATACCATATCCGAACTAGGATTAATTGATATCTTTATGCAACAAGTCCAACAAATGGATGCAGAACTATATAGAGAATGGAAGGACTACCTATCAAAGTCCCGCAAATAATTCTAGGAAAGTTGATTTGGCGGGACTGCCTGGGAATCGAACCCAGCTATCCTGGCACGCAGGACACAAGCGGTTTTGAAGACCGTGGAGGACACCAGTACCCCAATCAGCCCCGTAAGAAGAACCGTGTTCATAATTGTTGATTTAAGACAACAGTTTACGACACGGTTTCTATTATGGAGCACTTAACTCTATTTTTCAAGTAGTTTATCCTAATATACCACGTGCAAACTACTTTACTGTTAAGCCTAATTTTATAGCAAGTCGATCATGAATATTCTCCCAATCAGCATTTGTGTTGTTTATAATCAATGATTTTACCGGTACACCACGGAGAAACTCCTTCTCAGACTGCTTTCTCTCCTCCAAGAAATGGAGCACTCCACTTACCCCTGACAGTCCCCTTTCTTTCCCAAACTCCTGACCTGTGTAATACCAGGTTATAAAATCAAACCATTCCACAGGACGTTCCTGCCGAATTTTCTCTAGGTTCACTGCTACATTATCCTGTTCAAAATAAATGATAACTGGATCGAGCTCCAAAATGACATTGGTTATCTTATTTAAGAAATTGAAAATAACCTCTTTTGAACAATTATGTTTTGCTAGTAAGAATGTAAACGGATTTTGTAAATAACAGCACTCTAGTATGTACTCATGGGCTCCTGATTTTGCTTGTTGAACAAACTCCTTCCACTTTTCCAAAGCAACCTCTACGTAATCTTCTACTGGAAGCTCATATACATCGAAGGCTTTTAATCTCTCAAATAATTCTGTATTTTTTTCATACAAACTCGCGTACGAAATGTAATATCTCTCGCCTTTTCGAGTTGCCATCCCCCGAACTGAAGGACACTCTTGTTCAACCATATTCAATTGCTCCTCAGTTAGACAAGCGACAGACTCATAATCAGCCGGATGCTGTGGATCTCCCTCTAAGTATAATCTTGCACTTTCTCCTAATCTACTTGCTAACCATTTGGCACTGGTCGTTTTTCCTGAACCAGGGACTCCTTCGAATATATATAATTTCGTCATACTGTTCTCCTTCTCCCATTTTTAAGTCGATTTCAAAACGTTCGCTTGTCTCCTTGCTAGAAGTTTGGCTATAATAATAGTATTAATAATGTTTTGTAGGTGAGTTTATGTTAAGTGGATGGTTTTCAATATTTATTATTTTTTGGGTGTTAATTTTAGTCGGTTCATTTGCAATCGGTGGATTTTTTATGTTTCGTAAGTTTTTAAAAAGAATGCCTCTTGAAGATGGAAAGTCTGTCCTTGATTGGGAGGAGCATTTTGTGAATGAGACACGTGATCTTTGGCAACAGCCTGAGAAGGATCTTCTTGAAGATCTTGTGAGCCCCGTACCAGAACTTTTTCGCGATGTGGCTCGTCAAAAAATCGCTGGAAAAATTGGTGAGCTAGCCGTAGAGGAAAAACGTCCGTCGATTACCGAAGAGCTCGTGATTCGAGGATATATTTTAGCAACACCAAAACGCGACCATAAATTTTTGAAAAAGAAGCTTGCAGAAAATAAAATTGATATGGCGCCATATCAGCACTTATTTTAAAGGACCGCTTTTTACATAAAGCGGTCCTTTTGTTTGTTAAAAACGCCAAATCTATTATGATATGACGTTCGCACCCTCATGATTTTGTAAGTTTTTCCTGGAATCTTCTAAATTGAAGATACATAGCAATTCTCCACGGCAGGATCATGAAAAAAGCTAATATAAAGAACATTCCACTAAGTTCCCCATAATCAATCGAAGAGCTTAATAGTAACTTTAGAATGATTCGTAACACGAGGAGCCCGAACAAAATAAACACAAATGCACGTGAACGTTTTAGATATATTTCATTCTCACGTATCTCAAACTTAGAAGTTTTTATTAACAAAATAGAAAAGACTAGTCCAACCGCCATCGCTTCAAACAATTCTAAATATGTCACTCGAAACATCGGAACAACAAACATAAGTGCACCTGTACTCATAAACACAGGTGGTAGTATAATTTTCCTTGCTGTGGCAGGTTTTTTCGCCGCTTTCATACGGACGAACATGGCCAAAATCGCCATTCCAATTGCCCCTATTGAAGAAGCAACAACAACCATGTTGTTCATATACTTTCATTCCAATCTAAGAAATATATTTTCTCTATAATTATAGCGGATACACTTCCAATATTATAATATTTTTTAAAATAAAGAATGCTGACTATCAATGACTAGTCAGCATCTATTATATTTAGCTTAATACACGATTTACTGCTTCAATTACCCTTCCTTCATCAAAGGGCTTTACAATGAAGTCTTTTGCTCCGGCTTCAATCGCTTCTACGACCATACGCTGTTGGCCCATAGCAGAACACATAATGACCTTTGCTTGCGGGTAGTTCTGTCTTATTTCTTTCATGGCCTCTAAGCCACTCATCTCAGGCATTGTAATGTCCATCGTAACCAAATCTGGTTGTAGTTCATGATAAAGAGCGATTGCTTCTCTGCCATTTTCGCCCTCTCCCACGATCTCGTGGTTATTTCTAATTAGAATGTCTGAAAGGGTCATTCTCATAAATTTTGCGTCATCTACGATTAATATTTTTGCCATCGCTGCTACCCCCTCAACACTACAACAGAATCTTATCTCTAAATCAAACACATATTTAAATATAACGAAATTTACAATCAATGACAAAAAGAATATTTCGACTATTATCGACAGAATCCTTGAAATATCTTAAGACTATTTTCCTATTTATTATAACAGAAACAGTCCTAAATCAAAAGCCTGTAAACCCACCAAACAAATTGGTAAACATGATAATAATCTTTGTCATCCAATCAAAAAATAGGACGATTCCCATTACTATCATAATATAGCCACCAATTTTCATTATTAAAACATTGTGGCGCTTGATCCATTGTAATTTCCCAATAAAGAAAGATAGGATGAAAAATGGAATGGCAAATCCAAGTATATAAGCAACCATGTATACCATACCTGAACCAGGATTTGTCGCAGCTAGGGCAATTACTGACATTAAGATAGGACCCGTGCAAGGTGTCCAGCCAGCCGCAAAAGCAATTCCTATTAAAACCGAACCAAAATATCCAGACGGCCGGTGTTTAAACTCATATCTCTTTTCCCTCATCAACGATTCTGGCTTCAAAATACCAACAACCACGAAACCAAAAAAGACGATCACAATGGCACCTAATTGACGAATGAGATCCTGATAACCAGCAAAAATTTCACCAATAAAGGAGCTTCCAAAGCCGATCGCAATAAAGATAATGGAAAATCCAACTAAGAAAAACAAGGTATGTAATAAGCTGCGTCTTTGTAGCATGGCATTATCCGTCTTCAGTTCTCCTACTGACATACCAGTAATATACGAGAGGAACGCAGGATATAAAGGAAGACAACAAGGAGAAATAAAGCTTAAAAAGCCGGCTCCAAGTGCAATAAATACGTTTACATCGGTCAAATGTAACCACTCCTAAAAATAATCATTCTTATTAATTGTATCAAAAGATAATTGGAAAAGATAACAATTAATATTTGAACATTCTGTGACACCGACCAAGATGGGCAAGTACCTTGTTCCATCTATCTGTATGTAAGAACCCTGAAAAAATGTTAATCACCAAACAAAATTGTCTATTTCTAGATTTTTTCTTTTGAAATTCTCCTATTTCTTGGGTATACTATGTATATAGTTTCACGAAAGATTTTGGATATTATTTGGAAGGGACTAAACAGAATTGTCAAAACAGGAATTTTTAGCACTCATTGAAAAGAAACGAGCGGAGCTAATCGAGATCGCTATGATCAGTGGACTGAATTCTTCTACTGCCCTTCATTACAGTCAGGAATTGGACAATCTATTAAATGAATATAACCGTATCTTTTTAAAGAAGGTTCCCACCTATTAAAAACAGCTTGAGCTGAAAGCAACTCAAGCTGTTTATTTTTCAGCTGACAACATCCTCTATTCTATCGGCTAAATTATTTTGCAGAAGATACATCTTATAGTACAAGCCTCTTAGTGATAGCAGTTCCTGATGACTACCCCTCTCGACGATTTCCCCTTGATGCAATACTAAAATCAGTTCGGCATCTTGAATGGTCGACAATCGGTGGGCAATGGCAATCGTTGTTCGACCTTTTCGCATACGTGAAAGTGCCTCTTGAATCGCTTCTTCTGTCTCCGTATCAATATTGGCCGTTGCTTCGTCCAAAATTAATATTTTTGGACTAGCTGCTACCGTCCGAGCAAAGGCAATCAGTTGGCGTTGACCACTTGATAGCGTAGACCCTCTTTCCACCATCTGATGTTCGTATCCTCCCTCAAGCTTCTCAATAAATGGATGTGCTTGAACAAAGTTCGCAGCTGCTTCTACCTCTTCCATGCTCATCTTCTCATTATGCAAGCGAATATTATCCGCGACGGATCCAAAAAACAAGAAAGGATCTTGTAGAACCAGACCCATTTTTGTCCGAAGTTCTTTTTCGGGATACTCTTTAATGGAATGACCATCCACTAAAATTTCTCCTCTTTCGAATTCATAAAATCTCATCATTAAGTTTATAATCGAGCTTTTACCACTTCCGGTGTGACCAACCAGCGCGACCGTTTCACCTGGTTTTGCAGTGAAGGAAACATTTTTTAATACATCTCTTTTTCCATCATATGAAAAACTGACATCACGAAATTCTATTTCGCCTTCTTGAATCTTATTTGCTGTTTCTTTTTGTGAAGGTGATACCTCCTGTTCATCAAGAACATTGAATACCCTAGAAGCTGCGACAATTGCTTGTTGGTATAAAGATAAACGCATCATCATATTGTTCACCGGCTCAAAGAATCGATCTAGATAGTTAACAAACGCATATAACACTCCGATTTGGATAGGACTTTCAAATGACGAAACACCAAAATAGCTTAGAACGATTATCAAGGCGCCCACATAAACAAGATCAATTGCAGGACGCAAAAGCAAACCATCTACTTTTATATTCCTCATACCAGCAATAAAATGTTTCTCATTGGTCACTCCAAATTCTTCACGCATTCTTTTTTCCTGACGAAATACTTGAATGATTCCCATGCCTTGAATCGATTCACTAAGCTTTGCGTTCAGCTGGCTTAGTCGCTCCCTCATATCATGGTAAAATTTCGAACTCAGTTTTCGGTACAAGTTCATAATGAAAAATATCACAGGAAGAATCACTAAACAAAAAAATGCTAGTTTAACATCCAAAATAAACATGGCAATAAAAATACCCGTAATGAGGAACCCGCTTTGGATAAACGTTACTAACACTGTTACAAACATATCTTTAATCGCTTCGGTATCATTTGTCACTCTTGATACAATGCTCCCTGCTGGAGTTTTGTCAAAAAATTTCAATCCAAGTGATTGGACCTTAGAGAAGATATCAATACGAATCTCTTGAATAATTTTCAAGGCAATCTCTTGAAATTTTAAGAGCTGAAAATAGGAGATGATGACATTGAAAATTTGAATACCTAAATATGCTGCACCTAGCATAAATAGCGGTTCAAACAAAAGGTTTCTAGGCTTTAAATATTCGTCAATAAATACTTTTACTAAAATAGGACCAAGTATATCTCCAATGGTTGTAAGTATAAGGAGACAAAATGCCAACACTATCGTTTTCATGTGAGGCTTTGCGTAGGCGAGGAGCCGAACTAATACTTTCCACTGCTGTTTCCCTTCTGATAATTGCTGATTTCCCATCTTTTATCCTCCATGCTCCACAAGATCTTCCAGCTGCTGCCTTAGGTACATTTCCTTGTACCATCCTTCTTGATCCATTAACGTATCATGTGTACCGGATTGCTTGATCTGTCCATTATCAATGACTAAAATAAGATCGGCATGCTGAATGGCACTTAGTCGGTGAGATGTTATGATTGTTGTTTTCCCCTCACGGTTTTCTTTTAGCGAGGTTAAAATCGCCTCTTCGGTTTTGGCATCGACCGCTGAAAGAGAGTCATCTAGTATGAGCACTTCCGGGTTTAATAATAGAGCACGAGCAATGGAAATACGTTGCTTTTGCCCACCAGATAACGACACGCCCCTTTCTCCAACGACCGTATCATACCCATCTGTGAACTGGGTAATATCATCATGAATATTAGCTATTTTCGCTGACTCCTGAATCTCTTCTTTATCGCATAAAGGCTTGGCGAAAGAGATATTTTCACCGATCGTAGCAGAAAATAGGAAATGATCCTGTGGCACATAGCCGACCGCTTCTCTTAATTTGTCGATTTTATATCGTGTAATTCGCTGATCACCAAATGTAATTTGACCATCGGTGACATCATATTCCCTGATCAATAGCTTTAATAACGTCGTCTTCCCCGCACCAGTTTTCCCAACAATTCCGAGTGTCTGTCCCCTTTTTAACTCAAAATGAATATCTTGTAGGATGGGCTCTGCATCGTTCGGATAAGTAAATTGCTGGATCTCATATTGTATATCTCCGCTTGGAGTCACGTTTAACGCTGCTTCTTCATCCACAATATCCGCTTTTTCATTTAAAAGTGCGATAACACGATCATAAGAGGCTCTTCCTCTTTCGACGATATTAAACAACCAACCAAAGGCAAGCATTGGCCAAATTAATAAGCCTAAATACGTTGTAAAAGAAACCAACTGTCCGATCGTTAACTCACCATTAATAACATATCTAGCACCAAATGTAAGTGAAAGGAAAAAAGAAATCCCTACGATAATCGAGATCGTCGGATCAAACAAGGAGTCCACCCGAGCAACGGAAATATTCTTATCCACTACGTCATTTGATTGCTTTCGAAAATCTTCTATATCTTCTTTTTCCTGACCAAAGGTTTTTATCACCTTTATTCCTGTGATACTTTCCTGTGTTTTATCGTTTAATGATGAAAAAGCTTCCTGTGCGAGGTGAAAACGCTTATGTAGTAAAGTTCCGTACCAACTAGTTAAAATCGCCATAAACGGCATCGGAATCAAGCTAATTAATGTAAGCTTCCAGCTGATGGTAAAAGCCATCGCAAGAATGACAAAGCCACCAGTGGAAAGAGAATCGACAAAGGTGAGTACCCCCACACCAGCCGTCTGCTGTATCGCTTGAATATCATTGGTCGCATGCGCCATTAAATCTCCTGTTCTTCTCCTTTGGTAAAAGGATTGTGACATTGAAGTAAAATGATGAAATAATCGATTTCGCAACTGCATGGAGAGCTTAACTGCTGAACCAAAGATCATGATTCTCCAATAATACCTTAATATGTACATCATTAGAGCTGCCCCTACAAGTAGGAGTACATAGGTCCCTAATATCTTCATCGTTAAGGACCCTTGCTCAATATGGTCGACTACAAGCCCAATCACTTTTGGAGGAACAAGCTGTAAAAATGCTACAATTAACAACAGAAGAACCCCAGTAATATATGCTTTTTTCTCCTGCTTGAAAAACCACATCAAATCAATAAAAACTTTCATTCCCCACAGCCCCCAACCCTAAAAAACAATTCCTGTAATTAGAATAGTTTACCAAATGTTGTGAAAATAAGGAAGATACTTAGGAAGTCGAATAACACAAAAAACGCCATGACGGCGTTTTTATTGTTTACTACTATTGTTATTATCATCATTACCTTTACCCGGATGAACCGCCTGGTAAATCGCGTTTGAAAATTGGTCGAATTCTTCCATTGTCCCACCATGCATCTGGTTATCTGCACCTAGCTTACTTTTATCCCCTTTAACTGGATTATGAATGCGTACCATATTCCCACCACCTCCTCCATTATAGGATGAACATTTCCCATATTACTTATCAATAATTAGGATAGAGATGGACGAAATAGCATTGTCCTGTATAAAATAGATGAGATAATATTTTCGGGGTGAGTGTGATTAGGTGGTTAATGCAATTGGATACGTCACGTTTTTAACATACGATTTAAATCATCGTTTTTCTATTCGAAAGAACCATAATGTCATTAAAATACATAGCTACAAAGAAATAGCAGATCAAAAAAATAGACCAGCTTATGAAGTTACATGTAAATATAGTGTCTACATACCTGCTCATTATGAATGTAAATCATTAGAGGATTATACAGGTAGAGTCTATCCTTTCTTAGAGCAATTTCTTAGGAACATAATTAGAACGGAAGTTCACAGCTTAACTTATAAAGAGCCTCCGATCAGGAAGAGACGAAAAAAGGAAAAAGATTCAGTAGAATAAAAAAACACCTTTTCTGTTTGCTTGAGCAGAAAAGGTGGTCTTTATTAGGGATTGAGTCAATCAAACCATAAGCCTATGTACAAGGGCTTGTCCGTGACAAATTACTTGCCCGTTTGCTTGTTCATTGCTGACATCATTTGATTGATTTTTTTCTGAGATGGTTTCATTCCCATTTGCATCATCATCATTTTTAGCATTTGTTCATTAATTGGTGGGTTTTTCTTTAAGTAGCTCATCATGTAACGGCGAGCAATGAAAAAACCTAGTGCAACACCTGCTGCTAAAGCAAGTACGCCTACTAGAATATGCGTCCACATACTAAACTTCCTCCTTCATGTTGTCTATCATACAGTGTACTAAACCAAATGCTATTATACAATATTTGCTGTGCAATTTCTCCTATTTTAAATCAACTTTCTTTCCTTAATTGGTCTGAGCCACCCGTAACGCTCATGTACAAGGTCAATTGCCAAAAAGGAGCTTTCACTTTTGCGTAGAACTTCGAAGAAAAGCGTCTCTGCATCATAGTTACCAAATGCATGGAGAGTAATATGCTTTTCAAATATCTCTAGCTTTGCAGAGCTTACGTTTCCATTTTGAATATAGTATATCCCCTGTTTGTGTTCAAAATCCTGATTTTTCCCTAGCTGTTGAAGAATATATTGTTGAAGGCGAAGTGTGGAAAGAGGCTTCGTAATAAACTGGATTTGTTTTTTTAATATATTTTTTAATTCACCGAAGGATTCGTTATACTCAGCAAACAGATCAAAGAACATCTTTTCTCTACCAAAATAATGAGAGGCAAATTCATCATCGATTAAATACAACTGATATGTTCTCACCAAGCTTCCTCCTCGTCTGACCAAATGTTATTTCTCTCTATTATAAAGAAGTAGAAATAGAACGTTTGTCTTTCGTCGTCAAAAACTTCCACTATTTTTGTCGGAAAAAGTCGTAGGTCTTGGTGCAAGATAAAAAGGCTGTTCTATTTACTAGAACAACCTTTTAAAACTTATAATAGAGCCTTAACTCTAGCAACTACATTTTCTACTGTAAATCCGTATTCTGCCATGATTTTTTCACCAGGAGCAGAAGCACCGAATGTATCAATTCCTAATACTTCCCCTTCATCTCCTGCATAACGATGCCATCCTAGAGATGATCCCATTTCGATAGCTAAGCGCTTCTTAACAGTTGGAGGAATAACACTTTGCTTATATTCAGGTGATTGCTTTTCAAAGCGATCCCATGAAGGCATACTTACTACAGAAGCTGAAATTCCTTCTGCATCAAGTGCTTTTTGCGCTTCAACAGCTAAACCTACTTCTGAACCAGCAGCAAGTAATAATACATCTACTTGTTCTTTAGAAGCTGGCGAAATAACATAAGCACCTTTTTTAACGCCTTCATAAGCATTTTTATCTGTGTCTTTAATGGTTGGTAAGTCTTGTCTTGTTAACACTAATGCTGTTGGACTATCAGTTGATTCAAGCGCAAGCTTCCAAGCTGCTGCTGTTTCATTACCATCTGCAGGACGAATAACACCTAAGTTTGGCATTGCACGTAATGCGGCAAGCTGTTCAACTGGCTCATGTGTTGGTCCATCTTCCCCAACCGCAATTGAGTCGTGAGTGAACACATAAGTTACAGGAAGACCCATTAATGCGGCTAATCTGATAGCTGGACGTAAATAGTCAGAGAATACAAAGAATGTTCCTCCAAATACCTTTACTCCACCATGTAGAGCCATACCATTTAACGCAGCACCCATCGCAAATTCACGAACTCCAAACCAAATGTTCTTACCTTCAAACGATTCAGGAGTAAAATCGCCTACTCCTTTAATCATTGTCTTGTTAGAACCAGCTAGGTCAGCTGAACCCCCAATAAACGAAGGAGTGTTCTTAGCGATAGCATTTAGCGCTTCACCAGATGATGCACGGCTAGCAAGTGCTTTTCCTTCAGGATAAACAGGAAGATCCTTGTCCCAACCTTCTGGAAGTTCACCGTTAATTGCAGATGTTAACTGTTGAGCAAGCTCAGGGTACTCATTTTTATAAGAAGCGAACAAGTCCTTCCACTCGTTTTCTTTCTTTGCACCAGTTTCCACAATGTATTTATTGAATGTATCATATACTTCTGAAGGAACATGGAAATCTTCTTCAAATGTCCATTGGTAAGCTTCTTTCGTTAGCTTTAATTCATTAGCTCCAAGTGGCGCACCATGAACATCTGACTTACCTGATTTGTTTGGTGAACCGTATCCAATCACCGTTTTCACTTCAATAAGTGTAGGACGTTTTTGATCACCTTGTGCTTCTTCAATTGCTTTAGCAATTTCCTCAAGATTATTTCCATCCTCTACACGAAGGTATTGCCATCCATATGATTCAAAACGTTTTTCAACACTTTCAGAGAATGAACGGTCTAAGTCACCATCAAGAGAGATGTCATTTGAATCATATAATACAACTAGACGACCAAGTTTTAAATGCCCTGCAAGTGAAGCAGCTTCAGCAGAAACACCTTCCATTAAGTCACCGTCACCACAAATACTATATGTATAATGATCCACTACATTGTAGTTGTCTTTGTTATAAGTAGCAGCCAAATGTCTTTCAGCCATTGCCATACCTACTGCCATTGCAATCCCTTGTCCTAGTGGCCCAGTGGTTGCATCTACACCCGCAGTATGTCCAAATTCAGGGTGACCAGGAGTTTTACTTCCCCATTGACGGAAGCTCTTAAGATCATCCATTGTTACGTCATAGCCTGATAAGTGAAGAAGACTATACAGCAATGCAGAACCATGCCCTGCAGATAATACAAAACGATCACGGTTAAACCACTCTGGGTTTTTAGGGTTATGATTCATAAAGCGCGACCATAATGCATAAGCCATTGGAGCAGCCCCCATCGGCATACCTGGATGGCCGGAATTAGCTTTTTCAATTGCATCAATTGATAAAGTACGTATTGCGTTAATTGCTAGTACATCATTTTGTTCAAACATTTTTTCAACCCTTCCTATTCTTTATCTCAATAATCCCACTTTTTAATATTATATCTGCTCTATTATTTATACAACAGATTGCCTAAATAAATTTTTAAAAAAAGCATATATTTTATAATTTTCAGTGTTTTCAATCATTTCCTGGTGAATAAATTTAGAAGATTAATGTAGTTTTTTGCTATTTTTTAATCTCTTTAGTTTTTCAGGTGTTACATCCTCACCAAGAGGATCAACAATTTTTACACCTTGGAGCGTTCCTAGCATAGATGATCGAAATGTTTGTAAATATTCACTACGAAGCTTTGACTGCTCCTTTGCTTCCACTTCTGTTAACCCTACAGCTTTTGCTTTTTTTGCTAGTTCATTAATTCTAGCCATTTTTTCCTTCGGTAGCATCTCTTTGCTCCTTCACTTTTAGTTTTACCAATAGAAATCATGTTACTAAAAGATATAATCTTTGACAAGAAGGAAGCGTCAAGAGGTACGAATAACAAAAAATGCCAACAATTTATTTTATGACTTGTTGGCATTTGGTGAGATATTTTTTTTATGTTTTTGCTCTTCTATGTATTCAAGATATCTTCGATTTACTGTAGCTTTTGAGATCTCATAACCGAAACCTCTTAAAGTTGCAGCGATTTCCGAAAATGTTAAATCATTGTCTCTTAACCGTACAATCTCTGTTATCGGTACTTCAATACGTTCTCTTCCTGCATGAACACCTTTGTTTTTCAGATTTTTCTCTGGTCTGTAACCGTTTTGAACAGCTCGGTTCATTCCTCTTTTAATTTTACTATTATGAAGCTTTCGCTGATATTCTTCTACCATACTTACAATTTGCAATACCATGGAATCCGATTCGGACAGTTGTAACTCACCGTTATGTGAGACACTGAAAAGTTTGATGTTATCCTTCAGTATACAATGAAGCAGAGCGATTTTCGCATTTCCTCTACCAAGTCTCGTTTCATCCTGAATAAGGACTGCATCTACTTTCTCTTCCTTTAATCGTGACAGCAGGAGCAAAATACCTTCTCTGTCAAAGTCATATCCACTCGCCTGTTCCTTTATCACTTCAACAACTTCCATTCCATTTTGTTGTGACAGCTTCAATAGTTCTTCTTCCTGCCTTTTTAGAGAAGAGTACTGGGATTCTTTTTCAGTACTTACTCTACAATAGATAATTGCCTTCATAACCCCTCCTATTTTGATGCTAGCTCTGTAACAGTGGAATCGTTTAATTCAACAGGGATATAGATTTCATCACCTACTAACAATACATTTCCATTAATATCATTGATTTCTTCTACCCAGGATACAAACTCTGTTTCAGATAAAGCATGCTTATCAGCATAGTCCTTACAAAGATCCCAAAGTGTTTCACCTTCATTAATCGTTACAGACATATATTTTTCCTCAACTGATTCACCATTAGAAATTACTAAAATGATAGACGCTAGGATAGATAAGACAACTAGAATAATAGCATATGAGTAATTGTTCCATAAATTTTTCATGTAAAACACCTCTATTAGAATGTATGTTCGTATTTATGATTACATTATAGACCGAACATTTGTTTTGTGTCAACAATTATTCGAACTTATGTTTGTATGCACTGGTAGAACATGCTATAATAAAGTCAAGATTAACCAATGAGGGGCGGTAAGTATGACAAAACTATCAAAACGTCAGGTAGATATACTAGAATATATAAAAGAAGAAGTTAAGCAAAAGGGCTACCCGCCTTCCGTTCGTGAAATTGGGGAAGCTGTTGGTTTAGCGTCAAGTTCAACCGTACACGGCCACTTAGCTAGACTTGAAAGTAAAGGGTATATTCGAAGAGACCCTACAAAGCCACGGGCAATCGAGATTCTGGATCTTGATGAGGTGGTAAGCAATATACCAAAATATAATATTGTTAACGTTCCTGTAGTCGGAAAAGTAACTGCAGGTATACCTATAACTGCAATCGAGAATGTTGAAGAGTATTTTCCTCTCCCGGAACGTCTTGCCCCTGCGGATGAACAAGTTTTTATGCTTGAGGTTATGGGAGACAGTATGATTGAGGCTGGAATCCTTGATGGTGATTACGTGATCGTGAAGCAGCAGCAAACAGCGAATAACGGAGACATCGTTGTTGCCATGACTGAGGAAGATGAGGCAACAGTTAAGAGATTCTTCAAAGAAAAGGACTATGTCCGTTTGCAGCCAGAGAACTCTTCTCTAGCACCAATTATCCTACGAAATGTGTCTATCTTAGGAAAAGTGATCGGAGTATATCGTCATATTCATTAATAAGTGAAAGCAAGCATCCAAGGATGCTTGCTTTTTTATAATTACAATGGCTCAAAGCTCTTTCTTCGACTAAACCAATGGGCCATGAGATACAAGAACAAGATGATAAAGAAAGAATAGGTATAAGCCCAATCAATTTTCTTATACATATCCATCATCGCCATCAGCGGCATCCCAATGTATGCACTAATACCAGCCAGAATGATTCCCTTTATAAATGGATTAACGTTCGGTTTGTATTGAAGGAAAAACATAATAAGGACCGGCATAAGAGAATAACGAAACGAATAACTAATTGTCGGAATTGGAATGGCTTTTACTGGATAAACCCACCTTCCATGTTCCACTCCTAACGCATCAATCGTTGTAGATAGCATCATTACGATAGATGCAGAGAAAAGTAATCGTGATGAGCTCTCTCTTTTACGTAATATTGCCCAGAGTGCCCATGGAACAATGATCATTAAAACCGCAACCCACCATTGCCAAGTAAAAAAAAAGGCATTTACGGTCGCATCTATAATAAGATGATTTCCCTCCTTAATTAAGTCGGTTCCTTTTTCGACTCGCTTTAGACCATCTTGAAACGTCATAATTTTTCCCCCGCAACATAACTTCAAATAACTGTAATTGGTTGTATTATTTAGTAAAATTGAGATTTTTATGCACGAGTCTGAGATCGTTAATTGACTTATGATATGAGTGCTGCCTCATTTGCCTCCTTTAACGTCATAAACAAGTTTTTATGACATCAGTAGTTTGGTGAAATGTATACTTCATGTCGTAAACAGACTTTTATGACCTCGAAACTTATATTACGATCAAGTTAAAGTCATAACCGTAACCCCACCATTAACAAACATACAAAAAACCCTCAACACATTAAAGTGTTGAGGGTTTTCTTTAAACGGATTAATACATTGACATGTATTGCTCGCGCTCCCATGGATGTACTTGTGTACGGAACATATCCCACTCGATTTCTTTTGCTTCTACGAAGTGTTCGAAGATATGCTCTCCAAGAGCGTAAACCATTGTTTCGTCTGATTTTAAGTTATCTAAAGCAGCAGCAAGTGTTGCTGGTAGATCTTCGATACCTACAGCTTGACGCTCTTCTTTGTTCATAACGTAGATGTTGCGGTCAACTGGAGCTGGTGGTGTTAAAGAGTTCTTCACTCCGTCAAGACCTGCAGCAAGTAATACAGCCATTGCTAAGTAAGGGTTAGCAGCCGGGTCAACGCTACGCACTTCTACACGAGTGGAAATTCCACGAGATGCAGGGATACGGATTAGCGGTGAACGGTTTCTAGCAGACCATGCAACATAGCAAGGTGCTTCGTAACCAGGTACTAAACGCTTATAAGAGTTTACAGTTGGGTTCGTTACAGCTGTAAAGTTTGGTGCATGCTTAATGATACCAGCGATGAACTGACGAGCAGTGTCGCTTAGTTCTAAGTTTCCAGTTGGATCGAAGAATGCATTCTTGCCTTCTTTGAATAAAGAAACGTTACAGTGCATTCCAGAACCGTTTACTCCGAATAATGGCTTCGGCATGAATGTAGCATGTAGACCGTGCTTACGTGCAATTGTTTTAACAACAAGCTTGAACGTTTGGATTTGGTCACAAGCGCTTAATGCATCAGCATATTTGAAGTCGATTTCGTGTTGTCCTGGAGCTACCTCATGGTGAGATGCTTCAATTTCAAAGCCCATTTCTTCAAGCTCTAACACGATATCACGACGGCAGTTTTCACCAAGATCTGTTGGAGCAAGGTCGAAGTATCCACCATTGTCGTTTAATTCAAGTGTAGGCTCTCCAGCTTGATCAAGCTTGAATAAGAAGAATTCTGGCTCAGGTCCAAGATTGAAATCAGAGAATCCTAAGTCTTGCATTTCTTTAATAATTCTTCTTAAGTTGTTACGTGGGTCACCAGCGAATGGAGTTCCATCTGGATTGTAGATGTCACAGATTAAACGTGCCACTTTACCTTTTTCAGCTGTCCAAGGGAAAACTACCCATGTGTCTAAGTCTGGATATAAGTACATGTCTGACTCTTCGATACGAACGAAACCTTCGATAGAAGAACCGTCAAACATCATTTTGTTGTCTAAAGCTTTTTCAAGCTGACTGATAGGAATCTCAACGTTTTTGATTGTTCCTAAGATGTCAGTGAATTGCAGACGAATAAACTTAACATTTTGTTCTTCTGCCATTCTTGTAATATCATCTCTTGTAAACTTAGCCATTTTGTTTCCTCCCTTGAATAGTAAATCTCTTTTTATTAGTGGAAAAAGCGTGACATATCACCTTGACGCAACGACGAACGATTAAAGCGGCCAGCTTGCATAAGCTCTGAGCGCAACATTTTACGTAACTCATCATCGGACAGATCACGTCTTGCTTTCTCTGCTTCCTTCACTATTTCTTCTGATAGCACCTGTTGCTCTTTCACAGAAAAAATTTGCTTAATTCCTGCAAGATTCACACCTTGCTCGATCAAATCTTTTATTTCTAAAAGCTGATCAATGTCATTCAAAGAAAACATTCTTCTGTTTCCCTCAGTTCTAGCCGGAGAGATCAATTGGTGCTCTTCATAATATCGAATTTGTCTTGCAGATAGTTCTGTAAGCTGCATCACAATTCCAATTGGAAATAATGGCATGGAACGACGGATATCACTTCCGCTCATTTGCTGTCCCTCCATTTCTTTCTTTCATATTCTTATTATATGAAATGTCAGTTTTTCTGTCAACATAATGTTAGTTTATATAACATGGATTTTTTGTAGAAAAAGAAAAATATTAAAACCCTCTGTATAATCTACTTAATTAAAATCAATTAGTTGTTTTTCAGCTAATCGGTTCAACGCGATCAGTATGGCCATTTTCACATGAGAATAGGTTAGTCCTCCCTGTACATAAGCAACATACGGTGGTCGTATTGGTCCATCGGCGCTTAATTCAATGCTAGCCCCTTGTATAAATGTACCAGCAGCCATGATCACATCATCTTCATAACCAGGCATATAAGCCGGGTATGCCGTTACATGCGAGTTAATAGGAGAAGCAAATTGAATGGCTTGGCAAAAGGCAATCATTTTCTCTTTGTCATCAAATTGAACCGATTGAATCAAATCTGTCCGTTCTGCATCCCAGGCTGGATTTGTGTTCATTCCTAATCTGTCAAGCATGGCTGAGGTAAAAACAGCACCCTTTAATGCTTGTCCAACCACATGCGGTGCTAAAAAGAAGCCTTGGTACATTTCTTGAAGGCTATAAAGAGAGGCACCCGCTTCTGCTCCAATACCTGGTGAGGTCATCCTATAGGAGCATGCTTCTACATATTTTTCTTTCCCAACGATATACCCACCAGTTTTGGCAAGCCCCCCACCAGGGTTCTTAATTAAGGAGCCTGCCATCAAGTCAGCGCCTACATGGCAAGGCTCCATTAACTCTACAAATTCACCATAACAATTATCAACAAATACGACAACATCTTCTTTTATATTTTTAACAAATTCAATCATTTCTTTAATTTGATTGATGGTAAAAGATGGTCTGTTTGCATACCCTTTGGAACGTTGAATACCGATCATTTTTGTATTCGGCTTAATCATTGTTTTTACATGTTCGTAATTGACCTGTCCATCCTCTTTTAAATCTACACTTTGATAAGATATTCGAAATTCCTTTAAAGAACCTACACCATTCCCACGAATCCCTACAATTTCCTCCAATGTATCATACGGTTTTCCTGTTATGTAAAGAAGTTCATCTCCGGGTCGTAATACACCAAATAAAGCAATTGAAATTGCATGAGTACCGGAGATGATTTGTGGACGTACAAGACCTGCTTCTCCACCAAACACATCGGCATAAATCTTCTCTAATGTATCCCTACCAATATCATCATAGCCATATCCTGTTGAAGGGATAAAGTGAGAATCACTCACTTGATGGCGCTGATAGCTTTCTAGAACGCGAAACTGATTCGCTTCCACCGTCTCACCAATTTGTTTATGCTTCATAAAAATTTGCTCTTCGACCTGCCGAACGATTGGCTTTAATGCTTCCCCAAATGTGAAATGCTGATACATGTTGTTCTCCTAACTAAATACTGTATTGATTAATTTGGCCTAATATTTGGTGATCGTTGAGTACATATCCTTTGCACAGATACATATCCTTTTCTTCCTCGAATGCTAGCTCCCTTAAAATCGTGTCATTTTTTAATTGAGCTAACAGTTTTCCTTCTGTGGAAGGAACCTCAACTTGGTAAAATTTCATTTCTGAAATAATCACCTGTTCTATTTTTTGCTTTAATAAATAGCGATCTTCCTCGCTAAATGCTGAAATCTGCAGCGTTTCTGTTTTGGCGGTTGGAACAAAGTCAGGATTTTTCATATCTCTTTTATTATATACGGTCAACTGAGGAATTTGTTGTATATCTAAATCCTCCAACAACTTATGTACCGTTTGTTCATGCTGATATGAATCCGCACTCGACATATCAACGACGTGTAAAAGAAGATCAGCTTCTCGTACTTCTTCTAATGTTGATCGAAAGGCAGCAATCAATGTCGTTGGTAGGTCTTGAATAAATCCAACCGTGTCTGTTAGTAACGTACTAAACCCGCTTGGAAGAATCATTTTTCTTGTCATCGGGTCAAGTGTGGCAAACAATTGATTTTCCTCAAACGAATCTGCTTCCGTTAAACGATTGAATAATGTCGATTTACCAGCATTCGTATACCCGACTAACGCCACTTGAAAGGCTTTATTCTTTTTCCGACGCTCACGATAACGATCACGATGCTGCACGATCACCTTGAGCTGTGCTTTAATATCATCAATTCGTCTTCGAATATGTCTCCGATCGGTCTCGAGTTGGGTTTCCCCCGGACCTCTCGTCCCAATTCCTGCACCCAGTCGTGAAAGTTGCGTTCCTTGCCCACCCAACCTCGGAAGAAGATATTGAAGCTGGGCCAATTCGACTTGTAGCTTCCCTTCTTTAGAACGTGCACGTTGGGCAAAAATATCCAAAATTAATTGAGTTCGATCAATGATTCTTGCTGAGATGTCTTTTGATAGATTTCGGACCTGACTCGGCGAAAGCTCATCATTAAATATGATAATATTTGCTTCCGTTTCCTCCTCTAATGCTCTCAACTCTTCAACTTTCCCTTTACCTATGTATGTAGATGGATGGATTCTGTCTCTTTTTTGAGATAATGTTGCTTGTACTGTACCTTTTGCGGTTTCCGTTAAAGAAGCTAGCTCCTCCATAGAATAGTGAAATCTTTCGTCATCCTCTACGGTTTGACAACCCACAAGAATCACCTTTTCATACTCATGCTTTTGCTCCAAGAAATCACCTCATCGTCCTTTTTTATATCATACCAAATATTCGTTTTTAATACTAATCCGCTACATAACGAATAAAGCAGGCTACTTGTAGCCTGCTCCATTCTAGTCATCTTCTTCAAATATAAGATCATTGCTTCGTATCGTCATTAAATCATGCCGGTCGAAGTTACTTATCATTAACAATCTCATTGCCTGAGCTCGGATCGATTTTTCGAGAACATTTCTAACGTATCGCCCATTCGAGAAGCCAGCTGGGCTAAACGCTGATTTCACCCATATGAGATGCTCCCGAAGCTTCTTTTCTGCTTCATGGCTTAATGTGTATTCTTTTTCCTTTAGCATTCTCTGTCCAATTTCCATAAGTTGCTCAATGCTGTAATCTGGAAAATCGATGACAAGGGGAAACCGAGAATGTAATCCAGGATTGAGTGTGAGAAAATCATCCATTTCTCTTGAATAACCTGCCAATATTAGGATGAACTCATGCTGTTTATCCTCCATATGTTTGACGAGTGTGTCAATGGCTTCTTTACCAAAGTCCTTTTCTCCGCCTCTTCCAAGAGAGTAGGCTTCGTCAACAAACAGAATTCCCCCGAGCGCTTTCTTAACGAGGTCTCTTGTTTTTTGCGCAGTATGTCCGATGTATTCACCGACTAGATCGGCCCGTTCCGCTTCAATTAAATGACCTTTGGAAAGGACATTCATTCGCAGAAATAACTTCCCAATCAACCTAGCAACAGTAGTTTTCCCTGTTCCAGGATTTCCTTTAAACATCATATGGAGCGCTTGTTTCCCCGCTTTTAATCCAGCTTCTTCCCTTTTTTTGTTCACATATATCCATGCGTAAATTTCCTTTATCATTCGCTTCATTTCTTCCATTCCAACAAGCGCACCAAGTTCTTCCTCTATCTCCTTTAATGCTGCATGCTCTGGGGGAATGGCCTTTGGAGCCACATATGGTTCGGTAACAGTGGGTTTTCGTTTCTGAGAATTTAAGACAATGCTGATTTGTCCATTGTTTTTCATTCGAATTGGTTGGTCCAAAGCTTTCACCTCACATTATAAAACAGTATACGCGCTTGATGCATGAATTGTGACAATAGCCTATTTTTAGTGTTATTTACTCCTCTGGCAGTAGCTCATGCTTTTCCCATTATTTAAGCGATTACTCTATATGTATTCAAAAAAATTTATTTTAGAAATCAAAGACCCGCTTCCGTGAAGAAAGCGGGTCTTGAATGAAGTTCTATTATTGCTGCTGTGGTCCTTCTAAATCAATTTGAACATTGCGCAGTGGTGAAAAAGTAGAAATGGCATGCTTATATACAAGCTGTTGCTTCCCTTCACATTCAAATAGTATCGTAAAGTTATCAAAGCCTTTAATTTGTCCTCTTAATTGAAAGCCATTCAACAAAAACACCGTACAATTAGTACTGTCTTTGCGAAGTTGATTTAAAAATTGATCTTGGATATTAATGGCTTGCTTCATAATAAATCCTCCTCTTTTATCTCTATTTCATATGTATTCGATTTTATTTTTAGCTTTCCTTCAATATACGTAGAAATTTCAGTAATTTTTTTTTGAATCTGTTCCTCATTTGTCACATCTGTCATATCAAACCATGTAACATCCATTTTATTTCGGAACCATGTAAGCTGTCGTTTCGCGTATCGCCGAGAGTTCTGCTTTAATTGCTCGATTGTTATTTCAAGCGATTGTTCTTTTGAAAAATAATGATACCACTCCTTATAACCAATGGCTTGCAAGGCCTGTGTATGCATCAGCCCACGGTCATATAGCTTTTTCACTTCTTCTTCTAGACCTTCTGTTATCATTTCATCTACTCTTGCATTAATACGATCATACAAGCGTTCACGTTCCATTGTTAAGCCAATGATAGAAACTTCATACAATGGTTCAATCACTTGCTCCGATTGTATTTCCGTTAACGTTTGTCCGGTTGTCAAATAAACCTCTAATGCACGGATGACACGTCGAACATTATTCGGATGTATACGATCCGCACTTACCGGATCTACTTGAGACAACTCTTTATGAAGAACTTCCACCCCATCTGTCTTCACTCGGTCTTCCAGCTGTTGTCTCAGGTCATCATTATTCGGAGCATCAGAAAATTGGTAATCATAGATGGCTGATTGAATGTACAGTCCCGTGCCACCAACTATCATTGGTAGCTTTCCTCTATTGGTGATTTCCGTAATTTTCATGCGTACTAGCTCCTGAAACTCAGCTACTGAAAACGTCTCATCTGGATGCTTAATATCAATGAGATGATGAGTAATTCCTTCCATTTCTTCTTGCTTAATCTTGGCGGTTCCGATATCCATTTCTTTATATATTTGCATTGAGTCACCACTAATGATTTCACCATTAAATCTCTTCGCTAACTCAATACTCGTCCTCGTTTTCCCAACGGCTGTTGGTCCAATTAAGACGACGACTTTTTCCTTCTCCTGTATCATGCTGACACTGCCTTTACAAATTACTTTAGATGCATTGTAGTATAACATGGAACACCATTAACATAAAACTAGAAGCAGGTAAGCCTCTATGCATTATAACCAGATTTTCACCCGTTATACCTTTGTCATACACTTCCATTTCTTTCATTTTACATTACAATTATATAACGATTCGATAACAATCGACAGAGAACCCCCAAATTCGTGCTACTTTATATGAAGAGTGTAAAGAGACTTAAAATGAATTGGTGGGATAGATATGTTTGGAACGTTAGAGATTGGAATTGATTTAGGTACCGCAAACGTACTTGTATATAGTAAAAATAAAGGAATTGTCTTTAATGAGCCATCTGTTGTTGCACTAGATACTACAACGAATAAAATCGTAGCGGTAGGGCTAGAAGCAAAAGCAATGATCGGAAAAACGCCTGGTAAAATTACAGCGATTCGCCCTCTAAAAAACGGAGTTATTGCCGATTATGATATCACGTCTGAATTATTAAAGTACATTATTACAAAAGCATCAACCAGAATGGGGTTAACGATTCGAAAACCTAATGTGGTCATTTGTACACCAGCTGGCTCTACTAGCGTGGACAAAAGAGCCATTCAGGATGCAGCAAAAAACGCAGGTGCCAAAAAAGTCTTTCTTATTGAAGAACCAGTGGCCGCTGCAATTGGAGCTGGACTTCCTGTGGATGAGCCTGTAGCCAATGTGGTAGTAGATATTGGCGGAGGTTCTACTGAAGTAGCGATTATTTCATTCGGAGGCGTCGTTGCCTGCCACTCTATTCGAATTGGCGGCGATCATTTGGATGACGATATTATTCAGTATGTAAGAAAAGAATATAATGTTCTAATTGGAGAGCGTACAGCCGAGCAAATTAAGATGGAAATCGGTTATGCCCTTGTGGACCACGAAAAAGAAGTGCTAGAAGTTCGCGGAAGAGACTTGCTAACTGGTTTACCAAAAACTATCGAACTACATTCCTACGAAGTTCGTGATGCTATTAAAGAATCACTGCTTCATATACTAGAAGCTGTTCGTGCTACGTTAGAAGACAGTCCAGCCGAATTAAGCGGTGATATAGTAGACCGAGGAGTCATTTTAACAGGTGGAGGCTCTCTACTAAAAGGCATGGAGCAGTGGCTAAGCGAGCAAATCTTCGTTCCCGTTCATTTAGCTAATGAACCGTTAGAATCAGTAGCCATTGGTACGGGTAGGGCACTTGATTATCTTCATAAGTTACCTTCTGTGGCAAGGTAACTTCCCCATAAGCTTTGAAGAAATCCCACGGTTCTACCTTGGGACTTCTTCATCTTTAATAGTACCATCGACCTTTATTATCAAAAAGAGCTCCACCGAGCAACCCCGCACCAAACCCAAGTAATCCAGCACCGAGCGGACTAATCCCTCCACCATATCCCATTCCAGGACCACCACCATAACCTAAGCCGTATCCGCCTCCAAACCCAGGAGTAAATCCAGGCCCTCCGTAGGGAGAAGGATATCCATAGCCTGAATGACCGAAGCTTGGTGCTCCATAGCCAAAAAATGGACTATAATTGGAACCTCCGAAACCGACCTTGCTTGGCACCTGATCTTCAAATCCATAGTATTTTGCATCAGGATATCCAAAACTATCAAATTGGGAAAACGGATTGTAGTTTGGATATCCACCAATATTCCCCATACCGAAAGGGAAAGGTCTTCTCATTCCTCGTTTCAATTGGCATTCCCCTTTTTCTTCTAAGTTTTATACATGATACTATATGTACTTAACCCAAAAAACGGGTATATATCTCGGTTAATTAGGCACAAAAAAAGCCCCTAAAAAAAGGAGCTTTACTCAACATGCTTTTTTCTCATTCTGTTAAAGTAAATAAATATCGGAAGAGGAATAACAATAAAGCCTAAGCTTTTAATAATTTGGTTTTTGGCATTTTCTCTAATTCTCGATTTTTCATCTTCCACCACTTGTTCATAATCGGCGCGTAGCTCTTCCTCGCTAATTTGAGTGTTTCCTCCTACCTTTTCGCTCTCTCGCATCATTTCGTAGTCAGAAAAACTCTGGTAATATCCTGCTGGGCTCACTAAGTCAGCAGTAGCCATAAATATAGAAATTCCACCACCGATGACCATCATTAAGGTTGCAAATAAAACTAAATATGTGTATAAGTGCCGTATCATGGTTTCTTCATCCTCCTTGTTTTTGTTTTTCGCAATATAAGCAATGGCAAAAATAACGATCACAACCGGAAGAATTGTCGTTAGCAATCCAAAAACAAACATTCATCCTCCCCCTTTCTACCTTCAATATATAGGATAATCGATGCGCATGCTATACAATTTGTTCGACACTTTTCTTATTTTTGCCCTTTTTGTGTAAAATTACTCCAATAACCAAAAAGAAAAACTGGATTCTATTGAACCCAGTTCTTACATTACACGTTTAAACATTTTTTCCATTTCATAGGTAGAATAATGAATAATAATTGGTCTTCCATGCGGACAGGTAAACGGATCTGAAGTAGATCGCAGCTCATCTAACAGGGCCTGGATTTCATCCTGCCGCAAATGATGGTTTGCTTTTATGGAGGCCTTACAGCTCATCATGATGGCCGCTTCTTCACGCAGTTTATGAATATCGACCTTTTTCATGTGTAAAAGCTGCTCAATCATTTCCTCCATAAGCTCTTTCTCTTCCCCTTTTGGGAGCCACTGTGGATGTGAGCGAAGAATAAAGCTGTTGTGTCCAAACGGCTCTAAGAACACACCCACTCTCTCTAACTCGTGTTGATGTTCCATAATCTTTAGCGCTTCATCAGTAGAATACTCTAGCGTTATCGGTACGAGTAACTCTTGAAGCTCACTTTGAACATCTCCCACCTTTTCACGGAAGTACTCATATTTGATTCTTTCCTGTGCCGCATGCTGATCAATAATATAAAGCCCTTTTTCATTTTGAGCTAGAATATACGTCCCATGCATTTGGCCGATTGGATAAAATGGAGGAACTCTTAATTTTGATTCTTGAAGGAAATCTGTTTCAGTTACGAATTCCTCTTCTATCTCAACCACCGTAACAGATTCCGTCCTAATAGGAGCAAGGGATTCTTCTTTTACCACGGAAACAGGTCTTTGAATAAGTTCTTTCACTCTTTCCGTTCTATTAGGTTCTCTTAATGTGGACTCTTTAAAAATGGCTCTTTCAACTGGGATCTCTTTTTCCACCACATGATCAAGCTCGAGAAAGGTTTGCTCCGATGGTGGCTTTTCTTTTTTCTCCTGTTGAATAAATCCTGAAGGAATAAGCTCTTGACTTTTAAATACCTTTTTAATCACGTCTGTAACGAGCTGGTTTAACTCTTGCTCCTTACTTAAACGCACTTCCATCTTAGACGGATGCACATTCACATCTACTAAAATGGGATCCATTTCGACTGACAATAAAACAATTGGATAACGGCCAATTGGTAATAATGTATGATAACCTTCCTGTACTGCTTTTACTAGAGGATAGTTTTTTATAAACCGCCCATTAATCATGGTAGATATATAGTTCCTTGAAGCCCTCGTAATTTCAGGAAGAGCAATCCAACCTGTTACCTTATAATCTAGTGAGGTAGCTGTAATAGGAACCATTTTCTTCACGATGTTTACTCCATAAATGGCAGCTAATACTTGACGGACATCACCGTTTCCAGTGGTGTGAAGGAGCTTTCGATCATTATGAATCAGGCGAAACGAAATTTCAGGATGGCTTAGCGCAAGACGGTTCATAATATCGGTAATATTCCCAAGCTCCGTGTGAACGGTCTTCAAATATTTTAAGCGGGCAGGCGTGTTGAAGAAAAGGTCCGTAACAATAATGTCGGTTCCTTTTCTGGCAGCCGCTGCTTCATGAACCTGCAAAACTCCACCCTCAAATACGACTCTTGAACCAACCTCACCCGTTGATGTTTTCATTTCAAAACGACTTACCGAAGCGATACTTGGCAATGCTTCTCCACGAAACCCAAGTGTTCGGATTCGAAACAAATCATCATCGTTTTTTATTTTACTAGTCGCGTGACGCTGAAACGCCATTAGTACATCTTCTTCTGAAATACCGTCACCGTTGTCGAGTATTCGAATTTTACCTAATCCCGCTTCCTCAACCTCTACTTCAATCACAGTACTACCTGCATCAATTGCATTTTCAACAAGTTCTTTTACAACAGACGCCGGTCGTTCAACCACTTCTCCGGCAGCAATTTTATTCGATAGTCGATCATCTAATTGAATGATTTTCCCCATCGTCTCACCTCCCTGAGATGTTTAGCTCTTTGCCTGCTTATGAAGATCAAATAAAATATTAAAAGCCTGCATAGGAGTCATTTCTAATATATTTAACGATTTCAAAGACTCAAGTGTCTTCTTTTCCTTCGATGATAGGTTTGCTTTTGCTTCAATCTTTGGTTCATCAAAAAATGACAGTTGAGCATCTTCTGACACCTTATTCGGTACTACTTTCTTTTCTTCTTTGGCAGTTGTGTTGTCACCTGACTCTAATGCTTTTAAAATTTCATTCGCACGAGCAATCAGTTCCTTTGGTAGCTCCGCTAGCTCTGCCACGTGAATTCCGTAGCTCTTATCAGCTGCTCCCTCTTTGATTTTATGAAGGAACACCACTTTTCCATTTTGCTCAATCGCGCTTACATGGACGTTCTTTAACATCGGAAGCTGCTCTTCGAGAATGGTTAATTCATGGTAATGAGTCGAGAATAACGTTTTCGCCTCAATTCGTTCATGAATATACTCAATGATTGACTGTGCTAACGCCATTCCATCGTAGGTCGAGGTTCCTCGCCCGATTTCATCAAATAGAATTAAACTATTTTTGGTTGCATTAACGATGGCATTTTTTGCTTCAAGCATTTCCACCATAAACGTACTTTGTCCAGAAATTAAATCATCTGCTGCTCCAATTCTCGTAAACACTTGATCAAAGATTGGGAGCTTGGCCTCATCTGCCGGAACATAACAGCCAATCTGAGCAAGAATCGAAGTGAGCGCAATTTGTCTCATGTACGTACTTTTCCCAGACATATTCGGTCCAGTAATTAATAGAACTTCTCGCTCTTCCCCCATATGGCAGTCGTTTGGTACGTATTCCTGAGCATTCATAACCTTTTCAACAACCGGATGACGACCATTTTTAATCACCAATTGTCTGTCAGTAGTAAAGCTTGGCTTTGTGTAATATCGTGCTTCACTAATTTCTGCAAAACATTGCAGAACGTCCAGTTCACTTACGACCTTAGCCAATCTTTGTATATGTGGAATATATTCCTTTACATACTCACGAATGGTTGTAAACAACTCATACTCAAGCTCTGTACTTTTTTCTTCCGCTTCTAAAATCAATGTCTCTTTTTCTTTTAAATCCGGTGTAATAAAGCGTTCAGCGTTTGCGAGTGTTTGCTTTCTTTCGTACTGACCTTCTTTTAATAAGGAAAGATTCGCACGAGTCACTTCAATATAATAACCAAACACACGGTTGTATCCGATTTTAAGCGATTTGATTCCCGTTTTCTCACGCTCTTCTTTTTCAAGCTCGGCAATCCACTGCTTTCCATTTCGACTCGCATAACGGTAGCGATCAAGTTCTTCATTGTACCCGTCGGAAATGATATTTCCCTCTTTAATTGAAAGCGGTGGATTGTCAACAATCGCTGTTTCTAATAAATCGGTTATTTCTTCGCATGGTTCAAGCTTGTCTGCTAAACGTTTCGTTGCTTCGTTTGGTAAATTCTCAACCATACTTTTTAATAACGGAATTTGTAGAAGCGATTTTTTTAACTGTATGAGATCTCTTGCATTCACATTACCAAATGCAATCCGTCCTGCTAGGCGCTCTAGATCATAAACTTCCGTTAGCTTTTCACGGATTTCTTGGCGTTCAAAATAATAACTAACAAGCGTATCTACAACAGAATGGCGAAGCTCGATTTGTTGCTGATTGATAAGTGGACGATCGACCCATGACTTGAGCATTCTGCTTCCCATCGCCGTTTTTGTTTCATCTAGTAGCCATAGGAGAGAGCCTTTTTTGCCTTTCGATCGAATCGTTTCTGTTAACTCGAGATTACGTTTCGAGTAATAATCTATTTTCATATATTGATCTACTGTATAAAACCGAACAGCCTGAAGATGATCAAGCGATCTTTTTTGTGTTCGATATAAGTAATTAAATAATCTTGCGGTCGTCTGCTTAAGCTCATCATTGGTTAAGTGTGACAAAAGAGCTTCAAACGAAGAATAACTTTGAATATCTTCTTCCATTGAAAGGGTCACTTGACCTCGCTCACGAATTTTTTTCTGCAGCTCATCCGAATGAGAAGCAGAAATGACGACCTCACGAGCACCAGATGTTGCGAGTTCATTTAGAACTTCATCCATGCTCTTTGTGATGGTTACTTGAGATTCCCCTGTAGTCAGATCACTCACCGCAAACCCATACTGATCATCGGAGAACTTAGAGATGGTCGCTAAATAATTGTTTTCTCTTTCATTCAGTCCTCTTCCTTCCATCATTGTTCCAGGAGTGATTAACTGAACTACATCTCTCCGAACTACACCTTTTGCCTGCTTCGGATCTTCCGTTTGTTCACAAATCGCGACTTTAAATCCTTTTTCAATTAACTGTTCAATATATTGAGGAGCAGCATGGTAAGGAACCCCACACATAGGGATACGATCCAGAGACCCACCATCTCTGCTAGTTAGTGTAATTTCTAGTACCTGTGAAGCCTTGACGGCGTCATCAAAAAACATCTCGTAAAAATCCCCAAGACGAAAAAATAAAAAGGCATCCTGATACTCTGCCTTTACCTTTAAATATTGCTGTATCATCGGCGTATATGTAGCCATACAATCCTCCAAAACCCAATTTCTATCTTTCACTCTGATCATTATTATAACATAAAGAATGAAGGGAAAGGTTTTTTGGAAGCTGTAAATATCAGCCACAAAGAAAAACTAGGAAGTAAAACCTTCCTAGTTCGCCATTACTCTTCTTCATCACAGATTAGGAAATCTGGATTCAAATCTTCAAACTCTTCGTCTTCGACATCTAATCCCCAGTCGTCGTCGCAGTCACAATTATCGTAAACAGCTACACAAACCACTGTTTCCCCAATTACTTCTACAAGAAACTCTCTTTCCACGTGAACGATAATTGCATTACCGTTCGGTGAGATAACAGCTTCTATGCAGTTTGGCTGCTGAACGACACGAGCAATAACATCGTTGTCATCATGGCAATCTGGATCGCGGTACTTTAACTTAATGACGTCACAATAGTCAACGCGTGCAGTTACTACTTCAGTTCTTGTATTATCATTAAAGGAGTACCAAACGTTAATGTCATAGTAGCCGTGAATCTCGACTTTTTTTCCAACCTTTTTAGCTTCATACGTATGATTGATAATCCAGCAACCAAGGATGCTAGTCGGTTGGTGATCCGGGCGAATCGTATCGTTAGACTGTGTAAACTTACGTCCTTTCGCTACGACCGCTTTTGTAATAATCTCTCTGTAATCTGCCATTGCGAGCGAACCCTCCTCATTCATTTTCACTTCATCCTATGCGGGACATTAGACTAGTGTGATAATATTTTTCATGTTTGTATTTCTTTCGGCATTCGGTGGCGGATATAGTGCATTCTATGCTAATACCTAGAAAAGGTGAGGAATTATATGGGGGCTGGGGAATTCTATGGAATATTGTATTGGTTGAGGGCTATGTGACGGTGGGTGTGGTTGGTCATTTGTAGGGTGAAGATCGTTTTTGGACGGTTTTTTTACTGGATAGTTTATTAAGGTTAATGAACTTCAGTTGGTTTGGATTCTTTAACGGTTTTGATTTTCATTGCATTGATGAACTTCATTTGGGTTGGGTTCTTTAACGGTTTTGATCTTCATAAGCTCAATGAACTTCATTTTGAGTGGATTCTTTAAGGGTTTTGATTCTCATTGGCTTGATGAACTTCATTTTGATTAGATTCTGTTACGGTTTTGATTTTCATTGGCTCGATGAACTTCATTTTGGCTGGATTCACTACCAGTTTTGTCCTTCATACACTGATGAAAGACGTTGCAGATGCTCCCGCTATCAGTTTTGTCCTTCATAAGCCCGAAGAAGGACGTTATAACGGGATTTCCGAGCTGTTTCGGTCTTCATAACTCCAATGAATACCTTTTCGGCTAGATTTGTACCCCTTTCCAGTCTTCACTCCCCTTCAAAACCGAGTCGCATACAAAAAAGACCCTCGTTTCCCAAACGAGGGTCTTCTTAGTCTTCATCTTAGTGATGGGAACAGCTCTGATTCTTATTGTTAACCTCTGCACCGGTTTCCCCACTTAGGACATTTCCGCCCGTTGACAAGATGACTTCGTCTGTCACTTTGTTGGAGATGGTGTTAGCCACTAATTGCAGTAGTTCATTTACGTCTACTTGTGATTGCTTAAATTCCTGTACTACAGGGATAGAATCCAATTCTTCTTCAATAGAAGCAATTTTATCTTCTGTTTTCTTAAGAGCTTCTGCTTTTCCATAGTGTTGCAAATTAACAGCTTGCTTTTGCAACCCTTTAATTTGCGAGATAAGAGAGCTTACTTTTTCATTGCTATGAATTTGCGCTTCCGCTTTCTTAAAAAAATCTACTTCTTCTGTGCTCGCGATCATGGAAGCTAGTTCTTTTGCACGTGCTATAATATCATCTTTTGTGTACTTCGCCATTTATTTCACCTCTACACTTTGAGTTTCTTCCACCATTTCCCCGTTTAATGACCATGTTTTTGCTTCTGTGATTTTTACTTTTACAAGCTTACCAATTGCTGTTTTTGGCCCAACAAAGTTTACTAGCTTGCTTTTACGAGTGTAGCCAGCAAGTACATCCGGGTTGTTTTTACTTTCCCCTTCAACTAATACTTCCACTACTTCCCCATGATATTTCTTCATTGCTTCCGCTGACAGTTCATTTACCAATGCGTTTAATCGCTGTAAACGTTCCTTCTTCACTTCCATTGGAACGTTATCCTGCATTTTAGCCGCTGGCGTTCCTTCACGTGGAGAATAGATGAATGTATAAGCAGATTCGTATCCTACTTCACGGTATAAGGAAAGCGTTTCTTCGAATTGTTCTTCCGTTTCATTCGGATATCCTACAATGATATCTGTAGTGAAAGAAGCATTAGGAATAGCTTCTTTAATTTTGCGAACAAGCTCTAGGTATTGTTCTCTTGTGTACTTACGAGCCATGATTTTTAGTACTTCTGTAGAACCAGATTGAACTGGAAGGTGTATATGCTCAACTAAGTTTCCACCCTTAGCAAGTACCTCAATTAAGTGATCGTCAAAATCACGCGGATGACTCGTTGTAAAACGAATACGTGGAATATCAATCTTACGGATCTCATCCATTAAGTCACCTAAGCCGTAATTCATATCTTCAAAATCTTTTCCGTAAGCATTTACGTTTTGTCCAAGAAGAGTAATTTCCTGATATCCTTGCGCTGCTAACTGGCGAACTTCTTGAATGATGTCTTCAGGACGACGGCTACGCTCTTTTCCGCGAGTAAATGGAACGATACAATACGTACAGAACTTATCACATCCGTACATAATGTTTACCCATGCTTTAATATTTCCACGGCGGATCTTCGGAAGGTTCTCAATAATATCTCCTTCTTTAGACCATACTTCCACAACCATTTCCTTAGACATGTAAGCTTCGTGTAGGATATTTGGTAAGCGGTGAATATTATGGGTTCCAAAAATCATATCCACTTGGTGGTATGTTTTTAGGATTTTATTAACTACCGATTCCTCTTGAGACATACAGCCACAAACTCCGATTAATACATCTGGGTTTTGCTGCTTTAAATGTTTAAGATGACCCAGCTCACCAAACACTTTGTTTTCAGCATTCTCACGGATCGCACAAGTATTTAATAAAATAACATTTGCATCATCAACAGAGTCTGTTGGTTCATAGCCTAGCCCCATGAAAATACCAGCCATTACTTCTGTATCATGCTCATTCATTTGACAGCCGTAAGTACGAATATAAAACTTACGACCTTGTCCCATGCCTTTAAATTCTTCAGGAAGTGAGAAATCCTTATGGTACGTAACTTCTTCTTTCCCACGCTTTTTCGCGTCTTTTAACGATGGTGGAGTATATACTGTTTCAAAATATTTACTGTAATCCTTGGCGGATTTTTTGTCCGAAGAATTACCTTCCTGCACTGCTTGTTGACTTTCTAATCGTTGCTTTTCGTTCATAAATGTTACTCCTTTCACTGCAATAATCAAACATTTTAAAAATACAACCAAACGAAAATATTATTTTCGTATAGTTAGTTCGTTGATAGTAGAATGAATCACATTAGTTAAGTATAAATGGTTGAACAACTGAACACAATATAAAAAACTTAACCATTCGTTAGCGGTTTCATTCATTACAGCAAATAATTTTACCCCTTATCACGTTCATTGAAAGTGATAGTTATCACAAATCACCAGAAATATACCACATAGAGAAACCCCGAGATGTTCTCGGGGTTTCTTGTTCATTCCAACTTACATAAACTCGGAAACTAATTTATTAAAATGAGCTTCATCTAATTGAAGGTCATGCTGAGATAAAGGTGTTTCAGAGTAACCGTTAATTAGTTCCTGGTAAGATTTACGCTCTGTATCTTGATAAATCAAGCCTGTTACTAATCCGTTATGCTGCATTAGAGTTTGCATCGCCATTTCACGGTTAGATGAATCATAGCCTTCAACATCAGCAAGCTTTGTTAGGTTTTCCTTAAACCAGTCGTATGTGTTGATTTTATTGTATGTCACACATGGACTAAACACGTTGATTAAAGAGAAACCTTTATGCTTAATACCAGCTTCAATAAGCGCTGTTAAGTCTTTTAAGTCTGTAGAGAAGCTTTGTGCCACAAATGTAGCACCAGCAGTTAAAGCCATTTCCATTGGAGAAATCGGCTGTTCGATTGATCCTTGTGGCGTAGACTTCGTTTTGAAGCCTGCTGCCGATCTTGGGGATGTTTGACCCTTTGTTAATCCGTAAATTTGGTTATCCATTACGATGTAAGTGATATCGATGTTTCGACGGATAGAGTGAATTGTATGACCCATTCCGATCGCGAAACCATCTCCATCTCCCCCAGATGCAATAACCGTCAAATCACGATTCGCCATTTTTACCCCTTGAGCAATCGGTAAAGAACGTCCATGAATGGAATGGAATCCGTAAGAGTTTATATATCCTGAAATACGTCCAGAGCAACCGATACCAGAAATAACCGCTAAGTTATCTGGCTCTAACCCTACATTAGCAGCAGCACGTTGAATTGCCGCTTGAACAGAGAAATCGCCGCAGCCTGGACACCAGTTAGGCTTCACGTTGTTTCGAAAATCTTTAAACGTCGCCATAATTTAGAACAACTCCTTGATCTTTGAATGGATTTCATGTGGTAGGAATGGATTTCCGTCATACTTTAAATGCTTTACTACTTTCTCAGCATGTCCTACATTCATCTTCAGAATGTTTGCTAACTGTCCAGTTGCGTTGTTTTCAACAACTACAACCTTTTTAGCTGCTTTGACTAGTGGAAGCATTTCGTCAGTAGGGAACGGATGAATCAAACGTACATGCGCATGATTCACTTTCACTCCATCCTTCTCAAGGCGTGTCATAGCTTCTTCGATCGCTCCTCTAGTTGAGTTAAAACCAACAACTAGTACATCCGCATCCGCATGTGGAGCTTGAACGTGAATTGGCGTATTAAATTTGATGTTCTCAACTTTACGGAAACGCTTATCCATTTGTGCATTACGGTTTAATGCTGATTCTGACGGTTTACCTGTTTCATCATGTTCTACACCTGTTACGTGGTGAATTCCACCCTTTACCCCAGGAATAACACGAGGAGAAATACCATCTTCAGTCACTTCGTAACGCTTAAAGTAATCTTTTGAATCTGATTCTGGTAATTCAGTTACAAGTTTTCCGCGTCGGATTTCAACCTTACTAAAGTCTAAAGGCTCAACCGTTTGCTTTCCTAAAGAAAGTTGAAGGTCAGATAAGACGATAACAGGCACTTGGTACTCTTCAGCAAGGTTAAATGCCTCAGCTGTATCGTAGAACGCTTCTTGTACAGTACTTGGAGCCATAACGATCTTTGGAATTTCTCCGTGAGTACCATAAATCATGGCCATTAAATCAGATTGTTCTTGCTTTGTTGGTAGACCCGTAGATGGACCACCACGCTGTGTATCAACAATAACAATTGGTGTTTCAGTAATTCCAGAAAGACCGATTGCTTCCATCTTCAACGATAATCCCGGACCAGCTGATGCAGTGATCGCACGAACACCTGCATAGTTTGCACCGATTGCCATCGTACATGCCGCAATTTCATCTTCAGTTTGAATAACTGTTCCACCAAGAGCAGGTAGTTTTTTAATTAAATACTCCATGATTTCTGAAGCAGGAGTAATTGGGTATGCTGCCATAAAGCGACATCCACCAGCTAGTGCACCTAGTGCAATTGCATCGTTACCAATCATGAACAAACGTTGCTTTCCATCTGCTTTTGCTAATTGCATTAAAGCGGAATCTTGGATTTGCTCCTTCATTGCTGTATAACCAGCTTTGATTGCTTCCATGTTCTTATCAACCACAGACTGTCCTTTGCGTCCAAAAATCTCTTGAACTACGGACTCAAAAACGTTAATATCTAAATCTAGTACTGCACAAGTAGCTCCTACAGCCACCATGTTTTTCATTAATGATGTACCCAATTCAGTTGCAATATCTGTAAATGGAACCGCATACAAAGTTGCATTTGTATCCGTTGGTTTCACAGGATTAAACTTCGCATCTGCAATCATCACACCATTGTCATGAAGTTCTTTGTAATTTAAGTCAAGCGTTTCCTGATCAAATGCCACTAAGATGTCTAAGTCATCTGAAATAGAGCGAACCTGTGACGTGCTTACACGGATTTTGTTATTAGTGTGTCCACCTTTAATACGAGATGAAAAGTGGCGGTACCCATATAAATAGTAACCTAATCGATTCAAAGCAATAGAGAAAATCTCCCCAGTACTTTCAATCCCTTCCCCTTGCTGCCCGCCAACTTTCCAAGAAAGTTGATTGATCATGTCTTACACCCCTTTGGATACGTTAAGAAATATGTAAAAACGTTTACTTTACCAATAGTGTAGCACTTTTCCGATTGTAACACGAAGATTTTGACTCTAGTTTTCATAGAGTAAAAATGTGAGAAATGGAAGGGTACTAAACGCTTTCAATTCTAGACCTATGTGAAAAAAAAAGCAACCCTTTACGCCCAAATAATGGCGAAAATATGAATATTTTTTTATTTTTGCGAAAATAATAGTTTTATCTGTCTTTTTTTAAGCCGATCAGTCTAAATAAAAATGAAAACGCTTTATTCGCTCCTCTTTATTTCGGAAATCTTTTTGCCATATTTCCGTACAAAAACTTCTCGACCTGTATACTGGAATAATATTTCCCTAGTTCATTTACAAGATTACTATAATTTTCTACATGTTCAAGCCCTGTTACACAATGTTCGGTTCCATCGAAATCAGAACCAAATCCAACAAAATCCTCTCCTCCAAGAGAGCAAATATAGTCAAGATGACGCAGTACATCAGTAATCGTCGCTGTCGTTTTCCCAGAGAGGAACTGAGTAACAAAGGTTAGTCCCATGACTGTTTCTCTTTCTATTAATGCCGCAATCTGTTCATCCCGTAAGTTTCTCGGATGCGGACATAGAGAATACGCATTGGAGTGAGAAGCAAAAGGATAATCTGCTAACTCCAGCACATCCCAAAACCCTCTTTCAGATAGATGTGATACATCACACCATACCCCCTCTTTGTTAAGAGTTGATACGACTCTTTTTCCGAATCTAGATAGACCAGCGCCCCGCTCTTCAAGTGCCCCATCAGCGACAGCATTGGCAAAATTCCATGTTAAACCAACTGAAGAAACTCCTAGACGCAGCAGTGTTTTTAACTTCAGCAAATCCGAACCGATACAATCACACCCCTCTAGTGTAAGAATCGCTCCGAATTCCCCATCTTTTAGATCATCTAAATCACTCTGACTCGTAATCAGCTTAATTTCTTTATATGGTTTGATAATTTTTTCATAGAAAAGGTCTATCATATGCAAAGCAGCATGGAAGGAAAGATCAGGGTGAATATTCTCTGGTACGTAGATGGCAAAGCATTGTACTTTTACACCACTTTTTTTCATGCCCGCGAGCGTAACCTGAAGCTCCTTTGGATCTAGAAAGCTTGTAAGCTTTGGATTCATAAACATTTTGTATAATACATCACAATGCGCATCAAAAATTTTCATGGTTCGTATCCCTTCCTTAGTCGTTTATTTTAGCATAGACTCATACTGACAAAAAAAGAACCTGTTTGCAATAAGAATGCAAACAGGAAAAAAGATACTCCCTCATCTTGGCTCAATGATTAATTTGATCGCTGTGCGCTCTTCCCCATCAATTAATATGTCTGTGAATGCTGGGATACAAATTAAATCGACTCCGCTAGGTGCTACAAATCCTCGTGCAATGGCTACTGCCTTTACCGCTTGATTTAATGCACCCGCACCTATGGCCTGAATTTCCGCAGCACCTCTTTCGCGCAGAACTCCTGCGAGCGCACCAGCTACAGAATTGGGATTAGATTTTGCTGAAACTTTTAATATTTCCATTCCTAGCTCCTCCTTGTTTAATCCCCCCTGATGTTCTTGTTATTGAACAACTCAGGTATATATGATTCCATTGCTACTATATTCGCAAAAGCTTTAACATATTCCGGCTTGGACAAAAAAGTAAGATTAAAAACAAAGTGTATATGCATTCACTAGCGGTAATAGTTAAACAAAAAAACACCTGCGTCTATTTTGCAGGTGCTTTTGCTATGCGTTTATTTTTCTGACCGTCTATGAGAAAAATGGATGATCGTCATTGATCAGAATTCGATCGATTTTTTTTGCTTTTCCCGTCTTTTTATCCAGTTCAATATGTACGGCACCAAGTTGTGTTTTATCTGTATCTGGAACTTCAAATCGTGCTGGTAAGTTGGATAGGAATCGTCTAATGACAATTTCTCTGTCCATTCCAAGTATCCCATCATATGGTCCTGTCATTCCAACATCCGAAATATAGGCTGTTCCTTGCGGTAATACTCGATTGTCAGCCGTTTGTACATGTGTATGTGTACCAACTACTGCTGTTACTCTTCCATCTAAATACCAACCCATAGCGAGCTTCTCACTTGTTGCCTCAGCATGGAAATCAACAAAGATAATAGGTGTTCGTTTACTAGCTTCTTCGATCAGTTCATCCGCTTTTCGGAACGGACAATTATTGGGTTGCATAAAGGTACGCCCTTGCAGGCTGATGATTGCTATTTCATCTTGATTCATTTTTAAATACACAATTCCCTTACCAGGGTTATCTTCAGGAAAGTTTGCTGGTCTAACCATGTATTTGGCATCATCGATGAATTCAAAAATATCACGGTTATCCCATGTATGGTTTCCTAACGTAACGGCTTGCGCACCAACCTCTAAAAAACCTCGATAGATTTTTTCCGTAATCCCTTTTCCACCTGCAGCATTTTCACCATTAATAATGGTAATGTGTGGACGATATTTTTCCTTTAATCTTGGGACGTATTCCTTCACCATATCTCTTCCTGGTGAACCAACGACATCTCCAACAAATAATATGTTCATCAATTAAACCCTTCTTTTTCGTAATTTCTTTCCATTGTATCATATGTATTGGGACAAAATAAAAGCGGTGCAAAAGCACCGCTTTATTTTGCGTATTCAACTGCTCTCGTTTCCCTAATTACCGTTACCTTAATATGGCCAGGATAATCAAGTTCCTCTTCGATTTTTTTACGAATATCGCGAGCTAAACGATGAGCCTCTAAGTCGTCAATTTGCTCTGGCTTCACTAGGATACGAACTTCACGTCCAGCCTGGATAGCAAATGACTTTTCCACTCCATCATACGATTCTGAAATTTCCTCAAGCTTTTCTAAGCGTCGGATATAGTTTTCAAGCGTCTCACGTCTTGCACCAGGTCTTGCTGCGGATAGCGCATCTGCCGCTGCAACAAGAACAGCAATAACGGATGTAGGCTCGGAATCGCCATGGTGAGAAGCAATCGAGTTAATAACAACCGGATGCTCCTTGTATTTAGTAGCCAGTTCGACACCGATTTCTACGTGACTTCCTTCCACTTCATGGTCAATTGCCTTACCAATATCGTGTAGTAAGCCTGCACGACGAGCAAGTGTTTCATCTTCTCCAAGTTCTGCAGCTAGCAATCCAGCTAATTGAGAAACTTCAGTAGAGTGCTTCAACACATTTTGACCATAGCTAGTACGGAATTTCAATCGGCCGAGAATCTTAATCAAATCTGGGTGCAGTCCATGTACCCCAACCTCAAAAGTTGTTTGCTCACCAATTTCACGAATATGTTCATCCACTTCACGGCGTGCCTTATCAACCATTTCTTCGATTCGAGCAGGATGGATACGACCATCTTGAACTAGCTTTTCAAGCGCTAAGCGGGCTGTTTCTCTTCGAATCGGATCAAACCCAGATAAAATAACTGCTTCTGGAGTATCATCAATAATGAGATCAATTCCAGTAAGAGTTTCAAGTGTACGGATGTTTCGTCCTTCACGACCAATGATTCGACCTTTCATCTCATCATTTGGAAGAGTGACTACCGAAACGGTCGTTTCAGCTACGTGATCAGCCGCACAACGTTGAATAGCTAACGACAAAATTTCCTTTGCTTTTTTGTCTGCTTCCTCTTTTGCTCTATTTTCACTCTCTTTTATCATTAAAGCGATGTCATGGGATAACTCCTGTTCCATACGCTCTAAAATGATGGATTTCGCCTCATCACGAGTTAAGCCCGAGATGCGTTCAAGCTCTGCCTGTTGCATTTTTACGATCTCGTCCACTTTGCTTTCCATCTCTTCAATATGCTGTTGTTTTTTGTTAAGAGAATCGTCCCTCTTCTCTAAAAGTGCTTCACGTTTGTCTAACGATTCGTCTTTTCGATCAAGATTTTCCTCTTTTTGAAGTAAGCGGTTTTCCTGCTTTTGCAGCTCGCTTCTACGATCACGAACTTCACGTTCTGCTTCTGTACGAAGCTTATGAATCTCATCCTTTGCCTCAAGCAGAGACTCCTTTTTTAAGGCTTCTGCTTCACGTTTTGCATCCTCTAGAATTTGCTCTGCAGCACCTCTAGCTCCAGCAATTTTTGCTTCAGAAAAAGATTTACGAACAAAATAGCCAACAACTGCACCGACGGGTAAAGCAAGCAAAATGGAGATGATCATTGTAAATAGATCCATCATTTCACCTCCTCTTGCTATTAACTTGTGTTACGTTTTCTAAAATGTCGGCATGTACATTGTTTTGTCAATATACAGCACAAAGGCTTTTACACGTCTTCATTCATCATTAAAAAACATAAAATATACATATTAATTGTAAATGTGTGAATTTTTATTGTCAAGGGTTTGTCCGGCTTGGTTGTAATATTTCGTTTATATTGGTAGATTATGGTGAACTATGTCAAACCCACTGCTGTTAAAGCTTTCATTTATCGAGCTAACCTCACAATTTTCGTACGATTATTAACAACGACGATATAAAAAACAGCAGACCAAATAGTCTGCTGTAAAATCTGTATTAATCCACTAAATCAAATTGTTCTTGATCTTCTTCATGGTCTTCCGGAAGAGTCTTCACGCCGTCTAAACCATAGTGTTCACGGATCTTATTTTGGATTTCAACTAATAACTCTTTATTTTCCTTCAAGAACAGCTTCGCATTCTCACGCCCTTGACCAAGACGCTCATCATTATAAGAATACCAAGATCCACTCTTTTGTACGATATCAAGTTCCGAGCCCATATCAAGAGCTTCTCCCTCTTTCGAAATTCCTTCTCCGTACATAATATCTACTTCAGCCGTACGGAATGGAGGAGCTACTTTATTCTTCACAACTTTAATTTTCGTTTTGTTACCAACCATATCATTGCCTTGCTTTAACGTTTCTGCACGGCGAACCTCTAAACGAACAGATGAATAGAATTTAAGCGCACGTCCACCAGGAGTTGTCTCAGGGTTACCAAACATAACTCCGACCTTTTCACGAATCTGGTTAATAAAGATAGCAATTGTTTTAGACTTGTTGATCGCACCAGAAAGCTTACGAAGAGCTTGTGACATTAAACGAGCTTGTAGACCAACGTGAGAGTCTCCCATTTCCCCTTCAATCTCTGCCTTTGGAACAAGGGCTGCTACTGAGTCGATGACTAAAATATCAACTGCTCCGCTTCGCACCAATGCTTCAGCAATTTCAAGGGCTTGTTCACCAGTGTCAGGCTGTGACAATAGCAATTCATCAATGTTCACACCAAGCTTCTGTGCATAATCAGGGTCAAGTGCATGCTCGGCATCAATAAATGCTGCTTGTCCACCTGCAGCTTGTACCTCAGCAATTGCATGAAGGGCAACCGTTGTTTTACCCGAGCTTTCAGGACCATAGATTTCAATGATACGACCCTTTGGATAGCCACCTATTCCTAATGCTGTATCAAGAGCTAGTGATCCACTTTTAGAAGTAGAAATTTGACGATCTGTTTGCTCTCCTAACTTCATGATAGAGCCTTTACCAAATTGCTTTTCTATTTGTTTTAATGCCATTTCAAGGGCTGCTTGACGATCATTTGCCACTACTATTTTCCTCCTTATTTAAAACGAATATATCTATCTATTATTCGTTGCATGTTCATTTCACTATCTTTACTATACTCGTTTTATTTCTGTTTGTCGAGCAAAAAATCGAACATTCATTCGATTTTTTTCACTACCAAATATAGTTGTAAAAATCTATTTTCTTCTTAGCAATATTGTTTTTTCGCCTATGTTCATAGCTGAAAAATCTCATTTTAAATCAAATTCTAAATTTGGTAAAGAGAAAAAACAGAGCAAAATGATTTGCTCTGTTAATCTTTCAAGCTATTGATTAGTGAGAAACAGCCATACTTCACACTTCTTACTCGATTTCCTTCTCTAGTTCCAGCAAAGACAAATTTTTCAACTTTTACTGGAGATCCTTTTTTCGAAATTCCAATATAAACTGTACCTACCGGTTTTCCCTCAACTAAATCAGGTCCTGCTACACCAGTGAAGCTAATTCCAATATCGGCGTTAAGTAAAGAAGCCACATTTTCAGCTAACTCCCTTGCGCACTCTTCACTAACTGCTCCATAATTCTCGAGAGATTCCTTTTTAACACCAAGTACCTTTTCCTTAACCTCATTCGTATAGCAGACGACTCCGCCTTTTAATACCGCACTCGAACCTGGAATAGCTGTCAGCTCCTGCTGAAACATCCCTCCAGTTAAGCTCTCTGCACAGGCAATCGTTAAATCGTTCTTTTGAAGCAGTGTAAATAACTCATTCATTAATGAGGTTTCATCATATCCGTAGAAGAACTCACCAACACGTGTACGGATCTTCTCTTCCGTTTCATTAATAAGCTCATTTGCAACGTCGGTTTGTTGGTGCTTAGCAGTGAGCCGTAATGTGACTTCCCCATCGCTAGCAAGGGGGGCAATCGTAGGATTCGTTTGCGCATCAATCAAATCCTCAATTTTTGTTTCTAATGTAGCCTCTCCTATCCCAAAGAAACGCAACACTCGTGAAACGATCGTCTCAGAGACGTCTGGCTCCTTTTGTAATAGCGGAAGCGCATAATTTAGAAACATTGGTTCCATTTCTTTCGGCGGTCCTGGTAAAAGCATATACCGGTGAGTATCAGTATTTAAAAGCATTCCAGGGGCCATTCCGTTATCATTTGGCAAAACAGTAGAGTCAGCAAGGACCAACGCTTGCTTCTTATTATTCTCTGTCATGACACGGTTTGTACGTTCAAAGTATTGAGAGATTGAGTCAAGAGCAGCTTGATCAAACTCCAGCTCCTTACCAAGATGTTTGGCAATTGTCTCTTTTGTCAAATCATCCTTTGTTGGTCCCAATCCACCTGTAAAAATAATTAAGTTAGATCGGCCTTCTGCAACAGCAATCGCTTGCTGTAAACGGGTCGGATTATCACCAACCACCGTATGATAAAACACATTTGTACCAATGCTAGCTAGTTGTTTGGAAATGAAACGAGCGTTAGTATTAACAATTTGCCCGAGCAATAGCTCTGATCCAACCGCGATGATCTCAGCATTCATGTATACAATCACCTAACCTCTATTTATTTAGAATTAACAAATGCTTGTTTATTTTTCGCAAAATAATCCCAGCCAGACCATATCGTAAAGAACGTAGCAACCCATAAGGCAATGTCAGCAAACGGAATGGAAGCTAGTTCAAAAATGGTGTTATGTAATAACAACGCGGAAATCGCAATGATTTGTGTCCATGTCTTAATTTTTCCGAGCATATTCGCCGCTACCACTTCTCCACCACCAGCAAGAATTAAGCGAAGTCCTGTTACAGCAAACTCTCGGCTAATTATGATAATGACCAGCCAAGAATCAGCAAGTCCAAATTCAACTAAAACAATTAATGCTGCTGACACGAGCAACTTGTCTGCTAACGGATCAAGGAACTTTCCAAGATTGGTAACAAGATTATACTTTCTAGCATAATATCCATCGACCCAATCAGTTGCAGAAGCAAAAATAAAGATGATTGCGGCGATAAAGTGAGCAACTGGAAGCTCTGCCCCAATGAACTGCATATTCCCCCAATAAAAAGGATCATATACAATTACTAAAAATAGTGGAATTAATAAAATTCGTGAAACTGTAATTTTATTAGGTAAATTCATTTTAAAGACCTCCATTTTAACCTATAAAGCAAATTCCTTATTATTACTTTCTTCTTTCAATAAAACAAGCATACAACAAAATGGAAAAGAAAGCGAAAAAATAGTCACCATACGATGACTATTCATTCACTGTTGGTACATAACGAATTGTGATATCCTGTCTAACTTGGTCATCCGGAGGTGTAGCATACTCGAGCTTTTGATCATTCACATATATTTCAGTGGCTGTAGAATTCCCAATCACTAGAACAGCTTCTTGCTCTTTTGAATAATCAACTACTTTATTATCCTCAGCACCTGTCTTTAAAATCCCTTGCCAAAAAGAATGCCCTTTTCCATTTAGCATATTCACCCAGGTTTCACCGGTAGACACCAGCTTCACTTCAAATTTTTCTGCATTCTTTACTTCATATACTGTTTCTTTCCCTTTAGATTCAGCAACCGTAACTTCTTGTGTTGGAGTAGCTTCTTCAGTCGTTTCTTCCTCAGTTACACCATTAGCACCAGATGTTTGATTGTCTTCATCTTCAGAAGCTTCCGTTTCTTTTTCCTTATCTGCTTCCTTCTCAGATAAATTGTCTTTATACTGAATTTGTTCGCTATCAGACGTTGCTGGTTCCTCTGCCGATTCACCATTTTCTTTAATATTAACTACTAAAAAGTAGGCTAGAGCCACTGCACCGATAACAAAAACACCAATCAAGAGCCTTGGTAGAATCGCAAATAACTTCGAATTACTTGGTGCAACATCCTTCCTAGTTTGCACCCTTGAAAGCTTATCTGGAAAGTCATCGCCATGCGTAGATGGGATATCAGACTTATACTCAGCAAATAGCTCTTCTGGATCGAGCTGAACAGCTTCTGCATATTGCTTAATAAAAGCACGTACATAAAACGGACCAGGAATAATACTATAGTTTCCCTCTTCTAATGCTTGCAAATACCGTTTTTGAATTTTGGTTGTTGTTTGTAAATCATCCAAGCTCAAGCCGAGTGAAAGCCGAGCTTCTTTTAGTTTGTTACTTAGTTCTGTCAACTTCTAACACCTTCCAATGCTATTAAAGGCGTTTTCGTAAGTTATTTTTATGTATAAACGAAAACGGCTCTTTTAGAAATCAAATCCCCCAAAATCAGAATCTGAAAACATCGTATTTCTTACAATATCATACTTAATTTCCTCTTCTGGATCGTTTCTAAGCTCGATAATATAATCAAAATCATCGAGTGTGTACTCTGTATTTTGGACAAATACATCCGGATGCTCAACAACTTTCACAGCAGGTAGTCTCATAATTTCTCGAACTAATTGCCAATGTCGTTCGTTTGCTCTTCTTGTAGAAACGATGCCGTCAATAATGAATAGATTGTTCTCGTTATATTCGTCCTCAATGAGTTGATTACGAATGGTTTGCTTTAAGAGCGTAGAGGAAACAAACAGCCATCTTTTGTTCGCACATACGCTTGAAGCAACAATAGACTCAGTTTTTCCAACACGCGGCATTCCACGGATTCCAATGAGTTTATGACCTTCCTGCTTAAATAACTCTGCCATAAAATCTACTAATAGCCCCAGTTCATCGCGTACAAATCGAAAGGTCTTTTTGTCATCAGCATCTCTCTGTATGTATCTACCGTGCCTCACAGCTAATCGGTCTCTTAGCTTTGGTTCTCTTAGCTTGATTATCTTAATCGTATCCATTGTTTTCAAAATAGATTCAAGTCGCTCAATTTGTTCATAATCCTGTGCTAGAATGAGCAAACCGCGTCTTCCTTCATCCACCCCATTAATGGTTACGATATTAATGGAGAGCATCCCTAATAAAGAAGAAATATCCCCTAGCAAACCAGGGCGATTTTTCTGAATTTCATACTCCAAGTACCATTCTGTTTTGTTCATCTTTTCCATAGAATACCTCCAAGGGAAGCGCCATATTTGACCATTATTGGTGCAAATTAATCATCTTCTATCATATATGATTTTCTATTAAGATGAAAGGAAAAACAAGAACAAGTCGTAATTTGGAGAAATATTTGTATGATATGAAAAAAAAGAGAGGATGTTTGCCTCTCTTTTTGATTTACCTATTTAAGCAGTCTTTAGCGTGATCCGTCATTTTGAACGAGTTTCACCATCATGTTAGCAATGGCATGCTGTTCTTCAGGTGTAGCAACAGACCAAAGGTCAGATAAAATGCGCTCTTGTTCGTTTTTCGGATCTATTTGTTTGGCTAAATAGTCTCCGATTTGGAAAGCAAGATCACCAATTACTTGCTTGTTCATCCCCTCATTCTGAGCATGATGCAGGCGATCACCTAAAAAGTCTTTCCACTGCTCCCAATTATCAAGTACAGACATTGTATAACCTCCTTTTTTTTACTACGAACTTATTTTGCTTTGAAAAGGAGGGAATTATTCATTTAGATAACGTGAACGTTTCGTGAATTATGTATACCAACCACCATTAACCGAAAGTGTATGGCCTGTGATATACCTAGAACCAGAAGAGAGAAGAAAGGAAACTGAATCAGCCACATCCTCACCAGAACCTAGTCTTCCAATTGGAATTTCACCCTTAAGCATCTGTAAGTCGTCATCAGTAAAATTTTCTAACATCGGAGTTTGAATAGCACCAGGTGCGACCGCGTTAACTGTAATCCCACTTAATGCAACTTCTTTACTTAACGCTTTTACAAACGCGATTTGGGCACCTTTTGCAGCAGAATATGCTACTTCACAGGCAGCACCCGTCTGCCCCCAGATCGAGGAAATAACCACAATTTGACCATCGCGGTGAGCCATCAGCTTCGGAAGCAAACGCTTCGTCAATAAAATCGGTGCAGTAACTTGAAGCTTCATGATTTGCTCAAGGTCGTCATCCTTCAAGTCAACCAATAACCCATAATGACTTTGACCACAATTATGTATGATAGCATTTAAAGCAAAAATATTTTCGCAAAGCTTTTCAATCCCATTTTTTTTAGTCAAATCCGCTTGTATTGGAATGTATTCATTCTCAAAAACAGAAAGTTCACGGAGCAAACGTTCCATTCCTTCTATATTCTTATGGTAATGTAAGTATAAAGATAGCCCATCCTTTGCAAGCCTCTTTGCTATGGCGGAGCCGATCCCCCCGCTTGCTCCAGTAATTAACGCATATTTTTTCACTAGCTTCTCCTCACTTCAACAAAAAGACGCCGATAAACGACGCCTCACTTTAATTAGCTTTTTGGCACTACTTGGCAAATAGCCATTCGATTTTCAGAAATTAAGTTGTTAGCTACTTGGTGTATATCCTCAATTTTAATCGCTTCTAATACAGGTACAACGTCAAATAAATTCATATCGTTAAATGCATATCGTGTAAATTGATTGGCGATATACTCTGGTGAATTAACGGCACGGAGAAACGCACCAATTTTTTTCTTCTTCGTACGCTCTAAGCTCTCTACCGTAATTTTACTTGAGCTTTTTTCTTCTTCTAACATTCTTTGTATTTCATCAGCTAGTTGATCAGGATTATTTGTGTCCCCGCCAATCATTGCAAAGCCAAATCCTTTCTCTTGCGTATAATCAAAAGAGAAGGATTCATCAATAAGTCCACTGCTGTACAGCTTATCATAATTTTCACTACTTCTACCAAACAATAATTCCAGCAACACATTTGTTGTTAGTTCCTGTTTAAGCATTTCCTCGCCTTGTTTTTCCGTGTCAGTAGCTTTAATACTAACTAAGCATTTAGAAGAATGCACATTCATAGGCAGGACTAATTTCTTTTCGGATACATCTTCCTTTTCACTTTCAAATTTACGCTCAATTTCTACTTGTGTAGGGAATGTCTTCTTCAGCTGGTTATCTTTAATCTGCTTCATGATTTCCTCGACCTGAACAGGACCAATAACAAACAACAGCATATTGCTTGGGTGATAGAAGGTATGATAGCACTCATACAACATATCCTTTGTGATATCAGCAATTGATTCTTTTGTCCCTGCGATGTCAATCTTCACTGGGTGATTTTCAAATAGGTTTTGAATCGCACCAAAATATAAACGCCAGTCCGGATTATCATCATACATATCAATTTCTTGACCAATAATGCCTTTTTCTTTTTCAACAGTTTTTTCAGAGAAATAAGGATACTGGACAAAATCGATTAATGTTTCTAGATTTTTCTCTACGTCTGACGTACTAGAAAAAAGATATGCTGTTCTTGTAAAAGATGTAAAGGCATTCGCTGATGCCCCTTGACGACTAAATTGCTGGAACACATCCCCATCTTCTTTTTCAAAAAGCTTGTGCTCTAAAAAGTGGGCAATACCATCCGGAACCTTTACAAGTTCTGTTTTCCCTGCAGGTACAAAGTGGTTATCAATGGATCCATATTTGGTTGTAAAAGTCGCATAGGTTTTGTTAAACCCTTTTTTCGGAAGAATGTATACCTCTAAACCATTATCTAGCTTCTCGTGGTAAAGTTCCTCTTGAAGCTGATCAAATGAGATCTTCTCCATTACTTCGTCGCCCCCGTTCCCGTTAAGAAATAAATCGTATCGAGTTGGATTTTATTAGCAACCTTTACGACCTCTTCCTTCGTCACAGTCTCGATTCGCTGTAACCATTCGTCTAGCTGAATTTGTTGTCCTGCAACTACATTATGATAAAGAATTTCAACAATTCCACGTGCTGTATCAAGCGTTTCAAGTAGTTGATTTTTAATCACTGCCTTCGTTTGAATCAAATCGTCATCTGAAAAGTCTCCATTTTTCATAGCTTGCATTTGTTCTTTAATGATTGAAACTGCTTTTTCAAAATTGCTATTATCAATTCCGGACATTACCATCAGTAATCCTTTATGACTTTCCACCCGACTCGCAGCATAGTAAGCAAGACTCGCTTTCTCACGCACATTAATAAATAATTTGGAATGTGAAAACCCACCGTACACACCATTAAATACTTGAAGGGCAAAGTAATCTGGATCTCCGTATGTTACATTTGTTCGGTACCCAATATTTAATTTCCCTTGCTTAACATCTTGTTCTTCCTTAATGACCTTTTCCTCCACCTGAGCTGGCTGTTTTTTCTCCACAGCTTGGGAAGCTCTTGATGAGAAGGTGAATTTTTCATTCACCATTTGTTCTACTTCTTGTTCTTCTATATCACCGATAATATATAAACTAAGTTCATCTTCAGCTAATGCTTTTTTGTAATAATCATAAAGATCTTTACCACTAATGGAATCGACTTCAGATTCTTTTCCATGAACATGCAGGGAGTACGGTTCCTCCTTACACATTTCTTCAATTAACCGATTGTTAGAATACTTCATTTTATCATCATAGATGGATTGAATTCTTTGCTTTAAGCTGCGCTTTTCCTTATCTAACGTTTCCTTATGAAATTCACCGTCTTCCACATTTGGATTGGTTAAAACTTCTACAAGAAAATCAATTGCCGTTTTTAAGAGTGGAGTTGGATCAGAAAGGAAGCGCTCATTAGCTACTTCCATCGCAAAACTTATTGTATGATATTCACCTTTTTTTCCTAAATCAATATAAAAAGTCGCTCCATACAGTTCATCCAAATACCCACGAAGCTGTCCAGTAGTAGGGAATTTTTTCGAATTACTTTGAAGTACATTTGGTAGCAATGCACGTTTCGTTACGTTCTCTTTTTGTAAAGGTGCCTTCATTTTAAAAATAATGGTATTTGTCTTGAATTTATCTGTTTTCACCATATGTAACTTGATACCGCTCATTTCTTTAATCGTTTCGGAAACCACTGCCATAATTCCATCCTCCTTTACATCATGTGCTCGTAAATAGCTTTCCCATCTTATGATACGGAATGTATTTAGATATACTATACCCTTTTGGACAAACCGTTATCAACTTTTGGTATAGAAGGATAAAATATACAAAAAACCTCCAGTACTTGGAGGTTTAAATCAGTGAAGAAATTTGGTGAGGGGGATAGGTGTTTCGGTAGGCAAATCCCGTATCAAATACCGCTTGGTTTTTCCCTTTTTTCTTGGCTTCATACAAGAGGCAATCTGCAATTGCGAGTAAATCTTCATCCTCACGATGATGCTCAGAATATGCAACACCAAAGCTCATAGTTATATTGCTCATACAGCTATTAAAAGTCAATGCATTCATCTTTCCATAGATATCTGTAAAAAATTCATTCATATCATGATCACTAAGATTTGGTAGAATAATAGCAAACTCCTCTCCACCATAGCGGAAAGCCTCTCCACCAGCTTGATTCGAACACTCTTTGAAAAGTTTTCCAATTCCCGCTAGAACTTCGTCTCCAGCTATATGGCCATAACGGTCATTGATTCTTTTAAAATGATCAATATCTGACATCAATAATATAAACGGTTCCTTCTCTTTTTTCTGGTTTTTCATTTCTTCCTGAAAACTACGGTGATTATATAAACCCGTTAAGTAATCGGTAATCATTAGCTCATAATAAATTTCCTTTTGTTTAAAGTGTTTTCTTTCACGTAAAACTAGCATTGAGCCAAATAAACCAACTATCCAAATAAATGCGACATTAAGAGCAAAAACGGTCAGAATAAGCGGCGTTATATCTTGTTCCGTTAACAAAATAATCGTATACCCTATGGTAGCACTAGCTGATGAAATAAATGCCCCTTTTGTGTGCCAATAGATGGTCGCGTGCATGATGATCAAATAAAATATAGAAAATAACGGGCTCGTTACTCCACCAGACAAGGCGAGGAGCCAAATCACAGCAATGTAGTCAAAGATAATACCTGCTTTTGTTAATAAATGAAAATATGGATTTTGAGGTTCAAGTTTTAAAAATGCAACTTGAGTACAAAACATGTATGTAATCGAAATGGTAAGCAATATAGGGAATGTTCGATGTTCGAGCTCTAGTAGTTCTGAAAAAAATGGCGAATAAAATAATACTACAGCTACAACTAAAAAAATCCAACGTAAGTAAGAAAAAATCTTTTCCGTCTCATAATCGTCTAAGTATAATGACAACCTCATATTCAAACCTCTTCTATCGAATGGATTACCCCTATTTTACCATATTCTTGTAGACTGAACATTAAAATTATACAAATGTTCGAAAATTTAACAAAAGTTAGTAGAATAGCGAAAACAAAAAAAATCTCCGTAAGAACGGAGATTTATCTATTTCCTTTAATATATGGTGTTCCGAGTGCTTTTGGTCCTTCTGCTCTTCCGATAAATCCTGTTAATGCTAGGATTGTTAAGATGTATGGTGCAATTAACAAGTATACACTCGGGATATTTTCTAATAATGGCAAGCTTGAGCCAATGATACTTAAGCTTTGTGCGAATCCGAAGAATAACGCTGCGCCCATTGCTCCAAGCGGATGCCATTTACCAAAAATTAATGCCGCAAGCGCCATAAACCCTTGTCCGGAGATCGTCGCGTGACTGAAGTCAGATGAAATGGACTGAGCATATACTCCTCCACCAATCCCTCCTAGTGCTCCGGAGATGATAACACCAATATATCTCATTTTTGTCACGTTAATCCCCATCGTATCTGCTGCCATTGGATGCTCACCTACAGCGCGAAGGCGAAGACCGAACGGTGTTTTAAACATGACAAACCATGCGATAAACGCAACAACGATTGCCACAAAAGAGGTGTAGTACGTATTGGAAAAGAATAGTTTTCCTAAAACAGGGATATCACTTAAGACAGGAATATCTATTTTACTAAAGCCCTTTTGAATGATGTCGGTTTGACCTTTTCCGTAAAAAAGCTTAACAAGGAAAAGTGCTGCACCAACTGCCAATAGGTTGATTGCCACCCCAGAAACGGTCTGGTCAGCTCGGAATGTAATCGATGCAACAGCATGTAAAACCGATAACAAGCCACCAACAACCATTGCCGCTAATAACGCAATCCAAGGAGTTAAGTTACCAAGTGTCTGGTCAAAGGCAAGATTAAATACGATAGCGGTAAATGCACCAATTACCATTAAACCTTCAAGCCCAATGTTAACGATACCTGAACGCTCTGAAAAGTTACCGCCTAACGCAGTGAAAATAAGTGGTGCTGCCCAAAGTAATGTAGAAGGTATTACGATATATAAAATATCCATTAATCCCACTTACTTCACCCCCTTTTTACTAATACGATCAATAAACAGACGAATCATATAACTTGCTGCAACAAAGAAGACAATTAAAGCAATAATAATATCAACAAGCTCATTTGGAACTCCCGCCTCAAGTGGCATATTTAAAGCCCCAACTTTTAATGCTCCGAAAAGTAATGCTGCTAGAATGACACCGATAGGTCCATTTCCACCAAGAAGAGCAACGGCAATTCCATCAAATCCAACTCCAGTGAAACCACCTTTAATAGATGCATAACCAAATGTTCCTAGACCTTCCATAGCTCCTGCTAGTCCAGCAAAAGCACCTGAGATAACCATAGAAAGAATAATATTTTTATCAACATTCATACCAGCGTAGTGAGAAGCATGCTGGTTGAATCCAACTGAACGTAATTCGTATCCACGAGTTGTCTTTTCAAGTAGGAACCACATAATAAATACACCTATTAATGCAATTACAATTCCCCAATGCAAACGTGAATAATCGGTTAATCCTTCTAAGAAAGAAGATCGTAAAGTTGCTGTTTCCTTAATCATTTCCGTACGATCGCTTTTTTCAGATAGAACCGTACGGATAATATAGTTTGTAACATGAAGTGCCGTATAATTTAACATGATCGTTACGATTACTTCGTGTACACGAAATTTTGCTTTTAAAAGGCCTGGAATAAATGCCCATAGTGCACCTGCAACTCCTGCTGCAATCACTGCAACGAGTGTATGAATAACAGCAGGAAGATCAAACGCTACCCCAACCCAAACAGCCGCCAACCAGCCTACAATTAACTGTCCTTCAACTCCAATATTGAAAAGACCTGTACGGAAGGCAAATGCGACGGATAACCCGGCTAAAATAAGAGGAGTGACCTGTCGAATTACTTCTCCAGTATAATAAATCTCACCAAATGCACCGTTCCAAAGGGCTGTAAAGGCAGCTACTGCATCGTAACCTGTCACAATCATAATAATGGTTCCTACTAACATCCCTAATATGACAGCCATGATAGGAACAATAATATTTTTCACACGATTAGACATTTGTTTGTTCACCTACTTCCTTCTGTTTGGAACCAGCCATTAATAATCCAAGTTCCTGTTCCGTTGTTTCCTTTGGATTTACAATAGCAACGATTTCCCCTTCGTAAATAACCGCGATTCGGTCACTAACATTAAGAATTTCATCAAGTTCAAAGGAAAGCAATAATACGGCTTTTCCATTGTCTCGCTGTTCAATTAGTCGCTTATGGATAAACTCAATGGCCCCAACGTCAAGCCCACGTGTTGGCTGAGCTGCGATAAGCAAGTCCGGATTCCGGTCCACTTCACGACCGATGATCGCCTTTTGTTGGTTTCCCCCAGATAATGCTCGTGCAAGAGTGAATTCACTTGGTGTACGAACATCAAACTCTTGAATAAGTGATTTTGCTTTTTGATAGATTTGTTTAAAGTTTAAAACACCAGCTTTCGAAAATGGTGATTTATAGTATGTTTGCAGCACCATGTTTTCCCCAATAGGAAAATCTAAAACAAGTCCGTGCTTATGACGGTCCTGCGGAATATGCCCTGTACCAGCCTCCGTAATTTTACGAGGTGAAAGATTTCGAATCTCTTTCCCATTCAACTGGATTGAACCACTTTCTGATTTACGCAATCCAGAAATCGCTTCAATTAACTCCGTTTGACCATTCCCATCAACACCAGCGATACCAAGGATTTCTCCTGCCTTAACATCAAGGTTCAGGTTATTTACAGCTGTTAATCCCCTGGAATCTTTCACTACCAAACCATTTATCTCTAGAACTTTTTGAGCAGGCTTTGCATCTGCCTTCTCTGTTTTAAAGGTAACTTCACGTCCAACCATCAAGCTTGCAAGTTCATTAGGATTTGTTTCACTCACATTTACTGTACCAATCCCAACACCCTTACGGATAACGGTACAACGGTCACATACTTCCATGATTTCTTTAAGCTTATGAGTAATTAGAATGATTGACTTGCCCTCTTTAATAAGCGTTTTCATAATTTGTATAAGTTCTTTGATTTCCTGTGGAGTCAAAACAGCTGTTGGCTCATCAAAAATTAAGATTTCGGCGCCTCTATAGAGCGTTTTCAATATTTCTACTCTTTGTTGCATTCCAACAGAAATATCAGCGATTTTTGCTTGGGGATCAACAGCTAGCCCATAGCGCTCGGAGATTTCTCTAACTTCTTGCTCAGCCTTTTTCAAATCGATTTTTAAACCTGATTTTGTTTCCTTACCAAGGATAATGTTTTCTGTTACCGTAAACTTGTCTACTAACATAAAATGCTGATGAACCATTCCAATTCCTAAATCATTAGCAATATTAGGATTCGTAATTTTCACCGCTTTGCCTCGAACACGAATCTCCCCTTGTTCTGGCTGATATAAACCAAACAGCACATTCATTAATGTTGATTTTCCTGCACCGTTTTCACCAAGCAATGCATGAATTTCCCCTTGCTTTAGTTGCAAAGTAATATTATCGTTGGCGACGATTCCTGGGAATTCTTTACGGATACCTATCATTTCAATAACGTATTCCATTTCTCTTCTCACTCCTTGCTCATAGTGTAAGCAAATTATTCGTAAAAGTAAGAGGTCAGACCTTTAGCAATTTTTAAAAAACTTGGTATCCCAAGCATGTAGTATGACCTATTATTTTTTGGGTAAATTCCCCTAATAATAAAAATGCAAATGAAACGTAGAAGCATTTCTACCCTTCAGTTCCATTTCTACTTTTTTCCTTAAAAAAGGAATAAGAGGTAGGAAAGATCCTCTTATTCCTTTGTCCAAACATTATTGTACAGAGAAAGATTTTAACTCTTCTAAAGTAGATGGGATCACTAGATCACCATTCTTAATTTTCTCAGAGAAATCAGCAACAGCTGTTTCAATGTCAGCTTTAGCAGCTACTTCTTCATTAATTGGAGCTAGACCAACACCATCTTCAGCTAAACCGTAAGTGATTGTTTCTCCACCAGGGAAGTCTCCACCTTTAGCTTTTAAAGAAAGGTCTTTAACTGCGTTGTCAACACGCTTAAGCGCAGAAGTAATGATTACGTTATGCTCTTTGCCATCGATTTCTACTACACCCTCAGCTGTTTGGTCAGAGTCAACACCGATTGCCCAAACTTGTCTTTCAGGCTCTTTCTTCTTAAGGTCACGAGCTTCTTTGAATAGACCATTACCAGTTCCACCAGCAGCATGGAAGATTACGTCAATACCTTTAGAGTACATGCTAGAAGCAATTGTTTGACCAACTTCCGCTTTATCGAATGCACCAGCATATTGTACGTCAACTGTGATATCAGGGTTTACAGCCGCAACACCAGCTTTAAATCCAGTTTCGAAACGCTCGATAACAGGAATTTCCATTCCACCAAGGAAACCGATTTTATTAGAAGTAGTTGCTTTTGCAGCCGCTACACCAGCTAAGAAAGCTGCTTCTTGCTCTTTAAACATAATGCTTACAACATTTGGCTCTTCAACAAGAGCATCAACGATTGCAAAGTTGCTTTCTTTTTGTTGTGCAGCGATTTCTTTAATTGCACCTTCCATAAGGAAACCAATACCAAATACTAGATCAAAATCTTGACGAGCAAGAGTGTTTAAGTTTGTAGAATAATCAGCATCTGATTGTGATTGCAGGTAATCAAAACCATCTTTACCTTTTTCAAGGCCCACTTCTTCACCATATGCTTGAAGACCTTCCCATGCAGATTGGTTGAATGACTTGTCATCCACTCCACCTACGTCAGTAACCATTGCTACTGTGAATGCGTCTTCTGTTGTTTCTGTGTTGCCACCTTCAGCTGCATTGTTTTCTTCTTCTGCTTTTCCACATGCACCTAAAATTGTTCCAGCAGCAAGAACCAATGATAGAGCTAAACCGAATTTACGCTTTTTCATGGTTTGAAACCCCCTATGAATTTTTGTTGGATTTAGCAAGAACGCTTAGCAATCCGATGAAACATTAGCTTCATTCTCTTTTAAGAACATTATATTCTTTTTCTAAGTACATGAAAACTAAATTTATCGGCTCTAAAGTAGTTTACCGAAAAAAGGATTGGTTCATCCATTTCGTCAAAATGCATTTGCTTTAAAACAAGCAAAGCAGTTTCAGGATCACATTCTAAGATGGGAGAAACTTTTTCGTGATAACCGATCGGTTCGATTTGAGCCACTGCGTATGTAATATTTCGATTTGCTTCCTCTTCTAGTATGTTGAAGATGGATTCTTCTCCATGTGAAAAGGTCTCAGGCAGAATTTTGTTGGGAACTTTGTCGATACAATATACAACAGGTTCTCCATTGGCTGTACGAACTCTCTCCATTACCACAATTTCGTCATCTACAGAACATGAGAAACGACGGATGTCCTCTTCGGTAGCTCCTTGAGTTGATGAGCTCAAGAAAATGGTACCTGGTTTCATACCTGCTTGAACAATCATGTTCGTTACACTATTTAGTTGTTCAATTCCCGACGTAAATAGAGGCTTAGCATGGACAAACGTCCCTACTCCATGACGGCGAATGATGACGTTTTCCTCTTCAAGAATTCTCAGAGCTTCTCGAAGCGTCGCCCTGCTCACACCGAGCTGCTTAGCAAGGTCAAATTCAGACGGGAGCTTTTCTTTCTCTTTGTATATCCCCGACTCAATATCCTTTTTTAGCCGATCGATGACCTGTAAATACAAATGTCGGTTATCTGACTTAATAGACATGCAAGCATCCTCCAACCATTTCTAAAGACATCAGACCTCTGATGTTCAATCATTCCTACTAATCGAAAATACTATAACACTTTTTTAGGTATAAATAAATAGAGTTTAGAAATTTTGTCGAAAAAACGTGTTAACTTATTTTACACGTTGCCCTTACAGTACTCTACGATAAATTATGCCACACTAAACATAGTGAAAACGTTTCCAATATGTTCTAATTAGAAAGGCGATATAAATCGCCATTCCTAGTCTATTTTTCCTACTGAGGCATCTTCAGCAGGTTTCGTCATTAACACTGTACGCGGTTTACTTCCTTCGTATGGTCCAACAACTCCTCTTAGCTCCATTTCATCAATAAGACGTGCTGCACGAGAATAACCTATACGAAATCTACGCTGTAGCATTGAGACGGAAGCCGTTTGCATTTCAAGAATAAGATCAACAGCGTCACCATATAAATCATCATCCACTTCAGAGGTATGCTCAGGTATATCATCTGGAATCATTTCCTGTTGATACTGTGCCTTTTGTTGACCAATAACAAAATCGACTACTTCTTCTACTTCTTCATCCGATAAAAATGCTCCCTGTACGCGAATAGGTTTTGATGCACCTACTGGCATAAATAGCATATCCCCACGACCAAGCAGTTTTTCAGCTCCTCCGGAATCCAAAATTGTCCGCGAGTCGATTTGAGAGGATACGGCAAAAGCAATTCTTGACGGAATATTTGCTTTAATAACACCTGTAATAACATCAACCGATGGGCGCTGAGTAGCAATAATTAAGTGAATACCAGCCGCACGAGCCATTTGAGCTAATCTTGTAATAGCATCCTCCACATCAGAAGAAGCCACCATCATTAAATCAGCAAGCTCATCCACAATAACAACAATATACGGAAGAAGCGGTTGCTTCGAATCTTCCTCCATATTGATTCTGCGAATATAATCATTATATCCTTCAATATTACGTGTTCCTGTATGGGAAAAGAGCTCATATCTTCTTTCCATCTCACTAACTACCTTTTTTAATGCCTGTGAAGCCTTCTTTGGATCTGTCACAACAGGTGCTAATAGATGTGGGACTCCATTATAAACATTCAGCTCAACCATCTTCGGGTCGATCATCATTAATTTCACTTCATGAGGCTTGGCTCTCATTAAGATACTCGTAATAATTCCATTAATACATACACTCTTACCGCTACCAGTTGCACCAGCAACAAGTAAGTGAGGCATTTTGTTTAATTCAGCTAAAACTGCTTCGCCCGTAATATCACGGCCAAGTCCAATCATAAGCTTTGATTCTGGTCGATCATTATTCTTTGACTCTAATACTTCACGCAGCGATACCATAGCAACCTCAGAATTAGGTACCTCAATTCCAATTGCCGATTTTCCTGGGATGGGTGCTTCCATTCGGATATCCTTAGCCGCTAAGGCAAGTGCTAAATCATCACTTAGATTAACAATTTTACTTACTTTCACACCTACATCTGGATGAACTTCATACTTTGTAACCGCTGGACCTAGATGAACTTGTGTTACTTTTGCTTTTACTCCAAAACTTAAGAACGTTCGTTCAAGCTTTGCTGCATTTGCATGTATTAGCTCATACTCACCGCTTTGATCCGTATGACGAGGTGCTTTTAACAAATGAATCGGCGGTAGCTCATAATCTTTATTTTCAACTTCCGTAAAGGTAATCGGCGGAACACTTTCCTCTTCCGTTTGTGACTGCACTTTCCCTTTTTTTGCCGATTGTTCCACAGGTGGTTCAGTATAGGCTCTCTCTGTGAAGCTAGAAATAATAGGTTCAATAACTCTTTCTTCTTCTGGCGGTGTCATTGCACTAGAAATAGGAATGACTCTCTCTTCTTGTTCCTTTTTTTCTACTTCTTTTCGTTTTTCTTCTTTCTTTTTCTTGGTTTTTTCCGAACGCTCTTTTCTCCAAGTTTTCATATCATCGCCAAAAGCATGAAGCTGATTCTTAAGAAACTGACCAAATGAAATAATGGCTTTTCCTAGCGGCTCACCCAATGTTCTACCTGTGAGCAAAATGAAGCCAATAATAAAAAATAGAGCAGCAATAATTTTTGTTCCTGCCTCAGCAAACAAATAATAGGACATGGCAAATAACAGTGCACCAATCATTCCCCCGCCTAAGTCGGTTGTACTCGTTTCACCTCTAACTTCCATCCAATAAAGCTCGAAAGTATTTTTTATTACACTTGGGCTTTCTGTTCTACCATCATTTGCAAGAAGTTCAAACAATGTAACATGGCTCAGAAGTAATAGGGCAGAAACAATAAAATACATTCCTATCAACTTACTTTGGAAAAAAGATGGAATTTCGCGTTTCCACATAAAATACGCACCGATGACAGCCAAACTAATTAAATTCACCATATACCATTCGCCTGAAAAGAAGCGAAAGAACATTACAACAGCATGTCCAACCGCACCAAGTCTGGCAATAGATATAGTAGCTAATGCAATTAGTATGAGTCCAATGAGTTCGAATTTAACCGTTCGCTTAAAACCATCCTTACTTCTTGTTTGTCGTCTTTTTTTCTTTGCCATTTTATCACCTTACTGTTGAATTGTTACTACTATCTTAGTCGTTTGTTATATGTACTAAACCCTTTGATAAAGACAAGAAAAGCAGCCTCAGTTGGCTGCCTTCCTGATACAACTATATTATAGCATAATATATCCATCCTGAAGACACGCTTTACAAGAAAGATATTTTTGCTCCTGGTGTACATCTTTCATCTAAAAAATGAGCAGGGTCGCTACTCATCACACGAACCACTCGATAAACACCTTCAGCGTCAGATTCAACTAATAAAGGAATCCCATCAAGATCATACATTTTCTGTTGAGTAACTTCCGGATTGTCATTCGGATAAATCATTTCTGGTGGGGTGAGTGTATAAAGGATCATTGAACCATCCCCTCTGTTCCTTCACTTGTAATCGCAATCAGTTCATTTAACTTCTTCATTGCTTGGCCAATTCCGCCAACTTCATCGATTAATCCGTATTTTACAGCATCCGTACCCACTACATTAGTACCGATATCTCTTGTGAGGTTTCCTTTTTCAAACATTAATTCTTTAAACTTCTCTTCTGTTATCTTAGAGTGCTTTGTTACAAAAGTAACCACTCGATCCTGCATCTTATCTAAATACTCAAAGGTTTGAGGCACACCGATAAATAAACCGGTCAAACGGATCGGATGAATCGTCATCGTTGCTGTCTCTGCAATATATGAGTAATCACAAGATACCGCGATTGGTACTCCAATTGAGTGGCCACCACCTAACACAATGGACACCGTTGGCTTAGACAGAGAGGCAAGCATCTCAGAGATTGCCAGCCCTGCTTCCACATCTCCACCTACCGTATTGAGGACCACAAGCAACCCCTCAATCTTCGGGTTTTGCTCAATTGCTACGAGTTGCGGAATGAGATGTTCGTATTTCGTCGTTTTGTTTTGCGGAGGGAGGGTCATATGACCTTCAATCTGACCGACAATCGTTAAGCAGTGTATTTTTGAATCCTGTGCTAACTGTGGGACATTCGTTTGTCCTAGCTGTTGGATTTTTTCGATTAAGCTAGATGATTTTTCTTCCTTTGGGGTTTCTTGTTCGTTCCCCCTCCATCATCCGGTTTATTATATTTAATTGGTTCCATACCAAATCTCCCTTCAGACATGATATCGTTAGTATGAAACCCATGATGGTTTTTCATGCGAGAAATGGAAATTTGAAAAAGCTCACGAAAAGAAAACTTTTTTCGTGAGCTTTTTAATCTTATATTTCCATAATAATTGGGAGAATCATTGGTCGACGTTTTGTTTTGTCATATAAAAATTGATTTAATTCATCTCTCATGCTTTGCTTCATCGTTCCCCAATCAAATGATTCTCTAGTTGTGTTTCTTTCTACAATACTTCTTACCAGCTGTGTGGATTCTTCCATTAGCTTTTCTGACTCTCTTACATAAACAAAGCCACGTGAAATTATTTCTGGACCAGCAGTGATTTTCTTTTCTGCTCTGCTTAGTGTGACAACAACGATTAAAATTCCATCCTGAGATAATAAACGGCGATCCCTTAGGACGATGTTACCGACATCTCCTACACCACTGCCATCAATAAGCACATTTCCAGCAGGTACTTTTCCAGCGGGTTTAAAACGCTCATTTTTAATTTCTAATACCTCTCCTCTTTCAGGAATGAAAATACGATCCGTTGTAATTCCACATTGGGCAGCCACCTTGCTATGAGCCTTTAGCATTCGATATTCCCCATGAACAGGAATAAACAGCTTAGGTTTCATTAAGTTGATCATAAACTTCAGCTCTTCTTGGCTACCATGGCTAGAGGTATTGACGATTCTCTTGCCGGAGATCACATGTGCTCCTGCGCGGTACAACATATCAATGGTTTTATAAATAAACACTTCACTCCCTCTGAGAGGAGAGGCAGCAATAAGAACCGTGTCGCCTTTTTTGATATTTACTTGTCGGTGAATTTGTTTTGCCATTTTTTGAAGGGCTTCAATCGGTTCACCTTGTGTTCCAGTTGTTAACACTACAATCTCATCATCAGCATAATTATCAATTTCTTCAATTGGAATGATTAGCTCATCGTGAACTTGCAAGTACTGTAAATCCAAGGCAATGTGAAAAATCTTCTCCAGGCTTTTTCCTACTACAGCAATCTTTCTTCTGCTTTCATATGCTGCATCAAACACATGCTGAATTCGATTTATGTCAGATGCAAATGTTGCTGCGATAATTCTTCCTTTTGCATTATAAAAAGCATCAGACATTTCCCTTACAACAATTGATTCAGAAGGTGTATAGCCAGGCTTTTCGGCTTCCGTGCTATCAGATAGTAAGCATAAAACCCCTTCTTCCCCAATTTGCGCCATTTTTCCAATTTCAGGTTTATAAAGTTCAGTCGCTGCCTGGTCAAATTTAAAATCGCCTGTATATACAATTGCACCTTCAGATGTATGAACACTGATACCGACAGAGTCAGGGATACTATGATTTGTTTTGAAGAAAGACACTTCACACGTATCAAAATTCACAACAGAATCTGAAGTAATGATCCGGAAATCCGTTTTTCCTTTGTATTCCTGCTCGTCCAACTTTGCTTTTGCAAGTGCAAGCGTCAGCTTCGTTCCATATACAGGAACATGTAACTCTCTTAATGTATAAGATAATGCCCCAATATGATCCTCATGTCCATGCGTTAGAAAAATAGCTTTCACTCGATCTTTGTTTTGAATTAAATATGTAATATCTGGAATAACAATATCAATTCCTAGCATTTCATTTTCAGGAAACATTAACCCTGCGTCTAAAACAAATAAATCACCGTCCACGTCAATAACATACATGTTTTTCCCGAATTCCCCGACTCCCCCCAGAGCCACAAGCTTAATACTTTCATTCTTTCTCTTATTCAAAGTAGAATCCTCCTATGCTGTCAATTCATCCGACCCAAGATCAGTTATGATTATTATACTTGAATGATGAAATCCTTTACAACCAAAATTAAACTTGTTTGCTTAGGAAGTGGATAAATCTGTATTTACATCCTTGACTTAGGCAAATACGGTCAAATTCCCACATAATAAAAGGCCAACCCACAATGAGGTTGACCTAATGGTTTACATTTTAGCGAAATAACGCGATAATCTGTGCTCTTTCTTGTTCATTCAATGGCACTAGAGGAAGTCTTACGGACCCCACATCAAGACCTTTAATTTGAAGAGCTGTTTTTACAGGAGCTGGGCTCGGTGCTTTAAACAATCCTTCCATTAATGGCAGGAGTTGTTGATGCATCTTTGCAGCCTCTTGAATATCTCCATTTACAAAGGCTGACACCATTTCTTGCATCTCATTGCCGATCACATGTGATGCTACTGACACAATCCCTACCCCACCAATAGAAAGAACTGGAATCGTTAGCCCATCATCACCACTGTATAACAAAAAGTCATCATCTGTACCAGCAATAATTGCCGTCATGGCGTTTAAATTACCACTAGCCTCTTTAACCGCTACAATATTATCGATTTTAGATAAGCGAATGATTGTTTCTGGTAAGATATTGACAACTGATCTACCTGGGATATTATACACCATAACAGGAAGAGTTGTTGCCTCAGCCGCTGCCTTAAAATGCTGATATAACCCTTCTTGATTTGGTTTATTGTAATAAGGAGCAACGATCATCACAGCGTCTACGCCAATTTCCTCTGCTTTTTTTGTTAGCTCAATGGTCGCATATGTGTTATTGCTTCCTGTTCCTGCAATAACAGGAACACGCTTATCTACAACCTTCACCACATGTTGAAATAATGCGATTTTTTCTTCCTTCGATAACGTTGGAGACTCACCAGTTGTTCCAGCAATAACTAGTGAATCCGAACCGTTTTCAATCAAGTGATTGATTAATAATGTTGTTTTTGCAAAATCAATATGCCCTTTGCTATCAAAAGGCGTAACCATCGCCGTAGAGACTCGACCAAATAAAACCATATTGCCACTCCTTTAAATCTAATCCACTTAGAAAAAATCTTTAGTTCTCTTCATCAAGGTTAAAGGCATCATGCAACGAGTTAACGGCTGTTACAAGATCATCTTCCTTAACAAGAACCCATATCGTTGTATGACTATCAGCCGATTGAAGGATACGAATTCCATTTTCAGAAAGAGCTGATACAATCTTTGAAGTAACTCCGGGAACACCTGCGATTCCTGCACCTACAACAGATACTTTTGCACAGTTTTTCTCAAACTCAGGTTCATGACCCAAATCACGAAGAACGGTAAGTGCCTTATCCGTCATTTCACTGGATACGGTGTAAACCACGCCATTAGGTGAAATGTTAATAAAATCAACGCTAATCTTCTCATTGGCCATTGATTTAAACACTTCAGCTTGAAGGTTATATTGACCTTTTTTAGCAAGCACTTTAATTTGAGTAACAGGTGAAAGATGTGCAATACCTGTTACTGTCCGTTCTTTTATATCACTTCCGCGATGATCATTCGAAGTAGAAGTAACAAGCGTTCCTTCTCCATCCGAATAAGTAGAACGAATTCGGATCGGCACCTTCGCTTGCATAGCAATTTCAACCGCTCTTGGGTGAATGACTTTCGCACCCTGATACGCCATATTACATACTTCTGTATACGTAACAACCCCAAGTGGTCTAGCATTTTCAGCAATTCTAGGATCTGCTGTCATAATTCCTTCGACATCTGTAAATATGTCGATAACCTCCGCTTTTAAAGCTGCTCCGAGTGCTGCAGCTGACGTGTCACTTCCTCCACGTCCTATCGTAGTAATGTCACCATTTTGAGCAGCACCTTGAAAGCCTGCAACAACCACTACATCGTGTTGTTCTAGTTCTTCAAGCACACGCTCACATTTCATCTTAATAATTTTCGCATTTGTATGGTCATCAGTAGTTAGAAAACCTGCTTGCGCACCAGTTAACGATGTTGCGTTAACCCCTGCCTCAAGCAGTAAGTTAGAGAAGACCACACTCGAAATGGCTTCCCCACATGACAGGATTAAGTCCTGTTCACGTTTAGAAATTAGACTTTGTGCACCGCCGATAAGGGAAAGCAGAGTGTCTGTAGCATATGGATCACCTTTTCTACCCATAGCGGATACAACGACCACCACTTTATACCCTTCAGCTAATGCATTTTTAATATGTCCAATTGCAAGATTTCGACTTTTTTCATCTTTTACTGAAGTGCCACCGAATTTCTGAACAATCATTCTCATTGTTACACCTCTAGTTTTACAGCTTTAAATTTCTATTTCACAATACCTAACTTCACTAAACTTTCTGCGATTTGGACAGAGTTCCACGCAGCTCCTTTAAGGAGATTATCTGAAACAACCCACATATGGAAGCCTTTTTCATTGTCCAAATCCTTACGAATACGTCCAACAAATACATCATTTTTACCAACACAATTTGCAGGCATTGGATATAGTTGGTTTTCCGGGTCATCTTGTAGCACCACTCCTGGTGCATTCTCAAGTAAGTTCTTCACATCCTGTGCCGTTACACCCGCTTGGTCTACTTCAACAAACAGTGACTCAGAGTGTCCTGTTGCAACTGGGAGACGAACGCAAGTAGCTGCTACTTGAATTTCTGGTAAATGCATAATTTTCTTAGTTTCATTAATCATTTTCATTTCTTCATACGTAAATCCATTTTCTTGAAACTTATCAATTTGCGGAATCGCATTAAAAGCAATTTGATAATGCTTTTTATCAGATTTTACTGGCAAAATTTTTGGTTCGTAAGTTTCATTAGCTACGATAGCTTTTGTTTGCTCGTACAACTCTTCCACCGCTGCCGCACCAGATCCAGAAACCGCTTGATACGTTGAAACGATAATTTTATTTAATCCATATTGCTTACGCATTGGTTCTAATGCTACGACCATTTGGATCGTAGAGCAATTCGGATTAGCAATAATTCCTTTATGTTCATGTAAGTCCATTTCATTTACTTCAGGTACAACAAGTGGAACATTTTCATCCATGCGGAATGCGCTTGTGTTATCCACAACAATAGCACCATGCTTAACCGCTTCTGGTGCTAGTTCAAGTGATACGCTTCCACCTGCACTAAATAACGCAATATCGACCCCTTCAAAGCTCTCTGGCTTTGCTACTTGAACTGTATGTTCTACGCCTTTAAAAAGGACTTTACTACCAGCTGAACGTGGTGATGATAATAACGTTAATTTTGAGATTGGGAATTCTCTATTTTCAAGAGTTTGAATCATTTGTTGACCTACTGCTCCTGTTGCTCCCACAACAGCTACATGAAATCCTTTTTCTGATAATGCCATTTCGTTATTCCCCTTCCAATATCTCTAATGTTCGATATGAATTCTAGTAAAACATTTATCGCATTATTAAAAACATCAACATGTAATAAATGTCCTTTGTACCGCCATTCTGTTCCATGGCTATATAATAACATTTATTTTAACATATTCATGCATTAATGAAGTACATTTTTTATTTAAGCCGTGCAAAGGAATCTATTTTTCCTCGTAACACGGCTTTTAGTCTATTGCTAGAGTTGGATAAGGGCATATTACCTCTATTGTCTACTGTGCATCTTTATACCTTTCGACGAGTACTGGTTGAATTTGTCGGCCAGAAAGAGCAGCTTCCACTGTATCGGATAGCATGGTCATACGTGCGACTAATGAATTTGGTTTTTTAACTGGGTCATCTTGACCGTACGGAATAAAATATATATTTTTTGTCGCCATCAATCTCATCAAATTGACTCCATTTAAGCCAAGAGCATCATTTGTGGAAATCCCTAATACTACGGGTTTTCCATTTCGTAACGTCGCTTTGGCAGCCATTAACACAGGAGAATCAGTCATCGCATTAGCAAATTTACTCATTGAATTTCCAGTTAGTGGAGCGATAATCATGCAGTCTAATGGAATCTTTGGTCCTAGCGGCTCTGCACCAACAATCGAATCAATCACTTTATTTCCAGTTAACTTTTCAATTCTTTCAATCCAATCCTCACCTTTTCCAAAGCGAGTAGTTGTATTTTTGACGGTATTTGTTACCACTGGTAATACTTCTGCACCAGCATTGATAAGATTCTCGATTTCTGGATATACAGCATCATACGTACAGTGAGAACCCGTTAAACCGAAGCCGATTTTTTTCCCTTGTAAGCTCATGTTACTTCCCCTTTCTTGATTGCATATCATCCAACAGCAGTTGAGAAAGAACGTTTGCCAAAATTTGACCTGCCGTTTTTGGAGCAACGATGCCTGGAAGTCCTGGGGCCAAAAGAGCTTTTATTCCCCTTTTTTCAGCATATCGAAAGTCGGTTCCACCAGGCTTTGATGCTAAATCAATGATCAGTGTATGAGTAGGCATTCTTGAGATAACGGAAGCCGTGACGACTAAATCAGGAATCGTATTGATACAAATATCAACATCCTTCACCTGTTGCGATAGTTCGTCAAGGTGAAATGGTGTTAAAGCCATTTCAGTAATTCGAGCAATATGCTCTCCTTTTCTCGCTCCCACTTTCACTTTTGCTCCTAAAGCAGAGAATGTGCGTGCCACACTCATTCCTACTCTCCCTAAACCAAGCACCATAATCGTTGATCCATGTATAGTAAAGTCGGTGTGCTGAATTGCCATCATAATCGTACCTTCTACTGTCGGTATGGAATTATAGATAGCAACATCGTCCCGTTCGAACAATTTCACGAGTCTTCGTTTGGAGTCACCCGTAATTTTATTCAAGTATGCATTGGAAATTCCGGAATAAATCGTACAATGTTCTGGTGTTTGCTCTAAGTGTTCTGCTGTTAAAACTACTTTTTCATTCGAGAAGATCGTTTCTACTTGACCTTCCATATTCGTTCCAGCTACCGGCAAAATGATCGCATCTATATCTGAAAATACTACTTCATCCATTTTCTCCTTTACTGCACCAGTAAAGGCATGGTCGAGTTGCTCAAAGCCAATCAAAGAGAGCTTCGCATCGAGCTCTGTTAGCTTTCGGACGATTTCGAGCTGTCTTGCGTCTCCGCCTATGACTGCTATTTGCATCCCTGTTAGCATGAAACACTCACCTTCTTTTTAAATGATCCAAATCCAAATCTTACTGCATTACTCCAACATACTATGTATTTACCCCAGAATCGGTGAGTTTTCCTAGGAAAAAAGCCTAAATAAAAAAAAGAACTGATGCCTATGCACAGTTCTTTACTCCTCTTGAATATCAATGATAATCATATCCGTCCCAATTGTTTTTATATGCTTCCATGGAACTCTTACCTCTCCACCTTGCCTTTTAAAACCAAACCATTTGACCGAGGGAATTAAAAGAGCCTGTATTTGGCCATTGCTTTCGTTTATCTCTAAATCCGTCTGACCAAGTATACCAAGCCTTTCTGCTTTTTTGACATCTACAATTTCCTTCCCGCTCAATTCACTTAGTCTCAATTTCATCTCTCCCCCTTTTGTCCTCTCTATATCCTAGTATAGGGAAGATAAATATATACGTAGGAATAAAAAGAAATAATAAAAAAGCCTGAGCAGAAAAGCTCAGGCTTTAAAAATTATATATTTTTTGGAAGAACTCCGTCAGGACTAATCAAGGACACAGAATACTTGTCATTGAAAATTTTATTAGCCATAGCATCTACACCATCTTTTGAAACGGCATCAATTTGCTCAACAATTTCATCAAGCGTACGATGTCTTCCTAATAGAAGCTCGTTCTTCCCGTTACGACTCATCCTACTATTGGTACTTTCAAGGCTAAGCATTAAGCTACCCTTTAGCTGCTCCTTACTATTTCGAAGCTCCTTATCTGTAATACCTTCAGCCTTTAGCTTTGACAAGGTTTCTTGAATCGTATCAAATAATACGTCCAACTGCTTTGCACCTGTACCACCGTAAATCGTGATTACTCCAGAATCTTGGAACGAGGAATGATAAGAATACACAGAATATGCAAGACCACGCTGTTCACGAACCTCTTGGAACAACCTACTACTCATACTTCCACCTAATATATTATTTAGAGTGATCAGGTTATAAATTTCCTCATCCCCAACCTGTAACCCTTCAAATCCTATACATAAATGGGCTTGCTCCGTTTCTTTCTTTCTTGAAAGTCGGTTTGTATGAAACTCAGGCTTTTCAAATTGATTGTTCGATTTTCCTGCCTCGTATGACCCGAACAACTTCTCGACTTCTTGAATAAAGGCTTCAGAAATATTTCCTGCAACCGAAATAACCACATTTTCCGGCGTGTATGTATCATGCATATATTGCTTTAGCGTGTCTCCTGTAAAGGTTGCTAAGGTATCCTCTGTTCCCAAGATTGGATACCCGAGAGAATGGTTTTCATAAATCGCTTTACTTAAAAGATCATGAACGATGTCATCTGGTGTGTCATCATACATTTTAATTTCTTCATATACCACATTCTTTTCTTTATCTAATTCTTCAGCAACAAATGTCGAGTGGAAAAACATATCAGATAATACATCAAGAGCAAAGCTAGCATGGGTATCGAGAACCTTCGCATAATAGCAAGTATATTCCTTGGATGTAAAGGCGTTCACTTGTCCACCAATGCTATCAAAGCTTTCTGCAATTTCCCTAGCACTTCTTGTTTTTGTTCCTTTAAAGAACATATGCTCAAGAAAATGCGAAATTCCATTATTTTCAGGTGTTTCATTTCGGGAGCCAGTTCCGATCCAAACTCCGATTGCGACGGAACGAACCGTAGGGATATTTTCTAAAACAATTCTAACCCCATTTTGGCATGTATATCTCTTTATCACGTGAACTCCTCCTGTTCTACAGCGTACTGCTACGATAATTATACGTTTTCTGGTGTGACTATCAATTATTCTTGCTCATTTAATACCGATTTCTTCATGATCCGTTCTTCACTAAATAACTCAGACACCGTATTAATTTCATATTTTTCAAGCTTAATTCGTTTTATAAGCTCATCAAGAGCTTTTGCCGTTGAATCGGTTGGATGCATGAGAATCATAGCTCCTTTATGCACTTTACCCATCACACGGTTGATAAGTTGCTCTGGGGTTGGCTTTTGCCAGTCAATGGTATCGACACTCCACATGACAGTTCCAAGCTTATACTCTGCTGCAATCTTCACTACTTCCTCACGGTAGCTTCCGCTTGGTGGAGCGAGCCAGACAACTTCCTCTCCCGTTGTAGCTTTTATCACTTCGTTTGTTTTCACAATTTCTTCCCGAATTTTGGCTGAAGAAATTTGCTTCATATCTGGATGAGTGTAAGAATGGTTACCAACTTCATGACCGGCCTCAACAATCATTTTTGCAAACTCCGGATTTTCTTTTACCCATCTTCCTTCAAGAAAAAAGCTTGCATGAACATTATTCTTTTTTAACGTTTCCAAAATTGGTCCAAGGTACTCATTTCCCCATGCAACATTTATAATAAACGAAACCATTGGCTTATCTGGGTGGCCTTTATAAATGGCGGTCGGGGGCAAATCCTTTAAATGAACTGCGGGTGTTGTCTGTATGTATACGAGTTTGGCTGCATCGAATTTCCCGTCCTTTTTCATCTTAGCATAACTTGCAGAAATGTCGACTTTTAAGCCATTATATCCAGGGATGGCCTTCCAAACAGGGTCAATCTTTGCATCTTGAGCTGGTTTTTCGTATTCTTTTGCTATTTCTTCAATCTCCATATACAGGGCATTTTTTTGACCTGAAGCAGGAATATTTATCACCTTTAATCCATGTACGTATCGATCCGTAAGCGGATTATTAACTAACATAATAGAGAGCATACCAATTATAGTAATAGTAATTAGTTTCTTCATTCATTTTCTCCTCCTTCACTTGTACATTATGTAGAGAAAAGACAAGGTAGAACAAGCAAAGGACAATTCTTTCTATGCACTAAAAACCAGCTAATTGTAAGCGATGCCATTATGTTGTATGGAAAAAGCCAGGGGAAAGACCTGGCTTTTCGTTGTCACTCTTTATTTTTGGGCTTGTTCTTTTTGTTCACGTTGTTCCTTAAGAACGACTTTACGTGACAAGTTTACACGGCCTTGCTTATCAATTTCCATAACTTTCACTAAGATCTCATCACCAATAGCCACTACATCTTCTACTTTGCCTACTCTTTCTTCAGCAAGTTCAGAAATGTGAACTAATCCATCTTTTCCGCTAAATAGCTCAACAAATGCTCCGAATTTTTCAATTCGTTTTACTTTCCCTAAATACATTTGTCCAATTTCAACTTCACGAACGATGTCTTCAATGATTTTCTTAGCTTTTTGGTTCATTTCTTCATTAGTAGATGAGATGAAGACTGTACCATCTTGCTCGATATCAATTTTTACGCCAGTTTCTTCAATAATCTTATTGATTTGCTTTCCGCTTGGTCCAATAACATCACGAATCTTATCAGGGTTGATATAGATTGTAATAATCTTTGGTGCGTACTTAGAAAGCTGTCCTTTCGGAGTTGAAATCGTCGCAAGCATGGAATCAAGAATTTGCATACGGCCTTTCTTTGCTTGCTGCAATGCTTCTTCAAGAATTTGTCTTGATAAGCCTTCGATTTTAATATCCATTTGTAATGCTGTTACACCTTTTGACGTACCAGCCACTTTAAAGTCCATATCGCCCAGATGGTCTTCCATTCCTTGGATATCAGTAAGGATTGTGTAATGCTCACCAGATTTCACAAGACCCATCGCAATACCAGCTACAGGAGCTTTAATTGGAACACCAGCGTCCATCATAGCCAAAGTACTCGCACATATACTTGCTTGGGATGTAGAACCGTTTGATTCTAACACTTCTGATACGAGACGAATCGTGTATGGGAAATCCTTTTCAGAAGGAATAATTGGTTCTAATGCACGCTCACCTAACGCACCATGTCCAATTTCACGGCGACCAGGTCCACGCATAGGACCAGTTTCTCCAACAGAGAAATTCGGGAAGTTATAGTGGTGCATGAACCGCTTTTCTTCTTCGATTCCTAGTCCGTCTAGGATTTGTACATCTCCTAAAGCCCCAAGTGTACAAATACTCAATGCTTGAGTTTGTCCACGTGTGAACAGACCAGAACCATGTGTACGAGGAAGCAGAGCTACCTCTGATGATAGCGGACGAATCTCCTCTGGATTACGGCCATCAGGTCTAACCTTTTCTTCTGTAATTAAACGGCGAACTTCGCCTTTAACCATTTTATCTAAAATTTGTTTTACTTGTTTTAAGTCTTCGTCTTCTGCTTTTTCTTCCTCGTATTTTGCAATAACCGTATCCTTTACCGCACGGATAGCATCTTCACGAGCATGCTTTTCTTGAACTTGAATGGCTTTAATCATGTCTGCTTCGCACATTTCACGAATTTCCGCTTCAAGTTCAGCATCTAGTTGATATAAATTCACTTCAGTCTTTTCTTTCCCGATTTCAGCAGCAATTTCTTCTTGGAATGCGATTAATCTCTTGATTTCTTCATGTCCAAACATTATTGCTTCTAGCATCGTTTCTTCTGGTACTTCTTCTGCGCCGGCTTCAACCATGTTAATAGCATCTTTTGTTCCAGCAACAACTAAGTGCATATCGCTCTTTTCTGTTTCTGCAACAGAAGGATTAATAATAAATTGACCATCAATGCGGCCAACTGTTACACCTGCAATTGGACCTTCAAAAGGAATATCTGAAACAGAAAGTGCCAGAGATGAACCAAACATAGCTGCCATTTCAGATGAGCAGTCTTGATCCACACTCATTACCATACTAACTACTTGAACTTCATTACGGAACCCATCAGCAAACAATGGACGAATCGGTCTGTCAATTAAACGGCTAGCTAGTATTGCTTTTTCACTCGGACGTCCTTCACGCTTAATAAATCCACCAGGAATTTTACCTACCGCGTATAGACGCTCCTCATAGTTTACTGTTAATGGAAAGAAATCGAGTTTCTTCGGTTCCTTCGATGCTGTAGCCGTACTAAGTACTGCTGTATCGCCATAGCGAACGAGCACAGCGCCGTTTGCTTGTTTAGCAAGCTGCCCAATTTCGACGGAAAGCTTACGACCAGCCCATTCTATCGAATAGATTTTCTTGTCTTGTCCCATTTTTTACCCCTCTCTACCAATTCTCTTTGGTATGTTAACGTGTATTTACATGTATATAAATTGTTCTATCCCGTAATGGAGAACAAATATAAGAATATAGGCGAATATTCTATAGTATGTACATAAAAATGAATCCTTAAAAAGCTCTTTGATAGAAATTTATTGCTAACAAAAAAGCGGGAAAGAATCCCGCTTTAAAGATTAGCGACGTAAGCCAAGCTTCGTGATTAGTTCACGGTAACGAGTAACATCCTTGTTACGAAGGTATGTTAATAAGTTACGACGTCTACCTACCATTTTTAAAAGACCGCGACGTGAGTGGTGGTCCTTCTTATGAGTACGTAAGTGTTCATTTAAGTTGTTGATTTCCTCAGTAAGGACAGCGATTTGAACTTCTGGAGATCCAGTGTCGCTTTCATGAGTTTTGTACTCATTAATAAGTTCATTTTTACGTTCTTTAGTGATTGCCATCCGTTTCACCTCCTATTATTTCAATCCCCTGTAACTGAGCCAGCGTCGGTGACTCGACTAGCCAAGCAAAGGTTCATTTCGTACGTTTCTTAGAATACACTTTTTTATGACAAATTGCAAGGCTTAGTCTTTGAATTTTCAAAGTAAAGCAGTGAATTTTGTTTATCTCGCTCGATTTGTGCCACAAGTTCATCAATTCCAGTAAATTTCTGTTCCGAACGGAGGTATTTATGCCATTCTATCGTTACATACTCTCCATATATTTGTTCATCAAAGTCAAAAATATGGACTTCGACACTTGGCCTATTGGATTTTTCCTTTTTAAAAGTTGGTTTAAACCCGATGTTACACACACCTTCTTGCCATTTTCCATTTACAAGCATTCGTACAGCGTGAACACCTAGTGGCGGCAAAATATACTCCTCATTTAGGTCAATATTTGCTGTTGGAAACCCTATCGTTCTTCCTCTTTTGTCACCGTGAACAACTATTCCTGTTGTCGTATAGTAACGGCCGAGTAACTCCGGAAGAGTCTCAAGTTGACCATTTTTTATATTATCTCTGATTAAAGTTGAACTAATTTTTTCATCATGGCTTTCGAGCTTTGGAACAACGGTAAAGGTGAAAGCTTGTCTTGAATGAAACGGTAGAGTTTCCATCGTACCTTTACCAAGCTTTCCGTAAGAATAATCAAAGCCAGCGACCACGTGAACAGCACCTAGTTCGATTAAGTATTGGTCGACAAACTCCTGTGGCAGTAGGTTGGCAAATTCACTTGTAAAATTGACAACAAATAAGTAATCAACCTGTTGTTCAGAAATAATTTTGATCTTTTCTTCTAACGGGGTAATATACTCAACTTTTTCCACCTTTTTAAGTACAACTGATGGATGCGGAGTAAATGTCATAACCGCACTTTTTATTCCCTTTTCCTTGGCTATTTTCGAAGCCGTATCGATCACTCTCTTATGTCCTAAATGTACCCCATCAAAATAACCAAGAGCAACGACCATTGGTTGAAACATATCCTTTGAGAATTGATGAGGATGTGTAATATTTAAAACTTCCACAAGCTTTCTCCCTTTCTTTACCAACCTAATTCTCTATATGTAGTACCTTTGTTGGCTTCATTAGATTAGGCTTATGAGGATGGTGCATGTATATAGCTAGCGCCTTATGATCCATCGTTTCGAGAACAATGGGTTGTTTAATATCTTGTAGTATTTCAGGTATTTCAAGAACAGATCCATTTTTCACTTTCTCAACTAATTTATCACTTATTTGATATTTCGGCAAATGAATAAGCGCTCTTTCAATGGGATATAAAGCGTTTAAAATTGTTCCGTTGTTTACCATTTCCTCTACTTCGGAAAGTGTCTTACAGTCATCGAGAGAAAATGATGCTGACTCGGTGCGTCTTAAGTCAGACATATGGGCAGGGTAACCTAGTCGTTCTCCGATCATAACCGCTAACGTTCTAATATATGTTCCCTTGCTACAAGCAACACGAAATCGAAAAGAAATGGTTTCTCCTTCAAACATTTCACGGTCGTCTAAAAGCTCAATCGAATAGATTGTCACCTGTCTTGTAGGGCGTTCCACTTCAATTCCTTTTCTTGCATATTCATACAAACGTTTTCCATTTACCTTGACCGCTGAGAACATAGGTGGGGTTTGAGAAATCTCACCTGTCAATTCCAATAACACAGCTTTTATTTGCTCGAGGGTAATCAAAGTTTCAATGACTTTCCTTTCAACCACTTCACCCGTAGCATCCTCGGTTGTTGTAGCAAAGCCAAGCGTTACTTCACCCTCGTATACTTTTCCTGCATCTGTTATGTATTCTGCAACCTTTGTTGCTCGTCCTAGGCAAATCGGTAAGACTCCCTCTACCTCAGGGTCAAGTGTACCTGTATGCCCTATCCTCTTCATCCGCAGTATTTTTCTAAGCTTAAAGACACAATCGTGAGATGTCATCCCTTTAGGCTTAAATAATGGTAAAATCCCTTCCATTTCTGATCCTCCTGGTTTTTCAATTAGAAAAAAAGGATAGACATGATGTCTATCCCCTTTGATCAATCTTCACGTTCGGTCCGTTCTTCCTTCGTCTCTTCCTTAATTTGATACAGAAGATTTTCGATTCGATTTCCATAGTCAATCGATTCATCAAATTCAAATGTTATTTCAGGAGTCTTTCTAAGACGAATTCTCTGCCCGATTTCCGAACGAATAAATCCTTTTGCTTTAGCTAACCCCTTCAGTGTATTCTCTCTTTGAAGGTCATCACCTAACACAGAAATAAACACCTTTGCTTGTTGAAGATCACCTGTTACTTGTACATCTGTAACAGTCACAAAGCCAATACGTGGGTCCTTTATTTTTCGACCAATAATTTCCCCAAGTTCTTTCTTCATTTGTTCTCCAACTCGATTAGATCTAAGGCTCATGGTAGTCACCTCTTTGTCATCCTTAGAAAACAATGCTGAAAAATAAGCACTGTCTATAGGGAACGATTTATCTATTTGTTTCACGCATGATATACATGCATATGAGGAAGAGTGATATCCCCCTCGTTTATGTTATTATATCCATTCCAAGTCCGTTATTGTGCGTTCGATTTCTGGAAATGAATCAATTAACTTTAATGCATGTTGCAGTTCTCTTTCAACGGCTACTTTTGAGGATGCTACCGATACAATAGCGATTTTGGTACGCTGCCATGTATCTTGATAATCAACCTCTGCTACAGACAGATTGTATCGTTGTCTGAGTCTCGTGATAATACGTTGAAGGACAGCTCTTTTGTCTTTTAAAGAATGGGCATCATAAATGAGGCATTCACAGGCGGCTAAGCCAATGATCATTTACGTTCCACTTCTTGCATAACGAAGGCTTCGATTACGTCCCCTTCTTTTACATCATTATAGTTTTTGATGGTAATTCCGCACTCATACCCTTGAGATACTTCCTTTGCGTCATCCTTGAAACGCTTAAGCGCGTCAATTTCACCTTCAAATACAACAATTCCATCACGGATTACACGAATTCCACTGCCACGAGCGATTTTTCCATCCGTAACGTAAGATCCAGCAATCGTACCAACCTTCGATACTTTGAATGTTTGACGAACTTCAGCTTGCCCAGTGATCTTCTCTTCGAATTCAGGATCAAGCATTCCTTTCATCGCTGCTTCAATTTCTTCAATTACTTTATAAATAATACGGTGCAAGCGAACATCTACATCTTCCGCTTCTGCAGCGCGCTTCGCATTATTATCAGGACGAACGTTAAATCCAATAACAATCGCATTTGATGCAGCTGCTAAAGTAATATCTGATTCATTAATCGCACCAACACCAGTGTGAATGATTTTTACATTTACACCTTCTACTTCAATTTTTTGAAGAGCAGCTGCAAGTGCTTCAGCTGAACCTTGTACGTCAGCTTTCACGATCAGGTTAAGGTCCTTCATTTCCCCTTGCTTCATATGCTCAAATAAGTTATCTAGACTTACACGTGTCTTTTCTGAACGAGATGCTTGGATAGCAAGCTGTGAACGAGCTTCTCCCACTTGACGAGCTGTCTTTTCATCTTCAAAAACTACAAAGCGGTCTCCTGCAAGCGGTACATCATTTAAACCTGTAATTTCAACAGGAGTAGATGGACCAGCTTCTTTCACACGACGACCAAGGTCATTAACCATTGCACGAACACGTCCAAAAGTTGTACCCACTACGATTGGATCACCAATTCGTAATGTACCGTTTTGAACTAGAAGTGTAGCAACCGAACCTCTACCTTTATCTAGTTGAGCTTCGATAACTGTACCGATTGCCTTACGATTTGGATTTGCTTTATATTCTTCTACTTCTCCAACAAGAAGGATCATTTCTAATAAATTGTCGATTCCTTCTCCTTTTAAAGCTGAAAGCGGAACGAAAATCGTGTCTCCACCCCAAGCTTCAGGAACTAAACCATATTCTGTTAACTCCTGCATGACGCGATCAGGGTTTGCACTTTCTTTATCCATTTTGTTCACAGCAACAATAATTGGAACCTCTGCCGCTTTTGCGTGGTTAATTGCTTCGATTGTTTGTGGCATAACCCCATCATCTGCTGCAACTACTAAAATCGTAATATCCGTAATTTTTGCTCCACGCGCACGCATCGTTGTGAAAGCAGCGTGACCTGGTGTATCAAGGAATGTAATTCTCTTACCGTTTTCTTCTACTTGGTAAGCACCGATATGCTGAGTGATTCCACCGGCTTCTCCTGCAGTAACCTTTGTGTTACGGATTGAATCAAGTAAAGTGGTTTTCCCGTGGTCAACGTGACCCATAATAGTTACAACAGAAGGTCTTTCCACTAAATCTGCATCATTATCTTCTGTGAAGTATACTTCAAGATCAGTAACATCGATCTTAATTTCTTCTTCAACTTCCACACCATATTCAGCCGCAATTAGTTCAATTGCATCCTTGTCTAGTGATTGGTTAATGGTAGCCATTACACCTAATAAGAACAATTTCTTAATGATTTCAGATGGTTCACGGTGAAGCTTTTTAGCTAACTCGGCAACTGTAAGCGATTCAGTAAAAGTGATTTTTGCAGGTAATTCTTTCTTTTTAGGTGGCTGTGGTGGCTGAGACTGGTGTTGAACACGGCCTCTTTGTTGGTTGTTTTTCCCCTTTTTACCATTAAAAGCTTTTGTTTCTTTTGATTGGTTTTCTTGGGCACCTTTTTTCCCTTGGATAGCCTTCGGACCTGTTTTCACTTTTACTTTCGCAGGAGCCACATTACGATCGTCATCCTCATCAAAAGCACTAGCCTTTGTCTTTGATTGTACTTGAACGGCAGCAGGCTTTTGTTCTTGTGTCTGCTTTGGAGCTTCCTTCTTTTCCCCGTTACCACCCTTAGCATATTGTTCGTCAAGCTTTTTAACTGTATCGTCTTCAATCATTGTCATATGGTTAGAAACCTCGATATTCATATCTTTTAATTTTGTAATGAGTTCTTTACTAGAAACATTATGTTTTTTTGCATATTCATACACTCGCATTTTACTCATGTTTACACCCCCGCTAGAATTAATCGAGCAACGTCTTTAGCTTCTTGGCAAATCCTTCATCTAGAACGGCCACGACTACACGGGCTTCTTTTCCGATCGCTTGACCGAGTAAAAAGCGGTTCTCAACTATTTTACAAGGAATGTTATAGGATTTGCATTTATCTGTCACTTTTTTCTGTGTGTTTTGGGATGCATCTGCTGAAAGCAAAACTAATTTTGCTTTATTGCTGCGAACCTCCTTAATGGAAAGTTCCTCCCCAGAAATCACTTTACGCGCTCGATTGGCTAAGCCAAGCAATGACATCCATTGATTTTGCTTCATTCGGATTGTCAATTCTCCTTCTCAACAAGCTCCAATAATTCTTCGTACACAGAATCTGTTACTTGAACTTGCAATTGATTCGATAAAATATTCTTTTTCTTCGCTAAAAGAATAGCTTCTTTGTCTTTCGTAAGGTAGGCACCTCGACCCGACTTTTTACCGGTTAAGTCGATGGAGACCTCGCCTTCCTTCGAGCGAACGATGCGAACAAGTTCTTTCTTCGGTCGCATTTCTCCGGTAGCAACACATTTTCTTAATGGAACCTTCCTATTCGTGTTCACCATCATCCACCCCTTTCTTACTCCTGCTCTTCTACGTACTCTAAATGTAAATCTGTATCTGCGTGGACGTCTTCCTCTTCATCATCGAACGATAGAATTCCTTCTTCACGAGGGAAGATACCAGCTTCTCTTGCATCTGTTTCTGATTTAATATCAATTTTCCAACCGGTCAACTTAGCTGCTAAACGTGCATTTTGGCCTCTTTTACCAATCGCAAGTGACAGTTGATAATCTGGAACAACTACTGTTGTTGCCTTGTCTTCTTCATTGACGATTACATCAAGTACCTTAGATGGGCTGAGCGCATTTGCTACAAATACAAAAGGATCATCCGACCATTTAACAATATCGATCTTTTCTCCCTTTAACTCGTTGACAATTGCTTGAACACGAGCACCTTTTGGGCCTACGCATGCTCCTACTGGATCAACTTCTGGATTATCAGAATGAACAGAGATTTTTGAGCGGTCACCTGCTTCACGAGAAACAGATTTGATTTCAACTGTCCCATCATAAATTTCTGGAACTTCAATCTCAAACAGTCTCTTTAAAAGACCTGGATGTGTTCTTGAAACAAAAATTTGTGGGCCTTTAGTAGTTTTTTCTACTTTCGTAATGAACACCTTAATACGATCATGTGGCTTATAACGCTCGTTTGGCATTTGTTCGTTTGCCGGGAGAATCGCTTCAATTTTCCCTAAGCTCACATAGATAAACTTTGAGTCCAAACGTTGGACGATACCAGTCATAATATCTTCTTCGCGGTCGATAAATTCAGAGTAAATAATTCCTCTTTCTGCTTCACGAACACGTTGAGTAACGACTTGTTTCGCTGTTTGTGCAGCAATGCGTCCAAAATCCTTTGGTGTTACCTCAAGCTCTACCACATCTTCAATCATGTAATTCGGATTGATTCGTCTAGCTTCTTCTATAGAAATTTCAAGTCTTGGATCGAATACTTCATCAACCACTTCTTTACGAGCAAAAACACGCATCGTTCCAACACCTAAATTTAGGTCGATTCGAACGTTTTGTGCTTGATTGAAATTTCTACGGTAGGCAGAGATAAGCGCCGCTTCAATTGCCTCAATAATCACATCTCGTGAAATTCCTTTTTCCTTTTCAAGCAAAATAAGAGCATCTAATAGTTCACTGCTCATGAAAATGGTCCCCCTTTAACACTCTAAATGTCTCTCATGTGAATTTGTTATATGAATTATGAGAAAGTAACCGCTAGGCGAGCACTTGCTACCTTTTCAAAAGGTATTTCAATCGTTTTCTTTCTCGTCTTAATCTTTACTTCAACTGTTACGGTGTCTACCGTAAAGTTCGTTAACACGCCTTCGAATATTTTTTCACCATCGATAGGCTCGTACGTCTTAATATGTACATTTTTCCCAACCGCTTTTTCATAGTCCTTCTGTTTCTTCAATGGACGCTCTGCACCAGGAGAAGAAACTTCAAGGAAATAGTTATAAGGAATAGGATCTAGCTCATCAAGCTTTTCGCTTAATTTTTCACTTACCATTCCACACTCTTCAATGTCAATGCCTTGCTCTTTATCTATAAATACGCGAAGAAACCAGCTTTTTCCTTCCTTCACATATTCAATATCAACTAATTCAAGGTTGAGGTCATTAACAATTGGTTCTACGATTTGTTCAACTACTTCAATTACCTTGCTCATTTTATTCCTCCTAACCAACCTAAAGTAGCTAATCTCCTAAAATAGAGTCCATACAACACGAAAGAGCGGGGAAGTCCCCACTCTTGTAAACGAGAGTTATTCTTAGTATTTCCAATAAAACTATACCATAACCATACCGTTTATGCAAATGCAATAGCTGTTTCACTAGGGTTGCACCTTCGTTGACAACATTTTCAAAATAAGGAAAGTTGGTTTTGATCAGGTAACGCTTCTAGACATCCGTGGTTATCGAGATACTCAATAATAGTCTTTGAAACCTTCCCTCTTTGCTGCAGGTCCTCCTTAGATAGGAACTCTCCATCCTCACGTGCTTTTACAATGTTGAGAGCGGCATTCGTTCCTAAACCAGGAATGGAATTAAATGGAGGAATCAGCTTATTTCCTTCAATAATGAATTCTGTTGCACTCGAACGGTACAAATCTACCTTCGCAAAAGAGAACCCTCGCTCGTTCATCTCTAATGCCAATTCAAGGACGGTTAAGGTATTTTTTTCCTTGGTTGAAGCATCTAACCCTTTTGCATTGATTTCTTCAATTACTGCTCGGATTGCTGAAGAACCTTTCACCATCGCATCAATATCAAAATCCTCAGCTCTAACTGTAAAATAGGCTGCGTAATAAAGGATTGGATGATGCACTTTAAAGTAAGCAATCCTTACGGCCATTAGAACGTAAGCAGCGGCGTGGGCCTTCGGGAACATGTATTTGATCTTTTTACAAGAATCAATATACCATTCTGGTACTTCATTCTTTCGCATCTCTTCTTCCATATCATCACTTAAGCCTTTTCCCTTACGAACTGACTCCATGATCTTAAAGGCAAAAGATGGCTCTAATCCTTGATAGATTAGATAAACCATGATGTCGTCACGACAGCCAATAACCTCACTCAGGTTACAGATGTTGTTATGGATTAGCTCTTGCGCATTTCCTAACCATACGTCTGTTCCGTGGGAGAGTCCTGAAATTTGGACCAACTCCGAGAAAGTGGTAGGTTTTGTATCTTCAAGCATTTGTCTTACGAAACGCGTTCCGAACTCTGGTATACCAAGTGTTCCCGTTTTACACATAATCTGATCTTCCGTAACTCCTAGCGCTTCTGTCCCACTAAATATCTTCATTACTTCAGGATCATCGGTCGGAATGGTCTTGGGATCAATTCCGCTTAAGTCCTGAAGCATACGAATCACGGTCGGATCATCGTGCCCTAGAATATCGAGCTTTAATAAGTTATCGTGAATCGAGTGGAAGTCGAAATGGGTTGTTTTCCATTCAGAGGTCTTATCATCTGCTGGAAATTGTATAGGCGAGAAATCATAAATTTCCATATAATCTGGAACAACGATAATTCCGCCTGGATGCTGACCAGTTGTTCTTTTTACACCGGTACACCCCATTGCTAATCTTTCAATCTCCGCTCCACGGATTTGAAGATTATTATCTTGCTGATACGCCTTCACATACCCGAACGCGGTCTTATCAGCTACCGTACCAATCGTACCGGCACGATATACATAATCTTCACCAAACAGCACCTTCGTATAGTTATGCGCACGAGGTTGGTATTCACCGGAGAAGTTCAAATCTATATCGGGAACTTTATCACCTTTGAAACCTAGGAAAGTCTCGAACGGAATATCGTGTCCATCTTTTTTGTACTTGCTTCCGCAATTTGGACAGTCCTTATCCGGTAAGTCAAAGCCTGAACCAACAGAACCGTCATTAAAGAATTCCGAATGCTTACATGTCGGACAGACATAATGTGGTGGTAATGGGTTTACTTCTGTTATCTCTGTCATCGTGGCAACAAGGGACGAACCAACCGATCCACGCGAACCAACTAGGTACCCATCATCAAGCGATTTTTTCACGAGCTTATGCGAAATCAAATAGATAACAGCAAACCCATGACCGATAATACTTTTTAGTTCTTTTTCAAGTCTTGCCTCCACAATTTCTGGAAGTTCATCACCGTAAATGCTTCTTGCCATATCGTAACTCATTTGACGCATTTCTTCGTCTGCGCCCTCAATTTTCGGAGTGTACAAGTCATCTTTAATCGGCTTAATCGTTTCTATCATATCGGCAATCTTGTTTGTATTCGTAATGACAATCTCACGCGCTTTATCTTTTCCTAGAAACGAAAATGCATCTAGCATTTCATTCGTCGTACGGAAATGAACATCAGGCAGATTATGACGATTAAGAGGATTGGCTCCACCTTGAGAGTTTACTAATATTTTTCGATAAATTTTATCATTTGGGTTTAGGTAATGTACATTTCCAGTAGCAACAACAGGAAGCTCTAGCTTTTCACCAAGTTTCACAATATTAGCTATAATATCCTCTAATGATTTTTCATCATTAACTAACTCTAACTCTAATAAATGAGCATATACCGCTTTCGGATGTACCTCGATGTAATCGTAGAAACGCGCTGGCTCTTCTACTTCTTCAGGAGCCTTTTGCATCATACCCTCGAATACTTCGCCTTTATCACAACCAGAACCAATTAAAATTCCTTCGCGATGCTTTTGTAATACAGAGCGTGGAATTCTCGGAACACGGTAAAAATAGTTTAAATGAGATATAGAAATGAGCTTAAATAAGTTCTTCAACCCTACATCATTTTGTGCTAAAAGCGTACAGTGGTATGGTCGTGCCCGTTGATAGGCATTTCCTTGACCCATATTGTCATTCAATTGGTTATGATACTGTATTCCTTTTTCCATTATATCCTTCAGCATCGTTAATAGCAGATAACCCGTTGCTTCTGTGTCGTAAATCGCACGGTGATGCTGTGTTAACTCTATATTAAATTTCTTAGCTAACGTATTTAATCGATGATTCTTCATATCAGGATATAAAAAACGAGCTAGTTCTAACGTATCGATGACCGGGTTTTCTGCACGTCCGAGACCATATTTCTTGTAGCCAACATTCAAAAATCCCATATCGAAAGAAGCATTGTGGGCAACTAGTATGTCATTGCCCGTCCACTCTTTAAATTTACCGAGCACCTCTTCTACCTCTGGAGCATCCTTTAGCATATCATCGGTAATTCCCGTTAAATTCATAATCGTGGCTGATAAAGGATGATGCGGGTTAGCAAACGCTTCAAATCGGTCGATTATTTCTCCATTTTTAATCTTTACCGCAGCAAGTTCAATAATCGTATTGTAAACGGCTGATAAACCAGTTGTTTCAACGTCAAATACTACATACGTTTCTTCTGCTAGCAGTCTCTCCGCTTCGTTATACGCAATCGGAACACCATCATTTACGAGATTTACTTCCACCCCGTACAGAATCTTAATATCGTTCTTTTTACCTGCTCCAAATGCTTCCGGAAAGGATTGTGCTACCGCATGGTCTGTAATGGCAATTGCTTTATGTCCCCATTTTTTTGCTTGAGATACTAATGTACTAACTGATGACACAGCGTCCATCTGACTCATAGGTGTGTGGAGATGGAGCTCTACACGCTTTTCAGATGATGTGTCCTGACGCTCAATTGGCTTAATTTCATTAATATCATTTCCAATCATCACTAGATCACGTACGAATGTATCGTTTTGGATACTTCCTCTTACTTTCACCCACATACCCTTTTTCACGTTTTGGAATAGAGCGGCATCCTCTTTATCACGAGAGAACATTTTTACCATGATCGAGCTTGTATAATCAGTAACTTTAAAGGTTAATAGTGTTCTACCACTGCGAAGCTCTCTTGTTTCAGCAGCAAAAATATACCCTTCCACAACGACTCTACGTTCTTCATCAACAATTTCTTGGATTTTTCTAAAATCAGAATCATCTTTAATAGTTAATCCAATGGTTAATGGACCAGTGTATTCACCCGTACCGCCGGCAGCTTCTTTCTCTGCTTCCTGCTTATCCATTTCGATCGCTGCCTGCATACCTCTTTCCTTGTCTTCCCTCATTTTTGCCTCGAGAAATTGCTCATATTGTTCTGTAGAGGCTTCTGTGCTAATCTCAGTATCAATCACAACTTGAGGAAATCCGAAAAAGCCGTAGGCATCAGAAATAAAGCTTGCATATTTCCTTTTTATGGCCAAGCCTTCGAGATCATTGCCAACAAAGATGGTGATTTTTGAACCTTGGACTTTTGGCTTTTGTTCATTTAATAGCTTAATTAATGGTGGTGATATACCATCAATTTGCTGTATGCAACTGTTCCAATATTCTAGTATTAAATCCTCAGTCACTTGCTGATCCCTTACCTGTATGTTGTAGGAGATTGAGGCAATATGTGAGAAGGTTGTTTGTAATTTATTGGTGAACGTTTGATAAACGTTAATAGGTAAAATCTTCTCAAACGAAAAATAAAAACTCCATTGTCTTTTAGATTTTTCAATTAATACTTTGTCAATTATAGCATCTTGAAAATACGGCATGATTCTGTCATCCGTTAGTTGTAGCTGCTGGAGCAATAGTTGGAATCGTTCCTTACCTGATGATCCGTTCATCAACTCTCTCCTCTCCATTTCATCTCTAGTCAAACTAGTAGTTATTATATCATAAAGAAATTATTGAAAGCCTTTTTAACAGATAACCAATCAATGGGAAAAAAATCGGATCCGTGTTGAGCGGATCCGAATAACTAATCATTTATTTTAATAAGTCAGCAATTGTTTGTAGTAGGTCATCTTTGTGAACTTCTAACATTTCACCAGTTTTACGAACTTTTAGTTCTACAATTCCATCAGCTGCTTTTTTACCAACGGTTACACGTACAGGTAGACCGATTAAGTCTGAATCAGCGAACTTTACTCCTGGTCTTTCGGCACGGTCGTCCATAAGAACTTCTAAGCCTTGAGCTTTTAATTGTTCATATAACTCTGATGCTAGTTTCGCTTGAGCTTCGTCTTTCAAGTTGATTGGAATCAAATGTACTTCGAAAGGTGCAATTTGAGCTGGCCATACGAGACCATTTTCATCATTAAATTGCTCGGCCACAGCAGCTAACGTTCTAGATACACCAATACCATAACAACCCATAATCATTGGCTGTGATTTTCCATTTTCATCTAAATAGGTAGCATTCATAGCTTCACTATAACGAGTTCCAAGCTTAAATACATGCCCTACTTCTATTCCCTTTGCAAAAACAATTTTGCCTTGACCGTCTGGAGACAGATCTCCTTCTTGAATAAAACGAATATCAGAGTACTTTGTTACCGAAAAATCTCTATCAGCATTTACGTTAATGAAGTGATGGTGTTCTTCGTTTGCTCCGCATACTCCGTTAACAATTGCTTGAACGGCTGGGTCAGCAACGATCTCCACTTTATTTACTCCAACTGGTCCTAATGAACCAATAGAACAACAAAGGATTTCCTTCGTCTCTTCCGGAGTTGCTAGTTCAACGATGCTCGCTGAGTATAAGTTCTTTAACTTAATATCGTTCACTTCGTGGTCGCCACGAACAAGCACAAGTACATATTGATCATCTACTTTAAACAGAAGTGATTTAATGCATTTTGATGCATCAACATTTAAAAATCCTACCACTTCTTCAATTGACTTCTTATTTTCAGTCAGAACCTTTTCCATCTCATTTTGTGGCTCATCTGATTTTTCATACGTATTCACTACTGGTGCCATTTCAATATTAGCCGCATAGTTAGAAGTGTCAGAGTACGCAATCGTATCTTCCCCAACATCAGATAGCACCATAAACTCATGCGTATCCTTTCCACCCATTGCTCCAGAATCCGCTATAACTGCACGGAAGTCCAAACCGCAACGACTAAAAATATTAGAGTAGGCAGTAAATAAACGATCATATACTTCATCAAGACTTTCTTGAGAAGAGTGGAATGAATAAGCATCCTTCATGATAAACTCTCTTCCACGCAGTAAACCAAAACGTGGTCTTTTCTCATCTCTAAACTTCGTTTGAATTTGGTAAAGTGTTAACGGCAATCGCTTATAGGATTTTACTTCGTCTCTTACTAAGCTGGTAATAACTTCCTCATGAGTTGCACCAAGAGCAAACTCTCTATCATGGCGGTCATGCAATCTCATCAATTCAGGTCCGTAAGTGTACCAACGACCTGATTCCTGCCAAAGCTCTGCTTGTTGCAGAGCAGGCATAAGCAGTTCCACAGCACCTGCGTTGTCCATCTCTTCACGAACAATCGTCTCGATTTTTTTTAGTACTCGCTGAGCCATTGGTAAATAACTATAAATTCCACTAGCATTTTGTCTAACAAAACCAGCTCTTAATAATAGCTGATGACTTTTAATTTCGGCATCTGCTGGAACTTCCCTTAAAGTTGGGATTAGCGTCATACTCTGTTTCATCTACTAGCACCTCTTCGACCAATTCATTTTAATAAATTTATATTTTAAGGCTGCCCCTTGAAGTGTCTGACACCTCTTTATGGGACAGCCTCATGTCAGATTAAAGGAATATCCTTTGTATATCATTCCAAGTAACTACTAGCATTAGGAGCATCAAAAGAGCAAATCCAATGAAATGAACCATGCCTTCTTTTTGACGATCAATCGGCTTTCCTCTCAATGCTTCTACTGCAAAGAACATCAATCTTCCACCGTCTAAAGCAGGAATTGGAAGCAAGTTCATAATACCAAGATTAATACTTAAAATTCCCGCCCACTTCATCAGGTACATAACTCCAGATTTAGCAACGGTGGCTGTTGATTCATAAATACCAACTGGACCAGACAGTGCATCAATTGAAAATTGCCCAACGATTAATTTTCCAAGCATAGAGAAAATTTCAACAGTCCAATAGTATACTTCTTTAAACCCGTACGTCACAGACTTTATTGGAGATTTTTCCATTGGGTTATATACGCCAATGATTCCGATTTCTGTACCATCCACGTCTTGAGCTTTTGGTGTAACTGGAATCTCAAGCTCCTCACCGTTTCTAGAAACCAAAAACTCTAATTCATTTTCAGGGTTTTGGCGAATAATTTCTACTACATCTTCCCAAGTAGAAATTTCACCGCCATCGATACTTTGAACCTCGTCCCCTTCTTGTAAACCGGATTGCATAGCCATTCCATCTGGAGTTAACTTACCTAAGATGGGCTCGTTTGTGGGTACTCCTTGCCATAAAGCAATAATAACAAAAATAAGAAAGGCTAATACAAAATTCATCATCGGTCCAGCGAAAATGGCCATTGTTCTTTGACCTAAAGTTTTAGAAACAAATTGACGATCATATGGCGCGATCAGTGTTTCTGCACCGTTTTCCACTAAATATGCATTTCGACTAATAGAGAAGGTTTTTAAAACATCTTCTTCTCCCTCTTCATAGCCTTTTATTTGTAATTTTTGTTCAATATCGGCATATTCCACTTCAATGATCCTAGCATTCGGATACTTTTCTTTGTTGTTTAGTATGATCTTCTCGATCACTTCATTTTTGTCCAGTATTAGTCCTACACGATAGCCTGGTTTAATTTCAGCCATCTCGGGATCTTCTCCAGCCATGCGAACATATCCGCCAATCGGCAATAAACGAATCGTATAGAGAGTCTCTCCTTTTTTATACGAGAAGACTTTCGGACCCATTCCTATTGCAAATTCACGACAAAGAATACCTGCTCGTTTTGCAAAGATAAAATGTCCTAATTCATGGAAAAATACGAGTGCCCCAAAAATAATGATAAAGGCTATGACTGTGTTCAAATTATAACCACCCTTTTTTTATAGAAGTGAATTCACATACTTGCGTGTCTCGTCGTCAACCGCTTTAATTTCTGCTAAACTTGGCTCCATTATTGATTGATGCTTCGTTAACGCATTTTCAATTAAATCTTCAATTTGCAAAAAGGTGATCTTTCCTTTTAGAAACGCCTCAACCGCTATTTCATTTGCCGCATTAAGAACGGTCGGAAGTGTCCCTCCAGCAATTCCTGCTTCATAGGCAAATTTTAGGCAGCGAAATCTACCAAAGTCCATTTCTGCAAAATGGAGTTGACCGACTTTCGCTAAGTTTAATGTTTGCGCTGTTTTTAATGGTAACCGATCTGGATATGTTAAAGCATATTGGATCGGTACTCTCATATCTGGAGTCCCTAGCTGTGCCATGACACTACTATCATGAAACTCAATCATAGAGTGAATAATACTTTCCTTATGTAAAACAACATCAATCTTTTCATAGGGAATATCAAACAGCCAATGTGCTTCAATAACTTCTAACCCTTTGTTCATCATAGTAGCAGAGTCAATCGTGATTTTTGCACCCATGGACCAATTTGGATGATTGAGCGCATCTTGTACCGTTACATTTTCCAACTCACTTCGAGTTCGGTCACGGAAGCTGCCACCCGATGCGGTTAAAATTAACTTCCCAATATTCTTTTCAAATTCTCCTTGAAGCGCCTGAAAAATAGCAGAATGCTCACTATCTACGGGCAATAACGGGACTTGATTTCGACGAACAGCATTCATAACGATATGACCAGCTGTGACTAGTGTCTCTTTATTGGCTAAAGCAATCGCTTTTCCAGCTTCAATCGCATGCAATGTAGGTTCTAGTCCCACACTACCCATTACTGCATTCACCAAAATGGTAGATTTCTTATATACCGCTACTTCACTTAACCCTTCGAGCCCATAGGTAAAGCTTATTTTCGGAAATTCCAGCTTCAAACTCTCAGCGTCCTCTTTATTTAACACACATACTAATTCAGGATGAAATTCAGCTATCAGCTTTCTAGCTAAATCAATATTTCTACCTACTGACATGGCTGCCAATCCGAACTCTGTAGGGTGCTCTTTTATTATATCAAGAGTTTGTGTTCCGATAGAACCAGTTGCACCTAATAAACTTACGTACTTCATTTTTCCAACTCCGATTCAAAAGCGAGAACCTTCTAAAAGATTCCCGGATATGATGTTACGGTAGCAAAATAAAATATAAGACCGGCCAAACGAACAGCAAGCTATCAAATCGATCTAGGATGCCACCGTGTCCAGGCATGATATTGCCTGAATCTTTTACATTATAATGTCGTTTCAGTGCCGATTCGACAAGATCGCCAACCTGTCCAAAAACAGATAAGAAAACTGTCACAATAAGAAGTCTTATTGTGGATACCGTTTCAAGAGAGAACAAGGCAAAAAAGATAGCTACAATAACCGCACATACGATACCACCGATAAATCCTTCAACCGTTTTATTTGGGCTTATGTCAGGCCATAGCTTATTTTTCCCCATTGCTCGCCCGATAAAATACGCACCAGAATCTGTGGCCCAAACGATAAATAAGGAATAAAAAATAAACATCAGCCCTGCAGTTTCTCTAATTTCAATAAAATAGAAAAATCCCATTCCTATATATAAGGTTGCCATTATTGAAAAGGAAACATCATCGAAAGTAAAGCGGTTTTTTGTTACAACCGTGTAAGTTAACAGCAGCAAAACCGCTAAAAGGGCAAATTCGACCTTCGTATAGTGCATTGGTCCAAAAATATTTTGCAGCTGCTTCGGTATTAAAAAGATCCAAAGCACAAGCATTGAAATGAGCCCCGGAATAGAGGCTAATTGGATATTTCTCATTTTTAACAGTTCATACAGTGCAACAGTTGCTAAAACATACACTAATAGAACAAAGGGTAATTTACCCAAAATTACTAAAGGGATAAATATAGCCCCAAATATAATTGCCGAGATAATTCTTTGTTTCATCTTATTGTGTCAACACCTTTATTATACTCCCCCAAACCGCCTTTGACGGTTTTGGAATACTTCGATTGCTTCGACTAAGTGTTCTTCTGAGAAGTCTGGCCACAGTACGTCTGTAAACCAAAATTCTGTATAAGCTAGTTGCCAGAGCATAAAGTTACTTAACCGTATTTCACCACTCGTACGAATGAGTAAATCCGGATCACTTAACTCACTCGTCATTAAGTAGTTAGAAAATACTTCTTCATTTATATTATTCTCTGTCAGTATACCACTTTTGTGGTCTTTTAAGACGTTCTTTACTGCTTCTAAGATTTCTGCCCTGCTTCCATAGTTAAGAGCAAAATTCAACACTAACCCATCATTGTCCTTCGTGTCTTCAATCGCTCGATTAATTGCATTTAGCGTATGAGCGGGAAGACTTTCCTTATATCCGATCATACGTACTTGGACATTTTCCTCTATCAATTCTGGGAGAAAGGTTCCTAAAAACTCCTCAGGTAATTTCATCAAATAGTCAACTTCCATTTTCGGTCGCTTCCAGTTTTCTGTTGAAAAAGCATATAAAGTTAACGTGGACACTCCCAATTCGTTTGCAAGCTTCGTTATCTTACGGACAACCTTCATCCCTTCATGATGACCTGCGATTCTAGGCAAGGCCCGTTTTTTCGCCCAACGTCCATTTCCATCCATAATAATAGCAATATGAGCTGGTACGGATTGATTTTTTATTGTTGTTATCCGACGCCCGAGTTCAGAAGACGGTTTATTCTTCCAAAGCTTTATTTTCTCTAACATAAGACGGCTCCTCCAAAATGTAATCATGTGGCTAAAAGACTACATTTAGTTGTAATAATGCTTCTTCTCTAGTCACAATGTATTTATTTTTTTAATGATTGTACACTGTACCGCTAGAAAAGAGCGTAATGAAAAAAGCAGGTACCTAATTTTGCCTGCTTTTATCATACCAAAAAAGAGAAGAGATATCTCTAAAAAACTAAAGCACTACTTGGAAAAGAAATCAAATTCATTAGAACAGAAAAACCCCCTATAAATAGAGGGTATTCTCTCGGTTCATTAAACCTCTAAAATTTCCTTCTCTTTGTCTTTTGTTAGCTGGTCAACCTTTGTTATATACTCGTCCGTTAATTTTTGAATGTCATCAGAATAACCACGTTGGTCATCTTCAGTAATTTCACCATTCTTTTCAAGCTTTTTCAAGTCGTCATTCGCATCACGACGGATATTTCTGACGGCAACTTTTGCATCTTCAGATTCTTTCTTTACCACCTTCACCAATTCCTTACGACGCTCTTCAGTTAACTGAGGAATCGCAAGGCGAATGATGCTTCCATCATTTGAAGGAGTAATACCGATATCTGATTTTAAGATTGCTTTTTCAATATCGCTTAAAATAGATTTATCATACGGTTGAATTACAAGCATACGCGCTTCTGGTACAGAAACACCTGCAAGTTGGTTAATTGGAGTTGGTGCTCCGTAATAATCGACCGTAATTCGATCAAGCATAGATGCATTCGCACGTCCTGCACGAATTCCAGCAAGTTCACGAGTGTACGCTCCGATTGCTTTATTCATACGTTCTTTCGCATTTGCAACGATTTGTTTCGGCATTATTTTTTCCCCCTCACAATAGTCCCAATGGATTCACCCATTACGGCACGTTTGATATTTCCTTTCTCCATAATAGAGAAAACAAGAAGTGGTATATCATTATCCATACATAAAGAAGAAGCCGTTGAATCCATGACAGCTAATCCTTCCTTAAGTACATCTAAATAAGAAAGCTCATCATATTTCTTCGCTGTTTTATCAATACGTGGGTCAGCAGAATATACACCATCGACATTATTCTTCGCCATTAAGATGACTTCTGCTTCAATTTCCGCAGCACGTAATGCAGCTGTTGTGTCGGTTGAGAAATAAGGATTTCCAGTACCTGCTGCAAAAATAACAACTCGCTTCTTCTCAAGATGACGAATTGCTCGTCTGCGAATATAAGGTTCCGCTACTTGTCGCATCTCAATAGAAGTTTGTACACGCGTTTCCACACCTGATTGTTCGAGACTATCTTGTAGAGCCAATGAGTTCATGACCGTTGCTAGCATCCCCATATAGTCTGCATTCGCACGGTCCATTCCCATCTCTTCACCAATTTTACCTCGCCAGATATTTCCGCCACCAACAACAACGGCAACTTCAACATCTAAATCCGCAATTTCCTTTACTTGATCGGCAACCGATTTAATCACTTTCGGATTAATTCCGAAGCCTTGCTCACCAGCAAGTGCTTCACCACTTAGTTTTAGTACGACGCGTTTATATTTCGGACTGGTCATAAAAACCTCCATATGTATATGCTACTTTTAAGCTTTCTTTAAAAATAGGGAACACAGGTGTGTTCCCTAGGAATAGAGTTTACTCTCTCGATATCCAGCTACGACAGCTTGACCCTCGGGGTCATAAGTCAAAGCCCTCCAGAGGTCAGGACCTCCTGCAGTCTTCACCTTATGCCTGTCGGGTCAGACCAAGCTGTCTCCGCTTTTATTAGTTCCCTTTTACTTGGTTCATTACTTCTTCAGCGAAGTTATCAACACGCTTTTCGATACCTTCTCCTACTTCGTAACGTACGAATTCGCGAATCTTTCCACCTTTTGATTCTACGAATGCTTTTACTTTTTGATCTGGGTCCTTAACGAATGCTTGGTCGTTCACACAAACGTCTTGGAAGTATTTGCTTAGGCGGCCTTCAACCATTTTCGCTACGATGTTTTCTGGCTTACCTTCGTTAAGTGCCTGTGTAGTAAGAACTTGACGCTCACGCTCAATTTCTTCAGCAGAAACTTCGTCACGAGATACATACTTAGGGTTTAATGCAGCTATGTGCATAGAAACATCCTTAGCAGCAGCGTCGTCAGCTGTTCCTTCTAATACTGTTAACACACCAATACGTCCACCCATGTGTAGGTAAGCACCGAATGCATCGTTGTCGCCTTTAGACTTGATTTCAAAACGACGAAGAGAGATTTTCTCACCGATTTTTGCGATAGCTGCGTTTACGTAAGACTCAACTGTTGCACCGTTAGCCATTGTTTGTGCATTTACTTCTTCAACTGAAGCTGGCTTGTTAGTTAGAACGTGCTCAGCAAGTTCCTTAACTAGTACTTGGAAACCTTCGTTCTTAGCAACGAAATCTGTTTCAGAGTTAACTTCTAGAATAACTGCTTCGTTTCCTTGAGTAAGGATATAAGTAGTTCCTTCAGCTGCTACACGGTCTGCCTTCTTCGCAGCGCTAGCCATACCTTTTTCACGTAAGAAGTCGATTGCTTTTTCCATATCACCTTCAGTTGCTTGAAGTGCTTTTTTGCAATCTAACATACCTGCGCCTGTTCTTTCACGTAATTCTTTTACCATTTGAGCCGTTACTGCCATGTGAGTTTCCTCCTTAAAAGCTATGTATTTTAGTGTTAACTAGCTATGAAAAAGCTAGTCAAGATTCGAGTTCATTCTTTAAAAAAAGGTGATAAAGGGGGTCCCTCTTATCACCTTTTAGTAACTAGTGTTTCCTCAGGTCAAAACGTATTACGCTGTAACTTCTTCGCCTTGCTTCGCTTCTAAAATAGCATCTGCCATTTTAGCAGTTAATAGCTTAACAGCACGAATAGCGTCGTCGTTTGCAGGGATAACAACATCGATTTCGTCTGGATCACAGTTTGTATCAACGATACCAACGATAGGGATGTTTAATTTATGTGCTTCAGCAACTGCAATACGCTCTTTACGAGGGTCGATAATGAATAAAGCATCAGGAAGTTGCTTCATATCTTTAATTCCGCCTAAGAACTTTTCTAAGCGCTCTTGCTCTTTCTTAAGTTGAACAACTTCTTTCTTAGGAAGTACATCAAATGTACCATCTTCAGCCATTCTTTCGATATCTTTAAGGCGTGCAATACGCTTTTGGATTGTTTCGAAGTTTGTTAAAGTACCACCTAACCAACGTTGGTTAACATAGTACTGACCTGAACGGATTGCTTCTTCTTTTACAGAGTCTTGAGCTTGCTTCTTTGTACCAACGAAAAGAACTGTTCCACCGTTACCAGCTAGTTCTTTTACCCAGTTATAAGCCTCTTCAACCTTCTTAACTGTTTTTTGAAGATCGATGATGTAGATGCCGTTACGCTCAGTGAAGATATATTTCTTCATCTTAGGGTTCCAGCGGCGAGTTTGGTGTCCGAAGTGTACACCAGCTTCAAGTAATTGTTTCATTGAAATTACTGACATGTTTGTTTCCTCCTAATGGTTTTTATTTTCCTCCGCCCATTTCAACTTTAGACAAAACTGTCGAAACAGCACCCTTTGTCCAAATCCATGAACGTGTGTATTAACACCAAAAGTTAATATAGCATAATCAAATCTTACAATCAAGTTTATTCTTGATTATTTTGACGAAATTTGAGTAAAAGTTCAATCTCTGTCTGTCCTTTATGGAGCTTTTTAGCAATTTCTTCATATGTAAGGCCTTGCTTTTGTAAATGTACCACTTCCTCCAGCAAGCTCTTTTCTTTTGGTTCAGTCACTTCTTGTACAGTTTCCTCTACTTCCTTTTCCACTTTGAGGTCCCCAGTAGGGCCTTCTGCGTCATTAAAGTCAGGAAGAAGTACCTCAACATCTTCGTCTGTTAATGTCTGAATAGCACCTATCTTGTAAGCTTTAGCAGCATGGCTCTTTAAACTTTTAATTGGAACCGAAACCTTCTCTTCTTCTGTACTCGGAGGTATTGTTTCTATGTTAACTTCTTTCTTCTTTCTATTTTCCTTCTTGTGGGACTGATTGTTAGCTGCTTTTGTCATTCTCTCAATAAAGCTTTCGTTCTCTTCTTTCATTTCAGCCAAATATGTTGAAATGACATCTTCCATTTCCTCAATCATTCGTTGTTGCTTCTTCTCCACTTCAAATAGCTTTGACTGGCGAAGGTATAAGATCACAATGGAAAACAGCGCAATTATATTTAATACGATACTGATAAACAAAAACACACTCGTCATATCATCCCTCTATCCGGAAAAGTCAAAAAAGTTTCCTTTATACGGATGAACTTCTTTCACTGGCTGACTCTCTTTATTTTTTCTTTTTTTCTTCCCCTGTTGGTTCCCATTCTTATCACGTTGTTGATCCTTTAGGCGAACCTGTTCCTTATGTTCATGCTTATTAACTGAGTTTCTATTTTTTTTCACTTCTTTTGCGACACTGTTTGCAGCAACATCATTTTGTTGCTGACCACGCTGCTGTATTTGCTCTTGAAGCTTGCTAGCATCTTGCATCCTAGGAAGAGCAATTTGCATTTCTATTGCTTTTAAACTCATACCCGGTTGCCATCTCCCTATCTAATTATGTACAGATGAAAATAATGTCTATTAAACGATTTTTTGTAATGTTTGTCTTAGTTTAAATATAGCTTTGGAATGTATTTGCGATATTCTTGACGTCGATAAATCCATCACTTGTCCAATTTCAGTTAATGTTAACTCTTCCTGATAAAACAAGCTTAATACGAGCTGTTCTTTATCATTTAAATGAGAAATCATAGATGATAGCTCAGAAATCAACTCATTTTTAATTATTGTTTCCTCTGGTATTTCTGCGCGCTCATCCTTTAACGAGAAACCAGCTCCGTCTTTTTCCTCACCATCCGGTTGCTCATCAATTGATAATACATTAGCAAAAAAATGCTCGTTAATCGTATTGTGAACATCGTCTTCGCTCATATTTAGCTCTTCTGCTATTTCTTTAGAAGTCACATTTCTCATTAGTTTTTGTTCTAATTTTTCAATGGTTTGCTCAATTCGTTTGGCTTTATCTCTTGTATTCCTAGAGAGCCAATCTTCCTTTCTTAATCCATCAATGATGGCTCCTCGAATACGAAAGGACGCATATGTATCAAATTTCAAGTCCCTTGTTGGATCAAATTTCTCAAGCGCATCATATAAACCAATCATTCCTAAGCTCTTTAAATCATCTCGCGAAACATTCTTCGGTAAACCAACAGAAATCCTTTGGACATGATAGCTAACAAGCGGCATATATTTTCTTACTAAATAATCACCTGCATCACTGTCTCTTTTGGAAGTCCATTTTTCCCATATGTTTTGTTCCTCGATCGAAGGTGCCTGTCCCATGGTTTCCTCCTCCAAACGACATTGTTCAAATCAATCGTTAAATTAAATACTTTCTTAATATAAACAGTCCTTATTTCTTTCAAACAATAATCGATTTTTTAGTTGCAAAAAAAATCAGCCATTCCAATAAAAGGCTGATCGTTCATTGTTTTCCATTCTACCATTCCTGAGTGCCTTTGTTAACCGTTCGAATGTGTAAGATTTTTGACTTCGGACAAAACTCAATCGTTCGTCCACTATTTCCTCCAACATCCTCTGCCATGATAGCAATTTTTAACTCAGCCAACTCTCTTTTTACCGCTTCTACATTTCTTGGACCTATTCTCATCATGTCACTTGTATTGCTAAATTGAAACATTTGCGCTCCACCTGCAATTTTGGCTTTTAGCATAGAAGGTCTTGCGCCTATTTGAACGAGCTTTTTTACAAGTTCCTTCACCCCGGTATCAGCATACTTTGCAAGATTCATCGTACCGGCTTTAGAAAGGGATGAATCAGGGAGCATAATATGAACAAGGCCTGCAATCTCTTTTAATTGATCATATATGACGACTCCCACGCATGACCCAAGGCCAGATGTTCTAATTCGGTTAGGAGCAGATACTACATTCATATCCGCTATGCCAACCTTAATAATCTCAACTTTTTCATCCATTATCCCTAACTCCTAAAGATTCAAAGATAATATGAAAGGAGTCCGGGTCAGGCAACAGGAAGAAATGGCCTCGTACACTTTCACTTATTACAACATCATCTTCATTTAACGCTGTATCAATAACTATTGCATAATCACTTACCTGTGATAGTTCAATCAATCCAAAGCTTATGATAGCGCCAACCATATCAATGCTTAATGCAGGAACGGATGGATACAAAGCCAGGCCAGTAAAATCGGATAATGAAGACAAATAGGAACCAGATAAGATATTTCCAAGCTCCTGCAAGGCAGAGGTAGCAATTTCATTCTCTGCTAATTGATCAAAGGTAAATTCTTCATCACCAATCATCTGCTTAATGAAGACAGTTGCCTGTTCAGGAGGTAGGACAAAAAACATACTGCCAGGTGCTTCCCCTTCAATACGGAGAAACACCGCAGCAACCACATGATCCGCTCCACCCGAGAGCTCCATCATTTCATCAAAAGTTACAATTTTAACATTGGGAACCTGCATATCTATCTTTTTATTTAAAAGTTTAGAAAGAGCAGTTGCTGCGTGACCCGCACCAATATTGCCGATTTCTTTTAATATGTCCAAATGAATAGAAGAAAGATTACTAATAAACCCCATTTGGTTATCCTTCAATTCCTTGAGTTGCTTTAACTTCTTCTGGATTTAAGACCATTTCAAGGTCAAGTAAGATCATTAAACGCTTATCGACCTTTACCACTCCACTAATATAGTTCGTCTCTTCTGTTCCGACCACTTCTGGCTGAGGTTCAATGGCTTCTGTTTGGACATCTAGAACATCATTGGCGGCATCTACGATTAAGCCAACCTCCATATCTTCTAAAGTAACAATAATAACTCTTGTACTGTCAGAATAGGCTTCCTCTTCGATTCCAAAGCGACTTCTTAAATCTATAATAGGAGTAACAACTCCTCTTAAATTAATAACACCCTTTACAAAGTGCGAGCTACTAGGGACTCTAGTAATATGCTGTACCTTTTCAATGGAACGAACCTTGCTCACTGGAATCGCATATTCTTTTCCTTTTAATTGGAAGATAATAAGCTTTAAATCTGCTACTGATGTCTCACTCATGAGACTTCCCCCTCTTTCCTAACATGCTAGACACACTAGAAGTTGTTATTTAATTAGTGCATTGCAATCTACAATGAGTGCCACTTGTCCGTCTCCAAGAATAGTTGCTCCTGAAATAGCAAATACATTTGTTAAATAGTTTCCTAGCGACTTTAACACTACTTCTTGCTGTCCAATAAAGGAATCAACCACAAGCCCTGCCATCTTGTCGCCTTTTCTTACGATAATCACGGAGAAAAACTCATCCTCTTCTTCAAAAACAGGAACTTCAAATATATCCTTTAAGAATAGGAGTGGGACTACTTTGCCTCTGAAATCAATTACCTTTTGATTGTGTGCGTTCAGAATATCGTCCTTTTTAACAATTGCTGTCTCAATAATTGAAGAAAGCGGGATTGCGTATTTTTCCTTCTGAATTTCTACTAACATAACAGAAATAATAGAAAGAGTAAGAGGAAGTTGAACGGAGAATACTGATCCTTCTCCTTCTTTCGAATCAATTGACACGGTACCACCAAGTGATTCAATCGTGTTTTTCACAACATCAAGACCAACGCCTCGTCCAGATACATCGGAGATTTTTTCCGCTGTTGAGAAACCTGATGCAAAGATCAGTTCATATACTTGCTTGTCTGTTAACGTTGCAGCCGTTTGTTCTGTAATAATACCGTTCTTTAATGCTTTATTTAATACTCTTTCACGGCTAATTCCTGCACCATTATCAGATAATTCAATAAACACATGGTTTCCGCTGTGAAAAGCCTTTAAGATAACGGTTCCTTCTTCACTCTTGCCTTTCGCTCTTCTTACCTCAGGTGTTTCCACACCATGGTCTAACGCATTCCTAATTAGGTGAACAAGCGGGTCACCGATTTCATCTATTACGGTACGATCTAGTTCCGTTTCTGCACCAACAATTTCTAAATTAATCTTTTTCCCTAGATCCCGCGCTAATTGACGTACCATTCTTGGGAAACGGTTAAAGACTGTCTCAACTGGTACCATTCGCATATTTAAGATAATATTTTGAAGATCTCCAGAAATTCGGCTCATTCGCTCAACGGTTTCATGAAGCTCTGAGTTATTTAGATCACTTGATATTTGCTCTAATCTACCACGGTCAATGACAAGCTCTTCAAACAAATTCATTAAAATATCTAGTCTCTCAATATTTACACGAATTGTTTTATTACTAGCCTGTTTCACCGATGTTTGTTTTTTCTGTTCCTCTTGTTGAGTAGGTTCTTCTATTTTTACTTCTGCAGTAATGATTACTTCTTGTTTGGTTGGTTCAGAAATTGTTACCGCGGTTGGACGGAGTTGTTCCATGGATAGAGAGTGAATGTCTACTCTATCAACCTCGGAGACTTTCATCACCTTGCTTTGAATATCAGACATTGGTTCTTTTGATACAATCGTTACCGTGAACTCTTGATCAAATTGTTCCTCTTCTAGCTGGTCAACCGAAGGAGTAGATTTAATTACTTCCCCTAGTTTCTCAATCACTTCAAATACCATGAAGACTCTTGCAGCTTTCAACAAGCAGTCTTCTCTCAGTGCAATCGTAATTTCATACGTTTGAAACCCTTGTTCGATTGATTGTTGTAGTACCGTATACTCAAACTCATCGTATTCACCTTTTAGTGCACGAGGAGCATCTGGAGCTAATGTTGCAGCTACCTCCTTTGCCCCTTGAGACACTGCAGGACTTTCTCCCTTTTCAATCAACTTAAGCTTTTCCACTACGGTAGCAACATCCCGTTTTCCGTCGCCTCCATCAGCAATCGAAAACACCATTGCCTCTAAATCATCTGTAGCTTCAAACACAACATCAAGAGTCTCAGGTGTAACAGAAATTTTTTGGTTTCGAATGGCATCCAAAACGTTTTCCATTTGATGAGTTAGACTAGCTAAGTCTTCGTAACCCATCGTTGCTGACATTCCTTTTAACGTGTGTGCTGAGCGAAAAATATCATTAACAATGCTAAGATCACTTGGATTTTTCTCAAGATCAAGTAATCGTTCATTACAGTTCTGAAGATGCTCTTTACTTTCCTCGATAAAAACCTCTAAATATTGGCTCATTTCCATGCCCAACAGCTCCTTGGAGTTATACGTATTTCATTATTGTTTCTGCAATGTTATCAACGTTTTTGACTTCATCTACTAGCTTTGTTGCAATAGCTGCTTTCGGCATTCCAAAAACGATGGATGTTTCCTCTGATTCTGCGATAGCAACTACATTCCCCGACTCTTTTAGCTTGATTAGTCCTTTTGTACCATCTGATCCCATTCCAGTCATGATAACAGAAATCTTTGCATAGGTAGATAGCTCACTACAGGACTCAAACATCACATCCACAGCGGGACGATGGCCATTTCTTGGTGGGGACTGATCTAATTGGATCGCTAAGTTTGCTCCAACACATTTGAGTTTCATATGAAATCCACCTGGTGCAATATAAACAGTTCCTTTTTGGATAATGTCCCCTTCTTCAGCTTCTTTGACATGAACCTCTGAGAGTGAGTCTAATCTTACAGCCAGACTTTTCGTAAATCCTGCTGGCATATGCTGCACTACTAAAACAGGGGCATCAATCGTCTTCGGTAGCTTTGTTATCACTTGTTGTAGCGCACGTGGTCCACCCGTAGATGTACCTATACACACTAGCTTTTTTCCTGATATAGCATTGAATTGATTCTTTTTACTTGGTTCCATTTTACTATAATCAATATGCTTTTTCACAGTGTTTTTTTCCTGACTATCCCGCTTCACAAGCTGCTTTATATTGGCTTTACTTGCAGAAACTACCTTTTCTACCAACTCTTCCCTCACTTTATGCAAGTCTAGAGATATCGCACCTGATGGCTTTGTAATAAAATCAGTTGCTCCATATTGAATCGCTAGTATCGTGTTTTCGGCTCCCTGTTTAGTTGTACTCGAGAGCATGACGACTGGAGTTGGTTTCTCAGTCATGATTCGTTTTAATGCCTCAATCCCATTTAATATCGGCATTTCAACATCCAATGTTACTACATCTGGCTCAAGTTCTATTACTTTTTTTATTGCGTCTTCACCATTTCTTGCTGAGCCAACAACAGTCATTCTTGGATCCTCGGTTAAAAAGTCTTGAATGAGCTTTCTCATAAATGCCGAATCATCCACAATAAGCACTTTAATTTTGCTCATAAACAAGCACTACCTTTCAAACAAAAATCGCTTTAATTTTGAAACAAAATGCGTCTTAGGCTTATCAGAAATTGATTCAAATTGTCTTGCCTCAAAACGACTCGTCATTTGTTGTAACGCTTTAGCAGCTGGTGCTTTCTCATTAAAAATAAATGGCGTTTGTTTCGTTACCGCTTGATGGACCTGCCGATCATCCGGTATCATACCAAACTCGATGATTTCACGGTTTAAAAATCGATTGACTACGGTTCGTAATCGTTTAAATGTTTCCATTCCTTCATTTTCAGAATGTACTCTATTAACGATAAGCAGAAATGGCAGACTCGAATCATGCAAATGAATATGCTTCATCATCGCATATGCATCTGTAATTGACGTTGGTTCTGGTGTTGTCACCACTAGAACTTCATCAACTGCAAGGATAAAAGGCACCGTTTCTTTTGTCGCACCTGCCCCCATATCAAAAAGGATGTATTCATAATCTGAAAGAAGATTCGATAAATCCTCTGTAAACTTCATGTGAACCGGCTTGTCCATATTAACAAAATGAGTTAAACCTGTTCCCCCCGCAACATAATGTAATCCATGCGGACCAGTAGAAACAATTTCGGATAGTGTTTTACGTCCTTCAAAATAGTCCACGATCGAGTAAGATGCAGACTGGCCAATCAAAATATCTATATTCCCCATACCAACATCCATATCAAAAAGGAGGACCTTGTATCCTCGGCTCGCTAAAGAAATGGAAAAGTTTAATGAGAAATTTGATTTCCCAACTCCACCCTTTCCACTCACGACTGCCAAGGTTTTTGGAGATGGCTTTCCACTCATTTGTTGAATTCTTTGTCTTAACATTTCTGCTTGATCTTTCATGGCTTATTCGACCCCAAGTATCAAATTCGTTACTTGCTCACGATTAGCTGAAATCATATCATCTGGTACATTTTGTCCGTTTGTAATGTAGGCCACACCGATATGACTGGTTTTCATCATATGGAGCATGGCACCATATGTAGATGTTTCATCAGCTTTTGTAAAAATAAATTTATTAATTTTTATTAACGAAAATTGTTTGTAAATATCGATCATGTCTTTTTGTTTGGCTGTTAAAGCTAACACAAGAAATGTTTCCATGTCATGTTCAAAATCAACAACCTTTTTTAAGTCCTCAACATATTGTTGATTCCGAAAGTTTCTGCCTGCAGTATCAATCAATACAATATCGTAGTCCTTAAATGCTTCACACGCTTGCTTGTAATCTTCCAGACTGTAGCAAACTTCTAATGGGACATTTAAAATTTTCGCATACGTTTTTAACTGGTCAATGGCTGCAATTCGATACGTATCGGTAGTGATTAACGCTACCCTTTTTTTATACTTAAGAGCACACTCAGCAGCAATTTTGGCTAACGTTGTCGTCTTTCCAACACCCGTTGGTCCGACAAGGTTTATATATTTTTTCGTAAAGGTAATCCCACCAAATGAGAGAGTACTTAACCGGTCATATAATTCTTGGCGCAACCACTTATTTACTTCTCTTTCGTTTGCCCCCGAACCATTTGAATACCATTTTTGTAAAAGGGAAGAAATGAGTTCATCTCTTATGTGTTTTGGAACTTCCTGATCAAGCAACAGCTGCCCACACTTTTGTATAGGTTCTGGAAGAGGGAGATCTGGTTGCTGCTCCGTGATTGTTTGTAGCATCTTCTTTAACCCTGCAATTTCTGCAAGCATGTCTTCGTCAACCTTTATATCCCCTTCGCTAATCGGTTGTTTCGGTAAGGGCTTAGTGATAGAGGGTTCTGCATTCCTGATCGGTAATGGAACCACTTCTCTATCTACTATTGTAGGCATCGGCTTTACGATAGGCTTTACCTTTACCTTCGGCTGTTCAAATTGCATTTTTCTTTCGGCTTGAATCACTTCATCAATGGCCGCAATGACTTCAATATTTTCCTTTTTAAAAAAACCTAAGAATCCCCCGATTGTGACAATCTTAGAATTTAAAATAACTGCATCGTTTCCAAGCTCCGCTCGAATCTGCTTCATAGCTTCAGGCATAGTCGGAGCTGTATATTTTTTTACCTTCAATCTATATTCACCACCCCAACGCTTTGTACTTCTACATTCGCTTCAAGCTCATTGTATGAGAGAATCGGTATCTGTGGAAAATATCGCTCTGTTAACTGTCTAACGTACATTCTTACAGCTGGTGAACATAGCACAATTGGCGATTGTTCCATAATAGATAACTGTTCTACCTGAGTAGCCAGTGATTCTAAAATAGATTGTGATACAGAAGGATCAAGTGCTAAGTAATTCCCATGCTCAGTTTGTTGAATGTTATCGACAATTAGCTTTTCAATTTTCCCCGAAACAGTCACCACTCGAATCGTTTGACCACCGGCACGGTATTGATTGGTAATTTGTCGCGCTAATGCTTGTCGAACGTATTCAGTTAGCAAATCGGTATCGGTAGTTACCTTTCCAAAGTCGGCAAGTGTTTCAAATATAATTGGTAAGTTTCTGACAGATACATTTTCACGAAGAAGCTTTCCAAGTACTTTTTGGATTTCACCTACTGTTAAAGGATTAGGTGTAACCTCTTCTACTAATATCGGATAGCTTTCTTTTAAATGATCGATTAACTGCTTCGTTTCCTGGCGACCCAGTAACTCATGTGCGTTGTTTTTTATTACCTCAGTAATATGGGTAGATACAACTGAAGGGGGATCGACGACTGTATATCCGAAAATTTCCGCTTGCTCTTTTACTTCCTCAGTAATCCATTTAGCTGGTAAGCCAAACGAAGGCTCTACCGTATCAATTCCCTCGATACTATCGTCATCAATGCCAGGGCTCATCGCTAAGTAATGATCCAATAACAGCTCACCTCTTGCCATTTCGCTCCCCTTAATCTTTAATCGATATTCATTTGGTTGAAGCTGAATATTGTCACGGATTCGCACAACAGGTATCACCAGACCAAGTTCAATTGCCAGCTGTCTGCGAATCATGACAATTCGATCTAGTAAATCTCCGCCCTGATTCGAATCTGCTAAAGGAATAAGCCCATAACCAAATTCAAATTCAATTGGATCTACATTAAGTAGACTTACCACACTTTCTGGCTTCTTCATTTCATCTGTCTGAATTTCTTCTTCCATTTCTTGAATCTCTGTGATGTCCTGCTTAGGTACTCTAGAGAACATATACCCACCAAATACTAAAAGTCCTGCGATTGGAATGGTTAATATATCTTCTATCGGCGTAAATAGACCAAGTATAAAGATTGTTCCACCGGTAATATATAGCATTTTTGGATAGGCCATTAACTGACCCGTAATATCTGTTCCTAAATTCCCATCTGACGCAGCTCTTGTCACAACAATACCTGTCGCAGTTGATATTAATAATGCGGGCAGCTGACTAACAATTCCATCTCCTACAGTAAGTAAAGAGAATTGTTTTGCAGCATCAGCTATTGGTAAACCAAGTTGAGTCACACCAACAACAATTCCGAAAATCAAGTTGATCATTACAATAATGATCCCTGCAATGGCATCTCCCTTAACAAACTTACTTGCTCCGTCCATCGCTCCATAAAAATCTGCTTCCCTACTAACTTTTTCACGACGATCTTTTGCCTCATGTTCAGATATCATTCCTGCATTTAAGTCTGCATCTATACTCATTTGCTTACCAGGCATAGCATCAAGTGTGAATCTCGCCGCAACCTCAGATACACGCTCTGACCCTTTTGTAATAACAATGAATTGAATAATAACAAGAATAATAAACACAACAATCCCAACAATTACATTTCCACCAACTACGAAAGATCCAAAGGTTTCAACCACTCCACCTGCTTCCCCATGTGTAAGGATTGCCCTTGTTGTTGATACGTTAAGCCCCAATCTATAAAGAGTTAACAGTAATAACAAGGATGGGAAAACAGAAAATTGTAGAGGTTCCTTCATATTCATACTATTTAACAGCACAATAAGAGCCAATGAAATATTCAGCATAATTAGTATGCTTAATAGCCATGTTGGGAAAGGGATAATGAGCATCGCGACAATTAATAAAACGCCTACCACTACCGATAAATCTCGTCCTGACATCACTATCTCTCCTCAAGTAATACAATAATATCTTTATATCTTTTGCTTTGTTTTATAAACAAATGCTAGAATTTCTGCAACTGCCTTAAAAAACTCCTCAGGAATTGCTTCTCCAATTTCAGCTTGACTGTACAATGCCCTTGCTAATGGGCGGTTTTCCATCATAACGACATCATGCTCTTTAGCGATCATCTTAATTTTTTGAGCCATAAAATCTACGCCCTTGGCTACTACAAATGGAGCATCCTGCTTTGTTTCATCATATTTTAAGCAAATAGCATAATGGGTTGGATTCGTAATAACAACGTCCGCAGTTGGAACATCCTGCATCATTCTTCGCATCGCCATTTCACGTTGTTTTTGCTTAATTTTCCCTTTTATTTCGGGATTCCCTTCGATGTTCTTATACTCATCTTTTATATCTTGTTTAGACATTCGAATCTTTTTTTCAAAGTCGTATTTTTGATACATATAATCAAGGATGGAGAGAAATAAAAGGGCAGCAGAAGCAATTAGTCCCATTTGTACGGTTAAACCTGCTAACGTAACCATAGAAGCGCCTATGGATTTTTGTGACAGTATTAAGATGTCTTCTTTCCGATTCCAAAGTACAGCAAAGGTGACTCCACCGACAAAACTAATTTTCAACATAGACTTTAGTAGCTCTACAATCGCACGCATCGAAAAGATATTCTTTGCTCCCTTTATCGGATCAAGCTTCTCAAGCTTAGGCTGAATCGCTTCTGTCGAGAAAAGAAATCCGAACTGAGCAAAATTCGATGCGACACCAGCCACCATAGCTACTGCCATAATTGGTGCTAAAATAAGAACCATTTCACTAAGAATTTCGAGAAACATCATTTGAATATTGCTTTCGGTTATCTCTAGCTTCATATATTCTTGGAACGAATGTTGAAATAATCGAAAAATGATATCCTTTATATATCCCCCTGCAAAGAAAAGGAACAAGAAAACAGCAAGTAAGACGACGGCTGTGTTCACATCCTGACTTTTAGCAACCTGACCTTTCTTCCGAGACTCCTGCCGTTTCTTTGGGGTAGCTTTTTCTGTTTTTTCCCCTGAAAAGAACTGTAAATCTAAACGAAGGGTTTTCAAGCTACAGACCCCCAATCAATTCCATTAACCCTCTCATCGTTGTTAACATTGTTTCAAATAGTGTTGCAACAGCACCCATTAATATACTCATTACAGCAATAAGAACAATAAAACCAACACCTAATTTTAAGGGAAGACCCACTACAAAAATATTTAGCTGTGGTACTGTCCTTGCTACAATTCCGAGGGCAACATCGACCAAAAATAGGCTTCCAACAACCGGTAAAGATAATTGGAGGGCAACACCAAACATTTTTGAAATGGATGAAAGTATGTAATTAGGTATGCTTGCATCTCCTAATGGAACCCAAGCTTGCTCCAATGGAATAAATTGATAACTAAAATAAATTCCATCAAGTAAAAGATGATGTCCATTTAATGCTAATAAAAAGAACAATGATATCGTATATAAATATTGCCCCATTAAGGGACTCTGCGTGCCCGTCTGAGGGTCAATAACATTTGCAATCGCCAACCCCATCTGGAAATCAATAAAGCCGCCTGCTATTTGGATGGCCGCCATAATGACATAAGCAATAAAACCTAACATAATACCAATCATTGCTTCTTTTATAATCAATAAAAAGTAAGCACCGTTTATTTCTAAAACCGGTGCATCAAATGTAAAAATCATAATCCATGACAAGAAAAACCCAAGACCGACCTTATGAGTAGTCGGAATCGAACGATAAGAAAATAATGGCATTAATAAGAAAAAAGATGTAACTCTTACAAACACTAATAAAAATGCCGGGAACGTTGGAAGAAAGTCTACCATAGGTTATCCCACATACCTTGTTAAATTAGTAAAGATTTCGTTTGCATAGGATAGCATATGACTTAGCATCCAAGGTCCAAAAAATACTAATCCTAGCAAAACTGCAACAATTTTTGGAACGAAAGCAAGGGTTTGTTCCTGAATTTGAGTCGTCGCTTGGAATATACTTACAATTAATCCTACTATTAAAGCCAATGCAAGCAAGGGACCACAAATCATTATGACCATCCAAATCCCCTGTTCAGCAATGGTAATTACACTATCTGGAGTCAATCCAATCACCTTCTTAGAAGCTATCTAGTAGTGATTTAACCACTAAGTACCAACCGTCTACTAAAACAAATAGCAATATTTTAAATGGCAAAGAAATCATAACCGGTGGAAGCATCATCATACCCATTGACATTAAGACACTTGCAACGACCATATCAATTACTAGAAATGGAATAAAAATCATAAAACCTATTTGAAACGCTGTCTTTATCTCACTGATTGCAAACGCTGGTACAAGAGTGGTTAAAGGAATATCAGCCACCGTTTCTGGTCGCTCAGCCTTTGAATATTCGAGAAAAAGAGCCAAATCTTTTTGCCTCGTATGTGCACTCATGAACTCTTTTAGTGGCAAGGAAGCTCTTGAATAAGCTTCTTCAAGATTGATTTCTTCATTAAATAAAGGTGTTAACGCTTGATCATTGACTTCTTGAAAGGTTGGCGCCATGATAAAAAAGCTTAAAAATAAAGCTAATCCAATTAACACCTGATTCGGTGGCATTTGTTGCGTAGCAAGCGCCGTTCTGACAAAGGAAAGAACGATTACAATTCGGACAAAGGAAGTCATCAGAACCAAAATACTAGGTGCCAAGGAAAGAACGGTAAGCATTAACAGTAGCCTAACTGAGGTAGACACATTTTCAGGATCGCTGCCGTTAAAAAACTCCATAAATTCATTCATCGCTTGTCTGACCCTTTCTTTTCCATTTCATCAAAAAGCTTTTTCCTCCCTTTAGAGAGTTCCTCAAGCTGAGCTTTTAACGTAGAGGAAAATGACGTTTCTTCCCTACTAGTACCTTGTTTTATATTTCGCGTTCTTTCAATTAACTTTGTCACAATATCGCTTGGTTGAACAAGCTGGTCCATACGATTGTTATAGTCTTCAATGATTTGACGTGCTTCTTCCTCATCATCGATCTCTTTTAGAAGCTTTACATCCTCGCCTACTCCTACCACTAACACACGATTGCCTATTTTCACAATTTGAATGGATCGATTGGTTCCTAGTGCTGTTCCACCTAAATTCTCCACAAGTTGATTACTTGAGAAGGAACGACTTCTTTTATTGATAAATTTTAATATTGCATACAATAATGCAATGACAAATATTGTTGCAAAAATCATTTTTAAGAAGTCCCAGAAGGTCAAACCAACAGTTGGTGTATTTTCATTATTATCAGTCGTAGTTTCCTCATTATTTTCTACTTCTTTCAATTGATCTTCACTACATTTGCTTTCGTCCTCTAAGCAGTCCTTAATACTGTTAAATTGCTCTGCGAAGGCTCCTTGATTGGAGCCCAGCAAAGCAATAAGTACTAGAAGCAACACTTTGAAGAATAACTTTCCTTTTTGCAATGCGCTGCACCTCTAATTTTAATTATTAACCAAGTGTTTTTGAGATAGCTTCAATTACACGATCCGCTTGGAAAGGTTTTACGATAAAGTCCTTTGCTCCCGCTTGGATTGCATCAATAACCATTGCTTGCTGACCCATAGCAGAACACATAATGACCTTTGCATTTGGATTAATTTTTTTAATTTCCTTTAACGCAGTAATTCCATCCATTTCTGGCATCGTGATATCCATTGTCACTAGGTCTGGGCTTGTCTCTTTGTATTTTTCAACTGCTTGAGCTCCGTCAGCCGCTTCTCCAACAACTTCATATCCATTCTTCGATAGTATGTCCTTTATCATCATTCGCATAAATGCAGCATCGTCAACAATAAGAATTTTATGTGCCATAAAAATTTTACCCCCAAAAGATTATCTTAATTTTTTTAATCGATCACTCTGACTAATGATGTCTGTTACGCGAACACCAAAGTTTTCATCAATGACAACAACCTCACCTTTTGCAATTAGGCGATTATTTACAAGAATATCCACTGGTTCTCCTGCTAGTTTGTCCAATTCAATAATTGAACCTGAAGATAACTCAAGAATTTCTTTAACTGACCGTCTTGTACGACCAAGCTCAACTGTTACCTGAAGAGGAATATCTAACAGCATATCAAGGTTTTTAGACTCTGATTGCTGAAGTGGTGGATATTGCTCAAAGCTTGAAAAACTTGCTGGCTGAACATTTGGCTGTGCCCCCATTGAAGCATAAGGTGAACCAAAATGCTGTGGTCCTTGTGGATACGCCTGACTTGGTGGCGCTTGGTAATAGCCCGGTGGTGGTACTTGGCCCCATTGCTCTTGGTTCGGATGAGCTTGTGTAGGTGGTTGCATTTGCCCACCATACCCTCCTTGCATTGGAAGTTGATGTGATGCACTTGGAATTGGTGTAGGTTCCACTAGGTCGTTAGCCCTATGAGCATTCGTATCCTCTATTTTACCTGATTCCATTTCATTTGTGGGACTCGGATTTAACAATTCTTCCACTAGTCCTTTTGCAAATTCTAATGGTACCAATTGCATGATACTTGAGTCGATTAAATCCCCCACTTTTAGTCGGAAAGATATCTTTACTAACATATCATCGACTGGAAGTCTGTCTGTCCCTTCCCCTTCAAGTACATTTAATATGTCAATTGAAGGCGGTGAAATATCTACCTTTTTACTAAAAATGGTTGACATCGATGTGGCTGAAGATCCCATCATTTGATTCATCGCTTCTTGCACTGCACTTAATTGAATTTCTCCCATTAGATCGGCTGGTTGTATCCCATCCCCACCTAACATTAAATCAGCTATAATCGCTGCATCAGACTGTTGAATAACTAAAAGATTAGTTCCTGAAAATCCTTCTGTATAACTCACTTGTATCGCAACATATGGTTGTGGGAATTCCTCTGCTAATCTACTCTTTGGTATGACAACTACAGTAGGTGTTGTAATATCTACTTTTTGATTTAGAAGAGTTGATAGTGCTGTTGCTGAACTACCAAACGAAATATTACCAATTTCCCCAAGAGCATCTTGTTCCATCGAAGAAAGATAATCTTCCACATTAATGGCATCTACTTCCGTAGTCATATCATTATCAGGTTCATCTGTTCCTCTTAGAAGAGCATCTATTTCATCTTGTGAAAGCATGCCATCACTCACCATCATCGTCTCCTCCCTTCAATGTGTCTAATACTTGCACTGCAAGCTTTTTATTTACTTTTCCTGGTTGAGCTAAGAATTTAGGTATATCTCCAACTTTTATCGTTAGTGCTCCATCAATTGCCTGATTCAACTCAATCACATCACCTATATCTAGCATAAGGAAATCTTGGATGGAAATTTCCGAATGTCCAAGCTCTGCTGAAATAGGCACGGTAGCTGTTTGAATTCTTTTTTCTAATTGAGCAATCTCCTGTGGTTCTCTTTCCTTCTTTTCTGTTTGCATCCAATAGTGGACAGAAAGCTTTGGAATGATTGGTTCTAACACAACATGAGGAATACAAATATTGATCATTCCAGTTGTTTCCCCAATCACGGTATTAAGTGAGATTACGACAACCGTCTCATTTGGAGATACCATTTGCAGAAATTGAGGATTCACCTCAAACGCAGCTAAATAAGGATCAATTTCTGAAATCGTTGACCACGCTTCCTGTAAGTTTTCAAAGGATTTTTCAAACGTATTGGACATGATCTTTGTTTCGATTTCTGTTAAATTCTCTACTTTATTGATACTGGACCCTCTTCCACCCATAAGGCGGTCTAGCATGGCATAAGCAATATTTGGATTCACTTCCATTAAGATTCTTCCTTCAAGTGGCGGAACCTCGAAAACGTTTAAGATTGTCATTTTCGGAATGGAGCGAATAAATTCCTCATAAGGAATTTGGTCTGCTGATGCAACAGATATTTGCACATACGTACGTAATTGAGCAGAGAAGTACGTGGTTAACAAACGAGCAAAATTTTCGTGTATTCTCGTTAAACTACGGATTTGATCTTTCGAAAACCTTAGTGCTCTTTTAAAGTCATACACACGAACTTTCTTCTCGGATTGCTCCTTTTTTAACTCATCCGCATCCATTTCCCCTGTTGAAAGTGCCGATAGGAGAGCATCTATTTCACTCTGTGAGAGTACTTCACCTGACAAATTTCCTCACCTCCGTTCTTCCTCTCTAAGGTTGCAATCTTACTGGAGGAGAGATTCAGTAATATACACATGCTCTACTTTTCCTTCTTGCATGATCTCAGAAATCTTTGTTTTCAAGTCATTCTCCAGCTTTTGCTGACCTTCTTTACCTTTTAAATCCTCAGCTGTTTTTTCAGACAGCTCTAAAATAATGATATTTTTCACCTGGAAATCTCTTTTTTCTAATTCTTCTTTTGCTGTTACACTATCTGTTTGAATTTTGAATGAGATACGAATAAAGTCATTACTAGCAAGATTTGCTGTCATTTGCGGAATGTCTACTGACGCTTCTAACACTTCATCAATGGTTAATTCCTTTTCTTTATCTTCCCCAGTTACCTTAAGAATCACTACAACGGCTATGGCACCAACCAGTGTAATTGCGACTAGCAAGATTGCCATAATCATGACTAGCTTATTTTTCTTCATTTTCTTTTTCCTCCACCTGAAGCCGTCCTAAAAGGTTGACAGATTGGTAAAACTTCTGTATTGCTTCATAAACTTGATCCTCTGCCTCTTTTACGACATATTTCCGCCCGTTTGAAAGCGTGATGGTCGTATCGGGAAAAGATTCGATTGTTTCTATATAAACAGCATTTAACATGAATGGTTTGCCATTTAGACGGGTTACTTTAATCACGGCTATTATTAGGGTTGAAAGTTTGGTCTCAACCCTATCCCTCCCTTAGCTTATCGTTTTAAGTTTACAAGCTCTTGTAAGATTTCATCTGAAGTTGTAATAATACGTGTATTTGCTTGGAATCCTCTTTGTGCAGAAATCATTTCAGTAAATTCTTCCGAGAGGTCAACGTTTGACATTTCTAATGTTCCAGCTGCGATTGAACCTCTACCTTCACCTGCAACATTAATATTTGCCACACCAGAGTTAATGGACTCTTGGAAAAGGTTTCCGCCAGCCTTTGTTAAACCTGATGAGTTGCTGAATTTAGCTAGAGCAAGTATACCTAAAGTTCTTACTAGACCGTTTGAGTATACTCCATTGATTTCACCAAGTGAACCGATGTTAAAGCTTTCTAGTGATCCTTCTGTGTTACCGTTAGGGTTAACTAGTGCGCTAGTTGAGCCTGCTACTTGAGTTAATTCTGAGAAGTTAAGGGTAACACCTGTTATCGTTGTTGTTCCAAGGATAATATCGGTTGTTGCTGTACCTGGAACTGGATTTCCTGTACCAAAATTAAGTGTTGTGGTAGGTGTGTCGAATGTTCCGTTAGCTAACTGGGCTGGCTTATTTACATACACGCCCCACTGATTATCACCTAATTTTGCAAAATGCACATCAATTCTATGCGCTTGTCCTGTATTATCTACCACTTGAACCTGTTGAGTAAACGGAGTTCCATTGCTAACTGAATTACTCGCTAAATTACCAGAAATCGCAATATTACTTGTAGTAACAGGTGGTAACACAGCATTTACGTTAACTGCCACATCACCAAGCTGATTCGTAGCGTTTCCGTTTGCATCGACTGTGAATGCTTGTACTTTGTAGCCATCGCCATTCACTAATGTACCATTATCATCTAGATAGAAGTTTCCAGCTCTTGTATAGAACTGTGCATCTCCTTGATTCACCATAAAGTAGCCATCACCTGAGATCGCTAAGTCAAGTGAGCGACCTGTTGTTTGTAAGCTTGATTGTGTGTGAATTGTATCGATTGTTGCTAGTGTTGACCCTAGACCAACTTGTAATGGGTTTTTACCACCTCGGTTGTCTTGTGCTGCACTTGCCCCAGAAATTGTTTGATTCATTGTGTCTTTAAATGTTACACGACCTTTTTTGAAGCCATACGTATTTACGTTTGCAATATTGTTACCAATAACATCTAACTTAGTTTGGAAGTTTTTCATTCCACTAATTCCTGAATACATTGAACGTAGCATTATTTCGTTTCCCCTTTCATAGTAAGCTACTTCTATCGGTCAGTAGCTTGTTGGCCTCCATTTGGTCCAGCCAAAATATTTATTCTAAAATAATCGTTCCATTGATATTTGTAAAAATTTGTGTTGTTGCTTCCTGCCGATCCATAGCCGTTATCACTGTATTATTCTTTGCACTGATAATAAGGGCTGCATCCTGTAACAATACGAGCGAATCTTTGACACCCATTTTCTTCGCTTCATTTACTTTCTCTTGAATTTGACCCCACTTGGCCTCATCAATTTGAATTCCCCTTTGGGACATTCGTTCTTTTGCATGTTTACTTAACGTTAGTTTTTCTGGTTGTAATGCTTTCTGTAAATGCTGAGAGAAAGAGTCCGTGCTCGTAGGTTTAGATGTAACCGATCTTAGTGGATGGTTACTAATCGGCTGCGAATGAATCGGTCTAAACATAGACTTGTCCATTCAAACCATTCCTTTACGCTTCTATTTTTGTAATGCTTGTGCTTGACACACTCTCTCCATTTTCTAGCTGAAATAAAGATTTCCCGTCTTTAAAAGTAACGGATGTTACTTTGGCTTGCTTTACTTCATTGTTTTCAGAAGAATAAGTAACAGTTTTGCCTATCATCATACTTGCTTGTAAAAGCATGGTGTCACCTTTTGTATCGTTGATCTGCGAGATGTTTCCAGATGTTAAGCTCGTCCCGTCCTCTAATAGGAACTCTGCTATTCCATCAGTAAATTTTAAGGAGACAATTTTTCCCGTTCCTTGTTCAATTTCTGACGTACTGCCATCTTCAGATTCAGTAAGCTTATGCCAACTAACCTCTTTCCCAATGAATTGACTGTACGAAATCAATTGGTTTTGTTCTTGAGCGCTAACTAATGATTCAATTGACTTATTCATATTCGTCATTTGTTCAAGGCTCGTAAAGGTAGCCATTTGCGCAATAAAGTCCTTATCCTGCATTGGATTTAAAGGGTCTTGATTTTGCAACTGAGTCATTAAAATTTTTAAGAAATCATCTTTTCCTAATGAATCTGACCCAGTTTGTCGCTGAGTAGCTTGATAGTTTGATAGTAAAAGGGATGAATTAATCGTGTTTGCCATTTGTTTCACCTACACTTCCGTATTTAAGAGTGCTTCTTCAAAGGATGAGATAAAATCTTGATCAGATGTTTGCTCTTCCTTTCGTTCAGCTTGTTCCTGCCTTGCTTGTTCTTGTTCACCATCTCGGTTTAAGAATCGCTCTTGACCTGCTGTTTGCTGAGATATCTCGACACGTTCAACCTGAATGTTTTGAGAATTAAACGCTTGTTTCAATTGGTTTAGTTGTCCTTCAATCGCTTCCTTTGCCGCCTGCGTTGATGTGACAATTTTCGCAACCATAACAGAATCCTGTTGAATAATCTCAATTCTCAACGAACCTAAATGACCTGGATTTAGCTGTAGAAACAATCTTTGAACACCATTTACATTTGAAAATTGACTTCTAGCTAAAATACTCTCAAACTGCTTTATTAATTGTTCCGTTTGAACTTGCTTTGTTCCATTTGGAAGAGTTAGCGTCAATTGTTCCGGTCTTGACATCTGCATAAATTGAACGGAACCAGTGATTATATCTGTCTTTGTAGTAGAACTCGTACTCGTTGGTTCTTCTTTCAAGGAGGAGCTTGTACTAATACTTGAAAAAGTTTGCTTTAAAAAGGCTAGTCTCGAAGCAGCTTGGTCACTTCTTAACGTGTTTCCCTCAAGGAAGCTTGTTAACTTTGCACTTAACGCCTTAAAATCTAGTTTGCTAGATTCCTCATTCAAAGAGTCTTGATTTTTGGCCATAAGTTCATAAAGCTTTGATGCCCTTATTAGTTTTAACGAGTCCTTATCAAGAACGTTCCCTAGCTGGCTCGCTGTTAAATCACCCATTTTTTCTATGACTTGAAGCAGCTTAGCTAAATCACTTTGACCTTCTCCACCTTCAATTTGAAGCTTCTCCATTACGTTAGACAACAGATTTTGAAATTGGATATGACTCATTCCTAAATAATTCTCAATCATCGTAAGTAAATCTTCGTTACTATTTGAAATCAATTGATCTAGCAGTTGTAAACCCTCTTCCACATCTAAGAGATCATCCTTAGATAAAAAAGCTAAAAGGTCTTTTACGTCGGTAGCAGTTAGTTTCACAACCGCGTTATCATTCAATGTCTCTTCTAAAGGAGCAGTAACTGATTGGAGAAAATTTGAGAAGGATGATTTCTCCTGGCCCGTAGAAGCCTTGTTCAACTGTGAAGCAAGCTTTTGCGTGAAACCTAGGCTCTCGATTTGCATGTTTTCATTTTCACCTCCTTCTAATGAAATAAAAGGTTACTCTTCGTTGCTTTCAGCTGTTAGAAGCTCTGTATATTTGGCAGCATCCTCTGCTGTCATATTTTCCATAATCGCAGCGAGTTGATCTGATTTAATGGTTGTTAGTATTTTTAGTGCTTCTTGTTCACTCATAGCTGTAATAATTGGTGCCGCCTTTTTCGCAGACATCGTTTCATACGTTTTAATAATATCTTTAAACGCTCGTTTGTTTTCCTCTTGAATTGCCAAAAGTTCATCAATTTGTTGCTGTAGTTGTTCTTTTTCAAGATTTGACCGCTCTACCTGAGCATCTTTACCTACAATTTCAGATTCCAGTTTTTCAATCTTTGCCTCTCGGTCCTTGATCTCACCTTCTAATGCGATTACGCTCTTTTCCCACTCTTCCTCCGATTGTGTTCCTTCTTCTGTAATTAGCGAGGAAACAAACGGAATCTGTGCACCAAGCTCTTTGGACTTTTCAAATACATTTACCCCAGCAAAGCTTAAAACGACTAACGCAACTGTGACTAAAAACAAGAAGGGAATAAGAAAGACAAAAATGAACATTTGAAATTTATTCGATTTCTTTTCTTCTATTTCTTCGATTTCCTTTGCCATTCTATCACCTAACCTTCTCGATTCATGTACATTTGTATCGAGATATCGTCCATTTGTTTACCTTCAATCACTTTAATATCCTCGGTAAATTTCAAGTAATCCTTTTCACGGATTTTTTCGTACTTCTTTACTTCTATATTTTTTTCTAACAATTTTTCTTGAAATAGCAGCATTCTGTTTCTTGCGTTGATAACCATCTTTTGATAGTGATCAATCATCTTTTCAATATTACTGATGAACTGTTGGTGATGACGAATCTCTTGAATGGATAGTCCTCCATGAAGCCGCTCAGACTGATAAACTTCAAGATCCTCTTTCCTTTTTAACAGCTCATATAGCTTTTCTGCCACTTCCTCAAACTTTCGAACTGAATCTTGGTAGATAGAAACGGCTTCATCTTTTTCACGTTCTTTTACAGCGAGGATTTTATGAAACTTGAACTCATATCTCATTTATTTGTCACTTCTTCCAAGTAATTCATATAACGATTGGACACCTTCTTCAAAGGATACCTTTTCATCTGTTGCTTGCTTAATAAACGAAATAATTTTAGGATACGAAGCAATGGCATCATCTATTTCTTTTGATGAGCCTCGTTTATAGGCACCGATATTTATCAAATCCTCAGAATTGATATAGGTACTTAACAGCTCTCTCAGTTTTTCAGCAGATTTTTTATGGGCTTCAGGTACTATATTATTCATGATTCTACTCACGCTTTTCAGCACATTAACGGCCGGATACTGACCCTTATTAGCTAATGAGCGATCCAGAACAAAGTGTCCGTCCAATATCCCACGAACGGTATCCGCAATCGGCTCATTCATGTCATCCCCATCAACTAGTACCGTATAAAACGCCGTAATTGATCCATGCTTATTCGTTCCTGTTCTCTCTAATAATCTTGGTAAAATTGCAAAGACAGAAGGTGTATACCCTTTCGTTGTCGGTGGTTCCCCAATGGCCAAGCCTACTTCACGCTGTGCCATCGCAACCCTTGTCACTGAGTCCATCATCATCATGACGTTTAAACCCCTGTCACGAAAATATTCAGCAATCGCGGTTGCCGTAAAAGCACCCTTGATTCTCATCAGTGCTGGCTGATCAGAAGTTGCGACAATAACGATTGACCTTGCTAAGCCCTCAGGTCCTAAATCCTTTTCGATAAACTCTCGAACCTCACGACCACGTTCACCAATTAATGCAATCACATTCAAATCAGCATTTGTATTACGCGCAATCATTCCAAGTAATGTACTTTTACCTACACCACTCCCGGCGAATATTCCTACACGCTGACCCATACCGACTGTGAGAAGACTATCGATTAATCGAACTCCTACTTCTACAGGTTCAGATATCGGTGGTCGTGTCATTGGATTAGGTGGATCCTGGTCTGTCCCAACCGAGCCTAGCCCTTTTGGAAGTTGACTCCCATCAAGAGGTTGACCTAAAGAATCTAGTACGCTACCAATTAAAGCTGGACCTATCTTCACCTCTAATGGCTTCAATGTTGCCTCTACCAAACAGCCCGGGGAAATTTCATTTAAGCTTGTATACGGCATAAGCAGTATATTTTCATCCTTAAAACCAACAACCTCAGCTTGAATTTTCCTGTTGTTTTTGCCGATATGAATGTAACAAACATCACCGATTGAGCTTTCTGGTCCTTGCGATTCAATCATTAGACCTACGACACGCTTCACTCTTCCATAGCGCTTAAACGTTTTCATCTGATCAATTTGTCCCAACAAATCGGCAGCTAGCACTCTATTCACTCTCCAATAGTTCGTAAAGTTTTCTTTTGATTTCATCGAGTTGTTGATCCACACTTGCATCAATACGACCATTTGCGGATTCAATAATACAGCTCTGTTCTGTTAGCTCACTATCAGGAAATATATATAATTCCGTCTCCTTTGGAAAGATTCGAAGTAAATCTTCCTTTTGGACAAGTAAAAATTCGTAGTGTGATGGATGAACATGAAGCTGAATTTCACGATATTCTCTTGCTTCTTTTAAAGCTTTTTTCACTATCGGTAAAAACTGCTCCGAATCACCTGTTAGTGTATCAGCAATAATTTTTTCAGCGACCTTAAGGGCAAGAGACAGAATCGTTCGTTCACTTGAATCAATCTTCTTCTCATAGTCATACTTTGACAAGGTAACCGTTTCCTTCGCTTGTTCTATGATGGCTTGCGCTTCATTATATCCAAGCTTTTTTCCTTCTTCATGACCTTGCATAAAGCCTGAAGTTTGGGCTTGTTCAGCCATTGCTTGTAACTCCAGTTGAAACGATTGTTGCTCTTGCTCCATTTGTTCTCTAATTTGAGCCGCATATTCCCTAGCTTCCTGAACGATTCTGTCCGCTTCACTTTGCGCTGCCGCAAGAATTCTCTCTCTCTCTTGATAACTTACAAAAGATGACTCTTCTTCTATTTCATCGGTGTAATTCTTGATTGCTTTAATCGAAATCACTTTGTTTTCGTTGGAAAATTCTTGTGGAACCCACGTTGATTTAATGAGCCTAGACAATGATATCGTCACCTCCGCCACGAGCAACCACAATTTCTCCTGCTTCCTCTAAACGACGAATGATGGCAACAATTCTTGACTGTGCTTCTTCCACATCACGTAGACGAACTGGTCCCATAAACTCCATTTCATCCTTAAAGCTTTCAACCATACGTTTCGACATATTTCCAAACACGATATCTTTGACTTCGTCGCTTGATACTTTTAGAGACAGCTTTAGATCTTCATTATCACAGTCACGAATAACCCTTTGAATCGCACGGCTATCAAGTGTAACAATATCTTCAAATACAAACATTCTTTTCTTAATTTCTTCCGCTAACTCTGGGTCTTGAATCTCAAGTGCATCTAGAATCGTTCTTTCGGTTGCACGATCGACACCATTTAACACTTCCACAACAGCCTCAATACCGCCCGTTTGTGTGTAGTCCTGTGTCACAGATGCAGACAGCTTCCGCTCTAAAATTTGCTCAACTTCATTGATAATTTCAGGAGATGTACTATCCATTACCGCAATTCTTCTTGCAATATCAGCTTGAACTTCCTGAGGAAGCTCAGATAAAATTTGACCTGCTTGGGCAGAATCCAAATAAGATAAAATAAGTGCAATTGTCTGTGGATGTTCATTTTGAATAAAATTAAAAATTTGTCCAGGATCAGCTTTTCGAGCAAAGTCAAAAGGTCGAACTTGAAGGGATGAAGTTAAACGGTTAATGATAACAGCTGCCTGTTCAGTTCCCAGCGCTTTTTCAAGAACCGTTTTTGCATATCCGATACCACCTTGTGATATATAGTCCTGTGCTAGAGCAATATTATGAAATTCCTCTAGAATCTCTTCTTTAGCGGTAGATTCCACTTTTTTTACTCCAGAAATTTCTAACGTTAATTTTTCTATCTCTTCTTCACTTAAGTGTTTATATACTGATGCAGACACATCCGGCCCAAGTGAAATGAGAAGAATGGCTGCTTTTTGTTTACCTGTTAATTCCTTTTGATCTCTTTTTGCCACCTTCACTCACTCCTCCTAGTCTTCAGCAATCCATGAACGCAATAGTTTTGCGAAATCCTCTGGCTTTTCTTTCGCCATTTTTTCTAGTTGTTTCTTTCTCAAAGATCCTTCTGTTTCTTCCTGGTCTTCATCAAGGTCACGAATAGAAATAGGCGTGTAATTATCAAATGCCATATCCTCTTCCTCTTGTGCCTTCTTCTTTCTTGCACGCATAAACAGAATAATTAACACGATTATAGTAGCTAGAAGGACTCCACCGATTGCGTATACCCACCATGGAATAGATGCTGTTTGAGTATCTTCAAATTCTACCTTTCCGTTAAATGGTTGAACTGACACTAGAATTTTGTCCTGAATTGCTTCATCCGTTAGTTCTCCATCAACGGTTGTTTTATCAATAGAAGTACGAACGATTGAAGCAAGCATTTGCGTAATATCATCCACACGTTCTTGAGGTAATGTAGTAGGATCATCCGCAGTTGGAGGTTCTACCATTACTTGAATACCTAAGTCTCTAATTTTATAAGGACTTTCAACAATTTCTTTACGGATTTTATTCACTTCATAGTTGATCGTCTCTTCAATTCTTTCATAATCCCCTGTTCCAGTTGCTCCCTCTAGGTAACCTGTACCAAGAGAGTCTGCTGCATCTTCAGTAACTGGTTCACCACCAACATCCGCTGCGTCACCAGTAAAGGTTTCTGTAATTTTTTGGGCACTTGCCGCAATACCTTCCATGTTCTCCTCATCTACAGGAGTCACAAGATTTTCTTCACGATTTTCCTGTGTAAAGTCAACATCAGCAGTAACGATTACTGCTACTTTGTCTTGTCCCATTAAGGTACCTAGCATGCTTTGTACTTGGCGTTGAACATCACGTTCAATCTGTTTCTTGATATCATTTTGAGCAGCAAAAGTTGAACCTGATGAATTTTCTTCATTATTTAAGTCAAAGTACTCAAAGTTTTGGTTCGTAATGACGATATTATCTGTAGGGAGATTGGGAACACTCTTTGAAACTAGATGGTACAACGCTTTAATCTGGCTTTCCTCAAATTCATAACCAGGTTTCGTACTAAGTACAATAGAAGCACTGGCCGCTTCTGATGCATCTGTTACAAAGATCCCTTTCTCTGGTAGATTAATCATAACCTTCGCATCATTAATCCCTTCTATACCCTTCATTAAATTCGCTAACTCTGTTTGCATCGCATCAAGCTTCATCACATTAAACTCATTCTCAGTCATTCCAATTCCAGCATTTTGACTGAAAAATGAATAATCAATGCTTCCTGAATTAGGTATACCTTCCGCCGCAAGCTCAACCTTCAACGTATCAATGCTCTCTTTTGGAACTAATATCGTCGTTCCATTATCAGCAATCTCAGACACAATTCCTCTTGCATCCAAGCTTTCTTTAATAGCTCCTGTTTCAGCTGGCGACAGATTACTATATAAAGGTTCTAAAGTCGTTCTAGTTGCAAAAAACGTTACTAATGAAATCAGTGTCACTAAAGACACTAAACCGCCCACAAAGAACATTTTTTGCTTTTTAGAACGACTTGTCCAATATTCTTTTATTGCATGTAATTGTTTCTGCAATTGGTTCATCACGTTCCTCCGGTTCAGTGTGTCATGCCAAAAGGTGCCTTTAGCACCTTTCCAACACAAAAGCTATTAAACTTGCATTCTCATTACTTCTTGATATGCTTCAATTACTTTATTTCGCACTTCAATCGTTGCTGACATGGTGATGCTTGCTTTTTGACTTGCAATCATCACTTGGTGAAGATCTACATTTTCGCCTCTTGCCAATTTTTCTGTCATCACATCCGATTGATTTTGCGCTTGATTAACTTTTTCAATTGAATCCTTTAATACGGACGCAAAACTCTTTTGTGCTTCGTATGGTGTAGTAGATGGAGCAGAAACTGCTGCATTTGATTGAAAAACTTTAGATACAGACGGAATAGAAATAGTCATGATTTATTCTCCTTTTATTTACCGATCTCTAATGCTTTCATAAGCATTCCTTTAGATGCATTCAATACAGTCACGTTTGCTTCATATGATCTAGTAGCGCTAATCAAATCCACCATTTCACGGAGTGGATCGACATTTGGTAGTTCTACATAGCCATTTTCATCCGCATCAGGATGTTCAGGGTCATACACAAGTTTAAAAGGTGTTTCTGTGTCCTCAACAATTTTTGAGACCTTCACACCGTTTCCAGCACCTGTCGTTTGTTTTGACATAGCCTGACTCATAAACGAAGAAAAGTTTCCCTCCTTCGGTTGAAGCACAACTGATTTCCTTCTATAACCCGCTGTGTCTACATTAGCCATATTGGAAGAGATAACATCCATGCGCAATCTTTGTGCTGTTAAAGCAGATGCAGAAGTATTGATACTATGGAAAATCGACATGTATTATCTTCCTCCTTTTATGACTGTTTGTAGCGAGTTAAACTTTCCGCTAATTCGTTCGATCATGGCATTATAATAAATTTGATTAGTTGCAAGGTCTGACATTTCTTTATCAATATCAACATTGTTTCCCGTATGGTTGTATGATGTGGTACGATCAGTAGTTATTGTTACTCCCGCTCGTCCAGAGCTTTGAATGGCAATATGCTTGCTGTTCGTTTGTTTCCCTGTAACAGTCGACATCGCATCATTAAGTTCTGACTTAAAACTAACGTTTTTAGCCTTATACCCAGGAGTATCAGCGTTCGATATATTTTGTGCTATCACTTTTTGTTTTGTAGAAGAATAATTTAACGCATTTTCAAGCGTATTAATTGTATTTGAAAAGAGCTTCAAGTTCTCCACCTCATATATAAATATATATATTTTGTTGATTGGTGCAGAAACTTGTAGTTTTACGTCGGATTCTGCAAAACAATCATACTACTAATTTTAATGAATCGCATATAGGATGTCTATCTCAATAAGGGCGAAATACTTAATCTATAAGTCCTATTTTACTCAAATTGTCCTACTAGCAAAACACTGAAAAGATTGGAATCATGTACATTTTTTTGTCATTTTTTCAGTTCATCCGATCCATTTGTCTTCTAAGAAAAATGAACTAGTAAGAATGTCTTATATTTGTAATTGTGTATTTAGCATACGGGAAGACATTTTCATTGTAAAGTTAAAGTAGAATTTTGTCGAAATGTACCATAAAAAAAACTCCTTATTTCTTTTCGAAATAAGGAGTTTTTCATTAGTTTGATTTTAATTTACTTAGTTCAACTAAAAACTTGTCGTTTAGTACTTTAATATATGTTCCTTTCATACCTAACGAACGTGATTCAATAACACCAGCACTTTCTAGTTTTCTAAGTGCATTTACAATCACAGATCTTGTAATTCCTACACGATCAGCAATTTTCGAAGCAACTAATAACCCTTCTTTTCCACTAAGCTCTTCAAAAATATGCTCGATTGCTTCTAGCTCACTATAAGATAACGAGCTAATTGCCATTTGTACAACTGCCTTGCTTCTTGCTTCTTCTTCAATTTCTTCTGCTTTTTCTCTTAGAATCTCCATCCCTACTACTGTAGATCCATACTCTGCAAGAATTAGGTCATCATCATGGAATTGTTCTTGCGTTCTAGCTAGGATTAATGTTCCTAGTCTTTCTCCTCCGCCGATGATAGGAACGATCGTCGTTAAACCGTTTTTAAATAGGTCTTTGTTTTCCACCGGGAAAGCTGTGTACTCACTATCTACATCTAGGTTAGGCGAGGTTTCGTTAATGTTAAATAGGTTGTTCGTGTACTCTTCAGGGAATTGACGATCTTCAAGCATTTTCTTAATACGCTCGTTTTCAATTTGTTGGTTTACCGCAAAGCCTAATAATTTCCCACGGCGACTTACGATAAAAATATTTGCTTCAATGACTTCACTTAGTGTTTCTGACATTTCCTTAAAGTTAACCGGTTTTCCTGCTGCCTTTTGAAGTAAGGCATTAATCTTTCTTGTTTTTGACAGTAAATCCATTTGTTCTTCCTCCTAATTAGCTAAAACCATTGCAGTAGCACTTACTATGAATTCTGCATATGTATTGAACTGTTGTGTGTAACGTAATATACGTTTGATTCCCCCATCGCGAGGGAATCAAACCCATGAATTACAAAATAAATTGACTTAAATCTTTATTACGCGAAATGGGTCCGAGCTTTTCTTCTACGTATTGTGGTGTGATTGTGATTTTTTCCATTGTGATATCTGGTGCTTCGAAGGACAAGTCCTCTAAAAGCTTTTCTAAGATGGTATGCAATCTTCTTGCTCCAATGTTATCCGTATTTTGATTTACATCATAAGCAACTTCTGCAATCTTACGAATAGCATCGTCAGAAAATTCAATTTCTATACCTTCAGTTACTAACAATGCTTGATATTGCTTAATTAGTGCATTGTCAGGTTCGATTAGTATTTTATAAAAATCGTCTACCGTTAGCTTTGTTAGTTCTACTCTAATTGGAAAACGTCCTTGAAGCTCCGGTATTAAATCAGACGGCTTGGCGATATGGAAGGCACCTGCAGCCATAAACAGAATATGGTCTGTCTTCACTGATCCATACTTTGTAACGACAGTTGAACCTTCAACAACCGGAAGAATATCTCTTTGTACTCCCTCTCGAGATACATCCGCAGATGATCCGCCTCCGTTTTTACTAGCAATTTTATCAATTTCATCAATGAAGATGATTCCTGTTTGCTCAGCACGGAACACAGCTTCTGATGTGACTTCATCCATATCAATCAGCTTCGAGGCTTCCTCATTCGTTAATACCTTTCTAGCATCTCGAACCGAAAGCTTCCGTTTTTTTCGTTTTTTCGGCATTAAGCCACTTAAGGCATCCTGCATATTCATCCCCATTTGCTCCATACCTGAACCTTGAAGCATATCAAACATGGATGGTTGCTGTTCTTCCACTTCAACAGAAACCATTTCATTTTCAAGCTCTCCCTTAGAAAGTTTTTCGGCAACAACCTTCCTTTTTTCAACGATATTCATGTCTTCAGTAGGTGTTGGTTCTTGTTCCTGTGTACCGCCTCCACCGAATAGCATCTCTAAAGGATTTTTATAGCCTGTTGCTTTTTTCGCAGAAGGTACTAACAAATCAACTAGTCTTTTATTTGCATTGTCCTCTGCTCGCTCTTTCACTTTTTGCATTTTTTCTTCTTTTACAAGCCTAACTGCTGTTTCAACGAGATCCCTTACCATTGATTCAACATCACGACCCACGTAGCCCACTTCCGTAAACTTCGTAGCTTCTACTTTTACAAACGGAGCTGATACTAGCTTTGCCATTCGTCTAGCGATTTCTGTCTTTCCGACACCCGTTGGTCCAATCATTAATATATTCTTAGGATTGATTTCATCCCTTAAACCTTCGTCAAGCAAACTACGTCGATAACGATTTCTCAGTGCAACCGCTACTGCTTTCTTTGCATCCTTCTGCCCAATGATATACTGATCCAATCGTTCAACAATCTGACGTGGGGTTAGATTTGTCCCTTTAGTGACCATTCGATCCCTCCTAAAGCTCTTCAACGATAATATTGTGATTTGTATATACGCAAATTTCAGCGGCAATTTCAAGGGAAGCCTTTGCGATTTCCTTTGCCGTTAGATGCTCTCCAGAATACTTCTTTAATGCTCTTCCCGCAGATAGTGCATAATTCCCACCTGAACCAATCGCTAGGATTCCATCATCTGGTTCAATGATTTCCCCCGTACCAGAAACCAATAGCATATCCGTGTCGTTCATAACAATTAGCATTGCTTCAAGACGCCGAAGAACTTTATCGCTTCGCCACTGTTTCGCAAGTTCAACAGATGCTCGTTGCAGATTGCCATTATACTCCTCTAACTTACCTTCAAACATTTCAAAAAGGGTAAAGGCGTCCGCAACAGAGCCGGCAAATCCTGCTAAAACTCTGCCGTTAAATAACTTTCTAACCTTACGAGCTGTGTGCTTCATCACAACAGCATTGCCAAAGGTTACTTGACCATCTCCAGACATGGCACATTGACCATTATGACGAACAGCAAAAATAGTTGTTGCATGAAATTGCGTCATATTATTCCTCCTAAAGCTTAAGCCCGGGGGTGGTGGGCCATATATGTTTTTCGCAAGTAATCATTTGTAACATGTGAATAAATTTGTGTAGAAGACAAAAACGAATGCCCTAAAAGCTCTTGTACACTCCTCATATCTGCTCCGTTATTAAGGAGATGTGTCGCAAAGGAATGCCTTAGTTTATGCGGATGGATGGACCCGTTTAAAGACGATTTTTTTATCATTCGATCGAGAATATGTCTAACTCCATTTGTTGTAAGTGGTTCTCCACGAAAGTTAACAAACAAGGAATCATGTGAATGCTTTTCTCCAAGAAGTGCTTTTCTGCCATTGTTGATATATGTATCAATTGCTTCTTGAGCAAAGCTACCAAATGGAATATATCGATCCTTTTGGCCCTTCCCATGAACAAGTACCGTTCCAATGTATAAATCAATATCTTTTAAACGAAGCTGACAACATTCACTAACGCGCATTCCTGTAGCATATAAAATTTCTAGCAAAGCAAGATCCCTCTGCCCAATAGGAGTATTAGCCTCACAACTCGAAAATAAAGCTTTAAGTTCCTCTTCATAAAAAAAATCAGGCAATCTTTTTTCTTGCTTCGGCATAATCACTTGTGCAAAAGGATTATTCTGTACAAGATTATCTCTTAATAAAAACCGGTAAAAGCTTCTCATACTAGATATTTTTCTCGCAACAGATTTTCTAGACAAATTCTTTTCAAAAAGCTTCGTTAAATACAGCCTGACATCGGAGTACTCGACGTCAGCATAATCTGCTAACGATTGCTCCTTCATAAAAAGAGTAAAATCCCTAACATCAACTTGATAATGCTCAATTGTATATTGTGAATAATTTCTTTCTATTTGTAAATATTCAAAAAATAACTTTGCTGAAACGTTCACATCTTCTGACAATATTCGTCACCTCACAAAGGCTCCTAAATCGTATCACACTTCACATACCCTTGCAAGCAATTTACAAATTTTTCACAAAGTTCTGAATTGTTTCTAAAGCTCGGTTTGCATGTTGCTCTGCTCTTTCCTTTTTCCCTCTGATTTTAGTCGGTAACTCCGGGAATAAACCAAAGTTCGCATTCATCGGCTGAAAATTCTTTGCGCTTGCACTCGTGATGTATCTTGCCATACTTCCGATTGCTGTTTCTCCAGGGAACACAACAAGCTCTTCGCCTTGCACAAGTCTAGCTGCATTAAGTCCAGCAACTAATCCACTTGCTGCAGACTCCACGTAGCCCTCTACTCCTGTCATTTGACCAGCAAAGAATAGATCCTTACGATTTTTGAATTGATACGTAGGCTCTAGCACTTTAGGTGAATTAATGAATGTATTTCTGTGCATAACACCATACCTTACGATTTCAGCATTTTCTAAACCAGGGATTAATTGAAGAACTTCCTTTTGTGGTCCCCACTTCAAATGTGTCTGAAATCCAACAATATTGTAGAGTGTTCCTGCCGCATCATCCTGTCTAAGCTGAACAACAGCAAACGGACGCTTACCTGTTTTTGGATCCTCAAGACCAACTGGCTTCATCGGACCAAATAGCATCGTTTTCTTCCCTCGATTCGCCATTACCTCAATCGGCATACAACCTTCAAAGAAAATTTCCTTTTCAAACTCTTTCAAAGGAACTGTTTCTGCTGAAACAAGGGCTTCGTAAAAACGATCAAACTCCTCTTCAGTCATAGGACAGTTTAGATACGCTGCCTCCCCTTTATCGTAACGGGATTTTAAATACACCTTATCCATATCAATGCTATCTTTTTCAATGATAGGTGCTGCAGCATCATAGAAGTATAAATATTCCTCACCCGTTAATTCTTGAAGCTTGGCTGAAAGCCCAGGACTTGTTAAAGGTCCAGTCGCTATGACAGTAGGTCCCTCTGGGATTTCTGTTATTTCCTCATTGATGACAGTTACATTGGGATGATTTTTCACTTGATCTGTTACATGTGCAGCAAATTCATGACGATCCACGGCAAGCGCTCCTCCTGCTGGAACTGCACAAGCATCCGCAGAAGCGATAATAACAGAGTCTAACTTTCGCATTTCTTCCTTCAGGACTCCAACTGCATTTGTTAAATTATTAGCACGAAGGGAGTTACTACAAACTAACTCAGCAAATTTATCTGTATGGTGTGCTGGAGTTTGCTTCACTGGTCTCATTTCGTACAAGCGAACCTTTATTCCTCTTTTTGCAAGTTGCCAAGCTGCTTCACTTCCAGCTAAGCCTGCTCCTATAACATTCACTGTTGCATCTATCATTTTATGAACCTCCAATAGCTCGTATGTATCTTTTTTGGTATTAGCTTCTCCATATTCCTTCTGCATTTTACACTACGAATCAAAAAGTATAAAGTTTCAAGTATTAAAAGCGGAAGTGCCTTGGTCAGGGGCGACAAGCGTAAGGCAAGCCTCATAGGAAATCCTGATTTCCGGAGAGGATTGACTTACGACCTCGAGCCCCTAGGCACTGTAGCTGGATATCTTCTTACGCAATAAAAAGAGTGAGCATAGTGCTCACCCTTAGCTTTGTGGCTCTTCCTTGTAGTCACAACTAATGCATTGAACCTGGACACCTTTTTTAAGCTTCTTCTCAATCAATAGTGATTCACATTTCGGGCAATTTCTAGGCAGCGGTTTATCCCATGAGATAAAATCACATTCTGGGAATGTATCACAGCCATAGAAGATTCGACGCTTTTTACTTTTTCTTTCTATTATATTTCCAGTCTTACAATTTGGACATTTTACACCGATATCCTTTACGATTGCTTTTGTGTTACGGCAATCCGGGAAATTGCTGCATGCCATGAACTTTCCATAGCGGCCCATTTTATAGACCATCTCATTTCCGCACTGCTCACAATCCTCACCAGCAGGCTCATCTTTAATTTCTACCTGCTCCATTTCTTTTTCGGCCTTTTCTAAATGCTTCTCAAACCCTCGATAAAATTCATCGATGATTCGTACCCATTTTGTTTTTCCTTCTTCAACATTATCTAAGTCTTGTTCCATTTTTGCGGTAAACTCGACATCTAAAATATCTGGGAAGAATTCTACCATGAGTTCATGCACGATCTCTCCAAGTTCGGTTGGAATGAATCGTTTATTATCAAGAGTAACATATCCTCGTTTTTGAATGGTATCTAGTGTTGGAGCAAATGTCGATGGTCGACCAATCCCAAGTTCCTCCAACGTCTTAACTAATCTAGCTTCCGTATATCTTGGTGGCGGTTGGGTAAAGTGTTGTTTCGGTTCGATGTCCTTTTTAAGGACCGTATCGCCTTCCTTTAGATCAGGAAGCATTTTGTTCTTGTCCTCTGTTTGATCATCTGTCCCTTCGACGTACACCTTCATAAAACCTGGAAACTTAACCTTAGATCCAGTTGCTCTAAAGATTACCTCTCCATTTTTCAAATCCACACTCATCGTATCCATGACTGCTGGTGCCATTTGGCTAGCTACGAAACGCTCCCAAATTAACTTATAAAGCCTCAATTGATCCCGTGACAAGAATTCTTTCATACTAGCAGGATCACGTAGCGTACTTGTTGGTCTAATCGCTTCATGAGCATCTTGGGTGTTTGCACCTTTTTTTTCTTTACGCTTTTCCTCAGGTAAAAAGTTGGCGCCGTAAGTTGACTCAATATACTGACTTGCTTCTGCTTGTGCTACCTCAGAAATTCTAGTTGAATCTGTTCTCATGTATGTAATTAACCCGACGGTGCCTTCTTTTCCTAAATTGATCCCTTCATACAGCTGTTGGGCTAGCATCATCGTCTTTTTTGCTCGGAAGTTTAATTTTCTAGCAGCCTCTTGCTGAAGAGAAGAAGTTGTAAAAGGAACCGCTGGATTTCTTTTACGTTCTTTTTTGGTCACAGAGGTTACTTCGAACTTATTCCCTTTCATTTTTGCTAAAATCGCCTTTACCTCTTCTTCAGATTTTAGCTCCATTCGCTGATTTTCTATACCATAGAAATCGGCTTCAAAACCTGTTGTCCCCTTTAAAAATTCACCTTCAATCGTCCAGTATTCTTCAGGGATGAACTCTTTAATTTCGTTTTCTCGGTCAATAATTAAACGTACAGCTACCGATTGAACTCGACCTGCGCTAAGCCCTTTTTTCACCTTTTTCCAAAACAACGGACTAATATTGTAGCCAACCAAACGGTCTAAAATTCTACGTGCTTGCTGGGCATCTACTAAATCCATGTTAATTGGTCTTGGATGCTTAAAAGACTCTTTAATCGCATCCTTCGTAATTTCATTAAAAACTACACGGCAATCTGAATGGATATCCACATCTAGCGTATGAGCTAAATGCCAAGCTATCGCTTCCCCTTCACGATCCGGGTCAGCCGCTAGATATATTTTCTTTGCTTTTTTTGCAGCTGTTTTTAATTCCTTTAGAACAGGGCCTTTTCCACGTATAGTAATATACTTTGGTTCGAACTCATGTTCAACGTCCACTCCCATCTGACTTTTGGGAAGATCGCGAACATGCCCCATCGACGCCTTAACTTTATATTTTTTTCCTAAGTATCTTTCGATCGTCTTCGCCTTTGCTGGTGACTCAACGATTACTAAAAACTCCGACATCTATTGTCCTCCTCAAGAGGGATTATATAAAAATTTACTTATTGAATGTTTATTGTAAATATTCATTATTATTAAACTTTTTATTGAAACTTGTCAAATATATCGTAAACGGTTTCAGCCTGTTAAAATTAAAATTTGTATTTTATTTTCGAACTTCTGTTGCAAAATGTATAACAGTTTGAGCGATATTTCAACCTTTTTCATAAAAATATATAAAAAATTGGTGAAAAAGTATGGTAAATCGATGACATTATCCTTTTCCATACCTTTTTGTCATCATATGTGATGTTCAGCCGAATTACAAACATTATGCATAAAATAATTCATTTAGTATGTCTTCATGACTTCTAACAAGCTTTGCTCCTTGCTGAATAAGGTCATTTGTTCCTGTCGAATGCTGACTAAAAATATTTCCTGGCAGGGCAAACACCTCTCGACCTTCATGAACGGCAAAATTTGCGGTGATTAACGAGCCGCTTTTTCTTTTTGCTTCTATTATAAATGTGCCTTTTGAAACGCCACTAATAATTCTATTTCTCATTGGAAATTGCCACCGTGAAGGAGTCGTATTAGGGGGATACTCGGAGATCATAAGATGGTTTTTCATAATACTAAGAGCAAGCTTCTGATTCGTTTGTGGATATATATGATAGATACCACCGGCAATGACCGCTATCGTTTTCCCTCCTAACCGAATGGCTGCTTCATGAGCAAGCGTATCAACACCTAAGGCTAACCCGCTTACGATAATAATTCCCTTTTCAATCAGAGGTGGAAACAACCGATCAATCGCTCTTTTCCCATACTCTGTCGCCTGTCTAGAACCGACGACAGCAAGCTTGGTTTGCTTCCCAAGCAGGGAGATATCTCCCTTTGCGTACAATACCCATGGAGGCTGATACGTTTCCTTCAATAATTCAGGATATGCTGTATCAAAGTAAGTAATAATCTCAATATCATTTTGTTGATAATGGCGGATTTGTTCCAGTAAAACTGACGAATGAAGATCTTCAAATAAGGGTTGAATGATAGAAGACGGAAGTTCATGGACTTGATAGAGGAAAGTTGGGGAATATAGATCTTTCAGCTCGGGATCTCGCTTTAAAATGTGGTAAACCATTTTCCATCCTATGCCACGACAATGAAGCAAATGGCACAAGCGTAATGAAAAAGATTCCAAATTAGAAAACCTCCTTTAGGAATAGTATTTTAATAATATCACAAATAGCCCCTCTAAAAAGAGGGACTATTTGAATTTTTAGTGAGTTTTACATTGATCGTAGAGACCTTTTTCTTTTAGTACTTTAATTAATGTTTCTCCCATAACCGAAGGTGTATCAGCGACTTGGATTCCGCATTCATTCATCACACGAATCTTTTCATCAGCTGTCCCTTTTCCACCTGAAATAATCGCACCAGCATGGCCCATACGCTTTCCAGGAGGTGCAGTACGACCACCTATGAAACCAACTACCGGCTTAGTCATGTTTGCTTTTACCCACTCTGCTGCTTCTTCTTCAGCAGTTCCACCAATTTCACCGATCATAATTACGGCATACGTTTCTGGGTCTTCATTAAATGCTTTTAACACATCGATAAAGTTTGTTCCGTTAACGGGATCCCCACCAATACCAACTGCTGTAGATTGGCCAATACCCTCTTGTGATAATTGATGAACCGCTTCGTACGTAAGGGTTCCAGAACGTGATACAACACCAACATGGCCCTTTGTATGAATATATCCTGGCATAATACCAATCTTACACTCATCAGGAGTAATAACACCTGGGCAGTTAGGACCCACTAGGCGAGTCTTTTTCCCTTCCATGTAGCGTTTTACCTTCACCATATCTAATACTGGAATATGCTCGGTGATACAAATCGCTAAATCAAGCTCTGCATCAACTGCTTCTAGAATGGCATCAGCAGCAAATGGAGCAGGCACGTAAATAACGGAAGCATTCGCTCCAGTAGCCTTTACAGCATCTGCAACCGTGTTAAATACGGGCACACCCTCTACCTCTGTACCACCTTTACCTGGTGTTACACCAGCAACAATTTGCGTACCGTATTCCAGCATTTGTTTTGTATGGAAAAGGGCTGTCGAACCAGTAATCCCTTGAACTATCACTTTAGTATCTTTATTAATAAATACGCTCACATTAATTCCCCTTCCTTATACTAATGAAACGATTTTTTGTGCGCCGTCAGCCATAGATTCAGCAGCAATAATGTTGATATCTGATTCAGCAAGAATCTTCTTACCAAGCTCAACATTAGTTCCTTCCAAACGAACAACTAAAGGTACGTTTAGACCAACTTGCTTAGCAGCTTCTACAACACCAGTAGCAATAACGTCACACTTCATAATTCCGCCAAAGATATTTACAAAAATACCTTTTACATTTTTATCAGAAAGGATGATTTTGAATGCTTCAGTTACCTTTTCAGCTGTTGCTCCGCCCCCAACATCAAGGAAGTTTGCAGGATCTCCACCGTAATGCTTTACGATGTCCATTGTAGCCATAGCAAGACCAGCACCATTAACCATGCAGCCAATATTTCCATCTAAAGAAATATAGCTTAGGTCGTATTTCGATGCCTCAATTTCCTTTGCATCTTCCTCGTCAAGGTCACGATACTCTAACACGTCTTTTTGACGGAATAATGCATTTGAATCAAAGTTTAGCTTTGCGTCTAACGCCATTACATTTCCATCACCTGTTACAACAAGCGGGTTAATTTCAGCGATTGAGCAATCTTTTTCAACAAATGCTTGGTATAAGCCCATCATAAACTTAACTGCTTTATTTACTAATTCTTTTGGAATATTAATATTAAATGCAATACGACGAGCTTGGTAGCCTGTTAAACCAACTACTGGGTCAATCACTTCTTTGAAGATTTTCTCAGGAGTTTTTTCTGCTACCTCCTCGATTTCTGTACCACCTTCTTCTGAAGCCATTAATACAACACGTGAAGTCGCGCGATCTAGTACTAAACCAATATAGTACTCTTTCTTAATGTCACAGCCTTCTTCAATTAAAAGGCGCTTTACTTCTTTCCCTTCAGGACCAGTTTGGTGAGTGATGAGTGTTTTTCCGAGAATTTCGCTCGCATATGTACGGACTTCATCCAAGTTTTTGGCAACCTTAACCCCACCTGCTTTTCCACGTCCACCTGCATGGATTTGGGCTTTTACTACACAAACTTGTGTTCCAAGTTCCTTTGCAGCTTCCACCGCTTCTTCAACTGTAAATGCTACCTTCCCATTTGGAACAGCAACCCCGTATTTTCTGAGGATTTCTTTCCCTTGGTACTCATGGATATTCATTTCCCATCCTCCTTCTAATCTTGCTTTTGGCTATTGCAGCAATAAAGATATTCTACACTTATTCCTGCAATCCTGCCTGCATTCATTTTTCCCTTTGATCATTTTATATCTAAAAAAACAAGACTGCGCTTTCATTTTATATAACAACACATACCTTGTCTACTATTTCACACAAAATATTAAATTATTCAGAAATAAAAAAATAAAAGAAGTAGAATTTAAGATTTACTTTTTCCTACTTCTTTATCTGTGCGATAAACAAATGCAAACACTTCAGCCACTGCTTGATACAGCTCTTCTGGTATGCTGTCATTTATATTTAATTTACTTAGTAAGTCAATTAGCGTTGGGTCTTCTTGGATTGGAATATTATTCTCCTTTGCCTTCTCTAGAATATTATCAGCGACTATTCCTTTTCCTTTCGCAATTACCTTTGGAGCGTCATTTTTTGTTGCTTCATAACTTAAGGCAACCGCTTCTTTTCTTTTATGCTTTTCATTTATCATATTTTTATATCCACTCCACTATAAGATGAGGTCAATGGACTAGAAATGGTTGCTTTTTTCGTTTTAACAACAGCTCTATCAGCCTGGGTTTGAAAGCTAACATTTGAAAGCTGGTAATCTAGCTTTTGTAAGCTAGCTTTTAGACTAGCTATATAGGGGGAGGAAAGGTGTTTAATATTTTCATGATCATTGATAATCGTAATTTTCATGATTCGATTCTGAATTTGCATATCGATGATCGTTTCATTCATATGCTCTAAATCTAAGTAAAAAAGGACACGACAATAGCTTGGGTCAATTTTTCCATTGGCGTCCTTTCTACCATTCCACTGAATGGTAAGATCGGTTTGCTTATTCATTAAAACAAGCGGAATCTGCATGACAATTTGCTGGACTGGAGTTGTATCTGATGACATGAGTTGTATCCCTGTTAATCGGTTCAGTAAAGCTTCTGCTGAATCCTTTACCTTGGCCGGAATATCTTCATTCAGTAATTGAATCAATAACGATTTCACATTCTCCACTCTTGCACCTTCATCTGACACTTTTCCTTTTATTATATCAAATGACTCAGATTCATGAGAAAGTCCTAACGTTTGTATACTAGATTTTAACAATGATTTAAACTCTTCTACTGGCTCTCTGTCTACCTGTGAACGTACCGCTTGCAGCTCTAGTATCACTTCTTTATTAAGAGCTTTATTAGCGTCTATTCCGTCCTTACTCACTAGGGAGGAAACCGCTTCGTCAAATGTGGCCGAATCCATATTTGGTGATAATAAGTTGAACAATTGCTTTATCGTTTGATTGCTTACATGAAAATCCTTCATGATCCCGCCGATCCAGTTTTTCAATACTGTCGATACATCTTCTGTATTTCCTGCTGCTATCAGTGCCGAAACTTGTTTTGCCGTTGAATCTATTCCTGGTAGCTGAATCTGTGGTTTTCCTTCTGAAAGCCCAATTAGCCTTTTAGCGGCTTGTTGCAAGATGTTTTGTTCATCCTCAATAGGTAGGAAACCCGTTTGCTGCAATGCTTTCAATGACTGTTGTGATGCGAACGGGTCCTTGGCCTGAGTCCAACCTCTAACTATCTCCTGTAGCACTTGAGCAGAAAGCTTTTCTTTCCCTGTTTGAATATACGGCACTATCGCCTCTTTTAAACGCGTCCCTGTTTGTGGCAGGATATCTAGAGCGTCTAGCTCATTCTTTAGGGAAGTTATGACAGCATGAAACGAAGGACTTTTTATCGTTGATCGCACCGCATCAAACGTCGCCTTTGTTAAAGGTAGTTCCCGACTGATCAACTGCTTAATTGCCTCCAAGTCCTCCTTCGTCATCGTTTTCCCTTGAAGTAGGCTCGTTGCCATAGAAATGGATTCTTTTGTGATTGGGAGCTGTTCACTAAGAAAAAAACGTAATATCGCGATACTCGTTTTTGTTTCAGGGATGGAGAACTGCTTTAATAGCCCTTCTAAGTTGGCATTCCCTGTCCCTTTTCCTTCCGTTAGTACCTTTAGATGAACTTGTCCTTCTCCTTGTTGTACTTGAAACCAATATCGTTCCCCTGCTGAAAGTGGGATTTCTAACTGGGCGATTACCTTTTGAGAACCCACTTGCACTTCTGCAGTTTGATTAGGAAAAAGCTTCAATACCTTTCCTTGAAATACTTGTCCAGCCCGAAAATTTTGTTTGTTTCCCTCTATAGATTCTGGGCGATTAATCATTGTTTGAACAAGATTAGCTTGTATCAAGTGAGTTCCCTCCTCTCAAGTTTATCGAGTGTTTAACTCTTTAACAGGTGCGAATGATCTTCTGTGATGCGGAGTGGCCCCGTAAAGTTGTAACGCTTCAATATGCTCCTTTGTGCCATACCCCATATTTTGTTCAAATCGGTATTCTGGATAACTTAGGGCGATCTCTTTCATCATCCGGTCTCTCGTGACTTTTGCGATGATGCTAGCAGCTGCGATAGAAATGCTTTTGCTATCCCCTTTAATAATGTCTTCTGTTGGGACTGGTGTCGTTAGCTTCATGGCATCCACTAATAGAAAATCAGGACTGATATGTAAGTCGTTTAAGGCCGCATACATCGCCTTTTTAGTTGCCTCATAAATATTGATTTCATCAATTTCCTTGGCTTCAATAATTCCCACACCTATAGAGACAGCAGCTGTACGTATTAAATCATAAAGCTCCTCACGCTTGGTTTCCGTCAATTTTTTTGAATCATCAATTCCCAAAACCTGAAAATCGTCTGGTAAAATAACTGCCGCCGCAACGACTGGACCTGCGAGCGGGCCTCTTCCAACCTCATCGATTCCTGCTATATAAGTAAAACCTTGGCTTTTATATAATCTCTCATACTCACTCATTGCGATCAGCTTAAGCCTAGCCTTTTCGAGCAACTCTTTTTTTTGCATCCACTTTTTTACTAAATGCTGTACGCCTTTTCTACTATCTTTTTGAATATCGATAAAAAAAGGGTCTTTTTCATCCTCAACGGTTTCTAACTTTATTTGAATTTCATCAATCGTTAATCTGCTCAAAACAAGTACGTCCCTTCACTACTTATATCTTGTATATCGGCATATTACCAAAAAAATAAAGCCTTCTTCGAAAAGAAGGCTTCCCATTTACTCTTCTATATCACTTGTAACAAGGTCAGATGGTCTTTCTAGCGTCATAGGACCAAATAGCTCAGAGCGGAACTCTCGGATAACTAATTCAGCTACTTTGTCATAATCAACCTCACCACCGCCCATTAGACAGCCTCTACGCTTACCGATTTCATCAAAGAACTCTACAATATCCTCTGGGATATATTCAAGCTGAAAGCGTTCCTTTAAGCGTTCAGGATATTCTCGCTCTAAAAAGCGAAGAGCATAAACACAAATATCTTGTAAGTTAAGAATGGCATCTTTAATTGCCCCTGTTAATGCAAGCTTAGAGCCTACTTCTTGATCCTCAAATTTCGGCCATAATATTCCCGGTGTATCTAATAGTTCTAACTCCTTGCCTACTTTGATCCACTGTTGAGCTTTCGTCACTCCAGGTGTATTGCCCGTCTTTGCGATATTCTTTTTCGCTAGTCGATTAATAAGCGTCGATTTCCCCGCATTCGGGATTCCAACGATCATCGCTCGAATGGCGCGCGGCCTTACAACTCCTTTTGCTTTCATACGGTCGAATTTTTCTTTTAAGATTAATTCGGATGCGGAGACAATTTCTTTCATTCCCACACCTGCTTGAGAATTAATCGCAAGTGCCTTGATGCCTTTTTCTCCAAAAAATTGAATCCATTCCTTCGTAATCCTTGGATCTGCCATATCCGCCTTATTTAGCAGCACTAACCTTGGCTTGTGCTGAATAATTTCATCTATCATTGGATTTCTAGAAGAATACGGTATTCTTGCATCCACTAATTCGAATATGATGTCAACAAGTTTTAGCTTTTCCGTGACCTGCCTGCGTGCTTTCGCCATATGCCCCGGAAACCACTGAATCGTCATGGGTGCACCCCTCCTTCTATTTCACTATTTTCACGTCTTCAATCGGCCAGTAAATCACGCTCGTATTTCCTAGTACCTTCTCCATTGGGACGGTTCCAATATGACGACTATCCTTACTGAATCGTCGATTATCTCCCATCACAAATAGATGTCCATCAGGAACGGTTTCTTGACCGATAATTTCTTCTAATGTAAATGGCTCAGTTAAAGGACCATCTACTACTTGCTCTTTAAATTCATCAAGGTACGGCTCCTCATAAGCTTTCCCATTTACATAAAGTGTATCATCCTTGTATTCAATTTTATCTCCTGGTAAACCAATCACTCTTTTTATGTAGTCTTTATTTTCAGGGGCATGGAACACGATAATATCAAAGCGTTCTGGTTCCCCAATTTGATAGCTAAATTTATTAACGATCATACGGTCTTGGTCTTGTAATGTCGGCATCATTGATAACCCATCCACTACTATCGGTGCAAATAAGAAATATCGAATAATTGCTGCTAATAACACTGCAATGATTAGTGCCTTTGTCCATTCCCATAGTTCATTTTTACTCTTTGCCATAACACATCCCACCAATCACTGTTCTTGTCGTCTAATTATCGCCTTACAGCTTTTATTTTACAGTATCGGTATTTATTATACACGTAATAACACTTAGATAGACTACGAAAAAGGAGCTTGTATGACAAGCTCCTTTCGCATTTGTCCAGCAATCGTCCATTTATCATGAAACAGTTGCTTTTCTTTTTTATCGGATTTCTTTGATACGAGCTTTTTTACCACGTAGGTTACGTAGGTAGTAAAGTTTCGCACGGCGTACTTTACCGCGACGGATCACTTCAAGCTTCGCAATTTTTGGTGTGTGTACTGGGAATGTACGCTCAACGCCTACACCATAAGAAACTTTACGTACTGTGAAAGTTTCGCTAATTCCACCACCACGACGCTTAATCACAACACCTTCATACACCTGAACACGCTCACGCGTACCCTCGATAACTTTAACGTGTACACGTACAGTATCACCAGGACGGAAAGTAGGTAGATCAGAGCGAAGTTGTTCTTTTGTGATTTCTTCGATTAATTTTTGCATCGTTTTCAACTCCTTCCAACAGACGCTCATGCATAACTGAAGCACTTACTGATTGCAGCGGAACATCGTTATAAGACTGAAACTCTAGTCACAGTCACAAAAAATATCATATCATATATATCAATGAACATCAATACTATTTCTTTTGATTTTGAAATTCTAGTAACCATTTCTTTTGCTTCTCTGTCAGTTCATAGGTGTCTAATAAATCTGGGCGCCTTTCATAGGTACGCTTAAGAGACTCTTTCTCTCTCCATTCATCTATTAAACGGTGATTTCCTGACGTTAATACTTCTGGTACCTTTAACCCGCGAAAATCAGCTGGTCGTGTATAATGAGGATGCTCTAATAAACCTGTGCTAAAAGAATCTTGTAAATGAGACTCTTCTTTTCCTAGTACGTTCGGAAGCAGACGAACCACACTATCGATAATGACCATGGCACCGAGCTCTCCACCCGTTAACACGAAATCACCAATCGAGATCTCATCTGTCACCACATGCTGCCTAATTCGCTCGTCATAACCCTCGTAATGACCGCACACAAAGATTAGATGCTCTTCCTTTGATAGCTCCTCCGCCTTCTTCTGGTTATAACGCTCACCTTGTGGACAGAGTAACACCACACGTGGTGGCTTCGTCGTTTTGGCATGTTCTTGACAACTCTTAACCGCATCAAAGATCGGTTGCGGCTTCAAGACCATTCCTGCTCCTCCACCATAAGGGTAATCATCCACAGTCTGGTGCTTATTATCTGCAAACTCTCGAAAGTTGACAATATTGTACCGGGCAGCCTGCTGTTCCACCGCTTTTTTTAAAATCGATTGTCCGAACACCCCATGGAACATATCAGGAAACAGGGTTAGTACATCTATGTTCATCATGATAGCAGCCCTTCCATCGGCTCAATTAAAACAATCTTTTCCTTCACATCCACCTTTTTCACAATCTGCTCAATATAGGGAATGAGAATATCCTTTCCACCTTTACCCTTTACGACCCATACATCATTGGCTCCAGGTGTTAGGATCTCTCGAATCTTCCCGATTTCTTCCCCATGTGTAGTAAACACAAGACAGCCAATAATTTGGTGGAAGTAAAATTCATTTTCCTCTAACTCACCTTGCTGCTCCTCGGTAATCTTCAGAACTCCACCCTTCATCGGCTCCACATCATTCACATTCGGGTAACCACTAAAGGTTAATAAATCAAATGATTTGTGCTTCCGGTGAGATTCAACCGTCAGCTTAATTGGCTCCTTTGAGTTAGGCATAAACAAATACAAGTGATTACCTGGCTTATACCGTTCATCAGCAAAGTCAGTCTGTGATATTACTCGAACTTCCCCTTTGATACCATGCGTATTAACAATCTTTCCGACATTAAACCATTTTTCCATTATCTTCACCTCAAACTACCGAATTTCATCAACGAGTCCGTCCTTGATGATAATCGTTTTTTCAGTCTGAATATCCTCCCAAGCGTCACCTATATTCACTTCCACGATCGCTTGGCATTCCTTTTCCTTTAATTCGCTTCCTAAAGGTAGCATATGTAATTGTTCTATTTTAAAATCAAGCAGCTTAATCTTTTCTAATCTTGTATGAATCTCATTTTCGAATCGATTCTTAAATGAGTTAACGGTCATTTTCTTTGATTTTTCAAGCTTCCTCATTTCAAAACGAAGCTGTTCTGATTCCTTCTGAAGTTGGCTTTTCTCAAGTTCAAACTTGCTTAGCAATACTTGTTTGCTAGTTTCCGTTAATACTTGCTTTACCACGACGGTTTGAAGAATTTTCATGGACCGCATCCCCCTTCAGAAATAACTACGAAAAAAGGAGGGTTGTCCCCTCCTTCTCCAGTAGCATTTATTCAATAATTTCTAGGTAGACTTTCTTCTGCTGTGATGCTCCTGCTGAATAGACAACAGTTCGAATAGCTTTTGCGACACGGCCTTGTTTTCCGATTACTTTCCCCATATCTGTTTTGTGAACAGCTAGTTGATACGTAATTTTGTCGGCTTCTTCCAGCTCGGTTACACGAACTTCGTCTGGAAGATCAACAAGTGCCTTGACAATGGTTTCGATGAGCTCTTTCATTATCTGCAGATTACTTGCTTAATTTTGCGTTATGGAATTTTTCCATAAGGCCTTGTTTAGAGAACAAGTTACGAACTGTGTCAGATGGCTTCGCGCCGTCTTTTAACCATTTTAATGCTAAGTCTTCGTTGATTTCAACGATAGCTGGCTCAGCAACTGGGTTGTAAGTTCCAACTGTTTCAATGAAACGTCCATCACGTGGTGAACGAGAATCTGCTACTACAATACGATAAAAAGGAGATTTTTTTGCTCCCATACGCTTTAAACGAATTTTAACTGCCATTTTAAATAAGCACCTCCGAATAGTTTCACACAAGATAGTATAATATCAATTGTTTTTTAGTTTGTAAAGTCTTTTTTCTTGTCACTATTATTTTCCTGTTTTTTCAGTCTTAAAAAGGGTTAAACGGAAGCTTAAATCCGCCCTTTTTCTTGCCCTTTGCCTGCATACCCGACATCTGTTTCATCATCTTCTTCATGTCTTCAAATTGCTTTAAAAGACGGTTTACTTCAGGTACTGAAGTTCCGCTTCCCTTTGCAATCCGCTTTCTTCGTCCAGCATTAATGATTTCTGGATGAGTTTTTTCTTCCTTTGTCATAGACTGGATGATCGCTTCTACATGAGAAATTTGCTTTTCATCGATTTGCAGATTATTCAGGCCTTTAATTTTGTTCGCACCAGGCATCATCTTTAATAGTTCATCAAGTGGCCCCATATTGCGAACTTGTCCAAGCTGATCTAAAAAGTCATCAAATGTAAACGAAGCTGTACGCATTTTTTGTTCAAGCTCTTTTGCCTTCGCTTCATCGACATTTGCCTGAGCTTTTTCAATTAACGTTAAGACATCGCCCATTCCGAGGATTCGTGAAGCCATTCGTTCTGGATGGAACGTCTCAATCGCATCCATTTTTTCCCCTAAACCGATAAATTTAATCGGTGTATTGGTTACGGAACGAATAGAGAGGGCGGCACCTCCTCGTGTGTCTCCGTCGAGCTTCGTTAAGACGACCCCTGTAAGCCCCAGCTGTTCATTAAAGCTTGAAGCTACGTTTACAGCGTCTTGACCAGTCATCGCATCGACAACTAGAAAGATTTCATCCGGGTTTGTGAGTTCTTTAATCTCTTTTAATTCTCCCATAAGGGCTTCATCGACATGCAAACGACCAGCAGTGTCAATTAGAACGTAGTCATGATGGTCCTCTTTCGCCTTTTGAATTGCTTGCTTAGCAATCTCAACCGGACTTACTTGATCACCAAGTGAAAATACCGGCATGCTGAGTTGCTTTCCAAGCGTTTCTAGCTGCTTAATGGCAGCAGGACGATAAATATCGGCCGCAACTAGTAACGGGTTGCGGTTATATTTTTTCCGAATCAGGTTGGCAAGCTTCCCAGTGGTTGTCGTTTTCCCTGCCCCTTGCAAACCAACCATCATAATAACGGTTGGCGGACGATTAGAGACAGCAATTTTGCTTTGCTCTCCGCCCATCAAGGTTGTCAGTTCTTCTTTAACCACTTTAATGACCTGTTGTCCAGGTGTTAAGCTTTGCATGACTTCCTGACCAACAGCACGCTCACTTACTTTTTTGACGAACTCTTTGACAACCTTAAAGTTAACGTCCGCCTCTAAAAGTGCTAAGCGCACCTCGCGCATCATTTCTTTAACATCGGCCTCATTGACTTTCCCTTTGCCGCGAATTTTTTGGATCGTATTTTGCAGTCGGTCGGCTAATCCTTCAAATGCCATCTTTAGGCCGCCTCCTAGTCTAATTTCTCAAGCTGTGCTATTAGCTCTAGCTGCGTGTCATCTGATAAAGAGTCCTTGAGCTTTGCTAGCAGCTTATTACGCTCCTGAAATTTCTGGAATAATAATAGCTTTTCCTCGTACTCTTCAAGCATCGCTTCTGTTCGTTTAATATTATCATAGACCGCTTGACGACTGACATTGTACTCTTCAGCAATTTCGCCTAGCGAATAGTCGTCCAAATAATACAGGGACATATAGCTTTGCTGTTTAGGAGTAAGTAATGACTGATAAAAGTCATACAAATAATTCATCCTATTTGTTTTCTCCAGCATCGCTCATCCCCCTTTGTTAAGTGAAAAGCCTTTACATACTGTAGTTTACACACAGAGGCGTTTAATGTCAAGGGAGACCACGATTTCCAAAGAAAAAGCCCAGGTATTTTAACCCGGGCTTCACTCGTTTACTCTCATACTTCCTTATCAACTAAGTCTGCAAATAATCCGTACACGTATTGTTCGGCATCAAACTGTTGAAGGTCATCCATTTTTTCACCTAGACCTACAAACTTTACTGGAATTTTCAGTTCATTACGAATCGCTAACACAATTCCCCCCTTCGCGGTTCCATCAAGCTTTGTTAACACAATTCCGCTAACATCTGTCGCTTCCTTGAATGTTTTAGCTTGAACCAGTGCGTTTTGACCAGTCGTAGCATCAAGGACAAGGAGTACTTCATGAGGGGCACCTGGAATTTCACGTTCAATAACACGCTTTACCTTTTCGAGCTCCTTCATCAGGTTCACTTTGTTTTGAAGTCGTCCAGCTGTGTCACACAATAGAATATCTGCGTTTCTTGACTTGGCTGCTTGAACGGCATCGTACATAACCGCAGCTGGATCGGAGCCAGCACTTTGCTTAATCACTTCCACTCCAACTCTTTCTCCCCATACCTCAAGCTGTTCAATTGCCCCGGCACGGAAGGTGTCTCCCGCTGCTAACAACACTTTCTTGCCTTCACTTTTATATTTATGTGCAAGCTTTCCAATTGTCGTTGTTTTTCCGACACCATTTACTCCTACGAACAAAATAACGGTTAAGCCCTCTTGGATATTAATCGTGTTAACTTCTTCCTCATCACCCTTGTAGATGTCAACAAGCTTTTCAGAGATGACGACCTGAACGGCTGCTGGGTCTTGAATGTTTTTACGTTTGACTTCCATTTTCAGCTCATCGATGAGTTCCATAACGGTATCGAAGCCCACATCGGCCCCAATTAAAATCTCCTCAAGCTCCTCGAAAAAGTCTTCGTCGACTTTCCGATAACGAGCGACAAGATCATTAACTTTGCCTGAAAAATTGTCTCTCGTTTTTGTTAAGCCATCCTTAAACTTTTCAGTTACCGAATCCGTTTGCTTTGTAATTTTTTCTTTTAGCTTTTTAAAAAAACTCAAAACTCACACGTCCTTTACGTTTCAATCAATTCTTTTGTTTCTTCCAATCTAACAGAAACAAGCTTTGAAACCCCCGACTCCTGCATCGTTACCCCGTAAAGCACATCCGCTTCTTCCATTGTGCCTTTTCGGTGAGTAATAACGATAAACTGTGTTTCGTCACTGTATCGTTTTAAATATTGGCTAAAACGATACACATTGGCCTCGTCTAAAGCAGCTTCTACTTCATCGAGAATACAAAATGGTACAGGTCTAACTTTTAATATGGAGAACAATAGAGCAATTGCTGTAAGCGATCGCTCTCCACCGGATAAGAGTCCTAAATTCTGCAGCTTTTTCCCTGGTGGTTGTGCAACGATTTCTACCCCTGTATTTAATAAGTCTTCTGGGTTCGTTAACTTTAAGTCTGCTCTTCCTCCGCCAAACAGTGCTTGGAAAACAAATTCAAAATGCGAACGAATTCCGTAGAAGGTTTGCTCAAATCGCTTCTTCATTTCTTCGTCCATTTCATCGATGACCTGGAACAATGTATCCTTTGCTTCCTGCAGGTCATTTTTCTGCTCGAGCAAGAATTCGTAGCGTTCGGAGACACGCTCATATTCTTCAATTGCACCGATGTTTACGACTCCGAGCTCTTCTATTGCAAGACGAATTAGCTTTACTCTTTTACGAGCCTCCTCAACCGGTAGAACGAGAGGGTACTCTTCTTTGGCCGCTTCAAATGACAGCAGGTACTCTTCTCGGAGGTGAGAAAGTCTGTTTTCTAACTCTACATCGAGACGCCCTAGCTTTACTTCTTCATCCTTAAGCGCAAGTGTTAAACCCTTATGCTGTCTTAAAAGCTCTCTTAATTCAAGCTCAGAATCCTCTAAGGTACTGTGAAGCTTCAATCGTTCTTCACGGCGTGAAGAAATCATAGAGATGGTTTCATTTTTATCTTGCAGCTTTTTGGAAGCCTCTTGTTCTAAGAGCTGTTCTCCTGAACTACTAGAGTTCATCTCCGTTGATAACAAGGATAGATCCTCTTCAAACGTTTCATGTCGTTTCGTATGCTCTAAAAGAGATGCTCTTGTTGCTTCAAGCTTTTCGGACAAACCGTGATGCTGCTCCATTAGTCCAGCGAGCTTCACCTTCAGTTCCCCAATTTCATTGACCACTGATTCTTTAGAACTATTTTGGAAAGATTTCTTTTCTGATAATGCTTGAATTTGCCTATCAAGTTCGGCTAGTTCATTCGCATACGTTGATAACAATTCCGTTAACTCAACTTTACGTGAAGACAACTGCGTCTGGTCTTGTAAAAATTGAGACATGTCGAGATCATAGATTTTTAGCTTTTCATTGATATTTTTTTCTTCAATCTCAATTTCTCTGAGGTCACCCTTTTTCGATTGCTCGAGAAGGCGAAGATCCTCCCCTTGTTTTCGAATATCCTCAAGCTTTTGCTCCTGAGTTGTGATAGAAGATTTAAGCTCCTTCACCTGCGCTTCTAGCTCATGTGTTTGAGCTTCCATTCCCAATAGTTTACCTTTTAACTCTTCAAGCTCACCTTTACGGCTCAGTAGCGAAGATGTATTTGCCTTTACTGCACCACCAGTCATCGAACCACCTGGGTTTACGATATCCCCATCTGCCGTAACAAATCGACATCGATATTGTAAAAGCTTAGCAAGCTCGTTCGCACCCTTTAAGTCCTTCGTGATGACCACCGTACCTAAAAGATTTGAAAATATTTCTTCATATTTTTGATCAAACCCAATTAAATCCTTCGCTACTCCTACATAAGATGGATGGCCTTTTAGTGCCTGAAGCTGACTACTTGATAGACTCTTCCCTCTTATGACACTAAGAGGCAGGAATGTTGCTCGTCCAAAGGAGTTTTGCTTTAAATAAAGAATCGCTTTTCTCCCATTTTCCTCATTCGCAACGACTATATGCTGCATCGCAGCGCCTAAAGCAGTCTCAATCGCAACTTCATACGATTTCGGTACTTGGATAAGCTCGGCGACAGCCCCCTCAATCCCAGAAAGTTTGCCATCTCTTGCCTTTAATACTTCCTTTACTCCTTGGAAAAAACCAGAATAGTCATCTTCCATCTCTTCTAACATATCTTTTCTAGACTTTGCTTTTTGTAAAAATTGATACGCTTGATAAAGCTGAGTTTCTTGTTTTTGATACTTATTCTTCAAGTTTTCTAGCTTTTTCTGCTCTTCTCTAAATACATGAACTTGTTCTTCAAGATTTTTTTGAACACCAGCAATACTAGCTTCAATTTCCTGCTTACGGGTGGAGATAACACGTCTTTCTTGAAGATACTTTTCGTTATCAGCTTCTAATCTTGTGTTTTTCACACCTTGCTGTCCAAGCTGCTTGTCTGTGTTTTGAAGCTCATTCTTACTAGATGCTTGTCTGTTTAAAATTTCAATATAATCACTTTTTAATGACTCGATTCGCTCTTCAATATTCTCACTAAACGACGAGAGAACTTCCTGCTTTTCTTTTAACAGTTTTTTAAGAGAGAGTACCTCATCATTCATACGGTGATAGCTTTCCTCTTGCTCAAGTTGAAGCGAGGTTAATTCTTGGATTTTCAGAGAAACTTCTTCTATGCTTTTTCTAAGTTGCTCTTTGTTTTGCGAAGCATTTTTCTTTCTCTCTTTTAGAACCTCTTTTCTGCCTTCAACCTTTTCAAGCTCCTCACTAACACGCAGTAAAACGTCCTGCAAATCGGTAATCGATTCATCGAGGGCCGCCATATGATCTCTCATTTCAACAATTCTAGCTTCCTTCGATTGAATAACGGTAGATAGCTTCATTTCATCCTCTTTATGTTGTTCAAGCTGACTAGTCAGCTTTTCCCACTTTTCATGAAGATCCTCAATTTCGTGCACCGTTACCGCTACTTCAATCTTTTCGAGCTCTTCTTTTTGCTGCAGAAAATCCTTTGCAATCGACGCTTGAATTTTAAGTGGCTCTACTTGCGTTTCTAATTCATGCAAGATATCACTCACACGATTTAAATTATCCTGAGTTTCTGTTAGCTTTGACTCAGCTTTCTTTTTACGACTTTTATATTTTAGAACACCAGCAGCCTCTTCAAAAATCGTTCTTCTTTCTTCGGCCTTGCTGTTTAATATTTCTTCAACTTTTCCTTGGCTAATGATCGAAAACGCTTCTCTCCCTAATCCAGAGTCCATAAACAAATCAACGATATCTTTTAGCCTGCATGTTTGTTTATTGATTTGAAACTCACTATCTCCAGAGCGATACACACGTCTAGTGACACTTACCTCATTGTATTCAATCGGTAATGCTTGATCTTCATTATCCAACGTCAACGTTACTTCAGCAAAATTCAATGCTTTTCGCGAATCACTACCAGCAAAGATAATATCCTCCATCTTTGAGCCACGAAGCGATTTCGCTGACTGCTCTCCTAACACCCAACGAATCGCATCGGTGATATTACTTTTTCCACTTCCATTTGGACCAACCACTGCTGTGACACCCGGGACAAAATCGACCCCAATTCTCTCAGCAAACGACTTGAATCCTACTACATCCAAACGTTTGAGATACACAGCTTTTCCCCCTTTATCTCTACTCCTGTTGTTTTTCTTCTAGCTGTTCTTTTGCTCCATTAAGGTGAGATTTGATCTTTTCTAAAGCCATTTGTGCAGCATGCTGCTCCGCTTCTTTCTTCGATCTCCCTGTACCTTGTCCAAGCTCTTCGTTGTTTAAACAAACCTTTGAGACAAACTCCCTGTTATGGGCCGGTCCTCGCTCTAGTAAAATTTTGTATTCGATTGTACCAATTCCATCTCTTTGTACAAGCTCTTGCAGCTGACTTTTAAAATCCATCACATGAGAAAAAGCACCTTCGTTAATTTTAGGAAATACAACTCTTTCTAAAAATCCAATTACTGTTTCAATTCCTTTGTCCAAGAAGAGTGCACCAATAAATGCCTCAAACACATCCGCTAACAGTGCTGGACGCTCACGGCCTCCTGTCATTTCTTCCCCTTTTCCAAGAAGCACTAGTTTCCCAAAAGTAAGTTCGTTTGCAAACCTTACTAAAGAGGGCTCACAAACAACAGCTGCACGCAGCTTCGTCAACTCTCCTTCGCTCATCATCGGGTATTTCTTGTAAAGGAATTGTGAAACGGTTAATTCTAATACAGCGTCTCCTAAAAATTCAAGCCTCTCATTATCTTCATAGGGCTTTCTACGATGCTCATTCACATATGATGAATGGGTAAATGCTTGTTTTAATAGCTTCTCGTCTGTAAAGTTAATTCCTTGTTCTGCTTGAAATTCTTTAAATAATTTATCATAAGAGCGAAAGCTACGTTTCTCTCTTTCTTTTCCGTACTTGCTCATTTTGCCTCCACCTTGCTAATAGTTTACATACCATATCAAGTTTACGTAAAAGTTCTTAAAAACGCAAAGGAAGATTGAAGGTTTTTCAATTTTTCTTATAAGAAAAGCGGAAGCGCCCGTTTAGCAACGTATGGACTGGAGAGCTTCGACTGAGATAAAGGAAACACGGAGAGCGCAAGCGATTCGATGTTGACTTATCGCAGGGAGAAGATCGAAGTACACTAGTTGCTGGGCGCTGGAGCTGGACAATTTTCGAAGTGCAATATTTTATACTTTCTGATCTTCATGAAGAAAGCTCCGCATAGCTGCGGAGCTTTTTCATAAATTCTAACGATTATTGAGTACTTTTTATGTAATTCACAGCGTCACCCACTGTAGAAATCTTTTCAGCATCATCGTCAGAGATTTCCATATCAAACTCGTCCTCTAATTCCATAACTAGTTCTACTACGTCAAGGGAATCAGCACCAAGATCATCCTTGAAAGAAGCTTCAAGAGTCACTTGATTTTCTTCTACTCCAAGTCTGTCAACGATAATCTTCGTTACGCGCTCTAATACATCTGCCATGCTTTTCACCTCCCCTCAAGGGACATTATAGTGTATTTCCAACAATTAATAAATGTTGAATTTTCGGTTACATGACCATTCCACCGTTAACATGGATGGTTTGTCCCGTAATATAGCGGCTGTCATCAGATGCTAAAAACGTAACTGCATTGGCAATATCCTTCGGTTCACCAAACTTAGCCAGTGGAATCATCTTTAACATTCCCTCTTTAATCTCATCGGTTAGCTTATCTGTCATATCAGTTGTAATAAAACCAGGTGCAACAGCATTAACCGTGATCCCACGAGGAGCAAGTTCCTTTGCCGTAGTCTTCGTTAAACCGATCACCCCAGCCTTTGCTGCCACATAGTTGGCTTGACCAGCGTTCCCGCTTTCTCCGACAACGGAAGAAATATTAATAATTCTGCCACTCTTCTGCTTCATCATTTGACGAGTAACGGCTTTTGTACAAAGGAACACACCTTTTAGGTTTGTATTAATAACATCGTCCCATTCGTCTTCCTTCATACGCATAATTAGGTTATCTCTAGTGATTCCTGCATTATTGACAAGAATATCTAGACTTCCCCAAAGGTCTATCGTTTGCTTCACCATCTCCGCAACAGACTCTCCATTAGCAACATCGCATTGAACGGCAAATGCTTCTCTTCCAAGACTTTGAATTTCTTGAACCACTTCATTTGCACGAGCTTCACTTCCAGCGTAATTAACCGCAACATTTGCGCCCGCTTTTGCAAGTTCAATCGCAATGTCTCTTCCGATTCCACGTGAAGCACCTGTAACAAGTGCCACTTTTCCTAAAAGCTTCATACTGTTCTCTCCTTTAATGCATTAATCGTTGCCAGTAGCGTTTCTTCATCAGAAATTGAATAGGTTTGAACAGAACGTTCCACTTTCTTTACTAAACCAGACAACACTTTCCCAGGTCCGATTTCAACAAAAGTATCTACACCAAGTTCAATCATATGCTTCACACTATCTTCCCATAACACAGGAGAGTATAGCTGCTCAAGCAATCGCTCTTTAATTTCCTCAGCACCTGTCATTTCTTGTGCATTCACGTTGGCGATGACAGGAACAGTCGCTTCACTGATTGATATTCCGTCTAACACTTCACGTAAACGACCTGAAGCTGGCTTCATAAGTTGCGAATGAAATGGCCCACTAACTTCAAGCGGAAGAACTCGTTTTGCTCCTACTTCCTTCGCAAACTGGGAAGCAAGTTCCACTCCTCTTCTAGAGCCTGAAATAACGATTTGCCCAGGGCAATTCATATTCGCTAGGCCTACTATGTCTCCTTCAGCCGCTGCTTTTTCTACCGCTTCTGCCAAAGTATCACGGTCTAGACCTAATACAGCCGCCATCGTACCTTCCCGGTTAGGTACAGCTTCTTCCATAAACTCACCACGTTTACGAACCGCGTACACTCCATCCTCAAAACCAATCGCTCCAGCAGCTACCAATGCTGTGTATTCACCTAAGCTATGCCCAGCCATATAGTCTGCTTTTATCTCAGCTTTCTTGAATTGCTCAAACAGCGCAATGGATGTTGTTAAAAGCGCAGGTTGAGTGTTAGTTGTTTTCGTTAACTCATCTTGCGGGCCTTCAAAAATAAGATTGGATAGAGAAAACCCTAATTTTTTGTCCGCTTGTTCAAAAACAGATTGAACTTCCTTGTTTGTCTCTGCAAAGACTTTTCCCATCCCAACTGTTTGAGAACCTTGTCCAGGAAAGATAATCGCTAATTTACCCATAGTTACTCCTCTCTAGCTTCTGTGTATTTTGATATCGCCTCTTTAATCGTAGGCGCAACCTTCTTTCCCACCATGTCCCTCGTTTGTCTAATTGCATTGTAAACTGAGTTTGCATCTGATGATCCATGAGCTTTAATGACAGGTGCCTTTAGTCCGAACAATCCCGCACCACCATATTCTGAATAGTCCATCTTTGCTTTTAATTGCATCAGGTCTGGCTTTAGAACAGCTGCTGCTATCTTCGTCTTCAAAGAGCTATATAAAGTTGTTTTAAGCATTTTAAATACGGATAAAGCGGTTCCTTCAATCGTCTTTAATACCATATTGCCAGTAAAACCATCGGTGACTACTACATCTGCAACACCATCAAGCAAATCCCTAGCTTCCACGTTTCCAATAAAGTTAACAGGTGCTTCCTTTAGAAGATCAAAAGCAAGTTTGGATAACTCATTTCCCTTTTTCTCTTCTGTTCCGATATTCAAAAGCCCGACTCTTGGATTCTTTACCCCTCTTACGTTTTCAGCATAGATGGAACCCATGATGGCATTTTGCAATAAGTGCTCAGGCTTTGCATCAACATTTGCACCAACATCAAGCAAAAGAAACCCTTCTCCACCAATCGTCGGTAAGGTTGGAGCTAATGCGGGTCTTTCAATTCCTTCAATACGTCCTACTACAAACAAACCAGTCGCCATTAAAGCCCCTGTATTACCAGCAGATATACAACCATCTGCCTCTTTGTCAGCAACAAGCTTTGCAGCTAGAACCATGGATGAATTCTTCTTTCGTCTCACCGCTTTTACAGGCTCATCAGTGCCTAAAATAACCTCTTCCGTATGTAAAATCGATATTCTGTCGTGTGGTGTGAGATGCTCCTTAATTTTTGCTTCATCACCAACTAAACATATATGTACATCATCAAATGCTTGAACGGCCTTTATCGCTCCTAGAACGATTTCTTTTGGAGCATGGTCGCCTCCCATTGCATCAAGGGCCAATTTCATTGTTATTCATTCCTTATGTCATTTTTTATAGCGATACATTTCAAATTCACCAGTAAATACTAGTTCATTATTCACAAAACTATTGACTTCTACAAGAGTTCTACCTTTTTCTTCATCAATTCGTAACACTTTTGCTTTTGCAATGACGCGTTCATTTTCCTTAACCGATCTGGTAAATTGAATATTTGCCTTTGCCGTTAAAGCCAGTTCATCGTTAATCACTGCAACCGCTAATGAATTAGCCTGAGCAAAAACGTGGTGACCCCTTGCGATTTGGTTTCTCTTAAACACATGTTCATGCTTAACATCAAAAATAGAAATAGCTGTTTGGTCAAGCTCAATATCAATAATTTCACCAATCACTTCATCGATTGGTAAAGAACGTACTTCATCGTCAAACCGCTTTTCAGCGACATTCTTTATTCTTTCCCGTAGCTCAGGGATCGATAACTCTAACCGATCTAACCGGATGGTTTGTACGCTAACCGTAAATTGTTCAGCAAGTTCCTCATCGGTAATAAACGGGTTTTCTTTTATTGTTTCTATTAAAAGTCGTTGACGTTCTTTTTTACTTTTTCTCATATGTAAAACACCGTCCGAAGTATTAAGACTAGGTACTAATAGTAGTATATAAAACAAAAAAGCAGATTGCAACAAACTTTTTTTGCAATCTACTTTTTGATCAAGGTACATCCGCTTTTTATCAATCTAGCTTTTCATTTTCCAATACACCAGAGTCTGCAAGCTTTGAACGCAGCCCAGCGAATTCATCCTCTTTCCAAAACTCCTCTGATTCTATTAAGACCATAGCATCGTTTCGAGCGGTTTCTAACGCTCGGTAATCATGGACCATATCAGCTACCTTAAATTCAGGAAGGCCACTTTGCTTTCGACCAAAGAAATCTCCAGGTCCTCGAAGCTCCAAGTCCTTCTCACTGACAACGAAGCCGTCATTAGTTTCAGTCATAATTTTCATTCGTTCTTTCCCAACTTCTGTTTTCGGATCGGCCAGAAGGACACAATACGATTGTTCGCTTCCTCTCCCCACTCGTCCCCGTAGCTGGTGAAGCTGCGCCAATCCAAATCTTTCGGCATCATAGATGACCATCATCGTCGCATTAGGAACATTTACTCCCACTTCTACAACCGTAGTTGATACAAGTACTTGATATTGGTTCGAACTGAATGCCTTCATCACTTCATCTTTCTCATCAGAGCTAAGTCTTCCATGCATCAAACCAACTTGGTATCGATTGTGAAAGTATGTTTGTAAGGCAACATGAACATCAATCGCATTTTGTACATCGAGCTTGTCCGACTCCTCAATAAGTGGACAAATCACATATGCTTGCCGTCCTTTAACAAGCTCTTTTTCCATAAAGGAAAGGACACGATCAAGCATATCTGCCTTTGCCCAATACGTTTCAATGGCTTTGCGACCTGCAGGCATTTCATCAATGATTGACACATCCATTTCACCAAACACTGTAATCGCTAGTGTACGAGGAATTGGAGTAGCTGTCATAAAGAGCACATCCGGATTCTCTCCTTTTTCACGTAAAACCCTTCTTTGCTCCACGCCAAAACGATGCTGTTCATCGGTAATGACAAGACCGAGTTTGGCAAATACAACTTCATCCTGAATTAATGCGTGTGTCCCGATTAATATATGAATTTCACCGTTTTTTAACCGTTCTAACACTTCCCGGCGTCTCTTACCCTTTACCGAGCTCGTTAACAGCTCGACTGTTAATCCGAGAGGCTCTAATAACGCCTTTAACGATTCCGCATGCTGCTCAGCTAATATTTCTGTGGGCACCATTAAAGCTCCTTGATATCCAGCTGTATAACTAGAAAAAAGAGCAATAGCAGCAACGACTGTTTTCCCAGAACCTACATCCCCTTGCAGCAAACGATTCATACGGTATGGAGATCTCAAATCCTTTAACACCTCGTTTACCACTCGTTTCTGCGCATTGGTAAGCGGGAAAGGTAGATGATCAATGAAGTCCTTTACTTTATCTAAGTTATAGTTTTGAGGAAGTCCCTTGGAATTCTCCCTTTCAAACTTTCGTAACGCTTGCATCTTTAACTGAAAATGCAAAAATTCTTCATAAACAAATCTTCGACGAGCCTTTTTTACATCTTCTTCGTTTAGCGGATTGTGCATGGAAAGAATCGATTCCTTCCGGTTTCCAAGCTTATATTTGCTTATCATTTTTCCAGGAAGGGTCTCTGTAATATCATTCCCATACTGGGAGAATGCTAGATTAATAAATCTCCTAAGACCTTTAACCGTCACATCTCCTTTCACACTATAAACGGGAACAAACTTTTTTTCTGATTCATTTGATCCCATTTTCGCTTGAGAGGCTGTGATCATTTGACGATGCTGATCCCATTTACCGGTTACGGTAACCATTTCATTTACTTGAAACTTATTTTTCAAATAAGCCTGATTAAAAAATACTACCTGAATCAAATATCTCTCTACTAGCAATCGGATGGTTAGTCTTGACCGCTTTTTCCCATAATACATAAGAGAAGGCTCACTATGAACCTTCCCTTCTACGGTAATCCTCTCGTCATGCTTCACTTCTGTTAAGTCGCGAAGGCGATAATCTTCATAACGATATGGAAAATATTCAAGTAAATCTTCAATAGTCACTATTCTCATTTCAGCTAGGCTTTGTGCTGTCTCAGCACCGATTCCTTTTACAGCTGTTACGGATTGCTTTAAATTACTGTTGTTGTTCTCCATGAACATGCGGTATTCCGAAAATTTTCGCTTCTAGTCTGCGACCTGTCGGAGTTGCCGCCAACCCTCCCTGCGCCGTTTCTTTAAGAGCGGTAGGCATCGTTTGACCGATTTTATACATCGCATCAATTACTTCATCACATGGTATACGACTAGTGATTCCTGCTAATGCCATATCCGCTGCCACCATTGCGTTTGCAGCTCCCATTGCATTTCGTTTTACACAAGGGACTTCTACTAAACCAGCAACGGGGTCACACACTAATCCTAACATATTTTTTAATGTGATCGCCATAGCTTCTGCACATTGAGCAGGAGTTCCACCAGCCATTTCTACAATGGCAGCTGCAGCCATTCCAGCAGCAGATCCAACCTCTGCTTGACAGCCTCCAGCAGCACCAGAGATCGACGCATTGTTGGCAACAACAAACCCAAATGCTCCTGATGTAAATAAAAAGGCTATCATCTGTTCTCTCGTAGGATGTAATTTATCTCTTACGGCAAATAAGGTTCCTGGAACCACACCAGCTGATCCTGCTGTAGGCGTTGCACAAATCGTCCCCATTGCCGCATTCACTTCGTTTGTAGCAACTGCCTTCGAGACAGCATCGAGGATCGTGTCTCCACATAATGACTTTCCAGACTGAATATATTTTTGCAGGAGCACGGCATCTCCACCAGTGAGACCCGAATGGGACCTTACCCCATTAAGGCCCCGTTCAACAGCTTGCTCCATTACGGTCAAATTCACATTCATTTGCTCTAGAATTTGTTCTCGTGTCCGACCGGTAACTTCCATTTCTTGCTCAATCATGATATCTGATATTTTTTTATTTTGTGTACTAGCGAGCTCTACTAGCTCTGCGACATTGCGAAACATGATGTACACTCTCCCTGCATTCTAGTAATCTATTTTTGAAAGCGCTACCATAAAATTCCTCTTCTATTCTACAATTTTGGCAACCTTTACCACATGGTCAAGCGCTTCTAATTCTTTAATAACTGAATCGTCAATATTCTGGTCCACTTCAATCGTCATTAACGCAAGCATCCCTTTTTCTTTCCTTGACACTTCCATATGTCCGATATTTAGTTCGTGTGAAGCTAATATATTTGAAACACTAGCAATCGCACCGAAACGGTCATTATGAACGACTAAAATCGCTGGATGATGACCTGATAACCTTAGCTCAAAACCATTCAACTCAGTGATTTCGATTTTGCCACCGCCAATAGAGATCCCTACTAGCTCTAACTCTCCTTGATCGTCACCAATAAGTACTTTAGCTGTATTCGGGTGTTCTGGAATCGCTTCTTCTTCAATAAATGTGATTTCCATTCCGTTCGTTTGAGCGATAGAAATGGACCCAATAATTCGTTCATCAAATGTATCAAAGTCTAATAGTCCACCGATTATTGCTACATCTGTTCCATGTCCTTTATATGTTTGTGCAAAAGAGCCATAAAGAGAAATTTTCGCCCACTTTGGTTCACGGCCAAAAAGGCTTCTTGCTACTCTTCCAATTCGTGCTGCCCCTGCTGTATGTGAGCTGGAAGGACCAATCATTACAGGACCTATAATATCAAAAACACTTTTGTACTTCATCACTTTTCCCCCTTGTGGAGAATATCCTATTCACACTTAATGGTTTCCCACATTGTATTATACATTATTGTATGAAAAAAACATTGTAGTTTCTTCTATTTCCACTATCTACAAAGTGGATTTTTTCAAATGAAAGGAAGCACAGCTTTGAGCCATGCTTCCATAATAATTATTCAACCGAGAAAATGAATGCATATAACGGTTGTTTTCCATCGTGGATTTCGATTTCAACATCACCGTAATTTGCTTCTACAAACTGGACAATTGCATCTACATCCGCATCTGTAGCATCTTCACCTTTTAAGATCGTCAAAATCTCTGAGTCTCCATCAAGAAGCTGATCTAGGAGTTTCGTTGCAGAGACAACTTTGTCTTTATCCTTAACAACGATTTTCCCCTCGGCAATTCCCATGAAGTCATCTTTTTCAATCTCAAGGCCATCAATACTGGTATCACGGACGGCATACGTAATTTGACCTGTTTTTACATTTTGTAAAGCTTCCGTCATGCCCTCTTTATTGCCTTCTAGGTCTGCACCTGGGTTAAAGGCAAGAAGAGCAGACATTCCTTGTGGAACAGTTTTAGAAGGGATAACAATCGCATCTTCCTCTGTTACTTCAGCTGCTTGTTCGGCTGCCATGATGATGTTTTTGTTATTCGGCAAAATAATCACTTTCTTTGCGTTCACTTCTTTAATTGCCTTAACGATATCCTCCGTGCTTGGATTCATCGTTTGTCCACCTTCAATAACAGCATGCGCCCCGATACTCTTAAACAATTCTGCAATCCCTGAGCCCATAGAAACGGTTACAATACCGTACTCTAGCTTTTCCTTCGGCTTTGCAGGAGCACTTGCTTTCTCATACGAATCGGACAACAAATTTGTATGTTGCTCACGCATATTTTCAATTTTTAAATTCACTAAGCTTCCATAGGTTTGTGCATACGTTAGCACATTTCCCGGATACTCTGCATGAATATGTACTTTTACCAGCTGATCATCAGATATAACCAAGAGAGAATCACCGTGCTGACTTAAATCTTGACGGAAAGTTTGCTCGCTAAATGGTTTAGAGTGGAGTTTCTCGTCGTCCAACTTGACCATAAATTCTGTACAATACCCAAACTCGATGTCTTCGGTGTTCATATGGCTTTGTACACTCTTGTGATGTTCTGCATTGACTAGATCATCCATTGAGGATGCTAGTGTAGGACCTTCAGGTAATTTTTCTCCCTTTAGTACAGCTAGGAAACCTTCATAAACAAACACAAGTCCTTGTCCGCCACTATCAACTACTCCTACTTCCTTTAAAACCGGTAGAAGATCAGGTGTCCGCTTTAAGGATGCCTTTGCTTCTGCAACTACTGCCTCCATAATTGTAACAATATCATCTGATTTTTTCGCTGCTTCAACTGCTTTTTTCGCAGAGTCTTTTGCAACCGTTAAGATGGTTCCTTCCACAGGCTTCATAACCGCTTTATAAGCAGTAATCACTCCTGCATCAAGAGAAGCGGCAAATTCAAATGCATTGATGCTAGCTTTTGTTTCGATTGCTTTAGAAAAGCCTCGGAAAAGCTGGGATAAAATAACACCAGAGTTTCCTCTTGCACCCATCAACAATCCTTTGGAAAGCGCAATACCAACCTTTCCAATATGGTCTTGAACATTATTTCTTACTTCCTTTGCTCCAGAAGTCATCGATAAGTTCATATTTGTTCCAGTATCACCATCTGGAACGGGAAACACGTTCAGTGCATCCACATATTTTGCATTAGAGGACAAGTGATTCGCTCCTTGTAGTACCATTTCAGCGAAACGTTTTCCATCTAAAGATTTAATTGACACAAGTCTTTCCTCCTCACTAATGTTCGTCACTACGAACGCACTGCTCGAGGAAGCCTACGCTTCCTAAAGCAACGCATTTTACTTACGGGTTCGTGACGCGAACACCTTGAACGTAAATATTAACTGAGTCAACGGCAAGGCCAACTGTTTTGTCTAAGGTATATTTCACTTTTGATTGTACATTATGAGCAATCTCAGAAATTTTTGTACCATAGCTAACAATTATATACATATCAATATGTACTTCATCATTTTCCTGACGAACAATTACACCTCGAGTAAAGTTCTCTCTTCTTAATATTTCCGTAAGGCCATCTTTTAGTTGATGTTTTGAAGCCATTCCTACTATACCGTAGCAATCAACAGCTGCTCCTCCAGCGATTGTTGCAATTACTTCATTTGAGATATCAATTTGTCCGAAATTTGTTTTCAGTTCGATGGACATAAATGCTTCCCCCTTTGGAATTTGCTCCTTAACTACAGTCATTTTACTATATGGACTTCAAATTTAAAAGTCATATTCCCCGCACTTATAATAGAGCCTTAAGATTTTACCTATGTCAAGGAAATTTTCTTGAAACCTTTTGTTACAACTGTTGCATTCCGAATGGTTGTATGATAAATTATTAAAGTATCTTTTAATGCTTGAAAAACGGACAATCCGCTATTTTCACATTAAATAAAACTTGAAAGCAATTTTACATTGCATTTTAAAGATGAACAAATAATGCTTCACCTTTGATAGTAAGGAGGGAAATGTATATGCCACGTAAATGTGTTGTAACTGGTAAAGGAACTCGTTCAGGTAACGCACGTTCTCATGCTATGAACGCTAACAAGCGTACTTGGGGTGCTAACCTTCAAAAGGTACGTATTCTTGTAGACGGAAAGCCAAAGCGTGTTTGGGTTTCTGCAAGAGCACTTAAATCAGGTAAAGTTGAGCGCGTATAATGTGTAAAGAGTATCCATCTGGATGCTCTTTTTCATTTTCCTTTTAAAACTAGCCTTCCCATTAACCTTTAGAAATAGACTTTTAATTATTCACAAAAAAATACACCGATGTGAATCTCTTACATCGGTGTACATTGGTTTTTAAGGTTGTCTTTCTTGAAAACGTGTTGCAAATACCACTTTGTTTAGCCCTTTTTAAACGTACCCAGCATCGCGCGGACAATGCCGCCTAAGAATTTCGGCAATTTAATCGTGTAAAATCTCATAATGTCCCTCCTCACCATCTCACGCATGAACAAGTTTCAGAACTCTCATTATCATATTCAAAATATAAAGATAAGTACTCAATATAAGGAAGTTTAATCGCGACTCCTTATCACCATTAATATGCCTTCCGAAAAAGATATAGTACCAATATCAGAAATTAGTTCATTGCTAATACATAGTGTGGAGTGAATCGGAATATGACGAAGTGTTAATGGATACTTAAAACCCACAAGTGTTAAGCCCTCTACCTCGCCATGAAAAGGTATAAAAGAAATATATGCGTACTCATCATTTCTTTCTATTGTATGTGTGCCTGCTTGTATTAATGAAATGATATTTTGACAATCAATGATTTCAATTGGAACTGTTTCATGTAAAGCCGTTGGTTTGAAAAGCAGCTGTATATTTGCAAAGAAATGATCTAGCCTCCCACCCGTAGCACCAAAGATACGAACTTTTTCCGGAGCTTGTTTGATCGCCCATGAAATCGCAATTTCCATATCCGTTTCATCTTTTTCTGGTGGAAACGTAAGTAATTCTCCAACATGTTTCTTTATAAACGCTAGCTCTTCTTCCTCCACAGAATCAAAATCGCCAAAGGCTTTTTCAACAAAGATTCCTTCTTTTATTAGTGTTAGTACTCCACGATCCACACCAATCCATTCTCCACTATATGAGTGAAGAGAAGGGATAAGTTCTAATGGACCACCTGCTAAAATATTGATCTCCATTTTGGATCCTCCTTGTAATAAGGAAAGGCTAGCTTCTAAAAAGCTAGCCAACATTCTTATCCTCTAATCTTTTCTATCGCTTTTTTCCTATCTCTTTCGTTATATATAGCCGATCCAGCCACAAGAACATTTGCACCAGCTTCTACACACTTCCTTGCTGTTTCCTCGTTCACTCCACCATCTACTTCGATTTCAACAGATAGCCCTTTTTTATCAACAAGTTCTTTTACTTGTCTAATTTTCGGCAGCACTTGCTCAATAAATTTCTGACCTCCAAAGCCAGGATTAACCGTCATTAACAGGACCATATCAATATCATCAATCACATGTTCAATCGTTTGAACAGGGGTTGCAGGATTCAGTACAACCCCTGCTTTTACACCAAATGATTTAATATAGTGGATGGTCCGATGTAGATGCTTACAAGCTTCTACATGAACAGTAAGATAATCTGCTCCTGCATTAGCAAAGGCCTCAATATACTGATCCGGATTATCAATCATTAAATGTACATCAAGCGGAAGTTTCGTAATTGGTCGAATTGCTTCTACAATCAGGGGACCAATCGTAATATTGGGTACAAAATGACCATCCATGACATCTACATGGATATAGTCTGCTCCCCCTCGTTCTACATCTTTAATTTCTTCTCCCAATTTTGAAAAATCAGCTGATAGTATGGAAGGTGCAATTTTCACCATAATTAATACCTCGGCTTTCTCTCTTTAATTTCTTGAGCAAAAAGCTCATAATGCTCATATCGATACTCAGGAAGTTCTTCCTTTGTTACCGCTTCTTTTACCGCACATTTTGGTTCTTTTAAGTGAAGACATCCCCGAAATTTACAGTCTTCACTTAACTTTTCAATATCAGGGAAGCAATAGTTTAAGTCCTCCACCTCTATATCCGTGAATTCTAGTGAACTAAAACCAGGAGTATCTGCGACTAACCCTTCCCCTATTTTTATTAATTCCACATGTCTTGTTGTATGCTTTCCTCGACCTAAATGGGAGGATATATCGTTTGTCTTTAATTCTAGATCAGGTCGAATCGCATTTAATAGCGATGACTTTCCTACACCTGACTGACCAGCAAACACGGATATGACTCCTTTTAAATGCGGAAGCAGTTGCTCTAACCCGTCCTCCGTTTCTGATGATGTTAAAATCACTTCATAACCCGCCTTCGTATATTGATCTCGGTAGGTTTCGATCTTTACTCTATCATCAGCACTCGTTAAATCCATTTTCGTGACACAAATAATAGGCTTGATTCGATTAAACTCAACTAAAACAAGAAAGCGGTCGAGCAATGAAGTACTAAAATCAGGCTCAACAGCGGAAAACACCAATATCGCCTGATCAACGTTAGATATCGGTGGTCTTACCAGTTCGTTTTTTCGATCCTTTACTTCTAAGATATAGCCTTCAGATTCATTTTCAGCTTGGAAAACAACTTCATCTCCTACAAGAGGGGTCACTTTATTTAAGCGAAATACCCCTCTTCCTCGGCACTGAATCACTTGATTATCATCTGAGAGAACATAATAGAACCCACTTAACGCTTTAATAATTTTGCCTTCTGGCATACATACACTCCTTTAACAGAATGTGAACTACTAGTTCCTATCCCTATTTTAATTTGTGGGGTATGGTACCGTTTGTTCATCGATAACATTACCGTCCCTTTGAACTCTGTATACCGCCTGTTCACCAGGAGCAATAATTAACTGTATGGTCCGAGTCTCAGTCTTTGTAATTTCAAAGGTTTGGACCGGTTCTGATGTATTGTGCTCCATATCCTCGATATAGATTTGGACAACTTGCGGAGTTCCTTCAACTAACGGCTCATAAGGGATGGTAATTTCCCTTGATACTTCTTTTGGAATCTCCTCTTTTCCTTTAGAGAGGACAACGGTTACTTTAGACCCTTTTTGTAAATCTGTACCTGCTGAAGGCTTTTGTGAAACAACTAACCCTTCCGCTACCGTATCGCTAAATTCGCCCTCACTGGCGATCTCAACATATAATCCAGAGGATTGTGCGTACTCTTGGATTCCTTTTTCATTATAACCAGAAAGATCCTTGAGCTTTATTAACTGCGGCCCCTTACTAACGGTAAATGCCAGTTCCGTTTCAGCCGGAATAATTTCTTCCCCGCTAGATGGATCTTGAGAGATGATTTGTCCCACTGGGGCAGAATCATCGTAAACTTCCGTTTTTGTAATGTCTTTAAAGCCCCTTGCTTCTAATAAATCAATCACATCATCATATTGACGTCCGGTATAATCTAGCAATGTCCATTTCTCTTTGCCAATACTTAAATAAAGGTCCACTTCCTGCCCTTCTTTTACCGTCTTCCCTTCCTTAGGGTTTGTTTTTATGATGAGACCTTCCTCTACCTCTTCATCTGTAACTTCAATCGTTTCACCAATTTTCAAACCTTGCTCCTGAAGGACTTCCATTGCTTCATCTAACTCTTTTCCAGAAACATCAGGAACAAGAACATCTTTTGGTCCTAATAACTTTGGTAAAACAGTTACAGTTAAAACTGCTAAGATAATCAATGTGAGAAAGATAGATACGAGCACAATGGGCCATTTTCTCTTCTTTTTCTTCTTCTTTTTATCTCCGTCTTTGTCAGTTGTCTGTTGAAGAACAGGATGCTCTTTACTATGTACGAGTGTTTCATCAGAAGTTAGATACTGATCAGCGGTAATGACTGGAATTGCTTTTGTTGCATCATCATCTATCGGAAGCGCAAACTTCGGCTCGTCGATTCGATCAGGATCAAGTGCAGTTACTAGATCCATCTCCATATCTTCTACACTATCATATCGATGAAAAGGATCCTTTGCCGTTGCTTTTAAAACAATATTTTCCACACTTTGTGGAATTTTTGGATTCCATCTTCTTAACGAAGGTGTTTCCGATTGTAAATGTTTTAAAGCGATTGAGACGGCTGACTCACCAGAAAATGGCAATCTTCCCGTCAACAGTTCGAACATAACAATTCCAAGTGAATAAATATCCGATTTGCGGTTTGCCATTCCACCTCTTGCTTGTTCTGGAGATAAATAATGGACGGAGCCAAGCACCGAATTTGTTTGCGTAATACTTGTCGCACTCATTGCCATAGCAATGCCAAAATCAGTTATTTTCACATTTCCTTCACGATCAATTAAAATATTATGTGGTTTAATATCTCTATGAACAATGTGATTTTGATGGGCATGTGAAATAGCGGAGGTTAACTGCTTCATAATATTAATGGCATCCGCTACGTGTAACGATAGTTGCTGCTGTATGTATTGTTTGAGAGTTTGCCCCTCCACATACTCCATAACAATATAATAGATAGAATCTTCTTCACCAACATCGTATATACTAACAATATTCGGATGAGCCAAGCTAGTAGCTGATTGTGCTTCTCGGTGAAAGCGTCGAATAAATTCCTCGTCATTCGAAAAATCAAGTCTCAGTACCTTAACAGCCACGTCTCGATCTAAGATCATATCATGAGCAAGATAAACATTGGCCATTCCGCCGCCACCAATCATCTCAAGCACTTTGTAGCGACCGCTTAAACGCTTTCCGATTAGCATGTATCCCCACCCCAATCATCGCCAACGTCAAATTGTAAAATGACTAAGGTAATATTGTCCTCACCACCATGCTCGTTTGCAAGGTTGATGAGAGTGGTTGCCTTTTCCTCTAAATTTTCAGCATTTTTTAAAATACTAACCATTTCATCGGTCGATACTTTATTAGATAAACCATCAGAGCATAAAAGGAGGACATCTCCTTCTTCAAACATGATGGTGCGAATATCCATTTTTATATCTTGCTCCGTTCCAAGAGCACGTAAAATAACATTTTTACGTGGATGATGTTCTGCATCCTCTCTTGAAATTTGTCCCGTTCTAACAAGTTCATTCACAAGTGTATGATCCTCTGTTAACTGCTGAAAACCTGTATCATTTAAAATATAGCAGCGACTATCACCAATATTCAGGACAGTTGAAAATAATGGTGTAACAATGGCAGCAACAACTGTTGTTCCCATCCCTTCACACTCGGCGTGTTGCTGTGAATGCTGGAATACTACTTGATTGATATGAGGAATACTCCTTCTTAACCAGTCCTCTGCATGTGAGGCAGTCTCAATTCCACTTGAATCTTTCCACATCTCTTCTAGATGCTTGATGGCCATGGAACTGGCGACATCTCCTGCTCGATGTCCACCCATTCCATCTGCAACCACACATAGATGCTGCCCATCACGGTTGATAAAGATTCCCCCACTGTCCTCATTATGTTGGCGAATCCGACCTCGGTCCGTTTTAAATACCGCTTTCACCTATTGTCACCTCGTCTCTTCTTTTCGTTCCTTTGCACGAAGTTGTCCACATGCTGCATCAATATCATGACCGTGCTCTCTTCGAATCGTTACGTTTACTCCATGATTTTTTAACGTTTTTTCAAAGGCAAAAATTTGATCTTTAGGTGTTCGAACGTAATCTCTTTCCGGCACATAGTTTACTGGAATTAAATTTACGTGACATTTCACACCTTTAATGAGCTTAGCCAGCTCTTCGGCATGTTCAACCTGGTCATTCACTCCACCAAATAACCCATATTCAAAGCTTACTCTTCTTCCTGTCTTCTCAATATAATAACGTACCGCATCCATTAAATCAGGGAGCTTATACGCACGGTTGATAGGCATTAAGCGACTGCGGATCTCCGTATTTGGTGCATGAAGTGAAATCGCAAAGTTGATTTGCATATTTTCATCGGCAAACTGATAGATCTTCGGGATAATTCCACTTGTTGATACCGTAATATGTCTAGCTCCAATATTCAATCCCTTATCATGGTTGATAATCTTCAAAAACGAGAGCATATCATTGTAATTATCAAATGGCTCTCCAATTCCCATAATAACGACTGAGCTTACTCTTTCATCTGTTTCATCTAATGCTTGCTGTACTTTTACTACTTGAGCGACGATTTCCCCTGCTTCCAGATTTCGTTTAAGTCCACCTAATGTTGACGCACAGAACGTACATCCGATTCGGCAGCCGACCTGTGTGGTTACACACACCGAATTACCATATTCATGTCTCATAAGGACCGTTTCAATGGAGTAACCATCGTGTAATTCAAATAAAAACTTAATCGTCCCGTCTGATGATTGCTGTTGAATAAGCGTATTTAATGTGGTTAGTGAATAATGCTTTTCTAACGTTTCACGTAAAGTTTTTGAAAGATTAGACATATCCTCAAAACTAGTCACTCTCTTTTTGTATAACCAATCAAAGATTTGCTCGGCACGAAATGCCTTTTCATTATGTTCTACTAACCATGCTTTTAAATCGTGTAATTCTATAGAGTAAATGGATGGTTTTTGCACGGATGTTTGTTCTTTTTCAATAGTTGTCTGTTCCATTTCTTTACACCTTCTTCCTTAAACTTGCAATATAAAATCCATCTGAACCAAAATCTTGAGGGAAAATCTGAAGCTGAAAGTCCGTCATAAGTGGCTGAATGGCCTTAGGCATCCTCTCAATAACAGAAAGGTCTCCTTCAAAATCTGTATGCTTTTGTAAAAACGCTGTCACTACCTCTTCATTTTCAGAGCGGTCGATTGTACATGTACTGTAGACTAACGTTCCACCTGGTTTTAACAGTGGAGTAACAGAATCTAATAACTGCAACTGAATACTCTGAAGACGATTTAAATCTTCTTCTTTTTTTGTGTATTTCATATCTGGCTTCCTTCTCATTACACCAAGACCAGAGCATGGGGCATCAAGCAAAATCCGATCGAACGCGCTACCCTCAAACTCTTCTTGTACTTTACGACTATCCATAGCTTTAGTTTCTATATTTGTCAGTCCAAGTCGGATAGCATTTTCATTAATCAACTTCACTTTATGCTCATGAAGATCTAATGAAATAACTTGTCCTGTATCTTCTAGCTTTTCAGCGATATGAGTCGACTTTCCACCAGGAGCTGCGCACGCATCTAAAATCGTTTCATTTTGTTCGATTCCTAATGCATATGCCACAAGCATGGAGCTTTCATCCTGAATCGTAATCAAGCCTTCTCTAAAGCTTTCAGAATGGGCAAGATTTCCTTTTAAGCATTTTATTGCTTCAGGAACAACCACACTTTCCTCGACTTGAAAGCCTTCTTCTGTAAGCCTTTTGATGCAAGCCTCTCTGGTGATTTTATTTGTATTAACACGTGCTGTTTGCATTGGTGCAGTTAAATTTATCTCACACATCTCTTTTGCTTTATTATACCCAAATTGCTCGATCCATCTTCTAACAAGCCAAGTAGGATGACTGGTTTCTATGGACAATCGCTCGACTTCATCCTTAATCTCATCCATATCTCTTACGCCTTCACGTTGCAAAGAGCGGAGAACACCATTAACCATCCCAGATATCCCTTTATGACCTCTCTTTTTAGCAATTTCCACTGCCTCATGAATGGCTGCACGGTCGGGTATTTTATCTAAATAAAGCATTTGATATAACGTCATACGCAGTAGCTGCTTCACCCAGTTTTCAAGCTTTTTGGGATTTTTAATAAATGGCTCTAAGTAATAATCAAGAGTCATTTTTCTTTGTAGCGTTCCGTATGTTAATTCCGTTAACAATCCAATATCCTTCGTTGCAATTTGATTCTTTTTAATCACATTGTTTAAAAGTAGATTACTATATGATTGGTTTTTTTCGATTTGCTCCAGAATGGATACAACACTTTCTCGAACATTTGATTTTTCTGTCATTCGCTAACTCCTATACGATCTCCAACTTTTAAGAACGAACCTGCCCCACGCAAAAATTGATCGGCTGTCATTTTCTTTTTACCAGAAGGCTGGAGCTCAAGCACTTTAATCGCTGTGTCATTTCCAGTTGCCACGACAAAACCATCTTCCTCAATCGCAATAATTTCTCCCGGATCTGCCTTTTTCACTGCCTTTACTTTCGTCGCCCACCAAAGTTTCAACCCTGAATCTGAGAGGTGGGTGTATGCGACTGGCCATGGGTTCATACCCCTGATATGGTTGTAAATTTCTTCGCCTGTTTTAGACCAAACAATTTTCTCTTCTTCGCGCTTTATATTATACGCAAATGTTGCTTCCTTCTCATTTTGGGGAATCGATTCTAGCTCCCCCTTAATCAGTTTTGGCAATGTGTCTAACAATAACTTAGAGCCTGCCTCACTAAGCTTATCATGCAAAGAACCAACCGTATCTGTTTCTGTAATTTCTACTTCTACTTGCGTTAATATATCACCAGCATCAAGCTTTTCTGCCATATACATGATCGTTATTCCTGTTTTCTCTTTACCTTGAATGATGGAGTAATGGATGGGAGCCCCTCCACGCAATTCTGGTAACAGAGAGGCATGAACATTAATGCATCCGAGCGGTGGCGCTTCTAACAGCTCCTTCGGAAGGATTTGTCCGAACGCTGCCGTTACGACTAAGTCAGGCTTTAAGCTTAATACTTGATCCAAGTCCTCTCTTACACGAATTTTTTCAGGTTGAAGAACAGGAATACCATGCTTTTCCGCTTCTACTTTTACCGGAGGTGGAGTAAGTACTCTTTTTCTTCCAACTGGGCGATCTGGTTGAGTAACTACACCGATCACCTCGTATCCTGCTTCTATCACACTTCTTAATACGGGAACAGAAAAATCAGGAGTGCCCATAAATACTATTTTCGTCATTCGCTTTCGACTCCCTCTAACTCTTCTTCAGTCAAATACCTTGTTACTTTGGATGTAAATAGGATGCCATGAAGATGATCGATTTCATGAAGAATCGCACGTGCTAAAAAATCCTCTGCTTCGATCACAAACGCTTTTCCTTTTCGGTTTCGAGCTTTCACCTTTACAAAATACGGTCTTGTTACCTCTCCGTAAACTCCTGGGAAACTAAGACAACCTTCCGGACCTGTTTGTTCGCCGGACACTTCTAATATTTCAGGGTTAATGAGTTCAATCGTCCCCGACTCATCGTCTATATCAACGATGGCAATTTGTCTTGCTATGCCAATTTGAGGGGCTGCAAGACCTACCCCATCGAATTCAATCATAGTATCATACATATCGTTTAGTAGCTTTTCTAGTTTTTTATCAAATACCGTTACTCTATCACATTCTTGCTCAAGTACCTCTGCAGGATGAGTAACTAGCTTCTTTACCGTCAAAATACTTCCTCCGATTTTTTCATATTTATCACTATTCTCTACGAAAACAACTCGCTTCATAACTAACTACATGAGAATATAAGGATTCACGTCTGTAGAAATGGTTAACCCGGTTGTTGCAGATTCATGCTGATATTGATCAAGTACAGTTTTAATGGCACGACCTAACTGTGGCTCACGTTTGTATTTTATCAAACATTGGTATCTATATCTATTTTTGATTCGAGGAATTGGTGAGGCAACAGGCCCTAGAACAATTGCTTCTGGAGAAAGACTATTCCGAATATATCCGGTAATCTTCTCTGTCACCGACACCACCTTCATCAAATTCTCATGGCTTACTGTGATCAGGGATATATAGTAGAAAGGGGGATAATGGTGAAGCTTTCTTATTTGCATTTCCCTTTCATAATACAAATCATAGTCCTGCTGAGCAGCAAACTGAATACTGTAATGCTCAGGCGTATAGGTTTGTACTATTACTTCCCCTGTTAGCTCATGTCTTCCGGCTCTTCCACTTACCTGTGTAAGCAGCTGAAAGGTTTTCTCAGATGAACGGAAATCAGGGATATGCAGCATCGTATCAGCTGAAAGAACTCCTACGAGTGTAATCTTAGGAAAATCTAATCCTTTTGCTATCATTTGCGTCCCTAACAGAATATCTGCTTTTCCTTCACCAAAATCAGTTAACAGCTTTTCATGCGCCCCTTTTTTTGAAGTCGTATCCACATCCATTCGGATAACTCTTGCCTCTGGCAACACTTTGCCAAGTTCTTCTTCAATCTTCTGTGTGCCTGTCCCAAAATAACGAATATACTCAGATTGGCATTCTGGGCATTGTGTTGGAACAAGGGACTCATAGCCGCAATAATGACACTTCATACTCTCGCTAAATCGATGATAAGTTAACGAAATATCACAATCCGGACAGTTAACAACATACCCGCAATCTCTACACATCACAAAGGAGGAATGTCCTCGTTTGTTTAAAAACAATACTGTTTGCTCCTGCTTTTCGAGTCTATCTTTTAATTTTTCCATTAATACCCTTGAAAACATGGAGCGATTTCCTTCGCGAAGCTCTTCTCTCATATCGACGACTTCAACATGAGGCATCGGACCACTATTCATCCGGCTCGGCAATGTTAAAAGCTCATACACACCTTTTTTTGCGCGAGCAAATGATTCGAGTGCTGGAGTTGCGCTTCCTAGTACAACCGGACAACCATATTTTTTGGCACGTTGAATCGCTACGTCTCTCGCATGGTATCTAGGATTTTCTTCTTGCTTATAACTTGTTTCATGCTCTTCATCAATGATAATAATTCCGAGGTTTTCAAAGGGAGCAAAAATGGCAGACCTTGCCCCTACAACCACTTTTACTTCTTTTCTTTGAATCTTTCGCCACTCATCGTATTTTTCCCCTGTAGAAAGTCCGCTGTGCATGACAGCCACTTCATCTCCAAATCTTCCTTTAAACCGTTTCACCATTTGTGGAGTTAAAGCGATTTCTGGGACGAGAACGATCGCTTCCTTTCCTTTCTCTAACACTCGTTGAATCGATTGTAAATATACTTCCGTTTTTCCACTACCTGTTACCCCATAAAGTAAGAATACTTTATGAAGATCTTCTTCAATGGTTTGTAATACGGGGGTAATAGCTAATGTCTGCTCGGGGGTTAACGGTAAAGCCTGTGTCCGTTCAAATACACGATTCTCGTAAGGATCTCGGTACACTTCTACTTCTTCTTCCCTTAACATTCCTTTATTAACAAGACCCTTTATAGCAGATGAAGAGGTGTTTAATAGGTTCAGCAAATGTTGTAAAGGGACTGGATCTGGGTTCGCTAGGAAAAACTCTATAATTTCCCTTTGCTTCGTTGCCTGAATGGATAATAACTTGAGTGAATCGGATAGCTCCTCTTCATTCACATGTGGCATAACATACTTGCGCTTTTTCTTATTCACCCGTTCCTTTACTTCATATATAAATTCAACATGGCCACTGGCGATTTCTTTTTGTAATACCTTCCATGTATCCTCTTCAATCGTATCAAAAGGGACAATATGACTTTTCTCAAATACCTTTTTTAGGACCTGTGGCAACAGATTCAAATCGGTCGTCACGCGGACTTTTTTTTCGTATTTCGCTTTAAGTGCTGCCGGTAGCATCACCTGATAGGCAGAAATTCGATAACAAAGAGTTTCTTCGGATAACCAATCCCCAAGCTGTAAAAGTTCTTCATTTAATACCGGTACAATATCCATAGGAGCAATAATATCTCTAAGCTTTTCAAACTCTGAGCTAGGCTGTATGGAAATGACAAACCCTTGAATTTTCCGTGGCCCAAACGGAACAACCACCCTCATTCCTGGGGTGATAACCCCTTCTAGATGCTCAGGAATGCGATAATCAAATGGTCTGTCGGTTTGCTTAGCTGGGACATCCACAATTACACTCGCAATCATTCAGCTTCCTCTTTTGGTAGGAGCTTTAAAGCCTCTAAAAGAAGGGTTTTTGCCGCTTCTTGCTTTGTCATTAATGGTAACGAGATAGAATGTCCATCTCGCTTGTAAATCGTTATTTTATTTGTATCTGTCCCAAATCCAGATCCTTCTTCTGCAACATTGTTTGCCACGATGATATCAGCATTTTTCTTCTCGAGCTTTCTCATCGCGTACTCTTCTACATGATCGGTTTCCGCAGCAAAACCAACCAATACTTGGTGCTTTTTGATTTTTCCAAGCTCAAATAAAATGTCCTTGGTTCTTTCTAATTCGATGCTTTCATTGCCTTCCTGCTTTTTTATTTTGCGGTCAGAAACCGTCTTTGGCTTATAATCGGCAACCGCAGCTGTTTTTACAACTAAATCACTAGAATCATATTGGGCGATTGTCTCATCAAGCATGTCTTGCGCACTTTCCACATGGATAACCTTAACTCCCAGTGGCGGTTCAATGGAAACAGGTCCTGTGATGAGAGTAACCTCCGCTCCAAGATTCCTAGCTTGCTCGGCAATGGCATACCCCATTTTTCCGGACGAAAAATTCGTAATATATCGGACAGGATCTATTTTTTCTCGTGTTGGACCTGCTGTTACAAGTACCTTTCTACTCTTTAAAGGAGTATTCATAGGTTGGAAAAATTCAGCAATTTTCCCAACAATTGTCTCGGGCTCTTCCATTCTACCTTTCCCAACATAGCCACATGCTAAATAACCCTCTCCAGGCTCGATAAACCCATATCCGTAGCTTCGTAATGTTTCTAAATTCTTTCTCACTGCAGGATGGTCATACATATGAACGTTCATTGCAGGGGCAATCCATACTGGTGATGTTGCAGCCAGCAAGGTCGTAGTAATCATATTATCAGCGATTCCATTCGCTAGCTTTCCAATGACATTCGCTGTTGCCGGAGCAACAACGATTAAATCTGCCCAATCAGCCAAATCAATATGGGCAATTACCTTTGAATTCTTTTCATCAAACGTGTCTATATGCACATCATTTCTTGAAAGCGCCTGAAAGGTTAAGGGTGTCACAAATTTTGAAGCCGATTCACTTAAAATGACCTTTACTTCAAGCCCAGCTTGGGTGAGTTTGCTTGTTAAAGCTGCCGCTTTAAAAACCGCAATTCCCCCAGTAACACATAGTAAAATCTTCTTTCCTCTCACAGAAAAAACCTCCGTTCGATAAACATCTTTCTTCCATTATGCAAGAACATAACTTCATTTGCATCTTTAAAACAAAAAACAACCTAAAATTTAGGTTGTTCCCCGTCTTTATTCAGCTGATTCGTCTTTTACGATACGGTAAGTAAGCTTATCGGCATGAATTTCTTCTAATGCTTTTCCAACCTGCTTATGAGAAACATACTTATCTAAGTGCAGGTTTTCTCCTTGTTGTAGCTTTCGTGCTCTTTTTGCAGCAACCGAAACAAGTGAATACTTTGAGTCAATTTTTGTCATTAATGAATCAATTGATGGATATAACATAGGATTAATCTACCTCCAAAATTCTTCTATATCTAGGTTCTACTCTTTCACGACGTAAATGCTCGGCAATGACGATCGCTTTAATTCTTTCAACAGCTCTGTCGACTTGGTCGTTTTCCACAACATAATCATATAAATGCATCATTTCTAATTCTTCTCGTGCTGCATTCATTCGATTGTTGATTACATCCTCAGTCTCCGTACCACGTGTGACAATCCGGTTTTTTAACTCAGATAAACTTGGCGGAACGAGGAAAATAAAAAGTCCATCCGGAAACTTCTTTCTAACCTGTCTTGCACCTTGTACTTCAATTTCCAAGAAGACGTCTTTACCACTATCTAATGTTTGTCTTACGTAATCAACGGGTGTCCCGTAGTAATTGCCCACAAATTCGGCATACTCAAGTAGCTTTTCCTCTTTTATAAGTTGTTCAAATTCTTCTCTAGATTTAAAGAAGTAATCAACTCCATCAACTTCCCCTTCTCTTGGAGCACGGGTAGTCATTGAAATAGAGTATTCAAAGGCGGTATCAGGCTGTGAAAATACCTCTTTCCTTACCGTACCTTTTCCTACTCCAGAGGGTCCAGATAATACAATTAATAACCCTTTTTCTTGCATGAATCTTTTCCTACCCTTCATCAATAATATCATCTTTATCATTTAATCGGGCCGCAACCGTTTCTGGCTGTACCGCAGAAAGAATAACATGTTCACTATCCATCACAATTACTGCACGAGTTCTTCTTCCATATGTAGCATCTATTAACGAACCACGATCCCTAGCATCTTGAATAATTCTCTTTATCGGAGCTGATTCGGGACTAACGATAGAAATAATTCGATTTGCAGAAACGATGTTTCCAAAACCGATATTTATTAGTTTAATTGACATGATTGTCCTCCAATCATAAGAATTATTTTTACCTTCCTAAAGCTTTTCTAAACCAAGAGCTATTCAATATTTTGAATCTGCTCCTTAATCTTTTCGATCAAGCTTTTTAACTCCACCACTTCGGCAGCTATCTTTGCATCATTTGCCTTTGATCCGATTGTATTTGTTTCCCTATTCATCTCTTGAACAAGGAAATCAAGCTTTCTTCCAACAGGCTCCTGATCATTTAGGAAGGTATTAAATTGCACTACATGACTATCGAGTCTTGTGAGCTCTTCATTGATATCTGCTTTATCTGCAAAAATGGCAATTTCAGTCACGATTCTCGCTTCATCCAGCTGCAGGTCTACATATTCTTGAATTCTCTTTTTTAACCGATTCGCGTATTGTTCAACCACAGTTGGCGCATATTGTCTAAGTGCTTGGACAGTCGATTGTATCTTTTCAATATGTGAGCGAATATCCTGTTGCAATGCCTTCCCTTCCGCTTCACGCATATTCACACAATTTTGAGCAGCCTCTATGCTTGCATCTAACACAAGCTCTTCGATACACTCGGTGCCAGATTCTTGCTCTTCAATACTAAATATCTCGTCACGATTAAGTATATCCTTTAATGAAAGACTCTCATTAATTTGAAAACGTTTCTGAATTTCCTTTATGTACTGAAGATAGTCCTCTAAGAGACTCCAATCGACTAAGAGTTTTCGATTTGTCAGTTCTTCACCTTCTATGGTAATGAAGACCTCAATTCTTCCTCTTTTTATGTATTCATTTAGCTTCTTTTTTAGCTTATCCTCGAAGTTAGTTAGACTTCTAGGTATTCGGAAGTGATATTCGGCAAATCGGTGATTTACCGTTTTAACCTCAACAGTTACCTTGATATGTTCATTGCTGCGGATGCTCCTACCAAAGCCTGTCATGCTCTTTACCAAACCCAACACCCCATAACTTTTTGTGTATAGAAAAAGGTAATAGAGCTTTCTCTATCACCTTTTGGATTATAACATACTTTATTTATTTTTACTTGCCAAAAATGAACCTGCTAGTAAAAAAGTTGGGATGGAAGCAAAACCAATAACTAATAACCAATCACGAAGAGCCAGTGGAACGGTATGGAAGATTGGTTGTAATGGCGGATAGTACATAACTACTAGCATTAAAGCTAATGAAGAAATAACCGCCCATACAAGATACATGTTTCCGAATGGATTTCTTGAAAAAACTGATTTTTCACTGCGGCAATCGAAAACATGAATTAGTTGAGCTAAAACAAGAGTAGCAAAAGCAACTGTTTGAGCATGGATTAAATCATTAGGATTTTCATTATACGAAATCATAAACGCAAGCAAAGTCGAAGTTCCAATTAAAAAGCCTCGCGATATGACCTTCCACCCTAATCCTCTTGCAAAAACACCTTCTTTAGGACTCCGCGGACCACGCTTCATCACATTTTCCTCTGGCTGATCAAGACCTAACGCCATCGCTGGTAAACCATCCGTTACAAGGTTAACCCAAAGAATTTGAATCGGCACTAGAGGAAGTGGGAGTGCAAGTAACATTGCAAACAGCATCACTAATATTTCTCCAACATTGGAAGCAAGCAGATATCGAATGAATTTACGAATGTTCTCGTAAATATTCCTTCCTTCTTTAATCGCTGCTTTAATCGTTGCAAAATTATCATCGAGAAGAACTAATGCAGACGCTTCTTTCGCTACATCTGTACCGGTAATTCCCATTGCAACACCAATATCTGCTGCTTTAATAGCCGGCGCATCATTGACCCCATCACCAGTCATTGCAACGATATGTCCTCTACTTTGTAATGCTTTTACAATCTTTAACTTATGTTCTGGAGAAACACGCGCGAATACTGAAACATCATCCACAACTTCTTCAAGTTCTTCTACAGACATTTCATTCAGTGCATTACCATCTAGCACCTTACTTTTTGATGATAAAATACCTAGCTGTTTGGCAATCGCCTTCGCTGTTATGATATGATCTCCTGTGATCATGACAGTCTTAATTCCTGCTTCTTTACATTCTTTAACTGCATGCTTCACTTCTGGTCGTGGTGGATCAATCATCCCTTGTAACCCGATAAAAGTGAGATCCTTCTCTGCTTCTCTTTCATCAAGGATGAGCGTTCCAGGTGATACCTCTCGGTACGCAATCGCGATCGTACGTAATGCTTGAGATGCTAACCCTTCAATGGCATCCTTTACTTTTTCCTCCATGTCACGAGACATAAACTGTCGACGATTTTCCCAGAGAATCGATTCACTTTTTGAAATCAACACGTCTGGGGCACCCTTTGTAACAATAAATTGTCTTCCGTTCGTATCCTTTACAACAACACTCATCATTTTCCGGGCTGAGTCAAATGGAAATTCTTTTACTAATTCATACTGCTTGTGAAGTTGGTCTCTTGTAAATCCTGCTTTTAGTGCAGATACGAGAAGCGCACCTTCTGTAGGGTCTCCGTCAATAACATATTCACTGCCTTTTTGCGTGATTTCTGCATGGTTACAGAGCATCCCAAACATCAGCATCTGCTGAAGTGCTTTCTCTTCTTTTATGGAAACCTTATGATCTCCCCGATAGAATTCGCCTCTTGGCTCATAACCAACTCCACCAACTTGGGAAACCTCTCCCCCGCTCCATAAATGGGTAACGGTCATTTTATTCTGTGTCATCGTTCCTGTTTTATCGGAGCAAATAACAGAAGCACAACCTAACGTTTCAACAGCAGGAAGCTTACGAACGATGGCTTTTTGCTTTATCATTCGTTGAACTCCAAGGGATAAAGCAACTGTTACAATTGCAGGTAGCCCCTCAGGAATCGCGGCTACCGCTAAAGATACCCCAGCTAAAAACATTGTATATAAATCGTGCCCGCCAAATACCCCCGCAATCACAACTAATACAGTTAAAAGAAGGGCTGCTGTGATCAAAATTTTCCCTAATTGCTCTAGTCTTCTTTGGAGAGGTGTTTCCATTGTTTCCGCATTTTGCAGCAAGTCAGCAATTTGTCCCATCGCTGTTTTCATTCCGGTTCCAACGACAACTCCAACACCGCTTCCCCTCGTGATCATCGTCCCCATAAAGGCCATGTTTTGCATATCACCAAGGCCAAGGTTTTCTTCATGCAATTTGTTATCTGTTTTTTGTACAGGTAACGATTCTCCCGTTAGTGCTGATTCCTCAATTTCTAAACTATTGGTTTCTATTAATCTCACATCTGCCCCGATTCGGTCGCCACTTGTAAATCGTAAAATGTCTCCTGGTACGACCTCTCTTGAAGCAATTTTGATCCAGTTCCCGTCTCTTAAGACATATACTTGTGGTGCTGATAACTCCTTTAGGGCCTGAAGAGAACGTTCGGCTTTACGCTCTTGGAAAAAACCTAAAAATCCATTGATAATGACAATCGCGATGATAGCAATCGCATCTATATACTCACCTAACAGTCCCGAAATTAACGTCGCTGCTAATAAAACAAGAACCATGAAGTCTTTGAATTGACTAAAGAATAAGATTAAAGCGGACTGCTTTTCTCCTTCTTCTAGCTCGTTGAATCCATGTTGTTTTATACGATTTACTGCATCAGCCTCAGATAAACCGACCATGTAATCAGTATTTAAGGCTTTTTCTACTTCCTTTTTTTCCATCCCATGGAATTTCATCCGGCAATCCCTTCCTCCTATAATTTTCAACAGAGTTGTCCCAACTCACTCTAAACTAAGCTTATTCAGCCTCGTCCAAAAAAATGATATAATTATTACAAAAGTGGAAGCGACCGCTATTTTGAAATGCAATTTATAGTAAAGGATGTTCTCTTATGTCATTTGACGGAATGTTTACACGCGCTATCGCTAAGGAGCTTTCTGAGGCTTTACGCGGTGGGCGTATTAATAAAATTCATCAACCATTTAAAAATGAAATCGTGCTTGTTATTCGTGCCGGTGGAAAGAACCATAAGCTTTTGCTTTCTGTTCATCCTAGTTACGCGAGGGCACAAATAACCACAGAGTCTTATGAAAATCCAAATGAGCCTCCAATGTTTTGCATGTTATTAAGAAAGCATTTAGAAGGATACATATTAGAGGATATTCATCAAGTGGGACTTGAAAGAATGATTGTTTTGGATGTGAAGGGAAGAAACGAACTCGGAGATCTGTCGAGTAAACAACTAATTATTGAAATTATGGGACGCCATAGCAATATTATCTTAATTGATAAAACACGAAACATGATTTTAGACAGCATCAAGCATGTTTCTTATGCTCTTAACAGCCATCGTGCGATTCTACCTGGTCATGAGTACAAACTTCCTCCTGCTCAAAACAAATATAATCCTCTAGAGGCAACAGAGGAGGATGTGCTAAAGAGAGTGGACTTTAATGCAGGAAAGATAGATAAGCAGCTGGTTGAGCAATTTGCTGGTTTATCTCCTTTATTAGCAAGAGAAATCGTCCATGAAGCAGGCATTGCCAACCGGAATACCTTGCCCAAAGCTTTTATTAGCCGCATGGAAAAAATTAGAATCTATCAAAATGAGCCATCGATTATGAATGCCCACGGAAAAGAAATGTTTTACCTATTCCCGATGACTCATACATCAAGTGAAGTTCAGTCGTTTTCCAATATTAGTGGGATGCTCGACCGTTTTTATTTTGGGAAAGCCGTAAGAGACCGTGTGAAGCAGCAAGGAAATGATCTGGAACGGTTGATTATTAATGAACGAGATAAAAACAAAAAGAAAATCGATAAACTTCAAAAAACGTTGGTAGAGGCACAAAATGCAGAGGAATATCAATTATTTGGGGAGTTATTAACGGCCAATCTCTATGCAGTTGAAAAAGGAATGACATCCGTCGAGGTTATCAATTATTATGATGAGAATGCTGGAATGGTTACCATTCCACTCGATCCTCAGAAATCACCTTCAGACAATGCGCAGCGATACTTTACAAAGTATCAAAAAGCAAAAACAGCACGTAAGATTGTTCAAGAACAAATTGAAAAAGCGAACGAGGAAGTGCTGTATTTTGAGACATTAATTCAACAAATGGAGACCGCCTCTATCAAAGATATTGAGGAAATTCGACAAGAGTTAATTGAAGAAGGATATATTCGTGACCGACAAAAAAATAAATCAAAAAAACAAGTAGTAGCAAAGCCAGTACTTGATCAGTATGTATCCTCCGACGGAACAGACATCCTCGTGGGGAAAAACAATAAGCAAAACGATTATTTAACGAACAAAGTAGCTAGTCGTGACGATGTATGGCTTCATACTAAGGATATTCCTGGATCACATGTTGTCATTCGAAGCAAAACTCCTAGTGATAACACCATTCTAGAAGCAGCCAATATCGCTTCCTATTTTAGTAAAGCACGAAGCTCAAGCTCCGTTCCCGTTGACTTTACACAAGTAAGACATGTAAAGAAACCAAATGGTGCAAAACCCGGTTTCGTCATATATGACAACCAACAAACGGTATACGTCACACCTGACGAAAACCTTATCATCCAGTTAAAAAAGTAAAAAAAAAGGGTGTCAGACACCCCAAATGGACAGATTCGCTGTTTTTGTCCGTCTGGGGTGGACACTCTTTTTTTCTGCATTTATATTATGCTTTTACTACCGGTTTCCAAGCTGTTGGGTCTTGACTCCAGCTACGAAGACTAGCTACTGCATCCTCTTCGATGCTTCCAGCCGCTAATGCCACATCTACTAATGTTGAGAATTCTGTAAGAGAATATGTCTTAATGTTTGCTTCCTCTAATAGCTTCTTCCCTTTTTCCAGTTCATACGTGAAGATAGAAACGACTCCTAATACTTCACAACCTGCTTCCCTTAATGCATCAACTGCTGTAATTACGCTTCCGCCTGTTGAGATTAAGTCTTCCACTACTACTACCTTTTGTCCTGCAACGACACGGCCTTCAATTTGATTTCCTTTGCCATGCCCTTTAGCTGATGAACGGACATAACTCATCGGTAAATCAAGTAGTTCACTTACCCATGCCGCATGAGGAATCCCAGCAGTTGCTGTTCCAGCTACCATTTCTGCATCAGGGAAGTGCTTAAGTATAAGTTCCTTTAGTCCAGCTGCAATCTCTCTTCTTGCTTCAGGGAAAGATAAAGTTAGTCGATTATCACAATAAATAGGTGATTTAATTCCTGATGTCCAAGTAAAAGGTTGATTCGGTTGTAACGAAACTGCTCCGATTTCTAAAAGTGTGTTAGCTATTTTTTGTTTCATATACTTTTCCCTCCCACGCATTTTTGTAAAGCTGATAAGCTAGTACCGGATCTTCGGCTCTTGTTATAGAACGACCTACAACAATCATGGACACACCTGCGTTCCTAGCAAACTCAGGAGTGGCTACTCTCTTTTGGTCACCAACTGACTCCGAACTCATGCGAATTCCTGGTGTAACAGTTAAGAACTGTTCACCTAATTGTTCACGGATGAGCTTCACTTCATTTGAAGAGCAAACCACACCATCAAGACCTGCATCCTTCGTTACCTTTGCATAATGAAGAACGGATTGTTCGAGGCTCACTGAAATTAATTGTTCACCCTTCATTTGTTCCTCTGAAGTACTTGTTAGCTGTGTTACTGCGATGATGCTTGGTCTTTTCGCACCTGAAGCCGTTCCAGCCTCAAGTCCTTCTAGTGCTGCCATCATCATTTCTTTTCCGCCTGCCGCATGAACATTCACTAAGTCACAGCCTAGGCTAGCTAAATTTCTCATCGCACGACCCACTGTATTTGGAATATCATGCAATTTTAAATCTAAGAAAATATCATGACCCATTTCCTTTAGTTCTTTAACCATAGCAGGGCCTTCTTTATAAAAAAGCTCCATGCCAACTTTAACGAATAGTTGCTCATTATTAAATTTCTTTAAAAAACCGTACACATCATTTTTATCTGGAAAATCAAGAGCGATGATAAGCGAGTTTTTCATTCTTCTTCCAGCTCCTTCCGGTACATTCTGAAATATGATCAAAACCAAGTTCTTTTAATAACGCTGGAAGTTGTTCAATGATTTTCGGACATACGAGCGGATCGACAAAATTAGCTGTACCAACTGCCACCGCACTCGCTCCGGCATAAAAAAATTCAATCACATCTTCTGCCGATTGAACGCCACCCATCCCAATAATAGGAATATTTACGTGCTGACTTACTTCATAAATCATTCGAATCGCAACCGGTTTAATCGCAGGACCTGAAAGCCCTCCTGTATTATTAGCAAGCACAGGCTTACCTGTCTTCAAATCAAGCCTCATGCCAATTAAAGTATTAATCATGGTTAACCCGTCCGCACCGCCTGCCTCGACCGCCTTAGCCATCTCAACAATATTCGATACATTCGGTGAAAGCTTGACATACACAGGTACACTTGATACTTCTTTCACCTTTTTCGTTAATTCCTTTGCCACTTCAGGAATCGTTCCAAAGGCAATACCACCTGTTTTTACATTCGGGCAAGAGATATTCAGTTCAAGAGCATGAACATTACTTACCTTTGAAATTTCACGTGCAACCTCAATATAGTCCTCTTCAAGTGAGCCAGCCACATTTGCGATGATCGGTACATCAAATTGGTCTAACCAAGCAAGCTCCTCATTAATAACCTTTTTAAGGCCAGGATTTTGTAAGCCAATCGCATTCAACATCCCAGCAGTTGTCTCTGCTACCCGTGGAGTTGGATTCCCAAAACGAGGTTCTACTGTTGTTGCTTTAATCATTATGGAACCTAATGTACTTAAATCATAAAACTGACTATACTCTCTACCGAAACCAAAGCATCCTGACGCAGGCATGATTGGGTTTTTTAATTGTAAACCAGGTAGGTTCACCGCTAGTTGACTCATATAAGAACCTCCCCTCCTTTAAACACTGGCCCATCCGTACAAACCTTTTTATAAGTATATCCTGTAGGGTCTTCCTGTGTTCTACATACGCATGCAAAGCAAGCTCCAATTCCACAGCCCATTCGCTCTTCAAGAGAAAGATATACTTTTTTCTCAGGGTACGCAGTCTCTAATGCTCGTAACATCGGGGTAGGACCACATGTGTACAATGTCTCAAACGAAAGATTCTGTGCGGAGATCACATCCGTTACAAATCCTTTCTCCCCATGAGATCCATCAACCGTTACGATAAACGTATCTCCTAATTCAGCAAATTTCTCTTCGTAAAATACCGCATCCTTTGTTGCAAAGCCTAACACATGAATGACATTCACGTTTCGCATCTTTAGCCTTAGAGATAATTCATATAGCGGAGGTACCCCAATGCCGCCACCTACTAAAAGGGCGGTTGATCCAGCCTTAGCTTCCTCTACTGGAAATCCATTTCCTAATGGCCCTAGAACGTCTACAACATCCCCGACTTTTTTCTGTGCAAGTAGCTTTGTTCCATTACCTTCTGCCCGGAAAATCATCGTAAACATGTCATTTACTTGGTCGATTTTTGCAATACTAATTGGTCTACGCAAAAGTGGATCTACACTATCACTAACTTTTAGATGTACAAATTGACCTGGTTCATTCATCTGTTGGACGAGCTCACCCTTAAGGGTGAGCTCAAAAATATTGTGAGCTATTTCTTGATTGGAAATTACGATACATTCCTCATTGCGAATCATAGTAGTACTGCCTCCCTGCTGTCTGCGGGACTTTTCTCCATCGCCTCAGCTGAAAAATTCATTGATTCAATTACTCGTAAAATGGCCTCTGCTGTATCTAATGAAGTTAAGCAAGGAACACCGTTTTCAACTGATTCTCTTCGAATTCTAAACCCATCACGTTCTGGCTGCTTTCCTTTTGTTAATGTGTTAATCACAAACTGCGCTTGGCCGTTACGAATAACATCAACAATATCGGGATGGCCTCCACCAATCTTCTCAACAACCTTCACTGGAATTCCTTGTTCTTGGAAGAACTTCGCTGTCCCTTCCGTTGCCATAACCCGGAAGCCGATTGAGAAGAAACGCTTTGCGATCCCTAAAGCTTCTTGCTTATCTTTGTCAGCAATCGTCATAAGAACCGATCCAAATCCTTGGATTTTCATTCCTGAAGCAACTAATCCTTTGTAAAGGGCTTTTTCAAGTGTATGGTCTTTCCCCATAACCTCACCAGTCGACTTCATTTCTGGTCCTAATGTAATATCAACTCGTCTTAGCTTAGCAAAAGAGAACACCGGTACTTTAACGAATACACCTTGCTTTTCTTCTACCAGTCCTGTCTCATAGCCTTGCTCCTTTAGTGATAAGCCAAGAATCGCTTTTGTTGCCAGATTAGCCATTGGTACGTTTGTAATTTTACTTAAGAATGGCACCGTACGGCTTGAACGAGGATTTACTTCCAACACATATACTTCCTCTTTAGCTACAACATATTGAATATTGAAAAGTCCGATGATTCCTAGTCCTTTTGCCAATCGTACAGTGTAATCAATTAGCTTATCTTTTACTGCCTGAGTAATGCTTTGTGGTGGGTACACAGCGATTGAATCTCCAGAATGGACTCCTGCTCTTTCGATATGCTCCATGATTCCAGGAATGATTACTGTTTCGCCATCGCAGATTGCATCTACTTCTATTTCTTTTCCTGTTAGGTAGCGGTCTATCAATATCGGATGCTCAGGGTTAATTTTCACCGCTTCTTTCATGTACTGTAGAAGTTCAGCCTCTTGGTAGACAATTTGCATCGCTCTTCCACCAAGAACATATGATGGACGAACTAACACTGGATAACCAATCGAACTAGCGATTACTGCTGCTTCCTGAGCAGTTCTTGCTGTTTTACCAAGTGGTTGTGGAATATTTAACTCCTGAAGTGCTGCTTCAAAACGATCGCGATTTTCAGCACGGTCAAGATCATCCAAGCTTGTTCCGAGAATCTTTACTCCTCTTTCTACAAGTTTAGAGGCTAAGTTAATCGCTGTTTGTCCACCAAACTGGACAACCACGCCAGCTGGCTTTTCTAAGTCAATTACGTGCATGACATCTTCTATTGTTAGTGGCTCAAAGTATAGCTTATCTGAGATACTAAAATCGGTTGAAACTGTCTCTGGGTTATTGTTAATGATGATTGCTTCATATCCTGCTTCTTGAATCGCCCATACTGCATGAACCGTAGAGTAATCGAATTCAATCCCTTGGCCGATTCGGATCGGACCAGAACCAAGCACAATTACGCTTTTACGTTCAGTAACAATCGATTCATTTTCGTCTTCATACGTACCGTAGTAATAAGGGGTTTCAGACTCGAACTCAGCTGCACATGTATCAACCATTTTATAGACCGGAACAATGCCCTTTTCTACTCTCCAATCGTAAACAGAACGCTCATTTGACGCCCATAGCTTAGCAAGGGTACTGTCCGCAAATCCTAGTTCCTTTGCTTCTCTCGTGATTTCCTCGTCAAAAGGAAGAGTTTGTAACTTAGCTTCGAACTCGACAATCTTAGCAAACTTTGCAAGGAAGAATAGATCAATTTTGCTCCATGCATGGATGGTTTCGATCGTGACTCCACGTCTTAACGCTTCTCCGATATAGAACAGGCGCTCATCTCCAGCTTTACGAATCCGTTTCTCAAGTAACTCATCAGAAATTTCATCTGCATCGTTTAGTGAAAAATGAAACACATTCGCTTCAAGTGAACGAATTGCTTTTAATAAAGATTCCTCAAAGGTACGACCAATCGCCATTACTTCACCAGTAGCCTTCATTTGTGTACCTAGTGTACGGTTAGCACTTTCGAACTTATCAAACGGCCATCTTGGAATTTTTGAAACGATATAATCAAGTGCAGGTTCAAAACTTGCATAGGTTTTTCCTGTTACAGGGTTCATCATTTCATCAAGCGTTAACCCAACTGCGATTTTTGCAGCAAGCTTAGCAATCGGATATCCTGTTGCTTTAGATGCTAGCGCAGATGATCTACTTACACGTGGATTTACTTCAATGATGTAATAATCATAACTGTCAGGATCTAAAGCTAGTTGGACGTTACAACCACCCTCAATTCCAAGGGCACGGATGATTTTTAATGATGTGTTTCTAAGCATTTGATACTCACGATCACTTAGCGTTTGACTCGGTGCAACAACGATCGAATCACCTGTATGAACACCTACTGGATCAATGTTTTCCATATTACATACAACGATGGCATTGTCATTAGCGTCTCTCATTACTTCGTATTCAATTTCTTTGAAGCCAGCAATGCTTTTTTCTAATAAACATTGTGTAACCGGGCTATTTTTCAACCCACTTGTTACGGTTTCAACCAATTCCTCTTCGTTATGACAGATACCTCCACCCGTTCCGCCGAGTGTAAACGCTGGACGAACGATGACTGGGTAACCAATTTGTGCCACGAAGTCATATGCTTCTTCAAGTGTATGAATAATTTCACTTTCAGGTACTGGCTCGCCTAAGTCATTCATTAATGTACGGAATAAATCGCGATCCTCCGCTTGCTCAATGGCTGAAAGCTTGGTACCTAAAATTTCTACATTACATTCTTCAAGAACTCCAGAGTTAGCTAACTCTACTGCTAGGTTTAAGCCTGTTTGTCCTCCAAGTGTTGGGACAAGTGCATCTGGACGCTCTTTTCGGATGATTGTGCTAACGAACTCCAGAGTTAGTGGCTCAATATACACAGCATCTGCCATCGTTGTATCTGTCATGATTGTTGCTGGGTTTGAGTTTACTAAGATGACACGGTACCCTTCTTCTTTTAATGCGATACACGCTTGAGTACCTGCATAATCAAATTCTGCTGCTTGCCCAATGACGATGGGACCTGACCCGATAACTAGTATGCTTTTTATATCTGTACGCTTTGGCATTCGATTGCACCTTCCTCTTTTTCTGTCTCAATCAACTGTAAAAACTGTTCGAATAAATAATTTGCATCCTCTGGTCCAGGAGATGCTTCTGGATGATACTGGACTGTAAATGCTTTTGCTTCTTTATGCTTTAATCCTTCAACAGTACCGTCATTTAAGGCGATATGCGTAACCTCTAACGGAGTTCCTTGAAGTGATTCTTCTTCAACTGTGTACCCGTGGTTTTGTGAAGTAAGAGCAACTTTTCCTGTTGCTAAATCCTTCACCGGATGGTTCGATCCTCTATGTCCAAATTTCAACTTAACTGTGTTTGCTCCACATGCTAAGGCAAATAACTGATGACCTAAGCAAATTCCAAACAGAGGAACATGTCCAATGATTTGTTGAATCATTTCAATTGCTTCTGGAACATCCTTAGGGTCTCCAGGTCCATTTGAGAGCATCACTCCGTCTGGCTTCAAACGTCTAATTTCTTCAGCTGTTGTGTTATATGGAACAACAATTACGTCACAATCACGCTTATTTAATTCGCGTAAAATTCCATGCTTCATTCCAAAGTCAACAAGAACGATTCTTCTTCCTCTACCAGGGCTTGCATAGGCAGATTTTGTGGAAACCTGCTTTACTTGATCGTTTCTAAATGGTGCTTTTAACCCTTCAAGTACTTCCTCAACACTTGCATCAATCGAACAGATCGCACCCTTTAGTGCCCCATATTGTCGTATGATTCTTGTAAGCTTTCTTGTATCGACGCCTGAAATTCCAGGAATATTCTTTTCTTTTAATAATTCATCTAATGTTTTTTCGTTTCTCCAGTTCGATGCAAACTCTGCTGCTTCCTTAACAACCATTCCATGAACAGACGGAGAAATTGATTCAAAATCATCACGATTAATTCCGTAATTTCCAACAAGCGGATACGTAAAAGTAACGATTTGTCCACAGTAAGATGGGTCAGAGAGAATTTCCTGATAACCAGTCATTCCGGTGTTAAACACGACTTCCCCCATTTTTTCTGTGTCACTTCCAAAAGCTTTTCCGATAAAAACTGTACCGTTTTCTAGAATTAATTGCCTTTTCATACTGTTACATACCCTCTTTTCCATGCGATTTTCCCAGCTGCGATTGTTACTACTGGCCATCCTTTACACTCCCAGCCACCAAACGGAGTGTTTCTACCTTTTGATAGGAATGTGTTTGGATCAATACTTTCTTCATTCGTAAGATCTACAAGTACTAGATCAGCGACCGCTCCAACCTCAAGTTTTCCATATGGTAAGTCAAATGCCTGAGCTGGCTTAACAGTTAAGAAATCTACCAGCTGCTTTTCTGTTAAAATTCCTTTTTCAACAAGATTTGTATATAAAAGCGGAAATGCTGTTTCTAAACCAACAATGCCAAATGGAGCTAGATCCATTCCCTCAGCTTTTTCTTCTGCTGTATGTGGGGCATGGTCTGTGGCGATAAAATCAATGGTTCCATCAAGTAAACCTTCAATCAATGCATCACGATCCGCTTTTCCTCTTAGTGGAGGATTCATTTTATAGTTCGAATCTAATCCAGGGATATCCTCATCACATAATAATAGGTGGTGAGGTGTTACTTCTGCGGTTAATCGAATGCCTGCACGCTTGGCGTCACGTACCACGCGAACTGATTCTTTCGTACTAATATGGCACACATGGTAATGACAGTTTGCTGCTTCTGCTAATAATACGTCTCGAGCAATATGAACTGATTCACATACAGAAGGAATTCCGTTCAAGCCATGTTTTTTTGAAAATTCCCCTTCATGTACAGATCCCTTATGAATTAACGTGTTTTCTTCGCAATGTGCCACGATTGGCATATCTACACTTGAAGCAAGCTGCATCGCTTGAAGCATCATATCTGCTGATTGGACCCCTACTCCGTCATCCGTGAAGGCGAATGCTCCTTCTTCTTTTAATGCTGCAAAATCAGTAAGTTCTTTTCCTAGCTCACGTATGGTAATCGAAGCATATGGCAGCACTCGAACAGCACCTGTTTCTGCAATTCGTTTATTTAAGTTTTGAAGAGTTTCTACTGAATCTGGAACCGGTCTTGTATTAGGCATAGCTGCGATCGTTGTAAAACCACCACGAGCTGCCGCTAGTGTACCCGTAGCAATCGTTTCCTTCTTCTCTCCTCCTGGCTCACGTAAATGAACATGCAAGTCAACAAACCCAGGAGATACTAGCAATCCTGCTGCATCAATGATCTCTGCATCCTCCGCTTGAAGATCCGGACCAATCGCTGCAATCTTTTCGTCTTTTATTAAAATATCGACTGCCTCTTTTTGTCCTTTATCAGTAAGCCATTGACCATTTTTGATGAGAATTGTCATTGAATTTTCCCCCTTCAGATTGTTGTAATGCTCTTTTTAATACTGCCATACGAACATAGACGCCATTTTCCATTTGCTTAAAGATTCTCGAACGCTCACACTCTACTAAACTATCAGCGATTTCTACATCTCTATTTACTGGCGCAGGATGCATAATAATGCTTCCTTGTTTCATTCGTTTCTCTCTTTCTACTGTTAACCCAAAAGCTTGGTGATAATCAACCGTTTCTCCACCAACTTGATGTCTTTCGTGTTGGATACGGAGGAGCATGAGCACATCAACTGTTTCTGTTAACGTATCAATATCTTCATAACTTCCATATTGTAAAAGCTCTTGGTCAATCCATTCTTTTGGTCCCGAGAAGACAATCTCTGCCCCTAATCGGTGAAGGGCAATCGCATTTGACCTTGCCACACGGCTGTGTATTAGGTCTCCCACAATTCCTACCTTAAGGCCTTGAAAATGTCCGTATTCTTCGTAAATCGTTAATAAGTCGAGCAACGATTGAGTTGGATGATGACCGCATCCATCTCCAGCGTTAATAATTTTAACGTTTGTTTTGCCAACTAGCTGCTTGAAGTACTCATCTTCTGTGTGGCGAATGACAACTGCCTGGACACCAATGGATTCTAAAGTTCGAACCGTATCATATAGTGTTTCTCCTTTAGTGATACTTGATAAGTGTGTTTCAAATGGAATAATGTTTAAGCCTAGTCTTCTTTCAGCAATTTCAAAACTACATTTTGTTCTAGTACTCGGTTCAAAAAACAAGTTTGCAACAAAGGAAGATTGATTAGGCTGCCAAGCAGCACCCTCAGAAAATTTTTTCGCCTCTGCAAGGATGTCGTATATCTCGGTAACGGAAAGCTCTGAAGTAGTAAGCAGATTCATGATCAAAACACTCCTTTTGTGGTTTATGTAAAAAATAGCACCCTTGACTTTTTTGTCAGGGTGCTATGCAGATAGGCAGAAGCAGAACACACCCGACTAAGGTATCTCCACTTCTCCTATGCACCCTTTCAAGCCTCTCTGGACTTTCTTTAAAAGGTGTAACTATGCTACTTCATTTTCCTTATCACTTTCAAACATATCTTCGGCAGCTTCTGGTCTACCAGGAAGGATTAAATTAATCAGTATCCCTAAGATAGCTGCTAATGCCATCCCATGAATTTCAAATCCTTCTGATACTTTAATTACTGCTCCTCCAATACCTACTACTAAGATTACTGATGAAATCACAAGGTTTCGCTTGTCTCCGAAGTCGATTTTGCTATCAACTAGCATACGTAATCCTGATGATGCGATAATTCCGAATAGGAGGATGGATACTCCACCCATTACTGGGGTTGGGATTGAGCTTATTAGTGCTGTTACTTTACCAATGAATCCAAATACTGTTGCAACGACTGCTGCTCCAAGAAGGACATACACGCTGTAAACTCTTGTTATGGCTAAGACCCCGATGTTTTCACCATATGTTGTCTTCGGAGGTCCACCGATTAGTGCAGAGATCATGGTTGCTGTTCCATCTCCTAAAATCGAACGATGTAAACCAGGGTTTTTAATATAATCACGACCAACCACTTTCCCTAATACAAGTTGGTGACCAATATGTTCTGATAATGTTACGATGGCAACTGGAGCCATTAATAAAACCAAATCAAGTGTTACTTTCACTTCATAATCAACGAATGGTACAAAGAAGTTTGGCATTTCGAACCATTTTGCTGCTGCTACTGGGGCAAAATCAACGATTCCTACTATTAATGAGTACACATATCCGATAATGATACCTGCGAGAATTGGAATCATGCTCAATGTTCCTTTTCCGTAGATGGAGAAAATGATGGTTGCTACTAATGTTACAAGTGCCGCTGAGAAATGCAGTAGGCTGTACTCGCCAGCCGGGTTATTCATTGCCATACTAACTGCGGTTCCTGCCAAAGCCAACCCAATTACAATAATGATTGGTCCTACTACGATTGGAGGAAGAAGATTCATAATCCAACGGTAACCTGCTTTTTTAATGATTAGTGCAACAATTCCGTACACTAAACCAGCAATAAAGCTTCCAATCATGGCTCCTGCTGGGCCACCTGCTGCTTTTGCCGCAATGATTGGTGTAATGAAAGCGAATGATGATCCTAAATAAGCAGGTACTTGCCATTTCGTTATCATAAGGAACGCGATCGTTCCCAAACCACTGGAGATAAGTGCAATCGCTGGATCGAGTCCAACTAAGAATGGTACTAATATGGTAGCTCCAAACATAGCGAATAAGTGCTGAAGGCTAAGTGTGAGCCAATGGACTGGTTTCGGTGTTTCATGTACATCTAGGATTGGTTTGTTATTCATGTATGTGTCTCTCCTCTGGTTAGTTAAAATAAAAACCCTCTTTTGCACAAGAGGGTCTAGTTGCAGGTCAAGGTATATATTTCACCCCTTGAGTCTACTTTTCCCCTTGAAAGCCTCTCTGTGCTTTTTTAAAAGGTTATATTTATTTTTCGTGGATACTTACTGTATCATGTTTGTCAACTTCTGCTAGTTGAACAACAATCTTTTCTGAACTAGAGGTTGGGATGTTTTTCCCAACATAATCTGCTCGTATTGGTAATTCTCTATGGCCTCTGTCTACTAGTACTGCCAGCTGTACAGAAGCAGGTCTTCCGATATCGACTAATGCATCTAACGCAGCGCGTACAGTTCTGCCTGTGTATAAAACATCATCGACTAGGATGACAATTTTGTTAGTAATATCGTGCGGGATATCTGACCCCTTTACTAAAGGTTCCTGATCATTTGTTTTCTTTGTTAGATCGTCCCGATACAAAGTGATATCTAATTCTCCTACTGGAACCTCTGTGCCTTCAATTTCTTTAATTCTTGCAGCAAGACGCTCAGCGAGAAATATTCCTCTTGTCCGTATTCCAATGAGAACAATTCGTTCTACACCTTTATTTTTTTCAATAATTTCGTGAGCAACCCTTGTCAATGCTCTTCTAATGGCTTGTTCATCAAGTACAATTGCTTTTTGTGACAAGGTCTTCCCTCCTCATTTATCCATAAAAAAACCCTCTAGGCCAGGGCTTAGAGGGTACACGAATTCCATTTGTAGGCATACTTATGCCATACAAGCTCCGTCTCCTTCTCAGCCTCACAGGACCGTCTTTAAAGGACTTATTCAACTATAGAAATCATAAATCAGATGTAGAACTTTGTCAACGATTATTTCTCAAAGACTCGAGAAGCTCTACAAAGTACTCTGGTAATGGTGCTTCAAATTCTAAGTATTCATTGGTTCGAGGGTGATCAAAACCTAACACACCCGCATGCAGAGCTTGACCGCCAATATCTAGCGTCTTTCTTGGTCCGTATTTTGGGTCACCTGCTAACGGATAACCAATATACTTCATATGAACTCTGATTTGATGGGTACGTCCTGTCTCTAACTGACATTCGACAAGTGTAAAATCTTTAAAGCGCTCTATTACCTGAAAATGGGTAACCGCATGCTTTCCATTATCCACTACAGTCATACTTTGACGATCCTTAGGGTCCCTTGCTAGCGGGGCATCAATTGTCCCATAATCATGAGGAATGACTCCATGGACAATGGCACGATATTTACGGGTTACTGTCTTTGCCACGAGTTGATTCACAAGGCTTTCGTGAGCCAAATCATTTTTAGCAACCATCAATAACCCGGAAGTGTCCTTATCGATTCGATGGACGATACCTGGTCGAAGCACTCCATTGATGCCCGACAGATCCTTACAGTGAGCCATTAATCCATTCACAAGTGTTCCAGTTGTATGACCAGGGGCTGGGTGTACCACCATTCCCTTAGGCTTGTTTACAACTAGTACATCACTATCCTCAAAAAAGATCTCAAGGTCCATAGGCTCAGGAACCACATCAAGCTCCTCTGGATCAGGAATGCTTATTTCTATTACATCTCCAACCGAACATTTATAGCTACTTTTTACTTTTTTGCCGTTAACAACAACGTTCCCGTCTTGCATCCAAAGCTGCACCTGAGACCTTGACCATTCATTGTTAACACTCGAAAGGACCTTATCTAGTCTTTCGCCTTTATGCTCTTCATTAATTGTTTGTATTACTTTGTCCATTTGCTATCTCCTTAGATTGTCGCTCTTCTTGCCACATTTGTATCATTAATAAACCTACTCCAATAACTAAGGCTGAATCAGCAATATTAAAGATAGGGAAATTATAGTTAAAAATATACGTATGAATAAAATCGATTACTTCTTTATGTACTACTCGGTCGTAGAAATTACCAATTGCTCCTCCTAGCATTAACCCGAGTGCCACTCCAAGAAGCCTTTTACCTTTCGCTGCTTTTTGAATATAATAAACAATCCCGATAATCACAATCACGGTTATTAAGTAAAAAAACCACATTTGCCCCTGCAAAATTCCCCAAGCAGCCCCTCTATTACGGTGGGAGGTAATATAAAACCAGTTTTCTATAACGGTTATGCTTTCTCCAAGCTCCATTCTTTTCACAACTAACCATTTGGTCCATTGATCAAGAATAATGACAATTAATGCGATTATGTAATAAAACACAAAGGAAACCTCCAAACCTACTCTTAATATTCCCTTTGCATTTTAGCACATTCTCTATGAAAACGACAGCAAACGCTTCTAATTAAAAAAGCGGTTTACATAAATATTGTTCAAGCTTCCCACAGTCCTCCACCGTTTTTAAGGTTGGAACCATTTGAAGTAGTTCATAAGGTAACAATTCACCTGATATTTCGCATCTGCCAAACGTACCATTCTCCAATTTTTGAATGGCACTATTGATGTCTCTTAATTCTTCCTCAATAAGCGGTTTTACTAAGGGAGATCCTTTCGAATTTGATAATTGCATCATTAATTCAGTACGCGATTTCCGGAGTTCCAAATAGAGCTTTTGTTCAAATGCTTCCATTTTGTTCATACCTCCGTTTTCAGATGTTTTCCGTTAGTATATCGCGATGGACACGATTCGACACGAACAACATTTAACAACGAAAACAATCATTAACGAAAGTGGAATAATTACTCATACATATTCCCTAAACACAGGAAGAACTCTCCGGAAATCCAGAGAGTTCTTCCATTTTTTATACAAGATGGCTGTAGTTTTCTTTCACTACATCTGCACAACGTGGACAAAGGGTTGGGTGCTCCTCTACTTTGCCTACTTCAGTTGTTACGGTCCAGCAACGTTCACAAGTTTCACCTTCAGCTTTTGATACGACAATAGCAGCTGTTTCAAGCTTTACAGCTTCCGCAGGCGCAGAATCCATATCTCCAGCTAATTCAAAACCAGACACAATAAATAATTGTTGAAGGTTTTCTTTAACAGATTGTAATAGTTCTTTTGTTTCTCCTGTTGCATACAAGCTAATTTTTGCTGTTAATGATTTCCCGATTACCTTTGCATTACGTGCTTCTTCTAAAGCTTTAAGGACATCATCACGAACCTTCATAAATTTCGTCCATTTTTCTTCAAGCTGCTTTGCATTAGGAAGGTCAACGTGTAAAGGCATATCGGTTAATTGAACGCTATCTTCCTCCACATTAGGAATGTATGCCCAAACCTCATCAGCTGTGTGAGAAAGAATCGGAGCTGATAATTTAGTTAACGCTAATAAGCTTTCATATAGAACCGTTTGGATTGCACGGCGCTCGTAGTGATTCTTTGCCTCAATATATAGAACGTCCTTTGCAAAGTCAAGGTAGAATGCACTTAGGTCTAGCGTACAGAAGTTATTGATTGCATGGTAAATACTTGCAAATTCGTATTCTTCATAAGACTTTGTCACAGATTTAATTAGTTTGTTTAGCTTAACTAGCATGAATTGATCTACTTCACGAAGCTTATCAAATTCTACTTTATCAGTAGCAGGATTAAAGTCTGCTAAATTTCCTAGTAGGAATCGGAATGTATTACGGATCTTACGGTATACTTCAGCTACTTGCTTTAAGATAGCATCAGACACACGAACATCTGATTGATAATCCACTGATGCTACCCATAGGCGTAAAATATCTGCACCTAGCTGATCCATTACCTTAGCAGGGACAACAACATTACCAATTGATTTACTCATCTTTCTGCCTTCACCATCAAGGGCGAAACCATGGCTTAGAACTCCCTTATAAGGAGCTTTACCTGTTACAGCTACCCCTGTAGATAATGAAGAGTTAAACCATCCACGGTATTGGTCAGATCCTTCGAGATAAAGATCCGCTGGTCTTTGTAATTCACTTCTCTCTTCTAGAACGGCTTGATGAGAAGAACCAGAATCAAACCAAACGTCCATAATATCAGTTTCCTTTGTGAACTTTCCATTTGGGCTTGATGGATGTGTAAAGCCTTCAGGTAACAGATCTTTTGCATCTCTTTCAAACCAAACATTCGAACCATGTTCACGGAATAATAGCGATACATGTTCAATTGTTTCATCCGTGATAATCGGTTCTCCGTCTTCGCCATAAAATACAGGAATTGGAACACCCCATACACGCTGACGAGAAATACACCAATCTCCACGGTCACGTACCATGTTGAATAGACGAGTTTCTCCCCAAGCTGGAACCCACTTCGTTTCCTTAACAGCTTCCAACAAGTCTTCGCGGAAATCTTTAATTGAAGCAAACCATTGAGCCGTTGCACGGAAAATAACTGGTTTCTTTGTTCTCCAGTCATGCGGATAAGAGTGAGTAATGAATGTTAGTTTTAATAAAGCACCCACTTCTTGAAGTTTTTCCGTAATCGGCTTATTTGCTGTATCATAGAATAGTCCTTCAAAACCTACTGCTTCCTTCGTCATTACCCCTTTATCATCAACTGGACAAAGGACGTCTAAACCGTATTTTTGACCTACATGGAAGTCGTCTTCCCCATGTCCTGGAGCCGTATGAACACAGCCCGTTCCTGCATCTGTCGTAACATGTTCCCCTAGCATGACTAAAGACGTGCGATCATATAACGGATGCTTCGCTAAAATATGTTCTAGCTCCTGACCTTTCACCGTCTTTACTACCGTTACTTCTTCCCAGCCAATTTCTTTTGTGACTGCTTCTAAAAGCTCTTCAGCCACAACGTACTTTTTATTATTCACTTGAGCAACAACATAGTTTAATGTTGGATGTACAGAAATTCCAAGGTTTGCTGGAATGGTCCATGGTGTTGTTGTCCAGATAACGATTTCCGTATCCGCATCAAGCACACCCTTTCCATCTTGAACAGGAAAACCAACATAAATAGAAGCTGACTTTTTATCTTGGTACTCAATCTCCGCTTCTGCTAAAGCTGATTCACTAGATGGTGACCAGTATACCGGCTTTAATCCTTTATAGATATACCCTTTCTTCGCCATTTCACCAAAGACCTTAATTTGCTGTGCTTCATATGCTGGATCAAGAGTGATATAAGGATTCTCCCAATCTCCACGAACACCTAAACGCTTAAACTGAGTGCGCTGGGAATCAATTTGACCTAAAGCATACTCCTCACAAAGCTTACGAAACTCTGCAACTGTAAGTTCCTTGCGCTTAACACCCTTATTTGTTAAAGCTTGCTCGATTGGCAACCCGTGTGTGTCCCAACCAGGAACATACGGCGCGTTGTAACCACTCATTGACTTATAACGCACAATAAAGTCCTTAAGGATTTTATTTAATGCATGCCCCATATGAATATCTCCGTTTGCGTACGGAGGCCCATCGTGAAGAACAAACATCGGACGATTCTTCGTACGATCTTGAACTAGAGAATAAATATCCATTTGGTTCCACTTTTCTTGAATCTCTGGCTCACGCTTTGGCAAATTTCCACGCATCGGGAATTCCGTTTGCGGCATCAATAACGTATCTTTATAATCCATTTTTAAACTTCCTCCTAAATCTTCCTCATCTAGCTTCATTGTTACCAGTTATTAGTAAAAATAAATACAAAAAAGCCCTCTCATCCCAAAAAGGGACGAGAAGGCTTATATTCCCGCGGTACCACCCTAGTAGATAGGCTAAAAACCCATCCGCTCTAAAATTCGTAACGTGAATTTAGACGCCAAAGCTTACTATTCCTAGTGGACGTTCAGCTAGGTACTCAAGGGTGATATTCAAACTTATCGCTTTTGTTAACCTCCCACCAACTGTTAACTCGCTAGAAAAAGCATTGATAAATTCTACTATCCCTGTCATCGCAACATACAATTTTTACTTGTTAAAAAATTATATTCGAAGAAACCGCTTTTCGTCAAGCTAATGAATCTTCTTCTTCTTTTAAATTTGCAGATTTTAATTCTGCTGAATCAAGCTCATATTGTAAGAGATGATCCCAATCATCGTTATTAAGCATATCAAGCTGTGCTTCAATAAGCATTTTAAAGCGAGTTCTAAACACTTTGGATTGCTTTTTCAGATCCTCAATTTCTAGAGCAATTTTACGAGCTTTAGAAAGGGACTCATTTACAATGCGATCCGCATTTTTCTCTGCTTCTCTAATTATTAGCTTAGCTTCTTTTTGAGCATTACGCTTTAGCTCTTCCGCTGCTTCTTGAGCTACAATAATTGATTTATTTAAGGTTTCTTCAATATTCGAAAAATGAGTTAAACGCTCATTCATATCGTTTAATCGTTCATCAAGTTCTTTCTTTTCTCGAATAATCAATTCGTAGTCCTTGATTACTTGGTCAAGGAACTCATTTACTTCATCTTCATCGTAACCACGGAATCCTTTTGTAAATTCCTTGTTATGTATGTCTAACGGTGTTAATGGCATTATAAGCCACCTCCAATTGCTTAATAGTATATACTATTCATTGTAACAGATATTCGACAAGTACTTTTAAATTCCTGCAAATTTTTTATAAATTATTGATGTTTTTCTACAACAATTCGCCATTTATCTTTCTTTGTTTTCCCATCGATGGAAGATAGTTTTGCTCTTCCGTATCCTCGTACGGATAAGACATCGTCTTCCTTACATTCAAACGAGGGATTTTCAATGGTCATCCAATTAACTTTCACTACTCCACCTGCAATTAACGTTTGAGATTTCTGACGAGAAATATTATGAGCAGCAGCTATAATCGCGTCTAATCTAAGGGAAGAAACGGTTGTCGTGTACTCATTCCATTGTTCCTTCATTTGAATGGCTTCGTCTAGACGACGCTCTTTTAAACTTACTTTTGAACGCCCTACCGACTCCAACTGCATGGAAATATAATCGCTTATTTCATTGGCGACAAAGAGTTGAATGGTTTCCCCTTCTATAAGGATGTCTCCAAATTTTCCTCTTTTTAGACCAAGCGACATCATGCTACCTAAAATTTGTCGATGCTCAATTGAAACAAACTTATTAGGGTAGATCAGCTCATATAAGGAAATTCGGAAATCTTCTTCCTCTACAGAATAATAATCTGGATAGATGAAGGCTCTCTTTCTTTCCACTTGCTCTGCTCCACCGAAAAATTGAACCTTTACCTCCGAATTCGCTCCAATAATCATATCGACAATTTTCTGCTCTCTGGGGTCAAGAAAGTCCGTTAGCTTTGGAGCATAGTTACTCTCCACCTGATCCTTCCAACTCATGACTTGATCGACAAAACTATGTTCTTCTCGGCGGAAGTGCTGGTGCAAATCCATATTGATCTATTCTCCTATCGTAATTTATAAAGATATGAAAGTGCAAAAAAGGGGCAATTATGCCCCTTTTAGCTAAAACCAACCAAATAACGTATATAAGCCTGTTGATGCCAATTTTAATACAAAAATACCAACAATTGGTGAAATATCAATCATTCCACCAATCGGAGGAATAATTCTTCGGAATGGCTCTAAATACGGTTCACAAATTCTGGCTAAAAATTGCCCGATAGCTGTTTCTCTTGCATTTGGAAACCATGACATAAGAATATAAATAATCAATGCCCAAGAGTAAATATCAACCACTCGAATTAAAATCGTTAGAAGTAAGTCCATTTACGTATTACCACCTCGTATCTTCGAATTCTGTTTCTTGCATAAGTTGCGAGATATTGCCTGAAACCTCCACGTTATCTGGGGTACATAAGAAAATTTCTGCACCAATCTTTTGAATATCTCCACCGATGGCATACACAGTACCACTTAAAAAATCAACAATCCGTTTCGCTTGGTCTCGTTCAATTCTGTGTAAATTCACAACAACTGCCCGACGATTTTTTAATTGATCTGCAATTTCCTGAGCTTCTGCATATACTCTCGGTTCGATTAAAACAACCTTAGAAGATTTTTGAACACTCTGCAAGCTTACCACGTTCTGTTTAGGAGACACACTTTGTTGCTGTTGTTGTGGTTGTCTTTGCGGCTTTGCTGCTGGAGCTTCGTACTCCTCTTCTTCATACTCATATTCATCATCTAAGAAAAAGAATGTTTTAAATTTTGATTTAAGACTCATCCTTTACACCTCCCACACTATTCGCCCACCAAAGCGGTGCCGATTCGTATCATTGTAGCCCCTTCTTCAATGGCAATTTCAAAATCATTAGACATACCCATTGAAAGCTCCAGGCATGGAGCATATGGTAAATCAATATGTTGAATTTCGAGCTGAAGTTTTTTTAACGTTTGAAAGCATTGTCTAATGATGGTATCGTCCTCAGTAAAGGGAGCCATCGTCATTAACCCTTCTACCCTTATTTTAGGGAATTTTTCTAATTCCTTTATAAATGGTACCACCATTTCTGGCGTTAATCCATGCTTTGATTCTTCGCCTGACGCATTCACCTGAACGAAACAAGAAATCGTTCTATCTCCGGCTCTTGCATTAATCTCCTTTGCCAAGGACTCACGATCTAAAGAGTGAATATAATCCACTTTATCTATGATATTTTTTACCTTTCTAGTTTGAAGGGTTCCGATAAAATGCCAGGTAGGCTTGTCCCCTAAAGTGTTCCACTTTTCAAGAAGGCCTTCATCACGGTTTTCACCAAGATGTGTTACCCCACATTCTAATGCCTCTAACGCTCTTTCTGTTGTTACATATTTTGTTACAGCAATGATTTTTACTTCCTCTGGATCTCTTTTGCTCCTTTGACATGCCACACTTACCTTTTCCTGGAGCACACGTAGATTTTCACTAACTTTCATTCTCTCGATTGCTCCTCCTTCCAACCAATAAAACTCATCATTCGACCCGTTTTTCCCTTGTCTCTTCGGTGGGAGAAAAAATAATCAGAATCACAACTCGTACATAAATCAGTTACCTGAATATTTGACTCATTCATTCCTGCTTTGAGGAGAATCAGTTTATTTAACTCTTTTAAATTTAAGTGGTATTGGTTATCTTTGATTCGATTATATGGTTTTTTTTCGACATCTTCCACTAAATTCTCCACAAATGAAATGACTTTATCATCTACAATATAACATTTTTCGCAAATGGAAGGGCCAATTACTGCGAAAATTTCCGAAACAGGAATATTTTCGTCCTCAAATACAGTTATCACACTTTTCGCGATCCCTCCAACTGTCCCTTTCCACCCTGCATGAGCAATCGCAATTGCTTCGTATTTTGGAGCAATAAAATAGAGTGGAACACAGTCAGCAAAGCACAATGTTAAAAGCAGGTTTTTATCATAGGTAAAGAAAGCATCGGTATCCCTAAAAGCATCTGCATATGAATTTGAGCCGAGCCCACGGTCATGTAGCGAGACTTTTTTTACATGTACATCATGCGTCTGCTCGGCGCCAACCCAATGAGTTAACGGGATACCAGTGCTTTTTGACAAGATTTCTCGATTTAAGCAAACATCCTTTTCCTGATCCCCAACGTGAAATCCTGTATTCAAGGTTGAAAAGAAGTTCTTGCTTTGTCCTCCGTTTTTCGTAGTAAAACCCGCAACAAGTCCATCGAAACGATCCGTCCAATCTTTTATGATGAAATGAGACGTCTCTTTTAGAATAAATGGTTCCATTATAAAAACCTCAATTGTTTGTTGATTTTTCTATAGTTTACCATAATTCGCAGTATACTCCCAGTGAATTCAGGCTTACTTGGCCTCTGCTTCATCGTATTGCCCTTCATTAACCCCTCTGTAACGAACTAAAATGACATCCTCACCGATTTTAAGTATATTTCTCCAAGAAATAATAATCTCTTCTTCTTTTCCAAAGAAGCCTAACATCCGTCCGTTACCACTCACGATAATCGCCTCAATTTTACCGTTTGATAAGTTTATTTCTATATCACTAATATTCCCTAACTTTTTGCCATCTGCAACATTGACCACATCTTTAATTTGAAATTCAGAAATTTTCACCATCACATTTCACTCCCGACTATTCGATAGTTAAATATATGAAGAAGGGAGGAGAATTCATGATTGTTTTATACAAAAAAACTACCGAGGAGAATCGGTAGTTTATGTTTGTATGTTTTTATTCATTTGTTTAATAGCAGCTTTTTCTAATCTGGATACTTGTGCTTGGGAGATTCCAATCTCTTCGGCGACTTCCATTTGAGTTTTTCCTTGGAAGAATCGCTTTCTTAGAATGAGCTTTTCTCTTTCGTTGAGTCGTCTCATTCCTTCTTTTAAAGCAATTTCTTCAATCCATTGAACATCCTTGTTACGTTCATCGCTTAATTGATCCATCACATAGATGGGGTCTCCACCGTCGTTATATATTGGCTCAAATAACGAAACGGGGTCTTGAATGGCATCTAAAGCAAATACGATTTCTTCATGAGAAACATCTAGTACTTTTGCTATTTCTTCAGCAGTTGGCTCCTTTGACGTCTCACTCATTAGTTTTTCTCGAACCTGTAACGCCTTGTAAGCAATATCCCTTAAAGAACGAGATACACGAATTGGGTTGTTATCTCTTAAGTAACGTCGGATTTCTCCGATTATCATTGGAACAGCATAAGTAGAGAATTTTACGTTTTGACCTAGGTCAAAATTATCAATTGATTTCATCAACCCGATACACCCTACTTGAAATAGGTCATCAACAAACTCACCACGATTGTTAAATCGCTGAATGACACTTAACACAAGGCGTAAGTTACCATTCACGAGCTTTTCTCGGGCTGTTATATCCCCTGCTTGCATTTCTTTAAATAGCAAACGCATTTCTTCATTTTTCAAAACTGGTAACTTAGATGTATCAACACCGCAAATTTCAACTTTATTACGAGTCAATTCTTTTCCCTCCTCACAGGAGCTGCTGTACAAAAAACAGTATCTCCCCGAGAAGGAAAAATATGCACATCCAAAATGGACATGCATACTTAGAATTTCCTATAAATGTCTGTAGGACAAGGTATTACACATATAATTTTATCGTAAAAATTTTTTCTTTCTACGAAGAATTGATCTAAACCATTTTATTAAACTCTTTCTTCAATCTTTTAATAATTCTTTTTTCGAGCCTTGAAATATATGATTGTGATATACCAAGCATGTCAGCGACGTCTTTTTGGGTTTTTTCTTCCCCTGTACCTAATCCGAATCTGAGCTCCATGATTTGTTTTTCACGGTCATTCAGCTGATGCAATGCTTTTAATAAAAGCTTTTTATCAACATTGGCTTCCAGGTCTTTTGTAATAATATCTTCTTCTGTTCCTAATACATCGGACAATAACAGTTCGTTACCGTCCCAATCAATATTCAGGGGCTCATCAAAGGAAACTTCTGAACGAATTTTATTATTTCTCCGTAAGTACATGAGTATTTCATTTTCGATACATCTTGATGCATATGTAGCAAGCTTAATTTTCTTTTCAGGATTAAATGTGTTAACTGCCTTAATTAATCCTATGGTTCCGATACTAATTAAATCCTCAATATTGATTCCTGTATTTTCAAACTTTCTAGCTATATAAACGACAAGGCGTAAATTTCTCTCAATGAGGATGGACCTCGCTGCTTTATCTCCGCTCGGAAGCTTTTGAAGCAACACTTCCTCTTCTTCTTTTGATAACGGAGGAGGCAATGCCTCACTTCCACCTATATAGAAGACCTCATCTGTCTTTAGTCCTAGCTTGATTAATAATTTATACCAGTAATAAGAAAGTCGAAGTTTTATACTTTTCATGAGTTGTCCTCCTTCTAATTTATGTTTTTCTGAGTATAGTATTATTAGCTTACCTTTACATCTGATTTCACCTTTGCGACACCGGTTACCATCTTTGGATGAACAATACATTGAAACGTATCGTCAGAGGAAAGTTGCTGGGTTGTAAAGGAAACTAATCCTTTGTCCACTTGAATTATTTTTTCTTCCATCTCAATTTGAAGTTGGTCAGGCTTAATAGCAATGATAAGCTGATGCTCTTGTCCAACTACTTTATATGGGATTATCCGGAGCTTATTTTCCCATTCAGTTGGAAGAGAGGCAGATCCATAAATGATTTCATCCTTTTCACTTGAGAGTCTTCTAATGGATTCAGGGATCGTGTCTATTTGGTTATGGACAGAAACAAACATGACAGGCATTTTGGTGAGAGGATCGTAAAGTTGATTCCCACTGTCTATAAGCCCTTTACATGTCAAATGACTTTCTCCAATCTGGATGTGAATAGAAACCAATTGATCAAATTGTATTTTCGTCATTTCAAATTGTTCAATATTTGATCGGGAGAAATGCCATGCAATCGGAAAGCCTATGAGAACAAAAAACCAGCTAATCGGATCACCAAATCCCTTTACACTTCCTATTAACACAGAGGAGGTCAATTGATTATCAAACTGAATGAAATAATGAACCCCAATAAGTGCTCCACCTACCAAAAAGGTAACGAAATAGAAGGTCATCGTCGTACGGATGAAGGTACGTATTCTTTTGTATCCAAAGGTAACAAGAACCATCACTAAAGAAAATGCTAATTTCACAATAGGATGACCAGAATAATTCTGAAAAGGAGTAAAAGCCAATATAATAATGAAGGATCCTACGAGTCCTCCACAAAACAGTCTCCAAATCTTATACTCTCTTTTTACTATTATGGCAGTTAAATAAAGAAGTAACGTATCGAAAAGGAGATTTAGCAGCCAAATCACATCTAAATATAGTGTCAAAGATTTTCCTCCTTGCTCGTTTCTCCTTTTTCAATCTATTATTCTGTTATGAAAAAGTATAACGTACATAGATGTTGGAAGTGTGTCACTTTATGTACACAAAAAAGAAGAGATTTTCACAAATACCTCCGTTTTTTGTCAAAATTTCTCATATGAGGTTAGGAAAATAGATTTCCCACTTAAAACAAAATAAAAAGCAGAATTCTGGTCGAATTCTGCTTTTTGTATTGATAGGGTTTACTATCGTCTTCTATTACGATTACGTAAGAAAGTAGGTATATCTAACGTATCGTCACCGCTGTGTGAAGTAGTTGGACGTACAGGTTCATTGTACTCCTCTTCACGAATGATTTCTCTTTGTGGCTTTGTAGGTGCTACTGATTGTTTTTGTTGCCCAAATGATGGACGATTTATTGGTTTCGGTTGAGAAATGTCTTCGTTGAATCCAGTCGCAATTACGGTTACAACAATCTCATCCTTTAAGTTATCATTGATTACTGAACCAAAGATCATGTTGACTTCTTGGTCTGATGCTGAAGCAACGATGTCTGCTGCTTCTTGTACTTCATATAGACTTAAATTTGACCCACCAGTAATGTTCATCAACACACCTTGAGCTCCATCAATGGACTTTTCTAGTAGCGGAGATGAAATGGCTTTTTTCGCTGCTTCTGTTGCACGATTTTCTCCTGCAGCTACACCAATCCCCATAAGAGCTGAGCCTTTGTTAGACATAATTGTCTTTACGTCTGCAAAGTCTAAGTTGATAAGACCTGGTGTTGCAATAAGGTCAGAAATACCTTGAACCCCTTGGCGAAGAACGTTGTCAGCCTCACGGAATGCTTCAAGCATTGGCGTACTCTTATCCACAATTTCAAGAAGACGATCGTTTGGAATCACAATAAGTGTATCAACCGCTTCCTTCATAGACGAGATTCCGCCTTGAGCTTGAGTCGAACGCTTTCTACCTTCAAACGTAAATGGTCTTGTTACAACACCTACTGTTAATGCCCCTAATTCGCGAGCGATTTGAGCAATAACTGGTGCAGCCCCTGTTCCAGTTCCGCCACCCATACCAGCTGTAACGAAAACCATATCCGCTCCAGCTAACACTTCTTCAATTTGTTCTCTACTTTCTTCAGCTGCTTTTTTTCCTACTTCAGGGTTTGCTCCTGCTCCAAGTCCACGAGTAAGCTTTCCCCCAATTTGCATTCTAGTTTCTGCCTTGGATAAATTTAATGCCTGAGCATCTGTATTTACAGCAATAAACTCGACACCCTGGACGCCATGCTCAATCATCCGATTAACAGCATTATTTCCGCCTCCACCAACGCCGATTACTTTTATAGTTGCCAATGAATCTAAATTTGTATCAAATTCCAACATGACGTATCCTCCTAATTCGTCGATATTCCCGGTAGCGGTCAATTGAAAACACTATTCAAAAAAGTAACCAAGGAATTTTTTCACTCGTGATGTCATTTTTTCTTCCGGCTGCTTGTCCGGTTTTGTTTTTGGTTGTGGCTGCTTTTGAACTCTTTTTTCCTTTGTTTCAGAGGCAGCTGTACTGTTACCAATAGACCGACCTTGTATTTTAGCATTTTTATAAGCGAATTTTATTAAACCGACAGCAGTCGTGTATTGCGGCTCACGCACTCCAATATAATCCGGAATGGCGATGCGTACTCGGTTTTGGAAAACCACTTGAGCTAATTCAAGAATTCCTTGGGTGTTTGCAACTCCACCTGACAACACATAACCACCAGGTAAATCACGAATGCCCAAACGTCTAATTTCATTTTGAATAAGGTCAAAAATTTCTTCCATTCTTGCTTCAATAATATCAGAAACTTCTAGCTGGTTAAATTGTTGATGCTGATCGCTTCCGATAATCGGTACACTAAACACTTCTTCCTCGGAAGCATGGTCATAAAATGCATGTCCGTGTTTAGTTTTTATTTTCTCAGCATCTTCAGTAGATGTGCGAAGACCAATCGAGATATCTTTTGTTATATGGTCTCCACCAACTGGAAGTACACTTGTTGCTCGCAAAAATCCTTGTTCAAATACACTAATGGTTGTTGACCCTCCACCTATATCAACGAGTGCCACACCTAAGTTTTTTTCATCCTTTGAGAGTGCAAAGGCACCAGAAGCTAGTGGTTGTAAAGTGATATCAAGGATTTCTAATCCAGAACGTTCTACGCATCGAAGAGTATTATGTAAAATCGTCTTAGAACCTGTAATTATCGTTCCTTCCATTTCAAGCCTTACACCTATCATTCCCCGTGGGTCATTAATTTCATCTAGTCCATCAACAATAAATTGCTTAGGAATGACATCAATAATCTCACGCTCAGGAGGAATAGATATTACTTGCGCTGCATCAATTACTCGAGCTACATCATCATTGGTAATTTCACGATTTTCACTTGAAACAGCTACTACACCATGACAGGGCTGTAACATCACATGGTTCCCAGTTACACCAACAATTACCTTATTAATTTCCATGCCTATCATTCTCTCAGCTTGTTCTATTGCCTTTCTAATAGAATGAACGGTTTCATCTATATCAACAATGGATCCTTTTCTTAGTCCTTCGGATTTAACATTGCCAACACCAATAATATTTAAAGAGTCATTGACCATTTCCCCAATGATCACTTTTACACTGGATGTACCGATGTCAAGACTTACATATATTTCATTGCTGTTCATTCTTTGGCACCTCCTTTAACAATTCAAAAAATTGAACAACAATTCCCGTTTTTCAGACCGTATAATATTGTATCTATAAAATTATTCGGCAAAATTAATGTATTCCCTTTTAAAATATACAAATTTTTTCTATTTTTCTTTACTTGTAGACCATTTTGTTAGCAAAATTCTTCGAATAACGGCGATATTTTGAAATAGCCTTACTCCAAAGGCAAAAACTGCTGCTAAATACAAGTCTACACCAAGATGAACACCTAGAAAAGCTAAACTTGCAGCAAGAATAATATTAAAGAAAAAACCGGAAACAAAAACCTTTTCGTCATATATATTTTGCAAATGCGCCCTGATTCCCCCGAATAAAGTATCAAGGGCAGCTAGTACGGCAATGGATAGATAATTAGAATATTCCTCAGGAACAGATATATCGGTTAATAAACCTAGGACGACTCCAATTATTAATCCTAAAAGGGGAAGCCACATGATTAACTATCTCCTTTGTCAGATTTTACTTGCTCCATACCTCTAATTCGAATGGAATCTTCAAAGGCTGGGACAGTAATGGAAAGCTCAGGCTTCTTTACAGTAACTGTTAGATTATCAATAAAGAATTCTTCTGCTGATTTGGAAACCTGCATTTGATTGTACAGCTTTTCCGCAACGGTAAAATCCTCCGTCAAAACAATGATTTCGATAGGAAATTTCGTTAAGGAACGTCCGTTTATTTTCGTTTCGCCATTGATATCACGGATAACAGTTGTATTGATCACCCTTTGACCTGCGACTGAAACATGTTTTGCGCCATACATATTTATTTCATTAAGAAGTCGTTCTAATAGGTCCGCTGAAAGCGTAGCACCTGAAGTCCCTAGGATCAATTCTTCATTCAGTTGTTCTATGTAAATCGTCAAACCTGGTCCAGACAACTCAGTTAGTCCTGCTTCTTGCTTTAATTCCTCTAGAGTATTCCTTAATGTGTTTCCCTTGCCCTGCTCCCTTTCCGTTTCGTATTCGTTCAATTTTTCTTCATTGGAACGAATTTCTTTAATCAGTCGGGATTGAAGCTCCTTTTCCTTCACTAAGTCTTCACGAAGCTGCCATGTATCCCTTGTGTCTCTTACCTCTGGCTTAGAGACAGTTTGAAATTGGATAGCAAGCATAAAGCCTACAATCACCCCGATGATTACCAAGCTATTTATTTTCTTTCTGTCCACGCAATAATCACCTAGCTTTCTAAAATATTTGTGGACAAAACTTGCAAACGAGTTAAGTACCTAATAGTGGATCCAAAATAACTTCTTCTTTTTTCTCGATCGTTACTTCAATATTGTCATTTACAAGCATATCTTTAATTCCACCTGTTATATTCAAAGCAGAGGTCATCACATCAGGATCACCAATAGCCGTAATTACGAATGGAGCAGGATGCTGATATCCATCCACTTCAATCACTGGACCATTACAAAGAATATAGGAATTATGTGTGAGCCTTTGCCCATTAATCGCAATTGCCGCAGCACCCGATATATATAACTCATTGATCACTTTAAAGACATGATGCTCATGAACAATATAGTTATTAATGTTTTCTTCATTCGGATTGTAGTCACCATCAGCAAGGGACACTTCTACTCCCTTCCCTTTTACCTTCACTTTACCTACAAACATACGATATTTCTCTGCGTCTTCCGCAAGATTGAAGAAAACTTGTTCTTCCTTCGCTAATTCTTCTTCAATCTCTACAATTTTATCTTGCTTTTCCTTTAACTCATTTTGAAGCTCTCGGTTTCTTTCTTCCTGAGCAATCAACTGATTGCGCAGTTCTAAATCACGATTCCACTGCTTGTCCGATATCGTATTTTGTGCCTTTTCCTGTTTAGTTAAGTGGTAAGAAAAAGACACCATATATCCTAATACAAGGAAAACTAACGAGAGGATAACATGTTTACCCTTCACCCTCTTCTTCACTTGTTTCAACTCCTCCTGATTCGTATGTTTTAAAATACGAACCAACCTCTAAATCAATAACTCCCTTTTGTGACGGATCTAACTGACTCACGATGGAAGGGTAGTGTATCATTTTTTTTGAAAAGCTCCTTAAAGATGCACTAACTTCATTTCCATCATTCATGTATAAAGAAATATGGAAACGATCCGTTTCTTTTGGTGTATAGTTCACTTCAGAAATGGAGTAAAGAATTTCAAACGGGAGCTCTTTAAGACTACTAACCATCTCTTCAAGTATCTCTCCTTCTGTAAAACCAATTAATATTGGAGCATTAGAAGGTGAGCTTGTACTTCCTTCATCCTGTAATATTTCACCATTCTCTAAAACGGGAATAAACGAATTTTCTTTTGCAATAACTGCAATCCGATCATATTCCTTTACAGCAATTAATACATTATTAGGGAATGACCATTTTACAGTTGCTGATTTTATTTCCGGAAGCTTCTCTATTTCCTTTTCCACTTGTTTTTTATCAAGCTTCCAAATATTCATACCAGTGGACAAGCCACTGTTTTTCACTAGATGTTCAGCCTTGTATAAGTCATTACCTGTAACACTTATTTTTTTAATATGACTTAACGGTGATTGGAAATAAACGACGCAAACGATTAACAAGAAGAATAAACTTAATAAAGTGACCAGTCTTCTATTAGCCTTTTTTCGTCTTTGTTGTTTCAACTTGGGAATCCGTTCTTCAATTGAGACTATTTTCCCCTGATCCAATCCAATCACCTCACCATGCAAATATATTTTGTGTAAAAAAAAGATAATCCAATTATTTTTTATAAGTGAAAACAACGGCACGAGAAATCATGCCGTTATTTTTTAGGTAATAAGTAATTTCCCAAGTATTTATTATATCATATACCACTACTTTGTAAGGGGGACATTAATCCTATTTTATTCCTATTATTTCAACTTCTGTTTCCATTTTTATTTCATACAAGTCATATATCGTATCCTTGACATGCTGAATTAACTGTAAAACATCGTCTGCCTTTGCATTTCCTGTATTTACGATAAAATTCCCATGCATTTCTGATATTTTAGCCCCACCGATTTGGTAACCCTTTAGGCCCGCAACCTCAATCAACTTACCTGCATAATTCGGCAGTGGATTTCTGAAAATGCTACCCGCACATGGGAAATTCCAAGGTTGGGTCTCTTTTCGGTAGTCTTTGTTCTTTTGCATTTCACTAAAAATAGAATCCTTGTTTCCTTCTTTCAAAGAAAAAACTGCTTCAACAACAACTCCTGGTCGATTTTTTTGCAGCACAGAAGTTCGATAGGAAAACTCCATTTCCTCGTTCGAAACCCATTCTAATGTGCCGTCCTCAAATAGTACGAGAGCTTTGTCAAGTATCTTAGAAATATCAGATCCGTGTGCCCCCGCGTTCATGAACACTGCCCCACCGACAGACCCAGGGATCCCGCTAGCAAACTCTAATCCTGATAACCCTTTTCTACTGATGGAGGTTGCCAAGCTCACAAGTGAGTGTCCACCACCAACCGTAAGTGTTGTACCATTTATTTCAACCTTATCTAATCCTGAACCAAGCTTAATTACCACACCGGAAATTCCTCGATCAGACACGAGTAAATTTGACCCTCTTCCAATAGCAATCCACTGTACTTTATACTTTCGGATCAAATTCATGGTCGTTTCTAAGTTTTCTACTGATGAGGGCTCTACAAAAAGTTCTGCAGGTCCACCAATCTTAATCGTTGTATGATTCGCCATTGGCTCATTTTCTTTAACCGTTCCAATCTTAGACTGCTTTAATTCTTCAGCTAATCCAATCATTCCTACCTCCCCTTTCAGTCGGAGTTATTTTATCTTATGCATCGTTTCAAACCTAGGCTACAAACGAAGGAATCATTATTATCGACTGTTTCTTTCTTTTAATAACGTCTCCATTAATCGATACAGTCTCTGGGCCGCATCACGAATCCCTAATTTATAGGCTGCTTGCTTCATTTCTTTTAAGCTTTCTTTATGAAGTAATAGAGAATCCATTTGCTCTATTAATTTAGTAGCCGTTAAGTCTTTTTCAAGCATTAATATAGCAGCACCATGATCACTTAAGGCGCGAGCATTTTTTTCCTGATGATTATTTGTTACATAAGGGCTAGGAACTAGTATGCTTGGTACTCCTAAGGATGTCAATTCAGCTAACGTCGTTGCACCTGCTCGAGCAACAATTAAATCCATTCCTGCAAGAACTTCTGGCATATTATGAATAAAAGGCTTTACAATGACATTATCAGGATTTCCAACTAGTTCCACTTCTTTGAGTACTTCATCGTAGTGAACCTCTCCAGTTACATATAATACTTGATAAGGTTTTTCACTAAGCACTGATAATGATTTTAAAATCGCTTCATTTATTGGCCGTGCCCCACGACTTCCACCTACTACTAGCACTGATGGGATATTCGTTTTTAATCCAACAGACAGCTTCCCTTTAATTCCATCCTTATTTAATACTTCAGATGCTCTTGGATTTCCTGTAAGCTCAACCTTTTCTTGAGGAAAATAGCTTTTGGCTTCCTCAAAACAAATAGCAACCTTATCAACATACCGACTTAAAAACTTATTCGTTAATCCTGGTACACTGTTTTGTTCATGTATGATTGTTGGAATTCCGAGCTTAGAAGCAGCATAAACAACAGGACCACATACGTACCCGCCCGTGCCTATGACAACATCTGCTTTAAATTCTTTTAAATATTGCTTACTTTTTTGAACACCCTTTAAGAATCTAATCACCGTTTTCACATTATCTATTGAAAGTTTACGTTTAAACCCAGTAATATGTATTGATTGAAAAGGAATATTTTCTCTTCTAACAATGGTGTTTTCTAATCCTTTTTCAGTACCGATATATAAAAACTCAGCATTTTTATGTTCCTTTTGTATCTCTCTAATAAGTGCCAGAGCCGGATAAATATGACCACCGGTTCCACCACCACTTACAACTATACGCAATTCTTTCCACTCTCCTTAACGTTGAAAAATCAACTATTCTCGATGATAGTCATGATGTAATCTGAAAAAAATCACCCTCACGTTTTACCCCATTTTACTATATTTCAAACGACAAATCGAAAAACAACGAACGATTGTCATCTAAATGTAATAATAAACAGAAGAGAACCCTGCATGAATAACAGGGTTCTTAAGCTTATCTATCTCATAATTTCGAGTGTTTACTAACGTTTAGTAGCACCCCAATGGCCATAAGCATGAGTGTTAAGGAAGAACCTCCATAGCTCAGAAACGGAAGAGTAATTCCAGTAACCGGCATCAGTCCTGTAACCACACCCACATTAATCATTACTTGAATAGCGACCATTGCAACAATTCCAACTGCCAAAAAACTACCAAATAAATCTGGAGCACCTAAAGCAATTCGAATTCCACGCCATAATAATAAAGCGAATAGAAGTAAAACAAAGGACCCTCCAATGAAACCCAATTCCTCAGCCAAGATGGCAAAGATAAAATCGGTTTGTGGTTCAGGTAGATAGAAGAACTTTTGTCTACTTTGTCCTAATCCTAAACCGAATAATCCACCTGGACCAATCGCATAAAGAGACTGAATGATTTGAAAACCACTGCCGAGTGGGTCCTCCCATGGATCTAAAAAGGAGGTAATCCTCTTTATTCGGTATGGGGCTGATATAACTAGGCCAACAAACCCAATAACCCCTAGCAATCCTAAGCCCACAAAATGGCCAATTCTGGCACCAGCGATAAAAATCATGACAACCGACGTTCCAACCATCACCGTTCCAGTTCCTAGGTCTGGTTGTAGCATAATCATCCCGAATGCAAGAAATACTAAGCCAAGAGATGGCATAAGACCTTTTCTGAAAGAAGTAATCTTTTTTTGATTTTCCGAAAGAAACTTAGCTAAAAACGCAATCATCGCGAGCTTCATAAACTCTGAAGGCTGAATAGAAAAAGCACCAACCCCAATCCAGCTTCGGGAACCGTTTCTTACATTTCCTATCCCTGGGATGAGTACAAGAACAAGAAGGACAAAACAGATGATTATGATCATTTTTGCGAAAGTTCGCCACGTCCAATAATCGACATTCATAATGAAGAACATGGCCACAATTCCGACCCCAGCAAACAACATTTGTCGTTTGGCAAAATAAAAGGAATCGTCAAATTTATAGTCAGCCCAAATGGCACTCGCACTATAAACCATAATTAATCCGGTCGCTAAAAGGGTAAATGTTACAATCAATAATATCAGATCTGGAGTAGCTTTTTTAGTCGGCAAAAGAACACACCTCGAATGCAAGTTTTAGGGCTTACAGTGAGGATTACACCTTAATTAGATACCATTACGTTCAATAGTCTCCATAAGACAAGCCCTTACTTAAGCTTATGCACCGCATTGATAAAAATGTCTCCTCTAACCTCAAAAGTTTTGTATTGATCCCAGCTAGCACATGCAGGTGATAAGAGGATCACATCTCCTGAACTTGAGTGTGTAAAGGCAACAGGTACGGCTTTTTCCACATTATCGACACGGACAATTGTTTTTATTCCTGCCTTCTGTGCTGCCTCCTCAATTTTAGGAGCCGTTTGTCCAAACGTGACAACGGTTTTCACATTGTGTAAGAATGGAATTAACTCGTCAAACCCGTTTCCACGATCCAATCCTCCGGCAAGTAACACAATAGGTGTTTTAAATGCAGTTAAAGCTTTTTCTGTCGCTAATATATTCGTTGCTTTTGAATCATTATAAAACTTACGCCCTTCGATTTCTCCAATATATTGAAGACGATGCTTAACACCAGTAAAGGTGGTCAGTACCTCGATGATTGCTTCGTTTGAAACATTTGTAAGCTTTGCAGCTGCTACTGCTGAAAGGATATTTTCAAGGTTATGCTCACCGGGTAAAACAATATCAGCGATCTCAATAATCTTTTCTTCTTTAAAGTACAGATAACCATCTAATACATAGGCACCATTTGGTTGAAATTGTTTTGTAGAAAAAGGAACACAGACCGCGTTGCTTCTTTGGCCTATTTCGAATGTGCTCTCTTGATCTCCATTAACGATAAAGTAATCTTCATCTGTTTGGTACTTCGTTATATTTGCTTTCGCACTCCAATACTCTCCTCTGGTACCATGATAGTCTAAATGAGCATCATACAGATTAGTGAGTACAGCAATCCTCGGCTTAAATGTTGTAATTCCCATTAGCTGAAACGATGATAGTTCAATAACAATCGTATTTTCAGATGTTGCTTCCTGTGCCACTTCTGACGCAACCGTTCCAATGTTCCCTGCAATTAAAGGTGACTTATTTCCTGCCTTTAACATTTCAAAAATAAGAGTGGTAGTTGTTGTTTTTCCATTCGTACCTGTAATGGCAATAAAAGGAGCTTCAGAAATTTGATACGCCAGCTCAACTTCAGTAATAATTGGAATTCCTTTTTCAATGGCCGCCTGGATCATTTCATTATGATAAGGAATACCTGGGTTCTTTACGATAAGCTCAAAGCCTTCATCTAAAAGCTCGACTGGATGACTTCCACAAATAACTGTGATCCCTTGTTCAAGCAACCCCTGAGCTTCAGGATTCTCAGATAATGGCTTATTATCATTCACAGTGACAAACGCACCTAAACGGTGCAACAAATTTGCTGCACCGACCCCACTCTTCGCTAAACCAAGTACAAGTACTTTTTTATGAACATAATCTTTAATATCTCTCAATTACAACCACACCTCGATATAGATTCCTAATACTGCACATATTAACCCAACTGTCCAGAACGTGACAACTACTCTCCATTCGGACCAACCAATTAACTCATAATGATGATGCAAAGGACTCATACGGAATATCCTTTTACCAGTCGTTTTAAAAGAAATCACCTGTAGAATCACGGACAATGTTTCAACTACAAATATTCCTCCAATAATGATTAGCAGAATTTCTAGCTTAGTTAAAATGGCAATAGTAGCTATCGCTCCCCCTAAAGCAAGAGATCCCGTATCTCCCATAAACACTTTAGCGGGATGGGCATTAAAGACAAGAAATCCTAGTACAGCACCAACAACTGCTAAAGAGAAAATGGCTACATCATATGCCCCCTGGTTCCAAGACAGTACAGCAAAAGCTCCAAAAGCAATAGCTGCTGTCCCCGAAACTAGCCCATCTAAACCGTCTGTTAAATTTACCGCATTTGAAAACCCGACTAGCCAGAAAATGATAAAAAATACATACAGCCAACCAAGGTCAAAACTAATGTCTGTTAGTGGAATGGAGACTGTTGTTGAGAATTCATTTTGTCTTAAAATAAAATAAAAAATAAACGAAATAACGATTTGTCCAAATAGCTTTTGCTTAGAAGTTAATCCTAAATTCCTCTTCATGACCACTTTAATAAAGTCATCTAAAAATCCTAAAAGACCAAACCCTATTGTTACAAAAAGTAGTAAATATGTTTGTACGGAAAGCTCCGAATACTTCGATGTCATAACAATAGTCGTAACAACGATAGATAATAAGATCATCGTTCCGCCCATCGTCGGAGTACCTGATTTCTTTTGATGCGATTTAGGTCCTTCTTCTCTAATGCTTTGTCCGAATTTCAACCTTCTTAAAAACGGAATCAAAATTGGGGATAGGATGACCGAAATGAGAAATCCCACTAATATGGTGAATAATATAACTTGCTCCATCACTTTCCCCCCACTTTTTCCATCACGGAAACACTAGTATGAATAAGCTGTTTATGTAGTACAGCAATATCATATGTTTGTTCCTTTGTATTCAGAAGTTTTTCATGTGAAAATTTGTATAATGTCATGTAAATTCTAGCCTTTCTTGCTTTACGCTTTATTTTTTTCTAAAATAGCATCCTTTGCAACGAGTCTGTCGTCAAAATGGTGGATATCCTTGCCAATTTGCTGATATGTTTCATGACCTTTTCCAGCAATGAGGATAATATCATTTTTTTCGGCTTGATTAATCGCCTCGTAAATCGCCTGCTTTCGATTTTCAATGACTTTATATTTTCTTCCCGAAACCCCTGTTTCCATCTCATTTAGAATCGCAAACGGGTCCTCACTTCTCGGATTATCAGAAGTAAAAATGGCATCATCAGCATAATCACAAGCGATTCTTGCCATCAATGGTCTCTTTGTACGGTCGCGGTCCCCGCCGCAGCCAACGACCACATGAGTCTTCCCTACAGCAAATTCTTTAATGGTCTCAAGTGCGTTCTGTAAACTATCTGGTGTATGGGAGTAATCTACTATAACAGTAAAGTTTTGTCCTGCATCGACAAGTTCAAATCGTCCTGCTACACCTTCCATGATGCTTAAAGCGTCTGTTATAACAGATAATGGAATTCCTAGTGCCATTGCTGCACCTATAGCCGCGAGTACATTATATACATTAAATTTCCCAACAAGTTTGATCGTCACCTTAGAGGAACCGATTGGAGTAACTAATAAGAATGTGGTGCCTTTTGCTGACATGGAAATATTAGTTGCTTTAATATCTGCATCATGCTGAATGCCATATGTTAGGATATGTGCCGAAGTGGAATGTGCGTACTGCTCACTAGCCTCATCATCGACATTTAGTACAGCATATTTCGGTTGATTAAGAGTAAATTTATTCCCTAGCTGGGCAAACAATAAACCTTTTGCTCTCTTATACTCCTCCATCGAACCATGAAAATCTAAATGATCCTGTGATAAATTTGTAAACACAGCAACATCGAAGTCCGTACCATGAACTCTCCCTTCCACTAGCGCATGAGAGGAAACCTCCATAACCGCACAATCAACTTGCTTTTCAATCATTTGATGAAAGATGTTCTGTAAAGTTAAGCTCTCAGGAGTAGTATTTTTTGTTTCAAGAACATCTTCACCAATTTTCGTATACATGGTCCCGATTAGCCCAGTTTTCTTTTCTGCCTCTTTTAGAATATGGTCAATAATATGACTCGTTGTTGTTTTTCCGTTTGTCCCGGTGATTCCAACAACTTTCATTTTCTGACTTGGCTGTCCATAAAAAGCATCTGCTATAACTGCCATTGCACGTTTTGTATCTTTTACAATTACAACAGGTACGTGCACTTGTAACGGTCTTTCTGCTATAACGGCTACCGCACCAGACTTCACCGCATTCTCTGCAAAATCATGACCATCGACAGTAAAGCCTTTTATACAAATAAATAAACTACCTTCTGTTACTTTACGATTGTCATTATGTATGTGTAATATGTCTGGATTTTCACCCTCGAAAGGAACAAGCGGTTGAAGGTGATTGACCAGTGTATGTAGTTTCATTTCCTCAAATCCTCTCATAATTTAACCTACTTCCAAAAAAAAGCATGCGCCTATTTATTTTACATGAAGTTACCCTTTTTCGCTATTCTATAATGTAGCATTTTGAAAAGACGGCGAAAAAACTTCGCCGTCTACACACTGAATCAGTCTATTCTTCTTTCTCTTTCTCTTTCTCGTCTTCTTTCTGTTCCACATTATCAAAATACAATCGAATGGTTGATCCTTCTTTTAACTTTACCCCTGCTTCCGGTGTTTGCTTTACAACTACATTACCTTCTCCAGATGTTTCAATTTTCAGATTAACAAATAAATCGCCAAGTTCTGTTTTGGTCATCCCAACTACATCAGGAACCTCAATCATTGGTACATCTGGCCACTTGTACTCTTTTTCTAGCTGACCCTTTCTTGGTTCTACTCCTAAAGCTCTCAAACTATCACCCATAATGCTACCTACGATTGGTGCGGAAACCACTCCCCCAAACTGTGTAGTTCCCTTAGGATTGTCAACAGCCACATACACAACGAGTTGCGGGTCGTCCGCTGGTGCAAATCCAATAAAAGAAACGATATGATTATTTTCCATATACCTTCCGTCCTTTACCTTTTGCGCTGTTCCTGTTTTACCACCAACACGATAGCCTTCAACAAAGGCTCTTCCACCTGATCCTTGTGCCACGACACTTTCAAGAGCGTATCGAATTTTCTCTGAGGTTTCTTCTGAAATTACCTTTCGTTTTGCTACTGGTGACTTTTTCATTACGACTTCACCAGTTCGCGGATCAACTAATTCCTTCGCAATATAAGGGGTGTATAACGTACCACCGTTAATTGCTGCCGATATCGCAGCAACCTGTTGAATGGGTGTAACTGATACCCCTTGACCAAATGCAGTCGTAGCTAATTCAACTGGTCCGACTCGATCTAGATTAAATAAGATTCCTTTTCCTTCTCCTTGTAGGTCAATTCCTGTTTTCTGTCCAAATCCAAAATCCTTTATATACTTAAATAATGTATCTTTCCCGAGACTTTCACCTAATTGAACAAAACCTGGGTTACAGGAATTTTGCACAACCTCCAAATAGGTTTGCGACCCATGTCCCCCTCGTTTCCAGCATCTTAGCGTCGCTCCACCAACTTTGACCGATCCAGAGTCATGAAAGTGATCATTCTCTAAATCTACTTTCCCCTCTTCAAGTGCAGCTGCTAGTGTAATAACCTTAAAGGTAGACCCTGGCTCATACGTACTCCAAACAGGGAGATTTCGGTTATACACTTCAGGATTCACCTCTTGGAACTCAGCTGGATCAAACCCCGGCCGGCTTGACATTGCCAAAATCTCTCCGGTATTCGGGTCCATAGCTATGGCTATCATACCATCAGGATTATATTGCGCCTGCGCATTATCCAACTCTCTTTCTACTATCGTTTGTACCTTTGAATCAATGGTTAGTTTTAAATCTAATCCATCAACAGGAGCCTCATAGTCATCTGCCATATCATTCATTCTTTGTCCTTTGGCATTTGCATAGAATTTTACAGAACCTTCTTCTCCCATGAGTTCTTTGTCATAATACGCTTCAAGACCTGTTAATCCCTGATTATCACTCCCTGTAAAACCGAGAACATGAGATAAATAGTTCCCAAACGGATAGTGGCGTTTCGAATCTTCTCCGATATATACACCTTCTAAGTTCAAATCACGAACTTCATTCGCCTTTTCATGGGTAATTTTTCGCCCCTCATTAATTCTCACGATCGACGCTGACTTTGTTACATATTGGTACGCTTTCTCTTTTGAAAAGTTTAAAACGGCAGCTAGCTGCTCTGCTGTTTTAGCAGGATCCTTCACCTGTCTTGGCACTACATAAACGGTCGGTGCACTTTTATTTGTAGCGAGTGCAACACCGTTACGATCGACAATTTCACCACGCTCGGGTTCAAAAGGAATATTCCGACTCCAAAGATCTTTCGCTCCATCGGTTAAAATATTTCCTAAGGCAAATTGTACATACCCTAGCCTTACATCAATAATAAAGAAAATGAGAAACCCTACTAAAAGTGAGATCGTTAGTCTTTTTCGTACTGTAACATTTGACACTCGCATCTTCGTTAGAACCTCCTAACAACATATATGGCTCGTTCCACTATATGCTTGTACAAAAAAAAATAGAACGCACAAGCATCACTTGTACGTTCTAAGATTATTCTGATTCCACTTCTTCCGCTTGTTCTTCTGAACCTTCTTCTGTTTCTGTTTCAGTTTCCTCAGAAGCATCATCACCAAGCTTTGTTTCTTCTTCTGTCGGTGCCTTCAGGTGAATCACTAAATGATCACCCGCTTCTACAACACTTCCTACACTTATATTTTGTTTTGTCACATAGCCGCTGCCAGTTGTACTTAGTTGTAAATTAGCAAGCGAAGCAATCTTAACAACATCTCTTAAGGACCATCCTGTAACATCTGGCATCGTTAAATCTCCGTCTGTTACAATGAATACCTTTTCTCCAGCGAGTATTTTCTCTCCCGCTTGTGGAGATTGTGCAATGACATTGGTTCCATTCCCAATAACAATGGTATGAGCTCCAAAACTTTTCACTTGCTCTTCGGTCTCTCCAACGTTTTTATTTAGAAAATCTGGAACAGTAATTGGCTCTACCTCTTTTTGCTCAGCTGGTTCAATATTTAAATACTGAAGACTATTTTTCATAACTGGATTAAATATCATGGAAACTGGTATAGATCCTTCTGAATAATGGTCTACCTTCGGCTGCTGTACTGCCACATAAATAATTAATCGCGGATCATCTGCAGGAGCCATCCCTAAAAACGAAAACACATAGTCATTCTTCCCATTTAAGTACACACCATTTTGGGTCATACTCGCAGTACCTGTTTTCCCTGCAACCTGATATCCTTCAATATTGTATCGGTTATACCCTGTTCCCTTCGGCGAACTAACCACTGTCTCTAGATACTCAAGAACCTGGTTGGCGGTTTCCTCTGAGATCGGTGTTCCGACAACTTCTGTTTCTGTTTGCTTAATCGTCTTTCCTGACCCTGGATCTACAATCTTATCAATCACATGTGGTTTCACCATTTTACCGCCGTTTGCAATAGCGGTGGCTGCTTGAATTTGCTGAATTGGTGTTATGGCGGTACCTTGTCCATACCCTGTAGTGACTTTGTCAATTGGGTATTGGTATACTATCTTTCCGCTTGTTTCATTGGGAAGGTCAATCCCAGTTGGCTGATCAAATCCAAACTTCGTTAAATACTCTCGAAACGTATCATACCCGATCTTTTCCTTTACAAGCTTAGCGAAAGCTACGTTTGAGGATCTTTGTAAACCTTCTAGGTAAGTAATGGACCCCCAACCACTACGATTATGGTCATGTATCGTTTGAGAATTCTCCGTTGGCTTATAAGAACCTGACTGATACCATTCATTTGGGTTGAAAACTCCTTCCTGAACGGCTGCCGCAAGAGTGAAGATTTTCATTGTTGATCCTGGTTCAAATGAGTTTTCGATCACCTCATTGTGCCAGGTGTCAGAGATTCCTTCTCTAGTTGTTGGATGGAACGTTGGTCTTTGCGCCATCGCTAAAATTTCACCGGTCTTTGGATCAGCTACTACCGCGACCATTTTAGCTGGATCATACTGTTCATCCACTTTGTTCATAGCATCCTCAAGAAGAGTCTGAATCTTTTTATCTAGTGTTAAATAAATATCATATCCATCTTTAGCCGCTGTTACATTTTCCTCACCGCCGGGTAGGATATATCCCCAAAAGTCACCAGGGTAATTTACTTTCCCGTTAATTCCGGTTAATTCCTCGTTCATTGATTTTTCGATTCCAAGCTGCCCAACCGTCTGATTCGTTTCTTCATCCACATCAACATAGCCAACTACGTGAGAGGAAAAAATGCCGTTTGGATAAAAACGCTTTGATCCACGTATAAATGTAATTCCTGGAAGTTTTAGATTTTCAATTTCTGTTTTTACTTGAATTGAAATATCTCTACCCTTCGTTCCGAACTCTACCTGCTTAGCACCCTCTTTAGAAAGAATTCTATAAATCTCTGATTCTTCTAAATCAATCACTTTTGACAACTCTCTGGCCGTCTTTTCTTTGTCAACGACATGTCTTGGATTTTTAGGACTAGTGGTTAATGTTTCATCCAAAATCGCAACTAACTTGAAGGAAGCTGTATCTTCTGCGATCACTTCACCATTGTTGTCATATATCGTTCCTCTTGTAGCCTCAATCGTTGCCTCTTTCTCATATTTTTGCTGAGCTAAAGCAGACAAATTCTGCCCGTGCACTTCTCCTGTTGCCAAAATCGTTACATACCGAAAAATTAAGACAAAAAAGAGCAGGCTAAATATTATAAATAATATCGCTGCTCCCACATTCATATTGGGCTGTTTCTTTGTCATTACTCCTGCACAACCTTAACATTATTGTCATTAAGCTTTAATCCAAGCTTTTCTGCCATGCTGCGGATTCGATCTGGAGTGCTTAACTCTCCCACTTGCATTCTTAAGTCATTATTAATCTTCTGTTGGTCTTCTAATTTAACAGAGGTATTTTGTATATCCTTATTTAATTCATAAATCGCCGCTTGATTTGAAATAATATGTACGGCACCAAAGCATAGAGCGGCACAAAAAGTGACACCAAGAATTTTCTCTCCAGGAGACAACCATGAGTTGGTCTTTCTTACCTTTTGAGGTGCTTGTACGGTTTGTTGCTGCTGTTCCTGCTGAAGCTTCCTTGCTAAGTTACTCATCCTATTCCCTCCTAGATAGGTTTACAGCTTTTCGGCAATACGTAACTTTGCCGAACGTGCTCGATTGTTATGTTCTAATTCTTCTTCTGATGGCACAATTGGTTTTCTCGTAATTAACTTAAGTTCTGGTTTAAACTCATCCGGGATAATAGGCAATCCTTTTGGAAGGTCTGGTGTTTCACTAGCCTTCTTAAATATCACCTTACAAATCCGGTCCTCTAATGAGTGGAAAGTAATGACACTAATTCTTCCACCAGGGTTCAGTAAATCAATCGCTTGATTTAACGAATCTTCAAATACACCTAATTCGTCATTTACTGCAATTCGGATTGCTTGAAAAATTCGTTTAGCTGGATGTCCACCTTTTCTTCGAGCTGGAGCCGGTATTCCCTCTTTGATCAAGTCCACTAGCTCTCCTGTTGTTGAAATTGGCTTTATTTCTCTTGCCGCCTCAATTTTTCTAGCAATTTGTTTAGAGAATTTCTCTTCTCCATATTTAAAAAATATTTTCACTAGCTCTTCAAAACTCCAGGAATTAATAACGTCATATGCGGAGAGGTCTGCCTGTTGATCCATTCTCATGTCTAAAGGGGCATCATGGTGATAACTAAATCCTCGTTCCGGTGTGTCTAATTGTGGGGAGGAAACGCCTAAATCATAAAGAACTCCATCAACCTTTTCAATCCCAAGCTTGTGTAATTCCTCTTGCAGGTATCGAAAATTACTTTTTACAATAGTTAATTGCCCTTCATATGCAGATAATTTTCCCTTTGCATTTTCAATGGCAACGTCATCTTGGTCAAAGGCAAATAATCTTCCTTCCTTTGACAACTTGGATAGAATAAGCGCACTATGCCCCGCTCCACCCATTGTACAATCCACATATATACCATCTGGTTTAATATTGAGTCCATCAACAGTTTCGTGCAAAAGCACGGTAGTATGTTCAAACATTGTTGTCCACCTTTCGAATTACGCCCATGAATAGAATCCTTAAATATCAAATCCAATCATATTCTCTGCAATTTCAGCAAAAGATTGCTCAGATTCTGTAAAGTATTCTTCCCATAATGTCTTACTCCAAATTTCAATTCGGTTTGAGACTCCGAGAACGACGCATTCTTTTTCAAGCTTTGCGTATTGCATTAGTGGAGTAGCAATGTTTATTCTTCCTTGTTTATCCACTTCACATTCAGTCGCACCTGAGAAGAAAAAACGGGTAAATGCACGAGCGTCTTTTTTAGTTAATGGTAACCCTTTGAGCTTTTCCTCAATATGATCCCATTCACTAAGAGGATAACCAAATAAACATTGATCTAAGCCGCGTGTTAGCACAAAGGTTTCTCCTAAGTGTTCACGGAACTTTGCAGGCACAATTAAACGTCCCTTCGTATCAACATTATGATGGTATTCACCCATAAACATGCCCGCTACCCCCACTCTCTACCCTAAATGTACCACAATCCCCCACTTTCCTCCACATGTTTTTATAAATTCTCCCCCCACTGTTATTTTCCTGCAAAAATAGAATGAGAATGATTCCCCTTTTTCTTATAAAAAGCTTTAAAATCATATAAAAATTTATAAAAACCGACAAAAAAGACCTTATCATAACGACAAGGTCTTTCCTAGTTTATAATTTTACCACTTGGTGACTTCCATCAAACAAATACGGTTGTGTTAATAATTCATCGATAAACGAGAGTCCGTACTGGTTAAGAAAATAAAAGAGGTTCCAGATTCTTTCTTGAGGTGAACCGGATGGCTTCAGTTTACGTTCGATTCGATTATATTTTTCTATAACCACTTCATGCTTTTGTAGCAACGCAAGTTCAAGTCGATTTTCCATAAAATCGATTTGCTTTAAAAGTAAGCTTTCATTTTTTTTCAACAACGGAAGCATGCCCTTATAATGTTGCTCTGTCTTTCTCTCAATTTCCAGGTAGTTTTTGACTAACTGGTCTTTTGTTTCAGCAAACAATGTCTGGAAACTACTGTCACGGTTGGCATCTAGAAATAATTCCTTTTGTTTTCCCGTTCCAGCAGTTAGAACGTCTTCTAACTTTAACCCTAGTTCTTCCATGTCGGAGCTCACATTTCGTTCAATCAAACTAATGTTTAGCCGCGGAACAATCGGAGGCATTTTCATATCAAAATGCTCAAAAACTTCCTTTAATTCAGCCCAGTATGCAATCTCTCCTGGTCCTGCAATAAACGCTAATGTCGGAAACAAGCACTCTTGCATAAGTGGTCTCGTCACGACATTATTGCTTAAGCGTTCAGGAAACTCACTAGCAATTTCTAACATTTCATCGTATGAAAAAGAGACAGAACCAGAAGCGCCTACAAATTGTTGTTGTTCTGGAATATAATCTAATAAAATTCTTTCATGAGAAACTTCATCGTAATAAAAGAGGTTTGCACAAAGATCATTTATCACAATCGTTTGTGTCATTCCTATCTCTTCGAGTTCTTGCTGCTTCTTTTTTACCTTTTCAGTGATCTCTTTTGTACTTTTAATTTGATTAATAAAATATTCTTTTTCTAACTTTCTTAATCCCTTATCACCGGAATCAACGATAAGTAAACCATAATCTTTAAACAGGCTCATCGTAATCTGTGCAAAAAAGTCGACAAACGTTACTGACTTTTCAATAGCAGCATCGGCAAATTGAAGCAGGGATTTCGTGTGTTCCGTCTCCCCATAGGAGGAGATGATGTCAGTAACCCAATTCTTTAAAACATCCTTCTTGATCTCAATATTGGTAACCATTCGTTTATCAAGAACCTTCTCCGGGTACATCGACTTTTCAAGTTGATTGTCTTTTTCTACAAAAATATGATTCACTTCATCATAGTCGTGGTCCTCACCTGCTATCCAGAAAACCGGAACAACAGGAACAGACAGTTCTGCTTCCTGCTTCTTAGCAAATAAAATAATAGAGAGGATTTTATGTATACTGTATAGAGGTCCGGTTAAGATACCTGCTTGTTGTCCCCCAATGACCACCACGCTATCCGGGTTCCTTAGTTTAGAAATTGATGCAACAACCTCATTCGAACTAGGGAACTTACTCATGTACTCACCAATATAGTCAGCAAGCTCTTCCCTTTTAAAGCTTATATTTTCTAGATCCTTTACTCTTTTCCTATAGCTCTCTGTTTCTTGAAATTGATAATGAAATAACGGACGTATGAATGAATTCCCAGTACTATAATCGGTAGCAAACTGATTCGTTGATGGGAGAAAGAGATTAACCATCTCCATTTATGTACTTCCTTTCTCTTTACAGTATTTCTAATCTTCAGTATAGCACTGTGTTTATGGAAAATAAAAACCTTTGCATTTTCATCATGCATTCGTTCACGAAATAGATTTTGTCACACTTAAAAAGATACCTACGCATATTAATATGATATAGGCAGAAAAAAACAATAAGAAATTAAACCTCCAAAATCCCCGAAACACTTTTTTTAAATCAACTTCTTCATTTAATTTGTACTGAAGGAGTAAAGATAGAATGGCCATGGCAATCATTAAAATAAAAATAAGCCACAATAATGAGAAGTCCCAGATTGTAACAATAAGATAATGAACAGACAGGATAAAAAGTACTGTAGTGATATCCAAAGCAAGGTGAACTGCTTTTCTATGTTTCTTTGTAATCTGTTTAGCAATAACAAACACAACAAAATACCCTATAATTGGAACGGTCACTAATGTGGCAAATACTGTAGCAAAAAAGCTTCCCATTTACATCCCCTCCTCCTTTATTTCTTTGCCTTTTATGCAATGATAAAAGGTTAAAGTGAGCGGCACTTTTATTTCCTTCCTTTGTGCCTCCTCAAGAACGTACCCGAGAATGGCATCAATTTCTGTTCTTCTATCATTTTTTACGTCCTTAAGCATAGACGACTCGTTTTTTGCTGTATTTTTACACACGTGTACAAGGTTTTCATAATATGTAAGGCGGTCCAAACTTAGTGCAAGACAAACCTCATCAAACAACTGTTCAAATATCATTTGATAGTATTTATTTGTTAAAAGACTTCCATTGGTCACACCTAATATAGCTGTTAAAGGGTTTATTACCGCATTCACAACGAGCTTTTTCGTTAGCATGACCATGTATTCCTGTTCGAATTGAGCCGGAAAATTCTTTATGGACTGGAAGATAAGCTCATCAAGAATCCATCGGTCTCCTTCAACCGTTCGAAATATCGCTAGTTTCGTAACCCCTATGCCTGTATGACTCACCGTATGGTTATTTTCTCTTAATGCCCCATGCTCAACGGAACCTATAAATAGGGACCTTGCATTTATTTTTTTTAGAAGAGATAAATGTCCCATTCCATTCTGAACAAACAATAATGGTAAGTTGGGAGGAAAAGTTAGGTCCTTTATTATTTCCTCTAACATATATTCCTTCACACAAAGAATCACAAGTTCAATGCCAGTTTCGTCCCATTGACTAATCGGTCGAACGTTTATTGGCAAGCAGATAGATTCTTCACCATTTTTCCTTATCAAACCATTCGTACGAATACTTTCACTCTGATCCTCTGACCTCGTGTAAAGGATTACATCATTTTCTTCTTGTAAGTAAGAAGAAAACAAAAGACCTACAGCTCCACCGCCAATGATCGCAATTTTCATTCTATCTCCCTCGATGCGTCAATATTACTATTAGTTTACCAGAAGAAACGGAGAGAAGGTATTAGAAAGGTCATTCGTATCAAAAAAGACCTCCGGAAGAGAGGTCTATACTCACACAGGATACACCGGATGCTTTCTCGTACTAAATACAACATCCTTTGTTTCATATATAGAAAATCTTTGAATCAACACCTGGCGTAAATCATTCGCTCCTACAACGTCGTCCACGATTAATTCGGAAGCTAATTTATAAATATCAATATGCTCTTTATATTCCTCATGTTTCTCTTTCACAAAGGCTAACCGCTCCTTAGGATCAGAGATTTCATTAATTTTATTCGAGTACACTGCGTTTACCGCAGCCTCCGGACCCATGACGGCAATTTGAGCTGTTGGCAACGCAACACAATAATCAGGTTCAAATGCGGGACCAGCCATCGCGTATAATCCAGCACCATATGCTTTCCTAACTATGACGGAGATTTTTGGAACAGTAGCTGAACTCATTGCGGCAATTAATTTTGCGCCGTGACGAATAATTCCAGCCCTTTCTACTTTTGTACCAATCATAAAGCCAGGAACATCAGCTAAAAATAATAACGGGATATGAAATGCGTCGCATAATTGAATGAACTTTGCTCCCTTATCAGCTGAATCAATAAACAAGACGCCACCCTTTACCTTTGGCTGATTGGCTATTATACCTATAACCCTACCATTCATCCTTGCCAATCCGGTAATAAGTTCTCTTGCAAACAGCTTTTTTATTTCAAAGAAGCTTCCCTCATCCACCAATGTATTGATACAGTCATACATATTAAATGGTGCATTTTGATTTGAGGGTATGATCTCCTCCAGATGCTTTTCAAATTTTGCATCCACGGCTTTGATTATGCTTGGCCTTACCTGATAGTTTTGCGGGAAGTATTGTAAATAGGTAATAGCCTTTTCAATTGCATCCTCTTCACTTTGAGCAAGTATATCCCCACAGCCGCTGACTGAACAATGCATCCTTGCTCCACCCATCTCCTCTAATGTAACCTTTTCGCCAATAACCTTTTCTGCCATACGTGGTGACCCAAGGTACATCGAGGCATTTCCATCGACCATAATCACAATATCACAAAACGCAGGAATATAAGCTCCACCTGCTGCAGATGGACCAAACAAAATACAAATTTGAGGGATCATCCCTGATAGTTTTACTTGATTATGAAATATTTTCCCTGCACCCCGACGATTTGGAAACATGTCAAGTTGATCAGTAATCCGAGCCCCTGCTGAATCGACCAAGTACAAAAGTGGAACCTTTAATTTCTCAGCCACTTCCTGAATTCTTATAATCTTTTCTACCGTTCTAGCTCCCCATGAACCAGCTTTCACCGTGGAGTCATTGGCCATGACACAAACCGTCCGCCCCTTAATCTTCCCTAAAGCTGTAATGACACCATCTGCTGGAAGTTCCTCTTTTTGACAATTGGCAAACTTTCCATCCTCCTCATAAATGCCATCATCGAATAAAAGCTCTAATCTTTTTCTGACAAAAAGCTTTTTTTGTTCCTCAAGTTTCTCATGATATTTCTTGTGACCACCTTCTTCAATCTTCCTAATTCTTTCTCCTAATTGTTCCGAAAAATGCTTCTCCATCTTTCTCCCTCCTCGGCCGGTTAATGGAATAGTCCCTTTATTCCAGTACGATTAATACGTCCCCTTCATTAACAAAATCACCCTCAGCAACCTTTATCTCCTTCACTCTTCCTGCTTCTTGACTTTCCAAAGGAATTTCCATTTTCATTGATTCAAGGATTGCAATTTCTTGATTGTTTTCTACTTGATCACCAACTGATATGTTGATTTGAAGAATTGTCCCAGCCATTGTTGAAGTAATTTGTAACATAAAAACTCCCCCTTGTTAGTTAAATCTTTTTACTGATAAGTAGTTAGTAAAATACTTGCCGGTCTTAAAGTCCGTGTCGTTTAATATATGCTTAAATAATGGAGCATTGGTTTTTATTCCTTCTAATTGAAGTTGGTTAAAAAAAACAGATGCTTTCTCAATAGCCTCATCTCTATTTTCTCCATGAACAATACATTTCGCGATCATCGGATCATAAAAAGGCGTTACCGCTACACCCTCTTTATATCCAAAGTCCACTCTCGTATCACCCTTCCCCCAATCCAATACCTCAATACGCCCCGGTGAAGGCATAAAGGTCACAGGATCTTCTGCATATAATCGAAACTCAATGGCATGCCCTTTTGATTCCAGCTCCTCCTGCTTATACGGCAATGTTTCTCCCCTCGCCACAAGAATTTGCCATTCAACAAGATCTATGCCAGTAATCGCTTCTGTAACCGGATGTTCTACTTGTAATCTCGTATTCATCTCAAGGAAATAAAAATTCTCTTCCTCATCGACGATAAATTCTACTGTTCCGGCATTCTCATACCCTACTGCTTTTGCTGCCCGGACAGCCGCCTGAAGCAATTTCTCTTTAGCACCCTTTGATAAAAATGGAGAAGGTGATTCTTCTACAACCTTTTGATGGCGACGCTGGATCGAACAATCCCTTTCGAATAAATGAACGATGTTCCCAAGCGTATCACCAAAGATTTGGACTTCTATATGGCGTGCATATTGTATGTACTTTTCAATATATACTTTCTCATTTGCAAAATAAGTTTTTGCTCTTTTTTTGGTAGTTTCTAGGTTTTTACGTAGAGTTTTTTCATCCTCGCACCGAATCATTCCGATCCCACCACCACCTCCACTTGCTTTTAAAATCACAGGGTAACCTATGGAATTTGCTGCTGCTACTGCCTCTTCTTCTGTCGTAAGTTCTTCATTACTGCCAGGTACAACTGGAATGCCTGCTTCCAACATCTTTTCACGTGAAATGATTTTATCTCCCATCATTTGTATGGTTTTAGAATTCGGTCCAATAAAAATAATACCCTGTTTTCTAATTTCTTCGGCAAAGCTAGCATTTTCAGATAAGAATCCATACCCAGGATGAACAGCGTCTACCTTTTCTTTTTTAGCTATCTCTAATATTACTTTTTGATTCATATATGACTTTCCGACAGGAGCTTCACCGATTCGATAGGAGGTTGTTGCCTCGGATACAAAAGGTAAATCCTTGTCCGCGTCTGAATAAATAGCAATGGTTTGTATACCCATTTTGCTGCATGTTTTAATAATTCTTGAAGCTATCTCTCCCCGATTAGCAATTAGAATCTTTTGCATCATTGTTCCCCTTTCTAATTGAAGCATCTAAAATCATTTCTTCATAAGCATGCCAATATCCTTCTAATTTTGAAAGCGTTTTCCTGAATATAAAGCAGAATTTTTTGTTAATTTGTTATATAATTAAAGCAATTCTAGTTCATATGCAGTAGTGAAGATTCCATTCATGTTTATTCAAGGGGAAATAAACTTATACAAAATAAAAGAATTTCACTGCAACAAGACAAGGGGGAAGGTATATGGGGTACAAGGTTGAAAAACTAAAAGTTAATTACAAAACGCTAGAAGAGTTTAAAAAGTTTAAAGAATATGGATTACAAGAGCTCTCGATGGTAGAGGATTTAGAGGCAAATATTATAGAGAACGATAGTGAATCTCCTTTTTACGGAATTTATTTTGGAGATAAGCTTGTTGCACGAATGAGCTTGTATCAAGTGGACGCTAAATACAACCGCTACTTTGAACCACCGTGTGACTATTTAGAGCTTTGGAAGCTTGAAGTTCTACCAGATTACCAGCACAAAGGCTACGGTTCTGCCTTAGTAGCATTTGCGAAGAATATCGGTCTTCCGATTAAGACAAACCCGAGAGTAAATTCAAGAGACTTTTGGATTCATATGGGCTTCCAACCCGTTGAATACGATCTCGGACGGGACTTTGGAGAAAATCCATTAATCTGGTCAAGCGATTTGGAAATGGAAGAATAGTGAACAAATAGAAAAGCGGACATTTGTCCGCTTTATCTGTTTGTTCATTATTTTTTCTGTCGATCTTCTTCGTGTAAAACAACCATCTTTCTAGCTCTCTCCATAATATCTATAAGCGCTTTATAATCTTGCTCCATTATCTTTAGTTCCTTTTCAAGCTTCTCATTTTCTGCTGCTAAATAATAAAGCTGTTTTTCTAATTCTTGAATGTGCTTTTTATAGTTCTCATGTTCTTCCCTTTGACTTGAATCTGCTTTTTCGTACAGTTCCTTTAAGAAAGTAACAAGATCATTGAATTCTATTTGATAGGTGCGAGTCTGCGGTACTTCGACTGCAGGTTGCTCAGTTAAAGCACTTTCTTCCAACTCCTCAAACTCACTTGGTGCAATAGCATTCTTCTTTAGTTCTTTTCTCTGTTTTTTTGCTATTTCAATTCCAGATTTGTATTGCTTACGTACGTATGAATTCCATCTGAATCCACAAGCAGCAGCGGTTCTTGAAAGCTGTTTTCCTACTTCCTCGAATGCTTGCAGTTGTGTTCCACCTTCTCTAATATTACGTAAAACTACTTCAGCAAGTAGCAAATCTTCATCTTGTGACCAAGCATCTTGACGATTTGTTGGCATTGTCAAATCCCTCCTAGTGTTTTTTATTCATTCATATGCTTCTACTAGGAAAGATAGACTGATATTGTAAGAGGTTTCGTAACAAATTCTCTTTTAAATGTAAAAATGTTTATATTACTATTTTTTTCTGTTAATGAAACGGTTCACCTTCTCATGGTGGGCTTCTTTTTCCCATAAAATGGAACATTGACGAACTTCCCTTATCACTTGCTCCTGCAATCTAAGTGGATCTCTTCTACTAAGAACGATTTGCTTATAAGCTTGAAGCACATCGTTCTCTATGGAAGACATCGTCTCTAATCCTGCCCGTAAGCCTTCTGAATGACTGCCTTCATACATAAAATCCACAAAACCCATTTCTTTTAACTCGGGAGCTTCGTATATTTTTGCTTTCATAAGCATTGATAGAGCTTGACTAGAAGATATTCTCTCAAAGAGCATCGTTCCCCCACCCCATCCAGTTGTAATGGCTAGATTTCCTTGTACAAATCCAGCTGTAACACTGGAATGAGCAAATCGGAAATCACATGCCGCTGCTATTTCACAACCTCCACCAATCGCTATTCCGTTTAACAAAGCAATAGTCGGCTTTGGAAGCATAAATAATTCAAATAGAATTTTTGCCATTCTAGAGAGCATCGCGTATGCTTCTTCCTCTGTCTTTAATTTATGGAAAACAGACAAATCTCCACCAGAACAAAAGGCTTTATCTCCTTCACCTGTTATAACCAGTCCTAAATGCTTGGATTTCTTCACTGTATCAATGGCTGTTTGAAGACCATCCATCACTTCAAAATTTATTGCATTTCTTCTTTCATGTCGCTTGATAACAAATTGTAAAAAGCCTTCCTCTAATTCTATAATCTCGTAAGCCAAAGGAATCCCTCCTGCAGATAAAAGTGTATATAATACAAAAATGCAAAAAGCGCCTTACTATTAAGTAAGACGCTTACGCCATTCAAATTAGTCGTTTACAACTTCTTTTCCTTTGTATGTTCCACAAGCTTTACATACACGGTGAGCAAGTTTCATTTCACCACAGTTTGGGCATGCTACCATACCAGGTACTTGTAGTTTAAAGTGAGTACGACGCTTTCTTTTCGCAGTTTTAGATGTTCTTCTAAAAGGTACAGCCATTCTTCCCACCTCCTTAAAGAGTATTAAGAAAGTTATGAAGTCCAAGTTTCCTTGAGCTTCAAATGTTTCTTGTCTTCTTCACATTCATTGTGAAGAAGGATCATTTTGATCCAGTAATTTCGCAAGTCCCGCTAGACGAGGATCAATCTTATCCTGCTTCTCCTGTTCGTGAATAACTTCCCAATCTTTACCCGATTGAGGAGCACCATCCGTCCCAGTATAGTCTTCGCAAAATACTTGCATAGGTACTTCTAGCAAAAGGATTTCTTGTATGACCGGTAAAAGATCAATCACTTCACCTTTTACTTGATGAACTTCCTCTTCAAGCTCATAATCGAGTCCTTTTAAGAGGAAAGTTTCTGTTGTTTCGACATCAATTGGAAAATTCACGTCAACTAACGTACGAGAACAAGGCAACACGAGATAACCCTTTATTTTTAAATGAAAGGTTACTTTTGACGAATCTATATCAGCTCGTCCCGTCACACGAATTGGTGATACGCGACGTATGGTTGGATCAATCTTCATAATCTCATCCATATTAACTGTTTCATCGACAGGAAAGTCCTTGCTTCGATATTTTTGTAACTGACTTAATGTCCATTTCATACGAATCACCTCAAGGCAACAAAGGTAATTATAGCTTTCATATAATTATTTGTCAATATTTTTTCTTTACACTATAATGTAGACATTAAACCTCGTTCTTAATCGTAAAAAAACATTATTTGCTTATTATCTTTATTTTCCACAATAAAATCAAGGAGTTTTTTATGAAGGCTGTTGGAGTAGTAGTTGAGTACAACCCATTTCATAACGGACATTTCTACCATGTAGAACAATCAAAGATTTTGTCAGGTGCTGATGTGGTCATTGCTGTCATGAGCGGACCTTTTTTACAACGTGGAGAACCTGCCCTTTTATCAAAATGGCATCGAGCTAAAATGGCATTATTAGGTGGAGTTGATATTGTCTTTGAACTTCCTTACGCTTTTGCAACACAAAAGGCAGAAACTTTTGCTCGTGGAGCGATTGACATTTTAGCTGCTGCAGGTTGTGACTACGTCTGCTTTGGTAGTGAATCTGGTCACATAGAAGACTTTTATTCTACCCTACGTTTTATTCATACACATCAAGAAACGTATGACCATCTAATCAAAAAGAATATGGATGAAGGAATGAGCTATCCAAGAGCAACTTCTTCCGCTTTCCAAGAGCTTAGGCCTTCGAGTCAGATAATGGACCTATCAAAACCAAACAATATTCTTGGCTTTCAATATATTCGAGCAATTGAAGAGTTAAACCTAAGCTTAACACCGCTAACTGTAGCCAGAAAAAATGCGGGTTATCATGACCCAGAATTATCCACCACCCATATTGCAAGTGCGACAAGCATTCGTAAATCTATCTTTTCGAATGACGGACAGTTGAATGAACTTTCCTCTTATGTCCCTAACACCACCTACACAGAACTTGTGGACTATAAGAGAGAGTTTGGGCAATTTCTTCAATGGGAAGACTATTGGCCACTTCTTCAGTATCGTTTACTAACAACTGATAAAAGTGAACTAGCTAGAATTTACGAAGTGGAAGAGGGAATAGAAAATCGAATCTTACAAATGGTTGATAAAGCAAATTCATTTTCCGAGTTTATGACCTTGCTCAAAACAAAAAGGTATACTTGGACACGTTTGCAACGGCTTTGCGTTCATATTTTGACAAATACAAATAAAGAGCAAATGAGGGCCCTGAGCGACCGAGCTAGTTATCTTCGCCTGCTCGGTATGACAGCTTTGGGAAGGCAGTACTTAAACAAGTGGAAAAAGCAAAGTAATCTACCAATTGTCTCAAGACTTGCCTCCTACAACGGAAAAGAGATTGAACTTGATATTAAGGCTGCAAAAATATATTCCCTCGGTTTGGACAAAACCAAAGGTCACAGTGCTCTATCCTTAGAATATAAACAAGCACCTATGTTCATTTCAAAAAAAGAAGAATAGCTCGGGCGGCTATTCTTCTTTTTTCTCTAATGCTTCTAAATACGTTATTGCATCTTCAAATGTATTAATCGGTACAATTTTCATTCTCGTATCAATATCTTTTGCCGTTTGGACGGCTGCTAAATAGTTTGAGTCCGCAGCCCCCTCCTCATTTGGCGCAAAGAAAATTTCTGCATCTGCTTTATCTGCCGCAATTACCTTTTGTTCAATGCCTCCGATACGTCCGACCGTACCGTTTTCATCGATTGTTCCAGTCCCTGCGATATTGTAACCTTTTGTTAAATCCTCTTTCACCAATTGGTTATATATTTCAAGAGAGAACATAAGTCCAGCTGAAGGGCCTCCTATATCACTTGTCTCAACTGTGACCTCTGGCTCCACAATAATTTCTTTATCATCCACTAAACCGATTCCTACTCCTACCTTTGTTTGATCTGCTTCAAATGCTTTTAATGTTAGAGTAACATTTTCTTCTTTCTCATTACGTTCAAAATATAAAGTAATTGTATCGCCTGCTTGTTTTTTACTTACATAGTTGATAAATTCTTCTGATGATTGAAACGTAAGTTCATCTACTTGAAAAATTCGATCACCAGGCTCTAATTGCCCCATGGCAGGCATTCCATCCATGACACTTAATACATAAACTCCTTTATATTCAAATGAGATCGGTTTATTCGCTTTTTTATAAGCTACCTCAATAGCGGCTAGCTTAGAGGTAGACATAGAATGCAACTGTCTTACTTTATATTCCTCATCGCTTTCTTCTTCCGCTCGAATGGCTGATAGAGGATAAATTTCTTGGTACTCACTTATTTTTGCTAACAAATACGTATAAATATTTGCTTGCCCCATGACTACCGTAGTAAGCATAAAACTTCCTTCTTCCTCGTACCCACCTTCCACTTCAATAATGGGGTCAAGTTCCTTTGCCATTCCGGGCTTTGTTATATAATATGGTAGTGAAAAAAAGGCGCCAACTAGTAAGGCAATGGCAATTATATATAGTACGATACGCCCCATCCATTTTTTGTTCATTTTATTCTAGTACCCCTTCCAATTACTTAACAGCTCTTTAATCTTTGGTACAGCTTTAAGAGCCTCCTCCTCCCCGATAGTTATAATCTCCTCGATATTTGTAAACGCTCGAGAATTATACATTTGTACAGGAGGACGAATCATGACATCGGACTTTACCTCACGATTTGAAACGAGTTCCATTTGCATAATGTCTATACTTTGCATAATCACATCATAAATCGTGGTAATTTCTGCAGTGGATTTTACTGGACTAACATCAACCGCAACGATAATATCTGCACCCATTTCTTCCACGACAGAAACCGGTATTCGGTCAACAACGCCACCGTCAACAAGTAAGCGACCATTATGCTTTTCTGGCACAAAAATTCCAGGAATGGAGATGCTAGCTCGAACTGCATCTGCTATCGGCCCCTCCTTGAAAACGACCTTTTCACCAGTCATTAAATCAGTAGCTATCACCGCAACCGGAATGTCTAACTCTTCAATATTTTTCCCATGAGTAAATACGCGGATAAGCTCCTTTACTCGTTTTCCAGCAACAAAGCCCATTTTGGGTACAGTATAATCTAAATAATATTTTCTTTTAAATGCTTTTGAAAGTTTGTATAGCCTCTCTACATCTAATCCTGCTCCATAAAAACAGCCCACTAGTGCCCCCATGCTACTTCCAGCAACAAAATCAATAGGGATACCTTCGGCTTGTAACACTTTAATTACACCTAAATGGGCAAAGCCTCTTGCCCCACCAGAACCAAGTGCTAATCCAATTTTCGGACGAGACAAGTACTCCTCCCCCTTTAAAAAGATTGTGTTACATATTCTAATCTTATGGTCTATTTTCATTTTATATGAGTATATTGATTTATGAGGACAAGACCTATAAAAAAAATCCTTTTTTGTAACCTTCCATGTAGGGGTCCCCACTTTTCTCATATTTTATCACTTCTTTCCATACTTGCACAGTAAGTTCACCTTCAAGGGAGGATATAGGTGTGTTTCGATCCAGACTGAAAACCGTTGTATTAGCACTATCTGTAACATTAATGGCTATTTCATTGATAGCTTTCCCACAAGAATCTGTTGATGCGTCGATTCGCGGCTTAGACATGTGGTGGGAAATTGTCTTTCCTTCTTTGCTTCCTTTCTTTATCGTATCAGAAATGCTTATAGGTTTTGGAGTTGTTAAGTTTATTGGAGTATTATTAGAGCCCCTTATGCGACCACTATTTAAAGTACCTGGTGTTGGAGGCTTTGTTTGGGCAATGGGGATGGCATCGGGATACCCTTCTGGAGCTAAACTCACTGCAAGATTAAGGCAGGAAGGGCAATTAACTAAAGTAGAAGCAGAAAGATTAGTTTCATTTACAAATTGCTCAAACCCCCTCTTTATATTTGGCGCTGTTTCCATTGGTTTTTTTGGAAATGCAAAACTCGGTTTTCTATTGGCTCTGGCTCACTATCTTGGCAATATTTCAGTTGGGTTAATTATGAGATTTTACGGAAATGACACGGAGGAGAAAAAACGTACCAAAGAGCAAAAATTCTCTATTACTCTCGCATTAAGAGAATTACATCGAACAAGATTGAAAGAACAGAGACCTTTAGGACGTATGCTTGGTGATGCCGTCATGTCGTCTGTGCAGACCTTACTTATGATTGGCGGGTTTATCATTTTATTTTCAGTGATAAACAAGCTTCTGTTCCATCTGCACATCACAGCTTTTTTAGGACAGTTTGTTGAGTTTATCCTTGTTAGCTTACATTTACCCGATGTATTAAGCATTCCCTATATTTCTGGATTGTTTGAAATTACCTTGGGAAGTCAGCTGACTAGTCAGGTTCAGGAAGCGACCCTTATGCAACAAGCTATCATTACTAGTTTTATTCTTGCCTTTAGCGGATTTAGTGTACAGGCACAAGTAGCAAGTATCACTTCGCAAACCGATATTGCTTTTAAGCCTTTTTTTATTGCTCGTATTATGCACGGTTTTTTCGCTGCTATATATGCCTTTTTACTTTGGGGAACCGTATACGAGGGATTAGCTAAAAGTGACCAACCCTCCAACGCCATCCCCGTGTCTGTCCTAGAAACAGGATCATGGGCTTTAAACACGTACTCTTATCTAGCACAAATCGGTCCACTCGTGACCATTGTTTCTCTAGTAATCTATATTTTTGTATATTCAAGAAGATTAAATGTAAAATAAAAACGAGCACTTCATGGTGCTCGTTTTCTTATGTATTTACTTAACTGTATTCTTTTCCAATAGTGCTTTTTCTACCAGAGGTGGAACCAATTCAGAAATATTCCCTTTGTATTTTGCTACTTCTTTTACGATGCTTGAGCTTAAGAAAGAATACTGACTATTCGTCATGATAAAAAATGTCTCGATTTGGTCATTTAATACTCTATTCATACTAGTGATTTGCATTTCATACTCAAAGTCTGAGACGGCTCGTAATCCACGAATAATGGCACTTGCACCGACTGAACTAGCATAGTCCACAAGCAACCCTTGGAACGAGTCCACCTTAACATTCGGTAAGTGCTTTGTTACTTCTTGGATCATTTCCGTACGTTCTTCAACTGAAAATAAAGGTTTTTTAGATGAATTGCTTAATACTACGACAAAAACCTCGTCAAATACTTTTGCACCTCGTGTAATAATATCTAGATGGCCATATGTAATCGGGTCAAAACTCCCTGGACAAACAGCAATACTTGCCATAAGATGTCACTCCTTATTCTTGTTCCGATTTAAGAGCATAAATTGAAATGGAAATAATCCCATAATTCTCGAATTTCACTTGCTGCAAACGTCCAACCTCAACAGGAAGGACAACATCCTTTGAGTGCTCACAAACAATGATTCCATTATTCGTAAGGAGTTTTTCATTTTGTATGGTTTCAAGCAAGTGCTCAAGTTGTTGTTTTTTATAAGGAGGATCAAGAAAAATATAGTCAAACATGATCTCCCTTTTCATTATTGCCTTTAAAGCTCTATCCGCATCGTTTCTATATACCTCTGATTGATTTAACAACCCACATGTTTGCAGATTTTCCTTAATTGTAGCAATTGCCTTTCCATCACGATCGACAAAGATTACTTTTTCTACTCCGCGACTCAGCGCTTCAATCCCAAGCCCACCGCTACCAGCAAACAAATCCAGTCCTATTCCACCACTGAAATAAGGTCCAATGATATTAAAAATCGATTCTTTCACTTTATCTGTAGTAGGTCTTGTTGAGTTTCCAGGAACCGCTTTCAATGCTTTCCCTTTATATTCACCAGATACAACCCTCATTGTCTCACCACTATCAATTCATATTCATGTAAATTTCCTTCTTATCCTAACATAATGTCCTTATGAAGCCAATAGTTGTAACTTATTAAGAAAATATCGATTTTTCGTGTATATCCATCCAAGGAGTGGAAATAATGTAAATAACAACATCTATTCGAGATGTTGTTGCCAACCGCGGAGAAGACTTACGTTTCCCCATAAGTTCTTCCTCCGGTTTCTCCTCTCCCTTTGCCTTCTATCCATTAGGATATAGAAGGACCCTGCAGAAAATTTTCTGCAGGGTTTTCTTTTTTATTCCGTTGATTCTTTCAGATAGACCGTATTTTCATTCTCATCAATCTGTATGTTAAATAATGAGGTTAACCATTGATAATTAATATAAATAGTATGATTAATCTTCGTCAGTGGATTTTCTAACAGTCCATAATCTTCTTCATTATAAATAAATATATTTTGGTTAACGTAAAAGCGATAACTATTTAGTCCCTTTGTCAGCAATAAGGTCTCATTATCAGAAAGAACCTTTACTTGAAAACCAAGGGATGATACCGTCTCAACAAATGGGAAAAGCTTTTGATCTCCCATATAAATTATGTGAAGATCTTTCTGAATTTTGCCCTTTACAGATATATTTCTCTTTTCTAAGAAATACAACGGAATCAAATTCGTGTCTTCATTTTTATTATCATCAAAGAAGCTAGTTGGTTTCCCAGTTACACTTACAAGTAAATCGTCTAACTTTTGAGGAGTAAAAAGAATTTCTTCTGACAAAAATGTTTGGAGATAGCTCTCTAGCTCCTCTTCAGTCAGCTTCAATTTTAATTCTTGGATTATTTGATTACTTTTAGAAATTTGACTTTCACTGTTTAATAACAATGACACATGAAGATCAACTAACCAGCTTTGTTCTATCGGAAGATTGTCAAATTTTAATTTTAATAATGAGTAAAGAAGTTTCTTTTCTAGCATTTCTGGTTTTATGTCCGGACGAGTAATAATCATTCCGTTGCCATTGCCCTCTTGCAGTTGGTTGGTTATTACCACTGTCACGTGAGGTCTGTTAGATATTTGCTGTAGGGAGTTAAATGTTTGACCAAGATTGCCCTCCTGTTCAGAGTAGATCATAAGCTTGCTGTCGACTTCTTCTTGCAATAAAGAATTAGCCTGCCAATAAAGAGAGGGATTAGCCAATTGACCCTCAAAAACATAATAATCAATAAGATCAAGCTTTTTGTTTCCTATTAAGGGAATACCCATTACCCATGTTCCATTTCTCTTCGTTGAATCGATAAGCTCGACCTTTGTGTCTGTCACTTGAACATTCGAAAACAGAGCTAACCATTGATTGAAAAGAAAAGCTTTTTCGTTCGCTTTTATCGGTAGTGTGAATTGTATTTGAATATTTCCTTTATTATCGGGCTTTAGTGATGCTACACTTTCTTCCTGTTTTTCACATTCACTGCCATCCTCAAGAAGACATTGCCAGGTAATCACTCCACTAGGAAGAGCAAAAGGGATTTCCTTTTTTCCTGAAAGACCACTTAGCTTTTGTGTGATTACTAACGTGTCTGTTTCTGTTTTAATCGAAATGTTTTGACTTGCAAGCTCCATGTCAGCAGGCTGTTCCATTTCCTTAGAATAGGCATCCCATTGCCAAAATAACAAGCCGCTGATGACAGCTGATAATATGATAAAAAATGTGAACGGTATCTTCCACATATCCATTCCCCTTGTTAAAATCTCTTAAATCTCTTACCATTACAATAGCAGATAGAAGGATTAACGTCACACAGAATTTTTGAAAAAACTACGAAATTTGACTTAGTTCGACACCAGTCTGCGAGTACAATATAACTAAAAAGGAGGTCATTTCATTGATTCAAAGGTTTATTGAATTAGGAGAGGGCTATTCAGACATATATGAGTTACTAGAAATTGCTAAATCAAATAAACAGCGACTCATGCATTTCATGGCGTTACATACAGAAATAAATAAAAGGTCTGTAACTTCATTAATCGTTGTTTTAAAGCCCACTGATCCTGGCAACTTCCAACCACTGTATGTTTGTCGCGAAGGAATTCCGAATCCACATGTGACAAAAAACAAGCGTTTTGAGTTATTCGAAAAGTTAGCTACTGAATATGGGAAAGAAATTATCCAATTTGATGTAAAACCTTCTACTGCTTTTTCAGAAAAGGAATTATTCTATCACTATGTAATAGGTATCTTACGTTTAAATCATTATATCGCTCCACTACAATAAAAGATCAGGAAGGGTATCCCCTCCTGATCTTTTAAATTCCCATTTTATAGTCGTATTCCTTTGCTTTATCTGGTCTCGAATTTTCGTATTCAACCTTTAAGAAAGGTTTAAAAGATGGCTCGACTTTTTTGACAAAGGAGTAGCTTTTTATTTTTTCCATGATTGTTTCGGTTTCATCTTGGTTGCAATATAAGACCACGTACTTCAATCTTTTTGATACATAATGAACATTCCCAAATTTGCGAAGCATTTTCGCTTGCTTAAGAGAAAATAGCCATACAATAATTCCTTGACGTTGACCTAGCATCGCTTTACTCCTTTTTAATTACACAATTGTCTTTTTATTCTAACACATACATGTGTATAAAAAAAGCATAGGAATTCTCCTATGCTTACAGTTAGTTTATGAGCAACCACAGCTTCCGCCTGTGCTACAGCCTCCACCACAACTTGATTCAAAGAACGGATTTCCGGATGGGACCTTGATAAAGTCAGATACTGACCGGCCAATGAGTACACTTATTTCATCAAGAAGTGCTTGTAGATCGTTCTCCGCTTTTTTGAATTCAGCTACATTAAGGTCGAGATCTACTTCTCTTTTCAAATTACGGATTTCCATCATGACTGTTTTATAATCAGGATGATATCTTCCAAAGCGTTCAACCTCTTCATAACGATCCTTCATTTGTATAAACGCTTTAATTTTCTTTTGTGTTTCTTTATCTTTTTTTACATTATTCAAGCATATATAATAAGCCTCAACCACTGTTGACTCGAGCACCATTGTAGCTAATTCATCTGCATACTCTAGAATTTCCATACTTTCTGTTGTAGCAAGCAATCCGCTCACCTCCGATTCATATTTTACCATGAATAAGCACAGAAATGAACTTTTTACATCCTACCGTATGAGAACTTGAAAATCTTTTTTCATATCTTCTCTTCTTTGATTTTTTTCAACTACTTGTAATTGAATTTGATGGGAGCCTTTTGAAAGCCCTTTTATAATAAAGGCAGCTGTTGTCACTACTTTTTTTTGTTCCCCATCCACTGAGACAATTAAGCTCGTATTACGATTCGTAAATGAAATATCAGGAATAAAGCACTCAACATAAACATTATTTTCCTTCACATGGTGCTGAACTGAAAATGATTGTTCTGATTTCATTCCTAATACGACCACATCATTTTCTGCTCTTACAGTGTGCATAGGTACAATAGATACTTCTCTTTTCACTTCAGGATCTGGTATATCTTTATGACAAGCATTTAACAGAAGTCCAATCAGAAAAACAAAGACCATTTTCCTTACCAACTCGGTTGCCCCCAATCACACAATTTTACATATTTTGTGCAATTAACAGCAAGCTTAGTCAAAAATCCAACCAAAAAGCCTTCAAACTCTCGTAAAGTGAAGGCTTCTTATTGATTACTATTCATGGCTTGAAACATGCTCATCATCATATTCGCCATTTGTACACTATGATTGAATTGCTCCACACGGTGAGGAATGGTCTTTTTATAATGGTGTAAAGCTGATATTTCAAAGCTTTGTATATCATGTGGATTTCTCCCTAGCTTTCTGTACCAAATGGGCTGTTCCCTTAAAAACTGTTTTAATTGTGGTTGCATACGTAAATATTCATTAATTTCTTCTCTCATTCAAGAGCCCCCTACTAGTCTTGTCTAAATTGAAATGGATGTGATGGTGGGCTTACACTTTTTTTAGGCGGATTTTGGACGTTACTCCCTCCTTGCAGGGAGGAAATTACCCCTTGAATCGCACCTAAGGCAGAACTAATACTCACGATATGATGTTGAAGCTGGTTTGAATCCATATTCCTCACAGCACCTAGTACGGTTGACATCCAATCCTTTTTAGATGATTCTTCCTTTGGAGATGATTCTTTTTTTGAATCTTCCGTTGATTGATTACCGTCATCAACGTTTCCATTTCCTTTAGAATCATCCTCACCGAATAGATACCATTCCTCGTATAACTCTTGCCACGTATTTGCCCCGCTTCTAACCTGCTTAATAAGTTCAGGGTGGGCTCGAACATACTCCTTGAACTTTTTTACAGAAGGATGCAGTTGCTTTTTGGCCATTATATTTCACCTCAACATAAACGAATGCCTATAATACGATATGAAAAAAAGAAAAATATGTGCACCTTAGATTTCATGATAAAATGGAAAGGAAAGGAAAGATAAAGTGAGGGATATAATGGAAAATATTCAAAAGCAAATCCAAGACATTACTCTTCATGCGACCGAGCATGACTTAGTACTGCTCGAACAGCTTCTAAAAGGTTTTCAACTTTGGAAATCAGGAAAGAACACCACGTTTATCTCTAGTCTTTTGCAAATGGAACGTAAAATAACGGATGACGACTGTGAAATAACCATACCGATTTCTCCTCTTTTATATAATACTTTGTATATTGTTCATGGGGGAATTACTGCGACTTTGCTTGATACAGCAATGGGTGTATTAGCAAATTCCCTTGTTCCTGATGGCTATGGTGCCGTCACTACCCAGTTGAATATTAATTATATTGCCGCTGGAATTGGAGAACATATGGTCTGTAGAGCAAAAATGGAACATAAAGGCTCAAAAACACTTGTATTATCCGCAGAAATTCATCGTTCAGATGGTGTTAAGATAGCCATTGGCACAGGTAGTTTTCTTGTCATTGAAAAAAGAATTTAGGGTGAACCGATTTGGTAACTGCCATTGTAATACCTATCATTATTATTTACTTTTATATTATTTCAAAGCGAGAGTTACAATCTCATACGGTGCAATGGTTAGCACTAGAACAAGTATATGAAGAAGCGATCGTTACAGGAAAGATTCATCATATAAATATAAGAAAAGAACGTTTTTATTATCATCGATATGTACATATTGTCGAACTCACACTTATAAATAACCAGACAACGACTGTTGTCTCAAAAATTACTCCATTTGTAAAAGGGAAAGTCCTTACGAATGATTTTCAGCTGGGTGATGAGGTGCGTGTTTACGGTAATTGGAAGGAAGGCCATTTTCGTTTTGGTAGATATGAAATACTTCAAAAATAAAAAGGAGCACTCAGCTCCTTTTCGTCATTCTTCCCATGCTTGGATAAAGTTTTGCGTGTAATATTTTTTATATACACCTACACCGATATGTGTAAAGTCTTCGTTTAATAAGCTTTCCCGGTGACCTTTACTATTTAACCAGCCTTCCATAACTGCTGGTGCATCAGCATAGTTTGCGGCAATATTCTCACCGGCTACCTGATAAAATACTTCCCCGGCCTCTAAGCGATCGGAGAGCTCCCCGAACTTTTCAGATGTATGCGAAAAAGTTTTGCTCTCTTCCATATCCTTGCTATGTCCATAAGCTACAGTTGCCGTTTTTTCATCCCATTGTAAGGTAGCAAGTCCAAATCTCATTCTCATAATATTCGTAATATCATATATTTGTTTTTCATTTGCATCCTCGACTTTTTCATCTGGTGCCATCTCATCAGGTTCAATTTCTTGTAAATCACCAAAATAAACCAATTCATAAGGTCTTAACTTCAATAAAGTTTCTGCATCCATTACCCTAAAACTAGATAATGTTGCCGTAAATTTATCAATATAGAGTTGAACGAAGATATCCCCCATTTTCAACAATGGTCTAGTATTTAGATCCGACTCTGATAGCTCAAATTGATAGGAACTTCCTTCATAATCTAACCCTATTTCTGTTTCTACATAACTTGAAGAAAAAATTTCATCTACATGTTGTCCTATCTTGAAGGGACTTATATTCACTTCCGAACCGATGGCATAAACGGTTACTACCTTCCCGTCTTTCACACCAATCTGAGAATAATTGGCAGGGTCAGTATTATAGATCCACCAATCAAACCCATAATAAGTCTGATCTACTCTGTTAGGTTGACCTAAGTTTTCCTCCAAGCTTTCTATAGACATTCCGATATAAGTTGAAACTCCCTCCGTTGGTCTTTCAGAGTTTGTTCCTTCATCACTCGTATTATTTGATAAGTCCTGGTTACTTCCTCTCTTTTGTGTCCCGTCTTCTAAGAGTATCTCCTCGTCACCATTTTGAATATTAAAATAAAATACAATTCCTAATATAGCAGTAATCAATATTAATATTCTTCCTAAACTTCTCAGAGGCCATCCTCCTCTCTATCATTCTTTCTATCATTGTATGCAAGCATTATATAAATAGTATAGTATTTCATAGAAAATAAAATAGGTTAATAAGGTAGTTATTTATCTTATTATAACCTACCAGGCTCTGTACATAAATAAAATAAAGACACCAAAAAGGTGCCTTCATTAATGCATGTCAGAAGAAGAATGTTCGGAAATGTCAGATAGGGCTTTACCGGCTTGATAGTCGGTGATCTTCTCAACAGCCAAATCCCCTAGTGCTACTATTCCTACTAGTTTTTTTCCTTCTGTTACAGGAAGACGTCGAATTTGATGCTTGGCCATTAATTCAGCCGCGTCTCTAGCAGTTGTTTCAGGTGATACAGTTATGATCTGCTTACTCATGATATCTTCTACTTTCGTCGACCCAGGATGTTTTTCAGCAACACCTCTAACGACAATATCACGATCGGTAATCATTCCGATTAACTTATCATCATCAACAATTGGAATCGCACCTACGTTTAGTTCTTTCATTTTAAGTGCGACCTCGTACACATTATCAAGAAGTGTACAACATTCGACTTCCTTAGTCATCAATTCATTTATGGTCTTCATCCTGAGCCCTCCTAAAAAATATCTGTCAATTGTATCGTTCCCTTTTGTATGGTCAACTATTCCCGCATTGTATATGAGGAAAACATATCTGACTTTTGTGAACGTTCTCATTGCAACTTCCTATAATTTCTACTATTATTAAAAATGAAGAAGTTATCATTACATAGTGAAAAGTTCAGTTTCAAGTAGACGGGTATCGTGTTTGTAGGAGGGAAAATAATGAAGTTTGAAAATGTAGGCCTTGAGAGCGTAAAAGCGGATTTAAATCGTTTGGACGAAGTTATGCTTGATCATGGGTTAGTTCGTGAAGGACAATGGGATTATGAAAGAGTAACATACGACCGTAAGTTTATCCTAAAAGAAGGAACTTTCTACCTTCGTGTATTCGGATATGCTGTAGAAGGTGATGTTGGAGCACACAAAGCAACCGTTCAATTAATGACACCATTATTAGGTAAGCATTATTATCCACACGGTGTAGAATACGGTGAAGGTGAAACCTTTCCAAAAGGACTTATCAGCCAATGTGAAAAGCTTCTTAATGAAGTAAAAGTAGAAGTAGAAAAATTCGCTAAATAAAAAAGACGCTTTTTGCGTCTTTTTTATTTTTAACTAAGTTTCACATGAATATAACTTACTTTATACCCAGTCAACAAGTACACTTCCTCTTGAATGGCTGCCTGTAAACTTTCTATTTTTTCGATAATTCCTCTATAATTAATGGCACTTAATCTTAAAATGATTCCAACAACGCTTTCTTTCAGTATCACTTCATACGTTTGATTTTTTGTCGGATGGAATTGTCCTTGGATGCGATCAATGATATTTCCTCTTTTTTTGAGTACGACATAGTTATCGCTTTCAATTATATTAGACTCGACTATTGCTGAAATAATGTTGTGAACGGCTCGATTGCTTTCATTTTGCTCAAACATATTTACCAACATAATCCCTCCTTTTAGGCTCGTCTAATAAACACCTCAGAATATATAACTTCATATTTTTATTATTTTCATTGGTTATTTTATTAAATGCATACTATAATTTAAGTGTTCCGAAATTAACAAATATTTTTTATTTATGGAAGGAGAACATCTTTTGTTACTAAGCTTTTTTAAGAAACGTTATTTTTTAATTATTCTAGGTGTCTGTATAGCAGCCCTTTTGTTATATCTTATCCTGCCTGTTTCTATCCCTTTGATTACTGCATTTATAACTGCCTTATTTCTCGAACCGCTCGTACGAATGTTACAAAATCGTACCAAACTTAATCAGAAAGTATCTGTCTTAATTGTATTTTTGGGCTTTTTACTCTTTGTTGGGGTTAGCGGCTACTTCATTGTTACAAAGGTAATCACAGAAGCCATTCAAGTAGTTGAAAACGCTCCTCAGCTAATAAATGAAATTAATCGAGCTTGGTTAGATACAGAGGAGAAATTAACCTCAGCAGCAAAGGAATTACCGAAGGAAGTAGTAGATGGAATTAGCAGCCAAATACAAACTTTTCTTAATGGAACGAAAAACGATTTAGTAGCTTACTTAAACATCGATAATGTCCGGTCATTACTTACTAATATCCCTAGCTATCTTGTCAGTTTTTTAGTGTATTTGATCGCTCTATTTCTTTTCCTATTAGATTTACCAAGGTTAAAAATTTCTTTATACAGTCATTTAACCGAGAAAACAGCTGATAAAGTTAATTTTATGACCTCTCGTCTATCCTTTGTTGTAATAGGCTTTGTTAAGGCTCAATTTCTTGTTTCTGTACTCATTTTTTTAGTTACATTAATTGGGCTATTCATTATCACTCCAAAACTAGCTTTATTAATGGCCACCATCATTTGGATTATTGATTTTATCCCAATCATTGGGTCTATTGTGATCATGGCACCATGGGCTTTATTTCATTTCATTACCGGTGATGTAGTCTTAGGTACAAAACTAGCTATTTTAGCAGTTATATTGTTAATTATTCGTCGCACGGTCGAACCGAAAGTGATGGGGACACATATTGGCCTCTCACCTTTGTCTACTTTAATTGCGATGTACCTTGGTCTGAAGTTGCTCGGAATACTAGGATTTATTATTGGCCCTTTACTACTAATTGCATTCAATTCGGCAAAAGAAGCCGGAATAATTAAGCTGAATTTTAAAATTTAAAAAAGCGCAGTCTTCATATTAGTGAAGTCTGCGCTTTTTATAAGCATTAAAAGAAATCAGGAAAAAATGGTCGTAATCTTGGAATTTTCCTTTCTAACTTTTTTATATCATCTAAACTTCCTGTAATTTCTCCAAGGTGATACAATTCTTCAGTCGTTTTGTATCCTAACAAAAGCGTAGACAATGTTCCTATGTCCATTTGCAACCCTACCTTAGGTGGATAAGCACAGACACTTCCTTCTTTCTCCTTAAAAGCAGTTATAGACTCATCGCCAAGTAAATACGAACCACTATTCCAACTACAGTATTCATCATTCACATGAATAAATACTTTATCACCAGTTGACTGAAAAGAGTAGGATTTTAGAAACTCTTCTACATTAACAATTCTAGCCATAAAGTATGGGTGGACATCAGTCTTTTGTTTTGGTTGTTTTAGGTAATATGGGAATAAATCATGAGTCGAAGTGGTTACCACTACCTTGTCAACCATGGAGTCATGTTGACAGATAAAATTCCACAGACCAATCGCTGCCTGATGAGTAGCAGTAATCATTTCAATGACTTCCAACTCTTTATTTTTCACTGAATATACGATATAACCTTCGTACTCACCATTGTCATTCACATACGCAGCCATATGATCCTCGCTGTATACATGGTCGTTCCACCATTCTTGTGTACGAACAAGCATCCCGCTATGAGATGCCGCAAAAGACTCATATACTCTTTTAATTTGCCCTCTTTCATGTTCCGGAATGTCCCTTAAAACTTTGCCTTGGTTGGAAGGCAACTTAACCAAATCTTTTTTCTCAATCGTTACCTTTTTGTTATCTGCAAAAAGCTCCCAACCAAATCTACGGTAAAAGTGAACATCAAAAGGGTGAAGAAAGGATATGTATTGCTGTTTCTGATTCATATGTTTTAGGGCGTCTGTAATAAGTTGTTTCACATAGCCGTGCCGACGGTATTCTGGATACGTTGAAACTCCAGCAATGCCCCCCATTTGAAACTTTTTATCGTTTATATAAATAGAAAATGGGATAATGTGTAATTTTGCAACAAGCTTTTGTCCATCTTTAACTGCAAGAATATCGTGTGATTTTAACATTTGTTTTCTCTTAGGTATATCTTCCTCCTTTACCTTGTATTGAAAAGCGTACATTGACAATTTAATGGCTTCTTCATAATCTTTTTCTGTTAACACAACAAATTCCATCATTCCCACCCCTTATCACAACTTCTGTATACTTATTCAAAAAAAAGCGCCACAATTACTTGTAGCACTTTTATGCTTCATTAGAACCCTAGGATTGCTTTGATAACAGAAGTAGTTTCTCCACCGTGGTAAAAAACGTATAATAGCAGGTAAACCGCTACTCCTGTAATAGCTGTAAAAAACCAAACAATGCTTGTGATTGGTCCGAGTTTTCTATGCTTTTCTAGTTGCTTTTTATAGCCTGTATACAACGAAATGATCCCTAATACTGCTCCAACCGTCGCCAATGTAATATGGAAGATCAAAAAAATTGTATAGTAAATTTTAATATCATCTGGTCCACCAAACGCTGTGTTACCAATAAAAATGGTTCGGCTAGCATAGATGACAAAGAAGATAATAGCGAATATTGCTGCTAAAAACATCGTTTTTTGATGGGCCTCTATTTTACGTTGCTTGATTTGCCACCATCCAATTGCAACAGTTAGACCACTTAGCACAATAAAGGTAGTACTAATTGTAGGTAAAATAGGTAATGTGAACTCCATTTGTTTCTCCTCTTAATAACTTATTTTATTTAGTAGGTTCTGGTTGAAGGCTAGTTTGACTTGTAGGTAATTCATCAATCGTTTGTTCCTTTTTGAACCAAGCAAAGAACACCTGTGCTAAGATCACACCGTACACAACCTCTTGGATTACTTTCATTAACACTCCGCCCGTTTGTTGATCCTCAAGAAGCGACATCGAATTAAACATCTCTGGCCCACTTAAATTTAAAGAAGCTAGTGTCGTTGATGGAACGCATAATTCAAGTGCGCTTGCCCATGCGTTCGGATCAGAAAAAGTAGAATACATTGGTGTATCTGCAAAGATAATTAATGCACATGCTGGAGTTAACAAAATTCCATCAGCAAAAATATAACCTACCTTTTTTAACCCGTTTAATGTTTCATACTCTTCTAACTCGTTCACTAGTGGCCACCACATACAAATCGCTAATAAAAATAGTACCGAAGTATAAATGGCGTGCAACCACATATCTGTTTTTACAATATCAAAAATATTAGGAACGTGGTAAAAAGAGAAGACTCCATTAAAAAGAATAAGTGCAATTAGTGGTTTTGTGAAAAATGCAAACGATGGTTTAATGATTGGTCTAGATAGTACAGATCTCCAAACCCATGGAGGAATTCCATAAATAAATAGAATAGGAATCACTAAATAAAGAATTGCCATTTGGATCATATGAACGTAAAACATTATATGTCCTAGCAAATCAATGGGAGATCCCTTCACCACATACAAGAGAATCATAGCTGAAGCAAAGCTGATCCATTGTTTTCTCGTTAATGCTTCAGATTGTTGAAAAAGAGTTCGGTACTTCGTAGTAACGAGAAAATAGCTAGCTAAAATCACAAGTAAAAGAATAAGGAAAAATGGACTCCATAATGCCCTAAAACCAAATATATCAAGCGCCAATGACGATCACCTCGTTATTTTTAAGTCAGTTATATTATACCTGATTTGTAATGAATACTACAATGAATGAGGTTTTCCTTTATTTAGTGCAAAAAGAAAATCGGCTTAAAAGGCCGATTTTCTTTTACTCAATTACCACCAAATAATGGTCATAAAAGCTAATATTGTTATTAACCCAACTAATAAACCTGAATATAGGAAAAGCGCTGGCGCTTCATGTCCCTTATGACTCATATGCATGAAGTAATATAATTGAAAGACTACTTGCACGACAGCTAGCAAAAGAATGAAAGGAACGATAAACCATGCCGAAAAATCACCATAGCCTACAGCAATAAATGCTACAAAAGTCAAAAAGATCATCATAGAAAATGATACGATTTGATAGCGCATTTCCTCTGCACTTTTCTTTTTACGATATTCAATGTCTACTTTAGGGTTACCTGAATGTGTTTGTTCACTTGCCATCAGTTTATCCCACCATTCCCATTAAATATACTACCGTGAAGATAAATACCCACACCACGTCAATAAAGTGCCAGTAAAGACTTGCAACATAAAACTTTGGAGCATTGTACAAATCTAACCCACGCTTTGCATTTCTTACCATTAACGTGACGATCCATAAAAGACCGAAAGCAACGTGACCTCCGTGGAATCCAACAAGTGTATAAAAAGCAGATCCAAATGCACTACTTGTAAATGTATGATGAAACTCATGTACATAGTGATTGAACTCGTAGATTTCAAGAAGCAAGAACGCAAGTCCTAGCAGCACTGTTAAACCTAACCATAGCTGCATCTTTTTGAAATTAAAGTTTTTCATATGGTACATTGCATATACACTTGTTAACGAACTAGTTAAAAGTAACATCGTTGCCACAAATACAAGTGGCAATTCGAAAAGATCCTTTGCTAGTGCGTGTTCAGCATTCGGAACCTTATCCTTTAATGCTAAGTAAGTTGCAAAAAGTGATGCAAAGAGAACCGTCTCTCCACCCAGAAATAACCAAAAGCCTAAAAATTTATTTTTTCCTTCAAGGGTTTGCTTTTCAGGTGCGGCAGGCCATGTTTCAGCAGTAAACTTATCTTCTACATGCATTATGCCTTCCCCCCCTTATCATCATCGTTTAATAGATCTTCCTTGTGAATATGGAAGCCATGATCATCCTTAACAGAACGTACGAACATTGATAATAGCGTAATGCCCATACCTGCGATAAGAACCATTACACCCCAATTATAATCTTCACGGTAAAGTGCACCAAATGCGGCCACAAATAATCCAAGTGAAATCATAAATGGGTTAAATGAATTGTTTGGCATATGGATGTCACCAAGCGGCTCAGCCGGTGTCATACCATTTTTGCCTTCCATTTTTTCAATCCATAGTGGATCTAATCCACGAACAAGCGGAAGCTGTTTAAAGTTGTAGAAAGGTGGCGGTGACGGAATTGCCCACTCAAGTGTACGTCCATCTTCCCAAGGATCATTTCCAACCTTTTGATTTTTCACGCTTGTTATCACAATGTTAATTAACAGAATTAATGTAGCAATCGCCATAAAGAATGCACCAATCGTACTAATTAAGTTCCCAGCATCCAAGCCTTGGTTAGGTAAGAATGTGAAAATACGTCTTGGCATCCCCATTAATCCTAGGAAATGCTGGATAAAGAATGTTAAGTGGAATCCAATTAAGAATAACCAGAAAGTGATTTTTCCTAATGTTTCGTTTAACATTGTTCCAAACATTTTTGGCCAATAGAAATGTGTCGCTGCTAAAAGACCAAATACAACTCCACCAACGATAACATAGTGGAAATGGGCAACTACGAAATAGGAATCATGGTATTGATAATCAGCTGCAGCTGAAGCAAGCATAACCCCTGTTACACCACCACCTACGAAAGATGGAATAAATGCAACTGCATAAAGCATAGGTGTTGTGAACTTGATGCTTCCTCCCCACATCGTGAAGAGCCAGTTAAAGATTTTAATTCCAGTAGGAACAGCAATTGCCATCGTTGCAACAGCAAAGATTGCATTAGCAATTGGACCTAATCCAGTTGTAAACATATGGTGAGCCCAAACCATGAATCCTAAGAATCCAATAAGAACGGTAGCAAACACCATAGATGAGTATCCAAACAGACGTTTTCTCGAAAAAGTAGCAAAAATTTCCGAGAAAATACCGAAAGCCGGTAAGACTAAAATATAAACCTCTGGGTGTCCGAAGATCCAGAATAAATGCTCCCAAATGACAGTATTCCCACCATTTGCAACATCAAAGAAGTTTGAACCGAACATACGGTCAAAAATCATCAAGAATAGTCCCACTGTAAGTGGAGGAAATGCAAATAAAATAAGTGCTGATGCCACGAATGTAGACCATGTAAACAATGGCATTCTCATGTAAGTCATCCCAGGAGCACGCATATTGATAATCGTTACTAGGAAGTTAATCCCCCCCATTAACGTACCCGCACCAGATATCTGTAATCCTAGTGCATAGAAATCAATTCCGTGTCCTTCCGATGCCATCGATAGAGATGCATATGAAGTCCAACCAGCATCTGGCGCTCCTCCTAAAAACCAAGATAGGTTTAAGAAAATACCACCAAAAAAGAATAACCAAAATCCAAGTGCATTCACAAATGGAAACGCAACGTCACGTGCTCCGATTTGTAATGGCATTATGGCATTCATAAAACCAAATAACAGAGGCATGGCTGCTAAGAAAATCATTGTTGTTCCATGCATCGTTAGAATTTCGTTATATAATCCAGCGCTTACAAAATCATTGTTTGGTACTGCAAGCTGGATACGAATAAACATTGCTTCTAGACCACCTAAAACAAAGAATAGTCCACCTGCAATTAAGTAAAGGATAGCGATCTTTTTATGGTCTACTGTAGTTAAGTAATCCCATACAGTCGCTCCGAACCCCTTTTTCTGAGCATAGGTACTCACAATTCTACCTCCCTTTTAACAAAGTCCCCTCTTAATCCTGTACCTTTAAGTTCATTAAGTATTCTGCTACAGCATCTAATTCTTCTGGAGTTAATTTGTTGTATGCATTTGTCATTTTGTTCCCTGGCTTATACGCTTCAGGATCAGAAATCCAGTTTTTAAGCTCTTCTTCTGTATGGTCTAATACACCTGCAATACGTGATCTTTCACCAAAGTTCGTTAAATTTGGTCCAAGACGAGCAGCTTCTGGAGCACCAGTAGCTGGTGTTACAGCATGACATCCAATACAGCTGTTATTAAAGACTTCTTGACCTTGTTGAGCTAGAGGCGTTTCAGCCGTTTCAGGTTCTTTGACAGATTGCATATCGGCAACCCACTTGTCAAACTCATCTGGTGAAATCGCTTTAACTTTAAAGTCCATTAGAGCGTGAGAAGGTCCGCAAAGCTCCGCACATTTCCCGTAAAATAAATCTCCAGCTTCGTTTGCTTTTTGTTCATCGAATTGCAAATAAAATCTGTTCACGTTGTCAGTGTTTGTATCCATTTTCCCACCAACAGCAGGAATCCAGAAAGAGTGCTTTACATCAGATGCCTTTAAGTTAAAGTACACCTTTTGTCCTGTAGGAACAACAAGGTCCTGACTCGTAATAATTTCTTCGTTTGGATACTCGAATTCCCACCAATAAAGGTTAGCTCGGACATTAATTACTAGTGCATCCGTTTTACCCTCTTCATTTTTCTTATCCATCTCTGATACATCCGCAAACTTAAATGTAGAAGCTACTGTTGGAACAGCAAGAATAAGAAGTAGAATAATTGGGATAACAGTCCAAATGATTTCTAGCTTATGACTACCTTCCACCTGTTTTGGAATGCTATTATCCCTGCGGCGGAATTTTACAACCACGATCGCGAAGATCAAGGTTACGACGATAATTACCCCTACCATTATCGCCACGGATAACATCATTAAATCAAATTGCTCTTTAGCAACCTCACCGGCTGGCTGTAACGTTGACAAGAACGGTTCACCACATCCGGAAAGCAGTAGCGTTATGATTGCAAACATTGAAATCATTCGCCATTTCGCAAGCCTTTTCATAGCTTAATCAAACCCCTCTTTCGTAAAATATTTCTTCCCTGAAATGTTTGATCAGTAAAAAAAATTTATAGACAACCTCTCCCTCAGACAGGAGGGAAAGGTTTTTCTAACAAACATATTTTATATTAGTGTGACAATTACCATAGCTACAAAAAGAATAGTTAGATATTGTAGTGAATAGACAAACATGATCTTTGCCCATTTCATATCGTCCTTTTTCTTATAGCCATATAAACCAGTAACTAACCATCCAACATTTAATGCTGACGCTAAAATTAGGAATGGTATCCCTAAGCTAGTCAGTAAGAATGGAAGCGGCAACAACGCAACAATCCATAAAATGATATGCTTTTTTGTTGTTTCAAATCCTTTTACAACTGGTAACATAGGAATGCTAGCAGCTCTATATTCTTCAACCCTTCTCATCGCTAATGCATAAAAATGAGGTGGTTGCCATGCAAACATAATTAAGAATAAACTCCATGCCATGATACTCAAATCCCCATCAACCGCTGACCAACCAATCAGTGGTGGTACGGCACCTGATATACTTCCTATGATGGTATTTGAAACAAGTTGGCGCTTAGACCACATCGTATAAAGTACAACATAGCTAAACACTCCTACAAGTCCGATAACAACAGCTGTTATTGTTGTTAACGCAAGAAAAATAGTACCTATTGTAATAAGGGTTAACCCCATTATAATTACTTTTCGTGGCTGAATGTTTCCCGTTACTGTTGGTCTATCCTTTGTGCGTTCCATTAGAGGATCAATATCTCTATCAATGTAGTTATTTATGGCACAGGATCCTGCTATAATGAGCGAAGATCCAATTAACGTATAAAAAACAATATCTAGATTTGATAAGAAGCTTTTCTCTCCAAAGTGAAGCGCTAACCAAAGTCCAGTAAAGGTAGTAATTAAGTTGGAGTTTACGATACCAATTTTAATCAAAGCAAGGAAATCCTTCCATGCATTTGTCTTTGGTATCTCAATGCCGTTATCATCACCGTTTATCGTTGCTTCACTTATTGATCTTGAACCCGCCATTTCCTCTCCTCCTTTCCCTGTACACAAATCCGGTCTCACGACACTACAATAACTATAGTACATTATTAGCTCTAATGCTATATTGTAATGAAAAACGGCTATCACCGATTTTAGTCAATATTCTGCCAATAGTTTTCATTATCTTAATAGTGGAAATAATGTTAAATATTTGTGTAGAAAAATAACATTTCCTCAATCTATTAAATCATACTTCGCTCCATTTTTGTGAACTTTTTTTGAATTATTTTTGAATTATTTGTGTCCTGATTTGTTTTGTAAAACAGACCGTTTATTTTGTTAAAATAACATTTTCACAGTTGATTGATTGTATAATTCCTTTAAAACAAACTCCAATATGTATCCCTACCATCCCTATAATTATATTTTAAAAACAACCTATTAGTTTCCAATTCGCTCATAGTGTTAAATGCATAATATATATTGTAAAAACTCGGTAGATTGTGTAGTATCAAAAATGCAGTATTTCTCATATTAACTTCTATTTTTTTTCCTACTAATTCGTTATGATAAAGATATATTAAAATGTGGTTATTATTATACTGTTCATTATACATGTCAATAGAAACTTATGACAAATTTGTGAACTTAGATGAGAAGGTGATTTTTTTGAACAGAGCCTTGAAATGGTTTTCTGTCCTTACAACGATTGGTATGTTATTTATTTTATTAGGAGGAGCTCTTGTTACAAAAACAGAGTCTGGAATGGGTTGTGGTCGTTCTTGGCCTTTATGTAATGGTCAACTTATTCCAACTGACATATCACTTGAGTTAATTATTGAACTTGCTCACCGTGTTGTTTCAGGCGTTGTCGGCTTAATGGTATTGGTATTATCCATATGGTCTTGGAAAACGATTGGTCATATCCGAGAGACGAAATTTTTATCGGCATTATCTTTTTTCTTCCTCGTATTACAAGGATTAATCGGTGCTGCCGCTGTTGTTTGGGGCCAGTCAGATTTTGTACTAGCTTTACATTTTGGTATCTCTTTGATTTCATTCGCTGCTGTCTTACTTTTAACACTACTTATTTTTGAGATAGACAAGCGTTTTGAAGCTCATAAATTAATCATTGATTCACGTTTGCGAAAGCATATTATCGGAGTTAGCGTATACAGTTATGTAGTCGTTTACACTGGCGCTCTAGTAAGGCATGTGAATGCTAGCCTAGTATGTAGAGACTGGCCATTTTGTTTGAATAACGCAATAGGCTTACCCACAAACTTTTATGAATGGGTACAGATGGGACACAGATTTGCAGCTGGGTTAATTTTTCTTTGGATTGGATATATTACTCTATTAGCTTATAAGCATTACAAACATGAAAAGGTTATTGTTTGGGGTTGGACGATAGCATTTATTCTTGTATCACTCCAAGTAATGACTGGAGCCTTAATCGTTTTTACTCAACTTAACTTAACGGTCGCCTTAGCTCACGCGTTTTTTATCTCTTGCTTATTCGGAGTATTAAGCTACTTTATCCTCCTCGTTACTCGAAGTAAAAAGAATCAGATTGCTCTTAACAAGAAAAATAATCATTCCATATAAAAAAGGTGTTGCACTTATGTGCAACACCTTTTTTCTGGTTATTTCTGTAACTCGATAAGTAGGTCACCTGTTTGAATTGCTTCTCCATTGGATACATAAATGTCTTTAACAAAGCCTGAGAACGGAGCTTGAACCGTCGTTTCCATTTTCATAGCTTCTGTAATCATTAAGTGATCACCTTTTTCGACCTTTTCGTCTTTAGAGACTAACACTTTAATTACTGTCCCTGGCATTGAAGCACCAATATGAGTTTCTTTCTTCGGATCAGCTTTAATCTTTGTGGCAACAGTGGACTTAATACTTTCGTCCTTAATAACAACCTCTCTCGGCTGTCCATTTAACTCAAAGTAAACGATACGAGTACCATCAGCTTGAGGCTGACCAATAGAGATAAGCTTCACGATTAGTGTTTTACCTGTTTCAATTTCGACTTCTATTTCCTCTCCTAATCTCATCCCGTATAGGAAAGTAGGTGTATCTAACACCGAAATATCGCCAAACTGCTCAACCATAGACGTATAGTCTTTAAATACCTTTGGATATAATGCATAAGCAATGGCATCAAAGCTCGTTACAGGTCTTCCTAATTCTTTGAATAACTTTTCTTTTAAAGCTGTAAAATCAACATCCTCTAACAGTTCTCCAGGTCTTACCGTGATTGGCTCGCGACCTTTTAGGATCACTTTTTGAAGTTCTTCCGGGAAACCTCCAACAGGCTGCCCTAAGTATCCTTCAAATAATTCTACAACCGAATTAGGGAAATCGAGACTATCTCCTTTAGAAAGGACATCCTCTTCTGTTAGTTCGTTTTGAACCATATACAACGCCATATCACCTACGACTTTTGAAGACGGAGTAACTTTAACGATATCACCAAACATATGGTTTACTCGCGCATACATTTCCTTCACATCTTCCCACTGGTCAGCAAGGCCAACTGCCTTAGCTTGTTGTTGAAGATTGCTATATTGACCACCTGGCATTTCGTGCTGATACACTTCTGTATGAGGTGACATCATTCCACTTTCGAAATCGTGGTAATACTTTCTCACATCTTCCCAGTAGTAAGAAAGCTGTTCTAACGCTTTAATATCTACCTTCGGCTTACGATCATTGCCTTCAAGTGCATAGTACAATGTATTTGCACTTGGCTGTGATGTTAATCCTGCCATTGTACTTAATGCTGTATCTACAATATCTACACCAGCCTCAATGGCTTTTGCATACGTAAATATTCCATTTCCACTTGTGTCATGAGTGTGTAGGTGAATCGGAATATCAATGGTTTCTTTTAATTCAGAAATTAATTGATATGCAGCTTCTGGCTTTAATAACCCTGCCATATCCTTAATAGCTAAAATATGTGCCCCTTGGTTTTGGAGTTCTTTTGCCAAATCCTTATAGTAGTTTAAGTTATACTTCGGTCTTGATGTATCAAGGATATCTCCTGTATAACAAATGGCTGCTTCAGCTATTTTCCCCGTATCTCTTACGGCTTGAATAGCTACTTCCATTCCTTTAACCCAGTTCAGACTATCAAAAATACGGAATACGTCGATACCTGCATAAGCAGATTTCTCCACAAACTCACGAATCACATTATCTGGATAATTTTTATAACCAACAGCATTTGATGCTCTTAGTAGCATTTGGAATAATACATTTGGAATCTGCTTTCTTAAAGTTAAAAGTCTATCCCATGGATCTTCCTTTAAGAAATTGTACGCAACATCAAACGTTGCTCCACCCCACATCTCCAAAGAAAACATATCAGGTAGTAATAACGATGTCGGCTCTGCGATATGCTTTAAATCTGTCGTACGAACACGAGTAGCGAGTAACGATTGATGAGCATCTCTGAACGTAGTGTCTGTTAAAAGGACTTCTGGCTGTTCCTTTATCCACTTTACTAGACCTTCTGCCCCTCTTTCGTCAAGAATTTGCTTTGTTCCACTTTGAACACTTAATGAATCTGTTACTGGAATTCTTGGCTTATCAAAAACAGGCTTTTTCTTTTTCTCAATTCCTGGGAAACCGTTAATGGTTACATTCCCAATATAAGAGAGCATTTTTGTACCTCTGTCTTTACGGACTGGGAACATAAATAACTCAGGTGAAGAATCAATAAAGGATGTATCGTAATTTCCACTGCGGAAATCTTTATGCTTTACAACATTCTCCAAGAACGGAATATTCGTTTTAATTCCACGGATACGGAACTCTTGTAGATTTCTTACCATTTTGGCACAAGCTTGCTCATACGTTAAAGCATGGGTAGATAGCTTAACAAGCAAGGAATCATAGTATGGAGTAATAATTGCTCCTTGGAAACCGTTACCTGCATCCAATCTTACTCCAAAACCACCACCTGAACGGTACGTCATTAATCTTCCTGTATCAGGCATGAAATTGTTCAACGGATCTTCCGTTGTGACACGAGATTGAATCGCATATCCCATAATACGAATATCTTCTTGTTTTGGAATACCTACCGTTTCATCATGCAGCTCATGTCCTTCTGCAACCAAGATTTGTGTTTGAACAATATCAACACCAGTGATCATCTCAGTAATAGTATGCTCAACCTGTACGCGCGGGTTTACTTCAATAAAGTAGAATTCGTCTCCTGAAACAAGGAATTCTACTGTTCCAGCATTTAGATAATCTACATTTTTCATTAAATCAACAGCTGCTAAACAGATTCTATCTCTAAGATCTTCTGAAATAGAGATACATGGTGCAACCTCTACTACCTTTTGATGACGACGTTGTACCGAGCAATCTCTTTCAAATAGATGGACAATATTACCAAACTCATCCCCAATAATTTGAACCTCGATATGCTTTGGCTTTTCAATATACTTTTCAACGTATACCTCATCGTTTCCAAATGCTGCTTTCGCTTCAGATTTTGCTCTCTCGTAGGCTTCCTTAACTTCTTCTAAGTGCCTGACGATACGCATACCTCTTCCACCACCACCGAGCGATGCTTTAATGATGATTGGATAGTGATATTCTTTCCCAAAAGCAATAACTTCTTCTAAGCTATTTACAGGACCATCGCTACCAGGAATGACTGGAATCTTTGCAGCTTGTGCTTGTGTTCTAGCTTTTACTTTGTCACCAAACATGTCAAGATGCTTTGATTTTGGACCAATAAAGATGATCCCTTCTTCTTCACATCGTCTTGCAAAATGAATGTTTTCTGAAAGAAATCCATAACCTGGGTGAATAGCATCCACATCACTGTGTTTAGCAATGTTAATAATTCCTTCGATATCTAAATAAGCATCAATCGGTTTTTTACCTTCTCCGACGATATATGCTTCATCTGCTTTATAACGATGATATGCACCGGAATCTTCTTTTGAATATATAGCAACTGTTCGTATATTAAGCTCTGTACAAGCTCTAAACACACGTATAGCTATTTCTCCTCGGTTTGCAACTAACACCTTATTAATCTTTCTTTGCAAGTAAAACACCCCATTCTGTATATTTATACTATATTGTATTTATAAAAAGCGCTTGGTCAAGTAACCAAGAGCGCTTATTTTTTTATTTGAACGCCTTCAAAACGGTTATTAGGATGAATCGTTTCTACTTTCTTATCATTCGTTTCCTTAAACTTTTTCTCATAATTAACGAACATAGAAACATTCACTAAGATGCCCATAGCAATGGAGAGTTGCAGAATAGATGAGCCTCCATAACTAATAAACGGCAATGGAACTCCTGTTAACGGAATGACTCCCGAAACACCTGCTAAGTTTACGAATGATTGTATACCTACCATCCCCGAGATACCGATTGCTAGCAAACTACCAAAAGCATCCTTTCCTTTTAAACCAATAAAGATTCCTTTTAGGACGATAAAACCTAAGCCGAATAATACAAATGCAACTCCAAATATTCCAAGTTCCTCGGATATTACAGCCATTATAAAATCCGTATGAGGCTCAGGTAAATACCCTAATTTTTGCACACTTTGTCCCAATCCTAAACCTTTAATGCCACCAGCACCTAAAGCCAGGAACGAATTAACCATATGATAGCCTTCCTTTTGGGCTATCTCTTCAGCAAAAGGATTGATAAATGCTTCAAACCTTCCGACACGTACGGAGGAAAATATTTTATCTTTAAATAAAATAAGCAGTGGGATAGATGGAATCGCACCCAACATAACTAATTTGCCTATATTTTTTAAATTCATTCCTGAGGAAAGGATGATCACACCTGAAATAGCTACTATTAGTGCTGCTGTTCCAAAGTCAGGCTGAAGTGCAATTAAAAAACAAACAATGATGATAAAAGCAAGAGGTGGCAGTACACCATGATTAAACTGATTGATATATGATTGTTTCTTTGCATACACTGCTGATAAGTAAACAATAGCACTTACCTTTACAAATTCAGAGGGTTGTAGGCTTAGTGGACCTATCTTATACCAACTCTGAGCATTTCCCGCGGAATGACCGAATGGAAATATGAAAATAAGTAGTGCAAAAGAAAATAACACAACTGGAATTAAAAAACGATTGCTAAGCATAATTTTGTAAGGAAATAAAGAAAAGAAAAGAAATAAAACAGCGCCAACAATTAAAAATAGTTTTTGACGATCATAAAAATGATCACTTTCATATCCATACCTTTGAATAGCTGTAACCATACTTGAGCTATATATCATAACTAGTCCAAATATCGATAACAATACCACAACTAGGATTAACGAATAATCATATGATTTTAATATTTTTTTAAACATGTAACCCTCTTCCCCATCTTCTAAGTCGTAATATGTATTATATTATAACATTGAATTTCATGCATTTGATGTGAAGAAAAGTACAACTGAAAATTATTATCTTAATAATATCAAATTTTCAGAAAAAATACCTTATAAAAAAACTCAAACAGTCTCTCTCGAGAAAGTTTGAGCTTTCGAAAGTACGTTATTTTCTTTGCGATGCTTCATGAAGGGCTGATAGTTCTCTTTCTAATTCTCCTAAAATCGCCTTACCTTCTTTTTCTTCAATCAATCCAAGGCGAACAGCAAAATCTATTTCACGAGATAGACCAAACATTTGAGTATCCAAAACCTCTTCATATAACGGACACTGAGGCATCGTTAAGTTATCCATTTGTACTTTAATTAACTTTAGAATTTTATCAGCGTCAGCCTTTAATAAGGCATTTGCTCTTTCTTTATGATCTAATACCATGTCAGACGCCAACTTAGTCCCCCCGTTTCCGAGCGTTTATCCTATCTATAAATTTTATACGTTTAAGAGGAAAATTGCAAGGATAATCAGGAGAACCCGTAGAAAGATTCAGGAAATTTTGAATATCCTCCAAAAATGACTTTTATTCTCTTTAAGTCTATACTAGAGATACAAAGGGGGAACTGTTATGGAAAATATTATACCAATCCAAGGGAAAGTAAATTTTACAATCACCTTAGACCCTGGAGTATGGATCTTTGACGATCGTCGAGTAGATTTAACTACCTATTTTGAAGAAAGTCAAGAAGAAGTAGATGATTTAGAAGAATATAAAAAAAGCATGTCCAAGCATTGGGACCGTGAAATAATGGAGGGAGCTGTTTTTCCTCCCACTTTAAAGACGGAGAAAAAATTTGAAAAAGAAAAAGTTCTGACGGGGACATTTGGGATGCCGCTGAAGCCATTTTTAAAAAATGCAGAGATTACAGATGATGCAAAAAACTTAACACTCGTGACCACAGATGGCGAGGTATCTATGCCACTAGAAGTAGGACAAGAATTAATTTTGGGTTTTTCAAAAGACGGTAAGCCCTTAACAGAAGATGGACCCGTATATGCCTTTTACGGAGATGGCTCTAATAAACATCAGCCAATTAAAAATATCCGTGCGGTAGCTATCGAATAAAAGAAGGGCCAACCTTCTTTATTCGATAGCTTGTTAATGCTTGTGCCATCTAAGGGTAAAAAAAATCACTTTACTTATAAAAGATCAGCTGCTAATTGTGCAAGACCAGATCTCTCTCCCTTAAATAACTTCACATGGCCGGATATCGATTGGTCCTTAAACCTTTCGACTACATATGTAAGGCCATTGTTATATGCATCAAGATACGGATGGTCAATTTGCTCAGGGTCACCCATCAGCACGATTTTACTTTTTTCTCCAACTCTCGTAAGAATGGTCTTTACTTCATGTTTTGTTAAATTTTGAGCTTCATCAATAATTATGAACTGTTCAGGTATACTTCTTCCCCTTATATAAGTAAGAGCCTCTACTTCAATCGAACCCATGCCCGCCAGGATCGCATCAAGCTCCCCAGGCTTTTTCACATTAAATAGATATTCTAAATTGTCATAGATTGGCTGCATCCAGGGCCGTAGCTTTTCTTCCTTTTCACCAGGTAAAAATCCAAGATCCTTCCCTACAGGAACAATCGGTCTTGCCACTAATAACTTCTTATATTCCCCGAAATCTTCCGTTTGCATTAATCCCGCAGCAAGAGCCAGAAGAGTCTTCCCTGTTCCCGCTTTACCGATTAAAGTCACAAGCGGAAGGTCTTTTCTTAAAAGCAACTCAATAGCCATAGTCTGCTGAACATTTCTTGAGCGAATTCCCCATATATGATCGTGATCGAACACTAGCTTTTTAATCTTTTGTCTCTTTGAATCGACCATACCAAGTGCGGATTGAGAAGATCCCATTGCATCCTTAAGCACCAAGAACTGATTTGGATAAAAAGAATACGTAGAAAATAATGATATTGGGATTTCTCCCTTTTCGTAAAACTGATTTAAAACATCAACGGCTACAAATAACTCTGCATAACCAGTATAAATGGCATCATTTTCTATGACTCGATCACTTAAAAAATCCTCTGAATTCAAACCGATTGCATCAGCCTTCACTCGTACTAATGCATCTTTACTGACCAAGATCACTAAGCGGCCGTTTTCTTTTGTTTCCTCTTCTAATGATAGATTTTTGGCTACAGCAAGTATTCTGTTATCATTTGTTTTCTCAACAAAAATATCTTGGAGCTGATGAAAGGATCGATGATTCAACTCAATTCTCATCACTCCACCATTTTCAAGTGGAATTTTTTCATGTAATTTTCCAGTTTGTCTTAAATTATCAATGAGCCTTGATACTTGTCTTGCATTTCTTCCAATTTCATCCATATACCTTTTTTTCGAATCCACTTCCTCTAGTACTACGGCTGGTATTACCACCTCATTGTCCTCAAAGGAAAAGATGGAATATGGGTCTTGTAACAAGACATTGGTATCTAATACGTAAATTTTACTCAAACTGATGCCTCCTGCTCCTCTTAATTCTATAGTAATTTGAATTAACCACATGTCTTTGCCAAAATTTCTGCTTAAGAAAAGAGCTTTGGTAAACTATATGTTTTCTTGTATAAAGATAGAAGAATTTTTGCACAATAAACGGTAACCAAACATTATTCGGAGGTGGACTTTATGAAGAAAACCCTTGCTATACTGGCATGCTGCTTGTTTCTTTCCGCGTGCGGAAGTCAGGATAATACGACATCTAAAGCAAACCAGAACGAAGAACCACGTACCATAAATGTCAAAAATAGTACCATACCTAATATTGACCGCGAAACTGGCCAAGAGGTTTCAAAACACCTGGTTGATCTAGCGACTTCCATTCCAAGTGTGAATGATGCGACCGCTGTTGTTTTAGGAAGGTATGCAATTGTTGGTATTGATGTGAATGAAGACATTGACAGATCTCAAGTAGGATCGATTAAATATACTGTTGCAGAAAGTTTGAAGAATGATCCACATGGTGCAAGAGCAGTGGTTATCGCCGATCCAGATATGACCGCGCGATTAAGAGAAATTCAAGAAGACATACAAAGTGGTGAGCCTATTCAAGGCATTGTAAATGAATTAGCTGATATATCCGGTCGTTTAATGCCAGAGGTTCCTGCAGATATTATCGATCCAAATGCTAATAAAGCAACCGAAAAATCAAAACGCAAGCTGAATGAAGAAGAAACAAAAGAGTTAGATAAAGCACAAGAAAAACAATCACAAGGCCATAAAGATTAAAATATAACAAAAGCTTAGCCCAAGGCTAAGCTTTTCTCATTGCATCCATTACTTGATTATCAAGACGTGTTGCTGCCGCTTTATCATAAGTTTTATCGTATTCTGGCTCAACAGTTATTTTTGAACCATAGAACATAACGTCACGCACTTCTTTAATGGAAATTTCTATTAAAGCAAGCTTTAGTGGTACATCATTTATTTTTTCCATCTTAACACTTGCTTCTCCACTAATTGAATAGGTTGATTCATTCACAATTAAGTTTACAACGACCTGATTGTTTTTTTGAATGTTTTGCACAATTCTCGAGCGATTATCAACAGCAAAATAGATTTTTTCATCTGTCTTTGCTAAAATCCAAGAGATGGCACTTACATTCGGACCCCCTGTTTCAAAGTCTACTGTTGAAAGCGTTACAAAACGCTCTTTTTGCAAGGCATCAAACAGCGGCTGAATTAATTTTTGTTCAACTTGGTTAGGCATACCATTCCCTCCTTATATTTCTATCTTATAACTACTTAATGGTAGTTTCAACCTTGAAACCTATTTTGTACTGCTGGTCCTATCCATATAGAAAATTTTACTATACAATACAGAAAGAAGATAAATTTTGAGGTGTACGATTATGAGAGTAAAATGTGTAATTTGCGATAAGATTGAATCTTTGCCAGGTGACTCCTTTCAAGCGAAACGACTTCGAAATCGTCCGATACATACATTCATGTGTAAAGAATGTGAAGAAAGAATTGCTACTCGCACAAAAGAAAGAATTGCAACAGGAAACTTTAGGCTTTATAAGCCGAAAGATGAGGAAGATGATTGGTAAACCGAAATAGTTAAAAAAATCCGCCCCGTTTTAGTAACGGAGCGGATTTTTTTATTCTGGGTAATTTGCGTATCTTTCTGGTGACTCATTGATCTGGTTTAACATGACTTCAATGAGCTCTCTCGGGAAGCGGTTTGACTTTCTTTCCCCATCTAAATCGTAATGAACATAATACATAACTGCATCAGTGGTAACCTCAATATTTTGTATACCTTGATCTTCAACAAGCATATCATAAAACATTTTCTCTGTATCCACTGCAGCAGTATCATCCGGACGTTCATCAACTACGACTTTAATCGTTAGCCAGTTATAGAGTGTATCTTGTACTGATTTCATATGATTACTCCTCTACATCCACTTGAGTATGCTTTTTCTCTTGATGAAGGCGGATTTTATATATGATGAGAATGAGCGCTGCTACAGCTAATCCCTCCACAATTGGAAGACCGTAGGAGAAAATCAACAAAACAAAGCAGCCCAAAACTAAACAAGTGTAAATGACAACATTTTTTAAAATGGACAGCTTCTTTGCAAAACCTAATTTGTAAACAATTACTGTCAAAATAATTAATGTCACAAACTGAAGCCATGTACCCGTTTTTACATCAGTTAGTTCGATAAAAAATCTAAGACTAGGTGAAAACCCTTGTAGTTCTTCCACGCTACCCCTCTCCTTTAATAGCTTAGCTCATTTCCGCCATTTTTTTCTTTTTAGCGATTCTTTCTCTCTCGTTCTTATCAAGAATCTTTTTGCGGAGACGAATTGATTCAGGAGTTACTTCACAATACTCGTCTTCATTTAGGTATTCAAGTGATTCCTCAAGTGTCATAATTCTTGGCTTTTTCATTGTTGTTGTTTGGTCTTTATTAGCAGAACGAATATTTGTCGCTTGCTTTACCTTTGTGATATTAACCGTAATATCATTTTCACGAGTATGCTCGCCAACAATCATTCCTTCATAAATTTCAGTACCTGGCTCAACAAAAATTGTACCACGGTCTTCAACACCCATAATACCGTAAGAAGAAGCTTTACCTGATTCCATTGAAACAAGTACCCCTTGACGTCTTCCACCGACTTGACCTTGTGCCATCGGTTGATAGCTGTCAAAGCTGTGATTGATGATACCGTAACCACGAGTTAATGTTAAGAATTCAGTTGTATAACCGATTAATCCTCTAGCAGGAACCATGAATATTAAACGCACTTGTCCACTACCATTATTAATCATATCAACCATTTCACCTTTACGAGCACCCATTGATTCCATAATCGCACCAGTATGCTCCTCAGGTACGTCAATTTGAACACGTTCTACAGGCTCACAACGAACTCCATCAATGTCTCTTACGATAACCTCAGGCTTCGATACTTGAAGCTCATAGCCTTCACGACGCATGTTCTCGATAAGAATAGAAAGGTGAAGTTCCCCACGTCCAGAAACAACCCATGCATCAGGTGAATCTGTGTTGTCTACACGTAAGCTCACGTCAGTTTGAAGTTGAGCACGAAGTCTTTCTTCAATTTTACGAGCAGTTACGAATTTCCCTTCTTTTCCAGCAAATGGACTATTATTAACAAGGAAAGTCATTTGAAGTGTTGGCTCGTCAATTCGTAACACAGGAAGTGGCTCTTGGTGCTCTACTGGACATACCGTTTCCCCAACGTTAATATCTTCCATACCTGAAACAGCGATCAGGTCTCCTGCGAAAGCTTCTTGGATTTCCTGACGCTTTAGGCCGAAGAAACCAAAGATTTTTGTTACGCGGAATTGCTTTACTGAACCATCAAGCTTCATAAGGGCTACCTGTTGTCCAACCTTCATCGTCCCACGGAACACACGGCCGATACCAATTCTTCCAACATAGTCATTATAATCTAATAGTGCTACCTGGAATTGAAGAGGTTCCTCACGGTTGTCAACTGGAGCAGGAATATTCTCAACAATTGCCTCATATAAAGATTCCATGTTCTCATCTTGCTTATCAGGAGTCACACTTGCTGTTCCATTAATTGCTGAAGCGTAAATAACAGGGAATTCTAATTGTTCTTCTGAAGCTTCTAATTCAATAAATAAATCAATTACTTCGTCAATAACTTCAGCTGGTCGAGCGAAATCACGGTCAATCTTATTAACAACTACAATTGGTGTAAGATTTTGCTCTAATGCTTTTTTCAATACAAAGCGTGTTTGTGGCATACAGCCTTCGTAAGCATCTACGACAAGTAGTACACCATCAACCATTTTCATGATACGTTCTACTTCTCCACCAAAGTCAGCATGTCCTGGTGTATCAAGGATATTGATTCGAGTATCTTTATATTGGATTGCTGTATTTTTAGCAAGGATCGTAATACCACGTTCTCTTTCTAAATCATTCGAATCCATCGCACGCTCTTCCACGTGCTCATTTGTACGAAACGTTCCTGATTGTTTTAATAATTGGTCAACCAGTGTTGTTTTCCCGTGGTCAACGTGGGCAATAATCGCAATATTTCTAATGTCTGTTCTTAAGTTCAACATGTTCACTCCTACATTTTTATATAAACTTTTATTTAACTTTTTTAGTCATAACTGAAACATTATATCATATTCGAAGTGGAAACCTAGAAATATTTTGTGTAAAATAATGAAGGGAGCGTATTCATTTTATTTTTCACAAAACAAATACATTCTAATACCTCGCTCAAGGAGGTTTTATCTTGAAATCAATTAAGTGGCCATTATTATTTTTTGCATTTGCTTCAGCAGCCTGTATGATGGGAACGGGAATAGCTATTAGTTATCGTAGTATAGGGGGTATCCTTGCTTCGTTAGCTGCACTTGTTATCGTAATGGGATTTGGATTTACGACAAAGAAAAAAATGCGAGAACAAGGAAAACTTTAAAAGGGTTGGCATTTGCCAACCCTTTTTTATTGCAACGGAGAAACCATGATTAAAAACATTTGATTTTGTTCATCTTTTTCAACCTTAAACTGATCAAAATAACAGTCTGATAAAAATTGAATCCACATATCAGCTTCCACTGGAATTCCTGCAAAAATCGCCTTATGTCTTTTTTCTCGCAATTCCTCTTTTAAATGTTGTATTATCCTTATACCTAAACCTTGCCTTCGCTCGTTTGGGTTTATAATTACCGTACCAATCCAAGGTTTATTGTTAGATGGCGCAAACTCCAAATGATAAGTGATCGCCACATCCCTTTCATCTTGCTGCCACACTCTCCATTCGCCATTAAGATATTTGTTCATATATTCTATAGCTGTCAATTGTTCTATTTCAATCGATTTCCATAGGGAATCAAACTTTGTAAAAGCATGTAATAATGTAGCATCCGATTCAAGCATTATTCGGTAATGAATGTTACCAGTTTCCATTTTGTAAAAAATCCTTTAGCACTGCTTCGTGAAAACTTGCATTCGCAATAAACACAGAATTTTCTCCGAGCAAATTAAGCTTCTCTCCCTTTAAAGTTGTACACTTTCCTCCAACCTCTTCCACTAATATAATTCCTGCTGCGAAATCCCATGGAGATAACCGAAGAGTTATATATGAATCCAGTCTCCCTGCAGCCACATAAGCCATCTCTAGCGCTGCTGAACCGTATGATCTCGTTCCTCTCACGGCTCTGACAAGTGGAGACAAAATATTGCTATCAATTCTTCGGTTCTGAGTGACCCAGGTACTATTGATCCCGATGACTGCCTCCTCTACCTTTACAGGTGAAAGGGGAGAAAGTGGTTTATCATTTATGTACGCACCTTCCCCCTTCTTAGCATGATACAATTCGTCATGGACAACATCATAAATGAGACCGATCATACCAACACCATCTTCATAAATACCAACCGATATAGCAAAGTTTCTTTGTTGATGAATAAAATTCATCGTACCATCTATAGGATCAATGATCCAAACTACTCCAGACAGTTCTTTAGGATTACTCCCTACTCCCTCTTCTCCTAATACGCGATGGTCTGGAAAATGGCTTTTTAGCTTATGTATGAAATATTCTTCAATCTCCTTATCCATATTTGTAACGAGATCATTGGCATGTGATTTGGTTTCAATGTTTAATACTTTAGAGAACGATCTTTTTATCCGTTCACCGGCTTCTTTAACCAATTGTTTTGCAAATATGTCCACTGCATTAATATCCATATTTATCATCTCTTTCCTATGTAAATATCTTTATTCTTATAGAGTAAAACAATTACAATCAACAAACAACTGATACGAATGCGGGAAATAAAATAGGCGATCATAAGTATGCACTTAAGTTCGCCTTTATGATTCCCTTTGTATTTTTTTAAAATCCATCCATCTATACCGTCCTTACAAAATTACAATGCCTTTAACTTTACCAGTTCCATTCTGATTCTTTCTAGTTTTTCTTTCACTTGTGTTTTCTTCTTTTCATTTTTCTCCGTCATAGCTTCAAATAATGTTGCAAGTTCATAATCCATTTCCAAACGTAGAACAGCCGTTCTTTCTCTTTCTGCGTTATTCTTTTTCGCTGAGCCAATCAGCTGTTTCATAGTAATACACCCCTTTTTATAATGATAATTTTCAGATAATTTTTACTATTATAATATGAACAAAATGCTTTTGATGCAACTAATTTGCGCTTTTGCCTAACATTTTTTATTTCCTTACAAAAGTCAACATATTTCTCGTTCTTTCTACCATATGCTACAATTATCTACAGAGAGATTTATTTATGGGAGGAAAAACAATGCAATTTACTGGATTTACTGAAGAGGACTTTGAAGTTTTTACCATAGATGGTTTGGATGCAAGAATGGATGCTTTAAAGACTACAATTAGACCAAAGCTTGAAGCACTTGGAGAACATTTTTCTCCTACTTTATCAACTTTAACTGCAAATGAAATGTTCCCTCATGTAGCAAAGCATGCTAGGAGAACAATTAATCCTCCTAAAGATACATGGGTAGCCTTTTCAAGTAGTTCAAGAGGATATAAAATGCTTCCACATTTTCAAATAGGCCTTTGGGAATCTCATGTTTTTGTTTGGTTTGCCATGATTTATGAAGCGCCAAATAAAGCTGATTTCGGAAAGACATTAGAGAAAAAACTATCTTCCATCTACAAAAATACACCAAAGCATTTCGTTTGGTCTGAGGACCATATGAAGCCAGGTGCTACAACACATCAGCAACTTAAGAAAGAAGACCTCCGACTTATGTTCGAGCGATTACAAACGGTAAAAAAGGCAGAAATATTATGTGGTATCCATATAGAGAAAAAAGATGCGATTAACATGACTGCTAACGATTTCCTAACAGAAGTTGAAGATGTCTTTAAGACATTATTACCCCTGTATAAATTAGCGTAAACAGGTTTAAGAAAAAATGGGCAAGTTTAATAATTAAAAAGGGAGCCACGAATGAGTTGATTTCTTCCCGGTGGCTCCCCTTTACTTATTTCATTTTTATTTTTTCTAAATTACCCTCTTTTGCTTTTTTTACAGTTAAGTACGTGGAATACCCACTGGACTCGGCAAATTCATCACAAATCTTTTTTTCTTCTGATTTACTCGGAACAATCTCCTTAAATCTACGATACGATTTCATAAACTCGTCACGACCTACACCTTTTTCATAAGCAGCCTCAACGAACTCAAAAAACTTAATGACATCGATAATTTCATCAGTTGACCATGTATGGTCAATCGGGTATTGATATTCCAAAATACATTCACTCCGTTACATTTAATTTCTCTTAAAGTGTACCCTAAAAATAAGTTACATAGCAATCTGACATAATAATGAAATAGGAATAGGTTTTTCTATGCAACGAAAGTGAATAATGCTATAATTTCACTTGTTTTATGGGTGAAATAACCTAACTATTAATTAAAGAGGTGTGGAAATACGTTGTCTCAATACGAAACACCGTTATTTAGCGGACTTATAGAGCATGCAAAAAAGGATCCAGTTCAATTCCATATTCCTGGACATAAAAAAGGAACAGGGATTGATCCGGAATTTAGAAATTTTATTGGTGATAATGCGTTGTCAATTGACCTGATTAATATCGGTCCACTAGATGACCTTCATCAACCAAAAGGTATGATCAAGCAAGCACAGGACCTCGCTGCTGAAGCTTTTGATGCGGATCAAACATTCTTCTCCGTTCAAGGTACAAGCGGAGCTATTATGACAATGGTCATGACGGTTTGTGGACCTGGAGATAAAATCATTGTACCTAGAAACGTGCATAAATCAGTTATGTCAGCGATTGTCTTCTCTGGTGCAACACCAATTTTTATCCATCCAGCCATCGATGAGAAGTTAGGGATCTCACATGGTATTACGACAGATTCGGTTGCACGTGCACTAGAACAGCACCCCGATGCGAAAGGTGTTTTGGTTATTAACCCAACATACTTTGGAATGGCTGCAGATCTAAGGAAAATTGTTGAAATTGCTCATTCATACAATGTACCAGTACTTGTGGATGAAGCCCATGGGGTACATATCCACTTCCATGATGATCTTCCTTTATCAGCCATGCAGGCTGGTGCAGATATGGCTGCGACGAGTGTACATAAGCTCGGAGGGTCCATGACACAGAGCTCCATTCTAAATATTAAAGGAAATCTTATTAATCCAAAACGCGTGCAATCCATCTTAAGTATGCTGACGACCACTTCAACTTCCTACCTATTGCTAGCATCCCTAGACGTAGCACGTAAAAGACTTGCTACCGAAGGCAAAGAGTTGATCAGTCAAACAATTGAGTTGGCTCAATATATTCGTCGAGAAGTAAATACGACACAGCATCTTCTTTGCGTTGGAGAAGAAATCCTTCAGTTGGATGCGGTATATGATTACGACCCTACAAAGCTAATTATTTCTGTTAAGGAGCTCGGGCTATCTGGGTTTGATGTGGAAAAATGGCTTCGTGAAAACCACAATATAGAAGTGGAAATGTCTGATTTATACAATATTCTCTGTATCGTAACACCAGGGGACACGAAAAGAGAAGCGGATCTTTTGATAAACGCATTAAGAGAGCTAGCATCTCAACCGATTAAGAATAATGATATGGTTAAAGCAGAAGTACTATTACCAGATATACCGTTATTAGCATTGACACCACGTGATGCTTTTTACGCAAAAACAGAGCTTGTGCCTTTTGATGAATCGGAAGGAAGAATTATCGCCGAATTTATCATGGTCTACCCACCTGGTATTCCGATTTTTATTCCAGGAGAAATCATAACCGAGGATAACTTAACATATATACGAAAAAATATGGAAGTCGGTCTTCCTGTACAAGGTCCTGAAGATTTTGATCTACGATATTTACGAGTAATTAAGGAACAGAAGGCTATAAAATAAGAAAAGAGAGCGAGGGATATCCCCTCGCTCTTTATTTACAATCACATATTCATATGTGTTATTACATATAATTTACTTCTCTTCTTCCCCTTGAGTATGACAGCAATCTCTACAATGTGACTTCGCATAAAGAACGGTAACTTTTTCATCCTCAAAATGATCAATCGTTGAATTACAAGCTTGACATACGATAGTTCCCATTTTCCCATTCCCCTTTATTCGTATTTAATCACAAGTATTGAAAACGCTTTAATATCTTTATATCAATAATAATATAACATTATTAATATATCAAGCCCAAATTGTATAACACATTAAAAATTTATGTTGAATATATAAACAAAAAAAATTACAGACCTATTTGGTCTGTACAAAGTCCAATTTATTCATATTGTGTTTGAAAAGGTGTTTCTGGTAAAGCCTCTGAAAAGAATTCAACTAAATCTTTCGCTTGTTGGAGATCTTTTATTCTAAATGCTGACTGAATGTATTCGATATCATCGAGGTCTTTAGGGTCGAGGAGTGTTGAGCGGCCAGTTTGCATACAAATTACGAGAGGCTTACCAAAAAACATATCTGTGTAAACAATTCCAAAGTCATAGCGCGTTTGTTCTGTAGCAAAACCGACAAATCGAACTCTGACCTTTTCGTGCTCATCATAGAGCTTGTCAAAAAAATCCATTATTGCCACCTCCTTTATTTTCTTAATATTTAGAATTTTATTATATCTTACAGACCCAAAGAAAAGCAACCACAACTTAAAACGATATCTTGTTGTACTTTAATTTTATACAATGCTAGAATGAAGATGAGCAAAGAAATATGTATATTTTCGTACAAATAATGGGGGGATTATGGTGGCTACTAATGCATACATAAAGCTCGTGCCAGCATCAATAAAAGAAAACGTTACCACAGATGAAATAAAAGAGCTTTTTCACTATTATAAGGACATAACTTCAAAGACGGGAAAGCAACTTGATTGGCAGTATGAGGCATCAGCCTTCCCTTATGAAATAAAGGAAGAGCAATCAGGTAAAGGAACTTGGTTTTATTTGTATTCCAATCAGGACAGGTATCATGCAATTTTATTAGGCGTAGACCAGGAAACCATTGTAGATGCGGATGGAAATGAGAACAGACAAACTTTTATTCAAGTTACACTCCCAGAATCATCAACTTTTGGTGATAAAGGAAAAGCGAATGAGTTTTGTAAATTTGTAGCTAAAAAACTTCAAGCAGAACTTCATTTGTTTAATGGTCGAATCATGTACTACTACCCAAGAAAATAAGAAATATTAAAGCAAGAGGCTATCCTATTAGCCACTTGCTTTTTTTATCTTTAATAGATGAAAAATGTCATGGTCAAATGAAAAGAACTATAAAGCATCAAGCTAATCATAGTTACAATCATTGTCTTTTTAGGTGAACGAATAATATGGTTTCCAGTTGAAATAGCTAAATAGAAAAAAACAAAAAACATTAAGATATTGTAGATTAGTTGATCATGCTTTGAAAGCCATTCAGTAAGAGTGTATCCACTCCATATCATTAATTGGATGATAATTACTATGTAAACCTTCATACTGTTCACCACCGGCTCTATTCTTCTATTCTCACTTGTCCTATTTTATTTTATGTTTAAACTTCTGATTCTATTTTTCATTTCTGTAACAAATAGATGACATTGAGTAAAATTTCCCAACTCTATGGTAAAATATGTTCGAAAATTACAAAAAGAAAATGGAGGCGATAAATTGAAAGGGTTATCTACGCTTATAGTGATTATGCTCTTACTGATTATCGTTTCCTGTGATCGTTCAAAATCTAATGATGTTTTACCCTTTGATAAAAATGTCAAACAACTAATTTTTCTTTCTGATGAATCGGAATACCAATTTGAGGCAGCCTATTATGATGCGTTAATTGAATTAAAAAAAACCTATCCTGAGGCCGTTAAAAACATGAAGACGATTAATCCAAATCGCTCTGAAGAGTATCTTGACTTTCTTACCATAAAAGACAATCCAGCCATACTTGTAGTTTATAATAATGAAATAGTGGCTACAGTTAACGGAGAAGAATCTGTAGAAGAAATTGTCCAGCCCATAGCAAAAGTTCTGGATGAAAAATAAGACCTGCATCCAATAGGAAGCAGGTCTATTTGTTATTTTACAATATGAATTGGATTTCCAAGTGCAACTTCAGCAGCTTCCATCGTAATCTCACCTAATGTTGGATGAGCGTGGATCGTCATTGCTAAGTCTTCTGCTGTCATTCCTGCTTCAATAGCTAGGCCTAATTCAGCAATCATATCAGATGCGCTAGGTCCAGCGATTTGTGCTCCGATAACTAATCCATCTTCCTTACGAGTTACAAGCTTTAAGAAGCCTTCTGCAGCGTCTAGTGCAAGTGCACGACCGTTTGCAGCGAATGGGAATTTAGCAGCAATTATATCGATTCCTTCATCTTTTGCTTGCTTTTCAGTATAACCTACTGAAGCTAACTCAGGATCAGAGAATACCACTGCAGGAATAGCTAAATAATCGATTTCAGATGTGTGTCCAGCAATCGCCTCAGCAGCAATTTTACCTTCGTATGATGCTTTATGAGCCAATGGAGGACCCTCTACCACATCACCGATCGCATAAATATTGCTTACGTTTGTACGACATTGCTTATCGATTTTTATGATTCCTCTTTCTCCTAGTTCAACACCAGCTTGTTCTAAACCAAGCTCGTCAGTGTTAGGACGACGACCAACCATTACGAACACATAGTCCGCTTCAACAGATTGCTCTTCTCCCTTTACTTCATAAGTGACTGTTACGCCAGTTTCTGTTTCTTGTACGCCCTTTGCAAGTGCCTTTGTAATGATTTCAGCACCCTTTTTCTTCAAGTTACGTTTTACAATAGCAGACATTTGCTTTTCGAAACCGTTTAGAATTTCGTCAGTGCCTTCTAAGATTGTAACTTTTGTTCCGAAGTTAGCGTATGCACCGCCAAGTTCAGTTCCGATATATCCTCCACCAATAACAACGATATGGTTAGGAATTTCATCTAATGCAAGTGCTCCAGTTGAATCAAGAACACGCTTCGTATATTTGAATTGTGGTAATTCAATTGGACGTGAACCAGTAGCGATAATTGCATTTTTGAACTTATATGTTTGAGCAGAGTTTTCATCCATTACACGTACAGTTGTGTTATCAACGAAGTAAGCCTCTCCACGAACGATTTCAACTTTATTGCCTTTTAAAAGTCCTTCTACACCGCCTGTAAGCTTCTTAACAACTCCAGCTTTCCAAGCTTGAACTTTTGAAAAATCAACTTTTACATTTTCAGCTGTTATTCCAATAGCATCAGAATGCTTTGCTGTTTCATAACGGTGACCAGCAGCAATCAATGCTTTTGAAGGAATACAACCAACATTTAAACAAACTCCACCAAGAGTTGCTTTTTCTACGATTGTTACTTTTTGTCCTAATTGTGCAGCACGAATAGCAGCTACATAACCACCAGGTCCAGCACCAACGACAAGTGTATCTGTTTCAATTGGGAAATCTCCAACTACCATTTTTTTACGCCTCCATTAACAATAGTTCTGGATCGTTCAACAAGCGCTTAATATGGTTAAGTGCGTGCTGAGCTGTTGCTCCATCAATCATACGATGGTCAAAGCTTAAAGATAATGCTAATACTGGTGCAGCAACAATCTCGCCATTTACAACGATTGCTTTTTCTGCGATACGACCAATTCCAAGGATTGCAACCTCAGGATGGTTAATTACAGGAGTAAACCATTGACCACCAGCAGAACCGATGTTAGTGATTGTGCAAGAAGCACCTTTCATTTCATCAGGAGCTAACTTACCGTCACGTGCTTTTCCTGCAAGTTCATTGATATCATTTGAAATCGCGAAGAGAGACTTGCGGTCTGCATCCTTTACAACAGGAACAAGTAATCCTTTTTCAGTATCTGCAGCGATTCCGATATTGTAGTAGTGCTTGTGAATGATTTCGCTTGTTGCATCATCAATTGATGTGTTTAAAGCAGGGAATTCACGTAATGCGCTTGTTAATGCTTTAACTACATAAGGTAAGAATGTTAATTTAATCCCTTTATTTGCTGCCACATCTTTATACTTCTTACGGTGTGCAACAAGTTTTGCTACATCAATTTCATCCATTAATGTAACGTGTGGAGCTGTATGCTTAGAGTTAACCATAGCTTTTGCGATTGCTTTACGAATTCCACTCATCTTCTCACGAGTTTCTGGATATTGACCTTGTGGAATTGGTGTTGGTGCTGGTTTAGCTGTTTCTTGTGCCGCTTCAGTAGCAACTTCAGTAGCTGTTGGTGCAGTTTCTACCGCTGCTGGTGCTGCTCCACCATTTAAGAATGCTTCAATATCTTCTTTTAGTACGCGACCGTTCTTACCAGAACCAGCAACTAAAGTAATATTCACACCTTTTTCACGAGCATACTTTCTAACCGAAGGCATTGCAACCACACGACGATTAGGGTCAACAGAGGCCTGCGTTTCTGCTACACCGTTGTTAGTTGTGCTAGCTTCTGCAACAGGAGCTTGTTCTTCTTGCTTTGGTGCTTCCTCTTCGTGATCGTCACCTTTAAATTTAAGGTTTTCATATCCAGGAGCATCAAATGTAATAAGTACTTGACCTACTGTTGCAACTGTTCCTTCACCTACTAGAACTTCTTCAACTGTACCAGCAACTGGTGATGGAATTTCAACTACTGCTTTATCGTTTTGCACTTCACAAAGTACATCATCTTCTTGAACTTTATCGCCAGCTTTTACAAACCACTTAACGATTTCACCTTCATGGATACCTTCACCGATGTCAGGTAATTTAAATTGGAATGACATGTATTCACCCTCCTATAGATACGAGCTTATTCAGAACTTTTCAAATAAGGAAAGGGAAAATGGTGACCCATTCCCCTTTTATTAAAAATTTTAGAAACTTAATACTTTCTTCGCAGTTTCAATTACATCTTTGTAGTTAGGTAACCAGACTGTTTCCGCTTGAGAGAATGGGTACACAGTATCAGGACCTGCTACACGTAATACAGGAGCTTCTAAGCTAAGAATTGCACGGTCATTAATTTCAGCAACCACTTGAGCAGCAATTCCCGCTTGCTTCTGTGCTTCCTGAACAACAATTGCACGTCCAGTTTTCTCGACAGATGCTACGATAGCGTCAATATCTAATGGTGCAAGTGTACGTAAGTCAACTACTTCAACTGAGAAACCTTCTTTTTCAAGCTCTTCAGCAGCTTTTAGTGATTCGTGTACCATTGCTCCGTAAGTAATAATAGATAAGTCTTTCCCTTCACGCTTCACGTCAGCTTTTCCTAACGGAATTGTGTACTCCTCTTCAGGAACCTCTTGACGGAATGAACGGTATAGCTTCATATGCTCAAGGAAAATAACTGGGTCGTTATCACGAATAGCTGATAATAATAAACCTTTTGCATCATAAGGAGTAGAAGGGATAACAACTTTTAATCCTGGTTGTTGTGTCATTAAACCCTCTAAACTATCAGCATGCAGTTCAGGTGTATGAACGCCACCACCAAATGGAGAACGGATTGTGACTGGAGAATTGTAACGTCCACCTGAACGATAACGCATACGAGCCATTTGACCTGAAATTGAGTCAATAACTTCATACACGAAACCAAAGAATTGGATTTCCATTACTGGACGGAAACCTTGTAAACCAAGACCGATTGCTAAACCACCGATTCCAGATTCAGCAAGTGGTGTATCAAATACGCGCTCTTCTCCGAATTCCTTTTGAAGACCCTCAGTTGCACGGAATACTCCTCCGTTATTTCCTACGTCTTCACCGAATAGTAACACGTTCGGATCATTGCGCAATTCAATACGTAACGCATCCGTGATTGCTTGAATCAATGTCATTTGCGCCATGGCTTACTTCGACTCCTTTTCTTTATAAATAGCGTATTGTTCTTCAAGGTTCTTAGGCATTTGCTCGTACATATTTTCCATTAGGTCTGTAACCTTCTGTTTAGGTGCCTCGTCTGCCTTTTTGATTGCTTCTTTAATATCTTCTTTTGCTCTTTCGATTACTTCGTTTTCTTTTTCTTCGTTCCAGATTCCTTTTTTCTCAAGGAACTTACGGAAGCGTACTAGTGGATCCTTTTTCTCCCACTCATTATCTAGATCAGAAGTACGATATCTTGTTGGATCGTCTCCTGCCATTGTGTGTGGACCGTAACGATATGTTAGCGTTTCGATAAGTGTTGGACCTTCACCGTTAATTGCTCTTTCACGAGCTTCTTTTACTGCAGAATACACTGCAAGAGGATCCATACCGTCTACTTGAACTCCAGGGATACCAGCTGCTACTGCCTTTTGAGCAATTGTCTTAGCTGCTGATTGCTTTTCAACTGGTGTAGAAATAGCAAAGCGGTTATTTTGAACAACGAAGATAGCTGGCGCTTTGAATGCACCTGCAAAGTTAATTCCTTCATAGAAATCACCTTGAGAAGCTCCACCGTCACCTGTGTAAGTTATCGCAACAGATTTAGCTCCACGCTTTTTCATCCCTAAAGCTACGCCAGCAGCTTGAATGATTTGTGCACCGATAATGATTTGTGGAGAAATTACATTTACACCTTCAGGAATTTGATTTCCGTGGAAGTGTCCACGTGAGAATAAGAATGCTTGATATAATGGAAGTCCGTGCCAAATCATTTGAGGAACATCACGATAACCTGGAAGGATGAAATCTTCCTTTTCTAACGCATATTGTGAAGCAAGTTGTGATGCTTCTTGCCCTGCAGTTGGAGCATAAAATCCTAAACGACCTTGTCTATTTAAAGAAATAGAACGCTGATCAAGAATTCTTGTATACACCATGCGGCTCATTAATTCTTGTAGCTGCTCATCAGTTAGATCTGGCATTGCAGCTTCATTAACTACTTCCCCTTCTTCGTTTAACACTTGAATAGTTTGAAACTGCTCAGAGATTTGCTCGAGTTGCTTCGTTGCATCGAACCCTTGATTCTTCGTTTTAGAAGCCATCGGAGTCACCAATCCTTTCTTTGGTAGAAAAATAATAATAAAAGCTAAAATACGCACAAAAATTAGGATACCCAAAATCAAATCTTCTTAGAAATAATCATCATTCTTAGATTTGACCTGTTCTAAACAGAGAGAAGCTATTATTTATTAAGTAGTTTCCCACAAATCTCGTTTAAAAAAACAAAAATTGTAGATTCAATGCTTATGATATTCTGTATCACTAACTTATGCAACAAAATTGATACAATAAATTGATTCGTTTCTTAGTTTACATCATTAAAAATACCTGCGTCAAATATTAAATCTGTAAGTTTTTAAATATATTCATAGTAATTATTATTTTAATCATTATCCTTTTCTGTACCAATCGATAATTCCATCTGTACTATATAACATCTCCCTATTAAACATCCTGTTATAAATCAAAAAAAAGCCGACCTTATTTGGTCGACTCTTCTATATCTAATCCTGATAGTTCATAAAAGGCATGCTTAATATCATTATATTCCTTTGTTAGCTCATTAAATTTTTCGTTAGCTGCAATAACTTGTTCGTATATTTGATTTATTTTAACTATTTGTTCCTCAAGTTCTCCTAAAGACCTTTCCTCTGCTTTTAGCAAATTATACAGATTTTTGTCCTGCACGAGGCCTTGCGTATATGCTTTATAAAGCTCATCATGGGTACGATATCTTTCAGTCATTACGGAATATAATTCGTCTGCTTTATTTTTTACTTGCTTCTCATCAATTTTCTCAATTAAAGGTTTCACACGTTTAAATTCTTCTTCTGATTCCTCTAGGCTTTTTTGTTCATTTTCCATATGAACTTGCCTTTTATCTACTATTTCTATAGCCTCATCAGACTTTTTTACAATATCATCAAGATTCTTTGTTCCAAGTGCCATTATTTCTTCATATAATTGTTGCTCGTCCTTTTCTAACTGCACTAACGGTTCCTGCTGTTCTTCAAACAAAGCTTCTTTTTCTACCACATCTTCTAACACTTCGTGAATTTTTTCGGGTGTTGATTGAAAAGGACTACAGCCAGACAAAAACAGGATGAAAGTAAAACAAAAGATACCTAATAAAAGTTGATTTTTACGCACAATTTAGCCCTCCTATAACAATTTAACTATATCTAGTAGTGGGACGAATGACAATACTATTACAATGCTTTTATTTTAAAAATTGGCTAGGCTTGTCCGTTTTGTTACATCATATTTCTTAACATTCGTAAATATGTATTAAATAAGCAAAATCCGGAAGAGATGATTAACTTTTGAACCGAACTTTGGTAGACTATTATCGATAAACAACGGACGAGTGAAAGTCTTGTAACTTAGGAGCGTGTATTTATGATAACAATGGATGATATCATACGGGATGGACATCCAACCTTACGTAAAGTAGCCGAGGAAGTTTCCATTCCTCCCTCTCAAGAAGATATTGAACTGTTAACAAGTATGCATGAATATTTAGTAAATAGCCAAAATCCAGAAACAGCAATGAAGTATCAGTTACGAGCTGGAATTGGAATTGCAGCACCCCAGATAAACGTTTCGAAAAGAATGATCGCCATTCATGCAAAAGATGAAAAAGACCAACTCCATAGCTATACATTGTTTAACCCAAAAATTATTAGCCATTCCGTAGAAAAAGCCTATCTTACTTCTGGCGAGGGATGTCTATCTGTAGATGAAGCATTCCCCGGTTTCGTGCCAAGATATTCAAAAATTACAGTTAAGGCATTTAATCTACAAGGAAAAGAAGTTAAACTTCGATTAAAAGGGATTATGGCAATTGTTTTTCAACATGAAATTGACCATCTTAACGGAGTGCTGTTTTATGATCATATAAACAAAAAAGACCCATATTACGTGCCTGACCATTCAATTGCCGTAGAAAGATAATTATGGCTGCTGGTAAAACTACCAGCAGTTTTTTTATGAATTCACTAAAATACCAACTTTATCCACGAGAAAAATTGTTAAAACATCATATAATATAAGTAGAAGAAATGCTTCCGGGACAAATTTTCTTTACTTTGGACAAGGATCGTTTAAATATTATTTGTAAGGAGATGATCCACCATGTTAAAGAAGCTTAGAAAAAAGCTTGTTAGGCAGTGGAACGAATTATTACGTAAAAAAACAATTGCATAATTTTTTACCTTCCTGGCTTGGGGCTTCCCCAAGCCTGCTCTTATACTATATATTTTTTCTAAGAGAAAGCCCTTCTAAACTTGCGAAGGGCTACTTCTTTATTGTAAAGTTAATCATTGCCACTACATATTCTTTTGCAATAATGTAAAATAATGGTTAATTCTACATAATCCTACTATTAAACGAGAAAAAACATGAAATACATGTTATTTTTAGATATAATAGAAAAAGTTACTATCGGAATAAGGAGAGATTTTTTTATGATTTTTAAAGTTTATTTTCAAGAAGACAAATTACAGGTACCTGTAAGAGAAAAGACAAAAACCGTTTATGTTAAAGCGGATTCAGAACGAGAAGTCCGTACAAAATTGGCAGACCGACCATACAATATCGAGTTTGTTACACCAGTAACGGGTGCATTCTTAGAGTACGAACAACTAAATGAAGATTTTAAAGTATTGGAGATTGATTAATTTATGAAATTTGTTAAAAATGATCAAACGGCCGTGTTCGCCCTTGGCGGCCTTGGGGAAATCGGAAAGAATACGTATGCAGTTCAATTCCAAGATGAAATTATCTTGATTGATGCCGGTATTAAGTTTCCAGAGGACGAGCTACTTGGAATTGACTACGTTATTCCTGATTACACTTACCTAGTGAAAAATGTGGACAAAATTAAAGGCCTTTTTGTTACACATGGTCATGAGGATCATATTGGTGGGATTCCTTATTTATTAAGAGAAGTAAATATTCCTATTTACGGCGGAAAACTTGCACTTGGCTTAATTAAAAATAAGCTTGAAGAACACGGATTACTTCGCACGGCTAAATTAATCGAGATTAAAGAAGATGACATCATCAAGTTCAGAAAGACATCGGTTACTTTCTTTCGAACTACCCATAGTATTCCGGATTCATATGGAATAGTAGTGAAAACACCTCCTGGACAAATCGTCCACACTGGAGATTTCAAATTCGATTTCACTCCAGTCGGGGAACCTGCTAATTTAACAAAAATGGCAGAAATCGGTAAAGATGGCGTACTTTGTTTGTTGTCTGATAGTACAAACAGCGAAGTCCCTGATTTCACCATGTCTGAGCGACGTGTTGGTGAAAGCATCCAGGATATTTTTAGAAAGGTAGAAGGGCGCGTTATTTTTGCTACCTTTGCATCTAATATCCACCGCCTTCAACAAGTAACAGAAGCTGCTGTAGCACACGGTAGAAAAATTGCTGTATTCGGTAGAAGTATGGAAGCAGCCATCCGCATTGGACAAGAATTAGGTTATATTCGTGCACCGAAAGATACATTTATTGAGTCACAACAAATTAATCGAATTCCAGCTAATCAATTAACGATTCTATGTACAGGAAGTCAAGGCGAGCCTATGGCAGCTCTTTCTCGTATTGCCAATGGAACTCATCGTCAAATTCAAATTAACCCTGGAGACACAGTTGTATTCTCATCTTCACCAATTCCAGGAAACACGGTTAGTGTAAGTCGTACAATCAACATGCTGTTCCGCGCGGGAGCAGATGTTATTCATGGATCATTAAATGATATTCACACTTCTGGTCACGGTGGACAACAGGAACAAAAGCTTATGCTACGACTGATTAAGCCTAAGTTCTTCATGCCGATCCATGGGGAATATCGCATGCAAAAAATGCACGCCAAACTTGCAGTGGATTGTGGCGTAGAAGAAGAAAACTGCTTTATTATGGATAATGGTGAGGTTCTAGCTTTAAGCGAAGATACTGCACAGGTTGCTGGAAAGATTCCATCTGGAAATGTTTATATCGATGGAAGCGGAATCGGCGACATTGGTAATATCGTTTTAAGAGACCGTCGTATCCTCTCTGAAGAAGGACTAGTCGTTGTTGTAGTAAGCATTAATATGAAGGACTTTAAAATTGCTGCTGGTCCTGATATCATCTCTCGCGGGTTTGTGTATATGAGAGAGTCCGGTGACCTGATTAACGATGCTCAATCACTAATTTCTAAGCACTTAAATAAAGTGATGGAAAGAAAGACAACACAATGGTCGGAAATTAAAAATGAAATTACCGACACTTTATCTCCTTTCCTATATGAAAAAACAAAACGTCGTCCAATGATCCTACCGATCATTATGGAGGTATAGAAAGGCGGTAGCGACCGTTTAGCAACGTATGGACTGGAGAGCTTCGACTGAGATAAAGGAAACACGGAGAGCGATAGCGATTCGATGTTGTTGACTTATCGTAGGGAGATGATCGAAGTTCACTAGTTGCTGGGCGCTGGAGCTGGACAATTTTCAAAGTACAAACTTCTTTACCTCATAAGTAAAACTTAAAGCCACTCTAAAATAGAGTGGCTTTTCTTTGCATTATTGGATGACTTTCTTTTCAAAACGATTGATGTCTACATCTGCACCAATAACAATTAAGACGTCATTTGCTGCAATAGGTTCATTTGCTTGTGGTGATACAATGATATTATTTCCTCGCTTAATAGCAACAATGTTAATACCGTATTTCGCACGAATATCCAAATCGATAATAGTGTTCCCTACAAGACGGTCACTTGCAACAATCTCGACTATACTATGCTCATCTGAGAGCTCAAGATAATCTAACACACTGTTTGATATGATATTATGAGCAATTCTTTTACCCATGTCTCTCTCAGGATGAACCACATGGTCTGCACCAATTTTTCTAAGTACCTTCTCGTGATAATCATTTTGTGCTTTTACCGTAATATTGTTTACACCAAGCTCTTTTAAAATAAGCGTAGTTAAAATACTCGCTTGTATGTCATCACCAATGGCAACGATCACGTGGTCAAAATTACGTATACCAAGACTTTTTAGAACTGACTCGTCAGTCGAATCTCCTACTACGGCATGAGAAGCAATCATTGAAAACTCATTCACTCGATCCTCACTATTATCAATAGCCATAACCTCCATACCCTCTTCAGCAAGCGCACGGCAAATACTTCCTCCAAAACGACCGAGTCCAATGACAGCAAATTCTTTTTTCATAAAAAGGTTCCTCCGAATACTGTTGAAGTATTTTACCATTTTAGCACAAAGGACTAAAAGGAAAAAGCCCCCCATCTCAGGTTGGGGGACAACTCCATTAACTCGCTGTGTTCATGGTAAATTGTGCTCTTACAAGAGAATAGTATTCCCCTTGGAAATTCATTAATTGTTCATGATTACCCTGTTCAATTATTTCACCATGATCTAAAACAAAGATTTGATCTGCTTCACGTATCGTAGACAAACGGTGAGCGATAATAACAGCTGTACGGTTTTTTAATAAAGTCTTTAAGGCATTTTGAATCTTTTGCTCAGACTCTGTATCTATACTTGCCGTTGCTTCGTCTAAAATAAGAATTTTGGGGTCTGCAAGCAAGGCTCTAGCAAAGGAAATTAACTGTCTCTCCCCTACGGAAAGGACATTTCCTCTCTCTTCTACCTCTGTTTCATACCCATTAGGAAGTCTTTCAATAAACCCATTAGCACCAACTGCCCTTGCGGCTTCTTTTGCCTCTTCCTCCGAAGCCTCGGGGTTTCCAAATAATATATTTTCCATGATCGTGCCGGAAAATATGAATGTATCCTGCAGTACCACACCAATTTGTTTTCTTAAGCTTTTTAACGAAACATCCTTTAAATCAGTACCATCGATAGTTACTGTACCGCTAGTCGGGTCGTAAAACCGGCTAATTAAGTTTGCTATTGTTGTTTTCCCTGAACCAGTATGGCCTACAAGGGCAACGGTTTGACCGGCTCTCATCTCCAAAGATATGCCTTTTAGTGCTTTACGATTAGAATCGTAGGCAAACTCAACATTTTCAAACTCGATTTGTCCCTGAATATTTTCGAGTTCAATAGCTGTGTCCTTCTGAGACACAATCGGCTTTTCGTCCAAGAATTCAAATATACGCTCAGAAGATGCCATCCCCATTAACAATTGATTATATACTTGGCCAAGCCTTGAAATAGGCTCCCAAAACATCCCTAAATAAAAGGCAAAGGACACAAACTCACCGATCGTTATCGATTCGTTTTGAATTAGACTAGCTCCAAACCAGATGAGAACAGCTGTCCCGACCGCATTCGTTAATTCGACCATTGGGCGGAACATTGCATTTTTTTGAGAGGCCTCTTTCCAGCTTTGAAAATTCTCAGTATTCACACCATCAAAAAACGCCATGTTCTCCTGTTCCTGTGTAAAGGACTGAGTAACTCTTATACCCTGTATACTTTCATTCAGATGAGAGTTTAGTTTTGACTGTTTGAGACGTACAACCTGCCATGATTTTCTAATATTCCTTCTAAGACTTGTAGAAATAAAGAACATGATGGGTAAGATAACCATAATCGCTAATGTTAATTCGGGACTTAATGTAACCAATATAACCATTACACCTATCAAAAGAATAACATCCATTAATAGGTTAATAACTCCATTCGTAAATAGCTCCTGAAGAGAATTGATATCATTCATAATTCTTACAAGAATGGAACCTGCTGATCTTTGGTCAAAGAATCGATGCGAAAGGTTTTGTACATGTGTAAAGAGGTGTTTCCTTAAGTCATATATGACATTTTGCCCAAGCTGATTCATCCATTTTATCCGGAAGAAATTGGCTATGTAAGAAGCCACATATAAACCAGAAATGATAACTACAAGTGTAGTTAGGAGTTTCGCATCCTTATTTACGATTGCTCTGTCTAACGTGTACACCCCTATCAATAGCGGGATAATAAGTCGTACAGCTGTGTTGATCAGTACCATAATCATTGAAAAGGGAAGTAAATTCTTCCGATATGGTTTCATATAACTGAACAATCGTAGCATCTGATCCCAGTTAAACGGTTTATCAATTATCTGGTCTTGTGAATACTCAAATCTTTTTATTGCATTCTCACTAACACGTGTTTGTTTCTTACTCATATGATCCCCCCTATCCGATATGCGATTGCATAATTTGCTTTTGATCTTGGTATTGAATATCATATACACGCTGATAAAGTCCGTTTTGGTTTACTAGTTGTTCATGGACTCCTCGTTCGACAATTTTTCCTCTATCTAAAATCAGAATTTCATCAGCATGCTTAAGCGATGAAATTCTATGAGCAATGATAAATGTTGTTCGCCCTTTCATAACTTCGTGAAGTGCTTGCTGTATTTTATATTCGGTTTCCATATCAACAGCACTTGTAGCATCGTCTAAGATAAGTATACTAGGGTCCACACAAATCGCCCTTGCGATTGCAATTCGCTGTTTTTGACCTCCTGATAATCCCATTCCACGTTCCCCAAGCATTGTGTCGTAGCCATCGGGTAGCTCCAATATAAAATCATGTGCTTGAGCCCTTTTCGCTGCTTCAACGATCTCTTGCATTGTCGCCTCTGGTCTTCCATAAGAGATATTCGCTTTAATGGAAGACGAAAACAGAAAGGATTCCTGTAACACAAACCCAATATTGCTTCTTAGAGATTTAAGTGCGTAATTGTTAACCTTCTCACCGTCAATTAATACTTCTCCTTCAGTAACGTCATAAAATCTAGTGATGAGCTGTGTAATGGTGGTTTTACCTGACCCAGTAGCGCCTAGTAGCCCAATTTTCTTTCCAGGCTCAGCAACAAAAGAAACATCATATAAGGCCTCAGAATCATCCTCAGTGTATTTAAAGGTAACGTTCTTAAACTCTACCTTTCCTAGTAATCTATCGACAGTTAATTGTCCATCATTCTCCTCAATCTCTCCCTCTGCTTCAAGAATTTCCAAAAGTCTTTCTCCAGAAGCTTTTGATTGAGAAAATAAATTAATAACAAAACCTAAGTTCATAATCGGCCACATAATGTACCAAACCAAACTGTAAAAGGCCACTAACTCTCCAGGTTTCAGCTCTTCTTGGATGACGAGGTATCCCCCGTAAGATAACAATAAAACGACGCTAATATTACCTAGCAACTCCATTAGTGGAAAATACTTTGCCCAAATATTGGAGGTAAAAATATATTTATCCTTATAGTCACCATTTGAATGGTTAAACTTTCCGATTTCAAAGTCCTCTCTCGATAATGACTTCACCGTGTTGATACCACTAATATTTTCTTGTACTTTTGTGTTTAATTTCCCAAAGGATTTTCGAATTCCTCTAAATGCAGGATGAACCGCTTGATCGAATTTATAAACAACGACCGCTAAAAACGGAAGTGTGATCAAAGTAACAATGGTTAGTGGAACAGAGTAGTAGAACATAACACCAAAAGTGATACCAATTAAGACGATAAAGCGAATCAACTCTGAAAACCCAAATGAAAGAAAAAAACGAAACCCTTCTACATCTGCCGTTAACCTCGACATAAGATCTCCCGTTTTGGCATTATCATAATAGCGGAACGGTAAATATTGCAGCTTTTCATAAAGGCGATTTCTCAGCTTATAAACGGAGGTTATTCCGAACAAGTCTCCTGTATATTGGTGAATATACGTTCCAATCCCCTTGATAACCATAACACCCACAAAACCTAAGCTAACGATTGGAATCCATTCGTACCTTCCCCCCAGCACTATGTCGTCAATTGTTATTTGAAGAATAATGGGGTATATTACTGTGATTCCTGTAATAAGTAATAGAAATGACATTGACCATAAGAAATAGCTTTTATAAGGCCAGTAAAATTCTTTCAGCTTTTTAAAAACCTCCATGAAAATCCCCCTTCATTTGTCAGAATTTCTAAAAAATTCTTGAACATAGTAATAAATATATCGGTTTTCGAAATAAATTTCCACCCTTTTACAACATTTTTTCATATAAAAAAAAGACTAGGGATCCTAGTCTCTTAAAAATTTTACTCTGCTTTTTCCATTTCATCTAAAACACGATTTACGCGTTTTTCTAGCATTTTCATTCCGCTTCCACCAGCTTGGAAATGACGAAGATTTCCATCTTTATCAAACACATAGTAAGCAGGAACGTACTGATTTTCAAATGCTTCTGTTAATTTATGTTCGCTGTCAACAAAGATTGGTTGTGTAATTCCGTGTTCGTCAGCTGTTTTCTTGATTGCATCAAGATCTAGATCTTCTTCGCTTCTTGGCATATGAACAGCAATAACATTTAATTTATCTTTATAATCATCACGGAATTGATTCACTTGTGGCATTGCCTCTTTACATAAGTAACAGCTTACTGACCAAAAGTGAATTAATGTAGGTTTTGCTCCGACTAAGTCAGCTTTCGTTACCTCACCATTTAACCATTCGGTTGCACCAGTTAGCTCTGGCATTGGCGCTCTAAGTTTCATTTTACAACTCTCCCTGTAAATAATTTTCATAACTTAAAGAAAAGACCTAACATTACGTTAAGGCCTTTTCCACTTTGTTGATTAAAGAGTTTTTTGACCTGGCTTCCAGTTTGCTGGGCAAAGACCACCAGTTTGTAGTGCTTGAAGTACACGTAATGTTTCATCTACGTCACGACCGATATTGTTATGGTTTACCACAGAGTACATCATTTCACCTTCTGGGCTGATGATGAATAGACCACGTAAAGCAATACCTTCTTCTTCAATTAATACTCCATATTCGCGTGAAACAACATGGTTTGTATCAGCAGCTAAAGGATACTTAAGATCCCCAAGTCCGTTCTCTTTACGATCTGTGTTGATCCAAGCTAAGTGAGTGTGAATCGTGTCAGTAGACACTCCAATTACTTCAGCATCAAGGTCTTCGAACTCATCGTAACGATCAGACAATGCAGTGATTTCTGTAGGACATACGAAAGTGAAATCCATTGGATAAAAGAAAAGGACAGTCCACTTATCGTTTTTCATGTTTTCTTCAAGACTTACTTTACCGAATTCCTTATTTGCAAGTACAGCATCCATCGCAAAGCGTGGAGCTTGTTTTCCTACCATACGTTCTGCCATTATAAATCCCTCCGTGTAAAAATATGTAGATATTGTGAAAAAAAATACAAATACAATTATAGTAGTAACCTAATGCTTGAGTCAATTGTTATGAAGGAATAGATGTTAAAAAAGAGTTATTATTAAAATAGCACCTAACCCACTATATGTTTTGCCCTATTTTTTTGTAAAATAAACTCTCTTATTTTAATTTCCTTTATAATTTAAGTATGAGGTTAGAAGTATAATCGCTTTCTCAATTGCATCTTCATTGGGATTTAATTTTGAATGATGAAGTCCATGCTCAGACTCAACCCCTAGCCAAAACATGAAGCCAGGTATCTCTTCTAGCATATATCCAAAATCTTCTCCTGTCATCGCTTCCTTACATTCAATCACGTGAACCGAGGATTGTCCCTCGACAAAATTCATAAATTCTCTTGTTAAGGAATGGTCATTATATACTTGATGATACATACTACCGTAATCTATCTTAACCTCGCACTCGTATCCAGTAGCTACCCCTTGTACGATAGACTCGATTCTTTTTTTCACTTTTTCCATCGAATCAACCGAGAGGGTCCGTATCGTGCCTTCTAGTCTAGCCTTCTCAGCAATGACATTCTGAACAGTCCCACCAGTAATTTTTCCAATTGTAATAACGGCGCTATCCAAAGGGTCAACATTTCTACTAATAATCGTTTGTAGTTGACTTACAAGGCTACAAGCGGCAATTACCATATCATTCGTTTGGTGAGGATAGGCGGCATGTCCACCTTTTCCGACTAAGTCAATAAAAAGTTCAGATGTATTAGCAAATAAAAGTCCTTCTCTTGTTGCAATTGTACCAACAGGATACTCCGGTGCAATATGAAGGGCAATAATCATATCAGGCTTCCACTCTTGCATTTCCCTAGACTTCAGCATAGGTTCTGCCCCGCCGGGACCTTCCTCAGCAGGTTGAAATATAAACAGCATGTCATCCTGAATAGGGTGGTGAACTATGTGAGTTAATACTCCTAATCCAATACTCATATGAAAGTCATGGCCACAAGCATGCATTTGTTCTGAATGAGTAGACTGAAAAGAAAGCTTGGTTTCTTCTTTAATTGGTAGTCCATCAATGTCGGCGCGATAACCAATTAGTTTTCTTGGATTTAACCCATATACCTTTACGAATAAACCTGTTTCCCATTTCTTTACTTCTAACCGCTCTTTTGGCAAAGATTCAATATATGACAGTAAATATTTCTGCGTTTTATACTCCTGAAAGCCAAGCTCAGGGATTTGATGCAAGTCTCTCCGAATTTGAACAAACGGATTACTCATTACTTCTCCCCCTTTATTTAAGGAGAAAGCGTGGATAGGAATCCACGCTCTCAAGAATGTATTATAGTTGACGTAATGCTTGGATTACTTCCGTTTTTGATAATGTTTTCTCATCCGCTTGTTTGATGACACGAGCAGGAACACCTGCAACTACTGCACCAGCTGGTACGTCCTCGATGACAACTGCACCAGCAGCTACACGAGCACCTTTACCAACGCGAATTCCTTCTAGCACAACAACATTTGCTCCAATAACAACATCATCCTCGATCACAACAGGGCTTGCAGAAGGTGGTTCAATAACCCCTGCTAAAACAGATCCAGCACCGATATGACAGTTTTTACCAACAGTAGCTCGTCCACCTAAAACAACGTTCATGTCGATCATTGTTCCTTCACCAACTACCGCACCAATGTTAATAGATGCGCCCATCATGATAACAGCATTGTCACCAATTTCAACTTGATCACGAATAACAGCACCTGGCTCAATACGCGCCTTAATGTTTTTCATATCTAAAAGTGGAATGGCTGAGTTTCTTCTGTCATTTTCAACAACATAGTCCTCAATTTTTCCTTTGTTTGCTTCTAATGCTTCACTAACTTCGCTCCACTCACCAAATACAACTCCTGTATTTCCAGTGATAAAAGCCTTTGCGCTTGCACCAAAGTCAATTCCTTCTAGATCACCTTTTATGTATACCTTAACTGGTGTCGCTTTTTTGCTATTTTGAATAAACGAAATGATTTCGTTTGCATCCATCATTTTCATATCTTTCCCTCCAATTTGTACAATCTAAAAATTACTTTAACAAACAACCGCATTCAAGACAAGTGGGAACCCTTTAGCTTTCATTAATAAATTCTTTAATAATTTCCACAAATGCTTGCACCTGTTTTAACTTAAAGGAAGATTCATAACCCATGAGCCAAGTGTCCCGTTTTAAAGGCATTCCAGCTTCGTCAAGTAACGGAATTTTAAATATATCCTTATCCATCTGATTTAATGTAATAGCAGGTAATATTGCAAAACCAATTCCATTCAGAGCCATCTGTTTACATGTTTCAATTTGATCCACGACTAAAGTTCTTTTTGGTGAGGTTTGAAAATTCCGATACCACCAATCTTGGATTTCCTGAAAATAATTGGAATCACTTTTAAACTGGATAAATGGTCGATCTGTTTGTAATACCTGTTCAGGGCTAGTAATCACCTTGTCGACTAAATAAAGACTATCTTCAAACAAATGCATCTTTACACCCTTCCACTCAGGTGTTCCACGGATAATTCCGATATGTGCTTGATCCTCATAAAGCGCCTTTGAAATCTCACTGCTCCAGCCAGTTATTAGAGCTATTTTTGCATGAGGATATCTGTTCATGTACTTCTTTAGTACTTTGGGAAGCCAGTTTTGACCTACTATGGAAGCTACAGCTATTTTTAAGGTTCCATATACCTCTGTATCAAGGCCGTGAATTGCTTCTTTTACTTTTTCTTCTTTCCCTAATACTTCGTTGGCAAACTCAATAACAAGTTCTCCTGCAGGAGTAAGTGTTAATCCCTTTTGTGAACGAATAAATAGCTTAGTTCCCCATTCTTTCTCAATCGTTTGTAGTCTTTGGGAAAGAGCAGGCTGAGAAACAAATAATCGCTCTGCGGCTTTTCTCATATTCATTTCAGTTGCTAGTACGGATAATAATTGAAACTCTGATAGTGTAGACACAACATCCCTCGGTTAATAAGTTTTACTTATATTATAATTGAAAAAAGCCCCCAAAAGGGAGCATATCTTTATTTATTTAATTTTTTTATATGCTTATTTAAGTGAAACAAAACCGTTCTACGAGTTAAGATTCCTTCAAAAATCCCCTCTGCACTTTCGATACAAATAAACGGGTGATCGATAAGAGTTTCAAGAGAGCTTTTTATACTAGCATCAATTGATATCCGAGGAACCTCTTGATTCATGACCTCTTCAACCTTCTTTTCCTCAAGTTTCTCAAACTCAATCCGCTCTAGACCTAATATAGACTCCATAATAATTGGAGTACTTATTAATCCATGAAGCTTATAATGTGGATCAAGAACAGGTATAGCGGTATATCCACTTTTCGTTAACACCAATAAAGCATGCTCTAAATTGTTTTTAACTTGCACATGTGCCACGCGTTCGGATGGTATCATCAAATCTCTAATATTAATTTCTAAAAATTCCCCACTGTGAAGACTTATCATTGTCGAAAACTCCTCATCTCTTGTTTTCAGCTATATTTATTTTATCACAGTTTGAAAGGGTTTGCTCTTTTTAACTTCTTTACATACAAAAGGGACCAATAAATGGCCCCTCTATGTATAGGTGTTTACTGTATGAGATCAAAGATTTCAATAGTAATCATATCGATGTTGTCGAATTGGTATCTCTTCGGTTTTTCTTTGTCATTGTATACTTCTAGTTCAAATGTTTCTGTTTTTGGGTGAAAAGTAACCTGACACTTTCTTTCTCCATTAACTTCAAAAAAGCGTTGAGCTGGTTCACCTGAACTCGCTTGCTCTTGAAGATTTTTTAAACGTGTAATGATTCCTTGAAGCTGCGACATACTCTCTCTCCTTTCGAAACAAACCTATTGATACTCCTAGGTTTCTCTTTTGACATGTTTCTATACGAAAAAAGAAATCAGAAAATTCGTGCCATCCTTCTTTACATGCCAATATTAACAGCATAAAATAATGAAGGGTATTTGTACAAGGAAAAGTATAAAAAAGGAGGTTTTTTTTTTGAAAAATATAGTGAAACTCCTCGAAAATTTGTACATTATTGACGGTCATGACTTAGGACTTAAGAATAGAACAGGTAGCTACGTGCTAGTTGCCGACGAACTTACTATCATCGAAACGAGTGCTAGCCCCTCTGTCCCATACATCCTTGCTGGATTACAGGAACTAGGGTTCAAGCCTAGTCAGGTCAAGAACATTATTGTTACACATATCCATCTTGATCATGCTGGTGGTGCTGGGCTTTTACTTCAATCCTGTCCGAATGCAACTGTGTACGTCCACCCTGCTGGTAAAAGACATTTAATTGATCCTACCAGATTAGTTGCTGGAGCAAAAGCGGTGTATGGAGATCGATTCGATGAACTGTTTGATCCAATCTTTCCTATCCCTGAAGATCGTATAGTGTCGATGGAACATGAAGAAAATCTTCAATTAGGAGCACATCATGTACTTACCTTTTATCACTCACCAGGGCATGCAAATCATCATGTTAGTATTTTTGATGCATCCAATAAGGCGCTCTTTACGGGAGATACTGCGGGTGTCTACTATCCGGACCTAGAGGATACAGGTGTTAAGCTTTATTTGCCATCAACGTCGCCGAATCAATTTCATCCTGACAAAATGCGACAGTCTCTTAAAATGTTTAAGGAGCTACAACCTCAATACCTCTGTTTTGGGCATTATGGAATTACTGAGCAACCAAATCATGTGTTTCTACAAGTCGATAGCTGGATCGATCGTTTTGTAGAGCAAGGAAAAAAAGCATATGAAGCTCGTACTTCTTTTGAAGACCGAGTTCAATTAGCCTTTAATTACTTATATGAAATGATACAAAATCATTTAGAATCTTATTCTATATCAAAAGACCATAAAGTAAATGAGGTCATTTCTTTAGACATGAGCATATGTGCTATGGGTTTAATTGATTTTATCGACAAACAAAATAAAACTTGAATAGAGGAATACAATGAACAAAGTTACCTTATACACCCAGCCAGGCTGTCCTCCTTGTGAATTTACGAAAAACTTTTTTAATGATCAGAAGATCTCTTATGAACTAAAGGATATAAAAAAAGATTCATCCGCTCGAGATGAATTAATTAAGCTTGGTTCTTACTCTACGCCAACCATTGTAATTAATGGAGATGTGATTATTGGATTTGAGCAAGAGCGAATTGTGGAAGCGCTAGGTCTATCAGACAAAAACGAGTAGAGCTTTTGTTTCGCTCTACTCGTTTCCATATACTATATAATGGTTGAAAAAGCTCGCGGTCAGCTTCATATGATGAAGAGTACTAATCATTAGCGCTTGAAATGGATTGTTTTTTTCAAGACTACTCGTTTTTTCCTCTTCTTTTTCAGGAACAATATCTGTGGATGGATTAAAGTCGTATAAATAATCACTTACTTTCCAATTCCCTGTATGCTCCTTTTTCAAAATGATAGCTTCAAAATGGTCTTTGTATGTTACCGGTCCCTCGTTTTGCCCTTCAAAAAATTCATACACATAAATACTGTTTTTATTTATGACTATTTCTGTTTGGTCAGAAAATTGAAAAAACGGAATGTAGTAAGGTGCAAAGTCCGTTCCATATGTAAACTGTAATCCATTCTCCTCCACCATATTTTCCTTTTTAAAAAGCTGATTATAGGAATCCGTAAAGTAAGGCTTTAAAATCGAATTTACTTCTTCTTCTGTTCTTCCTTCTTCACTTAACGACACCTGCGCCTGAAATGCTTCATGCAAAAAACCAAGAACATCTTCTCTGGTTTCAATCGTTGATACAGAAGCAGCTTGTCCAATTAAAGGAAAAAAGAATAGAATGGAAAATACCAATAATAGCATACGTTTTTTTCGACTCATAAGCTCACTTTCCCTTCCTCGTAATAATTTCCATTTTAACAACAATCTCATCTCTAGATGCACGCATTCGTTCGTAAAATAACGCGCTAATCTGACATTTATATAGATGAAGTTACCCTTTGTGACAACAGATATAACTTTTTATGAAGAAAAAGGCGAAAAAATAAGGAAAAATACCTACAAAGATAAAAAGAGTGTCTTATAAAAACAAAAAACCTCTACACAAGAGGTTTTTACGATAGGTTATAAAATAAAATAATTAGAATCAGCAGCAAGAAGAAAATCCCATACGTTAAAAAAACTGGATTTCGCAAATATATATGCGATTGGACCTTTGTTGGAAGTGGTGTATCTGCTTCTGGTTTTAGTTGCTTTGGTCTTCTTGTTACGGCTAATGTATACCCCAAAGAAAAAACGAGGACACCCATGGAAATAAATAATAAGATTGACATGTAGGTACTCAAGGAGAACTCCTCCTTTATTATTTGTCATATCTATACGATTCCACAATAGTCCTCGTTTATTCTTTTTATGAGTAGGGCAAATTATAACAAACCGTCATTGTCATAAAGAAAGGCATACGAAAGGTCGATAAACAAGTAATGCTTCGTACTTAATGGGTAAGAGAATGTTCGAATGTTATCACCGATTTCAATATCGCTGTATACATCCGATAAAATGCCTTTTTTCTCAAAGCGCATTTTATGAATATTTTCTAAGAAATAAGGTCTCCAGCTCCAGTTTTTATTCATATATTCAACTTGGCTAACCCATTCGTGATCACCTTTAAATAAGTTTGGTGACACTTGAAACCCATCTTCATCACAAATGTATAAGCGAAAAGCAATTGAATCTAATTCCTTCGTTAAGGATCCTAAAAATTCCTCATACTTATCTTGCTTTTTATATTTGGACACCAAATCCTGCATACGGAGTTGAAAAGATTCTGTGATTTGATGTAAAGTTTCGATTCGCTTTTTCTCATAGGCAATAAAACGGTGAAACTCTTCCTTTAGTTTATCCTTTAAAATAGTGCGCTCTACAAAATCTTTTGCTGGTTTATGTAAGTAAAATCCTTGGTAGTACCTGCCTCCATTTTTCCAAGCGAATTGGAGTTGGTATACCATTTCAATGTTTTCAAAGAGCAAGGTTGCACCAATTTTTCGCGCTAATAAAGAAAGTGAGTACAAGATATCTTGGAACCCTTGCGAAGCACGGTTAGAACGAAGGGCACGCAAGTCCACTTTCAAAATATTAGGAGATAACTGACCAATTCGATCCAAGTGACTGCTTTCGTGACCAAGCTTATCTATGGCTATTTTGATCCCTAGCGTTTTTAAATAATTGAGAAAATGATCTAGCTGATCAATTTCACCTTTATAGTTAGCTTCTGAAATTTCAAGCACATACCTATTTAACGGCAACCCAAGCTCTTCGTATTCGTGCAGCACTTCTAAAAATGGATCATCTGCCCCCTTCATCAACAAATCCGCATCTCTGTTAATAAAGATTAAGAGGTGTTCATCAACCTCTAGAAAACGATCGAGTGCTTTTTTTAATACAACCTGGTCAACTTCTGTTCGATATTCTTCGGGAATACTTGAGTCATGAAAAAACGGACCAAGGCTTATATACTCCGAGCCATCATAGTACCTTCCTAATACCTCATAACCGATAACCTGGTGTTCATCCGCGCTGAATATCGGTTGAAAAAAAGGAAGTACATTTTCAAGATCTGTTAAGATATCCAATGCATCCAATTACGATCGCTCCTTACATCCATCTTTTCAATAATTATACCATAAAAAGGCTTAATATTCCTTTTCCATGAACCTCTTCCATAAACCTTTCCTTATAATCACCTTTCCTTTTTTGCATTCTAAGCTTAACGAAAGGAAGGTACAAAATGAAAATAAAATCAATGTTTCTATCCATTCTTTTAGTGATGAGTATTCCTTTCTCAACATTCGCACAAAGCAGCGCATTACTGGATGTTCCTTTAATCAAGCAAAATCCAGAATTAAGGTATGGTTGTGAGGTTACAAGCCTCGCTATGATGCTGCAATTTGCTGGAGTGAATACAAATAAAATGGATCTTTTCAATAAAATAAAAAAAGACAATGATCCATTGGTAAAACAAAATGGTGATATTATTCGTTGGGGAGATCCGGATGTAGGATTTGTTGGTGATATGACTGGCCAAAGGGCTGGATATGCGGTGTTTGATGGACCAATGATTGACTTAATTAATACTTATTTGCCAGGGAAAGCAGTCAATCTAACCAATAAACCGTTTCATGAAATTGAAGCACATGTTACAAAGGGCTTTCCTGTTGTAGTGTGGACAACAGGTGATTACCGTTTACCAGACCGACCAGAATCTTGGATGCATGGTAATAAAAAAATAATTACACCTCTTGATTTGCATGCGGTCGTTTTAGTTGGCTTTGATCAATCTTATGTTTATTTGAATGATCCTTTATCAGGTAGAAAACAAGTAAAAGTGAATAAGCAACAATTTCTACAGTCTTGGAACGCATTAAAAAAAAGAGCGGTTAGCTATCAATAAATTAGAAAAGCGCAAGTACCCTGGTCAGCGCACGACAGGCCTGGAGCGCTCCAACTGAGATAAAGGAAACACGAAGAGCCAAAGGCAATTTGATGTTGACTTATCGTAGGGCGGAGAGCGAAGGACACTAGGCGCTAGGGCGCTGGAGCTAGACAATTTTCAAAGTTAAAAATCTTCTTTCATATTTTTTAAACAGGCTAGTTTCCGACTAGCCTGTCTTCTTATCTTAAAATGGATGTTGATTAAGCCATTGCCCACCGTCCATCGTAATACAATCTCCATTAATATACTGGGCACCTTTTGAGCATAAAAAGTAGGCCAATTCAGCAATTTCTTCAGGAGTACCTAGTCTTCCTAGCGGCACGCTTGAAAGAGTTCGATTGGCTGCCTCTTGGGACTCCCATAACCGTTGTGCACCACCCGTTCGTTCAATCGGTCCAGGTGCAATAGCATTGACTCTTATGCCATATCTTTGCCCCCACTCAACAGCGAGCGTCCTTGTCATGGATAGTACTCCCGCTTTTGCAGCTGCTGAATGAATTACTCCCGCACCTGCATTCCAGGCATATGTAGCAACCATATTTATGATATTCCCCTTTATCCCTTTATTAATCCAATACTTTCCTACCTCGCTACTACAATAAAACGTACCGTTTAACACAATATTTATCACGGAATTCCATCCATTCACAGATAGTTTTTCCGCTGGACATATAAAGTTTCCGGCTGCATTATTAATGAGAATGTCTATTCGCCCGAATGTTTCATCCGCCAGCTCGACCATTCTTTTTACGTCCTCCACTTCTCTAACATCCATTTTCACAGTTAGAACTTGGTCATTTTCTTTTTCAATTTCTTTTTTGGCAGCTTGTAGTTTTTCCTCATCTCTTCCTGTAATGACCACATTAAAACCGCTATCTGCAAACTTTTTCCCCATTGCTTTCCCCATGCCAGATGATCCGCCTGTTATGATAACTACTTTCCTCTCCATCTTCCATCCCCCTATTTTTAAAAAAAGAATGAACATTCATTCATTTATATTTTATCATTTTTCATTCTACATCTGTATACATATATTTCATTGACAAGAATTTAATCACACCTTTTTAGTTCTCATATCTCCCTGATTTTGTTAGTATAAAGTGGATTGTCCTAAATTTAGAAATGAGAATAGGTTGATTAGTAATGAACACAAAAATGTCGAGAAGACGATTTTTGAAAAGAGGGATTGGCACTTTTCTAACAGGAATTGTTGCTGTCGGTGGAGGTGGCTTCTACGCTCGAGAAATTGAGCCAAAGCTATTAACGATAAAGAAACATACCATTACTCACCCCATGATTCCCAATGGTTTCAACGGCTTTAAAATACTTCAATTCAGCGATACGCATGTTGGATTTCAATATGATTTAACCCAACTTAAAGAATTGGTCAATAAAATAAATTCACTTGAGCCCGACATGATTCTTTTTACGGGTGATCTAATGGATACACCTAATCAGTATGCTGAAATTAACTCAATCGCACCGATTTTAAAAAATCTCCATGCTCCGTTTGGTTCGTTTGCTATATATGGAAACCACGATCACGGAGGCTATGGTTCGGATTTATATCGAAATGTTATGAAAGAAGCTGGGTTTACCCTTCTATTGAATGAAGCTCATCAAGTCTCTCTTCTTACAAATGAGAGTTTGTATATCGCTGGGATTGATGATGCAATGTTAGGCAGGCCAGATATTCAAGCGACATTGGAAAGCATCCCTAATGAGGCTTATACCATCCTTTTATCACATGCACCTGATTTAGCAGACCAGGCTGCTAACATAGGAAATGTTCAACTCCAATTAAGTGGACACAGTCATGGTGGACAGATTCAAATTCCTTTTTTAGGAGCCATTATTAAGCCCCCGTTTGCCAAAAAATATTATGAAGGATTTTATCAAATTGGACAGACAAGTAATCCTTTGACTCTTTATGTGAATAGAGGCTTAGGTACAACAAGGCTACCCTTTCGGTTTCTCTCTCCACCCGAAATTACCTTATTTACTCTTCAAACACTACAAAAATAAAACAGACCGTCCATTATAAGTTGGTCGGTCTGTTAAAAATGGTTTGTTCAATATCCATTTTACTCAATGGTTTTGAATAAAAGTAACCCTGTCCTTTATGACAGTTTGTATTTAAAAGGAACTTTGCCTCTGCTTCTTCTTCAATCCCTTCAGCTATTACCTTCATTCCAAGGCTATTTGCTAGGTGAATAATCGTTGTTGTAATTGCAGCATCCTTTTCGTTATTATGGATACCTCTGACAAACGATTGATCTACTTTGAGAACATCAATGGGAAAACTTTTTAAATAGTTTAATGATGAGTAACCTGTACCAAAATCGTCAATCGCAATACTAATTCCTAATTCCTTTAAACTTTTAAGTATTGGAGCAGTTTCAGCCGTATCCTGCATAACTCCCTCTGTAATCTCAATTTCAAGCAAGGAAGGATTAATTTGAAACGTCTGAATCGCTTTTTGAATCGTACTGACAAGAGTTGGTTGTTGGAATTGTTTCGCTGATATATTTATTGCAATCGTAATTTCTTCACCACAAAGATCATTCCATTCCTTTATTTGCATACAAGCTTGTTCAATGACCCAATTACCTATAGGAATAATTAAACCCGTATCTTCGGAAAGAGGGATAAATTCTGATGGTGGGACCAACCCAAACTCCTTTGAATTCCACCTGATCAACGCTTCAAAGCTATTGATCTTCCCGCTGCTTAATTCTACCTGTGGCTGATATAATAGTATCAATTCATTACGCTCAAGAGCTTTTCTAAGTTGTGTCTCTATCGAAACGATATTGGCAAGTGGTTGTGTTTTATCACTTCGATAAAACTGATAATGAGCTTTTCCCTTCTCTTTCACACGAAACAATGCTTCATCAGCGTTTTTGATTAAAGTTTCTGCATCTTTCCCATCCTGTGGATACATGCTTAACCCTATGCTTGGTGAAATATAATATTCATGTGAATCCAAATAAAAGGACTTAGCAAATCGGTTCAAAATTAGTTGCGCCAATTGGTTTGCACTCTGGCGATTTCCCTTTAGGAGAACAATAAATTCATCTCCCCCCTGCCGGTATACCTTATAATCATCTGTTCGATCAACGCTTAATCGTTCAGCAATCTTAATTAAAATTTGATCACCAGCAAAATGACCTAGAGAGTCATTTAGTTGTTTAAATCGGTCAATATCAATGGAAAGAAGTGAAAATGGTTCCTCTTTATTACTTTCCGAATGATTTAAAAGAATATCTAAATCGCGTAATAATGCTCTTCTATTGTACAACCCTGTTAGCTGGTCATGGAACGCCATGTATTTTATTGTCTCAGCATTTGTCGCCTGCTCTGTAATATCTCGAAAAATCATATATATGCCTGTAATTTTATTATGAATCGTTAATGGAACTGTTTTTAAATGGACAGTAATTTTCCGTTTATTGCGGTTAATCATTCGGAAGTCCAGGGTTTCTAAAGATACCCCCGATAAAGAATGCTCAATAAATTCTCGAAATTTATCAACGTCGGATTCATCAACAAAATCAAAAATTGATTTCATCTTTAACTCATCAACTGTATATCCTGATAGAATTTCACTAGCTGGATTCGCATCAATAATATCTCCTACGTGAGTAGCGAGAATAACCCCATCAAGATTATGGTCCACAATAGAACGATAACGCTGTTCCGTAACTTTAAGGCGACTCTTTTCCGCCTCTAACTCTGTAATATCACGAGTTACAGATACAACAAATCTGACTTCTTCATTTTCATTAAGGACTGGTGTTAAAATCGACTGCCCATGAATCAGCCTTCCATCATCTAATGTTGATTGATCAATAAGCACTTGAACTTCTTTTGATTGTACTACATTTAAATATGCGGCATGCAGTCTTTCAGCAGTCTCTAAAGGCATTACCTCAAATAAGGTTTTTCCCATCGTTTCTACGGTTAGTCTTGCATGTGTCGCACCAGATTTATTGGCAAAAACATAACGAAACTGATCTCCGTCCACCTTCATAATAAATACCATATCATTGATATGGTTAAGAATAATATCAAAGATCATTCCTTCTATTTCACGTCTATTTTTATCATTAATTACTTCTCGAGAGATTACCTTTTTAAACTGCTCCATCTCATCATCCTCGTTTGTACCTGAGCATTTGTTGTATTAAAAACTTCTTAACTTATATTATCCTTAAATATCGATAGTATCGTCAAGATGTTTCTAAAAGTGTACGCTTTGGAAGAACGCATAAAAAAGAGAGATACCAAACGTATCTCTCATTCCTCATCTTCTCTTAATTGATAGGTTTCTTTCATTATTTCTACTTGGTGGTTTAGTAAATTTTCATTGTTTGAGGAGACATAAGAGTACTTCCCATCTTGATGCTGTTCTCTTGCTTTTACATTGTCTGAAAGCTGGAGATTCAATATATGGCTTATTCTGTCTTTGTGATGATTTTCAAAGATTGGAAATAGAATTTCTACTCGTTTCTCCATATTTCTAGTCATCATATCGGCAGAAGACAAATATACCTTTTCCTCCCCGTTATGGTAGAAATAATAAATACGGCTATGCTCTAAAAAACGACCAACAATACTTATGACCCTAATATTTTCACTAACCTTTGGAATTTTTGGCTTTAGGCAACATATGCCTCGAATAATTAAATCGATTTTTACTCCAGCAGACGACGCTTCATAGAGTTTCATGATTAATTCCTTATCAGTTAGGGAGTTCATCTTTGCAATAATCCGACCATTTTCGTATTGCTTATGATAGGTTATTTCCTGGTCGATTAATTCAATAAACTTACCTCTTATATCATATGGTGCAACAACGATATGATTATACTTTGGCTTCTCTGTATATCCACTCAAAAAATTAAAAAAGTTTGTTGCATCAATGCCGAATTTTCGTTTGGAAGTTAAATATCCTAAGTCTGTATAGTATATGGCTGTTTGATCATTGTAGTTTCCGGTTCCTAAATGAACAAATCTTTCTATCGTTTGATTTCTCCTTCTAACTACTAATGTAATCTTACTATGCGTTTTTAAATGGGTCATACCATATATAACATGACAGCCAGCTTTCTCTAGTTCTTTCGCCCAGTGAACATTATTTTCCTCATCAAACCTAGCTTTTAACTCGACTAGAACAGTCACCTGCTTTCCATTTTCGGCAGCATTTTTAAGAGCGGTAATAATGGGGGAATCACCACTTACACGATACAGAGTTTGTTTGATCGCTAAGACATCAGGGTCACTGGCAGCTTCGGTAACAAAGTCGACAACAGGCTGAAACGATTCGTACGGATGATGTAATAAAACATCTTGTTCGAGTAGCTTCGTAAATAGATCTTCGTCAAAATCAAGATCCACTGGCTTTTGAGGAATAAAGGCTTCAAAGCTTAAATGCTCTCTTTTTCTTGATAAATGCTTTGAAAACTGGGCTAAAAATGTATGATCGAGTGGCCCATTAATTCTGTAAATATCCTCTTCATCTAACTCTAGTTCTTTTGTTATATGCTCAACAACAGAGTTATCAAAATGGTCATCACTCACCTCTAAACGAACAGCCGCTCCCCATTTTCGTTTTTTTAGCTCTTTTTCAATTTCTAATAATAGGTCTCTTGACCCCTCTTCATGTATCGTTAAATCAGCATTTCTCGTAATACGAAAAGGGGTAACAGATACTACTTTATATCCTCTAAACAGCTTATGTATAAAGTAGCAAATCACATTTTCTAAAAGAACAAAGGAGCTACCTTCATCACTTGGTATACTAATAAAACGATTAAGAACCGCGGGTACTTGAACAAAAGCAAGACGATTACTCACCTGGCCCTCTATTTCCTCTTCTAGCAAAACGGCAAGGTTTAAACTTTTGTTTGATAACATCGGGAATGGACGATACGCATCAATAGCCATCGGAGTTAATACTGGAAAGATCTGTTCTTCAAAATATTCTTCTAAAAAAGAAAGTTGATTTTTATCCAAACTAGTAATGTCAAGGAGGTAAATGGATTCCTTTTTTAGTTCCGGAAGCAGGACGTTGGTAAAGGTTTCACATTGGGTATTCACCAGCTTATGAGTGAGCTTCGAAATTTCCTCGAGCTGTTGCTTCGGAGTTAATCCTGCCTTATTTTCTGGCCTATTATATCCAGCATCCACTTGGTCCTGTAATCCAGCAACTCTAACCATAAAAAATTCATCTAGATTAGAACTGAATATCGATAGAAATTTAAGCCTTTCAAGAAGTGGGTTACTCGTATCAAGTGCCTCTTCAAGTACTCTTTCATTAAAAGCTAACCAGCTTAACTCACGGTTATTATAATAGGAAGGTAGATTGTATTGCTTTTCACCATTCATTTGGTCTCCCATCCTTTTTCAACAGTATTCGACATATTTCCATGTTATCAAAATTATCAAAAAGATTTTGTAAAGAAATTGTAAATTTGTACCTTTTTATCTATCTGCAACGAAATTAAGAGTGATGTTATATTTTAAAGATTTCTCTAGATGACGAAGCTGCTTTTCCGCTTGATACTGTTCAACAAATGTATTGCCCACACAAGTTAGTTGAAAAACTAGCTCATCCTGACTTTTTTGCACTTTTATTTTCTTCACCAGCATACGTTTAGATGAATCCAAAGCAGAGGCGAGCTTCACCATCGCACCTGCTATACGAATATCCTTTAATTCTCCTTTTGAAAACCATTCTATAAAAGGAGTGGAATATTGCTTTAATAGTGCCCAGTTTTTATACGATGCAATAAAGGCAAGAATAAGTCTTTCCTTATGCGTAATCCCGTCTATTGATTGATGGGCTAGGAGGTTAAAGGTGTGCTGGCTGCTAACATCTGAATCGACGTATTGCCCGATATAATATATGCGTGCACTTTGTTCAATGAGACGCTCACTATATTCATTTGTTTTATTCCCGAAAACATTAGAAAGTTCGAAGTAAATTTGTTTTGCTAACCATGACACATGATCGGAATGGCCCTCCTCAATCCCATAATCTCTAATCAGGTGATCAATACTACTTTCTAATATAAAATTAGATGGTTTCTTTCCCCCGCCTTTTTCTTTGTAAAGGATTCCTTCTCTTAGACCTCTTTTACTAAAAATAAAACGTGTTGCTTGAACATACATACAAAGCATGTCGAATACTTCAAGGGCTGGAAGGATGATGTCGGCTCTGTCTTTTGATAGTCCCTCTAATTTTTCAATATCAGCAACCTCCATACTCTCCATCATTTGTAATATATTATGTAAATCATCAGGACTCATATCATACTGATGAATTCCTGCTAATGGATAGTTTTTTAAATGTTGATGAACTTGAGCGATGTTTCTCGCGCTCCCCCCGATGGCGACAATCGGAACCTGTTTGTTCTTAAGCCAAGGTAATGATTCTAAAGCTTCCAAAACCATTTTTTGCAGAGCCATTCTTTCTTCATTTGTCATCCGGCTCCCACTCATAAATTTTTCCTTTAAAGACACGACACCAAACGGAAAACTATGCGAATGTACAAGCGTCTTATTTTGATAATACGTAATTTCTGTGCTCCCCCCACCAATATCTATAGTCACACCATCTTTTACGGCAGTAGTGTTCACTACGGCTAAAAAGCCAAGATATGCTTCTTCTTCCTCACTTAAAATTTGGATATCAAAGCCCAGTTCTACCTTCATCTTTTCAAGTATTTCAGACTTATTCACTGCCTGTCGTATGGTTGCTGTGGCCACGCATTTCACTTCAGTTATACCATTAAAGTCAATAATTTCTTTAAATCCTTTTAGGATCGTTAGACATTTCTGAACTCCTTCATAGGAGAGAACCTTGTCTTCGTTTAAGTATTTTCTAAGCCTTGCAACAGCCTTAATATTTTCAACTTCCTTGTAGAAATAGTTGATGGTTTCTATATAAATCACTAATCGTATGGTGTTCGAGCCTATATCGATTACAGCCCACTTATTCATCTGTTCAAACTCCTTTACTATTCACTATTATATTTATTCTATTCCACGTTCGACATTCCTCTAACCATCTAACCTTATCAAGTACCTTGTTTTTTGTAATCAAATTTTCTGAACCATTTTCTTTCCAACTAAAAAAAGGTATAATAACAATACAGTAGTTTGAACGAGTGAAAGGAGCTCAAAACCTTGAGTCAGGAAAAAACACATCATCCTCCCTTAAAACCAACGATAGAAAACCTCTCACAGGCAATCTTCATTGTGAATCGTCATGCAAAAACCGCTCCAAATCCAAAATTTTTATACGAATTGAAGCGAAACGCCTTACAAAAGCTTATAAAAGAAGGAAAAGCAAGAAAGGAAGGATTACACTTCTCGAACAATCCTAGATACAGCCAACAACAATCAGATGTACTCGTCGTGTGTGGAAATTACTCCTTTCATCTTCCCCCATCAAAACAGGACTTTGAGAGTCTACCACACTTAGGAAAATTAGATAATAATATACGTAATCCGAGAGCTGTTCTATCTCTCAATCAGGCAAAGAAGCTTCTATCTATATACACCGGAATGAAAGAAGAACCGAATGTTTCTTATAAGAAAAAAGGTTATGAGAAACCTGTCTTTAAAAAACTAGGTGAAAGCTATTTTTGAAAAAAGGGTGTCCCTAAGTACTTAGGAACACCCTTTTATCATTATAATATATGCTTATCAATCAATTGAACTAATTCAGCTATTTCAGGTTTACTAACCTGTGCATTTGCACCAACCATTTGTCCTTTATGACGAAGGTCATCGGTAATTAAGGAAGAGAAAATAATAACCGGTAATTTTGCAATTTGACTATTTTCTTTTATTCTTCTTGTAAAATGATGTCCATCCATTTGAGGCATTTCTATATCCGTGATAACGAGCTGTACTTCATCTGTTATGTTTTTCCCTTGAGAAGTGATGGCTTCTAGATATTGAAGGGCATCTTTTCCATTTTCAAAAAACTCAATATTGGTAAACCCTGCTTCATTTAGCGTGTCATGAAGAAGCTTTCTTAATAATGGTGAATCCTCTGCAACCACCAATTTCTTCGTGGATCTTTCTCTTTGGCCAAGCTTCTTAACTTGCTGAACGTTAATCCCTGTTTCTGGGTTGATCTCAACTACAATCTTTTCAAAATCAAGTAGCAAGATCATTTCACCATGAAGCTTTACAACTCCAATAATTTGACTCTCTGGACCTTGATACATTTCTGAAGGCTTTTCAATTTGATCCCAAGAAATCCGGTGAATTTGTGTGACAGTATGAACGTGAAAGACAATCTTTTGTTTGTTAAATTCTGCAACAATAAATTTATCCTGTTCAGGAGATTGTGAAGGAGGAAATCCTAATGCATTAGCCACATTCACAACTGGTAATACTTCCCCTCTTAACTCAATGATTCCCTCTACATGCGGATGGGAATGAGGTACCTGAGTAACTTGAACGGGATTTATTATTTCCTTCACTTTTATAACATTAATACCGAATTTATTTTTGCCGATACTAAATTCAACGATTTCTAGTTCATTTGTTCCACTTTCTAACAAAATTCCTTTTTTATTATCCATTAACGGTTCGACCCCTTTTGGCTAGCATTATATCTGAGTTAGCATACAAATACTATACCACGAAATGGTCTAATTAACAGTTAACTTTCACATAAAATATGTTACTTTTCTACCATCTTTAGACAACTAGTAGACTATGAAAGTAACACTTCTATTTGATTTTTATGATGATAGTCATGCTGAATGAAGTCTACAAAATATTCACGTATAGTGAACTGATGATCACCAATAGAAAATGAAGTATCAAGCTCTTCTTCACTATAGGAACTTATAACGGAGAGAAGCTCCATTCTAGTATAAATTAACTCTTGCAACAATTCGTTTTTCGTTATTCCACTTTCCGCATATTCACGGGCCTTGTCGTTTACCGTTTGAAAATCAGGAAATGATGGCAAATTAGCACCTTCCTTCATGAAAGGAAATCTTTCCTTAAGTGAAAAGCGGTCCCAGAATAACAGATGGGAAAGAACTGCTGCCATTGACCATTTCCCTTCTTCTATGGGTGCAATCCACTTTTGTTCATCTACTTCAGTTAGTGATTGAAACCATTGATTTAAACTTTCATAAGCTTGTGTAATTTCTACTTTATTCATACCCTTTCCCCCTAAAAAACTATCCTTCCAATACCTACATAATAACCCATAAGAAGCTATTTTTAATATGAAAAATTAAGAGGATTTTTTCATTCTCATACCTTCACATGATAAAATAAACGAATAGGAGAGTGATCACTTGGAACATTTGGTTAATTCAAAAGTAAAAAACATTGAAATATCTGGAATCCGTAAGTTTTTTAATATGGTTGCAGGCACAAAGGATATGATTTCATTAACTCTAGGCCAGCCAGATTTCCCTACACCAGAGCATGTGAAAGAAGCAGGAAAAAAAGCGATTGATGAAAATTTCACTACATATACTCATAATGCTGGATACATTGAACTGCGTACAGCAGCTGCTCAATTTGTTCAAACTAAATACGGTTTATCTTACAATCCAAACGATGAAATTATTATCACTTCGGGTGCTAGCGAAGCGATTGATATTACGTTTCGAACCATTTTAGAAGAAGGTGTGGAGGTTATATTACCTGGACCTGTCTATCCTGGATATGAGCCAATTATTAAATTATGCGGTGCTGAGCCTGTATATGCGGATACAAGAGATAACAACTTCCGAATGACTGCTGACATTATTAGCAACTACATAACAGATAAAACTCGTTGTATCGTCTTACCCTATCCGTCCAACCCTACTGGAGTAAGTTTAACAAAGGAAGAATTAAGTGATATTGCAAAATTGCTAAAAGACAAAGAAATATTTGTATTAGCTGACGAAATATACAGTGAATTAGTATTTGACCATAAGCATTTCTCAATTGGTACGATTCTAAAAGAAAAGACGATCGTCATCAATGGTCTTTCTAAATCACATTCCATGACTGGTTGGAGAATTGGTATGATTTTTGCTCCTAGTTCTATAACTGAACATATCTTGAAGGTTCATCAATATAATGTCTCTTGCGCTTCTTCTGTTTCTCAAATGGCTGCATTAGAAGCACTTACTGTAGGCATAAATGATGCAGTTGAGATGAGACAAGCCTATATGGTAAGAAGAGAATATGTATATGAGAGATTAACCAACATGAATTTGTCAGTTGTGAAACCAGATGGTGCCTTTTATTACTTTGTAAAGCTACCAGAGCCGTTTACCAATTCGTTTGACTTTGCCCTACAATTAGTTCAAGAACGAGGCGTTGCTGTCGTACCTGGAAGTGCATTTTCTCCGCTTGGTGAAGGATATATACGCATCTCGTTTGCTTATTCCATGGAAGTACTTGCTGAGGCATTAGATAGGCTGGCGGCATTTTTAAAAGATCATAAGTCATAAGAGTGAAACCCAAGCTCGAATTCGAGCTTGGGTTTCATTTATTGCCAATATTTATATAGAGCCTGTGTACCACTATTTTCCTCGCCCTGTTCCGCTAATTTCTCGTATAACGATTTGGCAAGTGATAATCCAGGAGTCATCATTCCCATTTGTTCCGCTTCATCTAAAGCAATTGTCATATCTTTAATAAAGTGTTTGATATAAAAACCTGGAGAAAAATCCCCTTCAATGATCCTTGGCGCAAGATTTGAAAGAGACCAGCTCCCCGCTGCTCCCGATGAAATACTTTTTAGTACTGTTGTCGGGTCAAGCCCTGCTTTTTCCGCGTATACAACCGCCTCACAAACACCAAGCATATTAGATGCAATGGCAATCTGGTTACACATTTTGGTATGCTGACCAGCTCCAGCACTTCCTTGATACACAATATTACTTCCTAACACCTGAAAAATAGGTTGTAATGCATCAAAAACCTTTTGATCTCCACCAACCATTATGGAAAGCTTGCCCTCTCTCGCTCCAATATCTCCACCTGAAACGGGAGCGTCTACAGAATAGATTCCCTTTTTCTTAGACTCGTTATTTATTTTTTTAGCCAATGTAGGTGTGGAGGTCGTCATATCTATTAAGAAAGAACCTGGTCTCGCCGTATGTACAATTCCTTTTTCTCCTAGATAAATTTGTTCAACATCAGATGGATATCCAACCATTGTTATGATAATATCAGCCTCTTCAGTAATAGCCTCTGGGGATTCAATCCAAGCTACACCTTCATCTAAAATATCTTGTGCTTTTTCTTTTGTACGGGTATAGGCAACGACCTTGTAGCCTGCTTTTACTAGATTTCTCGCCATACTTTTCCCCATGACACCTAAACCAATAAATCCGATTGTGCTATTTGCATTCAGTTCCATACTCACTTCTCCCCGCTAGAAATAAGTAGTATTTTATCACTTATTTCCAATTTGTTCAAAGAATGACTATAGCTGAGATTGAAAGTTCTGAACATACCCTGAAACAATCATATCATTTTCATTAAAAATCTGTACCTTGACCGCTTTTTCTTGCTGAATCATCTCTTCTAATACGAATGTATGTAAATCAATCTGTAGAGGAATGGGATCCATTGACAGATAAATTTCCTCCTGATTTCCTACATGGAGTAGTTTTCCATCATGAACATATTGCTCTCCATAATAAATTTCTGCTGTCCCTAACGCTTTTGCTAATTGTTTATTTTCTATTAAGACTTTTACTTTGTACATATCTTCTTCAGAAAATAATCGTTCATCAAATTTAAATCGAAACTGAAGTTCATTGTTTTTTGTCAGTAATACATCTGCATACTGATTAATAAACGATTGTTTTTGACTTCCTTCGCATCCTGCTAGAATAAGTGAACAACATAAGACGAAAAATGCTTTTTTCATAATCGTCCTCCTTTACCAATTACCTTTGCCTAGAAATGAAAAGTATAAACGGTCAATTAGAAAAGTTTACAATTCATAGTTATTTGACTACACATCTCCATTCATTTTACAATCAGGGAAAAGAAGGAGGAATATTATGTATTTTAAAGAACTGTATGTGTTTAACTCCTCAAAACCAACAAAAGCGATTATTCGAACGTATACAAAAGACGATTTTCAAGAATTAATACGAATTCAACAAGATGCATTTCCTCCCCCTTTCCCTCTGAGCTTTGGTGGAATGAAGAACAGTTAAACAATCATATCAAACTGTTCCCTGAAGGAGCATTATGTGTAGAAGTAGAAGGAGTTATTTGCGGTTCGATCACAGGATTAATTACTAACTTTGATAAAAACCATCCAAGTCATACTTGGGAGGAAGCAACTGACAATGGCTACATTACTAACCATGCGGCAAATGGTAATTCCTTGTACATAGTCGATATTTGTATTTCACCCGCATATCGAAAACTAGGGTTAGGAAAATGGCTTATGCAGTCCATGTATGAAACAGTGGTTCAACTTAAGCTTGAGCGATTGCTAGGAGGAGGACGTATGCCTGGGTATCATAAGCATGCGGATCAACTTTCGGTAGAGGAGTATGTTGAGAAGTTGATACTAGGAGAATTACAAGACCCTGTTATCACCTTTTTATTGAGATGCGGTAGAACACCTGTCGTAGCTGTAAAGGATTATTTAGAAGATGAGCATTCGTTAAATTACGGACTTCTGATGGAGTGGAAAAATCCTTTCTTATAAGAAAAGCGCAAGCGCCTTGGTAAGCTCCGACAGGCATAAGACGAAGAACGAAAGAGGTCCTGACCTCTGTAGGGCTTTGGCTTATGACCCCGAGGAGCTAGGCGATGGAGCTAGACACTGTTCAAAGTTCAAAAACTTATACTTTCTTATCTTAACAAAAAGACCCAACTGATTAAAATCAGTTGGGTTTCTCTTTTATCGTTGAGTTGCTTTCGCTACTGCCTCTAACACTTCTTCCGTTGTGCTCATTTGAAGCACTTCTGAAGCTAATGCTTCCATATCTGCTTTTGACAAGTTACGGATTTGAGAGCGTGCTTTTAGGATAGAAGTTGCACTCATAGAGAACTCATCTAAGCCTAAGCCGAGAAGAACAGGGATCGCTTGCTCGTCGCCAGCCATTTCTCCACACATTCCAGCCCACTTGCCTTCTTTGTGTGCAGCGTCAATAACCATTTTTACTAAACGTAAGATAGCTGGATTGTATGGCTGATACAAGTAAGATACTCTTTCGTTCATACGGTCAGCAGCCATTGTGTATTGGATTAAGTCATTTGTTCCAATACTGAAGAAATCAACTTCCTTAGCAAATTGATCAGCAATAACAGCAGTAGAAGGGATTTCTACCATGATTCCTAGTTCAATTTTCTCAGAAACAGCGACTCCTTCAGCTTGAAGCTTTTGACGCTCCTCTTCAAGAATTGCTTTTCCTTGACGGAATTCAGAAAGTGTTGCAATCATTGGGAACATAATTTTTAAGTTTCCATATACACTTGCACGAAGAAGTGCACGAAGTTGCGTACGGAACATATCTTGCTCTTCAAGACATAAACGGATCGCACGGAATCCTAAGAAAGGATTCATTTCCTTCGGTAAGTTTAAGTAAGGAAGTTCTTTGTCTCCACCAATGTCTAATGTACGAACAACAACTGGCTTTCCATCCATTCCTTCTAGAACAGCTTTGTATGATTCAAACTGCTCCTCTTCTGTTGGAAGCTGGTCACGGCCCATGTAAAGGAATTCAGTACGATAAAGACCTACACCTTCGCCACCATTGTTAACAACACCTTTTAGATCTTTAGGTGTTCCGATATTTGCAGCAAGCTCCACATGATGTCCATCGGAAGTGACCGTTTGCTCGTTAACAAGCTTTGCCCACTCAGCTTTTTGTGCTTCAAAAGCAGCGTGCTCGGACTTGAAACGTTCAACTTCCTCAGCAGTTGGATTAATATAGACTTGTCCATTTAATCCATCTACAATCACAAGATCGCCGTTTTGAATTTCTTCAGTTGCGGTCTTTGTACCTACAACTGCTGGAATTTCCATTGAGCGAGCCATAATCGCTGAGTGAGATGTTCTACCACCGATGTCGGTTGTAAAGCCTTTCACAAATTGGCGATTTAGCTGTGCTGTGTCTGATGGTGTAAGATCTTCAGCAACGATAATTACTTCTTCTGAAATCATACTAGGGTTAACGATTTGTACACCTAGTAAATGAGAAAGAACGCGTTTTGTTACATCGCGAATATCAGCAGCTCTTTCCTTCATGTATTCATTGTCCATTGACTCAAACATCGCTACAAACATATCAGCTGTTTCTTTTAAAGCAAATTCAGCATTTACTTTATCTGTTTTAATTTTATCTTCAATTGGAGAAACAAGCTCTGGATCACTTAGTACGAGCAAGTGCGCTTCAAAAATAGCTGCCTTATCAGCACCTAATTCTACTTTTGCCTTGTCTCTAATACCTTCAAGTTCAACCTTTGATTGACTTAGTGCCGCACGGAAACGATCAATTTCAACTGTATCGTTGTCGATTGTCTTTTTTGTAAAGGTTAAATCAGGTTCTACCAAACGGTATGCTTTTGCGATTGCTATTCCGCTAGATGCAGCAATTCCATTTAAAAAGTTCATTTTTATGCTAAACCTTCTTTTTTCAAAGTTTCTTCAAGACTAGCTAGAGCTTCTTGCTCATCTCCACCTACTGCAGAAATAGTAATGTCAGCTCCTTGTCCAACTCCTAGAGACATAACACCCATGATTGACTTAAGGTTTACTGTTTTCCCTTTGTACTCAAGGTTAATATCAGAATCGAACTTGCTAGCTGCTTGTACTAGTAATGTTGCAGGACGAGCGTGAATTCCTGTTTCAGCTATAATTTTAAATTGTTTTTCTGCCATGGTTAATCAAACTCCTTTTTCCTATACATATATTTGCTAAGATGTTTCTCGTTAATTGCCTAATTCCTTCACTTTACCTATTTATTCCGACATTGAAAAATATACAGCATACTTTAGTATTTTTTCCACTGTCCTTTTTATTCATTAAATATAGCTAACGCCGACTAAAGTTCTTAGGGTTATCAGACAATCGACATCTCAAAAAAAAGAATAGCATTTCCTTAGCGTGTATACAATGAAAAAGCCACAAATGTAGAGGAATTTTCACAGTTTTTTTATTTAACCGCTTACATTTTTACTCATTATAATCAAATTTTCCAACATGAGTTATAATGGTAAATATTATCCAATAAAGTGAGTTTTAGATAAAAAGCGTGAAAATAAAATACTTGTAATCAATATATGGAAAATGTATGATTTTAGTAATAGTTAATTTGTTACATTTTCTCACAAGGTGATATGCGTGATTTATAAAAGACAAGAGGCCTTTCGATTTCAATTTCAACAGCCTATTCATGGAACATTCAAGATTGTAAGTATAAATGGAATGCAAGGGGAAGTTAAATCCGCTATTGCTTATATAGTAGATATTAGCCCAAATGGGATAAAATTCAGATCACCAATTAACTTACCCATTGAACAAAATGATTTTTTGCTAGAGATTTCATTTTTATTAGCTGACCGATTAATTCATGTTCTAGGAAAGCCAAAATGGAAAAAGATCGAAGGCAAAATGTGTGTATACGGATTTACAGGTTTAGATGACAAGGAAACAAAAAAAGAAATCGTCAATGTCCTTAAAATTTATACAAAAATGATTTACAATGAATCAAAAAATCCAGACTAGAAAGCTACCTGAAATTTAGGTAGCTTTCTTTACTTACTCTTCGTACATCATCTTTTTTGTCATTCCTCCATCAATGGTAATATTTGTACCAGTAATGAAATCATTATTCGGATCACATAAGAATAAACACCCGCGTGCAATGTCACTTGACTTACCAACCCTTTTGGAAAAATGCTGTGAATGGTCAATTTCACGAAGTTCCTCATAATCATTCGTTTCAATCCAACCTGGACTTATGCAATTGACTCTCACTTTCTTTTCAGATAATGTTGCAGCTAATGCATGAGTTAGTGCTACAATCCCTCCTTTTGATGCTGCATATGCTTCCGAATGCGGTTCGGACATAAAGGCTCTAGTGGAAGAAATATTAACGATTGCTCCACCTTCTTCAATCACCTTGGCTACCTCCCTCGAACAGAGGAAAACACCCTTTAAATTGGTATTTAGTACTCTATCCCACTGCTCCACAGTCATTTCGTAGAAATTTGAAAAAGAGGAAATACCTGCATTATTAATCAGAATGTCGACTCGACCGAATTTTTCCATTACATAAGTAACTAAAGAAATAACTGATTGCTCGATTGAAACATCGGTTTCAAAAAAACTAACCCTCTCACTGTGATATTTCTTCTCTGCTTGCTTACCATTCTCTGCATGGTAATCAGCAATAACTACCTTCGCTCCAGCTTCATAAAAAGCATGAACAATACCAGCACCAATCCCGCTGGCACCGCCTGTAATAATTACGATTTTGTCATTGTACATATTTGTCCTCCTGCCCTAGCTTCTAGGTTCTTGTAAATACTGATAAATCACACCACCGCTTCTTTGGGCAATTCCTCTAAAATGCTTAAAATCTTCCAAAGCAACAACTACAGCCCTTACATCAAGGAATACTTCTTTATCTACATACCACTCATTTATTTGTCCACTTCTCAATTTTTCGATCATTTCTAAAATCAGATCTTTTTCCACAAGTAATCCCTCCCTCTAGAATTATTATATAAAAAAAATAAAGGGTTTCAAAATCGACTATTCATTCTCTTAAAAACTATTACTATAATAAATAATTATTAAAATTTACAAAAAATTCTTTACGTACAGGAAAAAGTAGTGCAAAATGTTTATAATATCGTCATCTGGAAAGAAAAGGAGAGAGCGACATTGAAAAGAGCTGAAGTGGGGAACGTGATCGAATTTAGAGACGGGTTACAAGGAATTGTTGAAAAAGTAAACGAAAATTCAGTAATTGTTGACCTTACTTTTATGGACAATTATCGAGATCTTGAATTAGACCAAAGAACTGTTGTAAATCATAAAAACTATAAAGTTATTAAAGAATCTTCATTTTAAAACGAACTATTGGAAGCGCATTCTATATGTTTAGTAGTGGATTTTTGTCTCGAAAATAAAAATAGGTTATAATATGGGGAAACCTCTTATTTAGGAGGTTTCTTCTTTTTTATCTAATAAATGTAAGACCATGCTTTAGAGAGGAGTCATCATATGTTTCAGAAACAAATGGATGTAAGAATGATTTTCGGTATATTACTTGCTCACGTATTATTATTTTTTACTTTTCAAGAGAAAAGTGTATTTTGGTACATATTCACAGCTTCGATGCTGTTTCTAATTACTTATTCCATTCTCCAAGAGGAAATGGATGATCAACAACCGTTTAGAATTTATATTACATATGGTGTAGTTTCGGGAGTAAGTTTGTTTGGCTTATTTTACCTAGGTAATAACTTATTACATATGATTGATCTTCCGTTAAAAGGTTCGGTCGCAAAGCTGTACAAACAAATGTCCCCTACTCAAATATGGCAGTACATCGTCTTATTTCTTATCATAATTCCAGGTGAAGAGATCTTTTGGAGAGGATTTATTTTAAAACGATTTCTTGGACGGATAACAATCCTACCAAGTATTTTGTTATCAACATTATTATATACTTCTGTCAACATATACTCGGGGTCAAGTCACCTGATTCTCGCTTCGATTGTTGCCGGACTAGTTTGGTCAATCCTCTACGTTTGGAAGAAGAGCATTCCTTTACTAATTGTCTCACACCTCGTATTTGATTTATTTTTGTTAGTCTTATTCCCTTTAAGTTAGTTTGGATATGTAACCTTTCAAAACCATCTCCGTCTATTATTATAAGACTCAGTAGACGACTAGGAGGATATGTAATTGAAATTTATTAATTTGTATATAACAATTGGTTTACTCGCTGCAGTATTAACAGCCTGTGGAACTGGAGAAACAAGCCCAGAGGAAGCAAAAAATGGGACATCCCCCGAACAGGAGAACGTAGAACCTGAGGAAGAATCACTTCAAGAGGATAATAATGAAGAAACGGATCAATCGGATACAATGATTCGCCTCCTTGAAAATAAATTATCCTTTACATTAAATGGAGAAACAAAAGAAGAAACAGCATTTTTAAAACATAGTGATAATCAAGGATATTCAATGTATATCCTCCCAGAGTATGAACTAACAGCAGAGGAACCAAATAAAGATGTAGTCATGCTCTCAAACGATGGTGAAATTTTTATGAGGGTCGAACTCTTACCAGAGGATGTTGACTGGAATGCTACTGAACAGACTGCGATCGAACAATTGCAGGCTGTAGCTTCTGAAGTAAATGAAGTCACACCACCGAAACTTGAATTTTTTGCAAATAGTAAGGTGTATGAAGCTAAGATAAATGGGGAAGTTATTACTTCTTACCTAGTAAATAACAATGAAGGGGTAATCAAACTAACATCATTTACAAAAGAGTCAGCTGATCATCGTGACTCTTTTATTAAAATGGCAGAAACCATTGTTAACGAAGCCAAATAAGACTCAGGGATTTTTCCCCGAGTCTTATTTTTTTACGGAATCTATAGGCTTCATCCACAATAGAACAATAAATATGATCGTTACATAACCAAATATAGGGTATAGGTAAGAAAGCAATGTCCCATAATTTACAAAACTACCTAAATAGGAAATGATAAAAATAATACATACCCAAGCAATCCTAGGTAATTTTAAGTAATTATTGAGTTGCTTCTCAAGACCATACACATTGCCAATGACGGATGTAAAAATCTCTCCATATATTATAAGTACATAAATCCAATAGAAACCATAAGCCAGATTTTTCATAATTGCAGCCATTGGAATCTCATATATTTCTAAATTAGGGAGCATGATTAATGTCGCATGACTAGAAAGAAGAATAACCGTTAACGCAGCACCTCCGATAATCCCCCCCACTTTACCGTATCTTCATCCTTTATTTCTGCTGCAACAGGGACAAGCACCGCTTGAGCAAGTCCAATATTAAAGGCCGTATAGGAAAACGGGTTAACAACAGACTTCCAGCCATCGTCAGCCGGAGGAATTAACAAGAGCTGTTCAAGAAAATTAGGTTGTTGAATCGTAACAATAAATAACAGAAAACTAAAACATATCATCATAGGTACCACAAAAGTGTTAACGGCAAATAAACCTTTTGTTCCAACAATCATGACGATAAATGAAAGGGCGATCGTTAGCATAATTCCTAAACTTCTTGAAAGACCAAGCTGCTCCTGAAAAACGGCACCCGCACCGCTTAACATAACAGCACTAACTCCAAGTAACATGAATAACATTAAAATATTTATAGCCCCTCCTAAATAAGGGCCGAACAAGAACGTATTTAACTCCTGATACGATTTTGCTCGCAATCTTGCGGCAATTCGCATCAGCTTAGAGCCTAAAAAGATAAAAATATAACCACTCATTAAAATCCCTATTAGTCCGATAAAACCAAATCGGGAGAAAAACTCTACGATTTCCTTTCCTGTGGCAAACCCAGCACCTACCACAGTTCCTACGTAAACTGCAGCGAGCTGAAACGCTGCCCCCCATTTCTTTTTCACTCCATCTCCCCCTTCCATTTATTTATATGAACAGATGGACAAACAATGACGAGCTTTTTCAAGATGAAAAAGAATATCAAACACCTTTGGAACAATCTTACAGAAAAAAACAAATCAAAATACTTGAAAGTCAAAAAAGGTCAAAGTATAATCGAATTACAAAAGGTCAAAGTTAGTCAAAGTCAAATATATATAAATAGGAGGAAAAATGTATGCTTTGTCAAACATGTCAAAAAACAGAAGCCGCTATTGCTGTAAGAATGACTATTAATGGGAATGAAAATCAACTACATCTTTGTCAAAGCTGCTTCCAGAAGGAGCGCGAAAAGATGTTATCGTCTTTTGGACCAAACCTATCTGGTTTTCAATCCTTTTCCCCTTTCGAATCATTCTTTCAACCTATGAATATGAATCAACAAGGCAAACAGCAAAGAAATATGGAGACTCCTCAGAAAAGTAGTGGAAATGGAGGCTTTATTGATCAATATGGACGAAACTTAACCACATTGGCACAAGCTGGTTTAATTGACCCAGTGATTGGACGTGACGAAGAGGTTAACCGTGTCATTGAAATATTAAATAGAAGAAATAAAAATAATCCTGTCTTAATCGGTGAACCTGGTGTTGGTAAAACAGCCATTGCAGAGCATTTAGCCGTTAAGATTGCTGAAGGAAGTGTTCCAAACAAGCTTAAAAAAAGCCATGTGTATCTTTTGGATGTGGCTTCTTTAGTATCAAACACAGGTATTCGTGGCCAGTTTGAAGAAAGAATGAAAGAAATACTGCTTGAGCTTCAGCAAAAGAAAAATATTATTCTATTTATCGACGAAATTCACCAGTTAGTGGGTGCTGGGAGTGCAGAAGGATCGATGGATGCTGGGAATATTTTAAAGCCAGCATTAGCACGTGGAGAACTTCAACTTATTGGTGCAACGACTTTAAAAGAATACAGAAAAATTGAGAAAGACGCCGCTCTTGAGAGACGCTTCCAACCCGTTCAAGTACTAGAACCAACAATCTCTGAAGCGATTGAAATTCTTAAAGGTCTGAAAAGTAAATACGAGGATTATCATGAGGTTGTATATACAGACGAGTCGATCGAAGCATGTGTGAATTTATCACATCGATACATCCAAGACCGTTTTCTTCCTGATAAAGCGATTGATTTACTCGATGAAGCTGGTTCAAAACTGAATTTAATGGCTAATTATTCTAATACGGAAGCCATCGAAAATCGTTTGAAGGAAATCGCAAAAGAAAAAGAAGAAGCTTTAAAAGTAGAAAAATATGAGCTCGCAGCCAATCTACGTGAAGAAGAAAAAGAACTTGAACAGAAGCTTTCTCATCGGGAACTTGATCATCGACCACTTGTAAAAGTGGACCATATCCATGAATTAATTGAAAAGAAAACAAGAATTCCTGTAGGTAAACTTGAGCAATCAGAACAAGAAAAGCTACAAAACCTTGAAGGCCATTTATCAAATAAGGTAATAGGACAGCAGGAAGCTGTGAAAAAATTAGTTAAAGCCATTCGCCGAAGTCGAGCTGGTTTAAAAGCAAAAGGACGCCCTATTGGATCCTTCCTATTCGTTGGTCCAACCGGTGTCGGGAAAACAGAACTTTCCAAGTCATTAGCTGAAGAACTATTTGGTTCAAAAAACTCTATGATTCGCTTAGATATGAGTGAATACATGGAAAAGCATAGTGTTTCTAAATTAATTGGTTCTCCTCCTGGTTATGTTGGACACGAGGAATCAGGACAGTTAACGGAACAAGTAAGACGTAATCCTTATTGTATTATTTTGTTAGATGAGATTGAAAAAGCTCATCCAGACGTTCTAAATATGTTCCTTCAAATTCTAGAAGACGGTAGATTAACGGACAGCCAAGGAAGAACAGTCAGCTTTAAAGATACGGTCATTATTATGACTTCCAATGCAGGTGTGGGTCATAAGACGGTGAAGGTTGGCTTTGGAAACGATCATCACGAACACGAAAGCAATTTATTAGCCACATTAGGATCATACTTTAAGCCTGAATTCCTCAATCGTTTTGATGCGATTATTGAGTTCTCATCATTACAAGAAGAAGATTTACTCCAAATTGTTGATATTATGATTAGTGACTTAAATATTATGCTTAAAGAGCAACAGATGACAGTGACAGTAACAGAAGAAGTGAAAAGAAAGCTTGCTACATTAGGATACTCCCCTTCGTTTGGGGCACGTCCATTAAGAAGGGTGATTCAAGACCAGATTGAAGATCAAATTTCAGACTTTATTATAAACGATCCTGATTGTAAGGAATTAATCGCGGTTGTTGAGGACGACAAGATTATTATTAAGAAAGCATAGAAATAGAAAGAGCGAAGCCACCTTTTTTATCATTGGCTTCGCTCTTTTTCTTATAACTTTTGATCTTCGATTGAGTTTAACCAAGCCTCAATTTCGCCTACGACAGATTGTACGCATCCATCTTCAAATGGTGAAATTAAGTTTGCTGCTTTTACAAGCTCAGTAAAAGGCATGCTACCGCCTAAAGTACAAAGATGTAGATAATCGTTCCATGCTTTTTTATGATCCTCACCAGAACGCTTCCAGAATTGGAATGCACAAATTTGGGCCAATGTGTAATCAATATAATAGAACGGAGTCGTGTATATATGGCCTTGACGCTGCCAGAATCCGCCACCCTCTAAATACTCATTTCCGTCGTAATCTTTGTGAGGCATGTATTTCTTTTCAATCTCACGCCAAGCTAACTTTCTCTCCTTAGGTGTAGCGGTAGGATTTTCATACACCCAATGCTGAAATTCGTCCACACTTACGCCATAAGGAAGGAATAAAAGGGCGGAACTTAAATGAGCAAACTTATATTTATCCGTATCTTCCTTAAAAAATAGATCCATCCATGGCCATGTGAAAAATTCCATACTCATCGAATGAATTTCAGCTGCTTCATAAGTAGGCCAATTGTATTCTGGAATTTCAAAATGACTGCTTGAATACACCTGGAATGCGTGCCCTGCCTCATGTGTTAATACATCGATATCACCTGACGTACCATTAAAATTTGAAAAGATAAAAGGTGACTTGTAGTTTTCAATATATGTACAATATCCACCACCAGCCTTTCCTTTCTTTGCCACTAAGTCCATTAAATGATTCTCTACCATATAATGAAAGAACTCGCCTGTTTCCTTTGAGAGTTCATCATACATCTTTTGTCCATTTTGAATAATCCACTCAGGATCACCCTTCGGTACCGCATTCCCTGATTTAAACTTGAAGTTTTCGTCATAATACTTAAGAGTGTCAACATCAATTCTTTGTCTTTGACGTTCTTTTAGTTTTGTAGCAATCGGTACAATATAATCTTCCACTTGTTTTCTAAACCCAGCAACCATTTCCGCATTATAGTCCGTACGATACATACGGTAATAAGCTAGTTCAACGAAGTTTTTATAGCCAAGTTTTTGAGAAATTTCTGTACGAACCTTGACCAAATCGTCATATATACGATCTAACTCACTTTCGTTTTCTGAAAAATAATTAAATCGAGCTTCACTTGCCTTTTTTCTCATATCTCGGTCTTTCGATTCTGTAAACGGTTCCATTTGAGCTAACGTACGTTCTTCTCCCTCGAAAGGAATTTTCGCAGCAGCAAGGAGCTTTGTATATTCCGTCGTAAGCTTATTTTCTTGTTGAAGCAAAGGAATAATATCAGGAGAGAACACCTTTAACTGTGCTTCTGCTAAGGCAAAAAGCTGTTTTCCCCACTTTTCTTCTAGCTCGAGTTTAAAAGGTGAGTTTACAAGCGCTTCGTAATATTTAGTAACTAACCCCTCAACACTTGGTTGAATTTCATCTATATAATCTTGTTCTGCCTTGTAAAACTCATCATTCGTATCAATCGAATGTCGAATATATACGAGGTTAAACATCGTGCCTAAATCATTACGTATTTGATTTATATCTTTCATTGCCTCATTTTGCTCATTTGCAGAGGCTGCTTTTGAAAAAACCTCTAATGCATCTAAAAATTGTTTCTCAACAACCTCAAAATTTGGTCTCTCATATGTATACTGTTCGAATTGCAAAGTGAATCCCCCTTTGTTTAAAAATTTTGAAAAAAACTCTCTTTTATTATAACTCAGGCAGCAAAGAAGCACAAAAAAACAAGGCACCCAGTGGATGCCTTTGTTACTATTATTTCTTATTTTCAATAGATAATCCCAATTTCTTTAGCAGCTCTGTTGCTTGATCTTTTTCATCAGCTGTAAGCTCTTTCATTAATTCATGTATTTTTTGTGCATGGTCAGGAAAAATATCCTCGATAAATGTCTTCCCTTGTTCTGTGATTTGAGCATACGTTACTCTTCGATCACTAGGGCAAGCAACTCTAGCTAGTAATGCCTTTTGTTCCAGCTTATCAACCACGTACGTAATACTTCCACTCGCAAGAAGGATTTTTTCGCCTATTTGCTGTAACGGCTGATCTCCTTTGTGGTATAAAAGTTCAAGAACAGCAAATTCTGTTGGATTTAGTCCATATGTTTGAATAAGTTTATTTACATTTTCATTGACTGAGCGATATGCTCTAGATAGCACAATGAAAAGTTTTAAAGATTGACTGATTTCAACTTCCATGATTCTCATTCCTTTAAGATCCAATATATTTACCTTTTTTGATAACATATTTTTAATTAAGACTATTATAGAAAAACTAGCTTTGTTCTGTCAAATTCCTGTCTAATCCTTAATTCCTATAAAAAGCTTTCTTATATAGTGATATAATAAGCAAAGCTATGAAAAAAACATTATGTGCTTGGAGTAATTACATGAAAAGACACTTACTAAACCTACTTTTATATAGCCTCATCGTAGTACTACCAACACTAGGTGGCAGTTATATATTTTCACAGATTGAAAAAGAAAAAAATCTTTTAGAGCAGGTTCAACATGCTGAATGGGTTGCTTCTATTCATAAATCACATTGGGATCAATTTATTAGTGAAACAGTCACTTCTCTTCAAACTCTGTCTCTTACGTCAGAGATATATGTTAACAGCCCAGAAAGAATGGCCCCATTACTACAAAAGGCGTTTCAGACAGATCCTAGATACAGTGGGTTGTTTTTATTGAACGAAGAAGGGCGAATGATTGTGGGCTCTAACAATCTATTAGAGGACAATCTGTACAAAAACTCGTATATTCAGGAAGTCATTCGTACAAAGGATATTATTATATCTGCTCAGGTGAATACATTAAAAAATAACCAAAAGGTGATCGGACTTGCTTCGCCTGTGTTGGATGAACAAAATCAACTAACATTTATCACTCTTGCACTGCTTCGGGTTGACCATGTTCAAAACATAATGAAAATACTTACACCTGAGACACCTATAGTCATCCTCAATCAGGAAGATCAAGTGATCATTGATTTCGATTCTGAACATTTATACAAGCAAGGTGGGCATTGGGTATCAACGCCTATGAATCAGCTACCCTGGACGATTAAAGTAAAGGTTGATGAAGACGCAGCACGTACAAATATTTCTCATTTAATGGGAACGATTACTTTGTTCTTTATTTTGACGCATATCCTGTTTCTGTTAGTTAAATATATTTTACTAAAAAGACAATCAATTAATGAAAGAAAGCAAAATGAAGCACAAAAACTCGAGCTGGTTGGTACATTAGCTGCTGGGACGGCACATGAAATACGAAATCCATTAACTGGCATTAGCGGCCTTGTCCAATTACTAAGTGAAAAACATAAAGATAAAGAAGATCAATTTTATTTTTCGGTTATCAATAACGAAATTAAACGAATTAATCAAATTGTGAGCGAGTTTCTGATTCTCGGAAAACCGACAGCCATGAAAAACCAGCCAATTGATTTAAAAATGATCATCCAAGAGCTTCAACCACTTATTTCTTCTGAAGCAAACTTATACAATGTGATATGCCATTATACATTTCCTGAAGAATCGGTTGTCGTTCTATGTACAAAGGATCAAATGAAGCAAGTCATTTTAAATATTACAAGAAATGCATTTGAATCCATGCCTACAGGTGGCACACTTGACATCCGTATTTTGAAAGAAAGGGGAAAATGTTTCCTTACAATCTCTGATACGGGAGTTGGGATTGGAAAAGAAGAGCTTGAGAAGATTTTCCACCCCTTTTATACGTCAAAAGCATCAGGCACTGGGTTAGGGCTTGTAGTTTGTAAAAGAATCGTCCAATCGTTTCATGGTGAAATTCAAATTTCGAGTATCGAAAACAAAGGCACAACTGTGGCTGTATCATTTCCACTAATGAAAGAATAGAGAGCTTGTTTGGCTCTCTATTTTTTTATGGATACTATTGGCTCTTTGTTCATGATCCGTGTCCCAATCTCACCCTGCATCTTTAATAACCGTTCGTCCCTCTGTTCGATTGGGATCTTTTTATATAATACTGAGTAAAGAGTGACATCTCTTAACCGAAGCATGTACGAGAGATGCTCTTTCCATTGCGGTGGTAGCATTGTTTCTGTTTCATACCCTTTTGTAAATGCTGTTATGAACCCATGAGCGAAATCATTCCGTTCCTGAACATTCTCATTAGGGAATCGGTAAAAGACAGAGTAATAAAGAGGAATCGCTATATCGGAAGTAAACCAATGATAACTGCTGTCGTCAAAGTCAAAAATATGTATGTCCCTTCCATCAAAGAAGAAATTCCCCGAGTGAATATCTCCATGAATGAGACCAAAATACTCCCTCGTTGTTGGTAAAGCTGCTAACTCCTGAAGCAATTCCTTTGTTCTAGATACAATAATTTTCTCATTACTTGGAATATAATTCTCAATCGCAAGCAAATCATCGTCATTCCATGAAGGCCTTCTCTTCAACTCTACTGCTTCATTGTATGCTCTTGTTGCTTTATGCATCTTCCCAATTGCTTTCCCCCAAGCAAAGAACAATTCTTCGTTAAAGCGGTCTTCTTTTACGTGAATCGAGTTTCCTTTCACTTTGGAAAACATGCAAAAATAAAAATGAGATCCATCTCCTGCCGTTATCTCTTCAACCGTCTCACCCTTTGCGGATGAAAACACCTCTGGTACGTTGATGCCATTCGAATGTAGATAATTTACCCAATGCAGCTCAGCAAGTATATCTTCCTTTACTCTATGCGATTGGTGGGTTGCTCTTAGTATATAAACTCGATCCTGTTTTTTTACTTCAAACACATAATTTTCAAAATCTCCTAGCTTTTTATAGGATTCTTCCAAATCAAAGAGATGAAGTCCTGCTTTTAGAATATGTTCTGTAAAAAGCTCATCCACCTGATTCTCCATATGTCACTCCCCATTCATAGACCATTGGAAATATTATACTTATCTACTACTATATCACATACTTTGCCTCACGAAATAAACCATTTCATAATCACTGGAAATTTAGTAAGATATCTTTATACAATTCTTCAACAATTAAAGGAGATCTTTTTATTATGGCACAAACTGCTACTGTTCAAGAATTTAAAAAACCTGACAGTGCAACAACGTATAAAATCTTATTCATTATCGCATTATGTCACCTATTAAACGATTCGATTCAGTCGGTTGTACCCGCCATGTTCCCTATACTTGAACAATCAATGGGGCTAAGCTTTACTCAACTAGGAATCATTGGGTTTTCTCTGAATATCGTATCCTCTATCATGCAACCCTTTGTTGGAATAATTACAGACCGTAAGCCCATGCCATTTGCTTTACCCATCGGCTTAACGTTTACTCTAATCGGAGTTTTAGGGCTTGCCTTTGCCCCTAGTTTCTTACTGATTGTGTTTTCTGTGGTCTTTATTGGATTAGGATCCGCCGTATTCCATCCTGAAGGTTCAAGGGTTGCCTATATGGCGGCTGGACCTAGAAGAGGGCTTGCACAGTCCATTTATCAAGTTGGCGGAAATTCCGGGCAAGCACTAGCTCCATTAATTACTGCACTCATACTCGTTCCTTTTGGCCAAAGAGGCGCAGGCTGGTTTACGATTGTCGCAGCAGTTGCAGTAGGGCTGCTTGTTTATATTGCTTTTTGGTACGCGAACAAACTCAAAATAGATAGTCAGAAACCAAAACAAAAGCAGACTTTAGCTCCTACATCGTTTTCATTTCAACGTCAAATTCGCTTCTATTTGCTTGTCATCTTGTTCTTGATCTTCGCTCGTTCATGGTATATTTCAGGAATCACTAATTACTACGCATTTTATGCGATTGACAAGTACAACTTTTCCATACAGCAAGCTCAACTTTATTTATTTGTTTTTCTAGTTGCAGGAGCTTTAGGTACATTTTTCGGTGGACCTTTAGCTGACAGGTTTGGAAAAAAAACCATCATCTTGCTATCCATGATTGTTTCTGCTCCTATCACCATTTTGCTTCCCTTTGTGCCTCATTATTTCGCGTTGGTTTTACTTGGGATAGCGGGTTTCATACTCATGTCTAGTTTCTCAGTTACCGTTGTTTATGCACAAGAACTCGTTCCTGGGAAGATAGGGACCATGGCAGGTTTGACAGTAGGATTAGCTTTTGGAATGGGTGCTTTAGGATCTGTGTTTTTAGGTATATTAGCAGATACGATTGGATTGCCTTTAACGATTATTTCAACCGGTTTTCTCCCATTACTGGGGTTCCTAACACTGCTCCTTCCTTCAGACAAACAAATTGCAGATATATACAAATAAAACGGATAGGGGCTCCCTATCCGTTTTATTTATTAATTCTTTCCTTTAACTCCTGCTTTTCTTCTTCTGTAAAAAAGTTTTGTGCCATGGGGAATAGCACATTTTCTTCCTTAGCAAAGTGATCAACAAGAGTGTAATACGCATTTTTAATAAGTCCAGCAAGTTCCAGCATATTTTCATCTGTAAAAGCGTCATTAGATTGTGATGCCTTTAAAAATGTCCCGATAAAGCCTTTTGCCTGATCATGCTCGTATTCCATTACTGCAATCGGTCCACTTTCCCTACCAATATACTTTTCCATCATGGAGAATAACACGCCCTCTTCTCTTTCAGAATGAGGCTCTAATTCATGAAAGAAAGCTTCTACCTTTTGAATTAATTCCTTAAACATCGTTTCCCTTGTAATTTCAACACGCTCTATTTGCTGACATGTTTCAAGCAGTCCATCAAGCATTAAAAGCAATGGAGGATGCTCATTTTTTAATTGCTGTAATCCCTCACATAATTCTACATTTCTATCCATCATTGAGCTCATACAACCTTGCATAGTTCATTTCTCCTTTTAATCATATTGTTACTTTGATTATAAGAAAGTAAGAGCTTTTCTGTTGTGATGCATATCACAGAGAAAGAAGTATGTAAATGCTTTTAAAATTCTAAAAATTTTAACAATTTAGTAGGTAATTTTTTATAAAAGCTCATATAATAAAAATATACGAAGTTTCTTTTGTAAACACGAGAAGTTAGGAGGGGTTAAAATGTATCAATGTAATCTACAAGAATTTTACCCAACCGCATTTATTCGAATTGGAGAGAATGACCAGTCCATGCTAAAAGGAAGTCGATTCATGTCTGAGACTTCCGTACACTGGCTAGTCGCATTAGACGGTCATCCAAAAGAGGGAACAGAAGATTTTTATGTTTGGAATGTTCTTGTCTACCTAGCAGACATTCATGGGAACTTTGAGTTAAGCCAACCACATTATTGTACGGAAAGTTATTCTTGCTTTGAACAGGCTTGCAATACAGCTAAGGATCTAATGATTAGTGGACTTAACGACGAGATGATGAAATACACGGTTAGAGTAAGAATAAGCTAAAAAGATTATAATCATTCATTACTTTTGGCTTTTCCTTTTTAAGCTACTATGTGAAAATTTATACATAACGCAAGATATGATGGAATTCATAGAGGTCTATCGAAGATGTTGAAGTAAATCTATGATTGATAAATATATAAGTAGTTTTCAACAAACTGAACAATTTCTAAATGTTGCTTATCGGTTGTGTTCTTTTCAAGTTCCTTTAGCCGCTTTTTCGCCTGCAAAACAAAGGGCCGCAAAGTAGGACGAGCCCCCGCCTCTTTCACTGTTAATTCTCCATTTAATATATCAATGGCTGCCTCCTGAACTTGTACATCACTTGTCAAATAGTAGAGTATCCCAGCTAAATACGATGTTCGATCCATACTGTCTCCTCCAATCTATTAATAGTACCTATATTAATAGTAACGGAACGCTCGTTCGTTTTCAACTATATTATCGGAATCTTTTAATAATTCACATTTTATACATATAATAATAAATCTACTTAGTAAATTCTAGTTCCTTATCAAAACACTAGTGTTTCAGGTAAGAGTGAGATAAATGATTAAAGTTGAGTAATAGCGGTAGGGGTTTGGACATGGATAACATGGGATTTCGTCCATATGTGGGGCTCATTCGGACTCCTGATCTTGAAAATCCTTCTGCCCTTGTCCGAATACGGTGTTCATTCGGACTCTTGATCCTAAAACCCTTCTGCCCTTGTCCGAATACCGGGCTCATTCGGACTATTCATCCCAAAAACCGTTCTGCCCTTGTCCCAATACGGCGCTCATTCGGACTCTTGATCATGAAAACCCTTCTGCCCTTGTCCGAATACGGTGTTCATTCGGACTCTTGATCCTTAAAAACCTTATAGCCCTGTCCAAATACCGGGCTCATTCCGACTCTTGATCCTAAAATCCTTCTGCCCTTGTCCGAATACGGTGTTCATTCGGACATATAAACCCAATTACCTTCATTCTCTGAATACGAGTTTGATTCAGACATAACAAACAAAGACACCTCTCATAACCAATGAAGGTGTCTTCGCTTAATCATTAAATGGGCATTACGCTAATCGAAACACAATTCCATGGCCGCCTTTCGGATATTCCCATTTAATATTTTGGTATGGACAGCCAATTCGGCAGCTTCCACACTCGTGGCAGCCCTCGTACCCCACCTGCATTCTTGTGCCTTCCCACTTGTATACTTCCGCTGGGCAGAATACGGTACAGATTTTATCGGGGCATTTTGTCATACAAACATCGTGGTCAAGCACTGTTAGATGGGATTTCGTGTCACACTTAAAACGCAGTAAGTACTGTTTTTCCTCGATTGTTTTCGTTGACATTATTTCACCGCCTTCCAAGCACGATAGACATCTTGAATGACTTTAAACGTTCCTTTTGTCCCAGTTACACTTCTCATGATTTGTTTTTGCTTTTCACGCTTTGGTGTTCCGTCGACCGTAAAGAACTTGCTCATTGCCTGGTTCATCATTGGAATATACTCTCTGAAATACTGAGGGTGATGCTCAAATGTATGGGCAGCGTCTTTATATTTTTCTAGATCCTTCATAATAAAGCTATTGTATAAAGCTTCACGATAACTATTTAAACTTGCCTCACTAAAATCATTTCTTTCCTTCGCCCGAATAATGGCTTCAGCTGCCATTTTCCCTGATGACATGGCCATATTAGAGCCCTCTCGATGGATGGCATTTACCAGTTGAGCCGCATCTCCCACTACCACTACACCATTGCCGGCCACCTTTGGTACAGAGTGGTATCCTCCCTCAGGAATTAAATGTGCCAAATACTCAGCAGACTCCCCACCAGCTAGGAGTGGCTTTACCATGGAATGATTTTTCAAGTAATCTAGTAAATCATATGGCTTGAGCTTTGCCTTAATCATGCTGGATAGGGTAGTACCTACACCAATATTAATACTTTCCTTATTGGTATAAATAAAGGCTGTACCGAGGTTCCCCTTTGTTGAATCACCAAAGATTTCAATGGTACAGCCTTGGTTATCCTCAAGGTTAAAGCGGTCGTTAATCTTCTCTTTTGATAGATTAATAACTTCCATTACCGTTAGAGCTACTTCATCAGGACGAAATTCTTTATGAAAGCCAAGCTGCTTTCCTAACAGAGAGTTGACGCCATCAGCCAATACAACTACATCCGCATACACATCTCCATCAGGACGATCGGTTCGAACACCCACCACTTTACCATTTTCTACAATACACTCATTGGCTACTGTTTCATTGATGAGTAATACCCCTTGTTCCACCCCTTTTGCTGCAAACCATTGATCAAACGGAGCTCTTAATACGGTAAAATTATTATAGGGCTCCATTCCCCACTCTAATCCTTTGTAACCAAAGGAGACGGTTGACTCCTTATCCATCATCCAAAAGCGTTGTTCAATAACAGGTCTTTCTAAAGGTGCTTCCTTCCAGAACTCAGGAATAATCTCCTCCATTTGTTTCCTGTATAATACGCCACCCATTACATTTTTACTACCTGGATACTCCCCTCGCTCGAGTTGGAGCACCTTTAAGCCACTCTTTGCGCAGGTATAGGCACATGAAGTTCCTGCAGGTCCAGCACCAACAACGATTACGTCAAATTTTTCAGGCATAACTGATTTCACCACCCTTTTCTGTACGTATTTCTTTAAATTGCTGGATGAGTTTCGGGAGAATTTCCAAAGCATCCCCAACGATTCCATAGGTTGCGACATCAAAAATAGGTGCACTTGCATCCTTGTTAATGGCGATTATAATATCTGAATTTTTCATACCGACTACGTGCTGAATAGCACCTGAGACACCGACTGCGAAATATATTTTAGGTGTCACCGTTTCACCCGTTTGCCCAATTTGTAACTCATGTGGGAGCCATCCTGCTTCTACCACATCCCTCGTACCACCTACACTCGCACCAATCACTTCCGCAAGCTCATATATTAATGAGAAATTTTGCTGATCCCCTAAACCCTTTCCACCGCAAACAATGATATGTGCATCCGCAAGATTGGCTCTTTTCGTTACATCCTTAACCACTTTGAGCACTTTAGTTCTCATATCTTCTTCATGCAATTCGATGTTTTCTTCGATGATTACTCCCTGTCGCTCTTTATCTGGTTCAAGAGCTTTCATTACTTTCGGTCGCACCGTTGCCATTTGAGGGCGATGCTTTTTACATAATATCGTTGCCATAATATTTCCACCAAAGGCTGGTCTACTTGCCTCCAGTAATCTTTTTTCAAGATCAACATCAAGCATGGTTGTATCTGCAGTCAAACCCGTACTTAAATCGGTCGCAACTGCACTGGCAAGGTCCTTTCCATTTGGCGTGGCTCCGTATAAAAATATTTCAGGACTGTATTTTTCAGCGAGAAGGACCACACCCTTCATATAAGATTCTGTTCGGTAATCATCTAATACTGGATGATCAATCACATATACTTCATCCGCCCCGTAAGAAATGACTTGATTACAAAGAGCTTTAACATCTTTACCTAGCAGGACTCCCCCGAGTGAAACACTTAGCTTATCTGCTAACTTTCTTCCGGCTCCTAACAATTCTAACGAAACACCTTCGATCTCACCTTCATTTTGTTCAATGAATACCCACACACCACGGTATTCTTTACTCATTCCAAGCACCCCCATCATCGATCATTAATGTGTATCACTTCACATAAAATAGTTCTTTTTTCTCTTCAAGTAAGCATTTGATCAGCTCTCTTACTTGTTCATCTGAAGAGCCCTCTAAACGCTTCCCACCTTCATGCTTGGGAGGAGTAAACATTTTACCAACGATGGTAGGTGATCCCTTAAGCCCTAGCTGTGTACGGTCCACGTCTTCTAAATCGTTTACCGTCCAAACAACTGGCTCGTACCTTGCAGCTTTTAACATATTAGGAAGTGGGGAATATTCAATTTCATTTATTTCTTTTTCAACAGTCAATAAGCATGGGATTTGGATTTGGAGCAACTGGTAACCACCTGATAGCTTTCTCTTAATAACTACGGATTGCTTCTTTTCATTAAGCTCTGTCACTTCGATCACGTTCGTAACTGGAGGAATATCTAATCTTCTTGCAATTCCAGGTCCCACTTGCCCAGTATCTCCATCAATCGCATGCTTTCCACAAAGGATCATATCAATCGGTCTGATGCTGGCGATTTTATCTAAAGCCTTCGATAATGCGTAGCTGGTTGCTAATGTATCTGCACCAGCAAATGCACGGTCAGAAATTAAATATCCCTCGTCAGCACCAATTTCTACGCTTTTTTTAATAATCGCATTTGCTTGTGGTGGACCCATTGATAAAACGGAAATATATACATCTTTGATGAAACGCTTCATCCGAACTGCTTCTTGGACAGCATGTGCATCGTAAGGATTTAAAATAGCTGGTGCACTTCGACGATCAAGCGTATTCGTCTTAGGATTAATCTTAATAATCTTTGTGTCAGGTACCTGCTTGACACATACTACAATGTGCATAATAATCCCCCTCCTTAATAACTACTGACTAAATCACCTATATATATTTTGTAAAGCTTCGTAATAACGATATATGTATCGGTTTACGAGCATAGTACAAACAAATTAGTTGATATTTTATGTGAATAATATAATTTTGTATGCGTTTTCAAAATTATGTCGGTATGAGAAGTGAAATGCTTACGGAATCTTCATTTTTGTCTATATACATATTTAAACGATGGGGTTTAACGACTATGATGGAATAACAATTATTTTTTGAAGGGAATGATAAAGTACTTACCATTATAGTTACTATATTAAAAGAAATGGAACATTTTCCATATGAGAAAAATCACAGATGTCATGTAATTATCATATATGTAATTGTGTGAGCAATCGCTCTTCCTTATAATAGAATGTATTACCTAAGTGTTAATTTTAGGGGGAACCTGAATGAATGAAGTTTTGCTTGGAAGTGTTCTCTCCGCTATGTCAACGGGATTAGGCGCAGCAATCATTTTGTTTATGCATCGATCTGTGACACACCGTTGGAGAGATATTTTACTTGCCTTTACGGCGGGTATTATGATGGCAGCTTCCACGATGGGCCTAATTCCTGAAGCCCTTAATACTGGCGGGTTTATACCACTAATGATAGGTATCCTTTTAGGGGTAATTACCTTAACTTGGTTAGAGATGAGAATTCCTCATATTGATTTACAGCATACGACTCAAAAATATGAAATGGAATTTGATGAAAAAGCGATGTTGATTATTGCGGCGATTACGCTCCATAATATTCCAGAAGGATTATCAGTTGGAGTTAGTTATGCTACAAATGCTGAAGCTAATACAGGTAATCTAATCGCTTTTGCAATCGGACTCCAAAACGCTCCAGAAGGTTTTTTAGTTGCACTATTTTTAGTGAATCAAAAAATTGAAAAAGGCAAAGCGTTTATAGTTGCTACTTTAACAGGTGCAATTGAAATTGTTACAAGTTTACTAGGTTTCTATTTAACTTCGTTTGTTGAAAGTCTCGTCCCATATGGTCTAGCCTTTGCAGCAGGAGCCATGCTGTTCATTATATATAAAGAGTTAATACCTGAAAGTCATGGGGATGGGAATGAACGAACATCGACTTATTCCTTTATTTCTGGTTTACTATTTATGATATTGTTAATCGACCTCTTTTCCAAATAATTCGGCATGAGTGATACATGCCGCTTTTTCATTTCATTTGAATGCTCAAGTTCCAGATTTACCTACATAGAAACGTTTTATTGTATAATAAATATCAAGGATCAATACAAATGGAGGTGACTTAATGGAAAAACAACTTATTCATGAAGCCATTCAAATGAATTTAGAGAACCATATACAGCACCGCAAATTACCGAAAAAGAGTATTATTAAAAGAGCTTTTTTTATTTTTATTGGCGCTATCCTAATGGCTGTAGGATTAGAGATTTTCCTCATACCAAATCAAATTATGGATGGTGGAATCGTCGGCATCTCAATAATTTTGTCTCATATTACTGCTATTAAAATTGGTCTAATCATCTTCATATTAAATATTCCATTCTTTTTCATCGGTTATAAACAAATTGGAAAAACCTTCGCACTATCTACACTCTTCGCTATTACCATATTATCAATTACAACCGTATATCTTCATCCTGTTCCTGCCTTTACTGATGACATTCTGTTAGCAACGGTTTTTGGAGGGATTGCCTTAGGAGCTGGTGTAGGAATCGTCATCCGTTATGGAGGATCACTGGACGGTACAGAAATCCTTGCCATATTAATCAATAAAAAGGTTCCTTTTTCTGTTGGAGAAGTGATCATGTTTTTTAATATTTTTATTTTTGGTACCGGGGGATTTGTGTTTGGATGGGACCGAGCGATGTATTCGATTCTAGCTTATTTTATTGCTTTTAAAACAATTGATATCGTTATTGAAGGGTTAGATCAATCAAAATCTGCATGGATCATTAGCGATAAACATAAAGAAATTGGTGATGCGATTTTGGCCCGACTCGGCCGGGGTGTCACCTTCCTTACTGGAGAAGGAGCCTATACAGGAGACGATAAAAAGGTTATCTTCTGCGTCATTACACGACTTGAAGAAGCAAAGCTCAAGCTCATTGTAGAAGATCTAGATAGTAATGCCTTTCTGGCTGTTGCAGACATTGCCGAAGTTAGAGGGGGAAGATTTAAAAAACGAGCTATACATTAGATTACCCACAAAAAAGGAAGGAGCGCTATCGTCTCCTTCCTTTTCAATCTATTTAAATGCATATGATGTTATTAGGCCATACAAACATAGCTTGTTTTCTGGTAATCTTTATCTCTTTTTTGCTTTTCTTCTTCTCTTGTGATAAGCATTGATATTCAAAAATTAGCTTATCTAGCTCCTGACTACACTCAATTGTCTCTTCCCCACCTAGACCATTTGCTTGTGCAGATTCAATCATTCTCTCTCTCATTTGTTGAATCGTGGCAAGCATTTCACTGCTATTCTGCTGCACCCCGTTAACCTCCTAATACTCCTTAAATCCCCTAAATAAAAATCATCACTTGATGAATTATTGCAAGAATTTGAATAAAAGTAAATAGAATCGCAAAATAAGACAAAGTTTTCTTAAAATTTCTGTATACGACAAAAAACACCCTAAAATCCCTATTATTTTTCGACAATTATCGATTTTATCCACCAAAAGTAATAAAGACACTAGGTGTTTAGACTCTAGTGCCTTAAAAACTTTTTTTAAGCTTCTACTTCATTCTTTTCGTAGATTGGAACCCATCCTTCAGTTGTTACAAAAATACGGATGGCAACTACTTTTCTATCCTCTTGAAGGGTAAAATAATGTCTAACATTCGGAGGAACTGAAATAAGATCACCAGGGTTTAGAAACACCTCGAAAAATTCTCCGTCTAACCCTTGGATAATAAACACTCCGTGTCCACTAACAATAAAGCGGACCTCATCGTCTGTATGGTGATGTTCTTGTTGGAAGTTCGTTAATAGTTGCTCAAGGTTTGGAGTGTGTTCAGCAAGAGAAATAACATCCTGTGCTTTGTATCCACGCTTCTCTGAAATTTCAGCAATTTCAGTTGAGAATACAGATAAGATTTCTGCTTTCTCTTCATCTGTTAAAATATATTTCTCTTGAAGGTTGCTAGGAAGTTTTGTAATATCCCAGTGCTCATAGATTACCTCTTGAGATTGTAAAAACGCTGCCACTTCTTTTTGATCTCTAATTTCTTCTTTTGTACTTTGAAATACAATATGTGCCATTTTTTTACTCCTTTAAATTTTATTTTTTATATTCTAAAAGTCTTAGATGATAGCGAAATAAAAATTCAGATGCTTCGAGTAGTTTTTTTGCCTCGAATGCATTTTTTCCCCAAACGGTTATCCCATGATTTCTGATTAACACAACGCCTTTATCCTCTTTTACATGCTCACTAAACTCCTGTGCTAGTGTCGGAATATGTGCTGGATTACTGATAATGGGAACTCGTAGAACGGCATCCTCTTCCCATAAATCAAATGCTTTAATTAGCTCTTGACCAGTAAAGGTGATTTCTCCTTGATCACCATATAATTCAGATATGATATTATTATCAATCGTATGAACATGTAAACTACAACCAGCAGCTGTTTTTTTATAGATTTCCACATGTAATAAGGTTTCAGCAGATGGCTTCAAATGTGTCTCATTTACTGGTTTTCCATTTTCATCTACGAGGAGAAAATCTTCTGACGTTCGCTTCCTCTTATCCTTGCCACTTGCTGTTACTAAGAATTGTATAGGATTGTCGCTAACCTTTATGGCTAAATTCCCGCTCGTTCCCATAAACCAATCTCGAACAGCAAGCTCATCCTTCACATCAGCAAGCTCCTCCCAACGTTCTGTTAACAGACTCATCCAATCAACTCCTCAACCTGTGACATATGCTTGATCACATCATAGAAATCAACAAACTCTCTATGATTCAAGCCATACTCTTTTGATTTTTCTAATAGCAGTTCTCTTGCAATGACCAGATCAGCCTGCTTTGCTGCTTGTAAATCGGTTACTGAATCACCAATAACGACTTTGTAAAAATCTTCTTTAAGTCCACGTATAATACTAGGTTTACAGCAGCCGCAATCATTTTGACAATGCTCATCACATGCATTTGGCCAAAGTATATTGATATATTCGCCACTAAAATCAGCAGCATTACAATACACTCCTGAAAAAGGGCCGTAAGCTTGTAAAATGGGATATACAAAGAAATCAATACCACCACTAACAATATACAAAGGAATATCCTGCTCTTTCAAAAACTTCACAAAATCAGGAAATCCTTCGCGAATTTTTACATTTTCTAATAAATACGTAATGATTTCTTCTTTTTTTGAAGAAGGAAGCAACGAGAAAAGCTTTCCTACTCCTTCTCTTATTGAAATACGCTCAGATAATATGTCGTCTTTCAGCGCTTCCCATTCGGGAGGAGCAAATTTTTTCATAATGGCAATAATATTATCCTTCTCGGTGATCGTGCCATCGAAATCACAAAATACGGCTATTTTCTTGCTCATGATTGTTTCGCCACCTCAGTAACTCCCCACAGTTCGATCGCAGTTGCTAATTCAGGATATTGCTGCGAGTTTTCTCTCAATGGCAATCCTTTTTGACTTAACTCAATAGCTTGGCGGAAAGCAAGACCTCCACCTTTCGCACCAGCCGGATGCCCATGAACGCCACCACCAGCATTAATGACACTATCTAATCCAAAATCTTGTAGTAAAAGTGGAACAAGTCCAGGATGAATACCAGCTGAAGGCACTGGGAAGCTCTTATTCATAGGTTCTGATTGATCTGTTAACGCTTCAGCAATCGATAATGCTGCTTTCTTTTCCAAAGCCACCGAACCGTATGGAGATGGGAATAAAGACAAGTCGGCTCCAGCGTAACGCAACAATTTTCCTAGTAGTAGGGAATGAGAAATTCCGTATACATCAGACGAAGTGAGTGCTCCACTCACAGCTGGATGTGCCATAATCGGAAGATCGATACCCTCTTCTTCGCGTAATTCCTGAAGAACATCAAGACCATACGCAAACACATTAAATAATAGTAAGTCCGCACCAAGTTCTTTTGCTCTTTTTGCTTTGTCAATTAATTGAGACGTACGTCCTGTCAAGTTCACAGCATACAAGGTACGATGTCCCGTTTCTTCATAAACCTGTTGCAGAACTTCTCTTCCACCAGTAATTCTCTGTTCAAAAGGAGTTAATGAGTTTTCAAAAAGAATTTCGTCATCTTTTACAAAATCGACTCCACCCAATGCCTGTTCGCGCAATTGGCTGAAGAGGAATGGAAGATCTCTACCAAGAATTCCTTTAAAAATACTCATCAATAACGGACGATCATATACCCCAAGCGTCTCCCTTAGACCATTAATACCAAACTTAGGACCTGGAAAAGCCGTTTTTAACTCTTGTGAAAAATCAAGATCTAATAGCTTAATCTTCCCGTCAAGAGACAGCTTTCCAAACACCGTTGTTAAAATAGCTGGAAGATCTAGCGAAAAGTTATTCGAAGGATAAGCGATTTTTAACACCGCTACCGTTTCATTCGTATGTTCATCTATGTGTAATTTTTCTGTGGAAATAACTCTACCTTTATATTTTTTCAATTGTTCTTGCTCAAGCTTTTGTAATTGAGTCCATGAACCAACCGTTAAACCAAGCGCAATTTCCTCTGCTTTTTTCTCAGGGTTGTGTTTGGCGTCATGTACCAAGTACGTTGCGATGATCTCACTCATTTGCTTTCGTCCTTTCTCTTCTATACGCATATACATAAAAAACCTCTTCTTGTCATCAGGAAGAGGTTAGTATCGTAAACTAACATCTCCTTATCTATCAGCCTTTGCTGCAAGAATTAGCACCGTGCTTACAAAACATGTAAGTCGGTTGCCGGGCTTCGTCGGGCTCGTCCCTCCACCTGCTCTTGATAAGAAAACGAATGTTTTCATTATGGAATTATTGTTTATACTTTCAATTGATTTTGATTATTCCAGAATTTATTTCGACTGTCAATACATTAACTAAAAATTTGGAGCTTTGAAATTCTTTCAACCGCTTCTCGCAAACGTGCTTCCGAGGTTAATAACCCAACTCGGACATAGCCTTCTCCCCATGTACCAAAACCAACTCCAGGGGCAACAGCAATATGTGCTTTTTCTAGTAATAGATCTGAAAATTGTTCAGATGTATAACCGGTAGGAACCTTTAGCCATGCAAAAAATGACCCCTCCGGAGCTACGACATTCCAACCTAATTCTTGAAGTCCTCCGATAAAGACGTCTCTTCTAGATTCGTACAATGCATTTAACTCACGAACACAACTTTGAGACTCAGTTAATGCTATAACTGCCGCTTCTTGGACAGCTCCAAAAAGACTTACATATAAATGGTCTTGCAACAAATTAAGGGCTGAAATGACACTTTCATTTCCAACCGCAAAGCCTACTCTCCAACCAGCCATATTATACGTCTTAGATAACGTATAAATTTCAATCCCCACGTCTTTTGCACCTTCTGTTTGTAGGAAACTAATCGGTTTATGACCATTAAAGCCTATCGCTCCATATGCAAAATCATGAACAACACAAATCTCGTGCTCTTTAGCTAGTTCAACCGTATCCTCAAAAAAATTAGCATTGGCTATTGCGCCTGTCGGGTTATTCGGATAATTTAAGAACATAAGCTTAGCCTTTTCAAGCTCGCTATCTGTTAGAGCCGTATAATCGGGAAGAAAATGATTTTCCTCCTTCAATGGCATCGTAATCATTTCTGCTTGTGCAAGAGCAACTCCCGACCAATAGTCAGGATAACCCGGATCGGGGACGAGAACATGTTCACCTGGGTTTAATAGGCATTGTGGGATTTCAACAAGCCCAGCTTTTCCTCCGAAAAGGATGGCAACTTCTTTCTCTGGATTGATATCTACGTTATATTCTCTTTTATAAAATGTCGCAGCAGCCTCTTTTAATGATGCGAAGCCTTGGAAGGGAGAGTATTTGTGATTATTCGGATTCTCTGCTGCCACTTGCAGGGCTTTTACGATATGTGAAGCTGTCGGTTGATCAGGGTTTCCCTGTCCAAGGTTTATTACATCATGCCCATCACCGATCTGCTTATTTACTTTTGCAACAAGTGAAGCGAAGAATTGTTTAGGTAAGCTTTTTAATAATTTTGATTGAGGATATATCATCATTTTTCCACCTACTTTATATATTCGGGTAATTGGCAATTTTTATATTGAAAAACTAGTCACAAATGTATATCGTAAATGACAACTTGTAAAGTATTTTTACTAATATTTTTTTAGAAAAGGTGGTTTCTTATGAGAGTTTCTTGTATTCAGATGGACATAAGCTTTGGAAATGTAGAAGAAAACTTTCAAAAAGCGGAAAGATTAATAGAGTCAGCAATGGCTGAAAAACCTGACTTAGTCATTCTTCCAGAGTTATGGACGACAGGCTATGACTTAACCCGCCTCGATGTTCTTGCAGACGTGGAAGCAAAAAAGAGCATTGAATTTTTGCAGAAATTAGCTAAACAACATCGTGTGCATATAGTTGGTGGATCTGTTGCTTCTCAAGAAAACAACGGTGTGTATAACACACTACTTGTCATAAATAACGAAGGAGAACTTGTTTCCACATACAGCAAAGCGCATCTTTTTAAACTAATGAACGAACATGAACATCTTCAATCAGGAAGTACAAAAGGGATATTTGCGCTCGACAATCACTTATTTGCAGGTTTGATATGCTATGATATTCGCTTTCCTGAATGGATTCGTGCTCATACGACAGAAGGAGCGGAGACCATAGTGGTTGTTGCTGAGTGGCCTCTCCCTCGTTTGAACCATTGGAGATCTTTATTAATTGCTAGAGCTATTGAAAATCAATGCTTTGTTATAGCATGCAATCGTTCTGGCTCAGATCCCGACAATGTATTTGCTGGTCATTCATTGATTATTAATCCATGGGGAGAAGTAATTGCAGAGGGAGACGAACTTGAATCTATTGTTACTGGTCAAATTGATTTGGCAGAAGTGAAGAAAGTCCGCAACACGATTCCGATATTTTCAGACCGTCGGACAGACTTATATTAAAAACTGTTGACAACTTTAACACTATGCTGATATGATTCTGATCAGTGAATATTAACTGAAAATTACATCTCTTATCAAGAGTAGGCAGAGGGATTTGGCCCGATGAAGCCCAGCAACCGACCGTAATTCCATTGTGAAATGGGGCGCTATTAATTTTAGCGCCGGATAAATCCGTAAGGCACGGTGCTAATTCCAACAGAAAGAAATTTCCTTTCTGGTAGATAAGAGGTTTGTTGACTAAAGCCTCAAACCTCTTTCTAGTAGAAAGAGGTTTTTTTATGCAATAGGAGGATAATCATTATGTCAACAGTAGTAAAAGAAACTTATAAACCATTAACAGAAGAAACAGCCATCTCACTAGCAAAAGAGAAAAATTTATTCTCCGAAAATAGTACTCTGTCGTGTACAGAAATAGGAGATGGAAACTTAAATTTAGTTTTTCATATTAAAGATCAAGATGGAAAAGGCATCATTATAAAGCAAGCTCTTCCATATGCAAAAGTAGTAGGAGAGTCATGGCCACTCACTTTAAAAAGAGCAACTATTGAAGCAGAAGCATTAGAACTATTTAAAAAGCATGCTCCAGATTTTGTTCCTGAAGTGTATTATACGAACAAAGTGTTAGCTATCACGATTATGGAAGATTTATCTCATTTGACTATCGCAAGAAAAGGGTTAATTGACGGAAACGAATATCCCCTGCTTGCAAGTCATCTTGGCACATACTTAGCCAATACAACCTTTTTCACATCGGAGTTTGGGTTGGATAAGGGACAAAAGAAAGAGCTTGTTGGAAAATTTATTAACCCAGAATTATGTAAAATTACTGAGGACCTAATTTTCTCCGATCCTTACTTTGATGCAGAGACAAATGATTTTGAACCACAGCTCACTTCAACAGTTGAAAAACTATGGAATGATACAGAGTTAAAGCTTCAAGTAGCCTTACTGAGAAAAAGCTTCTTAACGGAAGCTGAAGCACTTTTACATGGTGATCTTCATACAGGCAGCTTATTTGTTTCGAAGGAAGAAACAAAAGTAATTGACCCGGAATTTGCATACTTTGGTCCTGTAGGTTTTGATATCGGTCAAGTGATAGCCAATTTATTGTTCCAAGCAATTGCCTTTGAAGAAAAATCCGATGCGATATACTCCCAGGTAAGAACATTCTGGAATGTATATCAAAATCAATTTTCAGTCCTGTGGGAACATGACAATTTAGAACCATTTGCACGTATTGACGGTTTCCTTTCTACTACTCTACAAAAATACTTTCAGGATGCTGTAGGTTTTGCAGGTTGTGAACTTATAAGAAGAACAATCGGTCTTGCCCATGTAGCAGACTTGGATGGTCTATCGGATGAAAAGGAACGAATTGCAGCGAAAGAAAAATCATTAGCGTTAGGTAGAGAATTCATTCTTAAGCGTAATGAATTCACATCCATTGAAGAGTTAGTTACATTTTTACACACAAAAAAATACGAGTAGAAGGATTCTCTACTCGTAATCTTACTATTGTTTAAAGCCAGCTCCTTCTAATGTAAGGAGCTTTTCCTTTATATCTATACGTGTTCCTGCATACCCAGTTAGCTTCTTATTTTTCCCTATAACTCTATGGCATGGAATGATAATAGGAAGTCGATTTGCTTTATTCGCCTGTCCGATCGCACGAACCGCTTTACTATTTCCAATCTTTTCTGCTACATCCTGATAGCTGTATGTTGTCCCAAATGGAATCGAATGAAGGACCTTCCAAACAGACCGTTGAAACTCAGTACCTTCCATCTGAAGTGGCAAATTAAAGTCCTTTCTTCTCTTTGAAAAGTAGTCCTCCATTTGCTGCAAAGCTTCTTTTACCAGTTCATTTTCAAGTGAAAGGATCGGCTGCTGACCTTTTTCGTGCTTCTGAAATTCCTCATCTCCAATATGAACGGCCGATACTAGTCCATTTTCTACTACTATATAAATCGTCCCTAACTCCGATTCAACGGTTCCATACAATCTATTCATACATGACTCCACCTTTATTTTCCTAATGGTAAATACACATGAAAAACCGTCCCTTTACCAACTTCACTTTCAACTTTAATCGTACCCTCGTGCTCCTCTATAATCCGATAAGAAACCATAAGACCTAGGCCTGTTCCCCTCTCCTTTGTCGTATAGAACGGCTGACCGAGTTTTTTCAGTTTTTCCTCCGGTATGCCATAGCCTTCATCCTTTATGGAAATATGTATCCGATTATCTGTTGTTTGATTCATTGAAATCGTGATAAATCCACCGCTCGGCATAACTTCTATACCATTTTTAATCATATTAATAAAGACCTTTTTCAGCTGATTAGGTTCACAGATTAATGTTGGTAAATCATCATCATAATGAAGGAGGAACTGAACATTGTACAAAACAGCTTGTGCACTTAATAGATTGACCGTTTCAGACATGATCTGAGTAATACTATGCTCCACAAATTTAATCGCTTGTGGTTTTGCTAAAATTAAAAATTCATTTATAATCGCGTCAATACGATTCAGTTCTGTAGAAATCACATCAAAATACATGGAATGCTTTCCTTCACTAGAGTCTTCTAAAAGCTGAATAAACCCTTTCAATGCAGTCATCGGATTACGAATTTCATGTGCAACTCCAGCTGCCAACTGACCGATTACACTAAGGGTATCAGATTTATGAAGATTTGCCTCCATTTCAAGCTTTTCCGTAACATCCCTGAAGGTTGTTAAACTTAGGTTGCTTACTACATTTTGCTTCGTGGAATATTCATAATGCAAAGTCTTCCCACTTCTTGTCGTTAATGTTAACGTACCTGTTGCATGACCTTCAATCATGAGATTTTTCATAACTTCATTTAACTCGTCATCTGGGAAATGACTATTGATCAGCAAATCACGCATTGTTTTTCCGACAACTTCATATTTAGTTGCTTTCAAGTACTTTTCACCGGCAGGATTCACATCAATAATTCTTTGATTTTCATCCCATAATAACATTCCGTCAAGAGAGCCTTCAAAAATCTTTCGGAATTTTTGCTCACTCTCTCTTAGTTTTTTTTCCATTTGATACCGTTCAGTCACATTTCTAAAAATGGTCATATGATATCCATCAACGACAAAAAGCTTGGTAGAAAACTCAAGATATTTCATTTGACCATTGTACATTTGAAATAGTAATTCGTCTCGAATGGAACCCCTTCTGTTTAAGTCCTGTATGATGGTATGATATTTTTCATCCTTTTCGTACACAAAAGCATCAATTGGATATTGCTTTAATATATCAAGGCTACATTCAAATAAGCGACAGGCTGCATCGTTTGCGTCAATGATACTCATATTTTCATTCCAAAATATAATCGCATCAAGAGATTCTATAAAAAATGATTTAAACAGATCTTCAATTGGTATCTCTATATTATTTTTTCTCATTTGATTGATTCGCACATTCTCCATACCTATACTTGAAAGGAACGTATTCACGGTATCTCTCCTTATAAAGGAACTTCTTAATTATGAATTCTACACTATTCCTAAAACTCCTCTATAGGAAAAAAGAACGCTTTCTAATGAAAGCGAACTTTTTCATTTTTTCTCAGTTCTATATCTTAAAATTAGAAACCATCGCATTTAACTGGTCTGCAAGTTCAGATAATGATTGGATATTGTCTGATATCCCTTCCATAGACTCGTTCGTTTGAAGTACTGAGGCGCTTGTTTCTTCAATTCCTGCTGCCGATTCTTGTGAAACAGACACAATTGATTCAATAGACTTATTCATATATATCGTTTGTGAGGAAATTTCATCCAAGCTCGTAGATATCTCTTTAACATGTGTGGACATCTCATTCACCGAATGATAAATTCTATTAAACGTCTCACCAGTAACATTAATTTGCTGTGTACCTCTCTCCACTTGTTCATACCCGTCCTTTAAGGAGTTCACCACGTCATTTGATTCCACTTGAATGCCACTCACGATATTAGTAATATCTCCTACTGAAAGAGTTACTTGTTCTGCTAATTTACGAACCTCATCTGCAACAACTGCAAACCCTCTTCCATGTTCGCCTGCCCTCGCCGCCTCAATGGCTGCATTTAATGCAAGTAAATTGGTTTGCGATGCAATATCTTGTATTACTTTGACAAGCGAGTTAATCTTCTTTGTTCTCTCATTTAATCCTTGAACCTTTTCCACAGAAGAATTCATAATCTCATTAATCGTCTTCATCTGTGCCTGAGATGTCTGCATTAAATCATGACCTTGATTGGTCAAGCTTAGTACATGATTAGAGGAATCTTTTATCACTGTCCCACTATTGGTTGCCTGATCTACCTTTGTTAAGTAGACATCCATCATTTCTGCCAGCGTTGAAGAAGAGTGTGCTTGCTCTTCGGCTCCTGCAGATAATTCTTCCATAGTAGAGGCCACCTGCTGGCTAGCTGCCTTTACTTCCAAAGAAGCAAGTGTTAATTCACCACTCCTGTCATTTACCGCCGAAGAAACAGCACTAATCTCTTGAATCATGGATCGTAGCTGGTTTTTCATCGTGTCTATCGCTTTACTTAAATCTGTAATTTCATCCTTGTCGTTTGTCTGAACCAATTCAACATCTAGATTTCCATTTGAAATTTCATTTGCAACTTCCACTATTTGATTTAATCTACTTGAGATTGCTCTTGATACAAGAAGAATAGTAATAATACCTATTGCAGCAGATACGATAATAGAAATAACTAGCACCACCAACACAGTGGTTAAACTAGCTTTTGCAGTTGAAACTGAATTGGAGGATTCCTTTTTTAATTCTTCCGAAAGATCATTAAGTCTTACGACTGTCTCATAAACAATATTATCTACCTGCAACTTACCAAGACGGTACTTATACTCGTTCCCTGCTTGCAGTTCGGTAACAATTACATCAGTAAAAAGATCAGTGATTTTCTGATCATTTTTATCAATTTCTGAGAAGATTGTTTGGGTTTTTTCTGATTGTAAAGCTGGTTGAATTTCTTTTTTTAGTTGATCAAATTCCTTTGATATCTCGTTAAACTGATCAACATGTCTAGATTTTGTATCCACTATGTAAGTACCAATCATGCTGTTCTTTTGATGAAAAATAGCGCTAGCTTCAGAGATCATGACTGCCTTTTCACCAGCTGCCTTTACATTCTCCATTTGTTTGTTTGCTAATGTTAAAAGGGTAAATGATATGGTTGTTGAGGCAGTAAACAAAATAAGCATTAACACAAGAGCTGCTCCGTATTTTTGCCCTAGTCTTAATGAATCCCACCTACTTTTAAGAGGAAATCTTGAAGGAAATTGAAAGCTATATCTATTCCTATTATTACTTGATGTCCTTTTTCGCTTTAATAAACTTAAGAGTCGGTTTTTTACCCTAAACATGTTATACCCCCCGTTTGTCCTGTTCTTGTTAGATAATCTAACAAGTCTATTTTCCTATATACAGTTACTTTTACTCATTATAATAAAGAAACTTTGAATTTGAAATACAAATTGTAAAAATATTTCGAACCTAAAAGTAAAAGGAGCAAAGTAGTTAACTTTGCTCCTTCCTATTATAATAATGGATTTTCGTGCTTGGCCTTCAGACGTTGCCATCTCGCTTCTATTTCCTTACCAAAATCATCAAGCATTGGTTTGTTTTCTTCTTTCAGTAAGTGTTTGGTTTTACCCATGTAGGCTAACCAATCCGACAAAGGGATACGCTTTTTCTTATCTTCCGGATTGTACGTAATGGTCGTTTCCCCTTGTTCCACTTCATATAGAGGAAAGAAACATGAATTTACAGCTGCTTCCATAATAGTTTGACCAAATCTTTCCTCAGACTTCCAGTTTAATGGGCAAGTAATTAAGATCTTTCCATAAACCGTTCCCACGTTTTGGGCATACCACTGAGCTTTTGCCGCTTTTTTAATCAAGTCTTGTGGAAATGCTTCCGTACCAGTAAACACATACGGAATATTTGTAGAAGCCATTATTTGTGCTGTATCTTTATGATGGAATGCCTTTCCTTGCTGTGCTTTCCCTACATTGGTTGTGCTTGTCATATGTCCCATTGGAGTAGAATAAGACATTTGTGACCCAGTATTCATATATCCTTCATTATCATACTCAAGCATAATCAGTTTATGATTTCTTAAGGCCGTTCCAATTGCAGAACCCATACCGATGTCCATCCCACCGTCACCAGTAATCATCACATACGTGACATCATCTGAAACCGGTACTTCTCCTCTTTCCTTTAACTCTAAAAATGCTTCAAGTGTTCCTGATAAAGTTGCAGGACCATTTTGGAATAAATTATGAATCATGGTTTGCTTATGAGATGAATGTGGATACGCAGTTGTGACAACATACGCACAGCCTGTCTGGAATAAAACCACCACATCCCCTTCTATTCCTTTAAAGAATAGCTCGAGTCCTGGGAAGATTCCACAACCAGGACATGCACCATGTCCTGATGCTAGTCTCTTTGGCTTTGTCGTCAAAGCTCGTAAAGGCGGAATTTTCACCTTGAGCTTTTTCGTTTCTTCATCTTGTTTCACTTCAATTAACCCCGTTTTGAATGCATCTCCATACTGAGGTTCTATAACTGGTTTCAGCACATTTTCAACTTCACCAGGCACATGACCATAGTAATCAAATGCTTTCTCAACATACCCTTTTTCCTTTGCATCAAGGGCAAGCTCAAAGAACTTCGCCGCATCATCCGCGTAAAAGTCCTTTCCTCCAAGTCCGAAAACACGACTTAATACGAGTGTTTGATTTTCTTTATCCTCCTGTAAGGCAGATTTCACCTCATGAGTGAGGTTTGGTCCGTTTGCTCCATAGGAATCTGCTCGTTCACCTATTAAAAGTGCTTTTACATCTTTCAGTGCCTGACGAATCTGTTCAGAAGGGAATGGACGAATAATATTTGGGCTAATTACTCCAGCTTTTATTCCTTTAGCTCGCAGCTGGTCTACTACATCCTTTGCAGATTCTGCCGCAGAATTTAATAAGAATAAAGCAACTTCTGCATCCTCCATTCCGTACAAGTCAAGTACGGGATATTCCCTACCTGATATCTTTTTGTACTGCTCGGCTACCTCTTTAAAAACATCGCCAGCCGCATACATTGCTTCCGATTGCTGGAAATGGTTGTTTAATAGATCGTCACCATTCATATGTGCTCCGATAGTGACAGGTTTTTTAGGATCTCGAGCAAAATGATAGTCGGTTGGACATTCGCCTACAAAATTCTGCACCACTTTGCGATCCTTAAAGTAGTTTACCTTACGCTTTTGATGAGAAGTAAAGAAGCCATCATAAGCGACTATAACCGGTAATCTGACCTTTGAATGCTCAGCTATTTTTAGAGCCATTATGTTCATATCATATACTGCTTGAGGCGTTTTTGCCGTTAATATCACCCAGCCCGTATTTAACGCAAAATATAAATCTGAGTGATCTCCTCTTATATCTAACGGTCCACTAATAGATCTAGTAACTAGATTCATAACCATCGGAAATCTTGTGCCAGATTGAACCGGAAGTTGTTCAAGCATATACATTAATCCATTTGCACTTGTCGCATTAAACACACGTGCACCTGTTACAGCAGCTCCGTAACAAATACCAGCAGAACCGTGCTCTCCATCCGCTGCAATCAATTTTATATTATGCTCCCCACGAGCTTTCATCTGATCTAAATACTGTGCTACCTCTGTTGATGGGGTAATAGGAAAGTATCCCATTAAATGATAGTTGATTTGAGCTGCTGCCATAGCGGCCATTTCATTCCCAGATTCAAATGTAGCTAATTGTTCAGGCAAACCCATTGCTTGTAATTCTTTTTCTAAAGTTGCCATTATCTTACACCCCCTACAAATGGAAAGTATTGTTTTACTGAATGTTCTTTTGCATAACCAATCATTTCTCGAAGGTCATTTAAAGCTTCTGTCGGACATGCCTCTACACACTTCAAGCAGCCTTTACAATATTGATAGTCAATTCCTTTAAGGAACGTCTGCTTTCGGCCTCGTTTATCTTCGCCTTCTTCCCATACGAAGCAGTAGTCAGGACAAACTGTATCGCATGCAGCGCAATTGATACATTTTTCTTGATGGAATTCTGGAACAAACCCTTGTCTAGAGCCACTTAAATCTTTCAAAATACTATTCGCTTGAGAAATCATTACTCCCCCAATAGCCTGTGTGTTATATCCTAGTTGCGGCACAGGTCTTGTAAAGGATCGTCCTTCGGCATCCTCTGGTACCTCGTAAGTTTTGAATTGCACTTCATTATATCCACGATCAAATGTACGAATATTCGGTTCAACTAAGTGTGGATATTTCTTTTCAAATGTTTTTCGAATAACATTCCTCATGGATTCAGGATTTAAAAAACGACATATGCGGAATAAGGCACCTAGCATAGCAGTATTCACTTTTGTTTTTTCTTCAACGGCAATGCCAAGTGCATCAACGATGGCCAATGTACCATAGTTTAGTTTCAAGTCTGTTTTCACGTCATCAAAATCTCTAGTTGAATTAACCAATACAATACCGTCACCAGTTAAACCGCTTACGACATCAACCGTTTTATATAAAGCCTCGTGAAAAACCCCAATTACATGAGGTTGCTCTATTGGACTATGGTCTCTAATGGCGACTTCAGCATCGCAAAAGCGGATAAAGCTCTTGACTGGTGAGCCTTTCTTTTCTGATCCATAGGAAGAAAAGTTTGAACCATTCAACCCGTGCCCAAGTACACCAGATTCAGCTAACATTTTTCCGGCTAAGTTCGCACCTAATCCCCCGATAGATTCCAATCGTATTTCAAAAAAACCCAACTCATTTTTAACAGGTAAAATTGACATAAGCTCCTCCCAAAACGATACGTAATTGTTTAAATTTTAAGGCAATGAGCCATTTTACGCTGTGATAAATATCAAACAATTGCATTTTTTTTATGAAACAGCTACCTTTTTTTATGATTTTTCCTCTAAAACTAAGTGAATTCCGTTATATAACAGGTAGATTTATGTACTAAAACAGAAAAGGAAGAGGGTTGGCAAAAAGTGTCAGGTTTTATGACTAGAAAAAAAGGGTAAGAAATAGTAGACTTTCGGGAGGAGGATAAGATGAAAAAACGAGACTACTACTTTGATAATGCTAAATTTATTTTAATCTTTTTTGTTGTGTTTGGGCACTTAATCCAATCGTTCATTCAAGACCACCATACGGTCTATACTATATACAAGACGATATACACCTTTCATATGCCAGCTTTCATTCTCATCTCAGGCTACTTTGCTAAAGGATTTAAGAAGGAAGGCTATTTACGGAAAATTTCCTTTAAACTAATTATTCCTTATCTAATTTTCCAACTAATCTATTCGATTTTCTATTTCTTTTTAGATTCTAAAGAGACTTTTGTTGTGGACCCATTTGATCCCCATTGGTCACTTTGGTTTTTAATCAGTCTTTTCTTTTGGAATCTATTTTTATTTGCTTTTACGAAAGTAGATAGGAAAATTGCCCTTACATTTGCTGTTATTCTCAGTTTACTGGTGGGGTATGTAGATTGGATGACGAATTATTTAAGTCTCTCAAGGACATTTGTATTTTTCCCACTCTTTTTACTTGGGTTTTATTTAAAAAAGGAGCATTTTAAAGTTCTTACAAGTGCACCGTTCCGATCAGCATCATTTATTCTATTTGCTATCGTCTTCACTGGTTTTTATGTAGCACCTGATATGAACTATCAATGGTTATTTGGATCAAAACCTTATGAAGCATTAGGCGCAGAAATCTATACTGCACCTATGATGAGATTGGGGCTTCTTTTTCTTAGTACTTTGCTGGTTCTTGCCTTTTTCTCACTCATTCCTAAGAGGCAATTATTCTTTACTCCCTTTGGGAAAAATACACTTTACGTCTATCTGCTTCACGGATTTATTGTTCAGCCATTTCGCCATAGCGAAGTACAAGATTATTTTTATAATATGGAAACCTTCTTTCTGCTTCTATTAATTTCATTTGTTATTACGGTGTTGCTCTCTAGTAAGCTTTTTACGACCTTTGCACAGCCTTTAATAGAACTAAAGATGTCACGCATGAAGCAATTCTTAACAAAATTTCAGCAATATATAGAAAAAAGGAAGCTCAGTCATTAAGACATTGGCTTCCTTTTTTATGCATATGTATAAAATGACACATAAATAGTGTGAGAAATTGACTTACGTTATTTTTCTTTAAACAATTTACTATGCAAAATCGACAATCCTTGTCGTACAGTTAAAAAATGTTGTCATTATTAATTCAATTGGACTGTCAACTTAAATGCATTTGAACCACTTAGCTTAAAGCTGGGATTCGGACTTCCTAGTTCAATTTCCATTAACTTCTGTCCGAATATGCACTGGATTCGGACTCCTCAAGTCCATTTCCTTCAACTTCTGTCCGAATATGCACTGGATTCGGACTCCTCAAGTCCATTTCCTTCAACTTCTGTCCGAATATGCACCGGATTCGGACTCCGCAAGTCCATTTCCTTCAACTTCTGTCCGAATATGCACTGGATTCGGACCCCTCAAGTCCATTTCCTTCAACTTCTGTCCGAATAACCTCTGGGTTCGGACTCCTCAAGTCCATTTCCTTCAACTTCTGTCCGAATAACCTCTGGATTCGGACTCCTCAAGTCCATTTCCTTCAACTTCTGTCCGAATATGCACTGGATTCGGACTCCTCAAGTCCATTTCCTTCAACTTCTGTCCGAATATGCACCGGATTCGGACTCCTCAAGTCCATTTCCTTCAACTTCTGTCCGAATATGCACTGGATTCGGACTCTCTAGTTCCTTAACCTCAAGTCCTGTCAAAATAACCATTACAAGCAGCGATTTTTAGTGACGGGCGGGGCTTTGTCTTTAAGACTGGGGCTTCCTTTTTTTCTATGCATATGTATGTTATGTTTTCCCTTCTCTCTATTTGGAGAAAATATGATAAAATATACTGATTGTATAAAGAAACACAAAGGAGCAAAAGATGAAAGTTATTGCAGCAACACTTAACGCAAAATTTATTCATACAAATATAGCTATTCGTTATCTTAAAGCTTATGCTGAACCTGAATTTGAAGTCGAGCTTTCTGAATATACGATCAAGGATCCCACTATGAATATTGTGACAGACCTTGTCCAAAGAAAGCCGGATGTAATTGGATTTAGCTGTTATATATGGAATATTGAAGAAACAATAAAAGTCATTAGTATGATTAAAAAAATTAATCCTTCGATTCAAATTGTTGTAGGTGGTCCCGAAGTAACTTATGATGTGATGGAATGGATGGGAAAAGTACCTCAATTTGATTTTATCGTCATTGGTGAAGGTGAGGAAACATTTAAAAATCTCCTTCAGCAGCTAGACTCTGAGAAAGATTTTCATCAAGTGGCTGGAATTTCCTACCGTACCGAAACAGGAGAAATCAAACTAAATCCACAGCGTCATAAGCTCGATTTACGTGAACTTCCTTCTCCATACCGTTTTAAAGAGGATATCGAACACCTAGGAAAACGAGTGTCGTATATAGAGACTAGCCGTGGATGTCCTTTCAGTTGTCAATTTTGCCTTTCTTCTATTGAAGTAGGTGTACGATATTTTGATCGGGAAAAAATTAAAGAAGATATCCGTTATTTAATGAAAAATGGTGCAAAAACCATTAAGTTTGTTGACCGTACCTTTAACATTAGCCGTAGTTATGCTCTAGAAATGTTCCGTTTTCTTATAGACGAACATTTACCTGGCACAGTCTTTCAATTCGAAATTACTGCTGATATCATGCGACCTGAGGTTATCGAATTTCTAAACCAAGAAGCACCTCCAGGGTTATTCCGCTTTGAAATTGGTGTTCAATCTACAAATGATTATACAAATGAGCTTGTGATGAGAAAACAAAACTTTGAGAAGCTTACTCGTACCGTAACGATGGTTAAAGAAGGCAAGAAGATTGATCAGCATCTTGACTTAATTGCGGGGCTCCCTGAAGAAGATTATGATACGTTCAAAAAGACCTTTAATGATGTATTTGAGATGAGACCTGAGGAATTACAACTAGGTTTCTTAAAAATGCTAAGAGGTACTGGTTTGCGTTTACGAGCCGCAGACCATCAATACATTTATATGGACCAGTCACCTTATGAAATACTAGGTAATAATGTTTTATCTTTTGATGATATTATTAAAATCAAACAAGTTGAAGACGTGCTTGAGAAGTATTGGAATGATCATCGTATGGACCATACGATCGAATATTTAGTTACGAACTCCTTCTCTTCTCCCTTTGAATTTTTCCAACAATTTGGGTCATATTGGGAAGATAGAGGATGGTCTAGAATTGGCCACCAGCTTGAAGATTTATTTAAGCGTTTGTTTGACTTTATCAAATCCATAAATCTTCCTGACCAAGATATCATCTTAAGCTTAATGAAAATAGACTATTTGGAGAATGCAAAATTTAAACCACGAAAATCCTGGTGGGAAGATCGCCTGGAGAAGGATGAAAGATCGGCACTATATCACCTGTTTCTTGAGGAGCCTCGCCTATTAGGAGAAGATTTCGCTGCTTTAGAGATTAAAGAAAAGGAGCTTTACAAGCATTCCATTGTAGAAGAACTTTCTTTTGACTATCAAGAATATATGCAAACAGGAGTATTTTTACGAGGAAAAACTAGTCTGTTAGCATATTTTGAACCAACTAAGCAACAATCACTATTATTCGGAACAAAAAAATGATAAGAAAAACTAAGGAGGGCTTTTAAGCACCTCCTTAGTTTTTCTTATTTTGCTTTTTCTTTTTGCCTTGCTTTTTTTCACTATTCATTAGTGGGACTTCATAATGTTTTGCTGCATTGATATCACCAAACTCACTCCCAAATTCAACATTTGGTGTTTGTTTTTTATTTTTCATTAGGATCTACCTTTTCTTCCTTGTTTAGAATTTCGATTAAATCCCTTCATCGTGTTCTCATCAGAAGTGAATTCTGCTGAGAATTCAGATTCATTTACATTTTTCTTAGGTGTTTTGCTATATTTTACAGCTGCATCTCGCTCTGCTTTTCTTTTAGCCATTTTTCATTCCTCCTTAATGGAATTACATATATTTTTCACCCTTCTTTCATATTTCAATCTTCCTTTTTTTGTCTTCATTTTCTACTAATAAAAAACCTCTGGAAACAAAATATAAAAGAAAAAGGGATGAATGCTATGAGCAAAAAAAGAAAAAAGATGGAAGAAAATTATTCAATTGACGGGACATTACCACATCAAATAAACTCTCCTGACTTCAAGGGAACAGGCATAACCATTCAACCACCATTTATTAACTCTCAAGGGGTTGTTATCGGAGATAGCAAATATGCTTCCCCTAATTCACCATTAGAACAATGGAGTGAGGATACAGATCCTGCCATTATGTCCGGAGACGAATGGGTACATCCAACAAACGATATTGGTTGGAATACAAGTGAAAATAGAGACCTTGTGGAAAGTAAGAAAAAACCGAAGGGATACCCTTTTATGCACCCTACAAAAGATGTTAGCCATGGGAAAGATTAATACCATATCTCCCTAAAATACGAAAACTTACCACTTATGTAATTAAGGCATTACTTGCATACTACACTTACAGAGATGATTTCTCTGTAATTACTAAAAAGGAGCTGAGATTATGGCAAGAAATAGTAACAAGCTTTTAGTTCCAGGCGTGGAGCAATTTTTAGATCAAGTTAAATACGAAATCGCTCAAGAATTCGGCGTTACGTTAAGTGGAGATACAGTATCAAGAGGTAACGGGTCAGTTGGTGGAGAAATTACAAAACGACTTGTAAAACAAGCACAGGCACAAATGTCAGGTCGTAATTTTTAAAAAAACTTCATATAAATGGCAAAAAGCCTCCGCATTATTTGCGGGGCTTTTCTTCTTTATTACCATTATTTGTTTTTTCTTGTTTCTTTACTGAATTCATATTTTTTTCATTTTTTTTTATTTCATTTTTTTGTTGTCCGGGATTGTTTTGATTAGAATTACCATTTCCAGAGTTTTGTTGTTGATTCAGCTCATCTTTTTGAGCATTTGGATTGGCGTTTCCATTCCCATTATTATTAGCTGCAGGTATATTTGTTGTATTGTTATTTGGTTCAGTCACGCTTGGAGCAGGTGTTTCTACGGGTGTTTCTACGGATGTTTCCTCTTGCTTCATGTTATCTTCTTTCTTTTCCTTTACTTTCTCTTTTGCTTGCTGAGATTTGTATTTGCCGACAGAAACGCCTTGTTCTTTTGCCTCTTTTCTTTCTTCAGCAGTCGCTTGAACATCGGCAATTTCCACTTCAGTTTCTTTCTTTAATGAATCAATCACTTGATGTAGTTTTTGATCTGTTTTGTTTATTTGAGTACCAGCCAAGACCGTCCCAACGACAATTTCCTGCGTTTCAGAATTTACTTCCTGGTTTTCAATACTAGATAAGATTTCAGATGATACTTTATCAACTTGCTCATTTTTCCAAACAATGTCAGCAATAACTTCTTTACCGCTCTCGTTATAAGCAATCACGTCTATCACTTCGAGATCTTTATTTACAGCAAGTTCAATGCTTGATTCTCCATCTATCGACATATAAGCATAAACTTCGTTATCCCCTCTAGATGGAATGAAAGTAAATATAAGAAGAAGAGAAGCTGCGACAAGTATTCCTGCTGTTTTTTTATGAAAAACCTTGCTCCATCCATTAAAGAATCTTTCTTTCTCAACCGGAACAAAGGAGATTTCTTGTCCTATTTGATAATTCCTATTTCGTTTAGGTGCCTTTAAAAACTCACCTTCGGGGGTTAATAATGTTAAAAAACGATCATTAACTTCCATTATGATTCCTTGTTTCACGTTTCCAACACCCCTTTGACATAATCCTGTAAATATAAATAATCGTTCATTAAGATAATAGATATAGCAATAATATATTTTCGATTCCGCTCGATCGTCTTCCTGCTAACACTTACAGAATCCTCAATTTGTTTGATTGGGAGTCTCTTTTTCTCTACTAAAATTTGCTTGATCGCTTCATTAGAAACGATTTCCTTGGCAACTAGCATGGCGTTTTTTCTTGCATCCGCATGCTTTGGAGAGTTCTCTACTAAATCTTTAAAAGACAGATCAAATTCCGTTAGAAGCTTTGAGAAATGCATGATTTCTTGCCTTCTTAACTCTTCGTCCGTTTTCTTGTAGTACTCCTCTAGGGACATATTTGCTTCTAGACTAGTCTGAGCAACCTCTTCATCATTTTCCTCAAATCCATTAACATCCATTGATAGATTTTGATGCTTGATTTGCTGACGTATATAATCTATTACTCGCCTTTTTATAATAACCTCTGCAAAACTAAGCAGGGAGCTGCCTTTATCTGAACTATACTTTTGTATCGCTTCATTAAATGCAATTAATCCAATGCTAAACTCATCGTCTGTTTCGCTAATATATCTCTTACAAACGGAAGATACTGATTTTGCAATAAAGGGTTTATATTGATGAATGAGTTCATTTTGAAGTCCTTGATCTCCATTTTGAATGGCAAAAACAGTCTCTTCTAATGTGCGTTTTTTCTTTTTTGGTAAAAATAATAAACCTAACAACAGCTTCACCTCACTTATCACCATATATCATACGATACTTTGTTGGGATTTTTAAGGGTAAGCTTTTGGAAAAAAGAGAGCCATTTTAAAAATGGCCTCTTTTTATGAAGATATGTTAATTCTTGCCGTTTCCTTTTTGTTCACTTGCTTTTGAATTCTGCTGAGTATTTGGCTTATTTACTTGTTCTTTTTCAGACTTCTTCTCCTGTTTTACCACTTGCTTCTCAGCTTTCTTTTGAGCTTGATCAACCTTAACTTGGTTTGTTACCTTTGCAGCCGGAGCAGGAGTCGTTACTACATCAGTATTTTCTTCAATTACTACTTCTTCCTCTGTAGTTGTTTCATCTACTACTGTTAAATCTGTTTCTTCAGTTGTTGTTTCATCTTCAGTTTCAATTGTAGTCACATCTTCACTTTCTTCTTCAGAAGCTTTTTCTTCAGAAGCTTTTTCTTCAAGTTTAGCCATTTTTTCAGCTAGCTTAGCATAGCTTTTTTTGATGTTCTTCTCAAGAGCAGCTTTTGCTACAGGATTTTTTACTTTTTCCATATTAGCCTTTAATGAAATGATATTTTGAGCAATTTGCTTTTCTACTTCTTCCGTTTCTTCAACTACTTCTTCATCATTCTCAATAATTTCAATTGTTGCATCTGTATTTTCACTTACTGTCTCTTCAGCAACGGATAAATTTTCTAAAGCTTCCTCCATTACAGCTAAAGCCTCTTCCTCTTGACCTGCTGAGAATAATGCTTCTGCTTCTGCTAATCTTTCTGTTGCGAATTCAGCTAGTAACTTTGCTTCCTTTACATCATCAAAAGTTAAGATTAACTGGATTTTTTCTAATGCCGTTTTTGCAAAATAGAAGAAATCTCCTGGTAATAGCTCTGGCTCTTCTACTTCATTTGTATTTTCATCAACGAGTGCGTCATCTAAAGAAATAACTTCTTCGTTTGTTACTGTTTCTTCAACTACTTGCGACTCAATGTTCTCATTTTCTTCTGCTAATGCAGTTGTTGCTGTTAATGAAAGTGAACCTGCTAAAACAAAAGCAAAGGCACTTTTAGTAATTTTGTTAAGATCGAAAATAGTATGTTTGTTCATTTCATTCACCTCAGTTGTATTGTAAGAAGCGGCCGCTATCTTCTAGTCACTAAATACCTACGAGCAGCATTTGAATGCTATGGGGGTGTAAAAGTAGAAAAAACAAAAAAAGTTCTAACAAAAAGTTAGAACTTCACTTTTGGTACTTTTGCTCTTAATATTAAGTATCTGATTACGAAACCAATAAGCAATCCAGGCACCAAAAAAATCATAGGAAGAAAGATTGGTCCAAATACGACACCAAAAAGCTTCACTTTTTTTGATAACATCAACCCGACCGTAACAAAATAAGCTCCGAAGGCAAAAGGAAGATAAGAGTATTCCTCCGTTTCTGGCATTGCAGCTCGGTATGCATCCCACATAGCGAACATATAAAGACAAGGGTAAAACATCAGCCATTGATAATCAAGTACTGCAAATGCTTGATCTATCTCCCATAAAAAACTTAACATAATGGCCTCATTAAAATTACTCATTACATTAACAACAAACTCAAGTAGTACAAATAGTACCCCTTTCACGTAGCTTCCACTAAGAAGCTGACTAAATCCAGGCAGCGCAATACTCCACAATACAGCTTCTAACTTCCCTTGTTTTTTCATCCTAATCACCAGCTAATTTTCATTACTTATAGGTTGTACGAAATAAAGAAGAATTATCACTTGAACATGCAAGACTTTTCCTACATTTTTCGACATTAGGCATTATTTCCATTAATTTTCGAAACTCCTCTATCAAAAAGGCTATATACAACTGGGATAACAAACAATGTTAAGAATGTCGAGCTGATTAATCCACCAATCACCGTAATCCCCATAGGCTGATTAATTTCTGTACCATCCCCTATACCAAGCGCAAGCGGAATAAGTCCCAATATCGTTGTCAAAGCGGTCATTAGAATGGGACGAAACCGTTCTTTTACAGATAGTACAATTGCTTCAGCCGATTCCATTCCTTGATTCTTCTTTTGATTGATATAGTCTATTATTACAATTGCATTGTTAACAACAATCCCTGCTAGAACAATCACTCCAATGATAACGGTCAAGCTAATTGGCGTGTTTGTAATGGTCAGAGCGAGGGCAACTCCTATAACCATTAACGGAACCGTAAACATGATAACAAGTGGATATTTCAAGGACTCAAATTGCGCCGCCATAACGAGATACACAAACGTAATAGCTAGGACAAATGCTAATAACAATTGATCTAACGCACTATCAAGCAATTCACGATCCCCACTAAAAACAACTTCTGTTTCATCTGCTAGTTTCAGGTTTTCAATCTCTCGATCCACTTTTCTTGAAATAAAACCGAGATTCGTCGTGTCTTTATACTTTACAGTAAATTGAACAGCAGCCTGTTGGTTAATTCTTTCTATTTTGACAGGTCCATATCCACGGCTAATATTGGTAACATCACCTAACTCAATATAGTTTCCAGCAGGGTTTTTTATTAGCAGTCCTTTTATGCTTTCCATACTTTCGCTTACGCTTTTATCATATTCAACAATTACTCGATAGATCTGTGAGTTGTCATCTACTATTTGGGTGGCAACACTTCCACGAGTTACGTTATTTACAATCATTGCAACTGCCGCTGGTGTCAAGCCTTGCTTTAATGCTTCCTTTCGATTCACCGTGATCTGAATTTCTTCTAGTTGTTCCATTAAGTCTGTTGTAACCTCATTTACTTCACTCAGTTTGTTCAACCTTGCATAGATTTTACCAACCGATTCTTCTAGCCTCCCCTTTTTCGTGTCCAAAATACTGAAGGTAAGGGTATTGGGATTTGACCCAGTAGTTGACTGCATATTAAATGATAGTTTAGCTGTTTTATTCGTGGATTTTGCTGCCGCTTCAATTGATTCCTTTACGTCATCCGCAAATTGAAAGATGGATTGTGTACGTTCATTAAGCGGTTTCATTTTTACGTACACCTCTGCTTCATTCGCGTTTCTTGCTCCTCTGAAAGAGCCCTCCTGTGTTGTTCCAATTAGGCTAACAAATGTCTCAACATCCGATTCCTTTTTAAGCTCCTTTTCAATGGAAGTTAGTACTTTGTCTGTTTCTGACAATGCCATTCCATTTCCTAACTTGACACGAATGGTAAAAAATCCTTCGTCCGTTTTCGGTAAAAACTGCATACCTACAGTTGTTAAACTAAACACTCCTCCAACTAATAGCAAAGTCGAAATGATTAAAACAAATATTCGATTGTTTAAACACCATCTCACTCCCCTTTCAAGCCTTAGAACAACATAGGAACTTTGTCTTTCCTTCTCAGCATTATGTATAGATGCCTTTAATAACCTACTTGCTAGCATAGGAACTACAGTTAACGATACTAACAACGACGCTATTAAGCTAAACGAAATAGTCACAGCAAATTCTTTAAAAAGCTCTCCAATAATTCCTGTAATAAAAACAACTGGTAAAAAGACAGCAACTGTTGTAAGAGTAGAAGCTGTGATGGCCCCACCTACTTCTTGTGAGCCAACACGAGCCGCTTCCTTTGCATTCTTGCCCAACGCCAAGTGACGATAAATATTTTCAATGACCACGATGGAGTTGTCCACCAACATTCCAATCCCTAATGCTAGTCCTCCAAGAGTCATAATATTAAGCGTATAATCCGAAAAATACATTAATACAAAGGTAAAAATAACTGAATACGGAATAGAAACACCGATAATCAGTGGACTTTTTACATTTTTTAAAAAGAGAAAAAGAACTACCATTGCAAATAGGCCACCAAGGAGTAAGGAAGTTGTTATATTTCCTATGGCTTGTTTTATGTATTCCCCTTGATCAAATATAATATCTGACTGAATATCTTGATATTTTTCCTTATTCAACAGTTTCTTTAATTCTTGAACAAATGCTTTAGATACTTCTGCCGTATTCGCATCAGATTGCTGAAGAACACTAAGAAGCACAGAGGGATTTTCATTTGTGCGGGTAATGGTACGATCATCCTGATTTTCTAGTTTTACATCACTTACATCACGTAACTGTATTTCATCACCCGTTAAAGGATTCATTGACACCGTTAAGTTTTGTAATGTGTCTATAGAATCAAGGGTGGATATAATTCTTGTCGTTAATTGCTTACCTTCAGTTAAAATAGGGTTACCCGGCATCGAAATATTATTAGCCTGAATCAAATCGACTATATCGCTTTGACTTAATGAGTACGCCTTTAATTTTTCCTGATCAAGTTCAACCTTTACTTCCTTTGCAGAGGTTCCAGATAAATTTACGCTCGCAACTCCATCCACTTTTGTTAACTCCAGTTCTAATTCCTGGGCTAACTGTCTCAACATCTCCTCATTCTCATCCGTACTTAACGATAGTTGAATTACGGGAAACTGAGAAGGGTCAAATTTTAAAAACCTAGGCTTTTCTGCATCGTCTGGGAGAGTTGTTAAATCAATGCGTTGAATAATTTCATCCTGTATTTCATCAATATGTGTCGTCCAAGAAAATTGAAGAAGGATAAAATTTGCGCCTTCCTGTGAGGTTGAGGTGAGAGTTTTTATACCAGGCAGGGTGGCTAAGTTACTCTCCAGTGGTTTTGTTATTTTTTCTACAATCTCCTCAGGACTTGCACCTGGATAATTCGTTACTACCACACCTACAGGAGGTTTTATCTCCGGTATTAGCTTTAATGGGATATTCACTAACGATACGATTCCTAGAATCAGCACTAAGAACATCGTGACAATTGTAAAGACTGGTCTTTTTATAGCATATTCGCTAATCTTCATTCCATCGCTAACTCCTCTCAAACCCTAACAGATTCAGCCAACTGAAGGCTTTTATGCCCATATTATAAAGAAGCAAAATATCGTATGCAAATAAGCGCTGGATTCAAACTCTCCTACAAAAAAAGCTTCCCCATTATTGGAGAAGCTTGCATAAAAAGTATTCTTATAGTTGTAGATTTATATATTGATCCCCTGCTTTTGGTTTTCCAATAAAATACCCTTGAGCTAGATTCATCCCGAGGTCTCTACACAACTCTAGTTCTTCCATTCTTTCAATTCCTTCTGCCAGAACTTCAATATTTAGATCTTGTGCAACTTGTTGAACTTCCCTTAAAAACTTTTGTTTCTGCCTATCCTGATCGCAGTGGTCAATATAGCTTCGGTCAATTTTTACATAATCGGGATGTAGCAGTTCTAGCATGTCTATTGTAGAAAAGCCTGAGCCTACATCATCAAGGGCCACCTTCATCCCCTGTTTTTTATAAGTGATAAACACCTTTTGCAAATGTTCAACATCTTCGATTTTCTCTGTCTCTACAACCTCAAACACTAAATCTGATGGATCAATTCCATATTTATTAACTAGATGAAAGGTATGTTGTAGACAAAATTCCGGATTATAAATGGTCGATGGCAAAAAATTAATAAAGCTTTTGATCCCTTTTTTTATATACTTTCTACGAGTCTGTATGGCCACCTCTCTTGCCCTTTGGTCGAGCATCGATAGTAGCCCTGTTTTTTCTGCCACATGAAATAGCTGTCCTGGTGGCATTTGGTTCATGCCATTGGTACGTAAAAGAGATTCAAATGCAAATAATTGGTTGTTCTGTAAATCGATGATTGGTTGTATATGTCCAATTAACTCCCCAGTTTGAATTACTCGAACAATATCCCGATTTTTTACTCTCTCTAATAAAACAGGTAAAGACGTCAATAATATTGGTTTTACCCTTTCACTCGATAAAGCTGCTTTTACTTCCGGACGATTTTTCAGATCTATAGTCAGTGTTTTTAAATAGTCTTCTAATTCTTGAAACGAAGAGTATTCATACTCAGTAAAAGTACTCTCATTATTCATTCCCTCGATAAATAAGTACCCTGAGGTATCAATTTTGTAACTAACTCCGCATTCGGTACATTTTTTCATAGAGGCTCCTCCAGGTCTTAAGAATCAATACTATTATACCAAAAGTAGAGTTTTTTCCTATAAAAAAGAAGCCCTCAAAAGACGAGGACTTCTAGGTACTTATTGGTAATCATCCATAGGATTATAAAGTGTTATGTCTGGATTTTTTTCTTGGAACCAGCGAAGAGCAAAATCGTTTTCGAAAAGAAATACTTTCTTATCGTAGCGATCCTTTACTAATAGGCTTCGACTGCTAGAAAGATTTTCATTAATTTCTTCATTTTCAACCCAACGGACAATTTTTGAACCTAATCTTTCCATTAATACTTCTGCGTTGTACTCGTTTCTCATCCGATGCTCAAACACCTCAAATTGGAGTTGACCAACGGCCCCTAACAAATAATCATCTGTTCGAACCGTACGGAAGAGCTGAATGGCACCTTCCTGAACGAGTTGCTGAATTCCTTTATGAAAAGACTTCTGCTTCATTACGTTTTTAGCAGAAACCCGAACAAAGAGTTCAGGAGTAAATTGAGGAAGCTTTTCGTATTGAAAGTTGTTTTTTCCAACTGTCAATGTATCTCCAATTTGATACGTACCTGGATCGTACAAACCAATAATATCTCCACTAACCGCTTCATCAACCGTGTTTCTGTCATCAGCCATAAACTGTGTTGATTGAGAAAGCTTCATTGACTTTCCTAAGCGTGGAATATTGACTGTCATCCCTCTTTCAAATTTCCCTGAACATACACGTAAAAAGGCAATTCTGTCCCTGTGAGCAGGATTCATATTTGCTTGAATCTTAAAAATAAAGCCTGAAAAATCCTCTGATAGTGGATCAATTTTCCCTTCTGTAGATTCCCGAGCTTGAGGTGCAGGTGCAAATTGAAGATAGGTTTCTAGAAATGTCTGAACACCAAAGTTCGCTAAGGCGCTACCAAAGAATACAGGTGTTAGTTCCCCATTTGCTATTCTTTCACGAGAAAATTCATTTCCCGCTTCATTTAATAGCATAATTTCCTCCAACGTTTGGTCATATAAGGAGTATTGCTTTAGTCTATGATCTCCTTCTATTTCTCCATCTTCATTTAATGTAATAAATCGTTCTTCCTCTTCCACACGGAATTGTTCAATTCGCTTGTAGAAACGGTCATATATACCGAGAAATTCTTTCCCCATTCCGATCGGCCAGTTCATCGGATATGATTCTATCCCCATAACCTCTTCTAACTCAGCTAAAAGTTCTAATGGAGATTTCCCCTGACGATCAAGCTTATTGATAAAGGTAAAAATCGGAATACCTCTCATTCGACACACTTTAAATAGCTTTAAGGTCTGCTCCTCAATCCCTTTTGCTGAATCGATAATCATGACCGCACTATCAACAGCTGTAAGAGTACGATACGTATCTTCACTGAAGTCTTGGTGACCTGGTGTATCAAGAATATTCACTCGACAGTCATTATAATCAAATTGCATTACACTCGACGTAACGGAAATACCACGTTGTTTTTCAATTTCCATCCAATCGCTCGTTGCAAACTTACCCGTTTTCTTTCCTTTTACAGTTCCCGCATCACGAATCGCTCCACCAAATAACAATAACTTTTCTGTTAATGTTGTTTTCCCAGCATCCGGGTGGGAAATGATCGCAAATGTGCGACGCGATTGTACATCATCTTTAAAATTTTTTGCCATTATGAAATTCCTTTCTTTCCTTACACAAATTCATCCATAACTTCAATCTTATCGTGACTGTATGAAGTTTGCAATGTGTTCTTTACAAAAGCAATAACAAACATATCATTATGTTCATTTATTCAAGAAAGTTCTTCCTTTTCATGAAAATAATTTCTGCTATAATGAGATAGAAATGAAACTAAATAGGTAAGAATTGTAGGGGGACCGGTGAAGACCAGTTGAGAGTGCATCTAATAGATGCTGACCCTTTGAACCTGATCTGGATGATACCAGCGTAGGGAACATATTCTTTAGACAATAAATTTGTTTAAACATATGCGTCCGGTTCAAAAACTGGGCGTTTTTTTGTCGTCTAGAGGTTCAGGTCGTGTCCCTACTTTTACCATTGGAGGAGAAGGTAATGAAAAAGTGGATAGCTGCATTTGCAGCTTCTGTATTACTCGCAGGATGTTCAGGAACAAATGAACAACAAACAGAACAGGAGGAATCAAGCGCTGACTTAAAAAAAGTGACTGTAGTTCTTGATTGGACTCCAAACACAAATCACACAGGGCTATATGTTGCAAAAGAAAAAGGCTTTTTTGAAGAGGAAGGTCTTGATGTGACCATTCAGATGCCTGGAGAGGCTGGTGCTGACCAACTTGTTGCTTCTGAGAAAGCAGACTTTGGTGTAGGTTATCAAGAGGGCATTACACAGGCTAGAGTCCAAGGGGTACCGCTTGTTTCTATAGCTGCGGTCATTCAACACAACACATCTGGTTTCGCATCACCGGCATCTAAAAATATTCAATCTCCTAAGGATTTTGAAGGAAAAACATATGGTGGTTGGGGTTCACCTGTTGAAGAATCCGTCATTGACTCACTTATGAAGCAGGAACAAGCAGATGTAGAAAAGGTAAATATTGTAAACATAGGCGATGCGGACTTCTTTACCGCTGTTGAACGTGATATTGACTTTGCATGGATATACTACGGTTGGACAGGCGTGGAAGCGGAATTACGAGGAGACGACATAAATATGGTCTATCTAACCGATTACTCCGAAAAGCTAGACTACTATACACCTGTGTTAACAACTAGTGAAAATAAGATTAACAACGATCCAGAAACAGTAAAAGCTTTTGTTAAAGCAGCTTCAAAAGGCTATGAATTTGCTATCGACAATCCTTCCGATGCGGCGGACGTCCTAATCAAAGCTGCTCCTGAGCTTGACGCAGAACTTGTTAAGAAAAGTCAGGAATGGCTTGCTACCAAATATCAAGACGATGCAGACCAATGGGGTGAGCAACGTTTAGAAGTATGGGAAAACTATGCTTCTTGGATGCTTGAAAATGGGTTACTAGAATCAGAGTTAGATGCAGAAAAAGCCTTTACAAATGAATTTTTACCACAATAGGAGTTGGTCATATGGCAAACGCGCTTGTTAGTATACAAATTATCCCTAAGACAAAAAACGGTGAAAATGTGATACCTTACGTAGATGAAGCAATAGCCATTATTGATGCGTCAGGAGTAAAGTATGAGGTTCATCCCTTGGAAACAACTATGGAGGGTGATCTTCAGGAACTTTTTGCAGTGATTTCAAAAATGAATGAAAAGATGATTGAAATGGGAAGCAGCAATGTTATTTCACAGGTGAAGATTCTTTATCAACCATCAGGAATAAAAATGGATACACTTACGGAGAAATATCGTTCATGATAAAAAAACTACAAAAAGGGTGGAGACCAATTTTTGTTCTCCTCCTTTTATTCATTGGATGGGAATTCACCGCAAGAATGACTCAAGTTCCATCTTGGCTGCTCCCAACTCCATCACAAATTTTTAACGAACTCATAAATGGTTGGAGCAGTGTCTCTGTACATCTTACATCCACCATACAGCTTATTTTTCTAGGCTTTGTTTCTGGAGTTACCGTAGGTCTGTTAACTGCTTTTATTTTACATAATATCCCTTTTTTGAAAGAATCTTTATATCCGCTTCTCATTTTATCGCAAAATATACCCATTATCGTACTTGCTCCACTTCTTGTTATATGGTTTGGCTTCGGCCTATTACCAAAATTAATTGTTATCACTCTGGTTTGTTTCTTTCCAATTACGATTTCAGCCATGGATGGATTTCGCCAGGTTGCTCCAGAGCTCTTCCATTATATGCAAATGGCAGGAGCAACAAAACGACAGTTATTTTGGAAACTCGAGTTTCCGTTTGCCCTTCCCTCGATCTTTTCAGGGCTGAAAATTTCAGCGACATACAGTGTCATGGGAGCGGTTATATCTGAATGGTTAGGATCAGAAAATGGTATTGGAGTCTATATGACACTCTCTTCCTCATCGTTTCGAACAGATCGCGTGTTTGTTGCCATATTTCTCATTATGGCATTAAGTTTGTTATTTTTTATCATGATTAATTGGTTGGAGAGATTTATTATTCGTTGGAAAGCTGAGGGAAAAAATCGTGGAGCATCTTGAATTACAAAATGTGTCTTTTTCTTATCGAGATAAACAAATTTTACATGATCTCAACCTCTTTATTAAGAACGGGGAGTTCGTAACGATTCTTGGTCCCTCCGGAAGTGGGAAAAGTACGATTTTCCAGTTAATCGGTGGCCTGGAGGCTCCACATGCAGGGTCCATTATACTTGAAGGAAATGACATTACAGGTAACAGAGGACATATTAGTTATATGCCCCAAACCCCTTCCTTACTACCTTGGAGAACAATCATTCAAAATGTCGTTCTTGGCCAAGAACTGAAAGCTAAAAAGGATTACGAAACGGCTATGGAGATGCTGCGGAAAGCGGGGCTACTGGAGTATAGAAATGCTTTTCCTCACGAACTTTCAGGAGGTATGAAGCAAAGGGTTGCATTTTTACGGGCACTGTTAAGTCCCCAGCCCATCATATGTTTAGATGAGCCATTTTCAGCTTTAGACGAGTTAACTCGTCAGGAAATGCAGTTATGGCTACTTTCGATTTGGGATCAGTATAAAAAAACAATTATTTTTGTTACCCATAATATAGAGGAGGCACTCTTTCTTTCCGACCGAATACTCGTATTATCCGATAAACCTGCAAGAATCAAACAAGAGGTTGTTGTTCCCTTCTCGAGACCAAGAAACGAGGAAATGATGTTCTCCGGAGAATTTCTTCGTTACAAAAAAATGATTCATGATTTTTTAAAAGAAAAGGTTGATCAAAAATGAGGAAAATAATAGACTGCCACTTACATCTAGATAAGTACCTAGATGAAGAGATTCATACGATGATGGAGACACTTGACGAAGTTGAAATGTTCATAAGCGTTTCCTATGACTTAGAATCCTGTAAAAGAAATACTTATCTTTCAAGGACATACCCTCATGTCAAAACAGCGTTTGGATTTCACCCTGAGCAAGCAATAGGTTCAGACAAAGAAATGGCAGACCTTTTTCAATGGGTACACTCACATTTCGATGAGATGATAGCGGTTGGAGAGGTTGGTCTTCCCTTTTATTTACGGACTTCAACTACCTGGGACACCTCTTTAGAACCATATATTGAACTACTTGAAGAGTGGATAAAATTGGCTAGTAAGAAAAACCTACCAATTTCGCTTCATGCCATTTATGATGACGTGCCAACCGTTTGTTCTATGTTGGAAAGACATAGTATTGAACATGCGCATTTCCACTGGTTTAAAGGAGCAGACATTGATATGGATAGAATCATTCAGAACGGATACTTCATCTCGCTTACTCCTGACCTTATTTATAAAGAAGAAACTCGACATATCGCCAAGCGTTTTCCCCTTTCACAGATTATGGTGGAAACAGACGGTCCCTGGCCCTTTGAAGGACTCTTTAGTGGCAAAATGACGCATCCTAATATGATTCATCAAACAATAAGACAGCTTTCTGTTTTGAAAGCTATCTCAGTGGATAAGACATATGAAACAATGTATGTAAATACAAAACAATTCTTTCGTTTATAAAGGAATGAAGGTGAGAAACCCCACCCTCATTCTTTTTTTTTACCACTTAAAGCAAGCAGCACCAACGATGATTAATAGGATGAAAAGAACAACGATTAGCGCAAAGCCACCACCGTACCCAACTCCACCAACTGCTGGATAACCGCAACCGCCGTAAGGATATCCGTACATTTAAATTCCTCCCTTTTATTGTTTTATTTAATCATTAATAACCGAAACCATAGCCCCAAGAAGCACCAATGATAATTAAAAGGATAAATAATACTACTAACAGAGCGAAACCTCCGCCGTATCCACCAAATGTTTCTGACATTTAAATTACCTCCTTAGTTGTAAGTCAATATATCCTATGTAAGAAACCCAAAATGTGCGAATAGTCAAACGCCCTTTTTTAGGTAAAAAGCGGAGGCGGCTTGTACAGGGGCGACAGGCATAAGACGCACTCCGCAGGAAATCCTGATTTCTGGAGGAGGGTGGCTTATGACCAAGGAATAATTGCTCTATATTATTCACCGAACCCCTAGCCGCTGGAGCTGGATTTCTAACTAGGTCAAGCTTTAATCCAAAACAAGAGCCTCCCCAAATGGGGAGGCTCTGTTTCTACATGATCGGTCTCATTTCATAATTATTAATAATAGATTCTTTCATTTCAGCAAAATTATATTCGTATTGAATCTGATTTGGCAAGGGAAGTTCAATCCAACGATACAAACCAAATTGAGTGATTTGTTCTTTGTAAATTGGTCGACAATTTTCTAATACACTTACATTAAAGGATTCAAAACCATCCAATTGAACTACTTCTTTAAGTAATTCCCTTTTGATTTCGAGACTTGTTACTTCTTTCTCCTTTTTAGAAGGAAGATGAATAACAATTTTTTCATCCTTTATTTGCTCCAAAATCATTAATTTTGATCTAGAAAGCTTCTTTAGCATTCTATTAATTTTCCAAAGAGAGACACCATCAATCGTTTTAAAAATTAATGCCATATTTTTTTTCATCTTTTCCATTTCCTTTATTTCCTCATTTTCGTATGTATGCATAACATATCATAATTTGTCGATTAAAAAAATTGGACAATTGACCTAGCGAGTACTTGACCTTTTCTTTTTCTTATTCGAGATCAGGACGTTTGTTGTATGTTTCTATCATACATTACCAATATTGATGTAAATTTACCGTCTATTATAATAAAAAACCATTCTAAAGTAGTTTAATAGATTTTATGAAAAAAGGAAACTTCCATCTTATTCCTGCATAGATTTAAAGGTAGATTGAAGTAAAGGCGGAGAACAAGTGTGAGTCAATTGAAGCGATACATGACGTATAAACCTTGGGTAAGTTTGAAAATTGTTTTTTTACTAGTTTGTCTCATCGTACTTTTTCTTTTAGTAGCAAAGCTTTACGTTAATAATACTAACATCACCGATCAACCTAAGGAGGACGAACCAGGGGAAAAGATCATCATCATCTTACCAAGTGGGAAAAAAGTTTATACGTACGAAAACTTGATTGTATCTGAAAATGGAAAACTGTACTACAAAGGAGATCGATCAGAGCTGGATTTAACAGGCGGAATTGTCAAATATGAAGATTGGGAATAAAAACGAAAAGCCATCCATCGATGGCTTTTCATTTTTATATTTTATAGTTTACTTTAATAACATTTGCCTTTTTTAATGTATCGTAAACAATAACGATAGCCGGGCCTAAAAATAATCCAAGAAAACCAATAAGCTTAAAGCCTATATACAGACTTACTAAAGATGCTAGTGGAGAAATCCCGAGACTGCTCGAATATACCTTCGGCTCAATGATCCTTCTAATTACTGTGATTAACCCGAACAAAATAATTAAGCCTACTCCTAGCAATTGATTTTCCTGTAAAATTGCCACAATTCCCCAAGGGACTAAAACAGATCCTGTACCCAAAATAGGTAATATATCAACAATGACTATTAATAATGATAAAAGAGTTTTATTTGAAACCCCTAAAATCCATAATCCTGTGAATGCCATCACAAAGGTAATTACACTTAAAAATAGCTGAGCCTTTATAAACCCAACCCCCGCCCATGTAAGCTGGTTAATAACAAGGGATGCTTTCTTTAAACTTCCCTCCGTTAGATGTCTTTTTATATTTTCTTTTAATCTAGGTAGCTCTAAAGAAAACAGGAATAAAGCAACCAAGTATACTAAAAATTCAATTAAAAAACCAGGAATAGCTGTTAATAAAGATATGATGGTTTCAAACATAGTTTGTAAGAAGGCATCTAAGGATGCGATACTTGACTCTATTGTGTTTTCCATCGATTTCAACACTTCTCCTGGAAGTGTTTGTAAATATCTTTCTAAGCTCCCCATTATTGGTAAAAGTGTACTCCGATAAAAATCCTTTACAAAAGTCGGAGTGCTCTCTGACAAACGAAGAGTTTGTTGAATGATTAGAGTAAAAAAGTGATAGCCAATGATTACTAAACCTAATATGTACGTTAAGAATGATGCTAATACAGCATGCACTCGTGCAATCCTAAGTTTATTTTTATAAAACTCAACTAATCCTTCTAAAAATATAGCTGTAACTAAAGCAAAAACTAATGGCAAACTATACGGCAGTAAGAAAAAGCCAACACTGCACAAGATAATAACGATAAGAAGCTTTTTTAGCATGTATTTCTCTCCTACTTTCCTTCCATAGTATTAGTATACAGCGATTTTCATATGGAAAAAAGAGTTAACATGAAATAAATATAAAAGGACAATGAACTTTTATAACAAATGATCATTTGTCCTTTTCCAATTAATTATATCTGCTTAGAAAACTGTGATAAATAATTATAATTTAAACGACTATGCTGGTGTATTAAGTGAGCAGATTTCGTGGCACCTGTTTTTCGCAATGTATTTAGGGCTTTAATCGTTTCTTCCGCTGTACCAATTCCAATTCCATGACCAAAATATTTATCTTCACCTAAAAATACAACATTTTCTCCTATCCAAACCGGATTATCATAATCTGGATTAAAAAAATACATTACATCCCCCGGAATAAAATCCGAGCCGACTTTTGTAATAATTCCTAGGTCCTCATCATAGCTCCAATCCCAAATGAGAAGATGATTAAAAAGCCCATTAAAAGATCTCTCGTCAATGGATTGAAGAACAGCATAATAAAATATTACAACAATGGCCGTCGAACATTCAAAACCGTACTCTGTCCCATTATGAAAAATATCTTTTATCGCATCGGAGGGCAATACATTTGGCTTAAGCATATAACCTCTTGATGTTTTCAACCAATACATGGAGTTGAACTTTGATGTTTGAAATATAGAAAATTCTACTTCACTTTCGTTCAATGCAATGGCACTATTTATCATGTTTTCTCGTAACATCAATTCAAACAAAAGCTCTTTATTATGAACATAACTATGCACTTCACTACTGTTCTTTAAGTAGTGAAAAATTTCTGCTTGTTTGCTGGATAACTGAAAAGGGGGTATCTCTACATTCATTCCCGCAACGATAATCACAAATCCTTGACCTCCTTTCTCCATTACTACATGCTATGCTTCAATGGGAAAAGAGCCATCCATATTACGCAAAAAGGGGGCATGCGCCCCCTTTGATTACGGTTTTAATATAATTTTCAAGCAATTTTCTTTCCTTTTATTAAATAATTTATACGCTTTTTCACCATTAACTAAAGGTATGTGATGGGTGATAATATCATTAACCTTTATTTTTTCTTTATTCACTAGCTCATATAGGAATTGCGTATTACGTATTGCGGGGGCAAAGCCCATTTTTAATGTAATATTTCTTGCAAAAAAATCCCCCAAAGGAAACCCATTATACCTGAGACCATACACCCCAACAAGTTGAACAACTCCCCCTTTTCTTACTACTTGGCTCGCCATCTTAATAGCAGTAAGGCCGCCCCCTTGTAGAAAAAGTGCTGTTTCAGCAAATTCAACCGGTGTCATTTTACCACTTGCTCCAACACAATCAATGACAACATCTGCTCCCCCTTTAGTTATCTCTAACAAAAGGTCGGTTAGCTCATGTATCTCCTCAAGATTGAATACTTCTACCCCATTGGTTCTCCTTGCATGTTCCAATCGATAAGGAATTTGGTCAATGGCAATAACTCGTTTCGCTCCCTTTAGCCAAGCAATCTTCTGTGTTAACAACCCTATCGGACCGCTTCCGATTACTATAACCGTATCACCAGGCTTTACATCTGCATTCACTACTCCCCAGTAGGCAGTTGGGAGTGCATCAGCTAGGAGAACTAAAGCATCATCTTGTAACTCATTGTCATCAGGTACTCTAAACCGAGTAAAATTTGCAAACGGAACTCTTAACCATTCTGCTTGGCTTCCAGAATAATCTCCGTACAGACGTGAACAACCAAACATGGCACCAGCTTCTGGCTTTTCCTCTTTATTCGCGAGATCACACTGGCTTTCCAGACCATTTTCACAGTAAAAACAATGCCCACAAGCAATATTAAAAGGGATTACCACCTTATCACCTTTTTTTATTCCGGTTACTTCTCTCCCAAGCTCTTCAACGATTCCTACTGCTTCATGTCCAATAACATAATCCTTTTCAAGGCTTGGAATCATTCCATGGTATAAATGCAGATCTGAACCACAGATCGAAGATGCAGTGACTCGTACAATGATGTCATCTGGAAGCTGAATGACTGGATCAGGTACATTTTTCACTTCTACATGTAATAACCCTTGATAAGTAACAGCCTTCAACTTATTCACCCCTTCTAATCAGTGAGAGTCAGCAAGTAATGAATAAGTGCATCCTGCTCTGATTCAGAGAATCCTGTCGTTTGATCTACCCAAAAGGCATGTCCTTTACCAGTGACATTCGCTGTGGATAAACTCTTGTTCTTTGCATTACTTTCGATCACTACTTCTCTTAACTTTGAATCAACCATCGCTTTTAGACTATGGTACGGGTCAGGCGACTTCCCTTGTAAAATGGTTTCTGTTACCCCAACCTCTCCATTTGGACCAACAGCCACTCCGCCATCATGTAAGTAAGGAGCACTTCTAGAGAGGTTATAAAGGCTAATGGTTTTGTAGGCTCCCTTTGTATTCGTAAATCCCCAAGCTAGTTGAAGCAACTGCTCTTGTTCAGGTGTTGTTTTTATTACATTTATTTTTGGATTGTTAGGTAGTGGTACTGGCGTTCCCTCTTCATATACTTTTGGTGCTTCGTGGTAGTCCTTTAATGGAGAAAATCCCTTTGCACGTGAGGCATTCGTTTTTAGTTCCTCCACCGCTATTAACTTATTGCTCGTTGCAAATGTCCCTGCATGGCAAGAAATACAACCTGCTTTTGTAAATACTCTTTCACCCTTCTCTGATTTTCCATTATCCTTTAGCATTCCACTTGGTACCGGAGAAAGAGAATTCATGTATGCACTCATCGCGTCTAATTGTTCATATACCTTATATCCAGCCGAGCTGGATAAGACCCCTACAGATGTCATATAGGAGGTTTTTGGATAGGTGGGAGATTTAGTCAATCGATTCACACCAGGTACTCCCGGGGTGGGGTCTACTTTCGCAAAAAAGTCAGATGGCTTTTGCGAAGACTTTCCGTCATAACGATACTTTGGATTCGCTGCATTTTGTAATACGGTTCCCAAATACACTTCCTTATCTATTTTCATCGTATACTTACTAATCTCGGAGGCTGAGACCGCATCCATATTTTGTGAATGGGCATTATTAATCGCTGCCGAAATCCCATTAAAAGGACCGATTTGACCTTGTCCGCTCCAACCAAATGGACGATCACCATTCGTCATCGCGTCAGGAACTTGAACAGGGTTATTATGTAAATCAATGGTCGTGTCATTACTCCCTGCAGGCCACTTAATAATCTCTGCATCTACGAATTTTTCAAACTTATCTATATCAGGTAAGGCATCTTTAGTTCCATTCGATGTTTCTATTTGTACAGAGCTTTTACTAATATACTCTTTAATATCCTCTAGTTCTGTATGAGTAAAATAGGAGGCTGTATTGCTACCCATGGCAAGAGCAAGACCGATTTGCAAATCCGTATTCGGTACTCCCTCCATAATTTTCCCCTTTTCATCAACGGTGGCATGACAAGCAGCACAGCTAACCCCTGCTTTTAATCTTCCTTCATCAAACACTACCTTAAATCCAACTGGTGTCTTAGCCCCTTTAGCCACATCAAGACCTGTATCAATTAAGTCCCCTTTTTTTATGCTGAAATCACCAGCTGAAAAATCTTTATACGCTTCGACTCTGAGGTTATTCGTACCCTCCCCATTTAATTTTAAGATCGCCTTTCCAATGTTTCCTAATGTTAAGGCCCCGTTAAACATGCCTAAAATATCTGAAAAAAACACTTCATTCCCAAAAGTCTCCTCGTAAAATAATTTCCGCCCTAACTCAATCTGTTCTGGTGTCCCCATCTCCACTTGGTTTGACACAGAAGCTATTTTCGATTTTTTTTCTGGTTCCCTTACATCTTCTGCTTCCGGTACAAATGCGTAATTAATCGAAACATTTGTCAATGTATAGATGGCAACGCCAAAGATAAGCATAATTACTCCAAACAAAATTAAAAGTTTTCTCATTCTGCACCTCCATAGCAAACATATTATTATTATTTGTCCTATGGAGCTTTAAGATACAAAAAAAAAGACGCAATAATTATGCGTCTTCCCTAGAAACTATTAACCACATTCAAATGATCTCTTTTTATACCGATCGGTGATACTGGATACCGTTTAAATAAGACAGGTAGCTTTATACGTTCTAGCTCTCCTTCGTATAATAAGCTTCCGTATATACTACCATCAAGCTCTTTAACAACTTCTTGAAGGATATTTACATACTTTGAGTTTTCATTTAAAACCGATTTTAAGCTAAGCCATTCCTCCTTATTTTGGAGAGGAAATACCGCTAATTGAATTCTTTTGTTAATCTCTTTTTCATTTTGAGTTTGATAGCTATATCGATGAACTTTCTGCAACGGTTGTTTTTGTTGTTCAATTTGCACTAAATCTTCAATCATAGCACTTGCAGTAGCCTTTGAACCAGCTCCTGGTCCTTGGAGCATAAGAGTCCCAACCAAATCGGTCTTAATAACAATGCCATTGTCTACTCCCTCTACATTGTAAAGAGGATGTTCTGAGCTTACAAACGTGGGCTTTACCGTTGCTTTGATTCCCTCATCTTCTCTTTTCAAAGAGGCCAGCAGCTTTAGCCTTAATCCATGCCCCTCACCTAAGGCTAGATCTTCTAATGCGACTTGTTCAATCCCGATTCTTTCAACCTTTTCCCAGTCGGGCTGCTCATGATAGATTAAACTGCTTAAAATCATTTGCTTGTAGAAAGCATCTCTACCAGAAATATCACTTTCTGGGTTAGCCTCTGCGTAACCGAGTTGCTGTGCCTCTTGCAGGCATTCTCCAAAGCTTAATTTCTCATTTCTCATTTTTGATAGGATGTAATTGCTCGTTCCATTCAAAATACCCTCTAGAACTAAAATCCCATTCACTTGAAGGAGCTGAATAATCGTTCTAAGTAAAGGAATCCCTCCCGCAACGGCTGCCTCAAACGTTAAGAACTTACCTTTATTTAAAGCATATTCCGAAAGCTCCTCACCACGATTAGCAAGCAATTCCTTGTTTGCACTTATGACATGACAGCCACGATCTAAAAATAACTGTATATAGGAATAGGCTGGTTCAATACCAACAATCGCTTCGAACACATAGTCTATTTTTGGGAGAGCTAGGATTTCGTCAATCTTTGTAGTTACAATAATATTCTTGGGAATCTGACGTTCCTTTTCTGTCTTCACTAAAATACCAACTATTTCAACCTTCTTACCAATTACCTTTTCCAGCTTCTCCTGATGAGTATGAAGGATAGAATCATATACACCTGAACCTACTGTACCAAATCCTAAAAGAACCACTTTCACCGTTTCCATCATGTTTTCCTCCTCTGATAAAATAAAAAACCCTCTTCCAAAGAAGAGGGTTTTTTGTTATCATCTCTTCTTATCTGTCAAAGCACAATTGCTTTGCAGGAATTGGCACCGTGTTTTCTATAAAAAGAAAATCGGTTGCCGGGTATCATCGGGCCAGCCCCTCCACCACTCTGGATAAGAAATCCAATATTCAATTTATTTATGGATAATAATAGCACAAACTTTTTTTAAAAGTAAAGTAGAATTATAGAATCTTACAATTTTGCCATAAGATTATATATATCTTGAAGAGTCTCATATCCCTTTTGCTGAGCTTTATCAATAAAAATACACCACAGAACAGCTGTCAATTTAGCGTCTCCTAGTGCATGATGTCTATCCACTACTTCTATCCCATACCGCTCGCAAATATCCTCAAGCTTGTTTTGGGTTAATTCTGGATCGGCAACTCTTGATAGGAATGACGTATCAATGATGCGATGTTTTTGAGGGGCTTTGAATTGTTTCCAGTTCGCTGCTTGCAAGAAGTTTTTTTCATGATTTGAATGGTGTGCAACAAGTGGCGTTCCTCTAGCAAAGTGATAAAAATCCAGCAGAACATTTGATAACGGCGGCGCACTCTTTAGCTCCTCTTCAGAAATTCCTGTTAACTCCTTCACCTGGACTGGAAGTTCTTTATCATATTGAACTAAAGAATAAAAGGACTCGGTTTCTTTCACATACGCACCTTTTGTCTTTATAGCACCTATAGACAAAATTTCATCGCCTTTTTCAGGAAAGAAACCTGTTGTTTCAAGGTCAAAAACCGTCACCTCTAATTCAGACAACGGAATCAGTAAGGCATTGTCTGAATTCAGTTCTTTTTGAATTTGACGCAAAAAGGCAACATGCTGACCGTTTTGTCCCTGTAAGCCACTATATACATTTGTCCCCAGTTTCCCCTGGATTCCCCTCACAAAATGAATAAATGGTTCAAACGCCATGATTTCCACCCTTTTCAATCATTCTTTGAACGTATTGCTGCAGCTTCTTTCCATCTTTCAGTATCTTTTTAATTAGTTTTTGATTGTCTTTCGTAAGTTTTTTTACATACAAATAGTGGGAATCATCATAAGAAGCCGTAAAAGAAAGGTGATCTAATCGGAACTGAAGAAGTTGCGAAAAATTCTCCTGATAATGAGATAACTCCTCATACTTCTCTAATTTGTTTAGCTCTTTTAATCTGCCTATTGTACTAGTCTCGATTATTCCTTCTTTCCACGCCAATAGCCGAACTGCATTCACATATGGTATAAAAGCAGAATACTTCAAATCAATAGCTCCAGCATGTATTCCCTTCTCCTCAACAATGATTTGTCCTAGTGGACCAATCGTCTTTTTTACATGTTTTACATTTTCTAATAATCGGCCTAAAAATTGAGGATGCGAATGGCTATATTCGTGGATCACGTTTTTTAAATGGTAAAGGAGGTCATGGTCACCTACAAGTTTTCTAGCATCATAAAAAATTTGCAAATTGCGAATCGAAACCCAACTGCTCTCCTCCATCCAACTTACCACCTGTTTATTCCAGCTGGCAGCTGTTTGACACCATAGTGGATTTGAACTCATTACCTTACCATCGCAAAATGGGTAACCAACTATTTGTAATCCAATTGATAATTCATTTCCTAATTCACTAAAATAAGAACCTGCCTCTTGACTTTCGTCTTGAAAAATAATCCCATGATCTTGGTCACTTATTAATCCTTGTTCAAATCGTCCCCCGCTACCAGTAATAAACCATACAAAGGCACACGGAGGTTCAGCATTCATTCGGGCACTCGCAGCCTTAAATACCTTAATCATAATCTCGTCGTGGAACTTATTTAGAGAATCTGAATTTGATATATACTCTGCAACATGAGTTTCTTTCCATAATTTTATTGATTCATATGAACTCAAATCCTACACGCCCTTTAAGTAGATAAGGAAAGCCCCATAAAATGAGGCTCTCCTTATTAATTATGAAGAAACTTTTTGATTTTCACTAGTTAAAAATACTTCTGGGTATCCGTAGCTACCATGTTCACTTACATCTAGACCCATAATTTCTTCTTCTTCAGTTACACGTAATCCTCCAAGTACTTTCTTTGCAATCACTAGGATAACAAATGAGACGACGAATGCATATAAACCTGATACACCAACACCCATTGCTTGAACTCCAAGTTGCTCTAAGCCACCGCCATAGAATAAACCAGGCTTACCAACTGTCGCTAATTCTGGTGTTGCAAAAAAACCTGTTGAAAGTGTTCCCCATACCCCAGCCGTACCATGTACAGATAAGGCAAAGATCGGGTCATCAATTTTACGTTTTTCAAAGAATCTCGCGCTATAGAATACTAGAATTCCAGCTACAAATCCGATAACAACTGCTGCCCACGTATCAACGAAAGCACATGATGCTGTAATAGCAACCAGACCTGCGAGTGCACCATTTAAAATAGTTGGAATATCTGATTTTCCTAATACAACCCAAGAAATAATTAGTGCTGCCACTGCACCCGCACCTGCAGCTAAATTCGTGTTAAGTGCTACAAATCCAAAGAATCCAGCATCAACCGAAACGGTACTACCAGCATTGAATCCAAACCAACCTACCCAAAGAATAAGAACACCTAATGCTGTGAATACTTGGTTATGTCCATAAATATTATTTGCTGAGCCATCTTTGTTATATTTCCCAATACGAGGCTTTAATAGAATAGTAGCTGCTAGTGCCGCCATCGCTCCCGTTAAGTGAACAACTGTTGAGCCAGCAAAGTCTTGCTTACCATGTTCCGCTAACCAGCCACCGCCCCAGATCCAATGAGCAACGACCGGATAAACTAATGCTGAGAACAATACTGTAAAGATTAAATATACGGATAATTTTGCACGTTCAGCAAAACCACCAAGAGCAATTGTTATGGCAATTCCTGCAAATGCTAATTGGAATAAGAAGAATACTGAAGAATTAAGTGCTAAATCTAATTCTGCTCCACCATAGAAAAAGTTTGAAGCACCAACAAAGAAGTTAGCATTGTCACCAAAAATAAATCCAAAACCGACTGCCCAGAATACTAATGAAGCTAAACCGAATGTAAAAATGGTTTTACCAGCAATATGACCAGCGTTCTTCATTCGAGTGGAACCTGCTTCTAGCATGATAAATCCACCGATCATGAAGATAACTAAGACTGCTGATACCATTACCCATAGACTGTTCATTAAGTAGTTTACATCCATTTTTCTTTTCCCCCTTAATATTTGTTGTGTAACTTTACTTAACATTATAATGTCATAAAATATAACATCAGTTCGATTAAGTTTATTTTAAACGATATCTATAAAGAGTCAATATTATTTACAAACATTCTGAAAATACCATGTTAGATAATCTAACAATCAAAATATGTAACCCCTTTCTTTACGATTTGACAACAAAAAACACCATCTTCCACAAGGAAAACGGTGTTATTTCGTGCTTATTTCATCAACAAGTTTTTCAGCTACTCTGCGATAATGATTGCTAATATTAATTAATGAGGCGATAAGGAGAACATTTTTTAAATAAAGATTATCTTCTTCAGTAGTATCTTCCATTTCTTCAATCACATCTTGCCAGTGTGACTTTACCTCTTCGTGAAAAGATGTAACATTTTTAATTTCCAAATTTAGGTAGGATGTATAGAATTTCTCTAAATCCAGATTACCTGATTGGATACCATCATTTAAACCAACTAATGTTGTCTTAATATCATTAATAGACAAGCCACCCTTAAGCTGGAATATGAGACTAATAAGTATAAGATGCTCCTTTGAATACTTCTTATTTTTTATCGGAATGAATAATTTATCCTTTGCGTAATTGTTTATCATTGTTTTCGTTAATAATTTCTCATCTTTATTTCTTTTCGTATCATTAAATTTCTGATCAAATAATTGAATAACTTGATCCATATATAAATCAATTGCTGGAATATCGTCCATTGTAATTTGTTGCTGCAATCCTAGCTCGTCTATAAGCTCATCAAGATGTTTCATAATACTCTCCTTTTTCTTCTATCTACATTTCAATTTTACTTCACAATTCATTATTAGTAAATGTTGACTAGTTGTTGTAATACGTATACTATAATAAGTAGTTATAAAAACTACATGAAAACAAAGGAGAGAAGCGCATGCTTTCTTATATTAGAGAACCTATCAATGGTCTTACCCATTTGGCAGGAGCCATTCTTTCGTTTATCGCCCTCTTAGCGTTGGTGATTAAAGCTTCTATAACAACGAGCTCCGCTTTGGCAATTACTTCTGTTATCATTTTTGGGATAAGTATGATACTGCTGTATTCAGCATCAGCCACATACCACATGGTTGTTGCAAAAGATTCGGTCATTGCTTTTCTGCGTAGGCTTGATCACTCGATGATTTTTATTCTCATTGCAGGGACGTATACTCCTTTTTGTTTAATTAGTCTGAATGGATTAACCGGTTGGGTACTGTTTTCTATTATCGTATTTGCTGCTCTTTGTGGTGTGTTATTTAAAATGATTTGGTTTAGTTGCACGCGTTGGTTATCAACAGTCATTTATATTGTGATGGGTTGGATGGTAATCTTTGTCGCTTCTCCTCTTGCAGATATTTTGAGTAGCTCTGGTTTATTTCTGCTCGTTTTAGGAGGAATTTTTTATACAATTGGCGGTATTATTTACGGAGCGAAACCTAAATTTCTTCAATCACGTTTTATGGGATTCCATGAGATTTTTCATATTTTCATCATGCTCGGATCGACCGCTCACTTTCTATGCGTGTACATGTATGTTCTATAAATTAAATAACAAGTCCCCAATTAATCAATTAATTAGGGACTTGTTTTTGCGACTTCCAATAATAAATTTCTTATTAATCACAATCGGTAATTACTACTCCTAAAGGTACAGGAACACCACTAAATGTGTTGAAAACTCGTGTATTTGTTTCATCAAATAATTCTAAATCAATGATGTCGTTCGCATCGTCAACAAATAGAGAAAATGTGTACGTACCAGGATCAATTCCTTCGCTACCTGCCTGTACTTGACCTGAACCAGTAACAAACATTACATTTTCTTGTCCTTCGCCTGGGCAGTTAATTGTAAAAAATTCATCCGCAACAAAAGTAAATTCAACAAAAGGATCCATTCCGTCAGTACTAGTAAAGGTAAACGTGAAATTTGTACCCTCAAGAGTACAGGAAGGGCAAATATTACTACTTGTTGAAACATCACCTTCTCTATTTTGTTGCTGGACCTGTACCGTTTGCCCCTCAGTCGAAAATCCAAAATCTGTTCTGCAATCACAAGGTGCTGCAGTAGTAGTGGTCGTTGTATCAGTCGTTGTGGTCGTTGTATCGGTAGTAGTGGTCGTTGTATCAGTCGTTGTATCAGTCGTTGTATCGGTAGTAGTGGTCGTTGTATCAGTCGTTGTATCAGTCGTAGTTGTTGTGGTGGTGGTAGTAGTTGTTGTGGTTGTTGTCGTAGTTGATGTAGAAAGAAAATCAAGAATATTTTCGAATTTAAATTGAAGTAACATTTCTTTTTTAATGATAGTTTGCAACATTCTTTCCACTTCACGATTTACTTGCAATAATTCAGCAAGGCTCCCAGCAACAATATTCGGGTTTACTAGATTTCCTTGATCATCCACAAGAGTACCGATTGCTCCCTGAAGCTTCTCAGCTTCAGAATTAATTAGGTGCGCTAAACCAAGTTCTTCAAATGCAATCGAAGCAAGAAGCAAGAGAATTACTTGTTCAGAATCAAGACCATCGATTGGATTAATACCATCAGGAGGGATATTTGGAAAAGACATATTAAGATATACAACTCCTTTTCAATTTAATGTAACAATAATAAATTATTCAAGTTCCCGTAGTTTGTATAGACACTTATAGGTGTTTATGACAATTCTAATAAATGTTCTTCCTTCTCTATACTTAATTTATTCCATCCTTGTAATATGGTTTGGACTTGTTTCATGTCAAACACACATTTTTCAAGCGTTTTAATATAACTTTTAAGCTTCGTCATTTTTTGAAAAACTTGTTGTTATGAATCTATTTATAGCGTGAAAAAGACCACGAACAATATAAAAAACACCCAATTGCTTAAAACAATTGGGTGTTTTTATAATGACCTGTGAGGGACTTGAACCCCCGACCCCCACCCTGTCAAGGTGATGCTCTCCCAGCTGAGCTAACAGATCTCTTATTAAAGTACATATTTTATTATACTTGATTTAAAAGAATTGTCAATAACATCCCACATATATCAAGAGTCTTTTACTTTGTTTGAAAAATCCCATGTTTCTCTGCATTATCACAAAATTTTCCCAACTTTCTAACTCTATAAGTCTATTGATTTTGTTTCAAAATTATTACTATACTTACCTTACAACCTCGCAGGTTGAACCTTTAAGTCGGGAAGGAGTTCATACATGAAAAAAAGAACTTTAGGCTCTGTGCTTATTAGCGCAGCAATGGGACTATCATTATTTGCAAGTGGTGCACTTGGTGCCCAGCAGGAAAGTGCTTCAAAGGATACTTATCGAGTGTACATCCAAGGACCTCAGAGCGAAAAGGTGAAAGCAAAACAAACGTACGGATCGCGCTGGGACTTTGGAAATGACGGGTTTACAACAACAGTAAACGAAAGTCAGTACAACGCTTTACTTAAAAACAAGAATCTTACTATCGAATTGGTTGAAGAGGTAAGCCTCGAGGATCGTACAGAAGCAAAAGCAAAGCCTGGAGCATCTACACAAGCTCTTCCAAGTGACCAAACTCCTTGGGGAATTCAAGCAATTTATAATGATAGCTCTGTTCAAAAAACATCCGGTGGTGCAGGAATTAAAGTTGCTGTTTTAGATACTGGTGTATACACAAGCCATATTGACTTAGCAGGTTCAGCTGAACAGTGTAAAGATTTCACACAAACCAAATCTCCTCTTGTTAACGGCTCTTGTAGTGATAGAAACGGTCATGGAACCCATGTCGCTGGTACAGTATTAGCTCATGGTGGTAGTGACGGACTAGGAATTTATGGAGTGGCTCCTGAAGCTGACCTTTGGGCTTATAAGGTACTAAACGACCGCGGTTCAGGCTATTCCGATGACATTGCTGGAGCTATTCGACACGCAGCAGACGAGGCAACAAGAACAGGTTCAAAGGTTATTATCTCCATGTCCCTTGGATCAAGCTCAAAAGATACCATGATTGCAAACGCAGTTGATTATGCTTACAGCAAAGGTTTATTGGTGGTTGCAGCTGCTGGTAATAGCGGTTCTGCAAGCAATACAATTGGTTACCCAGGTGCATTAGTAAATGCCGTTGCGGTAGCTGCGCTTGAAAACGTTCAACAAAATGGAACTTACCGTGTCGCTGATTTTTCATCAAGAGGCAATCCTAATACTGATGGTGATTTCGTGATTCAAGAGCGCGATGTTGAAGTATCAGCACCTGGTGCAGCAATAGAATCCACTTGGTATAACGGTGGATATAACACAATTAGCGGGACATCTATGGCTACACCACATGTTTCTGGTTTAGCGGCAAAAATATGGGCAGCTACCCCTTCACTCTCCCATACACAGCTTAGAAGCGAACTACAAAATCGTGCAAAATCATACGATATTAACGGAGGGATTGGTGCAGCAACTGGAGATGATTATGCTTCAGGATTTGGATTCCCTCGTGTAAGATAAAGTAAGGAAAAAACCATTCAGAATCACTCTGGATGGTTTTTTTACGTTCGAAATATCGTCCTTTTTTCCTGTATTCAAAAAAATCAGAAAAATAGGTTTACATTTATGCTAACGGTGATAAAGTATAAGCATTAGGAGGTGATTTCGTTGCAATTTGGACCTTTAATTAAGTATTATCGGACTCAAAAAGGTCTTACCCAAAAGGAGCTTGCTAATGGAATTTGTTCCGTTTCCCATTTAAGCAAAATTGAAAATAACGGAAAAGAAGCAAATGATGAAACCATTTCACTCTTGCTCGATCGATTACATATCAGCATCAACCGTGCAGAGGAACAGGAAAAAATTATCGGCGACTTACTAAAACGTCTAAATGAAAAGATATATTTTTATCAAAAATATGAGGTTGAAGATATTATCAACCAGTTGAAGGACTATGACGCGATCATTCCGTTTACCTCTTACTTACATACATATGAACTGTATAAGATGCGCTACCTATTGTTTCTCGGAAATGTGAACCAAGCTGACCTACAAAAGGAAATTCTTAAGAAACTAAAGAAATCATTTTCCCAACATGAAATCTATTTATTTCATTATTGTAGTACGATACTGTATATATTGAAGGGGCAATTTGAACAAGCGGATCAACAGTTTGACTCCTTATTCCAAATCAGTCATGACTCTTCTTCGGGCGAATTCTTATATTATCGCTCAATGGTAAAGGCAGCCTTACAGCAATCTGGTCACGCCATTCACTTTGCAAAAGCAGCCCTTCAGTCCTATATGAATGAGCATAATTTTATTCGGATCCTTCATTGCTTAATGCTGTTAGGAATTAACTACACTCATTCTGGAATCTTCGAAGAAGCAAAAAGCTGTTTTCATCATTTAGAAAGAAATGCAACATTATTAAATGAAACGAATCTCCTACCACAAATTTATCATAATATTGGGCTTCTATATAAAAAGCTTGAAGACTTCGATAAAGCAATGTTGTATTTAAATAAAAGTCTTTCCTTACAATTACCACCTACCACTCATTTTCTCGTAACACAATACGTAAAAGGTCAAATTGCTTTTGAAATCCATTTACATGAAGTTGCAAAAGAAGCCTTTACTATTACATTCACTCTTTCAGATACTCTAAATAATAAAAAGTATTCCATTCTATCAAAATATTATCTTCTTGCATTGGAGAATCATTCAAAATCAATCCAATACGTCATTTTAACCGTTATTCCATACTTAGAGAGCTCTAATGAAAATAAAGATGATTTACTTATGTTTTATAAATTACTTTCCAAGCATTATCATTCAACTGGTATGTTTGAGAAAGCAGTATATTATTTGAATAAAACCATTTAGGAGGGAATTATGAAAAAATTAATCTATTCCTTTATTGCCATTGCTTTTATTCTTACAGCTTCAACAGGTACTACCTATGTTCTTTCAAGTTCTGAGGTTCCACAAGGCCACCCAATTTTACCTCCAGTAAAAGAAGCATAAATAAAGTACGGCGGTCTGAAAAAGTTCAGACCGTCGTTTTTTTATATTCTATAATTAACTAAGTAAAATAGATATTAATTTAAAATAATTATAAAAAAGTATTGATTTCTGAATGAGAAACGTTATCATTAACTATATACTCTATTTGAACTTCCCAAATTTCTAATCTACTAATAAAGAGGTTCTTTTATGAATAATGAATTTTATTTCGATAAACTTATCCCTTTCTTAAAAGAACGCGGACTACGGATTACACCACAAAGAATGCAAATATTAAGAACGATTGCTTCCATGAAAGGTCATCCAACTGTGGATGACATACATTCACAACTCCCCTCTATTAGTATTGCAACCATCTACAATAACGTAAAAATGTTTGTGAAATTAAAAATATTAAATGAATTGCCCTATGGTAATGGATTAAGCAAATATGAATTTAAAATGGGAGAACATTATCATGTGATTTGTCATATTTGTGGAATAATTGAAGACTTCAAATATCCACTATTAAGAGAAGTGGAAGATTTAGCTAACAAGTTAACTAAGTTTCGTGTTCATTCTCATCAGCTCGAGCTTTATGGAGTATGTAAAAATTGTAGTGAAAAACAAAGAAGTTACTAATTAAAAAAGAAGGAGATTAATATGCATAACAGTGTATGCCCTAAGTGTCAAACTCCCATTAAATATTTGAAGCATAGTGTGATTTGTAAATGTGGAAGTAAGTTTAAAATCAGAAAAAATTAACCATTCCCTTAAAACTGCAAAATATGTGCAGTTTTTTATTTTTTAGTTTGTATGCCCTTCTTCCTTTTATCAAAAAATAGATATGAATGTTGATGGAAAATGATGAAAAGGCGGGAATGGAATGAAAAAAAACAACTCATCAAAGATTGCTGGTAAAACATTTGAGCCCAGTGATTACAACAGTGAAAACCAACTCGAAATGGGATTAGCTCAAACACATGAACAAGCAAGTGATGGTTATTACGAAGGGACAATCGACCAAAAACTAGAAAAGAATGACTGATTCAAGAAAAGTGTGGATTTTTTTCCACACTTTTTTCATTTATTGAATAAAGAACGTTTGTTCGTATATAATAAGGATATCAACCTTAATTGTGAGGGATGCATATGGAGAGGGCTTTACTAAAAGCATTAAATGAGAAGCAACCAATACAGATCATCTATCTTTCCGATAAACAAAAAATTACTCAACGAACAATCCTTGTAAATGAAATCAATCCACATACGATCCGGGCTTACTGTTTTTTACGTAAAAAAAGTAGATTATTTAAAATAAATAATATCTTATCTGTCTTTCCTATAAAGAAAAAAGAGCCTTATATTAGCTAAGGCTCTTTTGCGTCAGATTACTTTCCGACTGCAGTTGTTAACTCTGGTCTTTTAATCATATATTGAAGGGCTAATAATACAGCAAAGACCACTACTCCAATTATGTCTGATATTCCCTCAGGATAAATAAGCAATATCCCTCCAGCAATAGCAGCAATTCGTTCAAACCAAAATAGCTTTCTCATCCAATAGCCAATGGTTCCGGCACCTATAGCAATCATTCCAAAAAATGCAGTAACAAACATCCAAATAACGTAAGTCCATGTTGTATCAATCAATAATAATTCTGGTGAGAGGACGAACATATAAGGAATGATAAAAGCTGAGATCGCTAGCTTTGTTGAATCTATCCCCGTTTTGATTGGCTCTCCACCTGACACACCAGCTGCAGCGAACGCAGCAAGGGCGACAGGAGGTGTGATATCGGCAATAATACCAAAATAGAATACAAACAAATGCGCTGATAAATCAGGTACACCTAATAAAATAATCGCAGGTGCTGCAATCGTAGAGGTAATAACATAATTTGCAGTTGTAGGCGAACCCATCCCCAAGATAAGTGACGCTACCATTGTTAGTAACAATGTAGGAATTAATGCTCCCCCAGCTAAATCTAATAACCCATTTGCAAGTTTCAAGCCTAACCCTGTTTTCGTTACCACGCCTACAATGATACCAGCAGCTGCTGTTGCTGCCCCAACCGCAAGTGCAGTTCTTGCTCCATCAACTAAAGCGTCAATCATTCCTCTTAAGCCCAAGCGTGTTTCTTTATTAAATTGGCCAACTATGATGGCTAACACAATCGATAAAAGGGCCGCACGTGTAACTGTCATCCCCGAACTCATAAGAACTATTACAGCTACAATCGGTGTTAATAGGTACACCTTCTTAATAACTTCTTTGCGATCAGGGATTTCATCTTTACGTAATCCACGAAGACCAAGACGTTTCGCCTCAAAATGAGTCATAATCCAAATACCAGCAAAATACAGGATGGCTGGAATGGCAGCTGCCTTGGCAATATCCCAATATGAAATTCCTCCAATGAATTCAACCATTAAAAATGCTGCTGCACCCATTACTGGTGGCATTAACTGTCCACCCGTTGAAGAGGCGGCCTCTACCGCACCAGCAAATTCTTTTTTATATCCTAATCTCTTCATCATCGGTATGGTAAATGCTCCTGAAGTAACTACGTTAGCTACTGAGCTTCCACTTATTGTTCCTTGCAATGCACTAGAGAAGATAGCTACCTTAGCAGGACCACCAATACTTCTTCCTGCAATCGCGATAGATAAGTCATTAAAATACTCACCCACACCCGTTTTAACAAGAAAGGCACCAAAAAGTAAAAATAGGAAAATATACGTTGCAGAAACTCCAATTGGTGTCCCTAGGATTCCTTCCGTTGTATAAAACATCGTTTGAACGAGTCGTTCAAGCGACAATCCTCTATGTGCTAAAAAGCTTGGCATGTACGGACCATAAACTGCGTAAGCAAGGAACAGTCCAGCGATAATGGTGATAGGTAAACCAACCGCCCTTCTAGTCGCCTCAAGCACGAGAATAATTGCAATTAACCCGATGTAGTAATCTACGGGTGTTAACATACCTACTCGAAGGACTAAGTCATCAATCATTAAAGGCCAATAGGCACCTACAACCACCGAAGCAATTGCTAAAAGTGCGTCGTACCAAGCAACTTTGTGATTTTTACTCTTATTTTTCTTACTAGCTGGGAAAAGTAAAAATATAAGTGCTAAAGCAAATCCTAAATGAATAGAACGTTGCAATTGAGCAGTTAATACACCAAATATAGATGTATAAACCTGAAATAATGAAAATGATAGCAACCCAATAAAAGCAATCCATCCAAAAACCCCTGTAAGCTTTCTCGTACCTGCTTCCGGATCGTATTTTTCTATAAGTTCATCTTGTTGTTCTTGTGACAGTGTTTCAAATTTATCCGTCAACTAAATTCACTCCTTTCCAATGTTGATAAAGGTTCATCTTAATTACCTTTATTCTAACCCAAGTACCTGGTTCTATATATTTATTTAATGGATACTGCTGGTTTCCATAAATTACTGTATGATTGGCACGAACCTTGCCAGTTCGTAAATCAAAGTACGGAAAAACCCGATTCATGTTTTTTATATAATATTTCCCATTTTTCTGCTCGAAAACCTCACCATTCGATGCATTTTCCGGCATCCCAATGGAAAAATCAGAGTATTCGAGTTCAAACTGTTTAATTTCTCCATTGCTATTAACTTGATAACTCTCAATTACGTCTGATAGATGAATCGAATGTGTATATTTTATTTTAAATTCTGGATGGTCTCCGAGTGGAATATACACAAGAACCTCACCCGTATTCTCTAACTGAAAAGTTAATGCTTTTTTATATGGAATCATTGATAGACAAATGATGAGTAACAAACTGAGGACTAATCTTAGAAAGGACTTGCTTTTAACCATTTTCCCCATACGAACACGTCCATTTATTAATACATTAATCATTAAAAAGCGAAACTGACCGACCAAAAATAACCCCAGCAACAGGTTATAAGTCGGCCGGTCATATTTCACCAAACTATAAGTTATTCTGCTTTGATACCTTTTTCATCATAGTACTTCTGCGCACCTGGATGAATGTCAATTCCTACACCATTTACAGCATTTTCAGCTGAGATCAATTTACCTTTAGCATGTGTAACCTTATCAAGGTTTTCAAAGATTGCTTTTGTAATATCATATACTACATCTTCAGATAGATCTGATTTTACAACTAGCATTGCTTGAACAGCAACAGTTGCCACTTTATCAGTTAGTCCGTACGTACCAGCAGGAACTTCATCTTCAACATAGTATGGATATGCTTTTAATAATTCAGCGATTTTATCAGCAGCGAGAGGTACAATGACAATCTCTTCAGTCGCAGATAAAGCTTCAACCGCTCCTGTAGGTGTGCCTGCAGTTACGAATGCCGCATCAATCGTTCCGTCTTGAATACCAGCTGTTGATTCATCAAATGATAAGTCTTGTTTTTCAATATCGTCAAAAGATAAACCGTAAACCTCTAAAATTTGTTCTGCGTTAGCCGCTGTACCTGAACCAGGTGCACCTACAGAAACCTTTTTACCCTTTAAATCTTCTACAGAAGTAATTCCTGATTTAGCGGTTGTAACAATTTGAATGGTTTCAGGGTATAATGTTCCAATTGCTTGAACATTATCAACTGCATTCCCTTCAAACATTAATTTTCCGTCTTTAGCGTATGAAGCGATATCAGTTTGTGAAAAGGCGATTTCTGCATCACCAGCTTTAAGTGTGGTCATGTTTTCAGCAGAAGCACCTGATGTTTCAGCATTTGTTTCAATTCCAGTTGCATCCGAAATAATGGTTGCGAATGATCCACCAAGTGGATAGTATGTACCACCAGTTCCACCTGTTACGATACTAATGAACTTTGGTTTTTCAGAACCTGAATCACCGCTATCCTCAGCACCATTTCCCTCGTCATTGTTTGCTCCACAAGCAGCAAGCACAAGTGACAGTACCAACATCAGAACGGTTGAGAGAAGAAAACGTTTCTTTTTCAATGGAATTCCCCCTTTTATAAATTTCCAGTTTTTCGTATCAATTTTATCATAACCCTTCATCAGTTTGTCAAACAATTTGGTACAACTAGCATATCTGCTACATCTTTTCTATGATTCATTCTAATACACTCTATTTATTTATGTATTTCTATACAGTATTTATACACAAGATAAAATAAATTTATTTCCATACAATATTTATGATAGAATTTTTAGTAGTACCTTTAAATTCCAGTTAGGGGGAAATGCTAAGTGAATATCCTAAAAGGAACACTCCAAGACTTATTATTTTACAGTTACGAACTTAAAGAAGATATAAACCTTTTGGTATATAAGCCAGCCAATTTTTCACCTTTATATAAGTACCATCTCCTTGTTACAGCTGATGGGAAGGATTATTTTCAATTAGGTAGAATGGCAAGGCTTTGTGATGATCTACTTACTGAAAGAGAAATAGAAAATCTTATTGTTGTTGGAGTTCCTTATCTTACAATTGAAGATCGCAGGGAAAAATATCATCCGAAAGGTAATAAGCATGAAGCTTACATCCGCTTTTTGGCACATGAGCTTATACCATTTTTGGATCAAGAGTTTCCAACCTTCCAAATGGGAATGGGACGGGCATTAATTGGTGATTCCTTAGGGGCTACTATTTCTCTACTCGCCGCTATAAAATATCCAAACACATTTGGAAAGGTCATTCTTCAATCCCCTTACATTAACAATAGCGTCTTTGAAAAAGTGGTTAATGAAAACACAACTAGCCTTCTTTCTATTTACCATAGCATCGGACAAAACGAGACGGCCGTAAAAATGACAAACGATCAGGTTTATGATTTTCTAACACCTAACCGTGAACTGAACAAATACTTAATAAACCACTCTCTTTCCTATGTTTATAACGAATTTGACGGAGATCATACGTGGACATATTGGCAAGGAGACTTGAGGTCGTCCCTAAAAGCAATGTTTGGCTCATAATACAAAGGGTATTACAGACCATGTATGGGTATAATTATATAAATGATTTTGAAAATTTGTTATAATATTAAATATTCAGCTCTTCTATAATGCATAGAATAACGGAGGTCATAAAATGAAATTTGGAATTGTTATTTTCCCTGGAAAAACACTTCAAGATTTAGCTAATTCTTACAGAAAGCGCTATGATCCTCATTACTCACTCATTCCACCACATATCACATTAAAAGCACCATTTGAAGCTAGCGAGGATGAGGCAAAAACATTAGCAAACAAACTTGAAGATATCGCAAAAAGATTTTCTCCTTTACATATTCACATACCGAAATTTAGTTCTTTTCATCCTGTGAACAATGTTATTTATTTTAAAGTAGAACCTTCTACTGAGATTACGGATCTTCATGAGGCGATTGATGCCCTTAAGTATGGAGAGGCTACAGAATATTCCTTTGTTCCTCATATAACGTTAGGACAAAGATTATCAGATGATGAGCATTCGGATGTTTTCGGGTCATTAAAAATGCAGAAGATGAATCACGATGAATACGTTGATCGTTTCCATCTTTTATATCAATTAGAAAATGGCTCATGGACTGTTTTTGAGACATTCAGGCTTGGAAAGGAATAGATATTAGTGAATGTAGAAATCGTTACAACAAAAGAACAACTCCAGGATGCCTTTAGTGTACGAAGACTGGTATTTGTTGAAGAACAACAAGTACCGGAGGAAGAAGAGATTGACCAGTACGATGATAAATGCATTCACTTCGTACTTTATAATCAGGAAATGCCTATAGGTGCTGGTCGCTTTCGAAATTTAGATGGCATAGGAAAAGTGGAACGAATCTGTGTGCTGTCTAATAGCAGAGGTACCGGAGCTGGGAAACTGATAATGGATAAAATCGAACAATATGCCAAACAAAATAATTATTCTGCATTAAAATTAAACGCTCAAACACAAGCCATTCCATTTTACAGTAAATTAGGATATGAAATTATATCTGATGAGTTTATGGATGCTGGCATTCCACATCGAACAATGAAGAAATATATATAAAAAAATGCCTCAATAATGAGGCATTTTTTTATACGCTTATGTCAAAGTATTTTCCTTTTCCTGTAATCTCATATATATGTGCTAATGCCTGATTTGAAGGTCTTCCTACTTTTCTTTCTTCTCTTTGAATCAATTTCTTAGAAAAAGAGGATTGCTGGTGCTGATTATCCTCTGATGTTCCACTTTTTATCGGAATCACTCTGTTTACCGATTCATATTTATACGGATCTCTTGATGCTATTAAGTTTCTCTCTATATACTGATTTGATTGAAAATTAACTACTGGAGCAATATAGCCCATCATCTTCACCTCTTTCATAAATCTCCTCGAGCTTTTGGAAAATAAATCTTTTGTTTTTTCTTCTTTATGTAGGAGTAATTGTTTTGTTATGATAGAGTTCGATTGAGTTTTTGATTTTAAGGGGTTAATTATGAAAATTGCTATGAAAAATAATGAAAAAGTTAATTTGCACACTTTAGATAGAGAGAGCTATCAATTTGTATATGATGAAGCTAAAAAAGGAAAACTTTATTGTCCTACTTGTAAAGAACAGGTCCGTCTGTATTTAGGAATACAAGAGGAGCCCTATTTTTATCATATGCTACGGAAGCACTCGGATTGCAAAGATTTAGATATCGAATCCGCTGATATGAATAAAGAAGCTATCGAATATGTTGAACGAAATGGCTTCAGAATACCAGTTACACGTATGATTGTCTCACCATCCAAACAGCATACGTTTCAGCCATCAATACATGTAAAAGCTTCTCCCTCCTTTCAACCAACCGTTCGTCAAGAAACAAACATAACCTCACACTATATAAAACGATTATTCAACAACGGTTTCCAACTTGATGATCAACAAATAAAGGCAGTCACAACGGTAAACGGTTCTGTCCTAGTTGTTGCTGGTGCTGGTAGTGGTAAGACAAGAGTGTTGACTACAAGAGCTGCATATATGCTTTATGAGCTAAAAATAGATCCAAAATCTATTATGCTTGTTACGTTTACAGCGAAAGCAGCCACTGAAATGAAAGAAAGGCTTATCCAATATCCTCTCCTTTCATCTACAGACATCAATAGGCTGTTAACTGGAACATTTCATAGTATATTTTATAGAATACTAGCTTACCATGATCCAGTTAGATGGCATCCATCTAAACTGATAAAAAAGGATTGGCAAAAGGACCAAATACTCAAAGAAGGTGGAAAAGCAATATCACTTGATGAGAAGGAATTTGCATACGATTTAGCTTTACAACAAATTGGGTATTGGAAAAATACGTTTCTTCTTCCAAAGGATGTACAAACAGCTAGTCGTTGGGAGGAGCAAGTGTTGCATTTATATAAATATTATGAAACTGAAAAGGAAAAGAAGAACCTATTTGACTTTGATGATATGCTCATCGGATGCTATAAATATTTAACCAATCATCCAGATGTTTTAGAAATGTACCAAAATCGGTTTCAATACTTTTTAATTGATGAGTTCCAAGATATTAACAAAGTTCAATATGAGCTGATTAAATTGCTATCTCGGAAAACCGAAAACTTATTTGCCGTAGGAGATGACGATCAATCTATTTATGCATTTCGAGGTAGTGATCCTAATTACCTTCTATCTTTTGAAAAAGATTTTCCAAATAGTAAAATGATTATCCTAAACGAAAATTACCGTTCCTCACATGAGATTATTTCAACTGCCAACCGGATAATCGAAAAAAATACAGCTCGAAGACAAAAAACCATGCAAGCTCAATATCAACATTCTCTTTCACCTTTGTTGTTTTATCCCTTTGATGAAGAAGAGGAAGCAACCATGATTGTTCAGGATATTCATGAAAAACTACAAAACGGTTATGTTCCAAATGATATCGCCATTTTATACCGTACGAATACAGGGAGCCGAGCAATTTTTGAAAGACTAGCAACGACTAGCTTTCCTTTTCGAATTGATCTGGATTCCGAAAACTTTTATGAACGTTATTTAGTAAAATCTATGTTGTCCTTTCTACGTCTAATTATTAATGAAGAAGACCAGCACGCAATCAGTCAGATACTCCCTATTCTCTTTATTAGACAATCCGTTATGACTGACTTAAAAGCAAACAGTATTTTGAATGATTGTACCATGCTTGAATGCTTATCCAATCTTACAACCGGACATGCTTTTCAGGAAAGAAAGCTAAAAAAGCTATTACCTTCCATTAGAAGCTTGAAAGGAAGCACACCGCTAGAGTGCATTGAATTTATTGAAAAGGAAGTAGGCTTTGGCGATTATTTAAAAAAGCGTGGCAATGAAGGAAATAGTCTTGAAAAAGGCTCTGACGATATTCGGGATTTGAAGGTCGCAGCTAAAAACTTCCAAACAATTACCGATTTCCTAGACCATACCAAGCATATGAGTGCTATGAATAAAGAAATAAAGCAACTTAGTAAACAGCTTGAACAGGCAATTACGCTTAGTACTATTCATCGAGCAAAGGGGTTAGAATACCGAGTTGTGTATATTCTCGATGTTGTTGACGGAGGAATTCCTCATGATTACGCACTAGACTCCTTGAGGAATGGTGAATCGGCACCAATTGAAGAAGAACGTCGTCTACTATATGTAGCTATCACTCGTGCTCGAGAAGAATGCTATATAGCGATACCGCATAAGAGAAGAGGCAAAAACGCTAAGCCATCTAGATTTTTGGCTCCCATCCTTCCTAAATAAAAAAGTAAAAAGAAGAGAGAAGCTTCCCAATTTTGAGAGCTTCTCTTTTTCAATTATTTTTTATTAATCATTTTAGATAACGTATTAAAATCAAGTTGTTTTCCATCAGCAACGATTGAAGAAACGATTTTATCTTCCATTTCCTTCGTGACTGGTTTGTTTGCAATTTGAGATACACGTTTGATTACATTGCGAACTGTTTTTTCATCTTTAAAGTTTGCATTTTGTAATGAACCAGCCAGTTCAAGAATGTCTTTCATATTAACGCCAGTTTTCTTTTCAACATTTTTGAAAAATTGATTATCCATTCTTAAAACCACGCCTCCTTTTTAAGCTACTCTCATCTTATGAAGAAAACATAAAAAGGGTGATTTTAGGACAGGAAAAAGACCGTTTCTTTGTACAGAAACGATCTTTCTTCCTACACTTCGTTTTGGAGATTAGTTGTAAAAGCTAGCTCCAACAATAATTAACAAGATGAATAATACAACGATTAATACGAAAGTTGATCCGTATCCACCACCGTTGCCACCATAGCCATAACCGCAATAGCCGTAACCCATATCAAGTCACCTCACTTTTCCTTGACTTACTATAACTTATGTAAGTGACCTGAAAACGTGTAGGCTTTGTCCCCTATATAAAAAAGTTTTAGCCTTTTGGCTTAAATATTAGTGCACCGATAAATGCAAAAACAATTGCTGCTGAAATACCTGAGCTTGTAATTTCAAACATACCTGTTAATACCCCGATAATTCCATGCTGTTCAGCTTCTTGAAGGGCACCGTGAACAAGGGTATTTCCAAAATTTGTGATAGGTACAGTTACTCCAGCACCTGCAAAATCGGCTAATGGTTCGTATAATCCAAACCCGTCTAATACCGCTCCAATAACAACAAGCGTACTTAATGTATGTGCAGGGGTAAGTCGTGCTACATCAAACATTAGCTGTCCGATTACACAAATTGCCCCTCCAACAACAAATGCCCAAAAAAACATAGCGAGCATCTTCTTCCCTCCCTTATTCGTTCATTTCAATAGAAACAGCATGGGCAATACAAGGTATGGTTTCATTTTGTTGAACAGTTAGCGGTGAAAGAAGTGCTCCTGTTGCAACAACTAAAATTCTCTTGAATGATCCCTTTTTCATTTCATTTAACAGATGTCCATATAATACTGTTGCTGAACAACCGGCCCCGCTTCCTCCGGATTGAACCGGTTGATCTTCATTGTAAATTAACATGCCACAATCCTTAAATTGCTCTTTTTTAATTGGTAAGCCTTCCTTTTGCAATAATCCAAACGTTGTCTCATGTCCAATTTTTCCAAGATCACCTGTTACAATTAAGTCGTAATACGAAGGATCAATTTCCAAATCCTTAAAATGAGCTAAGATTGTATCAGCTGCCGCAGGAGACATTGCACCACCCATATTAAAAGGATCCGTTAACCCAAGATCAATGACTTTTCCTATTGTGGCTGATGTTGTGACTGGCTTCCCACTATCACTTCCCTGATTTGCTTTAACTAGCGCAACACCTGCACCTGTTACGGTCCATTGAGCAGTAGGCGGCTTTTGTCCACCATACTCAGTAGGATAACGAAATTGCTTCTCAACAGCCGCATTATGGCTCGTAGCACCTGTCAGAATATAATTTCCTCCTCCATAATTAACAAAAAACGACGCAAGTGCAAGTCCCTCCATAGATGTCGAGCATGCTCCAAAAATACCGAGATATGGGACTTTCAATTGTCTTGCAGCAATGCTAGTTGGAGTAATCTGATTAATAAGGTCTCCAGCAATCATGAACTGTACATCATCTACCGTTACACCCTCTTTTTCGAACGCTGTATTCGTTGCAACTTCGAGTAAGTGACGGTGTGCTTTCTCATAGGAATCTTCTCCCATCCATAAATCATCGAACAGAACATCAAAATCATTTGATAATCTGCCATTTGCTTCGAATGGACCACCAGTAACACCTGTAGCAGCAATAACGGGGCGATTATTAAATACCCATGATTGTTTTCCTTTCAGCATTATATTGCCCCCAGTTTGATTAATATCGTCTTAATTAACGCAACCACAAATGCTGAAAAAACACCAAATAAAACAACTGACCCTGCTAGTTTAAATAAGTTTCCTCCAACACCTAGAACAAAGCCCTCTGTTCTATGTTCAATCGCAGCAGAGATCACTGCGTTCCCAAAACCCGTTACAGGAACTGCGCTACCTGCCCCTGCAAATTGGCCTAATCGATCGTACACCCCAAAGCCCGTTAAAAGCATCGAAATAAACACCATCGTTGCTACAGTTGGATTTCCTGCTGTTTGTTCTGTAAAGTTGAAAAAATAAATATAAAAATAGGTGATAGCTTGACCGATCATGCAGATGAATCCTCCAACTAAAAAAGCCTTTAAACAATTTTTAAAGACCGGTCTTTTTGTTTCAAAATTCTTCTCAAATTGCTTATATTGTTCTACCTCTTTTGATTCTTGCTTATTGTTCCCCACCTTCACATGCTCCCTTCTTAAGTTAGTTCCTTCTTCAGCTTTATGATTTCTTCTAGCTTTTTCTTTGCATCCTTATTGGAAAAATTCGGATTTTTCATTTTATCTTCTAATTCAACAGCTTCTAAAAATATTTTATAATCACTCGAGACTATGAAATTTTCCTTCGGGTACTTTTTTTCAAGCATTTTATTAATTTCCCCTTCAATTTTGACCATATGAAAACGTTGCATATGTTTTACCTTATAAGCAACTAATATTTCCTCCTCACCTTTGATGACAGCTACATCATATAGTTCCTCAAATTTAGCAACATCCTTTTTTATTGAGGCCACTAGTTTATGTTTATCCCCTGATTTCTCATCAAGAATGATTGGATCGGGATCACTTTTTTGAATTAAAGACATCCCACTATGCTGCGTAGCGTCAGTATTACAGGAAGTAAGCAAGGCGGTTAGTACAGTTATACAGGTGAGAGTGAGTATTTTTTGCATATCATTCCATCCTTTTGTTCTTATTCTTGTAATTATTTTTTCAAAAATTGAAGATTTTATGTTGCATTAAATTTGTATATTTATTCCATACTCAATTGTTTTAAAGGTTAAAGTAATATTTACAATTTCTTCACCAAATTCATAAATTCATATGCTAATGTCGAAATAGAGTGAAAAAGATCAACTTTGATCTTTTTTCAGGGAAGGAGCTTTTTTAATGAATTCAACCGCTTTAATCAGTCAAAACATTATCCAACTACACACATATAGTGACTTAGAAATCCGGAAAGAGTTTCAGACTCTGTTAGCTAAGAAACAATTAAGAACGGTTTTCCAGCCAATTATTGATCTCACTACTGGAAGTACCTTAGGATTCGAAGGGTTAACTAGAGGTCCTATCCAAAGCAGATTCCAATCACCACTTCAACTATTTAAGTATGCAGAAGAATATGGCTCGTTATATACACTTGAAAAAATAGCTAGAGAACTGGCTTTTGAAAATAGCTCAACTATCCTTAGGAATGACGAAAAGTTATTTATTAATCTAAGTCCTCAGGTGATATATGATCCAAGTTTCACTCCTGGACATACCGTATCCTTGCTTAAACAACATAAACTCTCCCCTCAAAACATTGTGTTTGAAATAACTGAGCGAAGTGCAATTGAGGATTTTTCAGCCTTTTCGAAGGTTCTTTATCATTATCGAGATCAAGGATTTCAAATTGCTGTTGATGATGTCGGAGCAGGCTATTCTTCCCTCCAAGCTATTTCAGAAATTCAACCTGATTATATAAAAGTCGATCGCTCCCTGATTAGTAAAATTCATGAAAACAATGTAAAAAAACATATTTTGGATGCATTTGTAACGTTTGCGAAGAAAATGGATTCCATTATTATTGCGGAGGGCATTGAATTGGAAGAAGAGCTAGACGCTGTAATTCAATTGGGAATTGATTGCGGACAAGGGTATTATATTTCCAGACCAAGCTTTCCTGTCGCAGAACTTGACGAGACACTTATAGAGAAGATCAGACGCACACATACACAATTAAACAAAAACAGAACACTGAAACCCGTTATTGTCCAGCTTGACGATGAAATTGTTATTATGGACAAAAATCAAATAATAAAAAAAGTAGCTGTCGGGCAACTACTTCAAACATCAAAGAGCCAATAAAAAAATCCTGCTTCCATAAGAAGCAGGATCTTTTATTATCTAGATAGTAAGTGGTATCCAGAATCTACATGTAGATTTTCACCAGTCATTCCGCGTGACAGGTCGCTAAATAGGAACAGTGCTGTATCCCCAACCTCTTCCTGTGTTGTTGCATGCCTTAGAGGAGAGTTCTCTTCAATTTCCTTAAGAATCAAATTAAAATCGCTAATCCCCTTAGCTGATAATGTTCTAATTGGTCCAGCCGAAATAGAATTCACACGAATATTGTTTGGTCCTAAATCATTGGCTAAGTATCTTACACTTGCTTCTAGAGAAGCCTTTGCAACACCCATTACATTGTAATTTTTAATTACTCGCTCTCCACCAAGGTATGTTAGCGTAACAATGCTTCCACCTTCTGACATTAGCTCTCTTGCCTCTTTCGCAACCGCTGTTAATGAATAAGAGCTAATATTATGAGCTAGTAAGAAACCATCTCTAGTTGTATTCATGTATTCCCCTTGCAGTTCTTCTTTGTTTGCGAACGCGATACAGTGAGCAATACCATGAATTGTTCCAACTTGTTCTTTGATCGATGAGAAGCATTTTGCGATGTCCTCATCAGAAGTAACGTCACAAGGAATTAGAAGAGATTGTTGACCTTCTAACGTTTCAACTAATTTACGAACTTCATTTTCAAACCTCTCTCCTGCATACGTGAAGATTAAGTTTGCTCCCGCATCATGTAAAGAGCGAGCAATCCCCCATGCGATACTACGCTTATTAGCAACGCCCATTACAACTATATTTTTTCCTTTTAAAGAAAGGTTCATTATGTATATCCTCCTAAATAAGAATCTGTTATTAGTACCTAGTACTAATATTACATGATTTTTTTCAAAAAGAAAAGCCTTAATGATAAAGGTAGCCTGCTGGGAGCAGCCAGCAGACTAATTTTACATAAGGAATTCTAACTCCCTCTTTAACTCTTCAACATACTCTTTAGAACCTGTTACAATTAAACGATCATTTAAGTGAAGCTCTGTATCCCCATGAGGAACGATGGTTTCTTTTCCACGGAAAATCCGCACAAAAATGACATCTCCCGTAAACGGGAACTTTCTAAGTGTCATTCCTTCATATTGTACGTTCATTAACTGGATTTCATATAATGCGGTTTCCTGATTGGTAAGGATATTCAATACGCTCGGAGTTTCAATTAATGCACGTAACAATGCTTTTGTTGACAGGAAGATTGAGAATACCTCTACGTCTTGAGCTTTTAAATCCTCCTCTAAATCCTGTGTTTCAATTCTTGCAATAACCCTTTCTACTCCTTTTTCCTTACATGCCAATGCTAATTGAGCATTGATCTCATCACTACCCGTTGAAACAACGATAATATCGGCATGTAGTACATTTTCCTTTTCGAGTGTTTCAAGCTCAAAATCTGGAATTTCTACAATATTAAACAGTGAGTCCGCAATTTTATATGTCGCTTTTTCTTGCTTTGTATGATAAATCTTTGGCTCATAAAGACTATCTTCTAGTTGTCTGGAGACTGGCATGGTTAATTGATTGGCACCAATAAAAGCTATCTTTAGTTTTTTCACCTGTACCGATTCCTTTGGTAACAGCTTTTTAAACACAATTGGTGTGAATATACATGTAATGACTGCTACTAAAATAAGCATTCCACTCATTTCATTCGTAATGACATCCATTCTCTCCCCAATCGTAGCAGCTGCAATCACTAAGGAAAGTGTTGAGGTTAAAATAAAGCCCGAGGCCATAACAGTTTTGAAATCATACCATTTCTTTAAGAATAGAGCAGGGATAATCTTTGATAAGAGTAAAGCGATCAACAGAAGAGGGATAAGTATTATGAGCTTTGGATCACTAAATAGCTCCCATATATTTAACCCAACTCCTACCATTACAAAGAATATTGGAATTAAAAATCCATAACCAAAGGAATCAAGCTTATGAACTAATTCTTGATTCGGTGATAATAATGACACAAGTACTCCAGCTAAAAACGCTCCGAGAATATTCTCAGCTCCAACCGTTTCAGAAAGTCCAACAAGAACAATGATAAGAGTAAATACTCCTCTCGTACCAATTTGAATGGTTCCTGTGGAGAGAGGTTCCAATATTTTATTGTTTTTAAATCTTTTCGCAACAAAAAATAAACCAACTCCAACAGCAAAAAGGACGAGTAGTAACCATGTGTTGCTATCCCCACCTCCATATAAGGAAACAAAGACTGCTAGCAAAATCATTGTAACTAAATCAGCAATTACCGCCACAAGGAGAATAATTTGACCAATATTGGTCTTCATTAAGTTTCCTTCCTTTAAAGTCGGTACGACAACACCTAAAGAAATCGTTGAAATAATCAATGTCATTAAAAACGCATTCTCAATAAATCCTGCCAGTACGAATAGATACGATAATACCAATGACACAATAAAGATACCTATGAAAACAATGGATGCAGCAAAAAAAGTATTCGGTTCCTTCTTACTGCCTTTCTTATCTTTATTTCCACTTTTCTTAAAAGCAGAAAAATCAATTTCAAGACCACTTAAGAACATTAAAAAAATAAATCCAAGAGTCGACAATGTTTCTAGCCACATGTCTTCATGAACAATATCAAAACCACTTTTCCCAATGATTAGACCGACGATGATCTCAGCAACCACCACTGGAATAAAGTTTAATTTAAACCGATGCAAAAGAATTGGTGTTAAGAATGCAACAACAACTACTATTAATAGCGATGTAACGGATGCACCATGTTCCATTTGTTTCCCCCCTAACTAATCAAATATCCCATAAATATAGTCGCCATACCTAAATAAATGAGAAGACTAATAATATCGTTTACCGTTGTGATAAAAGGACCTGATGCAACAGCAGGATCTACCTTGAGTCTGTGCATAATTAGCGGAACTAATGCTCCAGCTAGAGTGGCAACGATTAAAGTCAGCAGGATAGATATCCCTACGAGCATACCTAAGAAGATATCTCCTTTCCATAGGTATACAATAATCATCACTAACATTCCACAAGTGGTTCCTGTTATCACACCTGTTCCCGCTTCTCTTACAACTAGCTTTGATTTCTCCTCTTTTTCTAAATCACCAGTTGCAAGTCCTCTAACAGCTACAGCCAAGGCTTGAGTACCTGTATTTCCTGCCATACCGGCAATCAGAGGAATAAACACCGCCAATATAGCTACTTGGTCTAAGGTTTGTTCAAATCGGCCCATTAAATTTGCAGTAATCATTCCTAAAAACAAAAGAATAATTAACCACGGCAGTCTTTTTCTCGCAGCGGAGAGTGGGCCTCTATCAAAACTATCGATTCCCGAGACAGCCGCTAACTTTGAATAATCATCAGATGCTTCCTCTTCCATAACATCCATTACATCATCAACGGTGATAATTCCGAGAAGATGATTTTGAAAGTCTACAACCGGTAATGCTAAGAAATTATAGTCTTTCATTTTTCTTGCAACTTCCTCTTGGTCCTCTCCAACCCCAACAGAATGAACACGTTCATTCATAATCTCTTCTACCATCTGATCATCATCACTGACTATTAAATCCCTAAGGGAGATAACACCAACTAACCGCTTTTCATCGTCTACCACAAACAGATAATAGATTGTCTCAGCGGTCGGGGCCTCCCTTTTTAAAATATACATCGCAGAACGTATGGTTTGATTTGCTGCAATCGAGATAAACTCTGTAGTCATAATACTACCTGCTGTATACTCTTCATAGTGAAGTAACTCTTTAATCTCTTGAGCTGCTTCATTATCCATAATAGCAAGATAACTCGCAACTTGGTCTTTACTCAGCTCATTAAGAACATCTACAGCATCATCTGCATGCATATTAGCAAGCATTTCGGCAGCATAAGTCGGTGTCATTTGCGAAAGAACTTCTTTGTAATCTTCATCCTCAATTTCTATATTCTCGAAAATTCCAGCCATCTCTTCCGGTGACAAATAATGATAGATCTTAGTTTGGATCTCTTCTTCCAAATCCTTAAAAAATGAAGCTTGATCATATGGATGTAATTCTAAAAATTCTTCTCGAAATTTCCCTATATCTTCATTTTGTAAAGATTCGAATAATAAATCAAAATCAATATGTTGTTTTTTTTCTAGACTGTTATCAGCCATTTTTTCTCCTCCTTCCTCCCCATACACTCATCTTTGTAGTTTACCTTTCCCTAAACCAAACATGAAAAAACACTCGGGGTAGAATCATAATGTGATGAAACTTATGAGAAAATAGTTTGTAGAGACGGGAAAGGAGAGTATAGGTAAAAAATGAAATTAGATATCATTGGTGACATTCATGGATGCTTTGAGGAATTCAAGCTGCTAACAAATAATTTAGGATATGAATGGAGCAACGATTGTCCCTTTCATTCAGAACGTAAACTGGCTTTTGTTGGGGACATAACAGATCGTGGCCCACAATCCCTAAAAATGGTCGAACTTGTCTATTCCATCGTTATGGATCAAAAAAGCGGATATTACGTTCCGGGTAATCATTGTAACAAACTTTATCGATTTTTTCTCGGAAGGAACGTTCAAGTAACTCATGGTCTTGAAACAACTGTTGCAGAATACGAGGATTTAGCAAAAAAAGAAAAAAACGAAATTTGTGACAAATTTATTCGTCTTTATGAGTCCTCTCCTCTTTATCACGTGTTAGATAATAAAAAGCTTGTTATCGCCCACGCTGGAATAAAAGAGGATTTAATTGGTAAACAAGGAGAAAAAGTAAAAACATTCGTTCTTTACGGTGATATCACTGGAAAAACGAACCCAGATGGCACACCAGTTAGACGAGATTGGGCAAAATCATATCATGGAAATGCAACGATCGTCTATGGTCACACACCTGTTAGGGAGCCAAGAATTGTGAATAATACGTATAATATTGATACAGGCGCTGTGTTCGGAGGGAAACTAACTGCCCTTCGCTACCCGGAGATGGAACTTATATCTGTCCCTTCTTCCATGCCTTTTGTTCAGGAAAAATTCAGGCCTTTTGAATAAACGAAATATACTTATTCAAAAAGCCTTGTCATTTCTTCTGGTAATGGAGACGAAAATATCATTTCTTTTTGATAAATGGGATGAAAAAAGGTAATTTCTCGGCAATGTAATGCCTGCCGCTGTATAAGTTCTCGTAATCCACCATATAAATCATCACCCAAAAGAGGATGTCCAATATGTTTCATATGCACTCTTATTTGATGAGTTCGACCTGTTTCAAGACGTAGCTGAATGTGAGTAAATAAAGGATAGTTACGTTTAACCATATAGTGAGTACAAGCATATTGGCCATCATCTGTAACTTCTCTTTCAATGATGCTATCCTTTTTTCTTCCAATCGGTGCGGTAATCGTTCCTTTCTTTGTTGGCAAAGCTCCGTGAACAAATGCTTCATAAGTCCGGTGAACCTCCCCACTCTTTTGCTGTTTGCTAAACAAGTGGTGAATATGCCGGTGCTTTGCAATCAATACAATGCCAGAAGTATCGCGATCAAGCCGTGTAACTATATGAGCCGTTGATTGAAGATTAATGGATTGATAGTACCCAACTAATGCATTAGCAACACTACCTGTAGGATGTTCCCTTGAAGGTATAGTATTCATCGCAGCCGGCTTATCAATTACTAATACATATGGATCTTCGTAAAGAATGAATAAGGGGATCTTCTCTTCTACGATCCCCTCACTATGTTTTTCAGGTGGATAATAAACTTCAAGAAGATCTCCTTGTTTTAACTCATACCTAACTGTCATTTCCGCTCCATTAACTAAAATACGGCCACCATTGAATTTGATATCAGTTAGAGCAGTTTTTGATATCTCTTTTTCTTTTAAATAATCGCGTATTAACATCCCTGCATGTGTTTCATCAATACCCCAATGAAGTTTAAATTGTGACATGTACGGTCTCCTGCTTGTTAGTTATCCGCTACGAAAGAATCTCTTACTCTCTTCCAGAATGGGAATGGTCGGAAACGAGCAAAGCGTATCTTTTCATCTGCAACTCGAAACTGAATGGACTTTACATCTTTATGAAGAAGAGTTAAATGGTCAATGGTTAATTGAAAATCTGGTCCATTTACCGGTTTTAGCATACATGTATGATGTGCCGGTAAAACAAGTGGGGACCCGATTGTTCGGAACACACGGTTATTGATCGATGCCATCTCAGCTAATTGTATAGCAGGTAATGATGGATGAAGAATCGCTCCACCTAACGCCTTATTATACGCGGTGCTTCCAGATGGAGTGGACAAACAAAGTCCATCACCACGAAAACGTTCAAACTGCTGACCCCGTATTTCTACATCCATCACTAATGTACCTTCCACACTTTTGACAGTGGATTCATTTAACGCCAAATATCTCGTTTCTCTTCCACCATGTTGGTAACGAACGATTACCTCCAACAATGGATACTCAATGACTTGATAGGGTGTTTTAGCAATTGCAATGACTAGCTTCTCAATTTCCTCTGGGATCCAATCGGCATAAAAACCTAGATGTCCCGTGTGAACACCAACAAATGCTGTTCGATCTAAGCGGCTACTATAGCGATGAAACGCATATAGTAGCGTTCCATCTCCTCCAACTGAAATCACAATATCTGGTTGATCCTCATCGTATATAAGTTCAAAATCCTGCAAATAAGTTCTCATTTTATGCATGAGAGTGTTAGATTTTGAGTCTCCTTTTGACGTAATCGCAAATTTCATGACCAAGTTCGCTCTCTTCTATAATTAATTATTTCCCTCTTGATGCAGCTCTTTTTTCCTTGAAAAGAATGCTTGTGCATCTTGGATTTCCCCACGAATAAGGGACATTTCTTCATCAAGTCGAAAAGCAGCTTCTGCTGCTCTTTGTAGTCTTACTCTAATATCCTCTGGAAACTGCCCACGATATTTATAATTTAGCGAATGCTCAATCGTTGCCCAAAAGTTCATTGCGAGTGTTCGAATCTGTATCTCAACTAGTATCTTTTTCTCCCCTTGAATTGTCTGAACAGGATATCGTACAACAACATGGTATGAACGATACCCACTTGCTTTCTTATGAGAAATATAGTCTCTTTCCTCGACAATTTCAAAGTCATTTCGAAGACGAAGAAGTTCCACAACCCTTTTTATGTCATCGACAAATTGACACATCATCCGAAGGCCTGCAATATCCTGCATTTCTGTCTCTAACTTATCCAGGGGAATTGATTTTTGATTGGCTTTATCTAGAATACTTGCGATTGGCTTTACTCTACCAGTAACAAATTCAATAGGTGAGTGAGAGGACTTCATTTCGAATTGCCGTCTCATCCCCTTGAGCTTAACCTTTAATTCTTCCACCGCTTGATTGTAGGGTGCCAAGAATTTCTCCCAGTGCTTCATAAAGTCACCTCATCCGGACCATTATTTTATATTGGTGGGTGATATTAGTTACAAAAACACTCTTCTACTTTTGTAACCATTTCCTCTCCATAGTTGCTATTACCTTTTATATTGTCAATTAAGTACAATAATTCTTCCTGCAGGTTTGGTAACACAATAGTTTCTTCACCATTAGAAAGCTTATATTCACAATTGTTTCCCAAACCTTCTTTTAAGATTGGCCATGTATTGAGACTTAGCTCAATATACATAAAGCTATCATCTTTTTCAACAATGTATACAAAAGCCAATTCATTTGAATCAACAAGTACTTGACCTGTTGCACTCAGCTCTTTTATCGAATAATCATTGTTTACTACTAATATCACTTCATTTTTTTCAGTTTTGATTGCTTTTTCCACATAAATTTTTTCTCTCATTTTTAATACCTCCACACTTCCCCTATTTTATCATAAGTGGCTGAATTATCCACTTCACATGCAATCAGATATTGAAATTGAACACGTAACAACCGATAATTAAACGTAGCATGAGTAGAGAAAGGAAGAACAATCTTGAGCCAACATATCGAAATTGAATTTAAAAACATGCTCACGAAAGAGGAATACCTTCATTTGATAACCGAATTTTCGATAAATGAAACTATGATTGATACGCAAATTAACCATTATTTTGACACAGGGAAATTTCATCTAAAAGAATTAGGCAGTGCCTTACGAATTCGTGAAAAGGAAGGGCGATTTGAGCTTACATTAAAACAGCCCTTAGTGGTTGGCCTTCTTGAAACAAATCAAGAATTAACAAAGGACGTAGCCTTGGCGATGTTACAAGGTGCAGCTCTTCCAAGCGGAATCGTGAGGGAACAATTAGAAAAAAGCGATTTTCCTATCAATAAGCTTCAATATTTTGGTTCTTTAACGACAAAACGGTGTGAGTTACAATATAAAGGTGGTTTATTAGTTCTAGACCATAGTTTATATTTATTAAAAGAAGATTATGAGCTAGAATATGAGGTCGAGGATCCAGTAGAGGGCGAATTAGCTTTCAAACAACTTCTCCAATCCTTTCAAATTCCCATTCGAGTTACCGAAAATAAAATCAAACGTTTTTACAAACAAAAATACTCACTTCATTGAGGTGTCACATGAATATAGATAAACTAAAAATTATGCTTCAACTACAGGCATTACAAAATTTCAATTCTTCATCTAATTCATCATCCGGAAATATATTTCAAGACCTAATGAATGAGATGCTGTTAGAGGAAGGCGACTCTCTTTCCCAGTTAAGTGGACAAACGAGTGTATCTACAACTGCCACCCTTTTAAATCAAACACCTTCTTTACCACCCATCAATATGACGAAAATTTCTAGTGCTGGAAGTTCAACTGAATTTGATTCAATTATTCAAGAGGCAGCAGCTAAATACAACTTACCTGTAAATTTAATTAAATCAGTCATTAAACAAGAATCTAACTTCAACCCCAATGCAGTTAGTGGTGCAGGAGCCTCTGGTTTAATGCAACTTATGCCGGCTACCGCAAGAGGACTTGGAGTGACTAATGTATTCGATCCAAGAGATAATATTTTTGGTGGCAGCAAATACCTACGGCAAATGCTAGATAAATATAACGGCAATACAACATTAGCCTTAGCAGCATACAATGCTGGACCTGGAAATGTGGACAAGTATGGAGGAATTCCTCCATTTAAAGAAACTCAAAATTATGTTAGAAAGGTTACAAGTAACCTGCTAGCATAAAATACACCGTCTGTTACCAAACAGACGGTATTTTTATGCGTAAAAGCCGATAGGAAATAACCTCCTAATGCACATTGTTTGTGATATAAACTCCGCACTGATAAAATAGTACTATCAATTGGATAGATGCGTAGGCGGCTTGGTTAGGCCCGACAGGCATAAGAGAAAGACTGAAAGAGGTCCTGACCTCTGTAAGGCTTTGGCTTATGACCCCGAGGGACTAGCCGCCGAAGCTCGATTGCAAACTAATTAACAAACGAAAAAAGATATGTTTAAAGGAGTTTTTAATATGGTCGGAAACATGCTTACACCTTTTGATTTGATCGGTGAAGAAACATTGCATCGACTAGTTGATGCCTTTTATCATCGAGTTGGGCAACATCCAGATCTGACTCCCATATTTCCGAATGATTTAACGGAAACAGCGAGAAAACAAAAGCAGTTTTTGACTCAATATCTAGGTGGACCCACTCTTTACACGAATGAGCATGGGCACCCGATGATGCGAGCTCGACATTTACCATTTGAAATAACAGAGACTAGAGCAAAAGCATGGCTCGGATGTATGCGCGAAGCTATGGATGAGGTTGGCCTTACCGGTCCTATCCGAGATGAATTTTATGCGAGACTTGTGCTAACAGCTCAGCATATGATAAATACAGATGAAAATGAAGAGATGAAAGGTGAGAGAACGTGAGGAATCGAGAAACATTGCCAACGACTCCCTCCTACTATTGCCATGGAAATGAGAAGAAGCCGCTTGAAATTTATATGTTTATTGATCCTCTATGTCCAGAATGCTGGGCACTTGAGCCAATTATAAAGAAGCTACAAATTGAATACGGTCGTTTCTTTTCAATTAAATATATTTTAAGCGGTCGCCTTGCATCATTAAATATGAGCAAAAAGCAAAAATATGAAAACATTGCAGACTTATGGGAAAAAACTGCAAGCCGAACAGGCATGTCTTGTGATGGAAGTCTTTGGTTTGACAACCCTATTTCGTCTCCTCATTTAGCCTCTATAGCTATTAAAGCGGCTGAATTGCAAGGAAGAAAAGCCGGGATTCGCTTTCTAAGAAAATTACAGGAGGGTATTTTTCTAGAAAAACAAAACATCTCAAGCTTTGAGGTATTAAAGGAAATGGCTAGTTCCACCGGATTAGACGTGGATGAATTTGTTCTTGATATTCATTCGGAATCAGCTGGTAAAGCGTTTCAATGTGACTTAAAAATCACCTCTGAAATGGAAGTGGACGAAATACCAACCTTGGTTTTCTTTAATGAGAATATTGAAGACGAAGGAATCAAGATTACCGGATATTATCCATATGAGGTATATGAGCAAATACTTGAAGAAATGTTACCAATGAAGCCCGAGAAAAGTACCCCTCCTAATTTAGAGAGCTTTCTCAAATGCTTTAAACTCGTGGCAACAAAGGAAATCTCGGTTGTTTATAATATGTCAATAAATGAAGCCGAAAGAGAAATGAAAAAGCTACAATTAAAACAAATTGTTGAACAAGTTCCAGCTAAATATGGTATGTTTTGGCGCTATATTGAATAGCGCTAAGACTATGTAAAAAAAGAAAAGGCCATACAAACCTGTCTGTTTGTAAATGGCCTTTTCTCTATTTAAATACGAACAAAGGGGATGGGAGAAATTTTTCACGGTCAAACAAAGGGGTATATGTTTGCTTGTGATCAACTTCACATCAATAATATATCATGAATTAGATTATTCGACAATAATTGTGCTCGCTATTTCACAATATTGTCATAATCTATGAATGATTACTGGGACAAACGAATATATCTAAAGAGAAGGAAAAGGAGTGATTTTTTGTGGCACGAACCATCGGCTTATGGCTGATCGTATTATTTATTATTATTTCTTTTATACTAAATCTTTTTGGCTTATTAAATATTTTCCCTCTGATCATTACAGCCCCCCTATTATTTCTTTCCTTATTGTCCCTAGTTCTTTTTTTTAATGAACGAAAAAGATTTAAAGGTTTATAAAAGTCCCTCCCGATTGGTCGGAAGGGACTTCGTTTTTATGATAATAATGCTTCCATTTCATTTAACTTCTCTTCAAATACCTTGCATGCTTCCTCAATTGGCTTAGAACTCGTCATATCAACTCCAGCCTTTTTCAGAACTTCAATCGGATAATCTGAACTACCTGACTTTAAAAAGTCTAGATAACGCTCAACTGCAGGTTGACCTTCTGTTAAAATCTGTTTGGACAATGCTGTCGCAGCACTGTACCCCGTTGCGTACTGATACACATAGTAATTGTAATAGAAATGTGGAATCCGAGACCATTCTAAGCCAATTTCTTCGTCAATTTCGATATCTTCTTCACCGAAGTACTTTTTGTTCAGTTCATAGTACTCTTTTGTAAGAAGTTCCGCAGTTAGCGCTTCATTATCTTGTGCTTTTTTATGAATTAAATGCTCATATTCTGCGAACATCGTTTGGCGGAACACTGTACCTCTAAATCCTTCTAGAAAGTGGTTAAGCAAGTACAGACGTTTCTGTTCATCATCAATCGTCTTTAATAAATAATCATTCAGTAGCGCCTCATTACATGTAGATGCAACCTCTGCTACGAAAATAGAGTAACTGCCGTATGCATATGGTTGTTCTTTTCTAGTATAGTAGCTGTGTACCGAATGACCAAACTCATGTGCAAGAGTAAACAAGTTATTAACATTATCCTGCCAGTTCATAAGGATATAAGGATTCGTTCCATACGAACCAGAGGAATAGGCTCCACTTCTTTTCCCTTTATTTTCGTGAATGTCTACCCAACGGTTGGTAAAACCTTCTTTTAATACATTTAGATAATCCTCACCAAGAGGCGCTAAACCTTTAAGAATAAGATCTTTCGCTTTTTCATAAGGAATTTCCATCTTTACATCCTTTACAAGCGGCGTGTAAAGATCATAAATATGAATTTTATCAAGTTTCAATACCTTTTTCCGAAGTTTCACATAGCGGTGAAGCAAATGTAAGTTTTTATTGACCGTATTAACTAAGTTTTCATACACAGATTCTGGAATATTATCAGCCGCTAGAGCTGCATGTCTTGCTGAGCTATATTTGCGTACTCTTGCATTAAAGTTATCCTTTTTAACTTGACCACTTAATGTACTAGCAAAAGTATTTTTAAACTTTCCATACGTATCATAAACCGCTTGAAAAGCATCCTTTCTTACTCTCTGGTCCGCGCTTTCGAGGAAACGAATATAGCGACCATGAGTTACGTCCACTTCATTTCCATTTTCATCTTTAATACTTGGAAATTGAATATCCGCATTGTTCAACATACCAAATGTATTACTTGAGGCACTCATCACTTCTGATGCCTCTGCTAGAAGGGCCTCCTGTTCTGCAGATAATACATGCGGCCTTTGCAAGTTTAACTCATCTAAAGAATGCTCATAAAGCTTTAACTCTTCTTTTTCGTTTAGAAATTTTTTTACTTTTTCTTCGTCGATAGACAATATTTCTGGAACAATATAAGCAAGTGTACTTGCTGCCTGAGTGTAGAGATTTTTGATGCGGTCGTCTAAACCTTGATAAAAGGAATTGGTGGTATCCTGATCATAACGCATATGAGCATATGTATACAGCTTACCAATCCTTTCTAGCAACTGATCCTGTGCTTGTAAAGCCTGAAAAAGAGAATCCGCACTTTCCCCAAGCTTTCCTTGATAGCTTGACATAGAAGGAATTAACTGTTTAACTTCTTGAAATTCACTTTCCCATTGTTGATCTGTTAGGAAAATATCCTCTAGTTTCCACGTGTCCTCCAATGGTATTTCACTTCTAGTGGGAAGTTTCTTTACTGCCGTCTCATTTGCCATGTTTATTCCTCCAATCTACTCACTTCTATTTTTGGTATTCGCCACCAATAAATAAAATCCTGCTTCAATCTAGGAAAAATCCACTACACCCTAGTGTATGTTAACATCGGCGAGTTCATTAATACCAAACAATCTTTTCATTAGTAAGATTCTTATAAAATTGTTCTTCAAATTTACTAGCTTCACTAATAGTACTCGGAAAAGACATTAGGTTCTCATACCTATATACATTAGGCTTGATTTCATTAAGGACTTGGCACTTTATCAGTAGATAAAAATACTCTCGAATTAATACCAATAGTTGATCCACACTTGGCTTTAGATGGTTTCTAACTTTAATATGGTTCCTATCTATACGCTTGATTAATTGTTTATACACATCCTCTTTTGTAAGGATGATCCCTACCTCTTTCGAAAATAAATTATCTAATAAAACATACATTTGCCAAATGATTGGGGAGGTTTCGAATAATAGATTATCTCTTAGTGGTACGCCAACATAGGGCGGGAGGAGATAGAGGTGAATTTGATTTCTATATAGCTCCTGCAGGAAGAGCTTATGTGTGTGAAAATGAATAATATTGTCTTTTACATGTTGAATTCCTTTACGCCAGTTAGAAACATAAAAGGTATTCTGAAAAATTGGGTTTAACCATTGAGGTAAGTGTAGTTGAGATTGAGGAGTTACATCGTAGTCACATTGCATCGTATGTGGAGAAAGCGGGTGCAAATTCGTTATCGAAATAAAGCTCTTTAGACTAGGACAATATGATGGTAAATACCAGGCTCCTATATTATTTCTTTTAATAAACAAGGATTGCAATTTTGGAAGAGTAATTAGATTGGTTTGTTTCCTATGAACTCTATTTGCACCTAGTATCCATAAAGGTGTCAAACCACTCGATAAGTACCCATTTGTCCGCTTTTCAAAAATCTCCTCAGATATCGGGGAACATTGATATTCAACACAGTATGTTTTTCCTAGGAACGTAAACATAAGATCTGGTCTTTGCATGATCTCAGGTAGAAATACTTCCAATTCAGGTTTTGAACATTCTGTTTCAAGCCATTCAAAGAGCTGCATTTTTGCTTGCATATGATACGCAGATTCTCTTTCGTATTCAACACATATAGATGACAATTGAACATGAGCAAAGTGACTGATTCGCTGAACACCAAGCTTAACAATTACTTTTCCCTTACATACTGGACAAAAATAATGGTTTTCCCTTAATCGATGTACTCCCTCCCTCTTTATCAACTCACCAATATAAACGATCTCTCCATATTGATTTTTAGCCGTTAACAATGAATCATCTCCTTTCTGATTAATTAATTCTCTTCCTTACTCGTTAATTCCTCCATAAAAAATCTCCTAGCTGTTTTCGGCTAGGAGATTTTTTATAAAAGTGGAGATAATAGCCTCGATGTAGATTCTAACAGCTTTAATCCAAAATGACGCTTTGTAAATTGAGCAAGATTAATCTGCCTAGAAAAAGTAATATCACTTTCATATTCATGGACTAACATTTCAACACTTCTTGTACCATATAAAAAGGCATTTACTTCAAAGTTTAAATGAAAACTTCTCATATCCATATTCGATGTACCTATAGAAGCAATCTTCTTATCGATAATTAATATTTTACTATGCATAAATCCTTTTTCGTATTCGTACACTTTGACACCAGCCTCCAAAAGCTCTGGAAAATAGGAACGGGAAGCATGAAATACAATCCGTTTATCCGGTTTATAAGGCACAAGAATACGTACATCAATACCACTCAATGCAGCTACTTTTATTGCTGAGAAAATATCTTCATCTGGAATGAAATAGGGAGAAGCAATCCAAACAGATTCCTTAGCAGAGGTAATCATAGCAAAAAAAATCGTCTTAATCACACTATGTTCATTATCTGGACCACCAGCAATTAACTGAACGCCACCATGAATGTTTTCCTCAAGAACAGGTGAAAGGTATTCAGAATTAAGAAAGCTTTGGTTCGTCATATAGTACCAATCTTGAAGGAAAATTAACTGTAGCGTTCTTACCGCTTCTCCTTTTACAAGTAAGTGTGTATCTCTCCAAAATCCAAAGGTATCATTACGACCTAAATATTCATCACCAATATTTAATCCTCCAACAAACCCAATATTCCCGTCTATGACAATAATTTTACGATGGTTTCTGAAGTTAAATTTACTATTTAAGAAAGGGATACGAACCGGACCAAATGGAACGACCTCCACTCCAGCTTCTTTAAGCTCTTCTATGTATACGCTCGGCAGCTTCCACGATCCCACAGCGTCATATAGAAAGCGAACTTTCACACCTTCTTTCACCTTATGTATCAAGATTTTTTTTATTTGTTGGCCAATCTCATCGTGGCGAACGATATAATATTCCAAATGGATATGATGCATAGCCTTTTTAAGCTCTTCCAAAATTTCATAAAAGGTGGAATCGCCATTTGATAACACCTTAGTAGATGTGGCAAATGATATCGGACTATGGCCTATACGGTGGGCCAAATGGAATAACCTTTGCTGATCTTCCCCCAGTACTTTTATCTTTTCTTCACTAATAGGGTCTCTTCCACGTTCGTATTTCAAGTAATTTTGTTGGTCAAGGAAAAATTTACGACGAAACATTCTTTCCTTTCTATGGTTCCTTCCAAACAGCAAATAAAAAAAGAAACCTACTAATGGAAAACTACCAAGTACGATTAACCATGTTAATGTCTGTGTAGGATGTCTATTTTCTAAAAAGATTACTGCTCCAATAAAAATAACCGATAATGTAGTTAGAATACTAATATATCGGAATAATCCTTCATACACTTTTCCTTGGAGAAGAAAATAAAGAATAGCTAAAACAGCAACAAATAAAAGAATTCTAACGAAATTTTTCATAGCTACCCCCTCTAAAACATTGCCTTACTTTTCCCTCAAAAGTAAGAGGATAAACTCTTTGTCCGAAAAGTAAAAAACCGATTTCATTTATTGAAATCGGATAATTATTTAAAGTGTCTTCTTATTTCAGAGAAAACATTCTCAGACATAATTAGTTTTCCATACTCTTCTACACGATGAATGGTGATCGCTGTTTCATGTCCATATTCTAATAATAAACTTAAGCTATTATCGATATCCTCTTCATCATACTCCTCTTCAGGAAAATCAACATATAAATAATATTTACCTTCGAAGGAATATAGTTTTGTTGATAAGTCTTCTAAAATATTTCGATTTGAGAGTGATATTAAGTCTTCAAAGTCTTTAAAAGCAATTAGAAACTCTAGTGTATCTTCGTATGAATCATCATCTTCATCGTCTGCTTTTGTATTAAAATGCTGATCAAGCAATTCCTCAATTCTTTCATCTACAGGAATATCTTTCAGCCTTTCATCTGTGATAGGAAGTTCGAACTTCTGCCCATCTTTTGATATTTGTGCTTTTGTTACGAGAACTTCAAGACCTTTGTCAAGAGCCTGGACCTGGATCCAAAGAGGGCCTTCAATCATAAATTCTTCCTCTTGATGAACCTCATCCATCATTTCCCAAAAAAGCTCTTCACTTTTTTCACGATTATACCAGATTTCATCACGGTCAAATCCTCTTTCTTCAATATCCCCGTATGAAATATAAAACTTGACTGTATTATCGTTAATACGTTCGATTTCCAACACTAACCTCTCCCTTCTTGCATTTTTGGAAGGGACTTACCCTCATGCAGAAAAACGATCTAGTCTTTAGTATTTCCTGAGGCATGTGTTAACCGTATTGTTGCCTCGTATTTATATTTTATGACAAAAATACAATAAAGGGAAATAAAATGTTACACTTTTCAAAAAACCAACTAACACCCATATTTAATACTTTTCTTCCTACATAATTATCTATTATAGCTATTTTTAAACCAATAATAGATAAAAAACCTTCGATTCTATTCGAAGGTTTCAATCATTTAATTAACCAGGCGTTGAGCTTCACGCAATTGAAACGTTCGGACTCTTCTTGGTAGGAAGCGACGGATTTCATCCTCATTATACCCGACTTGAAGTCTCTTCTCATCAATGATGATTGGTCTACGCAGTAAACCAGGGTTATCTTTGATTAACTCGAATAAATCCTGAAGAGGCATAGTCTCTAAATTAACATCTAGCTTTTGAAACGTTTTTGATCTAGTTGAAATAATTTCATCTGTTCCATCTTCAGTCATACGAAGAATCTCTTTGATTTCATCAATAGATAATGGTTCAGAAAAAATATTTCTCTCTGTATAAGGAATATCGTGTTCTTCTAGCCAAATTTTCGCTTTACGGCATGATGTACAACTTGGTGAAGTGTATAATGTTACCATTAACTAACTCACACTCCTTTAAATTTAACTTATAAAATCTATGTTGGGAGATATTTTGGTCATTTGACGTATTATTATTTAAAATTACTTTAAATTAGTAATTTATATTAATTATTATACATCAAATCTGAGTAAAAAGGTATCCTTTTTTCGAAAGTTTTAAATTACAATAATACAATAAATTTATTGGCTAGATAGTCTATATACGTACTAGGTGAGAGAAAAGTTTCATTTTTTTCTTTCTTTTTTTAAAAAAACTCGAATATTTTTATGTTTCTACTTTATTTACCCAGATTTTAGTTGGAGTAAACCTTAATATTAATTCTCATTTAGCTAATGAAAATGAAAAACAGTCACCTCACAGTGGCAACTGTCCAAAATTCGTTAAATATCTTTTAATAGGTCCGTTGTCTCATGTTTTTGGTCAAAACTTAATACCTCTTCTACTGGTTCATATGACTCTCCATAAAACTCGATATCCTTATATGTGTGAATCAATTTATATGCTTGTTTCATACCTTCAAATATCGCCTCTTCGCTTTCATGTCCAGGTGACCAATAAAGAATTTCCATAGTATTCACTTCATTTGTTGCTAACGATCTTCTTTCATATCCAATTTTGCTTGCATGCTCAAAACCTTCACGTTTATAAAAACGTAATCTCTGTTCTGTATCACTATCTTTATAGTTAATTGGTTCAACTTCTAAAATGATTGGTTTTTCCTTCTGTTTCAGCTTTTCTAAAAGTTGATGTCCTAACCCCTTCCCTCTCGCTTCACCAGAAACATATAAATAATCAATAAATATAAACTGGTCAAATTCCGCATACATTAACACGTGATAATTTCCTTCGTCTTTGTGATATATAGACGATTTCTCTTTTAGAAGGGTTTCCATATGTTCCTTTGACTTCATTTCTTCAATTGGAAAATATTGATTTAATTTTTCATACCAGTGCATATAATACTCCTTTTAATGGATTTATCGTTTATGAACTATATTTGAATATAGAAAGATTTCTTACGATACAATTTTTTGTTAATATTACTCTTTTCATACTAAGGATAATTCTTTAGAATAGAAAGTAGTGGGAATTACATAATCGCGCTTACGCCAGTTATTCATAAAGGAGGTTTATTATGGTTAATTATATTACCGACCTTACCATTGTTGCCTTATTAATTATTGGAATCACCGCTGTTTTAGGAGTCGTTACAAATGGAATTGGAGAGAAGTTGTTTGGTGGTAAACAAAAAACAGAATTTGTAGACCAATCAGCAAAATTTCAAACCGGCTGGAAACAAGTTGGCGGAAAAAGAAAATAATATTTTTATTTCTTTATCACGTATCGTAAGCGCTTCACTTTTTACTTATGATAACGTATAGCGTATCTTTCTTCAAATGAAAAACGATCTCGTCTTCGAGATCGTTTTTATTATTTCATGTATTGTGCGAATTCCTTCTCAGAACATAGAACGAAATGTCCTGGTGATACTTCACGTAATTCAACGGATTCATCCGCTTGGTAATTATGCATTTTGGGATCATAAGTTTTGCGTTTTCTTGAACGCTCTGATATAGGATCTGGAAGTGGAATTGCAGAAAGCAAAGATCGAGTGTATGGGTGCTTCGGATTATTATATAATTCATCTGCTGGAGCTAGTTCAACAAGCTTTCCAAAGTACATAACTCCAATTCGGTCACTGATATACTTCACCATTGAAAGGTCATGCGCAATAAACAAGTAAGTTAACCCTTTTTCCTTTTGTAGCTTTTTCATCAAGTTAACAACTTGTGCTTGAATTGACACGTCAAGAGCTGAGATAGGTTCGTCAGCAATGATGAAGTCTGGATCAACTGCTAGAGCACGAGCTATACCAATACGTTGTCTTTGACCACCTGAGAATTCATGTGGATAACGGTTCGCATGCTCTTTGTTTAATCCAACCGTTTCTAATAGTTCATACACTTTGTTCATTCGATCTTCTTTCGTTTTTGCTAGACCATGGATGTCGATCCCTTCAGCAATTACATCAGAAACTTTCATTCTTGGATTTAATGAAGCGTATGGATCCTGGAAGATCATTTGCATTTTATGATTAAATGCCTTTAACTCTTCCTTAGATTTTTTCCCATGTACATTAACCCCATCGTATAAAACCTCTCCGTCTGTAGCATCATAAAGTCGAATAATTGTTCGACCAGTTGTAGATTTCCCACATCCTGACTCTCCTACGAGGCCTAATGTTTCACCCTCATATATATCGAAACTAATTCCATCGACTGCTTTTACTTCGTTTGGCTTACCAACATTAAAGTATTGCTTTAAATTTTTAATTTCAAGCAATTTCTTTCTAGTTTCCATTGATTTACCTCCTTATTTATTATTGTAACCTGGATACATTTCTCTTCTCTTCATAACAGCTGCTGGTGGCTCTACCTTTGGAGCATCCGGATGAAGAAGCCATGTTGCTGCATAATGAGTATCCGAAACTTTAAACATTGGAGGTTCTTGTTCTAAATCAATTTTCATCGCATATTCGTTACGCGGTGCAAACGCATCTCCCTTTGGCGGGTTAAGTAGGTCTGGTGGTGATCCTGGAATAGCATAAAGCTCAGCTTCAGCTGTATCCAAATCTGGCATCGAGCTAATTAGCCCCCATGTATACGGGTGTTGCGGATTGTAGAAAATTTCATCTACAGTACCGATCTCAATAATTTTCCCACCGTACATAACCGCTACTCGGTCTGCTACATTGGCAACCACACCTAAGTCATGCGTAATAAAGATTATAGAAGTATCAATCTTTTTCTGCAGATCTTTCATTAGTTCCAAAATTTGTGCTTGAATCGTTACATCTAAAGCAGTTGTTGGTTCGTCAGCAATCAATACTTTGGGATTACATGCTAAAGCGATCGCAATTACAACCCTTTGTCTCATCCCACCAGAGAATTGATGAGGATATTGTTTGAAGCGTTCCTCAGCCATTGGAATTCCAACAAGCTTTAAAAGCTCAATCGCACGTTGCTTAGCAGCAGATTTACTCATATTTTGGTGTTTAATAATTGGTTCCATGATTTGCTTACCAACAGTCATTGTTGGATTTAAAGAAGTCATTGGATCCTGAAAAATCATTGAGATTTCCTTACCACGAATCGTTTGCATTTGCTTGTCCGATAATTTTGTTAAATCTTTTCCATCAAATAGGATTTCGCCCTCTTTAATCTCAGAGTTACTCTCAGGTAAAAGACGCATAATAGCCTTTGTTGTTACAGACTTCCCTGAACCAGATTCCCCAACGATGGCAAGAGTTTCACCTTTATTAAGATGAAAGTTCGCTCCACGAATCGCTTTTACTTCACCAGCAAACGTATGGAAAGATATATTTAAGTTATTTACTTCTAATATTTTTGACATCTTATTTCACCTGCCTTAGTCTCTCATTTTAGGATCTAACGCGTCACGAAGACCATCTGCAATCATATTAAATGCAATCATAATGACAGAAATAATAATTGCTGGAACTAGCATTTGATATGGGAAGGCAATCATTGATTTAAATCCTTCATCAATAAGTGTTCCTAATGATGCTAATGGCTCTTGAAGACCTAAACCGATAAAGCTCAAGAAGGCTTCAAAGAATATTGCGTTAGGGATCGTAAACATTGTGTTAATAATGATAACACCTGCGAGATTAGGAATTAAATGTTTAAAGATAATATTCGCATGGCTAGCACCAAGTGTGCGAGACGCTAAAACAAATTCTTGGTTTTTTAATTTTAGTACTTGGGCACGAACGACACGCGCCATACTCACCCAACCGGTAATTGTCAATGCTACTGTAATTGATATAATCCCCGGCTTCAAAACAATAATCATTAAAATAACAATTACTAGATTTGGAATTCCCGAAAGTACTTCAATGATTCTTTGCATAATATTATCAATACGTCCACCAAAGTAACCAGAAATAGCACCGAAGGCAACACCGATAACCATATCAATAAAAGCTGCTAGAAATGCAATATATAGAGAGATTTGCATCCCTTTCCAAACACGTGAAAATTGGTCTCTTCCAAGAGCATCCGTACCAAACCAGTAGTACTCTTCAATTTGCTTTTGCTCATATGGATTTACCACATTGCCATTTTTTAATGTTCTTGTTCCATCAAATGGTAACCAAGATATATTTTCTAATGCCTCAATACGAGGTGGTAAGTTTGCATGTTTCGTGTTTTGCTTATCAAACTCAAATTTACTTAATGATGGCCCAATTAAAGCCATAATAATTAAAATTCCGATCACTACTAAACTTACAATCGCACCTTTGTTTTTTCTAACTCGTAACCACGCATCCTGCCAATAGTTTAGACTTGGTTTAGAAATGCGCTCACTTGTTGATGCGTCAATAATAGCGGGCTCAAATTGGTCTTTGCTGATTTTCTCATCAAATTGTGCCATTATTTCTTCCCTCCCGCTAAACGAATTCTTGGATCAATCAATCCATAAAGAATATCAACCACTAAAATAACAACAATAAATAGGAACGCAAATAACAAAGTTGTCGCCATTATGACCGAATAGTCATTCACCTGAACAGATTTTACAAACTGCTCTCCTAGTCCTGGAACAGAGAAAATCTTTTCAATAACAAGGGAACCAGTCATTAAGCTTACAGCAAGCGGACCTAATACAGTAATAACTGGAATTAAAGCATTTCTTAACGCATGCTTAAATGCAATTTCAAAGTAGTTTGCACCTTTTGCTCTTGCTAAAGTAATATAATCTGAACCTAATACTTCTACCATTTCAGTTCTCATAAAACGAGCTGCAATGGCAATTGGGAACATTGAGAGTGCAATCGTTGGCATAACGGTGTATTCAGGGCCTTTCCAGAACGCAACAGGGAACCAACCTAATTTTACACCTATATAATATTGAAGCAATCCAGCAAAAACAAATGAAGGAATGGATTTACCAATAACAGCTATAAAGGTCGTTCCATAATCTACCCACGTATTTTGCCTTAGAGCTCCTAATACCCCAAGAATAATACCTACAATCGTACCTACTAATAGTGCTTGAAAGCCTAATAAAGCAGAGGCACCAATCCTTGCACCTAATAATTCTGATACTGGTGTATTGGCAAACTGATAAGAAGTACCTAAGTCACCCTTAACTAAGTTTGTCATATACGCCACATACTGAACGGGAACTGGTTCATCAAGCTTATAATATTCAAGCATCATCTCAAGTTGCTCATCTGACATTTTTGCTTGGTTTTTAAATGGTGTTCCTGGAACAAGCTTCATTAAGAAAAACGTCATTGAGGCAATTAGAAATAGAGTAATTATCATATAAATGACCCTTTGGCCAATATATTTAATCATCTGTGCACCTCCTACTTATTTTGAATTTTCCCCATCTTTCGACAATTCGATTACAGGGAAAAAGAGAGTATATTTAAGCGAATATACTCTCTCTCCTATTTCATTGTACATCATTTCACCATATTAATTATATGGTAAATTATTTATTTAGTTTAGCAAACTTCCAGCTATACTCTGGTCCAAAGATATGGTAAGTAAAGCCTTCAAGTTTTTCGTTTACTAAGATGTTTGAAGCACGTTGGTATGTTCCAGCAAGAGCTGCATCCTCAAATAATACCTTCTCAGCTTCTTGTAGAGCTTCGAAACGCTCTGCAGGCTTATCAGCTAATTCAGTTTGAGCAGATTTTACTAGCTCATCATATTTAGCGTTAGAGTAAGACATTTTGTTGTGTCCGCCACCAGTTAACCAAAGATCAGAGTATGTCATTGGATCTGGATAGTCAGGGCCCCAACCAGCATGAAGGATATCATAGTTTTGAGTATCTTCACGGTCAAGACGTACAGAGAATGGAACACTTTCAAGGTTAATAGTTAAACCAGGAAGGTTATTTTGTAGTTGATCCTTAAGGAAAGCATCAACTGTTTTTGAAGTCTCAGTGTCTCCACCAAGGAAGTTCAATTCAAGACTTTCTACGCCTAGTTCAGCTAGACCTTTTTCCCAATATTCTTTTGCTTTTTCTGCATCAAATGCATTTAAATCTCCGTTTGCTTCACGGAAGTCTTCACCAGTTTCTGGGTGCTTAACAAACTCAGCAGGAACTGCGTAGTTAGCAGCTAAAGAACCATTTTGAAGAATATCGTTTACTAAAGCATCTTTATCAAACGCTAAAGAAAGAGCAAAACGAATGTTTTTGTTAGCTAAAGCTTCATTTTCTTGGTTAAACTTTAACCAGAATTCAGTTGGCTCTAACCATGTTACAAGACGAGAATCTCCCTCATATTGTGAGATAACCGCAGGTGTTGATAATTTTGGTGTTACATCAGCTTGTCCTGCTTCGAAAGCATTAGCAGCCGCTTGTGGATCTTTAGATGTATTATAGTTGATTTTTGTTAAAGTAACGTTTTCTGCATCCCAGTACTCTTCGTTCTTTTCAAGAGTCCACTCAGTAGCAGCAACCCCATCCCAACTAGTCATTTTGAAAGGACCGTTAAAGATTAGGTTTTCAGCATTCTTTGCAAAGTCAGCGCCTTTTTCTTCAACAAACTTTTGGTTTTGTGGATAGAAAGTAGGGAATGCCATTAAAGCTGTAAAGTAAGGAACTGGCTTTTCAAGTGTAACTTCTAATTCAGTATCACTTAAAGCTTTAACGCCAAGCTCGCTTGGGTCAACTTCTCCAGCTTTTACTTTATCTGCGTTTTTAATTACTCCAGTCATTATGTAAGGACCGTAGAATGAAGCAGAATCAGGTAAAAGTGCACGTTGCCATGCATATACGAAGTCGTTAGCTGTTACAGCATCACCATTAGACCATTTAGCTTCTCTAAGTTTGAATGTGTAAACAGTACCGTCTTCGCTAACAGTTGGTTCACCGTCAGATAATGCAGGAATTGGATTTTGTTCCTGGTCTAGGCGGTATAATCCTTCGTTAACGTTGTTGATCATTGTGAAACCTACAGTGTCCTCAGCAAGTACAGAGTCCATTGATGGAATCTCAGCAGATTCCAATACTGTAATTTCTTGGTTTTCAGCTAATTCAGCGCCTGTTGCGTCTGAATCATTATCAGGTGTTGCTTCGTCCTCTTTATTGCCACCAGAACATGCAGCTAAAAACATGCTAAGTACTAGTGTTAGGACTAAAAGCAATGAAAATTTTGACTTTTTCACTGATAGACCTCCTTAGATTGTTTTTTCTGAAAAGTTGTACATTAGTTATTATACATTTAATTTACGGTTTGTACATGTTTTTTCAAAAAAATTTTACACTATTGTTATAATTGTTAACATCGACTTTAGATATACTATGATATAATTAGCATTTATTAGAAATAGAATATCTAACCCGACCAGATAGTTTTTTGTATTAATACTTTACCGAAATAATAATTTCAGAAAGGATCACCTAATGAAAACGCTTAAAACAAAGCTAAATTTAGCATTTTTATTATGCTCTCAATTAATTATTTTCATTCTAATGTTTTTCAGTAATAGCATTTCACTTTTAAGCTATATAAATAAAAGCTTCTATATTACAAGTTTGCTTCTTTTTATATCTTTAGCAATTTTTACAGTGAACACAGGATTTTTTGACGTCGTAACCAAATCCTTTCGATTAATATTCGCTGGAAAAGATGTAACAAGAGAAAACGTGGATGAAATGAGACCCTTATCACAAATAATTACTATTAATTATTCTCCCTTATTGTTTATAGGTTTTATTAATTTAGCTCTTTGTCTCGCAGCGCTCTTCTTCTACTATATATAAGCGGTAGTTCTTGATTAAAAGAGCATTGTTACTTATAATTTTTAATAAGCATCATATTACATAATTAATGAGTGATTTTAAGTTTGTGGTTATTAATCAGCCACTCCTTCCTTGTATTAGAATGGAGGGGTGGTTTTTTCCACTTAAAAGGAGGAACTTTCATGAAAACCATCTTCTCTGGTATCCAACCGAGCGGAATGATAACACTAGGAAATTACATCGGAGCATTGAAACAGTTCGTTGAGCTTCAAAATGAATATAACTGTTATTTCTGTATCGTAGACCAACACGCTATTACGGTCCCTCAAGAAGCTCAGCAACTTAGGAAAAATATTCGTAGTCTTGCTGCCTTATACATTGCGGTTGGATTAGATCCTGAAAAGGTTACGTTATTTATTCAATCTGAAGTTCCGGCTCACGCACAGGCAGGCTGGATGTTCCAATGTATATCATATATTGGAGAGCTTGAGAGAATGACACAGTTTAAAGATAAATCAGCTGGGAAAGACGCTGTTTCTGCTGGATTGCTTACTTATCCACCTTTAATGGTTGCAGATATTCTGCTTTACAACACGGACCTTGTTCCAGTGGGAGAAGATCAGAAACAGCATTTAGAGCTTACACGTGATTTAGCGGAGCGCTTTAATAAAAAGTACAATGATATTTTCACTATTCCAGAGGTACGAATTGCAAAAGTTGGCGCTCGTATTATGTCCTTACAAGATCCAACGAAAAAAATGAGTAAGTCTGACCCTAATCAAAAAGCATTTATTTCATTATTGGATGAGCCAAAGCAAATAGAAAAGAAAATTAAAAGCGCTGTTACTGACTCTGAAGGGGTAGTAAAGTTTGACAAAGAAAATAAACCAGGGGTTTCGAATTTATTATCAATTTACTCCATCCTAACTGGAAAAACGATTGAAGAATTAGAAAATCAGTATGAAGGTAAAGGATACGGAGACTTTAAATCAGAACTAGCACAAGTGCTCATTACTGAATTTGAACCGATTCAGAAAAAATACCATCAGTTAATGGAATCTACTGAATTGGATGAAATCCTTGATAGAGGAGCAGCTAAAGCAAATCAAGTTGCTAGTAAAATGGTTAAGAAAATGGAAAATGCCATGGGGCTAGGAAGAAAAAGAAAGTAAATTAAAAAGGCTGGATATCCAGCCTTTTTAATTTACTTTTGGACCATGTTCCATCTCCCATAACTTTTCAAAGAAGGGCTGCCCTTTTATTAAGTTTTCACAAAAGTTCTCATGCTTTAAGGACCAACCGTACTTTGTATTTTCATATAATTCCCGCCAAACATTTTCAAATGTTAGGTCTTGAATCTCCGAATACTTTTCTGGATTCCACTCTGTGTACCAGTATCTTACTTCTGCGGCGTTATTTGATGAGTGAAGCTGGTCTAGGGCCATAAATAACAACTGCTTTAGTTGTCTCTCTTTTCTAGTTAAACCGTTCATTAGCTCTGGTGCTGGTGATAGAATATGAAATTCTTTTAATGAAGAATGATCATTAAATGCATACGGAATGGTGTCATGCTTATCGATCATCTCATAAACTAACTGCTCTTGCCTTGGAATCAACCTACTCTTTCTAATCGGTATATTGTAGCCGATAGTATCCACTACTAATATCCCTGTACCATCAGTGACGACAAAGCAATATTCTAGCTGTATACGCTCGTGATTTTTACGTAAATATGCCTTTTGATAAACATCGTCCAATAGCTGCTGTGGGAGTTCAGAAAGATCATTTTCAATATAGTTAAACAACACTGACTCAACCTTTAACAAGGGAACCTGATCTAGAAGTTCGACTCCGTCATCTTTCCGCCACTCATGAAAGTGACAGACATTGTATCCGTTCTCTTCTCCTTCAAACCAATTTACCCAAACATCATGAAGATACAACATGAATTAACCCCTCACTTCACAAACTGTTTGTCATTCAGTATGGGCAGGTTACCGTTAATTTATTCCTTTTATGAAATCTTAATCCAATTTATGTTTTATTCCTCTTTACCCGGAAAATAAATACTTAACCATATAATTAACATACCGACTAGAAATAGATAGCACTCTACACGACCCTTAATAAATTCAAGATAGTCAATCATCGTATATCCTGTCGTTAATAAGTTTAGGTACGCAACTGTACTTATCCCCCCGAGTACTGCTAGTCCAAAACCAGTAAGCAAAAGGAAGATCCTCATAATCATAGAGATTTCCCCACTCTCTCCATCGCCCTTCCCCCAGCTCTCTTTTCTACATACATATGTTACTATGGGACAACTTATGTAGACAAAAAAAATCTACCAGTTTGAATTGGTAGATTTATCTGTTTGATTTAGGGTTAAAGGCGTCTTTAAACCCTTCACCTATGAAATTTATGGATAAAATCGTGCCAGTTAGCACTGCTGCAGGCGGAATCCAAATCCACCATTTACTAGTCAACACATCAGGACTACGTGCTTCCTGAAGCATATTTCCCCAGCTTGGTATATTCATCGGTACACCAAAACCTAAGAAGCTAAGACCTGTTTCTGCAACAATCATAACAGCTAACGTTAATGTTGCTTGTACGATTATTGTAGACATAACGTTTGGAAGTAAGTGCTTTGTAATAGTTTTAAAAGGTGAGCATCCAATTGAAATTGCACTTAAAATATACTCATTTTCCTTTTCAGCCATTACCTTACTTCTTACGAGACGAGCTGTGCCTGTCCAGCTCAGTACCGAAATAACAAAAATTAGGGTAGCTGTGCTAGATTCTAAGAAAATCGACTTTAATACGATTACAAATAGTAAGAATGGGAAGTTCATCATAAAATCAGTAAATCTCATCAACGCATTATCAACCCATCCACCGAAGAAACCTGCAGTTGCACCAACGATGGCTCCGATGGAAATTACTGAAATGGTAATAGAAAATGCAAGTAATAGTGACGTTTGTCCACCATGTAAGGTTCTAGCAAACACATCTCTTCCAGACTTATCTGTTCCAAAAAAGTGCTCAGCTGATGGCTCCTTACTCATCTGCGTAAGATTGATTTTTGCTGTTTCTTCGACTGGAATCGTCAGCTGCTCAGCAAAGATTGATAACACAGTAACAATGATTAAAAATACCAAACTAATCATGGCTATTTTATTTTTCAAAAATTTCCGGCGGGCGAGAGCCCATGGTGATTGGCTCTTCGGAGGCTTAATCACCCTCCCAACAGTCGCTGTAGTTGATTGTGTAACTGGTTCCATTCTCTCACCTACCCTAACTTAAACGAATTCGTGGATCTACCAATCCGTACAATAGATCTGCAATTAAATTACCTATTAATGTTAGAACCGTTAACATCATGGCAATTGCCATCATAACAGAATAATCGCGAGCATTAACTGACTCAACAAACAGATACCCGATTCCCGGATATGTAAAGATGGTTTCTGTAATAATCGCACCACCAAAAATACTGGCAATATCAAAACCTAATAAGGTTACAATAGGGATAATTGAATTTCTTAAAATATGCTTATTATAAATCGTTGATTCTTTCGTACCTTTCGCTCTTGCAGTACGAACATAATCTTTACGAGAGCTTTCGATCATATCATTACGCAAAAATTGTGTATAGGATGCAGTAGCGAGAGATCCTAGCACTAGAGCCGGCAATATCGTATGTTTCGCTTTACTAATAAAATACTCAAAAGTACCAGGTTCCACACCTGAGCCGATACTTCCTGTGGCAGGTACCCAACCTAAATTAATTGAGAAAATATAAATAGCAACTAATGCTGCAACAAAGCTCGGAATGGCTAGAGCTAAATAGTTAAATCCTGAAATGAGATAATCCCCAATACTATATGCGTATCGTCCTGAAAACCTTCCCATTAGAAAGGCTAAGCAATATGTGATTAAAAGTGCAGATAATCCTAAAATGATTGTGTTTGGAAGGCGATCACCAACCAATTCCATTACTTCACGTTTGTGTACGAATGAATCACCAAAATCTCCCTTGACCACTCCGCTCATCCAGCGAATGTACTGTACATGAATTGGGTCGTTTAATCCCATCTTTTCACGCATTTCTTCTATATAAGCTGGATCTGAATTTAGTGGATCGATTTTACCAGATAGGGCATCCCCTGGCATAAGCTTTGCCAGGGAAAATACCACTACTGAGATAAGGAAAATAATTGGAATCATACCTATTAGTCTACGAATGGTGTATTGTAGCATGCTCAATTCCCCTTATCAAACTATAATGTACTTTTCATTACTCCGTTACAGCCCATAAATGGAAATCTTCTGTTCCGAATGGAGTAACCTTTACGTTTTGAACACGCTTATTGATTGCCCATGGATCAACACGTTGTTCGAAGAAAATGATTGGTAACTCTTCGTTAACTAGTTTTTGCCACTCATCATAATATTGTTGACGATGCTCAGTAATGTCCATGCTCTCATCTTCTGGGAATGTTACACCCTTCTTGATTAACTCATCAGACTCTTCAGAGTACCATCTCCACATGTTCCACTTGTCTGTAGATAACCAAATTCCTGCTGGATCTGGATCTGCTGCAAGTCCCCATGCACCCATGAACGTTTCAACAGAAGGGTCATCTGCTTCAATTGTGTCATAGAATAAGTTAAAGTCTTTTAACGCTCCACCGTTAAGCTTTGCATTAAGACCAATTGCTTGCCAAGATTGGATGATGAATTGAGCACGTGCTTCAGATGTTTCAGCACCAGCCATTGCATCAAAGTTCACAGTAAATGGCTTTCCTTCTGGATCTTCAACGAAACCATCGCCATCTACATCTTTGTAACCAGCTTCATCAAGTAATTCTTTTGCTTTTTCTACATCAAACTCATAACCATTAATTTCAGAATCATCAATTTTTGCCCAAGAAACTGAAGGGAATGGTGTATTTAATGGTTTTCCTAAGCCGTTTGCAAAACCATCGATAAATGCTTGACGATCAATAGCGTGAGCCATTGCATGACGTAAAGCTTTGTTTTGGAATTTTTGGTTATCAGATACAACTACACCCTTTTCATTGTCGTAATGACCCCAGTCAAATCCGATATAGCTGTAAGACATTGCATCTGCTTCAACTGCATTTACGTTTGGAAGCTCTTTAATAGCAGCCCATTGATCCTTCGGTGCTTCGATAACATCTACTTCACCGTTTTGGATTAACCCTTGAGCTAATGATCCGTCAATGATTTTGTAAACAACTCCGTCTAGTTTCGCTGGACCTTGCCAGTAATCATCAAAGCGTTCAAATTCAATCATTTCACCTGCAACAATGTTCTTAACCTTGAATGGTCCTACCCCAATTGGATTTTTACGAATTTGCTCAGAATCTGGTAGTTCTTTAGAAGAAATATCTCCATAGTAATGCTTTGGTTCTGGATATACCCAGATATTATCTAGTAAGTTTACAGAAGGTTCTGTAACAGTTACCTCAATTGTGTAGTCATCAATTACTTTAATACCTTCGATCGTTTCAGCTGTTCCATCATGGTATTCTTGAGCACCCTTAATCATAGCTACGTTAGCAAAACGTGCACCTTCATAAGTTGGATCTGCGATTAAGTACCAAGCATACTCCATATCTTCTACAGTAAGCTCTTCTCCATCATGCCATTTCACGCCTTCTTTAAGCTTAAACGTTAATTTCATGTGGTCTTCAGAAAGTTCCCATGTAGCAAGGTTTGGTTGTGGTGTTAAATCATCACCAGTTTTGATTAAAGCTTCATGCATAAATTGAAGAGCATTAACATCATCTTCTCCTTCGTAATATGCATAAGATAAAACACCTTTGAATGGTTGAGTATAACCAAATGTTACTGTACCGCCTTCTTTTGCTTCTCCAGCTGGCTTATCACCCTCTGCTGGCTCTTCGTTAGCTGTTTCCTTTGAACATGCTGCTAAAAATAGAGACATGATCAACATTACAGAAACAAGCCAAAATGCTGACTTTTTCATTGTTTTCCCCCCGGAAATAGTTTTTTTCTGCTAGTTGTATAAATGACAAGCGACTCTATGCCCAGGCTTCACCTCCTTTAAAGTAGGCTTAACCTGCTGACATTCAGGCATTGCATGTGCACAACGCGGATGAAAGGTGCACCCTTTTGGTGGATCAATCGGGCTTGGTACATCGCCTTCCAGAATAATTCTTTCCTTCTTTTTTCTTGGGTCTGGCTCAGGAATAGCAGAAATTAAAGCTTGTGTATACGGATGCAACGGCTCTGCATATAAGCTATTTTTCTCCGAAACTTCAACTAGTCCACCTAAGTACATTACTCCGATTCGGTCACTCATATGTTTGACTACACTTAAATCATGAGCGATGAACAAGAAGGTTAAATCAAACTCATCTTGAAGTTCTTTTAACAAATTTAAGACCTGTGATTGAACGGAAACATCTAGAGCGGAAACCGGCTCATCCGCAATTATTAACTTTGGCTTTAATGCAAGCGCTCTCGCAATACCAATTCTTTGTCTTTGTCCCCCTGAAAATTCGTGAGGATATTTGTAATAGGCATCTTCAGGTAATCCTACCTTTGTTAAAAGCTCCATTACTTCTGGTTTTAACTCCTTAGAGCTTTTATTTGTGAAATTTCTAATAGGCTCAGAAATTAAATCTCCGACCATCATCATTGGGTTTAGAGAAGCATATGGATCCTGAAACACCATTTGAAAATCTTTTCGTACTTTTCGAAGCGTTACCCCACGAATATTTGTAATATCGTCTCCGTCGAAAATAATCTGCCCGTCTGTTGCATCTAATAGGCGCAATATAGTACGACCAGCTGTCGATTTCCCACAGCCAGATTCACCAACAAGTCCAAGTGTTTCTCCTTTTTTAATTTCAAACGATATATCATCTACTGCTTTGACAACAGCAACGGTTTTTCTAAAGATCCCACCCTTAATAGGGTAGTAGGTTTTAAGATTTTTCACCTCGAGAAGAACATCATTATTTCTCTTATCTTTTTTATTTAATGTTGTTTCCTTAACTTCCATATTCATTATGCAAGACTCCCTCTCTTGGCCGGCTAGTTGGATACAGCAGGCAGGAAACTTCGTGCCCCTCGTCTGTTTCGGCTAGAAGTGGTGTGATACTTGTACATTCTGGCATCACTTGAGGACAGCGGGCAGCAAACTTACAGCCGACCTTTGGCATGTTCTTTAACGATGGAACAATCCCTTTAATGGAACTTAAAACCTCAACATCCTCATCCATCCGAGGGATAGCCCCCATTAGCAACTTTGTGTATGGATGTTTTGGATCGTGAAACAAGGTATCGACATCTGTTTTTTCAACAACCTTACCTGCATACATAACGATGACTTCATCGCACATTTCTGCAACTACCCCAAGATCATGAGTAATTAAAATGACTGACATATCATTCACTTTTTGAATCTCTTTAAGCAGTTCCAAGATTTGTGCCTGAACCGTTACATCAAGTGCTGTCGTCGGTTCATCAGCAATCAACAGCTTAGGTTGACAAGCGATTGCAATCGCTATCATTACTCTTTGCCTCATACCTCCAGAGAGTTGATGCGGGTACTCATCAATAATTTTCTCTGGTCTTGAAATACCTACACTCTTTAACAAGGCAATACTCTTTAATCTCGCTTCTTTTTTTGAGATTTTCATATGATTAAATAACACTTCTTGAATTTGAAAGCCAATTGAAAATACCGGATTTAGCGAGGTCATAGGTTCCTGGAATATCATTGCAATCTCTTTTCCACGAATACTATTAATCTCTTTATCTGACATTTGCTCTAATTGAACACCTTCAAATTGTATGCTTCCTGACTTAATTTTACCGATACCTTTTGGTAGGAGCTTCATAATTGACAAACTCATTACCGATTTACCACAACCTGATTCACCAACAATTCCAACAATTTGCCGTGATTTAACAGAAAATGACACATTATCCACTGCATTATAGTATTGACCATCAATAGAAAATGCAGTTTCTAGGTTTTTCACCTCAAGCAAAGGTGTATCTTTATGTAATTGAGTATTTACGCTCATAGGACACCTCTTACGTTTTTTTAATTATTCAGTTAATTGTTCTATTTGATTAAAATATTATTACAGTTAAATGACAATTGCAAGATTTTTTTAATAATTGAAAACATTCAAGTTATTGAAAAAACAAAAAAAGCCTCTACTTTAAGGCTTTAAAGTGTATTCGAAACCCTTGATATAACTAGGCTTCTTCGACTTTCGTAATAAAATATTTTCCTGGAATTGTAAATGAAGTTTTTGTAGAAAAGTAATTTTCCTTGTGATACTTTCTAACAAGGTAATACCCGCATACATAACCTAATAGTTTGGGGTATGCACCAAAACCAAATAATAATCGATCATGTTGTTCCTCTGTTTTTTTCAATTTTAGATTTGGCATGATATATTTCTTCATGTACATTTCTATGTCTTCCTTACTATAATAATGACACCAATCAGCCAAGTATTCTGTTCCACAGTTTTTTTCAACTTCTAATTCTGCTAAGCCTTCTAAAATAATGGAGTCTAGTAAAGTAAACTCTAACGGTTCCCTGTTTTGTTTTTTTATCCGGCACACATGATGGTATTCATGGACAAATAATGCCTCTATTTCTTTTTCATCCTCATAATCTCCGATAAATAAAAACATTCTATCTGGAAAAGAAACCCCCGATTTTCTTGTTTTCCGCTCTCTAAAAAAGGACGTGTTAGATTGAGTAATGGGGAAAATATAGATATTCACTTGGGGTCCATTCCACTTTTTTCTATACTTTTCATAAATATTGTTAATCGTTTCCCATGTTTTTTTCTTTTTTAATATCTCATATGTTCGAAAGCTTGCTTGGTTCGGTCGATACATACCAAACGAGGAAAGATATTCATATATAGGCTTTGATTCACTTTCGTTAAACTCTTTTAAAAATCTTTCACATATAGCAACAGGATTCGAAAATTCTTTGTCTAGCCATTCATCCGTACGTGCAACTACCACCTAACTCCCCCATTTCTTTTACACTGTAATAGCATATTATGAGAGAATAACCAAAACTTGATTAAAGCCATAAAAAAACAGAGCGGATATTACTCCACTCTGTTTCGTTTTATTTATATGCTTTAAAAACAATTGTTGCGTTATGACCGCCAAAGCCTAGCGAATTGCTCATCGCTACTTGTACTTCTTGTTTTCTAGCTTCATTTGGTACATAGTCTAAATCACATTCTGGGTCTGGTGTTTCATAGTTAATCGTTGGTGGAATCATGCCTTCTTTAATCGCTAATACGCTAAAGATCGCTTCAACTCCCCCTGCTGCTCCAAGCAAGTGACCCGTCATAGACTTTGTTGAACTCACTGCAAGCTTATACGCATGTTCACCAAACACTTCTTTAAGTGCTAATGTTTCAAAGCGATCATTGTAATCGGTACTTGTTCCATGTGCGTTCACGTAGTCCACTTCATTGACGTTTAAACCAGCATCATTTATCGCCATTTTCATTGCACGCGCTCCGCCTTCTCCACCTGGTGCTGGTGCAGTAATGTGGTAGGCATCACCTGTTGCTCCATAGCCTACGATTTCTGCATAGATTTTTGCCCCACGAGCTAAAGCATGTTCCAATTCTTCTAATACGACAATTCCTGCTCCTTCTCCAATAACAAAACCATCACGATTTAGATCAAAAGGACGGCTTGCCTTACTTGGGTCCGGATTCGTTGATAGTGCTGTGTTTGCACAAAAACCTGCAACAGACATTTTTGTAATAGGTGCCTCCGCTCCACCAGTTACCATTGCAACTGCATCACCTCGTTGAATAACCTTAAAGGCATCACCAATTGAATTTGTACCCGTCGCACAAGCAGTTACTGTACAAGAGTTAAATCCTCTTGCTCCTAGTGTAATTGAAACCTGACCTGTTGCCATATCCGGAATCATCATTGGTACGAAGAACGGACTAACTCTTCGATAACCTCGACTTAAAAACGTCTCATACTGACTTTCAAACGTCTCCATTCCACCGATACCCGATCCAATCCAAACACCAATATTATGCGAGTTGCTGTCATTAATCTCAAGTCCTGAATCTTCAACCGCCATCTTTGCTGCTGCTACTGCATAATGAGTGAAACGATCCATTTTTCGAGCATCTTTTTTATCAATAAAATCTTCAACTTGGAAGTCCTTTACCTCTGCAGCTACTTTTGCTGGGTATTCATCTGCATTTAGTCTTGTAAGCGGTCCTACACCAGATACACCTGCTAATACATTGTTCCATGCTGTTTCAACGTTATTACCAACTGGAGTAACAGCGCCAACTCCTGTTACAACAACTCTTTTCTTTGTCATGTCTGGCAACTCCTTTGCTTTTCTTAATAAATATAATAACTTATATAATTACTTGCCCCAACGCATGGCTATGGCACCCCAAGTTAATCCTCCACCAAAGCCTACCATAACGATCAAATCATCTTCTTTTATTTTACCAGCTTCTACCTCTTCTACTAATGAGATCGGAATGGATGCTGCTGAGGTATTTCCATATTTATCAACTGTTTTCGACATCTTTTCTTCAGGAAGCTCTAACCTTTGTCTTGAAGCCTCCATAATTCGAATATTCGCCTGATGGGGAATTAAAAAGTCAACGTCTTCCTTTGAAAGCCCTGCCTTCTCAAGAACATTCACGCTACTTTCTCCCATTTGTCTGACTGCGAATTTGAATACCTCTCTACCATTCATTACGATGTAATCTTCCTGGTAAAGATGCTTTCCACCTGTACCGTCAGCTCCAAGTTCGAAAGACAGTATACCTCTACCTTCCGTTACTTTTCCCATGACAACTGCTCCAGCACCATCACCAAACAATACAGCTGTATTTCGGTCTTGCCAATCCGTAATTTTTGATAATTTCTCAACACCAACTACTAGCACATATTTATAGCTGTCACTCTCAATAAACTGCTTAGCGGTAATCATTCCGTACATAAATCCTGCACATGCCGCACTAATATCCATTGCCGCAGCATTTACTGCACCTAATTTCTCCTGTAACATACAAGCGACAGAAGGAAACGGTTGATCTGGTGTCACCGTTGCTACTAATATTAAGCCAATTTCCTCAGGTGAAATCTCCGCATCTTCAATTGCTTTTTTTGCAGCTTCGAAGCCTAAATCGGATGTATTGACATCTTTTTCAGCTATTCTTCTTTCTTCAATACCTGTTCGTGTGCGAATCCATTCGTCAGAGGTGTCGACTATTTTTTCTAAATCCGCGTTTGTTAACACTTTATCTGGAAGACATCTACCAATACCGATAATTCCCGCCTTCATGTTCCCAGCTCCTTTATATAACTACACTTATTATCAATTATTATGACTTGGTACTAAAATTTTAACAGTAGTTCCCCGTTTTATCAATCTTTTTATCCTATTTATGTACATTCCCCTTCTATCGTCCATACATTCTATATTCCTTTTCATAACCTATTAATAAGGGCGAAAGGAGGTAGAATGATGCTGAGTAATAAAGATGAAAGAGATCCCTTTTCAGCACTAATGTTTCCATCTAGAAAAGAAACCAATCAAGAGACGGAGCAAATGGAAAGTGTTGAAGGAATGTCCGAGCATGAATGGCTATTTGGAAAAAGACGGTCACACCCAAAAGACGAATCTTTGAACAATAGTCCTAAAAACCAAACAGCAATCGAAAAAGCAATAAACAATGTAAATATACCAGAACTTATGAATCATTTTGACACATTAATGACATCTGCACAAAGCCTAAAGCCTTTATATAAGCAAATCAAGCCGGTCATTTCATCATTTTTAAACTCTAAAAAATAAATAAAACAAGGCTGATATCTCTATTGTTCGAGAATCAGCCTTGTTTTTATTCTTCTTGCTTTGCATCTTTTACGCCAAGTTCATATGCTTCCTGCATGACTTTCGTAAACAACGTCATAAATGGCTGAATGAGCTCCATAGATAATTCAATACCTGCATTTTCTAATTGCTCCTTAGCCTCCGGTAAATATTTCATAGCAATCCCCATAAATTCCATTGTTTTGTCTTGAGACATGTTGAAAATCCTCCTATTGATTTGGCAATTCACCAGTTTCTTTATACTTTGTAATTAAAGCAGTTATTTCTTCTTCAAATGCTTGGTCCACATCGGGGCTGAATTTCCCTAAGGAGATCACATTATCTTGAAAATCAAAGGTAAGGTTTCCTGATTGCAACTCGTTCTTGCTGTATTTTTCAGCAACTAATTCATATAGTCTATCTACATGCTGAACGGTGCTAGTCAGAACAGTTGATTCCCCTAAATCAGACTGATCGGAAATAAAACCTATTGCATACAATCCATTTTCTTTTATTTTCTCAATAACTGGCACATTGTATCCATCACCAGCTGGATAGATTACATCCACCTTGTTCCTCATCATATGATCCAAAAAGCTTAAGGCCTTATCATCATCGTCCCAATGGCCGACATAATCGATTTGTACAGCTATATCCTTATTTTGGTATTGAGCTCCCTCAAGGAATCCTTTTACTTCTGGCTGCCATTCATATGCAGCGATAATCCCTATTTCATTGGTTTTTGTCATCTTACCTGCTACCATTCCACCAAAAAAACCCATAGCATATGCTTCAAAGTTTAAGCTCGTTGTATTTTCCTCATGAGCATCACTGTTAAAACTCACAAAATGTATTTCAGGGTACTTATCTGCTAGGTTGTTAAAATATGGACCGTACTCATTGCCATGCCCAAAAATGAGATTAACACCTTTTTGCTCAAACTCTTTTACTGCTCTTTCAACGATTGCCTCTGAGTTCATGTCTTCTTTATAATAAACGTCAACTTTAAAACGGGATTGAATTTTTAACATTCCTTTATACCCTTTGGTTCCCCAAACCTGATCGTTGATTGTTTCTGGCACCAATAATCCGACCTTTTTCAGCTCGCCAGAAGACATAGGTTGTCCACAGCTTGTCAGGAAGGGTAGGCTTAAAAGAAGTAACACTCCAACCCGAACAAACATCTTACGCATTTTCTTTTCCGCCTTTCAAAAGGACACTCAACTAAAAAATGAAAGTCCAATTCACTTACTATTTATCTATTACATTTTACCTTTAACATATAAAGAATGAAAAGTTTTTTTTGTTTCACCGAAATCCAATAACGTCCATTATTGCTCTAAAGATGGAAGAAAACTCTTTTCGTTCAAATTCTTCACCTACATTACTACCATTTAATTTATGGGATAACGATACAAAAAAACACATTACATTTCCATCATATTCATTATCATTTCGTTTCTCCCACTCTGTGAAAGGCTGAATAAATACAATTGAGGATTTAGAATTTGAAGCAATGGACTGTAACTTCCTATTTACCTTGCTATATTCATCCATCCAAACACTCTTTACGTTTTCGTCAAAGCCATTCAGAAAAACCCAAGTTGATGCTGTAGTGAAATCACCTTGTTGAAGCCACTCATTTAAACCAATTTCTTTAAAATTTGCATTTCTTCCAATCTCCATCCTTCTATCGTTATAGATCCTTTCGTCTCCTGTTTGAAGATGAATCCCTTTTACTTCATAGCCTTCTTCTAATAGTAAAGCGGTCATTTCGAATCCGAGCTCCTCCAAAGCTCCAAGTACAAGTACCTTGTCCATAAAAAAAGCCTCCCTGTTACTCGATATACCAGTATATGCTCAGGGAGTCACCAATATTCTTAGTTCTTTATTACAGTACTTTTTCATGCTGTTTTAAAAATTTTGTAACCTGTTGAGCGATTTGCTGTTTTTTCTCTGGCAGCATATAACACACAGTAACAGGTGCATTCGTATCCTCCCACTTCACTGACAATTCTTTTAGTAAATTGGATTGTTTATATGCACGATTTCCGGACAGGACATGAATAATCTTCGTTGGGGTTTTCGGCTTCACATGTCGGTCACCCTGCTCACTTATTAGTAACTCAACAATCTGATGATGCTCTTTTTCGTAGGATTGAGACAGTTCTCTCATAAGCTTCTTATAAAAGAATTTATGCTCCTTTTCCTGCTCTAAATGGTCTTTTAAAGAAAGAATAGGGTTAATAAGCACCGTTGAACGAATATTTTCCTCCATCATATCAATGAGCTTTAAGGCAACAAGTGCTCCCATACCTTCAGCTAAAATATGAATATTTTCATTAATTATTTCCGTTCGGATAATATACTCATAGAGTCTTTTCGCTAGCTTAACTGCCTTGTCACTTCCCCAATGCTTTCCGTAAAGGTTGGAATAAAAGACCGTGTAGCCTGATTCTCTGAGCTTTTGAATGAGTGTCCATTTCCCTTCATTTTGCGTCCAAAAACTACTTTTCTCATCAACAAAATGTCTTTCATCACCAATAATTAAGATACCGAAACCGCGTGGTTTTTCGGGATAATGAATCATATTCCATTCGGTATCCAGTTTAAAGTTTCGGTTCTCCATACTAAAAACTCCTTCAACGTCATTTTGCTCATAATAATGTATGAATCATTATTTAAAATGAAAGGGAGATTAGCCTAAATTCGGTGGATTGACTGATAAATTTCTACCTTGTTTTGTCAATATTCATTTATTATTTTATTGCAATATGATAAGATGAATGAAGATTTCAATATGTAAGAGGTGAAAAAAATGAGTTACTTTTGGACATTTTTCTGGACGTTCTTATTAGTACAAATGCTTTCATACGTCGTTTCGTCCATGATTGGAGTTGCGTTTCATTTTGAAACCGGTGCCATAGTTGGAGTGATTGTTACGGTACTAATTTTTGTTATTGGTGCTGTTTTACCGAATGAGCCAAGCGGTCATGAAACACATTAATCTTTATAAAAAATGTTTGAAAAAAGTCATCCATATTCAAAGGATGACTTTTTAATTTGATCAAAGGATATTTAATTTTATTTTACCGTCTATCAATTCAATCTGTACAGTGTTTTTCTCCTTAACTTTACCTGAAATAATTTCCCTAGCTAATAGGGTCTCAATATTTCGCTGAATATATCTTTTTAAAGGTCTAGCACCGTATACAGGGTCAAATCCATGTGTAGCAATATACTCTCTTGCTGTATCCGATATTTCCACATGTATATTTTGTTCCTTAACCCGCTGACTCAATTCATTTATTAGTTTGCTAACAATTTCTTTAATCGCTGATAAATCTAAAGGGTTAAAGGTAATAATTTCGTCTATTCGATTTAAAAATTCCGGGCGGAAATGAGTTCTTAATAACTCAAGTACTCTTTCCTTTCCCTCATCCTTATTGGATTGGCTTTCTAACAATATATGAGAACCAATGTTGGATGTCATAATAATTATTGTATTTTTAAAATCTACCGTTCTTCCTTGAGAATCAGTAATTCTTCCATCATCTAACATTTGTAATAAAATATTAAAAACTTCAGGATGAGCCTTCTCTATTTCATCTAAAAGAATCACTGAATAAGGCTTTCTTCTCACCGCTTCTGTTAGTTGTCCGCCTTCTTCATAACCGACATACCCAGGAGGAGCACCAATTAATCTAGAAACGGCATGCTTTTCCATGTATTCAGACATATCAATTCGAATGATTTGTTCCTCGCTATCGAATAATACTTGCGCAAGTGCTTTCGCTAATTCTGTTTTACCAACACCTGTTGGTCCAAGGAAAATAAACGAGCCAATTGGTCGATTGGGATCCTTTATTCCAGCCCGCGCTCGTAAAACGGCGTCAGAAACGAGCTCAACCGCTTCAGATTGTCCAACTACCCGGTCTTGTAAAATGCTTTCTAGCCGAAGAAGCTTCTCTCTTTCTCCTTCTACTAACTTTACAACAGGGATACCTGTCCATCGAGATACGATATTTGCGATTTCCTCCTCTGTAACCTCTTCACGAAGCAATCGTTCCCCTTGCTTCGAATTCATTTCTTCCTCCAACAGTTGAAGCTCTTTTTCAGCTGTCGGAATTTTTCCATGTCGAAGTTCTGCTGCACGATTTAAATCATATTGGTTTTCTGCATCTTCAAGCTCTCTTCTTAAATTCTCTAATTGTTCTCGTTTTACTTGGACCTTTTGAATTCCTTCTTTTTCTGTAAGCCACTTAGCCTTCATTGTAGCGACTTTTTCCCTTACGTCTGCCAGTTCCTTTTGTAGATGATGAAGTCGTTCTTTACTTTGACTATCTTCTTCTTTCACTAATGCGGCTTCTTCTATCTCTAATTGCATGACTCTCCGAGATACTTCGTCTAATTCAGTTGGCATCGAATCGATTTCGGTACGAATTAAGGCACAAGCTTCATCAACTAAATCAATTGCTTTATCCGGCAAAAAGCGATCTGTAATATACCGGTCAGACAATTTGGCTGCTGTAACGATTGCTCGATCATGAATATTAACTCCGTGATGAATTTCAAATCGTTCCTTAAGCCCTCTCAAAATAGAAATGGTATCCTCCACATTCGGTTCCTGAACGACCACCTGCTGGAAACGGCGTTCTAATGCAGGATCTTTTTCAATGTATTTTCGATGTTCCTCAAGAGTTGTTGCACCTATACAATGCAGCTCTCCTCGAGCAAGCATTGGCTTTAACATATTACCAGCATCCATCGCCCCTTCTGTTTTCCCAGCTCCTACGATTGTATGAAGCTCGTCGATAAATAGAAGAATCCGACCATCACTCTTCTTAACTTCATTTAATACTGCTTTTAATCTTTCCTCAAATTCACCTCGAAATTTTGCACCTGCGATTAAAGCACTCATATCAAGTGAAAAAACGGTTTTATCCTTTAACCCTTCCGGTACATCTTTTCTAACAATTCTTTGAGCAAGTCCCTCGACAATGGCCGTTTTTCCAACTCCTGGTTCTCCAATTAAAACAGGATTGTTTTTCGTTTTCCGCGACAAAATTCGAATCACATTCCGTATCTCCGCATCCCGTCCAATTACAGGATCCGTCTTTCCCTTTTTAACCTCTTCTACTAAGTCACGTCCATATTTATTTAATACATCATAAGTTGATTCCGGATTCTGTGAAGTCACCTTTTGATTCCCCCTAATCTCATAAATAACTTCAAATAATCTTTTCTTACTAATATTATGTTTCTTTAAATATTGACTAAATGTCGTTTCATGTATGCTAGTTGCTGCTAACATTAAATGTTCTACAGACATGTAATGATCCTCTAGTGCATCCTTCTCTTTTTCTGCTTGGAGGAGAAGTTTTTGAAGGAGAGATGTTATATATATATTGGTTTGTGTATTTCCGCTTAATACCTCGGGCTTTCTCTCTCTAATTTGCTCCAGCTGTTCTAAGTACGGATCCACTGAAAGCTGTAGACGTTCTATTATCATAGTTGCTAAACTGTCCTGTTCTTTGAAAAGAGAAATAAAAAGGTGAGCTTCGTCAATCTCTTGATGGTTTGATTTTCTGGCTAGCGCTTGAGCCTCCGAAAACGCCACCTGCACCCGTTCAGTCATTGATTGAAAATCCATAAGGCTCCTCCTTTGACCATTTTTGACCTTTATTCAATTTCTATTATAATCCATTTTTCGCATAAGTAAAGCCATCCATAGAGGATGGCTTGCTTAGTTATGAGTGTACTTTGGTGCGTATGTCCATTGGCGCTCGTCATTTGTTGATTCTGGGAAACGTTCGCCTGCTTTTAGCTTAATTTTTTTAGGGTTCGTAACCATAGAACCTGTATCACCAATCTCTATATAGACACCATTGTTTGGTGCCTTATCACCTGAACGAAAACGATGGTTTTGTCCCATAATCCCACTCCTTTCTAATGGTCGATTATAGTATTACCCAAATAAAAAAATCCCTGCGAAATCGCAGGAATCCTTTTTTATCCAAGTAATTCAACTAATAAAGCCTTTTGGGCATGAAGTCGATTTCCAGCTTGATGGAAAACAACTGAGTTTTCGCCATCAATCACCTCATGTGAAACTTCTTCCCCACGATGAGCAGGTAAGCAATGCATGAATAAATAATCAGGCTTAGCATGATTTACAAGTTCTGCATTTACTTGATAATTGGCAAATGCTTTTAGGCGAATTTCATTTTCTTCCTCTTGCCCCATACTCGTCCATACATCTGTATATACCACATCAGCTTGATTTGCTGCTTCAACAGCGTCGTTTGTAATAATCACGGATCCACCTGTTTGTTCAGCAATTTCTTTCGAATACGTCACAATCTCTGGATTTGGTTCATATCCAGCTGGACTTGCTACAGCGATATGCATCCCCATTTTCACTGCACCAATAATGAGGGAGTGTGCCACATTATTGCCATCACCAATATAGGCAATTTTCAGACCAGTTAATGAGCCTTTACATTCCAAAATTGTTTGAAGATCAGCAAGTGCTTGGCATGGATGATACATATCTGTTAGTCCATTTATGACGGGAATTGACGCATGCTTAGCAAGTTCTTCAACCGTATGGTGATAATGAGTACGGATCATTATTCCATCAATATACTCTGATAACACCTTTGCCGTATCAGAAATCGGTTCCCCTCTTCCAATTTGCAAATCTTTTCCGTTTAAGTACATTGCCGATCCACCAAGCTGAATCATTCCTGCTTCGAATGATACACGTGTTCTTGTGGAAGACTTATCAAATATCATTCCTAGAATTTTCCCTTTTAGTGGCGTATATGACTCTCCAAGCTTAAAAGCATTTTTTATTTTTATCGCGTTTGTTAAAAGATCATTAATTTGTTCTGATGAGTAATCTCTTAATGTTAACATATCCTTTAAGTCAGCTTTTTTCTCATTGGTTTTAACCGAGATCATGTAAGCTTCACCTCTCTTTTCTTTGATAACCATTCATTAAGTGAATGAACGGTAAATTCCTTTACTGTTTGCCCAGCTAGGAAAGCTACTAATGTTTCTTCTTCTGTAAATGTAAGTACACGATTTTTCGTAGCTGTTTCCCTTACTTTTTTGTCTTCAAGTCCTTGATCAGGGTTGTAATAAGCAATAATTTCCTCTTCTTTTACTTTGGTTGCCGATAATTCATTTGCTTCTATAATTGCTTCTTCATCTATTCCAGCTTGTTTGATTTCAGAAATATAACTTGGTTTTACCGCTACTTTTCCAGTAGGTCGGTCTTTCAATAAGGTGTGGAAGGACTTCTTCATCGCTTCCTCATAAGTCATTGCTAGACTTATTCCTTCTCCCGTTGATCTCATCTCTGGACTCACCTTTGAATCTAACCCTTTTAACGCATAATTTGAAAACACAGGGTACTTTACACAAACAAATGGGAGATCATTTAAATTCAATGATTCATCATTTTTCGACAACTGATATTTCCCAAGCAATATTTTTGTCGCAATTTGAACTAATGGTACACCTGTAACCTTACTTATAATCGGTACTGTTCGACTTGCACGTGGATTGACTTCTAACACATATACATTTTCTTGATCAATAATAAACTGTATATTTAGAAGACCTTTATATTTAAGATGAGTAGTAATTTTCGTTGCATAAGAAAGCATTTTCTCTTGAACTTTTTTCGATAAAGTGTGAGGAGGTAACACAGACAAACTATCGCCGGAATGGACACCTGTTCGTTCAATATGTTCCATCACCACAGGGGCTAGAACATTTTCTCCATCACTGACTAGATCAAGCTCTGCTTCTATTGCTGGTAAAAACTGATCAACAAGGTATGGGAACTGTAAATCCGTCTCTTCAATAAATGCTTGAAGCTCACTTGATTCCTTAATAGTGACCATTCCTCTTCCACCGATAACATAAGAAGGACGAATGAGGATTGGATAACCAATGGAGTTAGCAGCCTCATTAAGCTCTTCAATACAGTTTACAAATTGACCTTCCAGTCTTGGTATCTCTAGTTCATCAAGAAGTTGATAAAATTTATCTCTTTCTTCTAGTACATCGATGACCTCCGAACCAGTACCTAAAATAGTTACTCCCGCTTGTTCAAGACCTTCCGCTAAGTTTATCGCAGTTTGACCGCCTAGTTGAATGATAACCTCATTAGTTTCCTCAGCTTCTAACACATTCAAAATGTCTTCAACGGTTAACGGCTCAAAATACAAACGATCAGCTGTAGCAAAATCCGTACTAACCGTTTCCGGGTTATTATTGATCATAATCGTTTCTATACCTTCATCTTTTAAAGCAAACACTCCGTGAACGGAGCAGTAATCAAACTCAATGCCTTGGCCAATTCGAATCGGACCACTGCCAACGATGACTACCTTTCTTTTATCTGAAGGAATTTGTTCATTTTTCCCAAAATAAGTGGAGTAAAAGTAATTTGTAACTGCAGAAAACTCGGCTGCACATGTATCCACCATTTTGTAAGCTGGCAAAATATTGTGTTTCTTACGTGTTTCTCTCAGTTCTGCTTCCGTCACATTCCATGCTTCAGCTAGAAAACGATCACTAAATCCTTTTTCTTTAAAAAGCTGTAACTGTTCCGATGTAACAGATTGGATAGTTGCTTCATAAATTTCCTTTTCTAACTGAGCAAGCTTCTTCATATAGTATAGGAAGAAGAAATCAATTTTCGTCAATTCATGCAGAGTATTTACTTCTTCCCCACGTCTCATTAGCTCCATTAAGATGAAAAAGCGCTCATCGTTTTGTTTCGCAAGTTCAACATATAATTGTTCTTTACTTAATGTTTTTAAGGAGGACATCTCTAAATCCTGTACCTTAATTTCGAGAGAACGAATAGCTTTTAAAAGTGCTCTTTCAAAGTTTCGGTCGATCCCCATTACCTCTCCCGTTGCCTTCATTTGTGTACCCAACTTTCTCTCAATGGTTGGGAACTTATCAAATGGCCACTTAGGAAACTTAACAACGACATAATCCAATGCAGGCTCGAAGCTTGCAAACGTATCACCTGTTACAGGATTAATTAACTCTGACAACTCATAACCTACTGAAAGCTTGGCAGCCATTCTAGCGATTGGATACCCAGTTGCTTTTGAAGCAAGTGCAGAAGAACGACTTACTCGAGGATTTACTTCAATTAAGTAATAATTCTTACTTTCCGGATCTAGGGCAAATTGGATATTACAACCACCAACGATTCCAAGCGCAGAAATGATCTTAATCGAAGCAGACCTGAGCATTTGATACTCTTCATCTGTTAATGTTTGAGAAGGAGCAACAACGATTGAATCACCTGTGTGGATTCCAACTGGGTCTAAATTTTCCATATTACAAATGATAATGCATGTATTAGAAGCATCACGCATCACTTCATACTCAACTTCTTTAAAACCAGCAATACTTTTTTCAATTAAGCATTGATGGATTGGACTCTCTTTGAGTCCTCCTTGGACCAATTGGAGGAATTCCTCCTCATTTGATGCAATTCCTCCACCTGTTCCACCCAGCGTGTATGCAGGTCTAATGATAATTGGGAAACCAATTTCTTTTGAAAAGCTGACTGCTTCATCAACAGTATGAACAATCTTACTTTCTGGTACAGGCTCTCCAAGCTCGTTCATTAACTGACGAAAGGCGGAACGATCCTCACCTTTTTTAATTGACTCAATAGAGGTACCTAGAACCTTTACTCCGTATTTCTCAAGAATTCCATGCTCCGCTAATTGAAACGCAAGGTTTAGTCCCGTTTGTCCACCTAGCGTAGCAAGTAACCCATCAGGCTGTTCTTTTTTAATAATTTTCTCGATAACGTCTACTGTAAGTGGTTCGAAATATATAGCATCAGCAAAATGACTATCTGTCATAATGGTAGCCGGATTATTATTTACTAATATAACTCGGTACCCTTCCTCTTTTAAGGCCATGCAGGCTTGTGTGCCTGCATAATCGAATTCTGCCGCTTGCCCGATGATTATCGGTCCCGAACCGATGACTAATATGGATGTGATAGATTGATCTTTAGGCATATGCAACTTGACTCCCATTATTTTCTTTAATTAATTGTAAAAATTCGTCAAAAATATATTCACCCTCCGAAGGACCTGGGTTTGCTTCAGGATGAAATTGTGTCGTTATTAACTGATAGCTTTCGTGGTAAAATCCTTCAATCGTTGAATCATGTAAATTATAAAATCGAGTTTTAAGACCCGTGCCAGCTAAGCTTTTTTCATCAACGTAATAGCTATGATTCTGAGAGGTCATAAATACAGTCTTCGTTTCCTTATCCATTACTGGATGATTAGCACCACGATGTCCAAACAATAATTTCTTTGTATCTGCTCCTAAAGCTAAACCTGCTAGTTGGTGACCTAAACAAATTCCCAGGGTCGGATACGCTTTAATGACCTTAGAGATGTTAGGCAATAAATGTTTGAGATGCTTCGGGTCTCCAGGACCATTGGATAATAAAATGCCATCCGGATTTAGCTTTTTAATTTCTTCATATGAGCTATTGTAAGGAACAGTTGTTACCTTGCAGCCTCTATTTAACAACGATTGTTGAATCGACTTCTTATTTCCAAAATCCATTAATACGACGTGAAAATCTCCTTCGTTCCCTTCCGTTGAGATCTCTGTTGAAGACACTTTCGATACCTTTTCCATATCTCCAAGCTCGAAGGATTGTGGTTTATCAGAATCCTTGTTAATCACGACAGGCATGGAACCCTCGTTACGGATTTGTTTTACAACTTCTCTCGTATCCACATGTTCAATTAGTGGAATTCCCCATTTTTGTAAATATTCACTTAACGAGTATTTAGCTTGGTAATGAGAGTTATTCATACAAGCCTCATATACAATGACCCCAGCAACATGTGGTTTTTTACTTTCAAAATCTTCAAGATTTATCCCGTAGTTACCAATTAGAGGATACGTAAATACGATGATTTGATCCTTATATGAAGGGTCCGTCAATACTTCTTGATACCCAGTCATTCCTGTATAAAATACAATCTCCCCGGACACTGGTTCATTGTCTGTTTTGACAACCCATTTTCCTTCGAACGTGTCACCACTTTTTAAATGCACATATGCTTTCATTGTTCCACCTCGTAAATTGTGAATATTTATATCCAAAACTTAATTTTTATGCAATAACCTGTTAAAAAGAGCAGCCATTTAGGCTGTTATATATGATTTTTGTAAGACCATTTTAATTATATTAACCGCTTCATTTATTTGTTCCTCTGTTGCAGTTAATGGAGGCAGAAGACGGAGAACATTTTCACCAGCTGGTAATGCTAACAATCCGCTTTCTCTTAAATCCTTTAGAAGTGAACCTACCGAATTTTGTAATTCAATACCTATCATTAATCCGGAGCCGCGAATCTCCTTTACAACAGAAATATCCTTTAATTCCTGTTCAAGTAACGTTTTAGTGTATTCTCCCTTTTTTACAACTGACTCTAAAAATTCTGGAGCAAAGATCGCTTCCATCGTAGCAATAGCAGCACTAATGGAAACGGGATTTCCTCCAAATGTGGAACCATGACTTCCCGGTCCAAAAAACGTCACCAGCTTCTCTGTACCAATTACTGCCCCGATCGGAAATCCACTTCCTAATCCCTTTGCTGAAGTCACGATATCAGGAGATAAATCGTACTGTTGAAAAGCAAAAGGCTTTCCAGTTCTACCTATACCTGTTTGGATTTCATCAATAACAAATAACGCACCATATTCCTTACAAAGCTTCTCTACTTCTTTAAGAAAAGCCTCTTCACCTACATGAATACCGCCCTCACCTTGAATGACTTCAAGCATTACAGCTGCCACTTCATGAGACATTTCTGCTTTTAGTGACGTGATATCGTTAAACGGAACATAAACAAATGTTTCGAGCATGTTACCGTAGCCTTCTTTTATTTTGTCTTGACCCGTCGCTGACATCGTCGCAAAAGTTCTTCCGTGGAAGGATTGTTGAAACGTAATAATTTTTGTTCTTCCCGTTGCTTTTCTTGCGAGTTTAATTGCTCCTTCGTTGGCTTCAGCTCCACTATTTGCAAAAAATACTGCCTCTAATCCAGCGGCATCAGCAAGCATTTTTGCAGCAAGAACTTGCTTTTCTTGATGAAACAGATTCGATACATGCCAGAATTGATCAAGCTGATGAATCACAGCTTTTTTCACCACTTCTGGCTGATGTCCAAGGTTACAAACTCCGATTCCAGAAGTAAAATCTAAATATTTCTTATCATTTTTATCGTATATATAGGAACCTACAGCCTTAGATGGCTCCACTTCCCATCTTGCATATGTTGGAAAAAGACCACTCATTGAAGAATCCCTTCCTTTCTACAAATCTGAGTACCAAGCCATTGGCCATTCTCAAAAAATCCTTTTTTACCATTCACAATCATTACGCTCTTAAGCCCCATGTCTATCGCTGACAGTGCTGACTCTACTTTAGGAATCATGCCACCATATATCGTACCGTTTTCAATCAATTCACTAACTTCATGCTTATTAAGTTCTTTCTTCACTTGATTGTTTACGAGAATCCCATCCACATCTGTCACAAACAAGCACTGCTCTGCTTCTAAACCGATCGCAACAGCAGCAGCTGCGTAATCTGCATTTACGTTAAGCTTTACATTCTGTTTATTTATCGCAATCGGTGTAATCACCGGTATATGTCCCGATTCAACCATTAATTGTATGAGCTCTTTATTAATGGATTGGACCTTACCAACATATCCAAGTCGCTCTTTGTCTAGGTATTCTGCTTGGATTAGATTAGAGTCACTTCCATTTAGCCCTACAGCTGTGAGTCCAAAATCATTCAGTTGTTCGACCAACTTACGATTTGTTTTACCTGTGAGCACCATTTCAGCAATTTGTAAGGTTTCCTTCGTTGTTTTCCTTAGTCCATTTACAAATTCAGGAATAATGTTTAGCTTCTCAAGCATGTCATTTATGTCCGGTCCACCACCATGAACAATCACCACAGAAAAACCTTTCTTCTTCATTTCTTTTATACTTTCAAAAAAACTAGAAGACAGTTCGTTTAATACACTTCCACCACATTTAATTACGATCGTTGACAACCTATGTGCCTCCTTACGTCCGATAGCTCGCATTAATTTTTACGTAATCGTAAGAAAGGTCACATCCCCATGCCTTTCCTTCTCCGTCTCCAAATTGTAAATCGACGAAAATATGGATCGTATCATTTTCTAAATATTTCTTAGCGTCATCCTCTGAAAACACTTGAGGCACACTATTTAATAACATCGTTGTTTCACCAAGTTTAATATCTACAGTATCAACATTCACTTCGACACCCGCTTGACCAATCGCACCAATAATACGTCCCCAGTTTGCATCAGCACCGAAAATAGCTGTTTTCACAAGATTGGAACCTACAATTTGCTTTGCAATTTTACGCGCATCGTCATTGGAAGCTGCACCTTTTACACTCACTTCTATTAGCTTTGTGGCTCCCTCTCCGTCACGCGCAATTTGTTTTGCTAAGTCTTGACTTGTATTTTTCAGTAACTCAATGAAAGCTTCCCAATCCTTATGGCCTTCATGAAGCTCCTCATTTCCAGCTTTTCCGTTCGCCATTACAAGTACCATATCGTTCGTAGATGTATCACCATCGACAGTTATTTGGTTGAAGGACTCATTTGTTACGCTTTTTAGTGCTTTCTTTAGAGACTCAGGAGATATTGCGGCATCACAAGTAATAAAGCCGAGCATGGTAGCCATATTTGGATGAATCATTCCAGATCCTTTTGATGCTCCACCCATCGTCACTAGTTTCCCATCAATCTCAGTTGTGTAACAACTGCTTTTCATACATGTATCTGTTGTTAAAATCGCCGTTTGAAATCCTTCAGCATCTTCTTCTGTTTGACCAAATTGTATTTCTGAAATTCCTGCTGCAATTCGATCCATTTGGAGGTACTCACCGATTACTCCTGTAGAAGCAACCGCTACGAAAGTTTCCTCAATGTTTAGCTTATCGGCTGTCAGCTTTCGCATGGAGTAGGCATCTTGTAGACCTCTTTCTCCTGTACAAGCATTTGCGCATGCACTATTTACAATCACCGCTTGTAGCTTTCCATTTTCCTGAATACTATGCTGAGTTACCTTTAGCGGGGCTGCTTGAAACTGATTTAATGTGTAAACAGCTGCGCTACTGGCAGGTACTTCACTATATATTAATCCAACATCTTTTCTAGAATAACGAAGTCCAGCGTGTACACCACCTGCATAAAATCCCTTTGGTGAGACGACGCTACCACCATTTACTTTTTTTACTTGTGACACTTCCGATAAAGCTTCCATCCCTTAACCTCCTATTACGGATACAGTGGCATAAACTTCAAACCTGAATGACTCTCCAAACCAAACATGATGTTTGCATTTTGTACGGCCTGCCCTGCAGCACCCTTCATTAAATTATCGATTACCGATACGATTGTTAATCGGTTTGTTCTCTTATCAACGTGTAAACCTATATCACAATAGTTTGAACTTGATACATCCTTGATTGATGGAAAATAGCCTTGTGGTCTTACTCGGACGAACGGCTCATTTTCATAATACGATTGATATAAATCTATAACTCTTCCTGTCTCCCAATCTGCTGAAAGCTGGACATACATCGTGGCCATAATCCCTCTTGTTAACGGAAGAAGATGAGTGCTAAAGGTGATTGGCTGAATTTCACTATTCCAGAGCATTAACTGTTGCTCAATTTCTGGAATATGCTGATGTTCATTCACCTTGTAAATTTTAAAATTCTCATTTACCTCTGCATATAATGTTGCTCGACTAGCTGCTCTCCCTGCCCCTGAGGTTCCTGATTTCGCATCAACGATAATACTCCTTGGGTCAATTAACCCTTCCTTTACAACAGGAGCTAACCCAAGTAAAGTAGCTGTTGGATAACATCCGGGATTGGCGACCCAATTTGCCGCTTTTACCTGCTCCTTATTCCATTCGCTTAATCCATATACAGCTTCATCAACAATGGTCTCATTTGCAGGAGTTTTTTTATACCATTTTAGATAATCAGAAGAATCCTTTAACCTTAAATCCCCTGATAGGTCAATGACCTTGATATCTTTACCGATAAATTGATCAACGAGGCTTGAGGAAACCCCTGATGGAGTAGCAAAAAAGACTAAATCACTTTCTTTAGCAATTTTATCAGCATCAATGCTGCTCATTTTTTTATCAATAATTCCATAAAGATGTGGATATTCATCTGAAATGGCAACTTCTTCTTTTGTTGAATGAATGGAATGTATGTCGAATTCAGGGTGTGAGTGCAATATACGGAGCAACTCAACTCCACCATATCCGGTTGTTCCGATAATTGATACTTTCATTCCTTACCCCTTCCTGAATATTATTGCATATTTAATCATTCTATTTAATTTTTATAAGTTTTAATGTACCTTATTATAAAAATAGCTAACAATAAAATCAACCAATTTTTTAAACTATTTTCATTTTTTTTAGATTATTTTTAATGTTAGTACTTCTAACAAAAAATCTGTATAAACAATTACTCCTATTGGGAGGTTTTAAGGTTGACGAAATTGATTTTTCTTTTTACAGTTAGACTAGTTAATTAAAGTGGCTAGCAAAGCGGTCAGGTGGGTGACATCTCCATGAATACTTCCATACAGCTACAAGATTTTATACAAGTGGCAAGGTATACACGTAAGATTGAAAAAGGAAATTATTTATTTCAAGAAGGCCAAAAGGCTGAGGAGTTATTTGTCGTTCTAAATGGAAAGATCCAAATCAGCAAAATGGTCCCAGATGGAAGAGAACTGACCATTCGAATGTGCTCTACTGGAGAGCTTATTGGGGAAATGCCTTTATTTTGTGCTTCACCTAAGTACATGTTGGACGCAAAGATAGTAGAAGATGGTGAGGTTGCAGTCATTCATAAGTGCGATTTAGAGGAAAAGCTTAGCAAGGATCATTCTTTATCTTTGCAATTTATGAAATGGTTAAACGGTCAGCTATTGAGAAACCAAACCAAATTTAGAGACCTTATTCTTCACGGTAAAAAAGGGGCATTGTACTCCACACTCATTCGTTTATGCAATAGTTATGGAATTGTTCGTGAACATGGCATTGTCATAGATCATCCCTTGACCAATCAAGAGATAGCTAATTTTTGTGGAACATCCAGGGAAGTTGCTAATCGCTTGTTAAGTGAATTACGAAAAAATAACATCATTTCCATCGATAAAGGAATTATTACTATTCATAATTTGATGTTCTTAAGAGATGAGATTGATTGTGAAGATTGTCCAATTGATATTTGTAAAATTGATTAAAAGCACTCGGCAGATGTGAAACGCCGAGTGCTTTATTTATGATACTAGTAACGCTACTGTCATCATTCCAAAAAATAAAACAGCATTTACAATCTCTAAAATCCCTACTTTTTTTGCTGAGTAAGGCTTCCCATAGAAGAAAATGGCTCTAAGTAAGCTGGGCAAGCTAGCTAATGCAAAGATCCAATAGCCAACAATCAGCCAAAGTATGACCACCAACAAATGATATCCCCATGAGATTTGTTTGTATACTTCACTCTTTTTCTCGCGAATCATGGTTTTTACATAGAATGTACTTCCTGTAAAAAAGAGAATCGAAGAGAAAAAGACAAGCCACGCTTTGTAACTAACTACTCCCTCCCCTAAAAAGCTACTTGCTAAGCCAGCAATTGCAAATACGATAATGGCGCTTAAATCATTCGTTAGTGCACGATCGTTGTTTTTGCTAGAGAAATACGCATTTATGCAAAAAAACGGGATCATGATCAGTCCAAAAAGAATAATAGAAGGCCTTGTCAACAAAGGGAACAGCAGAAAAAACAAAGCCGGTAGCATGTAGATAATCGTCCATTTTTTATACAAAGAGAGTTTCTTTCTTTTAAATAATAGCAACATAGGATATGTCGCCAAATATAGTAGTAACCACCCCACAAAGAAAGGGATATGCTGCCAAAGGAAGTTGGAAGCAATCACACCTAACCAAAAAGGGATGATTAACATTGCCCATGCACCATGCTGTTTTGGTAAAAATAATTTCATTGTCCTCACTCCTAGTGTTGTAGCTATTTATACTATAAAAGAATGAAGGGTGTTAGTAAGTGAATTGAATCACAGTGCAAAAAACTGCAAAGCACTTTTACACTTTGCAGTTTCCATGATTTCTTTGTTCATTTATATATTGTACAAGCCAGGTCATTGTATCGTTTTCGTTCCAAATAGGAACGTTCGTATTTATATGTAACGGTTCGCAACTTACAAACGCCATCACATGCTCTAAACTTTTAAGAGCATCAAAATCTTCTTTATTTCTTAAAAGGACAATTTTGTTATATCTTTCATTTTTATGCCCTTCTATTACAATAACCTCTGGATTCATGCTACATAAAATATGGATCTGTTCTTGTACATTCCATTCATCCTTCTCTACTTGAAGAAGAAGTCTTCCTTCTCCCTCAACTAATGAGGCAAAGGCACCAGAATATATATGCTCCGAAGAGTCCTTTTTTTCAACTACGTCAGGTTTGCCACCATGCCCATGATGTTTAATTGTAGCTACATATATATTTTGCTTGGATAGTTCATTTAGTAGTTTTTTGACAAATGTTGTTTTTCCACTGTTTTGAAAACCAACTACTTGCACAATTACGGGGTTTACCACGGCCATTCACTACCTTCATGATCCTCTAACAGTAAGACATCAACAATCGTATGGGCTTCATACCCTCTTGTTCCACCTGGTAGGATAATAAATGAATTGGCCCCTGCCAAACTCATCACTATATTTGATTTGTCTACTCCACTAGGTGCGGCCACTAACTTTCCATCAGCGATTGTTACTTTGCTCCTCACAAAACGAGTAAATGGGTTTGCTTTTGGAAAATCAACTTCTAGAACGGCCTTTTCTCTTCTTAAATGTGGCTTCGGACAATACAGCATGGTACGAATGATTGGTCTCGTAAATAACTCAAACCCTACATAACAAGCAGAAGGATTTCCAGATAACCCAAATAAAATTTTTCCATCCAATTGTGCTACTGTGGTAACACTTCCAGGTCTCATTGCTACTTTATTAAAAAGGACATCCGCCCCCAACTTTTTATAAATTTGAGGCAAATAATCGAAGTCTCCAACCGAGACACCACCAGTAGTAATCAATAAATCAACCTCTACTATGGCACTTCTAATCGATTCATAGCATAATTCAAAATCATCAGGAAGTTTTCCGAAATACCTTACTTCGGCCCCAGAACGCTCGATTTGAGCAATGATCATGTGGGTATTAGAGTTTCGGATTTTCCCCGGCTGTAATTCATCCTCTACCTCAAGCAGTTCTGTACCAGTGGCAAATAATCCAATTATAGGTTTTTTAGCAACAGGTACATCCTTATAGCCAAATGTTGCAAGCATCGCTTGAATCCCGGGATTGATTTTTGTTCCTCTTTTTACAAGGACTTCTCCCTTTTTCGCATCCTCACCAGCGAAAGAAACATTATCTCCTGGTTTATAAGATCGCTTAATGGACATATATGATTTTCCGTTCTTTTCACTTGTTTTTGTGAGTTCTAACATGACAACTGCGTCACAATTCATAGGCATCTGTGCACCTGTCATAATGCGAACTGCCTGGAATTCACCGACTTCCTTATTAGAAACGTATCCTGCACCAATATGATCAACCACTTCGAATTCAACAGGATTGGAAAGCGAAGCATTTGCTGAATCAACCGAACGAATAGCAAAACCATCATAAGGAGAACGATTGAAGTGGGGAACATCTGACGTTGCGACTAAATCCTCTGAAAGGTATCGGCCATAACTCTCGTTAATAGAAACTAATTCTTTTTTGCCCGGTAAGAAATACGACATCACTTTCTTTACTGCTTCACCAACTTGTATCGGCGTTCTTTTTTCAACCAATTAAATCAACTCCTATATGGTAAGGTCCTCTGTTCACCTGTGTAATTATAAACATTCAAATAACTATAAAACAGGACAAACATCACTTAATAACTTATTTTAGCGCACTTCCCATAACAATTTGAAGAAAATAGAAAACATTTATTTGAAAGTGTGATTCACATCACCATAAAGTAAGACAAAATCATTTATTCTTAATTTGTAAATAAAAAGTATTTTTGGAGGGCAATTAAAATGACATATCCATTTCAAACTGACTCATTAGTAAAAGATATAGTAAATGAATTCCCAAAAGCAGCAGACGTGTTTAAGAGAAACCGAATTGATTTTTGCTGTGGTGGGAATATTCCTTTAGACCAAGCTGCTTCTGAAAAATCAGTAGATGCTAATGAAATTATTCAAGAGCTTCAACAGCTTTTTGATACGTATAAAGGATCTAAAGAAGATGTAGCAGTATGGACAGATTCTGCATCTGACGTAATTATTAACCATGTGATTGAACATTATCACCGTCCTTTAGAAGAAGAACTCGCTAACTTAAGTCCTTACGTAACAAAGGTTGCAAAGGTCCATGGTGGCCATCGCCCAGAATTGTTAAAGGTATACGAACTATTTTACGAACTAAAAAAGGAATTACTTGAACACACAGCAAAAGAAGAAGAACTCGTTTTTCCGATGCTACAAAAGCTTGATACTACCACTGGCGAAACTCGTAACGAAATGATTAAAGAGATAACAGAATTAGAAAAAGAACATGATCATGCTGGAGCAATTTTAAAGGAACTAAGAGATATTACATCCGACTTCCAACCACCAATGGATGCTTGTGGTACGTACCGTCTAGTATACAAAAGACTTGAATTATTAGAAGAACAAACATTTATGCACGTTCACCTTGAAAACAATATTCTATTCCCTAGATACATCTCATAAGAAAACAAAAACTACTTCTATACCAGAAGTAGTTTTTGTTTGAATAAAATGTAACTTGTACTGGTAGATTTCCACTCCGGGTGGACGCTTTCCGCGGGCGGGGCCGAGCCGCTTTTCCCGAAGGAGTCGCCACCCTCCGCTCCAATCAACTTAAATTAGCTGACTCTATCCTTAAAACATATAGAGTAATCCTTTGAGGTGAAGAACGAGGAAGACTGAACGTAAACGATTAGAAATGCAGACCATTGATTGTTCATTTAATATTCCAATGTAGAAAGGCTTATATTCTAGATCTGACGTCCAAGTATGGATCCAGTGGTTTTAATAAGGATGATCTTCATTCAGTTCATACTAAGTTGCTTGACAATGACTAGGAATCCTTATTGCACAAGTTTTCCTAGTCAATCTTTAACAGCTAAACCGCTGATTGGAGCGGAAATCAGCCTTTTCTCTACCATTCCAAATAAAAAATGACAAAAGGCAGCGAGCTTTTCGCTGCCTTTTGTCGACAATCTGAAACTACTTCTTCAGCAGAAGTAGTTTTTATTTATCCCCCTATATAGGACATTTCAATTTTCTTTCTATTTGCTATTGTTTCTTCCGTTCTTTCATCCGAATAACGATCATTTCTTCCATTCCAAATTTCAGTAATTCTTTGTTCAATTTCCGAATCAGACACACCGCTTCTCATAAAGTCACGAATATCGTGTCCGTTCCCATTAAACAAACAAGTAAAGAGCTGTCCATTAGCAGAAAGTCTCGAACGAGTACAGCTAGAGCAAAACGACTCAGAAACAGAAGTAATAAATCCGACATCTACGTTGGAACCCTTGTATCGATATCGCTTAGCAACTTCTCCGAAATAATCGGGATCAACAGGCTCTAACAAATAATGCTCATTTAATCGTTCATAAATTTCCTTTTTTGTTACAACGTCATCCATTTTCCATCCGTTTGTACTACCAACATCCATGTACTCAATAAAACGGAGTTGTAGTCCATTATCTTTACAAAATTGTGCCATAGGAACAATCTCTTGATCATTTAATCCTTTTTTAACAACCATATTCAGTTTGACACCTAGCCCTGCTTTTTGGGCCGCATGAATTCCTTCTATTACAGGTCCAGTTTTCACACCGCGACCATTAATCTCACCAAAGAGCTCGTCATTCAAGCTATCAAGGCTAACATTTACCCTCTTAAGACCAGCATCCTTTAATTCCTCAGCATACTTTGGTAAAAGAACTCCGTTCGTTGTTAAGCCAATATCCTTTAAGCCCTTTATTTTAGAGAGCTTCTCAACAAGCAAAGGAAGCTGTTTTCGAAGGAGAGGCTCGCCACCTGTGAGCCGTATTTTTTCCACTCCAAGTCCCACAAATATATAAGCTAACCGCTCAATTTCTTCGTAGCTAAGTAATTCATTTCTAGGTAAAAAAGCAAAATCGGGACCAAACACCTCTGCTGGCATGCAGTACTGACACCGGAAATTGCATCGATCGATAACCGATATTCTTAAATCTCGTAACGGACGGTTTAATTGATCAGTAATTTTATTCATGATAATCAACTCCATCGCAAGAGTATCTTGCATGCATTGTAGTTTATTTTATTATAACGGTAAATCACTTTACAACATAACTATTTTATTAAACGTGAACATATTGTTACATCATTCGTGAAGTTATTGACAACAATTCTTATTGCCCTCATTGTAGATGATAGAATCATTTATGTCTAAAAAAGGGTGAATCCGGATGTCAGCAGTTGTAAAAGAAACTCATTCAATAGAGATAAAAGAACTTCTTCATCTGGCTGACCGCCGTTTTATTGGAGAAAAAAATACTTTTATCTTTCAAGAAGGAATGGAAGCAGAGGAAATGTACGTCATTCTGTCAGGGAAGGTACAGATTAGTAAAATTACATCCGATGGCAGGGAGCTGTCATTAAGGATTTGCGGTAAAAATGATATTTGTGGAGAACTAACACTTTTTACTCATTCCCCTAAATATTTGCTTAGCGCTAGGGTACTTGAAGATGCAGAAATTGCTGCAATTAATAAGGACGTCCTTGAGAAAGAAATCTTTCAAAACAGTTCTCTTGCCCTAGAGTTTTTAAAATGGATGAGCGATCATTTCAGAAAAACGCAAACGAAGTTCCGTGATCTCGTTTTAAACGGAAAGAAAGGTGCATTATATTCGACTCTGATCCGTATGACCAATAGTTATGGTGTAGAGGTACAAAATGGGATCCTTATCGATCTTCCACTGACAAATCAAGAACTTGCCAATTTTTGTGGAACTTCCCGTGAAAGTACCAATCGCATCTTAAATGAACTAAAAAAAGAGCAAATTATTTCTATTAAAAAGAGTAAAATCATCGTTCATAATCTACAATATTTAAGAGATGAAATTGGTTGTGAAAATTGTCCAAAGGTTTATTGCAGTATTGAATAAATCGGAGTGCAGGGATTTTCTGCACTCTTTTTTTATGCTTTCTTTGATCTTAAAGCCTTTGGCACATAAACACAAAATGGTTCACTTTCTAGGTAATCTCCTGTCATAGCATATGCTCTTGAGCGTGAGCCACCGCACACATATCTGAACTCACATACGCCACACTTCCCTTTATATTTATCAGGGTTCCTCAAGTCTTTAAAAATCGGTGATTCTCTATAAATCTCGGCTAACGGCTGCTCACGCACATTCCCTGCTTTTATTGGTAACAGCCCACTCGGGTACACGTCCCCAATATGAGAAATAAATACAAAACCGTTTCCGTCATTGACCCCCTTGGGAGCTCTTCCTAACCCATCAATACTTCCTGTTAAGCCCTGACTAGTTAAAGCATCCAAATAAGATATATTTTCCTTATTCTTCTCTTCTTTCATTTTTTGCTGAATAAACACACGTCGATAATGTTGAGCGGCTGTCGTTTTTATATCAAATGGTACGCGTTTGCTCAGCTCCTGAAGCCAGATAAATACTTTTTCATGCTCTACTGGAGAAATCATATCTTTTTCTTGTCCTCTACCAGTTGGTACTAAGAAAAAGACACTCCACAAAACACATTGCAGCTTCTCAACTAGTGCAGCCATCTCGTCTAGGTATTCATAATTGTAGCGAGAGATCACCGTGTTGATTTGAATCGGTATTTCAAGTTCATGAAGGTACTGAATTCTTTCTATGGTTAAGTCAAATGAACCTGCTGTGCCACGAAAATGGTCATGTATTTCAGCAGTCGGACCGTCTAAACTAAAGGCCCAACGTGAAAGACCTACCTCCTTGGCTTTTTCGATTGACTCTTTCGTAACATTTGGTGTGGCACTTGGTGTCATCGATACGCGTACACCTTTTTTTACAGCATATTCGGCAATATCAAATACATCTTTTCTCAAAAGCGGATCTCCGCCTGTAAATACGAGCATAGGATTATTCATTTCATAAATTTCATTTATTAATTTTTTACCTTCTTCAAAGGTTAATTCCCTTGGATCTGTTTTATACTGTGCTTCTGCACGACAGTGAAGGCATTTTAGCTGACAAGCTCTCGTTAACTCCCAAATAACAATAAACGGATCTTTGTTAAAGTCTCGACTGACCATCACATTGAGGACCTCCTGACAAAGCACAACTTTATGAATCATATACGTCCATTGTATAGGGATCTTCTCCTGAAATAAGTGAACTAGCTCACACAATCATATTTTTTATAAAAAAAAGCTAACCGCACGAGCGGTTAGCTTCCGTCCTATCGAATTCCAAGCGCAATCTTTGCGTATCTTGACATTCTATCTTTAGACCATGGTGGGCTCCAGACGATATTTACTTCTGTCTTTTTAACTTCAGGGATGTCACTTAGAGCCTCTTTCACATTTTCCACAATAGAACCTGCTAACGGACAACCCATTGAAGTTAACGTCATTGTAATGGTCGCAGTACCTTCTTCGTCCATCTCAATATCATAAACAAGGCCAAGGTTCACAATATCTATTCCAAGCTCTGGGTCAACAACTAATTCCAAAGCCCCCATAATACTATCTTTTAAATCTTGATCCATTATAATCACTCCTTAAAGTTCAACTCTATTTACATGATAACAAAATGGTTTACATAAGTTATAATATAATGATTATTTTTCTGCTGAAGTGACGTACATCATACTTGATGAAAGTAAATGCTTATCAAACCACTCAACGGTTTTTAACAGCCCTTCTCTGCTGACCTTATGATCAGCCTTTTCGTCACTAATAAAATGTAGTAACTGAGGGGTTTGTTGATAATGTTTCTTAATGCTTTCGTAGTAATCATACGCATATGAATACGGAACAATATTGTCCCTTTTCCCATGCCAAAATAAAAGTGGTCTTCCCTTTAATTTTTCCGGTTGCAGGCTTAAGTCTCTTTCTCGAAGACGATCAAATAATTCATCAATAGCTGACTGCTCAATTGGCAGTTCTTTTCCTTGATTTTTCAGCTCTGCAATTTGCGCTTTAGCAAGTTTTTCATAATAAGGCATACCCATAAGACTTACAGCAGTATGAATCCATGGATACTGTGTTAATGCACCTAGTGTAACAATTCCTCCCATTGAAGTTCCAACAACTCCAATCTTTTCAGATTCGATCAACTGACTTTCTTCAAAATACTTCTTCAGATCTTTCAGTTCTGAAATGGTTTGTAAAACAATTTCCCAAAAATGAAACTGCAAATGGGAACTAGTTTCTTCCGTCTGTCTCTCCCCATGATACAGACAGTCTGGTAGTAACACACGAAACCCTTTTTCAGCCAGTAAATAAGCATAATGCAAATTATGTTCCTTCGCACTCATAAACCCATGTATAAAAATCACGAGAGGGAGCTTCTTATCAAAAAGGTTCGTACGAGCCAAATGTAATAATGGAATCTCCCCTATTTGTTTATTTTCAACAGAAATCACAAAGAAAACCTCCAATAATAAGTTGAATTTTTTTACAGAAGGGAAGCAATATTGTTAACATAAGAATATGTACAACATTCTTTTATTAAGAATTTCTATATTTTAGTGTATCATGTGGACAAGTATTTTCCTAAAGGTTTACACTTAACCTACTACGTCATGAATCGAGGGATAGACATGAGAGAAAAACATTTAATTGCTTTAGACCTTGATGGTACTTTATTAAAAGACGATAAGACCATTTCTGAAAAAACGAAAAAAGTCCTTAACAGCGCCAGAGAACAAGGACATGAGATTATGATTGCTACGGGAAGGCCATTCCGCTCAAGCGAAATGTATTACCATGAATTAAACCTTACGACTCCAATTGTAAATTTTAACGGTGCATTTATTCACCACCCCCGTTCTAACCAGTGGGGAGCGTATCATACGCCTTTAGATATAGAAGTGGCAAAGGATATTGTTGAGGCACTAGACTCTTTTTCCTTTCACAATATTATTGCTGAAGTCATTGACGATGTGTATTTTCATTATCATGATGAAAAACTTTTAGATATATTCGGTTTAGGAAAACCGAATATTACAACAGGTGATTTACGAAGGTTCCTAAAAGAGTCACCAACTAGTATGCTGATACACACAGAAGAAGAGCAAGTGCAGGAAATCCGTAAGCATTTATCAGATGTTCATGCAGAGGTTATTGATCATCGTCGTTGGGCTGATCCATGGCATGTGATTGAAATTGTGAAATCAGGTTTGAACAAAGCGGTTGGCCTAAAAAAGGTATCAGAGTTCCTACATATTCCAAAGGAAAGAATTATTGCTTTTGGCGACGAGGATAATGATTTTGAAATGATTGAGTATGCTGGTCGGGGAATTGCGATGGGCAATGGCATTGAGCAACTAAAGACCCTTGCGAATGACGTTACACTTACTAACGAGGAAGATGGAATTGCTATCTACTTAAATGATTATTTAAACTTAAAAGCACTGTAACAATATATACAAACCCTCCCATTTTTTCTTCTAGTAAGCGAGCAGATTAGTGAGCATACTAACACTTGAGGTAGCAAGCCTGTTACTTCAAAATAGCTCGGATATGGAGGGATTTGCAATGGGTAAACGCAATAAATCAAAACGCTTTGTACAACAAGGTGTAGATGCAGTATCCAAGCATGACGATCGTATCCCATATCATACAACCTATGCAGAAGCAGAAGCACAAAAAATGGCAAATGTGAAAGAATCATCACTTGGTGGAATATAATGGGGAACAGACTATTTATCGAAGCCAGAAAAGCAGTTGACCTTGCCAAAAACGCAACGGGCAGCGGCCAGTATGAAGCGATATCAAGAGCCAAAAATGCTTTATCTTCTGCATATGCTAACTCCACTGTAGCTGAACAAGCGCAGCTGCGAGAAATGCAAAACGAGCTAGATATATAAAAAAGGAAGGCTGACGAGTTCGTCAGCCTTCCTTTTTTGTAACCCTTCGCGTAGTCGAATGTAATGACTTCAACTATTTCTTACTCTCTCTGATTCCTTAAACTACTTCTTATAACTTCTCTTCTTTTCATGGCGTTGCGTCGTAAAACTTTTCTTATGACTTGAACCCGTCTACTTTTCCATGCTCCCGCGTCATTAACTTCTTCTTATGACGCGAACCCATTTACTTTTCTATGCTCTCGCGTCATTATCTTCTTAATTATGACTCGAATCCGTCTACTTTTCCATGCTCTCGCGTCATAAACTTCTTCTTATGACGTGAACCCATTTACTTTACTATGCTCTCGCGTCATTAATGTCATAAATTTATTCAAACACTTCTAGAACCACTGGGTGGGATTGTTGGATTTCACCCTTTTCGGATTTCGTAAACAAATTCATAATCAAGGTACCATTTTTTGGAAGTTTCTCCTTGGGGATCGAGACCGTAATAACAAAAGGATACGCATCACCAAAGGCTTTTCCTGTTTGAACTTTTGTTTCATTGATAAATTGTGTATGTCCGTCTTCTACGGAATAATAAAAATAATCTTTTCCAATATGAGCATCCCCTCGTACTTTGTAATTTCCACTCCCCCCATCTACGATAATATTTTTAAAAGCAGATTCTTCTTTTGCATAGCCATTTGTTGGAATGAGCATAAACATGATGGTGAGCATAAAAAGCAATTTTTTCATGATTTTCCCTCCTGTAGTTATTCTTTTCGAAAGAAACCAAAGATCCCTGCTGTTTGAACAATATTAGTAAATGCATTGGGATCAACTGACTTAATGATTCGTTCGAGATCAAATAATTCATAACGAGTAATAACTGTTATTAGCATTTCTTTATTTTCGTTTGTAAATGCACCCTTTGCAGGTACAGTTGTAATCCCTCGAACAAGCTTTGAATGAATGGCATGTTTCATTTCATCCGACTTTTTAGTTATAATCATGGCTGTCAGCTTTTCATGACGAGTGTGAATGGTATCTATCACCCTTGTAGAAACATATAAAGTGACTAGCGTGTATAAGGCCTTTTCCCATCCATATAAAAAACCTGCGGTTACAATGATTGCGCCATTTAAAATAAAGAAATACGTTCCAACGGGCTTATCCTTCATTCTCGATAAAACCATCGCGACTATATCCATTCCTCCTGTAGACGCTCCCCACTTTAAGGTAATCCCTGTTCCAATAGCCGCAATAACTCCTCCAAAAACCGCATTTAGTAAAATATCTTTAGAAACATTGATGATTGGGACAATTTCTAAGAAAAAAGACATTAGAAATACACTAATAAAACTGTAGATGGTGAACGATCGACCTACCTTTTTCCAAGCTAAAATGGTTACAGGAAGATTAAGAATAAATAACCAAACCCCAGTTGTCATGAAATTTCCAAAGACACTTGATATTAGCTGTGCTACTCCCACGAAACCACTGGAGTATACATTAGCCGGGATTAAGAAAAAATTCATTGCCACTGCATTTAATATAGCTCCGATGGTCACAATGATTATTTTTTTCGTATGCAGATAAATCAATGACATTCCCCTCCTCGAAAACTCTATTTTCCCTATTATGAGCAAACTCCCCCGCATTTAATTGTAATTCAACTATAATTTCTTTAAACTAAAGATAAGATTACATAGTTATTGGAGTGTGATAGGCATGTCGATTAAATTAATGGCTGATTCTGCTAGCGATTTGCCGCTTAACTTTTTTGCTGAACATAATGTAACCATGTTACCGTTAAAGGTACATGTAAAGGAGCAGGAGTTCGAAGATTTACTAACGATTAATCCCGAAACGGTTTACGAGTCCATTCGAAACGGAGATATACCCAAAACATCTCAAGTGTCTCCATCTGTATTTGAAAAACACTTTACCGAGCTAGCCATCAACAAAGAATCTGGTCTATACATCGCTTTTTCTTCCGAATTATCAGGAACCTATTCAACAGCAGTGATGATACGTGACCAAGTGAAAGAACAATATCCTGATCTGGACTTGACTATTATTGATACAAAATGTGCGTCACTTGGATGTGGATTGGTTGTTATGGAGGCAGCGAAACTCCTAAAAAATGGTGCTACTAAGGAACAAGTCATTGCGTCTTCAGAATTTCTATGTAAGCATATGGAGCATCTTTTTTCAGTTGATGATCTTGACCATTTAGCTAAAGGCGGAAGGGTTTCTAAGGCTTCTGCTTTCGTTGGAGGTCTGTTAAATATTAAACCGCTCTTAAATGTGGAAGATGGGAAACTCGTACCTATTGAGAAAATACGAGGAAAGAAAAAATTAATGCGTCGAATCATTGAAGTTATGAAAGAACGAGGAGTGTCTTTAGATAAACAAGTTATTGGAATTAGTCATGCCGATGACAAAACAACCGTGGAAGAAATGAGAACCATGATAATTGACGAATTCTCACCTCAAGATGTTTATATCTCAGATATTGGGGCTGCAATTGGGTCACATACAGGGCCAGGAACGATTGCCATATTCTTTCTAAATAAGCTTCATTCGTAACTTGCATACTTCTCTTTTTCCAACAGAAACTAAAAGAAGCCTTGTATTATGAGGTAGATTGTTTTATCTAGGAAAGGGGATTATTATGCCACATACTTCAGATAATGATAAAAAAGCACAAGACAAAAATGCTCTCAGACATGAGAAAAAAATGTTAGAAGAAAAGAACAGAACAGCAGGAAAAAAATCATTTTCTAAGAAGACAGATCATTTGTAAATAGAAAAATGACGTGGTTACTCCACGTCATTTTTCTCTTCTTTTTTATATGTCCAAAAATCCTCTTGATAAACTAACCCATTCTTCATCAATTTTCCTAATGCACGCTTAAAAGCAGCTTTACTTAATCCAAATCGTTCTAGAATGTCCTCTGGCATGCTTTTATCACTATAAGGCATTGCCCCATTTCTTAGTAGGAGATACTCATAAATCTTATTTGCATCCTCGTCGAGTGCTTCCTGTTTACGAGGAATTAAAGAGATATTAACGGTTCCATCTTCTTTTACATCAATGATTCGACCTTCTACTTTTTCACCTAGTCTAGGCTCCACTTTCCGCTGCGACTCATGAACAAAGCCTTTAAACCCTTCAACCGTATATACCCAAGTGCCAACCTTTGCTGTTCTGTAGACATGTCCTTGTATATTTTTATTAAAGTCCTTTGATGTAGCTTTAATACTTATATCTGTAATAATAGGATCAGTCGCAGCTTTTACATAAATTCGGTTATTTTTATTTACACGAAGTGAGATGTATAAAAGATCATCCACATTTGGCCAAACAGATGTATGTACAGGAAGGTCCTCTTCTCCTAGTAACACATCCTTTTTTATACCAATATCAAGAAACACACCAATTCCAGGCTTAACTTCGACCACCTTCGCCCAGCCATACTTGCCGACTTGAACTTCTGGTATGTAAGTGGTTGCTGTAATACGATCACGAGAGTCGATATAAAGGAAAACCTCAATTTCTTGGTCCTCCGATAATTCCGCATTTTCAACCATTTCATTTTCATGTAAAAGAACGTCTTCTTCCCCATTAGTTAAAAAGTAGCCAAACGCAGCCTGCCTTGCTACCGTCAGGGTTGTGACCTGTCCAATGTAATCAGTTAGTGACATACACTACCTCCTAAAATTTATCTATATCTATACATTAACCTTATCTATCGTTTATAAAACGGCGAGAAAGTTGTTTGAACTGCTATATTTTACTATAATGAACCCATAAAGGGAAACTGAATAAAAGATACATAAAAATTTTTTGATTGTAGGAGGCTCATATGTCTAAAGAAAGTTCATTCGATATTGTATCAAAAGTTGATTTTTCAGAAGTAACAAATGCCATTACACAAACGATGAAAGAAATTTCTACTCGCTATGATTTTAAGGGTAGTAAGAGTGAAGTATCACTGGATAAGGAAGAATTAGTACTTATTTCAGATGACGAGTATAAGCTAGATCAACTCAAAGATGTGCTTCTAAGTAAATTAATCAAACGTGGAGTTCCAATCGGTAATCTCGATTATGGGAAGCTGGAAGGGGCTTCTGGCGGAACAGTCAGACAACGTGCGAAGCTCGTTCAAGGAATTGATAAAGAAAATGCCAAAAAAATTAATACGATTATAAAAAATAGTGGCGTAAAGGTAAAAAGCCAAGTTCAAGATGATCAAGTTCGCGTCACTGGTAAGAATCGTGATGATCTTCAAAAGATTATTGCTCTTGTAAAAGAAGCAGACCTAACAGTAGAAGTACAATTTACAAACTATCGCTAGTATAATAAAATCTGCCGACAACTCCGGCAGATTTTTTTCATATGTCTTACATTATGTATCCTTTTTTAATATCAAAAAGTTGTATACTAAATATAAGAACATGTTTTGGAGGCTCTTCCTTTGAATTACAAAAAGATAAAACCGAAAAAAATTTATGAAGAAGTTGCCGATGCCATACACGATATGATTAAGGCAGGGCAATTTAAGCCTGGCGATAAGCTTGATTCCGTCCAGCAATTAGCCGAAAACTTTCAGGTTGGACGCTCAACAATTAGAGAAGCATTAACCGCTTTACGTGCTATGGGATTAATAGAAATTCGACAAGGCGAAGGAACATATGTAAAGGAGTTTGAATCGGAACAAGTAAGTCTTCCCCTCTCTACCGCTATATTAATGAACTTACAGGATACTCAAAATTTACTCGAGGTCCGAAAAATTTTAGAAGCAGGAACATGTTACACAGCTTCCCAAAAAAGAACAGAGGAACATCTGCAAACCATCGAAGCCGCTCTTAAAGAAATGCAGCTCGCTAGCGGCAATGAAGAGCTTAACGAAAAAGCAGATCTTGCCTTTCATATGTCCATAGCCGAAGCAACTCAAAATCCTTTACTTGTAAATTTAATGAACCACGTATCAGGACTTATTGGTGAAACCATTAAGGAAACACGTCGTCTTTGGCTCTTTTCTGAACAAATCACTGTTGACCGTCTATATGAAGAACATCGCAAAATTTATTTAGCCATAAAAGAACAAGAAGGAGAAAAAGCACGTGCACTTATGCTTGATCATCTTGAAAATGTAGAAAGTGTTCTTTATAAATACTTAAAATAATCTTCATGCACTTCTATTAAAAAAATGAATGAAGTGCATTTTTTTAGAAAATTTCGTGTAATCCCTTTCAAGAAATACTATAAATATAGTATTATTGTTATTAATTAATCTATTTTGAACAGGTCATCAGATGACCTGATTTTTAAAAAGAATAGGAGATAAACAATCATGAAAGTTACCCTTTTTGCCACATGCCTTGTTGATATGTTTCAAAGCAATGTAGGAAAAGCAACGGTTGAATTGCTTGAGCATTTAGGCTGTGAAATTGATTTCCCAACTGCTCAAGTTTGCTGTGGTCAGCCCTCCTATAATAGCGGATATGTAAAAGAATCGAAGGAAGCAATGAAGACAATGATTAACACGTTTTCACATGCTGAATATATCGTTTCACCTTCTGGCTCCTGCGTTGCCATGTTTCATGAGTATGAGCATATTTTCAAAGATGATCCGGTTTGGGGCCCAAAAGCAAAGGAACTCGCTTCCAAATCATATGAATTAACTCAATTTATTGTTGATGTATTGAAAATAGAAGATGTTGGTGCTCGCTTTAAAGGAAAAGTTACTTACCATACTTCTTGCCATATGACTAGATTACTAGGTGTAAAAAAAGCTCCGATAGTCCTTCTATCAAATGTGAGAGATCTAGAGTTTACTGAGTTACCAGGAAAAGAGCAATGCTGTGGATTTGGCGGAACATTTTCTGTAAAAATGGCACAAATCTCTGAACAAATGGTCGATGAAAAAGTAGCTCATGTGGAAGAAACCGGAGCAGATTATTTAATTGGTGCTGACGCTGGTTGTTTAATGAACATTGGCGGGCGTATTGAACGGAATTTAAAACCAATTAAGGTGTTACATATAGCCGAAATATTAAATAGTCGCTAATGGTGAACAAGGAACCTTGGGGAGGGATAAACAGATGTCAATGAAAATTAGCACAACTGACTTTAAAGAGCGAGTGGATAAAGGAATTCAAGACTCATTCATGCGAGGAGCAGTAGTTGGAGCTCAGGAAAGAATGGGTACACGCAGATTAGACGCAACAATCGAACTAGGAAACTGGGAAGAATGGCGTAACCACGGTGAGGAAATTAGAAAGCATGTACTTGACCATCTTGACTATTATTTAGAACAGCTTAGTGAAAATGTTGCTAAGCGAGGCGGCCACGTATTTTTCGCCCAAACAGCTGAACAAGCCAATGAATATATCAGTGGAGTTATTAAAGAAAAGAACGCCAAAAAAGTGGTGAAAGCTAAATCGATGGTTACGGAGGAGATTCACCTTAACCAGTGTCTTGAAGATGCGGGTTGTGAGGTAATCGAAACCGACCTTGGAGAGTATATTTTGCAGGTTGATGACCATGACCCTCCTTCTCATATCGTTGTTCCCGCTCTTCATAAAAACAAAGAGCAAATACGTGACGTGTTTTCGGAAAAGCTGGGCTATAAAAAGACTGAAAAACCAGAAGAACTCGCCTGGCACGCTAGAGAAATGCTTCGTCAAGAATATTTAACAGCTGATGTAGGAATTACTGGTTGTAATTTTGCCGTTGCAGAATCAGGATCAATCAGTCTAGTCACGAATGAAGGCAATGCGGATCTTGTCACTTCCCTTCCGAAAACGCAAATTACCGTTATGGGGATGGAAAGACTTGTTCCGACCTTTGAAGAAATGGAAGTTCTGGTTAGTCTTCTTACTAGAAGTGCGGTTGGTCAGAAACTGACTAGCTACATTACTGTGTTAACTGGCCCTCGTGAAGAACATGATGTTGATGGTCCCGAAGACTTCCATCTCGTTATCGTAGATAATGGCCGCTCTAGTATACTCGGTGGTGAATTTCAATCGATCCTTCAATGTATTCGCTGTGCAGCTTGCATAAATGTATGTCCTGTCTATCGACATGTTGGTGGCCATTCATATGGATCCATCTATTCGGGACCAATTGGTGCTGTATTATCCCCTTTATTAGGCGGGTACGATGATTATAAAGAATTACCATACGCATCAACACTTTGTGGAGCATGTACTGAGGTTTGCCCAGTAAAAATACCTTTACACGAGCTGTTGCATAAGCATAGACAAACAATTGTTGAAAAAGAAGGCAAAGCACCAATTTCAGAAAAGTTAGCTATGAAGGCATTTGGTTTGGGTGCTGCGTCCCCTTCCCTTTACAACCTGGGATCTAAGTTCGCACCGACGGCCATGCTACCTTTTACTTCAGGTGACAAAATCTCTAAAGGGGTTGGTCCTTTAAAGGCATGGACAGAAATTCGGGAGTTCCCTGCACCAAACAAGGAAAGATTTAGAGATTGGTTTAAAAATAGGGACAAAGGTGGAGAACCATCATGACTGGAACAATACAAAATAAAGATGTTTTTTTAAATCAAATAGCTACCTCACTTGGTCGCGAAAGACGTATCCAAAACGCACCTGTTCGTAACTGGAAGCATCAGCCCCAACACCTCGTGTTAAAGGATGCATCCGTTGATGACTTAGTAGAAGTTTTGAGGTTACAATGCGAAAAAATTCATACTACTCTCGTTGAAACAAATCTCAAGGAACTAGAGAATACACTTAAAGAAACGGTTGCCGTTCATGGCGGTGGGCCCATTGTATCTTGGAAGGATGAACGTTTTTCAAATTGGGGTCTTTCTCCTCTTATGAATGAAACTTGGCCGAGCGAAGGAGTTTCTATTCATGAATGGGATTACACAAAAGAAATGGAAAACATCTCTCTTGCTGAAAAAGCAAACGTAGGAATCACAATTAGTGAAATAACACTTGCAGAATCAGGTACGGTTGTTTTACTAAGTGACAAGGATAAGGGGCGGACCGTTAGCTTTCTTCCTGCTACACTCATCGTTTTAGTTCCTAAAAGCACTCTAGTACCGAGAATGACGCAAGCTGCGCAAAAACTTCGTTCCATACATGAACAAGGTAAGCAAGTTGCTTCATGTGTAAATTTTATTACTGGCCCAAGTAATTCTGCTGATATTGAATTAAATTTAGTAGTTGGAGTTCATGGCCCCGTTAAAGCTAGCTATATCCTTATTGACGATTTATAAATAACTTTTAGCAAAACAAGTAAAGCCGAACCCCAAGTTTTTGGGTGTTCGGCTTTTTTCGAAAGGATTTTCACAACTACTAACGTCTACCAAGGTATTTGTTTCCCATCTCTAAAGAACCCTCCGTTTGGTCCTTCAGACCCAATCGTCGCTAACCACAGGATAGACTCGGCTGCTTCCCTTGGTGTTCTTGGGGCAGATGGTCCCCCCATATCTGAGCTTACCCATCCCGGATCAACTGCATTTATTTTAATATCACCTTTAGTTTCTGCAGCTACTAATCTTGTCAAACCATTTAAGGCAAATTTGGACAACTTATAGGCGCCTACTCCTGGAGAGGACATTTCGCTTATCGCCCCATATTCTGAGGAAATATTAATAATTCTCCCATATCCTTGTTTTTCCATTAAGGGAATAAAGGAACGCATGACATGGTAGACACCAAAGAAATTAGTTTCCATTGTTTTCTGGAGAATACTAGGATCCATAGTCAATAAATTTTCATTCTCGTCTAAATACACGCCTGCATTATTAATTAATACATCTAATCTTCCATATTGCTCATTTAGAGTAATTGCAGCTTGGGTGATGCTTTCGTGATTTGAAACATCCATCTCAATACACGAAACATCCAGATTTAACTCCTTAAGTTTTTGCACAGCCTTATTACCCATTTCATGATCCCGACTTGCCAAAATGACATTAAAACCAGACAAACTCAATTGTTTGACCAGCTCATACCCAATTCCTCGATTCCCTCCAGTTACAAGCGCCACTTGTTTATCATGTGTCATTTAAATCCTCCCTTTCTCGTTCTTTGATTGAGTTAACATTCTTATATGGAAAGTTGTTTTGTAGAACTATACATATAATTTCTTAGAAAAATAGATATGGAACCTAGTAGCAATGATAGGATTCCCACTAATACAACGTATTCTGTACCCAAATCTGATATAAATAATCCACCTATAGCTGCTCCAATTGTTGTTCCTAGATTAGCCGATGTTAAAAATAATCCATTAGCGAAATCAGGTGCTTCGGGAGCTGAAGACATAATCCAATATTGATTGATATTTCCTCCTACTCCTGCTAAGATTCCCCAGAATAAAGTAATGATTGCCATAGGTACGGATAAATGTCCAAAAAGGAATAATAAGATATAAACTGCTCCTAATACGAAAGGAAATAACACTACAGAACTTAAGGCATTTTTAGTAAGTAACTTCCCTGCCAAAACATTCCCAATAATATTGGCGCCACCGAATACAAATAACATAATCGTAATTGTATTCGAAGACATATTCGTAACAGTTTTTAAATACTCAGCCAAATAACTATAAACCCCGAATATGGCTGTGTTCAGAAAAATGACTGCTACAATGGACTGCCAAGTAACGAATTTTTTTAATACGGATAATTGTGCTCCATAAGAAAGTTTTTCAGTTACAGGCATAGATGGTACAAATAGCAAGGTAGCAAAGAATGCAATAGCATTTACAACAGCAAAGAATACCATCGCCATTTGTAAAGAAATTGTACTGGCAATAAAACTAGCGATTGGTACGCCAACTACCATACCAGCGGATACACCTATAAATACTTTAGAAACAGCTTTAGGAGCTTCTTCTTTGCTAACTGAGGCAGCAACCACTGAAAAAGCCAATGAACAATAAATGGGATGAAAAAGGGCTGGTATCACACGAGCAATTAATGCAATGCTGAAGTTAGTTGTAAATATAGAAACAATGTTCCCTACAACGAAAACACCAAGTACGAGTAACATAACCTTCTTCCGATTGATACCTGAAAACAATAAAGGCATCGTTGGACCAGATACTGCAATCACTAGGGCAAAAAGACTCACCAGCAAACCAGCTTTTGATACACTAACATTAAAATGTTCAGCAAGGGAAGGCAGTATACCGATAACTCCCATTTCAGTATTTAAGATACCAAATACTCCTATTGTTAATATGAAAATCAACAAATTATTTTGTTTAGCCAAAAAAACAACTCCTTCCTATAAATAAATAGCCCCATTCTTAGAGGGCCATTTTTTTTAGCTTTATCTCAAATAATCTGACTGTTTACTCATCCTCGTATGCGAGGGAGGTAGATAAGTCACGATAGGCGTTGATCTGTTGTTGAAGTTCTACAACTTTTTGTTCGGCACCAGCAAGGGCATCTGCACCAGCGATCCAGCGTGACGGTGGTTCCTCCTGATTTACGATGGTGATCAAAGCCTTAGCAAGTTTGGTAGGATCGCCTTCCTGCTTTCCATTTTTTTCTTCCCAAAAAGCATAGAATTGTGCATTACGCTCGGCGTAATCATCAATAGATGCCTCAGCAAGGAATTTTGATTCTAGCTCTAAAAATTTGGTACGGAAGAAACCTGGTTCTACAATGGTCGTTTTAATACCAAAAGGGGCAACATCATGATGTAACGACTCCATAAAGCCTTCAAGACCGAACTTCGAAGCACAGTATGCAGCATTGTATTCAAATCCAGCTAATCCTGCAAGAGAAGAAATTGATATAATATGTCCAGAACGAACCTTACGCATAAATGGCAACACGGCACGGGTGACGTTCATAGGGCCATACAGGTTGGTCGTGATTTGACGTTCAATCTGTTGTGGTGTAAGTTCCTCGAAGAAACCACCATAGAAGCTACCTGCGTTGTTGACCAACACATCAATACGGCCAAAACGGTCGACGGCTAACTTCACGGCAGTCTCGGCATCTAATGGGTCAGTAATATCCAACTTCACAATTAACAGATTTTCGTGATCGCCAAGGGCTTTGGCTACCTTGTCAGTATTACGACCAGTGGCGACAACCTGGTATCCTGCTGCAAGTGCTGCTTTTGCGAAATCAACACCCATTCCACGTCCAGCACCTGTGATAAACCAAACTTTTTTATAGTTAGTCATGCTTATCTCCTCCCTTTCACACTACTTGATTTTTATTCGGTGGTTATCCCTACCCCCATATTACTTCCTTGTTATTTATTCTAGCGCGCTCTATTTTACATAGCTAATACTTATATCATATATCGTGATATGCTTGATAGGCATTTCTGGAATGTATATACTAAAACATGATAAAGGAGGAGTAAAGAATGGAATTAAGAGTTTTGCGATATTTCCTTACGGTGGCAAGAGAAGGAAGCATGACGGCTGCTGCTGATTTTTTACACGTCACACAGCCAACCTTGTCCAGACAAATAAAGGACCTTGAACAAGAGTTAGGAAAAAAACTATTTATTCGAAGTAGTCACAGTATCATTCTCACAGATGAAGGAATGCTCCTGCGAAAGAGAGCAGAAGAAATCATAGATATGGTCGATAAATTAGGGGCTGAATTTAGTTCCATGGAAGAAACAATTAGTGGTGATGTTTATATAGGTGGCGGGGAAACAGATGCCATGAGACAGATAGCACGGGTAGTAAAAGATTTACAATTAGGTTATCCAAATATACGGTATCACCTCTACAGCGGAAACGAAGACGATGTGACTGAACGGCTTGACAAGGGATTGCTTGACTTTGGTATTTTAATTCAACCAGCGGATTTATCAAAATACAATTATATTAATATCCCTGCCAAAGATGTTTGGGGCGTTGTTATGAGGAAAGACAGTCCGCTTGCTTTCAAAAGTACCATTCAAGCAGCGGATTTATTAAATGTTCCTCTAATTTGTTCAAGACAGGCTATTAAACAGACATTTTCTAAAAATGAATTTGCGGATTGGTTTGGTGAAGATTTTGAAAAATTAAACGTTGTGTCTACATACAATCTTGCATTTAATGCTTCCCTTATGGTTGAAGAGGGCATTGGTTATGCCATAACCCTTGATAAAATAGTAAATACATCTAGTGATAGTAACCTTTGTTTTAGACCGCTAGAACCAAGACTTGAATCTGGCCTAAATATCGTTTGGAAAAAGCATCAGGTATTTTCCGCTGCTGCTGAGATGTTTTTAAAAGAAATTCAGGCGAAGTTTACAAATCATCTTTAAATAAAAATACGATATATTTTACTATCAATTACCATATAAGTAATTTAAAACAGGAAAAACTATAGTATAACAAATAAAAACCTTGAGAAAAACATACTTTCTATTGAAATTGGAAATAATACTTGGGAGGTGAAGATATGGAAAAGTTGAAACTTACTTCCTCTGAAATAGGTTCATTATGGGGGGAGTATGTAACCGGAACAGCGACACATGTAGTAATTACATATATGTATTCAATTATTGAAGATGAAGAAATAAAAGCGGTATTCAAAGATGCAATCCAGACATTCGAAAAACAAAAGGAACAAATAAAGACTTTTATTGAAAATGAAGGATTTCCCGTTCCGGTTGGATTTAATGAGACTGACCTGTATTCAGGAAAAGAGAGATTGTTTTCAGATGCATTCTGCTTAAATTATTTAAACATAATGACTTTACATGGTTTATTAGGACATAGCACTTCATTATGCATTTCTGTAAGAAAAGATTTAAGGGATTTTTACGACTCATGCGATAACGATGCGAAAAGGATGTATCATCAAACTATAGAGTTATTGCTGGAAAAAGGACTTTTTCAGAGAGACCCAATATTTTATGCATATGAACATCCTGAATATATTTCAAGTAAAGATTTTAAAGATGGTTTTTTTGGAAAGGGTAGAACTCTTGCAGCGACTGAAATCATCAGTATATCTTTAAACCTAAAAAAAAGTATTATGGCTAAAACCCTTTCTATTGGATTCAGCCAAGTGGCTCAATCGCAAGAGGTTAGACAATTTTTAAGTGAATCTGAGAAGACTGCTGATGATCAAATAAAAGCATTTGCAAAAATACTGCAAGCTGACAATTTACCAGTTCCTAAATCTTTGGAAACAGAAATAACCATTTCAACAGACTCTCCATTTTCTGATAAGTTATTAATGTATCACATGGGTTTTTTGTTTCAAGCTGCACAAACTTATCATGGCGCAGGTCTTGCAACATCCATGCGAACAGACCTCGTGACCACTTATGAGACAATTATTTTACAAAACCTTGTGGTTACAAAGAATTGGTTTGATGTTATGGTAAAAAACAAATGGTTAGAACAACCTCCACTCGCACCTAATAGAAAAGAAATTTCAAAAGAAATATAATTCACATGCCCCTCTTAATCAGTCGGGCATTTTTATATTCCATAAATCATTTCTCGATTAAACTCCCTTTAGTAAATAAGAAAAGGTGATCGTATCAAACTGAGGGAGTTGAACAGGATATTAAAAAGCAGATGGGGTGACCGAAAATAGTATCGTAGCCTTTGTAGAAAAATTATTTTCCCATTTATGCTTCATATGTGCTGGTATTTTCACACTATCACCTGTATCTAATATATATTCTTCCTCATTTAAAAACACTTTAATTTTCCCTTCTAACACAAAAGCAACCTCTTCTCCTTTGTGTTCCAAAAGACTCTCTGAAGAAGATGTATTTGGAGGAACATTCATAATCGCAGTTGAGATTGTTCCTGTAAAATCAGGCGACAATAACTCGTACGATAAGTTGTCAACTACCATTTTCTTGCGCTTATTTGACCTAACAACTAAATCTTTTGTATTCGTTTCTTCAAGCAAAAAACTAAAGGTAGGAACGTCAAGGGCTTTAGCTAAAACCTTTAGCGTTTGGATTGAGGGATTTGCCAGCCCTCGTTCAATTTGACTTAACATTGATGGAGTGATTTCAGCTATTTTTGCTAATTCTCTACTACTTAAACCTTTAGCCTTTCTAAATTTCTCCACTTTTTTCCCAATATCTATATTCTCCATTTTTCCGGCACTCCTTAAGGCTAAAATTAAAAATAATTTAACTTTATTAAATTAAACTTAAAAACGAATAACATCTATGTTAAACTGTATTTAATAATTTAAATTATATTTTAGCAAATAGCCTTTTACAAGTCAGTAAGGAGTGGTGAAAATGAATGATTTCTATACGTTTTTAGTCCTTTCATTGTTCGTTGTGATGAGTCCAGGAATTGATACAGCACTAATTACAAAAAGGACTATTTCAGATGGAAGAATTGACGGCTATAAAATGGCTCTAGGTATTACAACTGGTTCATTGGTGCATACATTTGCAGCTGCGTTTGGTCTTTCAGCTATATTAATGCAGTCCGCCGTTGCTTTTGAAATCGTTAAATACGCAGGTGCCGTCTACTTGATATACCTTGGATTATCCTCTTTTATCACTAAGAAAAACAAATACGTTACTCATATTGAAAACCAGAATAATTCTGAATTGAAAAAATCAGCCTTTAAACAAGGGTTGTTCTCCAATGTGCTTAATCCAAAGGTTGCCATGTTCTTTCTAACATTTTTACCCCAATTTGTGAAAACAGGAGCAGACGCGACACAACTATTTATTATGATGGGTGTTATTTATACAGTGCTATCTATTACTTGGTTTTTTGTTTATGTCTTTTTTATTAACTATTTACGTGAATGGCTTATGTCTCCAAAAGTACAAAGGATCATGGATAAAGTAACGGGTCTTGTATTAATTGGATTTGGATTAAAGTTGGCTTTAGATAAGCAACATTAAAAAAGCCGATTATTAAATTATCGATAATTTATATCAAAATTCATGAAACGTTAAACAAAAATACGCACGGTAACTATTGGCTACCGTGCGCTTCTCATCTTATCCACCTAAAATACGTTCTTGATGTGTGTATACATTAAACCCTTGACCGCGAATGAATCCAACAGCTGTAATACCTAGTTCTTCAGCCAAATCAAGTGCTAGGTTTGTAGGAGCTGATTTTGATAATACAATTCCAACTCCAATTTTTGCAGCCTTCAACAATACCTCTGAAGAAATTCGTCCACTAAATACAATAATCTTGTCTTTCAACGGAATGCGATTGATTAAGCAATATCCAAAAATTTTGTCTAAAGCATTGTGGCGACCAATATCCGTCCGTGAAACTATGATCCCTTCTTTTGAACACAAAGCCGAATTGTGCACGCCGCCCGTTTGTTGAAAGTGAGATGAACTTTCTTGCATAAGGTTCATCAGCCTCTGACAGTCTTGGCCAGTTATAGTTGTCTTACTCATGACTGTTTTTGCCGTTTTCATATCATTGTAAAAGTAAAACTGTCGTCCTTTCCCACAGCATGAACCAATAAAGCGTTTGGAGTGATGGTGGTTTTGTATTTCCTTCTTAGTCACTAGCTCCACATATGCAAACCCTTTAGAGTCGTCAATTGTTAACGATTGAATCTCATCATACCTTCGAATTACACCTTCTGAAGCTAAAAAACCGATAACGAGTTCTTCCATATTAGCAGGGGTACAGACCATGGTAGCAAATTCCTGACCATCCAACATCACCGTTAGCGGGAATTCAACAGCTATTGTCTCCTCTTGTTCATAGAAGTCCTGGCCGTCAAATCTCATGATGCTTCTAGTGGTGGTCACTTCATCTATTTCATTGTCCATTTCTGTACCCTCCTAAATATTAGCTTACTTCCGTCTCTAGATCTGGAATTGGTTTCTCCAGGTATTGTGTATCTTTACGAGCATTAAAACGTTCTGCTTTCTCTACTTTTACCGCAATATTATAATCTGGAATACCAGCAAATTTTTCATATTTTCCTTTTGGTAATAAGAAGTTTCCTTCAGGGAAGTGAACACCAAGGTTCCCTGTTGTGATATCAGCATACTTTGCACGTCCTTGAAACACTCCGTGCTGATTATAGACAACAATCCCTTCTCCATCTGCAATCCTATGCAAACGAGCTTCTTCAGCGTTAATCAAGACATCATAACGGTCAGACCCGTTCAATGGATCTTTTTCACTAAACACCATGGAATTGAATTGCTTTCCACGGCGAGTCGTTAGTAAAAACTGTCCTTCTTTTTTACCCATATTTGGGATATCGACTGTAATTAATGTCCCTTTCCCATCTGGAGTTGGACAGATTCCATCTTCACATAGCCATGCACCGCCCCATTGGAACACATCACCTTTTTTCTTTAGGTGCTGGATACCGTCGTAATTTGGATTTGCTAATGCGATCTCGTCGCGGATCGCCTGTGCATCTTTAAAATCCACCTGATGTGCCATAGTAGGATTTACACGCTTTGCTAGATCAATGTAGATTTTCCATTCTTCACGAGCTTCCTCAATTCGGTTTTTATTTCCTTCGATTTCAGGAGAATAGTAAACCATTCTTTCAGTGGAAGTTGACGTTCCGCCACCTTCTTGCTCATATCTGGTTTTCGCCGGTAGCACGATAACTGCTTCTTTTGCATCTACTAGAGTAGAAGTGTTTAGGATAATATCTTGGTGGACACGAATATCTAGTTGAGATAATGCTTTTTCGACAAATATGGGATCAGGCATGGTTTCTAAGAAGTTACCACCACTTAAATAATATAACTTCACCTTTCTCTCATGGTCTTCTGGTAGCATAATATTTTCAAGAGTGACACCAACAATATCCCCTTGCCAACGCGGAAGTTTAAAGCCCCACAGCTTTTCAATACGCTCAATATTCTCACCGTAAAAATCTCCACCTGGTAAGACAAAGGGATCTGCTCCCATTTCCCCAGAACCTTGTACAGAGGAGTGACCACGAAACGGCATTAAACCAGAGTGCTTGCGACCTAGGAAACCACGTAATAATGCTAGATTAGCAACTTGGGAGATGTTGTCTGTTGCAAAGGAATGCATCGTTAAACCAAGAGCCCAGGCAAAGACAGCATTTTTTGCTTTTGCTAAAATTTCAGCAAGCTCGATGATACGCTCTTTTGTTACACCTGATGATTCTATAATATGTTCCCATGTTTGCTCTTGTACCTTTGCTTTAAGTTCTTCGTAACCATTCACATGTTCTTGTACAAACTGATGATTAATTGCCGAACCATGTTGCTTGGATTCCATATCAAACCAGTGCTTCATGATTCCATGCATAAATGCAATGTCTCCGCCGATATTAACTTGGTAGAAATCATCTGCTAGTTTGGTTCCAAATAGGGCTGATTCTGGGTTGGAAGGAATCCAATAATTTTCCATTGCTGGCTCACGATATGGATTAATAACAATAATTTTTGTACCCTTTTTCTTAGCTTCTAACATGTATTTAGAAGATACCGGTGAAGCATTTGATGCCACACTACCCCAGAATAGAAGTATATCTGTACCAATCCAATCTAAATAGTTCGAAGTGGATGCTCCTACACCAATCGAACGTTTTAATGCCGTTTTACTTGGAGAGTGACAAATTCGTGATGCATTATCGATATTGTTTGCTCCTAAAAAGCGTGAAACTTTAGCTGCTACATAATAATTTTCATTGGTAATTCCACGTGATGTTAAGTAGAAAGCATATTGCTTAGGATTTAGCTTTTTCATCTTTCCGGCAATCATATTCATCGCATCATCCCATGTAATGCGAGAAAACTTACGCTCACCTTTGCGACGAATCATTGGATATGGGATACGACCAAGTTTCCGAAGTTCCGTACTGTCATATTTTTTAAGTTCGTCAATATCTGCATGAAGAATCTCTGGTTTAATTGCTGGCATGGTGTTTAATCTTAAAACATTTAAACGGGTCGTACACAGATGTGGACCGGTTAAAGTTTGGTCATACAAGCCAGATACTCCAAGCGCACAACCGTCACATACGCCCTCTGTAATGATTCGAGTGGCATACCCTAAATTGTCTTTATTATCATAAGCGACCTTCATCGTATCGCGGATATGTTTTGGTTTAATCTTTCCTAATCCAAATGGGATGGGACTAACCCAGTACTTCGGTGCGGGTAGTAAGGCTTTCTTTTGTGGTCCTGGATGTTTTGTTTTCCCCATAATTTATTCCTCCATTTACACTTTTTTCATATAAAAAACCACCAGAAGAAATCCTTCCTTTTTATTAGGACGAAACTTCAGGTGGTTAGTCTTTAACAGGTGCGCTGCCAAGTTCCAACAAAATAAATCTGCTTGCAACAGTTATTACATATTAAATTTCTCTTCAATGTTATCTTCAAATACAAAGATCGACATACCTATGTCTAACTCAATATCGATATCGACAAACACACGGACGAATTTTGTGCCAAGCAATTCTTCCATTTCTGTAGGATGATTTTTTTTATAAATCTCCTTCACCATTTCTGTACGGGCAGAGCGAAGCATTTGGCGCCCATCTTCTGCTGTGGCAATGAATTTTTCAATAGGGGATAGATTCCCCTCCAGTTCACAGATGGCCCAGTTTTTTGAGAAAGTGGTTCGAACTTGACTTGGACCTTTTCCCATATGCTTTTTACGAAAGGCTCGAACAATATTGCTAAACTCAGCTTCGTACTTATTCACTCGTTTCAACTCACTTACCGTTTTTTCCCTATCTTACACTATTTTTGTTAGATATTATACTGCTTCTTTAGAATGTCCTAACTTTCCGGCATTCTCTGCTTTTAATCTATTAATATCAAATCTTATTAAAATTGATATCACTAATGCAACTACAAATAATCCGGAAAAGAAGGTTAAACTTCCTGCATAGCTGCCAGTCGTATCCTTAATCCATGCAGCGAATAAAGGACCAACTAGTCCTGCAGCTGCCCATGCCGTTAAAATATAGCCATGGATGGCCCCAAGTTGCTTTGTACCAAACATATCTCCAATATAAGCTGGAATAGAAGAAAATCCACCACCATAGCAAGTATAAACGACAATAAGCATAGCCATAAATAACCACTGAATGGACACTTGTGGTAAAAAGAAAAACATGACAATTTGTAGAACAAAAAAGGCTGTATAGGTATTTGGACGTCCAATATAATCAGATAAGGAAGCCCAACCAATTCGACCTAAACCATTAAAGATACCAATTGCACCAACCAATGCTGCAGCTGCTGTCATGTCAATGCCGATGCTTTCCATCGCTAGTGGTTTCGCTACCGCTAAGATGGCAATTCCACAAGTGACATTAATGAATAACATGAGCCATAAATACCAGAAGCGTTTTGTTTTTACTGCTTCATTAGCCATTAGCTGTGACAATTCCATGGTTGGTTTTGCCTTTCCACTTTCAATTTTCGCTTGAAAACCTTCTGGTAACCAACCTTCAGCAGGCTTCTCTAAATATAATGAAGAAAGAGTCATAATAGCAAAGTATGATACACCTAAAATATAAAATGTATTCGCTACACCTACAGTTTCAATCAATGAGTTCATAATTGGGCTTGAAATGGCTGCTGCAAACCCAAATCCCATAATAGCAAGGCCAGTGGCTAAACCTCTTCGATCAGGAAACCATTTTACTAGAGTAGAAACAGGTGCGATGTAACCAACTCCAAGTCCAATTCCACCTAGTGCTCCGTAACACACATAAAGCATATACTTTGAACCAAAATCGACTGCTAAACCAGAACCAGTAATACCAATTCCAAAGAAAATGGCTGCTAGTAATCCTGCTTTTCTTGGACCATACTTTTCTACAAAATGTCCCAAAAATGCAGCTGAGAGACCTAAAAATAAGATAGCGATACTAAAAGTAAGTGCTACCTCTGAATCCGACCACCCAAACATGTTCTTTAAGGGAGCGGTAAAATTACTCCATGCATATACCGAACCAATGGAAATATGTATTCCAACTGCTGATAATGCAATAAGCCAACGATTTTTTGTTGTTTTCATTTGTTTTCCCCCTACATCAATCGCATAGATGCTCCAATAGAAAACAAAAAACCGTTGTAATTAATCCAAATTTAGACTCCTATATAAGGAACCTTCACCTGAATCATTACAACGGTTTGCCTTATACAGGAGCGCTGCTAAGTACCAACTGTCATAAACAAAATAAATAAAGATTTTTCAACCGATCAACAGGGTCGCTGTTTTCGTATCAAAAACATAATTATTATTATTCACAAATATGTCACATTTGACCTTTTAAACTTATCACGAAAGCGCATCCATGACAATAGTTTTTCACTTTTTTGTTTTGATAATAGTGATAAAACATATATAAATAAAATAAAAATAAAAAAAGGCCAATATTGGCCTTTTTTTAAAAATCTGAATACCTATTTATTACTTTGACTCTAAGACCATAGTAGCTTCAGGTGTCGTTACTTTGTCATAGAATTCTACAAATTTATCTCTATCTGAACTATCACGGTATGCCATAGCAATACGTGGATGCTCATTGAGAACACCAGAGATCATATAAGGGATGATATAGCCCCATTCCCACTTTTTACGCATGTCTAACATATGTTTTTCGATAACGCCAAGAACTGGTTTAAGCTCATAGCTTGGTTTTTGAATATAGCTAACGAGAAGCTCTGTGTTGCAGTTACCCGCTGCACGTCCCATCCCATAAACAGATGAATCAAGGAACGTAACGCCATTTTGAAACGCAGTTAACGTATTGGCAAATGCCAGTTGCATATTGTTATGAGTATGAATTCCTAGCTGTTTGTTAGGAATCAGTGCTTGGAATTTTTTCACTTGGTGCTCAATATCCCCAGGATCTAAGCTTCCGAATGAGTCAACGATATATACCACATCTACTGGGCTCTCTTTTACCAACTCAAACGCTTTTATAAGCTGTTGCTCTGGTACACTAGATAACGCCATAATGTTGAGAGAAGTCTCATAGCCTAAATCATGGAACATTTGTACAAGTTCTAATCCTTTATCCACTTCACGAACATAGCATGCTACTCGAATCATATCTAAGATACTTTGCTCTCGAGGAAGGATGTCATTAGGGTCTACTCGTCCAATATCCACTAAGGCAGATAGCTTCGTGAATTTTTTCTCTGGAATAATTTCTTTTAGGAAGTGATCGTCGAGAAATCTCCATGGATTGGGTTCTGATACGTTCAGTAACCTGGCTGAATTTTTGTATCCAATTTCCATATATTCAACTCCAGCCTCACTTAAACCATTATACAAGTCCTGAACAAACTCTACGCTAAAATCCCAATTGTTGACTAAGCCTCCATCTCGAATTGTACAGTCTATAATCTTACTACGATGTTCCATAAATGTCACTTCCTCCAATTGATTACGTTCATTAGAAAATATTTTTAATATTATAGCTTATATCATAATTCATATAAATCCGTCAAATTTTTCTCCTATTCTGAATTGTTCCGTTTGCATATAAATCCCCTCATTTAACCTATACTACAAAAATGACAAAGATCATTTGAAAGGATGGATATGCTTGTCTAAGAATAACAAACAAACTTTTCCACCTCAACATCAAAATCATCAACCCGGTGTTGAGGATGAAATGAACCCCATACCGATTCATGTTAGTGAACAGTATAAAGGCTCCAATAAATTAAAAGACAAGGTAGCGATTATTACAGGTGGTGATAGTGGAATTGGGAAGTCAGTGGCCATCTATTTTGCTAAAGAAGGAGCTGACGTTGTAGTTTCCTATTTAAACGAAACAAAGGATGCTGAGGACACGAAAAAGAAAGTTGAGGCAGAAGGCAGACGTTGTATCCTTGCCGCAGGAGATATTGGGGATGAGGAGGTTTGTAACCAAATTGTAGATGATACAATAAAAGCATTTGGCAAAATTGATATAATCGTCAATAACGCTGCCGAACAACATCCACAACAAAGTTTACTTGATATCACATCAGAGCAGCTTGAACGAACGTTCCGAACAAATATCTTCTCTTATTTTTATTTAACTAAGGCTGCTCTTCCCCATCTGAAGAAAGGGAGCTCCATTATTAACACAGCTTCCATAACAGCCTATCAAGGAAACGAGCAACTACTTGACTATTCCGCTACTAAAGGAGCAATTGTTACCTTTACCAGATCTCTTTCAAAGTCACTTGCTAAGGATGGAATACGAGTAAATGGAGTGGCACCGGGACCTATCTGGACTCCTCTCATTCCTTCCACCTTCCCAGCCGAACAAGTAGCAGAATTCGGATCTACGACACCAATGGGAAGAGCCGGACAGCCGTATGAACTTGCCGCGAGTTATGTTTTTCTCGCATCAAATGACTCCTCTTATGTTAGCGGTCAAATGATTCATGTTAATGGTGGAACAGTCGTCAATGGATAAGGATAAAAAAAGGGACTTTTCAACTGAAAGTCCCTTTTTGAGGCAACAATACTCTTTCTTCATTTGGATAAGAACAAGAGAAGCGTTTAACAATTTGATGTGGAATAATAATTCTCTTGATTGGTTCTTTTGGGTTTTCTATCTTTTGGATCAAGCTACGAGCAGCTTCAAACCCAAGGTCAAAAATATTAATATCCACACTTGTGAGAGGTGGCCTGGACATCTCTGACACTAGTACATTATTGAAACTGATGATCGAGATATCTTCAGGTACTTTAATTCCCAATTCATCTAATGTATTAAGAACCCCTAATGCCATTAAATCATCCGCGACAACCAGTGCAGTTGGTGGAACCTTTAAAGAAAGCAATTCCCTTACAGCTTCTTGTCCACCTTCTCTTAAAAATTCTTCATGTACAATATAATCATCATTTAATGGAATTCCTGCTTCACGAAGTGCCTTTTCGTATCCAAGTAAACGCTCAACCGTTACAACAAGATTTAAGTTTCCACCGACAAAAGCGATATGATCATGTCCAAGCTGAATGAGATATTCCGTTACTTCCTTTGTTGCACGGAAGTTATCATTATCAACATGAGTAATTTCCTCCACATGCTTAAAAGGTTTGCCAATAACTACAAATGGAATGCCTCTCTCCTGCAAATACATTAACACTTGATCTTCAATTTTCGAATAAAGGAGGACGACTCCGTCAACGCGTCCACCTTGGACCATCTGTGTAACTCCGTCTAGAATTTCATTGTCAGTCTTTCCTGTTGTCATATATAACGCGTAGTGTTTTTCATGCGCACCTTCACTAAGTCCTCTAAGTACCGTTGGAAAAAAGGGATTCTGAAATACTACGTCAGTAGAGCTCGGCATGACGAGACCGATTGCCTGTGTGCTTTGACTCGCTAAACTTCTTGCAATAAAGTTAGGATGGTATCCTAACTCATCCATGGCTTCTCTAACCTTTTTCTTCGTTTTTTCACTTATACGAGGATTATTTGCAATTACACGTGATACGGTAGATGGTGCGACCTTTGCTAATTTAGCAACATCTTTAATTGTAACAGCCATCTTACCCACCTCATTTCCTAATAACTACATTTTCTGAATAGTATTAATAATTATTCAGGTTTTCTTTATTCCTTATTCTACCCTAACTATCCGATACTTTTGTAGTATATTTTTTATCATTGATTCGGGAGTTTTTTCCTTTTCGATCTTTTCCATAGGAAATAGATAAATATAATAAACGCTACGTACACAGCTCCCATTATAAGTATATATGGGATATTCAACCCTGTTTTCTGGCCTAAGATAAAAATTTGCGCTTGGTCACGGTCGAGTACGATCGTATATTCCTGGCCTTTTCCACGGACAATCTCATCACTGAGTACACCTCGAAGTTCTTTATCCTTTTCAAGCCCTTCTGTAATGGTTACTGTTTGTGTTTTTGATGTGTTATTAATTGCTACAACAGTGGTTTCACCATCATACTCCCTTTTATATACAGCCATTCCCTTCTCTTCATATAGAAACTCGAACGTACCACGAGTTAAGGACGGAAGTGTTTGTCTAGCAGCTCCAATTTGAGAAATATAATCCACCAATTCTTTATCTGTTCGGAAATCCATTTGTCTACGGTTATCAGGGTCTTCCCCACCATCAAGAGCAATCTCACTACCATAATAAACGATCGGAATACCAGGCGTCGTATACAAGTAGGTAAGGCCAAGCTTCCAGCGAGGACCAGGATGCTCATTGTTTTGCACCGCATCTCTTGTAAAGCGCGGAGTATCATGATTATCCATAAAAGTACCCATTAAATAAGGATCTTCATAAATGGTTTTGTTTCGGTCCGCAGTCGTATACAACCAATAAAGAGATTGATCAGGTTTAGCAAAAGCCGTACGTAAATGTTCGTTTAAGGGATAATCCACAAAGCCATCAATACCAGCTTTGTCATACTGGGCTATATAATTTGGGTCATTGTCCCAAACCTCACCGAGTAAGTAGAAATCATCCTTTACACTTTTTACTTCTTTAGAAAATGTTTCCCAAAAATCAACTGGTACATGTCGTACCGTATCGAGTCGATAGCCATCGATATCTGTTTCTGTGATCCACCACTTTGCTGCCTCTAATAGATAATTTGACACTTCAGGATTTTCCGTATTTAAATCAGGTAATCCATAAATCCAACCATTATTGAGTTCATCTTGATCTTCCCAATTTAAAATTTCCTTATTTTCATGAAACCAATCCTTTTTCTCACTGTCTGTCAGCCACTCGTGCTCAGGGGAAACATGATTGACAACAAAGTCAAGGACGATCTTTATGTCTCGTTTATGTGCCTCTTCTACTAATTCTTTAAACTTTTCTATCGTTCCAAAATGTTCTTCTGTGTTGTAAAAGTCAGTAATCCAGTATCCATGATAGCCCTTTTCCGCATTATCAAAAACCGGGGTAAGCCAAATAGCGGTGAACCCCATGTCTTTAATATAATCCAATTGATCGATTATACCTTGAAAGTCACCGCCATGATATGATTTGGGATCATCCATATTTACTTTAAAATCATTGCTGAAATCACTATTATTAAAGCGATCGATCATAATAAAATAAAAAGTCTCATCCTGCCATTTTCGCTCTTCTTTTTCCACTGCACCTACCGGTAGGGAGTAAAAAAGAAGAAACGGGATTAAGATGAAAGAAAGCATTTTCTTTTTCATCTCCGCTCCTCCTTTTCCTGTTAGAAATCCTTCCCTACAAGATTATCCTTTTGTTCCTCCAGCCGTCAAACCAGAAACGAAATATCTTTGGAAAACTAAGAATAATGCAGCGATTGGTATAGCAATTAATACAGAACCTGCAGCAAACTTTGTAAATTCGTTACCGAACTGTTTCGCAACCAGTTCATATAGGCCAACTAATAATGTAAATTTATCTTCTGATCGTAATAAAATACGCGCTAAGATAAAGTCTCCAAAAGGAGCAATAAATGAGAATAAAGCAACTACTGCTAATATTGGTTTTGCAAGAGGCATAACAATTTGGAAGAAAATTCTTAAATGTCCCGCTCCATCCATTTTTGCAGATTCATCAAGCTCTTTCGGAATCGTATCTAAATATCCTTTCATTAAATACGTATTCATAGGAATTTGACCACCGACATACACAAGAATTAATCCTAAGTGTGTATCAATTAAACCTGTACGGTTTGCTAAAACAAAGATTGCAATAAGTGCAGCAAAGTTTGGAATCATTTGTAGAATTAAGAACGTGATTAGACCATTCTTTCGACCAACAAAACGGTATCTTGAGAATGAGTATGCGGTTAATGCCACACTCGCAACAGTTAACACCATTGTGATAATACTGATTTTTAAGGAATTTTTATACCAGATAATATAGTCACTCTTGTCAGCATCAAACAGATGCTTATAGTGTGCTAGTGTTGGGTTTTCTGGAAACATCGTTGAGCCCGAGAGACTATTCCCAGGATTAAACGAAGATCCAATAATCCAAAGCAATGGGTAGAATACAATAACTGCCATGACCGCAATGACTAAGTATGACAGTGTAAGTCTTATGATTTTATTCTTTTTCATACTCATATTACATCATATCCTCTTCTTGGAATGATTTTGTTCTTCTAAATTGCCATAAAGCCACTGCAATAATAATGAAGGATAGAATCATTGTGATGGCAGCCGCTTTTCCATATTGTGCTGAAGTCATCGTCAATCGATAGATCCATGATATTAAAATATCTGTTCCCCATGCGGTTTGCCCTGGCACAGCTGGTCCCCCGTTGTTAAAGAGGAAGATAACATTAAAGTTATTAAAGTTAAACGTATATTGTGTAATCATGATCGGTGCAGTTGCAAACAATACAAGTGGTAAAGTAATCTTTGAGAACTTTTGCCAAATACTTGCACCATCTACAGTTGCTGCTTCATATAAGTCCTCTGGTATAGACTGAAGCACACCTGTTACCATTGCAAAAATGAACGGGAAACCTAACCACCCTTGAATTAAAATCAATGCTAGACGTGTCCAGTTGGCTTCTGTCATCCATGGCTGCGGATCTAACCCTAGAGCTGGTAATATCATTTTATTAATCGCACCGAAAGTTTCATTGAACATTCCAGAGAAAATCATAATGGATACGAAAGCTGGTACCGCCCAAGGTAAAATTAATATGGTACGAATAATCGCTTTACCTTTAAGATCTTTCTGGTTAACAATAATTGCAAGAAACATCCCTAAAGCAATTTGGAACGTTGTCGCACCAAATGTCCAAACAATTGTCCAACCTAATACTTTAAAGAACGTATTTCGCCAGATATCAATTTTAAAGATATCGATAAAGTTCTGTATCCCAATCCAATCAACTAGCTTAGCTGGTGGAGAGTGGTATAAATCGTAGTTTGTAAACGCCAATAAGATGACGAAAATAATCGGAAAGATTACAACAAATATTAATAACAAGAACCCTGGTGAAATCATTAAATATGGAAAACCACCGTCAATTAAGTTGTGGTATTGTTCTCTAACTGAATTTAGTTTTAAACCTAGATCACGTTTTTTTCCATTAGAGTGTGCATCGTAAAGGTTAAATGCATACACCCCTAACCCTAGTACTGTAACAATCAATGCGATAATTCCATCAATCAAAAGAAAGATCGAATGGTCAACTTTAGGTATTTCACCTAGTGTAAACAATCCCCAAAATCCCATGTTCAATATGTCGCCAAACACAATACCGAATGAAGCTGCTAATACAAGAAAGATTATTCCTTTTAAAAACTGACGATTATAAAATTGCCCTAATCCTGGGACAATTGAAAGCAATGCAGCTGTCTTTGCATGCTTTGTTGTTCCTACTTTTTCCGCTTCCATTTGACTTCTATCCCCTTTCTAACTTGAGGAGGAATGTATTTTTATTGCGCAACCGTTTGCCTAAATGAATGTAATGATAGGCAATACCGGAGGTACTGCCTATCGATTGTACCACAAATTATTTTGCGTGGTTCGTCTCAATCTGCTTCTTAATTGTATCTACTGCAGAATCAAGAGCTGCTTTTGGCTCTGATTTTTGAGTAGCAATTTGTTGTAATGCTGATGCCATTGGAGACCAAACCTCAGCCATTTCTGGAATATTAGGCATTGGAATCGCATATGAGGACTGAACAGCCACTGCTTTTGCAGCTTCGTTATCAGCAATAATTGGATCCTCGATTAAAGTTTTAACTGGTGGAATTTCTCCAGTTGTTTCAAAACGAGTTTTTGCACTATCTTCATTTGTTAAGAATTCAACAAGCTTTGTAGCCCAATATTGATTTTCAGTGAATGCTGTTACATGCCATCCTTTAACGCCCATGAATGTTTTTACATTTTCACCATTTGGTAAAGTTGGTAGCGGTGCAACACCGTAGTCAATTCCAGCATCCTTCATTGCTTGGAATGCCCAAGGACCGTTCATAACAGAAGCAACTTTCCCTTCGTTAAATAGCCCGTCCATAGCAGATCCACCAGATTCACCGATGATTCCTTTAGGGAAAAGTCCTTCTTTATACCATTGTTGAATGTACGCAGCACCTGTTACAGAACCTTCGTTATTTAGACCGATATCATCGCGGTTTAACGCACCATTTTCTTCTTTAAATACGTAAGCACCGTTTCCACCCATAATACCATGAGCGAAGTAATAGTTATCCCAAAGAGCTAAGAAACCGTAGTTATCACCTTTAGTGAAATCCTTTGAGAAAGCATATAACTCATCAAAAGTTTCAGGAGCTTTTTCCATTAACGCTTTGTTGTAAATAAAGACTGGTGTTTCTGTAGCTTTTGGTAGTCCATAAAGCTTCCCATCATACATTTGAGCTGAAATTGAAGATTCAGTGAACGTATCAAGTACGTCTTGCTCTACTTCGATTTCTGAGATTAATCCCTCAACAACTACTTGACCGATTTGGTCATGTGGTAGAGTTACAACGTCTGGAGCATTTCCAGCTGGACCATCTAGACGAAGTTGGTCACGAATTTTGTCTGCCATTCCTAAAGTTTTATACTCAACCTTAATACCATATTCTTTTTCGAAAGCTTCGATAGCAGGCTCTAATGCAACCTCTTTATCTGTATCTTCCCATACTACTAATTTCTCTGGCTTTGCTGGTTCTTCTCCAGCAGTATTGCCACCTTCATTTTCTGTTGAAGTACCTTCCTCACGATTTGGTCCACATGCAGCAAGGACTCCTAGTACTAACATGATCATCATGAAAAGCGAAAATGCTTTTTTCATTATTGACCCCTCCAAAAATGTATGTTTTTAATTTCTGCTAGCTGTACAAACGATTGCACAAATCTACAAAAACAGCACTCTATGAAAACGTTGCCACAATTAGTTAAAAATAAGTAATTCATTGGTCTTATACGTTTGACTGAAACAATAGAGTTGTGAAAACGATTGCACAAACTATATTTTTTATTATACCTAGTTTTTTTGTTTTGACAACTATTTTCACATAAAAGACAAAGAAAAAAATTTATAAGTGTTTTGCCATGTATTTGTTGAAGGGTTTTCACATATCTGCTAACGTAAAGAAAGTAGTATTAAATGCAATCGATTGCACAAAGGGAGGAAAATATTATGATTACTCGTTCTTCTATCTATCATCGTCCTACAGATGAATACGCATATCCCATTGATGAACATACATTACATATAAAACTGCGTACTCGTAAAGAAGAGGTACACACGGTTCAACTTTTATTCGGTGATCAATATGAGTGGAAAGATGGGGCTTGGATTTCTCAGCAGACAGAAATGGAGAAAGTCGCAACAGATGCTCTTTTTGATTACTGGCTTATAAGCATACAACCTGCCTATAAGCGAATTCGCTACGGTTTCTTTATTAGTAATGGAGAAGAAACCATTTTATATACAGAAAAAGGGGTTTATGAGAAGGCTCCAAAGGATCCGGGCTATTACTTCTCTTTTCCCTTCCTTCATGCGAGCGAAGTATTTCGTGCTCCAAGCTGGGTAAAGGATACTGTCTGGTATCAAATATTCCCAGAAAGATTCGCCAATGGTGATCTTACCAATGATCCAGAAGGTGCACTACCTTGGGCAAGTGAACCTCCATCACCGAAGAACTTTTTTGGTGGCGACTTTAAAGGTATCATCGATCATATTGATTATTTAGTGGATTTAGGGATCACTGGAATTTACTTTACTCCTATTTTCAAGGCATATTCGAATCATAAATACGATACGATTGATTATATGGAGATTGACCCTCAGTTTGGGGATAAGGAAACCTTTAAGGAACTTGTGAAAATTTGCCACAAAAATGGAATAAAGGTAATGCTTGATGCTGTGTTTAATCATAGCGGATATCACTTCCCTCCCTTTCAAGATGTTCTTAAGAATGGAGAGAACTCAAAATACGCAAGCTGGTTCCACGCGAAGGAATTTCCTTTAAAAGGCGGCGAGCTTCCAAACTACTCTACATTTGCCTTTGAGCAAACGATGCCTAAGCTTAATACACAAAACGAAGACGTAAAGCAATACCTGCTCGAGGTGGGAAGGTACTGGGTTCGAGAGTTTGATATAGATGGATGGCGGTTAGACGTAGCGAATGAAATTGACCATCAGTTTTGGAGGGAGTTCCGTCTTGCCGTTAAAGAACTCAAGCCTGACCTATATATTCTAGGTGAAATTTGGCATGATTCCATGCCATGGCTGCGAGGAGACCAATTTGATGCAGTTATGAACTATCCTTTCTTAACAAATGTATTAAATTTCTTTGCAAAAGACCAGATTTCAAAGCAGCAGTTTATTGAGAACATGACATCTGTTATACAAATGTATCCTAGCAATGTTAATGAAGCTGCTTTTAACCTCGTTGGAAGCCATGATACACCGCGTATTTTGACAGAATGTAAGGACAGCACAGATAGAATGAAGCTCATCTACACCTTTATGATGACATTTATCGGGACACCTTGTATATATTATGGAGATGAAATTGGCTTAAGTGGAGTCATGGACCCTGGTTGTAGAGAATGCATGCCGTGGGAGGAAGAAAAGTGGAATAGTGAGATGCGACAACATATCCAAACATTAATTAAGCTAAGAAAAGAAGAAAAGCTTCTCGCAAACTCAGGAGCCTTCTCCTTCCTTGCTAATTCCGATGAAGATGTGTGTATTGCCTACTCCAAAAAGGATGAAAACAAAGCAATTATAGTTATTTTAAACCCTACGTCCAAAGAGGCTACGTATTCTTTGCCATTTCATTTAAAAGGGAGAAAACTTACAGACTTATTAAAAAATAGTGAATTTGCTGCTGAGTCTGATCAACTTTCAGTTACAGTTGCTCCTTTCGGCTTTGAAATCATCTCCTTTTAAATTAATACTTCATCTGTTAAAATGAATTGTTTACGAAATAGTCTTAAGCATTCTGCTTAAGACTATTTCCTTTTATTATGTTAGGGGGTCAAGTAGTCATGAGCACGAAAAGCAAAAAACAAAAGATGACCCTTGTTGCTTTAACATGGCCCATCTTTATTGAAATCTTATTGTATATGCTTATGGGGAATGCAGATACATTAATGCTCTCTCAATACTCTGATGAGTCCGTTGCCGCTGTTGGCGTATCGAACCAAGTCCTTTCGCTAATCATCGTTATGTTTGGTTTTGTTGCAACAGGAACAGCTATTCTTGTCACACAGAATTTAGGGGCAAAGCAAGAAAATACAGCTGCAGAAATTTCAATCGTTTCCCTTGGAGCAAATCTTGTTTTTGGAATCCTTTTAAGTATAGGAATTATTCTCTTTAGTAAACCTATTTTATTAATGATGGATTTACCTCCCGAACTATTGGATGAGGCGAACTCTTACCTGTTAATTGTCGGAGGATTTTCTTTTGTTCAAGCGTTTATTATGACGATTGGTGCAGTCATTCGTAGTTATGGGTTTACGAAAGATGTTATGTACATCACAATTGGCATGAATATTATTAATGTGATTGGTAACTACTTTTTCATTTTTGGCCCTTTTGGTTTTCCGATTCTCGGCGTGGAAGGAGTAGCTATCTCAACTACTGTTAGTAGATTCATAGGTTTGGTTATAGCCCTCATCGTGATGATTAAAAGAATTCCTGTACAGCTGCCGTTTCACCTGCTGTTCCGTTTTCCAAAGGTGCATGTCAGAAACTTGCTTAAAATTGGTATTCCTTCCGCTGGTGAGCAACTTTCCTATAATGGTTCCCAGATGGTCATTACGTTCTTTATTGCCACACTTGGTACGGAAGCACTAACTTCCAAAGTATACGCTCAGAATCTTATGATGTTTATCTTCCTTTTTAGCATTGCTATAAGTCAAGGTACACAAATATTAATAGGTTATTTGATTGGTGCAAAGAAGTATGAGGATGCCTATCATCGATGCTTAACAAGTCTACGTCTAGCTATTATTATTTCCTTAAGCGCAGCCGTACTCTTCTCGTTTTTTGCAAAAGATTTAATGAAGTTATTTACAAGCAATGAGGACATCATTGCACTGGGTAGTACGTTGATTCTGTTAACGATCATTTTAGAACCAGGACGCTCGTTTAACTTAGTCATTATCAATTCTTTAAGGGCGACTGGTGATGTAAAATTCCCAGTATATATGGGGATTCTTTCTATGTGGGGGGTAGCTGTCACCTTAGCTTATTTACTAGGAATTACCTTTGGTCTTGGACTCGTTGGCATTTGGATTGCTTTTATTGTAGATGAATGGCTTAGAGGCTTACTCATGCTTTGGAGATGGCGTTCAAAAATTTGGGTTCGCCATTCCTTTATAGAAGAAAAAGCAGTTTAATAGGAGATATAAAGAAGCAAGGCATTTCGCCTTGCTTCTTTATAATGCTGCAAGAATTTTCTCCTTTGTGTCTGACCCGATAAAACTCCGATATTTAAAAATATTATATCCATTTTTCCTAACTTGATCGAGAATGGCTTTATACATTAAAGCTGCACCCTTTACGGGAATCCTTGAGTATTCTGGATAATAATTGATCGTTAGTAACGCTTGTTCATAGTAATATTCAGAAATTGCCGCAATATCTTCCCACATCCTAATAAATCGATCATTCACCTCGTAGTGAAGAAGCTCTTTATACGAGTAATGATGCTTTAAGAACATTTCTTTTGGTATATATATTCTTCCCATGGAAAGGTCCTCACCAATATCTCTTAATATATTTGTTAGCTGCATCGCTAAGCCTAATTGAATGGCACCCTCCCTTAAAACATCGATATTTTTTGGGGCCAAAACAGGTAACAGCATTATTCCTACAGTACTAGCCACATAATAGGAGTATTGTAACACTTCATCGAATGTCTCGTATTTCGTCCGTTGAAAATCCATCCTTTGGCCTTTTATCATATCTTCAAAAGGAGTTACTTCCATCTCAAATTTCTCGAACACATCTGATAAAGCAATCCACATAAACTCAAACTGACTGCCTATTTGTTTCCTTTTAAACAATTCAAATTCCTTTTCGAATTGTTTTATTCCTTCCTCTGGAACTCTTTCTTCATCAATGATATCATCGATAATCCGACAAAAAGAATAGATGGCCCAAACCGCTTTTTTTTGTTCTTTCGGCAAATATGAAAATGCTTTATAAAAGGTTTCTGAATGTGCTTGAATCACTCTCTCGCAATGTAAATACGCCTCTTCAATAGTTATCAACACTCTTCACTTCCTTTCCTATTCTTTCATTCATTTCATCACATATATAATCAACAAGTAACTTGGCTCCTTGCATGACAATTGGAATTCCACCCCCTGGATGTATTGATGCTCCAACTGCAAAAATATTCTTCTCATGAAAAGGCTTTACCTGTGGTCGATACATACCTGATTGAAAAAGTGTAGGGGCAATACCAAAACTTCCTCCTTTATACAATCCTTCCCGCATAGCGTCTGCAGGAGTTCGAACCTTTGACCATTCAATATGTGCCTTTATACCTAGAAAGCCTTTGTGATTCATTTTCTCAATAATTCTATCAACTAATTTCGGCGCTTCTATATCCCAATCAATATGATCCCCAGCCGGTACTGGAACAAGCGTATACAGAACACTCTTACCTAAAGGGGCAAGAGTTGCGTCAATTGCTGAAGGATAGAAGGTGTAAAACGATGGTGATTGTGGAATAGTTTCTTCCTCAAAAATCTCCTTCATCGATCGAGCAAAGTCATCTCCGATAAAGAATTGGTGAAGGGATGGAGACTCAAACGTCTTGCTAAGACCCAAATAGATTAATAGACAAGCAGATGACGGTGTAAATGATCGTTCTCTATTTAATAACCTCTTTTGCTCCACCGGAAAATCACCGTTTATAATATACGAATCATAGATTTCCTTTCTTCCATTTACCATTAAATACTCTGCTTTGTTCCCACTTGATATAATTTTCTCTACATGACAGGAGGTATAGATGTTCACCTTACGCTTTCTAAGCTCCTCCTCAAGTACCGCTACCAAACTGGCGTATCCACCTTGTAAATAATAAATCCCATGATCATGTTCGCTAAACGATACTAAACTATAAATGGCAGGTGTCGTAAATGGATTTCCACCGATATAAAGCGTTTGTAAGGCATAAGAAATTCGCAATTTTTCATTTGTAAAGTATGTTGAGAGTTCCTTATATACACTTCTATAAGCCTTTAATTTTGCTAGAAGCATGACCGTTCGATAGTTCCAAAACTCTTGAAAACTTAGAAAAGGCTTTTCTAAAAAATGAATTTTACCTAGTTGAAATCTAGTTTTCATATCAGTAATAAATTGGTTGAACCCCTTTACATCCTCAGGGAACATCTTCGCAATTTCCTTTTCCTGTTTCAATCGGTCACTATACTTTGTGTAAGTAGATCCATCTGAAAAATGAATCTTATACAATGGATCACATTTTAAAAGCTTGTAAGCAGAAGGGGAAATACCTCCTTCTGATAAAATGGTTTTTATCATATCCGGTAAAAGGACAATGGTAGGACCTTGATCAATCCGAAACTCATCGTTCCCTTCAAATGCTAATCTTCCCCCTAATTTGTGGGACTTTTCATAGATAGTCACATTGATTCCTTTTTGGGATAACAGTAGAGCGGATGTAAGACCTCCAATCCCTCCTCCAATAATCGCTACTCTCATTACGCATTCCCCCAGGCAATTTCAGAATGAGATGGAAACTTAATCCCGTCGGCTTGTGACATCAATTTTGCTGTGATTCTTGCAGATTCCAATATGGTCGGGAGTCCGCTGCCTGGGTGGGTACCACCGCCAACTAACCAAGTATTCTGTAATTCTTCAAACTTATTATGTGGTCTGAATACCATCATTTGCGAAAGCTGATGCCCTAAACTAAAGGTTGCCCCTTGAAACACGTTCATTTCACTTTCCCACTGTACAGGTGATATAACCTTTTCGAATTCTATATATCTTTTTAAGTCTTTAAAATCTGTTCGATCTTCCAAAATCGCATAAACAAGCTCCTTAAATGCTTGTTCATTTAATTCCCAGTCAATCTGGCTCATATTATTTGGTACAGGTGCTAGTATATATAGCGTAGATTTTCCTTCTGGCGCTAAGGTTGAGTCAGTAACAGAGGCATTCTGAATATAAATGGACGGATCTTCTGATAAAACCAGCTCTTTCGTAATTTCTTCTACATTTTTCTTATAGTCTTTTGCGAAACAAATCGTATGATGAGAGGTATCGTATCGCTTATTTAAACCTAGATAAATCATAAATGTAGAACATGAAAATTTCTTTTTATTCATTTTTTCTTTGCTATACTTCTTCAATATCCCCTCAGGCACTAAATGGGTCATTACATGAGCAAAATCCCCATTAATAATGACTTCATCCGCCTGAATCCGTTCTCCCGTCTTTAAAATGATCCCTTTTGTCTTTTTTCCTTCTAACCAAAGCTTGTCGACCTCAGCCCCCAGGTGAATGACTCCGCCTAATTCCACTGTAACCTTCGCCATTGCTTCTGACAGTTGATTTAGCCCTCCAATCGGATGATACACTCCATATTCGTGTTCCATATAGGATAGAATGGAAAATGCTCCAGGACATTCCCACGGCGACATACCTAAATACTTGGATTGAAATGTAAATGCAAGCAAAAGCTCCTTATTAGAAAAATAATCACTTAAGACATCGTATAAGCTCCTCCCTAGAGAGAGATGTGGTAATGCCTGTAAAACCCTCCACGAAACATAATCAAGATATCGATCCATTTTGTTTTGTAAAAGAGGTGTTAACATCTCAAACTTCTTTTTTGTATCGCTCATAAATCGAAGGTATCCTTCTCCATCGCTCGGAAAATATTTTTCTATTTCTTTAATCATTAAATCTCTGTCACGGTACATACGTAATCGTCTCTTATCAAATAAAAGTTCGTACATGTTTGTAAGTTCAATGAGGGTTACATAGTCATGAAGATTTCTGCCTGCCGCTTGAAAAAGCTCTTCAGCAATATGAGGCATACTTAAAAAAGTTGGGCCAATATCAAAGGTAAATCCCTTTTCATGCATAGCTCCATTTCTTCCCCCTACCTTCCCATGTTTTTCAAAAACTTCTACATGGTAACCAAGGCTAGACAAAAGCATAGAAATGGCTAAGCCTCCTGGACCCGCACCAATAACAACTACTTTTTTACGCATAAATTTTCTCCTCTTATAGTTATACAAAACCTATATATTATATATACAAACAATATACCACTTGTGTGTATCAAGAAAAACTTTAAACTCTCTGAAATGCAAAAAGTCTATACGTCACACGTATAGACTTTTTGCTCTCTTATTTACGACTCAACAATATTAATATTGTAATCTTTAAACCAGATGTGAATTTGGGCTAGATGAGCAAGAAGCTGTGGTCCAGTCATTAATTGGCCGAACCAAGGTTCTTTAAAGGCTGCACCTTCAGTAGCGATTATTTCCTTTAGTTTTGCTTCATCAAAGAATTCATAAAGAACTGAACCTCTATCCGTCATAATCTCTGCAAGCATCTGCTGTACTGCTTTTGTATACTTCGGATTATGCGTTTTCGGATACGGACTTTTCTTTCGATACAATACTTCCTCTGGGAGAATTCCTTCTAATGCTTTTCGTAACAATCCTTTTTCACGATTCTGATAATTCTTCATCTCCCAAGGGATATTCCAGACATATTCAACTAGTCGATGATCTGCAAAAGGAACCCTTACTTCAAGACTTGCTCCCATACTCATTCGATCCTTTCGATCAAGTAAGGTGGTCATAAACCAAATCATATTCAGATAAAACAACTCTCGTCTTTTTGCTTCTTCCCTCGTCTCCCCCTCTAAAACAGGAGTTTCTTGAACAGTCTTATTGAATTGTTGAAGCATATAGTCCTTAAGCTGTAACTTTTCCCGCCATTCTGTTCGAAGCAAACCCTGTCTTTCTTCAATCGATCTCATCCACGGAAAACCTTCACGTGATAAATCAGCTTCACGTCGGAACCAAGGGTATCCACCAAAAATCTCATCTGCACATTCCCCCGATAAACTAACAACAAAATCCTTTTTAATTTCACGGCAGAACCATAAAAGAGATGAATCTACATCAGCCATTCCTGGTAAATCTCTCACATGAACCGCTTCAATTAAATGTTCAGCAAGAAGCTCTTGAGAAATAATGCTATTGTGATGAGTGGTCTGAAATTCATCAGACATTTTTTGTATATAGATTCCATCCGAATTCGGCTGAAATTCATTTGCCTTAAAGAACTGGTCATTTCCTTCATAATCAATTGAATACGTATGAAGGCTCCCTTTTCCTTCTTTTTGATATTCCATCGCAGCAATGGCTGTAATAGCACTAGAATCTACTCCGCCTGATAAAAATGTACAAAGAGGAACATCTGAAACAAGCTGGCGTTTAACCGCATCCGTAAAGAGGAAGCGAACCTTATCAACGGTATCATTCAAGCTGTCCGTATGCTTCTCACTTTTTACATTCCAGTATCGCCAAATATTTAGTCCTTTGCTTTTGGATAGAGTAAGTGCATGAGCAGGCCTTAGCTCAGATATCCCTTTAAATACCCCATTTCCTGGGGATCTTGATGGACCTAGAGCAAAGACTTCTGCTAATCCTTCTCGGTCAATTTCTGTTTTCACTTCTGGATGAGCAAGAATCGCTTTTAATTCAGAGCCAAATATAATTCCTTTTTCTGTTGATAAATAAAAAAGCGGCTTAACGCCAAGTCGATCTCTTCCTATAAAGAGCTGTTCCTTCTTCTCATCCCAAATGGCGAAAGCAAATATGCCATTTAAATGTTCAACACAATTTTCTTCCCATTCTATATATGCAGTTAATAGAACTTCTGTATCAGAATGACCGCTAAAGGAATATCCTTTTACTAACAGTTCTTTTCGAATATCTTCGGTATTATATAGTTCACCATTATAACAAATCGTATATTTGTGATTATTTTTTGATTTAGACATTGGTTGTTTTCCGCCCTCAGGGTCAACAACAATTAAGCGTTTATGTCCGAATCCTGCATGAATATCCGTCCATACATTTGTATCATCTGGACCGCGCTTTGCCAAGGTTTCAGCCATTTTCGTAATAGAGTCACGTTCTTTTCTCATATCTCTTTGGAAGTCAATCCAGCCTGTTATGCCACACATATTTTTTTCATCCTTTCAAAGTAGTGCGTTTGTTTGGTCAGTCCGAACATATACCCATACTATGCTGGGCGCGAAAAATGGTTAATTGTCCAAATTTTAAGCGCGGGCGTTTAAAATACAAACAAGATGTCTACAAAGAATGAAGATAGATCTAAAAAACTTTTATACCCTTTAGCCTTTAACGGAGGTCTTATCATGAATAGACAGCAACGACTAAAACTTTTTGAGTATCAAACGAGAGCATTTATTGAAGGTACGGTAGAGCATATAAACAACCAGTGGATTTTTTTCGATGAGGAAACAGATGAAGCCTCCATTTTGGATGATTTTTTACACCAAGAAATTGAGGTATTTCGATTCAATCGATGGAAAAAGGGAATTTTATTTGAGGATGGGAAAGTAACATTTGGAAGTGAAACTCTTCATTTAAAAAATCAAGATGTAGTAAGAATCCGCAAACACTTAATGTATTCCCTTGAACGGTTGCTAGAAGAGATCAACGATGATTCGTTTTATCAATTTATTTCTCATTTAAATTCGCTTGGTTTTTCAATCTTTGATTGTATTTATTGCTACAATCATCTAACTTTTTTAAAGGATGCGGAAAGAAAAAGTGGTGTGAATTTTATTATCTTTGATAATCAAGAGGATATTTGTAATGTTCAACATCATTTCTGTTATTATAAAAAGCAAACCGACCGTTTTGAATTTACACTTAACGCTGGTAAGAGAACGGTGATTGAAAAATTTATATAATAAAACCTGCTCCGAGATTTAAGGAGCAGGTTTTATTTAAAATAATTGAAATCCAAGTGGTAAGCGAAGTCCTAATAAGATTACTAGAACAACCGCAACATAAAATTGTATCCAAAGCGACTTTGTTTCTTTTCCTTTTACCGTACGAACGAGAACCATCTCCATCGCTGCGATTACCCAAAGTCCAATTAAAACTTTAGCTATATACTCAACTGGCTGCATGGAGAATAACGTATGAACGAGCATTCCACCTGTTGCAAACACAATGATATACAAAACTCTCAAAATCATATGAACGATTTTCGCAGCCTTTGCTTTTCCACTCTTATGTAATGAGTTTGCTACAAAAAATAGGACTAGTGCAAGAACCCATGCGGTAATATGGGCATGTGTGTTAATCGACATAAATTAGCCTCCCTATTAAATATCGACTTTATCATACCACAACAGTGTTAAAAAAACTAAAAAGAACGTCTCTATTGAATTTCTTGATTCATCATTTGTTCACAAAGTTTTCAAATTTCCTCACTGACTTTATTCATTAGGGTTCCAATACCCTCAATCGTAATTTCAATTTGATCGCCTGGCTTTAGAAAGCGCGGTGGGTGAAATCCTTTACCTACACCTGCTGGAGTACCCGTAGCAATCACATCTCCTGGTTCAAGTGTCATCCCCAGTGAAAGTGTCGAGACCATTTCTTCAACCGAAAAGATAAAGTGCTTTGTATTAGAGCTTTGGCGAACCTCTCCATTTACTTTCGTTTCAATTTGTAATTGATTGGGATTTGATAGGCTCTCTTTATAAACAAGAAATGGTCCCATCGGGCAACTGGTATCTAGGCTTTTTCCGAGAAAGAACTGCTTATGTTTCGCCTGAAGATCGCGTGCCGTTATATCGTTTACAATCGTATAACCAAACACATAGTCAAGGGCATCTTCTTTTTGAATATTCCTTCCCTTCTTTCCAATCACGATCGCTAACTCCCCTTCATAGTCTAACTGCTCCGTAATGGAAAGATGATTCTCAATTTGTTCATTTGGACCAATAATCGTAGTTGGAGCTTTTGTAAAAACCATCATATGTTCAGGAATGTCATCCTTACTTCCCATCTCAATCGCATGGTCCACGTAATTTTTCCCTACACACAAAATGTTTTTCGGAGGCTTTGTAATGGGTGAAAGCAAGGTAACCTCTTCTAAAAGGAAATAATCCTCCTCGCTTGCTGCTTGGATTTTTTCGTTTATCTCCTGTAGAAATTCTTCTCCCTTTGCAATACATTCGACCATTGAATCCGTTTCGTTAACAGAAACAACCTTTGTTTCTGTTGAATCTAAAACACCAATAAAAACTTTGTTTTCTCTTTTTCCGGTAATAAGCTTCATTTGTTTTCTCCTTTTTTCATTAAATTCTGCCATTCCCAGTACGAAACTGTTCTCCACACCCACTCAAATGGGCCTATATAAAAATACTTTATCCATATATGACTAAAAATTAATTGAAATAGAAATATCGTTAAGGCTAATAACGTTCCTTCGACAACTGATACTTGTCCATACAGTCCAAGTCCGTAGGAATAAAATATCATCGTCGATACGATGGATTGTACTAAGTAATTTGTGAAACTAAGCTTCCCAACAGGTCCAAAGAATTTTAACACCTGTAAGCCTCGTTCATGATTCGTACCAAGTGCGATCAGTAGGATGTATGATATAGATAAAAGAGGACCACCAAGCATATCTTGAGAATATTCTGTTGGCCAGTTTCTTGTTAACCAATAAGGAGCGCTCTTAATAACCAATCCAATGAGTAATGTTACCCCTATTGCTACTAGAAACGGTCTCTTTAATTCTTTTACTCTTCTTAACCAGTTCTCTTTCGCCGCTCCTCCCCCGATTAAAAACATCGGAAAGATTGAAAAGAGCATAAAGAATAGATTACCTGGATTATTTACTAAATACCAATCCATAAATCTTTGCTCCCGTATTTCCTCATAAGTACCATTTTGATAAGCTTTATACGACGCTAGTGCACTTGTCTCATCTGCCAACGTAAATTCCCCATTACCAGCAACCATTGACGCTAAGATCATCATTACCGTAATGATGACATTAGGTACAAAGTATAAAATCATCCCCAGTAACATAAGTACTTTTCCTCTAAGTCTGATAAAGAGTAGCAGGAGGATGCCAAACAAGGAGTAGGTAAAAAGAATATCTCCATGCCAGATATAGTTCGCATGCACCCAACCGATAATGAACAAAAAAAGTAATCTCCTTATTGCTATGGTCGGAAAGTTTCCACCCTTTGCAATCGTTCTCTCTCTTAAAATCACAAAACCATATCCAAAGAGAAAAGAGAATAAAGGATATATACTTCCTTGGATGAACAAATCTATCCACGAGTAAAACAAGCGGTCACTAGTTGTCGTCCATGTAACAAATGGGTCAATATAAAGGATTGGAGTATGAAAAGATAGCATGTTTACTAAGAAAATCCCCAATATGGATAATCCTCTCATTATATCAATGGAAACAATTCTCTTCTGGTTATTCATTTCTTATATATATCCCTCCCTATTTCTACACTCCCCCGAAACCTATTATACTTGAAATATTCCCAATAAACACCAAAACCGTTCCCTCAATAGGGAACGGCTACTTCTTAATTAACAAATTTACCTGCTTTTCCATGAGACTCCCAATAATCATTTCTAAGATGGACTTTTTGAATTTTTCCTGATGCGGTTTTCGGTAATTCTTTAACAAAAGTAACACCGGTAACTGCTTTAAAATGAGCAAGCTTTTCACGAGAGAAAGAGATAAGATCCTTTTCTTCCACCGAATGACCAGATCTAACCACTACGAAAGCATGAGGTGTTTCTCCCCACTTCTCATGCGGAACAGCAATAACTGCTGCTTCTAATACACTCGGGTGCTCATAAAGTACTCCTTCAACTTCAATAGAAGAAATATTCTCCCCACCACTTATAATGATATCCTTTTTCCGATCGACAATATCAATATTCCCGTACGAGTCAACTGTTGCCATATCACCCGTATGAAGCCATCCATCCCTAATGGTTTCCATCGTAGCCTCTGGATTTTTCCAATACCCCTTCATGACGCCATTGCTTCGCGTGACCACTTCACCAATTTCCTTCCCATTCTTTTCCACTTCCTGTCCCTTTTCATTTATAACACGCACTTCACATCCGATCATGCTCACCCCAGCCATAGCCTTCATACGGTATTGGTCCTTTAATGGAAGATCAGCCAAATGAGAACGAATGGTTGAGATTGTACTTAAAGGAGAGGATTCGGTCATTCCATACACTTGTATAAACTCCCACCTAAGCTCTCTTTCTACCCTTGTCACAAATGCTGGTGGTGGAGCAGAGCCTGCTATGACCACTCTTACCTTATGATCAATTTGCGGGATGTTTTTCTCATAGAATTGAAGCAGGCTATTTAATACAGTTGGTGCCATATGCATAACGCTTACTTTATATTTTTCTATCGCATTAAAAATAGCCTCTGGAGTAGCCTTTCGCAAACATATTTGAGTAGATCCATTGGCTGTATAATAAAAAGGGGACCCCCAACCATTCACATGGAACATCGGGAGAATATGAAGCAGAACATCTTGATCACTTACCCGTAAATGGTGCATCGTCGTAAGAGCATGTATATAATTATTACGGTGAGTGAGCATCACTCCTTTTGGATGCCCCGTTGTACCACTTGTATATAACAAGCTACAAACATCATCCTCATGTAGCTCAGCTCTAGGAAACGCTTTCTTTTCTTTGGTCGCTAACCATTCGTCGTACCCTATCTCTTGTGTTACCTCATTTTTGTAATGAACAATGATGGTCTCAACTGTTTCTAATTTTTCCTTAATAGGGAGAATAAGATCAAAGAGCTCTTGATCTACAAATAATACCTTTGATTCACTATGATTTAATATAAACAAATAATCTTCTGGCTTTAACCGAATATTAAGTGGCACCATCACTCCACCCAACAAGAATACCCCATAAAAACCTTCTAGCATTTCAACACTGTTAGGAGCTAAATAGGCTACCCGATCACCTTTGTTCACTCCTAGATCTTTTAATCCATGTGCCAGCTGATTTACTCTTTCTCCCAATTGACCATATGTAAAGCTCCGTTCTCCACAATATACTGCTTCTTTTTCACTATAAAGAGATACCGCACGGTCCAAAAACTGAGTTAACACCAAAGGTACATTCATTTCAACATCTCCCTTTGTTAAAATATTACTAATTATATAAATATTTTAACATAACACACAATAACATTGAATAATTCTGTTATAGTACAAAACACATAATTCAACTTTTTTCATAAATAAATCACATCTAGTTTCTAGGCACATACAATGTAAGGAATCTTAAACAAAGGGTGTAGTGTATGCCAGCAATAGTCGGTGTAGCTCAAGTAATCTCGATTGGAAGTAGTTCCATTTTTCATATTGGAGATGTATATAAAATCATGCCTATTTCTAATGCCAAGACATACTCAGGGGCAGGTTCCTTTAATACAGGGGATGGGTTACGTGTTTATAACAAGTTTAGTTCTACCAACGCGTATGACCATGACGGCATTGACCAAGGAAATATTTTAAATGCTTAATAAGCAGGTGATGATATGAATTTCTATATTCAACAAAATATATCTATTAATCTTCTACGTATTGATGCGATTACGAATTCATCCGTATTACAGATTGGCAGTGCTGGAGTTATTCGTCCAACCTCCCATCTATATAATACTGGAGGTTTCACAGGACCTGCACCTGAACCTATTCATCCCGGCGGAACAATCGTAACTTCTCAGGATTCGGCTGAATTTACAGGAAGTGATACTGGATCGTATATAGATTCTCCAGCTGTTCCATTATCCATTTCATAAAAGGAGGGAAGGTGTCAGTATGAATAATGAATTCTACGAATACTTAAGACAGCTTCACCAACTTGTTGAAAGCCAAGAACACCGGATTCGAGCTCTTGAACGAAGTGTATTACAAATGCAAAAAGAAATATCTCAACTCAAAGAAAGACCACCTGTTCATGTGGATAGAATTGAATACAAATTTGATCAACTCAAGGTAGAATCCCTTGATGGTACTTTAAATATTGGACTCAATCCATCGGATCTACAAGGAATCGATGAGTTCTCTGTTCCAAATCAATCCATCAAGACTCCTTCCCCTCCAAAGCAAATGTTCCAAAGAACAATGGAACTCGAGGATATAGTTTATGAATATATGGGCAATCATTTACCTGCGATCTTTGAGAAAACCCAAGCAAAACTGCAAACAAATCTCGATGATTCGTATTATCACTTTATCGAGGAAGATATTAAAAAACAAATACCAAAAAGAGTAGAACATTATATACGCGAGTTTTCCTCCGTAGTTATAGAAACCGAGGACCGTTCACGTTTAGAGAAAACGATAACTGACCAGTTTCACAAGGAAATGGAGCATGGAGTTGAGGTTTTTATTAAGAATTTACCGGAGAATGTGAAAGGGATGAAACAGGAATGATAAATTTCCAAGTATACAATCGTGATATACATGTGGGAGATATTCGAGTGGTCGGTGTATCGAGTTCTTCTATATTAATGGTAGGAGACGCGGAAACCATTCAACTGGCATCAGCGTTCGATACTCCTGCTGAATCTCTAATCATTGGCCCCTTTGTACCCTTAGCCGTAGAAGGTAGATAGCATGCTTCAACGGTCAAGTTCTGTTAAACATATTCACATTACAAATGCAGCTCTATCATCCGTCATTCAACTTGGGGATTCAAAAATTATTAATGGTCTAAATAGAGCGATTGCTGTGCAACGAGAAAAGCAGTTGTTTATTGGTGATGAGGAGGATTTCTCAAAATATCCCATCTTTCAACGCCCCATTATTTTTCCTCAAGATAACGAAGAAGTGATGATCACTTCCTTTCATCAAAATCCAATGATTCATGTGAATAGCATTAATGTCATTGCCTTTTCCTCCTCCTCAATTCTTCATGTTGGAAATACAGATTCAATCAATATGGAAGCAAGAGTAAAGCATATTCGTCAGCTTTTAACAAGACATAATAGGAGCTGACTTCTTGAAAATATTATGCAAAGGATGTTTTTTTGATGCCAGCTATTATCGGTCCTGTTCAAATTACAACGGTGAGTGGGGGAATTGTCCAATTTGGCGATGCACTCTACATCTCACCCAAAAGCAACTCTAAATCTGTCACTGGTGCTGGTGCTGTAAATACAGGCGGCATTATTATTACTAATAACGGATTGTCAGCTAGCAATGTGTTAGATACTAACTTAATAGATCAGCCAACATTAGGAAATAACTAGGTGGAACTCTGTTTCACCTCTTTTTTTGCCTTCTATCCTTTGATTTCGAAACAGTAATAAGCTTGGAAGCTGGTTGTTTCTGAATCCATTTCACAAACTTATTAATCGTTTCGTCATCACGTAGTCGTTCAATGGTGTTCATACGAGCAGCCAATTCCTCATTTGTATAAAGGGCATGAATTTGCTTATGACACGGGACACATAGCTTGGCTGTCGGTAAAAAAGCACCTCCAAGCTCCTTCGGTGTTAGATGATGGATAGTAATCTCGACATGGTTGCGCAAACAAAGCTCACAATCACCAAGAACGATTGGTTTCTTCCCCATTTCCTTCCCTCCTAAAAAAAAATAGCCAGCAAGAGTAATGTCTCCTGCTGACTATCCATTTAGTCCATTTTCATGATATGTGCACCATCGAAGAAGAATAAATACGATTCATTAACTTTCTTCTTCCATATTTCCTCTAACGCTCTTTTATATAATTCAATTTGGACTTTGTAACGATCTTCAAGAATCAACTTCGCTTCTTCATATCCACCCTTGTAACGATCATGAATTCCATCCGTTTTAAAATCAAGTAGGACGGGTCCGTTCTCATCTTCAAAGACACAATCAATGATACCTTGAAGGAGAACGGCCTCTTCCTCTCCCTTCCAATCTACATACACAACGCTTGCAGGAAGAGATAAACTGAAAGGAATCTCACGTAGGACCGTGTTTGCACTTAGTAATCTAACACCAAGCTCCGATTCAAAAAATTGTACCACCTGGTCAATATCTATTACCTCCAACTGCTCTAGCGTTAACAGTTCACGTTGAACCATTTCATTTAATTGGCTCGTAATGCTATCAAAGGTGATTGGTTTATTTAAATCAATCTGCTGCATCACTGCATGCATAGCCGTTCCTCGCTCGGCTGGAGTTAAGGATTTTTCCTGCATAAAACGTGGACGATTAATTAGTGGTTTCCTGAATTTTTTTTGCAATTCTATTCCACTTTCTTCATCCTGCAATTCTCTTTGCCTTTTCACTTCAGAGACAGACTGCTTGGAACGATGAGTGGAAGGTGCGAAGTATTCATATTTGAACTCTAATTGTGAAAGCACCTGTTCGTTCCGCTCTGATTTAACCGGAAGTTCTTTTCCTTCTATTACAAGTTCTAATAAATGATCCTTTTCTTCTAAAACCGTTTCCTTCATAGAAGCCAACTGTACTCCATCGATTACTTCTATCTTCCAGCACGATGAATGGTTCGAAATCTCTTCTGGAACTAAGTGTCCGATTTCCTTTCCATTTCGCAACTCCTGACATTCTTGATGTCTAATTAAGGATGGCCCAATCCAGTCTAGGTAACCCTTCGCTGATTGACGGTCGTACTCTTTTAGCAGCCATTCCGAATGGGTTGAGAACTGCTCCCAATCCTCAAGTTTCTTTTCTACATTCTTTACGGTTCCTAGTAAATATAAGTACTCTTTTGCACGGGTTAATGCAACATACAAAACACGCATTTCTTCAGCTAGCATCTCAAGTTTCTTTTTGCGTTTAAAAGCAAGCTGGGGCAACGATGGATAAGATATTCTCTTTTTAGGGTCGACATACTTTGCAGAAAAGCCAAGTTCCTTGTCCAGCATATAGGATTTCCTGATATCCATCATATTGAACTGACGGCCCAATCCAGCCACAAACACAACTGGAAATTCTAATCCTTTGCTGCTGTGAATAGTCATGATTCGAACAACATCTTCACTTTCCCCGAGTGCGCGAGCAGCACCTAGGTCGTCCCCACGTTCTCTCATGCGCTCGATAAACCGAAGAAATCGGAACAACCCACGGAACGATGTTTCCTCATATTGTCGAGCACGGTCATACAGAGCACGTAAATTCGCTTGCCTCTGCTTCCCGCCTGGCAAACCGCCCACAAAGTCAAAGAATCCCGTTTCGCGAAATAACTGCCAAAGTAACTCTGATAAAGCACCTTGTCTAGCAGACGTCCGCCATTTTGATAAATTTTCCATAAAAGGAACAATTTTCTCATGCGCCTCTTCATTCATTTCCGTTGGTACTTTTCGGTAAAAGGATGTTAGAGCCTCGTAAAAAGATCCCCTTCGATCCTCCATACGAATTCGCGCCAGGTCTTCTTCTGTTAAGCCCACAATCGGAGAGCGAAGAACTGAAGCAAGTGGGATATCCTGATATGGGTTATCAATGACATGTAACAGAGACATCATAATAACGACTTCTGTTGCTTCAAAATAACCCGTTGAAAGGTTTGCATAAACCGGAATTCCCTGATCTTTTAACTCCTCCATAATCTGCGGAGCCCACGTCATAGATCGAAGCAAAATGACAATATCTTTATACGAAGCCGGCTTAGAGCTTTTTGTTTTAGGATTGTAAACAGGCTTTCGCCCTTGAATCAGATCGTGTATTTTACTCGCAATAAGCTTGGCTTCAAGCTGAGATTGTTCCAGTTCTTCTTCATCAAAGGAGTCACCTTGGATCTCATTATCTCCTTCTTCACTCGAAATTTCCTCTTTACCATCACTATTAATAATCAACAACTCAACTGGAACAGCTTCCTCTGGGTAGGACGCACCAGTAATTAACTCAGCTGCTTCATCATAGTTGATTTCTCCAACTAATACACCCATGATCTGCTTGAATAGATAGTTGGTTCCATGAAGGACTTCCTTTCGGCTCCGGAAATTCCGAGCTAAATCAATTCGAAGCCCAGATTCGTCACCCTGTGAGGTAAATCGATTATATTTACCCAAAAATAAATTCGGCTCTGCTAAGCGGAAGCGATAAATCGATTGCTTTACATCTCCCACCATAAACAAATTCCCTGTATTCTCTTCGTCTTTAGTTACTAAATTTAATATCGCTTCCTGTACCATATTTGTGTCTTGATATTCATCCACAAGAACTTCTTTAAATTGACGGCGATAGGACATTGCTTCCTCAGAAGGTTTGAACTCATGGTCCGTACTTTCTTGTGGGTCTGATAAAATCTGGAGACAATAATGCTCTAAATCAGCAAAGTCGACGAGTCCTTTTTCCCTCTTGATAAAATCGAATCGTATAGAAAATTCCTCGACAAGTCTAACCAATGTTTGAATATATGACTTCATTTGTTTCATATCATGAATGAAGCTTTGCGGTTTTCTCGAAAAAAGCTCAGCTTGTAAGGCTTGAACCATTTTCTTTCCTTTGTCTCGAAGTTTTTGGGATTTTTCTAATAAAACCTCATCATAATCCGTTTTTTTACATGGTTTTAGCTTTGAAAATGTTTCACTTAGCAGTGTGTTATATAACTCATCCCACGAGTGGTTACTTGCTTCAACTAGTCGATCAATGATTCTAATATCATCAATAAAAGTTTCCGCTCGAGGACTTGGTCCTTCTGGAAGCTTCGTTATTTCAAGAGCTGCTTCAAATAAGCCCCTTGCTCCTTGAAGCTGGAGTTGGATATCGAAAAGAAGTGTCTGATAAAAGGGCAATGATTCGATCGTTGTTTCTTCATCTACATCATACATATCAATAATTGATTGTAGATAGCTCTTGGGCGATGGATTTGAACGTGCAAAGTCATAAAGCTCCCGGATAATCACTTGAAGTGCCGCATCACTGCGGTCATTTGAAAACATATCAACTAAATCAAAAAATTCAGTATTAGCTTCCTTCCCGTACTCTTCTTCGAATAAAGTATCTAAAACCTCATCTCTTAAGAGCTGTGCTTCCGTTTCGTCAGCAATTCTAAAACCGGGATCAACTTCAATTTTATAATAAAACTTCCGAATTACCTCTAAGCAAAAGGAATGAAGAGTTGATATGCTTGCCTTATTTAATAAACTTAGTTGCTTTCGAAGATGTCTCGATGTGGGATTTTCATCAATCGCCTTCTCGAGTGCCTCTCCCATACGGTGCTTCATTTCTGCCGCGGAAGCATTTGTGAAGGTAACGACTAGCATCTCATCAACGTCCATCGGATCATCTTCCGAAACAATTTTCTTGATCATTCTCTCAACAAGAACGGCCGTTTTTCCTGACCCTGCTGCGGCAGCAACTAATATATCCTGTCCGTTCGCAACAATTGCTTTCCACTGGTCATCTGTCCAAGTCACATCACTCGGCTTCGGTGGAAGTTTCATGCTCGCCATTTTCAACACTCTCCTTTCGCATTTTTTCTATTACAGTCTCCTTATCTTCAACCTTCAGCATCCTATATTTATTGGTCTGTAATGACTCATCGAATTGACAAACAGACTTGAAAGAACAAAAAGTACAAGGTGTTTTCTCCTTCATTTTATAAGGAGAAATTTGAACGGCACCGTCGACTATACTATTTCCTGTTTTTACGTACATACTTCTAACATACGAACGCAACTGATTAAATTCTTCCTTACTAGCCACTTTTGATCTTTTCGTTAGCGACCCGTCTTTTTTAATTCCTGCAGAGATAATCGTCGATTCACCAGACTCCAATGTTTGATCCATGAGTTTGATCACATTTTCTTCGCCTAGCAATAAACCATTCATCTTAAATTTTTTGAAAAGCTCTGTTTCTATCTCATCTAACGTAAGCATTTTGCTCGTACTTATCATCGGATTATGCACATGGAAATACACAACCCCTGCTGGGCTAGCCTTAGTACCAATCAAAGATTCAGAGTTTGAAATAATGATATCTAAATACGTAAGCATTTGCAGGGCCAAACCATAATAAATTTCGTTTACATTTACGTCTTTTGCACTGGATTTATAGTCGAGTATTCGCAGGAACACTTCACCGTCATGAGCGGCTTTGTCTACTCGGTCAATACGACCCACTAGCTCCATCTTTGTTCCATTTTTCAAGGTAAATGGTGCAGGCTTTATTTGTTCCGTTGGTCCAAATGGTAATTCAAGTCCTACCGGTGCAAACCCACTTGCCTTCGCATGGTCACGTAAAATAAGCGAAGCCCGCTGAATAATTTGTTCTAGCTTTCGTTTAATATAATGGTGGCGATTCGAGCTTAATAGAATTTCATTTTGTAGTTTTGGTGCAAGTAAATCCACTGCTTGTTTTGCCAAATTTTCCATTTCATCCTTTGACACATCTGACCATGACAATTTGCTGGCCACAATTGTTTCGGTTATATACTTTAATGCCGCGTGAAAGAGCTCTCCAATATCCGGTGCTTCCAGCTTAAATACTTGGCGTTCTCTAAGCTTTAACCCATGCTGGGAGAAATGTGAAAACGGGCAGCTATGGAACATTTCCATTCGACTGACACTCGATTGGATTTCTTCTCCATACAAATCCTTGCTTGTCTCCTCGGACAGCTTAGATGTTCGATTTTCATAGGTTAAGCTGGAAAGTACTTTCCTTACGTCCCTTTGAAAATGCGGTTTTGACTGGTAATAGTTATACACATCCCACCATAAGTCGTAGATAGGGTAATTTCTTTTCTTTAGTTGAAGCTGTGAAGTTAAATAAGCCAAAGCCGTATTTTGATGTGCAACAAATTTTAATTGTTCCAACTCAGCAAGCTCCGAAGGCTCAGTCATGAACGATAGAGCTTCACCATCTGGGAACATATCAACCATTCTCTTAATATATGGCGAGGCTATTAATGCCTTTCCTTCAGAATTTGCTAGTGGATAAGAAACATACAATCGCTCAGACGGAGTGGTAAAAGCCTTGTAGGCGATAAATTCCTCATCCAATAAACGGGTTTTACTGCTCGCGGAAATCTTTAAACCATTTTGTAATAACTGCTCCCGGTCCTCATCGGCAAATATTCCATCCTCCGAAAATTTAGCAGGTAGAACCCCTTCAGTTATTCCAATAATAAAAGCTACTTTCACATCGGTTAGACGGGATTTTTCGAGATCAGCACCCAGCACTTGGTCCATTGCCGGGGGCACTAAAGAGAACTGCAGTGCTTCTAATCCTGCATCCAAAACATTTGAAAACTGCTTTGGAGAAATTTTTTCATCCCCTAACATTTCAACAAACTGATCCAAAAGCTCAATCACACCGTTCCATGCTTGATCATGCTCTCTTGCTTTTGTTAATTCTCCCTTTTCCTCTTCAGCAATTTTCCATCGCTCAAGCTTTGCAGGGATTTCTAATTCCTCCAGATAAAGAAAGAGTGCCTCCGCTAATTTGCTGCCATTCTCAGCTTTTTTCAATCTTCTTGATAAGCGAAGGATCGGTGCTGAGATCATCAGTCGAAGCTCGTTTAACTTTTGTTCGAGGTCTTTTTCCTTATTCGTTTGGGCAACCGATTCTAATTCAAGTCCTCTCATTCGGCGATATACCCACCGATCACGTCTTGTCCACTTATCTCCTTGAATTCCAAACGCGAGGACAAAGTTTTCAAGCTGGTCCATTTGCTCTCTCATTTTATTAGAATCGACATGAAGCGGATAAAGAAGCTCTGTTTTTACCGCTCGAAACACAGGTTCATACCGCCAGTATCCGTTGATCACTTCAAGCGTGGAGCGAATAAGTTCGATAACAGGATGATGAAGCATCGTACGTTTTTGATCCACAAAGAAAGGAATTTCGTAATCATCGAAGACCGTTTCAATTAAATCCTTGTATTCATGACCATTTCTCATCATAATGGCAATGTCTTTGTATCTATAATTATTTGTTCGAACAAGTGATAGAATTTCGCGTGCAATTCCTTCAATTTCCGCTCGACGATTAACTGCTTGTCCAATCGTAACAGCAGTTTCCCCTTTAAATACAGTTGTAGGACGCGTATCAAAAAATGTTTCCAAATGCTTGAGTGATGGATGCTGCCATCTCTTTTGCTCAGATAAAATGGTTTCTCTTATTTCTAATTTTTCTACTCTAGCAATCTCATAAAGACTTTGACAAGTCTCAGCATTCATACGGAATAAATGCAATTCATCTGGATATTTTTCATTGTACGGCTCATCTAAAGTAAGAGTGATCGTTACTTTTTTACAATGCTTCATGAGCTGACTTATGATGAAATACTCTTGTGGTGTAAAACTATAAAATCCGTCAATATATATTTCTGCATCCTTAAGATAATGAGATAACGGAATTTTTTCAGCTAATAATTTGAAATAATCCTCAGAGTCCACGTATGAACCAAAAAGGGCATCTTCAAAATGTTTATAAATCAACTCTAAATCATGTAATTTATCACGAAGGACTTTATTCATTTGCTCAGATTGCTGTTGAATGAGCAACTCTTCTGGTCTGACTAAGTATCTTTTAAATTCAACCAACATTTGTTCGAGCTGCTGGATAAACCCATTTTTGTCAGCAGAAAGATTAAAGAGCTTTAATTCTGCTTTTCTCTCCTCAACAATCTTACGAATCAACATATTAATACCAACACTATTTAAATGGTACCTAGTATTCCCACCAGTTTCCTGCAACACTCGCCAGGCTAGTCTTGAAAAACTAAAAACCTGAGTTCGAATCATTCCCCCAAGCCCAGGTGTTGTAATCAATTTATATTCAGAAGAAAATGTCATTTGGTCAGGTACTAAGTAAACAATTGGATCTCCCACTGGGCGTTGCAGCATTTCTTCTCTTATCTCATCTAAACACAATTGCGTTTTTCCAGTTCCAGATCTCCCGATAACTAAGTGAACTGCCATAAGAAAACCTCCCTCGTACGTTCCTTATCTATCCTATTATCTTACCATAGGTACTCCCGGAAATAGGGTAATAACCTACTATCCATGAACCGCTTTTTCCTTCCATTTTTAAAATCGTAATTTAAGAAATGAAATAGGCCAACCAATATGGTTGACCTTTTATATCTTGGTTGTCACGCCTTGCAATCAAGTTACGCCAACCATGGATATCTATTTTTTTAGGAGACGATAGATAAAATGAGCAACTCCATGTTCATGATTTTCAAGAGTTACCTCATGTGCTTTTTCTTTTACTGCATCATCAGCATTTCCCATGGCAGCACTTCTTCCTACCATCGTTAACATGGATATATCATTGTAATTATCTCCCACTGCTGCCATTTTTAGAAGTGGAATTTGTATGATTTCTCCTAATTTTTCTAAAGCCTTTCCTTTTGAGGAGTTTTCATGTATAAATTCAAAATTATGTTTACCCGACGAAACAATATTCAATCCTTTTAAACCTCGGAAGTTTTCTTTTCCTCTATTTAATTTTTCATCATGAAAGGAAAAGGCAAGAATATTATAAATGTCTGCATCTTTACTAATGATATCTTGATAGGAGGGGACAAATTCAAATCCCGTTTGACTGTACTGAGTCGCTAATGCCCGCTGTATATCCTCTTCTTTGACAGAGGGATTTTCCGTTCTCAGTTTTTCTGCTTCCATTGATAGTAGTTCTCTCCCATGCTGTGGTGTAAGTAAAGTATTGTCGGCAAACACTTCATAATAAAAGTTTTCATCCTCAAGCCATTTCAAGATTGGTTCTGCTGCATCTTTATCAATGGGAACCGAGTGGACTTTCTCACCGTTCGGGTGATGAATGGTTGATCCATTCGCTGAAATAATCCATGGAGTAATGGGAAAGTTACAATCATTCAGTATGTTTTTGACATCGTGATAAGAACGTCCTGTTGCAATTACGACCATTACTCCTTGATTATGGGCAAAAGTCAACGCCTCCATGTTTTCAGCACTGATGGTATTTTCGTGGCTCAATAATGTACCATCTAAGTCAATTGCGATTAGATTAGTCATTTTCTTCTTCCTCCCCCTCGCCAGCTATGACTAACTCTACATCTTTCTCTTGTAAGAGTTGCATAAAGTCACCACTAGGCATACGATCCGTGATTAGTACATCTATATCTGTAAAACTTCCAAATTGAAAGAAACCATTTACTCCAAATTTTGTATGATCTGCTAATACAATCACTTGTCTAGCCTGCTGCATCATTTTTTTCTTTAACATCCCATCCTCTTCATGCGCACTTGTCAAACCCATTTCGGATATACCCACTGCTCCAATAAAAGCTTTATCAACAGAATACTGGGCCAATTTCTCAATCGCCTGTGATCCAAACAAATAACGATGCTTTTTGTGAAGCTCTCCTCCTACGAGATGAATCGAAACAAGCGGATGTTTAGATAAAATTTCTGCAGAGTTAATAGAATTGGTAATAATCGTACATTCCATATTTTCTACATGCTCGGCACATGCTTGAACTGTAGTTGAAGCATCTAAAATGATGGCATCTCCTGTTTTTAGGAATGTTGCGGCTTTTTCCCCAATCACCTGCTTTTCACTAGAAACCACCTTTAAACGATGGTTATAGTCCATAACCATCTGATGTTCGGTTGGAAGCAATGCTCCTCCTCTTGTCCGGATAATTCGCCCTTCCTCTTCAAGGCGAACCAAGTCTCTTCTAGCGGTATCTCTTGAAACCTCTAGTTCTGAACAAATTTCTTCAACAGTAATTCGTTTATGTTCTTTTAAATAACTAAGAATAGCTACTAAACGTTCTTCTTGATACATGATTTTTTCATCTCACATTAATTATTTATAAGTAATTATAAGTAATTACGCTTGTTTTTTCAATATATTTAATTAAAGTTAAGTATTTCGGTGGTTTTTATCCATTTTATGAATGGTATTTAATTCCTACTTTGAACACCATTCACTTTTCACATACTATCCTTAAAGAAATATGGTTAGGAGATACTACATGAAGAGCATCGTAGTTAATGATGAACGTATCTGTTATGAAGATATGGGTGAAGGAATTCCTATTATTTTCCTCCATCCCCCAGGCATGGGAAGAAAGGTTTTTTACGAGCAAAAAGCTTTATCCAAGCATTTCCGTATTATTTTGCCCGATTTACCTGGACATGGAGACAGTTCATACAATGTGGTAAGAGAAGTGTCCGTTGAACGATTTGGCGAGGATATCATTGAGTTTATGAATGGTTTAAATATTACAGCAGCTGTTATTTTTGGTTATTCCTCTGGTGGAGCTATTGCCCAATATTTGGCTATACATCATCCAAGTAGAGTTCATACTCTCATTTTATCCGGAGGTTATCCCATAGTTGATCGTTGGATGATTAAAAATGAGCACCGTTTGGGTGTGTATACTGCAACAAAAAGCAAAAATTTATTAGCTAACGTTTTGGCAATTTCCCATACAAAGGATCGACAATTTCGCCGTGAGTTAAAAGAGCATATGTACAAAGCTAACCATCATGTCTGGGCAAAATACTATTATGATGTTATGCATTTTAACTGCAAAGAGGATTTAGTAAAAATCACTGCACCTGTTCTACTAATGTACGGAAGCAGAGCCGACATGTTTAAAACGTACATTAAAACGTATAAAAAAGAACTGGCTGATGTCGAGATCTTTGTTATAAAAGGAGAATCACACCAGTTGCCAACCAGACAGCCTAGTTATGTTAATCAGATTATTACGGGGTATTTGCTGAATAGGCAGTAGGTGAGGAATGGGAAGGAGTTTGGCTGGCGGTTCTATTTGACCGTACTTTGTGGCAGTTTGTTTAGGAGGGCAATTAAGGCCTTCCTCACTTCCCATCCATTCGCTTTTACACGAAAGTTACACGGAAAAGATCACAAAAAAACTAGCCCAAATATTTGGACTAGCCTCTTAGTTACATCATGATTCCTCCATCAACATGCAGCACAGTTCCATTCACATAGTTGGATTCTTCCGATGCTAAGAATAGGTAAGCATTCGCAATATCTTCTGGATTTCCCAGTCTACCAAGTGGGACCATCATCTTCATTTGCTCTAATACTTTTTCCGGTACCTTGGCTGTCATTCCTGTAGAGATAAAACCTGGGGCCACTGCGTTTACATTGATTCCTTTACGCCCAAGCTCCTTGGCCCATGTTTTTGTCATACCAACCACTCCCGCTTTGGTGGCAGCATAATTGGTTTGACCCACATTTCCGTATACTCCAGAGACAGATGACGTATTAATGATTCTCCCTTTTCCGTTAGAAACTAAAATAGGTAGTACGGCTTGTGTACAATGAAATACTCCAGTTAAATTAACATCAATCACTTGCTGAAAATCTTCTACCGCTAACTTCGATAGCATCGCATCACGAGTAATACCAGCATTATTCACTAGAATATCAATCCCACCAAAACGACCAACTACTTCCTCCACCATTGCATTTACACTATCACGATCAGCCACATTTACTTGAAAAAAAGCCACTTGATACCCCTTTGCCCTTAATTCCTCTGTCTTTGTTTCTCCTAAGCTGGCATCGTAATCCACTAAAGCCACCTTTGCGCCTTCTCTCGCAAATAAACTCGCTGCCGCAAAGCCAATTCCATTGGCCGCCCCTGTAATGATTGCTACTTTCCCCTGTAATCTCATACTTTTCCTCCTCAGTTTAAAAACTCTATTATTTTGGTATCGCTTTCATTTTATTCGTGAGCTTTGCCCGCCGAATTAACCCTTCCTTTACTGCAGGGGGAATTAGTTTTGTTTGTATAACAGGGGCAAACCTTTTCATTTTCATCCCTCCTTTTTGTTGATATCCTTCCTTTATTTTGATCTTTGCGGTTCACTTACTCTAGTTTCAACACGGTTGAGACGGGCCTCAATCCTTTTTCCTATAAACCAAAGCAAAATAATAACAAAACCAACGATCGCTGTACGGACGGGTTGAGTAATCAAAGAATGTATATCGTAGCCAACAAAACTAATCATAAAAATCATCACCATTTTCCCAGTCAAAACAGCTAGCATATATTGAGCAATACTTATTTTAGATAAACCAGCTACAATGTTCACAACAGCTGATGGTGTAAAAGGAAAGCATAAAAGTAAAAACAGTGGTCCAAATCCATGGTTCTCCACCCAAACCATGAGTTTTTGTACTTGGGGATGCTTTTTTAAAAAGTTTAATATTCTCTTTTGACCAAACTTCCTAACTAAGAGAAAAACAATTAATGCTCCACCAGATGCACCTATCCAAGAAAATAAAAATCCAAACCATAATCCAAATGCACTTGCATTTGCCATCACAAAAAGGAAAAGTGGTAAAAACGGAAGAAACGCTTCTAGTAATGGAAGTAATATTCCCGGTAGTGGGCCAAAGGAACGGTATTTTTCAATTAAATCCATAATATTTTCAAGAGTAAACCAAGCTTTGATTAATTCTACATCCATTACTTAATCTCCTCACGTAAATAAGCTGCATATTATTCTAACATGGTCCTTTTTTTCATATTGTACACCTCCTAATTGAAAAAGAGAACGGATTCGCCCATTTTATAACAAAAATACCCACAGGACTCATTTCCCATGGGTACTTACTAGATTATTGAATATATTCTTTAAACCATCCAAGAATATGGTTTAATCTCTCGATTCTTAAATTAGGCTTTCCGCTTCTTGATAACTCATGATTCGATTCAGGGAAACGCACGAATTTCGTTTCTTTTTTACGATGCTTTAACGCAATGTATAACTGCTCAGCCTGCTCGATTGGACAACGATAATCCTTTTCACTATGCAGGATAAGGAGAGGTGTTTCTATCTTTTTTACATAGGCGAGTGGGGAATGCTTCCACAATGTATCTAAGTCCTCAAGCTCCGCTTTTATTTGCCATGCGTTAAAATAATACCCTATATCACTTACTCCATAAAAGCTAATCCAGTTCGAAATGGAGCGCTGAGTAACTGCCGCCTTAAATCGGTTCGTGTGTCCAACAATCCAGTTTGTCATAAAGCCGCCATAGCTTCCGCCAGTAACCCCTAATTTATTTTCTTCTATAAAGTCAATCTTTTCCAATGCAAAATCGACCGCATCCATTAAATCTGCATAATCTCTTCCACCATAATCTCCACGAACCGCATCAACAAATGACTGTCCGTATCCGTGACTACCTCTTGGATTAATAAATAAAACGGCATATCCGGCAGCGGCTAGCATTTGAAACTCATGAAAATACGTATTGGCATACATCGCATGAGGTCCACCGTGAATTTCTAAAATACACGGATACTTTTCACCTTTGTTGAATGTAGCCGGCTTCATGATCCAACCATGTAACTGCCAGTTATCGGTGGATGTACATTCAATTTCCTCCACTTCCGCGAGGACGACCTCTTCAAGAAATTCTTTATTTACACTTGTCAGTTGCTTAAGCTCTCCCGTTGGTACATCCAATAGGTAAAGATCTCCTGGCTCCGTTGGTTTACTGATTGCAACGACTGCTCGATTCACTTGTCCACCCGTAGTTGCACCGTATACATGCTGCTTATCAAGCAATGCTGGATACAGCTCGCCTTCTACCGAACCGTAGTATAGAACTGTATTTCCATGATCGGTTGCCAAGAAATAAAAACTCGTACTGTTTTCTCCCCAAAGCAAACCTGGAGTGACTACCCCTTGATGAAAATCTCCGATTGCGAAGTCTCCGACAAGCAAGTCAGTACCTTCTGTTAAGCAAGATAATGTTTCTCCCTCAACATCATAAATCCAAAGCTTGGTCAAAGTCGCATTCTCAAATTCTCTTTCGTGACCAAATAATCCGATATATTTTCCATCCGGAGAAAAGCTAGCACTGCCAAAATAACCTGTACCTTCTGTCACTTTTCTTAGCTCTTTTGTTTTTATATCTAATAAAAAGAAATCATTTATGAACGAAAAATCTGTATCTTCACTTAGATCAGCTGATACTGCAAGTGTATTCCCATCTGGAGACCAGCTTTGTAAATGGATATCCGTATTGCCCGAAGTAATCAGCTGTACCTCTCCACTTTCAACGTTCACGATAGCAACCTGTTTTACTTTTTCATCTAGGAATCCGGCTGCATCCGATTTATACTTCATCTTCTCTACTATTAATGGCTTGAGAAGCTTTGGATTTTCCTCACTTTTCTCTTCTTTCTCACTAAGTTCTTCCCCTGGTTTTAACCCGGTAGTAAAAGCGATTTGTTTTCCATCAGGTGACCAAACCGGATTGCTAACCCCATGAGCTATTTTTGTAAGCTGCCTCGCTTCCCCACCCTTTTTATGCAGTATGTATATCTGTCCCTTACCGTTTCTGGTTGAAACAAACGCTACCTTCTCTCCACATGGTGACCATCTTGGAGAAAAATTTCGCTCCGTACCAAAAGTCCATTGAACAGGGTCCGATTTCTCCTCTACATTCATGTAAAAAATATTGGAGACATAATCATTTTTCTTTTCATCGATTGACGTTTGAATATACACAAGGTCTTGTCCGTTGCTAGCTAGCTGGGGGTCTGCTACTGATTTTAGTAGATATAAATCTTCTGCCACTAACGTTCTTTTATTCACCCATATCATCTCCTTCATATTTACTTATTTACTTCGATAACAGAAATATTATTCCTTCTAAAAAACTTATTTTTTCTTTTTTCTTTTCGCAAACTAACGCACAACTACTACATTCCAATAAATAGGTAAAGGTAGCATCTTGCCTTTCCCTCTTGAATCGTATAAAATAAAAGAGAACAAATGTTCTTATTTTAGTCTGAAAGGTTCGATAAATATGACTAGAATTCCACCGGAAGAAAGAAATATGATTGAGCAGGCCATCTACTTACCAATGGTACTTACCGTTCTAAATCGTGACATTCAAAGTGTTAACACAAGTACCATTAAGTTAAAGGAACCATATCTTCATTTAATTGAAGAAACCATGAAGGTCGTCCAAAAGGAGCTTAGTGAGATTAAGCGCTATATGAGTAAAAATAAAATGAAAGTATACCAGTCCAATCACGACGAAGCATTTACGATGTTCACCTTTCTTTATAAAGGATACGAAGAGCATCATAATTATTTTAATCCAAGAATTCGAAACAAAGTCCAAGAACTGCTTGAGTATTATTTATATAAGCGACAAAATAACAAAACAGAAGCATAGAGCTGCTCCTGTTCATGTTGACTTAATGCCCGTAATTTCCGTAATCCAGTTGGTTTTCTGACGCCCTCATCTTTTTCCCAAAATTCACATACATGGTTCTTGTATCCTCTAGACGCTTTCCTAACTTGGATCGTACTAGCAAGGTTCTTGAGATTTGGTTGTGAAAAGAGTTGTAGGAAATTGGAATATCCATGACTTCCTTGTTCGTGAACATGACCGTCGTCTCACTCTTATCACCCTTTTTATAATCGACGATATGCTCATGAGCAAGCCAAATACATTCCGAATTATCGGGGGAAGTGGTTGGAAAAAAATAGATGAAATTTGTAGGGGAAACAGGAATGGGGACCTTATGTGTGATTCCAGTTAGCTGTCTAACTCCGTCCTTTCTACCTTCATAACTTGATCCAAAAAACTGACAGCTTTTTTTTATGATTTCAATGGGCTTAAAAGGGGAAAGGCAAGTATCTTCTGTTTCATATACCTTTGAATATGTTTTGCACCCATACGTAGTAGGCATAATCACCATCGTAAATGGGTTAATTTCGTACTCCTCTACCAGATTTCTTTGATGCTGCATTCTCATTCTTTCATCTCCTTATCACAATTTTGATTCACCTCCTATCATATCAGCTTGAATAAAAACAATATTAGATTTTGTGAAAAATTCGGAATTAGTTCACAATTGAAACTTAAACTTTCTAAATTTTTTAAAAATTCTGTTGATATTTTCTATATTGTTAAATATAATATGAAAAAGACATCAGAGGTGATTTCAATGAAAGAAAAATCTTATACAGAGCTAATGAAATCCAGTGCCATGAATCGTAAAAAAGCGAAGGAATCATTTGTGTTAGATTTGTACGTTGAGATGCTGCTGTCAGAATCATTGTTAAAAGCGGAAAAAGAAAAACTAACAAAACGAATTGATCAAGCCATTGACGAAAGAAACAGACAAGAGTTTTTTAAGCTATCAAATGAATACAAGCTGTTGACCAAGAGATTTGGGACTTAAGAAAAGCGGAAGCGCTCGTTTAGCAACGTATGGACTGGAGAGCTTCGACTGAGATAAAGGAATCCGAAATGCGGAAGCACCTTGATCAGCTCCGACAGGCATAAGACGAAGAACGAAAGAGGTCCTGACCTCTGTAGGGCTTTGGCTTATGACCCCGAGGAGCTAGGTGCTGAGCTAGACAACACGGAGAGCGTAAGCGATTCGATGTTGACTTATCGTAGGGAGAAGATCGAAGTACACTAGTTGATGAGCGCTGGAGCTGGACAGTAATCAAAGTGCGATATTTATAATACTATTTTAAAGAAGAAAATGGGGCTCCTTATAAAGGGCCCCATTTTCTTCTTATTGCTGATTTCTTTGCTCAAGTTCATATTCTTCAATTCTTGTAATACGCTCAAGCATGGTTGGATGACCATAACGGAATATTTTTACAAGTAGAGGTGGATTTACCTGACTAAGCCCCGCTTTTGTTAGCTCTTGGAATGTTCCAATCGCTGCCTCTGAATTCTGCGTCATTTCAATTGCATATTGATCTGCACGCATCTCTTGGTATCGCGACACCGTATTTGAAAATGGACTTGATACATACATCAGCATCGATAACAGCAAAAGAAACAGTGGGAGTGATCCAATATCGTTAACTGCAGAAATTTTTAATGCCTCTCCCCATCTGCTCACAATCACTCTCATTAACCTCGAGATGATATAAAGTCCTAGCAAGGAGAACACCAAATACCCAGCAATTCCAATATACAAATGCTTTTCCACATAATGTGCCATTTCATGAGCCATGATAAATAGAATTTGGTCTTCTGTTAATCGATTAAGAGTCGTATCCCATAAAACAATTCTAGAATTGGATCCAATTCCTGTTACATACGCATTGAGGGCATTCGTCTTTTCTGCCATATTCACTTCAAATACATGCTCTGCAGGAATTCCAGCCGAGTCCGCTATATCAAGGATTTTAGCCTCAAGCTCCTTATTTTTAAGAGGGTAAAAATCATTGTACAATGGATCAATCACTACTGGTTGTAAAAACATCATAAATAAAGTGAACGGTATGGAAATTAACCACGCATAAAACCACCACTTCTTACCGCTCTTTCTCATCAGCCAATACAGAACGGTCACAATGAGAAACAAAGTACCGTAATTAATCCAAAAATCGATCAACTCGTCCTTCATCCAAGACGAAAAGGATTGTGTTGAAATATTGTATTTCTTTGAGAGTGAATAGCTAACATAGCTTAATGGAGTAGTAGCTATAAAGGCAGCTACTGACAACCAAATTAAATAAATTGCCTGCTGGAGAATCCGATATTTGGCCGATTGTTCCGACCAGCGCTTAAACGACTTAGATAGACCAAACAATAGAATAAGCAAATAAAATAACCATTCAATTGGGGTCGAGATAAAAAACAAGAAGTTACGAATTTTTGAGTATTCTTCTGTTAACATTAACTCTCTTTCATTTAAAAAAGTAGCAGGATCTGCCTTCGTACCCTGGTATTCAAACGGCAAGCTTGATTGTGAATAATAAAATAAATACCAGTAAAAAAAGAGTACATATAAACAAAAGGCAAGCACACCGTACAAGCCAATTTTCTTAGCCAAAAAATATCTCCCCTTTCCACCTTGTCCAATCCTTTTGTACTTATTTTAGTAATAAAAATAGGATTTAGAACCAGTAATTACTATATCCCAAAAGATATTAAAAAAACTGTTCCTCCGGGAGAAACAGCTTAGAAAAAATAGGAATACACCGTAAGTACCGTGATTGAACCAATAACGACTATTATTACATTTGCACCAAGAAAAGCAGCGATAAACGCGGCTGCAGCCCCAAGGATACCATACCAAAGGTCATCTTGAATAAATAATATGCCAGGGAATATTAGTGCCCCAAGCGTTGCGTATGGTACGTTTTTCAGAATTCCTTGCAAAAATGGGGGCAATTCTTTTCCTTTAAAAAGGACGAACGGAAGCATTCTTGGAATATAAGTGACAAATCCCATTCCGACAATCATCCATAGAATCTCACTTTTCATGTTCCTGCTCTCCCTCCCGTCCCCTTAGTGTTTGAACAACTTCCACAATAATAGCTGAAAGCAAAGTGGAAGCGACAATGGACCAGCCAGTAGAAAGGACTTCTGTCATGGTAAATATCGTGTTAAAACTCGCGGCTATTACCGCTAAAAAGACCACCTTCACGCTCTTTTCCATCGAAGGAACTAAAAGTCCGATAAACATCGCATAAAGAGCAACAGACATACTTTCTTGAAGAGTCTGTGGTAGAGAAGCACCAATAATATGGCCTAAACCAGAATTAATGACCCAGCTCGAATATGAAACGGTAATGACTCCAAACAGAAAACCAGTCGAAACCTTGCCATCTTTTAATGCGGCAACAGAAAACGTCTCATCTGTTATTCCAAATGAATAGAGCATTTTAAGTGAAGTCCCTTCCTTTTCAACTTTTTCATTCAAGGAAGCTGACATGAGAAAATGTCTGATGTTTACAATAAATGTTGTTAATACAATCTCAAATACTCCTGTACCAAGCGTGAGCAAGCTAAGTGAAATATATTGAGAAGCACCAGCGAATACAATGATACTCATTAGTACGGTTTCAGTAACAGTAAGTCCTGTTGTTTTTGCGAGCAATCCAAATGTTAACGCAATCGGAAAATAGCCAATGCCAATCGACAATCCTGCTTGTATTCCCTTTCGAAACTCACTGTTACTTCTAACAGAAACTACTTCTTCCAAAAAAATTCACCACCATGTTGTCTATCCTCTACGAATCTAACAAAATACATAAAACTGGAAACTCAGGTAACGAATATTATACCTGTACAGATAATATCCATCAAGAGACACAAAAAAAGAAAACACACAGAGAGTCTCTCTGATGTGTTCTCTATACAAGCACCGAACGGTCACTACTCATTTTAGAACCACGAATACGCTGGAATTCCTCTAGAAGCTTTTCGACAGTTAGCTTTGATTTTTCCTCTTCATTTGCTTCAAAAATGATTTGCCCACTATCCATCATGATCAGTCGGTTACCAAGATCAAGTGCCTGTTGCATATTATGGGTCACCATTAACGTCGTTAAATTCGTTTCATTCACGATATCTCTAGTTAGGTTTGTAATAAGCTCCGCTCGTGATGGATCAAGAGCAGCTGTATGCTCATCTAAGAGAAGGATTTTTGGATCAGTAAAGGTTGCCATCAATAAGGATAATGCTTGGCGCTCTCCTCCTGATAAAAGTCCAACCTTCGCCTGAAGTCGATTTTCAAGTCCTAGATGAAGTGACTCTAATTTTCCGATAAAAAATTCACGGCGTTTTTTGGTTACTCCTCTGCTCAACCCTCGTGAGGATGCTCTAGAATAGGCGATTGCTAAATTTTCTTCTATCGTCATAGAAGGAGCTGTTCCTGCCATTGGATCCTGAAACACCCGACCAATGAGACGGGAACGTTTATGCTCTTTCATTGTAGTAACATCCTGGCCATCTACCTTCACCTGACCAATATCAGGAAACATTTTCCCAGAGATAAGGTTCATAAGAGTTGATTTCCCAGCTCCGTTACTTCCGATCACAGTGACAAAGTCTCCCTTATTCAAAGACAAATTAACATGATTAATGGCAATCTTTTCATCCGGTGTGCCTTCATTAAACACTTTATAAATCTGATTTAGCTGCAGCAAGCTGTTCACCACTCTTCTCTAAGGAGTTATTTTGTCTTAATGAGGATTCAAGCAGGCGTTTTTTCTTACGCTGTCTTTCTTTTTGCTGATTAACCAACTTAGGAACAACAAGGGCAGAAACAACAATAATCGCAGTAATTAACTTCATATCTCCCGTTTCTAAAAACTCTACTCGTAACGCTAACGTAACAATAATTCGATACACGATCGCACCACCGATTACAGCGAAGGTCGCACGAACAATATTTTTCGCCCCAAAGATTGCTTCCCCGATAATTACCGATGCCAAACCAATGATAATCATACCAATACCCATTCCAACATCACTAAATCCATTGTACTGAGCAATAAGTGCCCCAGCAAAGGCAACGAGGGCATTTGATAAACCTAAACCGATCACCTTTAACGTATCGGTGTTAGCTGAAAAGCTACGAATCATCGTTTCATTGTCACCTGTCGCACGCAACGCCAGGCCGATATCTGTCTTTAAGAATGCATCGATCAATCCTTTAATAATAAATGCAAGGATGATCATAAAAAGCAAAATCCCCCATGTTTTTGGAGTATAGTCGGCTAATCCTATGGAAGCAAACAACGAGCTGATTGTCTGATCAATATTTAAATTCGTCCAAAAATCTGAAATCTTTGTAATGACTGTTTCCTCTGATAAAAGTGGAACGTTCGATTTCCCCATAATTCGTAGGTTGATCGAATAAAGAGCAATCATCATTAAGATCCCAGACAATAAGGGATTGATTCCTCCTTTGGTATGAAGAAGGCCCGTCATGCAACCGGCAATAAATCCTGCGACAAGTGCCGCCATGGTTGCGATAAAAGGATTGGTACCTGACACAATTAATATAGCAGCAACTGATGCTCCGGTTACAAAGCTTCCATCCACCGTTAAATCGGGGAAGTCTAGTATTCTAAAAGACAAGTACACGCCAAGCGCCATAAGGGCATAAATGGCACCTGCCTCCACTGATGAAAAAATCGCTGTAAACATAGATGCTTCTCCTTTCTTAAATACGGAAGGGCTTCAAGGAATAAATCCAGAAGCCCAAACCAATATTCATTAGTCTACAAGTTCCGCAAGTTCTTTCCATTCATCCTTTATTTCAATACCCATTTCCTTTGCAGCTGTTTGGTTGATTAATAGCTTTAGGTTTTGTGGATATTGAACAGGTAATTCTGATGCCTTCTTTTCACCTTTTAGGATTTGTGCAGCCATAACTCCTGCTTCATAGCCAATATCACCGTAGTCAAAGCCGAATCCTGCAAAACCACCGCGTTTTACTGAATCTAGCTCGCCTACAAACAACGGTAAATCTTCATCATTAGCTACTTGAATAACAGACTCTAAAGCAGAAACAACTGTGTTATCAGTAATGATATAGAACATATCCGCCTTACCGATTAATGATTCAGCTGCTTGCTTTACTTCAGAAGAAGTAGAAACTGTAGCTTCAGCAAGCTTCAAGTCTGTCCCTTTTAGCGCTTCCTTAACAAGATCGATTTGGGCAACTGAATTTTGTTCACCTGAATTGTAAATAACTCCAACCGTACCACCACTAAAGTTCTCGTTCATAAAATTAACCATATTCGGAATCGCGTCTGGATGTGTATCTGTTGTACCTGTAATATTATCTCCTGGCTGATCCATAGCCGTTACAAGACCCGCACCTACTGGATCAGTAACAGACGTAAACACAATTGGAATTTCCTTCGTTGCGTTTAACGCGCTCAATGCACTTGGTGTAGAGTTAGCAAAAATTAAGTCCACTTTATCACCAACAAAGTTGTTAGCAATCGATTGGTTATTATTTTGGTCTCCTTGTGCAATTTGCACATCATATTCCACTTCAAGCCCTTCCTCTTTAAGCGCTTTTTGGAAGCCTTCAAGAGCAGCATCTAACGATGGATGCTCAACAATCTGAGTTACACCAACTTTAAGTGTCTTTACTTCTGAATCTCCATTTGCATTATCTGTTTCTGAGCTGCCACAGCCACTTAAGAATAATGCTCCTGCAACCGAAATGGCAGCGAGTGATTTCATTTTTCTTAGCATAATATTTCCCCCTCTTACTCTCTCTCTATCACTTTTTTACTTTTATGCTTTTATGCACTAAAATACCTACCTATAATTATATAAGGAGCCGTTCTTTTCTACAAGTCTTTTTTATAAATTTTCTAAATATTTATTATACTACAAAAAAGAACCAATCGTTTCCGACTGGCCCTTTTATCTACTTTCCTTGAAAATTTGGTTTTCTCTTTTCACTAAAGGCTTGTAACGCTTCCTTCCGATCCTCGGTTGGTATCGTTACCTCATAAGCTTTCCTTTCAATCATTAATGCCGTATTCAAATCTACACTCATCCCTTGACGAACAGCAAATTTCGCTTGCTGAAGGGCAATAGGTGCATTAGCCAGCATCTCCTTAGCCAGCTCTAAGGATTCATTCATAAGGGCATCTGATTCAGTCACTTTGTTTACGATCCCTAAATGTTCTGCTTGTTCAGCTGTTATTTTTCTAGCAGTTAAAATAAGCTCCAATGCTTTTGTTTCACCAATTAAACGTGGTAAACGCTGTGTACCACCTGCACCTGGTATGATTCCAAGGCTCGTTTCGGTCAACCCCATTTTAGTGCCTTTTACCGCAAGACGGAAATCACAAGCTAGAGCCAGCTCCATTCCACCACCAAAGGCATATCCATTAATAGCCGCGATGGTTGGTTGAGGAAGCTCGCTTATTTCTGAAAATACTTCTCCGATTTTGTGCACATTTCTCATCACATCATCTGGTGAGAGGTGTTTCCGTTCCTTTAAATCAGCACCTACACTAAAGGCTTTATTACCTGAACCGGTGATTAGGACAGCACGCACTTCACGGTCATGACGAACTCTTCGCACAATTTCCTGAAGTTGCAGCAAGGAGTCATAATTGAAAGCATTCATGGCATCCTGACGATGCAAAGTAACAAAACCGATGAAGTCCTTTTTTTCAAAAAGTATAAGGCTCACAGATCATTCCTCCTTCAATCAAAAAGCAGACATATTTCAGCCTGCTTTTTTCTAATCCTATGCTTGAATGATTTGTTGTTTTAACGCTCTTCGTAAAATTTTCCCGGTTGTATTCTTTGGAAGCTCTTCAAGAAAATCTACAGAACTAGGAATCTTGTATTTTGCTAACCTCTCACGGCAATAAGCAAGAACGTCCTCTTCTGTTAGCTCTGCATTCTTTGTTACCACATAACTTTTGACCGCTTCCCCTTGTTCCGGATCAGGAACGCCAAGCACAGCCACCTCGATAATATCTGGATGACTATAAAGCACTTCCTCTACTTCTCTCGGATACACATTGTAGCCACCGACAAGAATAAGGTCCTTTTTCCGGTCAACGATATAAAAATAACCTTCCTCATCCTTTCGAGCTAAATCACCGGTGTATAACCAACCATTACGAATGGCCGCCTGTGTTTCCTCTGGCATTTTATAATATCCCTTCATTACATTGGGACCGGAAACGATAAGCTCACCAACTTGACCAACAGGAACCTCTTCTCCTAATTCATTTACAATCTTGTTTTCCACATGAATAATGGACTGACCAATAGAACCTGCTTTCCTCGGACGATCAAGCGGATTAAAGCAAGTAACCGGTGAAGCTTCTGAAAGTCCGTACCCTTCAGAAATAAGCACGTTGAACTTCCTTTCAAAGTTTTCCAGTAAGGAAACCGGCATCGAAGCACCACCAGAAATACATAATCGTAATGATTGTAAGTCCTTTGGATCACCTGCTTCGTATTGATAAAGGAAGTTATACATAGTAGGTACACCAGCAAAAACAGTCGGTTGATATTTTTTTGATAAGCGGAAAATTTCAGCCGGACTAAATTTTGAATCAATTAAAATGGTTGCCCCACTTAATAAAGGTGCATTAAGCGCGACCGTTAAACAAAACACATGAAACATTGGAAGAGTAGTAATGACACTGTCATCCTCGTTCATTTTCAAATAATCGCCTGTATCTTTTGCATTGCTGTATAAATTTTTGTGAGTGAGCATGGCACCCTTTGGCTTTCCAGTTGTACCTGATGTGTACAAAATCACTGCCACATCATCTTCATTAAGCTCTGGCCCCTGATAGCTTAAGTCACCGGATGCGAGTATGCTTGTAAATGTATGTAGCTTATCTCCAACCGTTAAGTTGCTATTATTAAGTCCCCGTTCCTTACCTTGAGGTGTTTCACAAATGATATAATTTTCAACCTCAGGCAGTAAATGATGCATTTTTTCTGCAAGTGGAAGTAAAAGATCCAGTGCAACAACTGTTTTTACATCCCCGTTTTTAATAATATAGCCAATTTCATCCGGAGTATAAATCGGATTGACCGGAATCACTGTTGCCCCTAATCGCAGTGCTCCGTACAAACTAACAACAAAATATGGTGAATTCCCCAAAAGTAACGCAATATGATCCCCTTTTTTGACCCCAAGTGACTCTAGCCCTGACGCAAACTTCGTAATTGCCCCATCCAATTCAGCATACGTGCTAGCCTCATCATTAAAATAATACGCTGTTTTTTGAGGCAATGCTTTTGCCGTCTCGTGTAACTGAGCAGATAAATTCATCGCTCCATCCCCTTTATTTGGTTGTTTTGGTTTGTTCGTATGGTGGTCTGAGGTGTGTGATTGTTGTTGTGTTGTTGTGTTGTTGTGTGATTTGTTCGTATATTTGTTCAAGCACTTGTTATGAATGATTATTCATTCATAAATGAAAATAAACCCCTACTTCCATTATATTGGTTGGCAATTAGGCTTACAAGTGTAAACGCATACATTTATGAATTTTTAGACAAATCATTCAAGAAGATATACACTGAAAAGGAAAGGATGTGAAAGATGTTACTTAAATCTAGAAAAGAATCAGAAAACCTATTGTTATATCGCAGTTTATTTTTACGAATGAGCTTGTGTGAAAAGGATGTTTCTCATTACCAACATCTTGAAAAGGGCTACGCTGGCGAATTGTTGTTTGACGAATATGTCAGTACATTGACAAATGAGTTTCTGCTGTTAAATGACGTTCTGCTTGAGTTCGGAAATAATCTTTTTCAAATGGATTCCCTAGCAATTTTTCAAGAATCCATTTTGTTGTTTGAAGTGAAAAATTTTGAAGGGGATTTTTTTGTTAGAGGAGACCGTTGGTATGCTTCATCAGATAAGGAAATTAAAAATCCCCTAGAACAGTTGCAGAGAAGCGAAGCATTGCTGCGCCGCTTTTTGCAGGAACACGGTTGTACGCTTCCTATCGAACCGCTTTTAGTGTTTGTTAATCCTGAGTTCACCCTCTATCAAGCCCCAATAAAAACACCCATTATCCACCCTACTCAAATCCACCGTTTACTAAGAACACTTGCCATTAAACCAACCAAAACCACTCACCTACATGAGAAAATTGCAAATAAACTTCTCACTCATCATTTGACGACATCTCCTATAAAAAGGAAACCTGATTATTCTTATGAGATGCTGCAGAAGGGAATTTATTGTTCCCATTGCTATACATTTTTCAAAGAAGCTACAGAAACGAGATTGGTCTGTACATGCGGCACAATTGAAAGTATTGACGATGCAATCATTAGAAGCGTCCGTGAGTTTGTGCTGCTGTTTCCGGATCGGTTAGTAACAACGAATGCTATTTATGAGTGGTGCGAGGGTGCGGTGAAGTCGAGGAGATTAATTCGAAGAGTACTTTTGCAAAACTTTAAAAGATATGGTAATAAAAGATCAACCTACTTTTCAGAATTTTAAAGCTCAATATAGCATGAATATATATTGAGCTTCTTTTATGACGCGGACGTCCCTGTTTTTCTCGCTCTCACGTCATAAACCTTTTCTTATGACGCCAACACCCCTGTTTTTCCTTGCTCTCACGTCATAAACCTTTTCTTATGACGCCAACACCCCTGTTTTTCTCGCTCTCACGTCATAAACTTTTTCTTATGACGCCAACACCCCTGTTTTTCCTTGCTCTCACGTCATAAACCTTTTCTTACGACGCCAACACCCCTGTTTTTCTGTGCTCTCACGTCATAAACTTTTTCTTATGACGCCAACACTCCTGCTTTTTCGCCTATCACGTCATAAATACATTTATCTTCTCCAAACTACCATTTTTCCCAAATTTTCACCCCGTATGCTCCCCCACATCTTTCACCATAATAGACACGTACGGTATTTAGCTGTACAAATCCGAAAGTGGGGGTTGAGACGGATGATAACACAACAACAGCAAAACAATATGCAAACTGCTTCTACAAATAATATGATGGCTTCACCGAATATGGCAAGAACAGTGAATCACGGGGCACATGAGATTCTTGATGTGCATGAGGTGATTTCGGGAACTCTTGGTACGATTGATCAGTATTTAATGTTCGAGCAACAGATTAAGGATCCCGAGTTAAAGGATATTGTCGTTCGCCAACGTCAATTTATTACGGATCAATATAATGTGTTGGTCGAGTGTTTTAAAACTGGACAAGATCCAAGTCACCCAACTTCTAGCTATATGATGAAGCAATCAAATGATGTTGTTTATGGTATTAAACCCTCCCAACCGACTAAACCAAAGCAGTCTGCAGCCGAAATTGACGATAAGTGTTTGTCTTCTCTCATGCTTGGCTGCATGAAGTCATCTGCTCAAACGATGACGATGGCTGCTGGTGAAGCTACGAATCCGATTGTTCGACGCGTGCTACAGGATAGTATCCCTAATTATTTGGAAATGGCGTACGAAATCTTCTTATATCAAAACAAAAAGGAATTTTATCAAGTTCCTCAGCTGAGAGAAGAAGACACGCAACAGCTGCTTAATTCGTTCGCTACATCAGGTGGTTCCCAAGGTATCCAAGGTACACAGGGAATGCAAAATATGCAAAGCAACCAGCAAAACCGCATCCTTCAATAACACACAAAGGGGCTCCATCCCTCGGAGCCCCACCTACATACTATTTCTCATAACCACCAGGATTGTTCTGATGCCAATTCCATGCGGTTTCAATAATGGTTTCTAATTGGTTATACTTTGGCTGCCAGCCTAATGTTTGCTGAGCTTTTCCAGATGATGCAATTAATACAGCTGGATCTCCCGCTCGACGTGGACTAACTACAGCTGGAATTTCATGCTTTGTAACTGTTCTTGCTGTTTCGATTACCTCTTTTACCGAAAAGCCTCGGCCATTTCCTAAGTTGAACACATCACTTACTTCATTTTTACGCAAATATTCTAAAGCTAACCAGTGAGCGTTAGCAAGGTCCATGACATGAATATAATCGCGGATACATGTTCCGTCCTCAGTCGGATAATCATCACCATAGATACCAATATGCTCTCTCTGACCTAATGCTACCTGCAATATTATTGGGATTAAATGAGTTTCAGGTGAGTGGTCCTCTCCAATAATTCCGTCCGGGTGAGCCCCAGCGGCATTAAAATAGCGCAAGGATATCGACTTTAAGCCGTAAGCCCCATCACACCAACGGAACATTTTTTCCATAGCAAGCTTTGTTTCTCCATATGGATTCGTGGGAGACGTTTCTGACTCCTCTGAAATCGGAACCTCTTTCGGCTCCCCATATGTTGCAGCTGTTGATGAAAACACAATTTTTTTCACATGATGCTCCACCATAACAGAGACCAATGAGTGTGAAGCAATAAGATTATTTTCGTAATACATGAGCGGCTTCTCTACACTTTCTCCTACTAGAGAACTCGCCGCAAAATGAATCACCGCTTCAATCGAGTGCTTTGAAAACACTTCACTTAATGCTTTCGAATCGCGTAAATCCACTTGATAGTAAGTTGCGCCCTTTACCGCTGGGAGATGACCGGTTTGTAAATTGTCTACAACCACTACTTCTTCTCCATGATTCAAAAGCTCTACCACTGTGTGGCTACCAATATAGCCGGCTCCACCTGTTACTAAAATTGCCATTCATATTCCCCCAATATGTTAATAAATTAATTGTAAAAAATCTTCTTTTGTTACATTACCAAAATAATGTTTAATATTTACATCGTCCAACGCTAATTGTATCACAGCTTTATCGTAACGAATTCCCGTTAGTTTTTCTTCTATATCGGTGACATCTCCAACTCCAAAGAAATCACCATAAATTTTGCAGCTTTCAATAACCCCTTTATTCACTTCTAACCTGACATCAATATGCCCCACTGGGAATCGGTGCGAATGCTGGAAATTAAACTTGGGGGACTTCCCGTAATTCCATTCCCAATTTTGATAGCGCTCTTTTGAAAGTTCGTGTATATTCTTCCAGTCTTCTTCTGTTAACACATACTCATTTACATTCTCTGTACCACCAAAGATCTTCTCTAGAAGCAAGGAACGAAACTCTTCCATTAAAACCTTTTCTGATAAAAACTCAGAAATATTAGCGACTCTGCTTCGAATCGACTTGATTCCTTTTGACTCAATTTTATCCTTACGTACCTTTAATGCTGATACAACATGGTCAATTTCTGAATCAAGCATAAGCGTTCCATGACTGAACATTCGTCCTTTTGTAGAAAACTGTGCATTCCCAGAAATCTTTCTACCTTCAACCACAATGTCGTTTCTCCCACTTAATTCTGCCTGTACTCCTAGTTCATGCAAAGCTTCAACGACCGGATCCGTAAACTTTTTAAAATTATGAAAGCTTTCTCCATCGTCCTTGGTGATAAAGCTAAAATTCAAATTTCCTAAGTCATGGTAAACAGCACCACCACCTGAAAGCCTACGGACTACAAGAATACCGTTTTCCTCAACGTAGTCCGTATTTATTTCTTCAATCGTATTTTGATTTTTGCCAATGATAATAGATGGTTCATTTATGTAGAAAAGAAGATACGTTTCATCTATGTTTAAATTTTTCAGGCAATATTCTTCAATCGCTAAATTTACTCTTGGATCTGTGATCCCTTTATTATCAATAAATAACATACTTCTCTCTCCTTATAATTCAATCACTTGTCCGGTGTGGGCCAAGCCTGTTGGGCCATTATAATGTTGCTTTGCTTCGTCTACTAACTGCTGTAGTTCTCCATAGTGTGGAAGATGGGTTAACACGAGCTGCTTAACATTTGCCCTAGCTGCAAGCTTTCCAGCATCAAAGCTGTTCATATGCCCGGCTCCACTACCATCCTGATTTCCATAGAAATTACATTCACATAATAGAACTTCGGCTCCCTCACTAAATGAAACAAACTCCTCAATAAACGAAGTATCTGCTGTGTATACAAGAGCTTTGCCATCAGCCTCAAATCTCATCGCATAGCAAGGAACCGGATGCTTTGTTAATAAAAATCGAATAACAAATGGACCTACTTTCAATTCAGCATTCGGATCATATGCAATCCCTTTTGTTATGGATTTGTACGTTAACTTAGAAAATTCATATGAATCGCCATCATGTGCATAAATCGGTAATGTATTCATCTGACTCCCTAAAAACCCTTGAATCAATCGAGCATGTTGTAAGGCCCCAATGTCTGCGATATGATCGGCATGATAATGAGATAATACAACCGCATCTAGTTCTTCAGGCTGGTAATAATTTTGTAACTTAGACAAAACCGCGCTTCCACAATCAACCAATAATTGAAAACCGTTATGTTCTAACACATAGCCTGTGCTAGCTTCATTTGCTTTGGGATAACCACCCCAAAAACCTATCGTTGTGAGCTTCATTGAATAATTCCCTCCGCTTTTTATTATATCTATCGTTTATTATAGCTTTTTTATATATTTATGAAAAATAGGTAAAACAATGATTGACACACCTAAACTGTTATAATACAATTTAATTAATAATTAATCTGTTTCAAACACCATAATAGGGGGAACTTATATGTTTGAGAGCATTGTTGAATTTTTCAGGAACTTACCACCGAAGGAATGTGTTCAATGTGGGAATAAAATTGAAGAACAACATGAATGCTATGGCAATAAGTGCGAGCATTGCATGGATGTAACAAACATATAGATTCATAGTTTACAATAAAGGCCCCAGTCAACTGACTGGGGTTATTTTTTATTCTGCCATTACACGAAACTGGCGCTTATGCATTTTTGAAAAATAAAGAATGGTACCAATCGCACATACAACAGCAAACGATAATAGGATATATGCGTTATGCCACATGAATGAGTAATCCCCACTTGAAATAACCGCTTTAAATCCTTGAACCGAATAAGTCATTGGCAATAATAAATTAAACGGTTGTAATGCGTTTGGAATAAGCTCCAATGGAAAAGTTCCTGCACTTGTTGTTAATTGTAAAATGAGAACGATAATGGCGACAAAACGACCTGGATCTCCAAGTGTTGTGACCAATAATTGAATTAATGCCACAAACGTGATACTAGTGATGATGGTGAATAGATAAAAGTAAACGGTACTTTCAACCTGTAATCCTAGACCTAGTAGTAACACGGTGGCTGCTACAATCCCCTGTAATACACCAACTATACCAATAATAGAAAATTTGCTTATGAACCAGTTCATTCCACTCTTAGGAATAGATGCTGGCTCCTTTAAAGGAAACACAATTGATAGAAGTAAAGCTCCTACGAACAATCCTAATGAAAGGAAGTATGGAGCGAACCCTGTACCGTAGTTTGATACTTCATTCACTTTCTTTTCCTTCACTTCGACTGGCTGTGCCATCATATCAAATGTTTTATCCGTAGCATCCACGCTGGATGCTTTGTCTGCTCCTTCAACTAGCTTTGTAGACAGTTCATTGCTACCGTCAAGTAGCTTATTGTTTCCATCGACAATTTTATCGCTACCTTCTTGTAACTGACTGGCACTTGATGCAATGGTTTTAGAAGCCTCCGATAGCTCTGTAACCCCGGAAACTAACCCATTTGTACCATCACTAATCTTTTGGGCACCATTTGAGGCTTCAGTAAGCTTTTGTTGAAAGTATTCCATGCCAGACTCGAACGTTGTTTGGCCCGCATAAAGTTCTGAAGATCCTGTTACTAAAGCATTCGTACCTTCTTCTAATTGATGTAATCCACCTTGAAGTTCTTTTTGTCCTGCTAGTAAGGATCCCATGCCATTTTCAAGATTGCTTGCACCCACGGACAAAAGAGCCGATTTTTCTGCTAGTATTTGGGTGTTTGTATCTAAAGAGGCGAGTGTTTGTTCAAGAACAGCTCTCTCCTGGCCTTCAGGCATTTGTGAGATCACCGCTTGTAAGGATTGAGTGAGTGCCTTTACGCCACCATTAACCGCCTCGGCACCCTTTTTCCATTCAGCAAGTGAGGTTTCAAGTGTTGCTGCCCCTTTCATTAACTCACTTGTTCCATCGATTAACGCCGGAACCTTATCATTCACAGTTTCTAACCCTGTGTTTACATCTGTAATTCCTTCATTTAAACTGCCTAGTCCCGATTGAATTCTCTTTGAGGCTGTAACAAGCTCGGTTTGGCCATTGGTTAATTGTCCTAAACCTGCTGATAAATCGGACGCACCTTTATTAATGGCAATTGTCCCGTTTGTGGCACTTGTCATACCTTCCGAAAACTTCTCTGTTCCATTTGAAAATTGGGTCAGCTTTTCATGAAAGTTTGAAGTCCCTGCCAAAAGATCAGCTGTTCCAGTGCTCAAATCATTCGCACCTTCACTTGCTTTCGTCATTCCATCCGCAAGTTCTCCTACTTTGTCAAACATACTTTCCGCATATGTTTCTGTTACTTTTGCTGAAAGAGACGCTTTAATCTTTTCAATTGCTGTACCGCCAATTTGTGCAGCTAAGAAGTTATATCCTTCATTTGGTATATACGTAAGTGAAAGCTTCTCTGGGTTTTCATCTAAAAGTGTCGTCGCATTTTTAGAAAAATTATCAGGTATCTCGACGATCATATAATATTTTTGGTTTTCTAGGTCATCGTTTGCAACTGTACGATCAACAAACTCAAAATGAAAATCTTGACTTTCCTTTAACTTGTCGACTAAGTCATCACCTAGATGAAGTTCTTTTCCTTCATAAGTTGCACCATCATCTTCATTTACAATCGCTACTGGAAGGTCCTTCAAGTGATCATATGGATCCCAAAATGCCCATAAAAACATCCCACTATATAGAATAGGAATAAAAAGTACGGCGATAAGTGGGATCAATAGTTTCCGATTTCGAAACACCGCTGCGATCTCTTCTTTTAGAAGATTATTTTTCAATTGTTATTCTCCCCTTTATATTCATATTGACTAAAATGTTCATTTGGTCATTTTATAACAAAAAAGAAGGGCTTATTTGGCTAAACCCTTAAATATATATTGTTCGAATAGCTTGGCTATCTCGTCTTTTTCAAGTGGTGGATTATTTTTTTCCCAATCGAAAATTAAAGCAATATAAAGCTTCAGCATAACAAACGCCGTTACCTTTGGGTCACAAGATTGTATACTTCCTGTTTCAATGGCTTTGGCTACTCGTTCTTCAATATTTCTCAATATATTATTTTCCATCCGATTAATCACATCTACTACTGCAGGTGTACCAATTTCTCTTGCCTCCTGAAAAAGCTTAATTGAAAGCTGGTGGCTCATCCGAAATTCAAGGATTTGATACAATGCCTGATGCAGCTTTTCATGAAATGGTAAATCACCTAAAAATGCCTCATCTGCTGTTACTTTTAGCTCCTTTATCAAGCTAGATATAATCTCATCAAACAGCTCTTCCTTGTTTTTAAAAAAGGTATAGATCGTTCCTTTTCCAACATTTGCAATTTTTGCAACTTGGTCTATGGTCGTCGCTTTATAGCCAAACTGCGAAAAAGACTTTGTCGCAGCATCAACAATTAGCTTTTTTCGATCAATCCCCATATCTTCACCTCAATAACTGACCAAATGAACAAAATGGTCATTTTGTATAACCAGTAATTTACCACCTTCTAGAGTTTGTGTCAATAGTGAAAAAGAGACTCCTAGTAAAGAGTCCCTTAAAAAATTTTATTGAAGAAATTGTAATACCTTTTTTACTGCTACCTCACCTTGATCAATACAATCAGGAATCCCTAAGCCTTCAAAAGAAGCTCCTGCTAAAAATACACCCGGCAATTCTTGAGCAACATGCTCATTGACCCTTTGAATTCTTTGTTTATGTCCAACGGTGTATTGAGGCATTGAGTCCTTCCACCTTGAAACAACAACAAAATCTGGATCCATCGTGATATTCATGGTCTTATTCAAGTCTTCAAGGACAATTCTAGTTAACTCATCATCAGATAAATCTACAATCGCCTCATCGCCAGGACGACCAACATAACAACGAAGCAGAACACTACCTTCAGGGCATGCATGTGGCCATTTTTTATGTGTCCACGTACAGGCAGTTATCGAATAATCGCTATTTCGCGACACGACAAATCCGGTCCCATTGATATCCTTTTCTACTGCTTCTTTTGGAAAAGCCAATGCAACGGTTGCCACTGAAGTAGATGGCATATGTTCAAAAGGATCGAAGAAATCATACTGCTGAAACATCGCATGTGTCACATGATGTGGTACGGCTGAGACAATAGCATCAGCTGCAAGTTTGTCTCCATTATTTAACTCAAGCTTGTATCCTTTGTCCACCTTTTTTATCCGATCAACACGGATTCCCTTCAACACCGACCCAGCCTCAAGTTTTGTTTCAATTCCGTCCACTAAAGACTGCAACCCTGAAGTCAGTGTTAAGAAAATACCTTTACTCTTTGCTTCAGGCGATTTTTTCGGAGCTTGAGGTGTTGCTTTTTTCATTCCAAGAACTAAACTGCCATATTTTTGTTCTACCTGATAAAATTGTGGGAAGGTTGCCATGAGGCTCATTTGGTCAATATCCCCTGCGTAGATACCCGAAAGAAGTGGCTCAATTAAGTTTTCAACCACTTCATCTCCTAGTCTTCTTCTAAAGAAGGTACCTAATGATTGATCCTCAACTGGATTTGACTTTGGTAGTACAAAATCACCAGCGGCTCTTAACTTTCCTTGAATAGAAAATAGTCCAGTCGTAACAAATGGGGCTAATTGTGTTGGGATACCCATAACAGAACCACCTGGCATCGGATGCAGCCTATCTTGAACCAATACATACGATTTCCCAGCTGTATTGTTCACAAGCTTTGACTCCATTCCTGCTTCCTTTACAAGACGCGTCGCACTTTGCTTTCTCTCTAGGTAGGAGTCTGGACCTCTTTCAATGACAAAACCGTCACGAACAACAGTCTGTATTTTTCCACCTAGACGATGCGTTGCTTCAACAAGGCATACGTCAATCGGTAAGCCCTTTTCACGAGCTTCCTTTTGTAAGTAGTAAGCAGCTGTTATACCTGTTATGCCTCCCCCGATTATGACAACCTTCTTTTTTTCTTCCAACACGGTTAATCGCCTTCTTTTCTAAAAGTTGTTTACGTTATCTCATGTTTAACTTGTCCAGTACAACCGTTGCCATCGCATCTATAAATAATGGTTGTGAATTCGGCATTTCTGGTCGGTAATACGACACACCTAATTCTTCCGTAATAATCTTACACTCATAATCATTATCATAAAGAACCTCTAGATGGTCAGCGACAAAGCCAACTGGTGTGTATACAAATGCTTTATAACCATTCTTTTCGTATAACTCTCTCGTTAAATCCTGAACATCAGGTCCAAGCCATGGCTCTGGTGTATTCCCAGCACTTTGCCAGCCAACTGCATAGTTTTTTACACCGGCACTCTCAGCAATGTAATCAGCTGTTTTTTGAAGCTGATCCGGATATGGATCCCCCGATTGAAGGATTTTCTCAGGTAAGCTGTGAGCAGAAACAATTAAAACCGAATGATCTTTTTCTTCTACTGGCATAGAATCAAAAGTTGCCTTTACTTTCTCAGACCAATATTGAATAAACTTAGGCTCATCAAACCAGCTTTCAACTGATGTAATTTTAAGATTTCCAAGTTTCTCTGCTTCCTCATGAGCTCGTCCGTTGTATGACTTTACGCTAAAGGTAGAGAAATGCGGCGCAAGCACGATACTCACTGCTTCTTGAATGCCATCCTCGTGCATTTGTTTCACAGCATCTTCAACGAACGGTTCGATATGCTTTAAACCTAAGTAAAGCTTAAATTCCACTTGATCCTGAACTTTATTTAAATGCTCCTGTAATTTCTCTCCTTGTTCTTGCGTTATTTTTGCAAGTGGAGAAATGCCACCAATTGCTTCATAGCGATTTTTTAAATCCTCTAGCATTTCAGGAGATGGCTTACGACCATGGCGAATATGCGTATAATAACGCTCAATATCCTCCTCCTTGTAAGGAGTTCCATAGGCCATTACTAAAAGCCCCATTACTTTCTTTGTCATAATATCCCTCACATCCTGTTTATTCACGATTTTTCCAGCAATTTTTCACTCATTCATTTATTTTGCCAAAAAAAACGTGAAAGTTCTAGTAATAATACTTAAAATATAATAATTATTATTAATTAAGAATTATTAACGTTTGTTTGCTGCTGTATATTCATGAACAAAAGTTGTTAGACGCTTTAATGTATCAGGATTAACGGAAGGAAACACACCATGTCCTAAGTTAAAAATATGCCCTGGATGTGTAAGTCCTTGATCAAGAATCGCTTTTGCACGCTCCTCTATTACTTCCCATGGAGCCAATAAAATAGCCGGATCTAAGTTTCCTTGAACCGTTTTATGTACTCCCATTTGACGGGCTTCTTCAATTTGTAGACGCCAATCTAACCCAACAACATCTAGAGGAAGATCATTCCATTCTAGTGCTAAATGACTTGCACCCACGCCAAACATAATTAATGGGACGTTTTCTTCTCTGAGTGCACTAAAAATTCGGTTCATCACAGGCTTAATAAAATAGCGATAGTCCTGAACATTTAAGGCACCGACCCAAGAATCAAAGATCTGAATGGCACGTGCGCCGGCTTTTATTTGTGATTTCACATATGTAATAGTCATCTCTGCCAATTTATCCATTAGCGCAAACCATGCCTTTGGTTCTGAGTACATAAATGATTTGGTTTTGTTATAGTTTTTCGATGGTCCACCTTCGATCATATAGCTAGCTAGTGTAAATGGTGCTCCAGCAAATCCGATGAGGGGCACGTTAAGCTGTTCCTCCGTTAGAAGCTTAATCGTATCCAGCACATATGGAACATCCTCTTCTGGATGAATCTCGCCTAATTTCTCTACATCAGCTAACGATTGGATAGGATTTGAAATGACCGGACCGATTCCTGATTTTATTTCTACATCTACTCCGATAGCAGGTAGCGGTGACATAATATCTTTATATAAAATGGCTGCATCGACATCGTATTGCTCCACTGGAAGTCTTGTTACATACGCACAAAGCTCAGGCTGATGAGTGATTTCAAATAAAGAATATTTTTCTTTAATTTCACGATATTCAGGTTGTGACCTTCCTGCCTGTCTCATATACCAAACAGGGGTATAATCCGTTTGTTCTCCTCTTGCTGCCTTTAAAAATGTTTCATTAATTTGTCTTACCATTATGTTGACCCCTTTCAAAAAAACAAGCTATCTCCCATTTTAATATACTTTACTCATATTTTAAAAATACTGCGCTTACATACACATCTTCTAATATAGCTTTTTCTACTATATATGTATAGATAACCGCCTCATCTGTCAAAAAATCTTCTTTTTTATAAAATGTTTTTTTCTTTTATTCCAAGTTGAAATTAGGATTGGCTAGCTCTTCTCGTTATAATAAGTTTATACATTGTAAGGGGTGAAAGAGTATGAATATCTTTATGACAAATGGGACGTATGAGTTTATGCACTCACTAAAGGAAAAGCATTTTCAGGAAAAGATGCTGCTTATGCAGGATAATGAAACAACACTTCTCATCCATGAAACAGATGGCAGTACAGTCTTCGCCTCCCAAAGGAAGTATGAAGCGATTGATCAATCAGGGGAATTGGCAAATGGAGCTTTTTTTGTGTTTAACAATATTCCTGTTAGCGAAGAGGGTAGGCCTGTGTTCGAGTATCGCTTCAAAAATCGGGCTAGGCTTATTGAACAGGAACCTGGATTTGCAGCAATTCGTGTGCTACGTCCCCTTTCTAACGATACATACATCATTTTGACTGCATGGAAAGAAGAAAAGGACTTTTTAAAATGGCAGGAGTCAAAGGCTTATGAAAAAGCTCATGAGAAAAGAAAAACCGAGAAGGGGATTGATCAGCAACAACCACAAATCTTCGCTAGACCTTCCTTTGTGACAAAATACAACCTTGTCCTAGAGAAGGAATAGAGAAAAGCCGGGAATGCTATCCATCCCGGCCCTCTTTTAATTTCATTAGTCCATTTCGATTTGCATATACCGCCGCCTGAGTTCGATCAGCCACTTGTAATTTACTCAAAATATTGCTCACATGAGTTTTCACCGTCTTCACACCGATGTATAGCTCATTACTAATTTCCTGATTCGTTTTTCCATCACCGATGCATATTAATACTTCCATTTCTCTATCTGTGAGCTCATCATGGGGTTTCTTTTCCTTTACTCTCAAACGACTCATCATCCGATTGGCTACTTTCGGTTCGATCACTGATTCGCCTCGAGCAGCTTTCCTAATCGCTTGAACGATTTCATCAGCAGTTGCTGTTTTTAGCATATAGCTAAATACCCCAGCCTCAATCGCTGGAAATACTTGTTCATCATCATAAAAGCTAGTTATGATAATAATTTTACAATTGGGATTAAAGGATAGAATTGCCTTGGTTGCATCAATTCCCGTGCCATCTTCCATAAGTAAATCCATCAGAACAACATCAGGTTTTTTATCAGCAACTAATATCACTGCCTCTTTTCCACAATTGGCTTCTCCTACAATCTCGATATCTGGTTCTGTCTGCAAATATGAGATAATTCCTTTTCGTACAACTTCATGGTCATCTACGACAGCTAGTCTAATCATACAGTCCCCCTCCCAGTCACAGGTATCCTAATATCAATATATGTACCTTCCTTCTTTTTGGAGCGTATCGCAAAAATGCCACCGATCTCTTCACATCGTTCTCTCATTGTTTTCATTCCATAAGACGTCATCCGAACAACCTCTGGGTCAAAGCCTTTTCCGTTATCGGCTATAAACAAATAAATATACGATTCCTTTTCTGTTAATGTAATCGTTATTTTTGTAGCTTCTGCATGTTTTAAAATATTGGACAGGGCTTCTTGAATAATTCGAAACAAATGCTCTTCCGTTGCTTTTGAAACACAATCAAGCTCATCAATGCTCGCTTGAAAATCAATGCCTGTTTTCCCTTTTAGCTCTTGAATTAACTTGATTACGCCATCACATAGGCTATCATCTTTTAACTGAACAGGTCGAAGATGAAGTAATAATGCTCTCATTTCACCTTGTGCTTTAACTGCAATTTCTGATATCTGTTCTAATTGTTCCTTCGCTTTTAAGGGGTTAATGTCAAATGTCCGGATGGTGGCTGAGCTAATCATACTGAGCGCAAACAGCTGCTGACTAACCACATCATGAAGATCTCTTGCCAATCGTTGTCGCTCTTCCATGACCGCTGCTGTATGTGCAGTCTGTGCGAGTGCCGTCTTTTCATCAGCTAATCTTCTCGTGGAATTTACTTGTTCTTGAATGTATTCAGCCAAATGATTTAATTCTTCCGTAATAAGGCCAATTTCATCCTTCTCAAATTCTGGTATTCTCTCAGAAAACTTTCCACTTCTTAGCGTAGAAATAAATAAGTAGATATCTGACAATCTTCCTTTAATTAAATAACTACCCTTAATGCCAAAGTACCCCCCAATAAGCAAAAGAATCAAAAAAACATAGAGGGTAAGCCAAAAGGTTGTATATATGGATAAGCTAGATGATTGCACATTAAATAAATAAATTTGTAATCCTAGAAAGAAACAAAGAGAACTAATGAATGCCATCATAATAAAACTTTGTAAAAACCAGAAACGAATACCGACTCTTTTCTTCATATGCTTCACCTATACCTTATCAATACGTACCGATCCAATTTTCAACTCAATCGATATCTTTAACTTTCGAACAGCTTCCTCATAGCCTGGTGATTGATAGGTTAACCCGCGATTGATTGCATCGGTTTCCTTATCAAAGATACGAATATCTCCTACCTTTATATAAGATTGGACAAAAACAGGGACATCTTCTGGTATGATCATCTTGACATCTCCAATCCATCCTTGAACGATTATCGGAGTTTCTTTTTCCGGAATGTATGCTTGGCTAAAATCAATGAAATAGTCTCCAATTGTGTTATAAAGCTCCATTGGTTCTACTGACCAATTGGCTTGTTTAAAACTAACATCACCAATCGAAAAGCCTCTAGCTCTTTTTCTCTTTTTCTTCCCTTTTTCATCAAGTGTTTTAAACGCATCTCTAGGCATATCCTCATGAAAATGAAACCTAATTTTATTTTTTCTAGTCAGTATGCTAACGGCAATATAAATAATAATATATGGCCAAAGCTTCCAAAACTCCCAAAATCCAAAATCTAATTTTCCAATCCGATCAAATATTAATATAGAAGAAAAAAGAACTAAGAATAAAGAAAAAAACAAATTCCCCCTTTCAACTAAGGCTTTTACACAGAGAATCGTTGCAATGACAAATAGCAGAAATGGATAAGAAACGACAAATAACTCTGTTATTTCCATGGAAATGACACCTATATTAACAAGGAGGAGCACACCCCCTACTAGTAAGAGCATTATTGCAAACAGTACTTGGTTTATAGTTTGATATCTCAAATCATCCGCCTACTTTCAATCAATAGCTTAATAATTCGATCATTTTCTATATTCTCCTTTTTTCATTTTACCTCTTCTTTTGAAAACCTGAACCAAACTCCAGTAGTTCTTTTTCTCCGTCTAGAGACGGAAAGATTTTCTTTTCCCTCTCACATCTTTGCCCATTTTACATATTCTGTAGCAACCAACCATATTAGGGCAAGAGCCTAAAAAGGCATGTTCCCTTATATAGGAGAAAGGAGTTTGTTCGATGGGTATTGAGTTAACAGCATTACATTGGATTTACCTTTCCTTTATCATTTTAATTATAGGATTTATGGTCATGAGAAGAGATACCTCACTCGTATGTATAACGGGAATATTTTTAATAGCGATTACCGCTACCGGTTCACTTAGCGCTTCTATTAGTGATATATTTTCTAGTTTTATATATGCTATTACTGAGTTGCTCCCTACTATTCTAGTCATTTCCATTATCGTAGCTATGAGTAGAAGTTTAACTACAACCGGTATTAATGATGTGATGATTTCTCCTTTTGCAAAAATTATACGTACACCAGCACTCGCATACTGGACGATCGGTATTTTAATGATGGTTATTTCTTGGTTTTTTTGGCCGTCTCCTGCCGTTGCACTCCTAGGTGCCGTGTTACTACCTGTCGCAATCCGAGTTGGTCTACCTGCCTTGGGTGTGGCAATGGCTATGAACTTATTTGGTCACGGAATTGCGCTATCTGGTGATTTTATTATTCAGGCTGCACCCAAATTAACTGCCGATGCTGCTGGATTACCAGTTAGTGAGGTCATTAGTGCTAGTGTTCCTCTTGTCATCGTCATGGGTGTTGTTACCACCATAACTGCTTTCTTCTTTTTAAAAAGAGATATGAAACTCGGCAAGCTAACCACAACTTCTTATATTCACTCTAAGTCTACGGATGAAAATACTGAGAAAAACTTATTATCTCTTAAACAGAAAAGATTTTTCTCACTGCTGATCCCCTTTTTGTTTTTATTAGATGTTGTCGCCATGTTCTTACTCGATTTACAAGGAGGGGATGCAACGGCATTAGTTGGGGGAACATCGATCGTGATCCTCATACTAATCACAATCGTTGGGCATAAAAACAAAGGACTGGAAAAAACAACGAGCTATTTAATAGAAGGATTTCAATTTGGGTTTAAGGTTTTTGGACCTGTTATTCCTATTGCCGCCTTCTTCTATCTTGGCGATGCTGGCTTTTCAGTCATCATTGGTGAATATTTACCTGAAGCATCACAAGGGATCGTCAATGACCTTAGTGTCTCCTTAGCTGGTATTGTTCCGTTAAGCAATGAGATTGCTGCGGTAACTCTTACAACAGTCGGAGCTATTACAGGGTTAGATGGGTCAGGTTTTTCAGGCATTTCACTGGCCGGTTCTGTTGCCAACCTGTTTGCTGAGGGAATTGGTGCTGGTGCTGCTACATTAACGGCTCTCGGCCAAATTTCGGCCATATGGGTTGGTGGTGGAACATTAGTTCCTTGGGCTCTTATTCCGGCTGCTGCCATTTGTAATGTGGATCCGTTTGAATTAGCCCGACGAAACCTGCTTCCTGTTTGTATAGGTCTCGTCGTTACCACGATTGTAGCTATCTTTTTAATATAGAAAAAACCATCGTCAGATTCTTTCTGACGATGGTTTTTTACTTCAACAGCCCGACCAATTCTAAACCGTATGCAATCCCATCTTCGTCCACATGCTTGGTTACGTATTTAGCAGCACTCTTCGCCTTTTCATGTGCATTTCCCATAGCTACACTATTCTTAACAAAGGTAAGCATCTCAATATCATTTAATCCATCTCCAAAAGCATACACATGCTCAGGTGCAATGCCAAAATGATTCATAGCCGCTTGAATTCCTACCGCTTTTGATCCTCCAGCAGGTAACACATCCACCGCATATTGGTGCCAGCGGATAAAATCTAATTGAGGAAATGCTGATTTATAATCCACTTGATCTTCATCTCTATATATTAAAAAGGATTGATATATTTCTCGATCTTGATGATATATAGGATCATATCCAACCTTTCCACTTACACTTAAAGAACCAACAGCCTCTTCTAACATCGTATGTGATTCTACATTTCCTTTCATATCTTCGTGATCTAAATACACGATCGGGTGTTTATTTTTAGTTGAAAAATTTGTAAGCTCTTCTAAAGCTGAGGTGTTGATTGGATTTTTGTATATCACTTGTCCATTTAATACGACATACTGACCATTAAAGCTTACATAATTATCTATTTCTAACTCTTTTCGAATCTCGGTTATATTAAAAGGAGATCTCCCTGTCGCAATTGCTACCTCATGACCTTGATCCTTTAACTGCTGAATAGATTCCTTTGCCGATTGTGGTAATTTTTTTTCTTCATTATATAATGTTCCATCAATATCAAAAAAGACCAATTTTTTGGACATGTAACTTCTCCCCCAATTAGAAACCCCATCCAAAAATTGAATGGGGCTACTTGATTTTATTCTGCAAGTCCTTCTTTAGCTAATACATCAGTAAGACCTTTTAACGCTTCCTCTTCATCTGCACCCTCAGTTGTAATTGTAATTGATGCACCTTTAGGAATACCTAAAGACATTACACCCATAATGGACTTGAGGTTAACTTCCTTTTCCTTGTAAGCTAGTTTCACATCTGAGTTGAATTTACTTGCCGTGCTTACAAGAAGTGTGGCTGGTCTTGCATGAATACCTGTTTCATCAATTACTGTAAAAGTTTTCTTTGCCATCATTAAAACCTCCTAATATGCTTATAGCTTTTCACCGTTTGATTCGATCACGGATTTGTACCATCCAAAGCTTTTCTTCTTGATCCGACGAAGGTCGTTTTCACCTTCTTCATGTTGATTCACATAAACGAATCCGTAACGTTTTTGGAATCCATTCAACCAGCTTAAAAGATCGGTAAATGACCATACACAATATCCAAGCATCTCAACACCATCTGAAATCGCTTCCTGAATGGCTACTAGATGTGTTCGAATATAGTCAATACGATAATCATCGTTTACCACATCATTTTCTTCAAGCTTATCATACTCCCCTAACCCGTTTTCACTGATTAAGATTGGCAGGCCATATCGGCTTTGTATGCGACGAAGTCCAATTCGAAGTCCAACCGGATCTATATTCCAATCCCAGTTTGTTCTTTCTAAATTGTCATTCTTGACCGTTTTAAAAACACCTGGAATTCCTCTGTCTTTCGTTGTTCCTTTTTTCCCTGATGTATTAAAATGACCCTCCGCTACTCCATCAAGCGGGTTTTCTTCGTATGTGGTTGTTTGGTAATAGTTTACACCCATGAAATCAGGTTTTCCAGCTTTTAATAATTCAAAGTCGCCTTCTTCTACCTTTGGTGCCAATCCGTTCTTCTCTAGATAGTTCCATGTTGCCTCCGGGTATTTCCCCCACGCGTATACGTCCATCCACCAATGGCTCGTAAATTCCTCTGCATTTTCAGCGGCTATTATATCTGTTGGTTTTGATGTGGCAGCATATGCAGGCGAATAAGCAAAGCTAGGACCAATTTTCCCATCTGGAACATATTTACGGAACTCTTTAATGACGCTTGCATTCGCTAAATTAGCATGGTGATTTACTTGATAAAAGAGCTTGTCATCCTTTACTCCTGGTGGATGTGCTGCCCACTGATACCCAAGCATTGTAAAAATATTTTGCTCATTTAAACTCACCCAGTACTTAACACGATCACCAAATCGCTTGAATAAAATAGTACTGTAATTCGTGAAGTCTTCTATAATCTTTCTTGATTCCCAACCACCATATTCATCTTGTAATGCTTGAGGCAGATCCCAATGGTATAGCGTAAGAACAGGTTCAATATTATGCTTTACGAGCTCATTGATAAGATTGTCGTAAAACTGTAGACCTTTCTCATTAACCTCCCCTTTTCCTTGAGGAAGAATTCTTGTCCACGCCACAGAAAAACGATATGCCTTCATTCCCATTTCTGCCATTAACTGTACATCTTCTTTATATCGGTGGTAATGATCGACTGCTACATCACCTGTTGTCTCTTTAAATGTTTTTCCGGGTATGCGTACGAATAAATCCCAGTTTGATGGTCCTTTTCCATCCTCATTCCACGCACCTTCTACTTGATAAGCTGCAGAAGCTGCCCCCCAAAGGAATTTTTCTGGAAACGGCTTTAATTGCTTATGTATCATTGTGATCTCTCCTTCACTTTTTCCCTTATTCCCAAAGTAATGAATATGGTCCTGATGCTTTCACACCAGAACCAATTCTTTGTTATTATGCTTTCTTTCCTCAGAAATTACTGAAACAAATTGTTAGCTAGAAACTTTCTCTAACTTAATCGTTTCGTACAGATCCACAAATTCAGTTGCTAAATCTTTTAGTGTGATTGCATTCATTAAGTGATCTTGAGCATGAACCATTAATAGAGAAATTTCTACCTTTTCTCCTCTAATTTCTCCTTGAATCAATGAAGTTTGAACATGGTGTGCTTCGTTTAATGCATCTGCGGCTTCCTGTAGTTTTGCACGTGCTTCTGTGAAATCTCCTCGTTTCGCTGCTGCGATCGCTTCCATTGAAGAGCTTTTTCCATTTCCACCATGTAAAATAATCTGAAATACTGTTTCTTCCATTGTTGCCATTGTAAGTCCCTCCGTATAAAAAGCATTCTCACATAAACTCATGTGAGAATCCTTCTGCTATTTTTTAACGCTTAATTAACTCACTTTTGATGAATTATTTACTCCGCCCTCTTCTTGTTGCTTCATCTTATCCCACATTCTGAAGAACGGGAAGTAAATAGCTAGAGCGATAACGACGTTGACAGCCTGCATAACCGCACCTGAAATTTTACCTCCAGTTGCTAGGTATCCACCGATAATTGGCGGCGTTGTCCAAGGAATCGCGATACCTGCTGGCTTCGCAACTAAACCTAACTTCATTGAGTAGTACGTTACAATGATTAGAACGATCGGTGTTAAGAAGAATGGTACGATTAGTAATGGGTTCATTACGATTGGTGTACCAAAAATGATTGGTTCGTTGATCATGAATGTTCCAGGACCAGCCGATAATTTACCAAGCGCCTTCATTTGTTGGCTCTTTGCCCAGAAAAGCATAAGCATAGCTAGACCAAATGTAGCACCAGTACCACCGATGTTGACGAATACTTCAAAGAATTGAGATGTAAAGATATTTGGTAATTCTTCACCTGCACGGAACGCAATTTGGTTTTCTTCTGTTGCCATTAACCAAACTGGGCTTAGTACACCTGCAACGATGTTTGTTCCGTGAAGACCTGCTGACCAAAGCATCATAATAAGCATGTAGGCAACAATCGAACCGATTAAGCTTCCGCCTAATAATCCAAGTGGCTTACCAAGTACTAATTGAACCACGTCATGAATACTGCTAATTCCAAAGTACTCAATTACTAAACGAATTAAGAAGATAATAGTGATAACAATAAAACCAGGAACAAGTGCAACAAACGATTTACTTACTGCCGGTGGAACGCTATCTGGCATTTTAATAACAATATTTTTCTTAAGAATGAAGTTATACACTTCTGTTGAGAATAAACCGATTAGGATCGCTACGAAAAGTCCTTTACTTCCCATAAATGCAACTGGAATTGCTCCTCCAACTGCGATCGCTTCTGTTGCTCCATCTGGAGTAAACGGCACATTGAATGGTGTAGCAAGTAAGAACGCACACAGTGAGATTACCCCAGCTGTAATGGCGTCAATGCCATACCTCTCAGCTAGACGATATGCAATACCGAATGCAGCGATTAGACCCATCATGTTAAACGTTGCATCTGTTGGATACATTAATTTTGCTAACCATTGATCTCCGAACACACTTGCCATGAAATCGGCGTAACCAGGAATCGGTAGGAAACCTAAAATTAGGAATACAGAACCGATAATAATCATTGGCATCGCTAGGATAATTCCATCTTTTAAAGCACCTAAATGTCTTTGTGCGGCTAATTTACCAGCAAAAGGCATAAACTTTGATTCAAGGAAACCTAAAAACTTATTCATCACGTTTCATTCCCTTCTCTTTTAAAGAGATATTTAGTTTTTTAGTGCTACAGCTGTTTTTAACACTTCTGCCCCATTACACATTCCGTAGTGAATTGGGTTGATAGAATCAACCGGGATATTCTTTTCTTTTCCAAGTTGTTGCATTTGAGGTAATAGGTAACGTACTTGTGGTCCAAGAAGCAATACATCTGCTTGATCGATATTCGCTTTTACTTGGTCTGAACTTACTGCCCAAATTTTTGACTCAAGTCCTTGTTCCTTTGCAGCCGCTTCCATTTTTGTTACTAGTAAACTTGTAGACATACCTGCCGCACAACATAATAAGATGTTCATCATTAATTCCTCCTAATATTTTAAGTTACACTCTTAAGCATTGAGAGCGATTAAGTGAATGATTGACTGATATCAAGAAGTCTTACTTTTTATTGTTTTGCCTTGTTGTCTCTTCTTGATGTCTTTATTGTAGATGTAAAACGCTTTCACTTACATCTATCATTTTTCCGTTTCTCAAAGGAAATGACTATTGAATTCATTTTTCACACAAAAAAACAGGGAGCATATTATATCACCCTGTTTTTTGCTTTATTTATTTTTTAATAGTTTTGCATATTTTAAAACTTCAACACCATTACAAGTTCCATAATGAACAGTGTTGATCACATCCACTGGAATTCCTTTTTCTTCTCCAAGCTTTTTAAGTTCAGGAAGTAAATGACGAACTTGTGGACCTAGTAGGATAACGTCTGCGTCTTTAATATGTTTATAAACAACATCACCGGGTACCGCCCAGATTTTATTGTTTTCCCCCTGATCCATTGAAGTTTGATTCATTTTTCTTACTAGTAAGCTTGTTGACATACCAGCTGCACAGCATAATAAAATATTCATCACAAATCCCCCTTTACTAACATTAAAAAGTAATCGCTTACAATCAGGTTTCTCTTTTAAAAGAAAAGACACCAACCTCTAAACCTTTAAGAAGGTGTCTTTAAATTCATGATAGGACTTTGATTTTATTAATTGTTGTACTAACTCACGATCATCGATCACTTTACCGAGCATATCGTACATTCTTTGTAAATCTCCGCTACTATCCTTTTCAACACTAAGTAAACAAACAAATTGTACAAGTTTATCGTCCCACTCTATCGGCTTTTGTAAGGTACAAATTGACCAAAATGTCTCGTCTGTTAATGGATTTAATGGATGTGGAATAGCAACAAAATTCCCAAAGGATGTGGAAGACAGAGATTCTCTCTCCTTCACTGATTCAATGAAAACATCATCTATCAAACCCATTTCTTTCAAATTCGAAAACATATAAGATAACACTTCTTCTTTTGATAAAAGTGCTTGTTGTAAGAAAACTAGTTCTTCCCTCGTATACTCAAGAGATGTCGTTTGCTCTGACACGGCGGACCTAATTTTTTTTAAATCTTGATCACCTAAAAATGTGTTCACATGGATGACAGGAATGGACATTTTTTGCTGAATAGGTACTGTACTAATAATGAAATCAATATCATGTAGATCCATCTGCTGAAGCTTATAAAATTCTGTAGTATCGACAATATCAAGCTTTGGTCCAAAGGTTGACTGAAGCTTATAGTAAAGCAATCTCGCACTACCTACTCCTGATGCACAAACAATTAAGCATCTTTTCGGACCATGGTGGATTTGCTTCCGCTCCATGGCTACTCCTATATGGAGGGCAAGGTATCCAATTTCATTCTCGTCAATATCTATGCTTAGTTGTTTTTTCATCTCTTTACCAGCAATAAGCCCTGCTTGAAACGCTACTGGATAATTAGCCTTGATTTCATCAATCATTGGATTTCTCAAGTTCATTCCATAACGGTAACGATTGATTGCTGGTTTAATATGTAGACACATTTGTTCTAAGAGTTCCTTATCTTCGCTAATTCCTAATGACAGCTTTTCATCGATTTTTGCAAGGATGTCAGATACTAACTGAGCAATTTTATTATCAATTACTTTCTCCACTTGCTCACCAGGTGATTTTTCAATCATTTTCGTACCTAAAAGATGAATGGCTATATAAGCGACCTCATTTTCTGGAAAATCAACCATAAGGGTTTCACTTAGATTTTTCACAATTTTTTCTGCAACAGAAAATTCTTTTTGTCCAATGATTTCATTTAGTTCATCTGAATACAATAATACATGATTTCCTTCACGGATACGCTTACAAGCTATTGCTACATGGATTATCAAATTATTTAAGCCCACATCAGAAAGGGTAATATGATGTTCCCTAATAAGCGCTAATATGACGTTTCGAATCACTAGAATTTCTTCCTTGGTTAGGATATTCAGTTGTTCATTAACAATATCAAGTTCGTCCCTTTTTTTATTAAAAATATAATCCGACATACAAAAGCGGACCTTGACTTCATCACCTTTAATCCTTAAACCATAATTAGGTTTCTTTTCTAAACTTAATCCATACCGTGAGAGGATTTTCTTAATATCCTTTACGTCATTTAAGATCGTTGAGCGACTAACAAATATTTCATCAGCTAAATGGTCAAGCTTTACAAATTTATTGGTTAGAAGTAGCCTTGTAATAATATACCGTATCCGTTCTTCAGGTGAGTCGGGCCTTCCAACGCTCGTTTCAGCCGTATCTTGAAACACTTCATTTATAAAGGTGATAAACTGTTGGTTATTATTTACAACTAGTTCGTATCCTGTTCCTCGTACTGACTTAATATCTGCACCGTTCTTTTCAAGGATTGCCTGAAGGTCTTTCATATCATTACGAATGGTTCTTGATGTTACTTTAATAACGCTTGCTAAATACTCGCTCGTAATAGGCACCTTCGCTCCCATTAGTTCTCCGAGTATCATCGTGAGACGAGAAATAATCATTTCGAACCTACTCCCCTAAAATCTATTTCTTTCTAAAATATGCTTTAATTCGTTCTACGGACTTTTCTGAAAAGTTAACATTTCTCTCTATTTCTTGTCAAGTTGATAATTAAAATAAGACTTCCTTCTTGATTTTCAATGACTGTAAGAATAGGATAACATTGTATATTAATTTATTGGAGGGAATGCCTTGAGTAGCGCTGATAAAGTAATTGGATATGTAGGTACGTACACAAAAGGTGATAGTGAAGGGATTTATCGCTTTGTTTTAGACACAAAAGCTGGAAAAATAGAAGAGGTTGAACTTGCTGGTAAAGTAGAAAATCCTACCTATGTTTCTATTACAGGTGATAACAAATTTCTGTATTCCGTTTCAAAAAACGGTGATCTTGGTGGGGTAACATCATTTTCTATTGAAGAAGGTACAGGTAAGCTTCAAAAAATTAATGATCGAGGGTCTGCTGGTTCTCCTCCTTGTCACTTAGAGATAAACCCTAGCAATACCGCATTGTTTACCGCAAATTACCATAAAGGAACAGTTGAAGTGCATAAGGTAAACCCAAAAACGGGTGAAATTCAACCGGCTTCCTCAAGCGTTGCCCATACAGGAAGCGGCCCAGATCCTAGACAGGAGAAAGCTCATACTCACTACTCTGGCCTAACTCCTGATGGAAAATACGTGGTGGCAGTTGAACTTGGAATTGATAAAATCTTTACATATGAACTGAAAGAAGATCAATTATCCCTAGTTTATGAACTTTCTGTGAAACCTGGAAGCGGCCCAAGACATATTGTGTTCCATCCAACAAAACCACTCGCTTATGTGATGACAGAATTTAGTGGTGAAGTACTCGTTCTTCAATACGATTCAACTAACGGTAGCTTCAATCAAATTCAAGCGATTTCAACACTTCCTTCAGATTTTACCGAAAACAATCAAGGAAGCGCGATTCACATCAGCTCCGATGGACGTTTTGTGTACGCTGGAAATCGCGGACATAATAGTATTGCAAGCTTTGTTGCAGACGAAAATGGTTCCCTTTCATTTTTAGAACATACACCAACAGAAGGTGATTGGCCTCGTGACTTTGCACTAGACCCTACAGAATCGTATATTGTTGCATCTAATCAAGAGTCAGGCAACCTTGTCCTTTTTGCTAGAGACAAAGAAACAGGTAAACTTAGTCTGCTTCAATCTGACATTACCGTTCCTTATGCCGTTTGCGTGAAGTTTTTAACTATTTAACGAACGAAAGACTACCTTTCAGGTAGTCTTTCGTTTTTTCATATCAAAGATAACCATTTTTTAGTGAAAAAGATGTTATAATTATCTGAAATTAGTAAAAGGAGTGGGGATTAATTTGCTTACGACACTGTTTACAAAGCTAGAAGATTATTATCCTGAAATGGTTGAGATTCGAAGATACTTGCATCAGCATCCAGAGCTTTCTTTTCAGGAAGTGAACACAGCTAACTTTATCGCATCTTATTATGAAAAACTCGGTGTGGAAGTACAAAGAGGTGTCGGTGGCAATGGGGTAGTAGCCAAGATACAAGGAAACTATCCTGGAAAAACAATTGCCTTACGTGCAGACTTTGATGCACTTCCTATTCAGGATGAAAAGGATGTTCCATACAAATCAACTGTTCCAGGAGTTATGCATGCTTGTGGGCACGATGGTCATACTGCGTCCTTACTTATCCTAGCTAAAGTACTCCATGAATTAAAAGATGAACTTCACGGTACATATATTATGATTCATCAACATGCAGAAGAGTATGCTCCAGGAGGCGCGGCATCCATGATTGAAGCAGGTTGCCTTGAAGGAGTAGATGTTATCTTTGGTACGCATTTATGGGCAAGCGAGCCTACAGGGAAAATTCAATACCGAACAGGTCCTATTATGGCAGCAGCAGATCGATTTGTGATTACCATCCAAGGCAAAGGTGGACACGGAGCACAGCCACATAAAACAAAGGATTCCATTGTTGTTGGTGCCCAACTCGTATCCAATTTACAACAAATCGTAAGCAGACGTGTCAGCCCAGTAGAGTCCGCTGTTGTAACCGTTGGATCCTTTGTCGCAGACAATGCCTTTAACGTAATTGCGGATAAAGCAAAATTAATCGGAACCGTCCGTACATTTAACGAAGACCTTCGAGATTTTATTGCTGACGAAATCGAGCGCATTGTGAAAGGTACTTGCATCGCCTCTGATTGCTCGTATTCCTATGAGTATGTAAAAGGATATCCGGCTGTTGTTAATCATAAAGAAGAAACTGAGTATCTTGTTCAACTAGCAAATGATATGGAAGAGATCAAAGTAGTGGAAGAAGCAGAACTGCAGATGGGTGGAGAGGATTTCGCTTATTATCTACAGCATGTAAAAGGAACTTTCTTCTTTACTGGGGCGAAGCCTGTTGGCGTGGAGGTAGCTTACCCGCATCATCACCCGAAATTCGACATTGATGAACAAGCCTTACTCGTAGCTGCTAAAACGCTCGGTTCAGCTGCCATTAACTATAAATAAAGCTCGGAGATAACCTCCAAGCTTTTTCCTTTTAAAGTAGAGTAGCCTGTGTTTAAGACATCTAAAAGCATTTTGAACCTATTTCTGTCTAAATGAACCCCTGTTTCGGACTAAGTCCCTCTTCTCCTTGCCTTTGCTGTCCGAATCAACCCTGCATTCGGACTGACTACCTCTTCTCCTTGCCTTCCCTGTCCGAATCCCCCCCTATTCGGACTGACTCCTTCTTCTTCTTGCCTTTGCTGTCCGAATCAACCCCGTATTCGGACTGACTCACCCTTCCCCTTACCTTTGCTGTCCGAATCAACCCTGCATTCGGACTGACTCTCTCTTCTCCTTGCCTTTGCTGTCCGAATCAACCCCTGTTTCGGACTAAGTCCCTCTTCTCCTTGTCTTTCCTGTCCGAATCAACCCCGCATTCGGACTACCTCCTTCTTCTCCTTGACTTCCCTATCCGAATCAACCCCCAATTCGGGAAGACTCGCCCCTCACCTTGTCTTTTTTGTTGAAATCCTCCTCACTTTTGATCAAGCCTTATTGTCTCAAGAATAAAAAAATGCCCTACTACTCAGGCAGTGGGGCCATTTTAAGTAAACGAAGTCGATAACAGTTCATTGCCACTTCTCCTAAAGAGTCTAGAAGATTATAGTTCGCATACGCCCCTACGACTGCTCCAATCCCAGGGACTAGCTGAAGCATTTTTATAAAGTCAATATGATCTCGGTACTCTTGTTGGAAAGATTGCCAGTCCATATCCTCATAATTTTGTTTTCTTTCCTCCCAATTTTCAATTACCTCAAATGTTTCCAGTCTTTTTTCTTCACTTGAGAAGGCTAGTGAGAACACATGTAAAATAAATATTCGTTCCTCAAGCTTTTCGGGATAAAAACCGTATATCGTAGCTGTTTCACTTAAGTACTTCATTTTAATGGACAATAGTAGCGGAAAGTCAGCTAAACCTAAAAAAATCCCTCCCGCTCCTGTTCCCGCCCCTTCTAATGTAGCTGTTTTACGGTAAAAGGAAAGTTTTTCAGCAGCCATTTTATCTTTTTCCATTAACGATGAACCGGCCCTATTCTCTTTTTTTGTAGTGACATAAGACCCTACTAGTAGTGCTTTAACCATTTGCTTAATGCTATCAGTAATAATTTGATGCGCCTTTGCAGGGATCAACTCATTTATTTTCCCTTGTGCTTTTTTAGATACTCGCTGAAGGAAAGGTGATTTTTTAAATAATTTCCGTTTCCATAAAACGATTTCATGATAAATCTTTAATTCGTATTCATTCATAAAATTTCCCCCTCCTTTCCTTTATACGTTTGAAGAAGACATTTGTTTCAAAAAAAGAAGAAGGCTGTCGCCTTCTTCAACTTAATGCTGCTTATTCGGAAGCCTTTTCTCTGGGTGATTATTACCACTCTTCTTATTTTTCAGTTCCTTTTTTTTATCTTCTGCCAGTTTATCAACAAATTGACTTGTATTTTCCATCATGACTCCCCTTTCTTTTCTAGGTAGTCATAGTGTAACCAGCTTTGTAAAAATTACGTCAGCTTTTTATGACTATACTGATATACAAACAAATAACTGAATGCAATCCCTGCAAACAAAGCAAAAGCACTGATAACCAAGTCACCCTTTAAGAGGATGGGAATGGATAGTAATAAGGATTGAATGCTTAATACGACAAAAAGAAGCTTTTGAAAAGATATTTTTTTCGATATTTCTTTTACTGGATATAATTGTATCCAAAGCTTATTTTGATGGTGATTCCACAATGGAAGCAATTGAAAGCCTGTTAAGTAAATAAACAAGACAACGAAAAGGATTTGTCCATATCCAAAAGTGACAAAATATAGGACAAGTCCTCCAATAACGGTTAGACGTATCCACAAGCCTAGATAATCTCCACCTCGGATAAAAGTTTGAAGAAATAAATGTAAAAATGTAGCATCCTGTTGATATGGCAAACTTGAGGGTATCCAATCCAGCCACCTGCGTCTCTTTACCTCATCCTTTAATTTCGGAACATCTGTAAACAAATTGGCTAAGCGATAAAATGACATCATTCTTCTTTCTTCCAGTTGAATAAGACGCTCCCATTTTAATCCCTTTTTCTTTGTTTGATTATAGTATGTAAAGAAAAGAAGAAGTAATAAAAAAGCGACAACCCCAATTAACCAAATAGTTGCTTGATTAAACAAAAGGTATAAAAATACTCCGTTCACCACAAATCGAATAACCGTATCTAGTCTTTGAGTGGACTCCTCCACATAGTATTGTACTCTCCATCTAATATACAGATTTAACAGTTTTAACCCAGCTAGTACGACAAGAAACGGAAGGAAATGATGAAAACCACTTCCTGTTACTTGAGCGTAAATCGGCATTAGGACACCGAGGAAAAGTACTAACAAATACAAGCCAATAAAAAAACTCAAAAGAATACTCCGATTAAAATATGATTGGAGTCTTTCTTCAAGGGCAAGAAGAAACACTTTATCAGGATCAACTACAAAAGTAAAAATGGGGCTAATTGTAACCACTAACGATAAAATGATTGCCATTAATAGGGCAACGGGAAAATCACCTGATAATGTCTTTACCCATTCTTGATAGTAGAAAGCAGCAGTTCCTAATAAAAAAACAAGGACAATGACGATATGACCGTTAAAAATATATCGAGAATAACGACCAATTTCTTTACTTGCTGTTCCGAGTCGCTCCCTCCACAGCTTATGTGCATCAAACATAGTCTTCTTCCTTTGTGAGTTGAATATAAAGATCATCAAGTGTAGCATCCGGCATTGAAAATTGCTCCCTTAATTCTGCTAACGTGCCCTTCGCACGAACCTTACCTTCATGCAGAATAACAAACCGATCACAATATCTTTCCGCTGTTGCAAGTATGTGGGTAGACATTAATATCCCTGCACCGCTTTCCTTCATCTTCTTCATAAGATCTAACAAAGATTGAATTCCAAGTGGATCCAGTCCTACAAAGGGCTCATCCACAATGTAAAGAGAGGGCTGAACCAAAAAAGCACACATAATCATAACCTTTTGTTTCATACCTTTTGAGAAATGGGCAGGAAACCATTTTAGCCTCTTACTCATTCGAAATTCCTTCAACAGGGTTTCTTTTCTCTCCTGAAAGGTCTTTTCGTCTAATCCATATGCCATAGCTGTTAAACGTAAATGCTCATCTAATGTTAACTCATCATAAAGAATGGGTGTTTCTGGTACAAACGTAAATTCTCTTCTATATTCCTCTTTGTTTGTATGTATGGCTTTTCCATTAATCGTAATTTCACCCGATTGTGGCTCCATCAAGCCAATAATATGTTTAATGGTAGTGCTTTTGCCTGCCCCGTTTAGTCCGATTAGACCAACAATTTCATTCGCTTTAACATCAAAAGAAATGTCTTTTAAAACAGGGTTTCTAGTATATCCACCGGTTATATTTGAAAGCTGCAAAAGTGTCATTTATCTTCCTCCATTTGTTGTTAGCACCATTTTAACAAAATGTCATCCTAAAAAATAGAAATAGGCATTTTTAAAAAAAATCATTTCTTTTTGTATAGAACCTCTCAATGCGGGCATGATAATATTCGAAGGGGAACAACAGTAGATGTTCAATCATCGAAATGAGGTGTCAGTGGGCGATAATAATCAATCACGATACGTTTAACGTTCCTATATGCTTTGATCTAACCACATTTTTATAAATGAGGTGTTCGTAAAAGACCAATCTGCTATGCTTTATAAGTTGTAAAACATATAAAGATAAGGGGATGGTTCGCTTGAACAAAGGATCGAAATCTCTATAGACAAATCATTTTTAAATGAGGTGTTTATCAAAGAGAATTTATTGCTATAGAACGATTAAAAAGCTTTCCCCTTCAAGAACGGGCGGGATTCCTTGCGAATCCTGCCCTCTTATTTGTTTAAATAATATGGTAAAATATACATATATATGAATAGGAGGGACAAATAATGAGCGATTGTATTTTTTGCAAAATTGTGAATGGAGATATTCCCGCAGCGAAAGTATTTGAAAATGACCACGTGGTAGCGTTTTTAGATATTAGTCAAGTAACAAAAGGACATACATTGATCATTCCAAAGGTACATAAGGAAAATCTTTACGAATTGACTCCCGAGATTTCTAGCGAATTATTCAAAGTGGCTCCGAAGATTGCCAATGCCATTAAAGATGCGTATCACCCAGTTGGTCTAAACCTTGTTAATAATAATGGTGAAAAAGCTGGACAATCAGTGTTCCACTTCCATATGCATTTAATTCCTCGATACGGTGAAGGAGATGGATTTGGAGCAGTTTGGAAGTCAAATCAAAGCAACTACACTCCAGACGATCTTCGTAAAATCGCGGATTCTATCAGCAGTGAATTGTAAGACTGTTCTTTTAGGACAGTCTTTTTTCTATTCCTTTTTAAAATTTTCATAATGTTCAAATTCTCATCTTTACATAGTACGATTTTCTGTTAGGATAAATATATCTTTTTTTCTTTGCTGCTTTAAACCGTAAATATCTAATTGGAGGTATGTATTGTATGAATCGTGCACTAAATTTTAATGCAGGACCAGCTGCTCTTCCAGCGGAGGTTCTAATTGAAGCTCAAAAGCATTTGCTTAATTTTAACGGTACCGGCATGTCGGTAATGGAGTTAAGCCATAGAAGTAAGCCCTATGAGGAGGTTCACGATGGTGCCATCTCGAAGCTTAGAAAGCTGATGAACATTCCTGATGATTATGAAGTCCTTTTCTTACAAGGTGGTGCTAGTACTCAGTTTTCTATGGTTCCGATGAACTTACTCCAGGAAGGTAAAACAGCTTCTTATATCCTTTCTGGTGCTTGGTCTGAAAAAGCGTTAAAGGAAGCAAAAAAAGTTGGACAAACGAGCATTCTCGCTTCAAGTAAAGATAGCAATTATAACTCTATTCCAGAGTTTACGCTCTCAGATCTTTCACCTGAAACTGCCTACCTTCATATTACTAGTAACAACACGATTTTCGGTACGCAATGGCAAAGTTTCCCAGATTCACCTGTTCCTTTAATTGCAGATATGTCGAGTGATATTTTAAGCAAAAATTTACAAGTTGAAAAATTTGATTTGATTTATGCTGGAGCACAGAAAAATCTAGGACCTTCAGGAGTTACTGTCGTAATCATGAAGAAAAGCTTGTTAGAACGCTCTACAGATGCGTTGCCAACCATGCTTAATTACAAAACTTATGCTGAGAACAATTCCTTATATAACACACCGCCTACAATCGCTATTTATTTATTGAAGCTTGTACTTGATTGGGTTGAAAATCAAGGCGGTGTTACAGCAATTGAGAAAATAAATGATCAAAAAGCTAAACTTCTATACGATGCGATTGATGAGAGTGAAGGTTTTTATAACGGGCATGCTACGCCTAATAGCCGTTCGAAGATGAATGTGACTTTCACTTTACAAAGTGAAGAAGCAACAAAAGCTTTCCTTCAACAGGCAAAAGAAGAGGGCTTTGTTGGATTAAATGGTCACCGTTCAGTCGGTGGTTGCCGTGCATCCATTTATAATGCTATTCCACTTGAGCATGTTGAAAAGCTAGCCGAGTTCATGAAGAAATTTACGCAAAAGTAATGACCAGAATAGTTAACTTTTTTAATAATTAGTAGTGTGATATAATTAGAGCAAGTTTTTCGCTATAGGCAAAGAGTGCACTATAGGAGGAACGAAAATGAAAGTAGAACAGACGAGGAGAGATGAGAAATGAATACGAAAAATCTTGTTGCACTATCATTACTAGTGGGTATGGGTGCGGTATTACATGCAGTTGTTCCACCAATTCTTTTTGGAATGAAGCCTGACATGATGTTAACGATGATGTTTTTAGGAATTATGCTATTCCCAGAAAAGAAAAATGTGCTCCTTGTTTCATTAGTGACAGGCATTATTTCTGGCTTAACTACGAGCTTTCCTGGAGGACTATTCCCGAATATTATCGATAAGCCAATTACTGCCTTTGTTTTCTTTGGCCTATTTCTAGCTCTTAAGAAATTTAGAAATAATATGGTCAGTGTTGGTGTATTAACTGCTGTTGGTACAGTTGTGTCCGGACTTGTATTCTTAGGTTCAGCTAGTGTAATTGCTGGGTTACCAGGCCCATTTGCAGCATTATTTGCTGGTGTGGTCTTACCAGCTACTGTGGTTAACACAATTGCTATGATTGTGCTTTACCCAATTGCCTATGTAATTGTTAAAAGAACAAAACTTAACCAGCAAGTTATTTCTGGTTAATAGAAAAGAACCCTTCAAGGGTTCTTTTCTATTTTATGCTGGATAGAAGAATGGCAGCCAACATTAGGAGGATCCCAGTCCCCAATAGTGCGCCTGCCCTTTTTTTTAACAGCTTTTTTGGAGGATAAAAACCCGGTTTCATTAGGGATAAAATATAAAAAACTGCGGCTACTAAACAAATAATGCTTATTAGAAATAATAAGCTAACCATCCATACCACCTTCTTGTTCGTGAAATATTTATATATATGCTTGGTTTATAGAATCTATGTAATTCTACATGTTTTCCCATGATGAATCATGTTAATATAAGTCCTATAAACGTTTATTTAGGGGTGAGTTTATGAATGCAAAGAAAGTCCTTCTTGGAATGGTAGTTGGAGGAATTGCTAGTGGCGTTGCTACATTACTAACAACTCCTCGATCTGGCGAAGCACTTCGGAAAAATTTAGTACGTTCTGAAGAAGAATGGAGACAAAATCTGGCTACTCTAAGCACTTCTATACGAGATGTGAGCAAAGATGTCGCTTCAGTTACTAAAGAAGGGAAAGTTGTCCTTACAAGCTTGATTAATGATATAAAAATTAGTGTACAAGCCTGGAAGGAGTCTACGGCCACCAACCAATATGCGATTAAAATGGAGCTTGATTCGATTCAAGAAGCGTTACGAAAACTTGAAAATGATTTACAAAAAAAATAGTCATTATAGAAATAAAAGCTTTTATCTGTCCTTTTTTTCAAAAGAAAAGAAGGATTTTTTTCTTTTGTAAAGAAAATCTCAAGATATTTTTTACGTTTATTTCCATAAATCTTATAAATCTATCGATATAAATCTTGATTGGAAATAAAATTTTATCTAATTTCTAAAAATTTTGTAAATTACATCTTTATTAATTTTTGTTTTATTGGCATAATGAAAATAATAGACAAAAAAAAGTGGGTGACTAATAGGGATGGATGGAAAAGATTATACAATGAAAGAAGCAATGCTATTTAGTCAGAGAATTGCACAACTAAGCAAAGCTCTCTGGAAAGCCATTGAAAAAGATTGGCAGCAGTGGATTAAGCCACATGATCTTAATATTAATGAACATCATATTTTATGGATTGCTTACCATCTAAATGGTGCATCCATCTCTGATGTGGCGAAATTTGGGGTCATGCATGTTTCAACAGCTTTTAACTTTTCAAAGAAGCTAGAGGAGCGAGGACTTTTACAATTCTCTAAAAAGGAAAATGATAAGCGAAACACGTATGTGCAAATTACGGAAAAAGGAGAAAGCATACTTTTGGACTTAATGGAACACTATGAGCCATCAGGAAATGCAGCTTTCTCAGGTGCTTTGCCATTAAAGGAACTATACGGCAAGTTTCCAGATATCATTGAGGTAATGGCCATTGTCCGAAATATTTATGGGGACGACTTTATGGAGATTTTCGAAACATCATTTAGAAACATTGATCAGGATTTTGAAGAAAAAGAAGGAAAGCTTACAAAGAAAAAATCATCATCTGAGTATGTATAATCATAAGTACCTTTTAAGCTCATCCATTAGTGGTAGAAACAGTCTTTGAAGGATACACGCATGAATTACTTCTTCTACTTGTAGGCGTGGGTGTAATTCTTCTTGAAACTTTTTAAAAAGCGGATGAAAATAGACAAACCCTTCCGCTTTCTGTTCTTCCAACTCTATGCTCATTCGTTCACAATTCGTACAAAATACCTGTACATCACTTTCAGATAAGCCTCTTTCAATAACTAACATATCAAATTTTGCTTTATTGCTACCAATCATCTTTAAAAGCAAGGATTGATGATACTCTAAGCGCTTTATTCTCTCTAATAATTCCTCGTCAAACATCCTTCTACCTCTTTTCTATTCTTCCTAAATTCTATTGTATAAAATGTAAAATGATATGACAAAAAATTTATCGAAAATTGTTTGCAGTTTTCCTATTGATTTTTTCATCTGTTCATCGTAAAGTATCTAAAGTAAGTGGAACATATGAAGCTTACAAAATACTTATATCTCCATTTGGAGGCTGATTCGCTTGAATTGCTGGAAAACAATAAACTTTACGAGACAATATGGATCGCAGCGACTTTTTATACTGTCTGCCTTAACTATGTTATTTACTTTTATTCTACTTTATATTCCGGCAACATACTTATTTGTTGCAACAACCTTTTATGACAATCATTTTATTTATTTTATTTTAGCATTAATTTTACTGTATCCGGCTCATAAACTTCTACATTTTTTACCAATTGCTCATTTGAATGAGAAGGTCAGAAAAATTGTAGATATAAAATTTGGTTTTATTCCAACAATCAAAATTCAAATTACAGAACCTATTAAAAAGTATCAGTTTTTAATCGCTTTACTATCGCCATTTGTCATTATTAATTCAGTATTGTTGGCAGCTTGCTTCGTATTTCCGCATTACGCACATTATTTTACGATTTTAATAGCTTACCATATTGGAATGTCTGTTTCTGATCTTATTTGCGGAAAAGATGTAATTAGCGCTCCTAAGAATGCATTTATTGAAGAAAACGAAGATGGTTATGAAATTTTAATTATTAATAAGGAAGGGACATCTTACTGATGTCCTCTTTCTCTAATAGTTACTAAAATCAATTTTTCTTTCAACTTAAAAATTGATTATGATACAATACAAGAAAACACCTTCCCATAGGAGGGATTTAACGATGATTTTTCTTTTTATAGTACTTGCCGTTTTTATTTTATTCCAAATTAACAAACTTACAAACTCTCTCTGCTTACAGAAAGAGATTCCTGAAGAACGACAGCCACAAATTTTTAGGACAATTAATATATTAATAACGATCCTTCTGATATCTTCCTATGTAGAGATCCTATTTACATAGAACAATAAGGAGCGGTGGACATTCATCCACCGCTCTTTTTTCTTTTATCATTTATTCGCTTATAGCCAAGCAGCACCAACGATGATTAAAAGGATGAACAATACTACAATTAGCGCAAAGCCTCCACCATATGAGTGACCCATTCTAACACCTCCTCTCAAGGAAAGTTAATATATCCTATTCAAGTACAGCTGCATCCGTTAAAAGGATTCGTGTTATTTCATATGGAGCTTAACAATAAGCTGCCCCCACAATAATCAATAAGATGAATAATACAACAAGTAGCGCAAAGCCATTGTGTCCCATCATTAAAACCTCCCTTTCTCTCTAATTTTAATGGTGGCATTCCAATAAACTTGAAGGATGCCCGATTTTTTTATTGAACTAATTGCTAGTTCCCTTTATATTATGTAACCCATTCCATAATGGGATGGGCTATTTACTTATTTTTGAAGATTTACCATTGTGGAACAGATATTTTTTTTTGCTCTTCCCATAAGGTATGGTATAGTAATGTTTGTGACCGAATGATACGAAATAATTTTGTAGGAGTGTTCAAAATGAAAAAATGGATGTTATCCCTATCAGTCATTGCTGGTATCGTTACGTTAACTGCCTGTAACAATGCCAATGATTCTGCATCGGTTGTTGAAACGTCTGCAGGGGATATTACGAAGGACGAGCTTTACGAGGCAATGAAAGAAAAATACGGAGAAGCTACTTTACGTGAGCTTGTTTATGAAAGAGTTCTTTCTGACAACTATGAAGTAAGCGATGAAGAGTTAGATGAAAAAATTGCTGAATTAAAAGAACAACTAGGAGACAATTTTGAAGTTGCTTTATCTCAATATGGATACGATAGCGAAGAAGACCTTCGTGAAACGTTTAGAATTGGTATGCTACAAGAAAAAGCTGCTGTGAAGGATATTGAGGCTACAGAAGAAGAAATGAAGGAATACTACGAAAACTATAAGCCACAAATCAAAGCTCGTCATATTTTAGTTGAAGATGAGGCAAAAGCAAAAGAGGTTAAAGATAAGCTTGATGCTGGAGAAAAATTTGAAGATGTAGCAAAAGAATTCTCAACAGATACAGCTTCTGCAGCAAACGGCGGAGACCTTGGCTGGTTCGGAGCTGGACAAATGGTTGCTGAGTTTGAAGAGGCTGCCTATGCACTTGAAGTTAACAAAATCAGTGATCCTGTAAAAACAGAACATGGCTACCATATTATCCAGGTAACTGAGAAGAAAGAAAAGCAATCATATGAAGATATGAAAGCTGAAATTGAACATCAAGTAAAAGTGTCCAAGCTAGACGAAGCATCGATTACTGAAGCAATGGAACGTGAACTTAAGGATGCAAAAGTAGAAATCAAAGATAAAGATTTAGAAAAAGCATTGGAAAGTGAAGAAACAACAACACAAGGCTAATATTAGCCTTCTAAGTAAAAAGGGTTCCAGAATATCTGGAACCTTTTTTATTGAGCTGAGCGGCCTTCTCTGGCTCTCTCAACCCTCTTCATATAAATTTCTCCTTCTCGTTCGATACTTTGCATTTCTTCCTCTCTCTCTTTCCTCCCAGTACGAAGTGCCATCATTGCACTTATAAAAATACCAGCAACTACAAAGTAAACCCAAATCGGTATCATAGAACGTCCTCCTTTTTCTTTAATGGTTGTCCAAGTCTTTATAAACCATATGAGATAAAAAACAAAAAAATGCCCATTAAGAGCATTTTTCGCAAGGTATTATTTATGAAAAGTTGGCTTATAAAATGACCTTTGCTCTAGAGGGAAAATTCTTTCGGTAAACTCACCAGGTTTCACTCTCTCTAATGCACGGTCTAGCATATTCATTTTTGCATCTAAATTATCAATATAATGAAGTATTTCTGCTTCTTTAATTAATGGTGGTTTTGGACTCCCCCACTCAGCCTTCCCATGATGGCTCAATACAAGATGCTGGAGGATAACGACTTCTTCACCAGCAATATGAAGCTCATCTGCCGCTTTACCAATTTCGTTCACCATAATAGAGATATGACCTAAAAGATTGCCTTCGACGGTATATGAAGTCGAAATCGGTCCAGATAGTTCCGTTACTTTCCCTAAGTCATGAAGAATGATTCCAGCGTATAATAAATCTTTATCCAAGCTAGGGTATAGCTCAGCTATTGCCTTAGCTAAGTCAAGCATACTAACTACATGGTAAGCTAGTCCTGAAACAAACTCATGGTGGTTTTTTGTTGCAGCTGGATACTCTAAAAACTCATTCAAATGTTTCTTTAATAAATGCCTTGTAATTCTCTGGATATTAGGGTTTTTCATTTCAAAAATATATTGTGTAATTTTACTAGACATTTCATCCTTACTAACAGGTGCTGTTTCAAGGAAGTCAGCTAACTTCACTGAATCTGTGGGAGCTGCAGGTCGGATTTGTCTTAGCTTTAATTGATTACGTCCACGGTAGTTCTGTATTTCCCCAACGATTCTCACTATTTTTTGTGCTGCATATATTTTCTCATCTTCATCAGATGCATCCCAAAGTTTCGCTTCTATTTCCCCACTTTGATCTTGGAAAATAATCGTTAAAAAGGGCTTACCATTACTAGCGATCCCTTTTACAGAATTTTTTATTAGGAGAAACTGTTCAATAGCTTCTCCTACTTCATAATCAAGGATACCTTTTGACATTAAATACGCCCCTTTCTATGATTCTAGTATAGCATAATTAATCATCATAGAAGTCAATATTCATAGACGGTGATGATGGTAATTCTTTCGGCTGTAAAAGTAATCCCGTCCTCACTTCAAATGAGGAACAGGATTTTCATCGAGACGGATGATATGGCTATTTTGTAAATCCTTCAGTAAATGACGGTGGCAAGTGAAAAATAAAACTTGGTTATTCGTTATTTTCTTTAATAATTGAAGAACACGACTCGTTCGAACGTGATCAAAGTTTACAAAGCTATCATCAATCATAATAGGGAAGGGTCTTTTTTTATAAATGGTCGTCACAAGGGCAAGTCTTATCGCAACATACACCTGCTCCATTGTCGCCTGACTTAGTTCATTTGCTTCGAATACAGAATAATCTTTGCGATGAATATGAAACCCACTTTCATTCTCTTTTGGAACAATGCGCTGATAGTTGCCATCCGTTAAAAATGATAAGTATTCCTCGGCTTTTCCTAAAACGGCCGGCAGCTTTTCTTCATTAAATACCCTCATGGTTTTGTTCAATAGCTCTTTTGCTAAAGCAATGCGTGCCCAGTCTTTTGCTTCATCCTCTAGCTCCGCTTTCAATTGCTTATACTTATGAAGGAGTTCTGAATATTTTCCTCCTTCTTCTAGAATTGAAATTTGGTGTTTTGTTTCAGAAAGAGTCTTTAGAGCTTCCTCACGTCTTGTATGATTATCCTCAATTTCAGCACTCTTTTCTTTTATCTCTTGTTCAATATCAGTAATCTTGATCAATTTTTCGATTACTTCCTTTGTTAAAGATGAAAAAGCGATTTGCTTTTGAAGTTCTTCTACTTTATTTCTTTCCTCCGTTTGTTTGTCCATTTCAAGACCTGCACTACGGTACTCCTCTTCATTGTTTACTTCAGCTAAAACAAATAGCTCTTTCATTTCAGTAACAAACTGTTTCAGCTCAGTTTGGACCCTCTCAAGCTCATCTGTACTTTCTTCGAGTTTCTCGTTTTTTCCACTGAATATTATATACTTTTGCTGTTCTTCTCTTAATCGATTTCTTAGTTCCATTGCAAGTTGTGGCAATGGTATATGTTTCTCTATAAATATCCTTCCGAGTTCTTCGAAACGATTTGAAATCCTTTGAATGGCATCCATCTTTTTATCTATTTGTAATTGAAGGGCGTTTTGCTCATGAATTATGCGTTTGATACGTTCTAAGAGGTCAAATGCGTCTACTAAATATGACTTTGTGACTTCTTCTGATAAACATAGTTTTTGCGCAATTGATTTCAGTTCAGATTCCATTTCTGCGGACTCAGTTTCCCACTTTTCAAACTCTGAAATAATTCGTTCATAATGGTTATTTTGTTGTTCCCATTTAACGTTAAGGATTTTGAACTCTTCCGCTTTTTGTTTCTCCTTTTCCAACCGACCGCTATACTCGTGAAATTTCTCAGTATTTAATGCTTGCATTTGTATATCTAGTTCTTTTTCCTTTTTTATTAATTCTTCTAACTGCGTTCGAACATTTTTCTTTGTTTTCTTCGTTTTCGTGAAAAGTGAAGAAAACAACACAATAACAAAAAGACTGATACTAATAAGAATTAATAAAGATTCTGATTTCAGAAGACCAAACACACCAAGGAATATACATACTAATGTAAATGTCAGTAATTGAAAGAAACGATTCTTCGATTCCTTATTTGCCTCCTCTTCATATCCCATTAACATATTGATTGTTTGTTTCACTTGTAATAGCTCACTTCTTAAGCTAGATGGACTTGAGTGCTTTACCTTTTCCTCAAGCTCACGAAATTCCTTCTCCGAAAGTAACTCACTCTTACAAGATGCTATTCTCTTTTCAAGTAACTCTAAGTCCAACTTTTCTTGCTCAAATAACGCATCAAGTTCTTCTTTCTTTTCATTGAGCTTCCATTGTTTTTTATGCGCTACATTCACACGTTCCTTCATAAACATACTTGTATCAATATTCAAGAGTGTATCATCGTTTAGAGGAATATGTAATTTGTCCAGCATCTCTCTTTTCTGTCTCTGTAGATGTTCAAGCTGAATGCGCAAACTTTTTTCTTCCTCACTGAGAGTTTCAAGTAAAGGAAGTCTGTCCAACGCTTCTTGAATGTCTACTTCCTTCCCTAGAAGTTCGAGATTTGGTTGAGAATTACTTATCTCCTCATTAAGCTCTAGAATTTTCCTATCTAGCCTTTCTTTTTGAGCTTCCAACGGCTTCATCCATTGAATGATTTGATCTAGTCTTTTTATCCCATCTACAGGAAACTTAATAGGAGGTTTTTCCTTTATTTTCTCTTTTACATATTCAAACTCTTTTACAACTGGTTCAAGCTTTTTCCATTCTTGTAGCTGCTGTAGCTCTTGCAGTAAGTCTTCTTCTATTCGAGCTAGTTGGTAGATTTCCTCCACTAGCTCATCGCGTTTCCGTACCAACTCCCAATAGCCTTCATTTTTATTTTCTGAACTCTTTAACTGACTATAAACTTCTTTTAGCTCTTTTAATTTTTCATTAATAACAGGTTTTTTTCCACTTGGTTTAAACCTTTCATCCAACTCTTTCTGAAGGGTCGAGTTTATCGACACCAAACGATCTGTACCGACAGCACCCGTAGAAAATAAAAACCTGCCCAAATCCTCTTTTTTCAGTTGATGGATATTTTGTAGCCCCTGCAGATTAAATGAAAAGATAGATTGGTAAAGAGATTTATCCATATTTGATAAAAGCTCTTTAAGGAGATCCTCTCCTCCCCTTGTTCCATCCTCTAAAGTAACGGTAACATCACCTGTGGCTTTGCCTTTCGTTCGTTCAATAACGATGTGACTTTTATCGCTTGTTTCAAGAAGAAGCTTCCCACCGTACCTAATTCCTGATTTCGGCTCATACCTCTGCTCAGCCTGGACTTTTGTTGGAAACCCAAACAACATACTATGTATAAAGGACATGATCGTTGATTTGCCCGCTTCGTTTTCTCCATAAAAAACGGAAAAGGAATTTAGATTAGAAATCGTAACATTTTCTAATTTACCATAACCATAAATTTGTATTTCTTTAATTTTCATGTCTTTCACCTCCTACTCCTTTAACAATTGTTCCACTAGAAAACTCTCCGCATATCGTATCATTTCTTTTTTTTCCTCATCGGTTAGTGGGTTCAAAAATTTCCTTGCTTGAGGATGCTGATATAATAAGTCTAGACCTCTTTCAAGTTCCACTGGTTCCTCTGAAAGGCGAAATAACTCCCCATAAAAATCAGTTTGATTTGCCAATGTCTCCTTATCCCAGATGCACTGTTCTTCAGCAGTTACAGCATATGGCCAAACAAAGGAAGCTTCTTCTCTTTCATCTTCTTGAAGAGCTTCCAATAAATCATTTAAAATGTCTCTTTCACTTGGATTAATTTCCTTTAAAAGCTTGGTTAGATGGAGTTTAAGCAGAATTCCTGTCTTATTTTCTCTCTCAGCATCAATCACGCTTTTACAAGTTAAGTAAAGTTGTTCAAACCCATTTACTTCACTTACATTGATTTCCTTTTCTATCCATACACAATCTGAGGTAGGAAAGAACTCAAAACTTTTCTTCCCTTCCTCTAACACAATCAGATACCCACCTTTAATCCCTGTTTCCTTTCTATTTCGCCCTTGCGTATTTCCCGGATAAATGACTGGAGGATCTTGTGAGAGGATCATGCGCTTATGAATATGTCCAAGAGCCCAATAATCAAAATCTTTGTCTAGTAATTCCTTTAATGAAAAAGGGGCATAATTTCCATGATCATGGTTTCCTTCGATGTTTCCATGTAAAATTCCAATATGAAAATCTGCATCTTCCTCTTTCCGATAATCAACTATTTTTCTTTCAAAAACATGCCGGCTAGGATAACTAAAACCGTATAAATGGATATCGAGTCCACTTGCTGTTTTATATACCTTTCTTTCAACATCTGTAGAAAAGATATGTACGTTCTCAGGCATATCAAGATGAGTCCAACTTCCTTCTAGGTGATCATGGTTTCCATGAATAGCAAATACAGGTATTCCATGAGTTTGAAGCCGCTTCATTTCATTACGAAGTCTTGTTTGGGCTTTAATACTTCTATCCTCACTATCAAATAGGTCGCCAGCTAAAATAACAAAATCGACTTTTTCCTCAATCGCCTTATTCACGATTCTTTCAAGTGCGACAAATGTACTTTCCTTTAGGCGTGAGAAAATGGTTGGAGGCAAAGACTTCAGCCCCACCATCGGACTATCTAAATGCAAATCAGCAGCATGAATAAATTTTACTCGCTTCATAATCGTTCCTCATTTGGATTTCTATTTTTCTATATTTTAGCATCTTAAAAATACGAATGCACGTTCTAGCGAAAAGCGGAGGCGGCCGTTTAGCAACGTATGGACTGGAGAGCTTCGACTGAGATAAAGGAAACACGAAGAACGTAAGAGATTCGATGTTGACTTATCGTAGGGAGAAGCTCGAAGTACACTAGTTGCTGGGCGCTGGAGCTGGACAATTTTCAAAGTTCAATACCTTTACTAAATGAAAAAAAACAAGCTTCAAAATCGAAGCTTGCTTATTCATTCTTTGTAAGCTGGAGGGCTTTTTTAATGTCTTTAAAAGAAGTTGATCGTCCATACATTAATACGCCACCTCTATATACTCTTGCACCAAAGATTGCTAGAAGAATAATAGTGACGATAAGAATCGCAATTGCTAGTATTGGCTCCCATATTGGTAACGATAACATACCAACCCTCATAAACATTAGCATTGGAGCAAAGAACGGTATATATGAGGAGATAGTGATGAAAGGTGTTTCTGGTTGACCTAATCCAAACATAGCGATCATAAAACCAGCAACAATCAACATCGTCATTGGTGTAATCATCTGCTGAATGTCTTCTATTCTACTAACAAGTGACCCAAGAAAGGCAGCAAGAGTTGAATATAGGAAGTATCCCAAAATAAAGAATACAACGGCATATACAATGGTAGCTAACGGTATATCTCCAAAACCAAAGAAGCTAAAAAATCCCCCTTGCATCGAATCAAGATTTTGCTTAATGGAAGCATAACCTACACCAAGTAAAACAGCCATTTGTGTAATACTTAACAAACCGATACCAAGAATCTTAGCAAACATCTGCTTAATTGGGGATACACTTGAAATAAGTATCTCCATAACACGAGAAGATTTTTCCGTCGCAACTTCCATTGCAATCATGTTTGCATATAGAATCACAGAGAAATAGATGACAAATAAAAGTACATAAACAAGGCCTCTTGCTTGGTTTAGTTCTTCCTCTGTTTTTGCATTTTTTTCTAATGCTAGTTGCTCGAAGTCAACAGGCTCATACAGTTTTGCTAGCTCCTCTGATGAGAGTTCCATTTGTGTGGCGGCTAACTGTGTTTTCAATTGCTGAAGGCTATTTTTCACCTCATTTGCAATGGTTGTATCAGCAATGGTCATTGCATGATAGGTTGCTTCAGGTAAGTTTACGTTGTTTAAACGTACAAGAAGTAGTCCATCATATTCACCTTCTCTAATCGCTTCCTTTGCTGCTTCCTCGTCCCCGGTAAATTTGGTTAGTTTAATATCTTCATTGACTGCTTCAACTTGCTGCTTTAATGGAGAGAAAAGTGCTCCACTCTCATCAACAACTGCAATTTCCTCTCCTGATTCTCCTTTATTAAAATACTCCATCACGTTCGAGAGATTCGTAAGACCTAAAATAAGGATTAAAGTAACAGCTGTTGTAATAATAAATGATTTCGATTTCACTTTACTCATGTAAGTATGAGCCAGGATGATCCAAAACTTATTCATACGAGGCACCTACCTTCTCGATAAAAATATCATTTAAACTCGGCTCCTCAAGAGCAAACTTTCGTATAAACCCGTAAGGTACAATTTCCTTAAGTAGTTTCTCTGCTATTTTTTCCCCCGTTATTTGAAGATGAATTCCTTCCGCGGTCATTTTGTGCTTTATCACCCCAGGAAACTCTTTTAAAAAGTCGAGTAAAAAATCAGCATGAATCACTACATTTTTCTTACCAAAGCTTTTCTTTATATCCCTAAGAGAGCCATGTACAACTGGACTTCCTTTATGCATGATACATAAATGTTCACACATCTCTTCTACATGCTCCATTCGGTGACTTGAAAAGACAATCGTTGATCCGTTTTTCTTTAAGTCCAGTACGGCCTCTTTTAACAACTCGACATTTACAGGGTCAAGTCCACTAAAAGGTTCATCAAGTATAAGCAATTCTGGTTTGTGTAGAACGGCTGCGATAAACTGAATTTTTTGCTGATTTCCCTTAGAAAGCTCTTCAACCTTTTTGTTTGCATATTCAGGAACTTTAAATCTTTCGAGCCAATTTTCTAATTCCTTCTGTGCCTCTCCCTTCTCCATTCCTCTTAACCTTGCCAAGTACACAATTTGTTCCTTTACTTTTAATTTAGGATACAGTCCACGTTCTTCAGGTAAGTACCCAATATATCTGCTCGTTGAATAATTAATGGGTTTTCCGTTCCATGTGATTTGTCCTTCACTACTATCCATTAAGCCTAAAATCATCCGAAAAGTCGTTGTCTTCCCTGCTCCATTTGCCCCAAGAAGACCAAACATCTCTCTTTCTGGTATGGTTAAAGAAAGATCGTTCACTGCCGTAAACGTTCCAAAACGCTTCGTTATATTTTCAATTTTTAACACCATGTCCTTCCCTCCTCTTTCATAAGGTATTACGTGCGAGAATGGAAAAAGTTGCGTTTTTTTATACTTCTATTTTGAAAGAACCTATTCACCTATGTAAAAATAAAACTCAGCCAGTAACTATTGGCTGAGTTTCTTTTCACTTCCCTTTAAACTGAGGTTTTCGTTTTTCTACAAAGGCACGGATTCCTTCTTTGTGGTCTTCCGTTTGTCTCATTTTATGCTGTGCATATTTCTCAAGTTCAAGAATTTTTAATAATTGTGGACGGTTCTTTTCAACCAATATTTTCTTTGTTTTAATCATAGCTTGAACTGGTTTCTTTAAATACTCCTCCAGCTTATGATTTAATGCATCCAAATAATTAGGAGCTACCTGATGAATTAAGCCTTTTTGTAATGCCTCATTTGCAGTCATTACTTTTCCTTCCCAAATTAGCTGTTTTGCTTGATCCTCACCCAACTTTTTCTCAAGGAAGAAGTGAGCTCCGCCATCAGGTACGAGACCAATTCCAATAAAATTCATGGCAAGCTTGCTTTTTTCATCAGCTAGAATATAGTCTGTCGCTAAAGCTATACTTAGACCTAGACCAGCAGCAGAACCTGATACAGCACTAATAGTTAGCTTTGGTAACGAATAAAGAGTCATTACCAATTCGCTAATGCTGTCCATCACATTGAAGAAATCGCTTTCATTTGTTTCCTGTAGCATCATTTTTATATCGCCCCCTGAAGAAAAGGCACGTTCGTTTCCAGTTAAAACCACAACATTAATATCATCTGTAATACTTATTTCCTTTAATTTTGTCGTCAATCCCTTGATTAGCTCCAGATTTAGTGAATTTAAGCTCTCTGGTCGATTCAATTGTATCGTTGCCACTCGGCCATTCACATTTACTAACACTATATTGGACTCAGTATTCGTTTTCATCCTTCTCCCCTCCCACTGACTTCTCTTCTATTATTATATCGGTATTCCATTGGATAAAAAACTAATTATTTTAAATTATTCTAAAAATCGGTATAGTTAAGAAGGAAAGGAGTGTTCTTCTTGAAATCAACCTACTCTTATAATCAATTTTTTATTACAACGAACAAAGATCTTTTAAATCTTGATGTAATTGAACAATTTATCTGTCACGAATCCTATTGGGGAAAGGGAATGACTCCCGATTTAGTAGAAAAATCCATAGAGAACTCTAATGTATGTTTTGGACTGTTTGATGGTAATCCAGAAGAAAACTCTTCTGCCAAGCAAATTGGCTTTGCTCGGGTAATAACTGATTTTGTTAGATTTGCTTATTTAGCAGATGTTTTTGTGATAAAAGAGTATCGTGGTCAGGGATTAAGCAAATGGTTAATCGAAACGATTGTTAGTGAGCCAAAGCTAAAGGGCGCTGCCTTTCATTTAACCACCAGGGATGCACACAGCCTGTATGAAAAATTCGGATTTCACCCAATCGATCAACCGGAAAACCGAATGCTGCGACCATTAAATATCGAACAAATATACAAAGCATACAAAAAAGCCACGGATAACTAAATTAAACAGTTAAATAACACAGAAAATGGCGTGTAAATAGTTTTCAGTTATCACGCCATTTTTTGATAATATATGTGCTTATTGCTAATCAAAATCAGGTTAAGGTTTCTCTCCATCAACAAAAGGACCAAGTCGAATTAAGAAAAAAATAGCTGATATTTCCTTCTTGTCATAAGGTTGATTGCCTGTTGGTTGTCTGATTGCAGAGTTATTTGGACTCGACACGAAGGAATTTGCACTTGATAGTCCGAATACAGGGGTTATTCGGACTCGTCTTGATGAATTTGGCCTTTGGTTGTTCGAATCCAAGGGTTATTCGGACTCGTCTTGATGAATTTGGCCTTTGGTTGTCCAAATCCAAGGGTTATTCGGACTCGTCTTGATAGAATTTGGCCTTTGGTTGTCCGAATCAAAGGGTTATTCGGACTCGTCTTGATGAATTTGGCCTTTGGTTGTCCAAATCAAAGGGTTATTCGGACTCGTCTTGATAGAATTTGGCCTTTGGTTGTCCAAATCCAAGGGTTATTCGGACTCGTCTTGATGAATTTGGCCTTTGGTTGTTCGAATCCAAGGGTTATTCGGACTCGTCTTGATAGAATTTGGCCTTTGGTTGTCCAAATCCAAGGGTTATTCGGACTCGTCTTGATGAATTTGGCCTTTGGTTGTCCAAATCAAAGGGTTATTCGGACTCGTCTTGATAGAATTTGGCCTTTGGTTGTTCAAATCCAAGGGTTATTCGGACTCGTCTTGATGAATTTGGCCTTTGGTTGTCCAAATCCAAGGGTTATTCGGACTCGTCTTGATAGAATTTGGCCTTTGGTTGTCCAAATCCAAGGGTTATTCGGACAGGCCACAAAGGAATTTACACTTGGTAGTCCGAATCCCGAGGTTATTCGGACAGGACTTGATAGAAATTGCCTTAGTAATCCGAATACAGGGATTCCTGCGGGAAAAGTGGGCTCGGCCCTCCCGCGGAAACCGTCAACCGGCATAGCAAATCAAACCAAACTGTTTTTACTATCTTCTAAAATTAAGTACATTCCTTACTTTATAGAAGAGCTTGGGGTTGAGAATAAGCTAGTGAGTATTTCTAGTTTATCATTTGTATATTTCTCATATGAGTCGTTGTATGTCTTTGGGTCCTTAGGATTTGAAAATTGCGTAATCTTTCCCGTTGAAGGCTCAATAAATTTACTTGCAGCACCACAGCCTAAACCAATGATTGTCTGCTGTTCTTCCATAATCATTATATTATAAATGCTCTCTTGATTAGGAAGCGCGTATCCTACATTCTCCAAATTTCCTAGAATATTCTTTTGTCTATACAAATAATAAGGGGCATAATTATGTTCTTTCGTCCAGTTTTCGGCAAGCCCCATCATTTCTTCAATTTCACTACGTTCCGCAACCTTGTATTTGTCTTTATTTTTCGTCATCTCGGAAGCACGTTTAAAGGAAAGGGTATGAACGGTTAACGATTCTGGCATAAGCTTCTCAGTCTCTTGAAGAGTATAAGAAAACTCCTCCACACCTTCTCCAGGCAGACCAATAATTAAGTCCATATTAATATTATTCATTTCCATTTTTCGTGCAAGCTTAAATTTCTCAATCGTTTCCTCTACCGTGTGATGACGGCCTATCGCTTTTAATGTTTCTTGAATATATGATTGTGGATTAATACTTATTCGATCAATATTCCACTTTTTTAATACTTCTAGCTTTTCAGGTGTGATGGTATCAGGCCGACCTGCTTCTACCGTTACTTCACGAATATTTGCCACATCAGGAAAAGACTCGTACATTTCTTCATAGAGCATGTCCATTTCTTCAGCAGTAATACTTGTAGGAGTACCGCCACCATAATATACAGTGGTGATTTTCACGTTATTTTCTTTCAACCATTGTCCGATCTTTTTCATTTCAAAATGCAGGCCACCTAAAAATGAATTCACAGATCCTTGTCTACCATTAATAGCATAGGCAGGGAACGTGCAATAAGCACATTTCGTTGGGCAAAACGGAATACCAATATAAATGCTCACTTCATTTTGCAGTTGATACAAGTCCGGAACAACGGATAATTGACGATCAATGATGTTCTGCATTAATTGAATCTTTTCATCAGAAATCATATACTCCGTTTGAAGCTTTTTGTGCGCTTTCTCTTTCAGCATCCCTTCATGCAGCATCTTGTGGAGAAGTTTCGTTGGTCTTATCCCTGTTAAAATCCCCCATTTCTGTGTCATTCCTGTATAAGTTTGTAGAACAGATAAATATACATAAGATATCGCATGTTTAATCATTCTCTCTTTTTCTTTTTGAGAAAGATCATCTGAGAGGGCTTTTTCATAATTTGCATGTAGTGGTTCGGAACCTGGTATTTCAGCTTGGACATGAAGCCAATCCGATACTCGCAAATCAAAATTAACTGTTAACTCTGCTTGGTCCGAATGGTTTTCCATGAATACTTTCGTTTCTTCAAAAAATAGGTTAGCTATATTAGTAAGTGGGCGGTGGAATTTCTCTTCCATTAATCCATGTATATTAATCTGCAAAACAATCACCTTTTAGTTAAATTTATTTCATTGCCTTAAAAGTGTACAAAAATGAAAGGTATGGGTCAACTTTCAATCGTTGATCCATACCTTCCAATTACTTGATAATATTCATTTTCTTTAAAAACTCAATCGGCTGTTGCTTACGAAAGTGTTCCTTTACTACATATCCTACTCCATTTTCATTATTTGATCGAGTGACCCAATCTGCTGCCTTTTTTACTTCAACGGGTGCATTCCCCATGGCAACACCTAATCCAACCTTTTCAATCATATCTATATCATCCATCGCATCGGCAATAACAACCATTTCTGAACGCTTCACACCTAGTCTTTCTCCTAAGTATAAAAGACCCGTTAACTTTGATACACCCTTTGGTACAATTTCTAATCGAAGATCATCAAGCTTCAATGTATCCACTTCATCATACATCGTGTAGATAGCTTTCTTTGCGTCCTGAAGGTCTTCCTTTCTCTCAAAATAAATTTCAATTTTTGGTGGACTACATGGTTCGTCTGAAATTGCATCGCTTAGTGAATCAACATATTGTTGTGAGTAAAAGACAGGATCCCCTGAAGAAAACACTGTTTTTGCTAGTAAATTATTGCTAACTTTTGAGCGATTGGCCAATGAATACCGATCATCTACTAAACGAATTTGACAATGAAAGGCTTCTAATAATCGAACCAGCTCAAAGGTGACATCCTCCGAAATTCTTCTTACTAATACCGGTTGATCCATCGAGCTTGCGATATATGCCCCTCTGTGTGTGACTAAATAGGAATCGAGCTTTAATGCCTTTGCCACTTTCTTTGCTGATGCAAAGCTTCTAGATGTCACTAACGTAACATAAATTCCCTTTCCCTGGACATATTCTACGGCTTCCTTGGTTGACCTTTGGATTCGACCGTTTGATTGAAGAAGCGTTCCGTCTATATTTATAGCAAGCAGACGATAAATCATAGTTAGTGCCCCCCACCTTCATCATTTCCCTTTATATCACATGTATGAAAACAGCGAGGCAATTAGAACAATTAGAAGGCAGAGTTTGCTGGTCGAAAAGAAAAAACACTTTATCAAAATAGATAAAGTGCTTTAGATGCTATTGTCCCATAGCTCCATAGAGTTCTTCTAGTGGCTTCATAATAATTTGATTTAATTCACCAATAATCATGCTCATTCTTTGTTCAGCTTCCATTAGCTGAGCAATTTTTTCATGTTGTTGAACAAGTGCTACTGTTTTTTGTGCCTGCTCAACTTCCTCTTGAGTAATTTCTTGGCCCATCATTTGCTTTTGCTGTAATTCAAGCTGTAAGTTACGAAAATTCTCAAACATTTGTTTTGCAGATGGGTCAGCGTTTACTTCATCATAGATTCTTTTTAAACTCGCATATTCATTACTTGAGCGAATCGCCTTTTCTAATTCATAAGCTGCATCATGTAAATTAACCGCCATATTTATACACTCCTTTTCAAGAAATCCTTCCAACTATACCAAACAATTCAATAAAAAGCGAATAATCCCTATCCAATGAATAGAACAACAATGCCTTGGAATAGTCCGATAACTCCTCCTAACAATGCTCCTAAGTACGTGATCATCTTTAATTCACTTCTTGAAATGGATAATACCATTTCCTCAAGCCGTTCTACTGAAAATGTTTCGACTTGCTCTCTTACAATCTCTGCTAAGTGTAATCGTTCAAGGATTGTCTCCATACGGCCAGTGATCCAGTCGAAGACTAAGCGTAAGCCAGCAGGAACAAAATCGTTAATGATGTCCGCACGATTATTTTCAAGTAGTTCTGAAATAGGTTTTTGTATAAGTTGATCCATCTTCACAAGTTTTTTTACTGTTTGATTGATCAGCTGTAGTAATTGCTCTTTTCCTAATTGCTCCTCAAATTCTTCCGTTTTCTTATTTAATAGTTTTTCCCATTCATTTGAAAGGAGTGTCGTTATCAGGTCCTTTGTACCCTCATTTTCAAGAAACTTTAAAATCTCTGGGCGAATCTTTTCTGTGAGGTTTACATTTCCAAGGAACATCTGTAGCATATTCCCTAACATCCCACTTCGTTCACGGACAAAATCATTAATCATTCTTTCCACTCTAAGCTGACCTTCAGCACTATTAAAGTAGTCCTTACCCCTTAATAGAATATATTCACTAATTACAGGGATCTTTTCACTTAATTTTTCTTGAAGCTCCTCCGGAAGCACAACCTTTATTGGTTTCTCCCTAAAGCAAGGCATCACTTCTTCGTATTTCTTATGAATAAATAAGGACATTTTTTCAGATGCACTTGTTTCTAAATGCTTAAAGCCTAGCCGCTCGAAGACTTGTGCCAAAGTAAGCTCGCTTCTTAACAGTTGATCAAGCTCCGTTTGAGCAACTCTTATCATATCCTTCTGGAATTGCTCATTTAAGAATTTCTTTTGGATACTTTCAGGAGTTAGTAGGTGATTAACCACCATTTTCCCCATTTGTTCAGCTAATTCATCTCTTCGTTTTGGAATTAATCCAGGAGTAAACGGCACTCTCCATTTTCCTATATAAAGCGCTCGATATGGGCGGAACAGCATTTTAATGGCAAGCGAGTTAGTAAATCCTCCAATCACTGCTCCAATGACAACCATAAAGGCTATGGTTATTGCTACATTCATACAACATCTACCTTCCATAAAAATTTTCACAAATGTTTTTGTTTTTTCATACGATACCGTATCAGCTTTTGCCCATATACATGGTCAATAGAAAGAGGTATCGTGATGGCTACTTCTTACTTACCTATTACGGTGATTCCTACCGAAACGTTTCAAACAAAAGAAAATTGTATTCAGATAAGCCGAGCATTAGCAAGTTATTTTCACATTTTAGCACGTCCTACCATATTTCTAAAGATTGGTAGGGTGTGTATAGAAGTTTATGTGGAAATTACTGATTTACCAAAAAACGAAGTACACCTGCCTTCATTCCTACTCTCACATTTTAAAATACCTAATAAGGCAACAAAGTATTTAGCAAAATTTATTGAAGAGTCTAACACCTTAATAGTGGGTCCTATTGTAGCCCTCATGACAGACAGCACGGAAACGAATCATGAGCCGAATTTTCGGTCCGTTCATACATTTTGCGAGGAACTTCATTACCATACACAGCAAACAGGTGGACTTTTTTACGTATTTAAAAGTGATGATTTTTCAATAGATGAAATTAGTGGCTATTACTATAATGACGGATGGAAAAAACATACATTCCCTCCACCTGATGTAGTTTATAACCGAATTCACTCAAGAAGAAAGGAGCGAAGTGACTATTTTAATAAAATAAAAAACGAAATGACAAGATTGAATATTCCATTCTTTAATGACCGTTTCTTATCTAAATGGGATGTTCATGAACTGTTAATTCAAGAGGACCATTTGCAACCACATCTCCCAGAAACATTACTATTTACGGAAACCAATTTCCTTGAATTATTAACTAAACATTCGAGCCTATTTATTAAACCCATTCATGGGAGTCAAGGCCGAAAAATCTTACATTTATATAAAGAAAGTCATTCATTTATCGTAAAGGTATCAACTGGAACACAAAGTGATGATTTCATGTCCTTTTCTAAAGTTGAGCACTTTTTCAATTGGTTTTCACGCTTTCGTAAAAATTCAACTTATATTATTCAGCAGGGTATCCCCTTGCTTTTATATAAAAATCGCCACATTGATTTTAGAGTATTATGTCACAAAAATCTTTATAATGCATGGAAAGTCACCTCTGTAGTAGCTAGGATATCAGGTGAAAAACAATTTGTAGCCAATATCGCTAGAGGTGGCGAAACATATAAACCCATTAAAGCGTTAACTGAACTCTTTGAAAGAGATGTGGCGATCCAGCAACTCGTGCTTATGAAAGAGTTAGCCAAGGAAATTGCAGCTGTTATTAGTGAAAATACGGATGGTTTAACCGGTGAACTGGGTTTAGATATAGGCATTGATCAGGATGGAAAGCTTTGGCTAATTGAGGTAAACTCAAAGCCCTCAAAAAACTTCGAAGAGCAGGAAGTTAAAATCCGTCCTTCCACAAGAGCAATTATGGAATTATGTACAGCACTCGCTTTCGAGTACAAAAGCAAGGAATTGGAGGAGAACACTCATGCTGACCTTTGGATTCATGACATTAAACCTGAGGAATGAAAATTCTTATTTCAGTGGAATTGCACAGGCTGCCAGCAACTATGGAATCAGTTGCTTTAGATTTGTCCCATCGAATATTATACCAACTTCAGAACTTATCGTTGGCGAGGAATATAATCCGAGCGAAGCCCGCTGGATCGAAGCGGAATTCCCACTTCCTAATATTTTGTACGACCGATGCTTTTATGGTGATGATACACATTCCCAAAGTTGTCTTTCCATTGTACGTTGGTTAAAAACACGAAGGGATGTAACCTTTTTAGGTTATGGTCTTCCAAACAAAATGGAACTTTATGATGTCTTGAATCATTCAAAGCTCCATCCTTATCTACTTCACTCAGCACTAGTTGCTCACGCAGATCAAGTTATTCACTCGCTTTCACATATCAATCCAGCCATTATTAAACCCATCAATGGTTCTCAAGGGAAGGGCATTTACTTTATAAAAAAAGAAAAAGATCAATATATTGTTGAAACTGATAAAAAAGAGAAACATGTGAGCCGCATTTTTGAATCAAAAGAACTTTTTTCAGCTTGGCTTCAATCTCTTTTAAAGAAGAAAACATTTCTCATTCAACCATATAAACATTTAACCAATAAGGATGGGCATCCTTTTGACCTTCGGATATTGCTGCAAAAGAATCAACATGGGAAGTGGATTGTTCGTGGCAAAGGTATTCGTGAAGGTTCTGTTGGATCTATCGTCTCTAATGTTAGTGCTGGGGGGAAAATTCATACCTTTGAGGACTGGTCAAAAGAAAATTCTCCATCTTCTTTTCTTCTAAAAGAAGTTCAATATATCTTGTCCCTCCTTCCAACTGTTTTAGAAAGTACCTTCCGTCCTTTATTTGAAATCGGTGTAGATATCGGCATCGCGAAGGATGGATCACTATGGATACTTGACGTAAATTCAAAGCCGGGAAGAAAAGTAGTTGTTTCCACCACACCTGAAGTAAAAGCTGTGTTAGAGTTAGCTCCCATCCTTTATGCAAAACACCTGATGGAGCAAAAAAGGAGTTTGATGAATCATGAAAAAACAATATCGAATTGACATTAGCGACCATCTTGAAAGAGGTACTGTATACTTTCCGGCTGAGCTTTCTAATCATCATGCTCCAACTCGTATCTCTTTCGGAACATTTGCGATACAAGTAACATGCTATCCACACCCAGATGGAAAAAACACTCTTGTTCTTAGCCCTGACATTGCAGAAGCTATTAAATTCCCATCTTTAGACATTCCCTTTCATCTATTTATTGCAGAAAAGACCATTCATATTGGTCCTCTTATTGGAATTTTTACCTCTGGTTTTACTCCATTTGCCATGCGGCCGATTGGGGAAAGGTCCATGTTCTTTTCCAAGTTATTATCTGTTAAAAAGTTTGTTGGAGCTCTCCCCTTTGTTTTTGGTGAACAGCATATCAATTGGGAAGAAGGAACGATAGAGGGACTTATCTATCACAAGAATGGTTGGGAATCCATCATTTTGCCGTTCCCAAATGTCATCTATGATCGACTCCCAAACCGACGGAGCGAGAAAAAGGCGGCATTACGAAAAGTGAAAGATCGATTGCAATCTGAGTATTTAATTCCTTGGTATAATCCAGGCTTTTTTAATAAATTAGATGTCTTTGAGAGGCTAGAATCGGTTGACGCTGTTTCTTCTCTACTTCCAGAAACACATCCTTTTACTTCTTTTTCAATGATTGAAAGAATGCTTTCTTTATATGGTCATGTATATGTAAAACCGATGAACGGAAGCTTGGGTCTTGGAATCTATCAAGTCCTTTATGATCGAGAACAAAATCATTATTATTGTCGGTTCCGAGATACCGATGGAATCAATCGTCTTAGAAAGTTTGAAACATTAGAATCTTTAATGAAGCATTCGTTTCCGAATAACAAGCTAAATCATCTTATTGTTCAACAAGGGATACACTTACTACGCCATGAGCGCTGTCCAGTCGATTTCCGAGTTCACACCAATAAAGATGAAAATGGCCGTTGGAAGGTTACCGCCGTTGCAGCAAAAGTAGCTGGACCTGGAAGTGTGACTACACATGTAAAAAGTGGTGGTTGTATAAAAACAATTGAAGAAGTGATTGATGATAAAGAGGAGCAAAAGAAGCTACTGCAAAAATTATCCGAGGCTAGTCTTCTACTAAGTCATGTATTAGAAAATCATATGGAAGGCATTGTTGGAGAAATAGGGTTTGATTTAGGAGTCGACCGAGAAGGAAAAGTTTGGCTTTTTGAGGCGAATTCAAAACCAGGTCGTTCGATCTTTAAGCACCCCGATATGAAGGAGTTTGACCTATTAACTCGTAAACTTTCACTAGCATTTGGTGTTTTTTTATCAGAGCAAGCGATTAAGCAGCCAGGAGAGGTCTTTAAATGACTTCTCTTGTTCTTAGGAATATGAATCCTTTTATCGGTATTCTAACCAGTAAAAAAGGTGAAAAGAATCTAGTTGGAAATATTCCGTTGTTCCGATCCATTCAACAGGAGTTATGGAAGATCGGCGGAACATCTATCGTATTCTCTCCTGATGATATCTTAAGTAATGGAATAAAAGCAGCAAAATATGATCCTAGTAACAATAAATGGGAGACTGTAATGGCTCCCTTTCCACAGCTAGTATACAACCGCGTTCCGTTTCGAAAACATGAAGACACCAGTACTTTTAAAGAGGCTGTAAATCTCTTTAAAGAACAATCAATACCCTTTTTCAACCCAGGTTTTTTAAACAAATACGATTGTTACTTACAGTTCAAGGAGCATATGGGTCTTAAACAGTATTTCTTACCGACAATAAAAATCGAAGACAAAACAGAACTAGAAGAATTTCTTTTAGCTCATCGCTCTCTTTATATAAAACAAGCAAATTCTTCAATGGGAAGAGGCATTCATATTATTAAATTGCAGAGAGATGGTAAACTTTTGCTCATAGACCATAGGCAGCAAGTTATTTACCATGACTTTCATGATTATTGGGGAAAATGGTCTAATAAATTTCTTAAAATATTATATATTGCACAGCAAGCAGCAAGTCCTCAACTTTATCAAGGGAAACGGTATGATTTTAGAATATTGGCTGTTTTGCAAGGTGAGAAGCATGTTCCTGTAGGTGTAGGTGTTAGACAATCAGGCAATCAACAAGTAACTACACATATTCCTAATGGAGGAAAACTACTTCCTTATTCACAATTTCAAACGCAGGAACAAGACCTCTTAATCCAAAAATTCGTAGAGCTTTGTGGGAAAGAATTAACTAGGAAATACGGTTTCTTTGCTGAGTTCTCCATCGATCTGGGGTTAACTTCAGATGGGAGATTTGTTATTTATGAAATTAATTCAAAGCCAATGAGCTTCGATGAAAAAACGATCGAGGAAAAACGGGTGAAGATGCTTTGCGAGCTATTCCGCTCCACAATAGAAAAGAAGTAAAAAGACACACTATTCATCACATAGCGTGTCTTTTTACTTGTCTATCGACTTTTTACTATCATATTTACAGCCTCTTGAATCGCATCCTCGGCGTTTTTCCCCTCGTCATTTGCTTCACGAATACATGCCTCTAGATTTTTTGCTACAATATATCCCATTGCACGGTCAACAGCCGAGCGCACAGCTGATAGCTGAGTTACCACATCTTTGCAATGTTTTTCCTCTTCCATCATACGTATTACACCACGAACCTGACCCTCAAGACGTTTTAACCGGTTTTTCATTTCTTGTGAGTATTCCAATATATTCACCTCTCAACTATCAATACGGTATCCCCTATTGAATAGATTATATCGTATTCTTTTCTTAAATAGAAATTATAAGCCAAATTATTGATACTATACGTTACCTGTTATAATGAAGATATACAATGATTTGGGAGCAACCATATGCTAAAAAAAATTCTACAATTATTCAAAGACAGTAAATATACAAATCAAAAGCCTACACTTGAAGATACAAAAGAGTATGACTGGTTTTATGAAGAAAACGAAGACGGTTGGGTTGGAATTAGAAAAAACATGTTAGACCCAAAAGAAAAACAGCTACTGGATGCCCTTTTCCATTCTTTTGAACCACCAGTCATAGAATTTCAATCTCAGGGATGGTACAATTTTTTATTTTCAGATGGGCAGGTCCCTTTACAAAAACAAGAGCGTCGGGTTCGAATCATTCACCTTCATTGTTCAGGTGAGGACTGGGAGCAAAAAGATTTAGAACTTGCCTTAAAAGGCTTTTTATCTGAAGAAATTATTATTTTTTGGGAAAGTCCAAATCATGCTGTACTTATTGAACACGAATCTCACAGCTTTTTAATGGCTGAAAATTTCTTGGAAATCTCTGAGACATTTGAAAATGATCTTTACTTACGTGTCAGTTTCTTCATTGGGAAGTTTCACTCTGCCACTGAGGAATTAAAGGAATTATTCCATCAAGACCGTCTATTTTTCAAACAATCTTTAGAATGGAAGCGGAAGGAAAGAGTTTTTACATTTGAGAACATTTTCCCAACTTTGCTTTCGCATAGTCTCCCAGCTGAGCTTTTAAAAGCCATAGAAATACAACTTCTTCAGCCTTTAATGGACGATCCAGAAACGCTCGCAACCATTCAAGTATATTTAGAAAATAATTTAAACGCGAGTGTCACAGCAAAAAAGTTATACATTCACCGAAACACCTTACAATACCGGATAGACAAGTTTACAGAAAAAGCTGGTGTCAATTTAAAAGATTATCCTAGTGCCATTACCCTTTATATCGCTTGCTTACTCCAATTACAAAAGCAAAGATAGCACATTGCCCAATTTCCTTCTCCTTATTTTTGTGCACTATTCACATAGTACAAGAACCTTCCAATCATGTAATCTATACATAAGAAAACGATTACAGATCACTGGGAGGAATTAATTATGGCTGAGTTAGTTTTAGATCATATTTTCAAAATTTACGACAATAAAGTAACTGCTGTTGAAGACTTTAACCTTCATATTCAAGATAAAGAGTTTATCGTATTCGTTGGACCATCTGGTTGCGGAAAATCAACAACTTTACGTATGATTGCTGGTCTTGAAGAAATCTCTAAAGGTGATTTTTCTATTGATGGTAAACGTGTAAATGATGTTGCACCAAAAGATCGTGATATTGCCATGGTATTCCAAAACTATGCTCTTTACCCACATATGAGTGTATATGACAATATGGCTTTTGGATTAAAGCTTCGTAAGTTTCCTAAGGATGAAATTGATCGCCGTGTTCAGGAAGCTGCAAAAATCCTTGGTTTAGAACCTTACCTTGATCGTAAACCAAAAGCACTTTCTGGTGGTCAACGTCAGCGTGTGGCATTAGGTCGTGCGATTGTCCGTGATGCAAAAGTATTCTTAATGGATGAGCCATTATCGAACCTTGATGCTAAACTTCGTGTTCAAATGCGTGCTGAAATTGCAAAGCTTCATCAACGCTTACAAACAACAACTATCTACGTAACGCATGACCAAACAGAAGCAATGACAATGGCTACTCGTCTTGTTGTTATGAAGGACGGAGTTATCCAGCAAGTTGGAGCACCAAAAGAAGTATACGAAAAGCCTGAAAATGTATTTGTTGGTGGATTTATTGGATCACCAGCAATGAACTTCCTAAGAGGAAAAATCGAGGAAGGTAAATTTGTTGCAGGCAAAACTTCAATCGCTATCCCAGAAGGAAAAATGAAAGTACTTCGTGAACAAGGGTATGTTGGTAAAGAAATTATTCTCGGTATCCGTCCGGAAGATATTCATGATGAGCCTGTATTCATCGAAGCTTCTCAAGGTACAAAAATTCATGTAAAAATTGATGTATCAGAATTAACTGGTGCTGAAACAATGCTTTATTCAAGCATTGAGGGTCAGGATTTTGTAGCGAGAGTAGACTCTCGTTCAGATATTAAACCTGGTCAATCAATCGATTTAGCATTTGATTTGAACAAAGCTCACTTCTTCGATGTAACTACAGAATCAAGAATACGTTAATCACCTAGGATGCAGCACGAGCGCGCTGCATCCTTTTTTCTATTCTTGTATGAATTGGACCACATCGCTATAACAAGATGGACACTTATATAGATGCGGACAGAGTCCCTTAGCATAATCCTCGGGATATCCATCTTCAAGCTTCATTAAGTCAATTGGCATATAGGCACTATAGTCATCAAAAAAATCCATTAACCTTCCTGCTTCCTCTAATTCACTTCCGCATGTACTGCAAGTAAAGTATTTTTCTTCAAGCCCGTTACAAACTGGACATATTCCCATTTCTCTTCCCTACTTTGTTTTTTTATTAGTTTGAGAAGCATATCACCTGTTCATGTAAGGCAAAAAGAAATTATGAACAGGAAAACATTACCTGCAGTTTATTTCGAATAGGATCAAAAAAATCATCCATAATATTGAGTAAACACAGCGACAACAAGTCGCAAACAACAAAAACTTTTATAACGGACTATGCTGAAAGCTTGATTTACTAAATCAATTTGGTTCAATCCAAAATAGTCCACCAAAAAAACTGAAGGAGAGTGTTCAACATGGCAAACAACAATTCTTCAAACCAACTATTAGTACCAGGAGCAGAGCAAGCATTAGAGCAAATGAAGTACGAGATCGCTAGCGAATTTGGTGTAAACCTTGGTGGCGAAACTACTTCACGTGCTAACGGATCTGTAGGTGGAGAAATCACTAAGCGTTTAGTATCTATGGCTCAACAATCTATGAGCGGTTCTTTCCAACGCTAATTTAACTTAAGATAGTACAACAATTGAATAAGGTATGGCTTAGCCCTCTTCCATTCCGGAAGAGGGCTTTCATATTATGCCCAAATAAAAAACAGCCTTTCATAATAAAAGGCCGTTTTTATGATTCTTTTATGATTGTAAATCCAATAAAGTAACCTAAAACCATAATACTTGCAATAACTAATGTCACTGAAAGTTCTTCCATATTCAAGTCCCCCTTCGTGCCTATGTTTGCTTTAACATTAACACGAATTCGGGGACCAACTGGACGTAATATTAGAAAATTGTATGTCTAAATTTCGAAAGTTCTTTGAACATCAACCCGCTAAGCTGCTTCCTTGTTGAAGCTGATACATTTGATAATACTTTCCTTCTTGTTCCATTAATTCATCATGCGTCCCTTTTTCGACGATACACCCTTTATCTAATACAAGTATTTGATCAGCATTTCGAATAGTGGATAATCTGTGAGCTATAATGAATGTGGTTCTTCCCTTTTTCAATACATCCATTGCCTCTTGAATGATCATTTCTGTCTCTGTATCAATACTAGATGTTGCTTCATCCAAGATAAGAATAGCCGGATCGAATGCTAATGCTCTTGCAAAAGAAATAAGCTGTCTCTGTCCACTTGATAACGTGCTGCCTTTTTCAATAACCGGTTCATCAAAGCCTTTTTCCAAATGTTTAAATACTCTATCAGCTCCTACATCACGAAGTGCCTGTTCAACCTTTTCTCGAGTAATAGCTGGATTATCGAGACTAACGTTTGAAGCAATCGTACCAGTGAATAGAAAAGGATCCTGCAACACGATTCCCATATGCTGTCGTAGTGTTTGATGGGGAATATTTTTTAGATCGGTTCCATCAACTAAAATACTTCCTTTCTGACAATCGTAAAACCTAAAAAGCAAATTGATAATTGAGCTTTTCCCTGAACCGGTATGTCCTACAAGCGCCACAGTTTCCCCGTGCTCCGCAGTAAAATGAATATCCTTTAAAACAAATTCATTCTCTTTATATCCAAAAGAAACATGCTCAAAAGTTACATTCCCCTTATAGCGTTCCATCCGATGATCATTAACATCGATTCCCTCTTCCTTTAATAACTCAAACACACGGTCTGCCGCAACGAGCGCTTGTTCTAGATTGGCTAGCTGATTCACAATCCCTTGAATAGGGTTAAAAAGGCGATTTATATAATCAACAAACGCATACAGCATTCCTAGCGAGACTACTGCACTTGGCTTTAGTGCTTCTCCCCCAAAATACCAAATAAAAGCTACAAATATCACATTCCTTAGTACGTTTACTAAATTATGTGAAGTTAATGAATTGAGACTTAAAAGTTTGTTTTGGAATTTAAAGTGATCTTCATTTAGTTTTTCAAATTCTTTCTGAGTTTGCTTTTCTCGATTAAATGCTTGAATTACATTCATCCCTTGAATGGATTCATTAACAATTGCGTTAATATCACTATTTCTCGAACGTATTTTATGATTATACTTTGATGCGTATTTTCGATATACAAGTGTCCACACAAAGAGAATGGGCAATAGTAATAAACAAATGAACGCTAGCTTAACATTGAGAATGAATAAAGCAATATAAATTCCCGTAATGTAAATCGCACTGGTAAAAAAGGTTGATAGTACAGTAACATATAATTCTCGAATTGCTTCTGTATCATTTGTTATTCTCGCAACAACCTTACCGGCTGGCAAATTATCAAAGTATCGAATAGGAAGCTTTTGAATCTGTCCAAATACATCCTCACGCATTTTTTGGATGACCCGGTTTGCAGACATCTGCAAATAAAAACGCTGTCCGTATTCAAAAATAGCTGCAATAACGATCAGTCCGAAGTACAGTGATAATAAACCAATAATTCTTGAGGTTTCCGGCTGATAAAATGCTACCAGCTCCTCGGTTGAAAGCTTTGTTCCTTCGAAGGTTTCAATCTCGTCTCCCTTTGTAATAGTTAGGACGCCATTTTTAAAGCTTCTTTCCCCGTCAAAGGGAGTAGCCTCCTCAACAAAGACAAAGGAACGATTGACTTGTAGGATAGTTGCTTCTTCTACCTTCACCTCATCATCCTCAATATATGTCTCACGTTTATAATAATTCCCTTTGTATTCGACTGAGTCCTTCGTTCCATTCGTTTGATACCAAGTCGACTCAATCCCTAATATGTGTTGATCAATCATTCGCTTGGCTATGAATGGTCCCGCAAGGTCAGCGGTAACCGCAACAGAAAGCATCATAAGTGCTGCAATTATGATTTTTTTATAATGCAAAGCGTATTGTACGAGGCGTTTACCAGTCGTCATACACTCACCTCCACTTCAGATGAGGTTTGAACCTGTTGTCTATCATATTGCTCTCGATACCAGCCGTTCCGTTCCATAAGTTCTTCATGGGTTCCTTCCTCAACAATGATCCCTTCATCTAACACGAGAATACGGTCCGCGTGCTGGACTGCAGACATTCGATGGGTCGTTATAATAGTTGTCTTTCCACTTCGTTCACTTCGTATATTTTCGATGATTTTCTTTTCTGTTTTTGCATCAACGGCTGAAAGAGAATCGTCTAAAATAAGAATTTCAGGATTCTTAATTAATGCTCTTGCTATCGAAATTCTTTGTTTTTGTCCCCCAGATAAAGCAACACCTTTTTCCCCAACAAGTGTTTCTAGACCTTCTGGAAGCATCTCAATATCCTTCTGGAAATCCGCTAACTCGATAGCTTTAACCAAATCAGCATCAGTAGCGTCCAGTCGTCCAAAAAGAATATTTTCTTTTACCGTCTTTGAAAACAGGACGTGATCTTGTGGAACGTACCCAATCCATCCTCTAGTTGTCTCTAACGTATGCTCATTTAACTCTACATTAGAAATAGTTAATGCTCCTACCCCTAACGGATATTCTCTTAATAGCTGTTTAATAAAGGTTGTTTTTCCACTTCCTGTTTTACCAACAATCCCCAATGTCTCCCCTCGCTTCAAATCTACGTTGATTTTACTTAGGTTATCTACGTTAGAGGATGGATATCGAAATGAAAATTCCTTGAACATAATCTGCTCCGGATTATTATCCGATTTTGGATTCAATGGATCCGATACATCAGGCTGGTAGGATAATGTTTCTTGTACGCGGTCTAGTGAAGCATTTCCTCTTTGCATAATATTGATAAGCTCTCCAATAGCAAACATTGGCCAAACAAGCATACCTAAATATACATTAAACGAAACAAGTTCCCCTAACGTGAGTCGATTATGGAACACTAAGTATGAACCAAAACCTAATCCAATAACATAACTTAGTCCAACTAAAACCTTGATCGTTGGATTAAACAAAGAATCTATTTTTGCAACAGCCACATTCTTTTTATAAACATCCTCAGTCATATTGTGAAATCGTTCTTGATCTTCACGTTCTTGAACATAGGCGCGAATCACTCTTACTCCTGAAACCGACTCGAGAACACGATCATTAAGTTCACCAAATGCATCCTGTGCTGACATAAACTTTTTATGAATGGTATTGCCATAATAATTGATGAGAACAGCCATGATTGGCAACGGTAGGACTGCTGCAAGAGTAAGTTCCCAACTAATAAAGATCGTCATCATCGCAACGATTGTAAGCATAAAGGCTGTGGAATCTACCAGTGTTAAAATACCAAATCCAGCAGTTGTAGAAATAGCCTTTAGATCATTTGTTGCACGGGCCATTAAATCTCCCGTTCGATTTTTTTCAAAGAACGTTGGTGTCATTTTAAAAAGATGCCTCATAAATTGTGAGCGCAGTTTTCTTTCAATAAGAAAAGCCCCACCAAACAGCTGGTACATCCAAATATATGTGACTCCATAGGATACAACTGTCAGAACAAAAAAAGCTAATAAGTACTGCACAATTTTTTCCTTACTTATTACTCCCATATGAATATCATCAATAACCATTCCAACAAGTTTTGGTGGAATAACATCAACAAATCCAATAAAAATAAGGAGTGTTATCGCAACAGTATAGCGTTTCCAATTTTCTTTAAAGAACCAACTCAATTTTCCTAAAATAGAGAACATCTTGGTAGTCTCCTCTCTTTTCTTTCCGTCATGTATAACTAACCACTCTCAAGCTCCACGGGTGATACCAATAATCTTTCTACACGTAATGTTTGCATTGTTACTTCCTCCTAGAATTTTTTATAGTAATGGGATATTCCCAATGCTACCTCTTTTACAAGACAAAAAAGACATACCGCATCCTATGCGATATGTCAAAAGGCGACAAAAAAGCACAAGCTACTCATACGTAACCTGTGCCATTGATAAAATAGTTAACTGTGCTCATTTAAGGACAAGGATTATAAATGGTTACGCTCTCATATTCAGTTAAGTGAATGTGTAAATCTCTTACTCTCATGATCGTAACCTCCTATCCTTTCATTATTTTCCATATTTGTTACATTATCATCAAAACACAATAAAGTCAATTGAATTTACTCAATATTGGTATGCTTTCACCTTTACTAAGAAACCGTCAATGGCTTGGATTTTGGTTGGAGATTCCGACTGTATTTTGGAAGAGCAATGGCATAAAATACTCCCACTAACATCAAGCATCCTCCGACGATCCAATAAAGCATCTCCACTTTTAATAATGCTGGAAAACTATAAGCGATAAATCCCAAAGTTAGCGATTGAGAAAGCATCATTAATGGTGAAATCCACCCTTGAACTCTCCCCATCATTTTAGGGTCCACAATACTTGGCATCCATCCTCCGATTCCAATATTAACAAGTGGCAAGCCTAGAGCCGCAATAAACACTAAAACAAAGAATAAGACAAGGGACGTAACAAGTGATGAAAGGATGACAAAACTACCGGTAATAATAAGCCCCATAATAATAAGCTGATGAAGTTTTAGTTTTTCACTTAAAACCGATGCAACGACACTTCCTAGTAAAGCTCCTGTTCCAAACATGATTCCGATAATAATTGAAAATTGTTCGTAATTCTCCGGTGCAAGCTTATATTTTAAGATAAAAACAGGCATTACACTAAAACCACCGTTTACAACACCAAACACAATAAATCCAATCAACAGTGTTCTTAGGAGGCCGTGCTGTAGTATATATTTCATTGAATCCTTGAAATCAACAAATACAGTAGAAATATTTAAATCTTTTAATCGATGCTTTCCATTTGGCATTCTTACACTCTCTTGAATCTGGCAAGAACGGATAAGAAGAGCACTTATCATGAACGTAATGGTATCGATAAGGATTGCCCCGTAAATCCCTACCGTCCAATAGGCTAATACCCCTAACCCATTACCAAATAGCATAAATAAACTCATGACCAATTGATTTAAACCAGCAGCAGTTGTGTAATCATCCTGCTTAAGAATTCCTTGAACCATCGAATGCTCGGCGGGAAAAAAGAATTTTTGAACGGCACTTCTTAAAAAGAGAACAAAGAAGATCAGTGGCATCGAACCAATTATTAATGTCCCTAAAAATATTATGGAAAGTACAGCACTTATCCAGTCACAGCTAAAAGCAATCTTTTGTCTATCCATTCGATCTGCAAATACGCCGACTAGGAAAAAAACAGCTAGTGTTGGGAGTGAATACATTAACTCTGTTATAGATGCGTACATAGGCTGGTCGGAAAAACGATCCAATAAAAAAAACATAAAAGCAGTAAGTCCAATCGTACTACCCATTTGTGAGGTGAAGTTCGCTAAAAAAAGCTTGGTGAAATTTTTGTTTTGAAAAACAACAATAAATTTTTTCATTTATTCTACCCCTAACTCCCTTTGATACCTTTAGTTTACTTTGCATTGTTTTTTCTCAAAACAGACCTTTGATGGGATTTTCCTCCGCCTCTAGACGGAAGAGATTGAATTCTCAGTATATTTCCTAACAAACATGTTTCATTATGGGGAAGAAGGGGTAATAATTGATAAAAATAACTCGGGTAAAGGAGTGCTATCCATGAATGAAACATCGTCTATAACGATTTGTTATACCCACCGAATAATGATGAAAGAGATAATGGAACTTTATACATTAGCAAAGAAATTCAATGGCATGGTCACTTTTTATCATAATCATCATTCAGTTTCAGGCTTACACATAACAAAGCTAGTGACATTCTTTTTAACAATAAAAAGGGGGAGTAAGTTGCTAGTAGTTGTTGATGGACAAAGGAATCATTTATTTCTAAATAAGATCAAATCTATTTTTGAGAACGACCAGACGCTCAATCATGTCTCCAAATCAATTTCTTTTCAACACCCGCTACAACTCAAATGATGAAAGTGGCAACTAACTTTATTCCAAATATCTCATGAAAAAAAGCTACTAAGTATCCCTTATTGGAAACCCGGTAGCTTTTTGTTCTTACTCCTTTATTTCATTCACAAGCTCTTCAAAACGTTCTCTGGACGCATGTTCTTCGAAGCTGCTGAAAATGCGGAAGTACTCATCATCAAGAATACGATAGTGTTGACTTAAGACATTCTGCTGTAGAATAATCCCCTTTTTTCTGTCAATTTCACGCCACCATAGCTTTCCACCCAATGTTTTTTCTTTTCGGTAATCAATCCCATCTCTCGCCACAGTCTCAAGCACTTCTAATGGGTCACTACCAAATAAATATTGAATGGTTTCTGTTTCACGAAATAGAGCACAAATGGTAACAACGGTCTGCCAGTTTGCATCCATCCTACCTTTTTCAATTTGTACGAGCGTCTTTTTCGAAAGACCGATGACTTCACCCATTTTATCCTGTGTGTATCCTGCTTCCGTCCGGATTAACCTCATTTTCTCCGATACCTTCGATATTATCTCGTCTCTAGTCAAATCCATTCAGTCCTTTAAAATGAATTGGTGTAATTTTACACATCCTCCACTTATTATAAAGCAACAATGGAAAATATTCCAATAATAAACTGCTATCCTGATGAACAGCAGTTTATACATTTATTTATTATCAGCAACTTGACTAGTACATACGGCTTCACTTTTACAAGCATTCTTGACCGCACACGCGGCACATTTCCCTTGTCTTGATTTTTGAATATGCTTATAAAAAGAAAAGCCTGCATAACCAAAAATAATGCTACCTAATAGAATATTCGCCAACATGATCCCACCTCATTTTCATGAAAATCCTAATAGTTTCCCAACTTGGTAGACAAGTAAACATAAAACATAGGCTACGACAAAGGCATAAACAATTGAAATAATTGTCCATTTTCTTGAAGCAGTTTCTTTTCTTATTGTTGCTACAGTTGCCAAGCAAGGGATATACAATAAAATAAATAACATAAAACTATAGGCAGCTAAAGGTGAATAAGATGTTGCTAGTAAACCTTGTAGACTAGATTCATCAGGAACGAAGTAAATGATATTCATCGTTGATATAATTGCTTCCTTTGCTAAAAAGCCCGTTAACAAGGAGGCTCCCGCTTGCCAAGAACCAAAGCCAATTGGAGTAAATAGGGGTGCAAATACCCCTCCGATCATTGCTAAAAAACTATCATCCATATTTACATTTACTCCTGCTGGACCAGCATATGATAAAAGCCAAATAAGGACAGAACCTGCAAATATAAAAGTACCAGCCTTACGGATAAAACCTTTGCCTTTATCCCATGTACTTCTCCATAGTGTCTGGAATTGAGGGAGTCGATAAGGAGGAAGCTCAATGACGAATAGTGAGGTCTCTCCATTTAATAGTGTTTTAGAAAAAACCTTTGCGACAACCAGAGCAACGATAATCCCGATAACATATAGAGAAAAGACAATAAAAGCTTTATGCTCTACAAAGAAAGCTCCTACAAACAAGGCATATACAGGAAGTCGAGCCGAACATGACATAAGAGGAATTAACAATATGGTAAGCAATCTTTCCTTCGGAGTTTCTATCGTACGGGCTGCCATGACTCCTGGAACATTACAACCAAATCCAATCATCATTGGAATAAATGCCTTTCCATTTAAACCAACCAACTCCATCATCCGATCCATGACTAATGCTACTCTAGCCATATAGCCTGAATCCTCCAGTAAGGAAATAAAGAAAAACAGAATGAAAATTTGTGGTACAAAAACAAGAACCCCACCCACTCCTGCAATAATACCGTCAAGAACAATAGCATGTATAAATTTAGAAGCCCCCACTAATCCAAGTAATCCTTCAATTAAATTTGTTAGAGGACCAGTAATAAACGCATCAAGTAAATCAGATAGTGGAAAGCCAAGCCAGTCAAACGTAAGCATAAACATCACATACATCAGGCTAAGGAAAATAGGAATTCCTAACCACTTATTAGTAACCAAAGCATCCATTTTCTCTGAAAATGGTGGGTGTATGTCTTTTCTTTTTACGGTAACCTTTTCGGCTATAGATGTGATAACTTCTCTTCTAGTTTGATATATAAATGTCTCTACCGTTTTAGCAGATACTTGAAAAATATTTTGTTCAACTTTTTCAATGATCTGATTAATTTTTTCTTCTCCAACAAGATCATTCAAATACTTCTTTACATACTCATTTCCTTCTAACAGCTGAAGTGTAAGCCAGCGTGAGGATATCTTTGTTTTCTCTTCAATTAATTGTGAGATATGTAGTATCGTTTCTTCAATTTCCTTCCCATAGTTTATGAGGCTTTTATCCGAACCTACATTGGAGGAATCCGTTGCCATCTCTGCAAGCACATCACAACCTTTGCCACTTCGTGCGATTACAGAAGTTACGGGGATACCTAATATTTTTTCAAGCTTCTCGGTATGTACTTCAATTCCTCGTTTGCTAGCTACATCAACCATATTCACCCCAATAACAATAGGCTTACCTAGCTCTAATAATTGGAGAGTAAGATGTAAGTTCCTTTCAATTTGTGAAGCATCAATAATATTTAGGATTTTATCGTATGATTCATGAAGAACAAATTGGGTAACAACACCTTCATCCTTAGATAGAGGGTTTAAGGAGTAGATTCCTGGTAAATCAATTAACCTTGCTTCTTTTTGCTTAAAGGCACCAATCTTTTTCTCAACTGTCACTCCACTCCAGTTCCCTATATACTCATACGAACCTGTTAAGCTGTTGAAAAGTGACGTCTTTCCAGTATTCGGATTTCCAAATAAAGCAATTTCCATTATCCTTTTTCCACCTCAATGCAACTTGCCTCGTTTCTCCTAATTCCTACGCACTGTCCGCATGATTCGAGCATGACAGGTCCCCCAAACGGCAAAATGCATTTTATACAGACAATCGAGCCCTCTGTTATACCTAAATCTAATAATCTGCGCCTGACTAAAGCATTGGCGCCAGATATATCCTTAATAACGGCTTTTTCCCCCGCTTTTAATGCTACTAACATATTTATCACCCATATACTTATTGTTTTTCTTACAATGAATCTAATTGAGAATGATTATCTTTATTTATAGCACGTTTACTTTTGGGTCGCTGTGTGAAATGTCACAATAACTTACTCATGCTCAAAGATGTTTTGAAAATGGATTTTTTTTACAATTAATAAGACTTACGTATGATTTCTATCTTTCTCATTTTTCGAAAGAGGATTCCACCTAAAATCCTCGAATATATCCTTATTAACTAATAAAGAGAGAGAAAGAATATAAGGGTGAGTGACAATCTATGCTACAAGCAACCAGGGAGAAATTAATTGATTATCTCTCAAAATCAAAGAATTTATTAGTCTCTTTATGGGAAAAAGAAATCCTGATATCAACAGAAGATCCATATAAATTTGAAATTAATACGAATGATTTTTCATTATTTCAAATGATTCTAGATGGTCTTGATATAGAAGGTCTAGACTTTGAAAAGTTCATTGAAGAATTTTCGTTAGTAATTGCTGAACAACGAGTAAATGATTCTATCAACATTGGGACATTTGTTTATAATGTCAATATCGGCCGTTCGATTATCTATCACCATTTACTTGAAACTGAATTTACAAAAGAAGAAATCCAAGAATCCATAAAGAGCATCGATTCATTCTTCGATAAGTTTCTACTTTACTCCGTTTCTTACTTTACAGAGGAGAAAAATAAAATTATTGAAGAAAAGACTCAATTTATCGATTCTACACACAAAGATAGGCTAACACTACTTGGACAGATGACCTCAAGTTTTATTCATGAATTTCGAAACCCCTTAACTTCGGTTCAAGGTTTTATTCAATTATTAAAAGCCGAAGATCCATCAATTAAATACTTAGATATTATTTCAAGTGAATTAGAGCAGCTTAACTTCCGTATTTCTCAATTCTTACTTCTCTCGAAGAAAGAGCTAATTGGTAAAGAAAAAAGTTCATTTTCATTAAATGAACTTATTGATGAAGTACTCATATTCTTATATCCAAGCATACTCGACTCAAAAGTAAAGGTTATAAGAGAAACTTTTGACCATGTTAATTTATTCGGATACGTGGATGAAATTAGACAGGTTCTAATCAACATTATATTTAATGCAATTGATGTATTAACACAATACCGTGAAGACCCAATAATAGAGATCATTTGTTCTCTTTCACACAATAAGCATGTTGTTATCGAAATATCAAATAACGGACCAATGATTCCAGACCAGATGTTAAAATCAATTTTCGAGCCATTTGTCACTACTAAAACACTCGGAACTGGCCTTGGACTTTTCGTATGTAGAGAAATTATTGAAAAACATAAAGGTCGTCTTATATGTGAATCAAGTACGGAAAAAACCATTTTTAGAATGACGATGCCCATTCCTTCTCTTACAGAAGCCTCTGAGTAAAGAGGCTTTTTTCATTTTTCTAACAATTCCCCCAAGAACCTTCATAATATATTAAATTCATCATAAAATATGGATAATACCATTTTTTATCTAACCGTAACGTTTGACTGTACAGTTTTTCCTTTCGTATAATTATAATTATTTATATTAAACAATTCATAAGCAGAGGTGGTACAATGGGGTATTTTACCGAATTGGGGAGCTAGCTTCAATCGCAAAAGTTTCAAGAAGAACGATTGACTACTACACAAATTTAGGGTTACTGCATGCCGATCGTTCAAAGGGAAATTACAGACTTTACAATGATGAAGCCTTAGAAGCTCTACATTTCATTGAGGAATGTAAAGAAATGCATATCCCTTTAGAAGAGATTAAGAGAAAACTAGAAATGAAAAAGCAAAAAGACGTGAAACAGGGAGAAATGGAAAGGCATATTCACTCCATTGGTCAACAAATGAAGCAGCTACAGCACGATATTTCTGTACTCATCCCATTAATTGAAAATCTAGATGGTCAGCAAACGAAAGTTCTCTCTGAAGAGTTAACAATGGAGAGCGAATGGCTGATGAAGTTTTTACCCGAGTTTCATAGGTTAGTAAAATTTTCGAATTAACTGGGAGGTGACTCCTTACTCGTTTATTAAGCGAGATAAGGAAACTTATTGGACATATTAAACTTGGTTTTAATAGCCATTTTAATTGCTTTGACGGCATTTTTTGTGGTTTCGGAATATGCTATTGTAAAGGTGCGAGTCGCACGGCTCGACCAGCTCATTGAGGAAGGCAAAAAAAGTGCTATTTCTGCAAAAAGGGTTAATGCTAACCTAGACAATTACTTGTCTGCTTGCCAACTTGGTATTACTATGACAACTCTAGGACTAGGGTGGTTAGCAATTGAACCCATTGAAATCGTATTGCGTCCTATTTTCCAGCAAATGAACGGAACAGAAACAATAGTATCCTTTCTTTCTTTCGGAATAGGTTTCTTGGCTATTACATTCCTTCATGTGTTATTTGGAAAAATAGCTCCAAAAACGATGGCACTGCAAAAAGCAGAGAAAATGACGCTCTTTACTGCGCGTCCACTCATCTGGTTTTACCGACTAATGTTCCCTTTCATTTTTGTACTAAATGGAACAACAAAAATATTAACAAAAATATTTGGGCTAAAACCGGCTTCCATAAATGACTTAGCACATTCTGAAGAAGAGCTGCGATTAATACTTTCTGAGAGCTATAAAAGTGGTGAGATAAACCAATCAGAGTTTAAATATGTAAACAAAATATTTGAATTCGATAACCGAATTGCCAAGGAAATTATGGTTCCTAGACGCGAAATCGTTACCCTATCAAAGGACAATACGTTAGAGGAATTTCTTCAAGTTGTTAACGAAGAAAAGTTTACTCGTTACCCTATTATAGACGGTGACAAGGACCATATTATAGGAATGGTAAATATAAAAGAAATCATGACTGAGCTCATACAAAACCGAACACTCTTAACGAAGACACTTGAAATTTATACAAGACCTATTATCCGCGTTATAGATACGGTTCCTATCCATGACTTATTAGTTAAAATGCAAAAGGAACGAATCCATATGGCTATTCTTATGGATGAATATGGCGGTACTTCTGGTCTAGTTACAGTGGAAGACATCATAGAAGAAATAGTTGGTGAAATTCGTGATGAGTTTGATATGGATGAAATTCCAATGATACGAAAGCTTCAGGAAGATCACTATATTATTGATGCAAAAATGCTTGTTAGTGAAGTAAATGATCTATTAGGATTAAATATTGATGATGAAGATGTGGATACGATTGGTGGTTGGATCTTAACTGAGAATTATGAGGCAAGAGAAGGCGACGAAATTACACTTGAAAACTACACCTTCAAAATTATTGAGATGGAAGAACATCATATGAAATATGTAGAAGTTTCAAAGAATGTAACAAAGCATTCTTTAATTGATACCCCACTTCCAGCTGTCCCAAACTCATCCGAAGAAATGATTTCTAAACAGTCAGTTAGTTTCTAATATGAAGAACCCTCGATTGAACAATCAATCGAGGGTTCTTTTTATGCTTCTAGATTGTTAGTAATTTCATACTCTTCTTTAAGCTCTTCTAACCATACTGTATATTCTGTAGACATCTTATCATTCATCAAGGTATCTGTAATCTCTTCCTTACTATCTTCGAAATTAGCTTCCTTCGCTTCCTGATGATCGACAACTTTAATTATATGGTAACCATACTCCGTTTTTACAGGAGCACTAATCTCATCCACACCAAGTGCAAATGCAACCTCTTCAAACTCTGCTACCATATCACCACTGCTAAAGTATCCTAAGTCCCCACCAGATTCTGCTGTTGTTGTATCTGTTGAATATTCTTTAGCTAATTCGCTAAAGTCTTCCCCTGCATCTAGTTTACTTTTGACTTCGTTAGCAGTTGCTTCATCAGCAACTAAAATATGGCTTGCTTGTACTTGTTCAGCTGTAGCAAAAGTATCCTTATTTTCATCAAAATATGTTTGTAACTCTTCATCTGTAATTTCAATTCTTGGCTCAATCAGTTTCTCGGTTTTAATATAATTAATAATATCGTCTCGAACATCGTCCATTGTCATTCCAGTCGCTACAACTGCCTCTTCAAGAGCAGTTTCACCGCCATATGATTCAGCCAATGTGGCAAGTTCCTCTTCAACTTCTTCATCTGATACCGTAATCTTTTGTTTATCCGCTTCAAGCTCAATTAATTTGTTTGTAATTAACACATCAAGTGCATCTGCTCCATACTGATCTAACAAAGTCTGTTGGAGTTCATCTTCTGAGATGGACGCATCTCCTACCGTTGCTACTACACTATCTTTTGTTGATAAGAGAATACCAGCGATAATAGCTAGTCCGACTAATGCTGTTACTATTGTTATTACTAACTTCTTCCTAAGTAATTTTTCCTTCATTTTGTAATTGTCCTCTCCTTTGTTTTCTCTTCCTAATACTAACCTGTAAATGTGACAAAACTATTAACAAGCAATGAAAGAGTTATGAAAAAGAAAAAGAGACGATTAGCTCGTCTCCCTCTCCCAAATTATACAGTTTCTAGTCTTGAAGATTTTAGCTTCTCCAATTCCTTCTCTACATCTTCATGTGAATATGTTCCAAGAACATTCTCAATTCTTCCCGCATTCGCTTTTTTGAAATATTGATTTGCTTGTGACTTTGCTTCAAGTTTAAGTATCTCTTCCTCTACTCTTATGAACCCCTTTACCGCTCGGTCCGGATTAATCGAAGAAAGAACTTGTGAGATATCGTTTGATACCTTTGCCGCTGTCATTCTAGAAACGAGCAACAGTTTACGATCCTGTAATTCGTCGTATTTTTCTTTAAGTTTATCGAGTTCGTCGTACAATAAATTCGTTTGATTTTTAATTGTGTGGTACTGTCCTTCATACAATCTTAATTTTTTCTCTTGTTGAAGCTTGTCCTCTATCGCTAGTCTAGCAATCTGATCTTCTCCTCTTTCGACTGCTAACTCAGCTTGTCTTGCTCTTTTTTGGACTCTGTCAATCGTTGATTCAATGACTGCTTCAAACTTCTTTTCAATATACAGCTGCTGAGCGAGAGCCTTTTGTGCTTTTCCAATCTCTCCCTCAAGTTCTCTTAAATATTGTTTGAGCATACTAATTGGATCCTCTAATCGATCCAAAGCATCATTAAAATCTGCTGTTGCGATATCTTTTATTCGTTTAAAAATCCCCATTTTTACTTTTCCTCCCTACGTACTTTGTTTTCCCACTCATCAAGGAAATCTCTATTTGTATAGGACGGTACAACTAAATCTTCTCCCGTCATTAATTCTTGAACATTTGTGTCTTTCATTACTGCACCCTTATAAAGTAAGTAACCTAATAAAATAAGAAGTGGAATGGCTAGAATAGTAGGTAATAGAGCAAGTATTCCTAGTGCTAGTAAGATTCCACCAGTAAGTTTCATTCCATTGCTCTTTCCTCTAACCCAAAGCATCCAACCAGCTATCACTAGGCCAACCTTTGCCAATACACCTAGTAAGAATGGTAATAAGAAGAAGGAGTGGTTCACCATCATACCTCTTTGATGAAAACCATGAACGCCTCCACCTTTCATTCCATGAAACCCCTGAGCTTGAACGGTCATGGTTGGTATACTAAACATACTAACAATGACAATCACTAGAACGACGATCGGTGCTACGATTATCGTCCACTTTACCGCCTTGTTCAAATGAATTCACCTCCCTTCAAGTAAAACTGGATGCCCTGTTTATTTAAAATCTTGTTTTTAACGTCCATTTCTAATCCCTCCGAAGATTTGATTAACTTGTCGCTTGCTGATCTGTTAAAGTCATCGTGACCGTTTTTTCTTGTCCCTTGCTATATACCTTTAAGGTTATTTCATCACCCACAGATAGATCATTGTATAAATACTTACGTAAATCATTTGAATTGGTTACCTTCACGTCATCGATACTAACGATTACATCACCTACTGCTAAACCTGCTTTCGCGGCAGCTGAGCTAGAATCGATTTGCATCACCATTGCACCTTCTGTTACTGTTTCTGGCACTTCCTGAAGATACATTTGGGGAAGTTCCTCTAGACCAGCTAAGCTCACTCCCATATAAGGACGGGTGATTTGGCCAGATTCAATAAGTTGGTTTACGATTGGTACTACGTCATTACTTGGAATCGCGAATCCTAATCCCTCAACTCCATCCTCTGAGATCTTAAGTGAGTTAATTCCTATTACCTGCCCACTTGAATTGAGTAAAGCTCCACCACTATTTCCAGGATTAATGGCTGCATCCGTCTGGATTACATTCAGCTCCCATTCTCCTGCAGAAGTCGTAACAGCTATCGTCCGATCCGTTGCACTTACAATCCCTTGAGTTACCGTACGTGAAAATTCAAGACCAAGTGGATTTCCTATAGCAAGTACCTCTTCTCCAGCACGTAATGTGGAAGAATCTCCGAATTCAAGTGTGCCTTCAACATCTTTGGAATCAATTTTTAATACAGCTAAATCAGTTAGAGCATCTGCCCCAATTAGTTGTGCACTTGCTTTCTCTCCGTTATAAAGCGAAACCTCAATTTCACTTGCCCCTTCGATCACGTGATTGTTTGTAACAATATAAGCCTCATTACCTGTTACTTTAAAAATGACACCTGACCCTGACCCTGCCTCAACAGCTGATGTGTCAGTAGAATAACGACTAGTTTGTTCTTGTAAGTTGACAATCCCTACAATCGCTTTTGAGGATGCTTCAACCATATCTACAACTGCAATATCATCAGAATTTTTAGTTGTAGATGTAGCAGTTGTCACTACAGCTGCTGCCTCATTATTTTCATTTGAACTAGACACAGCGGAGTTTTGCTCTCCAGTAACTCCACTTATCTTCTCAGAGAGATTTTGAAGTGTGTCTATATTAGGAATAGCTACGATGGTAAGCATAGATCCTACAACCCCAGCAGCCACCATTGATAAAAAGCTTTGCACCTTCCTTCCTTTCTTTTTCTTCTTAACAGGTTCTGTATGATATTCTTGTGAAGTTTCTAATTGTGATGGGAATTGATTAAAATCGCTCATCCTAAGCTCCTCCTTTATGTCTTGCTTCATAGTTACATCATAGACCCCATTTATGAACAAATAATTAACAAACCTTTAATAGAGTTAGAAATAATAGGGAAAGATTATGTTTATTCAGCAAAAAAAAATAAACCGCTAATGCGGCTTATTTTTTGCTAGAATCATTCTGAGGGAAAACGAATCGTAAATATGGTTCCTTTTCCTTTATCACTCGTTACTTCGATCTTTCCACTATGAAGCTGTACGAGCTGTTTGACAATCGACAAGCCTAACCCAAACTCTCCAAATGGATTTGATGTACGCGAGATTTCAGCTTTATAAAAACGATGCCATATTTTCTCAATCTCCATCGGATCGATTCCTATTCCCGTATCTTCAATTTCAATAATGGTTTCCCTTATTCCATTCTTCCCTCGCAAATAGATACTTCCATTTGAAGTAAACTGAATGCTATTTTTGGTTATATTAATGAGAATTTGCACAAGACGATCATAATCCGCATAAATGGACATACCTTCCTCTACCTCTATGTGAATAGAGTTCCCTTTTTCCTCTGCTTGAAGAGATAATTGCTCTTGGATGATTTCAAATAACTCATCCAATGGAATCTCTTCTTTAGTAAGCTTGATCTGATTTGAGCGGATTTTATCATAATCTAGATTTTCATTTACCAGGCGAATCAGACGCTTTGTCTCTTTACTTACTAGTTGAATTCCTTTCTCTTTTTCTTCTTCTGCAATCATATTATTTTTAAGTCCTTCAATTACTCCGCTGATCGTTGTAAGCGGTGTTCTAAGTTCATGCGATACATCTGACATAAAATTACGACGGCGATTTTCCAAGCTTTCAATTTCTTCCTTCGAGGCATTTAATCGCATCACCATTGAATTAAAGTCCTCGGCCAGTTCCCCTATTTCGTCAAATGTTGAAGAAGGTAGCTTTACTGTGTAATTCCCAGCAGCAACGGATGATGTTGCCGCTTGAATTCGTTTAATTCGATGAACATGTATTCTTGATAAAATCAAGCTTAGTAAAACAGCAACCACTAAAGCGATGAGAACAGTATAAAATAAATATTGATTAATTTGACTGATCATTTCTCTTGAACCGCTAATTGGGGCAGTAAGCAAGATTCCTCCTGCTAATTGTCCATTTACTATATAAGGAATAGCAACAAGTGTTACTTCCTGATCCGAGCGTTTCGTCCTATTTTTAACAATTAGAGTCTCTCCGCTCGAAATTTGTTCAAGTACTTCATCCACTAACCTTAAATCTCCCCCGTGCTTATCGGCGGGAAATATGACTGCTCCTTTCTCATCAAAGATAGAAAAGCTAATATTCCGTCCACCTAATACGGTCATATACTCATTTACAATTCGGTCGGAGGAAAGATTCCCCTCTGTAATGTCACGCAAGATATTTTCACCGTATGATTCAAGTTCATCCACCTTATTTTTATACACAAGCCCTTCTACGTAATGAGAGAACACTAAGCTTAATATTAAAAAAGCAACTACTAGCACACTTATGTGACTTATAAGCTGCTGGTACAAATATTTAATTTTCATTTCCTTGCACCACTTCATCAAACTTGTAGCCTACACCCCAGACAGTATGGAAGAATGGCTGAGAATCGGTTCCTATCTTCTTTCTTAATCTTTTAATATGAACATCTACTGTTCGCTCATCGCCATAAAATTGGTATCCCCATACTCGCTCAAGAAGCTGTTCCCTTGTAAAGACCTGCTTTGGATGCTGTGCGAAGTAGTAAAGAAGTTCAAATTCCTTCGGTGTTAAATTTAACACTGGCTGATCATCTAAAAACACTTCTCTTGTATCTTTACTAATTTTAAAATGTTTTGTTTGGAGCATCCCTTTATCAACTTTTACTAGATCATTACTTTGCATACGACGACTAATCGCCTTGATTCTTGCCATTAAAGCAAGTGGACTGAACGGTTTTGTTACATAATCATCAGCTCCCATTTCAAGTCCTAGCACTTGGTCTGACTCTGTATCCTTTGCAGTTAACATAATAATGGGAACCGAATAGCCTTCTTCTCGGATTTTTCGGCATATCATAACACCATCCATACTCGGAAGCATCCAGTCAATAATAACCAAGTCCCATTCACCTGATTTAAACGTGTTAAGGCCTTCTAAACCATCGTGGATATACGTCCCTTTGATTCCCTCTTTAGAAAAAAACATATCAATCATTGAGCATACACTCTCATTATCTTCTATCACTAATACTTTCATTTATCTCAACTCCCCCTACATCTCTCGACCTTAATTTAAATGTATTTATAACTATTTTTCAACTAAAAATGAGATTCTTCCTATTTTATTAATAGCTAAGTAATAGTTTGGTCATATTTTATTCATAACATGATAAGGGAAAGAAATTAATAATTTATTTCTTCTTACCCCCATAAAGAAGAACTTCGCATCGAAAAGTTTAGTAGACCAGAAAATAGGGTATGGTTAATAACGTACATAAACGAGAGGAGTATATAACTATGCGATTAATAAAAGCTGATATCGATGAATTGTTAGAATCCACTCGCGACCTTACTGAAGATGAAGGATTTTCATTCATCACAACAATTGAAATCGATCATTTACTTGAAAATACACAAGATTGGTAAAAGGATAGGTGCTATGCACCTGTCCTTTCTTTATAAAAACAATTTCTTAAAAAATAAAAAACACTAGGGCTGCTTCATTTTTTGAAACAACTCTAGTGTTGGAAACAAGGTTATATGTATTTATGGAGCGGGTGATGAGAATCGAACTCACGACATCAGCTTGGAAGGCTGAGGTTTTACCATTAAACTACACCCGCATATTATATTGTCCAGCTGCGCCTCCTTGGTCCTCGAGGTCGCTTCGGTGCCCCTTTGAAGTCTTATGACTTCCGCAGGTGCCCCTCCAGCGCTTGTCGGACCAAAACAGTCGGCTCCGCTTTTCGTACTGGGCTAGCTGGATTCGAACCAACGCATGACGGAGTCAAAGTCCGTTGCCTTACCGCTTGGCTATAGCCCAATGAAGAAATTGCATATAATGGGGCGACTGATGGGAATCGAACCCACGAATGTCGGAACCACAATCCGATGCGTTAACCACTTCGCCACAACCGCCATGTTATTTGACAGGGGTAGTAGGAATCGAACCCACACCGAAGGTTTTGGAGACCTTTGTTCTACCTTTAAACTATACCCCTTCAAAAAAGAAAGATGGCTCAGGACGGAATCGAACCGCCGACACAAGGATTTTCAGTCCTTTGCTCTACCGACTGAGCTACTGAGCCATTGTATTGCTATTCAATTATGTATAGATGGCGGTCCCGACCGGGATCGAACCGGCGATCTCCTGCGTGACAGGCAGGCATGTTAACCGCTACACCACGGGACCAGAGTTTTTTCAAGAGTTTACTTAAGATGGAGGAGGTAGAGGGATTCGAACCCCCGCGCGGTTTGACCCGCCTGTCGGTTTTCAAGACCGATCCCTTCAGCCAGACTTGGGTATACCTCCAAAGAAATAAAACTATTATGGTAGCGGCGGAGGGGATCGAACCCCCGACCTCACGGGTATGAACCGTACGCTCTAGCCAGCTGAGCTACACCGCCAAAGTTAATTTAAAATAGATGTTTTACTACACTACGTTCCATGAATTATTGAAGATTATTTTCACTACACTACGTTCCGTGAAAAAATCTTGGTGGAGCCTAGCGGGATCGAACCGCTGACCTCCTGCGTGCAAGGCAGGCGCTCTCCCAGCTGAGCTAAGGCCCCAAACAAATATTAATAGAAATGGCGCGCCCGAAAGGAGTCGAACCCATAACCTTCTGATCCGTAGTCAGACGCTCTATCCAATTGAGCTACGGGCGCATATTTTTGTAATGTCACTTATATTAGTGTGTAAAGGACATCTATTTTGCTTTGCACTAATAGATGGATATTTTACATTCGTAACTTAACGATACCTATTTTGCTAGCGCTAATGGATGGATATTTTACATTCGTAAAAATCCTTGGTGCCGAGGACCGGAATCGAACCGGTACGGTAGTCACCTACCGCAGGATTTTAAGTCCTGTGCGTCTGCCAGTTCCGCCACCCCGGCAAAAGTAAGTTCTGGAGCGGAAGACGGGATTCGAACCCGCGACCCCAACCTTGGCAAGGTTGTATTCTACCACTGAACTACTTCCGCATATGGAAAGTTATTAGGATACAAAAAGAAGCATTGGTGCGGGTGAAGGGAGTCGAACCCCCACGCCTTGCGGCGCTAGATCCTAAGTCTAGTGCGTCTGCCAATTCCGCCACACCCGCATAATGGAAAGTTATTTTGCTGAAGCAAAAAACTTTGGTGAGCCATGAAGGACTCGAACCTTCGACCCTCTGATTAAAAGTCAGATGCTCTACCGACTGAGCTAATGGCTCGTACGAATGGTGCCGGTGAGAGGACTTGAACCCCCAACCTACTGATTACAAGTCAGTTGCTCTACCAATTGAGCTACGCCGGCTTATTACAATTCTTATTTTCACTTACGTAAAAAATAGTCTTGATGGAGGATGACGGGATCGAACCGCCGACCCCCTGCTTGTAAGGCAGGTGCTCTCCCAGCTGAGCTAATCCTCCAAAATGGAAAGGTATTTTCATTTTTCGAAAAAACTTTGGTGACCCCTACGGGATTCGAACCCGTGTTACCGCCGTGAAAGGGCGGTGTCTTAACCGCTTGACCAAGGGGCCATTTTTAAACCTAGCGACGTCCTACTCTCACAGAGGGAAACCCTCAACTACCATCGGCGCTGAAAAGCTTAACTTCCGTGTTCGGTATGGGAACGGGTGTGACCTTTTCGCTATCGCCACTAGATTATATGATTGAAGAAAATCATTCCTTCAAAACTAGATAATGAATGAAGAAGAAGAAATACAGAGAGTTCTCCGAGCGGAATCCAGCTCCAACGGCTAGGGACTCGGGGTCATAAGCCAAAGCCGTCCAGAGGTCAGGACCTCTTTCAGTTTTCGTCTTATGCCTGTCGTCCCTGACCAAGCCGTTTCCGCTTTTTAGATTAAGTCCTCGATCGATTAGTATCAGTCAGCTCCACACGTCACCGCGCTTCCACCTCTGACCTATCAACCTGATCATCTTTCAGGGATCTTACTAGCTTGCGCTATGGGAAATCTCATCTTGAGGGGGGCTTCATGCTTAGATGCTTTCAGCACTTATCCCTTCCGCACATAGCTACCCAGCGATGCCTTTGGCAAGACAACTGGTACACCAGCGGTGCGTCCATCCCGGTCCTCTCGTACTAAGGACAGCTCCTCTCAAATTTCCTACGCCCACGACGGATAGGGACCGAACTGTCTCACGACGTTCTGAACCCAGCTCGCGTACCGCTTTAATGGGCGAACAGCCCAACCCTTGGGACCGACTACAGCCCCAGGATGCGATGAGCCGACATCGAGGTGCCAAACCTCCCCGTCGATGTGGACTCTTGGGGGAGATAAGCCTGTTATCCCCGGGGTAGCTTTTATCCGTTGAGCGATGGCCCTTCCATGCGGAACCACCGGATCACTAAGCCCGACTTTCGTCCCTGCTCGACTTGTAGGTCTCGCAGTCAAGCTCCCTTGTGCCTTTACACTCTACGAATGATTTCCAACCATTCTGAGGGAACCTTTGGGCGCCTCCGTTACTTTTTAGGAGGCGACCGCCCCAGTCAAACTGCCCACCTGACACTGTCTCCCACCCCGATCAGGGGTGAGGGTTAGAATTTCAATACAGCCAGAGTAGTATCCCACCGACGCCTCCACCGAAGCTAGCGCTCCGGCTTCTCAGGCTCCTACCTATCCTGTACAAGCTGTACCAAAATTCAATATCAGGCTACAGTAAAGCTCCACGGGGTCTTTCCGTCCTGTCGCGGGTAACCTGCATCTTCACAGGTACTATAATTTCACCGAGTCTCTCGTTGAGACAGTGCCCAGATCGTTACGCCTTTCGTGCGGGTCGGAACTTACCCGACAAGGAATTTCGCTACCTTAGGACCGTTATAGTTACGGCCGCCGTTTACTGGGGCTTCGATTCAGAGCTTCGCGTGAGCTAACCCCTCCTCTTAACCTTCCAGCACCGGGCAGGCGTCAGCCCCTATACTTCGCCTTGCGGCTTCGCAGAGACCTGTGTTTTTGCTAAACAGTCGCCTGGGCCTATTCACTGCGGCTCTTCTGGGCTATTCACCCTGAAGAGCACCCCTTCTCCCGAAGTTACGGGGTCATTTTGCCGAGTTCCTTAACGAGAGTTCTCTCGCTCACCTTAGGATTCTCTCCTCGCCTACCTGTGTCGGTTTGCGGTACGGGCACCTGTTACCTCGCTAGAGGCTTTTCTTGGCAGTGTGGAATCAGGAACTTCGGTACTATATTTCCCTCGTCATCACAGCTCAGCCTTATGCAAGTGGGATTTGCCTCACTTGCAGCCTAACTGCTTGGACGCGCATATCCAACAGCGCGCTTACCCTATCCTCCTGCGTCCCCCCATCACTCAAACGGTAATTTGGTGGTACAGGAATATCAACCTGTTGTCCATCGCCTACGCCTTTCGGCCTCGGCTTAGGTCCCGACTAACCCTGAGCGGACGAGCCTTCCTCAGGAAACCTTAGGCATTCGGTGGATGGGATTCTCACCCATCTTTCGCTACTCATACCGGCATTCTCACTTCTAAGCGCTCCACCAGTCCTTACGGTCTAGCTTCAACGCCCTTAGAACGCTCTCCTACCACTGACATCTAAGATGTCAATCCACAGCTTCGGTGATACGTTTAGCCCCGTTACATTTTCGGCGCGGAGTCACTCGACCAGTGAGCTATTACGCACTCTTTAAATGGTGGCTGCTTCTAAGCCAACATCCTGGTTGTCTAAGCAACTCCACATCCTTTGCCACTTAACGTATACTTTGGGACCTTAGCTGGTGGTCTGGGCTGTTTCCCTTTCGACTACGGATCTTATCACTCGCAGTCTGACTCCCATGGATAAGTCTTTGGCATTCGGAGTTTGTCTGAATTCGGTAACCCGATGAGGGCCCCTAGTCCAAACAGTGCTCTACCTCCAAGACTCTTACTACATGAGGCTAGCCCTAAAGCTATTTCGGAGAGAACCAGCTATCTCCAAGTTCGATTGGAATTTCTCCGCTACCCACACCTCATCCCCGCACTTTTCAACGTGCGTGGGTTCGGGCCTCCATCCAGTGTTACCTGGACTTCACCCTGGACATGGGTAGATCACCTGGTTTCGGGTCTACGACCACATACTAAAGCGCCCTATTCAGACTCGCTTTCGCTACGGCTCCGTCTTCACAACTTAACCTCGCATGTAATCGTAACTCGCCGGTTCATTCTACAAAAGGCACGCTATCACCCATTAACGGGCTCTAACTACTTGTAGGCACACGGTTTCAGGATCTCTTTCACTCCCCTTCCGGGGTGCTTTTCACCTTTCCCTCACGGTACTGGTTCACTATCGGTCACTAGGTAGTATTTAGCCTTGGGAGATGGTCCTCCCTGCTTCCGACGGAATTTCACGTGTTCCGCCGTACTCAGGATCCACTCAAGAGGGAACGAAGTTTCAACTACAGGGTTGTTACCTTCTATGACTGACCTTTCCAGATCGATTCGTCTACTTCATTCCTTTGTAACTCCGTATAGAGTGTCCTACAACCCCAAGAGGCAAGCCTCTTGGTTTGGGCTAATCCCGTTTCGCTCGCCGCTACTCAGGGAATCGCGTTTGCTTTCTCTTCCTCCGGGTACTTAGATGTTTCAGTTCCCCGGGTCTGCCTTCAATACCCTATGTATTCAGGTAAAGATCCTATCCCATTACGGATAGGGGGTTTCCCCATTCGGAAATCTCCGGATCAAAGCTTACTTACAGCTCCCCGAAGCATATCGGTGTTAGTCCCGTCCTTCATCGGCTCCTAGTGCCAAGGCATCCACCGTGCGCCCTTTCTAACTTAACCTACGGTTAAAAAGTTTCTCTATATTAAATAGAGAGAAAACTAAAATGGCGATTACTCGGTATTTCTTTTTTGCCTTCTTCATATTACATTATCTAGTTTTCAAAGAACGATTATCATAGAGAGATTGCTCTCTCAAAACTAAACAAATCATATCATCAACGCTGTTAGCTTCGACCGAAGGTCGTAAGCCTCAATTTTCCTTAGAAAGGAGGTGATCCAGCCGCACCTTCCGATACGGCTACCTTGTTACGACTTCACCCCAATCATCTGTCCCACCTTAGGCGGCTGGCTCCTTACGGTTACCCCACCGACTTCGGGTGTTACAAACTCTCGTGGTGTGACGGGCGGTGTGTACAAGGCCCGGGAACGTATTCACCGCGGCATGCTGATCCGCGATTACTAGCGATTCCAGCTTCATGTAGGCGAGTTGCAGCCTACAATCCGAACTGAGAGTGGTTTTATGGGATTGGCTCGACCTCGCGGTTTTGCTGCCCTTTGTACCACCCATTGTAGCACGTGTGTAGCCCAGGTCATAAGGGGCATGATGATTTGACGTCATCCCCACCTTCCTCCGGTTTGTCACCGGCAGTCACCTTAGAGTGCCCAACTGAATGCTGGCAACTAAGATCAAGGGTTGCGCTCGTTGCGGGACTTAACCCAACATCTCACGACACGAGCTGACGACAACCATGCACCACCTGTCACTTTTGTCCCCCGAAGGGGAACGCCCTATCTCTAGGGAAGGCAAAAGGATGTCAAGACCTGGTAAGGTTCTTCGCGTTGCTTCGAATTAAACCACATGCTCCACCGCTTGTGCGGGCCCCCGTCAATTCCTTTGAGTTTCAGCCTTGCGGCCGTACTCCCCAGGCGGAGTGCTTAATGCGTTTGCTGCAGCACTAAAGGGCGGAAACCCTCTAACACTTAGCACTCATCGTTTACGGCGTGGACTACCAGGGTATCTAATCCTGTTTGCTCCCCACGCTTTCGCGCCTCAGTGTCAGTTACAGGCCAAAGAGTCGCCTTCGCCACTGGTGTTCCTCCACATCTCTACGCATTTCACCGCTACACGTGGAATTCCACTCTTCTCTCCTGCACTCAAGTCTCCCAGTTTCCAATGACCCTCCCCGGTTGAGCCGGGGGCTTTCACATCAGACTTAAGAGACCACCTGCGCGCGCTTTACGCCCAATAATTCCGGACAACGCTTGCCACCTACGTATTACCGCGGCTGCTGGCACGTAGTTAGCCGTGGCTTTCTGGTTAGGTACCGTCAAGGTACCGGCAGTTACTCCGGTACTTGTTCTTCCCTAACAACAGAGTTTTACGATCCGAAAACCTTCATCACTCACGCGGCGTTGCTCCGTCAGACTTTCGTCCATTGCGGAAGATTCCCTACTGCTGCCTCCCGTAGGAGTCTGGGCCGTGTCTCAGTCCCAGTGTGGCCGATCACCCTCTCAGGTCGGCTACGCATCGTCGCCTTGGTGAGCCGTTACCTCACCAACTAGCTAATGCGCCGCGGGCCCATCTATGAGTGATAGCCGAAACCATCTTTCAGCTTTTCTACATGTGTAGAAAAGAATTATCCGGTATTAGCCCCGGTTTCCCGGAGTTATCCCAGTCTCATAGGCAGGTTGCCCACGTGTTACTCACCCGTCCGCCGCTAACAAGGAGGAAGCAAGCTTCCTCCAAGTCCGCTCGACTTGCATGTATTAGGCACGCCGCCAGCGTTCGTCCTGAGCCAGGATCAAACTCTCCAATAAAGAGTAAGATTAGCTCTTAAAGTTAAAACGTTGGCTAGTGTATATTTCAACACTAATCATTTTTTGTTGACGTATGATTTGTTTAGTTTTCAAAGAACAAAAATCAATTTGTTTCTCACTTTGTCGCTCGAAAGCAACTATATTAGAATAACATTTTCTACTTAACTCGTCAACAACTTTTTTCAAAAAGTTTGTGTATCAACTTTTAAATTATGTTGTTTCGTAAGCAGATTTTTATAATACCATCCGTCTTTTTTATCGTCAATAGATTTTTATCATTTTTTGTCGAAAAAAGCGTTCATTAGAAAATTCTAATGAACGCTCTTTAATTTATGCTGCATTTTCTACTTCCTTCACTTCTTTTGAGAAAAACCAACCAGCTAATGCAATCAAAACTAATACTATATAGAAAGTAATTTTCCACTCAGGTGATTTTGCAAATGTACTAGGAAGTACGGACAACGACGGGTGTGATAATGTATATACTGCAAGTTTCACCCCTACCCAACCTACAATAGCAAAGGCAGCGATTTCTAAACCAGGGCGCTTGGCAAGAAGTGTTACAAAGAAGTTTGCTGCAAAACGCATGATAATTAACCCAATTAAACCACCAGCAAAGATAACTAAGAACTTACCTCCATCCAAACCACCGATAGGAGGAAGTGGAGTATCTGGTAAAGCTACGGCTAAAGCAACTGCTGCTAAAATTGAATCTACTGCAAAAGCTATGTCTGCTAACTCAACTTTGATAACCGTTGTCCAGAAACCCGAATTCTTTTCTTGCTTTTCTTTTTCACTTGACTTCTCTTCAAGTTTCTTCTTAAAAAGTTTCCTCGCAATATGATTAATGGCAATAAATAATAGGTAGATCGCACCTATTGCCTGTACTTGCCATACATCCACTAAGAACGAAATAACAAATAAGGAAGCAAATCTAAAAATAAAAGCACCTGCTAAGCCATAAAATAATGCCCTTTTTCTTTCTTCTTCAGGTAAATGCTTTACCATAATAGCTAATACAAGGGCATTATCTGCTGCAAGTAATCCCTCTAATGCAATAAGAACTAATAATACCCAGCCATATTCTAATAATAAACTAAGATCCAATTTTCGTTTCCCCTTTCAATTGAGAACTCTCCAACATATACTCTTTTGACATTCCATATATATCTATAACGATTAAATCGGGATTAACCATTTACTATTTCATACACTCTCCCCCTTCCCAAATACTATATTTTGGTAAAGGTTAGAGACGCAAAAAAGACCTTTACCATTGATAGGTAAAGGTCTTGCTAACAACTAATTCGTTGCCAACAAAGCCGAGAGAGCGTATCTCTGAAATGACGACTTTGCTGTAAAAGCTACTCCCCTTTAAAGGAATATCTTATTAAATTCTTATCTTTATCATATGATGTTTTTCAATAATCGTCAATGAAAAGATTACTTACTGTTTAAATAACCTCCTTTTCTTATTTGTTCCTTAAACATTCCTCATTTCTTCCTAATCTAGTAATAGTTTGTTCATAATTGGATTCTATCATTATGGAAGCTATTAATTTATGAAGAAGGAAGGTTTCCATGAGCTATAAAATCCCTGCACTCATATTATCTACCACCTTATTTGCAGCATCATTGTTCCTAACTAACGATGAACAGGCTCAATCTACTACGAACAAGGAAGCAACAACGGCAGCTGTACAAACTACATCTAGCACTTCTTTTACTGAAGAGACGGCTTCTGCAGGATCTATTGTTGAAGAGGATGTTGTAGAAGAAGAGCAAGAAATTACAGAGATTTTACTTGATGTTCCTTTATTGAACCAGATGGACAGTCCTAGATTATACAATGGTTGCGAAGTAACAAGCTTAGCAATGATTTTACAATATAATGGTCTTGATGTAACAAAAAATCAATTAGCAGAAGAAGTCGTTCGAACACCGCTTCAATATAATAGTGGTGAATATGGCAATCCTAATATTGGGTTTGTTGGTAATATGGAAGACGGGCCTGGACTTGGAGTATATCATGGTCCCATTTATGATCTGGCAACAAATTATTCGGATGATGTTATTGACTTAACAAATCAACCATTTGATGATTTATTAAAACAAGTAGCTCAAGGTCATCCTGTTTGGATTATTACTACCTCCACCTTTTCTACTATTGACGAATTTGAGAAGTGGGAAACACCACAAGGAGAAGTTACTATCACTTATAAAATGCATAGTGTTGTTATAACAGGCTATGATAATGAATCTATTTATATTAACAATCCTTACGGTGAGAGAAATCAGCAACTTGACCGAGAGTCATTTATTCAAGCTTGGGAGCAAATGGGAAGTCAAGCGATCGTAGTCTTATAACCTCAAAATAGCAGTTGAACTTGTAATAAAGAAAATAAATTCAAATTTAAAAACCCCATTCAATTCCTGAATGGGGTTGCTTCTCTCTATAAATACTTTCTGTGTATACTTTTACCGTCATACGTATATAGCATGTTTTTCCCTTCAATAACGGTTTCCATATGAATGCTTCTTCCCCATAACTGATGAATATACGGCATCACTTTTTCCAAATACTTAATATCAAGTTCAATTCCTTCGTATCCATGTTGGATATACAGCTCACCGTTTTTCATATAATCGCCATCCGTTACCGTTAAGTATGGGAAGCCACCGTTTACCCTCATACTTACTAACTGATCTCGAACATTTTCCCATGCTTTATCAACAATCTTATAATCCTTCCCTTGCTTTTGGAATAAATACATATCCTCTCGCATTACAAGATCTTTCGTTAAATAGTTGCGGAGGAAGGAAATATCTGATTCTATTTCACGTACCTCAAACATCTTCTCGCGACCTGATCCAGGTTGGACTCCTCGACACTTCATTTCCTCAGTCGGATTATTGTAGCGTTCTTCAATATCCTCAAATATCTTCAACCCAAGGTAATATGGGTTTATTCCTGTTCGAGAAGGTTGAACAACACCAGCATTAAGTTTAGCAAACTCCAATGCTTCGCCACTCGTTAAATCCATCTCACGGAGAATTCTTTGATGCCAGAACGACGCCCATCCTTCGTTCATAATCTTTGTTTCTAACTGTGGCCAGAAATATAGCATTTCCTCGCGCATCATCGTTAAAATATCACGTTGCCAGTCTGATAATTCACGACTGTAACTTTCAATAAATAACAAAAGATCTTTCTCAGGCTGTGGAGGGAATTTCTTTTTTCTTCTTACGGGTTCTGGCTTCCTTTTATCCTTTTCATCCAAATTCCACAAATCATCATAGGGACTTATCGCAACAACTTCCTCTTCGTATTCCACATCCTCCATGCTCCAAGCAAGTTTGGGCCTCATTAATGAGGGGTCAATATGTTCTTCAATGGCAAGGACTGCATCAAGAAACGTTTCAACCTCATGTTTCCCATATTGTATTTCATACTTTCGGATTCTCTCAGCTGTTGCGGCCATGCTTTCTACCATGTCTCTTTTTGTATTTTGGAATCGAACATTATTTTTAAAAAAGTCACAGTGCGCTAAAACGTGGGCAACAATTAGCTTGTTTTGTATAAGAGAATTGGAATCCAGTAAAAACGCATAACAAGGGTCAGAATTAATAACAAGTTCATAAATTTTAGACAATCCAAGATCATAGTGTAGCTTCATTTTATGAAACTGTTTCCCGAAGCTCCAATGAGAAAATCTTGTTGGCATGCCATATGCTCCAAAGGTATAAATAATTTCAGACGGACAAATTTCATAACGCATTGGATAAAAATCGAGTCCAAAGCCAACCGCTATCTCCGTTATCTCTTCAATGGCATACTGTAATTCCTTCTGTTCTTGTTCACGCATTAGCTTTCTCCCCCTTTTTGCTCTTATCACAATGTATGAAACGAGAGAGAGAATGATGTACTGTAGAATAGAAAAAAGCAGAACCCTATTGTTTTTAGAGCTCTGCTTTTCCTTATTTCTCTTCTTCTAATATAATTGTCAATTCTTTTCCTACACTATTGTCATGTGTAATCTTGACTGTCACAATCTGTTTCTTACCATTGACCATTACTTCATACTGAAAGGAATCGACTACCTTGTTTTCAGCTAATTTCTCTCTTCCCACATACTTATATTCCACCACCTGCTGTCCAGGATAGTCTTCGGTTACAACTGCTGTTGCGATTTTTCCAAACTTTTTATAGTCTAGTCCTGGCTGCTCAGCATAAGTAGAAGAAAGTGAACCAAAAACGCATAAAAGAGTTATGATTGGAATTAGTATCTTTTTCAAGCTTTTCCCTCCTTGTTTGTAGTTATTATTTTTCCATTTGCCCCTCACTTTTATGTAACCCTATGGCCTCATTAACCAATTTCATTCCAACATATTGATTCCTTTTCCATACCTCTGGGAAGCTAGACAAAGGCGGAGCACGATTAACCAAGGGTGGACATATTTCTATGGTTAATGCTGGACGATGATACGTGGTAATGAACCAATCAGTAAATCCTCCACCTGTTGCCTTCTTAGGGGGCTTTCCTAATTTATATCCGGTTAATTGAGCAATTTCTTCAGCGATTGAATAATCCCTTTGTTCATACTTCCCATTTTTATACTTCCAGTAAATCTCCTGACCAGTTGAGTGATAGGCTACGGCAATAGAGGGTTGGATTTTATCAATAAAAGTAGCTAAAGCTTGAGTTTCCAATGCCTCCATTGGTCTTTTTCCTTTATAAAATTGATAAGTAGGTGTACGGGGGCCCTTTAACTCTCTCCAACCTGCTGGGTATTGGCGATTTAAATCAATCCCAATCCCATTTGCCTTCCAACGCGAAAAATTTATCTCTCCTTCATTCATTAAAAACAGTTGATCAACAAAGAATAGAGGGATGTCGCGCTGTTGAATTTTGACTCCATCGGGATTAAGCATCGGAACAAACCAGATGGACACATCATTTAGCATGTTAGAATCAAAGGATCCAACTTTTGCACCGGTAGTTAAAGCTTTAACATAATTTTCAAGCATAACCATTAGAAGAGAGCTTGTTAGCCACTCTCTACCATGATGGGCACCAATGAGAACGACGTTTTTCTTTCCTTTCCCAATTTTAATTGCTGGAATATCATTTCCATAATAAGTTTGACCAATTACTTTGACTTCTAGTTCCCCATCGTATGTTTCCTTCAACTTTTGAATATCAAATTGCATTTGTTCGTATGTGTAGATTTGGTCTGAATGAACAATATTTGCAAAAGCAGATGGGCAATAAAGTAAAAAGCAAATAAGAAATATCGATGTTTTCATTTCATCCAATCCTAAAATTAAAATTTCCATCTTTAATGTGTCTTGAATGGCATAAACCTATTCAGGAAAAAGATGAAAACATTGATATATCAACAGTGACAAGTTTTTCTGAGAGTGTTTTTAATAGAAAATCATACACTATACTCAACTCCTTAAGAGGAGGAGAGAGAAAATGAATCATGTTGATTATGATCGAGCCTTGTACTATACGCATCGCTCTGAATGGGATAACTTATTAATACTGATGGTACGAACGAAGGACCAATTTTTAGCCAAAAAAATTGAGCACTTCCTCCATGCGTACAATTTTGAAAAAGACTACCAAGTGATTGAGAAACATTTATATTCTTTACTTCGTTACATCGACCATGCAAACGATCTTGTTGAAGCAAATGACGGCTTGCTTGATACAGTGATAACCATGGGGTAACTACCAGAATTCCACCAAAAAAACACGGTCAAATTGACCGTGTTTTTTATGATTTATTTAGATAGTGCATTCATTTTATTTTCTACCACTTGCATAAATGCATCTTCAATTGATTTTAGTTTTTCTTTGCTTTCAGTTAAGCTTGATCCCTTTACGCCAAAATAAAACTTAATTTTCGGCTCCGTTCCTGATGGGCGTAGGCAAACCCATGACCCATCTTCAAAGAAGTACTTTAATACGTTTGAAGCAGGAAGATCGATTGATTCTTCCGATCCTCCCTCATATCTTGTACTTGTTAGGTAATCCTCCGTTTTTGTTACTTTTAAACCATTCAGTTCTTCGAGTGGCTCAGCACGGAAAGATTCAAGTGTTTTATTAATCGTTTCTGCACCTGATTTCCCTTTTAACGTTAATGAACGTAAGCCTTCTTGGTAATATCCATACTTATCAAAAATCATTAACAATGCCTCATATAGAGACTTGCCTTGCTTTTTATAATACGCACACACTTCAGTCGCTAAAAGAGAAGCTTGAATAGCATCCTTGTCTCTAGCAAAATCTCCAATTAAATAACCGTAGCTCTCTTCATATCCAAACAAGAAGCTATGTTTATTTGTGGAATCATATTCGTTAATCTTTTCTGCAATAAACTTAAATCCTGTTAACACATCAAGTGTTGGAACACCATAAGATGCAGCAATAGTTGCACCCAATTCAGATGTAACAATTGTCTTTAAAACCAATGCATTTTCTTCTAATGTTCCCTTTGCCTTTTTATTTTCTAGTAAGTAATGGAGTAGTAAAGCACCTGTTTGATTTCCTGTAAGGATTTCATACTCCCCTTTTTCATTTTTAACAGCAATTCCAAGACGGTCTGCATCAGGGTCAGTCGCAATCAATAAATCAGCGTTTACCTTTTTTCCAGCTTCTATTGCCAATTCAAACGCAGCATGTTCTTCTGGGTTTGGACTTTTCACTGTAGAGAACTGTGGATCAGGTAATTCCTGCTCCTTTACAACCGTCACATTTTCGTATCCAAAGGCCTTAAGTCCAGAACGCACCGGTTTATTAGCTGTCCCATGCAGCGGTGTAAAAACTACCTGTAAATCCGTTTCTTTACCTAAATCAGGATTCTCAGAAATCGTTACAAGCTTCTCTAAATAAGCTTGATCCACATCTGCACCAATCATCTTAATTAGCCCTTGCTCTTTTAACTCCAGTTCGTCACGAACCTCTATAGTTAACTCATTTGAAATAGCATCTACTTTTTCAATAACCTTATCTGCTCCTTCTAAAGGAAGCTGCCCACCGTCTGGACCATACACCTTATAACCATTATATTCAGGTGGATTATGGCTTGCCGTAATCACAATTCCAGAGAAAGCATTTAGGTGTCTAACTGCAAAAGATAATTCTGGAGTTGGACGAAGCTCATCAAAAACATACGCTTGAATTCCCTTCGTAGCTAATGTTTTGGCTGCCTCCATTGCAAATTCACTTGATTTATGGCGAGAATCATATGCAATGACCACACCTCTATCCTTTGCTTCCTGACCAAATTCTTCTATATATGTTGCAAGGCCTGCGGATGCCTTCCTAACCGTGAAGATGTTCATACGATTTGTACCAACACCTATTTCCCCACGCATCCCACCTGTACCAAACTCTAAATTTTTATAAAAAGCATCCTCTAATTCCACATCAGATAGCTTTTGTAGTTGCCCCTTTAACTCTTCTGGGAGCATATCAAATTGATTCCATGTATGTACTTTTTCTTTCCAGCTCATTTCGTCTCCTCCTGAAAGTGTTTTCTAACTTTTATTATTCAATCCAGACTGTGCGTTTCCCTCTTTTTAGTCGTTAGTTTTTGTGACAACTTAAGAAACCATTTTCATTATATATGTTTTTTGTAAAAAATACACATCTCTCCAAATTTTAAAATGTTACATTTGTATTATTTCATATTTTTTTTTAAAATTGGAAAGAGGTGAAGATATGAACGGGTTTGAACGAAGAAGGCTTCAAAAAATGGAACAGATTCGCCAGGCAGCTTTTTCTTTATTCACAAAGTACGGAATTCAAAAGGTAAACATTCATGAAATAGCCAAAAAAGCGAATGTTTCTCAAGTAACGATATATAATTATTTTGGAAGTAAGGACGAGCTCGTCTATGATGTGCTAAAGGATTATCTTGAAAGGCAAATTGACTCCTTTCAACAATTAATTTATAGTGAGCTTTCTTTTCAAGACAAGCTAATCAAATTGATTGAATTGAAGCTTTCATCCACAAATGAACTTAGTCCAGAATTTATTGAAGCGATTATTTCGGAGAATAGTCAAATTGCGAATTTATTTCAAGAATTTGCAAACGAAAAATCTATGCCTCTCATTGTTACATTTATTGAAGAAGGACGAAAAAGCGGTGATATATCAAGCAGTCTATCAATGAATACGATTTTTTTTATCCTCCAAGCAATGACAGACGCCATTCAAAAGCATTCAGAAATCTTCCAATCTAACTCAAACAAGGATCAATTCATAAATGAATTCATTCATTTCTTCTTTTATGGAATTGTAGGAAAAAAGGAAGACTTGCGAGTAGATTAATATACATTTTTGTCCTTTGTAATTATAATAAATTCACGGTCAATACGCTTAAGGAGAATACTTTATGAAAAAAAATGACAAGCGCGAAAACTTGCTTTTCCTTGCTTTCGCTGCAGCATTGATAGCAATGTTTGGCAGTTTATATTTTTCGGAGATACGCCAGTACGAGCCTTGTGAACTTTGCTGGTATCAACGGATCGTTATGTACCCATTTGTTGTGTTATTAGGTATAGCCACTGTGAAAAAGGATTATGGTATTGCATTCTATACAATGATACTTTCCGCTATTGGTGGATCGATCTCGCTTTATCACCTAGGAATACAGAAGCTTTCTTTTCTAGCAGACATAGCTCCCGCTTGCGGAAGAGTTCCGTGTACAAGTGATTATATTAATTGGTTTGGATTCATCACCATCCCTTTTCTTGCTCTAATTGCATTTATTATTGTGTTTGTTTGTAGCTTTCTAGTATGGAAGCAAACGAAGGAGGAAAAATAATTTTATGAAAAAAGTTCTAATTTTTATTGGTATTATCGTCGTATTGTTTGGTGCATTAGCTATTGTTACAAAAATGCAAAATGAAGAAAAGGTAAGTGAAGATAATATTTACAACAAAGATACGCTTCACCCTGAAACAGTTGCTCAATTAGAGGATCCAAACTATCAAAACCTAATTCTTCCAGAAGATCTTCAAACTCAGATAGATAATGGTGATGATATGACCGTTTATTTTTACAGTCCGACTTGTCCACACTGTCAGCGAACAACTCCAATCGTTGCCCCTTTATCTGAAGAGATGGATATTAATCTTGTTCAATACAATCTTCTTGAATTTGAGCAGGGATGGGATGATTACGGTATTCAAGAAACCCCTACAATTGTTCAATACAAGGATGGGAAAGAAGTAGCAAGAATCGTAGGATACCATGAAGAGCCAGAATTTGAGAGCTGGTTTAACGAAAATACAAAATGAGTTTTGAAAAAGCCGACTATTTTTGTAGTCGGCTTTTATACTAATAATTGATTAGCAGCTTGGGTGTATGTGCTGAAAAAGCTAGTCTTGTTTTCTCTTGCATAGATAAATTCATCATAAGAAAATGGGAAAATAAATCCATACTCATGTAATGTTTCCACATTTTTTTCATACAGAGCTTGGTGATCGTATGTTAAGATGCTTGATTCTAGAATTGATAGCAAAGTTTGAAGTGAAGCAATAACATGATATGCTTCCTTTAACGTCCCATCAAGCTGTGCAGTTTCATTATTCAGTACATTTTGATCCTCAAATTTCTTTATGTCTTTATCAGAGAAATACAAAGGAAAAATATCTCGATAAAACCTTTTTACAAGCTCATTTATTTTCTCTTCTTGGTCTGGTGTCGACGCAAAAACAATCTTCACTTATAACCCACCTTTAAATATCCTTTAGTTCTAATGTAAAATATAAATTAAGAATACCATAAAAAAACCTGTCTCTATGGTGGTAATTATCACCACGATTAAAATGATAGCTAAGAACGGAGAGCACAATGTTACAAACAAAAACAGTTGGAAAACAGTTCAATATTTGTATTCCAAAAGATTGGGAGAAATACACAATTGAAAGCTTATTTAAAGATTATTGGAAGGCCCCAAAAAAACTAGTCCATGAATTGAGAATGGAAAAAAGTGTGTTAATAAATGGGCAAGAAGCAAACTGGACTTCTCATTTTCATTCAGGTGATACCTTATCTATTCCATTCTTTCTTCCCGAGCCATCAATAGTCCAACCTACTTATATGGAGATTGACATCCTATTTGAAGATGATCACCTACTCATAGCTAATAAACCCGCTGGAATGGATACTCATCCAAATTCAGACAAAGACCATTTCAGTCTCTTAAATGGCGTAGCATTTCACCTTCAATCAAAAGGAGAACTTTATTATATCAAGCATATCCATCGTCTAGATCGGGATACAACGGGTGCTGTTATTTTTGCCAAGCATCGAATGTGCGGGGCCATCTTAGATAGACTCCTTGAGGAAAGAAAGATTAAAAGAACATACGTCGCTATAGTAGAAGGTAAAATGAAAACAAGCTCAGGATCAATTTCAAAACCCATTGGAAGAGATCGTCATCATCCAACGAGGAGAAGAGTCTCTTCCACTGGTCAATCCGCTGTTACAAACTATAAAGTACATTCTTACAATGCAAAAAAAAATACAACTTTAATAAGCTGCCAACTTGATACAGGAAGAACTCATCAAATTCGAGTACATTTAAGTTCTATCGGTCACCCTCTTATAGGTGATTCCCTTTATGGAAGTCGTATCATGCAGAAAAGACAAGCACTACATGCTTTAAAGGTAGAGTTTACTCACCCTTTTACCGAAGAGAACATTGTATGTAAGGCACCGTTTGTTGATAATCCATCCATATTTCCTGATATGGATGTTTGATTGAAATAATCATAGAAGCGCCTACCCATTTGGTAGACGCTCCCTTTATATAAACGGCAACCCACGCCGATATTTTCTTTGTAATCTTTCCTTTCCCGAAACGTTTTTGTCCAAAACAAGTGAGCAAGCCTAATTTTATAAATGAAAAATGTAAAAAAGGACTAGAGTGAATACCCCTAGTCCTTTCCTGCACGATAAAGATTATTCTTTTGGTTTTTCAATATCAGGTTCTTCTACAAAAGGCACAATCACTTGCCCTTCTTTTCCAATCCTTAGTAATATTTGCATCACTATTTTAGATAAGTGGCTTGTTTTATATGGTTTAACAAAGTACTCCTCGGCTCCATTTGCTAAACCTTTGTCTCTCTCATCAAGTGCGCTGGAGATTATAACTGGGATTTGCTTTAATTCCTTTTTCTCTTTCATAAACCGCATTATATCCCAGCCATCAACGTTTCCTTTATCTAACATGATATCTAGAATTACTGCATCTGGGACCTCTTCCTTTAAGGCATCCATTGCATGGTCACCATTTGTAAATTGAGTAACTGTAAATCCGTTATCAAGTAACTCTTGTGAAATAAGATCTAGCAAACTTTCGTCATCCTCAATCACAAACACTTTGTAACTGGAAGCTTCTACATCTCTCATATCAGTAATGCTGGTTACTTCTTTCTTGACATTTGGGAAAGAAATTGTGAAGGTACTTCCCTTTCCATACTCAGATGTAAAAGTTACATCACCTTCATGCGCGTTCATTATTTCCTTTACAATGGCAAGACCTAGTCCAGTCCCACCAATTTTTCGTCGGTCTGAATTGTCAACACGATAAAACTTTGTAAAGATGGAGTCTCCTACATTTTCAGGAATACCCAAGCCTTCATCTGTAATATCCAACCTTAATATTCCCTTTGCTTCAACTAGATTAAGTGTAATATTCCCTCCATTCGGAGAGTATTTAATCGAATTTCCCACTAGATTGGTAAGTACTTGCTCAATCTTTTCGCGATCTCCTAAAATCCAATCGTTTTCAGCATGGGAAGTAACAGTTATTTCATGTATCAATGTTGTACCTCTTAACGTATTTGTCACTGACTCAATAACTGGCAATAGTTCAAAATATTTTTTCTCATACGTATGTTTCCCCGCCTCCATGCGTTGGACATCAAGGAAATCGTTAATTAATGCGGTAAGTCTCTTCGCTTCATTGTATACTGTGGTTAAATACTTTAGTCTTCGGTCTGGCTTTAGCTCACGATGTAACATAAGCTCTGTAAATCCTAAAATACTAGCTAAAGGAGTTCGCAACTCATGACTAACTGTACTGACAAACTCAGACTTCATTTGATCGACTTCAAATTCTTTTGTAATGTCTCGATGAACAATAATCGTACCAACTCGAATATCATCCTGAAATAGTGCTTCACTATATACCTTTATCACTTGATGCTTATCTAGTCGTTTATATATAAATGAGTTATTTATAGGGTTCGTTTCTATTGCAGATTGAACAAACTGTAAAAATTCATCCTTCTCTTCCGTATCTTTTTGCATAAAGGATGTCCAACCCTTAAGGTCCAGTCCTACTAACTCTCTTCCATCCACATCACATTCGAACATCTCGCAAAGAGCCTTATTTACTAGCAGAATAACTCCGTCCTGATTAATAAGCTGAATCCCCTCATGAGTTGTATTTAAAATAGACTGATTCCTTAATCGTTCCGTTTCAGACAATTCATAAATATATACCTTCTCTAAGGAATTGCTCATTTGCTTTGTGATCGATTGTAATTCTTCAATCTCAGACTCACGAAACGCATTTCCAAACCTGCTAAAAACCATTATTGCTGTTACAACATCATTCGAGGATATGACTGGCAAGTATAAATCATATGAGTACAATTTCCCCTCATGGTATCCCTTCTCTGATTCCACGATCTCCCTCTTAATCGTATAAGGTTGCTGATGTTCAATCAGGATGCTATTCAAGCCATTGTATATGTTCTTTTTAAACTGTTCTACACCAGATGAGGAAATTCCATATGAACTAAACGCTTGGTCCTCAAGCAATAAGATTAACCCTCTATCAGCCTTAATAATTCGTGTCATGTGTAACACGATGCTATCGAGAAGCGTTTGCTTTTCAAGAGCATTTGTTAATTTGTTCGTTAATTCATTACGATTTTCAATTTTGTTCTTACTTTCATTTACCACGTAAAGAGCATTTTCCAGCTCAGATTGTTGCGCATATAGCTCATCTTGCTGTGCTAATAATTCCTCATTTTGTGCTAATAGATTCTGTTCTTTTTCTTGTATAGAATGGAGCATCTTCTTTAACGCGAAAGAAAGAATACCAATTTCATCTTTACGATGTGGATCAATAAAAATCTCTGAATCCTTTCCCTCTGTTATATCTGTTGCTGTCTTCGCTAGTTGGGAAAGTGGTGCACCAATATTTGTTAGCATTCCCCTGATAATTCTAAAAAGGAACACTAGGAGAAATATGATAAAGGCAAGAAACACATTTTGATAAATGGTTTGAGTTCGCCTCATATCATTGATGGCTGTATTTAATTCTTTATCAATTACATCCATATATTCGTGAGTCAAATCCAAAAATTCATTGGTTCTTGTTGTAGCACCAAGTTGAGCCAAACTGATTAAATCATCCTGTCGCCCAGCCTCATAATACTCGACTGCTTGAGGAAGTGTTTCAACAAAATAATAATCTACAAAGCTGTTCAGCTCTCTAACATACTCCGTATCATCCTCATTAGTTGCACTTGCCTCCAACTTTTTCGCTAGTTTTCTAATCTCAGGCTGTTTCGAGTGTGCTCTTTTTTTCAGTTCTTCATTACCGTAAGCAAAATATCCCCTAACATCAAATAAAGCCGTATTCAGTGAGTAATACAAATCTCTTGTAATTTTCTCTTTCTCCACAATAAGGGCTCTTTTTTCAACATAGTCATTGCTTCGCTTATACTGAAAATAGAGATTTAAAGACGTACCGATAAGAATTAAAGAGAGAAAAACAATCATTAACTGAATAAATTGTTTTAATATGCTTTGCTTTTTATTCGAGCTATCTTTCATTTAGGATATCCTCAATCTTATCTTTTAGCTCCAACGGACTAAAAGGTTTGGCCATAAAGTAGTTAGCTCCTGCCTCAATCACTTTTTCCTGTTCATATTGTTGACTCTTAGCTGAGAGCATTAAGATTTTTACTTCCTTATCTTTTTTTCTTACATGTTCAATCACTTCTAACCCTGTCAACCCGGGCATCATATAGTCTAGAACGAGTAAATCATAGTTATTTTCCCCAAATAGCTGGACCGCCTCCGTTCCATCAGCCGCTTCATCCACTTCATATTCTTCTTCTTCAAGAGTGTCTACAACTAGCATTCTTAATACTTCTTCATCCTCAGCTAATAATATCCTTTTCACTCTTTTGTCCCCCCGTATGTTTCCTTCATAATATAATAAGAATCCTTTAGTCGTTCACTGTATACTGGCTGCTCCCATTTATTCCATTTATAAATTACCATTTTAGATATGGTATCAGTTTTCCCTACCATTTCAGGTAAAACTGACAAACCCTCCTCTGTTGATACAAAAGCAGAAAGATAGATACCTTCAATATTTTTTGTACCCTCTAATCCACTCTTCCACATATCCCCAATGATTTCTTTTTCACTCGGATCCTTAATATTTAACATTAACCATGGAATACGCAGCTCGACCTTCTTTCCATCCTCGCTAATGCTGACATCTGTCAAAGAGTTATAATTTTCATCATTAGGGTTCCCAGAGCCATAAAGGAGTTTTCCCGTTTCATACGCTTCAAAAGAATAAGTTTTCCCTGTCGAAGGAATCGTTAATGGTTTATTTAGCGCCAAGCGAATCGGATGGAACACACCATTTTCCTTTTCTGAAGGATACGTTTCTTTTGTTATTAGCTTTAACCGCTCACCATATTGATAGTAAAAAGAATCATAGTAGCTATCGACTGTAATCCTTGATTCCTCTATGCCTGCCAATGTGACTAAGAAATCAACACCAGATGTGGTTGACACCGATTGACCAGTACGAAGCGGAATCTTTCTCTGCCCCTGATCTCCTATCGTATCAAATGTAATATATGTCGGTGTTTCTTCTAAATTTATAGATTGTTGGAAATCAAGACGCACATATATATTTGCTGCATCAGAAGTTACATACATACCTGTCAATAAATTATCTTCATCCTTCGATTGTGCTAAAGGTTCAATCAACGACTTTCTCCAGTCATTGTCTTTTCCGTCTAAGGTCATTTCTTTTCCCAATAAAGAAGGGGAAAACCCTAGCATTCCAAACATTTGTTCATTCGTCTGTATATTAGACCAATACGGCCTGCGGTCTGGATTATCGAAGTCCATTGTATTCCATGTTCGTTTAAACCACTCATCCTGCCAGGAAAAAAGAATCCCCCCAGCAAAATTTTCTGATGCTATGGTTTGAAATAGCTTCTGATTAATTTCTCCTTGATCCTGTTCACTATGATTACCTTGATCCATTCCATGGACATTTTCATGAGTTAATCCCCTTGAGGAAGGCACTCCGTACTCAGCAATGACGACTGGCATTTCATGTGCATTTTTCAAATCATGAAGATAACCGGCATAGTTATTCTTCTCTCCAGTGCTATCTACATAATTCACATAATCTTCCTCAAAGTTTAAGAAGTCTGGGAAATATGGATAGACGTGATAAGAGGCAAATAAACCAGCATGAAATCGATCGGTTTTTTTAATATGATTGGGATCAACACTAACCATATCCTCTTCTTCAGCAGGTTCAGCCGGATGAGATAATAGATCGGTGGTTACCCAGTTGGTAAAACTCATGGAATGTTGCCAATTATACGTTTCTGCCTCATAACTTGCCATGTCATTCATTCGGACCGCTAACCACGCTTCAAATGGTGTTGCATTCTTCGTAAAGAAATAGTCTCCTTTATACTGCTCCATTCCACTATGGACAGTGTCAGTATTTAATACCATACCTGGATCCCACTCAATTCCGATAATATACCCTAGTACATAAGGGGAAATATCGTGAGTATAAGAACCTGATGCATGCCCTGGATTTTCTGCTATGTCAGCATTGCCATGAACGATATCAACGATGTCTCTCATTTCTCTTTGAAACTCTTCCACAACAGACGGATCATAGGCATCTTTTGTCTCTAGCAAAGTTTCTTCTGTCACCCAAGCGCCGTGGAATAAATATAATGGCTTCTTGGCTTGTTTATTATATTCGTAGAATGCTTCATAAAATTGTGGAGGGTGAATGGTATAAATACGAATGGCATTCGCGTTCATTGCACCAATCATTTTAAACCATCTAAAGTATTCATCTTTAGAGATGGCCGTCTCACCGGGGAAGTAACCAGGCTTAGCTATCCCCATGTTAACCCCTTTAATAAGAAGATCTTCCCACTTACCATCCTTTTGGATTTGAATAGACTCTTCATCTGTCTTGCTATTAATGGAGGTTCCATTCTCCTTAACAAGCTCCACCACTTCCTGCTCATCGGATGGTTCTAAACCGTGACGTAGAATTTGCTTCATCATCGGAACATACACACGCCAGTAAAAAGAATCTGACTGAACGATTTCTCTCCAATTAGATATTCCCCTTGTCTGATAAATCGACGGAATATCCCCCTCATCAGCATAATCACCAGCAAAATAATAGGCAGAGTAACTAGCGTTTTTATGGCTGATGACTGCAGGAAAGGTCACTGGAATCCCATTTTCTGCAAGCTTTGATTCGGCTTCCTTTGTTACAGATAAATGGTATGTTGCTAAGATTTCATCTGTATCTCTTGCGGATATAATATCAAACCAATAAGAATAATCTGCATCATTACTCTTATTATTAAAGAGCTTCTCACCTAAATCAGTATATTGGAAACTTGGGCCCTCACCCTTAAACTCATTTTTATCAATCACCACAATATAATCATTACTATCCACAAATACTAATCCTTCACCTGAAAAATTCCATACTCCGTTCGATTTCTCATAATTTTCTTTCACCCAGGTTGGAACCTCTTCCCCCTCAAGCTTAGGAAAATACCTGCCAATCCAGCCTGTCCAATCGACATTTAACAGGTTAGAAACTTTTTCACGAGCTAGAGCTGAAGTGGGACTAGCAAATGTATTAAATTCAGCGATAAGGGTCTTCCCCTTATTTGAAAATAATTCCTGATGAATGGCATCTATTTCTTCCTCTTGTAATCCACCATACAAATGCTCAGACCGTTCTCCCTGTTGGTTTTCTCCATAGAATTCCTTTTCATAGACCCCATATGAATCCGCCAAGTAAAAGACATCATACTGTTCTAATTCTTTTGGGAGATTGCGAATTTCATACTCTTCCCCCTCTTTAGGAACAAACCCACTATAGCTATTTTCAATACTGTACCTTTCACGATCGCTAGTGACATATTTCTCATTATTCAAGAGCCAGGTTAGTCCGCTATGTTCTCGGTACGTTTGGTCAGGTACAGTCTTATCGAGAATTAATACATTTAACTCTTTATTTGATTTTACTGCCCATAACCAGAAAGGACTTGTTATTCCTATTATTATGATTGCAATAAATGCAAACACAAGCATTTGTTGTTTCGAGAACCAACTCTTCATTCCGATACACCTTTTCTTTTCATTTCTCCCCAGCCCTTTTCACCAACAATAATCTGCCAAATCCCCTCGCAACGCCAAAAGACTGTTAATGGACGATACCATAATGTCTCTGTCATAGAGTAAAGAAATAACTTTACGATATGTGATACTTTTGGATATTTGCGTAAACTCCACTCTTCCAATAAAACAGAGGCCATGGAGAACAATGAACCATACAAACAAGAGAGAAGAAAAATGATAATAGCAAACTCTAAATAAATCCCGCCAAAAAACAAGGAGCATAAGACATAAATATATCCAGAGAGCTCAATGATAGGACCAAAAAACTCAACAATCCAAAAATAAGGAAAGGAAATCATGCCGATCGAACCGTATTTTGGATTAAATGCTAACTTCCTATGCGCCCAAAGACTTTCAAATAAACCTCGGTGCCATCTTCTTCTCTGTCTACGAAGAAACTTGGTTTCTTCCGGCACTTCGGTCCAACATACAGGGTCTGGCACATATACGATTTTTTTCTTTACACCTTTCTCTTTAATAAGTCGGTGCAAACGAACCACTAACTCCATATCTTCACCTACGGTAGTGGTCTTGTAACCACCCGCTTCAGCCACCCAGCTTTTTGAAAAAACGCCAAATGCTCCTGATACAATCAAAAGAAGATTATGACGACTTAAACCAATTCTCCCCATTAAAAAGGCACGGAGATACTCAATGATCTGCATAACCACAAGGGGATGTTTTGATAGCCCCACTTCAAGTAAATTACCATTTGATATTTTACAACCATTGGCAATTCTTACACTTCCTCCAGAAGCAATGACATCTTCATTTGATAGCATAATTGGTTTCATTACCTTTAAGAAAGCATCTCGTTCTAAAACGGAATCGCCATCTAGTGAACAAATATAAGGATAATGAGAGAAATTCAATCCTACATTCAATGCATCAGCTTTCCCACCATTTTCTTTATCAATCAGATAAAGGTTTGGTAAAGTACTGGACTGATATATTCCTTTAATATTTTTTGTTTCAACATGCTTTCTTATCACTTTTTTAATTTCCTTCATCTCATAATGACGAATCATTTTATTAAGACTGTTGTCTGTAGATCCGTCATTAACAACAATAATTTCATAAGTGGGATAATTGATCCCTAGCAAGGAACGGACACTTTGAATCAATCCTGCCTCCTCATTATAGGCAGGAACGATAATAGAAATTGGCTTAGTATATAAGTCATTAAGATATTCATCGTATGCTTGCTCTTTATCAAGTTTATATTCTCTTCTAAGCTGAAGAAGAGATAGTAGTAAAATCACTGAGTAAAAACTAATCACTAACACCATGTATATAGTGATAAAACTACCGAAAACAATCCCAATATACTCCCCAATCAGTTGTAGCATATTAAATTTCCCCTTTTTGAAGCCACTCTGCTGCAATATCTCTAGCATACGGATCATGCGAGATTTCCATTATTTTAATTAATCGTTCTTTTCCTTTTGGTAGCTTTGTAAATGATTGAGCGGCTTGGGAACGGACCCACCAATTGCGATCATGAATTAAGGTTGCTAAAATATCGTACGAGGACTCCGAAGGAAAAAAATGAATTAACTTAGCAAGTAGCATTCTCTCCTGCCACTCTGAACTCTCCCTTAATGGGTAAAACTGCTCAATATCGGTGGTAAATCCAATAGATGCAATGGCTTTAAGTGCACGAATTCTCGTCTCTCCCTTATACGTATGGAATATCGTTTCCACAAAAGAGAGATACGAGAGCTCTTTTCTAATTGAAATGATTTCAAGTATGGACCATTGAAGGGTAGAATGGCATTCAGAAAACCTCTCAACGAGCAAACGGAAGGAATTTTCATCTAACTTGAACAAAATACTTCTATAGTCAAAATCTGTTAAATCAGTGTTCCTTTTATTCACAAACTCAAACACTTCGTCGAACCGACCCGTTGCTGCTAAAAAACGAATACTGACAATCACTTCTTCTTTCGTTATAGAACGCCTCTGTAAAAGCTGTCTCACATCATCTGAGAGCTTATGCATATGAAAATCTTCAATATGATATAAGGCATTGATTCTTTTGCTCCAACTTCTACCTTTTAATACTTTTCTATATCCTTGCAATAAGTATTTATCTGCCATAGCAGTAAGAGATCGGAGCTCCATTGATCCAACGACTGTATCTGAGTAGCTTTTTAATAACTCCTCCATTGCTTTCAAAGAAAAACGGTCTTGATTAGTCATCTCATAGACTTTTCCTTCAGAGATGCTTTCAAACAGAGAAATTTCTATCTCCTTTTTTATCGTTTTAACCTTGAGGTTTTCCTGGTTTTCTAACGTTTTCCGAATAATTAAATAAATCAAGATAAGTAGTAGTAAGATTAGTATAAAAATGGTTGCATAAAAGAGAACGATTACTTCATTTGAAATCATCATTTAGTTATCCTTTGAATAAAGCTATAGATTCTCGCTTGAAGATCCTGAATACTAAAAGGTTTTGTCACATAGTCATCCGCTCCGAGTTTTAGTGAACGAGCGATATCCTGTTCATTTTTCCGCCCCGTAAGCATAAGAACATGGAACTGTTTCCTTTTCCTCCCTGACTTCACCCGTTGAAGTACTTCAGTTCCATCCATCACAGGCATTACTCCATCGAGAACAAGGAAATGCTGACCGGAAATTTCATGTCTCCCCGAGTCAAAAAATTTCACCCCATTTTCAAAAGAACAAATATCTAGATCAACAAATTCAAATTCCATACTTTGAAGAATTTTCGTTATCATTGTCCGAATAATAACATCATCATCAATAAGGGATACATGTAGTGTTTTCTTTGCAGCTCCAAGATTTAACTGGTTGGCACTCTCTACTCTTGCTCTCCCATTTTCTTTTGCTAAATACAGTGCTTGATCAGCTGTTTTAATTACGGTTTTACTATCCATTTTTTCATCTAAAACCATAAAAACCCCAGCTGAGAACGAAATATAAAATGTTTTTCCGTTTTCGGTAAAAGGGGTGTTAAAGAATCTCTCTAACAACCTAGTAAGAACACTCTTTACGTCTGTATCGTTTGTTCTAGGAAATAAGATGACAAATTCCTCTCCCCCGTATCGAAAGACAGAATCGGTCCCCCTTATATGTTCCTTTAAAAATTGGGCAAACGTCAGTAACACTTTATCTCCTACGATATGTCCAAATGTATCATTTACCTTTTTAAAGTAATCCAGATCAAGTACAGCTACTGTAAAATAAGTGCTAGATCTCTCAATGTCAACGAGACTCCTCTGTAAAGAATCGTTTAAAAATCTACGATTATACACCTGTGTAAGTTCGTCGATCATGACTGATTGGTCAAATAACTTTTTTCTATTTAGTTGACGCTTTACACGCATTACAAATTCCTCAAGGTCTAACGGCTTCTCTATAAAATCATCAGCACCAGATTCAATAGCCTTTATTCTTGTCTCTCGGTCGTTTTCAATACTAATCATGATAGTCGGTATAAACAATTTTTCAAGATGATGATAAAGGTCTTCCAAAAGCTGAAAACCATTAGTTCCCGGGAGATTCACATCTATGATTAAGCAATCAGGTTGCAACTCATAAAACAATTCTTTTCCTACTTCCGCATCTGTATGCGCAACTACGATCCATCCCATTTCTTCAAGTGTATCTTTTAATAAGATGAGCATGGAGATATCATCATCAATCACTTGAATAAGAGGTGTCCCCTCCTCTCTAGTAATCGGCTTAGAAACATCTACCGTCTCGAAATGTTCATACTGGTAACTTAAATCCATTAACTCGTAAAGGAAATCACGTAGCTCTTGTTTCTCCCATTCAAGCTTTGTATCATTACGTTCAATCTCATTCATTAAATTTGTAACAAGAGTAAATAATCCACCTAGCTCAATCGTGCCAGCTGTACCTTTGATGGAATGTAGAAAAAGAAAAAGCTCATCCTTCGTTGCAGGTTTATTGGGTTCCTTCTCAAACCAAATGGCAAGCTGATCCTTAATTTTTTTGAAAAGAAGGAGTTTATATTTGTCCATATTCATTACAAACACCCCTGAAAGGATTATCAGCCAGATTATGCTTATATTCCCCATTTTCTATCCTATTACGCATTCCCAAACTCCTCTTCATTGTTTTTCTGTTAGTTTGATTACTTTTTCTGTACAACTTTCCATGGCTGAAAGAATGGAGGCACGAAAGCCTGTTTCTTCTAGTGCTGCTACTGCCTCGATGGTAGCACCACCCGGGGTACAAACCTGATCCTTCAATACGCCAGGGTGTAAGTTTGTCTCTAAAACCATCTTGGCAGCACCAAGAACTGCTTGAGCAGCCATCCTATAAGCCTTGTCACGTGCAATCCCTTGCTTAACAGCCCCATCTGCTAATGCTTCAATCATCATGTACACATAAGCAGGTGAAGAACCACTAATCGCTGGAACACTGTTCATTAACGACTCCGCAAATACTTCAACCTGTCCTAATGACTCAAATATATGGGAAACTCGCTCTCTTTCATCGTTTAATACAAGATCATGAAAACATAGCGCTGTCATTCCTTCTCCAACAAGGGAAGGAGTATTGGGCATAGCTCTCACTCCCTTAACTGACCTTCCAAATGTTTGTTCTAAGAACTTCAAAGTAATGCCTGCTGCAATGGTAACCACTATCGTATTAGAGGAAATCAGTGATCTAATTTCCTCAATAACCTCTTTATGTAAATCTGGTTTCACAGCTATTACAATAATATCGGCCCATTTTCCGATATCTTTATTGTTGGTAGTTGTTTGAACGCCAAACAACTCTTTAACCTTAATTAATGTAGTTTCTGTCTTGGCACTAACCAGAATTAGATTTTTTTCTATATTTCTTTTACTAAGGAGCCCCGTTAATATTGCTTGTCCCATTTTCCCACAGCCAATAAATCCAATTTTAATACCCACTATATTCACACCTTTTTATCTATGATTCCTCTTGCTATTATACGTTACTTTCACTTTTACCACTAAAAATAATGTCGATTTTTCTGTGGTTTTGAACAAAAAACCATCCTGACATTAATGATTCAGGATGGTGGTTTCTTCTATTATTTACATCGTAAATGTTAGGACAACATTTTGCGGGATTTCTGCTGTAACTTGATTATTTTTTTTGATGGTACCACAAGCTGGCATTTCAAAGGAGAATTCTGTTACACTTGGAGGTATGACACCATTCCCTTTTAATTGCTCAAAAACCTTTTCCATTGCTAGTTCTGGCTCAATCTTTTCCTCTGACCCTTCTACAGTAAAGCAATCCACACAAGTATGAATGATTTGTTCAGTAATTTCCTCTTGCACAAACACCATCTTAGCTCCTGCCATCTGTTCAACTTCTTGGTTATTCAGTTCGATTATCGTTGTGATATTCATAAATAATCCCTCCTATAGGTCCACTATTATTATAGAAAATGTAGTGGTAATAGGGTGAATTTTTTCCATTCATTCACTATTTTTTCAAATGTTTTTGACAAAAAAATGGCGATTGATAAAATTACTTATTGATTTAAAAATTGAGTCGCCTCTTCTTCCGTAACAAAGAGATGAATAAATGATCCAAACTTAACAATTTCAAAGATCTCAGAAATTGGATCTTGTATGTTTGCTACAACCAGTTCTTTCCCCTGCTTTCTTGCTTGCAAGACTGCATCAGCAATCACTCCAAGACCTGAACTGTTTATATACCCAACACCCTTTAAACTTAATATTAGTTTATTATTATCAGTCTGAATAAACGATTGTAACTCCTCTCGAAAGAAGTCGGCTGTTTTTAATGTTACGTCCTGGTTCCAATCATAGGTGATGATTTCTTCTCTTGCCACTGTCAAAACTCCTTTGAAAAAACTTTTTCATTCAAGCTTTCTACCTCTATTATAAATCAATCACTCGAATCCTCCATTCCCTACCTCTCCTATCTTTCGTCCAAACCAAACTCATTTCTGAGAAAAACTCTCCTAAATTTCCTATTAACAAAACAGCTCCTGATTGAATAGATAGGAGACGAATGCTATATAGAATTTTCTTTCATAGTCTCTTCTTCTTATAATTAAGAAAAACTCCCGAACGGGAGCTTAGGTGTAAAACTGAAGTTGATAAATAGTTGAAAACAATTGCCTTCGATCCGTGATATTTAACTTTTGAAATATGTTTGAGATATGATTTTTTACGGTGTGTGCACTAATAAAAAGTACTTCAGCGATTTCTTGATTGTTATAACCTTTTAGCATCCATTGTAGGATTTCATTTTCTCTATTAGTTAGCAGGTTCTTGATGGATTCTGGGACATGCAATGATTGGCCATTTTCAGTTTGTTCCTTATTAGGTTCATGAAATTTAGCCATTCCAATGGTCAATAAGTTGGATAGTATCTCTAAATAGACCTCTAACTCGTTAGTAACATTCTCCACTTTCACAGATAAAACCGCTTCTACTTGTTGATTAACAAGTATGGGACATTCAATCATTGAACCAAAAGAGAAGTTTCTTATGCGGTTATGTGTTTCACCCTGTCCCTGAAACAAACTTTCTGATACATCTTTTTTATATACTTCTAGTTGATTCTTTGTTAACTGTTCACCATTAAGACTTTCATACGTCTCGTCCCTCAGTACTACAATCGCAAATGAATCCTTTATTAAATGATCTGTCATATCTAAGATTAAGAACAGCAACTCTCTGACACTTTTCAAATCACTCATTAACTTACTCATATCAATGACTCTAGAGAGCTTTGTTAAATGGTGGAAACCTATTATCTTTAATTGACGTTTAGCCTGATAAACAGCAAACATCCCTCTTATAACATCTATTGTTTGAAGATTTTTACGAGAAATTTTTTCTTTCTGTTCACTAATTAAAATAATGGCTCCTTGTGAATCGAGTTCGTTTATAACAGGAAAAAAATAAACAGACTTAGGCTTGATTTCATAAGCATATAGAAACGAAAGTCGAGGATCGAACTGTATATTTTCAATACTTTGGTAGTCGCCTTTGTCTAGAGCACTTTTCAATAAATCTGTTATCATATCTAGCTTTAGATTACCAAGCCTCTCTTCATTCTTACCTTTTGAATGTTCAAGTATCCATTGCTCGTTCCGATTTTGTGTAACATAACAAAGCAAATCAACATCGTCTATATTTTCATAAAGCTCCTCAAATAGACTTGCGATTTGAAGATTTTCTCGATCCATATGTAAAAGTAATTGTTGCAGTGAATGAAAACGTTGTGTTTCGAGTTCTTTTACAAAAAAAGCACAGCAAACGGTAGCCATCTTTTGTAATGTATCTAGTAATACATCTGTTTCATCTATAGTAAGAACTTTAATTACCTTTACTGCTTCCTCCCATTTTCTATCATTAAAAATAGCCACGAGATGTTCCTTACTAATATTCCCTTCTACAAATACTGAGGTTAAAATATAACCATAAATCGTTCCGTCTACTTTGACTGGAACAATCGCTATTTTTAGACCTGTTGCCTCCCCATTATGAAGGAGTAAGTAGGTGATTGGTTTAGTAATAGTGGAAGAAGTGACAACTTGATTAATTTGTTGGCGAAAAGCAATATCCTCATTGATAAACAGGTATTCTGTAACCGGATCAATCCCGGATACAGATGTAAGATACTCTCCTTTCGCACTTACAATAACCAAACCCATCTTCGACAGAGAGACATACGCTTCTTGTACATGTGATAATAACTCTCTTGTTTTCAATCCTTCGTCACCTCCTGAGATGTTTTTTTATTTATGACGTGACTACTGGTGGGGTGCGATTATTCTTCAATTAATTGAATAAAATGTCTAACGACTCTTGCAGTCAAACCCCATATCACTTTATCTTCAAAATAGTAAAAACACTCTTCCATTCTTTTTATTTGCCAATTATAGTCTTTCCCACCAACAATGGAATCATAAGGAAAACCTGGTTCTGGTTCTAACCGAGTATTTACATAATGGATATCAGGTTTCGTCTGTTTAAAAAATGTAAGTGGAACAGTGAAGATATGGTCTACCTCCTTATGATTTACTTGCATATCATTTATTGTATCTATGACTCCAACAAATGGATAAATAATATTGCCGTACGGAGATACGATGAAATCTAGCGGTACAACCTGAGATATACTTCCTTCCTTTAAGCCTAATTCCTCATATGTCTCCCTTATGGCAGTTTCCATATGGTCCTTATCTGTTTCATCATTTTTGCCCCCAGGAAAACAAACCTCACCCGGTTGTCTCCTCAATGAAAAGGCTCGGACCTCAAATATAAGATGTATTTCATTATTTATATATACAAGAGGAAGCAAAACGGAATAGGTAGAGAAGTTCTCACTTCCTAAAACAAAAGGGCTTCTTTCCGACAACTTTAATATAATTTTCCCAAGGTCCATCACCCTTCACCTCCAAGTCAAAATCATTTCTATATTATAACGAACTTTTTCCGAACAAGAAATAAGCCCGCTTAGTGCAAATATCTACAAAAAATTTTGTTTTAAGGAGGCTTACTTTCGTTATTGATGCTAAAATGATTCTAACTATTCTAAGAGAAAGAAGGGATATACATGAAAAAACTAGAGAACAAACGAGTTGTTATTGCAGGTACGAGGAAAACGGATGAAATAAGTAAGATTATTAGCAATCAAGGGGGGATCCCCCTTCTTCGTCCATCACAAGGAACGACTAGATTGGATGATTCGAATATTGAGGGTGAAATCTCGAAACTACTTGCTGGAAGCTATGATTGGCTTATTTTCACTACAGGTATTGGGCTAACCATTCTTTTAGAAACAGCTGAGAAGATGCAAAAAAAGGATGAATTTATTTCCAAGCTCAAAGAAAGTAAGATTGCTGCTAGAGGATATAAGACGGTAAATGTATTAAAAACGCTTGGTATTACTCCCATTGTGAGAGATGACGATGGAAGTACGGCTGGACTCGTACGCTCCCTTTCTAAATGCGAGAAATTTGTTAAAGGGACACGTGTGGCACTTCAACTGCATGGCGACCCTGCCCCACTTCTTATAAAATTTCTTGAGGAAAATGAAGCCACATTCCATGAAATTCTTCCCTATATTCATACACCACCAAGTGAAGATGTCATTGATTTATTACTATCAGAAATTATTGAAGGCAGCATTGATGCAGTAAGCTTCACTAGTACACCACAGGTACGATTCTTATTTGCTCATGCGGATAAAAAGGGACAGACAACTATGCTTCTTAATCAATTTGATAATAACGTTGTGGCACTAGCTGTTGGAAAAGTCACGGCTCAAGCACTTAAAGAACAAGGTGTTAACCGTGTAATTTTCCCAGAAACAGAACGTATGGGAAGCGCAATTATTAGCTTAGCAGACTATTATTCTAAGTAACATACTGTTGCTTGCTCACTATCCCAGCAACTGATATACTTCGAAATAATTATCAGCTTAGGGGTGTGATGTGAAAAATGAAAGCAATCGTTTATATAAGTCATGGAAGTCGCTCAAATGATTGGAATGAACAGTTTATTTCATTTATAACAGAAACGATGAAAGAAACTATTGCTCCTTTACAAGCGTATGGTTTTTTTGAACTTGCTGCCCCTTCTATTGGGGAAGCCATAGAATCCTGCATACGAAAGGGAGCAACGACCGTGACTGTCGTGCCTGTATTATTATTATCTGGGAATCATGCGTTAATAGATATACCAACCGAAATTGCTGACTCTCAAGCACAATTCCCTACAATACCCATTATGTATGCGAATGTTCTAGGAAGCGATCATTTGTTTCTACCCGCAATCATGGATAAGCTTCAAGAAAAAGGCTATCAACAAACACAGGATGAACTTGTTTTACTCGTTGCCCATGGAAGTGGTCATGAAGAAACTGCTCAAGAACTTTCACAATTAACAAAGGTGGTTAGAGAAGTATTAAAGACCCCTGTTGAATGGGGATATTTAAGTAGAGAGCCGCATTATTTGAAGAAGCTTGAAATGACTTTATTTAAGGAGTATCAAAAGGTTTATATTGTCCCACACTTTCTATCAAAAGGTGGATTCACGGACAAAATCGAGAGACAACTGCATGAAGCCTTTCCTAAAGAAATTGGAAACCAAATTATTTTATGTAATCCAACTGGATACCATGAACTTCTTCATACCATGATTCAAAATCGAGCACGAACACCAAAGAAACCGACCATTAAACAATTAAAGGATAGCTGATTGCTATCCTTTTCATTTTACCGTGTAAAAGTAAGATTAATTACAAACACTTCTGATTGACTCCCCAGTCTTAGTGGCGGACCCCATATACCAAATCCAGATGAGACAAAGCTATGTAATTGTTCCATTTTTTCATACCCATAGTCATTTTCGTAAAGAAGATTTGTCACAATACTCGCAGGAAAGAGTTGCCCTTTATGCGTATGTCCTGACAGCATAACATCAATTCCTTGTTTACTAGCTTCTGAAAAGTCAATGGGTTGATGATCAAGCATGATGAGAGGGTTACTTTTATCGATCCCGACTAAATATTCCTTTAACTGTTGTCTACTTTCATCAGTAGGATCCTTTCTACCAATTAAATAAAGGTTTTCTACCTTCACCCATTCATCCATTAATACCGTTATACCCACCTTTTCCATCTCAGTAAGTATTTCTTTTGAGTCCTCACCATAATAATCATGATTGCCAAGGACAGCGTATACTCCTAGAGGTGCATCAAGCTTTGCCATTACTTCACCCATATTTTGTTTTAAATATGGTTCAATGTAATCATCGATTAGATCCCCAGGAATTAAAATTATATCGGGATTTTCCTTTTTCGCAATTGAAACTAGCTTTTCTAAATGGTCATTTCCAACAAGAACACCAGCATGGATATCTGAGGCCATTAACACCTTTAATTCTTTTCGTTCCCCAGCGGTTTTATCAACCTCAATATCAAAAGTATGTATAATCGGGTTCCATGCAAGAAAAGACCCATATATCAATACAAATAAATAAAATAAGCCAACTAAATTGCCAGCCCAAATTATAGACCTTTTTTTCAAAAAATAGACAAGAAGATTAGTGAGAGGAAGAATAATTAAACTATACCCAACAACGGCTAACCATAATCCACTTACAATCTTAAATAAATAGATAGGTAACAACTGCCCGGCAAAAACGGACAATGATAAACAAATAACAACGACAATGTAGATTTTCTTCCATTGAATTAGATTTCTCGCTTTTAGCCAAACCCATCCATTATAGCCAATGTAAAAACAAATGGAACTATATACAAGAACGGCCAATACAATGGCACCAATCATTAAAAGCATATGTATAAATCCTTTCTCATGTAGTTATCTTTCTTTGAAGCATATCAGAAGGATAGATATTCACACCCTGCCGATTAGTTTGTGCAATAGAATACATTGATTGCGCTACCTGTCTTCCTTCGATTGCTTTTACCTTTAATAAAGGACCTACAAATAGAAATGACACCGTCTTGAAAATAGTTGCAGCCATTTTCTCTCCTAAGCGAAACTCCTGTCTATTGCCAAGTAATAGTGATGGGCGAAGAATTGAAATCGTTTGAAATGGTACGGTTGACAGCTCTTCCTCTAATTTCCCTTTCATTTGTGAATACCATATTTTCGAGTGAGGATTAGCATTCATGCTACTGATTAAAAGAAAATGTTTGGCACCCAGTTTCTGTGTTAATCTAGCAAGGGCAAGAGGATAATCAGCATCTATCTTTTTCATCAATTCTTTTGTTTTTGCTTTTTTAATTGTTGTTCCTAAACAACAAAAAACATCATCTACTACCATATGTTCGGAATATTCTTCAAGATGGTCAAAATCAATAATTACTTCATTAAGTTTTGGATGTTTTATGGAAAGAGGTCTTCTTACAATAGTAGTCACCGTTTCATATTCCTTTGCCTCAAGCAATATATGTAAAAGTTCATTCCCAACAAGTCCTGTAGCACCAGCTATTAAAGCTTTTTTCGCTTTCATGATACCGCTCCTTTCTATCGTACCTCTCTATTATCGTAGGAAAAGAAAACAATTATCAACTTTTAAGCTGTAGAAAAGCCCTCGTAATGATACGAGGGCTTTGATTTAACCTGACATTTTCCTTACTTGTTGTTCTGGGATACTTGTTTTCATTGCTCTTAAAAACGCATGAACAAGCTCTGGGTCATACAGTGAATTCATCTGGCTGTGAATTTCAAATAGTGCTTTTTCAGTTGGAATCCCTTTTTTATACACTCGTTCTTCTGTCATAGCCGAGAAAGAGTCAACGATTCCTAATAAACGAGCGTTCAATGGAATTTCCTTTTCTTTTAGTCTATGTGGATAACCAGAACCATTCCATCTCTCATGATGATAAAGGACTCCCTCTAATATTTCTTTTTTAAATGGGAAATCTCCATGTCTTTGCAATTTTTCTACACCTAAGATGGGATGCTGTTTTATAATAGTATATTCCTCTTCTGTTAGTCGACTAGCCTTCCTAAGAATACTCTGCGGAATATCTAATTTACCTATATCATGGAGCAAGGCTGTTAAATAGAGCTTTTCCCTTTCCTTCTCACTGACACCTAGCTCTTTAGCAAGTAAAATAGCATAATGAGCCACACGATTAGAATGCTCCCAAGTGTGAGTATCTTTTGAATGCAATAAATTGATATATTCCTGGACTGGGTCTTTTACTATGACCGCTTCCATTATTCTTTCACTAACGTCAACCGTGCGTGTTTCTTCATCTTTATAAGACTCTACTCGGTTCCTGCCATTTCTCTTGGCAATATAAAGTGCTTTATCGGCATACTCTAACAGTTGTTTTGCCGAAGCGTCTTCTGAAGGTATGATGGATGCAACACCCAGACTAGCAGTAATCATTGGAGACACCTTAGATTTTTCATGCTCGATTTGTAAAGAGAGAATTCCTTTTCTAATCTCTTCAGCAATAGTGGTTGCCTCTAATAATCCAGTATCGGGAAGTAATATAACAAATTCTTCTCCGCCATATCTTGCACCAAAGTCCGTTGTCCGTGGCAATTCACGAACCATCAACCTGGCAACCTTTTTCAAGCAGTCATCCCCTTGTTGATGACCGTAATGATCATTAAAAAGCTTAAAGTGGTCAACATCTAATAATATGGCAGACAACGGAGATGATGTTTGTGTCCTACATCCTTTATCCCACTCAAAAGCAAGGCGCTCATCAAATGAACGACGATTATTTATCCCTGTTAATCCATCAACAGAAGATAGCTTTAGCAATAAGTCATTGGCCTCAACCAGTTTCTGTTCCGCCAACTTACGCTTCGTTATATTACTTTGTATCGTGACAAATTGGTGGACTTCTCCTTCCTCATTCAATAGAGGAACAATTACGGAATCAACCCAATAATAACTTCCATTTTTTGATTTATTACGTAACTCTCCACGCCAAACTTCTTTTCTGTTCAACGTTTCCCACATCGTTTTATAAAAACTCTGTGGATGATAACCAGAGTTTAGAAGCTGCTGTGGTTTTCCTATAAGCTCTTCCTTTGTATAACCTGAAATGCTACAAAATAAATCATTAACCATTAAGATAACTCCCGTTGGATCGGTAACCATTACAACAACAGATTCATCCATAGCAAATTTAATATCTTCTAATTCCTTTAGAGTTTTGCTCAGTATTTGTTCTGATTTATGGCGTTCTGTAATATCTGTCATTGTTCCAAATGTACCTAATAAGTTCCCATCACTGTCATAGGAAAATGAAATGTTCAGCTCCATCCAAAGTACGTCATGCTTTTTGGTGTAAAATTTAATTTCTAAACGTGTCCGCGCTTGTTTTTCATCTATCAACTTACTGATTTTTTTGCTGTTCCTTGTTCTTTCCTCGGGAACAACATAATAAAGATAATGTTTGTTTAAACTATCCTCTACCTTATATAAGGTTAATTCCTCCCAGGCAGCATTTAGGAAAACAATCTTTCCCTCCCGATTCGTTTGGAAAATAACCTCTCTAACACTTTCTACTACGGTTTGAAATTTTTGTTTTGTTAGTGAAAGTTCACTCTGTTTAAGTAGGATTTCATCATGCTGTTCGGAAAGTTTTTGATTCTTCCTTTCAAGCTCTGTATATGCAACTCTTGATCGATGCACATGTAAGATTAAGTACATGGAAAAAGTACCTGTTAATGCACTTAGCATGGCAAAAGCCCAAAAAGGTGTTGAATCCTGATTTGCAAATCTATAATAATCGAAGAAGTAGCTTAAAATGGTTACTAATGTAATGGAATAAACCCACTTGTTCCATATATTATCAATCTTTCTATTAAGAATAGAAAGTAAGAACCACATTCCTACTAAAAAATAGACTGAGGGCACAACGATAATTGCCCCTCCTAATTTTACAGACAATCCCCCAAAAACAATGGTCATCGCACAGATTAATGCTGCTCCTCCACCAAATAATCCAATGATAAGAATCGGTAGATGATAGAAAGATAAGTCCACTTCCTGCGCTCCAGGTACAAACATCCATAGGAGTAGAGAAAATGCACCTGCCAACCCACCAGCAATCATTTTTTGAGGAATTGGAGAATTTAGTGTAAGAATGTTTTTACTTAATTGGGCTGCAATAAAAAAATACGCTACTACCATTACTCCATCGAGAATTAAGTGATAAGGCATAAGCTGTTCCTCCTAAAAGTCAAACAAGACTTACTATTTATATCGGATGATCTTGTTGGTTTTTGATGATTTTTGTCGAGAACGATTAATTATTTCGTTCTTTTTCCCCTTTGACGCGGTACTTTGCTATAATGTGAGATACTCAAAACATGAAGAAGTCTAATCATAAGGAGCTTACTAAATGACGGAATACAGAGTTGTTTTTCTAGACATTGACGGAACTATTTTACGACCAGATGACTCCATTGAGGATTCAACAAAGAAGGCCATCAGCCAGTTGAAGGATCAAGACATTGAAGTAATTCTAGCAACAGGAAGGCCACTTCATGAAATAACTGATCTTGGTGAAGAATTAAACATCCATTCATACATAGCCTATAATGGTGCCTTTGCCATTTACAAAGGTAAAGAAATCTTTAAAGAAAATATGCAAATAGAAGAAGTGAATTCCTTTTTACGTATTGCTGAAAAACATGAGCATGATCTTGTTATTTACACCCATAATAAGAACTATTTCCTTGACCAAGAAGCTAAGAGAGTAAAGGATTTTCAAAAAGCCTTTCATTTGAGAAAGAACGACCAATATCATCAATCCATTCAAAAAGAAGTACTCGGAATTACAATCATTACATCTGACGAAGATGGCGATGTACCTTATCATTCAATTGAAGGCATACACTATGCAAAGGTGAATGTTCCAGGTTTCACCACCTGTTACGATGTCATCCGTGACCATGTAAACAAAGGAGTAGCTGTCAATGCTGTGATTGAACATCTTGGCTTTCAAAAAGAACAGGCAATTGCATTTGGAGATGGGATGAATGATAAAGAAATGCTCTCGAATGTAGGTGAAGGTTTTGCTATGGGAAGTGGAAATCCGGAGCTTTTTTCATACGCGAAGCATGTTACAACAGGTGTTGACCATTCAGGCATTTTCAATGGTTTGAAATCATTAGGTTTAGTGAAATAATGTCAAAAGGAAAGCTCCTGTTAACGAGCTTTCCTTTCTTTTTCGTCTATAAGTCTTCTCCATTGCCCGCCATTAAGTTACCTGCTGTTTTCTCATTTTGATGTTCAGGAGCGCTTCTTGCTACGAAAGACATGTAATAGCTGAGCTACACTATTAACAATTTCTTTTCCTCCAACATTTTCAATAATGTCTTTGGCCTACCCATTTTTAGTAATTGTCGCTAAATAAAAAACCAGCCTCATGGCTGGTTTTAAGCAAATTGTTTATTTTCTTCTTTCTTGAAGAAGCTTTTCATTGCATGGAACACATCGGATTTCTGTTTGAGGATATAGTATCTGAAGTCTTCATGTTTGATGTTTTTATACGCGGACATTAGGGTCGAGTGGCGGTTATATTGATTTACTTCTCCGTATCCAAACATATTGGACACTTTCATTAATTCCTCTACCAACTTCACACAACGTGCGTTATCAGAGGTTAAATTATCTCCATCTGAGAAATGGAATGGATAGATATTAAATTTTGCAGGATCGTATTTTGTTTCAATAAGTTCTAATGATTTACGGTAAGCAGATGAACAAATCGTTCCTCCGCTTTCTCCTTTAGAAAAGAAGTCCTCTTCAGAAACAACCTTTGCCTCGGTATGATGAGCAATAAACTCGATCTCTACTGTTTCGTACTTTGTTCGTAAAAATCTTGTCATCCAGAAGAAAAAGCTTCGAGCCATATACTTTTCCCAAAGACCCATTGAGCCACTTGTATCCATCATTGCTAGCACAACTGCCTTGGAATCTGGCTTAATAATCTCATTCCAAGTTTTAAATTTCAAATCTTCTCTATAAATAGGATGAAAGCTGGCCTTGCCTGTCATTGCATTTCGCTTATAAGCGGTCATCATCGTTCTTTTCTTATCAATGTTCCCCATCAAACCCGTTTTTCGGATATCATTAAATTCAATATCCTCTACAACGTTTTCGGACTTTTCCTTCTTTTTTAAATTAGGCAGTTCCAACTCCTTAAACAGTGCTTCCTCAATGTCCATTAAAGACACTTCTGCTTCAAAATAGTCTTCTCCCGCCTGATCTCCTGCTCCTTGCCCTTTTCCAGGTCCCTTTTGATTTGCGGATCCATCTCTCGCTACGACATCACCAATTTGGCTTTCTCCATCTCCTTGGCCTACATGTTTGTTTTTATCATAATTATAACGAATTTTGTATTCATCCAGTGAGCGGATCGGGATTTTCACCACTTCTCGACCATTCGACATAACAATATTTTCCTCTGATACTAGGTCTGGTAAATTGTTACGGATCGCTTCCTGAACCTTCTCCTGATGCCTCTGTTGGTCGTCATAGCCTTTTCGGTGGAGGGACCAGTCTTCTTGCGAAATCACAAATTGATGGTTATTTACATCTGCCATAGTTTTAACCCTCCTAATTTTTTGTCACCATTTTCACAAAACGCTCATACAATATCCCGAGTGTAAAATTGAGTGGGAAACGTTGATTACTCTATCATATGCAAGAGGACGCAATAATTTACAAATAATTTTGACAATGAGACATTTGCCCATAGTGATGGACAAGCCTATTTATTGCTATTCAAGTACATTAGAGGCGCTCATCATCCTAAAAATTCACTGTAAGATGATCTGACGGATTATATGGTGCACACTAATGACTCCCCAATAGTTAGACTTACAACTATGAATATTATTTTGGAAGAGGAAATATGATGGAAATTAAATGGAAAAAAAGCATGCTGATTAGCCGCATGCTCTAAAATTTTGCATCTAATAAACGATGTTTACTTTTTACTTTTTTATCTTTTCTTTTGTTTCGTTCGTTTGGTCTAATTTCGTTTCCTGCTGTGGATCCGGAATTTTATTCTCTTTTTTAAGTTCTTCATTCGTTTTCATTTGTTCTATTTCTTTTCCAAGGTTCTTCATTTCTTTCATATCCTCAGCCATGGAACTGTTCTGAGCAACAACGATTTTGGCCTTTTGATTTGTTTTCATGATTATCACCTCGATACTCTTTACCCTAGATGGACAAGCGGTAAACATAAAAGAAAAATGTAGTTCTATTTGACCGTTCGAGCTTGTTTGCTCCTCCAAGTGGCAATTAGAATCCTTCTATTTGACCGCTCAAGTCTGTTTCCTTCAACAATGGGCAGTTAGAACTCTTTTATTTGACGATTCGAACTTGTTTCCTTCCCCAACGGGCAATTAGGACCCTTCTATTTAACCATTCGAAGCGTTACTCTGCTCCAACGGGCAATAAGGAACTTGTCCAACCATATCAACATAAAAAAGGACTGGCACTCTAGCCAGCCCTCCTTTTATTATCGGTTTAACAAGCTACCAACATAACGAAGCAGTTCGTTTGCAGAGGTAGAATTATAGCCGTGCTCATCAATTAATCTTGCTACTACTTCATTAACCTTTTTCAGCTGTTGCTCATCTGGTGTCTTTGTGGAGGTTGTAATTTTCACAACATCCTTTAAGTCAGCAAACAGCTTCTTCTGAATCGCTTCACGTAGACGATCGTGAGAATTGTAGTCAAAACGCTTGCCCTTTCTTGCATAGGCAGAAATACGAATTAAAATTTCTTCTCGGAATGCTTTTTTCGCATTTTCAGAAATACCAATCTGCTCTTCAATGGAACGCATAAGTTTCTCATCTGGATTGATTTCTTCACCAGTTAGTATATCGCGGAGCTTCGCCTTATTACAGTATGCCTCTACATTATCCAAGTAATTGTCCATAAGCGTTTTTGCAGACTCTTCATACGAGTATACAAATGCTTTTTGGACTTCTTTTTTCGCAATGTCATCATACTCCTTACGAGCAAGCGAAATATAATTTAAATACTTCTCTTTTAACTCTGGAGTAATTGATGCATGTTGATCTAAGCCCTCTTTTAAAGAACGAAGAACATCTAGTGCATTAATAGAAGACATTTCTTTTCTAATAATTGTAGAAGAAATACGATTGATCACGTAACGAGGGTCAATTCCACTCATTCCCTCATCCGCATATTCCTTCTTCAACTCATCTACATCAGCGCTTGAGAAGCCTTCGACATTCTCTCCATCGTAAAGACGCATTTTCTTCACTAAATCAATGTCACCTTTTTTCGGTTCCTTTAATCGAGTTAAGATGGTGAACATGGCAGCAACTCGTAAAGTATGTGGGGCTATGTGAACATGTGATACATCACTTTCACCAATCATTTTTGCGTAAATTTTCTCTTCCTGACTTACTTTTAAGTTATATGGAACAGGCATAACGATAATACGTGAGTGTAATGCTTCGTTTTTCTTATTTGAAATAAACGAGCGATACTCCGTTTCATTCGTATGAGCCACAATTAACTCATCTGCTGAAATGAGTGCAAAGCGACCGGCTTTGAAATTCCCTTCTTGTGTGAGAGAAAGTAAGTGCCATAAGAATTTCTCATCACATTTTAACATCTCCTGGAACTCCATCATTCCTCGATTGGCTTTATTTAATTCTCCATCAAATCGATAAGCTCTTGGATCAGATTCTGATCCATATTCAGCAATGGTTGAAAAGTCGATACTACCTGTTAGATCAGCAATATCCTGTGATTTTGGATCGGATGGACTGAATGTTCCAATCCCCACACGCTTATCTTCAGAGAAGAAAATACGCTCGACAATGACATCCTCAATTCTTCCTCCATACTCCTGTTCCACTCTCATCGTATTTAAAGGAGACAAATTCCCTTCAATTCGAATACCATATTCATCGTAAAAATCTTTTCTTAAATGGTGCGGAATGAGATGTAATGGATCTTCGTGCATCGGACAGCCTTTAATCGCAAAAACAGCGCCTCGTTCTGAATGCGAATATGCCTCTAATCCACGCTTTAGCATTGTAACTAAAGTGGATTTCCCTCCACTAACTGGTCCCATAAGCAAAAGAATTCTCTTTCTAACATCTAAACGTTTGGCAGACGGGTGAAAATATTCCTCGACTAATCTCTCTAACGACTCCTCTAAACCAAATAACTGGTTACTGAAAAATTCATATTTTTTACTCGTCCCGTCTTTTTCAATTCCAGCATCTTTGATCATATTATAAACGCGAGAATGTGCCGACTGTGCTACCCATGGACTTTCCTTCACAATTTCTAAATACTCTGCAAATGTACCTTCCCACTTTAACTTTTCCTCTTCTTGTCTAAACATTTCGATCTTTTTTAAGATATCCATATGGACCTCCCCTGTTTGAATGATCAGAGACGATTAATATAATCTATGCACCCGTACAAATGAACATGCCTAATGAGGGAGAGTAATATTGTCCTTTTTTAGAAACTCTTTAGGAACTTGGCTAAAAAATATCTCTTCAATTATTCACACTATGTTTGAAATAGGCTATAATAAGCCTATATGTAAACGTAATCTTTTGCAGAGGAGGCTACATACATGGGATTGCTTCTTATTTTAGGTGTTATGGTTGCATTTCTAGCTGCAATTTTTACTGCAGGATACGATGATAAGCCAGGTGTAAATAAGTAAGAAAAAGCTGCCAATTTCTATGGCAGCTTTTTTCTTATTGTTTATTTAATTTTTGCCCTTCTACATAATTCTTCATATACATTCTTGATTTCTTCTCAAGCATATTGGCCATTTGCCCAGTCCACGTGTCAGTACGCTTTCCACCCGTTCTTTCCTTATAGTAGCTAGAAATTACGTTATTATAGCTTGTGAGTTCCTGTTCATAATTTGCGATATTATATTGCTCTTCATGATACACATGTGAAAGTGGCAACCGTGGTTTCTTATCTGTTACTTTTTTAGTATAACCGATTGCTAAACCAAATAACGGAATCACCCGCTCAGGTATATTCAGTAATCTTCCTACTTCTTCTAGATTATTTCTTATGCCACCAATATAACAAATTCCTAGACCTAAAGATTCTGCTGCTAAACTTGCATTTTGAGCAGCTAATGATGCATCAATCAGAGCTACCATAAATTTTTCTGTGCTTTCAATGGAAGCAATTACATCCTTTCCTTCCATTTTTCCAATGTATTCATGACGGTATAAATCCGCACAGAAAACAAAAAAGTGTCCATTTTCCTCCACATAGGTTTGATTTCCTGCAAGCTCTGCTAACTTTTTCTTTTTCTCACGATCGGTTACACCAATGATGCTGTATGCCTGTATGTAACTAGAAGTAGATGCTGCCTGAGCACTTTCAACGATGATCTCAATCTGTTCACGAGTTAATGGCTTGTCCTCAAAGCTCCTGATTGACCGATGATTTAATATCGTTTCAATGACTGTATTCACTTGTTTTCCTCCTTTTAAAAAGGCCGTTCTATAATAGAACGGTCCCTTTATGTTAGGTGTAGATAGTTTTGCTGTCTTAATGCCTCATACACTAAAATAGCTGCCGTGTTTGATAAATTCAATGAACGTACATGCTCATCATTCATAGGAATTCTTAACGCTCGATCAAGGTTTTTCTCTCTCACCTCTTGTGGCAATCCAGTTGTTTCACGACCGAAGATGAAATAATATTCTTTTTCTGAATCACTATAATCAAAGGATGTATAGTTTTTCTTTCCAAATTTCGTTAAGTAGAAAAATTCCCCGCCTGCATTCTTTTCATAAAATTCTTCTAATGAATCATAGTAATGGATGGTTACCGCATCCCAATAATCTAATCCCGCACGCTTTAATTGTTTATCGTCTGTTGAAAAACCAAGCGGTCGAATCAAATGTAGTGTTGTATCTGTTGCAGCACATGTACGAGCGATGTTCCCTGTATTAGAAGGGATTTGTGGTTGAAATAGTACGATATGGTTTGGCATGGTGTCACCTCTATAGTTAACTGTCAGAGGATATTATACCATTACTCTTTACTCAGAGCCAAAGCTCATACATCGTCATTAATTTGCAAAAAGATATATTTGATATTTGGTGTATATGCCGTTGAATCTTTATACGCCCAATATCTTTTTCTACTATTCGTTGTATGTGCGTTTACGAGCGGCATTCCGTCTGCGTCCTTTGCTGTTACAATCGTTGTATGATTAAATCTCCCATCCCCCTCGAAGTCATAACAAATAATATCACCTAACTTCAATTCTTCTGGTCGATTCACTTCAACTGCCCGCAATCCTACCCTAGCATTCGGCAAATACCACCGGAAAGAGTGGGCAACTGTCCAGCTATACGTCCAACTATTATTTTGCATCCACCAGCCCTTTGATCGGTTAGGATACCCCGTCATCGGTGCCCCTCCAGCGCGAAGACATTGGGATATATAGTTCGTACAGTCGTTCGTAAACTTACTAAAGCGCGGATTATAACTGTTCCACCATGTTTCCGCATATTTCACAGCATTTAAACGGTCGTATTCAAAGCTCAGTCGTTCATCAAATACCTCATTAATACTTGTTTCTGCTTTTTCTACAGTAAAATCTGGGGAGAGTTCCTCATCATCAACCAATGTTCCTTTATAAAACTCTGCTTTTCTTTCCTCTATTTCTTCCTCTATATATAATGTTCCTTTATGGTTAATCAGGTACTGAAAGTGAACCTGGTAATAAACGTGAGCGATGTCTGCTACATGCTCTATGTTCTGTATTTTGCCGCTAGCTTTGGCTTTAACAATTTCTCCTTCTCTCTCTGCTAGCCCTTGTTTCTTCATCTTTATTTTCTCACATTCCTCGTTAATATCTCGTGTTTTGGTTACACATTGCTTGACCCTTTTCTCGAGTAACACTTGAAGCTGTTTTCTCACCTTTTTCACTCCCTTCAAGTACAACATATGAAGAAGTTGAAAAAAAAATGAGAGTAACGAAGTACTCTCACTGAATGAATGATAATCCTTTATTTATTTCGTCAAGAACCTCTTGGTCCTCTTCTTTTTGCTTTGCAGTGACTAGTGCATCCACTGCCGTTGTTCCACCAATTTTCCCTAGTGCCCAAGCAGCTGTTCCTCTTAACACTGGTCTTGGATCCTTTTTCATGACTTGGATTAAATCCTCAACAGCTGTCTCATCCTTATAATGAGCAAGTGCGATAATGGCATTTCGTTGAATCGGCTTTTTCCCACGCCAAGATCCCGATACATGTCCGAATTTTTCTTTGAACTCCCGATTACTCATGAAAAGTAAAGGGCGTAAAAGGGGTTTTGCAATCTCTGGATCAGGTTCCATTTCTTCATGAAAATGAAAATCCTTTCCTTTATTTTCAGGACAGACCGTTTGACATGTGTCACAACCGTATAATCTATTTCCAATCTTTCCTCGAAACTCGTCTGGCAGAAACCCTTTCGTTTGTGTTAAAAAGGCAATGCATTTGTGCGAATTTAGTTGCCCTCCTTGGACAAGTGCTCCTGTTGGACAAGCATCTACACATTTATTGCAATCTCCACACCCACTTTCAATCGACTGATCTGGTTCAAGCGGGAGATTCGTAATCATTTCCCCTAAGTATACGTAGGAGCCAAACTCTGGAGTAATAATAGCACAATTCTTCCCACTCCAGCCAATCCCTGCACGTTCTGCTACGGCTCTATCAGCAAGCTCTCCCGTATCCACCATTGATTTTACAAGGGCTTCTGGAACTCTCGATTGGATGTAGTCCTCGAGTTTTTTTAACCGATCACGAAGTACTGTATGATAATCCGTTCCCCAAGAAGCTCGACAGAATATGCCTCTTCTCTCTCCTTTTTTGCTTTCCACTCTCGTCTTCATTTTAGATGGATAGGCAAGTGCAATAGAGATAATGGAAGCAGCCTCTGGTAAAAGCAGAGATGGATCGACTCTTTTATTAATATCTGGCTCTTCAAAACCCGACTGATACTCTAACTCTTGTTGCCTTACAAGGCGGTTTCTTAACTCAGAGAACGTCGATGCTGATGCAAATCCAATTTTATCAATTCCGATCGTTTTGCTATATTCAATGATATCTATTTTTAATTGATGATAATTCAAGCGTCATTCACCTCATTCCATACTTACAAATACGAAATCACTGCATTCTATGATAAACTATTTTAAACACTTTTTGGAGGTGGAAAGTTTGGAAATAACGATTTCTCCTGAGATTATGTCACTTGTCCCAGGTTTTAAAATGGGCGTCATAACATATAAAGACATTGAGGTTGGATCCTCCCCACAAATGCTTAAAGGTAGACTGCAGCTTTTTCAAGAATCATTATTTTTCGACTTAGAAGAAAAGCAACTATCTGACCTTAAGGGAATTAGTGAATGGAGGTCTATTTTCAAGAAAACCGGTAAGGACCCTAATCGCTATCGTCATTCAGCTGAAGCTTTATACAGACGTGTCAAAAAACAAAATTACATACAAAGTATTAACAGTGCCACAGATTTAAATAACTTCCTCTCATTAAAGTATGAGATTCCTTTAGGTATCTATGACCTTAGTCAGCTTAGTGGAGACATTATGATTAGAATGGGAACGGAAGAAGAAGTATACGAGGGTCTTAATGGGCGTATTAATTCCCTTCATCAGTTAATCATTTCCTCCGATGAAAAAGGCGGGTTTGGCAGTCCTTATGTTGATTCTGTCAGATCTGTTGTCACGGAAGCAACTAGAGATGCACTACACCTGATTTATTTACGTCCTTCTATAACAGTAGATGAAGGACAACTTTTGACACAATCCGTTATGAACATGTTTACACAAATTCATGGTGGGGTTGGGGAATGTCGTGTGATTGGTAACTAGACAGTAATTTTACTCCCCTGTGATTAACAGGGGAGTTGTCTTTTAGAAGTCAAAATTATCAGGGTCTGGACCGACTCTTTTATTTTGATTTAATTCATTGATCCGCTTCATATCTTCTTCTGAAAGAACAAAATCAAATAGTGACGCATTTTCAATGATTCGATGTGTTTTTGTTGATTTTGGAATCGTCACAACACCGTTTTGAAGATCCCACTTCAAGATAACTTGTGCAACAGTCTTCCCATATGTTTTTGCAATTTCCTTTAGAACAGGGTGGTCTAACAACTCTCCTTGCATTAATGGAGACCAGGCTTCAAGTTGAATATGATGCTTGAGGCAAAATGCTTTTAGCTCCACTTGCGTTAATCGAGGGTGGTATTCGACTTGATTAATCACAGGAATAACACTAGCAACGTTCATTAACTCTTCTAAATGGTGAATTTGAAAATTACTTACTCCAATTGCTTTTACTTTGCCTTCATTATAAATTGTTTCAAGTGCCCTCCAAGCCTCTTTATATTTTCCTTCCACCGGCCAATGAATCAAGTATAAATCCAAGTATTCTAAACCTAGTTTCTTTAAACTTTCTTCATACGCCAAAATAGTAGATTCATAGCCTAAATCCGCATTCCATACTTTTGAGGTAATAAATAAATCCTCTCTAGTGATCCCTGCTTCTTTCATTCCTTCTCGGATGCCCTCTCCAACACCAGCTTCATTTCCATAAATCGAAGCTGTATCAATACTTCTATACCCATGACGGATAGCTGTTTTTATTGCATGAACCAATTCTGGCCCGTCTTCAACTTTAAAAACACCAAGTCCAAACCAAGGCATGTTTACCCCATTATTTAAAGTAGTCGTTTCTTGTAAATGTTTATTAATCATCTATTAGCCCTCCATTAGATCTTTTTTTTCAAGAATTAGGCTTACACCTGTTAAAATGACAGCTCCAAATACCATTAACGAACCAATCCATGCGGTATGAATCAATCCCATCTGTTCGGTTATTAATCCGCCAACATAAGAACCAACGGCTATCCCTGCATTAAAAGCAGCAATGTTTATAGCTGATGCAACATCTACTGCCCCAGGGACGAAGCGTTCTGCAAGCATTACGACATATACTTGAAGGCCGGGAACGTTCATAAAGGCAAAGAGCCCCATGAATAAAATTGTTAGTATCCCCACCACTTTGAACGGTGCAGTAAAGCTTAATATGAGGAGAATCACTGCCTGAATAAGAAACATATAAAATAAAGACTTGAGCGGCTTATGATTTGCTAATCGACCACCTATGACATTTCCAAGTGCAATGGCAATGCCATATACGAGTAAAACGACAGCAACTAATTCCTCTTTAATACCTGTAATACTTTGAAGCAATGGAGTTAAATACGTAAATACTACGAATGTCCCTCCATATCCTAATGCCGTAATAATGAACATTAGTAACAAACGTCCATTTCTTACTAAGTTTAACTGCTCACGGAATGTTGTTTTGTTCCCTTTGGGTAGTTCGGCCGGAACGAGGATGCTATTTGCAATTAAGGCTATTATTCCGACAATAACAATAGCAACAAATGCTGATCGCCAACCGACCTGTTGACCAATAAAGGTACCGATAGGAACTCCGGTAATTGTTGCAACCGTTAGCCCTGTAAACATAATAGAAATGGCACTAGCACGACGGTTTTCTGGAACTAGGCTCGCTGCAATCGTAGAGCCAATTGACATAAATACACCATGGGAAAATGCTGATAATACTCTTGCTGCAAGTAAAACACCTATTGATGTTGCTGAAGCTGCTAGACTATTCCCGATTATAAAAACCAGCATAATCCAAAGTAGTAGCTTCTTTTTCGACATACTCGAAGTAATCGAAGTTAAAATTGGGGCACCTACCGTGACTCCTAGTGCATATAAAGAGACTGTTAGGCCAGCCATTGTAACAGATATTTGTAAATCCTTTGCAATGAGAGGAAGCAACCCAACACTAATAAATTCGGTTGTCCCAATCGCAAAAGCACTAATTGCTAATGCTAATAAAGCAAATGTACTTCTCTTTCTATCTATATTCATTTGTTTTCCTCCTATTTATTTCCGTTGAATGATTCCTTGGTGTATTTCATCAACAAATGCTATTATGATTCATAGAGTTCAATTAGGAAAGAACGCACTTTTAAGTGATATAGATACCTTTTAGTAAGGTAGGTACTTTTTAGTGCCTAGAGAAAGGAGAATAAAAAGTGGAGAAAAAGAAGTACAACATAGGTGTTGAAGCCACATTAGAGGTGATTGGGGGGAAATGGAAATGCGTCATTCTTTGCCACCTTACACATGGAAAAAAGCGAACAAATGAACTAAAGCGATTAATGCCAAAGATTACTCAAAAAATGTTAACACAGCAATTACGTGAGTTAGAGGAAGATGGAGTCATCAACCGAATTAGTTACAATCAGGTTCCACCTAAAGTGGAATATGAACTCAGTGAGTATGGAAAAAGTCTTCAATCGATTTTGGATTCGCTGTGTGCATGGGGAGAATCTCATATTACAAAGGTATACGGAGATAAAAATGAGGTTTTAGAGGAAAGTATACTAAATCAAAAATAGTTTAGATTATCAAAATCCCCTGTTTACTATAAGAACGGGGGAATTAAAAAACGCAGTACATCGTTTTTATAAACGGCATACTGCGTTGCTTATATGTATGGAGCGGGTGATGAGAATCGAACTCACGACATCAGCTTGGAAGGCTGAGGTTTTACCATTAAACTACACCCGCAAATATGTGATTCATATTTGGTACTTTTATATAATACAAAGATTCCTGAAAAAAATCAAGTATTTTGTCGAACTTTTTTTCATGTAAGGTCAAAGAGTATTTTTCCCTATTGTTCTTGTTAAAAAATGTACATTCTCATAAAATAAGAAATAGCATATATCACGCTAGGAGGGGCACAGGGATGAGTGAGCTTTTTCAAGGTCTACTGATTAATTTATTGTTTATTCTTCTATCCATTTTGCTACTCAACTTATTAATCCTAGCCAAACACAATATATATACCTATCGATTTGGCAAGCTGCACCTCTTCCTTATGTCTTCCCTCTTAATGATTGTTAGTATTCTTTTGTCTGTTAAAGTTGATGAAGGCTTTGTTTATGACTTGCGCTTCATCCCTTTTCTACTTGGATGTATCTACGGTGGCAGACCCGTTATATTAGGCTTGGCAAGCGTAATGATCCTAATCCGACTCCCCTTTGGTGGAAACGGTATTTGGGTTACCACTATTCTTGCAGTTATCTACACAGTTGTTATGATTTATATGTATCCAAATTTATTAAAAAAGCCTCTTTATAACCGACTATTTCTTTTTACTTTTCTATCTTTTTTATATTCAGTGATAGGGTTTCTAATTCCATCTATTTTATTTGATTTTGATCAGACCTTTTCTTATTTCATCTATGTAATGGTCCTAACAGCTTCTACATTTTTTGTTTGTTACTTGTGTGAAGTACTTCGAACCTTTCATCTTTTGCAAATGGAATCGATTAAGTTTGAAAAAATGGAAACGGTCAGCCATTTAGCTGCTAGTATTAGTCATGAAGTACGAAATCCATTAACGGTTGTGAGAGGATTTTTACAATTAGTACATGAACATTCGGATACGCCTGAGGATTGTAAAACCTATACTTCTCTTGCCATTGCCGAAGCAGATCGTGCATCGGAGATTATTAATGAATATCTAACCTTTGCCAGACCACATCCTGAAGTGGAATTGCCACTCGACTTGGAGCAAGAGATTCAAAAGTGTGTTGAAATCATTCGTCCACTTGCAAACAAACAAGGAATAACGATCGAAACAGCTTTTTTACATAACCACCCGATAACTGGTGATCCACATAAATTCCAGCAAATACTGCTTAATATCTCGAAAAATGGTATCGATGCTATGAAGTCTGGGGGTATATTATTTTTGTTCACGAAAGAGGATGAGAATGGTGTCCACCTAAGTATTACAGACACTGGTATAGGTATGACATCAGAACAAGTCGCAAGATTAGGTGAGCCGTTCTTTTCATTAAAAGGCAACAAGGGGACTGGTTTAGGAATGATGGTCGTATATCGTATCGTCGAAAGCATGAGAGGTACTGTGCATGTGAATAGCAAACCGATGAAAGGCACAAGAATTACCCTTTCCTTTCCTGTTAAAGAATCCTTTAATACATAAAATGAGCACCTAGCAAGTGGTAGGGGGATCTGTTTTGAAGGGGCTTTTCTTAAAATACGTGCCGAAATGACAGTCGTATTGGCATCTTTATTGGTATATTAAAAAGAAATAAATTTTCGAGATATAAATCACATCATTTTTACACAAGATGTGTTGTCCTTAATCGAGTGATCAATAAAAGGTAAAATAAGCGGAGAATTTTCGGTTAATTGCAGAATGAAGCTCGTTTCAGGGGAATAAGGGGAGGTTTTCCGCTTATGCAAAGTAAAATCTCCTATTTTCGAATATTTTGAGCAATTAGGCGGAATATCTCCGCCTATTTAAGCTTTTTTTAAGCTTGATTACTAATTAAACGGAATTTCTCCGTCTATTTATCAGTTCGGGTGCTTAACCTGATCCTCCAACCGAAAGTGCGGACCCTCTTGTAATTATTTTAGAAAGCACCTGAAAAACGGAACCCTTTACCCTAATATTAGAAGCTTTTTTATATATGCAGTTCACTACCAGATGTTTTCGAATACATTGACTTAAATATATATCCCTTAAAATTCTATTAATTCTAAACAGAAAGGATGTTTAAATTTGAGTTTGGAACAGCACTCTATACCAACCCACTCTCTTAAAGAAAAGGCAATATCTTTTCTCCAGCTCGTAGCCTCTGGGAAAGTCCGTGAAGCATATGAGAGATACATAGAACCTGACTTTTGTCACCACAATCCCTATTTCCGAGGTGATGTAGATTCACTTAAGCTCGCGATGGCAGAGAATGCAGCTCAGAACCCCAATAAGATACTAGAAGTCAAACTAGCTATTCAAGAAGGGGATACAGTGGCAGTTCACTCCCATGTGAGGCAGAAGCCAGATGATCTTGGAGGAGCTGTTGTACATATCTTTCGTTTCCAAAATAGCCGCATTGTTGAAATGTGGGATATAGGTCAACCTATACCAGAGGATTCCCCTAATGAAAACGGGATGTTTTAAACAAAAAAATCCTCACAAATCTTATTTACAACAAGATTTGTGAGGATTTTATCTTTTTAGATACCGGTGGTCGGGGTCGAACCGACACTCCAGAGGAACACGATTTTGAGTCGTGCGCGTCTGCCAATTCCGCCACACCGGCATAATTCAAATGTAAAGACAGCTATTTTGCTAGCACAAAAAACTTTGGATATTTTACTTCGTAAAAATCCTTGGTGCCGAGGACCGGAATCGAACCGGTACGGTAGTCACCTACCGCAGGATTTTAAGTCCTGTGCGTCTGCCAGTTCCGCCACCCCGGCGTATCTTAGCTAATTATATTGTATTCATAGTTGTAAAATTGGAGGCGGCAACCGGATTCGAACCGGTGGTAAAGGTTTTGCAGACCTCTGCCTTACCACTTGGCTATGCCGCCAAAACTTGGAGCGGAAGACGGGATTCGAACCCGCGACCCCAACCTTGGCAAGGTTGTATTCTACCACTGAACTACTTCCGCAAATGGCTGGGCTAGCTGGATTCGAACCAACGCATGACGGAGTCAAAGTCCGTTGCCTTACCGCTTGGCTATAGCCCAATGAAGAAATTTATATATAATGGGGCGACTGATGGGAATCGAACCCACGAATGTCGGAACCACAATCCGATGCGTTAACCACTTCGCCACAACCGCCATAATCAAAAGTTGGCAGGGGTAGTAGGAATCGAACCCACACCAAAGGTTTTGGAGACCTTCGTTCTACCTTTAAACTATACCCCTAAAATGGTGGAGGGGGACGGATTCGAACCGCCGAACCCAAGGGAGCGGATTTACAGTCCGCCGCGTTTAGCCACTTCGCTACCCCTCCATATGAATTTAATATATTCAGATACAACGAGATTGTTCATGAATAGTGGTGGCTCAGGACGGAATCGAACCGCCGACACAAGGATTTTCAGTCCTTTGCTCTACCGACTGAGCTACTGAGCCACTTATTAATGGCGGTCCCGACCGGGATCGAACCGGCGATCTCCTGCGTGACAGGCAGGCATGTTAACCGCTACACCACGGGACCAAAGTTTTTCAAGTTTCCTTGAAGTAACTTAATTGCGGGGACAGGATTTGAACCTGCGACCTTCGGGTTATGAGCCCGACGAGCTACCAGACTGCTCCACCCCGCGACAATAATATTGTTTCACTTCCGTGAATATGGACAACTATTTTTCACTTCCGTGAAAAAAGTATTGGTGGAGGATGACGGGATCGAACCGCCGACCCCCTGCTTGTAAGGCAGGTGCTCTCCCAGCTGAGCTAATCCTCCAAATAGGAAAGTTATTTTCATTTTATGAAAAAACTTTGGTGACCCCTACGGGATTCGAACCCGTGTTACCGCCGTGAAAGGGCGGTGTCTTAACCGCTTGACCAAGGGGCCAGTATAATAATTATGGCGGAGAGCAAGGGATTTGAACCCTTGAGACAGGTTTTGCCCGCCTACACGATTTCCAATCGTGCTCCTTCGGCCACTCGGACAGCTCTCCTAATGGCTCCACAGGCAGGACTCGAACCTGCGACCGTTCGGTTAACAGCCGAATGCTCTACCAACTGAGCTACTGTGGAATAATTAAAGTATAAATGTTACCGCCTGGCGACGTCCTACTCTCACAGAGGGAAACCCTCAACTACCATTGGCGCTGAAAAGCTTAACTTCCGTGTTCGGTATGGGAACGGGTGTGACCTTTTCGCTATCGCCACCAGACTATTTATGCGACACTATTTTATTATAATAGTTTTTCGCATTTTTTCAAGAGAAATTTTTACCATTCTCTCAAAACTAGATAATATTTTTGAAGAAGAAGAAATACCTTTTATCTTAATTTGGTTAAGTCCTCGATCGATTAGTATCAGTCAGCTCCACACGTCACCGCGCTTCCACCTCTGACCTATCAACCTGATCATCTTTCAGGGATCTTACTAGCTTGCGCTATGGGAAATCTCATCTTGAGGGGGGCTTCATGCTTAGATGCTTTCAGCACTTATCCCTTCCGCACATAGCTACCCAGCGATGCCTTTGGCAAGACAACTGGTACACCAGCGGTGCGTCCATCCCGGTCCTCTCGTACTAAGGACAGCTCCTCTCAAATTTCCTACGCCCACGACGGATAGGGACCGAACTGTCTCACGACGTTCTGAACCCAGCTCGCGTACCGCTTTAATGGGCGAACAGCCCAACCCTTGGGACCGACTACAGCCCCAGGATGCGATGAGCCGACATCGAGGTGCCAAACCTCCCCGTCGATGTGGACTCTTGGGGGAGATAAGCCTGTTATCCCCGGGGTAGCTTTTATCCGTTGAGCGATGGCCCTTCCATGCGGAACCACCGGATCACTAAGCCCGACTTTCGTCCCTGCTCGACTTGTAGGTCTCGCAGTCAAGCTCCCTTGTGCCTTTACACTCTACGAATGATTTCCAACCATTCTGAGGGAACCTTTGGGCGCCTCCGTTACTTTTTAGGAGGCGACCGCCCCAGTCAAACTGCCCACCTGACACTGTCTCCCACCCCGATCAGGGGTGAGGGTTAGAATTTCAATACAGCCAGAGTAGTATCCCACCGACGCCTCCACCGAAGCTAGCGCTCCGGCTTCTCAGGCTCCTACCTATCCTGTACAAGCTGTACCAAAATTCAATATCAGGCTACAGTAAAGCTCCACGGGGTCTTTCCGTCCTGTCGCGGGTAACCTGCATCTTCACAGGTACTATAATTTCACCGAGTCTCTCGTTGAGACAGTGCCCAGATCGTTACGCCTTTCGTGCGGGTCGGAACTTACCCGACAAGGAATTTCGCTACCTTAGGACCGTTATAGTTACGGCCGCCGTTTACTGGGGCTTCGATTCAGAGCTTCGCGTAAGCTAACCCCTCCTCTTAACCTTCCAGCACCGGGCAGGCGTCAGCCCCTATACTTCGCCTTGCGGCTTCGCAGAGACCTGTGTTTTTGCTAAACAGTCGCCTGGGCCTATTCACTGCGGCTCTTCTGGGCTATTCACCCTGAAGAGCACCCCTTCTCCCGAAGTTACGGGGTCATTTTGCCGAGTTCCTTAACGAGAGTTCTCTCGCTCACCTTAGGATTCTCTCCTCGCCTACCTGTGTCGGTTTGCGGTACGGGCACCTGTTACCTCGCTAGAGGCTTTTCTTGGCAGTGTGGAATCAGGAACTTCGGTACTATATTTCCCTCGCCATCACAGCTCAGCCTTATGATCACGGGATTTGCCTCGCGATCAGCCTAACTGCTTGGACGCGCATATCCAACAGCGCGCTTACCCTATCCTCCTGCGTCCCCCCATCACTCAAACGGTAATTTGGTGGTACAGGAATATCAACCTGTTGTCCATCGCCTACGCCTTTCGGCCTCGGCTTAGGTCCCGACTAACCCTGAGCGGACGAGCCTTCCTCAGGAAACCTTAGGCATTCGGTGGATGGGATTCTCACCCATCTTTCGCTACTCATACCGGCATTCTCACTTCTAAGCGCTCCACCAGTCCTTCCGGTCTAGCTTCAACGCCCTTAGAACGCTCTCCTACCACTGACATCTAAGATGTCAATCCACAGCTTCGGTGATACGTTTAGCCCCGTTACATTTTCGGCGCGGAGTCACTCGACCAGTGAGCTATTACGCACTCTTTAAATGGTGGCTGCTTCTAAGCCAACATCCTGGTTGTCTAAGCAACTCCACATCCTTTGCCACTTAACGTATACTTTGGGACCTTAGCTGGTGGTCTGGGCTGTTTCCCTTTCGACTACGGATCTTATCACTCGCAGTCTGACTCCCATGGATAAGTCTTTGGCATTCGGAGTTTGTCTGAATTCGGTAACCCGATGAGGGCCCCTAGTCCAAACAGTGCTCTACCTCCAAGACTCTTACTACATGAGGCTAGCCCTAAAGCTATTTCGGAGAGAACCAGCTATCTCCAAGTTCGATTGGAATTTCTCCGCTACCCACACCTCATCCCCGCACTTTTCAACGTGCGTGGGTTCGGGCCTCCATCCAGTGTTACCTGGACTTCACCCTGGACATGGGTAGATCACCTGGTTTCGGGTCTACGACCACATACTAAAGCGCCCTATTCAGACTCGCTTTCGCTACGGCTCCGTCTTCACAACTTAACCTCGCATGTAATCGTAACTCGCCGGTTCATTCTACAAAAGGCACGCTATCACCCATTAACGGGCTCTAACTACTTGTAGGCACACGGTTTCAGGATCTCTTTCACTCCCCTTCCGGGGTGCTTTTCACCTTTCCCTCACGGTACTGGTTCACTATCGGTCACTAGGGAGTATTTAGCCTTGGGAGATGGTCCTCCCTGCTTCCGACGGAATTTCACGTGTTCCGCCGTACTCAGGATCCACTCAAGAGGGAACGAAGTTTCAACTACAGGGTTGTTACCTTCTATGACTGACCTTTCCAGATCGATTCGTCTACTTCATTCCTTTGTAACTCCGTATAGAGTGTCCTACAACCCCAAGAGGCAAGCCTCTTGGTTTGGGCTAATCCCGTTTCGCTCGCCGCTACTCAGGGAATCGCGTTTGCTTTCTCTTCCTCCGGGTACTTAGATGTTTCAGTTCCCCGGGTCTGCCTTCAATACCCTATGTATTCAGGTAAAGATCCTATCCCATTACGGATAGGGGGTTTCCCCATTCGGAAATCTCCGGATCAAAGCTTACTTACAGCTCCCCGAAGCATATCGGTGTTAGTCCCGTCCTTCATCGGCTCCTAGTGCCAAGGCATCCACCGTGCGCCCTTTCTAACTTAACCTACGGTTAAAAAGTTTCTCTATATTAAATAGAGAGAAAACTAAAATGGCGATTACTCGGTATTTCTTTTTTGCCTTCTTCATATTACATTATCTAGTTTTCAAAGAACGATTATCATAGAGAGATTGCTCTCTCAAAACTAAACAAATCATATCATCAACGCTGTTAGCTTCGACCGAAGGTCGTAAGCCTCAATTTTCCTTAGAAAGGAGGTGATCCAGCCGCACCTTCCGATACGGCTACCTTGTTACGACTTCACCCCAATCATCTGTCCCACCTTAGGCGGCTGGCTCCTTACGGTTACCCCACCGACTTCGGGTGTTATAAACTCTCGTGGTGTGACGGGCGGTGTGTACAAGGCCCGGGAACGTATTCACCGCGGCATGCTGATCCGCGATTACTAGCGATTCCAGCTTCATGTAGGCGAGTTGCAGCCTACAATCCGAACTGAGAGTGGTTTTATGGGATTGGCTCGACCTCGCGGTTTTGCTGCCCTTTGTACCACCCATTGTAGCACGTGTGTAGCCCAGGTCATAAGGGGCATGATGATTTGACGTCATCCCCACCTTCCTCCGGTTTGTCACCGGCAGTCACCTTAGAGTGCCCAACTGAATGCTGGCAACTAAGATCAAGGGTTGCGCTCGTTGCGGGACTTAACCCAACATCTCACGACACGAGCTGACGACAACCATGCACCACCTGTCACTCTGTCCCCCGAAGGGGAACGCCCTATCTCTAGGGGTGTCAGAGGATGTCAAGACCTGGTAAGGTTCTTCGCGTTGCTTCGAATTAAACCACATGCTCCACCGCTTGTGCGGGCCCCCGTCAATTCCTTTGAGTTTCAGCCTTGCGGCCGTACTCCCCAGGCGGAGTGCTTAATGCGTTTGCTGCAGCACTAAAGGGCGGAAACCCTCTAACACTTAGCACTCATCGTTTACGGCGTGGACTACCAGGGTATCTAATCCTGTTTGCTCCCCACGCTTTCGCGCCTCAGTGTCAGTTACAGGCCAAAGAGTCGCCTTCGCCACTGGTGTTCCTCCACATCTCTACGCATTTCACCGCTACACGTGGAATTCCACTCTTCTCTCCTGCACTCAAGTCTCCCAGTTTCCAATGACCCTCCCCGGTTGAGCCGGGGGCTTTCACATCAGACTTAAGAGACCACCTGCGCGCGCTTTACGCCCAATAATTCCGGACAACGCTTGCCACCTACGTATTACCGCGGCTGCTGGCACGTAGTTAGCCGTGGCTTTCTGGTTAGGTACCGTCAAGGTACCGGCAGTTACTCCGGTACTTGTTCTTCCCTAACAACAGAGTTTTACGATCCGAAAACCTTCATCACTCACGCGGCGTTGCTCCGTCAGACTTTCGTCCATTGCGGAAGATTCCCTACTGCTGCCTCCCGTAGGAGTCTGGGCCGTGTCTCAGTCCCAGTGTGGCCGATCACCCTCTCAGGTCGGCTACGCATCGTCGCCTTGGTGAGCCGTTACCTCACCAACTAGCTAATGCGCCGCGGGCCCATCTATGAGTGATAGCCGAAACCATCTTTCAGCTTTTCTACATGTGTAGAAAAGAATTATCCGGTATTAGCCCCGGTTTCCCGGAGTTATCCCAGTCTCATAGGCAGGTTGCCCACGTGTTACTCACCCGTCCGCCGCTAACAAGGAGGAAGCAAGCTTCCTCCAAGTCCGCTCGACTTGCATGTATTAGGCACGCCGCCAGCGTTCGTCCTGAGCCAGGATCAAACTCTCCAATAAAGAGTAAGATTAGCTCTTAAAGTTAAAACGTTGGATAGTGTATTTTCAACACTAATCATTTTTGTTGACGTATGATTTGTTTAGTTTTCAAAGAACAACTTTCATCATCTCGCTCAGAAGCGACTTTATTAATATATCACAGCGTTAATATCATGTCAACACTGTTTTTAAAAAACATTTCCGTCAGCTACAAAGTCATTTTAGCGACATTTCGTAGCGACGGATATTAATATAACAAGAATCCAATCCCAGGTCAACAGAAAAGTGATATTTTTTTACGATAATTTTTCAGCAACTTTATAATATCTATGAAACACACCTTGTCCCTTTGTTTCCTGATTAACAACCTCAATATATCCTTTTTCTATTAAGTACTCTAATAACATACTTAAATCTACTGAGTATTCTTTCAGCTCATCATGACTTAAGATTTCTTGGAACGCCCAGAGGTCCTTTTGTGCTAACACCTCTTGAAGATGCATAATGCCTACTTTCGTTCTTGAATGAATAAGAAACTCACTTGCTAAAAATAATAGTTCGAGCCTTTTTTCAATTGTTTCTTCACTCGTTACTAACTCTGAATACAATTTAAAAATTTCCGGCTCAATTTGTTTCACCTGATGCCAAACGGTCACTTCAGGATGAAAGCCATTTTCGATTACAGCAAGTCTCGCTAAATGATGAAGAGAGTGAACCACATGATTATACGCATCTAAATGATGTTTATTTTCAAAGAAGGCTTTCCCATCCATATAGCGACGAATTAATCTTGCAAACTCGAGTCCCATCTTTACCTTTCTACCATAGAAAGGAAATTCCATAAGTTCTTTCTTCAAATCATGAAGGTACTCATTACGATCGAATTGTATTTTTCCGTTATAAAACCAGTCAAAGATTTTACGATTTGTACCAAGAAGAATCCATTCATTAATTTGTGATTCTTTTACAACATGTAATGCAGCTTTTTTATTTTCATAGGTGTAATGTTTAATAAAAACCGCTTGTTCCGCTTCCTTTACAACAATAAGTAAAACAGCATCAAACGTATCTGTAGTAGGAATGGATTTTTGTTTTTTCTCTATAAATAAGACACCAAGTGTATTTGCTTGGCTTGCCCGTTCCTGGTATAAAGGACGGAGAAAGTCTTCCATAGGAATTCCTCCCAATTCTTGATAGGCTATAATTTCGACGTCGAATATGAAACTCCTTCAAAATAAAAAGTCAAATTTCGACACAGACCTCCTTATTATATATTTATCTCATCAATAATGGTATGATATATTTAGCTTTTAGGAGGGAATAAAAATGGGTAAATACTCTAGCAAAATTAACAAAATTCGTACTTTTGCACTAAGCTTAATTTTTATTGGATTCATTATTATGTATATAGGAATCTTCTTCAGAACGGCTCCCTTAGTTATGACTTTCTTTATGCTTCTTGGGCTTTTATCAATTATCGCGAGCACCGTGGTGTATTTCTGGATCGGAATGTTATCTACAAAGACCGTTCAGGTAGTTTGTCCAAATTGCCAGAAAACAACTAAGGTATTAGGGCGAGTTGATATGTGCATGTATTGCAACGAACCGCTTACACTTGACCCGAGCTTAACTGGTAAAGAATTTGATGAAAAATATAACCGTAAACACAGCAAAAAAGCTGACATGTAAGTCAGCTTTTTTATATTCCATTTTTCACTTTTCTACCTAATGAGCTTCTTTAATCGCACAATCCGGACATGTTCCGTAAATCTCCATTCGGTGGTGACTCACTTTAAATCCAGTAACATGAGAAGCTAACTGCTCTACTTCATCAAGTCCAGGATAGTGAAAATCGACAATCTTCCCACATTTTTCACAGATTACATGATAATGATGAGTTGTAATAAAATCAAACCTACTGGATGCATCCCCATAAGTAAGTTCTTTTACAAGCCCAACCTCACGGAATACTCGTAAATTATTGTAAACTGTAGCCACACTCATATTAGGAAATTTACCTTCAAGAGCTTTATAAATATCATCAGCAGTCGGGTGTGACATGGAGTTTATTAAATATTCAAGTATCGCATGACGCTGGGGAGTAATGCGGACTCCAGTTTCTTTTAACGTGTCAAGCGCTTCTTTCAATTGATGCGACACCGCCATGCACCTCTTTCCTAGTAAAAATTATTACTTTATAATATTTACAATTAGTGTACTAAGATGTGTTATACTTTGTCAATATTCCTGCCGTGTAAATGATAAATATTTATTCTTGCACTTTTACTAGTACATCAATTATTCCCTTCTGACTATTTACATATCTTCCTGCGACAAATAACAAATCAGATAGGCGATTTAAATAAGCAATTATTATCGGGTTTACTTGATCGATATCGACTGCACATCTTTCTGCCCGCCTCACAATTGTCCGAGCCATATGAAGGGCAGCGGCAGCAGAATTCCCTCCCGGCAAGATAAAATTTTTCAGTTCTTTCAGGTTCTCTTCCCACCGATCAATACAAACCTCAAGTTCCCTTACATGATCTTCCGTTACTGCGTTCATCACTTTCTTTCCTATCGGTGTAGCAAGCTCAGCTCCCACATAAAAAAGAGTGGTTTGTACAAGATTAAGTGTTTCTTTTATATCCTTCTCTGCTTCTTGATCATCTAATACCAAAAGACTTAAAGCAAGACCAATCGCCGAGTTCGCTTCATCACATGTCCCATACGCTTCGACTCTTTGATCACTTTTCTTTACACGCTCACCATAGAGCAGCGATGTTTTTCCTTTATCACCAGATCTTGTATAGATTTTCATACCACACCTCTTTAGGTTAATTTCCCTTATTACTATATGTATGTGGATGATATTTCAATTTATTCAAACGAATACAAGCACAGTCATAAAAAAAAACAGGCTATGATTAGCCTGTTAAAAAGTATCTGAGGAGGTATGCCCTAATATAATGTATTCACTACTTGTTTATTTGAATGGACAATAGCCTTTAAAATAAAAATTAGGCTGTAATTTTTTCTTTTAAAAATTGTAATGCCTGTTCCACATGACCTTTCACAGACACTTTTCTCCATTCCTTCACTACGATTCCTTCTTCATCAAGAATAAAGGTTGAACGCTCAATGCCCATGTATTCTTTGCCAAAGTTCTTTTTTAATTTCCATACACCAAATGCCTCTGACAACTTTTGTTCTTCGTCTGCTAATAATATGAAGGGAAGGTCATATTTATCAATAAATTTTTCATGTCTACTCATTGGATCTGTACTTACCCCAATAATAACAGCGTTCAAGTCAGCAAAGCTTTCATACTGATCTCGAAAATCACAAGCTTGTGTCGTACAGCCTGGTGTCATATCCTTTGGGTAAAAGTACAACACAATATTCTTCCCCTTAAAATCTGAGAGAGAAACTGTCTTCCCATTGCTTGCAGGCAACGCTACATCCGGACCTACTTTTCCTATTACATCCATATATACCCCTCCAATATTCTATATACAGTTAGCCTATCTAACTTACAAATAAAATACAACTTTGGAGGGGTTAGTAATTAGTTTTTTTCCATATCAATGACTGCTCTTGCCACGAAAGCAGCAGGAATTGTATACCCTATCAGTGCTTGGAACACGGCTATTCCCCGTGCGACACCAACTGGTGATATGTCACCATATCCTACTGAGAAAAGGGTAATGGCACTAAAATAAATACTTGTTGCTAATCTTTCTATATAATGAAAGGAATTATCTGCTTGGTTGGTTTCAAGCAATACATCATGACCATGTATTTCTAATAAAAGATATAACAACCCAAAACCAATGGTTACCGTTGCATAAATAAAAGCAAGAAAGAGAAAATTTTCGAATGACACCTGTTTCCCTTTAATTTTATTCGGGATAAAAAGCAGTCGTAAGCTCATAAAAAGACAAACAAAAATAATTAGTAAAGACAGAGAAAAGATCATATTCTTATCCTCTTTTCAAATGAATTCCCTCGCTTTACTATACGCACCACTCAATTATGTTATGACTGCATGTACACGGTCTTTAGTTCCCTGCTCCTCGATATCTTTTAACTCCCTCGTTCCATACAAGCACAGATATGACAAAAAACACAACTCCAATAACGGGCGTCAAAAAGGAATACACGTACCATTCTTCTCTTCTCAAGAAAAACGCTGCTGGGTAAACTCCGACAAATGCAAAAGGAAGAATCCATGTGAGCACAAAGCGGATTACCGTGTTATAAATATCTACCGGGTACCTTCCATAATTCCCAATGTTGTACATCATTGGCATAATCGATGTTCTAGCATCTGCCCAAAAGCTGATACAGGCGATAAGAATAAAAACACCTGCATACACTAGAGCTCCACCTATTACAAAAACTAAGAACAAAAACGGATCGTACCAATTGATAGAAAGTCCAAGCCGGGCACCAGCGTATGCCATAACTACAAAACCTGTAATCGCACCGAATAAAGATTCCAATTCCATTCGTTCAAGAACAATTTGAAACAGGCTGTGTATAGGTCGAGTTAAGATTCTATCCAACTCGCCTTTTACTATATATCGCTCGTTAAAATCCCAAATATTAAAGAAGGAAGAAAATAATGCAAATGGCACGAGAAAGAAGCCATAAATAAAGATAATTTCATCCCGACTCCAGCCGTTTAAAAAGTCGGTATGACCAAAAACAACAATAATGAAAATTAAATTTACCGCTTGAAAAAGCAAATCTGACACTAGTTCAACAACCAGGTCTGAACGATATTGAAGTCTAGTTTTCAAATATTGACCAATATATTGTGCAAGCATTTGTAAATAAAACATCATATTACCCTCCTTGGATGACAAGCATTTTCTTGGCTAATATCCAAAGAGCCTGTATCGGAACGATTAAGATTAACACCCACATGCCTTGTAGCATTATTGCTTGAATGGTCTCACTAAACGAGAAACCGTTTGTAAATATCATGCTTGGTACATAACTGATTCCTTGAAACGGGAGAAACTTAAGTACCTCTTGAATTCCCTGAGGAAAAAAACTGAGCGGTAATAAAAGTCCAGAAAACAAATCAATAATTACCCGCTTTGCTCGAATGAGACCTGTATTATTAAATAAGAAAAAAGTAGTCATTCCTGTTAATAAATTGATTTGAGTATTTATTAAAAAGCTTAGGACAATGGAAACAAAAAAGAGTGCCCACGTGTAAATATCAGCTGAAAAACGAATAGGAAAAATTAACGAAACGATAAGCATTCCAGGGACAGAAAAGAAAAACAAACGGAAGATTCCTTCACCTAGCCCCTGCATGGTCTTCATCGTTAAGTAATTATAAGGTCGAATTAATTCAACAGCTACCTTCCCTTCCTTAATTTCCATAGCCATTTCTCGGTCAATATTATTAAAATAAAACGCCCGTGCCATCCACGCGACTGCAACATAGGTAGTCATTTGGAGTACCGATAAGCCCTCAATCGTCTCCTTGCCCCCATAAATAGCCTTCCATAAAAAATAATAGGCTCCAATATTAATACTATAAATCAAAATACCTGTGTAATAATTAGTACGATACGCTAACATCATTAAGAATCTTATTCGAATCATCTCAAAATATTTGTCCATACTTCCCACCTATACTTCTCCTTTCTCATAAATCTTACGGATAATTTCTTCAGTAGAAACCTCCATAATCTTCACATCTTTTATTTGAAAGGAAGAAATCACTGTACCAATTAAATCCGAGACCGCATTCGCTTCGTCGGTCGTATAGGCAGTAAAATACTGTTCTTTTTCTTCTAACTCCCATTTAACATGTAACTCACGTGTTACATTCTCTAATGCTGCAAGCTCAACACCCTCTAAAAATTGAAATTGAACTTCTTTTCCTTCACCCCATGTTTCCTTTAAGTTTTTCAAGGCTCCATCGTAAATAATATTACCTTCATCAAGCATAACGACACGGTCACAAAGTGCTTCAATATCCGTTAAATCATGAGTTGTTAATAGGATGGTTGTATTATATTTTTCATTTATTTCCTTTAAGAAATCACGAATTTTTAGTTTTACAAGTACATCTAGTCCGATGGTTGGTTCGTCCAAGAATAAGAGTGGCGGATTATGAATGAGAGCAGCAGCAAGCTCACAGCGCATTCTTTGGCCTAACGACAACTTTCGAACAGGCTTATCTAAAAGTGGTTCAATATCCAGCGTTCGGATGACATGCCCCATGTGGCGGTCATACTCTTCATCAGAAACTTTATAAACCTTTTTTAATAAACGAAAGGATTCTTGAACGGCAATGTCCCACCAAAGCTGTGAGCGCTGTCCAAATACTACACCAATTGTCTGAACAAAAGCCTCCCGTTCTTTATGAGGATTCATTCCATTTACTAACACATCACCTGCAGTAGGTGTTAATATACCTGTTAGCATTTTAATGGTTGTCGATTTACCAGCTCCGTTCTCACCGATATAACCGACCATTTCTCCTTGCTTTACGGAAAAGCTAATATCATTAACCGCACGAAGCACTTTATAATTTCTCGTAAATAAGTCTCTAAACGCTCCCTTTAGACCAGATCGTGAAGAATACGATTTAAATTCTTTTCTTAATCCATGTACTTCAATAGCATTTTTCATCTTGTTTCCTCCATATCTATCAAACACAAATCTTAGTGTACCCAAACCACTATCTCTTCTCAACCAAATACACTTATCTGAAAAATTTGCTATAGTTGTACGAAGGGGAAAAATGACAAAAACATGCTAAAATAAGCTCATACGATTTAACTAGGAGGATTAACATGCAATTTACGAATTCTGAACGATTACATAATGAAGCATTAGAGGTTATTGTCGGTGGGGTGAATAGTCCCTCTCGTTCCTATAAAGCCGTCGGAGGCGGTGCACCAGTGGTTATGGAAAGAGCAAACGGTGCTTATTTTTGGGACGTTGATGGCAATCAATACATTGATTATTTAGCAGCTTACGGTCCTATTATCACTGGACATGCACACCCACATATTACGAAAGCAATAAAAAAAGCAGCTGAATCTGGTGTACTTTACGGAACCCCTACTCCTCATGAGGTAAAGTTTGCAAAAATGCTTCAAGAGGCAATGCCAAACTTGGAAAAGGTTCGATTTGTCAATTCTGGGACCGAAGCAGTAATGACGACGATCCGCGTTGCTCGAGCTTATACAGGGAGAGATAAAATCATTAAGTTTGCTGGTTGTTATCATGGACACTCCGATCTTGTTCTTGTTGCTGCAGGGTCAGGACCATCTACCCTAGGCACTCCAGATTCAGCGGGTGTACCAAAGTCAATAGCTCAAGAAGTGATTACTGTTCCATTTAATGATATAGAACCATTTAAGATTGCTTTAGAAAAATGGGGCGACGAAATTGCAGCCGTTCTAGTCGAACCGATAGTCGGTAACTTTGGAATTGTTGAACCTGTAGAAGGATTCCTACAGCAAGTGAATGATTTAACTCATGCAGCAGGTGCTCTTGTAATCTACGATGAGGTAATTACCGCCTTCCGTTTTATGTACGGCGGCGCACAAGATTTACTAGGGATTCAACCCGACTTAACCGCATTAGGAAAAATTATTGGTGGGGGACTTCCTATCGGCGCATATGGAGGTAAAAAAGAAATTATGGAAAAGGTGGCACCCCTAGGTCCTGCTTACCAAGCAGGTACAATGGCAGGTAACCCAGCGTCAATTCTTTCAGGAATAGCTTGTCTAGAAGTGTTAAAACAAAATGGAGTGTATGAATATTTAGATCGATTAGGTGCCATGCTCGAGGAAGGAATTTTACAAGCAGCGAAGGAACACAACATTTCCATCACCATTAACCGCTTAAAAGGAGCATTAACGATTTATTTCACGGACGAGAAGGTTATTAATTACGAACAAGCTGAAAACACTGATGGAGAGATGTTCGGAAGATTTTTCAAGCATATGCTTCACCAAGGAATCAATCTTGCACCTTCTAAGTATGAAGCATGGTTTATTACAATTGCCCATACACAAGACGATATTGAGGCAACAATCCATGCGGTTAACAATGCATTCGAGCTATTAAAGAGCGAATAATTATTCATATTTTTATACATTACGGAACTTTACAAAAGTTCCGTTTTTTTCTATTTACTTATTGAAAACGCTTCCATTACTAGTATAACACTCTTAATTTCCAATATTTTTTCCTTTCTCCCTATCCAACTTTTTGCATATTTAATTGATTTCTGAAAATTCATATGATATTATAAGTTAAACAATTTTGTTTCTGCTCGACCTTTCTTGCAGCCAGTGATACTTCCCAAAGAAGGTAAAGATCAAGGTAAGTCATTAACCCCAACCTTTAATACACTGACTCGCTAAACCAACGTTTGTATCCGCAATTATTTAAACTCATTTTTAACAAATAGATCTTTGATCAGGAGGTGAAACGGCTTTTGAGGGACGGAACATTCCCGATTAGCCGAAAAGTATGACAGAACAATGGACCCCTTCTTTATTTAAAGAGTTCTACCGTGAAGAGCATGATGCATGCGGTATTGTATCTAGCTTAGAAAAATCGAATAAGCCTACAAGAGAGAATATCTTTAATTGTATCAATGCACTTGTCACCATGAATCACCGAGCAGGATTTATTAACGGAGAAGGCGATGGTGTAGGTATTCACATTGATATTCCTAAAGCATTATGGAAAGAAAAGCTAACTAATGCAGGAGCTGACCAAAGTATCGTTGACAATGATAACTTTGTCGTAGGTCATATCTTCATTAGCAGTAAACACACTCCTGAAGAAATTAAAACTGACTTGATTGCTAAATTAAAAGATTCTAATTTTACTATTGTTTTTGAATCAGACGAAGTAACAAATTCTTCTGCCCTAGGACCTATTGCGATTCAAGAAAATCCTGTGTTCTGGCAGTTTGCTGCTTTAGCAGATGTTTCTGGCCAAGAGCTTTCTAACAAGCTTTTTAACATGACTGTCGATTTTGAGAAAAATGAAAATGTACATGTAGCATCATTAAGCCAATACCATGCTGTATATAAAGTAATGGGCGCTGGCGATATTCTTCCTAAGTACTATACTGACTTAGCAAATCCTATTGTTGCTTCTACTATGACACTTGGACACAATCGTTACTCAACTAATACATTGTCTAGCTTTTTCCGTGTTCAACCTTTCAGCGTTCTTGGACACAATGGGGAAATTAACACAATTGCTAAGCTAAGAGACGAAGCTCGTTTAATCGGTGTACCTCTTGTAAAAGATGGTAGTGACTCACAAGACTTAAGTAGAACATTGGAGACATTGATTTGTCGTGATGGATACTCACTATTTGAGGCGCTGGATTTAGTCTTCCCTCCAATCGTGAACGAAATTAAATCATACCCTGAACATTTACAAGACTTATATACTTATATGCGTGAGGCTTGGGGACATTTCGCACAAGGACCTGCTGGAATTATCTCTCGTTTTGGTGACGAAGCAGCATTTAGTGTTGATGCCCTTGGATTACGTCCACTTTGGATGCTTGAGACAGAAACATCATACCTGTTCTCCTCAGAACCAGGAATCATTCCATCAAGTGAATATGTAAATGAACCAAAGCCATTAGCACCAGGTGAAAAAGTAGGTTTTAAGTGGGATGGCGACACATTAAAGCTTTATGGGCATGATGATTACCAAGCTGCTGTATACGAAAGATTTTCTAGTCGTTGCGACATTAAGGATGCGAGACTACGTCTTGATGCACCAGCTCTTGAGAAAAATGTATCAATGAACTACCCAACAAAATTACACAACGGACAATACAAAGCATTTGGCTGGGAGCGTGACCAGGTTCAGTTAGTAGAACAGATGGCTGAAAAAGGTGTAGAGCCTATTCGTTCTTTAGGGCATGACTCACCATTAGCTTCTCTAAATCCTGAGCGTAAAAATCTGGCTGACTATATTAAAGAAAGCGTTGCGGTTGTTACAAATCCAGCAATCGACCGCGATCGTGAAACAGAACATTTCTCAACTCGCGTAATAATCGGTCAAAGACCTTCTTTATTCGAAAATAATAAAAAAGGTAATGTAGTAGAATTAACCACTCCTATTTTAATAGAAGGATCAGCTGGTTATGAGATTAGTAAAGAGCTAAGTCAACCTAGCTATGATCAATTAACGAATCATTTTGGACAACAAAAGCTTGTAGCTTATATTTCAACAACTATTAAGACTGAAGAGACAGTTGCTGAAGCACTATCTCGACTACAATCTGAAGCGGTTGAAGCTGTAAATAGCGGAAAAACACTTCTAGTCCTTGACGATAACCATGCACATCATGATGGTCAGTTATGGCTTGATCCTCATTTAGCAACCTCAGCTATTGATCAAGCACTTGTAAAAGCAGAGGTTAGAAGAAATTGTTCCCTTCTCCTTCGTTCTGCTGCTATCCGTTCTTTACATGATGTGATTGTTGCATTTGGTCTAGGAGCAGATTTAATTAGTCCTTACTATATGTTTATCACTGTATTTGATGAGTCAACAAAGCCATTGGTTAACCTATACTCTGCCCTTACAAAAGGACTTGAGAAAGTAATTTCTACAATTGGTATCCATGAGCTACGTGGTTATAGCCGATTGTTCTCTGCTATCGGATTAAACGATGAAATTGCAAATGCACTTAAAGTCGTTAATTTCTTTGGTTCTGAACATTCCGTGCATAATTTTGCAACACTAAAAGAAGATGCCATTGCAAGAGCCACTGACTACCATAATGAAAAGGAAAGAATCGGAAAAACATTCAACCTCTTCCCGCGTATTTGGAAAGCAATTGGAGAAGTTGCTTCCACTGGAGACTACACTCCATTAAAGGAGAAAATCTCTGAGCAAGAAGAGCAAAATCCAGTAACGATTCGTCACTTAACAAGTTTAAAGAAAGTAAAGTCTACTGTAAGAGCAGCAGATGTTAGCTTAAAAGTAGGAGAGCATGATCTTCCATTCGTTATCGCTTCTATGTCTTTCGGTTCTCAAAATGAGATTGCTTTCCGCGCTTATGCTGAAGGTGCAGATCGACTTAACATGGTTAGCTTAAATGGTGAGGGTGGAGAGATTAAGGATATGCTTGGTAAGTATCCACGTACACGTGGACAGCAGGTAGCTTCCGGTCGTTTCGGAGTTAATGCTGAATTATTAAACTCTTCTAACCTACTTGAAATTAAAATTGGTCAAGGCGCTAAGCCTGGTGAAGGTGGTCACTTACCTGGATCAAAGGTAACTGCGAAAATTGCTGAAGCACGTAATGCAACGATCGGTTCTGACTTAATCTCACCTTCTAACAACCATGATATTTATTCAATTGAAGATTTGGCACAAATGATTCATGAATTAAAAACAGCTAACGACAAAGCAAAAGTTGCTGTAAAAGTTCCTGTTGTACCAAACATTGGAACAATCGCAGTTGGAATCGCAAAAGCTGGAGCAGATATTATTACCCTAAGTGGATTTGACGGTGGAACAGGTGCAGCGAGAATTCATGCCCTTCAACACGTTGGTCTTCCAGTAGAAATCGGTGTTAAAGCAGCTCACAATGCTCTTCTTGAAGCAGGACTGAGAGATCATGTAGAGCTTTGGGCAGACGGTGGAATTAAGAGTGTTCAAGACGTAATTAAGGTAATGCTTCTTGGCGCTAACCGTATCGGCTTCGGAACACTTTCTATGATTGCTATCGGATGTACAACTTGCCGTGGATGTCATCTAGATACATGTCACGTTGGGATTGCGACTCAAATCGATTCCGAAGCACAAGCTAAAGAACATGGTTTAAGACGTTTCGTTCCAAGACAATCTGACTTAGCAGTCCAAGCGATTGTAAATTTCTACACGGCATTTGCAAATGAGCTGAAGGAGCTTACTGCATCACTAGGGGTAAAAAATCTTCAAGACATCGTTGGTCGCTCTGATCTACTTGAACAAACAAAGGGTCAAGAACAACTGAACTTAACATATTTGTTAAAGCCTCTTGAAATTGGTCAGCTTCATCATAAGGAAGCTGCAGCTACTGCAGAAGAAAAGCAGCTTCAAGTTGCAGTTGGTGCAGAGTATTTAGATGCAAGCGTTGATGAGTTACACCAATCACGTGAGTTCCATAGTGTTACATCTGAACAAAGAGTATTAGGTAGCCGAGTATCTTGTCACCGCGTACGTGGTCGCTTAGACGGATCATACCGCAGCCTTCCTCCTGTTCAACTGAAATACAAGAAAGGCTCTATCCCTGGAAATGGCCTAGGTGCTTATAACAGCGATGGAATCAGTATTGAAGTTAACGGTGGCGCACAAGACGGTACAGGTAAGACATCTGTTGGTGGTAAAATCCTTATCTTTAAGGCTCAAGGGAAAAACGGCAAATACTTGAATGGTTCCGTTGGTAAAGGCTTTGGATACGGAGCACAGCATGGTCTATTAGTTGCACAAGGAAACGCCGATGCTCGTGCGGGAATTCGTCTATCTGGTGCTGATATTATTATTGGTGGTCAAGTAACGAAACCAATTCCAACTGTTGAAAATGGAAATATCGGAGCAAGAGCAAATATTAAAGGTTTTGCCTTTGAATACATGACAAATGGCCGTGGCCTTGTTCTTGGTGATCCAGGACCATGGATTTGTGCAGGTATGACTGGTGGAGTTGTTTACTTAAGACATCAACCAGAAATGGGCTTAACAAAAGAAGCGTTACAACGAAGAATTGCTAAAGGTGCTAAAATCTCAATCACTAATTTAACAGCAGAAGGTAAGCAAGATATCAAGGAACTATTAGGTCAATATGTTGCATTGCTTCAAGAGCAAGGTCAAGAAGAAGAAGCTAATCAACTTGCTGAGCTTTTAAAACAACCAGAACAGCACTTCGTTCAAGCAATACCAGTTAAAGAGCAAGCAGATCCATCTGTTTCTACAGAGTGATTTTTAAATGAGCTTGTACAAAGAAAATGCCCCTTTTTGCGGGCATTTTTTTTTGTAATAAAAGCTTACAAAATAATATTGCATAAAAATCATAAAATATATAAAAAATCATATAAATAACCCTTGAACTTACATTTTAATCACTGTATAGTACATTATTGTTATTAAAACTTATCAGTAGTAGGAAAGGAATTATTTACTTATGAAGCTTGGCGCCCGCATTCTAAAGACGGGAATTGCAATTGTTTTATCTTTGTTTCTTGCGGAGGTTTTCCAATCACCTTCCCCTGTTTTCGCTGGAATTGCTGCAATTTTTGCTTTACAACCCACCGTATACCGATCTTATTTAACGATTATCGAACAAGCACAAGGAAATTTAATCGGTGCTGTTATTGCCGTATTATTTGTATTAACACTTGGAAATAACATAGTTATCATTGGGCTGGCAGCTATTATTGTCATTATTATCAATCTTAAATTAAATATAGAAAAAACCATTCCACTTGCACTTGTTACTATTATCGCAATTATGGAAAATCCTAGTGATACATTTATTGAATTCGCAATTATTCGTTTTTCTACCATTATGCTTGGAATTTTCGCAGCATTTATTGTTAATTTAGTTTTCCTACCACCTAAATACGAAAATAAGCTATTCTTTAAAATATCAAATATGATGGATGAAATCACTCGCTGGATACGAATGAACACAAGAAACGCCTCAGATCATCATTTGCTAAAGAATGATATTGAAAAATTAAAGGATATGGTGATCAAACTCGATCAGTTATATATTTTATATAAGGAAGATCGAAATTATTTTAAAAAGAATGATATTGTCAAGGCAAGGAAGCTTGTCATTTATCGTCAAATGATTTCGACAACCAAACGAGCACTCAATGTGTTAAAAAGGCTTCATCGTTATGAAAATGAACTCTCTCAGCTACCAGAAGAGTTTAAACTAGAACTTCAGCAGCAACTCGATTGTTTAATTGATTCTCATGAACAAATCATGTACCGATTTGCCGGTAAGGGAAAGATGCCACCAAATCACGAGGTTGGCAACTTCTGTTTGAATAGAAAAGATCTATTTAATTTATTTCTTTCTCAACAAGATAAACTAAATGAGCATGAAAACGATAATGTCTTTTTTCATACGATGCAAGTCGTTTCCGCAATGGTAGAGTACGACGAAACTTTAGAGCATCTAGATGTTCTTGTTAACAGCTTCCATTCGTATCATAAAGAAGTAAATGAAGTGAAATTCGAGGAAATTCAAGATTAAAATAGGAAAAAGCAGCTGATTTTTATCAGCTGCTTTTTGTTAGTTCTTCATTCGTGGGTCTAGTGCGTCTCGTAAACCATCCCCCATTAAGTTAAATCCAAGAACGGTCAACATGATGGCAAGCCCGGGGAATATCATTGTCCACGGTGCTTGTATTAGGAATGTTCTTGCATCCGCAAGCATTTTCCCCCATTCAGGGTTTGGTGCCTCCGCTCCAAGTCCTAAAAAACCTAATGCTGCAGCTTCAATAATTGCAGTTGCTATTGCTAAAGTTCCTTGTACAATTATCGGAGCCATACTATTTGGCAACACATGGTGAAATAAAATACGAGAGTTTTTCATTCCCACTGCTTTTGCTGCCATAATATATTCTTCCTGCTTAACCGTTAAAACTCTTGATCGTATTAAACGGCCAAAGTTTGGAATATTGATAATGGCAATCGCAATTAATGCATTACGTAAAGATGGACCAAGGACAGCCACGATTGCAATTGCTAGTAGAATACTAGGGAAAGCAAGCATAATATCAAATGTTCTAGAGATAATCGTATCAACCCACTTACCATAATATCCTGCTAATATTCCTAGTAGACAGCCAACTACAATCGATCCTAATACTGCTAAAAAACCGACCCATAAGGAGATTCTTGCCCCATATACAACTCTTGAGAAAATATCACGACCAAAATCGTCCGTTCCGAACCAATGATCACTCGATGGTGGTAATAAACGGTTAGACAGCATTTGCTCCTTAAACGTATAAGGTGCGATTAAAGGTGCAAATATTGCGACCAAAATAAAGAATATAACAATGAACGCTCCAATTACTGCAAGCTTATTCTTTTTAAAGCTGATCCAAGCTTCCAGCCAGGGTGAAACAACCTTCTCGTCTGTTCCAATAATGGGCTGATCATTTTTTTGTGTTGAAAGTTCCATTGAAGCCCCTCCTTTCAATTAATGGTATTTAATTCGAGGATCTATCGCTGCATACAATAAGTCGATGACTAAGTTAATCATGACAAATATAAAAGCAATAACTAATACTCCAGACTGCACTACCGGATAGTCACGGTAACCAATCGCTTCATAAATATAACGACCAATTCCCGGCCAACTAAATATTGTTTCAGTAAGTATCGCACCACCTAATAATAGCCCTGTTTGTAGTCCTATTATGGTCAAAACTGGAATGATAGCATTTTTTAATGAATGCTTGTACACAACCCAAAACATCTTTAATCCTTTTGCACGTGCTGTACGGATAAAGTCTGAACGCATAACCTCAAGCATGGTTGAACGTGTGATCCTTGCAATGATTGCCATTGGAATTGTGGCTAATGCGATACTTGGAAGGACAAGATGTTTAATGACCTCAACGAGCTGATCAGTTCGTCCTTGAATGATGGTATCAATAATATAAATATTAGTTATAGCAGTAACCGGATTTCTCACTTCTTCCCTGCCAGAAGTTGGAAGCCAATCTAAATTAATAGCAAATACCCATTGTTCCATTAGACCAAGCCAAAATATCGGCATGGATACACCAACTAAAGCTAATACCATGGCCACATAATCGAACCATGAATTTTGGAACCATGCACTGATGATTCCAGCATTAACACCAATTACAACTGCCACTAACATCGCGCAGAACGAAAGCTCAATGGTCGCCATTAAATAAGGGACCATTTCTTCAGAGATCGGAGCTTTTGTCCTAATTGACTCACCAAGATCTCCTGTTAACAAGTTTCCTAGATAATGAAAATACTGAACGAACCATGGCTGATCGAGTCCCAACTGTTTTGTTAATGCCTCAACCGCCTCCTTAGTTGCAAGCTGACCTAGAATTAACTGAGCAGGATCACCCGGTATAGCTCGAATCATAAAAAAGACAACTAATGATAATCCGAGAAGAACTGGAATCAAGGAAAATAATCGTTTAACTGTATAAGTAAGCATAGTCCACCTCGCTTCAATTTAGGATGAATAGAGTGAAAAAAGGGAGCGAAACTCCACTCCCTTTTCCTCATTCATTATTTGAATTCAACCGTTGAAAGAATATCAGAACCAGTTGGATGCGGAAGGAAGCCAGTAATATTCGCTTTTCCTGCTAAAGCTGGTTGTGAGTGTACTAGTGGAATCCATGGAGCATCTTCTTTAATTAATACTTGCGCTTCTTTATAAAGCTTCTCACGCTCAGCTTGGTCAGCTGTAGATTGCGCTGCTACCAATAGATCGTGAACTTCTTGGTTTTGATAGTAAGAGTAGTTATTGCTTCCGATGCTATCTTGGTCAAGTAATACATATAAGAAGTTATCAGCATCACCGTTGTCACCTGTCCAGCCAAGTAGGAATGTATCCGCTTCTCCAAGGCGAGCCTTGTCTAAGTAAGTACCCCACTCATAAGTAACAATTTTGGCTTTTACTCCGATTGCTTCGAAGTTAGCTTGAAGTGCTTCTGCAACCTTTTGTCCATCTGGCATATAAGGTCTTGCTACAGGCATTGCCCAAAGTTCCATTTCAAAGCCGTTTTCGTAACCAGCTTCTTTTAAAAGTTCTTTTGCTTTTTCAGGATCATACTCATAATCAACTACATCATCATTGTATCCAGCAACAACTGGAGGCATTGGGTTCTTCGCAGGCTCCGCAGCTCCAGCATAAAATGCATCAATAAGAGCTTCTTTGTCTACTGCATAGTTAAGCGCTTGACGAACTAACTTTTCCTTCAATGGACCGCGCGTACTTGTTAAACCAAGGTAAGCAATGTTTAAAGAAGGACGGTAGAATGTTTGTAAATCTGCATTGGCCTCAATCGTTCCAACATCCGAGAAGTTTACTCCATCAATTAGGTCTACTTCACCTGAAGATAATGCATTTAAACGTGCAGAGTTATCAGGAATCGCACGGAAAATAACTTGGCTAAGCTTCGGCAATCCTTCTTGCCAGTATTCTTCGTTCTTTACGATTGTAATTTTGTCATTACGCTTCCACTCTTTAAATACGAATGGACCTGTACCAACTGGATTTTCCATGAACTTATCGCCATATTCTTCAATTGCAGCAGGGCTCGCAATTGCGAATGGGCTCATTGCTAAGTTTTTATAGAATGGTGCTAATGGAGAATTTAGAACAAATTCAACTGTGTAGTCATCTACCACTTTCACTTCTTTGATACGATCACCGAATTGAGAGTTATAGTAGTAGTATTGTTCTTTATCACCACTTGCCCAGCGGTCAAAGTTAAACTTAACAGCTTCTGCGTTGAAATCTGTTCCGTCATGAAACTTGATACCTTCACGCAGCTTTAATGTATAAGTTAATCCATCTTCACTATTCGACCACTCCGTTGCTAATCCTGGAGCAAGTTCAGTGTCTTGTTCTCCGAATTCAATCAGGGTTTCAAAAATGTTCTTTGTTACTTTGAAAGACTCACCATCAGTAGCAGTAGCCGGGTCTAGTGAGACTGAATCGCCACCACGTCCAAAAACTAATGTATCAACCGCAGCTTCCTCGCTTCCTGAACCTTCTCCTTCTGAAGAAGACTCATTAGCTGTGTTCTTGCTACATCCGACCAATGCTAATGAAAGCATTAGGATAAAAGCAAGGAACATAAGACTAGTACGCTTTTTCAATGTTTTTCCCCCTCTTAATCTGAGAGTTCACTACTCTCTTTTTTTTATTTATCATCCATGCCTCAAGTCACTTTTTTAGTAAAGGTGACATGCAGCAAAGTGACCAGGTTCGACTTCTTTCATTTCGGGTCTTGTTGTTTTACAGATATCCATACAATCCCTGCAGCGTGTGTGAAACGCACAACCCAGTGGAGGGTTAGATGGGCTTGGAAGATCTCCGCTTAAAAGCTCCCGATCCTTTTTGACATCTGGGTCAGGAATCGGAATGGAATCAAGTAAAGCTCTTGTATACGGGTGGAGAGGCTTTTCGTAAAGCTTCTCTGATTCAGTAATCTCTACCAATCTACCTAAATACATAACTCCCACTCGATCACTAATATGTTTTACTACTCCTAGATCATGAGCAATAAAGATATATGTTAAACCAAAGTCCTTTTGCAAATCCTCAAGAAGATTTAACACCTGTGATTGAATGGATACATCAAGTGCTGAAACAGGTTCATCAGCGATAATAAGCTTTGGCTTGGTCATTAATGCACGAGCAATACCTATCCGTTGCCTTTGACCACCGCTGAATTGATGCGGGTATCTCTTCGCATGGTAACTGCTCAAACCAACAACCTCAAGCATTTCTCTCACTCTTCTTTTCCGCTCTTCCTTATCACCAATTCCATGAACGATAAGCGGTTCTTCAAGAATCTTTTCAACCGTATGTCGAGGGTTTAGAGAAGCAAAAGGGTCCTGAAAAACCATTTGAATTTCTTTTCTCATTTTTCTCATTGCATTTGAATTAAGACTTGTTAATTCTTGATCCTCAAAAAAGACCTTTCCCTCTGTCGCCTCTAACAAACGCATTAAAACACGGCCAGTTGTTGATTTGCCACAACCAGATTCACCAACAAGACCTAGCGTTTCTCCCTTTCGAACATAAAAACTAACATCATCAACTGCTTTTACATGACCGACTGTTTTTCCAAACAAGCCGCCTGTAATAGGAAAATACTTTTTTAGATTATCAACTTTCAATAAAACATTAGTCATGAGCAACAACTCCTTCATGGAGGAAGCATCTTACACTTTGACCATTCTCCAATTGATAGAGTTTCGGATCCTCTATGTAACAACGATCATGCGCCTTATCGCAGCGGGCTGCGAAACGACAGCCTTTTTGTATGGATCCAGGCTTCGGAACGTTCCCAGGAATAGAATAAAGCCGCTCCTTTTTCTCTCTAACATCTGGTACTGATTGTAATAGTCCCATAGTGTATGGATGCTTTGGGTTTTTGAATATATCTCTTACTTCTGCTTCCTCAACAATTTTCCCCGCATACATAACGATAACCCGCTGACAAAGGTCTGCGACTACTCCTAGATCATGGGTAATCATGACGATTGCTGTATCCAGTTTTTCGTTCAAATCCTTCATTAACGCTAGAATTTGTGCCTGTATCGTAACATCCAATGCGGTTGTCGGCTCGTCGGCGATTAATAGTCGTGGGTGACAGGAAAGGGCCATCGCAATCATGACACGCTGTCTCATGCCACCTGATAGCTGATGAGGGTATTCATCAATTATTTGTTCAGCACGAGGAAGTCCAACTAGCTTTAACATCTGGATCGCTTCGATTCGTGCTTCTTTTTTACTCATTTTCTTATGTATTCGAATTCCTTCTATTAATTGATTTCCAATTGTAAAAAGCGGATTAAGGGAAGTCATCGGCTCTTGGAAAATCATCGCTACTTCATTGCCTCTTATCTCACGCATTCTTTTCTCTGAAGCTTGAACGAGATTTTCACCATTTAACCAGATCTCACCATTTGTTATTTTTCCTGGTGGCTGGGGAACGAGCTTCATAATCGACAAGGAAGTCACGCTCTTTCCACATCCTGACTCACCAACTATCCCTAGAATCTCTCCCTTATTTACAGAGAAGCTGATTTGGTCAACGGCAGGAATCTCTCCATCTGCGGAAAAAAAGGTCGTCTGGAGCTGTTTTACATCTAATACTGGAGTTTGATTCACAAAGTTACTCCTCTCTTACTGAATATTCAATTCATTCTTTTTTTCATTTTATTCTATAAATACTGGTAAGTCTACAACTATTTCTCAATCTTACTAATTTTTAGAATAATATGTTAACATAGTATTTTTCTCTTGCCATACTCTCTATCATATGAATACCTCTTAGAAGTAATGACAAAAAGCCCCCGAAGGTTTCTCCCTCGGGGGTGATGCTAATGCTCCAACTGTTGAATTTGGAATAATTTATAGTAGTTCCCTTGCTTTTTCATCAGTTCTTCATGCTTTCCGATTTCAGAAATCTCCCCATTCTCTATCAAGACTATTCGGTCTGCATGAGTGATCGTGGACAGTCGATGAGCAACAATAAAGGTTGTTCGGTCCTTAGCCAGCTTTTCAAAAGCTTCTTGAATTAATGATTCACTCTCTAAATCTAAAGCGGAAGTAGCCTCATCCATCACAAGAATTGGTGGATTTTTAATAAAAACTCTAGCAATAGCTATCCGCTGCTTTTGCCCACCAGAAAGCTTAACGCCTCTTTCTCCTACCTTTGTTTCGTACCCTTCTGGTAGGTTCATGATAAATTCGTGAGCATTTGCTGCCTTTGCAGCTGCAATTACCTCTTCATCTGAAGCTCCAGGTTTAGCTAGTAAAATATTCTCTTTAACTGAATCACTAAACAAAATACTATCTTGTAAAACCATTCCAATTTTATCTCTTAGTGAACGTACTTGTAAGGAACGGATATCTTGTCCATCTAAATAAATCGCTCCACCTGTCACATCATAAAACCTAGGAATTAAGCTAATCAAAGAGGATTTACCTCCACCGCTCATACCTACGAGTGCAATAGTCTCCCCTGGTGTCACTTCGAGATTTATGTTTTTTAATATATCTTGTTCATTCTCATTGTATCGAAAAAACACATTTTGGAAATGGACGTTCCCAACCACATTTGTACATTCAACTGCATTGGGTGAATCATCAATATCATATTTTTCATCTACAAACTCAAACACACGATCCATGGAGGCAATTGATTGTGTCAATGTCGTGGACGAATTAACCAATCTTCGTAACGGATTATACAAACGATCAATATATGCAATAAACGCCACCATTTCCCCTATCGAAAGATCCCCTTGAATAACCGCATAGCCTGAGTATCCGATCACAATGAGCGGAGCAATGTCTGTTATCGTATTTACAACCGCAAAGGCTTTCGCATTCCACTTCGTATGGTCTAGAGCTTTTGTAAGAAAATTCCTATTTTGCTTGTCAAAGCGTTCCTGCTCATAGTCTTCTACTGCAAAGCTTTTAATAACAGACATTCCTTGAACTCTTTCATGGAGAAAGCTTTGTACTTCAGCAAGAGCCTGTGATCTTTTTCTTGTAAGTCCCCGTAAATTGCCGAAAAAAAACTTTACGGAAAAAGCGTAAAAAGGAAACAAAACAAGTGAAACAAGTGTTAACTTAACATCCATCATCATCATTAAGATGATCGCTATTGCTATCGTAGCCATATCAAGCCATAAATTCATTAGTCCGGTAATGACAAATGTTTTTGTTTGCTCGACGTCATTAATAACACGTGAGATGACTTCTCCCGCTTTGGTATTTGAATAATACTTAAAGCTCAATTTTTGAATATGAGTGTACAGTTTGTCTCTTATATCGTATAAAATTTTACTAGCAACCCATTGAGCATAATATTGTCGATAGTACTCAATTGGCGGTCTAGCAACAACAAAAATAACCATCATAATGGCCATTATCATAAACAGCTTACTCGTTTTTTCTTCAGAAGATAATGTTTGATTACCAACGATATCATCTAGGACATATTTGATTAAAATCGGAATTAATAGCGGTATGACAAACTTAATGATTCCAATAATGATTGTCCCGATGATTTGTAATCGATACGGTTTTACAAAGTGTAAATACCTTCGAATACTACTCATCCTGACACCCTCCATTCAGCTCTTACTCACATAAAGAAAAACCTGTTGCAACTAGTGACAACAGGCGTTTTTCTTTCGTTAAATGATTACCGTCTGTATGTTAAATATCTTTCGTACCATGTATCAATAAAATCCGGTGCAAAAGGTCCTTTTCGTTGACGAATCCAACTAATCAGGTTGTCCACATTTGCGCGAAGAATTTTATCAATGACTTCCGGGTAGTTCATCTCAATACGATGACGCTCGTACTCATCCTCGTCTAACAAATTAAAAGTCATATCTGGAAACACTTTTATATCAAGGTCATAGTCAATGTATTTTAATGCTTCTCCATCAAAAATAAATGGGGAGCTTATGTTGCAATAATAATACACTCCATCTTCACGTATCATTCCGATGACATTAAACCAGTATTGAGAATGAAAATAACATATAGCTGGTTCTCTAGTAATCCACGTTCTTCCATCCGATTCAGTTACGATGGTACGGTCATTTCCACCAATGACTAATCCTTGCGTTCCCTTTAATACGGTAGTCTCCTCCCATACTCGATGGATGTGACCATTATGTTTGTAACTATGTATTTGGATCGGTTCACCTTCCATGGGTACGCCCATTTTTCTCCCTACTTTCATTATCCGAACGCTCCCGAAACCTAAAAAATGCTAATATAATAAAAGTTTTCCTCAAAAGGTTACAAAGAACATTTCCTGTTTTCTACTATTATAACGGTAAAACATCGAATTTAAAACAAAGAGCCCTTGAAATTTCTCAAAGGCTTTATAATTTACGTATAAAATTAGTTGAATTGTGTTATTTTTTCTCTTTTTATCTTTTTAAAGCTGTTTCTGCTTCCTGATATGAGCGAATAAGCTCCTCCGTTTGCCTTTCAAAAATTTGATGAATTTCACGCAAATCCTGCTTCATTTGCTGAATCTCATCCTGAATACTTTCCAACTTCGCATGCTTTTGCAGCAATCTCAATTCCTCTTCAATTTCCTGACAGCGTTCAAGCTCTGTTTGTATGTATAGTAGCTTTTCCATTGTAGCCATTTGTTCACCAACTAATCGTGAAAAATCACTCACCTTTGTCCACCGCCTTCTTTTTCGATATATATACTATTCGGTAAGGTTCATGAGTTTCCTTTGACTAGTTATGTAGACGTATTAGAAGTTTTGTCGAACACCGAAAAGCGGAAGCGCCTGTTTAGCCCCGACAAGCATAAGACGAATCACGCAGGAAGGCATGCCTTCTGGAGGGATTTGGCTTATGACCTCGAGGGGCTAGGCGCTGGAGCTGGACACCGAAAAGCGCAAGCGCCTTGTTTAGCCCCGACAAGCATAAGACGAATCACGCAGGAAGGCCTGCCTTCTGGAGGGATTTGGCTTATGACCTCGAGGGGCTAGGCGCTGGAGCTGGACACCGAAAAGCGCAAGCGCCTTGTTTAGCCCCGACAAGCATAAGACGAAGCACACAGGAAGGCATGCCTTCTGGAGGGATTTGGCTTATGACCTCGAGGGGCTAGGCGCTGGAGCTGGACACCGAAAAGCGCAAGCGCCTTGTTTAGCCCCGACAAGCATAAGACGAAGCACACAGGAAGGCATGCCTTCTGGAGGGATTTGGCTTATGACCTCGAGGGGCTAGGCGCTGGAGCTGGACACCGAAAAGCGCAAGCGCTAAATAAAGAAGGTGCTCTTTCCGATTAGAAAGAGCACCTTGCTGTCGTTAATATTAAGAGTTTTGGCCCTTGCGAGACTCAGCTTGAGCGTTTTGTTGTCTTACTTCTTGTGCATTAGTTTCGCTAGCGAACTCAGTACCGTATTGGCCTTGTCCAGCTGATGCAGCGTTTTGTTGTCTCACTTCTTGAACGTTAGTTCCAGATAGAGATTTGTTTGGTTGCTTTGCCATTGTAATCACCTCCACAGGAATTAATTTATCCAAGAGGTGATTGGTCTATCCTAAAGAAATTTTTACCAATTTTTATTACACTAACAGAGAAATTCCTCCATCAACGATAATCGTTTGTCCACGAATCATATCGGATTCATCACTTAACAAGAACATGATCGTGTTCACCATATCATCAATTTCAACCATTCTCCCTGCAGGAGTTTTTTGTCTTGCTTCTTCCAACATTTCTTCACGATTTGGAAAATGAAGAAGTGCCTCAGTATCAATTGCACCACCAGAAACAGCGTTCACTCGAATGTTTTTTGGTGCTAATTCCACAGCTAAATAACGCGTAAGTGCTTCAAGTGCTGCCTTTGATACACCAACAGTTGTGTAATTTTCCAAATAGCGAATGGATCCAAGTGAGCTAATACTCACAATTTTTCCTCCATCATTTTTCTCCATCAGTTTTGCTGCTTCCTGTGCACAAAATAAGAGTGCCTTGCTATTAATATTCATTGTCCATTCCCAGTGAGATTCTTCAAGTTCCATTGCTGGTCGAAGAACACCTGAAGCGGCATTACTTACAAATATATCGAGTCTTCCAAAATGAGCATCAATTTCTTCAAACATCGTTTTAATTTTACTAACATCACCAACGTTTGCTTTAACAACCAATACCTTTCTACCAAGAGCCTCAATTTCTGCTGCAGTTTCTAGTGCCGCTTTTTTGCTACGAGCATAGTTAACAACAATATCGTATCCTTCTTTTGCTAATCGTAGGGCAGTTGCCTTACCAATACCTCTACTGCTTCCTGTAATTAGTGCTACTTTATTTGTCATATGTACATATCCCTTCACTTTCTGATAATTTTTCTTTTATATGAATAGTTCACAAATAAGATTACCACAATACATCTATAAGAAAAATAGAGGATGTGTGAGACAATGTATGTAGGTCGAGATATGACAGAACTCTCAATGATACCAAAAAATGATTGGAAAAATGAAGAGCTAGCTTTTTTCCATCACTCACTTCAACAAATAATGCCGTATTTAAATTCAGAAGGTGTAACCATCCACCGAGAGATCATTAAGGAAATCGAAGGGCGTGGTGGACTTCATCGAAATGAAGCCGACTGGACACATGGAACTAGGATTTCTTACGACTAAAGATAAGCGGAAGAAAAAACGCCACAAGCTAGTGGCGTTTACTCCTTTTTATAAAATTGACGCAGCATTTTCTGATGCGAAACTGGAAAGGCAAAACTCTCTATTTCTTCTTGATCAACTATCTTTAAAGTTTCTGATGTTTTGATAGATGTTAATAATGTTCCTTCATACACATTAATATTCCATACAAGATGAGAGAAGACATGTTCAATATGGCCTACAAGCTCCCCTATATCACATTGAATTTCATATTCTTCCTTTAGATTAGATACTAACTGTTCTCTATCCCCTAAAACAGGAAGATGGATTTCCACATTTGGAAACTGCCACAAATTCGCAAGCAAACCGGATGAAGGGCGCTTTTGAATAACCGTTCGTCCCTCAGTATCTTTAAGAACAACCGCTGCAAGTTGAACCTTTCGTTGTTTTTTTGCCTTCGTTTTAACAGGCAATTCGTTTTGAATTCCTTCCTCGAAGGCATGACAGTGGTCACGAACCGGACAGAGCAGGCACGATGGTGAAGTTGGCGTACAAATTAATGCTCCTAGCTCCATTAATGCTTGGTTAAAATATGATGGGTTTTCATGTGAAATAAAGGCCCGAACAGCTTCCTCGAACACTTTTCTACTGGATGCTTTTGCAATATCATCCCAAATTGAAAGAATCCTGGAAAATACTCGCATCACGTTCCCATCAACGGCTGGTTCAGGTACTCCATAGGCTATGGATAGAATGGCCCCTGCTGTGTAGGGACCTACACCTTTCAAGCTGGAAATTTCCTTCGGCGTATTGGGTACTTTTCCTCCATACTGCTCATGAACCTCTCGAACAGCTGATTGAAGATTACGGACTCTTGAGTAATAACCTAACCCTTCCCAAGCCTTTAATACTTTTTCTTCATCAGCATTAGATAAAGCTTCTATGGTAGGGAACTCTGTGATAAATCGGTTAAAATACGGAATGACTGTATCGACCCTTGTTTGCTGAAGCATGATCTCTGATACCCAGACTTTGTAAGGATCTTGGTCTTTCCGCCACGGAAGATCTCTTTGCTCTCTTTCAAACCAGCCGATTAAATCCTTTTGAAATTCTACCTTATTTATATTTGTTACGTTTTTTAAAGAATTAGACATTTTTTTGCCTCCAAAAAATTAAACAAGTACATACTAAGGGAATATAATAGCTTATCCCATTCATTTTTTACGAAATCTTAAAATTGGACCGTGATTACACAGTAAATGTTACAACTACTTTAAAGTAACGATTTATCACTACTTTTACAAGAAAATTATTGATAAAATTAAGATACGAGAAGGATTAAATATTTCCTAAAAAGGAGGGAGATTCCTTTGGATACCGGTACACACGTAGTGATGGGATTAGCTTTAGGAGGACTTGCGACACTCGATCCCGTTGTAGCTAGCAGTTCCGCAACAGCAACTAGTGTCATGATTGCAACTCTGGTTGGCTCACAAGCCCCCGATATCGACACAGTATTAAAACTTAGAAACAATGCCGTTTATATTCGTAACCACCGTGGAATCACACACTCCATCCCAGCTGTATTGCTTTGGCCTTTAGCCATCACAGCTGTTATTTATCCAATATTTTCAGATGCCAATTTACTTCACTTATGGCTTTGGACCTTTTTAGCTGTGTTTCTTCATGTTTTCGTCGACATTTTCAATGCATATGGTACGCAGGCGTTACGGCCGTTTTCTTCTAAATGGGTAGCGCTTGGTATTATTAACACGTTTGATCCCTTTATTTTTGCGATGCATATTGTTGGCATAATTGCTTGGGTGTTCGGAGCACATCCTGGTTATACGTTTATCGGTGTGTATGCCGTCTTGGTTGCTTACTATATTTTTCGATTTATTACTCAGCGAAAGGTTTATCATGAGGTGAAAAAACTTGTTCCAGATGCAACAGATATCATTATTGCTCCAACCATGAAGTTTCACCAGTGGCGAATTGCTGTCATGAATAAAAACCAATTCTTTGTTGGACGTGCCCATGATAACAAAGTGCGTATTCTTGACCAATTTAAACGTGTTGCTGTTCCTGAGACCCCAGTTCTTGAAGCAGCAAAGCTAGATAAAAACCTTTCAGCTTTTCTATCGTTTTCTCCTGTTTATCGGTGGGAAGTTGATGAATATGATACGTATTACGAAGTACGTTTTATTGACCTAAGGTATCGCAGTAACGGTCATTACCCATTTGTGGCCGTTGTTCAATTAGATCTTGATCTTCAGATCCTTTCCTCTTATACTGGTTGGATCTTTAGTGAGGAAAAATTACGTAAAAAGCTGGATATTATCCCTGGATAACGAAAAGCGATGTCTCCGGTAGACATCGCTTTTTAATGTAGTTCATTTGGGTCCTGCTCTAATAGATGCTTATATTTCGGATTGGAAGCGACAAAATCATGAAGCTTATCCCCATAATAATCGATCCATTGTCGAACAATTTTTTCAGTCATCTCGCTCCCTCGGTAGGAGTAACCAGCCTTTGCTCTTGTTGTCTCAAAATCATCCCACAAAAGTTCCACCCATGTCCGAGCCTGCCCAAATGAAAGTTTGTCATTTTTTTCTAATAGTAATTCAATTAGTTTTTGCTGATAATGTTCCATTCATTTCACCTCTTTTCCAGTTATCGATACCATCAGAGTAAAGCATACTAATAGTGCTTGATTATTTCATCACTCATTTTTAGGAGGTATAGCGATGCGAAATAAAGCAAAGGATTTTGCAAACCAAAACGGTAATAAATTTCAGGGCGAACCAAGGGCGAGACCTGAATTTGCTTCCAAAAGAGCGGATGGAACGATTAATACACATCCACAAGAACGGATGAAAAATTCTAGTACTCGAGGTTAATTTAATTATCGGGAATCAGCTTGTCTGGTTCCCTCTTTTCTCAGCATCGAGATTGGCAATGCCTCTTCCTTTTTGCTCCCCGCTAATCGGTAGCCCCACGCAAACACTCCGTTTAAATAATCGATTTTAAAATAAGCGCCTGGATCTCCTTCAATCTCATATATATCACCAGGGTTAAAATCTGATGGATTTAATAAATAGGCTTTAGCCATTATCGCTTTTCTTTCTAATACGGCATATTCATTTACCATCCCTAATTGCTCTGCTTTTCTTGCCTTCTCATTTAGTTTAGCTATTTCTTGATGTAATTCGAATTCAGAAAGTTCACTGTAACGTTTTTCTTTTTCCATCCCAACCACCTGCTTCTTAGGCTGTATTTTCGTATACGTAATGGTACCATAATATTATTCCAGACGAAAGGAAGATACATATTGCAATCTGTAATTATCACGGGAGCTGGAACAGGCCTTGGTCGAGAGCTTGCCCTAAAGTATGGAAAGGAAGGCTTCCATCTTATTTTAGTTGGAAGGTCAGAAGAAAATTTATCCGAAGTAAAAATTCTACTGAATGACGCACATATAACCGTTATGGATATACGAAACAAACGGGAGGTTGATGAGAAAATCAAACTCCTTTTAAAGGAGTATAAAGTGGTCGGACTTATTAACAATGCCGGGATTGGATTTTTCGGTCCTTTTGAAAAAGCAAATGAAAATGAGATAGAGGAGATGTTCCAAACGAATGTGCTCGGCACCATGTATATGACTCAAGCTGTTCTCCCAAATATATGCGAATTAGACGGAAGCTTTGTTATGAATATCATTTCAACCGCTGGACTTCGGGGAAAAGTGAATGAGGCGGCCTATGTCGCAAGTAAATTTGCCGTTCGAGGATTTACTGAAAGCTTACAGAAGGAATATGAAGAAAAATCTGTTCTTATTTCAGCGGTGTATATGGGTGGGATGAACACACCCTTTTGGAAAGGTTCCGAGCATGTAAAGGACCCTTCCAAATTCCGTTCTCCAGCAGAAGTGGCAGAGATTATTTTTTCACAGAAAGAGAAAGAATGTGTAGTAATCGAGTCCAAATAAACTATATATTATTTGGACTCTAAGTACTTGGTAATAACGTCAATAGAAAAACCTTTTCGATAAAGGGCCTGTTTCATTTTTTGCGCATACTCATATCCAGTATATTTACTGTATTTTCGCTCCAACTTTTCTGCTTGATAACGCAATGACTCCAGTTCTTCGTCATCACTTGTTTCTTCAATTTGCTCCAAAGCAATTTGGTTGATCTCTGAGCTATATCCTTTCCTAAATAAAAGCTGTTCGATCTTTTGTTTCATGATTTTCTGTGATTCTTGTTTGTTTTTCTTCATATATTTCTCACATAAAGCAATAGCCTTTTCAAGCTGCAGTTCAAAGGGAAACTCATCAATTGCTTCAAGAATATAAGCTTCTGATATTCCCTTTTCCTTCAGTTCTCGCTTGATGACGGTTGGTCCTTTATCCGTTGTATTCATTTGTGTTCTTACATAGGCAAAAGCAAGCTGTTCGTCATTTAGGAATTGGTATTCATTCAGCTTATGAATAACCTCTTGAATGATTACCTCATCCACTTCTTTTTCAATTAAATGCTTTTTTATTTCAGCTTCCGTTCTCATCATTCGTGCTAAATAATTCACTGCTGTGTTGTAAGCTTTTCGAATATCATCTGAATACGCTATTTCCGAAAGAAGAAGATCATCAAGTACCATGCCCTTTTTCAGGCTGTGTTTAATTAGTACGTCCTCATCCACACTAAAACCATATTCTTCTCCTTTTCCATGATCAAGGAAAATATTATAACGATCGGTTCGTTTTTTTTGAGCAGTTATTTTTGTGATTGTTGGCATCTTTATTCACCTCTTATAGTAATGTAGCACATTCGAGTACGTTGAATATGAAGCAATCGTGTAGAATAAAAGCAAATGATTTTTTATAGGAGGAAAGCTGATGCGAATTGCCATTACAGGCGGGACTGGACTTGTCGGCAAAGCTCTTACTGAATCCCTCAGAGCGGATGGCCATGATCTTTTTATTTTAACGCGAAATCAGGAAAATGGGTATCAAAAGGGGGTCACTTATGTGAAGTGGCTTTCTAGAGATGCGGATCCTGCAAGTGAGATTGAAGCTATTGATGTAATCATTAATCTCGCTGGTGAGTCCATTAATAGTGGACGTTGGTCAGATGAAAGGAAAGCGCGAATAGTAAATAGCAGAGTAAGTGCAACGAACGAAGTAGTTTCTATCATTAAGCGCTTAAAGCAAAAACCAAAATTACTTATTAATGCCAGTGGTATTGGTTTTTACGGTACCTCAACTGTTGATACTTTTACTGAAGCAACTAAAAAAGCCGGAAATGATTTCCTTGCACAAACGGTGGAAAAATGGGAGGCTGCAACCCTAGAGACTAGAGAACTTGGTGTTCGAACCGTATTTGCCCGCTTTGGAGTAATATTAGACAAGAAGGATGGTGCTTTGCCAAGGATTGCTCTTCCTTATCATTTGTTTGCAGGAGGAACGGTTGGCTCTGGAGATCAATGGCTTTCTTGGATACATATTAAAGATGTCGTTAACGGAATTCGGCATGTGATTGATTCAACTGAGCTGTCTGGCCCCATCAATTTTTGTGCTCCTGAGGCAGTGACGATGAAGAGCTTTGGAAAAACGCTTGGGTCTGTCTTAAATCGTCCTCACTGGATTCCTGCCCCCTCGTTTGCGCTTCAACTTTTACTTGGTGAAATGAGCATGCTTGTGCTAGAAGGTCAAAGAGTTATTCCAGAAAAATTACTTAAAAGCGGTTTTTCGTTCACATTTCCGACTCTTCCAGAAGCTCTTCATAATATTTACTCATAAAAGAAGTATGCAAATGGTTCGTTAAGGTAAAAATTAGTAACGTCAATACTACCTTAATGAAAGGATGTTTTTTGAATGAGTGATAAGAAGAAAAAGGATAAGTCTAAAAGCACGTTGTCAAGCATGCAAGAGGTAACTTACTCACGAGAGTTCAAGCTTGCTGACCAAGCAGGAGGATTCTCAGGTAAAAAGTCGAGACATTAAACTTTTTCCATTCATAACAATGTCCGGGAAGGTAAATGATAAAAGTACGGGAATATGTTACATTTCCGTACTTTTTTCTATGAAAGGGGCAGATGGCATTGAGTAAAAAACAAACACTTCCACAAACACCAAAAAATATGAAATCAGACGGGTTGGATGTAGAATTTAGCCGTGACCTAGCGGACCATGATGACTTAGAAGCAATGGCTCGTTCAAAAGCAGCAGATAAGCGTGCAAAAAGCGGGCAGAACCAAAAGTTCTAAGGAAGAGATTAAAATTGTGCACAACATTATCCACATCCCTGTGGATAATGTTAACAATTCACCTTAAATATGTATATAAAGGGCTCCCTCTACCAATAGTTATTCACAACCCTTCACAAAACCTGTGCAAAACCAGGTGACAGACACCCTTCGTGGACACTTTAGGCTATTTGTCCATCGGGGGTGTCTGTCACCGCTCGTGGACACTTTAGGTGGATTTGTCCACCAGTGGCGGACATCCTTCTCATCTTCCTCGTTAAAATGATACATGACACTAGAATTCCCCTATGATAATATGATTCTTGTAGTTACATAAATTTAGTAACCCTAATTATCACCCAAAAGGAGCTGAAGCGCTTTGAAAATCGAGTTGATTGATCGTTTTATTTCTTATGTTGTTATTGACACGCAATCAAATGACGAAAGCAACACCTGCCCTTCCACCCCTGGTCAGCTTACACTTGCCAATAAGCTTGTAGATGAGCTAAAGTCAATTGGCCTAGAAGATATTAATATAGATGAAAATGGCTATGTTATGGCCACCATTCCAGCAAATACAGATAAAGAGGTTCCAACGATTGGTTTCTTAGCCCATCTTGACACCGCGACCGATTTTACCGGCAACGGAGTGAATCCATTACTTCACGAAAACTATGACGGCAACGATATCGTTCTCAACGAAGACCTACATATTGTCCTTTCACCAAAGGATTTTCCTAATTTAAAAAACTACATCGGACATCATTTAATTACAACCGATGGAACTACCTTACTTGGCGCTGATAACAAAGCTGGAATAGCGGAAATTATGACTGCTATGGCCTACTTAGTACAGCATCCTGAGATTAAACATGGGAAAATTCGTGTCGCATTTACACCTGATGAGGAAATTGGACGTGGACCACATAAATTTGATGTTGATCAATTCGCTGCCACTTATGCCTATACAGTGGATGGTGGACCTATTGGAGAGCTTCAATACGAAAGCTTTAGTGCTGCTGCTGCAAAGATAACAATCAAAGGAAATAATATACACCCGGGTACCGCGAAAGGTAAAATGGTTAATTCAGCTAAGATCGCAATGGAATTAAACAGCCTCCTTCCAAGTGAAGAAGCACCGGAATATACAGAGGGCTATGAAGGCTTCTACCATCTTCTCTCCTTCCATGGAGATGTGGAAAAGACTGTGCTTAGTTACATTATTCGAGATTTCGACCGCACAAGCTTCAATAATAGAAAAGCTACGATGGAGAAAATTGTTACAAACTTAAACGAGAAGTATGGGCAAGGAACCATTGAGCTTGAGCTTCACGATCAATACTTTAATATGAGAGAAAAGATTGAACCGGTTAAAGAGATTGTTGATATTGCTCACGAGGCAATGACTAAGCTTGGCATTGCGCCGATTATCGAGCCCATTCGTGGAGGAACTGATGGTTCTCAGCTTTCCTATATGGGTCTACCAACTCCAAATATTTTCACTGGCGGAGAGAACTTCCACGGAAAATTTGAGTTTATCTCCATTGATAACATGCTAAAGGCAACAAATGTGATAGTGGAAATCGCTCGACTATTTGAGGAAAAAACAAACTAAAAGGTGACTGTGCGCCCCACGTGGACAAATCAGCCTGATTTGTCCACGGAGGGTGTCTGTCACCTTTTTTAATCAACCACCTGGTCTATTAATATTGAAAGAAATCAATATCCCTTTCTTAGGACGGTATTCTCCTATCTCCTTATTCTCTCCTTCTCATCCGTTTAACTATCCTTTTCGTAGGTAAATATTCACAATATTTTCTTACATCTACACAAGAATAATCAGTCACTTTTCCCTATAAACATTTTCAAATTATTCTGATATATTTGAATCACTCGTGTTACTAAATAATTGAAATTCTACATACCTTTTCAACTAGTAACATAGACCATAGGATGGAGGGAAAAATTTGAAAATCTCAAAAGTTATATCCACAGCCGCTGCTTTAGCACTAAGTGTAGGGATGCTATCTACAACTCTACCAATTAGTTCAAAAATAGCAGCAGAATCAGCAAGTGGTTCACACGCTTCCCACTCACATGCAAGTGGTTCCCCCTTTGACCTCGGTATTGCCAATGACGAGCGATTAATCAAAATGCTAAAAGCATCAGGCAAAATCGCACAAAATGCAAGCCCAGCTGAGGCAGAAAAAGCTTTAAACAAATTCCTACAAAACAAAGCAACATCAGCTGAAAAGGAAGCTGGTGAACTCCATGAAAAGGAAGAAGATGTTCGGGCCGCTCTTCAAAAGGAAATGAAAACTTCTAGCTTAACAAATGGAAATGGAAACAAGCTTGGTCAGACAAAGAATCAATCCGTTGACTCTGTTCAAGAAGAAGCATGGGACGGGGGCACGAGAACAGATAAAGTACTGGTTGTACTAATGGAATACCCTGACCTCCCTCATAATACACTTACCCCAGAAGAAACCGATATGTACTACGAGGGCGAAGAGGCATACTCTCAAGCTCACTATCAGGACATGCTTTTTGGAACAGGTGGATGGAAAGGTCCAGATGGCAAAACCTATGTATCTATGAAACAATATTATGAACAACAATCTGGTGGTAGCTACTCTGTCGAAGGTACGGTCGCTGGATGGTACAAAGCTAAAAACCCTGCTGCATATTACGGTGGAAACGTCCCTACTCCTGATGGTAGCGACGCAAGACCAAGAAACTTAATTGCTGAAGCACTTAATGCTGCAGCAGCAGATCCAAATGTTAATCTAGAAGAATATGACGAATGGGATCGTTACGACCTTGACGGCGATGGAGATTATCTTGAGCCAGACGGACTCGTTGACCATCTAATGGTTATCCACTCTGGTGTTGGTGAAGAAGCTGGCGGTGGAAAAATCGGTGGAGACGCGATTTGGTCACATCGTTGGAACCTGGGTGGAGTATACCCGATTGCTGGAACAGAAGCTACTGTCCCTTATTGGGGTGGAACAATGGCTGCTTACGACTACACAGTTGAACCTGAAGACGGCGCAGTCGGAGTTATGGCTCACGAATTCGGCCACGATTTAGGCCTTCCTGATGAGTATGACACTCAGTACACAGGTCAAGGTGAACCAGTTGGTTACTGGTCTATTATGGCAAGCGGCAGCTGGGCGGGCGCTCTACCTGGTTCTATGCCAACCGGCTTTAGCCCATACATGAAAGAAATGCTACAAGCTTCTGCAGGTGGTAACTGGCAAACAGGTACTGAAATTGACATTGCAGATGTATCTAAGGCAGGCGTTGAAGTCCTTCTAGATGAAGCAGCTTCAAAAGGTACTAATAACGATGTGTTAAAAGTAACACTTCCTGACAAAGAAACAGTCATTACTTCTCCATACAGCGGGGAATCAATGTATTTCTCAGGTAGCGCCAATGATTTAGATAACTCTTTATCTACTACTCTAGATTTAACGGATGCAACATCAGCTAAGTTGACATTCAAAACATGGTACGATATTGAAGTTGATTGGGATTATGCTTCTGTTCAGGTTAATGGTGAGACAATTCCAGGTAACCTAACAACAACAACTAATCCACATGACCAAAACCCTGGGCATGGAATCACAGGCTCTTCTAATGGGAAATGGGTGGATGCAGAATTTGATTTATCAGCTTTCGTTGGTGAAGAAGTTGAACTTTCTATCAACTACTGGACTGATGTAGCTGCAGTACTTCCAGGTCTTTATGTAGACGATGTAGCAGTAAGTGTTAACGGAGAACAAGTTGTATTTGATGATGCTGAGGGAGAATCATCGTTCGAATCTGACGGCTTCTCAAAATCAAATGGAGTTGTAACTTCCGAACATTACTACTTGCTGGAATGGCGCAGCCACAACGGCGTTGACGAAGGATTAGCAAATATTCGTCGTGGTGCTAGCTTAATGAGTTATGACCAAGGCTTAGTGGTTTGGTATGTTGATAAAAAGTTCGATTCTAACTGGACAGGAATTCACCCTGGCGATGGTTTTGTTGGTGTGGTTGACGCGGATCAGCACACGAACTACTGGAGTGACGGTGCAGTTGGTTCTACTCGCTATCAAATTCACGATGCAGCCTTCAATGTTAATAAAACAGATAAAATGTTCTTAGATTACACTAGTACTCTAGGAATCACAATGAAAGATAATTTTACTCAACGCTCTCCTTTATTCGATGACAGTGCAGATTATTCAAACGAAGGTTTGGTTGATGCTGGACGTAACGTACCTCAATTGGGGTTAAAGGTTCGCGTAATTGGCCAAAGCTCTGATGGCACAGTTGGTAAGATTCTTCTATTTAAATAAGAACTAAGACGGACGATGGAGTGTACTCCATCGTCTTTTTTTGTCGTGCTTCCATTTTTTTCTGAAAATTAAAATCCTTTTTGATATGATGAATGTAAAGATTCAAACTACTTAACGGAGGCCATTTATGGAACGTTTGACTGACCATTTAATTGTCATTTCGTTTGATTGCTTATCAAGCCTAGATTTTCCTCTTTTAAAAGCACTACCGAATTTTCAAAAGCTATTAAGAAATAGCTCCTACTGTAAAAATGTTCAGACGATTTATCCCTCTGTTACGTATCCTTGTCACGCAACAATCGTTACTGGAAAACTGCCTAAGAATCATGGAATTATTAATAACACCTTACTCCAGCCTGGAAAGGTCTCTCCAGATTGGTATTGGTACAGAAGAGATATCCAAGGAACTACCTTGTATGACGAAGCAAAACAAAAAGGGATGAGTACAGCTGCTCTTCTTTGGCCTGTTACAGCAAAAGCAAATATTGACTATAATATGCCCGAGATATTCGCCAATCGTCGATGGCATCACCAAATTCCTGTTTCTTTAATGAACGGAAGCTCGCTTTATCAGCTTGAAATGAACAAAAAATTCGGCCATATCAGAAAGGGACTTTCCCAGCCGGAGCTCGATGACTTTGTACTTGAAGCTGCTGTTGAAACCATTCGTATAAAAAAGCCAAACCTAATGCTGATCCATTTTACCGATCTTGACACGAAGCGGCATGAAACTGGTTTTTCATCAAAAGAAGCAATTTCAGCGATTAAACGACACGACCAAAGACTCGGCCGAATAATGGATGCCCTACAGTCAGCAGGAATTTTTCATCAATCTACTATAATCACATTAGGTGATCACAGTGCCCTCGATGAGTCTAAAGTGTTAAAGCCTAATGTACTTTTTCGTGAGCACGCTCTTCTACAAGTAGGGAAAAATAATCAAGTTACCAACTGGAAGGTATACTGCAAAAGCTGTGATGGATCTGCATATATTTATATAAAGGATCAAGACCAAGAGACTTTGAAACGTGTTCGTGAATTACTGGACGGTTCTGAAATCGAAGCAATATGGTCTTCAAAAGAAGCATCTCAATTCGGGGCAGACCCAAATTGCAGCTTAATGATAGAAGCCGCTAAAGGATATTACTTTCATGAATCACTTGAAGGCGCTTTTATTGATGAAGTTACGGAAACAGACGTTGCATCAAAAAAGTATACAAAAGCTTGCCATGGCTATTCACCAGAAAAAAGTGACTACAATACCCTCTTCATTGCAAGCGGCAATGGAATCCGCACCGGCCAAGCCCTCACATCTATGAGGCTTATTGATGAAGGACCAACACTCGCTCGCCTCCTTGGACTCGACCTTGGGGCAGTTGATGGGAGAGTGCTAGAAGAGTTACTAATAATGTAAAACGTTTGTAAAAATAGTTCCAAACCTAATCTATGAAGCTATTTTTATGTAAAATGGAAGTAACCATCCAAGGGGGAATCTTATGAAGCGCTTTAACAGAGAAGAAAAAAGCTGGATTATGTATGATTGGGCAAGCTCTGCTTATTCTATCATTATCTCTACTGCTGTCTTTCCACTGTTTTATAAGGCAGCAGCTAATAACTCCGGAGTTGATGCAGCCGATTCAACTGCGTATTTAGGCTATACCATTGCAATTGCAACATCCATTCTTGCTCTAATAGCTCCCATATTGGGTACAATTGCTGATTATCAAGGCTTTAAGAAAAAGTTCTTCACCTTCTTTGTTGCATTAGGGATATCAATGACAGCAGCACTAGCATTTGTCCCGAGTGATCAATGGCTATGGCTTTTAATCTTTTACACGATAGCTGTAATCGGTTCGTCCGGATCCAATGTATTTTATGATGCCTTTTTAGTTGATGTTGCCACAGAGGACCGAATGAGTCGTGTGTCTGCACGTGGGTTTAGTCTTGGATATATTGGAAGCACCATTCCTTTTATCATTAGTATCGCGGTTATTATGCTTGCACAATCTGAGATCATTCCCATCACTACGACTTCAGCAAGTCAAATCTCATTTGTCATTACAGCTCTTTGGTGGGGGTTATTTTCGTTACCAATATTCAAAAATGTACATCAAATTTATTACATTCCTCGTGACCCTAAGCCTATAGCAAGCAGCTTCAAAAGGCTAGCTGAAACCTTTAAGGAAATTAAAAAGTATCGAGCTTTGTTCTTATTTTTACTAGCGTATTTCTTTTACATCGATGGTGTTGGTACAATTATTACGATGTCGACTGCATATGGAACGGATCTGGGTATTGGTTCTACGACACTATTAATCGTATTATTTGTTACCCAAGTTGTTGCTGCTCCCTTTGCAATTCTGTACGGGAAGCTAGCCGAAAAGTTCTCTGAGAAAAGAATGCTTTACGTTGGAATCATAGTTTATATAATTGTTTGTATTTATGCGTTCTTTCTTGAAACAGCCACTGATTTCTGGATACTGGCCATGCTTGTAGCCTCATCTCAAGGTGGAATTCAAGCCTTAAGTCGATCATACTTTGCAAAGCTTGTACCAAAGGAACGCTCTAATGAGTTTTTTGGCTTCTACAATATTTTTGGAAAATTCGCCTCGATTATGGGGCCACTACTTGTTGCAGCAACGGCTCAAATAACAGGCCATACAAGCAGCGGTGTTTTCAGCCTCGTAATCTTATTTATTATTGGTCTTGTAATATTAACAAAAGTACCTGAACCAAAGTCTTTATAATGGAGTAAAACCCACCGTATGGTGGGTTTTCTTGTATGACTAAATCTTGAAACCTGCTGTTAATTCTCGTAGATTTTTCGCCATTTCAGACAACTGTTCGGTTGTTCCCTCAATATTGGTCATCGTTGCGAGTTGTTCTGAAATACTTGTACGAATTTCATCAGTGCCTGTAGCGGTTTCTCCTGCTGTCTGTGCTAAATTACTCATTGCCATTTCCATTTCATTTGTTGATAATGCTTGTTTTTCAGCTGCTGCATCAATTTGGTTAATCTCATTTAAAATCTCTTGAATATGAGAAATAATATGTTGAATGGCATCGGATACTTCATTGGATTTCTCGACTCCAGCTGTTACCAACTCCTCTACTTCTAGAACAGACGAAACGGCTGAAGATGTTTTCACTTGGTTTTCCTGTACTAAATTTGAGATTTGTAAGGCTGCCCGATTGCTTTCGTCTGCAAGCTTACGAATTTCATCAGCAACAACACTGAAACCTTTCCCCGCTTCTCCAGCACGTGCTGCTTCAATCGCTGCATTCAACGCTAACAAATTCGTTTGAGCAGAGATACCCGTAATAATCTTAATGAAATCACTAATTTTGTTTGAAGAGGTATTCAACTCATTAATGACTATGGTCACGTCTTTTGACGATGCAGCAATATCTGAGATAGACGATACTACTTCCGTTATCTTTTTTGAGCCATTTACAGCTGCCTCATGAACCAATCTAGTATTATCTGCTGTTTGTTTCGTTGCTTTTGAAGTACGACTAGAGAAGCTTGCCATTTCAATTAAATTTCCTGTCGTTTCCTCCATTACTGCCGCACTTTGCGAAGTTCCAGATGCAATTTCTGAAACGGTATAAGTGATTTGCTCAAGTGATTTTGTCGTTTCACTTGTTGCATCTGTTAACTGGTCACTTGATTCTGAAATAGTTTCAGCGGATCCAGCTACTTCTTTTATGATTTTTTGAAGCTTTTCTACAAAGGTATCAAAACTTTTGCTTAGCTCGCCAATCTCATCTTTACTTTCGTACCCTATTCTGGCCGTAAGATCTCCGTTACTTTCGGAGATTTCCTTGAGCTTAGATGTGACCCTTCTTGTAGGGATACTGATAGATCTAGCAATAAAAAGGGAAAGCAATAAGGTGGTCACAAATGCAATTACAATCACAATAATCGTTATTACTAAAGTCGTCTTGTAAACAGTCTCACTCTCGTTATACGTGTTTTCAGCTTGTGCAATTTGTAGATCGATGATTTTATCAAGTGTGCTTACTGCTTCCTTTTTTGTTGAATCTAGTAGCAACATTTCCTGAGGGGGTCCCTGACTTTCTACATTGGTCTCCGTCTCTGCCTGCTCCTGTACACTTTCTACCCCATTGCTTTCGAGGAAAGATGTCATCGCCTCTATATACTTATTGTAGCTAGCCATAAATTCATTGTAGTTACTATTATTCTTATATTCTTCTAGGCTTTCATTTGTACTGGCAATTTGTTCTACGATTTCATCTTGAATAGATTGCATCTCTTCCTTATCTTCACTAGCATCCTTAAGTGAATTGGCTAGAGTTCTTATGTTTTCAATATCCGATTTAATTGACTCCAGTTTAACGATTGGTACGAGATTTTCATTATTTAGTGTTTGAATATTCGAGTTCACTTCTGAAATTTGAACAAGGGACGTTATTCCACTTATAATAAGAAAAATAAAAAAGCTAACTGTGAGAACAGCAATTTTCTGTCCAAATTTGAGATTTTTCAATAGATTCATTGTTTTTTCTTCCTTCCACGACTATTTCATATAGGTCATTCTAACTAAAGAATGTTTCTATATTAAAAAGGAAGTATGAAAAAAGTATGAACAAAAAAAGCTTGAAGTCCTGGCTTCAAGCTTTTCGGTCTATATTAATCTCACTTAAGTGATAACACTTCATCAAGTGTTTTTCCATCAATAAATACAGACACTTTGTTCACACTATCAAACTGAAGTGCCGTTTCTTCAATTTGTGCCTTTACCCGAGGGTTATCAAGTGCCCCACCAAGTTTTAGATTGCCTGTTAGTTCAATAACTGCCTCACCATCGTCAATTATCACACTTTTAATTTCTAAGTCTGATTGATAAAGAGAATGATAAAACCCAGATTGGCCGTACATTTGCTCATTTAAGGATAAAAGCTTGGTAAGTGCTGCCTTTAATGGGGCCTTTGTAGGTTCAATATCCACTAGTACCGGTATAGCACTATCGTTTGCACCAATCTTTTTTCCGCTAGCTCCATTGTCTTCTATTCCAATAAGGAATATTTTCACCTTTGTCACACCTGTACTTCCTTGATCGGTTGTACCCGGATTGTCATCTGAGTCTCCGGCATCCTGCTCTTGCCCTGGATCCTTTACTGGCTTTTCCCCAGACGACTGATTGTCCCCATCATTGCTTGTAGGCTTCTCTCCCACTGATGGTTGTGACACGGGCTTTTCTTCAACATCGTTCTTCGTACATCCAATAAGTAAAACAAATGTAATGAGTAGTAGTCCGAAAAGTTTCCTCACCCTTTCCCCCTCCATACGATTGTCTTACTTCATTATATTACGATGAAAAAGAAGGTTACCTAATAGAGGAAAGAAAAATTATTTTTACATTAAAGAGGAATAATGTTAGAAAGACACATCTTAATCAAAAATATCCCCTATCTAGCCGATAGAGCTTGCGATATCTTTCATTTTCTTTAAGTAAATCTGAGTGTATGCCATCAACAGTAATTTTCCCTTGTTCAATAAATAAAACTCGATCAGATCGATCGATAAAGGTTAAATGATGAGTAATCCATAAAATAGTCTTGTCTTTACACACATCAAATATCGTCTCAAGTAACTGCTTTTCTGTTACTGGATCAAGTCCCACCGTTGGTTCATCTAAAATAATTATCGGTGTGTCTTGCAGAAGAACTCTGGCAAGAGCAATTCTTTGTCTTTCTCCTCCCGAAAAACGTATCCCGGTCTCATGTAAAGATGTATGATAACCGTTGGGCAGAGATTCAATATACTCATGAAGTTGAACCTGACGAGCAGCCCAGTAAACTTCCTCATCTGTTGCACTTGGTTTTCCGAGCCGTATGTTATTCAAAATACTCGTATCAAATATATATGGCTGTTGATTCAAAATAGCAATCCAGTTCGAAACCCTACCTTTTAAAGTAGTCGCTTCTACACCATTTATCTTAATTGACCCCTCTGATGGTGACATAGCACCTTCAACCAACGTAACAATAGTTGATTTTCCCGCACCACTTGGACCTAAGAGTGCGACCTTTTCTCCTCTTAAAATGGACATGTTTACCCCATTAAGTATATTCCTGTCATCATAATGAAAGGACACTTGATTCAAGTCTAACATTGCTTCACCGGATGGAACGGAATCATGATCTTTCTCCTTCTCCCATCTATTTTCTAAATTTGATAATTGGTTAAGCCTCTCAAACGAGTCACGATAGGAAGGAATTTCACTCATACTATCTGATATAGGTAAGAACACTTCCGTCAATGGGAAAAGAATTAACACAAATGCCGCTATAAATGTATACGGAATGCTTCCACTTCCGCTTTCCTGGGCTGTCCATGCAAGCATAGAAACAACCATAACAGCTATAAACAATTGAGCTATGGTATTCCGCCAACGGTCAAACTTCATCTTTTTTGAGTCAATATGGGTTAATTCTTTCTCCTGCATTTCGTAAGCTTGGATGAATTCATTTTGCCTACCGCTAAATTGCCATTCACTTATCCCCATGACAGCATCGGTTAATTGCTCATATAGATGATGTCGCTTCTTTTTCACTTGCTTCACCTTTGATTTCGTAACGAGTAGGGTAATTAACGGAAATAGAAACACTAAGACTGCACCATAGATGGCCATTACCAGTGCAAAGGTAACCGAGTATACCCCTAAAACAATCAGTGAGATGCTATATAAAAGCAAAGCAACAAGACTAGGAAATACAGTTTTTATATAGATATCTTGTAGGCGTTCAATATCATCTGCAAGAACGCCAAGAAGATCACCTGTCTTTAACTTATATTGTGGTGATAAAATAAATGGCTCAATAGCTTTATATACTCGGACCCTCATACTCGAGAGAATTTTAAGTACCGCATCGTGGCTAGTAAGCCTTTCTACATACTTTGAAACGGCACGGCTTATACCAAATGTACGCACGGCTACGATAGGTACATATATCATTAATATCGTTTCCGGTTGTGTTGCCGCTTTTGAAATCAGGAATCCAGAGGTAAACATTAGAGAGGCAGACGAAATTACCGTCACCAATCCTAGTAGGATAACGATGAGAAATAATCGCTTATTTTCTTTTATATACGGGAGAATCCATCCTTTGTTACTCATACGCTCCCCTCCATTTGAGTTATTGCCAACTTATAATACTCTCCCTTTTTCTCCATAAGCTCCTTATGTGTTCCTTCTTCCACTACCCTTCCCTTTTTCAAAAAGTACACGTAATCCATTTCTTGCATCCAATGTATTCTATGGGTAGCAATAAATACTAGCTTGTTAGTAAACAAGCTTAACATTTTTTCTTTCAACTCATATTCTGTCTCCACATCGAGGTGCGCTGTTGGTTCATCTAATAAAAGGACTTGTCTCTTCCCAAGGAAAGCTCTCGCTAATGCCACTCGTTGAGATTGTCCTCCACTTAAGGATCGTCCACCTTCTCCAATCTTTTCATGCAAACCATTCGGAAGTTCTTTCACGAGTTGCGATAATCCTGCTTGTACAACAGCCCACTCTACTTCTGCAGTAGTTGATTGTGGTGAGTAAAATTTAATATTATTCAAGAGTGTGTCATGAAAGATATACGGATGCTGTGGAATATAGTTCACCTGTTTTTGCCATTCTGGTTGATGGAGATGGGTACATCTTTGTTTATCTATCTGTATGTTCCCAACGCTAACCTCTACAAATCCAGCAATTGTATCAATTAAAGTTGACTTACCAGCCCCACTCTCTCCAACAATACCAATCTTTTGAAGTCCATTTACTGACAAACTTACCTCTGATAGTGACTCTACTCCATGCTGTTCATACTGAACGCTAATAGAATGAAGCTCCAATCTATTCTTATTGCTCCAGTTACTAATTTTAAGATTCTGCTCTACAGTAAACGGTGGAATATTTGCTATTTCTAAAAGCTTTCTACCTGCTTCTTGACCATTTAAGGTAGCATGATAATCAGATCCAATTTCTCTAATTGGTAAAAAATACTCTGGAGCTAATATTAAGATCGCCAAAGCAGGTTCTAATAACATTTCTCCATCCACTAATCGCAAACCTAGAAATACGGCCACTGTAGCAATAGATAGCATCGTAAAAAAATCCATCGCAAACGAAGAAAGAAAGGCGATCTTTAACGTACCCATTGATGTTTTTCGGTATCTTTCACTAACCTTTGCAATCTTTTCCGTATGTGAACGACTAAGCCCTAAATAGGTTAACGTTTCGAGGCCTCTTAATGAATCCACAAAATGATTAGATAATATACGAAACATTCCCCATTGCTTATCTGCTTTCTTTTTCGCAGCTAATCCTAGCAATATCATAAAACCTACTAAAATTGGGACCGTTATAATTAAAATGATTGCGGAGTTTTTGTCTTGAAAAAAGATATAAGCAAGGATGCTAACTGGTATTACTGACATGTTTAGCATTTTAGGGAGAAATAAAATCAGGTACTGCTGAAATTGCGCAACGCCTTCTATCAATAGTGTAACGATGCTTCCTGTTCCAAGTTGCTTTGATACTCTAGGACCTATGTGGAACAAATTTGTTAATACCTTCTTTCGCAAGTCTGCACCTATTTTATTTGCATACAGGTATATAATTTTTTGTTTTATATGTACGGTCACATATCGAAGAATGAAAAATCCAACAAAAATACTAATCAATTGATTCAGGTCTTCAATCGCATCTCCATGAAATAGATGAGTGACCACCCGCGCAAGCAAAATCGCTTGCAGCAGAATGGCCACTCCTTGAATAGCTGTTAAAAAGGTAAGGACAGCAAGTATTCGTTTTATTCCTTTGTATTGTAGAAACCCCTTGCCCATTAATAAACCATTTCCTTCCCATCTACACGTTTTCTAAACACATAATAACTCCATATTTGATACCCAAGAACAAATGGAAGTAAAGTTAAGGCCACATAAGTCATGATTTTTAGGGAATAAGCTCCTGAAGCAGCGTTGTATACCGTTAAATCATACAGAGTATCGATTGAACTAATCATCACTCGAGGAAATAAACCAACAAATATAGTTGCAACGGTAAGAGCTATCCCTGCTCCACTAAAGATAAAAGCTAGCCCAACCTTTTTACTTTTTATAAAGAAAATCACTAGTATATAACTAACAACAATAAGTCCAATCATTGGAATAGTTGCTTCTCCTCGATAGGTGAAGAGGTCAGTTTCAAAATAGGATAGTCCAACAAACGCTACTAGAGCAACTAGCACTGGAATCATTAATATATTCGCTAGCTCTCTAGCTCGAGCTTGTATATCCCCAACGGTTTTTAAAGAGGTAAATAATAGCCCATGTACTAAACATAAAAGAGTGACAGTCACTCCTCCAACGACAGTATAAACGTTCACATAGTCAGAGAAGCCAGCTCTTAATGTCATCGTTTCATCAATCGGCATTCCTCTTAAGATGCTTGAAAATAATACCCCGAACAAAAACGGAGGTAGCAAGCTCCCGAAAAAAATAACCCAATCCCATGACTGTGTCCAATTCACTTTGTCTACCTTCCCTCTAAATTCAAAAGCAACTCCTCTTCCAATTAACGCCAGAAGAACAAACACAAAAGGAATATAGTAGCCACTAAACATGGTTGCATACCAATGTGGAAAAGCTGCAAAGATTGCTCCACCTGCTGTTAATAACCATACCTCGTTCGCATCCCAAAAAGGGCCAATGGTATTGATCAATACACGTCGTTCAAAATCATTTCTGGCTAATAGACGTACCGACATACCCACCCCAAAATCAAAGCCTTCCAGGAAAAAGAAGCCAATGAACAGAACAGCTACTAGTATGAACCAAAGCTCACTTAACTCCATCACTGATACACCTCCTTGTCAAATGGGTCAATTGGAACATCAATCGATTGAACATCCTCATGATGATCAACTCCTTCTTTAATCTCTCTAATAAACAAGTACACAAGCACGATAGCTAAAATTAAATAGATAGCTGTAAACGCGATTAAAGAAAATAACAAAGACTGTACAGAAACATTTGGTGATACAGATGCAGCTGTTGTCATTAGTCCAAATACAGTCCACGGTTGTCTTCCAATTTCAGTCATGATCCATCCAGCAGAATTTGCGATAAACGGGAAAGATATAAGTCCTACTAACAGCTTTAAAAAGAACGTTCTCCTCATGAGTGATTCGGTAAATTGAAACCACAGACCTAATGCAGAAACCAAAATCATTACACCCCCAGCACCTGCCATAATGCGGAAGCTCCAAAACGTTGTTTTTACTGGTGGAATATAATTTCCTGGACCATACTTTTCTTCATATTCCTTTTGAAGCGTAAGCATTCCTGGTACACTACCGGAAAACTTCTCATATGTTAAGTAACTTAATATGTATGGAATGCTTATTTCGAATGAATTTTCTTTATTGTCTGTATCAATATGTGCCCATATTGTCCAAGCCGCAGGATCACCACTGTCTTCCCACAATGCTTCACTGGCAGCCATTTTCATTGGCTGTGATTCCATTAAATGCTTAGCCTGCTCATGTCCGCTAAATGCTACCCCCACTCCAGAAACAAGGGATACTACCATAGCTATTCGAAATGACCTTGCGAAAAATTCAACTTCTTGTTTTTTTAGCAGCTTATAAGCACTAACACCACCAATAAAAAAGGATCCTGTAGCAAGCGCACCAAAAATGACATGTGGAAACTCAACGAGGAGCTGCGGATTTTTTAACAAAGCAAAGAAATCATTCATCTCTGCTCTCCCATTATTCATAACAAATCCAACTGGTTCCTGCATAAATGAATTCGCTGCTAATATCCATAGGGCAGATAGCATCGTTCCAAGCGAAACAAGCCAGATACATGATAAATGGACTTTCTTAGATAGACGGTTCCATCCAAAAATCCATAAACCGATAAAAGTAGACTCCATAAAAAAAGCTAATAAAGCTTCAATAGCAAGTGGAGCACCAAATACATCGCCGACAAATCTAGAATACTCTGACCAGTTCATCCCAAATTGAAATTCTTGAATAATTCCTGTTACGACCCCAACAGCAAAGTTAATCAGAAACAGATGTCCCCAAAATTTTGCCATCTTCTTATAGATTTCTTCATTTTTGACGACATAGAATGTTTGCATTAACGCAACCATAAACACTAAACCAATCGACATTGGTACAAATAAAAAATGGAATATCGTCGTAGCTCCAAACTGAAGCCTTGCCAAAAAAAGCTCTGTCATTAGCCCTCACTCCTTGTGTTCATTAAATGTTCACTAATTCACAAGAGTGAGTATAGCTTAGAAATTTGTTTAAATGTTGAAGTAAATTTATACACTTTGTGACATTTGTAACACACAAGACAAAATTATAGAATTGTAGACAGGAGAAGCCACCCTATATTCCAAGGGTGGCTTTTCTTAGTTTATTTAATTCCACCCAGAGAAAGCAAATTACTTGATCGTCTGTGGGGGCTCTTCCATCCAACCGTTCTGAATCATGATCTTTGCTCCCTCATGGGCATATTCAAAAATATCCTTCATATATGCTGCAAATTTTAAAGGTAAATCGTTGCGAAGGCTAAAAGCGGTTCCGATTGAATTTCCTCCTAACGAAAAACTGCAGAAGAGGCTTATACAGTACGTCATTATTTTATCTGAAAATGGAGGAACTTTTGAATCTGTTATATTTCCACCTGCTGTTGTTGGAACTTGTATATTATTTTGAAGAAGAAGCTCACTCATATCCTTAATGATTGCTTTTGCTAATTCTCCACCCTTATTAAAATACTTTTTGGCTTCTTTTTCTTTCGCCACCTGAGAGAAGCCAAAAATCATTTGCATCCCTGTCACATTTGACTCAATCCCATGGTAAATATGAGCAATTTCCACTGCATTTAGGGGTCTTTTTTCACTAAACAGTTTTGCTCCATCGAGGTAGTTATTGGATTTAACAAATTCAATTGATTTTTCAATTGTTACGTATGGCGCTCTTGGAAGAAGACCTTTTTTCAGCAAATACTTTGTACAATAATCGTAATATTTTTGAGTCATCTTCGTTAAATCTCTAAAAAGAAGAATGATATCTTCTCGATAAACCATAGTTAAGTTTAAGGTATGCATTCCCGAACTGATTTCTTTTACTAACCGGACGAACATAATATCGAAGCCATTATCATAAAGCTTCGGAGCATCTTTATTTACATCTTGAGGAACAAAGCCAATCGGAATGGGAATTCCCTCTGCATTAAACATAGAAACCATCTGTGCAATAACCGGTTGAATTTCGTCTCTTAAAGAGCTCATGATTTCTCTTGCTTCATGATCATCAGATTTATTGATAAAGTAGTCTAGCATTTGAAAAAGCATTGTTTTTTGTTGATATGTAATCCATACTGCTCCAATTTCTGAAGATGTCATTGAAGGTGTATCAGGCATTTTCATTTCCTCCACGCGTCAAAAAATAGTTTTCTTACCATTATTTTGTACGTGAATAAAATAAAAATTCTATTGTTTTTAAAATACCTACTTCTGGAAAATCATAATATTTCCTTTACTCTTCCAACCACACCATTTTCTAGCATCACCTTGATTCCATGTGGATGAGTAGGGCTATTTGTAAGGATTTTTGCAACCACACCTTCCGTTAGTTTCCCTGTTCGCTGATCTGCTTTTTGTACCACCTTTACTCGGCTACCAATTTTTATGTTTTCTCTTTTTTGTGACAACATTTTTTTCCGCTCCTCTACTATGTATGAGTTAATTATCGTCTATTTTTACTACATTTCCAAATGCTAGGGTCTATTCCCTTTTAAAATTAATTAGGTTTTTAATTAAAGCATGGGATATAATGGAAGTGATTGTACTATTTTTTTAGGAGTGAAGATGATGTCTGTTGATGTTTATCTTGTTTTTGATGGTAATTGCAGAGAAGCTGTTGAATTTTATGCAGATGTTTTTCGGACGGAGAAACCAAATATCATGACTTTTGGAGATACTCCACCTCATCCAGATCATCCACTTCCAGAAGAAGCAAAAAAATTAGTCATGCACACACGTCTTAGCATTGACGGAACGAATGTGATGTTTTCCGATAACTTCCCTGGAATGCCGTTTGTTGAAGGAAATAACGTTACGCTTGCTATTGTAAACAAAGATAGTGAGAATCTTAAATCCTGGTTTGAACAATTGAGTGTTGATGGAAAGGTAACTATGCCACTTCAAGAAACATTTTGGAGCAAGCTGTACGGTCAAGTCACAGACAAGTTCGGGATCCACTGGCAACTCAATTTAGATAGTGGAGAAATGAACAGTTATTAGAGGAATAAAAGAAGGATATAGACAAAACTAGTCTATATCCTTTAATTTTATGAAAAGATTTTTTGTTCAAGTGTCACTTGATTGATCTTCTTAATATTTGGTTCAAACCCAATTCCAGGTAAGTCCGGTACAGTAATAAAGCCGCTGCTCATTTCTACTTCCGGTAAGATAATGTCTTCCTTCCAGTAATGCGAAGAAGGGGCTGTGTCACCTGGAAGCGTAAAGTTAGCTAGTGATGTAATCGCGATATTATGAGCTCTTCCAATTCCTGCTTCTAGCATTCCACCACACCACATGGGAATCTCATTTTTCACACACAGATCGTGTATCTTCCTTGACTCTGTAAGCCCTCCAATACGACCAATTTTTAAATTAATGATTTTACAGCTCCCGAGCTGAATAGCCTTTCTTGCATCTTCAGCTGAGTGGATACTTTCATCTAAACAGATAGGAGTCGAAAGCTTCGCTTGTAACGATGCATGATCAATGATGTCATCACAGGCAAGTGGCTGTTCAATCATCATTAAATTGAATTCATCTAATGCTTGAAGATGATCGATATCCTTTAATGTATAAGCACAATTGGCATCAGCCATTAAAGGAATCGCAGGAAATTCTCGGCGAATAGATTTCAATATTTGAATATCCCAATCAGGCTTGATTTTTACTTTAATACGCTTATATCCTTCTTTTAAGTACTCATCAATTTGCTTAAGCATCGCCGCTTCTGACTTTTGAATCCCTACACTTACGCCCACTTCTATCCGATCCTTCACTCCACCGAGCGCTTTTGATAAGGAAAGATTCTTTTCTTTTGCGTATAAATCCCAGACAGCACACTCTAATGCAGCCTTTGCATTATAATTGCCACGGATAAACTGAAAACGCTCAGACACATCATCCGGATGCGAAATGGGTTCTTTTAATAATAGGGGGATTAGAAAATCACTCATGATATGCCAATTAGTCTTTACTGTTTCTTCGTTATAAATTGGCTCAATAATTGAAACAGACTCCGCCCATCCTGATAAACCACTTTTCGACTGTACTTCCACGATAATGAAATCCTTATCCACCTCCGTACCGACACTCGTAGTGAACGGGGTTAACAGATCCATTTTTACATGCCTTAAAATGATGCTCTTTACTTCCATTTCACATTCCCCTTGCTATAGCTTTTGTAAAACGTAGTAGTAGTGGTTTGGTTTTTCCTTCAGCAAATCAGTAGCGGTGTAACCTTTTTTAAAATAGTGAAGAAACACCTTTCGAGTTGCCTCTCTCCATTGCTTAGCAAGTGAGAGATCTTCTGTTTTAATGGTTTGAAAATTCCCTGGTACCGATACGAAAAGGGTATCAGGAGCTAGGTTCAAATGAATTTCCACAGGATTTAAATTTCCATTGAACTGATCTGTTCTTATAACGTGCAGCGCGTCTTGGTCTAAGTCCCTTTTCACACTCTCGGACTTTAGCCTCCACTCTACTAAAAAACGGTCGGTTGCCATTCCTGAGTTCAACCCATCATTCATCTCACCGTACACATCTTCCATATACGTAGAACAGACACCGCCAAGTTTATGTAGGTTTAGATTTGCATTCACGGTTTCGAGCGGATCATATGTCCATGTGATTAACTCATACCCCTTAAGAAGAGCTGTTTTCTTCTGAGCCCATTTCAGTTTCTCGCCGACACCAAATGCACGATAATCAGGATGAATCCCGAGGCTGTGAGAGCAAAGATACGCTTTCGCCCCATCAAATCCTGGGAAACTATATTGAAAACCAATAAGCTTCTCATGGAGAAAAGCACCAAGAACGAAGCCGCCATTTTTCACTGCGGCTACCGTTTGGTTGACCGGTACAGAATCTTCCAAACTCCAAATTAGAGCCTCTAATTCACGTACCTTTTCTAACTCTGTGACAGTTTGAAGGTTGCGAATGCTTACTTCATCGTTCAAATTTCTTCCCTCCTTTACCGGAGTCATTACCAAATCTGTTTGTCCGCTTCCAATAACAGATTTGTTAAAATTTTTGTTCCATTAAGTAATGCTGTAATGTCAAACTTCATATTAGGATGATGCAAGCCTGGTTCCAGTCCGCAGCCTAATCCAATCATGGTGGCAACCATATCTGGTCGCTTTAATGTGTAGAAGTGAAAGTCTTCTGCACCAGGAGAGTCACACATTGGTACGAGACATTTCTCTCCCAGCACTGATTTAATGGCTTCTTCGGCAAGCTTTACAGCATGTTCATTCTTTACTGCAGCAGGAGAATAACTATCTTGTTGGAAAACAATCTTTGTTTTCGTTCTATCCTCAATGGATTGAATCGATTGTTTTGCCTCTTCTATAAGTAACTTCATGGTTTCATTCGATTTTGCACGAAGATCAACGGTGAATCGTGCAGTTTCTGGAATAAGATTCGATGACTCTCCACAATGAAGCTCAGTCATTTTGATCGAGTATGGCACATCGGTTTGGACACGAATATTTTGAAAAGCTTGAACCAAAAGGGCGGCAGCTTCAATAGGATTATTGCCTTCCTCCGGTCTCGCAGCATGTGCCGGTGTTCCTTTAATCGTACCTCTTATACAGCTTGATGAACCGTGCAAGATCACTGGAGCCGCCATTCCATTTGCGACCTCAAATGCAGGGCGCAAATGAATTCCGCAAAGAAACTTTACATTGTCTAGTGCGCCTTCTTCAATCATTTTAAGCGCACCCTCTGCCTTTTCCTCTGCTGGCTGAAAGATAAAACGAATGGTATGATGATGGTTTATTTTAGCAAGTGCAAGTGCTGTGAATAACACCATCGTACTATGACCATCATGACCGCATGAATGATTCGCTTGTACGACACCATCTATCTCTTGCAAGAGAGCATCCATGTCAGCACGAATCGCGATTACCTCATTACTTTCACCCTTAATTTCAGCAATCAACCCATAATGGCCATGAAAGGTTTGGACATCAAATCCAGCCCTTTCTAGCTTTTGCCTTACATACAGAGAGGTTTTTTCTTCCTTCCAGCTTGGTTCGGCAAGCTCATGAAGTTCTTTATACGTATTCAAAATTTGTTTCCGCTCTGTATCTATAAAGTTTTCCAAAAGAAGCATTTGTGTCAGAACCCTTCTAGTTAAAAGATAATATGTGCTGCAATGGCAACAATCGGTAAAGTAATGGCCGTACGAATCAAGAAGATTAGTACTAAGTCTTTGAAGCTAACAGGTAGCTTTGAGCCTAGTAGTAATCCTCCCATCTCAGAAAGGTAAATCAGTTGTGTAACGGATACACATGCAATAACAAAACGTGTTAATTCACTCTCGATTCCACTTCCAATAATGGCTGGTAAGAACATATCCGCAAATCCAACAACCATCGTTTGAGCAGCCTGGTCTGCTTCTGGTATTTGCATTAACGTTAAGATTGGCTCAAATGGCTTTCCTAATATGGAGAACACCGGAGTAAATTCTGCAATCACTAAAGCAGTGACTCCAATAGCCATAACGATTGGTAGTACTCCCATCCACATATCAAGCACATTTTGAAGTCCTTCTTTTAATGTTGCCTTTACACTTGTATTTGTCTTTGCTTTACTAACTGCTTGTGCTAATCCCCATTGGGCATACGATGTACCAGCTGGAATACTCGTTTCCTTTACTAACGTAGCATGTTCATAGCCTGTGTCTGCTTTTCTAGAAAGCGGCGGAATACGTGGCATGATCACAGCTGCTGCTAATCCAGCAATAACGATCGTAGCATAATAATGAAGAAAGTATTTATCAAGATTCAAGTATTGAATGACTACAATGGTAAAAGTAATAGAAACAACAGAGAAGGTTGTAGCAATCACCGCTGCTTCTCTTTTTGTATAATAGCCTTCCTCGTATTGCTTAGTGGTAAGCAGTACACCGATTGTCCCGTCCCCTACCCATGATGCTAAGCAGTCAAGTGAAGATCGTCCAGGCAGTTTGAAAATTGGTCGCATAATCTTCATTGTTAATGCTCCAAAAAACTCTAACAGCCCAAAGTTCAAAAGAAGTGGCAATAAAAATCCTGCAAGTAAAAAAGTGGTTAATAGAATCGGAAGTAGGCTAAATAGCAACATCCCTCCTGTATTCTCAGAGGAAATAAATTCCGGTCCTACTTTCGTAAGTGCGATCACTGTAAAAATTGCCCCTAATACACGTGCAATTAACCAAAATTTGCTGACATTTAACAGTTTATTTAAAAAGGAATTTTCGATAATAAATTGCGGCTTGGCAATAACAGCAATAAGTGAACCTAAAACAGATAGGATAATTACACCCGTTGCAAAGGCTGGAATTTGATCAACAAAAAGGGTATTTAATTGACTGGCTAGGAATGCAACTGGGATTGTTATTCCTTCACCATTTGAAATGGGAATAATAAATAGCATAATACCGATCAAGGATGGTAGGATAAATTTCATATAATCTTGAACAGAAAAGGACTTTTGTAAAGCTTCCTTTCTTTCTGCTCTAACATTTGAAGCATTGGTCATATAGGGTAAGCCTCCTCTTAAGTTACTATTTTTTCATTCTAAAAAAATATTTTGCTCGGAATATAACTGCTCTAATTTCTTCTGACGGACATTGCTGTTTTCATTGTCCCTTTTGTTCAATCCAGAGATAATCACCTCAAGCAAACCAATCACCGAAGCAATTGAATGATGACCCGATTCCAAATGCTCTTCTGTTGTTAAGGTCAATTGTGCGAGCTGGCCAATAGGCGAAAGCTGCCGATCTGTAATCGCTATGAGGGTTGCTTTTTGATTGTTTGCATAGTTTGCTAGCTTAAGTGATTCTCTTCGGTAACGAGGATAGGAAAACATAATAACGGACGACTGCTCATCAAGTTCACATAGTTCTTCAGGTAAAAATCCACTTGGGTTAGAGAGAAACACATTTTCTCTCATCTGTTTTAGTGCGTAATACAACCAGTAAGCAGCAGCATATGAACTACCAAAACCAGCGATAAAAATCCGCTTTGATTGATGAAGCACATCCACCACTCGCCATATTTGTTCTATTTCTAACTGGTTAAGTAATTGATTAAGAACTTGGCTCTCTTTCTCGATAATTTGATGAAACAATTGATTTTCTTCAAAGCCATCTCTACTTGAAGGTTTTCCTTCGCTTTTTCCTGGTTGTACATGTGTTAGCCATTCTCTACGAACCGTTTCCTGCATTTCTGAGTAGCCACTAAAGCCTAGTGCATACGCTAGGCGAATGACTGTTGTTTCACTAACACCCACTTTTCGCCCAATTTGGAAAGCAGTGAGCAGCGAACCTTCATCCAAATGCTCTAGCAAAAACTCTGCTACTTTCTTTTGACCTGAAGATAATGCCGAAAAGTTTCCTTTAATCATTTGTGTTACCGTCTTTTGTTCCATACTAGTCTCGTCACCTTCTTGGATTTGGTGAAGGAAAAACTTCCTTTTTCCATTTTAAAGCAGAAAATACTTCATATTCAAGCGGAATTTTCCGAATTTTTAAAATAACAAGAACTACTAATGCATAATTCCAACTACCTTTTGAATTATAATGCATAAAAGAAGAATTTTTCAAGATGAATTTGTGTTTTTATTTATATATCCTAATAATTATTCAAGTAAAAAGAAAAGGAATTCTCCGTTACCCTGAGAGCAACGTGGAGAACCCCTTTTCTTTATATGCATATGATCACTATTCAATAAGAAGAAACACGTCTTCTCCTTCCACTACCGTAGAATAGGTTTTGACGCAGCCTTTATCCGGCGCTTGAACCAAGCCATCCTCTAAGCAGATCTTCCAATCATGCATCGGACAGAAAACCGAATCACCACTGACGATCCCTTCGCTTAATACGCCACCTTTATGAGGACAACGGTTTTCAATCGCTCGTACCGTTCCGTTGGAAAGCTTAAATACGGCAAGCTCCATGTTTCCCACTTGAAATGTTTTCCCTAAGCGCTCTGGCAGTTCTTGAAGGGAGCCAATTAATACCTTACTGATGTTTTTATTAACCATTCGAAGATCTCCTCCTTTTATCGTGTCTTACGACGTGACTACTGTTTCAAACAGTTCTTTTTTCAGCTTTTTGTCCTCGATAATGGCCTTCCAAGGATCCTCGATTACAGATAAGGCTTTATCCATGCGAGCATTTAGCTCCTTACGTTTTTCCTTATCATCTAATACCTCACGGATATGGTCCAAACCAACTCGGTCCACCCAAGCAGATGTTCTCTCTAAATAGTTCGCTGTCTCTCGATAATATTGAAGGTAAGCAGACGTAATTTCGATAACCTCTTCCTCTGTCTTTACTTTGTAAAGAAGATCTCCACCACGCACATGGGTACCACCATTTCCGCCAATATAAAGTTCCCAGCCACCGTCAATGCCGATGTATCCAATATCCTTAAACCCTGATTCGGCACAGCTTCTTGGGCAAGCTGAAACGGCCATTTTTACCTTATGCGGTGTTTGAAGACCTTCATATTTCTTTTCTAACTGAATTCCAAGTCCCATCGAGTCTTGTGTACCGAAACGACAGAATTGTTCTCCTACACATGTTTTAACGGTACGAAGTGATTTTCCGTAAGCGAATCCTGAAGGCATATCAAGATCCTCCCACACCTTTGGAAGATCATCCTTCTTTACCCCAAACAAGTCGATTCGTTGTCCTCCAGTCACCTTTACTAGTGGTATCTCATACTTATCCACCACATCAGCAATTCTTCTTAAATCATTCGCATTGGTCACTCCACCGTACATTCTAGGCACAACAGAATAGGTCCCATCCTTTTGAATGTTTGCGTGCATACGCTCATTAACGAACCTTGATTCCTTCTCATCCTCATATCCAGTTGGATTGACCATACCTAGGTAATAGTTAAGAGCTGGACGGCATTTCGAGCAACCCTCTTCGGTTTTCCAATCAAGTACAAACATGACTTCTTTCACATGAGTCAAACCTTTTGCTTTGATTTCTTCTACTACCTCATCACGAGATAGGGTAGTACAGCCACAGATTGCTTCCTTTTGCTGCAAGGTATCAAAGGATGAACCTAATGTATGCTGAAGAACCTCTGCAACGAGTGGTTTACAGCCACCACAAGAACGGGAAGCGCTCGTACAGGCTTTAATTTCATCAACAGATGAACAGCCTTGTGTTTGAATAGCAGAAACGATCGCTCCTTTTGACACTCCATTACATCCACAAATGATTTCCTCATCACTCATCGTTGCTACTAGACTAGCACCTGCTTCTTGGCCTGTTGGCTGCAGCAAGGAAACCTTCATTGTGTCTGAAATGTCAGCCTGCTTTTGAATCATAGAAACCAAACGATTTCCATCGCTGCTATCTCCGAAAAGAACTGCACCAACAATTTGATTTCCACGAAGAACCAGCTTCTTATAATAGCTGTCTTGCTCATCAAAAACTTTAACAGCCTTTTTGTCGTCTCCTTCCGTAAAATCACCTGCAGAGAACACTTCAACTCCTGATACCTTTAACTGGGTATACAATACAGAACCTTTATACGGCTCAGTCTTAGCACCGCAAATCGTTTTCGCTAACACTTTCCCTTGCTCATAAAGCGGTGCAACAAGTCCGTATGGAATTCCGTTATGTTCTGCACATTCCCCAACAGCATATACGTTAGGAATATTCGTTTGCATATAATCGTTTACAACAATTCCTCGATTTACCTCTAACCCACTTTCCACTGCTAGTGAAATATTAGGTTTGATACCAACGGCCATAACAACAAGATCCGCTTCAATCTCAGTTCCGTCACTGAAACGTAAACCCTCGACACGCTCTTCTCCAAAAATCTCCTGTGTTTGTTTTTCTAATAAAAACGTCATACCCTGCTTTTCTAATTCTGTTTGCAACATTTTTCCTGCCATTGGGTCAAGCTGGCGCTCCATTAAATAAGGGGCTAGATGGATGACATTAACCTCCATCCCTAGGTTTAGAAGTCCCCTTGCCGCCTCAAGCCCTAACAACCCTCCGCCGATTACAGCAGCTTTTTTATATTTCTTGGAGGCCTTTAGCATAATTTCAGTGTCCTTAATATCTCGGAAAGCTGTAACACCTTCCTTATCCGAACCTGGAATGGGAAGTATGAAAGGAACAGAACCAGTAGCCACTATCACTTCATCGTATGGCTCGATTCTTCCAGCATCTGTAACAACTACTTTTCGGTCGGAATCAACCTTAACCACTGTCTCATCTGTATAAAGCTGAATGTCATTGTCTTCATACCAGCTCCAATCATTAAGCGTAATATCCGCGACTTCTGTGTCTCCTTGTAGAACCTTTGAAAGTAGGATTCTATTATAATTCGGATGCGGCTCACTCCCGAAAATCGTAATTTCAAATTGATCCTTTGTGAGCTTTAAAATTTCTTCTATGGTTCTGACTCCTGCCATTCCGTTACCAACAAGAATAAGTTTTTTCTTTGCCAAATTAACGCGCCTCCCCAAGAAAGTTTCTTAAACTGTAACACATGATTTGTGTAAAATTGTTTAACATGTTAGATTACCTCACACGCTTTTTAGTTCGTAAAGCGAATTTTCCGAATATTAAAAGAGTGATTCACCCATAATTATCGTCATACAACATCCATTGCTGAGCTTATTTTTACCGCACTTAATTTAAATCCAGGCATACGACAAGTTGGATCCAATTCCTTTCCGACAAGGAAATTAACATTTTGTGAATTGGCCCAGTGAAAAGGAACAAATAGCGTGTCTTGACGAATACTGTCCGACAGCTTACTCCTTACAACAATACTTCCTCTCCTTGACGTGATCTTCACTAGCGTTTCGTCTCGAATCCCATATTTTAAAGCAGTGGCCGGATGAATCTCCACATGTGATTCCACATTTCTTGCTGCTAATGAAGCACTTTTACGTGTTTGAACACCTGTTAAATAGTGAGACATCACTCGTCCTGTTGTTAAATAAAGTGGAAATTCTTCACATACCTGATCCTTTGAAACCGGTGCAAGATTGGCAACCGAGACCATCTTTGCTCTTCCATCAGGATGAGCAAACGAACTTTCAAAAAGCCTGACCGTTCCTTTATGATCTAAACTTGGACAAGGCCATAACAGTCCCTTTTCCTCTCTTAGTCGTTCATAAGTCACTCCATAATAATCTGCAATCCCACCTTTACTAGCGATCCTTAGTTCGTTAAAAATATCCTCCGCTGATTCAAAAGGAAAATACTTACCCTTCCCAAGCGCATGAGCAATTTCGCAAAGAATTTGCCAATCGTGCTTTACTTCTTCTGGACAAGGATAACTTGCCTCTCTTAAGGTGACTCTCCCCTCTACATTGGTCATCGTTCCTTCATCCTCTAAGTAGGAGGATGCCGGTAATATCACATCTGCTAATCGAGCAGTTTCAGATACGAATAAGTCAACCACAACTAGAAATGAAAGTTTTTGTAATGCTTCCTCCACAAAATGTGCATTTGGGTTAGAGACAATGGGGTTAGAGCACATCAAAAACATCCCGGATATATCACCGTCATGAATTTTTTCAAACATTTCATAAGCAGAGACACCCTTTCTCGGCAGCTCTTCTTCGTTAACTCCCCATACCTGTGCAATATAAGCTCGATGATCTTCGTTTTCTATGAGTCTATAACCAGGAAGTTGGTCGGCCTTTTGCCCATGTTCCCTTGCTCCTTGACCATTTCCCTGACCAGTAATCGCTCCGTACCCACAGCCTGGTTTTCCAATTTTCCCAACTGAAAGTAATATATTTAGGAAATTTCTAACTGCAGCCGAGCCATCTGTGTGTTGCTCTACTCCGCGTGCCGTAAAAATCATTCCTGTTTCTTCTTTTGCAAACCGGTGAGCTACCTTACGAATCTGTTCAATAGGAACACCTGACAAGGATTCGATTTCCTCAAAGGTCATCGAGGTTACATTCTCCTTCACTTCTTCGAACCCATTCACTCTTTCTAAGATAAAGTGTTCGTTATAAAGCTGTTCTTCGATAATCACCTTTAAGACTCCATTTGCAAAAGCGGCATCTGTTCCAGGCTTCACCTTAATATGCAAGTCTGCTAGTTTCGTTGTTGCCGTTTCACGAGGGTCTATTGCAATAATATAAGCACCGTTTTCCTTTGCCTTTTCAAAATAAGGCATGATGGTCGGTTGGCATTCTGCAATATTTGTTCCAGCCAGAATAATACAGCGAGAAGAAGGAATTTCACTTATGCTATTGGTAAATCCTCGGTCCATCCCGAAGGTTTGTGTAGCAGCCGAAGCCGCTGATGACATACAAAGTCTCCCATTGTAATCAATATACTTTGTTTGCAACGCGACACGAGCAAATTTTCCGAGCAAATAAGCTTCTTCGTTCGTGATTGAGGCACTTCCGTACACCGCCATTGCGTCTTTTCCATGTCGTTCTTGAATGGACTGAATATTACTTTTAATGAGTGCTAGTGCCTCTTCCCATGTGGCACGAATAAATTCCCCGTTTACCTTTATTAGCGGATACTTTAATCGGTCTTTATGAAAAGTATGTTGGTGGGCATTGATGCCTTTCACACACAATCTTCCCTGTGTAGTTGGATTATCTAATCCAACAGTGGTATATTTCTTGCGTGTAACGATTGATTGCTCTATGAGCTGCATCTTGCATTGCATGCTGCAAAATGGACACTGTGAGTCGTATGTTTTCTCCGACTCTACATGATTTTGCTTTGTGCGAAAGTATTTTAATAGCATTTCAGTCACATCATCACCCTCAATCCTTATACTCTTTAGGACTTACTTTAAAAAATAGGAACATCTTTAGGTCCCTTCATCATTAAGCAATCCTCTTCTAGTCGTTCTAACAACTGCTGACGGAGTTCAAAATCAAAAAGTACTTCTCTCACATGCAATAGGCTTACTCGATCCACCCATTCCCATGTTCTTTCCGAGTAATTAGCCGTTTCTCGGTAGTACTGGACTAGACCACCAATGAAACTAACCACCTCTTCTTCTGTTTCAGCAACTGTAAACAATTGACCAGCTTTAACACTTCGACCACTGCTTCCACCCACATATATTTCCCATCCACGCTTTGTGCCAATGATGCCAATATCTTTTGTTGTCGAACCTGCACCATTATGCAAGCAAGCTGAGACACCTATTTTCACTCGATACGGAGTGATAAGATACTCAAGTTTCTTTTCTAGTGTTGCCGAAAGTTGAAGGGCCTTTCGTTTATCACATTGACATATATGCTCGCCAATACACGTCTTCACATTCTGAACTCTGTTCCCGTATGTGGCACTTAAAGGCATATTTAAATCATTCCACACCTTTGGTAATTCATCTTTTGTTAGTCCCATCAAATGAATTCTCTGCTCACTAGTAATAGCTAGCTCTGACACACCATATTTGTCTGCCACATTCGCGATTTTTCGTAACTCATGTGGATTCGTCATTCCCCCATACATTTGCGGAACGACAAAGTACGTTCCATCCTTTTGCAATGTTGCATTCATCTTTTCGTTTACAAATAATGTTTCTTGGACATTCTCATACTCTGGATTGATCATACTTAAGTAATACGTCAAAGCAGGAACACATTTGGAACATCCCTCTTTATGTTTCCAGTTCAGTGCTTGCATTACTTCGTTAACAGAGGATAAATTTTGGACCTGCATCTCATGCACAACCTCATCCTCTGTTAGCGATGTACAATTACACATCGTAGGTTTCTCGATCTTCATTTCATCAAATTCATCACTATGAATATAAGCTAATAACTCTGAGACAAGCGGTTTACATCCTCCGCATGACCCGGATGCCTTTGTACATGCTTTTACATCGTCTACAGTAGAACAACCATGAATTTGAACAGCTTCAATAATTGTCCCCTTGGAAACACCATTACAATTACAGATGATTTCAGTTGCTGCCATGGAGGTAACCGCTGTTCCCGAACCACTTGATTGAAAAATAGTCACTTTTTCAATTTCAGATACATCTTGCTTTTTTAGTATCATATTTTGTAATTTCGTTCGGTCACTCGTATCCCCAAAGAGCACCGCTCCAATTATTTTATCTTCTTGGAATACAAGCCTTTTATAAGTACCTTCCACTTCATCGTGTATTTTTATTGACTTGCTTGCAGAATCCTCTTGAAAAGCTCCAATAGAAAACACATCAACACCCGAAATTTTTAATTGAGTGGCTAACACAGTACCCTCATACCCTTGTTCATCTACCCCACACATACGCTTCGCTAAGACAACTGCCTGTTCATAAAGTGGTTTCACAAGGCCATATACCATACCTCGATGTTCCACACATTCTCCTACAGCAAAAATATTGGGAATACTCGTCTCCAGAAAATCATTTACGACAATCGCCCGATTGACTGTTAACCCACTTTCTTTCGCCAAATGAACATTGGGCCGTACACCAACAGCCATTACAAGCAGGTCGGCTTCAACCGATGTTCCATCCGTAAAACGAAGTCCTTCGATGCGTTTATTGCCTAAGATTTCTTCTGTTTGTTTTTCTAATAGAAACTTCATCCCTTGCTTTTCAAGTTCTGCTTGTAGCATTTTTGCTGCCGTTTCATCCAGCTGTCTTTCCATTAAGAAACTACTAATATGAACTACATGCACCTCCATCCCGAGGTGTAATAGTCCCCTTGCTGCTTCTAGCCCTAACAATCCTCCACCAATGACAACTGCCTTTTTATGATTCTTTGCCGTTTCCTGCATCTTTTGACAATCCTCAATTGTCCGAAAAGAAATGACACCTTCCTTCTCCACCCCAGGCAAGGGAAGAACAAAAGGAACGGAACCCGTTGCCAATACCAATCGGTCATAGTACAAACTGCGGCCTTTATCTGTCATAACTATTTGGCTTTTATGATCAATAGCAACAACTGTTTCTCCCGTAAAAAGTTGAATCTGATGCTGCTCATACCACTTAAAATCATTAATGGTAATTTCTTCAAGCTTCGTTGTTCCTTGAAGTACGGAAGAAAGAAGGATTCGGTTATAGTTTGGGTGAGGTTCGCTTCCAACAACCGTAATCTCAAACATTTCAGAATCAGTTTTAAGAATTTCCTCTAAACACCGAACTCCAGCCATACCATTACCGACCATAACTAACTTTTGCTTTTTCATGTTATAACCCCCAACAAACAGTAGATGGATGTTCAAACCAAATTTCGTTTTATTATTTCATACATCTACTGAAATGAAATTTAACCTGTTACATTTTCTAACACGATATGTACTATTTGGGTGTTATTTACTATAAAAACCCCCTTATCAGGCAGTATTTTTATGCAATCCTACGGTATACTCATTTTTCGAATTACGAAGTAAAATCGAAAGATCACTCGCTTTTTTGTTGATTTTGTAATGCGCTTACAAGTATAAAAATTCAACCCGTTTGAAAATTCCAATAAATTTCTGTGTTAGATTAGCTAACACCTTTTGAGACAAATCAACAACTTACATACTATTCTTTAACAAGACAAAGGCGGTAAAAACTCTGACAAAAAAGAAAAGCAAAAGCGCCTTGTTCAGCCCCGACAAGCATAAGATGAATCTCGCAGGAAGGCCTGCCTTCTGGAGAGATTTGACTTATGACCTAGGAATAATGGCTTTATATTATTCCATCGAGGGGCTAAGCGCTGGAGCTGGACAAAAACAAGGAGGAATTCCAATGACAAATAAGATAGGTTTTTTTTCATTCTTCTATGTATTAGGTAAGATTTTATTTTCTCGAAAAAATTATATTGGCTGGTAACACATTTGAAATATCACATTTATTAAAAGGAGAGTAAAACTATGAAGTTAGCAAATTTAAGAAAAAGTGGACATGCACCATCGCTATTTGCTTCATTTCTGTACTTCGATGTCAGTTTCATGATTTGGGTAATACTTGGGGCACTTGGGGTTTATATCACCAAAGACTTTGGTCTATCTCCTTCACAAAAGGGATTAATTGTAGCGATTCCTATTCTCGGTGGATCTTTCTTCCGTCTCGTTCTTGGTGTTTTAACGGATCGAATTGGTCCGAAGAAAACATCGATCATTGGAATGGTCGTTACAATGGTTCCACTTCTATGGGGTTGGCTGTTTGGAACGACGTTAACGGAGATTTATTTTATCGGAATACTATTAGGAGTAGCTGGGGCAAGCTTTGCAGCAGCTTTACCAATGGCAAGTCGTTGGTATCCACCGCATTTACAAGGGTTAGCAATGGGGATTGCTGGAGCTGGAAATAGCGGGACTTTATTTGCCACCTTATTTGGTCCCCGCCTTGCTGAACAAATTGGCTGGCATAATGTACTGGGGGTTGCCCTTATTCCTCTTGCTATCGTGTTTGTCATTTTTGTTCTTATCGCAAAAGATGCTCCTTCACAGCCAGCACCAAAACCACTTAAAGAATACTTTAATGTTTTTAAACAAAAAGATGCTCTTTACTTCTGCTTATTGTATAGCGTTACCTTCGGTGGATTTGTTGGACTATCTAGCTTTTTAAGTATCTTTTTCGTTGATCAATACGATCTTTCAAGAGTAAGAGCCGGGGATTTTGTTACCCTTTGCGTAGCAGCCGGTAGCTTCTTTCGCCCAGTAGGAGGGTTTATCGCAGATAAGATTGGGGGAGTTCGTCTATTAACCTTCTTATTTATCGGTGTTGCTCTAACCATGCTAGGAGTTAGTCAACTACCTTCTATCACTCTTGTTACCTTGTTATTATTTGTCGGTATGATGTGTTTAGGAATGGGGAATGGAGCGGTATTCCAACTTGTACCACAACGCTTCCAAGAAGAAATCGGGATGGTTACAGGAATTGTAGGAGCAGCTGGTGGTGTAGGTGGTTTCTTTATTCCAAATATCCTTGGAACGTTAAGAGAAATCACAGGCACGTATGCAACAGGATTCCTCGTTTATGCAGGAATTGGAGTGTTAGCTTTACTCGTTTTAATTATTGCACAGATGTCTTGGAAAAAGACATGGGCTCCAAAAGAAACTTCCGTAAAAGCTTAATATGTAAAAAGCTCTGGCTTGCATCTCTATTGCAAGCCAGAGCTTTTTTTTGTTACCACTTTCCTACTCTTTTATTACTTTAGTATTCGAAATTCTCAGACTAATCATATACATTCTTCCGTTAAATGTTATATAATATTATATAATGATTTATACTTTGAGAGGAGTTCTCCTATGAAGTTAAACAGCTCTAGTTCACGTCCATTATACGAACAATTATTTAACACCATAAAAGAAGCAATTGACCAGAACACCTATCGACCAGGTCAGCAAATTCCCAATGAAGCGGAGCTTTGTGATATTTATGGTGTAAGCAGAATTACAGTTAGAAGAGCCATTCAAGATTTAGTTGATGAAGGATTGTTGGAAAGAAAACAAGGAAAAGGTACGTTTGTTGCAAGGAAAAAGGTTGCTCGTGAGTTAGTAACAATCGAGGGCTTTTCGGATTTCAGCAAACAACTCGGAAAAAAGACAGCCAAGAAAGTTCTTCTTTGTGAGGAAATTAAGGCGTCAAAGAAAATAGCTGAAGATCTTCAAATAGAGGTTGGTGCCCCAGTGCTCAAACTTCTAAGATTGATGTATCTTGATGAAGAGCCCTTTACTCTTGATTTAACTCATTATCCGATAGAGCGCTTTCCTAACATTCGAGAGCAGATATTTGATTACGAGTCCACCTATGATGTCCTGAGTAATATATACCACGTGGATATGAAGGACATTACCACAAAAAAGACGATTACCGGAATCCCCGCCTCTTCTGTAGAAGCTGAACACTTAAATTGCGAAATTGGTGAGATTTTATTCAATATTGATAAAATCGTGTACGATAAGAATAAAGTACCTATACACCTTTCTACATTTAAAAATTTAACTACAGTTATCGCCTATACTATTACCACGTAAAAAGGACTTGGCTACCAGCCAGTCCCTTTTCTTTATTTTACTAATTGTTTTCCATAACCAAATGCTCCGTTCACTTCACAAGTACGTGCTGCTCGTAATGCAGCTAGTTGTAGTGACTGCTTGATTGTATGGTGGTTCAAATAACTAGTTAAAAACCCAGCTATAAATGAATCACCAGCACCTAGCGTGTCAATTACCTCTGCTTCTTCTATTCCCTGTATATAACTTTGTGTCCGATCGGACATGATAACACCATTTGAACCGCGGGTAATAATCACATAATGCGTGCCATATCCATGAATTTTGTTAATTAATTCCTCGATTTGCTTGTCACCAAAATCACTACCGGATATGAAGGCAAAAGTAATATGTGGACATACCGTTTTTAGCAACTCATCTGTAAAATGATTGGAGAAATCATAGGAAATCGGTAAAAGCTGTTTGATCAGGGGAAGTTGGTCATCCAGACTGCTATAAATGCTGGTATGAAGAACATCATAACCTTTGATATAATCAAAATCTGTAGGAGCCAATTTCAATCGTAGCTTCGATTGAATACCACCTTTGTTTGATTTTACGAAAATCCTGTCACCAGTCGCATCAATATCCACATAGGCTTTTCCACTTTCCCCATAGGCCCTTCGGATTTGGCTAATATTCACATGATTCTTTTCTAAAGAATCAATAATGTGATCACCCTCCGCATCATTTCCTACAATTCCAATAAATCCTGTTTCTTCTGCTCCGTATTGCTTAGCTAATACGGCAACATTTAACGCATTCCCACCTGGAAACATCTCGTTTCGATCCATATAAACATCCACCACATTATCTCCAATTGCTAGTAACTTCATTATTTTTTACATTCCTTTCTATTGGAGTTCTGTTTTTACTAACACTCTCTCTTATCCTTTCAAACTTCCAGAAGCAAGACCACGAACAAAATACTTTTGTAAAAATAAAAACAGGGTAATAATCGGGATGGCAGAGATCATTAATCCAGCTAAAAGAACTCCCCAATTTGTTTGTAATGCATCACGGAATTGCATTAATCCTGCTGGAATGGTTTTTAAACTTTCTGAGTCAATAAAAATGAGCGCAAACATAAATTCATTCCATGTAAAGTAAGCAGTGATAATGATCCCCGTGAACAAAATAGGAAGGTTCAGCGGCAAAAAGATTTTTGTAAACACAGACCATGTTGAACATCCATCGAGAAAAGCAGATTCTTCTAACTCTTTTGGAACCTCTAGAAAAGCAGCTCTTATTAATAGAACAGTAATCGGAATACGGTACGCCACATAGGGAAGAATGAGCGCTAAGTAAGTGTCATGAATACCCAATGCCTGGATAAGCTTATACAAAGGGACTAAGCTCACCTGCGGAGATAGCATCATTCCACCCATACACAAGATTAATAGTAGCTTCTTACCTTTAAACTGAAAACGAGTTAAACCGTATGCTCCAAGAGCACTGAGGAAAACCGTTAATAAACAGGTGCTTAACGTAACAATGGTACTATTTAAAAAGTACTCAGATATTCCGGTATTCCACGCATGAACATAGTTAGAGACAAGCCATGTTGTCGGCAATGCCCAACTATTTGAGAAAATTTCTTCTGTCGTTTTAAAGGAATTAATGACCATCCAAAACAAAGGATAGGCAATGATCATAAAATAGAAGATTAATATAGTATAAAGCGGAATTGCTCCAGCAATCTTTTTCCTCTTATAGGAACGAACTCTGATAGATTGAATGGAATAGTCTGTTGATGTTACTTTATCTGCCTCCATCTATTAATCCTCCTTCCCTGTCTTAAATAGCTTCATTTGAATAATTGCTACAGCTAATGAAAGTAATAAAATGATGGTTGCTATTGCAGATGCATACCCCATCTCATCTCTAAAAAAGGCCGATTTATAGAGAAGCGTTCCAAGCACTTCACTAGCGTTTCCTGGTCCACCACTTGTCAAAATATACGGTTCATTAAATACTGTAAATGCACCTGTTAGTGTAATTAATGTTGCTACAAAAAGCATTTCTTTTACCTGGGGAACCGTAATATGAAGGAACTTATAGAATTTATTGGCGCCATCAATATCAGCTGCCTCATACAGCTCTTGAGGAATAGACTGAATGGCAACAATGAAAAGCATCATGATATATCCAATACTTTGCCACTGAGATACAGCAATTACGGCGAAAATAGCTGTTTCAGATTCCCCAAGCCATGCCCTTGTCCACTCTTCAAGACCGAGCAATCGAAGAAAACTGTTTAGTATCCCAATATCTGGGTTGTAAACAAAGCTGAACAATAAAGCAATTACCGTAATGGATATGATTACTGGAAGGAAGAAAGCGGTACGGAAAAAACCACTTAGCAATCTAGTCAAAGGATCCTCTAATATGGCAGCTAAAATTAAACCACCGAATACTTGACATACAATTGAGATAACTGCGTACCAAATATTATTTTTTAAAGCTATATAAAAAACCTCATCCTGAAACAGAGCAAGGAAATTTTCGAATCCAACAAACACCTTATCTGGGGCAAAAGCAGAAAACTCATAAAAAGCAAATCGGAAATTCTCTACAATGGGATAATAAACGAATAATCCCATTAGCAAAATACAAGGGGCAATATATAAATAGGGAGCCATTTTCCTAAGTGTCACTGTATTCACCTCTTTTTTTCTAGGTCCTTTCCGACCCTTTTCTTGTTTTGCTTTATGAAAGAAAGGTAGTTTCGGTCCCCTACACTACCTTTCTTTTAAACTATTTTTTCAGCTCTTTCGCTGCTTTTTGAACATCTTTCATCACGTCTTCAGCTGATTTTTTTCCATCTAACATCTGTTGAACACCATTTAGGTACGCATCAACAATCTTGATATCTACAGCCGTATCAAACCATAAGTAAGTCTTTTCAGCATTCACGATTAAGTCGATCGCTTCTTGTTGAAGAGCTGAACCGTTTTCAGTAGTTGTTGTATCTTTAACAGCACTGTATTCACTTACCTCTTTTAACTGTTCAATTCCTTTTTCCTTAGAAGTTAAGAATTTAATAAACTCCATCGCTTCTTCAGGGTGCTTTGTTTTAGAAGAAATCATAATTCCTTCTGGGGCAGCAGTAATTGAGCTTGGATTTCCTTCTCCACCTTCAACGAATGGAGTATTGAATACACCTAAATCTTCACCAAGACTTGGCTCTATCAGACCAATCTCAGCTAACTGAAAATACCCAATCGCTGCTTTTCCTCCATTAAATAGCTCTCTCGCATATTGGTGGTCAACGGAGTTTACTCCTTGATTAAAATACGGCTCTAATTCAATGAATTTTTCTAAGGCAGTTACATAACCAGGATGAGTAAACTCTCCATCTGAATTACTTAGGCTGTAGTCCTTTGCAATAACCTCTTCCGGAACGACATACTCATTTAGTGATCCAATATAGTGAGAAATCGTCCAAGGTGCTTTACTTCCGAAAGCAATTGGAGTAATTCCTGCATCCTTAATTTTTCCAGAGACAGTTAGGAGCTCATCCCATGTGGTAGGGATTTCAAGGTTTAAGTCGTTAAAAACCTTTTTATTATAGAAGAAGGCTTTTCCATCTGTGGACCAAGGAATTCCATAAACCTTTCCATCCAACGTAAATGGACCAAATTGGGATTCAATGATTTGACCTGACCAGTCCTTATCTTCCTCAACATAGCTTGTTAAGTCTAGGGATTGTCCAGCTCTTGCAAAATTGTAAGCAAACTCACCGCTCCAAGAAAAGTACACATCAGGAGGATTATTTGAACCTAAAACAACACGAATTTTTTCCTTATACGAGTCATTCAAAACCGCTTCGGTTTTTATTTTTATATTCGGATGTAGCTCTTCAAACTCTTTAACTGCTTCTTCAAAGTATTGCTTTTTGGGTTCTGTAGGCCATCTGTGGAAAAAACGAAGTTCGACAGTATCACTGTCTTCTGAAGCTGTTTGACTAGATGAGGAACATGCTGCGAGCATTGAGAGAATTAATACGGCGATAATACTAAAGATTTTAAACTTTTTCATGAATCTGCCCCCTCAAGAATTTTTTCTATTAATCTAGCAATGAGAGGAAAAGCGAAGGTCTCCTCGCTTTTCCTGTTAGATTTTAGTATTCTACTTTCCACATATATCTTCTTGTGGATAATGGATGATTGCGCTGTTCTGCCAGGTTTTCTGCGTATCTTCTCAAGACATAGTTTAATACTAGTGGAGCAATATATCCTTGTACCTCTTCATCAATTCCAGAAAAGTCAAAATCTTTTGCATCTAAAACGATTAGCTTCTTCCCATAACGTTGTGAGAATTCAAGGGCACGTTCCTCAAGGTATCTAGTTTCATCTAGACCAAGAAGGATGATAAATGGTGTTTCTTCATCAATGATTTCGAATGGCCCGTGGAAGTACTCACCCGCATGAATGGCATGAGAATGAACCCACTGCATCTCCATTAAAATACAAATTGCAAAAGAATACGCCACACCGTAGTTTGAACCACTAGCCATCGTGTAGATGATTTTCTCATCCTTATACTGTTTTCCAAATTCTACAGCAGCATCATGATATTTGGAAGCAGCTTTTTCAAAAACAGTTTGAAGGTTTTCTAGGCTCTTCTCAATCGTTGCAAATTTTTCGTTGTTTTCTACAACCTTAAGGACTCCAAAGACTAGTTGATATAGGACAGAGTAGTTTGTAGCAAATGCATTAGCTGTTGGGCCCCACTCATACTTTAGGACAACTTCTGAAGCTTGAGCCAAAGGTGAAGTTGGTTCATTTGTTAGAGAAATCGTTAAAGCACCTTTCGTACGGGCAAATTTAGCAGCTTCTACTGTTTCGGGAGTTGTACCAGAATGAGAACATAGGATTACCAGAGATGTATCCCCTAGCTTTGAGTGATTACGATGAATAAATTCATTTGCACTATATAGATGTGCATCTAGCTTTTTCGCTTCACGATCAACTACGTATTTACTTGGGTACATTAAAGCAGATGAACCCCCACAAGCTACAAAAAAGACATTATCAATTTGTTTCTTTTCTACTTCCTCAAGCGCATGTTTGATTTGATTTTTCACATCTACGATTAGTTCAGTACTCATATTTTTATAAAGCCTCCTAAGTATTTTTTAATATGGGGTACTGCCTATCCTCCTTTCATTCAACATACAACATTATAGGACGTTATATATTGTTATATTATAGTCTTACTATATCCTAGCCTATCTACTTCGTCAACGGAATTTTCAGATTATTCTTTCGACTTTATTCGCCAATTTACTCATAGTGAACCGACTAAAGGCGTCAAGAATTGTAAAAAGTAAGTCTGTCTTTACCATTTGGAATCAAAAAGTTGTCTTAATGGCTAGATCGAATGGTTCCTGATATATTTAATTACATTACATAAGAAAAGGAGTGGTAAACGTGCAATCTATTAGTGGAAAAACTGCGATTGTAACTGGTGCAGGCAGAGGAATTGGCCGTGCTACAGCCATTGCTCTTGCAAAAGAAGGAGTAAATGTTGGATTAGTAGGATTAACTCTTTCTAATCTTGAAAAAGTAGCTGAGGAGTTGCGCAAGTTTCAAGTGAAAGTAGCCGTTGCAACAGCTGATGTGGCAGACCTTGACTCGATTACTAATGCAGTGGAGAAAATAAGAGGAGAACTTGGAGCTGTAGATATACTAATTAATAACGCAGGAACAGCTAAATTTGGCGGTTTCTTAGACCTTTCCCCTGAAGAATGGGAAAACATCATTAAAGTGAACCTTATGGGTGTATACAACACTACACGTGCGGTTTTACCAGAAATGATTGAAAGAAAAGCTGGCGATATTGTCAATATATCTTCTAGTGCTGGACAGAAAGGTGCTCCTGTAACAAGTGCATACAGTGCATCTAAATTTGGTGTACTAGGCTTAACAGAGTCCTTAGCTTTAGAAGTTCGTAAGCACAACATCCGTGTGGTCGGTCTAACACCAAGCACAGTTGTCACAGACCTCGCTGCGGAAGCAAACTTAATCTCTGGAAACCCAGAAAATGTCATGCACCCAGAAGACCTAGCTGACCTAATCGTATCCGGCCTAAAGCTGCACCCAAGAGTATTCCTAAAATCTGCCGGCCTCTGGTCCACCAACCCATAAAAAGCGGTGTCAGACACCCTCCGTGGACAAATCACCCCCTTCTGTCTTTTTGTGGTGTCTGTCACCGTTCGTGGACAGATTTGCGTGTTTTGTCCGTTTGGGGTGGACACTTTATGAAAAAAGCGAGAGTCTGAGACTCTCGCTTTTTTCTTGTCAGGATCTTAATTCAGTTCTAGTATTTGCACATAATTTGTAGTCCGAATTTTCTTTACTTTGAAAATTTAAGCGGTTACGATTAATGTTGGAATGGAAAAACATTCCTACTACAAACCCAAGGAGGAGATGCGAGATGATTCAAGTAAGAATAAAGGAAAAGCAAGTTCAAATAAAAAAGGAAGAATCTACTTAGTGAGAGGAGAAACTATATGCCATCTGTAAAAAATGGGATCCAAATTGTAAGTTATCAAGAAGGGTTGGCCGCAGGGGTAGCAAAAATGTGGAATTTAAGCCGTGACAGTTGGGGCGGCGACACTCGTGTCATGACAGAAGAACAAGTGAAAACAAAGGAAGCCAATTCAGAAAATATTGAGCTTTATCTAGCACTAGATGAAAACGAAGTCGTTGGCTATTGTGGATTATCTGAATATAAGGAGGATACTGGCTCTTTATACATCCCTCTACTCAATGTTCTTCCGAGTTATCATGGAAAGAAAATCGGCAAAATGCTTGTCATGAAAGCTCTTGAAAAAACGATCGAACTCGGCTGGCCTCGTCTTGATTTGTACACCTGGCCCGGCAACACAAAAGCTGTTCCACTATATAAAAAATGCGGCTTCTTTTGGGAGGATCGTGACGATATTACCCATTTGATGAACTTCATTCCTCAAGTTTTAAATACGCCACTGCTTCAGCCACTATTTGAAAAAATAGACTGGTACGAAACCAGTACCAGACAAATTGACGTGAAGCCAGATGGAATGAAAGAAAATGGATTTACCTTCTACGAATATAGCTGGAGTTCGCCAGAGACTAATGCTAAAGTGCAATTCGAGCGGACGAGTCGAGGCATTACCCTCATTGAAACCGATGACTTCCTCGTTCAGCTAACTATGGATCACCATGAAGTGATTGAGGAAATGGAGCATACCTATCAATTAAAAGTCGTGAACAAAACAGGTATCCCTCTTTCCTTTCAAGCCACTGGTACCAAGAATACTCGAGTCGAATATCAGCTCAACTCCGGAAAACTGAACATAGAAAAGGACATTACACTCTCAGAGACTTTTATTATACGAAAAGGCGAAGAGCCTAGTATTTGGCGAACTCACCCGAGTATCCAAATAACCATTGAAGTTAATGGTGTTCCTTGCGATATGAGCCTTGGAATCTTCCCTATGCAACCAGCTAAGCTTGAAGCATTCAATGAAGGGAATTTTGCTTTCTTAGATACAAAATCAGAGTTTCATCTTGAGCTAAAGAATAATCTATCTAACACCACAGAATTTGTTCTTACCATCCCTGAGAATGACCTAGTCAGTCTAGAACTAAAAACATACGAAGTTACAGTTCCTGCTAAAGGAAGAAAAACGATTTCCATACCTATTACCGTTAAAAAGCACGGCTTTTACGATCCAACTATTCATGTTCAAACTAAGACTGCCAATCATGTACTCGCTTTTAAACAGCAAATTTCGGTTGCTTTCAAAGGTGAAGGTAAGAAATTTGGTGGAGAATCCACGCTTTTCTGGCACGTATACAATGGCCATAGTCAGTTAAATATTCGAAAGCTTGATCTTAATGTCCAGTTAAAAAAGAATACTAGAAGGAAAAAGCCCTCATTTGCCTTTCTTGCACCTAAGCTTGGAAAACCATATACAAACGAATTTAATAAAAAGAAGCCAACATCAGTAACCTGGGATACTGATGACTCATCTATCTTGATTAAGTTCGTGTTACAATCGGGGGAATATCCAGGAATCTACTTAACGGAGTGTCTCCAGCTCTTTGGAGATGGAATCGTTCACCAGTGGGTTGAGATTGAAAATGTGCATCCAACTACTTATCAAAATATCGCTATCAGTCAGCCTGTATACCAAGAACTTGGCAACACGTATTTCCCACTTGATCAAAAAATTGTTTACTTTTCGAAAGATCGTGCACTTGAGTTCGGAGACCTAAATCCGGCCATGATAACGGGTAATTGGTATTTTTCCAAGACTGAAGGGGAAACGGTTGGGGTAACATGGCCAAAGAATAGCCATGCAGCACCAGAAGGTTGGCAGTTTGTCATTGAGCAAAAAATTGGTGAGATGAGACCTGGAGAAAAGGCTTCTACAGAAAAAATCATTGTAGCATTGGACTCATTCCACGAACCAACTCAATTTCAGACTTATGCCGAGAAAACCCATCTGCTTGAGCCATATGATATAACCAATGAACTTCAGCTCGAGGCAAATAAAATGATTGTGCCATCTAGTTCATCGCCTACCTTCACGTTAAAAACTTATAGAAACAGTTATTTGAATGGAACGCTTGTGTTCGCTTGTGACCAAACTCCTGTCAGTAACTGGAGTATTCAGGCAAAAGAAGAGAAAAACTCTTTTACTTTTGACCAACAGCTCTCATTAAATACCCCTGTTTCTCATCTATCGGCACATTTTCAACAAGAGGGAATCCGGACAAATTTCGAGGATCTACTATTATCACCAAGAGGAGACATTTCCTCTAGTACAGAGTCAGATGGGTCACTAGTTGTTGAGAATGGTTGTTTATCGATTAAAGCAAATGCTGATTTTTATCCAGGTTTATATTCCTTGAAAGTAAACGGGCTTGAATGGTTAGCTACTCAGTATCCTGAAAGAACCGCCAAAAGCTGGTGGAACCCATGGGCAGGAGGAATGAAATGGTCTCCGGAAGGAATTAACACCTTCTCTCTTTTAAAAGAAAAAACAACGATTTCATCGACAAATATCTGTGATCGTAAAGGAAATACTTGGAGAGGAATTGCGATTCACACAAAATTCGAGGAACATTCACAATGGAAAAATATCGAGTACATTCAACATTATTTAATGCTTCCGGGCATTCCTGTTTTAGCAACATTTTTACAGGTCATGCATGATGGAGGGAAATGGCTGGATGGAGAAAAATGGTTGACAGACTTGTTTCTCGGCGGAGAAGCATTACCGAATCTTTTTATCAAAGGTGGCACTACAGAGTATCGTGCAGGTAAACAGGAATTACCAATGTACCTGCCACAAGAATCCTATATTAAATCACAAACAAAGAAAGAAAAGCTTTATGTGATTCCAAGTTTAAACAGTGAAGAAACCGAGGCGTATATGAATAAAGAAGCCTTTCAACTAGTTGCTGCTCAGCCAGGTTTTGCGAATAAGGAGAAGAAAGAGACTGCTCCCCTATTCTTTCTGTTTGATGAGCGAGTTCTTCCAACAGAGGCTGTTCAAAAACTACGAAACATCCAATTTTAAAAGGAGTTCTTATGAAAATCATCGATGCTCACATCCATCTATCAAACATAAAATCATTTCATGAAACAGCTGGAAAAATTTCATTTGTCGATTATTCACCTTCAGGTATCCTCAAAGAATTCGAGGAAGCAGGAGTAGTACTTGGAATAGGGATGGGGTTAACAGAAACAGCTAAAATGGGGTTTCCTGATTACGAAACGCAAACTCCGATGGGGCTGGATTTAACCGATGAGCTGCCACCTTCTATCTTTACCTGTGCGGGAATCAATCCGTACAACTTAGGCGAGGAGGCACTCACTCGTTTAGAAAAGATGTTATTACATCCGAAAACGGTTGGAATTAAAATTTATCTTGGTTATTATCCGTTTTATGCCTACGATCCTGTTTATAAACCCGTTTATAGACTTGCGGCAAAGTACCATCTTCCTGTCGTCTTTCACACTGGCGATACGTATTCAGAAAGGGGATATTTAAAATACTCCCACCCACTCACCATTGATGAGGTTGCCGTTGACAACCGTGATGTAAATTTTATGATGGCTCATTTCGGAGACCCATGGACACTGACAGGTGCAGAGATCATTTATAAAAATCCAAATGTATTTGCAGATTTATCTGGATTAATTGTCGGAACAAAGAAGGACCTAGCAGCGAAAAGCGAAGGTCGTTTCCTTGATCATTTACGTCACGCATTGGTATTTGCAGACTCATACGACAAACTTCTATTCGGTACCGATTGGCCATTAGTCCCGATTGCCCCGTATATTGAGTTCATCAAGAACTTAATTCCTGAAGAGTATCATAGCCAGGTGTTTTATGAGACCGCATTAAAGGTTTTTCCAAGGATTCAACCGTTTCTTAAATAGAAAAGGAGCTGCCTAATGTTTTTTTAAGGCAGCTCCTTCGTATTTAGGGGAAGACAAAACTAATCAAACCCCAACAAAGAAAGGCTGTACCTCTTCATTTAAACAATACTCTATTCTCTTCTTAAAATGTTTCCACGTGACCATTTCAAGTGCTTTTTCTATCGGAAAGAAACCCACTTCTAAACTCTCAGGTGACGTAGTCAGATGACCTCCAACTACTTTCCCAATGAACAAAGTACTGCAAATGGAGTGTTTTACATTTTGAAAAATCCCACAAAACTTTACAATCTCAATATCTATCCCACTTTCTTCTTTTGTTACACGTATCGATGCTGCCTAATGGACTTCCCTTGTTCAACCTGTCCTCCTGGCAACTCCCAACCTCTCCGTGGACTTTTTATTAAGAGTACTTCATTATCATCATTCAGCTCCCTCTATTTCACAATATGTATTTTCAGAAAATAGTACACCCCTCTAAAAGTAAAAAAATGCTGGTCATCCCAGCATTCCTTACATCTCAGCTTCTGCTTTTCACATCACTAACATCAACATCACCGGAACCGATAATATACTTAACAAGGTCGTAACTAACGTACTATAAGAAACAAGATCTGGCTCTGTTCCAAATTCAAGCGATAGCATCATGGTATTTGCTGCTGAAGGCATGGCTGATAGAACAATAAGAACTTGGGCAAGCATTCCTTCTATGGGTAGTAGCCATACTAAGAGTAAAGCCAAGGCAGGAGAAATAAGCATACGTTGGATCATAATAGTAGAAACGTCTCCGATACTAACATTCTTCTTTGTAATAGCACCCAGTTGCATACCTAGTACAAGCATAATAGTCGGAATGGTTGCATCGGCAATCAGATCGATAGGCTTCATGATCATTTCTGGTACTGGCAGGGTTAAGAGTTGAAGAACTATTCCCAAGACAGAGCCATATATCATCGGCATTTTTAAAATATTTAAAATTGATTGTTTGATCGAATATCCTCTCTCGCTTCCTTTTCCAGCATAATACACCCCAATTGTACTCATAAGGAAGGATTGTATGACCATCATGATAACGGCATAATCAACACCCACGTTACCAAAAGCAAGTAAGATAATGGGGACACCATAGTTCCCACTGTTCATAAATACTCCTGAAAGCACCATGGCAGAGTGCCTTGAACGAGGTAGTTTTTTTACTGTTGCTGTAATTTGAACAATAACAATCATCCCTATACAAAGAAGAACACAAAACAGCAGGATATACAAATATTCCATGGTAATTGCATTAGTATAAAAGGTTCGAAATGCCAAAAAAGGCTGCATTAAATATAATGCCATGGCAGAAATCGCCTTTCGATCAAATCCAATGGTCCTTTGACCGATATACCCAACTCCGATCACAGATAAAGCTGATAATACAACGAATAATAGTTCCATGAGCCAGCTCCATTTTGTCAGTTTTTTGAATATTTTTATTATACATTATGGAAGCGTACTCATTATTTTCAAAAAAAGAATTTTATAAGAAGCAAAAATAGCCCCCAGTCAAAGACTAGAGACTTTGTATTTAATATTTCTAATTTGTTGTCCTTGGTTTGGTTGGATCGCAATTAGGATCGTTCACTTCTGTTGTCTCAGCAAGCTTCATTAAATAATAACATTCCTCTCGAGCCATATGATCCGCCATAAGGGGCGTTAATACTCCGAGAGTTTCTTTGTTTAACTCCATTTCCTCTAACTCTCTTAAAAAACTTTTGAAAATCTCCATTTCTAATTCAATTTCTTTGTGAAAACGACTTAATGCAGGGAAAGAATACACATTCGCACGCAAGTAACCCGCCATCTCGACAGCCTTTAAATAAAAATGCTCCCAGTCCTTTGTGAACTCTCGCCCTTTTTCTTTGAGATTCTTTTCCACACTATCTAAGTTGGCATCTATGGCCCCCGCATGTCCTGCCGCATCTAATAGCCACAATAAATCATGATGTAACGGATGAACGGTTGGAGGAATTTCTCCTTTAAGAAAAAATGAGAATACTCTCAATGCCTCTTCTAGCTCATTGACCATATGACTTAGAAAAGATGGTGGTAAAGTAATTTTCACTTCTCCCACCAAATGCTCTCGTACCAAGGTGAGTTTCAGTTCTCTAATTTCTGTTCCCGCTTGATTGGCTCTATGTAGCAGCTGCATAAGTTCCTCACCAGTAGGCTGTCTACGTGATATCGTTAATAGTTGATCAAATAACGCAATGAAGTTATTCGCTTGGCTGATGTACTGAGTTTCCGAAGGTGCTAAAGAATCATGGATAAATCGTGCGTGGTCTCCAAGTACCTGTAACCAAAAATTCAATTCAAATAGTGCTTCTTGACGAAAGTTCTTGGCCAAAGCATTCACCTCTCTTTTTTTCCAATATATGAAAATGTTACTTGACCAATAACTAACATAAACAAAGGCTCTATTACCAATGTAATAGAGCCTTTGTTTAATCAGTATTCTTGTTTGGAAAATCTGTATAGTGATCTTGATAATTAATAAAATCGTGTTCCTGATAAGCAGCTAGCACCCCATGGTAACTTATATCTAATCCCATCTCTTCTTCCTCTTCTGTGGAACGAACAGGTATCCAAAGACGGATGAGCGATAAGCCTAGCCAGGTCATCGCAAATCCCCATATACATAAAACGATTAATCCTAACACTTGAACTCCTAGTAGATGCCAGCCCCCACCATAAAAAAGGCCCCCTTCTGTCGAAAACAATCCAAGTGAAATTGTTCCCCACATACCAGAAACAGCATGAACCGGGAACGCTCCAACCGGATCGTCAATTTTTCGTGACTCTAGCCAATTGGTAGCAAACAACATCAATAAACCAGATATTGCCCCTATAAAAATAGCAGCTTGATCACTAACAAACGCACATCCTGCGGTTATTCCGACTAGTCCTGCCAATGAACCGTTAATAACTGCCGGTGCGTCCGAACGCTTATAACGGAAAAGCGTATATAAAAGCGTTGCTGCCCCTCCAGAAGCTGCAGATAACATGGTCACAATCGCAATATGTCCGATTCTTACATCTGTACCACTTAATGTACTTCCTGCGTTAAAACCAAACCATCCAAACCAAAGAAGAAACGCTCCTACTGAAGCTAAAGGAATATTACTCGGTAACGCGATTGTACTAGTTCCCAAAGGAGTAAATTTCCCTTTACGCGGACCTATAAACATGGCTGCCGCCAAAGCCGAAAAACCACCGAGCGCATGTATAACAGCACTTCCAGCAAAATCAAGCATTCCTAGCTCGCTTATCCAGCCTCCACCCCATACCCAATGTCCTGCAATTGGATAAATAACCGCCGTCATGATCATCGCATAAAGAATATAAGCACGAAAATTAACTCTCTCCGCCACTGCACCTGAAACAATGGAAATTACAGCAATAACAAAGGCCGCTTGAAATAACCAGAACGTATCAAGAGATATGGAAAGCTCGATATGAGACAGATCCCCCAACAATGCAAAGCCGCTTGTTCCGATCATTCCCCACGCATCACTCCCATACATAAAAGCAAAACCAACTAAATAAAAGCATAGTGCACCTATGGTAATATCAACAAATACTTTCATTATAATATTTACATTATTTTTATGCCGAACAAAGCCAGCCTCTAAAAGAGCAAAGCCACCCTCCATGAGGATAATCATTGCAGCAGTTAACACGACCCATATCGTATCTAATCCTGAGCTCAATGTTTCAATAGTCATCACTACTACTCCTCGACTTTCTTCTGCTTGATGATGTCTTCCGTAATCACACTTGATAGTTCAAGTTCATCACCACTCGTTATTTCTTCACATTGACGAATGGCCATGTTAATTTCATAGATTCGTTGTTTCAGTATGTCAATCTGCTTTAAGCGATCTTTCACATGAACCATGTATTCAACCGCTTGGTGATGACTCGGCGGACGGCTTGCAAAAAACTTTCGTACAGGAGACAAGGATTGATAAAACGCATCCTCAGCTTGTCTTTTCTCTTCATACTTTGTGATTTTATTTTTTAACTCATGGATTTCTTGTTCCTTCGTCAACAATATTCGTTGAAGTATGCTCGTAATCTCAGAGGAAGAAAAATGGAAGTACCGATTCAATTCATCTCGAACAATCACGTAAATTCTCCTAACATATTAATGTTATATTTCCTTACATGATATCAATATTACGAGATTTTGTATACAGTAATTAATTGAAATTTTGTTCAATTTGTTTTTCACATAAAAAGAGCGACTGTTTAATAAACAGCCGCTTCCTTTATTAATAATATGGATATCCACCATATGGATTATTAGCTGGATAAGGTGTGGCTGCTGGATAGCCATATCCATATCCATAACCATAACCTGCTCCCTGAGTTAATGCTCCTGCCGCAAGTCCACCAAGCAGACCCAAAGCTAATGGAGCAGCACCGTAACCCCCACCATATCCACCTCCATGGTGATGGTGCCCCCCATGGTGGTGTCCTCCGTGATGATGTCCTCCATGGATAATCCCTACTTCTGTTGCTATTTCTTAAATTTCATTACATCTATCCCCGATTGATCATGAACTACGGTAACTGTGTCAATTTCTGTTTGTTTATTTCCTGCCATGTCTGTAATCGTATAGGTAATGGTATAGATGCGCGTCTCATTGGTACCAGATCTCTCTGCCCGTAAATCAAATTCAAAATCAGTTGTGCCAAAATCAGCATTTTGAATATCAAGTTCCGTACTTCCATCACCCAAATCATCCTCAGGGTCACTGCTAGTAATTGAGGTTAATATGATGGACTGTATATCAGACATATCTACTGTTACAGGAACAGCTTTGACAGTGACCATCTTATGATTTGGAGGCCACAGATTGTTTTCACCCAAGCTGATTGAAAGATTTGGAGCCGTTTTATCAATTTTCACTTCAAATTTTTTCAGCTCTTCGATGTTTCCAGCCTTGTCGATACTGCGATACTGTACTTGATATACCCCGTCTTTTGACAATACAATTGGTAATTCATATGCAGTCCATTCGCCCTCATCTACTCGGTATTCTGTTTTCGCTAATCCTGAATGCTCATCGATTGATGTTAGTTCAAGTGTTACATCAACTGTGTACCAACCATTATCACCGTTCGGCTCACCTGGCGTTACTTTTCCTGTGGTTTCTGGCTTCGTTTTATCGAGCTTCACTTCAATGGTTTTTATCCCTTCGATGTTCCCCGCATTGTCCACACTTCGATATTCAACTTGGTAAGCTCCATCCTCTGACAACACAATGGGTGATTCATATGCGGTCCATTCGACACCATTCACTCGATATTCCGTATTTACTACACCAGATTCCTCATCGGACGATGAAAGTTCAAGCGTGATATCGGAAGTATACCAACCATTGTCACCATTTGGCTCGCCAGGAGTTGTCTTTACTGTTGTGGTAGGATTTGTTTTGTCTAGCTTCAGGTCAATCGATTTTACCTCTTCTGTATTACCTGCTTTGTCAATGCCTCGGTATTCGATCTTATGAATACCTTCTGAATCTATCTGGATTATATTTCCATAGACTCGCCAATCCTCTTCATTAATACGGTATTCAATTTTCTCAATACCAGAGTCTTCGTCAGTTGCCGAAAGAGTAATGCCTAGGTCACTCTTATACCATTGATTGGCTCCGTCCGGTTCACCTGGGGCAACTTCAGCAATCGAAACTGGGTTCGTTTTATCCAACTTTAGGGTCAGAGACTTAATTGCTTCAATATTTCCTGTTTTATCAGTACTACGGTATTCTAACGAGTAAGTACCGTTATCGGTTACAGGAATGGATTCGTTATATATCCTCCATTCACCATTATTGATCCGATACTCTGTTTTCTCCACACCAGAATCCTCATCTGTTGCAGTTAGAGTGATACTAGCATCCTCTGTATACCATCCTTCTGTTCCATTCGGTTCAGCAGGGGTTACTTCAGCTGTCGTAACTGGCGGCTGATCGTCTTGTGAAGGAGTTTGCTGATATAAATCAGTGATTTCTTCCGGACTTAACGAGTAGCTGTACAGCCTAAAATCATCCATTAAACCACGGAAATACTCCGTCACTCCAGGTGGGTCGAACCCGATTAATAACTGACTACTATCATTCTTGAACACATCATTCCATGGCTGTGAATCTACCAAAATGTCATTCACATAATATTTGATTGTGCTTCCGTCCCATGTAGTAGTAAACAAGTACCATTCTTTAAATTTCGTATTAACAGATGTAAGCATGTGTGATGGTGAGGTCGTTGCTCCTCCTGTCAATCTCACACCCGGAGACACTCCATTAGAGCTATGGAGTAACGCATACGGTCCGTATTCTGACTTATCACCCTTCGAAAGAATCGGTGCCCAGCCTCCTGCTCCTGCGTCCTCCTTATATAGCCACATGGAGAAAGAAAATGCGGTTGATAGATCAAGAGAGTCTGCATCTGGAACAGTAATTCCACTTTTCCCATCAAATTTAGCAGCCTTGCCTTTTATTCCATCAGCAAAGCTCATGGTTCCTACAGGAGTACCGTTATTGTTGTAGCCTGAATAATCCTTGAAATCATTATCAAAGGTGTACAGCGCAACAAGCTTAGGATCCCGCTCAGCCCGGACCGTCACAATTTTACTATCGGAGCTAACCCCCCCGTCATCATCTGTCACAGTTAATGTTGCTGTATAACTTTGGTCAGGAGCATCTTTTTCCAAAGCTGGATACGTATAGCTGCTATTGCATGTATCTGCTGTCTTTCCGTCTCCAAACTCCCAACGACATGTTCGATTATCTGTACCTGGATCATAAATGCTTGGTATGAAATCCACTTTCTTTCCAGACCGCACTGTAATATCCATACCAACCGTTACCGTTGGATCCACATTTACTGGTGTAATTTCTTTCGTAATACGTTGTTTTTTACCGCTCTTATCAATGGTTTCTAGCGTAACCGGATACGTTTTATTGTCTCTGTATGTGTGGGTGTATGATCCACTCGCTGTTGTAACGGATGGAGTTCCGTCTCCAAAGTTCCACGTACTTGATACGATCTCACCTTCATCAAGACCTACAGACGTATTATAAAAAGTCACAAATTCTCCTTCTTTTGGAGCTTTTGGCAAGAAGGCAAAGTCAGCCGCTTCGACCGTCTGCTCTAGAGAGTATGTGTCAATGTTGCCTGCAGCATCTGTTGCCTTTAAGGTGACGTTGTACGTTCCAGGTTCTGAATAAACATGTGTCGGACTCTTCTCCGTACTGACGGGCATGTCATCTCCAAAATTCCATTCCCATGAAACGATATCGTTTTCCGGGTCTGTCGATTGATTGTTGAACGTAACTTTCGGAGTACTGATTAGTCCTGTTTTCACCTTAAACTGTTGGGTAGAAATCACATTTCCACCATCCTGTGCGTTAAGTGGACGGTACATAATATACTTCGCTAGCACCGGCTTTGATAGCTTAAATTCTTGCAAGTTCCCATTGTTTTCAGCTTTTGCCTCTAAGACTGTAGTAAATTCCTCACCATCAGTAGATACAGCTACCTCAAAATCCTTTACACGTTGACCCGGAAAACCTGGCCGAGGCATCAATTCAATTCGATCAATAAGGTACGTCTTCCCCTCAGCTAAGCTGATTTTTACCCATTGATTATCCTTTGAACGTGTTGCCCAAGGATTGGAATTAATATTTGCATCAATCATTTGTTGTGGAGAGTGGCTTGAATCATACTGACCTGAAAAGGCTTCTACCCTTGCACCAGATTCAAATAAAGCTACATTTTTCCCGAAACCTTCAGGATAGAAAGATGCAGTTGGTTTTAAGCTTATATCGGAAGTCTCTCGGTCACAATCGTCGTCCTTTCCATTCCCAGGCTTCTCTGTTGCACCAGGATAAACATTCGAATCAGAATCATCACAATCGGCATTAGAATTCCATCCATCCTCATCATTGTCTGGCATAAGAACGGATACAGGCCAACTGACTGTCTCGTATCCACTATGAGTGGAATTATCCGACACGATTGCTTCAATAATATGTTTCCCAACTTGGTCTTCCGTTGGGGTGAACGTATATCCACTTCCCTCTTTAACAAGTATTCGGTCAAGATACCATTCAATGTTCACTTGATCATTTTCCTGATCAGCTGCTTCAATGGAAAATTCCTTTGAATCACCAACCACAATTTCTGTCGACGCCCTGTCTGGTACCATAGCAGTGATAGAAGGACCCTTATTGCTATTTTCAATAAACACAGTTGCATAGCCAATATTCGACCAACCGTCTTTATTCGTAACCTTTAAACCTACTAATTTATTTACATTAATATCATATTTATAGGTTGGAGCTACTCCCGTCGCATCATCAAATTCTCCATCACCATCTAAGTCCCATTCATAGGAAACAATATCGCTTGGGCTTGTTGATAGAGATCCATTAAAATTAATAACGCTTCCTTCCTGACCTGTATAAGGACCTCCTGCATTAACAATTGGTGCTAGATCATCTACAGATGGCAACACCTTTATATATTCAATCCAATGTTCCTTCATATTTTTCTCTAGCTCCGAAAACGAACTAATTAAAACTTCATTCGTACTTTTTAATTGATTAAGCTGACTCAGTACATCAGCTTTGTTAAATGAGAGGTTTTTAGAAAGCAGTTCAGTTTTCATTGTGTTAATTTGAGTATCTGAGAAACCTAAGTTTTTCAACTCACGTACCTGGTCAGTAGGAAATCCTTGTACCGCTACTTCATCCCGAAATGCCTGTAGCTCCACAGCCATTTCGTCAAACGGTCGTGGATCGGCTTCAAGTACTTGTTTTGCAATATCAATGGCAGTATTCGTACGAGCGATTTGCTGTTTTAGCTGTGAAGAATAATCCTGCACTGCTCTTGCATGAATAAGTGACCATTCTCCATTCTTTTCTATAGCGCTTCCTTGGTATCTTTCAATCGATGTTAAAAAAGACTTTAGCAACGGCGCTTCATTGCTAAGTTCATTTCCTAATCCAACAAAAGCGATTGTCTCTGGGTCATTACTATCTGTTTCAATCAGGTCCCGGGTTTCAAGGGGTGTAAGCTTTTGAAAGTCAGGGTTTGGTGGGTCCGCATGAATCCCTTTATAATGGGAAGCTGTGGATAGAATATGCTTTAACGCCATCTGCTTTGGATTGACACCCGTCATGATCTCTACGCCTTTTGTTAGCCCCGTAAAGAAACCATCAATAATCCCACTATGCTTAATATCCCATGGGTTTGGGCCAGGGAGAGGTCCACCACCTACCTTTGGACAAACAAGTGTAAGGCTAAAACTTGTACTTACGGAAAGAGCCATCTCCTTCAACCCACTACACTGCCAAACCTTTCCGACGGTTCCAAGATTAGCTTGCATGGTAAACAACATCTCGTAAGAAGTATGGATGCTCTCCCATTCCTCCTGTGACTTACCTGCTGCTTGCTTCAACTTTGCAATGGCTGGGTCTGCCATAATGTCTGGCATATCGGTAGGGAAAACTACCTCAAAAGCTTCTGGAAATACTTTATCTTCAGGTGATACCATTCCATCTTGACACTCGTCATATACAACCGTGTATGTTCCAGGCCCTATTGAGCCTCCCGGCGCTGTAGCACCAATTAATTCCGATATAAAAAGCCCTCCATGTGCCCCTTGTACAGTATTCGGTGCTCCAGAAACATCTTGTAGCTTTTCACCTGGATTCCCTTGACCGCTTGATACAACATAAATATCAGCAAAAGGAACATCTAAGTCATCCACACCGTCCTTTGAACACCCTTTCGTAAACTCGATTGCCCCTGTATGAATTCGAATCTCTTGATTCGGTCCAAACGAAGCAAAGGTTCGACCATCCTCAGTCCACATTAAAAATTGTGACCCTGCCGATGCTTTAGGCAGAGGTAACCCTCCTAATATGTAAATAAATACAAATTGGAGAACGAGAAATACCTTCATTGCTCTCTTCATCCATTCTTTCCTTTGTCTCCCTTTCATCAACTATTCTCCTTTTTTGGTTCTCACATTGTATTTTTCTGTATACATTACCAATAAATTCTAGACCACATAGACTCCTATTGAATAGGGTATGATTTCCTTAACATTTAGAAATTTTTACAGGACTTTTTCAGGGAGAATCGAGCATGTTTTTTTAAATAAGATAGGTAAAAGCACACTATTAAGAACGAAATGTTCGTAATTTACAAAAGATCACGTTTTATTTCCAATCTGTATTAAACACTGTTACAATCAAATAAAATAAGACATCCGAAGGCGAAGGTGACAACTGTGATTGAAATAAGAACTTCTACACTCAGTGATGGAGAACTCAATAGAGGCGTATTTGCAACAAGAGATATTAAAAAAGGTGAACTAATCCATGAAGCACCTGTTATCCCTTATCCGAATGAGCAGCACGAACATATCGAAAAAACGCTTCTCGCGGATTACGCTTTCGAGTATGGAATTAATCATTCCGCCCTCCTACTTGGGTACGGTATGCTGTTCAACCATTCATACGAGCCAAATGCAACGTATGAAATTAACTTTCCAAATCATACCTTTGACTTTTATGCTTACAAAGATATTAAAGCTGGAGAAGAAGTATTAATAAACTACAACGGTGAAGAAGATAACCAAGATCCACTGTGGTTTAATGAAGAGAAATAAAAACGAAAGTCTCAGTTTTCTGAGGCTTTTTTCATTTTGTTAACTATTTTGTCAAAAGATCTAGTATAAAAGTATTAACTAATTCCGACTAAATGCCGATAACAAATGAGAACGTATAATTCATCGAAAAAATATTAAACTACAAAAGGAGCAACCGTCGATGAAATGGATTAAGAATTTAAAAATTGTACAAAAAATGCTTTTATTATCTGCAATCACTCTTGTAAGCCTTTTAATAGTTGGAATTTCCGGTCTTACTCAGCAAACAATGACAGGAAATAAACTAACAGGTATGTATAAGGACAATCTCGAACCAATTCAAGCTGCCAGCTTACTAAAAAGCAATGCACAATATGTACAGACGGCTCTAGTAGAATTAATGGTTAATAGAGATACTACTCGTAATAAGGAGCTTTTAGAAGAATTAGAAGCTAGACTAGAAATGAACCAAGAAATTAGAGAGGCCTATAAAAGTTCGGGGCAAGAAGAACAAGAAGTGTTTGATAGTATCAAGGAAGTAGTTGAAAGATTCCAAGTTTCAAAAGAAAAAACACTCGAACTTGCTCTGAAAAATCAAAACTCTGAAGCTTATGAAGTATATGTTCAAGAAACAGATCCCCTTCTAAATGAATTAGATCAATTATATACAAAGTTGATTGAAATCAATGGAAAATATGCAAAAGAAGCAAATGACGAAAACCAAATAAACAATCGAAACTCATCAATAGTAATGATAAGCATCATTGTCCTTTCAATCATTCTATTTGTTGCTACAAGCTGGATCATTTCAAGATCGATTTACGGCCCGCTTAAGCAAACGGAATACCTAATGCAAAAAGCAAAAAATGGGGACTTAACCGTTTATAGTGACTATGAGTCTAAGGATGAAATCGGGTCTCTCTCAAAATCATTTAATGAAATGATTATCCAAATTAAATCACTAATTATGATGGTTCGTGAATCTTCAGACCAAGTTGCTGCCTCTTCTGAGCAGCTAATGGCTAGTGCTGAAGAAACAAATAAAGCCGCAGAACAAATTGCTGAAGCTAGTTCTATTATGGCAGCTAACGGCGAAGCATCTGTAAAGGGTACAGAAGTTGTATCCATTTCTACACAACAAATGGCAATTGGCATTACAAATATCGCGGATTCGATTACGCAAGTTTCTAATCATTCAAATGTAACAACCGAAGAATCAGAAAAAGGAAATATCGCTCTCAAGAAAACCATTGACCAAATGGGATCCATTAATGAAACAGTCCAAACATCATCTAGTATTATTAAGGACTTGGGAGACCGATCTTCCGAGATTGAAAAAATCCTGGCAGTTATCTCTGGTATATCAGAGCAAACAAATCTACTTGCTTTAAATGCAGCAATTGAAGCAGCAAGAGCTGGGGAACATGGAAAGGGATTCGCAGTGGTGGCTGATGAAGTAAGAAAATTAGCTGAGGAATCTCGACGTTCGGCTGAACAAATTACACACTTGATACATGATATTCAAAGCAGTACTGCTAATGCAGTTGTATCAATGGATAAATGTACAACAGAAGTACAAACTGGTCTTGTACTAATTAATGATACCGGTAAATCATTTGAGAAAATTCTTCACTCTGCTTCGGATGTATCAAGACAATCCGTTGAAGTATCTGCTGCAGTTAAGCAGTTATCTTCAAGCGTGGAGCAGGTTGCCATGGGTATTTTTGATATCTCAATGAAAACGGAAGAATCTTCATCAGGTTCTCAAACTGTGGCTGCAGGTGCTGAGGAACAGCTTGCTTCAATGGAAGAAATCACCGCTTCCGCTCATTCATTAGCTAAAATGGCTGAAGATCTTCAAGCAATGGTAAATACATTCAAAGTGCATGAATAACAATAAAAATGGTGCTAAAACCTCAAAGGTTTTAGCTCCATTTCTTTTATCTTAATGAGACATAAAAAAACAGATGGCCATTTGACCATCTGCTTTTACGTATATTAAACTTAAGCTTTTTTTACGTTCGTAGCTTGAAGTCCACGTTGACCTTGCTCAGTATCAAAAGTAACCTTTTGACCTTCGTCTAAAGATTTAAATCCTTCGCCTTGAATCGCTGAGAAGTGAACAAATACATCTTCTCCACCTTGAATCTCGATAAAACCGAAGCCTTTTTCTGCATTAAACCATTTTACTGTACCTTGTTGCATGTTGTTTCCTCCTGCGTGGAATACTCCACAATTAATACTATCATTGCTCAATGAGAAATCAAAGGCGAAAAAGCTTTCACTATTTTTTCCTTACAGACCGAACAAAAATAATTCTATCTAAGAATAACAGGTTATGAGCAATAAAACAATGATAAGTAATAATTACATATATTCTCCAACCACATAGGAAATAAATTATACAAATATTTTAGCTACTTTTGTCATTACTTTTTTGTCATTCGCAGTAAACTTTTTGGGCTTACTAGGAGTAGATAATTTTAAATTTCTCTGAATCTCTGAGGTAGTAATCTGAAGATAAAAAGCACTGGAATCTTCATCTCCATCTAAGTACCCCTTTAGGATCTTCATTTTTTCAAGTGTGCCTGTAATTTTCTTACTATAATCCCACTTGATTTTATTTTTGTATCTTAAATCCAACTTTTCCTTTAAAGAAAAAGCCTCTTCTACTGCTTCTTCAGGTGTTTTAAAAAAGGAGTTCACTCTTTTGATTCCTTTTTTTCTAATTCCATCTGCTACTTGAGCTTGGTAACCGATTACAGTCATTTTTGGCCATCCTTCCTAAGGGTCTCTTGCCTTCTACAAATGAGAACTAGAAGACCATATGGATGTTCCCTTCCTACTAGTATATCCTTATATATCCAGTAAATACCACAAATATGTATTATACGGCTTTAATCAATCAATTCTTATGCTATATTTTCTTTACAAATTCCGATTTTAATTGCATCGCACCAAATCCATCAATTTTACAGTCAATATCATGATCGCCTTCGACAAGACGAATATTTTTCACCTTCGTACCGATCTTAATCACTGATGACGATCCCTTTACTTTTAGATCCTTAATAACTGAAACAGTGTCACCATCGTTTAGTACATTCCCGTTTGCATCCTTCACGACCTTTTGCTCTTCACTTATTTCACTATCTGTTGTCCATTCATGTGCACACTCTGGACAAATATACAATGTACCATCTTCGTATGTGTATTCCGATTGGCACTTTGGACAATTTGGCAAGTTAGCCATTTGTATTCCTCCGATCAAACTAGTTTTAACCCTCTCTTATACTGCCAAAATGTCTTCGTAAAAACAAGGTCTTTACAGCCACAAAAGACTATTTCATTCGGTAGCCACATATTCTTTACAAAACAATCTATTAAATTTGGAGGAGACAGATGAATAATCACTTCCAACCTAGTGCAAAACCTTATTTAATAACCAAAAGCCTTCATCCTGAGAATCAAGAGTCACCCATCTCCTTTCTAGACAGCGACACCACTTCTTCTCGACTTTTCTATAGACGCAATCACTTTTCCTACCCAGCGCTCTCATACTCTAGCTACTGGCTGCCCGTTAGTGGTCATGTGAAAAAACCATTGTTTTTTTCATTACAACAACTAACCCAATTGCCCTCAAAACAGGTAAAGGTAGTTCTTGAATGTTCAGGGAATAAGCGAAGCTTTTTCGAGCCGAAAGTGTTTGGTGAGCAGTGGGAAAAAGGGGCGGTGAGCCAAGGACTTTGGAAAGGTGTACCATTAAGAAATGTACTAGAACTTGCAGGTATAAAAGAAAGTGCTTTTGAAGTAGTTGTTGAAGGATTTGATTATGGGGAGCGTAAAGACACTGATCAATTAGTCTCTTACACTCGAAGTCTTCCTTTAGAAAAAGCTCTTCATCCAGACACGATTATTGCTTATGAATTTAATGGCAAACCTATCCCTTTTAAGCACGGCTTTCCTTTAAGACTAATTGTTCCACAGTGGTATGCTATGGCCTCGGTTAAATGGATTAAGCAAATAATCGTTACTGATTCTCCATTTACAGGTCCCTTTCAAACGATTGATTATGTATATTACCCGTACAAAGAAAGCAACAAAGAAGCTGTTCCAGTGACCACAATCCATGTAAATTCAACGATTCAGCAGCCACTGGATAGAGATATTTTACAAACGGGCACACACACAATAAGGGGAATAGCCTGGACTGGCCAAGGACATATACTAAAGGTTGAAATTAGTACTGACAATGGAGGATCGTGGTACGATGCAAACATAGAAACCTTGGACCCTAATGGTTATCCTTGGACTACTTGGTACTATCACTGGAGAGCTGAGAAAAAAGGTGAATACACCATTATGTCTAGAGCTACCGACTCGGATAATCGTGTTCAACCAAAAAAGCCCTTTTGGAATCGAAAAGGCTATGGCTATCATGCAATCGACAAGATAATGGTAAAAATAGAATAAATAAAAGAAGGGATCTTTAAGCGTCCCTTCTTTTCTCCATATTCAAAGTATCGACCAAATCAATTAGCTCCTGTAAGTCTGTAATTATATAGTCTGCCAAAACCTCTTCCCAATGAACATCCTTCTTCCAAACTTCAATCATACCCGTATCCATACTGCCCTTAACATTAACACCACCTTAATCACAAAATCCCCCCTATTCTTGTATATAAATAATCTTAGTGCAGAGAGGGGGGATTTTTAAATATTGACAAACAAAAACCAATTACTTACAATAAAGGTAACTACCATGTATAACAAAGTAGTTGTTTTTTTCTAAAGCTATCTTGTTATGCAATGTACCAGGAAGTGGGTATGCTTTATGTCTTTTCGAAGTCAGTTATTAAAAGGGATTATGGATGGCTGTGTTTTAGCGGTAATTGAGAAGGAAGCTGTGTATGGTTATGAACTTTCTAAAAAGCTTCAAGACATTGGTTTAAGTGATGTGAGTGAAGGAACCATTTACCCTGTTCTTCTTCGCCTTCAAAAAAACGGCCTCATTCGGGGAGAAATGAAGCCGTCTGAATCTGGACCTAATCGAAAGTATTATTATCTAACAGATGCTGGAAAAGAGGCGCTAGAAACCATCGCATTAGAGTGGGAGCAGGTTTTTCTCCCCATTCATTCTTTATTTCAAAGGAGGATTAATAATGAAAGCAAAGCAACTGATTGAAGAAAATAATCGAAAGCGCGAAAGGTTAACCAAAGAAAATGAAAAATATTATGGTGACATGTTAGTATACATTCGACTGCAACTAACCCTCTCGGAGCAACAGTCCGAGGAAGTGTTAATGGAAATGCTCGACCATTTATTAGAGGCTCAAAACGAAGGTAAAACAGCTAAAGATATCTTTGGACCCAATCCTAAGCAGTATGCTGATGAGATTATTGAAAACCTTCCAAAGGAAAAAAAGCGCCAGGTACTTCCATTCATAAGTGGTCTCGCATTAAATGTTATAAGTTATATGTTAATCATGCGTTCTATCGTTATTCTGATCGGATCTCAATTCAAAGAAATAACAACGACGGTATATCCTCTTACCTCTATCATTGTTCTTAGTGTTATATTAGCTAGTATATCCTTTGGAGTTTGGTATATTTTTAAAATTATTAAGGACTCACTCTTCCTTGAAAAGCCGAATAATAAAAAGGATATGATTAAGGCAGGTATTTTCGGGAGTGTATCAATGGCTTTAATCATTGTTGCAAGCAAACTGATGCCAGAGATTGGACCTTCCTTTTCCCTTTCTTGGTGGGCTTCCCTTTTATGCGGTTGCATCATTTGGATCGCTGGGTATGGAGTGAAAAAAATTGAGGCTTAACTACCAGGAGAATAGAACCCTTTTTTATGAAGAAGCTACATGAAAATGTAGCTCTTTCTTGTTTTAAAAGGATTTGCAAACTTTTTCCTAAGAAAAAAGGAAAAAGGCTATCTTTTTATGAAAGCGCTTATAATCTATGATTAGCCTTGTATTTTACTATGTTAATAGGAGGAAGAATTCATGAAGAGATTAGTAATGAAAGGCATATGCGCACTACTTTTAGTCGTCCTCGCATTTCAAGCATTTGCACCTATAGGACAAGCAAAGCAACTAAATTCAAACGGTCAAATTGCTTCACCAGAAGCCTCCATTGAATCAGGTACATATTACAAGTCACAAACAGTTGAACTACAATCCTCAACACCAGGTGTAAATATCTATTACACACTGGATGGATCAACACCTTCAAAAGATAGTAACTTATATTCTGCACCCATTACAGTTACCAAAGATACCACTGTGAAAGCCATTGCCATTCGTGGGAATGCTAATAGCAAAGCATTAGAAGTTAGTAACGGAGAAACGATAAGTTCGGTATCCTCGTTCACTTATACATTCACAACAAAAGAAGCCATTGCTTCAAAATTCTTAAGTTTCACCTACAATGACATGCCTTATCGCCTTTATGTACCAGAAAATTATGATCCTTCAAAATCGTACCCGCTAGTTCTATTCCTACATGGAGGCGGAGAGCGAGGCACTGATAACGAAAAGCAAATCCTAGCCAATGATGGTGCTGTGATCTGGGCAGCTCCTGAAAATCAAGCAAAGAATCCAGCCTTTGTCCTTGCCCCTCAAGCACGTAATGTACACGATGGTGGGTTTGGAATCACTAGAGACACAAATAACAATATTAGTCTAAACAGAGTGTTCGAGTTTTCCAAAGACTTAGAAACTGCCTATAATATTCTTCAAAAAGTTAGAAATGAGTACAATATTGATAGCAACCGACTATACTCTACTGGATTGTCTCAAGGTGGATTTGGTACGTTCAATCTGAACATAAGATATCCTGATCTATTTGCTGCCATGGTACCAATTGCTGGTGGTGGAGATCCAGCTCAATCCTCTAAGCTAGTGAATAAACCAATCTGGGCATTCCATGCAGTAGATGACATTATCATCCCGGTATCTTACTCACAAAACATTGTAGCAGCGATTCAGAATGCTGGTGGAAATCCAATTTATACAGAGTATCCAGCAGAGCTTGGATATAACCATGGTTCATGGGTACCAGCTTATGAAAATAAAGAAATGATTGAATGGGTATTTAAACAAGTGAAAAAATAGATACATCAAAAAGGTGTCAGCATCCCTAGCTGACACCTTTTTATCATTCAAGTTCTGTTAAATTCCGCATGTAGCATGGAATATTTCAAACATTACTTCTCAAACTAATACTATGATGAAACTATTTAAACACTCACTTCTCATATTAGCAATTATACTTTGGTGCTTGTTATTTGTTTATTATCTTCATATAGAAGGAATTTTCAACTTACTTAACTATTAGCGATTTCCTTCCTATTTGCCAGCCATTTTCTAATAAGGCTTCTCGAACCGATCTCATAATTGCTGGTGCATTAGGTGTATCACTATGCACACAAATCGTTTCAACTGGGCTTTCCTCCAACAATTGCAAAGCCCTTTTGGCCATTTCGTTTGGCTGTCCGATTTCCTCTAACGTCCAGCCGAACATTTTCACATAATTATTTACATATGGTCGATCAGCAAAATATTCGCTCACTACGTTTAATTTTGCTTCTTTTGCCGCATGATAAAGCTCTGAATTAGGTAATGTATAGATCTCAATTTCACGATTGAAGTCCAACACGGCTTCCACCGTTACTTCCGCTAACTCTCTTTTTTCAGCTGTCATCATATAAAGAGCACCATGCGGTTTTATATGAGACAATGATGTATTACTTTTTTGCAAAAAACCAGCAAGAGCTCCGAGCTGGTAAAGAGTATAATCGTATATCTCCTGTGGTTTAACCTTCATTTCACGACGCCCAAAGCCTAGTCTATCGGGTAATCCTATATGTGCTCCAACCCTTACACCATATTGAGTTGCCAACTCAACAGATTCCCGCATAACATGTGGGTCCCCTGCATGAAAACCACACGCAATATTAGCAGAGCTTATTAATGGCATAAGTTCCACATCAGCACCATATTTATACAGGCCAAAACTTTCGCCCATATCACAGTTTAAATCAATCAATTTCTCCAGAACAATTCCTCCTTTTGATGTATTACACTTCCGTTAAAAAGGTCATTTGAGAAAGCAACACTACCTAACAGTCTACGATTACCAAATATAGACTTTAATAGGTGTTGGGTTATAGTCATTACATGGGTTATTTAGCTGTGAGCAGTTGCTAAGGAGAACCATTGTGCTACATTTAGCTTTTAGCTCAACATAACTTCCTGGAGCAGAAATACCATCAACAAATTCAATGGCACCATCCTGAGTAAATGGTACAATACAAAAGAAGTTTACGCTTGGTGGTAGATCCCTTTTTGTATATCTCGCATGATTTTCTTCCATCAAAAGCAAAAAGGTATCACGGCAGTTATGCATATCAATTTTGTCATGTCCGTATCGGACCGTATTGCTTTGTGCAGAACAAAAACTAAACCATGCATCATGACAACCAACCGTATCTGCAACGATGGTGACAAGCTCTTTACCTGATTCCGCAAGTAGGGTCGAACCGGTATTTAGGTACATATTCTCCTGCTCAGCAATAGTTAAAACTGTACTATAGTGATCATCAGGATTCTCCGCATCATAAAACAAAGCATCCACTGATTGGTTTCCTTCTATGTCTTCAATTCTTATTACTTGTCCGGGTAGAAGCTTTTTCATAAATCCTTTTCCAGCCAAGATGGTTTCACTATATATCGCATCCTTAGCCTTACGTGGACTTTCCACTTTCGTTAGAATAGGCATTTATTTGTCCTCCTTCAGGGAAAAGTATCAGTATAAAGCGTAATAAGCCCATGTATTTTCAAATGCACGACGATTTTCTGGACGATTATTAACACAGATGTCATCCTCTTCTACTGATGGTGAAGTGTGAACCTCCATTTTGACAGGTACAGCCGGATACTCTGTCTTTGGATCTAGAGGATTAGGTGTATTAGAAAGGACAACTAACAGATCCATCTCCGTTCTCAAGGTCACGGTAGCACCTCTTGGACAATGATTTTTTTTGAATGTTAATTGACCATTTTCATCTGTAGCTATTTTAGAAAATAAATTGACTACTGGTACTAAATCACGTGCCCCCAAGCCATTTCGTGCAAGCTCGGTAATCAAGTTTTCTCGACCACTTCGAAACCACTCATTTCGCTGCATTTGATAGGTGGTTACTCCATATTTTGCATCCGTTTTCTCACGAGTTGTACATCCAGCGATTGGATCATGCCAGCCAACACTGTCTTCTACAAAACTTGCCAACACTCGGCCATTATCACTTAAAAGAACATGACCTTTTGTTAAATGGCTTGTAAACTGAGACTTTAGAGTATCAGACATAACATAGCGCTCGGCTAAGTCCCTCGCGTTATAAAAAAGAATGGATACATTCGCACCTTCCTCAAGTGCAGTAAACCGAATAATCTTCCCTCGTTTAATAAACCCTGACCATTTTCCACCAGGAGAAAGAATGGTCGACCAAACGTGTGTCATCCTCTTTTCCCTCCTTTTGACCATCATCATCAATGCTTCAGTAGTGTAATGATATGTTTCTTTAGTTTCATAAATCGGTCCACTTCTACTAGTTCACCATTTTTAAATAATTGAAGATCAGCGTTGATTTCCTCCTTTATTTTTCCCGGGCGAGCATCCATTACGTAAATTCGTTGGGAAAGAAAGATCGATTCATCAATGTCGTGGGTAATGAAGACAATGGTTGTTTTTTCTTTTTTCCAAATATCTAATAGCAACTGCTGCATGGACTGCTTCGTTTGTGCATCGAGTGCGCCGAACGGTTCATCCATCAACAATACCTCTGGGTTATTTGCTAACGAACGGGCAATGGCAACACGCTGCTTCATACCACCTGATAATTCTTTTCCATAAGAATTGGCAAACCGCTCAAGACCAACAAGTTCTAAGTATTTATCTGAGATTTCTTTCCGTTCCTTCGAGCTAACACCTTTTAACTTCAAACCAAATTCAATATTCTCACGAACGGTCAACCATGGAAAAAGGGTATAAGATTGGAAGACCATCCCCCTCTTGACGCTTGGACCTTGTACTTCCTCACCCGATACTTTAACTGACCCAGACGTTGCTTCTTCTAGACCAGCTAATATACGAAGAATCGTTGATTTCCCACAGCCAGATGGTCCCAAAATGGAAACAAACTCCTCATTTTTCACATATAAAGAAACATCCTCCAAAGCTTGGAACGTACGGTTTTTCGTTTCGTAGATTTTTGATAATCCATTGATTTCAATTTCAATGTCAACCGGATCAACTACCACTTTTGGCTGTACAATAGTAACCATTTAATTTCCACCTTCCACCCAAGGAAATAACTTTTTATTCGCAATCGCAAATGCTCTATCAATGATTAGCCCTAATAAGCCAATGACAATAATCCCCACAAAGATAGACTCTGTATCTAAGAATCTCTGTGCCTTCATAATGAAATATCCAAGTCCATTATTCGCTGCCACCAGCTCAGCAACGACTAAATAAGTCCAAGCCCAACCCATAATCAGACGTAGGGTTGTCATGAGTTTTGGCAGTAACGCAGGGATGATGACTTTAAAAATCACTTGCTTTCGGTTCGCACCGAGAGTATAAGAAGCGTACAGCAAATCTTTGCTAATACGATTGGTATCATCCGCCACCATCAAGATGAGCTGAAAGAAACAACCAATGAAGATCACCAAAATCTTGGCTGTTTCCCCAATTCCTGCCCAAACCATGATAAGAGGAATAAAGGCTGCTGCAGGCATATATCGGATAAACTCTGACATTGGTAAAATAAATGATTCTGCGAATTTAAAGGTTCCAGCCAATATTCCAAGCGGAATACCAATCACACAAGCCAGTAAAAACCCCATAAATACGCGATACACACTTATTCCAATATGCTCCCAAAACTCTGCGCTTCCAAAAGATTGTGCTAACGAAAGGACCACTCCATTTGGGGTTGGGAGGAAGACTTCATCAACGATGTTAATAAACCTAATACCGCCCCAGAATAGGAAGAGTAATAGAAAGGTAATACATACTCCAAACAAATACCATTTTTTTGGTACCTCTTCACGTATAGAAGTTAAGCTTCTAATTGTTCTATTTTTTGGTAGATTCATTTCACTCATCCTTTCTATTCTTATTATTTTGAAACATTTTCAACAAAGGACGAATCAACAAAATCGGAGAAGTCAGGTATTTCATCCACATAATCCTGTCTCTTTAAGAACTCTGCATTTTTTTCTGCGGTATAATAGAATGAATCATAACTGTTTCCTTCTTTAAAGGATGCAAGATTATCTTCAGGAGAAAACATTTTGAACCCTTTAAATCCTTCTGTTAACTCTTCACTAGTAATACCAGCCTCTTTTGCAATAATGTCAATGGATTCTTCCGGATTCTTTTCCAAGTAGTCAACTGCATCAAACCAAGCATTTACTATTCTTTGTAACTCTTCTTTCTTCTCTTTCGTAACATCATCTCGAACAACAAACACGTCAGATACTAACCCAGGATAATCAGCAGAAGTAACCAGTTTATGTGTTCCTTCCTTGGCAACTGCTTTGCTTAAGAATGGCTCCCAAAGTCCAGCTGCATCAATATTTCCGGATAGAAAAGCATTCCCTGCATCTGGTACAGTCAGGTTTGTGAATTTCACATCAGATTCCGTCATACCTGCATCTTCAAGAGCAGTCAGTAGGAAGAAGTGTTCAATCGTTCCTAGTTCCGTACCTACAGATCTTCCTTTTAAATCTTCAACCGATTGAATATCATTTGTCGCAACAATTCCATCGCCACCGATTGAATTATCCGTAATAAAAATGGTTTTTAAATCAATTCCTTTATCTAAAGGGGGAATCGCATCTAACAACGCTTGAGTATTTCCATCGATTTTTCCTGTATTTAAGGCCGATAAAGAGTCAGCATAGACTGGAAAATAGACCAATTCAACATCAACACCATACTTTTCAAAGAATCCCTTTTGATCCACAAGATGCCATAAGTACCAGCTAGGTAGGGCACTAAACCCAATCTTAACGGTATTGCCACTGGATTCACTTCCAGAGGTTTCTTTTGTTGAACTTCCACAAGCACTTAAGACCATTGTTCCAACCAATACGACTGCTAAAAATACAAACTTCATTTTTCTCATTCTCTTCACCTCATTGTTAGATTTTGTTTTTGAAAAAATAAAAGAAGGATAAAAGATTGAGAGAATGAATCTCCCAGGCTTTTATCCTTCCGTGTATATAGAAAAAAAATTCTATACGCTCTCTCTTGGACCAGACTTGATACTAGTGTAAGGGGTGGATCATACACTAAACCAACGGAACCCTAGACAGCTTTTTGCTCTCACCGATACTGCTTAGAGAGCCTTTATGTAATTTTGATGATGATCTATGTTGGTTTAAGTATATATGGATTACAAAACTCCCCCAACACTCATGTTACATTTTCTAACACAGTTTTTATTTTCCACATAAAAAGCACTTCCATATTTCGAAGTGCTTCTTGGTTTATTTAATTATTTAAATCACGATAAGGTTTAGCATTTCCTCTAAAATTTCCACTTTGGAACGAGTTATACTTTCACTAAATAGTTATTCCGGCATACCTAATTTTCTTAAAGGATAAATCTGCAACTTCACTTCTCCTATTAAAGATGAAATAGGAATTGGGCCAAAAAATCGACTATCTTTACTATGCAGCCGGTTATCTCCCATAACAAATAACGCTCCATCAGGCACGACTCTATTTCCTGTTAACTCCTCAAGTGTAAAATCTCCAGTTAATTTATCTAAATATAGATCTTTTTTTATATCCTCTAAGTACGGTTCTTTCACCGGGTTCCCATTGATAAAAAGGGTATCATCTTTCATTTCTATCTGATCTCCAGGCAAGCCAATTACCCTTTTAATATACCGTTCATTAGAATCTGGTGCGTTAAATACAATTAGATCAAATCGTTGAATATCCGATACTTTACTTACCAACAGCCGGTCATGCTCTTGAAAGGTTGGTAACATAGATTCCCCGTATACGATCGCAGGCGAGAATAGGAAGTGACGACAAATAAAAGCAACAATAAATGCAAACACAATTGATTTAAACCAAGAATATACTTCCTTTTTTGTAGTATCACTCACATCGATTTTCCTCCTTTATTTAAATGATTACTTATTAATTTCCCCTTAATTCTACCGCTTATCTTATACCATATCATATTTCGATTGGGAAATTTTTCTTATATGCTTAAATATGTTAAAATTTCGATAATTCAAACAAGGGAGAGTTGGGTATGGAGAATGTTTCACATCAAACAGATCAATGGAATGCGAACTTATACGATAAAAATCACTCATTTGTCTCGAAATACGGGAATAGTCTCATTGAATTGTTAGCCCCCCTCAAAGGAGAGCGAATCCTTGATTTAGGATGCGGAACCGGTGATTTGGCGAAAAGATTATTTGAACAAGGGGCCCAAGTGATAGGGGTAGATAAATCAAATAATATGATTGCACAAGCATTAGAAAAATATCCTGAAATACCATTTTTCGTCCAAGATGCAACAGAACTACTTTATACAAGTGAATTTGATGCTGTATTTTCTAATGCTACTCTTCATTGGGTAACACAACCTAAGCAAGCTTTAGAATGTATATACAAAAGCTTAAAACAAGGCGGAAGATTCGTAGCAGAATTCGGTGGTAAAGGGAATGTACAAACCATTATTGATGAAATTAGCCATCAATTAGGGAGAGATAGCCATAGAACTGATTTCCCATGGTATTATCCTAGTATTGGTGAATATTCTTCGTTAATGGAGACAGTTGGTTTTAGAGTTACACTTGCCCAACACTATGATAGACCAACTCCCCTAGAAGGGCCGAATGGTTTAAAGAACTGGATAAAGATGTTCGCACTGAGTTTTTTTCGTGGATTAGATGTGGAGAAGCAAGAGGAAATCATCAAAAGGATAGAACATCAACTAAAATCAAGCTTATTTCACGATAATCAATGGATTGCGGATTATAAACGAATTCGTGTCATTGCCGTCAAGGAATAATAAAAGGCATCAAGATGAGAATCCATCTTGATGCCTTTCGATTTTTTATTGTTTAACTTCTTCCCAATAATATTGTATGGCTTCCTTTCGAACGACTTCCGGGCAGTCAACCTCTTTGTCCCAATGATCGTAGTTATTCTCACCATTCACATGTTGGATATCTACACTGTAGTATTTATCTTTATATTTAAAAATGATAACGACCATTTCTGAGTAACCGGCATCATCATTTCCAAGTTCTTGGACAAATTCTAATCCATAGGCTTCGTGGTTTTTTCGTTCAACAACAGAATCAAGTATTACATCTTTAGGAAACTTCATCTTTCTCTTCTCTTCCCTTCCATTTTATAAGCGTATTTTACTACGGTTATGAGGAAAAAGAAACATGATTTAACAAAAGGAATATGACAATTTTTTGAGCTTTTCTGAAAGGATAATCTCAAAGGCTAATCTTCGTTTTTTCTATAGATAAGAATAACTTTTTTGTTAACCTAAAAAATATTAAGTTGACAAAAAAGACTCTGAAAATTTATTCTTTATTTATATAAAAAAATAAAGGGGATATTTTTATGAAATTAAAAACAATTGATCTTACACTAGCAGCGATGTTTGTTGCATTAATGGCTGTAGGTGCAAACATTACCTCATTTGTGCCATTTTTGGTGGTAGGTGGAGTTCCAATTACTCTACAAACTTTTTTTGCTATTTTAGCAGGTTTGATTCTTGGTAGTCGTTTAGGGACGATTTCCATGACTGTTTATGCGCTTGTAGGATTAGTGGGCGTTCCTGTTTTCGCCAAATTCGGAGCTGGTTTTTCCACTCTCTTGAGTCCTACCTTTGGATTTATCGTTTCATATGTTATTGCTGTTTTTGTAGTAGGAAAAATCGTAGAAAAGAACAGATCCCTTTCTGGCTTCATCACAGCTGCTATGGTCGGGCTTGTTATTAATTATGTATTCGGAACAAATTGGATGTACGCGGCATACAAACTTTGGGCGGCAGCACCTGAAGGTTTTACTTACCAAATGGCTTGGTCTTGGATGGTCGTTCCAATGCCAAAAGATATTATTCTTACAGTACTAGCTGCAATTCTTGCTATTAGACTAGAAAAAACAGTTTTATCAAAGGGTAGCTTCAAACATTTAAAAAGAACTGCTTAATAGCGGAAAGAGAGGATACATGGTGAATAACTGGAAAAAACTTGCTCTTGATGTATTAAATGGCCACGAGCTCACGAATGATGAGGCGTTAAATATCCTTACTTGTCCTGACAATGAGCTGCTTGAGATCCTTCAGGCAGCTTATGTGATACGAAGTCATTATTACGGCAACAAAGTAAAGCTTAACATGATCATCAACACCAAATCAGGACTATGTCCAGAAAATTGTGGTTACTGTGCCCAATCCAGTATCTCAAGCGCACCTATCCAAAAATACCGAATGATGGATAAGGAAACGATTCTACAAGGTGCCGAACGCGCCTATCATCTAAACGCCGGCACGTACTGTATAGTTGCAAGTGGCAGAGGTCCAAGCGACAAAGAAGTGGATATTGTCACTTCTGCCGTCGAGGAGATAAAGGACAAATACGGTCTGAAGGTTTGTGCTTGCCTGGGGCTACTCAACCCACAACAGGCAAAGCGATTAAAGGAGTCAGGAGTCGACAGATACAATCATAATATTAACACGTCAGAGAGTCACCATGAATCCATTACTACCTCCCATACATATGAAGATCGAGTAAACACAGTCGAGTTAGTAAAGAACGCAGGTATCTCTCCATGCTCTGGAGTTATTATTGGTATGAAGGAAACGCAACAAGATGTTATTGACATGGCGAGAAGCCTAAAAGCATTGAATGCTGATTCTATCCCTGTCAATTTCCTTCATGCCATTGATGGTACACCCCTTCAAGGAGTAAATGAGTTAAATCCCCGTTATTGCTTAAAAGTTCTTTGCTTAATGCGCTTTATTAATCCATCGAAGGAAATTCGGATTTCTGGCGGTCGAGAAGTTAATCTTAGGAGTCTTCAACCTCTCGGATTGTACCCAGCTAATTCGATTTTTGTGGGTGACTATTTAACAACAGCTGGGCAAGAAACAACGGCAGACCACAAAATGCTTCAAGATCTCGGATTTGAAATAGAATTTGCTAAAGAAGAAACAACGGCATAAAAAGGCATAACAAAAGTAGAGCAAGGGCTTATACCCTTGCTCTTTTTGCTTTTATTACTAATTCTTCGGATTGAGAATTACGAATTTTGCTCATTAAGAATTTTGCAAACCATTTCTGCCTTCAACGTATCGATGTCGGGTATCCATGAGAGGTCATAGGCGGAGAATTTCCTGCTAATGTATATAGGGGCATCCTATGAAGCAGAAATAAGCGGAGATATTCCGATTAAATGCTCTAAATATGACCAAATTCAACGATTTGGATAATATAAACGGAAAAACTCCTCTTATTTTTAAGGAAATATAAGTATTTCCCAATTTAACCGGAATTATTCCGCTTAATTTTCAAACACAGTGAAATTAGCTTTCAATTATTCCTAATTCTTTATAATTCAATAAAACGAACAATCTTAACAGAAAATTTTCATTAACTTCAAGAAAACCCTTTTATTAAGTCTTTGTAAGTATTGCGGTATCGGTCTAGAGACTGTTCTTAGTCATGAACAAATTATGTTAAGATACATCTTGTGATTATTATTAGTTTTTACCATGAGAGGAGAAATTTTACAATGTCTATTTTTACAAGGTGGGCCTTTCGTAACAAAGCTGCAGTATCCATTCTTACGATCTTGGTCCTCGGCTTAGGGATCCTAAGCTACACCACATTACCTATGGAATTCTTTCCTGCAGCTGACCAGCCACAAGTTTCAGTCGTTGTGCTAGGTCAAGGATCAGACTCTGACACGATGGAAAAGCAAGTGACGAATCCAATGGAAACGGTACTCGAAGGAGTAAAAGGTAAAACGAATATCTATTCTACTACAGGAGACGGATATTCAAAGCTTGATATCTTTTACGACTCCAAGACCAATATGAAGGATGCGAAGCTAGAGGTACAGGATGCACTAAGCACGCTTACCCTTCCACCAAACGTGTCAAAACCAAATATTATTCAACTAAATACGAATATGATTCCAATCTCACAGATTTCAATCACGTTCGAGGACGGATTAACGGCTGAAAATGTGGAGTTCGCAAAAAAAGAAATTGTTCCCGTTTTAAAAGATATTGACGGTATTGCTAATATACAAACCATGGGAGAAGCAAATTCCTATGTATCTGTGAAAATAGATAATGCAAAGCTTGCACAAACTCAGGTTCCATTTCAAACCATCATGACCGTGTTACAAGGACAGAATTCATCGATGGCTGTAGGAGAGCAAACGATAGATGGTAAATCAAGTAATATTAAAGTTATTGGCAGTATCGATAGTCTGGAAGAGTTAAAAAACTTACAAGTATCTCCAGGGGTAAGTTTAAAAGATATCGCAACGGTTGATAAACAAGAACCCAATGATACGTTGAATCACATTAATGGTGAAGATGGTCTTTTCCTAATAGTGACAAAGGATAGTGCATCTAATGCCGTATCTATCAGTAAAGAGCTCGATAAATCAATTAAGGAACTAAACGAGAAGTTTAGCCAATCGGAGACTACAGTGGTTTTAGACTTAACAGATATGGTTGAAAACTCTGTACACACAATGATGAAGGAAGTGTTACTTGGAGCATTGTTTGCAACGATTGTTATTATGCTTTTCCTAAGAAACATTCGCTCCACCTTTATTACAATTGTGTCTATCCCATTGTCCCTAGCCTTTACATTATTCCTCCTGTCACGCTCAGGAATTACACTTAATGTTCTAACTTTAGGGGGAGTGGCAGTAGCTGTTGGTCGTCTAGTAGACGATAGTATCGTAGTAATAGAAAATATATTCCGCAAAATGCAAAAAGAAAAATTCTCAGTACCTTTAGTCATAGAGGCAACAAAAGAAGTAGGAACAGCCATCACATCGTCAACCCTAACAACCGTGGCAGTATTTCTACCAATTGGTCTTGTAAGTGGATCACTTCAGGATATAATGCTTCCATTTGCATTAACGATTACCTATTCTCTGCTCGCTTCATTAGTAGTAGCTTTAACCGTTGTCCCACTCATGAGCGCAGGACTGCTAAAAAATACAAAGCTACCTGAACATAAGCCAGCGGTAAAGTTCATTAAACTAGTAACTTGGTCACTCAATCATAAATGGGCAGTCCTTCTCCTAGCACTATTTGTTTTTTCTGGCTCGATTGTAACCTACGTAACGCTGCCGAAAGGTGCCATTGATAACTCAAGCTCTGATTTCATCGTGGCCAATCTAACGTACCCGAATAATACTCCTATTGACGAGGTAAAGGAAGGCTCCCTCAAACTAGAGGAGTTCATTCTTAAGCAAGAAGAGGTTGAACATAACTTTACTCAAATGGGGAATTCTGCCGAAGCTGCTCAATACGGAGATGTAAAATCACCAACAGCAACAAGCTTTTCTATTATTCTTAAAGATAAAAACGATACGGATCAAGTGATCAAACTGATTGAAGGTGAAAAAGAGAATTATAGCGATGCCGAGCTTACGGTTTCAGCAAGCTCGATGATGTCTGGTTCATCCTCCCAAATCACCATCGATGTGATGGGGGATTCCTTAGATAATCTAGAAGAAACAGCTTTAAAAGTGAAGGATGAGATTTCGGGTATTGATGGTGTTGAAAAAGTTTCTACCAATTTTGAAGAAAAGAAAACGGTCTTTTCACTTGAAGTGGACTCAAGTAAAGTAAACTCTGAACAAACAGCTCAAGCTGTGGCTGCCATGCTGAATGCTATGCCAATTGGCATGATAAAACTAGATCAACAAGATACGCCTGTATTATTGGAACCAATGCTATCTCCAGCTACAGCTGATGAGATTAATGATATCCCTGTTATTACTCAAACTGGCTTAGTCCCTGTTTCTGAGATTGCTTCGATTACGAAACGTGAAGAATCAACGAGTGTCTTCCATAAAGATGGGGACCAATATGTTCGAGTAACTGCAAATATTGATTCTGCACGCATTTCCGAAATCTCAAAAGAAATGAATGAAGCTATATTTGGTGTTCAGGGAACTGGCGGAATCAAACTTCCTGATGATGTTGAAATTTTTGTTGGAGGAGCTAGTGTTCAACAAGCGAATGACTTCTCTGATTTATTTATGACCATGATTGTTTCCATCGGAGCTGTTTTCTTAATCATGGTGATTACTTTCAAAACAGTAAGAGCTCCTATCGCTATTCTATTCTCCCTTCCACTTGCAGCGATTGGTGCTGTGCTTGGACTAGTGATTAGCAGAATTCCTGTGGATATAACCGCTCTATTGGGTGCCCTTATGCTGATTGGTATCGTCGTCACGAATGCAATTGTATTGTTAGACCGTATTAAACAAAACGAACAAAAAATGATCATTCGGGAAGCGATTGTGGAGGCAACTGCAACGAGAATGCGTCCGATTTTAATGACAGCCGTTGCAACCATTTGCGCTATGCTCCCACTTTTGTTTAAAAAAGCAGAGACAGGTGCCCTTGTGTCACAAAGCTTAGCTGTTGTTGTTATTGGTGGATTAGCAGCAGCAACCCTACTTACTCTTGTTGTCATACCAGTGATTTATGAGCTTTTACATTTCAAAAAATCTAAGAAACAACGAACACAATTAGCAAACGAACAAAGTATGGAAGCATAAAACAGAGCCAGTCACCGGAACTTGTGACTGGCTCTTTTCCTTATTGCTGACCTTTTTGCATAGACGAATCTTTTTCAAACAAAACAAGTAATGCGGGTAATAAAATCCCTCGAATTAAGAAGGTGTCTAATAAAATCCCGACCGCAACAATAAAGCCAAATACAAATAATAGTTGAATCGGTTGAGTCATTAACACGGCAAAGGTAGCAGCTAGAATGATTCCTGCTGAAGAAATAACACCGCCCGTATTGGCTACAGCAATTTCAACTGCTTTCTTAACAGGGTGAATTTTTCTTTCTTCCATAAACCTTGAAATAAGAATGATATTATAATCAATTCCTAACGCCACTAAAAAGACGAAGGAGTAAAGTGGGACGCGGTTACTAACTGTATCAATATCAAAAAATAGGTTTGTCAGGAACATCCCTAACCCAACAGCTGCCAGGAACGATAATAAAATGGTCCCCATCATATATAAAGGTAGCTTGAACGACTTTGTCATTACAATAAGCATAGCAAAGATGAGAATAGACTCTAATAGAACAATTACGATGAGATCTCTGTTATTCGTTGCACGATCGTCAATTCGGTTGGCTGTTTCGCCAGCAAAGTAAAGCTCACCCTCAAGACCTGCATCCTTTACAATTTGCTTCGAATTGTCTCTCGTTTTTTCCAACGCATCCATCGTTTCACTATCGTATGGACTTTCTGTATAAGTAAGCGTAAATTGAACTACTTTTTGGTCTTCTGTTACACCACTTGGACGAACACTGCTAACAAGGGGTTGTTTCTTCAGCTCTTTCATGATTACGTCCTGTTGCTCCATCGTCACTTGCTCAGAAGCTTCTAACAAGACAGTTGTTGGAGCTAAATCTCCCTTTTCAAACTTCTCTTCTAATATTTCATACCCGATCCTAGATGGCATATCCTCAGGAAAGGACTTCATTGTATCAAACTCGTACTTCAGATTGAACATATTTAATGCCGAAATTACCAAGATAATCCCAATTGCTACAGTTGAAACAACTGGCTTCTTTACTACAATTCGACCAATTTTACTCCAGAAAGAATTTGCTTTAACTGATTCCTCCCCAACTCTAGGAATCTTAGGCCAGAACGATTTTCTTCCGAATAGTGTAAAAAGGGCAGGAACTAATGTGACCGAAGCTAACATAATAATAAGCATTGCCGTTGCAAAAATAGGTGCAAAATTTCGGTAATCCCCAAATTCTGCGAAGAATAATACCAACATTGCGGCAAGGACTGTACCACCAGAGAAGAAAACTGGTAATCCCGTCTCCCTCATTGCTTCTTTCATGGCTTCATGCTTACTATCATACGTTTTCAATTCCTCTCGATAGCGAGAAAAGACAAATAATGAATAATCAATGACTGCTGCAAATAATAAAATCGTCATGATTGAAAATGTTTGGTTGTTAATAAGTAAACCCGCTTTCCCCATTAGACCAAGCACTTGATTCACCACTTCATAGACAAATGCGGCAGCAAGAAGTGGGATTAAAGCAAGTAGAGGTGAACGGTAGATTACTATTAACAATACAAGGATAAGGCCAACAGTTGATAAAAGGAGCACAACATCTGCTCGCGAGAACAAATCAAGAGCGTCTACAGCAATACCAGCTGGTCCGGTTATCTTTAACGTCAAATCCGTAGATTCCTCAGTAATCTCCATCATCTTTTCTTGAGAGGCCCTCATTTCTTTCGCTTCAAAGTCAGCCTCAAAAGTAACCGGCAGGATGACTGTACTCTTATCTTCGGAAAAGAAGCTTTCTGTGGCTTGTGGTGGCAAAGTAGTTATTGGAACAATTTCCTTAACTCCCTCTACCTTTTGAACCTCTTTGATAAATGACTCTAATTCAGATACATTCACTATCTTGTCGTCGCTTGATTGAAAAACGAGAATCGCCGGAGTTCCGTCATTGTCTTTAAAATATTGATCAAGTTTATTTTGAGCAATAACTGACTTTGCATCACTAGGTAATGAAGTAATATTGGATGATTCGTAATCTTTCGCACTCGGTGCAAGTATGGCAAGAAGGACTGTTACTATGACCCAAACACCTAATGTAACCCATGTTCCTTTTCTGGTGGAAACTCGGTCAGTAATTACCTTGAGAATTGATTTCATGCTTTTCTCCCCTTAGTTAAAATTTATAGTGACACAAGTGTAACTTTGAATAAAAATAAAAACACAATTGCCACCCTTATTATCAAGCGTAAGTGACAGTTGTGTCAATTATGAATGTGCAAACATTCCTTTACTAATGATTTCCTTGATTGAATCCACCCAAACCGACTTTGGTAAACCAAAATGATTTGGAATGGCTATGGATTGAAATATCAATCCGAGCATGACACTATCAGGAATATGTTCCTTAAGTTTGCCTTCCCTTTTCCCAAATGAAATAAAGTTTTGCAGATATCGATACATTTCTAAAGGAAGCTTTTCTAACTGTTCTTTATTTTCTTTTGCTTTTTCATTTGAACTAGATCCCATTTGTTGGACAACCGTAATGAGTTGATGAACTTCTGCTTTATCAAAAATAAGTTTCATTAAGAAATCAAACCGGGCTTCAAAGTCTCCCTGATTTTCTATCTGAGCTAAATCTCCAATAAATAACTGCATTTCATACAGCATAAAATCCGTAATTAACTCATCTTTGTTTTCGTAATATTTATATAAGGCTCCTCTTGAAACATCCAGTTGCTCTGCTAACAGGCCAAAATGGAATCCTTCATATCCATGTTGAAGAAGCATTTTCTTTACTAACTGAAACAGTTCTTCATTGGAAAATTTCCGTTCACGTGCCATAAGCTTTCACCTCTTCACTAATTATAATGAAACCTTATGGAGGAAAAAAGGATTTCTTTTCTTTGTATACAGTTTGTGGGGCATCGATAACGACTAATTAAAACTTATTTATCTCAAGTTCATTCTCATCATTTTTAAAAATTTCTTTGTTTTCATCTTCCTCAGAAAAGGGAGCAAACCCTGGAGGTGTTTCCGAAAGATCCCCCTCCTTTTCCCCGTCACCTGACTGAATAAATGGCAAAAGGTCTTGAATCAAATTAGAGCCTTGAGCAATAAACTGCTTCCCTTTATTCATCACATCATCAGGAGAATGTCCAAGAAAAACAACCATTACTAGTCCAATGACAACAAATGGAAGTGCCATTCGAAATATAGAGCGAACGATTGAAACGATTATAAATATAAAGACTACACCAATGATAAAAGTCACTAATTGATTATTGGAATGGAAAAGCTCTTGCAGAAACTCGATCATAAAGACACCTCTTTGGAGAATATACTATTATCTTTATGAACGTAGCTATTTGGTTTTAAACATATTTTGCTTGATTCTCTTTAGGGAACAGGTATTGTTTGATAAATAATAATACGGTAGAATCGTACACCTTTATATCTTAACTTTCTCTTTGACTATAGCCTCATCTGATAGATGAAGGTCGCCACTATACTCCAAGACCCCAATTTTACATCCCGGTCCGATAACGATATGATTCCCTCGTACCGTATTTGCCTTCGTATATTCTAGGTTAAGAATGTCACCTTCAATGAGATCCACCTGAAGTTCTTTGCTCAAAGGCTTTATTAACTTTTCAAATATGAATAAAATTCTATTTTCTCTTTTAACAGTAACCTTTTCTCCACCGATTTCTTTTACAGATGACCTTCCATGCAATTGTACTGAAATTTCATCCGCATTTAGCAATCCAGTTATCGTAAATGCTCCGTTTAAATACGCTGTTTCAACTTCGCAATCACCTTCGATTTTTGTAATGCCCTCCAAGGATAGCTTTTCACCCTTGATACTACTTTTTATTTTAGTGTGTCCATTGATTTCTAGTTCTCCAAAGTTTACCATTCCTTCTATTGTTGAATGTCCGTGAATCTCCATTTTCTTTGAAACAACATCTCCAAGTACCTTTGTACTTCCATTTATTATTGTATTTTGAGCTTTTATATTTCCATTAATTCTCGCAGATCCATTACACCTAAATTCATTGCATTCAATATGTCCATTGACAATTCCACTACCATTAATCACAACTTTTTCAAATGTTCCACCTGCTGTTTCACCGTTTCCAGATAATACTAAGTTCCCTTTTTCTTGTGTAGTCAATTCATTCCCCTCCCATTTCCTCTAAATCTGTACCACTGTTTTTATATTTTCTGAGTATTTCTGTTTATTTTTGTACGACGATCGGTATTCAACTTGGTTAATGTGACATCCTGGACCGATAACAATGACATCTCCCCGTACCATCTGTGCTGAAGTATATTCGAGATAGATTTCATCGCCTTCAATTAACTCCACTTCGAGAGTACTTGACCTATTAACAAGACTTCTCCTAGTAATCGTGATTTTTTCTCCTCCAATTTCACGAACAAAGCTTGGCGCCAACTGTAAATCTATTTTCAGTTCACCCACATTAAGCATGCCATTAATATTGAATCCACCTTTAATATTCATTTTTTCTATTTCAATATTCCCGTTTGAAGTTATATAGCCCCTTGCATGTACGTGACTAGCTTTAAACTTATTCTTTATCTGTATATCACCGGTTAACTTCAACTGTTCACAAGAAATATCTCCTTCTATTTCCCCCTTACCTATTATTGAAAATTGTTCTACCTCTGCATTTCCCTTTATTGTACATTCGCCCACGATCTTCGCCTTTTTACTTGAAACATCTCCAATAATACTTCCCTGACCGGTAACCCGAATAGTTTCATAAACTCCTCCAGAGGCACTACCTTCCCCAACCAACTTTAAATTGGAAGGCTTATCAATTGTCATCCTAAAAACCCCCAATCACTAAATTATTAAGTAATTCATCCATAACCTTTTCGATATTTAGATGTATAGCTACCTTTGTCTTATCGTCCACATAAAAATTATTACTGCTGCCAACAAGTAAGACAGTTACAATACCCATTTTTCTTAAAACAACTAAATAAGCAGGTAGTTCCAATTTCGAAGAATGATCATTTAAGGTTTGAACTACTTGTTTTCCTTCTTCCCATCCTATCTCACCAGTTTCTAACGCCTTTTCTAATAAATACAAGTTTAATGCTGTTTGAAAGGGGATTATTTGAAGTGATGCGATTTGTTCCTCAAAAATAGCTATAGTATTTGACGAAACAATGTTCCGTTCAATAAATTCCTTTTTTAATAGCTTTATTTCTTTCGTCTGAGGTGAAAAAACATTCGCTAACTCATCTAGTGATTTTGTATCTTTAAGATTTTTAATTTGACTAACTCTTTCAATAATCTTTTCTTTTGGAAAAAAAGTTTCCTGCCCTGTAAAAGTAGCTTTTCTTATGAACCATTCCTCAGGTATTAAATTTTTCCTTTTCCAACGATAAAGTTGACCATAAGTAATATCTGTTTGTTCTAACAGGTCCTTTTTTGAAATTAACTGTTCTTCCATTTTATTCACCTCTTCTCACCCCAATGTAACATAACACTGTTACACTGTAAATATCGCACATAAAAATACTTCTTAAGACGTAGCTCAAACTAAAAAGGAGGTAGAACTGGTTATTCGTTCTATCTCCTTTCCAGGTAATATAGTTTTCTCTAGGTTTCTCTTTACTAATTTTCATTTATCTTCTTTAGCCCTTGCTGTTCCAATAGATGACTCATTTCATTCGCTCCTCCGCTCATTCTTTAGAATAAAACAAATGATGCTGTTATCAGCTTGCAAATCCCAATCTACAAAAATATCCGCAACCGGTAGGCTAAATATATCTTCAAAATGTCCATTATGATGCAAAAATGATTTTTCTAATTCATCTTTTGTAACAATTAGAGTTTGCTCATAGCCTTTGTCAATTAAAGACTTTTCAATTTCAACCAAAATTCCCTCTCTCTTGACCAAATACACCCTTGGCGTGATAAAAAACGCTTTTGTATTTTCCGGTTTTTTCTGTACGATAATGCTTATTCGGTTTACCTCATCAATTAGGTTTTTAAAAATAGGATTTTCTTCACTATTTGCAACTGCCCCTGTTACATTACTCTCAAATTCAATTGTGATCATACCTGTATTTTGATAATAATTCCAATCATGATAAGCTGATCTTACATCTGCCCCTAATTCGATTTCGAGCATTCCCTTCAGTTGAGTTAAAATTTTATCCATGACTATTGTTCGGGACATGTCTATCTTGTCTGAGTTTCCACTTTCAAGCAATACAGATTCCATTGGGGAAAGAAACCTTCTTATGTATAGAACAAGATATGGACCGTTAGCAAATGCAAAGCAAGAGTCTGGACCACGTCCAAAATTCTTCCGTAACATCTTACTTGTTAGGCTACTTATTTTCATGAGTTTTTCTTGAAAGGGTTCTGTAGACATACTGTTAACCTCCCTTTTGATTTATTTATTCCAAAATCTCACTATTTGAAGATGTATATTTAGGTTTCCCATAGCTCCTCGATTTTATCTTTTTTCCCAAAACAAAAGAGAAGTGGATCTAAAATCCACTTCTCTCTATTTGACAGCTAATTTATTCTTCCAAATATTATAATTAAATAATGCTTGTTTTCCCCATAGTCCCACATCATAAATATATCTTCAACGGAACGGTTCAATATTTCTTCAAATACACTCTTATGCGTCCAATACCCCTTTTTAATATTTCTTGCTTGGGTAAGTAAAAGATCCGTTTGTCCTCTTTCATAAATTAACTTTTCAAGCGGTAGCAATATTCCTTTTGATTCAACCACATAGCAATTGGTAGGAGAAGGTACAGTTCGTAAAGTAACTGGCAGTTTATGTAAGCGAGCACCGACCGTTCGAATCACTTTGTACACACCATCACTAACCATTTCCTCTGTCTTTATATCAACTTTGACATTGTTAGAAACAAGAAGTAACATTCCTGAATTCGTATCATAATTCCAATCTTGATAAAAGGATTCAAACTGAACACCTAAGAGTCTAGACGATTCCTGTAAGAGCTCTTTAGAAAGTGATTGAATTACGGAGGTTCGAAATTCTGTAAGTAAATTGTTTTGGTGATTCCCATATAGAACCTCTTCAGCAGGTGTCATAAAACTCCGTAAATAAACGTAAAGCTTGTTTCCTTTTAATACGGCATAACACGTTTCAGGTCCTTTCCCGAATCCTCTCTTAAGCAGCTTGCTAAATGAACTACTGAGAGCATGCAAATCATCTTGCGTAGCTAGCATTCAAATCCCCCTTACATAAATAAAAAGGCCTAACTTCTCAAAAAAGAAGTTAGGCCACGGTTAAGACGACTATATAATAGTTTCTACCATTTACCATTTTAAATAAAAATCATAATAAAATTGTATATAAATGTATTATTTCTTATAAAACTAATGACAGCAAGACATTAGACAAGGAGTATCATACCATTTTTCTCAACGGTTCACAAGATTTAATTCAAATGCCTAAGAGGTTCTCACCAGGCATAAATCGTACTTTCACACATGTACCCTTGGAGTCGCTCTTAATATGAATCGTTCCTTTATGTTCCTTTATAATTTGTTGACTAACAAGCATCCCTAAGCCCGTTCCATTTTCCTTTGTAGTAAAAAATAGCTCCCCCACCCGATCAAGAACTTCCTTCGGCATTCCACTTCCTTCGTCAACAATTGACACCTCTATGCTCATGTCTGTTAAAACTCCACCTTCAATACGAATAATTCCTCCATCCGGCATAGCCTCTATAGAATTTTTTATAAAATTAATAAACACTTGTTTTAATTGATTGTTATCACATAAGAGGAATGGGTTATCAAAATAAAAATTTCTCTGTAGCTGAATATTGTTTAATAGCGCATGTGGTTCCATGAGGGTCAGCACCTGATCAAGTAGTAACTGAATATTCACCTTTTCATACTTTTGCGTATTTGGCTTTGCTAGAACCATCAACTCTCTTAGGATAAGTTCTATTCTTTCGATCTCAGAATCAATAACTCCGTAATAAATTTCATTTCCTTCATACTCATCCTTTAATAGCTGTAGAAATCCCTTTATAGCTGTAATAGGATTACGAATCTCATGTGCAATCCCAGCTGCTAAGTGACCAGCAGTTGCACGCTTTTCTGACAATTGCGCTAACTGGTCGATGACATCATTACTATCTTTATTATTGATAGACTGCTCGAGAATGATATATGAGCCTATCCATTGATCTTTCAAGTAAATCGGTATAAGTGTTACCGTTACATCAGTAGTCTTGTCGCCCTTCCCCTTTACCCTTGATTCAAGTGTCATTCGTTTTCCCTGTGATTTTCCTTCATAAAAAGAGTGACCTTCATTTAATACATCTGTATCGAATAGGTCTTTTAATCCTAGCCTCTGCAAATGATTGGTTGAATAACCAAAAAGATCTTCACACGGCTGGCTGGCATATTCAATATTTCCTAGAGAGCAGATTACCAAAAAGGTATCCTTACTCTTTGAGAGGATAGAAAAGCCTTTTTTTATGTTCATATCTATAAATTCCTTCAATAGAATGCTTTTAGTTTCATCTCCAATATTAGCCATTGGGCAGGATACTCTCCTTTCTTATATATATTTTTGTAAACTACATATAAAAAGCCACCGTAAGCAATAGGAGAGATTCCTATTGCTTACGGTGGCTATAAAATCTAGCGTATATATCTAGAGTCCGTTAACCTACATTATTATTTTCCTACATTTATCATTCAATAGATCAAGGCGATAAACCTTGTATCCAACATAAATACTATACTATTCTCTTCCATTTTTCAATTCGTTTTCAGTATTTTCTTAAAAGTTATTCAGTATGTTAATAACTTCTTATCAACAATCATCTTTCGAAGCATGTTAGTAAATTGTTCAAAATCCATATCTACCGAATTCTCTGAACCATACTGCCTCACGCTAACCGATTGATTTTCCTGTTCACGATCACCTACTACTAGCACATAAGGAATCTTTTTCATTTGTGCTTCTCTTATTTTGAAGCCTAGCTTCTCATCACGGAAATCAACCTCCACGCGAACTTCTTCCTTTTTAAGTAGCTGTTTTAATTTCTTCACATATTCCCGATGAACATCATTCGAAACTGGTATTACCTTGACTTGAACTGGTGCTAGCCATGCAGGAAAGGCTCCGCCAAAATGCTCTATTAAGATACCAAGGAAGCGATCAATAGATCCAAATACAGCTCGGTGAATAACAACAGGTCGTACCTTTTTATTTTGTTCATCAATATAAGAAAGGTCAAACTTTTCAGGCATTTGAAAATCGAGCTGAACTGTAGCACACTGATGACTCCTTTTTAAAGAATCCTTTATGTGGATATCGATCTTAGGCCCATAAAATGCACCGTCCCCTTCATTAACTTGAAAAGGAAGACCCAGTTTATTCAAAACATTTAACAAAGACCCTTCTGCTCGATCCCATAACGCCTTCTCCCCCATATAATCTTCCGGTCTTGTCGATAACTCGATGCTATATTCAAACCCAAATACTTTATATACATAGTCAATTAGTTGTAGAGCAGAAGTAATTTCATCTTCTATTTGCTGGGGTGTTACAAAGATATGTGCATCATCTTGGCAAAAGCTTCTTACCCGTAACAACCCATTAAGTGCACCACTAAATTCGTGCCGGTGCACCTGACCAAACTCCGCCATACGAATCGGAAGGTCACGATAGGAACGCAACTTATCCTTAAATATCAGCATATGTCCAGGACAATTCATCGGCTTTAAAGCAAAGCTTTGTTCATCCACTTCTGAGAAATACATATTGTCTTTATAGTGATCCCAATGACCAGATTGCTCCCATAGTCGCTGATTCATCATAAAAGGAGTTCGAACCTCTTTATAGTCAAAAGAATTTTGAATCTTCCTTAAAAATGTTTCCAGTTCATTTCGAATCAATTGTCCGTTTGTTAAGTAAAATGGCATTCCAGGTGCTTCTTCAGAAAACATGAACAGTTCAAGTTCACTTCCTAGCTTCCGATGATTACGCTTAGCAGCCTCCTCTAAAAAGTGGAAGTATTCATCGAGTTCTTCCTTTGAAGTAAAAGCAACTCCGTACACACGTTGTAACATCTTATTATTGCTATCCCCTCGAAAGTAGGCTCCCGAAACATGAGTTAATTTAAACTCTTTAACATATCCAGTGGACGGTAAATGCGGGCCACGACATAAATCATAGAACTCACCTTGACGATACACAGTTATTTTTTCTTCAGAAGGAATGGCATCAAGCAATTCAAGCTTATAAGGGTCATGGGCAAAAACTCGCTTCGCTTCCTCTCGTGACCACTCTTCCCTTTCAATATTTAGGTTTTCAGCAATGATTTTCTTCATTTCTTTTTCAATTTTCCCCAAGTCTTTTACTGTAATGCTTTCTGGGACATCAAAATCATAGTAAAATCCATTTTCAATCACTGGGCCGATAGATAAATGGACATGATTATACAACCGTTTAATCGCTTGAGCTAACACATGGGCAGTTGAGTGTCTCATAATCTTAATACCCTCTTCTGAATTTCTTTCAAGCAGTTGAATACTTGCATCGTTATGGATCTCTCTTTTAAGATCAAACATCATTCCGTTCACCATTCCGGCGATCACTTTCTTCCGCAAACTTGGGCTTATCCCCTGAGCGATTTCCTCTAAAGTTACACCCTCTTTATATCTTTTCATACTTCCATCAGGGAATTGAATATTTACTTCCATTAATATAGCCTCCTTTATAAAATAAAAAAACACACCTGTCCCTCTAACAAGGGACGAGTGTGTTTGTCTCGTGGTTCCACCCAACTTCCCACCTCTAAAAATAGGAGAGGCGGCTTCGTTTTGCTGTATCGTAGCGGCTACGGTATTGATTACTGTGATTTCACCAATACTGCTCCAAGGTGGTAAATGCAACTTCTGTGTTAGGAAGATTCCAGCCTTGTCTCCCCTCTCTGTTAACCGTTCAATCGCACTCATGTCCTTTTCATTGCATGAATTATTTATTTTTAAAATACAAAAAACACACCTATCCCTCTAACAAGGGACGAGTGTGTTTGTCTCGTGGTTCCACCCAACTTCCCACCTCTAAAGTAGGAGAGATGGCTTCGTTTTGCTGTATCGTAGCAGCTACGGTATTGATTACTTTGATTTCACCAATACAGCTCCAAGGTGGTAAATGCGACAGCTGCGTTAGGAAGATTCCAGCCTTTGTCTTCCCTCTCTGTTAACCGTACAGTAGCATTCATGTCCTTTTCATCGCAAAATGAATTGTAATTTATTAGCTAATATATAGAATAATTTCCTTTTCGTCAACACCTTTTTAACATATTTTCTCAATAAATTGGAAAAATAATGTCAAAATAAACATTTTTATATGCAGGGAGACAGCTATGCACTTACTATTGATTACCCTATTATTCTTGCTTGCCTACAGGTTAGGAAATTGGCGAGAATGGTTGAAATACAATCACACCATTTTTTATGTGATCACAAGCAATTTACTATATAACTTCTTTTGTCATGACAAATTGCTGTGGGAATATCAGCCTGATTACTTCCTTATGTCACACACCATTATCGATCTTTTATATACGTTTATTACCTTGCCTGCGATTACACTTTTGTACTTATCTTACTATCCAATTGATAAACCATTGTTTAGGCAAATCCGGTTTATTATCCTTTGGGTCATCTCCTCCATGGCAATCGAATATGTTTTCTATAAATTTAACAGGCTTCTTTTACATAACAATTATTCCTATTGGATGGATTTCCTCTTTTATCCGGTCATGTATAGTATGATTCGATTACATTTTTCACGCCCAATTTTAACCTATGTGTTATCAACCGGCATTATAAGCTTCATGTTGTGGTATTTTCAGATTCCACTCAAATAATTTTTACTAACAGAATTCCCCTTACTCTTGGTAATTCCATTCTCCCTTTTCAAATCTTTAAGGATTTTTTAAGGTTTCCTCGTAATAATGAATTCATAACAATGTTTTCATATTGAGGAGGTAAAAGGTTTGAAGAAATGGATGTCTATTGGAGTTGTTGTAATTCTCTTAGCAGGAGGGGGCTTTTGGTTTTATAAAAGTAACCAAACCGTTGCTACTGCAGAAGCGCAAGTCATGACTTCTACCGTACAAAGAGGAGATATCGAGGTACAAGTTAGTGGTTCTGGCACCGTTGCTTCCATTAAAAGCAACGACGTGACTGCAGACTCTGGAGGAGAAGTGGACGAGGTTCTTGTTAGTGAGAACGATGTCGTCGAAGAAGGAGCAGAGTTAATTACTTTTACGGATGGAAGCGATCCGATTACTGCCCCACATGCCGGAACAATTACCACTCTTGATGTGGAAGCTGGAGACAACCTACAGAACGGACAAGTTGTTGCACATGTGACCGATTATGTAACTCTTCAAACAGTGATCGGGGTAGATGAATTAGATATTGCAAGTATTAAAGAAGGGCAAGTAGCAACAATCACCGCAAGCGCGTATCCTGATGAATCATTTACAGGTACCGTTACAAAGGTATCTAAAGAAGGAACTTCTTCAAATGGTGTTTCTAGCTTTGAGGTAACCGTACAATTTGATGATTCAAAAGATCTTTTAATTGGAATGTCAACTGAAGTAAATATCACAACTGAAAGCAAACAAAGTGTTCTTTATGTTCCGATTGAAGCTGTAAAAATTAATGGCAATGAAAAATTTGTAACGATCCAAGAGTCTGAGACAAGTGAAAGTGAAGAAGCTGTGACTACCCAACAAGTTGTCGAAACTGGTATCAATGATGACCAAAATATTGAGATTGTTTCGGGACTAGAGGAAGGGCAAATTATACAATTAGCTATCACCATTTCTTCAAGCAGTGACTCAGCTACCGATCGAGGGGCAATGAGAGACTTCTCTGGAACTGGCGGAGCAAGCGGCTTCCCAAGTGATGGTGGAATGGGCACCCCTCCTACTGATAGAGCAGGAAGAGGCGGCGAGTAATATGATAAAACCAGTCATTGAAATCAATCAAATGTCCAAATCATACGAACTAGGCAGCGAAACAGTCAAAGCACTACAAGAGGTCTCCCTTCAAATTAATGAAGGGGACTTCCTTTCTATCATCGGTCCATCTGGTTCAGGAAAATCTACCTTTATGAATATGATCGGTTGCCTCGACAAACCAGACTCAGGTGAATATTTGCTTGACGGAAAGAAAGTCAACAATATGAAGGATCATGAGCTTGCAGCCATAAGAAATGTGAAAATCGGGTTTATTTTTCAAAATTTTAATTTACTAAATAAATTGACCGCCCTTGAAAATGTCGAACTTCCTCTTGTTTATAGAGGATTAAGTGTAAAAGAACGTAGAGAAAAAGCAATTAATAGTCTGGAAAGAGTGGGCCTAGGTGAACGAATCCACCATATGCCAACACAACTTTCAGGTGGACAGCAGCAAAGGGTTGCCATAGCAAGAGCGTTAGCCGGTGATCCTCCTGTACTTCTTGCTGACGAGCCTACTGGTGCACTTGATAGCAAAACTAGTAACGAGTTATTACAGATGTTAAAAGAATTAAACAAACGCGGACAGACGATTGTCATTATTACCCATGACTTAGAGGTTGCGAAGGAAACCAATCGCATCGTTCGAATCCATGATGGACAGCTTTATGAAAATGGAGGTGATTGGTTTGAACCTAGTCGAATCTATCAAAATGGCACTCAAGAGTATCAAGAGCAATAAAATCCGGGCTATTTTAACGATGTTAGGAATTATTATTGGAGTTGCCTCAGTTATCACGCTTGTCGGAGTCGGACAAGGCTCCTCACAGTCAGTAACAGATGAAATCGGAAGCTTAGGAACGAACCTAATTACCTTGAGTGTGAATGATACGGAATCTGTTCAATTGAAGGAGGACCAAATTCTAGAATTCCAGGAATTGAACGGTATTTCAGAGGTGTCCCCTGTTGTTACTGGGCGAATAAATGCAAAAAATCAGGAAAACACAGCACAAGTTTCCATAACAGGTACCAACTCTTCATACTTATCCGTTAGAAATTTAATCTTGAGTCAAGGTCGATTCATTACCGATATGGATGATGAACTACGACAGAAGGTGGTTGTCCTTGGATCCACTACTGCTGAAACCTTGTTTCCATATGAAAACCCAGTTGGACAGAGCGTACAAATTGAAGGTGTATCCTTCCAAGTAGTGGGAGTTCTAGAGTCTGTTGGTACCTCTCTCGGTACGAGTGGGGATAATGTTATTATCACTCCCCTTTCAACCACCCAGAGAATAACGCAGAGTACAGCAATTGGAACAGTCTACTTTCAAGCAGAGAGTGAAGATTATGTAAATCGTGCCATGTTCCAAGTACAAGGTGTGATGACTACCCTTTTCCCGAATTCAAGCGACTATTATTCTGTATCAAGCCAAGAGGATTTAATGGAGACGATGACCTCTGTTTCCGATACAATGACCCTTATGCTTGGTGGCATAGCAAGCATCTCCTTGCTGGTAGGCGGTATCGGAATCATGAACATCATGCTCGTTTCAGTTTCTGAGCGAACGAAAGAAATCGGAATACGAAAAGCCATTGGAGCCAATCGTAGATCAATATTATTGCAATTTTTAATAGAGGCAGTTGTTTTAAGTACACTCGGAGGTTTAATCGGAGTTGTAATTGGATTAGGAGTTTCAAAACTAATGGAAGTATTCTCTAGCATCACCATTTCATACTCCCCATCCGTTACATTACTTGCTTTCCTATTTTCCCTATTAATAGGAGTCGTTTTTGGGGTGTTCCCAGCTAACAAAGCATCAAAACTAAATCCGATTCAAGCGCTTCGTCAGGAATAACTTATCACTGGCCGTGAATATCATGGCCAGATGATATTTTACGAGAAACTACGAAATGAGGTGCAACATGCATATAAAAAAAGGGCTAAATGTAGCTATTGTTGGATCCATGATTACCTTCGCAACTTTTTCTGCTTCCCCAATTAATCACGCTAGTGCCGAGGAAAACGCAACAATAGAAAGTACAACACGATTATCAGCACTCGAAATACTCGATTTTGAGCTCGATCAAACGTTTTCGAAAGATGTAACCACATACACAGCAACTGTATCAAATGATATATATAGCATGAGTTTACTTCTGGACACTGAAATCGATGGCACACTTTTAACGATAAATGGAGAGGAAGTTACAAGCAAAGAGCAGCTGATCTATTCACTTAATACAGGTGAAAATACTTTTACAATAACACTCACAAATGGTGGTGAAGTAACTACATATACACTAACAATTTTTCGAGCATTAAATGAAAATAGCAGTCTATCTAATCTTACTCTTTCTAGTGGAGATCTTAATTTTTCACCTTCTATTACAAGTTACTCAGTTGATGTAGAAAATTCCATAAGCTCAATAACTATTAAACCTGAAACCTCAGTCGACACAACTACTGTTAAAGTGGGAGAAATTACTGTGGATCCAAAGAATGGCCATACCATTGAACTCCCAGTAGGTAAAACCACCGTGTCATTCGTTATTACAGCAGAGAATGGAAATCAGTCTACGTATACTGTTACGATCACAAGAGCGGCTATGGTAAACAGCTCTACTGATACTAATACGTCTGACAATACAAAAACAAATACCAATCAATCTACAACAACTAAGGACCAACCGACTATTACCAATCTTGTATCAACTTCACAAACTGGGTCTGGTTCTACTCGAACATCATCGACTGCTCAGGGAACTTCGACAAGTAGTTCAGGAGCACAAGCGGAAACTCCAACTACTGCTAATTTATCAGCACTATCAGTTTCATCAGGAACATGGAATAAAACCTTTGATTCAGATACCTACACATATCATATTGCTGTCGGTACAGACGTAACTAGTGTTACGATCGCGGCTACAACTGGTGAAAGTGATGCAGAGGTTGAAATTGAAGGAAGCACGAGTACGACAGTTGCTCTTCCCGATCAAGCAAAAACTGCGATATCCGTAGCCGTTACAAACGGAGATGACCGTAAAACATATGTTTTAGTTTTTGATAAAGAGATCGAAGAAATAGAAACTACCGAAACCTCTAATACTGATGAATCTACCGAAGCTTCTGTATCAAAAACAACCGATTCTACAATTGCTCAGTCAAACATGTCAGGAAATCAACGAGGACAAAATAAACAAGCAATGCAAACGTCTAACCAATCATCAGAAAGTTCGGGGTCATTTTGGGACTGGATAAAATCCCTATTTAATTTTTAATATTATTGTTTTAGGAGCGTGTACAAAATTATGCAAGTATCTTCTATTACATCAAGTTCTACAGCATATAATTCTATGAATCAATCAAGCACTTCCATTGCAGCATTAGAAAAGCAAAAGCAACAACTACAAAATCAAATGGAAAAAGTAAAAGCGTCTAAAGAAGACGATGACAAAAAGCAAAAAGAGATACAACAGCTTGAAAAACAAATCCAGCAAATCGAAACGGAAATTCAAAGACTCCAAGGAAATAATTCTACCTCAAATGTTCAACAAACATCTTCTGCTAGAACTCCACTAGAGGATACAGTTGAGATAAGCGAGGAGGCTCAGTTATTAAATCAAGGGCTGTAATTCATAAGCTATTCTGACTGGAATTCCATGATATTACCTTGGGGTGTCTGAATCCAGTGGCTATTTGGACTGGAATTCCATGATATTACCTTGGGGTGTCTGAATCCAGTGGCTATTCGGACTGGAATTCTAAGATATTACCTTGGGGTGTCTGAATCCAACGGTTATTCGGACTGGAATTCCATGATATTACCTTGGGATGTCTGAATTCCAATGGCTATTCGGACTGGAATTCCATGATATTACCTTGGGGTGTCCGAATCCAGCGGTTATTCGGACTGGAATTCCATGATATTACCTTGGGGTGTCCGAATCCAGCGGCTATTTGGACTGGAATTCTAAGATATTACCTTGGGGTGTCCGAATCCAGTGGCTATTCGGACTGGACTTCCATGATATCACCTTGGGGTGTCCGAATCCAGCGGTTATTCGGACTGGAATTCTAAGATATTACCTTGGGATGTCCGAATCCAGTGGCTATTTAGACTGGAATTCTAAGATATACCTTGGGGTGTCTGAATCCAGTGGCTATTCGGACTGGAATTCTAAGATATTACCTTGGGGTGTCCAAATCCAGCAGTTATTTGGACTGGAATTCCATGATATTACCTTGGGGTGTCCGAATCCAGTGGCTATTTGGACTGGAATTCCATGATATTACCTTGGGGTGTCCGAATCCAGCGGTTATTTGGACTGGAATTCCATGATATTACCTTGGGGTGTCCGAATCCAGCGGCTATTTGGACTGGACTTCAATGATATCACCTTGGGTGTCCGAATCCAGTGGCTATTTGGACTGGAATTCAATGATATCACCTTGGGGTGTCCGAATCCAGCGGTTATTCGGACTGGAATTCCATGATATTACCTTGGGGTGTCTGAATCCAGCGGCTATTCGGACTGGACTTCCATGATATTACCTTGGGGTGTCCGAATCCAGCGGTTATTCGGACTGGAATTCCATGATATTACCTTGGGGTGTCTGTATCCAGTGGCTATTTGGACTGGACTTCTAAGATATTACCTTGGGGTGTCCAAATCCAGTGGCTATTCGGACTGGACTTCCATGATATTACCTTGGGGTGTCCGAATCCAGCGGTTATTCGGACTGGACTTCCATGATATTACCTTGGGGTGTCCGAATCCAGCGGTTATTCGGACTGGAATTCTAAGATATTACCTTGGGGTGTCTGAATCCAGCGGCTATTCGGACTGGACTTCCATGATATCACCTTGGGGTGTCCGAATCCAACGGTTATTCGGACTGGAATTCCATGATATCACCTTGGGGTGTCCGAATCCAACGGTTATTCGGACTGGAATTCCATGATATTACCTTGGGATGTCTGAATCCAGTGGCTATTCGGACTGGACTTCCATGATATCACCTTGGGGTGTCCGAATCCAGCGGTTATTCGGACTGGACTTCCATGATATTACCTTGGGGTGTCTGAATCAGTGGCTATTCGGACTGGACTTGATGGAAATTACCTTTGGAAACCACACCCGATGCTTTAAGTTTAAGTGGTTTAATACATTTACAATGACATTCTATTTGAAATTAAAATTGAAAACATATTTTAACTGTACAAACAAGTATTATCATTGTAAATAAGTGTGTCCTTTCGAATGCCAATTAAACTAAAAAAGAAAATAGCGTGAGTCAAAATTCTCACGCTATTTTATGTGTCATTTTATACGTATGCACCCGAAAACGAAACCCTTTGCGTTTTTTGCAATATGGATGTATATATTTTTAGCGAATCATGGTAAATATCCACGAAGTTTTTGATATTTCCTCGGAAATTAGCGCCACTTCCCCGCAATCGCTTCAATATCCCTTGGTGATGTTCGGCAACATCCTCCAATTAATCGAGCCCCAGCTTCGTACCATTCTTTTGATTTCGACTCGAGTGTATTGCATGATTCTTGACCGTGCCAAGTTTTTGTCTCGGGATCATACGTTTCCCCAGAGTTTGGGTAAACAATAATAGGTTTTTCTGTATGGTTTCTAAGATTGCTAATGGCTCCTGTAACATAATCTAATGGAGCACAGTTTAATCCAACGGCAGCAATCTGTTCACATTCATTTGCCAATTCAGCACATTCTTGTAACAACGTACCGTCACTTATTGACCTTTCGTCCTTCAAGGAGAAGGAAAGCCATGCATAAGTTCCAGGAAACTCCTGCAATAAAGAAATTAATACTTTGGCCTCCTGAAGGGAAGGAATGGTTTCAAATGCCAAAATATCAGCTCCAGCTTCTATAAGTACCGCCATTCTCTGACGGTGGAAATCTTTAAGGAGATTATCGCTCACCCCATAGTTCCCAACATACTCTGAGCCATCTGCTAAGAAAGCACCATATGGACCAACAGATGCAGCTACCAATGGTTTGGGTCTAACCAGTTGTTGCTCTTCTTGCCAAAAGTCATCTCTTGCACTCTTCGCAAGCACTACTGTCTTTTTTATCAATTCCAAGGCTTCTTCTTCTTGTAATCCACGTTTTGTAAATCCTTCAACTGTTGCTTGATAGCTTGCAGTTATCGCACAATCTGCACCTGCCTGAAAATAGTCTAAATGTACCTGATAAATTAGCTGTGGATTCTCAAGTAACACACGCGCTGACCATAGAGGATCATCCAAATTGCATCCATAGGATTCAAGCTCGGTAGCCATTGCACCATCTAAAATAATAAGTGACTGATCTTCTAAAATAGCATCAATTGGGTTGGTTTTTTTCAACGTAAACGTCTCCCTTCTTGTTAAACCCTTGTTTTATATAATAACTAGCATAGCAAAGCAAGATAAATGGAATTCCACAAAACAGTGCAATTCTCTGTGTTGGATCAAAAGCAATACCTATACAGGAAGCCAGACAAAGAAGGAACGCTGCAATCGGCACGATAGGATACCATGGCGTTCGGTAAGCTAGGTCTTGCACGGAATGGCCTTCTTTTACATATTGTCTACGGAATAATAACTGTGAAACACTAATACTCATCCATACAATAACTACTGCTAGTCCTGAAATGGACACAAGTACGATATATACAGTATCAGGTGCAATAATACTAGAAAACAGCGCTAAGCCACCACCTAGCATACTGAAAATAATAGCATTAAGTGGTACACCTCGATTTGTTAGCTTTGCAAAGATTGGAGAGATTGTTTCTTTTTCTGCAAGTGACCAAAGCATTCTTGAGGAAGCGTATAATCCAGAATTCGCGGCCGATAAAATGGCCGTTAAGATAACAAAGTTCATAATATCCGCACCATATGGTACCCCTATTCTATCAAGAACAGCAACAAACGGGCTTTCCAATACCCCAGCAGCTGAAAAAGGGAGTAGAGCGGATAACACAATGATGGTTCCGACAAAGAAGATAATTAATCTCCATAGAGTCGTTCGAATAGCCTTCGGAATTGCCTTTTCTGGATTTTCAGTTTCTCCTGCAGCAATCCCAATTAATTCTGTCCCAGAAAATGCAAAATTCACTGCCAACATGGTCATAAAAATAGCAAATACACCGTTTGGAAATAACCCTTGGCCAATGATATTTGAAAACACGGGTGCTGTCTCAGAACCCTCTATTGGCAGAATACCAATCATAGCTGCTGCACCTAAAATAATAAAGAACAAAATTGCAAGAACTTTTATGGATGCAAACCAAAATTCTGATTCAGCAAAGAATTTAACAGTTATAGCATTTAATAAAAAAATTAAAATAGCAAATAGAGCACTCCATATCCATACATTCACATTTGGGAACCAACGCTGCATCAATAACCCAGCAGCTGTGAACTCTGACCCTAGTGCCACTGTCCAAGTTAACCAATACAACCAAGCAACAGTAAAACCTGTTGCGGGTCCAATATATTTGGCTGCGTAACTATGAAACGCTCCCGTTTCTGGCATATGTACAGATAACTCCCCCAAACATAACATAACTAAGTAGACCACCAAGGCACCGATTAAGTACGAAAGAATCGTTCCAAACGGTCCTGCCTGTTGAATCGTATAACCTGAACTTAAAAACAAACCGGTCCCAATGACCCCACCTAAGGATAACATGACTAAATGTCTTGCTTGCATTTTCCTTTGAAATCCTTGTTCTTCCACTTTCACAACTAACTCTCTCCTTAACCTACATCCAGAAGCAACTATTACAAACTATCAATGAATACTATAGTGAGGGAAACAAAAAAGCGCACTCAGGAAACGAGTGCACTACTGACAAATAAAAACGTCCGCTCCTATCTATCGAGGAAAAATCACCCGCTGGAATTAGCACAGTATCCTAGTTGATCTGTTGCTGAGGCTTCACAGGGCCAGTCCCTCCACCTCTCTGGATAAGAAATATTTTTATCAACCTTACCAATCTATAAAAATAATGTCAAGAAACTTCTGAATAAATTAATAGTTTGCATTCTATTATGTATAACTATTACTGTCTCGTCATACATATAACTGTTTGATATACAAAATAAAGGAGCGAAAACTTCATGAATCAACAAACACCATCTTTTGTCAGTCAAATTGACTCGTATGTGTATCATGCTCTCCAAGGGATTACAGGGCGAATGGTTGCCGTCCAAACTGTCAGAGGGACTGTAACTGGATTACTTAAGTCTGTTATGCCTGACCATATTGTAGTGGAATCAGGAGGTTCTCCATTCTTTATACGCACTCAACAAATTATCTGGGTTATTCCTAGAGGATAAGGAGGTCATCCGATGTTTAAACGCGAAAATAAATTATTGATTGACCTTCCTGTTCCAGAGCATGGTGATCCGAATGCGGCCGCTGCTGTTCAGGAGTTGTTAGGTGGAAAATTTGGAGAAATGTCAACATTAAACAATTACATGTATCAGTCTTTTAACTTCCGTCAAAAGGATAAATTAAAACCTTTTTATGACCTCGTAGCAAGTATAACAGCAGAAGAATTTGGTCATGTGGAGCTCGTTAGTAATACAATCAACTTGTTATCACGCGGAAACACCTTTCCTGGGGACCCTGATGTTACCCCTTTACGTGAAGGAATGGATGCACGAAGTACGTATCACTTTATAGCTACTGCTCAAACGGCATTAGCAGGTGATTCTATGGGGCGTCCTTGGACCGGAGACAATGTATTTAGCAGCGGTAACTTAGTGCTAGATTTACTTCATAATTTCTTTTTAGAGGTAGGAGCACGCACACATAAGATGAGAGTATATGAAATGACAGAACATGAAACTGCTCGTGAAATGATAGGGTACTTACTTGTCAGAGGTGGGACGCATGTACTCGCTTATGCTAAAGCTTTAGAAATTGCTACGGGCGTAGATGTTAAAAAAATGGTTCCGATTCCTAATCTATCTAACAGAAAGTTCGATCATGCAAAAAAATTTGAGGATCAAGGCTTATCAAATGTTTTATATACATGGAATGATGTTGGCCATTATACAGATATCTCAAAAATTTGGAAAGGAACAAACCCTGAAAATGGAAACCAGCTCAAAGTAATTACTGGAGCTCCTAAGGGGGCACCTATTCCAAATTTAGAAGAGCTACCTGAAGAATTTGCTCCAGGAATCGATCGAGATGATTACGCAAAAATCGCCAAACGATTAATGGAAAATATGTAAAATAGTTAAAGGGTATTCATGTGTCCATGAATACCCAACTTTCATATTTATATTGTTTTTGCTTCTAACACATCTTCCCCACGTGCAGCTCTAACTTTTTCAACATACTGCTTTGCATACTCCGTAATTAGGTCATAATCTCCCGTCTTAGCTGGTGCTAATAGATTTCCTCCTACTCCTACTGCTACACAGCCGTTTTTAATCCATTGATCCACATTTTCAAGACTAACCCCACCTGTTGGCATAATGTTCACTTGTGGAAGTGGTGCCTTTAGTCCCTTAACAAAATCAGGGCCAAAGTTGTTCCCTGGGAATAACTTCACAATATCAACACCAGATTCAAGAGCACGCTTCATTTCCGTAATTGTCATACAACCTGGCATATAAGGGATTTGATAGAGGTTACATAATTTTGCGGTTTCTTCATCAAAGGAAGGACTGACTACGAACTGTGCCCCTGCAAGGATGGCTATTCTAGCAGTAGTTGAGTCAAGAACCGTACCAGCTCCAATCACCACATCATTGCGTTCATTATATAGAGACGTTAACTCTTTAATTACTTCATCCGCTTCTTTGACAGTAAAAGTTACTTCTATCCCCTGAATACCACCTCGAATACATGCATTAGAGATTGTTACTGCTTCTTCCTTCGTCTCTGCTCTCACTACTGCCACTACTCCACACTCTGAAACCTTTGATAGAACATTGATTTTATTCATGTGAATCCCCACTTTTTATATATTTTATGAAACATTTTTTATTAAATTTACAAAACTATCGTGCTGCCGTATCATATAATAGAACGGCGTTTTAAATTTTAAAATAAAAAGTTCTATGCATTCTACATATATAAATCCATTGAAAGAGGTAACCGACTGTGTCAAACGTCCAATCACTTGAAAGAGCCTTAACTATTTTGAATAAGCTTTCAGATTATCCCGATGGAATACAAATTGCCCGTTTATCCGAACAAGTTGGTCTATCAAAAAGTACCGTCCACAGGCTCTTAGCAACATTATCCAATATGAACTATGTCGTAAAAGATTCGGAATCCGATAAGTATAAATTAGGATTGCAAGTACTATTTCTCTCAAGAAATATTTTAAATAATAATGACATTGTGAATACGGCAAAACCTTACCTAGAAAGGCTTTCCCTTGATGTAAATGAAACCGTCCATTTATGCATCGAAGACCGTGGTGAAATTGTGTATATTGATAAAATTGAAAGCAATCAAACCATTCGAATGTTCTCACGTGTCGGAAACCGCGCACCGATGTATTGTACTGCTGTCGGGAAAATATTATATTCTGGAATGGAGTCAGACCATTTTGAAGAATTAGTTTCAAAGTTGAATTTTATCCCTAAGACAGAATCAACCATCACAACCCCTGAGGGACTTCGAGAAGAAATAAATAAGATTAAGAAACAAAAATACGCCTTGGATAATATAGAAAATGAAGAAGGAATACGATGCATCGCCGCACCGATATACAACCATACAGGCAAGATTATTGCTAGTTTTAGTATCTCTGGTCCTAGTAATCGTGTGACAATGGATAAAATAAACGATACATTAATAGATAAGATGAGACAGACTAGCTTAGATATCTCTAGAAATCTAGGTTACATCGGTTCTTGATAAAGCCATTTCCTTCCCTGACTGGGAAGGAAATTTTCTACTTTATATTTATTCTCCTTGTTTCCATAAATGAGCTTAGTTCCGCTCGATCTGGTAGCCCATCATTATCTCCTGGAGACATAACCGCTAAAGCTCCAATTGCTGTTCCACGTATCACTGCATCCTCTATTTTTTGTTCTTCTAACAAAGCACTCACTACACCGACGGCAAATCCGTCACCAGCCCCAACCGTATCAACGACTTTTTCTACCAGGAAACCCTCTGTATAAAACTGCTTCCCTTCAGAACTTGTGAAAGCTCCCTTTGCACCTAATTTTATAACCACTGTTCTCACTCCAGCAGCATGATAAAACTGTGCAATCTCAGCCTCATCTTCACAGCCTGTCAATAGCTTTCCTTCTGTAATACCTGGCAGAACAATATCCGCCTGACAAGCTAAATCATTAATAATCCTCACCATTTCTTTTTGGTCTGGCCATAATCCTGGACGTAAATTCGGGTCAAAAGAAATTTGAACTCCTTTCTCACGTGCCACTCTCAATAACTCATAGACAGCTGCTCGGCACTCTTCCGATAATGCTGGTGGTATTCCAGTTAAATGAATATGATCAAATCCGTCCCAGCTTACATTATTAATTGTCTCTATATTCATATGAGAAGCTGCAGAGTTTTTCCTTGCAGAGAACACTTCTGGGTCTCCCACTTCGACTTTTTGCTTCCATTGCATACCCGTTACATATTTTGATTCATATTTAACATAGGTTGTATCAATCCCATTTTGTTGAAGAAACTTCTCTATGTTTTTACCGAAAGGATCTTTCCCAAGTTGGGTAATATAGGTAACCTCATGACCTAAGCGGGACATTCCGATCGAAAAGTTCACCTCTGCCCCGGCAACAAACCGACTAAATCGGTTCACTTCTTCTAAAGAACCACTTTGCTCTGCTACGAAGAGAGCCATCGGTTCACCGATTGTAATGATTTTACTCATACTTCCTCTTCTCCCCTTTATTTAAAGAGAGACATACTGTGCTGCTATGCCTCTCTTTAGCTACTATTAGACAGCAGTTGCGTTGATATCTTCTTCTTTTACATTTCCTTTGTTTTTCTTTTTCATATATTTAGACCAATAGGCTGTTAAGATTGGTACTAAAATGGATGTGACAATAACAGAAGCTGCAACCAAAGCAGTAGCTGATTGAGCAACATCCATAAATTCCGGCTTCATATTAGCAATAATCATAGGATTTGCAACAGCTGCTCCTGCTGTACTAGATGCAGCTAAGCCTGCCGTACCATTTCCACCACCGATATATTTATCTGCTAAGATTAACGGAATACCAGTTACAATGATTACAAGAACACCTAGGATAATACCGGCAAGACCTGTTTTTGCAATGACCGTTAAATCAATTGTGTTTCCTAGGGCAAATCCAAAAAACGGGATCATTGTATGAGTAGCTTTGCTAAAGAAATCTTTTAAATCACTATCTAAATTTCCAAGAACAAAACCAACTAAGAAAGGTAGAACTGCCCCTACGAACACATGTGGTTCAAATGCTGCTAAGCCCGTTGAGCCAAGAATTAACATCGTTACTAATGGTCCTGATTCAAGTGACATTAATACAAAAGCTCCCGCTTCTTCTTTCGTTCCGTACTGTTGCATGATGGAAGCATATAGTCCACCGTTTGTCATATCCATTGCAGCAATTAAAGCAAGAACTGAGAAACCAGCAAATAATCCTGTTTGAATTCCGCCTTCTGGCATAAACATGGAGGCAATAATAGCTATAACCCATGCAACTGCAATTTTCGTTAATACAAGTGTTCCAGACTTTCTTAATACTGTACCCGTTGCTTTTATGTTGATGCCTGCACCCATACAGAAGAACCATACCGCTAAAATAGGAACTGTCCCCGTCATTAAACCATTTGTGAACGACCCGAAATATTCTCCTGAGGTTGGAGCAAGAGTGTGTATAATTGCTCCTAAAAATAGTGGAACAAGCATTAATCCGCCAGGGATCTTTTCAATTGACTTCATGATTTTCATTTTGCATTACCTTTCCCTTCTAATTTTTATATAGGTAAATTTCACGCAAAAGAACTTGAGATGATTGAATAATTGTCAATTTTATGCTATCTTTAAGTTTCAAAAAACAATTCGAAATGTTACAGGTGGCTTTTTCCTAGGTCTGCCAACCATTGGCCGCCTTAACGTTTCATCCCATATTCTTCTGTGTTGGTCCCTATAACTCCACTTTAAGCACTACTTTTCTCACCTTTTGTTTTTCTTGAGCAATTAAGCCCGTCATATGCGAATCTTCAGGGAAGCAAATCATAACATCTCCAGGATTCATTGTGATTCCAGAGAGGACATCACCTTTAAAAAAGATGGCATCCTTCTCCGCATCGTACTCTTCCTTCACTTGCTGGCGTCCAATATGGTCAACCCCAATTTTCTCTTGTCCTTCTAAAATATAATGGATATCTAAATACTTTCTATGTGCTTCCCAAAAACAGCTTTCTTCCTCTTTTGTTTCGTATTCATTTAGGAAAAAGAACGAGTTATTATCAACTTCATAACGTCCGGCTGTATATTGTGAAAAGTCACCTTTTAGGAACTCTAACTTTGATAAAATCTTATCGTCTAAAACGGCCTTTTCTCTGATATCTTCTAGATTTCCTGTAATCACTCTAATCTTTCCTTTCTGAGATTCTTTAACGTGCTAACCAACCACCATCAATTGCTATGATTGATCCATTCATATAATCTGAAGCTCTACTTGATAAGAAAACAACAACCCCCATTAGATCAGAAGGATCTGCCCAACGTCCGGCTGGTATACGTGAAAGAATTTCTGCATTACGCTTTTCGTCTGTACGAATAGGTGCTGTATTTGCTGTTGCAATGTAGCCTGGAGCAATTGCATTAATTTGAACATTATATTGTCCTAACTCATTAGCAAACGCTTTCGTAACACCCGCAACTGCATGCTTACTTGCTGTATACGGCGGAACAAATTTCCCACCTTGGAAGGAAAGCATAGAGCAAATGTTAATAATCTTGCCGCTCTTTTGCTCTACCATCACTTTTGCAACTTCTTGGCTTAAAAAGTAGACCGCGTTTAGGTTAATTTCCATGACCGCATCCCAATCTTCTTGCTTGTACTCTAGTAAAGGAGCACGTCTAATGGTTCCCGCATTATTTACTAATACATCAATCTTTCCATACACATTTAGACAGCCCTCTACTACTTTCTTCAAGGAGTCTCTATTCGTTAGGTCAGCCTGGTGGAAATGGACCTTTCTTCCCGTCTCTTCAATGAATGCTCTCGTTTCATCCCAATTTGTATCATGCGTAACAATAAACAAATCTGCTCCAGCTTTTGCTAACGCGACCGCATACCCTTGGCCAAGACCAGTATTTCCACCTGTTACGATAGCTACCTTATCTTGTAGGCTAAAAAAGTCTAATGAGAAATCTTGTAAACTCATATTTTATTACACTCCTATTTCATTATTTTTATATTGTTAATGTGACTAGTTTTAAATTACTTTAGTTGATCCATTGTCACTTGATCCATATCATTGTAGGTCTTATTTTCGCCAGCCATTGCCCAAATGAAAGTATAATTACTTGTTGCAGCACCACAATGAATGGACCATGGCGGAGAGATCACCGCTTGTTCATTTTTCATAACGATATGTCTTGTTTCAGTTGGCTCCCCCATAAAGTGGAACATTCTAGCATTTTCGTCTAAATCGATATACAAATAAGTTTCCATTCTGCGATCATGAGTATGAGTTGGCATCGAGTTCCATACACTTCCTGTATTTAACTGAGTCATTCCCATTACCACTTGACAGCTTTGGATTCCCTCATTGTGGATCATTCTACGAATCACACGATCGTTCGCACTTTCAAGAGCTCCCAAACGATCACCTTCAATGGATTTAAAGGAAACATGCTGCACAGGATACTCTTTATGAGCAGATGCTGAGAATAAATAATACTTTGCTGGATTTTCAGCTGATTCACTTGTAAAAAGAAGTTCTTTCTTCCCTAATCCCACATACAAGCAGTCTTTATTCTCCATCTCATAAACTTCACCGTCGACAGTAATGTTTCCGTTACCTCCAACATTAAAGATTCCCACTTCTCTTCTCTCTAAAAAGTAGTTAGCCTTAATTTCGTCGTATCCTCCTAAAGAGATCGTTTCTTTCGTTGGGGTAATTCCACCGATAATTACACGGTCTTCCATGGAGTAGGTAAGCTTGATCTCACCAGGCACAAATAAGTCTTCAACAAGATAATGCTTTCTAAGGTCTTCAGTAGTAAATGTTTTAGCATGTTCAGGGTGTGTCGAGTATCTAATTTCCATAAATTACATCTCCTTTATATGTCGTTCCACATCGTGGTATGATGTTCCATAAATTAATTATAGCGTTTTCACAAATAAAATACCATCTTTAATTTGGCAAAAATATGAACATTTTTACATTTAATAAAAAATAAAAAGAGCCATCCATTTGGATAGCCCTAAACACAACTATATCTTATAATACCTTCTCTAAGAAATCCTTCGCTCTCGCTGTTTTTGGATTACTAAAAAACTCATCTGGACTTGCGTCTTCAAGCAATACTCCACCATCAAGGAATAATACTCTGTCAGCCACTTCACGTGCAAATCCCATTTCATGGGTAACGATCGCCATCGTCATACCTGACTTTGCTAGGTCCTTCATTACATTCAGTACTTCCTTAACCATTTCAGGGTCAAGTGCGGATGTTGGCTCATCAAATAGCATTAAGTTCGGCTCCATCGCTAAAGCACGAGCAATAGCAACACGCTGTTTTTGTCCACCTGACAGGTTACTAGGAAATGCCTTTTCCTTTTCTGTAAGTCCCACTTTCGCAAGCAAATTACGAGCCTTTTCTTCCGCTACTTGTCGCGTTTCTCCTTTTACTTTGATTGGAGCGTACGTTAAGTTTTCAAGTACATTTAAATGCGGAAACAAGTTGAAGTGCTGAAAAACCATCCCAATTTGTTGACGAACCTTTAGTATATTTGTATTTTTATCTGTAATACTTTGACCGTCTATCGATATAGTTCCCTTTGTTGGCACTTCTAATAAGTTGATACAGCGAAGAAAAGTTGATTTTCCAGACCCAGATGGTCCAATAATCGAAACAACTTCACCACTATTAATATTAGTCGTGATACCCTTTAGTACTTCATTATCACCGAATTGTTTATAGAGGTTTTCCACTTTAATCACTGAACTTCAACCTCCTTTCAACAACTTTCCCAATGATCGTTAACACCATAACAAGTAGCCAATAAATGACCCCTACAAAAATTAGAGGTTCAAAGTTTCGATAAATATCAGCACCGACTACTTGAGCTCGGCGCATAAGATCTAAATACCCAATAGTTGAGACAATAGCCGATTCCTTCGTTAATGTAATAAATTCATTCATGAGTGCAGGTAAAATATTTTTTAAAGCCTGTGGTAAAATGATGTCCTTCATCATCAACCGATAAGGTACCCCAAGAGCTTGAGCAGCCTCTGTTTGTCCCTTATCAACTGCTTGAATTCCAGCACGGATAATTTCCGATACATATGCAGAGGAATTCAGACCAAATGCAAGGATAGCTGATAAAAATGGAGAAATATCATAGCCTGTTAATTGTGGAATCGCAAAATAAATAATCATTAACTGCAAAATTAATGGTGTTCCACGGAAAATAGATGTATATGCATCCCCAAACCAGTTCAATGCTTTAATTTTTGAAATTTTACATAATGCTAGAACCGTTCCTAAAATAAAACCAAAGATAATTGATATAATGACAAACTGTAATGTAACCCATATTCCTTCTAAAATAAAAGGAATATAAGGCACAATTTGGCTAAAATCCAAATTCATGCCTTACACCTCACTTTAAGATTTTTCTGGTTAAACTTATTCTTCAGATAACCATTTCGCTTTTAATTCTTCTAGCTTCCCGTTCTCTTCCATTTCCTTTAGGACTTGATTTACTTCGTCAACTAGTTCACTGCCCTTTGGAAAAGCAACCGCCATTCCTGGTGAGCTCGAAGTAGGATCATCAAATCCTGCTAATCCTTGCTCATTAATATATCCTGTAGCTACTGACTTATCCAAGTACGCTAGATCAATACGGTTCGATTGCAATTCTTGAATCAAGATCGTTGCGTTGTCAACAGCCTTGATTTCAAAATCAACTGTTTCCTGAAGCTTTCGAGCACCCTCTTCTTGAATCGTACCTAACTGAACTCCAACCGTTTTTCCTTCTAATTGATCAAGGGATGTCACTTCAGAGTCCTTTAATGTGATAAACATTTCACCTGAATGATGATACTGAGTAGAAAAATCAACATTCTGAGCACGCTTCTCTGTAGCAGACATTCCTGATAATACTAGATCTACACGATTCGCTTGAAGTGCGCCAATTAGTCCATCAAATTTCATATCCTCAATTTTTAGCTCATAGCCTAATTCTTCTGCAATGTATTTAGCTAAATCAATATCGAAGCCTTCTACTTCTCCTGATGTGTTTCGAGATTCAAATGGAGCAAAATCTGCAGAGGTTCCCATGGTTAATACTTTTTTGCCCTCTTCTGCTTCACCGTTTCCAGATTCGTTATTTTGGCCACATGCTGCCAATACTAACGTTAAAATTAAAGTAATAAATAAACCGAACTTTTTCATGTTGTTTCCTCCTTATATAACGTTTATATGATGTATACGAATAATTATTCAACTGATTGAATAATAACACACGCATATAATTTTGAAAAGTAGCTTTTTTAATATAAAAATATTCAGATTATTATTCGAACTGTATTTATAATTTTATTATTTTAACAAATCAATACGATTATCCGTGGATTCTTTTCGTTTCTAGGAATTCGTTTACCACTTTTTCAAAGATCTCTTTATTCGTAAGTAATTCATAACCAGTTGAAGCAAGAGCAAGTGCGCCTTTACTCAAGATTTGATGAGAATTCTCCGTAATAGTAATATCTGCAAACTCCTTTGTATGGGCAACAAGGCCCGGTGAATCAAGTCCAATATACGGATGAATGGCAGGGACAACATGACTTACATTGCCCATGTCAATAGATCCATATGTGTCCTTTGCTTTTAAAACCTTTTTTACCCCTGTAGCAAGTAGGTTTTCTGTAAAAAGTTCGGATAGCGTTTGATTGGTTAGCATGTTGTCGTAACTAAGTTCATAGTTGGTGATTTCAACTTTTGCCCCTGTTACTAATTCCGCACCATGGGCAATATTTTTCACTTTCTGGACGACTTCATCTAAATAGCTACGGTTTTTCGCACGCACATAAAATTGGGCAACTGCTTTATCGGGAACGATGTTTGCAGCAACTCCACCTTCTTTAATAATCCCATGAATTCGTACATCGGATGTCACATGCTGACGAAGGGCATTAATACCGTTAAAGAGCTGAATGACTGCATCAAGAGCATTGATTCCTTTTTCAGGAGATGCAGCCGCATGGCTTGACTGACCTGAATATTCAAATTGAATCGCATCCATTGCCAAGGAATCTCCACTTTCATAAGATTCGTCAGCTGGGTGCAAAATCATAGCCACATCAATATCATCAAAAATCCCTTGCTCAGCCATCGGAACCTTCGCTCCATTTGTTTCTTCAGCAGGAGTTCCAAGAACAACCACTCGTCCACCTATCTCATCAACCATTTTGCTCAACAACACGCCAGCTCCTGCACTCATTGTTCCTATCATATTATGTCCGCATCCATGTCCTACCCCAGGTAGTGCATCATATTCGGATAGATAGGCAATTGTAGGTCCCTCTTTTTTACTGTCGTATACCGCTTTAAAGGAAGTCGACCGCCCGACAATTCCTGTTTCCACTGCGAAATGATGCTCCTTTAGAAACGTAACTAGTTTTTCCATAGATTTATATTCTTGATCACCTAGCTCAGGGTCGTGGTAAAGGGAATCACTCATTTCCCATAGCTTGTTTTGTATCGTCTCTAAATATTGTTTTAATTGATTGTTCATTAGTAACACTCCTTTATATATGGAAAAAGGTATATTCATAAAATTACATAGCATTAAATATTTATTCAACATTTTTACTATTTTTCTAATATAATATATGTCACTCCGAAATTCCAGCATATTTATTAGATAATATTATTAAATATACAAAATAACCTCTCTCCTTTAAGGAAAGAGGTTATTTGATTCATATTATTACCAAAGAAAATCGAATAAACTGCCTTTAAAAAGGTTTGTATCTATATTACATGTTGCTGCATCAATTCCATATTGCCAACCATACAACAGTGAACCTTCAGGAGCCTCTGCAGCATTTGCTGGTGCATTTGCTTGAGTGGTAACGTCTACATGAGGATAGGCCGTCCACAGAATTACCTTATTTTGAATCTCTTGATTTTCGTTTATAGAAACTTGGTATGCCTCAACTAAAGCACTATCCGGAGAGAATACACCATAAATACCTGGCTCATAAGGAGAACCCATCATCGTATCAAACCAGCCTTGAATAAATGCAGAATCGACAGGATAATTTGGTTCAATATCTGCAAATATAGCTACACCCTCTGGCACATTTAACTCCCCTGCCAGAGAGATCCCAATATTCGCTTGCTCTACCCCGTTTTCATATCCAGTTGCATTATTAAATTGATTATTGATCAGAAGGATTTTTACTTCATTTGCATGCAAATATTCTACTTCCTCTGTTGTTAACCCACTAGAAACACCATCAATCGTCCCTAGATATCTCCCCCAAACAGTAGGCTTTCCGAAATTTTCATTTACACAGGCGTATCGCTCTTCTGTCGTATATGACGCAGAATCGACTCCCCAATAATCAGCGTTTGGATCGATAGTTGTGTTGGCTTTTTCATTTCCATCTTCAATATTTCCGTTTTCTTCTGTAGTATTATCGGGTTGCTCGTTTATACTGGCGGTGGTAGTTTGAGTTTCGTTATGACTAGTTTCATTTGAATCAGACTGAAAATAGAAGATTGGAAGCAATAATAAAACTAACGCACTAATGAAGATGAGCAAGAAATTCCCCCATTTCAAATGATTCACCCCCTTGACAACAGCCTATTCAAGTAGGAGAAAAACCGTTTGGGCGGAACTGAACTTTAGAAAAATCAAAAAGGGTATTCAAAGCACTTTGTTATGCTATGAATACCCACCATTTTTACTAATACTTCAATTGATTGACTTTATAGATATCTCTTCGATGAACCAGTAGCTTAAGAATGGATGAGCTGGCATTTGGATCCACATGATTGCTTACCACTGGATTTACTCCAGTAACAATAGGGGTCTGCACCTCTTTTTTCAACCGGCAACGTATATTCTCAGATTTATATAGTCTATATTTATCTCTAATTGATTCCTCGGAACGAATGTCTGAACCGACCATGATGGTTTTCCAAGTCAGTTTTGACCAAATCATCCACCCCACTAAAAGGATAATAAGTAACCCAATTACAGAGAGTACTTCCACTTTAATCCCTCCCTTACGAGTGTTAAAGACTTCTTACCCATGAGAGGTCATAGGTTAAACCTAATTCAGAAAGTGTACGAGCCTAAAAAAATGACCTCCACTTTAAAAGTGAAGGTCATTTCCTCTTCAACATACGTCAGTTGAATTACATTTGTATAATTGCGTCTAAAGCAACTTTCATTCCTGCGTTCACTGCTTTACCAACTACCTCGTTATGAGGATTATACTCTTCTCTAAGTTCCGCATCTGCAAAGCCATCAATCGCTAAAATAGCTCCCGCTTTAATCCCTTTCAAAGAGGAGATGACAAAAAGAGCTGAGTTTTCCATTTCAACTGCGACAACTCCTGCTTTTTTATATAATTGGTGAGGAAATTCGAGAACACCAGAATAAAACGCATCAAGAGTAAGCGTCATTCCTTCTTTCACCAATAGGTCTTTAACATTTGATGACGCTGCATTTGTTAATTCCTCTACAATGGTCCGATCGGCAATAGCTGGAAACCCGGGAGGAACAATTTGTTTCGTTAGCCCATCACAGCTTACAGCAGCGGTACTGATGACAAGACTGCCAGGCTGTACGTCTTTTTGATAAGAGCCAGCCGTCCCTACACGAATGATTGATTGGACACCACCCATGATCAACTCCTCAAAGCAGACGGCTGCTCCTGGTGCTCCTACTCCGTGACTAACCACAGCTACTTTTGTTCCTTTCCAGCTACCTGAAAAACTATGGTATTCACGGTTTTCACCTAATTTAGTTGGATTGTCCATTAATTCTGCAATGATTTTCGCACGTGCCTGATCTCCACATACAATGACTCGCTCTGGTAAACAATCAGACGCTAATTTAAGGTTTGGCAGAAAGTTAGTCAAAGTCTTTTCGCTCCCATTCATCCTCCGGAATAGGAAGTTCCTCTCCCGAAAATCGTTCCTCTTTAAAAGGGTCTCCATTAAGATGGAATCCATTTTGTTCCCAAAATCCCGGTTTATTCTCGTCAATAAACTCAATTCCTCTAATCCATTTCACACTCTTCCAAAAATATAGATGAGGGACAATAAGCCTTAATGGCCACCCGTGCTTATCCGTTAATGGCTCCCCTTCAAATGTATGAGCAAGAAGTACGTCGTCCTGTAACAAATCAGCCAATGCAATATTCGCTGTATAGTCATGGTCTGCATGAAGCATCACGTATTTGCTCTTAGGAGTGATGTCTATTGCCTTTAAGAAATCACTGAACTTTACTCCCGTAAATTGATTATCAAATCTAGACCAGCGAGTAACACAATGAATGTCAACGGTCACGGTTGTTTCAGGCATTTCTTTCATTTGCTTATAGGTGAGTACGACCTCTTTATCTACCTCACCAAAGACCTTTAAATCCCACTTTTCCAAATCATAAACAGGAACGTCTCCTTCATGCAAAATCGGAAAACGTTCCGTTAACGCTTGTCCAGGCGGAAGCCGTTTCGCATGCTTGGGATCGGCTACTGGTACTCTTGTTCGTTTAATTCTGTCTGCTTTATTTAAGCTCATGTGTTTCACCCCTGTTCTTATCTAGAGCTTTGCTGTCCTGATGCTTGTGATTCTAAGCCACGATCCTTTAAAAAGAACATTGCGATAATCGTAATCACGTATGGAAGCATGGCCGTGAATTGCGTAGGCATAGAAAACCCTTGTAGCCTGATACTCATCGCATCCATCAGACCAAACAATAAACTCGAACCAATCATGCCAATCGGATGTGACTGACCAAGCATCATCGCTACTAACGCGATAAATCCTCTTCCAGCCGTCATTCCCTCAGTAAACATAGTAACTTGACCAAGTGATAGCTGGGCACCTGCAAGACCGCATAAAACTCCACTTGCCACAATTGCTCCATACTGAAGAGCGGTAACCTTTAATCCTAAGCTTCTTGCCGCTGCTTCATTTTTTCCGACTGCTAAAATACGGAACCCAACGACGGTTTTAAACAAGAAAATATATAATAGTATCGCTGCAATAAAGGCAGTATACACAAGTGGCGAGTGACCTGATAGAAGCTTTCCAATCACAGGTATATTTTCAATAAGTGGAAGGTCCCACTTCGGAAGTCCATTCATGTCCTTATCATAAAAGGCTCCTTTTACTTGAAATATGGCTCGGAGGCCAAAAGTAGTTAATCCTAAAACAAGAAAGTTTATAGCAATACCGGCTACAATCGGATTAGCTTTAAACTTGATCGTCGCTAGTCCAAATAATAAAGAGACTAGAACACCACCGAAGGCTCCGGTTAAAACAGCTACTATCACACTTCCACTATAATAGTTACCAACGATTGCGGAAAAGGCACCTGCTAGAATTAAGCCCTCAAGACCCACATTAAAGATTCCGACTCGAGCACATAATGCTCCTCCTAAGGCAGCCAATAGAATAGGGCTTACCATTCGGATAGCTGAAGCAAAAAGGGAATAATCAAACAGCTCCATTCACGTCACCCGCTTTCTTTTTAACTTTCCACCAGCTTAAGGTGAATTTTGCAGTAACGAATAAAATAAGAACACCTTGAATGACACTAGCAATTTCCAAAGGTACTTCTGTGTTTCGTTCCATCCCCATCGCACCCGTTTGTAAGGCTGCCAGTAAAATCGCAGCTACTGCTGTACCTAATGGATTGGAGTTTGCTAACAGTGCTGCCATTAAACCTGTCCATGCATAGCCCGGTACGGTTAGGGCTCCCTCTACATATCGATACTGAGATCCGAGAACCTCAACTGTTCCAGCTAACCCAGCAATCCCACCGCTAAAAAACATGCTAAAGAGGAGAACCTTCTGTTTATTAATACCGCCGTATTCAGCAAAGAAAGGGTTCTTCCCGAGCATTCTCACTTCATATCCAGAAGAAGTAAATTGGAGAACCACATATAAGATGACCGCACCAATAACGGCTATTACAAACCCCATATGCACGCTCATTCCAGAAAACAGTTTAGGAAGCCAAACTGCTTGATCAATCATAGGCGTCTGAGCTAGGGCAGCAGAGCCTGACTTATCCTGGAAGGGTTCCGCCACCAAGTAACCTGCGAACAAGACAGCGACATAGTTTAAAAGAAGGGTAGAAATCAATAGCTGTACTTTGTATTTCACTTCCATCCAACCGGCTAACAATGACCATAATCCCCCAGCTATAAAGCCTGCCAGAAACGCCGAAAGAAATTTAACGATCCCAGAACCTGGTACATAAAGGGCTGCAAGCGCCGCGCACACGGCCCCTAATACCATCTGACCTTCTGCCCCCATATTAAACACACCTGCTCGAAAGGCGAGAGCTAATCCCAACCCTATCAATATGATAGGAGTAGCCCGGGCAAGAGTAGCTGTTAGGAAGTAGAAGTTTCCAAACGCTCCATCCCACATGACTTTGTACGTATCGAAAATAGACTCTCCAATAAGAGCTATGGCAAGTGCTCCGGTTAACAGTCCAATCAGGACCGCTATCATTGGTTGGAATAAAGGCTTAAGCAGTTGTTGTATTTTTCTCTGAAGATTCATCTTCTTTTCCTCCTGCCATAAGTACACTCAGACGTTCTTCTGTTGCATCTTTTCTTTCAAGAACATCAACGATTTTCCCTTCAAACATGACCGCAATTCTGTCTGATAGTAATAGAATTTCCGATAGCTCCGAAGAGACAAGTAAAATTCCATCCCCACGGTTACGCTTTTCAAGGATTGCCTCATGGATATATTCCATGGCACCAATATCGACACCACGAGTTGGTTCAGCTGCAATGAGAAAATTGGTTTCAAATCCAAGTTCACGTGCAACAATTAGTTTTTGAAGGTTTCCGCCAGAAAGGTTCCCTGACTTGTCATCAACCGATTTAACCTTTATCTCGAAGCGGTCAATCCAACCTTTTACAACCTCTCGAAACGAGCTTTTCAAAATAAAGGAATACTTGTTAAAGGCTTTTTTATTGTAATATCCCATTACACCGGTTTCTTCAATCGTAGCATCCTTCGCAGCTCCCCATAAAAAGCGATCCTCTGGTATATGAGCGAGCCCCTCATTTCTTCTAAATGCTACAGATTTACCAACTAGATGGGTATCACCTAAACGTATGTCCCCCTGATCAACCGATGTTAATCCCGAAATCGCTTGAATCAACTCAGATTGGCCGTTGCCTGATACTCCCGCAATTCCTACTATTTCCCCGCGATGAACCGTTAAAGAAAGCTGATCCAATATAGGTTTTGAACCTTTCCCTTTTATCGAAATCTCTTCTAGTTCTAGCAAGGGCTCTCCATTTAGTTGATTACGCTCTGAAAGCTGTTGGAGCTCTCGTCCTACCATCATCGTAGCCAGTAGATCAATCGAAGTGTCCATCTTTTTTACATTCCCTGTTACACGTCCATTTCGTAACACTGTCACATGATCGGCTACTTTCATGACTTCTGGTAACTTATGAGTGATAAGAATGATACTTTTTCCTTGATCCGCTAGAAAGCGAATCGTTTTTAATAGCTCATCCACTTCAAAAGGGGTTAACACAGCTGTCGGCTCATCAAGAATAATAATTTCCGCACCCTGATATAGCACTTTTAAAATTTCAATCCGTTGCTGTTCTCCTACTGAACAATCTCCAGCTTTTTTACTAGGATTCACTTGAATCTTATATTGATCACTCAACTTTTGAACCTGTTCCGCTGCCATTTTTCTATTAAAGAATCCATTCTTGATGGGTTCATGCCCAATCACAATATTTTCGGTAACAGTAAAATCACTAAATAACATAAAATGCTGATGAACCATTCCTATTCCTTGTTCGATCGCATCTTGAGGTCCATAAAATTGGGCTTGTTTGCCATTTAGCTTAATTTCTCCACTCGTTGGCTGTTCTAACCCATAAAGCATCCTCATGAGCGTTGTTTTACCAGCACCATTTTCACCAACAATCGCAAGAACTTCTCCTTTTTTTAATTGAATGGAGATGCCGTCATTCGCAAGGAAATCGCCATATTTCTTGGTCATTGCCTTCATCTCTAAGCGATAAGTCATTGTTTTCCCCCCTGTAAAAATGGAAACCGACTACAATCTGCAGTCGGTTTGATTTTTTCAGTTTACTCACTTAATGGATTTTCAATCACTTTACTACCTGCAATGATCTCATCATAAAGTGCTTTTACTTGATCAATAGCTTCCTGACCAACAAAAGAATGTAGTGGTGTGTTGCTTTCATGTGTCACATACGTTAAGCCAACACCTTTTTCCTTTAGACCATACTCAACCACTCCAGGTTCAAAGCTACCATTTGCATAAGCTTTTACCGTTTCATAAGCTGCTGCATCCGTACCTTTAAGCTGGGAAAGAACGACATGCTCAGGATCTACTTCTGTACGATCAATATCTTGACCTGATGTGAAGAAACCTTGCTCCTTTGCTGCTTCAAATACTCCTAAATCACCAACTGCTGAAGCACCAGCAACAAAGTCCGCACCCTTAGAAGCTTGAAGCAACGCTAATTCCTTCGCTTTAGCAGGATCTGAGAAGCTTCCCACATAGTTTACTAGGAACTCAGCGTCTGGATTCGTTTCCTTAAGACCTTGTTCAAATGCTACCGTCCACTTTTTCATTAATGGAATATCCATTGCAACTACCATACCAACTTTGTCCGTCTTCGTTGAAAGTCCTGCAGCAGCTCCTAAAAGATAAGCCGCTTCGTGTTCACGGAAGTTAACACTTTGAACATTAGGTAAATCTACTACTGTATCAATAATCGCAAATTGACGATCTGGATTTTCTGCTGCTACCTTTTTAAGGGCATCTTCTGATTCAAAAGAAGACGTAATAATTAGGTCATAACCTTCAGCAACCGCTACACGAAGATTTTCTTCAATAGCCGAATGATCAGTTGATTCAATCGTCTTTAATTCCACTCCAAATTCCTCAGCCGCTTGTTTCGCCCCTTCATCCATTTGCTGGAAGAAAGGATTCACACCCATTTTTTCAGGTAGTACTAAGGCAATCTTTTTCTTTTCTTCATTTGTTGAACTACTATTATTCTCTGATTCTTCAGCTCCACCACAACCTGCAACTAGTAGAATCAATCCTAAGATCAATACGGAAAATAACTTTTTCATGACGTTCCCCCTATGTGTGTTTTCATCATATGCATGTTTAATACCTGATTAATAATCTACCAAATTACATATGAAATAACAATACAAATATCGAACATTTTATTATTTTTTTATCATAATGTTCGTGTTTTATCCATATATTTAATTTTCAGACAGTTTTTAACAATTAAAAAACACCTTTATGAATGTGTCTTTTTCTATCATAAAGGTGTTCTTTTATTTATCTATTATTTAAAACCTAACTTTTCAACATACAACATCTTCTCAATTTCATCTACAGGAACCGGTCTACTAAAATGATACCCTTGCATCATATGACACTTCATTTTTTCTAGCATTTCCTTTTGTTTTTGTGTTTCTACCCCTTCAGCAATCACGTCTACCTTCAACCGTTTTCCTAATGCAATAATGGTTTGAATAATGGCCTTATATGCTGCATGGTGTTCCATTTCGACTAGAAACTCTCTAGGAATCTTTAACTCTGTAATTGGTAATTTCGGAAGATAGGAGAGAGAAGAATAACCTGTACCAAAATCATCAATGGATAGATTAACACCTAACATTCTAATAGCTTCCAGTTTTTTTAAAGTTTCATTCATATTACTCATTGCCACTGCCTCAGTGATCTCGATATTGAGAAGATCTGGCCTAAGTTTTGTTTCTTCTAAAACACGCTTAATGGTTTCAATCAGTTGCGCTGATTGGAATTGCTTCGGAGAAATATTGACTGAAATCCTTAATTGTTCTCCCCATAGCTTTCCTTGTTTACAAGTTTCTCTCAGAATCCATTCTCCAATAGAGATGATTAGATCTGTATCTTCTGCAATTGAAATAAAATCACCGGGGTATAATAATCCAAATGTAGGATGCTGCCAACGAATAAGTGCTTCTACACCGTACATTCGATTTTCTTCAGTATCAAATTGTGGCTGGTAGTGTAAAACTAGTTCATTGTTATGAACAGCCTTACTAAGGTCACTTCCTAATACAAACGTGTTTCTTGAGTCTTCTTCCATTTTCGGTTCAAAGATTCTGAATTGATTTCTTCCATTGTTTTTAGCTTTATACATAGCTAAGTCTGCTTTTTTCATAAGAGAAATAGCCGTTTCTGAATTCCCAGGCTCGAAAATGGAAATCCCTATACTAGGTGTGGCTAAAAATTCATAGTTTCTTATCGAATATGGCTCACTTAATACACGACAAACAGACTCCGCCAGTGTAATAACATGATCCCGATCTACAATATGATTAAATAGTAGCGTGAATTCATCGCCACCTTGCCTTGCTATTATTGCTTGATCACCAACACAATTTGAAAGACGCTTAGCCATATCTACAAGTAACTCATCTCCTGCATCATGACCAAGTGTATCATTTATATTTTTAAACCGGTCTAAATCAATATACATAACGGCTAACATACTATTATCTGTAGTACCGTCTTTGATTTCTGCATCTAACACACTCTCAAACAAAGCTCTGTTAGGCAACCCTGTTAACAAATCATGGTACGCCATATAATTAATCCTATCTATACTTACCTTTACTTCCGTAATGTCTTTCCCAACTCCATAAATTCCTTCAATCTGACCATTAACTACAATTGGTACAAGGGTAATGACTACAGAATAAGCACTTCCATTCTTACTGTTTAAAGTTACTTCGAACACCTGTGGTTCTTCTTCTATCTTTGAAAAATGAGTGGCAACTCGATCAAGGTCTCTCGGATCTATGAACTGATAAAATGATTTTCCAATTAGCTGAACGGTTTCCATTCCAACTAATTGTGCACAAGAGGCATTTGCACTTTGAAAGGTTCCATTCAAGCGAAGGGAGAACACTGCATCTGGATGATATTTAAAAAGAGACAAATATCGTTCTGTACTAAGTAGTAAATCTTTATTATTTTTGTCATATTTCAAAAGTAATCGGTTGTTTTCCACCAAGATAAATACTAGTCGAACAATGATTAGAAAAATGATAAACGTTGTACTTATTGTGAATAGAGTAAAATTAATTCCTTCTATTTTATAAAAAATGAGTAAAAGTGCCATTAGGAACGTATATAAAATAATTAATCTCCATAACCCCACTTTTGAAGGACTAACTGTATCCGATTGCTGTTTATTAACTGGTTTCATATAAAAACTAGAAAATCCGACTAGTAATAGAGCTAGAGTAAATAATGGATCAAGTAAGGTACCTGTCTCATATTTTTCTCTTAGCGTTAAATATACGTATCCAGAATCAGCAAATACTTGAAAAACTAGTCCAACCAAAATATAAAATAACGCATTTCTTTTACCAAAATCATCTGAATCAAAATATAATATCAGTGCACTAAATAATAAAATTAAGTCCCCAATTGGGTATCCAAGGGAAACTATTAGGTAGGCTCCTGTGATCTCTGGGTTCACAATTAAGCTTTTCATAATAAAATGATAGCTGAGCGTGGTAGCGGATATCATAACAATAAGTACTTCAAATATCCAGCGCATTAACCGATGAATTGTTTTTACCTGGTAAAAGTAATAACCTAATGCAATTAAATAAAACATAATTTGAAGCATGTAAAAGATATCAGGTGAACCAGGATAAGGAACATTAACAAACAAGTAGCTCTCATAATACATCCACAATATTTCTGCTATGAAGTAGCTAAACGTTCCAAGAGAAAGAAATAACGAAAAATAATCTCTTTTTCCATCACTTTTTAAGAATCCAGATAACAACCACATACTGGAAATTAGTGGTCCAATTGTAGAAATGATATTTCTCATTACTACTATCAAGCGAACACTAGGATCTCCGAACAAGACGACAAAATAGTAAAAAAGTATGTAAACAAAAATGAAAACGCCAATAGATTTCTGATGCTTCACCATGATCTGTCACTCCTCTAGGCGTATAGTCCTGTCTTTCATTATACTCTTAACAGAAGTTCAGTAGTAGGCTACCTTTTTAGATTTTTCAAGCATTTTGTGAGAAATATTTACCAATAAAAAGTTTACTTTAAAGAATCAGGAGATTTATGGTTAATCATAAATTTGGGTAAACTGTAGGTATATGAATAAGTGTGGTGAACTCATTGTCTTTCATTTTCGATTTTCTTCTGTATTCCATTTCAATGGATCAAGTCATAGAGGCGGAGAAAGAGTTTTATGAAACTCTTCGCGAGTATTGGCGGGACCATAACTACTTATCCTTTAACTGGTGGCTTCTCGTCCTTTTAAGTATTTTATCGCCTATTGTATGGTGGAAAACGATTGATACAAAAAGAATTACTGAAATTACTGCTTTTGGGTTGTTTTATGGTATTACAGCAATTATCCTAGATTCAATTGGTAGCAGCGCACTTGTTTGGGTATATCCAGTTCGTCTTACCCCTTACTTGTACCCACAATACTATCCTTATGATGTAGGAGTTGTAATCGTCCCGTTTATGTATTTGTATCAAAGGTGGGGAAATCACTTTAAACCGTTCCTCATATCAACGGGAATCCTTTCTGCCTTTCTTGCTTTTGTTGCAGAACCCTTTATGGAGTGGTTACATATTTACAAAGAATTAACATGGAAGCATATTTATTCTTTTCCTATCTATTGGCTACTAGGGATTATTTGTTGGATCATTTTAAAACGATTTAAAAAACTTGAAAGCAAACCATAACAAATCCCCCCTTAACAAGGAGGGATTTGTTATATATCTTTTCGTGAATTAACCGATAATAATTTTCTTAACTCATCTTACAATTCCTTTGTCATAAAGACACTATTTAAATCTTCTTTGTAATCAGCAAACGGCTCACAATACGTAAACCCAAACTTGGTATACAATGTTTTGGCGGCTTCAAACGCCTCCATTGACCCTGTTTCTAAACTTATTCTTTTATAACCACGGCGCTTTGCTTCTTCAATCAGATGCACAAGTAACTGCTTCGCTACCCCTTTTCTCAAATGTTTGGGTGATGTTTTCATTGACTTCACTTCCCCATGATGAGGATTAAGCTCTTTCAGTGCTGCACAACCAAGCAACTCCGTACCTTCCCATGCACTCCAAAACGTTATATCTGGTTTTCTTAATTTTTCTAAATCAAGCGCATGAATGCTTTCTGGTGGAGAATGTAATGTCATGCTGTGTAGATGATCACCTATTAACTCAGCAATCTCCGAACCTCTTAAATCATCAAGTCTAATATCCATCACACTCACTCCTTATCACTTGTTATTTTTCTCCATTATCAACATTAAAACATAATACGGATCCTAGTTTAAGATATAATTCCAATTTTTTCATATATCTTTTTATAAATTAGAAACAAAAAAGCTACCTAATAGGCAGCTAATCATTTATAAATAATGTCATCTCTAAGCGATGCTACTTTTGTTAAAGCCGTATCGATGTCTGCTTCGCTAACACCAAAATGAGCAAGCGCATCGTGGAGATGCTTTGCAATCGCATCAAAATGAGCTGGTTGCAAATTCATCCCTTCATGGGCTTTTGCCATTGATTGTCCCGAATATTGATTTGGACCACCTAAAGCAAAGCTAATAAATTTGGTTTGATGGCGACGCTGTTTTTCCATATCGGTGCCCTTAAAAAAATGATTAACGGAATCATCTTTAAGAACTAACTCAGAATAAAAATAGTCTACTACCTTTGCAATTGCCTCTTCTCCGCCAACTTTTTCGTAAAGTGTTTGTTCCATGGTTATCCTCCTTTATATTCCAACAGAGGTATTTTTCACAGTTTTTTGTAAATTATTCATCCTAGTTATTTCTGAGTTTGTAGCGCCAGTTTAATTCCTAAACCGATATACACTAAGCCAACCACTTTTCCCATCCATTTTGCACTTTTCTTCGTCTTTGCAAAGAGCTTATTACCGATCGTACTTGTTACTAACACTAAACTAGTTGTATAAGTGATACTCATTAACACAAACGTTAAGCCAAGGACTAACAACTGAATTGTGACAGGTGTATCCCCACTCTTAACAAATTGAGGCAGAAACGCCAAGAAAAATAGAGATGTTTTTGGATTAAGCAACTCGATTAACATCGCCTGACGAAATGACATATTTGGATTTAGGTTACTTTCTCTTTTATCAATTGGTTCCACTTTATGAGCTTTTTCAATTATGGCACGAATTCCTAAATACACTAAGTATGCAGAACCCATATACTTTACTATTTCAAAGGCAAATGAAGAGGTCATCAAAATTGCGGAAAGACCCAGTACCGCAGCTAATGTGTGAAGAAAATCCCCGACGGCAATTCCTAGTCCCGTAACAATTCCGTTCTTCCTGCCACCTTTTATGGTTTGAGTTATCGTCAAAAAGACTGCTGGACCTGGAATTAAAAATAACAACAAAACTACAAAAATAAATGTCAGCATCTTATATACTCCTATTCTTTTTCTTAAGACTCACTTTCTTTGATTGCTATTATAATACCAAAATCTTGAAAATTAATATACTTCTTTACCGGAACTTAAATTAGAGTATTCAGTGGCTTCAGCTTTTCTTTAAATGAAAATAAATGATTAACGCCAAAGGGAGAATTAAGGGGATAACAATAAAAAAAGACCAAGTCCATACCAAACTAGCAATGAACATGGCATCAGTACAGCCTTGGGTTCCACATTCTGTTGCTCTAAGTCCTTTATCACTTATTGTTGAAAAATAACCGATTAGGCGTACTCCAAATAAGAAAAACCAAATCACGACAACTAGAAAGGAATACATAATAGCTTTCATTTTTCTTGATTGTTTCATTTTAAGTCCCCCAGTAGGATTTAAACTTTAGGTTATTTTTTCCTATGTAGTAAAAACCATTCGTATTAAAGAAGAGTGTCCCAAACTATGGGACACTCTCTCTTGTATAGGAAATTGTTAACTTTGGTTATGGATTTCCACCTCGAGCTCTTTGACGAATACAGCATGACCAATGATTTCAATATCATCGTGAAAAACGTTGACTATTACACGACCATCTTTTTCTATTTCTTGTCCTTGTTCAACTATTAGTGTTAGAGGCTGAACTGGATCATTTTTTATGTATCTAGCATAGTATGCTCCCATTACTCCTGAGGCAGTGCCGGTTACTGGATCCTCAATTGTACCCGAATATGGTGACGAGAAGTGTCGAGCATGCATATGAGCGTTTGGATCATAGGTTTCTAAGCAAAAAGGATGAACCGATGATGCGGGCACGTCTTTTAAGATAGAAGGAAACATCTTGTTATTGGGCTTCATTCTTTTAAAGTCGGCTAGTTTTTTTATAGGTACTAAAAGTGTCCAAGTGCCGGTACTACCATATAATATCGGTAATTCGGTTTCAATATGATCTTCAGTCATTCCAAGGCATGCAGCAAGTTCCTTCCTCGAACCCGTAAATTCCAAAAACTGAGGAGGTGCCTGTTTCATTGTTATGGAGATATCTCCATTGGCTGAGGAATGAATTCGTATAGGTAAGATTCCAGCCTTTGTTTCAATCGTTAGTTCTTCCCTTTCATCCAATAGCCCCTTTGTTTTCAAGGCGTATATCGTCGCCATGGTCCCATGACCACATAAGTTCATTTCATGACCAGGCGTAAAATAACGAATTCGAAGATCTGCTTTTTCTGATGGGATTGGAAAAGAGGTTTCATTAAAACCTATTTCTAAGGCAATTTGCTGCATTTCCTCTTTAGAAAGACCGCTTTCAATAACAACCCCTGCTGGATTCCCTTTATTCACTTCTTTACTAAAAACATCATAGTGAAATGCTTTTATCTTTTTCATTATACTCCCCCTAACCATTCGACTAGCACTTAAATACCTAATTTGTACTATTCCATCTCCCCATCACAATGGTGTTATAATATTTCCCATCTGACAGAAGCTTGTCATTCTTTAATACTCCTTCAACTGTAAATCCAAACTTTTCATATAGTTGAATGGCTTTCGTATTTATTTCTAATACATGTAAATTCATTTTCTTCACTCCATTGAAGTCAGCCCAAGTTATAGATTCTTTTAATAAGTTCCTTCCAATTCCATAACCCCAAAAGTCTTTAAATACACAAATACCAAACTCTACCTTGTGTGATAATCTCTTTAAATTAGAACCTTCACATCTTGAATATCCTACAATACGACCATCTACCACAGCCACTAGAAATATGTTTCTACCACTCTCTGAATCACTTCTTACTGCTCAAAACCAGCAATATCTATGAATCCTTCTCCTTTTTCACGATCCATATATTCCGTTTCTCCATCAATCTGTAGCCTTAGTTCAGACAAAGTCTCAGCATCTCTTTCAACCGCTGACCTAATCGTATAACTTAGTCCATTTACTTGGTATTCTTCGTTGTTTATGATCACGATTTCTTTCACTCCTGTATATTATTACAATTACCTTCCATTAATTGGTTTCTATTTAATATATTCTTAATATGTTATTAACTTCGTGTTAAAAAGTATCTTATATAATGACTCATGTAAGAAAATTTTAAAGGAGGAGTTATTATGTTTTTAAAAAAGCTATCAGTAAATAAGTTAATTTCAATTGATTATTATTCTAATGGTTCCTTGAAAACTATTAAAGGACGTGTTTACAAGCTCGATCTAATCAAACAGTCCCTGTTGCTTAAAGATGAAACACACAAACCATTTACTATTCAATTATCAGGTATCAGGCATATTTATTAACTTCCACTACGAAACGGTCTTCTAAAGGACTTGGTCCAAGTAATCAACATGGCCTTTACTTAGCTCTACTTCTTCTTTGGAAGAAATCCAAAAGTAGTGGAAGGTTAGTCCTTCCACTTCTCCTCCGCCAGTTGATTGAACTTTTGTGGTACCCCTTCATTTTTATTAACAGCCTACTGCCTTTCTTACCAGTTCCAAATCACATTACCCCTTTTTCTTAGATATTTGTAACATGGTATTAGAATTAGCTTGAAACTCATATGAAACCTTAACTTCCTTAACCTCCAAGCCTTTTCCCATTAAATGTGCAATCACTTTATCCAAGAGTTCGTATCTTTTTCCTTCTAAATCTACAAGGGGAAAGATCCGTACTTCTTCTTTAGTTACTCTTAATAACTCATCAATTGTATTTTTATGAAAATCATAATCTAAGCGGTCAGCATACATAAATAAAAAGTTGGCAGAAAGAAGAATATCAAACTCTTCATTTTTAAAAGGTAAATTCGGGAGAACTACAGGAATATATTGTTCACTAGCATTTACCATATGCTTCGTACAATCATTTAATGCTTTTATACGATTTTGCCGGAGACCATCAACATCATGATAGTAGTCCCAAATATAGTTATCTTTTACCTTCTCCATATGTAGCATAGCATGTTCAATATCTTGTATTCCCTTTTGTTTCAGTTGTTCAACCTCATGGTCGTAAGCAATATCACATGCTGTTATATTTAAGCCTAAATCGCTTCCATGAGCTGTAAAAGAACATGCTCCGGCTGGACAATCTAGAATTTTTTTACCGCGCATTTCATCGAGAGATAATGAAAACATGTTCATATACTCTTCAAACGTTCTCCCAATAAAAATAATTCTGTCTAAATCTAACTTTGTACTCTTCTCAACTCTTCTCAACTTGTTCACCTCTAGAAATTTGTTTATTCTTCTTTCTTTGAATAACTTCATTAGCTAAAAATGCGTTAATCCAACGGATTAACGCATCAGTATAATCTAATCTCCTCCACCGCCACCACCGCAGGATCCACCACTGTCACTGCCGCTACTGCAATCGCTTGAGTAATAATCATTCGAACTTGATCCAGAATGACTGGTAAAGAAACTGTTACTGTAGGAATTTGACCGGCGTGTTGGTCTATTGGTACCTCTTAACCCAAGAATAAGAATGAAGACGATAAATAATAAAAAGAATATGAAGCTATATACTATCGACATTTATATACCCCCTTACTTTTTATTAATGGCTTAGTAATTTATACGTTTATGTATCAAATAAGTTTCACTCATTAAAAAGATGGTGAAGCAACCGCTCCCTATCTTCAAAAAACTGTTTCATAATCGAATAATGATAGGTTTCTTCCAATTTAACTTCATCCATTCCCTCTTTGGTCAATTGAATGATTTTTGAATCGGGATAAGCCATTAATATAGGTGAATGTGTTGATATAATAAATTGAGATCCTTCTTTAATTAGCTCATTGATTCTCGATAACATGGAGAGTTGTCTTAGAGGTGATAAAGCTGCTTCCGGCTCGTCAAGGATATATAAACCGTTCCCTCGGAAACGTTCAGTGAATGCTGCGAAAAATGATTCGCCATGTGATTGTTCGTGAAGGGATTTACCGCCAAAGGAATCAATAATTCTTGGAGCTGAAGAAGGTTCTTTGTCTAATTCCTCTATGTTGGTGGCCACATTATAGAAGGTTTCTGCTCGGAAGAAAAAATGATCCTTTGCCTTATTAACTCCCTTCACGACTCGTATATATTTGTCCAGATTTGAGTGTGAATCATAACTTGAAAAATTAAAGTTTAAAGTCCCGCCCTCTGGATTAAATCCTAAGGCAATGGCAATGGCCTCAAGCAAAGTTGATTTTCCCATTCCATTTTCACCAATGATATAAGTAACATTCGGATGAAAAATTAAATCCTGAAAATTCCGGATGATGGGTAAATTCAGAGGAAACTCATCATATGAAACAATTTGCTCTGTTTTTAAATATGCCTCTCGAATGTATTGGGTATCCCGGTTTAACAACATCGAACCATCCGCCTTTTCTAAGATTATCCACTATCCTTATTTTACCATTAACACTACCAAATGTTTGGAAAAATAAACATTATTATAACTAAATACGCGGCTTCACCCAAAGCTTTGTTAAGTCTACATATCCAAAATGTTTAATTTCAATATTCATTAGACTAAGCGAAAAGGGAATTCTCCTTTTAACGTAATATAAAGGGATACATAGGGATTCACTTAGTAAATACTGTTCAATCTCCATATGCTTGTCATTCCAGTTTTCGAAAGGGATATGATCGTAGTTTTGTATATGCTTTTGCAATTTTGGGTTTCTTTCTGTTAATAACTGAAGAGGGGAGTAACTATTTTTCAGAAAAAAGAAATATGAAAAGGTTTGATTCATTTCAAATATTTCTCCATGAATAAATAAATCCGTATCTAATCTTATATTGGGCTCATACACGGCTTCTCGAAAGGAAATTTCCTGAACTTCTACCTTAATTCCCTCCTGTTCCAATTTGTCTTTTAGCCAGTGAGATGTTTCACTTGTATAGTTCACAAATTGCATCTTTAAGGCTTGAGTGAATATTGGCTTTGGAATGTTAGGCATTGTATAAGTCTCTGATATTCCGAATAGACAACCTTCATTGTTCCCACTAATCCGTGAATTCACTTTTGACAGTTCGTGACGATGGTTGGCAATTAGCATATGAATATAGTCACGTACTTCCTTTCTACTCAAATCGGAATTACGATATGGATTCATCACAACAATACCAAAGCCTGAATCACTCTCTACCTTTTGCGTGTCCACTTTATCAGATTCATTCGCTCCATAGTAGATTACCTCAAACTCTCTCGGAACTTGAATATATTCCACACAATCAAGTAGTGGCCGCCGTCCAAAGTATTGTTTAAAAGCGGAAAGAACAGTTTTCTCTTCGGAATTTTCCGCTAAATAAAAGCCCCCGGTACCAAGCAATGAACCATTGGACACTTTAAAAATACTTGCTGTTAAAAGACTTAATAGTTGCAGGATGTAGGTACAACCCCTAGGAAACTCTAGCTTTACAATAAGTGGAGCCGGGCTATCAATGACAGTCACTGGTTCCCATAGTTTTGAATAATGATCATCGTTTTTCATACGCCGAAAGGTTTCAACTATGTCCTCTGCTTTCATAATAGAGCCATCATGAAAAGCAACATCCTTTCTTAAATACAAAATTAAAAAACGGTCATTGTATTCCCATGTATGAGCAAGCTCGGGAGTAATCGAGTTATCTGCATGTAATGTAACTACCCGATTGTATAAATTTGCAATTAGATTGGCACTATGAGTATCAGCTGCCTTAAGTGGATGTACCGTTAGAAAGGGATTGAACCTCGGAATGATGAGGCGATCCTGCTCCTCTTGATGAAAGCCAAAATTCTCTTGAAAAGCCATCATTAACCGTTGTTTGGTTTCCACCGACCACTCTAGTAGTAAGAGTTTACTAACTTCCTCAATGGCTCCTGCCTCAAGCTTTTGTAGAAACAGCTTCTCATATTCCATTTCCACATCCCTTAGCCATTTAAGGACTGATGCATTGCCACGTCCAAGTCCAGATGAAAATGAGATCCACCCTTCCTTGTCCCACTGATGAAGCTTTCGCCTTGTTTGCTTTGTGCTTAAGTTTAGTAGTTTGGCTATATCTTCTACTTTTATTTTCCCAGAGTTTTCCTGGGTTCTCAGAGTTAGTAAATATCGATCCAACATCATATAGCACCTCTAAAAAGTGGACATTTAATTTTAAAAAGGGAATTTTTCCTCAGACTAGTCTTCTTTACTATACAAATATAGGAAGGAGCTGGCAATATGAATTGGAAGTACTATCCACAAAATTTAAAAGTGCGCCTAATCACATCTTTTTTTAACAAAGCTATTTCAAGCGCGGTTATGCCTTTTATGGCCCTCTTTTTCGCCGAGCATAAAGGACCTGTTTGGGCTGGATTATTTTTAGGGGCAAATGTTTTTATCGGTTTTATTAGTACACTTTTAGGTGGCTATTTATCGGATCGATACCGGAGGAAAACCGTACTTATACTTACTTCTGCCATAAGTTTTCTTACGTTCGGCTTAATGACCCTAAGTCTTTTACCTGACCAAAAATGGATCATCCTATTTGCTTTGAGTTACATGGTTTTCATGGCTGCTAGTAGCCTCGGGAGACCCGCGATGCAGGCAATAATCATAGACTCAACTACTACTGAAAATCGCAAAGCTGTTTATTCGTTAGATTATTGGATTACGAACTTATCAATGGCTATAGGGGCCATGCTTGGAGGGCTCTTTTATCTTCACCATCAGCTCGCTTTGTTTCTCGTTCTTACGATTGTCTCAGCAAGTTTACCTCTCGTATATGGAATTTGGCTACAAGATTCATCTGTGAAACAGTTGGAGAAAAGGCATCGTAACATGTTTATCGATTTGGGCTCTAATTATCAAATTGCTTTTCAAGATAAACCATTTGTGATGGCTGTTGTGGGAGGAATGTGCATTTATGCGGCAGAATTTTCACTAAACAGTTATATTGGCGTTCGTTTGGCGGACGAGTTTCGCTCTGTGTTTATTGGCAGTTTCGAGGTTGCAGGGGTTAGAATGTTAAGTATCTTAAACATTCAAAATATGCTTCTTGTTGTATTACTAACGTTTCTTGTTACAAAAATGACGGACAGATTTGATAAAAAAAGCGCACTGCTCTTTGGACTGTTCCTTTATGCAATCGGCTATACAGTCATTACATCGGCTAATGTCTGGTATGTGCTTATTACATTTAATCTGATAGCGACCATTGGAGAGCTTGTTTATTCTCCGATTGCGAATGCAGAAAAGGCTAACATGATGCCAGAGGATAAACGAGGTTCGTATTCTGCATTTTCTGGTCTTAGCTTTAGTGGAGCCGATTTAATTGCGAGATCAACGATATTACTTGGAGCATTTTTAGTACCCAGTATGATGAGTGTGTATATTGGGGTTATTTTGATGATTGGTACGCTGCTCCTATATGGTGGTTTATTTATTTTTCAGACTAAGAAACAAAAAGAAGCATTGGAACTAAGTAAAACTGTGTAATTTAAAAAGAAGCTCCAGAATGTCCTAGAGCTTCTTTTTTAGAAAAATCTTTTCATCTCGATATTTATCTGCATCATGCATAAGAATCTCTATACAAATGTGTTCCGCTCTTCCTCTAACAAACATCAGTCGCCCTGCTTAAAGTGTTTTAACCTGCAGCAGGTGCTACTGCTCCTCCACCATTTTTCCTTTGTCCTAGCTCCTGATCAACCAATAATAAAGCTGAGGGATTATTTTCTGCAATTTTCAAGCGATTAACAATGGTTTGGCTTTGTGCTTCCTCATCTATTTGTTCCCTTAGGAAATCTTGAATTATCACGGCTGCTTGCGGATCAACTTGATTTACATAAGTAAATGCCTGGCGATATGAATTAGTCACGAACTGTTCATGCTCTAATACTTTTTGAAAAGTCTCTAACGGTGTTCCGAAATCACTCGGTTGTGTAGGAATTCCATGAAGCGTAACCGTCCCGTCCTTATTTACTACATAATCAACCAATGTAAGCATATGAGTCCTTTCTTCTTCTGATTGTAAACGAAGCCAGCTTGCCATACCGGTGAAGTTCATTTTGCCCATATATGCTGACATGGCAAGATACAGTGTAGAAGAAACATGCTCAATTTGAATCAAATTATTCATTAGCTTCTGAAGTTCCTCATTCATTCCTATCCACTCCCCATAAATATTCATGACTAATTATGTATATTAAACGTTCACTTAAAATGAAACTGGTCCTTAATTAACTCAAAAAAAATTACAGGATTCTTAAAAGTCCCTCCTGCTTCTGCAAATCGTTTTTTGGAACTAAGCATAGGATTCTTTATAATGGGAATGTTAAGTTTCATTATTTACAGGTACCTTACTTGAGGAATTGTATAGGAATTTACTTTGAGAATAGGTGATGAAAATGGCTTTTCGCGGAGACGCTCATAAACTGTACATAAAACTATCAAAAGCAAACAAACAGGAAGAACCTTTGAGACAAGTGAAGGAATTGACGGAGATTCAAGAAATTCGGGCGTTTTATCAGACCATTGAAACGGCCACTTTACAATTAATATACTACCGTATGATTAAAGAGAAACAGGGATCTGGAATCATACCTATTTTTGTTACTAGCATTCCATGGTTCTTTTTCCTGTTTTCCAAGCAATTACAGGAATTTCTTTTCAAGGAAGGAAGTCTCCTTTTTCTTCTCTTTGGTATTTTCTATATGGTAACCCTTACCATAAGTGTCATTGTTCATTTTCGAGAAAATGCATGGGCAGCGGTGCATATTGAGATTATTCAAGATATTGTTGATGAAAGGGGGAACCATGACATTTAATTGTCTGCATCAAAAAAGGCAGTTTGATTTTACTATACTGCCTCTGTAATATTACATTTTTTTTATTATTCTTGCGTGTAGCGGTAAGAAATAACTGTAGACTAAAAAAAAGATTGGAATGCTATAGAGATGATTCCAATGGGTGAGCTTCATATATCCAGCCTTGACCACAGACCATTCAATTATAAAAGATAGGATGGTAAATATAATCACCAATTTCCATTTATTTTCTTTATTCAAATAATTTAAAAAAATCACAGCGAGGGATGAAGGAACAAAACTGTAAGTTAGTAACTCACCAATTCCTGAATATCTGGGATGACCAAAATCAACTAGATTTAAATACCCTGCAAAAATATTATCAGCGACCCACGTAGTCAAACCGATTACCCCAATAGTGACATAAATCTCCCTCCAACTAATTTCCTTCTTCGGCATAATTAACACAACTAATAATAAGATAATTGCAAGTGTGATTGGCAACCAAAGACCTTTTGCACCTAGATCCATCGCTTTTACTATCGAATCCATCTAAAATCCCCTTCATGTTACATTTAATATTATGTTCTACGACATTTTTATTCTCTAAACACAGTGATGCCTACATATACTCCTGCTCAACATTTTGCCCATCCCTAATTTGATATAATCGACTAACTCCAAAATAAAAATGGTTGTCACCTTATATTTATGGTGACAACCATTTTTTATTTTTCTCCAACGATTACCTGTCTTGTAAATGTTCCTTTTCTAACGTTACAGCGATCTACAATACGAAACCCTGCGTTTTCAATCATTGAATCAATTGGTTCAATGGTGACAATCACGATTCTCTCAGCAAACGAATAGGCACTTTGAAGCAATTCAAGTTGTTCTTGTGGGGAGATAACAGAACAAAGATTATATGGCATATCAATAATCGCCACATCATAGCTTCCCGTTACCTTTCGAATATCCCTAAATAGAACTTCACAATGGTACCCAAAATGGGCAATATTTTCACGTGTTCCAGGAAGAATCAGGGGATTCACATCGCTCCCAACAATATCGATCCCCATAGATAAGGCCTCGACGAGTACAGTACCTATGCCGCAGCATGGGTCGATCGCTTTTCTTCCTGCAGGGTGCGGTACGGCAATGTTAGCGACAGCTCTAGCGACACGAGTACTTAAAGCAGTAGAATAGCCATGCGGTTTTGTTTGGTGCTGTAGCCATATAGCTTCACCCTTATGATAATAACCAAATACCCATTTTCCATTAACTTCTACAATTCCGAACAAGATGTCAGGATGCTTTAGATCCGGCTCTCCTGGCACATGAAGAGCTACTTCCCTTTCCACTCTTCTGCGCTCTTCAAAGCCTACTTTTCCTAATGAAAAAGTCTTCAAAAAAATGACCCGATAGGTTTCCTTTAAAGGTGATAAATTTTTCACCTTAGTAATTATTTCTTCCAACCTATTGCCTTCAAATATGATATCTATGCGATCCCGAATAAACGGGCTTCTGCTTGGATCTATTTTTATATTACTTTCTATTATATAATCGTCAGAGTCCTGTCCAAAAAAAGAACGCATCTCTAAGGCACAGAGTTCCACTTCATCTTCTTGACATGAATAATTGTAAAGGTATTTCTGCGCATTCTCGTTTGTATTATTCATGATTTCATTCCCCTCTAAAAAACTAAATAACTCATCTAGTATACACCCTAATTCAGGAGATGTTTATTTTAGATTGGGAAGTTTTCTATTATGGAATATGAAAAGTAGCTTAGTTTTAACTGTAGTTGCGTTCATGATGAGCAAAAAATGCCATTCATAGATAAAAATGAAGAGATTTTTCTTTAAAAATAAAATTTATTTGCGATTCTGGGATTTTATTTGCGATCCTCAGATTTTACTTGCGATTACAAGAATTTATTTGCGATTCTACAAATTTATTTACGATTCTACAAATTTATTTGCGATTCTCAGATTTTATTTGCGAACCAACCGATTTACTTGCGATTCCCTTAACTCCCCAATAAGTCCACAAACTCTTCCTCACCAATTACTTTTATCGCCGTGCCTTTTTCAATTAAAGCATATGCCTTTTCTTCCTTGGTGCTAATTCCACTAGCCCCTACGATCATTTTGTCCTGTTTTCCGACAATTAAATAGTGGGTTTTTCCGCTTACTCCACTTTTAATCGTACCACCTGCATTGACCACTTTTTGCATCGCATCCTTACGATCAAGCTTCAATTCTCCGGTAAAAACAATATTCTTTCCGAAAAAAGGATGCTCTTCATTAAAGGTTTGAACATTGGCAGAAATCTCTGAAATAACCACTTTTGCAAAAGACTTTTTCTTCTTTTTCTGTTTAAAATACGTTTGTGGTTTTAGCTCAGAAAACTTCTTAATTGGAATACTACGATAGGTTTTACAATACGATTGAAGTGATTTTTTATTTTTTACTGTTACACAAGTGGTAACTAATTCCGCGCAAGCTCTTGCATCGTGCAAGGCATTGTGATGATTTTCTAGAATGATATCAAAATGATGTAACCTTTCTACTAAAGAATTCCCTACCTTTTCTCTGCAAGCCTTCGCACTCAGAGGAATGCTGCAAATAAATTCAAACTCAGGGATTTCAAGAGAATATTCCATCAAACAGCAGTGGAGAACACTCATGTCAAATTGAGCATTATGAGCAATAATAGTCGCTCCTTCGAAATGGTGTTTGATCTCCTCCCAAATCTCATTGAACTTCCTTTCATACTTTACATCCTCCACGGTCAAACCATGGATTTTTGTTGTTTCCTCGAGAAATGTTAAGGTTGGAGGTTGGATTAAGAAATATTTCTCATCGACAATTTGATTATCCTTAACAAAGACCATTCCTAGTGAACAAGCGCTACTCATCCTATTGTTCGCAATTTCAAAATCTATCGCAATAAAATCCATCTTAAAAATAACCTCCTTAGTATCCATTTTCACTACCAACAATTTTACAGTGTCAGTAGCATTTCCTCTACCCTAAATGACTTCCTTTTTTATATTATTTCCTTCCATAAATCAAAAAGAAAAAAGCCCTCATGAAAGGACTTTTTAAAAAATAAACTTCTTCTGTACATAATAGCTGACCATAAACAGGATTCCTTCGGTAAAGCTTTTACTTGTAAAAAGTGAGAGATTACCAGTGTCGTTAAATAAAGAAATCATCAAATAGTTACTGATTAATATGAATCCAGCCAAGCTATAGTACTTAAGTATCGGCTTTATATGAGATTGTTTTTTTCTATTAAAAACGATGTTTTTGTTTATTACATAATTGATAAAGGAACTGATTACTCTCGCACCAATTACAGAGAATAACAAATTATTCGTCAGCCAATGTAACAAGAAGAAACAGAAAAAATCAATTAATCCACAAGAAACCGAAGAAAAACTAAACTTTAATATAGGAAGGTAGATTAGGACGGAATCATAGATAGGGCGAAAATGACTTCCTTTATTGTTATTCTCATAGACCGTTTGAATAGGCATACTAGAAATGCGATAACCATCAGATTTCGCCTCTAGCAATTGGTTCATCTCATATTCATACCGTTTCCCCTTAATGTCAATCAGCCATGGAAGCATATCAACTGAGAATCCTCTTAGTCCCGTCTGGGTATCGTTTATTTTATATCCAGCTACCAACGAGAAAATGGTTCTTGTTACTTTATTTCCTATTAAACTCTTTAATGGAACTTCGCCTACAAATTCCCTAGCCCCTAATACAATGGTTTGAGGATGAACAGCTATCTCTTCTGCTACACGCTGAATATCTTCCCAACGATGCTGCCCATCGCAATCGGCACACACGATCCCCTCTTCATTTGGATAGTGCGTATGAATATGGGAAAAGGCTGTTTTCAAAGCGGCTCCCTTCCCTTGGTTTATCTCATGAGTTAAAACCATGCAGCCTCTTTGTGCCGCCTGTTCAAAAATACCTTCACACTCCACCGAACTCCCGTCATTTACGATTAATACACGGTAGATACTGCTTTGTTGGACTTCTTTAATCAACTGAAGCATTTTCTCGTTTGGTTCATACGCAGGAATGACAATAATCATATAATTCACCTCTCTTACTGGATATAGATAATATCGCTTACGCCACGTTCCTCTCCTGTACCTCGTGGATTATTAACGACTTCCCCCATAAAGTACATGGTTGACGAACCGCCACCGTCCAGGTTATAGGCTTCCGTAGCGCCTAAGTCTTCAAACACTTGAGCAAACTCACCTAAGGTTAATCCCTTTGAATATCCTTCACTTCTGCCATCCACGACGACGAACACATAATGATTTTCAGATATGATACCCACCCCTGTTCTCGGGTTTGAATCCTCAATCGAACGATTTCCAAAATTCTTATCAATGCTCACATCTCCAAAATCTTCAATGGCCACTGAATTTTTAACGAGAGCAGGTCCAAAAGAGAAGGTTTGCGTTACTCCTTCTGCAATCAATTCCTCTGCTGAAGTTTCTGTCTCCTCATAGATTTTCATGGATCCATCCTCATAAAATGCTAGCCCCGTACGTGCCGGATTATCTCTAAAAATTTGACCATTGCGAATCGTTATCCCATCTTCACGAAATCCATAATAATCACCATTAATCGCAAAAATGGCGTTATTATTACTTGCAATTTCTGATGTGACTTGGACAATGTTATTACCAAATTGGTTATTGGCAAATGCTGACTTCAAACTACTTGAATCTGTTAACTGGACATCCGCTACATAGTACACAACCTGATCACTTCCTGAGCCAGTAACTACTTTCTCAATTTCAATCGACTTTGTATCACTCGTATAACTCAAATCATCCGCTTCAAAGGTCTCATCCACGGTTGTAGTCGTTTCACTAGATGTGGTTGTTGAGTTCGTTGTTTCGGAACTGACAAGTGCATTTTCTACCTCAACATGCTCAATCAGGTAGCGGTCAGCTAATAAATATAGAATCAGTGCAACACTGGTAATAACTATTGAAATGGTTACTATAAGTTTTCTTTTTTTCAAGGTGAAGACACCCTCCTTCGTTTCTCCTGTAGCTTTATCTAGACAAATTATAGTCAGCAAATACGGCGGAACTATGTCCAAAAGAGGAAGAAACGGAGAAACAAATGGGAATAAAAATAGCCCATTCAGTTGTTTACTGAATGAGCCCTTTTCCATTGTCTTATGAAATAAAGAAACCCAAATATGAATCACTTTGACCCACTCACATAGAATGTAATAAAAAGTTCCTTAGGAGGTGTTCCCGCTGATTCATACAGTTAAATCAGGTGAAACTCTTAATCAAATTGCAAAGGATTATCGTACCCCGCTTGCAACCATTCTCCGAGCTAATCCATCCATTAATCCAAACCTCATTTATCCCGGACAATCCATCAATATTCCAGGCGTCCCTTCGCCAGAGAGCAGTCCTTATCGAATTGATGTGAGTATAAATAGTCGCACTCTACGATTATTTAGAAATGGTACGCTTCAAAAACAATACCCTATTGCGGTAGGAAGAATGTTATTTGAAACACCAGTAGGAAATTATATTATTCTAAATAAAGCACCTAATCCCGGAGGACCTTTCGGGACGATGTGGATGAGCTTGTCCAAGCAAAGTTATGGAATTCATGGGACGAATGATCCCAGCTCGATTGGAAAGGCGGTCTCAAAAGGCTGCATACGCATGTACAATAGAGATGTAGAGGAATTAGCGAGGATTGTCCCAAACGGAACGGCGGTAACTATTCATCCATAATTTTGAGAAAGATGTACCAAAAAATATGAAAAAGGACATTACATACTAGCTATAAGAGTATGTAATGTCCTTTCTTGTTTTACTAACGCACCCGTTAGTGTAAGTACATTACTTCACAAAGTTTTGCTGTGTTCTTATTTAACCCTCCAAAAGATTATCTATATATTCCCTAATTTCTTTCTTTGTATTTATTTCTTCATATTGATCAGGCTGGATAGATAACACTAGATCAACACCTTCATTTTTCAAGTAATAGGAATGAGATTCATAGGCAGCTTTTGCAGGACTATTCTTAAAGAATACAAAATCAATATCAGCTCTTTTCACACCTACATCCTTTAGGTATAGGATTAAAAGAGCAAGTTTTTCTTTATCTGACTCTATTGTAAATGAACTGTCAAAGTATATTACATAGTCATGAAGGACCTCTGCATCTTGGTTAAGTATGTCACTTACTCTTACATTATTCAGATCTGATAAGATTTCATCTTTAAAAACGAGATTACCATAGAAAGAATGAAATTTTGAAGGGAATAATTCTTCTAACTTAGATATATCTCTTTTTTGGATTTCTTCTGCTAGTAGTCTTTTTAAATAATTATCGTTAAAATCCTTTTCTTTTTCATATACAGAAACGGTAAATTTGCGGTCTAATTCACTTTTAGTTGACACATTAAATGTATATAGACCTGAATCACTGTTTTTTTTACTATTGTTAATCACAAACTCTTTATTATACTTTTCCTCTAGGTAAACTAAAGCCTCTTCTTCAATTATTGGTTCCTGCTTATTAGTTGGTAGTGGTATACAACCAGTCAATAATATAACTAAAACTAAAAAAACAAAATATATCTTTTTAATAATAATCCCCCCATTATGGATTATTATATTATGCCGAAACTAAAAAATGGAAGGGATTTCTAAATAAAAACCAATACTATTATATCGAAAGTATTATGCTTTCCTTGCCTATAATTTGGTGCCTATTTCAAACAGCTTATTCGATAATCCTGCCCCTTTAGTCGAATAGGAAAGGCTGTATTTATTGCAGCCACATCTTTAGGAAATTTTAATAAAAGAAGCGTTAATCCTTGATTAACGCATTTCATTTATACTGGTTGTTTTATTTCCTCCATTTAAAGAAGAAAACATAAAGCATTCCCAACAAAAAGTAGTCACTAATAATTGAAGGAATTAATTCCCTAAGTATCCAAAGGTCAAATCCATTAGTTATTATTGATAGAAATGGAGAAAAAAACAAATGTATTATTACATATACAATAATTCCTTTTTTGCCCTTTCCTATTCTTTTTTCAATATACTCAGCTATTAAAAGTGGAATATAAAAAAATTGATCCATCCGTTTATTTATGCTTATCGCCAACTTCGGCACTTCCCTTTACTTTTATTTCCATAATAACAGATTAATGTTATACGTTATATAACTTAAGTCCTACTATTCCATAAACCTGCTCCGTTTGTTCAATAGCTGGTGCCATTCAAATAGGCAACAATCCAGACTGCTGAATCAATGCCTTCGTTTATTTTTAGAAGCCGTAAATAAAGTGTTTTTCAAGTATCAATCTTGCTCTATCGTCAAGTTCAGAGGGTAATTCATTAGTAGAGAAATACTTTAAATCTAAACTTTCATCATCATTCATAACTAAATCCCCACTGATTCCTTCTGCTAAATAAACACAAATAACATTATAGACTTCATCACCATTAGGATATTTGAAATAAAGATTTTCTCCTGATAATATATCGACAAAATTAAAGTTCTGAGCTGTTAAACCAGTTTCTTCAAAGAGTTCACGTTCAGCAGTTTGTTCTAATGTTTCACCAATTTCCATTGCACCTCCAGGCAAACCCCATTCTTTGGTGTCCGACCGATACTGAAATAAAATCTCTTTTTTGTCATTCATAACTATAATTGTTGAACCAATTAAAATAAATGGTCTGCTACCTATAAGTCTTCTTATTTCTTTAGTGTATTCAGCCATATTGCCCCCTATTAATATGCGTTAATGAGATTTAACTTTGATATCGTTTAATTTATCTATAACTAACGGTAGCTCTGCTAAATCATTAACAATAAAATCTGCTTCAACATTGTCCCATTGATAATCTTGTTTCCATACCCCTGTCATCCCAACCATTCGCGAAGCCTTTACATCATTATCAGGATGGTCTCCAACAAAAATGCTTTGATTAGGAGATACATTAAGTTTTTCTAAAGCTCGTTTATATATTAATGGGTCAGGTTTTTTTATTCCTTCCCATTCAGAAACTAATATAATTTCAAAATACTTCTCGATTCCTAACGCTGTAATATTATCCATTTGAAAATGTCCATACCCATTTGTAATCATACCTAAAAGAAGGTCTCTAATCTTCAATTCTTCCAATGTTTGAGTTAAATTAGCAAAGGGAACACAACAGTGCTTAAACTCGTTAATGTAATCTTGCAGTAACCATTCCCAATCTATTTCTTTAATCATAAATTCTTGTGTTAGCTGTTGATATACTTTGTCTTTCCAAACATACCACGCTTATCGAGTTCAATAAATCTTGTTATGTATTCCTCTTTTGGAATATGATTTAGCCACTTATTTAATCTCTCGTACTGATAGTCAACGAACTTATTCACTGACTCATCTCGGTTGAGCAATGTCCCATCTAAATCAAATAAAACAGCTTTAATAGACAAACTATTTACACTTATTTTGGGGATATGTAAGTGTGGGGGCTGTCTCGAAAATTGTTACTAATGTGTTTATATACTTAGAAAAGAAAGCAAAAAATAAAAAGGTATAGATTATCTATGAAGTTAAAGCTCATGCATAAATGAATCCAAAAATAATCAAAAAAGAATGCAGACCCTACTAATCTGCATTCTTCCTTATATCTTCCGTGGAAGTAGTAGGTTTTATATGAACATTGTTTATAAGATTTTCATTTCTTTACTATCTTTAGATTCTACAATCCAGCGAATAACACCTTTTTAAAAGTTTAACATTAATTCCCTTTTTGTTGACATTAAAAAGCATCCCTTGTATAAGGAATGCCCCCGTTACTTTAAGTGTAATCATTCACATTCTCTATGCTCCCATCTTGTTTTTTATATGTACTCCATTCTTTTTACCTCTTTTTGTAATAGAAGAAAAAGTATAAATGGCAAGAGCTGACCAAATGAAAATAAATGCAATTACATGTGCTTGTGATAACGTTTCGTTATATAGAAGAACCCCTGATGCCAGTACTATTGTTGGTGAAATATACTGAAGAATTCCTAACAAAGATAGTGTTACCTTTTTAGCACTCATAGTAAATAATAATAGTGGTAGTACGGTTACTGCACCACTACCTATTAAGAGTAAACTTGTTGAAACAGAATCGAAAAATTGGATTTGAGATTGAAACATCCAGTACGCCAAAAATACTATCGCAATCGGGGTAATCATCATCGTTTCAAGAGCTAATCCAATGGTTGAATCTGCTTTAATCATTTTCTTAGCTAAACCATAAAACCCAAAGGTGAGAGCCAGACTAAGCGAAATCCAAGGGATAACACCATAATGAATTGTTAATGTTATTACCCCCATTCCTGCTAAAATAAATGCAAGAACTTGAGACCCACTTAACCTTTCTTTTAATACGATTACACCGATTAACATACTTGTTAATGGATTTATGTATTGACCAAGGCTCGCTTCTACTATCTTCCCTTCAATTACAGCCCACATAAAGATACCCCAGTTTGAACTAATTAGAACAGAAGCAAGAAATAGTGACCAAAATAACTTTGGTTTCTTAATGATTTCTTTTACGAATTCGACATATATATTCCACTTCTTTAAAAAGATTAGAAGCACGAGCATAAAAATAAAAGACCATAATACTCGCTGTGCTAAAATCTCTTCTGAAGAAATATATTGTGTAAATTTCCAGTAAATCGGAGTAAGACCCCACATCACAAATGAAAGTATTGCAAACAGAACTCCGTCTTTTTCATTATTTAATTTCAATCCCATACCTACTTCCTATGTGTTAACTTCTCCCATTGTAAATTACTTAGGGTCAGATAAGATAGTTTAATTATATATAATTGATTGATTTTGATAACATTGACTTTTTAAAAAGGTTGTTTACTAACCTGCTTCTTTTCTACAATAAAGAGGTTCAACATAAAGAGGCCTCAATCCTTCTTGGATCAATACCTGCGTTACTTGAATAACTTATTCCAATACAAAGTGGTTTCTTTATTTGGATTATATGACTGTTTCAATGTGTCAACTCCACCTAGTATGAATCCTTGTTTCACATATAACCTGCACGCTATCCTATTGATATAGTATATTCTAATATTAACTTTATTTCAGTATTAAGATGTTTTACTTACATAAAATTGCAGTAAGTAGAAAATGGTGTAAAAAAAGAAGCTGCCGAAAAGTTTGTGCAAAACACCTCGTAAATCCTTATTTTACGATAAAGAAAAAGAAACCATTTTGAAAAAAAGATTGATCAAAATGGTTTCATCTTTAGCAGTTTTGAGCTTATTTTTTATAAAAAAGGTTGTTCATTTACTTCCTGTGTTACTCAACAATCACGCTTTTATTGTGGAATTACTTAATACAGGACCTGCCCTTAAAAACAATAAAAAATGACCCCGAGCATTTTTTATTGTTTTTAAGGATTTTAACTTGCTGGATACACTTACTTTGCTTAAAGGATAATATTCTACTTCCCTCAACCGTAAAATTCGAATATTAATTAATCATGAAACATAAATTGACATATCGCATTTTTTAGATATAATAAAAGACATGAAACCTATTGAAATCTTTAAAGCCTTATCAAATGAATCAAGATTGCAAATTTTACACTGGCTAAAAGAACCTGAACGTCATTTTGTACCCCATGAAGGGATTGATATGAGAAAAACAGGGGTATGCGTTAGTCAAATAACAGAGCAATTAAAAATGACGCAATCAACAGCTTCTCAATACCTATATATACTTTTGCGAGCTGGGTTGATTAAGACAGAGCGTATTGGAAAGTATACGTATTACAAAAGAGATGAGGAAGCCATAAAAAATATTGCAGCTATTCTTGAGCATGAGATCTAAAGTAAATAAAACTGAATCCTCTCTAAGGATTCAGCTTTATTTACACCAAACATATTGAGATATCTCAATATGTTTATATTTATCATTCACATATCGTCTTTTCTAGATATGTGAATATAATATATAAAGGAGAGATTATTTTGTCTAACACATTTAAAATTTATATTTTAGCACTTATTAGTTTTTTAGTTGGAACATCGGAGTATATTATATCTGGTGTATTGGATAACATTGCAGATTCACTAGGAATCACTTTGGCGGCTGCAGGACAATTAATAACCATATTCTCGCTTGTCTATGCAATCTTTACCCCCATTCTTATGGCACTAACATCAGGCATGGATAGACGCAAGCTTATGATCGTATTTCTAAGCTTGTTTGTGATAGGAAACATACTTGCATTCGTATTGCCAGGTTACACCTTATTTGTTTTATCAAGAATAGTAATGGCACTAGGGGCTGGTATGGTCGTCGTTACAACTCTGACTATCGCGACAAAAATAGCACCTGAGGGTAAACAAGGTAGTGCAATTGCTACTGTAGTCATGGGCTTTACAGCATCTTTAATCATTGGTGTTCCTCTAGGGCGAATTATTACAGATGCATTCGACTGGAAAGCAGTATTTGGCGGAATTGCTTTACTTGGATTATTAGCGATGATCATCATCTCATTAGTAATACCACCAACTAAAGGGGATAAACCGGTTCCATTAATGCAACAACTTGCCCTTCTAAAGGATCGAAAAGTAGCGATTGGTTTATCAATCACCTTCTTCTGGCTTGGCGGGTATTCAGTCGCTTACACCTACTTATCTCCTTACCTTTTGAACATTTCGGGTATCCATGAAAAATTATTAAGTGGAGTTCTGCTTATATTCGGTGTCGCTAGTTTATTCGGCTCAAAATTCGGTGGTTTTAGTACAGACAAATGGGGTGTGTCACGTACACTAATAGGTTCGATGCTTCTACATATTGTCATGCTTATTCTTTTATCATTAATTACTCACACTTATGTTGGTGTTTTAATCATACTAATACTGTGGTCTTTTGCAGCGTGGGCATCAGCTCCAGCACAACAGTTCAACTTGGCAACCATAAAACCAGAATCATCAGGTGTACTTCTAGGACTAAACCAGTCAATGATGCAATTATCGATGGCTGCAGGGGCAGGAATTGGTGGGATTTTTGTAGAAAAGGTATCTCTAGGTTCCATCACATGGGTAGGAGTACTCGGATTAGCTATAACCATTTTTATGATATTAAAGTCATCCCGTGGCAACTTAAATAAATAGTTGAAAACAATGTAAAAAGAACAAAAGATTTCAAGTATAAAAGGTTTCTCTCTATTTGTTAATACAATATTAAATTGAAAGTTTTTAAAAGGTTGCCGTTGGACTGTAACGGGTTCTCTTTTGGAGTACAAAAAGTAAAAAAACAATGAAAATCGTATACTAATTAGCAGAAAAATAACAATCCAATTAGATATGTAATTAACATTAAAAACGACCAGATTTCTGTCTGGCCGTTTTTTCATATCCTTATTTCCTAAAGTGCCCAATAATTGAATAAGAAATGCTTATTTATGCCAGATACACCAACAATAAGAAATAAAAAGTAAACGATATAGAAAGGAATAGTAACGACTAATAAAAATCTTTTTTTACCTTTAGATATTTCCTTGAATCTTAGATAAGTATCATAAACCAAGAACATACTTGCAAGTTGAATTAAACCAGCCATAATCACTCTAAACATATCTTAATATCTAATTAATTTAAGGGTTTACCGAAATTTTCTCGAGGGTAAATGCTCGATAAACCGAACAATCCAGAAAAAAGAAATTAGTACATAAAAATTTTAACATTTTTCATTTTTTATCCTCTTTTTAATTTAACAATATTAATTCAACTTGATTCTTATCAGGAATACTCTTTGAAATAAAGAGAGAAATCGGTTGTTTGTTCCACTAAACTCCCCTTAAATTAAGCAGTGAATAAGGAAAAAGGGCTACTATAACAGCCCTGAGTTGCTCAATAATTGCGTTTAGTTTGCTGAATAGTGGAAAATAAGATATATTCGCAACAAAATGACCAAAAATTCAGAATAAAATTCCTCATGTATACCATTAGTTTTTCTTATAATTTGGCGTAGTTAGCAAGTGATTTGTCGCAGTTTGCTAGTTACAAGGCATTATTGGAGAGGTACTATTAAACTGTACCATTAGCAAAGAAGGACACACATTACGCTTAAAACTACTAATGTAAATAGATAAAGGAGGCCCATATATATGACGTTGTATACCTCTGATCGTATTAAAATTCCGGCAGGATTTTGGACAGGATTACGTCAATTGGGGATAGTCGCCCACGACGTGGTTCGAAAAGCACAATTGCCAATCACCATTGTTTCTGATCCAGTTGTCACCACAGCCCAATATTTTGCGATCTGGCAGGCTTATTCCGATCTCATTGATGACACTGCAAAAGGAATCATCAAGCTTGCGACATCCTTTGAAACAGATCATTTCCCCCCGACTGTCTTAGCAACTTACCACGCTCGTGACTACCGTGATGCCTTAAAGCGAATGGCTAGGTACAAACAACTGTGCCCTCCTGAAAGCTTACATATTACCGAGGAAGGTGAACACTGTACAATTGAAATAGAATCATTGCATAGTGAACAACCCGTTCTGCCCATTCTAATTGGTATTACGTTGGCATTTCTTCTCGAGCTGGGACGTCGGGGCACAGGTCAACCTTTGACAGCAAAGTTCGTAGAATTTTCTACCCATTCCATTGGCGACCTACAGATACTTGAAGATTACTTTGGCTGCCGAATTCAGCTCGGTACAAATTGTAACAGGTTGACTATACATCGAGCAGATCTGGATCGTCCCTTTGTCTCGTACAATGCAGAATTGCTGGAGATACTGACTCCCGTACTGGAACAGTCGTTGAATGAGCAGGCACGCAGCCCCTCAATTACTGAGACAGTCAAGTGGATCATGAAACGTAGCCTAACAGGAGGTCGCCCTGACATTCAGACTATTGCGAGCGAGTTAGGGATAAGCGATCGTACCTTGCAGCGGCGGCTTACTGAAGAAGGCACGAGCTTCAAGCATTTGTTAACAAAAGTTCGACATGAGCAGGCAAGAGAGTACTTGGCAGACCCGTCACTTGATATTAAAGGGGTCGCCTTTTTGATTGGATATGAAGACCAAAACTCATTCTACCGCGCCTTTCACCTTTGGGAAGGTGCTACCCCTTTAAAATGGCGCACTGAACATCTCGGTTTAAACTTGATTAATTGACTAGTTTACTTTTGAACTGTATTAACAGACGGATAACTTAATAATAACTACAAAATAAAAGGATTTACTTAAAACTAAAAGGAGCAATGTATTATGGATATGGATTTAAAAAATAAAACAGCTTTAGTCACTGGATCAACAAGAGGGATCGGTAAAGGAATTGCCATTGAACTTGCAAAAGAAGGTGTTAATGTACTAATTAATGGACGAAATTATGAAGAGGTAGAACGAACCGTAAAAGAAATTCAGTTAGAGTTCCCTGATACCTTCCCTCAAAATGCTACTGCAGATATTGTAGATATTCAACAAAGGGAAGCATTATTTAAAAAACATCCCCAAATTGATATTTTAGTTAACAATATGGGGATTTATGAAATTATGAAATATGAGGACGTCGGCGATGAAGTATGGGAAAAGTATATCCGTACGAATGTTCTTGCCGCAAATGGATTATCTAAATTTTACTTTCCTAAAATGATAAAAAATAATTTTGGTCGAGTTATCTTTATTGCGAGTGAAGAAGCAGTTATGCCTTCTGGACAAATGCCTCAATATTGTATGACAAAATCAATGCTATTATCATTGTCAAAAAGCCTATCTAAATTAACAATAGGAAAAAAAGTTACTGTCAATACGATCATGCCGGGACCAACACTCTCCGAAAATGTGCATCAAATAATTGAGGGGATGTACCCTAATGAAGATATGACTTTTTCAGAAAAAGAGAAAGAATTTATGACTACAAATCTACCTCAGTCTGAACTCCAACGATTTATCAGGCCAACTGAGATAGGTAGATTAACTACGTTTATATGTAGCCCTTATGCATCTGCTTTTAAGGGTTCTCCGATCCGTATGGATGGAGGCATGGTACCGACTATTTTCTAGCACTTTTTCTTTTACTCATCTCTCAAGGTGAGTAAGAATTCTTACAACAAACAAATCTTCGTCAAAAATGAAGAGCGTGCGCTTTCTTTTTCTGCTAAGCGCTGTTTGCTGAAGATCACTCTTTTACTATTTAAGCGAACTGCACACTATTAATTATTTTGTAACCTATTATTCATACATCGTGGTTTTGTGTTTAAAGATAAACAATTAAAATGTTCTATTTGTAATAAAGAAATTGAAACTAATGAAAGTGTCCAAGTTGAACTAAAGTTACCAAGCCCAGCTAAAATGCCTTATGGTGCTTTAGATGCATCACGGCGCATGCGTGCTGATAAAATACTCTGTTCAGTTTGTAAAAAATAAAATGAGTCATTAACTCATCTTTTTTCATCTCCTTATGTCGCAATTATTATTAATTCAATATTTTCTAAAGCAGAAATAAGCACTTTTCATTGTTCCAGAAAAGCGCCCTTTAACGATAAGAATATGTTTTTCTGGACTCTTCGTTCCAAAACTTCTATACTAATTTATATGAATGGGGGTGTTGTAAATTGGCTAGAAGGATTAGTTTTAACAAAGAACATGCTTTGAATAAAGCTATGTATTTATTCTGGGAGAAAGGTTATGACGCTACATATATCTCAGATCTTATTGAAACGATGGGAATAAGTCGATCTACTCTCTACGATAGTTTTGGAGATAAGGATGAACTATTTAAACTGGTTTTAGAACATTATAAAAAATATGGCTATCGAAGGCGAAATTCACTTTTTAGTGGTATAAACACTAAAGCATCACTTAAAACCTTTTTTTATCAACAAATTGAAAAATGCTATTCAGATGACAATCCAAAAAGTTGTATTATCACTAATTCTTCACTGCTTATTGGACATATTGATCCTTCCATAGAAAAAATACTTATAAATGACTTTAATGAACTTGAAAAAGTATTTAAGCAAGTCATTGAAGAAGGAAAAAAGAAAGGAGAAATTTCACAAGAGGTTAACTCTGAATTAGTTGCATATTCTTTATTAAGTTTAAATCATAGCATTAATTTAATGTCCAGATACAAAAAAGAGAAAAATCTAGCCTATAATCTAGTGGATAAGACTATTGCAGACCTATAGTCTTTCTTTTTTTAGCATTCCGGAACGATCGTACCAAAATAAAAATAAACAAAAGGATTGATAAAATTGACTAAAAAAACAAATTTTCTAATTTTCATTTTGGCAATTAGTTGCGGATCACTTGCTGCTAATATTTATTATGCTCAACCAATCGTACAATTCATTGCAAAAGATCTAAACATCTCTTCTGATTTATCTGGATTGCTCACTACTTTGACCCAAATTGGGTATGGATTGGGATTATTTTTTATCGTACCAATGGCTGACTTATTTAAAAGTAAGAAAATAATTGCTATTCTGATCAGTTTTTCCATTATTTCATTAATTGGTACTCTTATTTCGTCAAATGGAATTGTTTTTTTAATATTAACAACCATAATTGGCATTGGGGCCTGTGCGGCTCAAATATTAGTTCCACTAACAATGAGGATTGTGCCTGTTGAAGAGACAGGTAAATATGTAGGTAAAGTGATGAGTGGTTTATTGATTGGAATTATGATTGCTCGCCCATTATCTATCGGAATAACAGACTGGTTCGGCTGGAGAATGGTTTTTCTATTTTCATTAATAACGCTTGTTGCCGTATTACTGTTAATTATAAAATTTTTGCCTAACTATGAAGTTGTATCAAATAGTAACATGTCATATTCAAATTTAATTGCTTCTATGGTGAAGCTACTAATAAATACATCTCCTTTACAACAAAGAGCTTTTTATCACGCATGTTTATTTGCAGCATTTAGTCTTTATTGGACAGTACTCCCAATTTTATTAAGGTCTGAACCATTACATTTTTCAAATAATGAAATTGCATTAATTGGATTTGTTGCAATAGCTGGAGCTTTATTAACTCCTACTATTGGTAAAATAGCAGATAAAGGTTATATTTTTTCAATGACTAATGTATCAATGGCGCTCGTACTATTATCTATTGTAGTTTTATTTTTTGTTCAAGATCATTCACTATTAAGTGTAATTTTAATCCTTATCTCCGGAATTAGCATCGATATTGGGGTATCAGGAAATTTATTATTAGGTCAAAAAGTTATCTTTGGTTTGAATCCCGAGATAAGAAACAGACTTAATGGATTATATATGACTATTTTCTTTTTGGGAGGAGCCTTTGGTTCTTGGATCGGAAGTTACTCATACTATAAATTTAATAGTGAAGTAACTTTACTCATTGGAACATCTTTGCCTTTAATCGCCTTACTAGTTCATTTAATAAAAAATAATACAAAAAATTTATCAAAAACCACCAAAAGTAAAGACATGTGATAAATATTAATGTACCCCAAAGGTTAGAGTGAAAATCTAATTTTTCGGGTACATACATTAGCATTATCATCTACATCAGGAGCAAATTCACTATTATCGCTTATCTTATTCGTTTTTGGCCTGTGCAAAAAATAAGATTATAACCAATACACCTCACACATCTCTCCAATGCCTTATTGCATAATCCTATTATTCAATTATCTGCCAGATCGTATAAGTGCATTTATTAAGAATCTCATATATATATATTCTGTTTTCTTCAAAAATGTTGCTCGACAATCTGGCCTGATTGTTGAATAGAGTGACTAACATTTTTAAATGACTTTATAAAAATCAAACTACTTATTACCAGTATACAGTTGCAGAAGAACAGAGTTTTCATTTTAATGGCTCTTTCTTATTTTGAACTACCGCACCATACATTTTAGACATATATAAAATGTGTGGACATACAGTATCATCTACTCAACCCAACTAACCTAAATTTAACATTGGCAAAAGCATAATCTTCAATGTCGTATCAAACGTAAGCGTAAATGGTAATCACAAGGTGGACAAGAAGTGATTATACCAAACATATTAGCAAGTAATTTTTTCGCAGCAAATCCGAACGAGAAATGGGTAACGGATATTACCTATATTCATTACGGAAGCATAACCCTCTACTTAGCGACGGCGCACTAGTTGCCGATATTCGAATGTTATATTTGATTAGGAGCAAAAAGCCTGATAATAAAAGGACCACACATTTTAGATATGTCTAAAATGTGTGGTCCTTTATTTATGTTATTCTTAAACTAACGCACCCATTAGTTTCTGTAGTAACTTAAGAGATTTATTACCTCATTTAATAGACTACATACTGGGGACTCTAAGTGCTTTACCTACTTAGTTTTAAGCATAAAATATTTGAATGATTTCTTTAATTAATTATAATTAAATTAACAATGTACCTTTGACTTAAACGTGGGATCACTAATTTAGTGGAACTCTACCGTTAGTTTGAGGACATTGTTTTTTTATTGCCAAAAGTGCTGTAAAATATAAATGTGCAGTGACCTTTAAATGATTCTACATTTGGAGTTGGGGCTAAAATTATAGACCTCTTATATTGGTGTGAGGCACTCCACTTTTCAGTGGCACTGCACTTAATTTACATAATTATTTAATAAAAATCCTGTCATTTTTTGCAGGATTTTTTTGTTTTATTAGGAGGAATTCTTAGATTTTTGTCGTATATAAAATTTTGTTAATAGACTATATTGAGCAAACTACAAAAACAATATCATATTATGCAGTTTAAACTCTACCGTTGGTTGGAGCTAGGAAACTAGACTCTTGTGTTAAATATGAGATTTAATATCTGGCGATATAATCCTGACATACTACACTGGGCATAGAGCTCTAACAGAAACTTGGATAGTCAGATATGTCATACTGCATCTAGGAGGAGAAATGATGAAAGATACCATTACTCCATTTAGTTATGGAAATGACACGCAAAATGACCACCAAACTAAGCGTAAGTTTTATCAATTTTATGTTGGTATTGATATAGGAGCGAGTTTTCACGTTGCTTCCTGTATTCCATTTGATGCGTTCTTAGATCCAAAAGGCATTGCCTGGAAACGAACGAAGACAATGAAATTTAACTCAGATAGTGCTGGAATCGCTGAATTCTTAAAGGCTTTGGAAAAGATTGAACAACAATTTTCTCTTACCAAAAAAGATTTTTTAATTCTATTAGAACCAACTGGAGGACACTATTCTTACCTTGTCCAACAGGTGTTATTAAACGAAGGCTATGAGCTGTTTCAAGTTGAGAATAGAGCTGTTGGTGAATTCCGCAAAAATAACCTAGGAATCTCTGAAAAGACTGATTCAATGGATGCCAAAGTAATGTCATATATGGGGTGGCATAAGCAGTTACACCCACATATGCAGGGTGTATCACTTATTAGACCGCAATCTGTTCTTCAATCTTTGTTTCGTACAGTAATGCGGGATCGTTGGTATTTAAATGTGCAGCTAACACGCAGAAAAAACCAGGTGCAACAACTTTTAAAAGTAACTCACCCCGATTTAAACAAGGCATTTAAAAGTCTATCAAGCCCCTCAGTGATGAAATTAGTCTTACAGTATCCTACTGGGCTTCATATGAAAGAAGCTACGGCTGAAGAAATATATCAGACTTTAATTAGAGCAGGAGCAAAGGGCGTAGCGAAAAAAGCAGCAAATACCTTGGCTAAAGTTATGCCTAATACGATTGCGGTACCCGCTGAACACCTTGTAGAAAGGCAAAAATGGGTTATAGAAGAAGCCTTACGGCTTGAAGAGAGTATAAAACTGATTGATCAAGAGATTCATACACTACTATGGGGAAATCCTGAAAAGTGTGTGGAGCCACATCCATACACTGAAATCCTTATGTCCCTACCCTTCATAAGTGAAAATATCGCTTGTACATTAATTGGGGTAATAGGTGATATTGAACGATTCAGGACATATAAAGAGTTCAAAAAATATCTTGGAGTTTCAGCAGAAAATAAGCAATCAGGAACATCTGTAACTGGTACAAGGCAAACTTACAGTGGTGTACGAGATGCCAGAAGAGTTCTATATCAAATAGCTTTAATCGTTTTAGCAAACGGTCAAAAGCACCCTACCGTCTTCAAATTATATTATGACCGAAAGGTTAACGAAGGAATGAATAAGAAAAAGGCGATTGGTCATCTTTGTGGTAAAATAGCAGCTCTTATTTATACAGTTCTAAAAAACAAAAAGATATACGATCCGATAATCCACGCTAAGGCTTGCGGTATTAAAATGGATAATCTTTATTTAAAAAATCCATCAAAAGAACCTCAACTTTTAATGAGCAATAAAAATTAGGCTTGTTTTTAACAAACTCCTAAGTCTATTAAAAACACAAAATTGCCTATTTTCTTATTCAAAATTAGGCAATTTTGTGTTTTTAGGAATTAGCATTAATTGAATAAAGTACTACACTACATTTAAGTGAAATTAATCACAATACCAACAACGAAAATAAGGTACCCCTCTCGTATGTAGCTTATTTTCGTTTCTTTGTTGAGGTCTATGTTAGAATAATGCTCTTATTTTTTCTCTTATATTGTTTATAACTTTTTGTCCTGTGTTTACCTCTGTAAGAGTAATATCCCACATCACAGCATTTGTAATTGGATTTGGGTCTTTGTTAATTACTTTTATGGTAAGGTCAGTTACGCCATCTAAAGGGATTTGAAAATCCTCCTCGCCTGTGATTGATAACCCTAACGAATAAATGACTGTTCCGCCACTGATGAATTCTATGTCACTACCTTCTGTTCTTGCAGCGTTAATTACATCGTCCGGTATGGCGACATAGCCTGTTATGTTTTTATATTTGCCATCTAAGTGATACGTGAATTCATTGTTTTTCGTATTGTTTCTACTATACAGATTTATTTGAGGCGTAACCTCTTTTCGGTCTACTGTAAAGCTGGACAAGCTTTCATCCCACTGTACAGACCCATCTTTTAAGATCAGTTCATTCAGAGCTGCGGTTTCCCCTCCCCCTTTTTCTAGATAATTATTGATACCGCCAATAATTATAATAGTACAAAGGGCAAGTACAATAGCCATTATGAATACTTTGTAAATCCCTTTTGGTTTATCTCGGTCAACGGTGACTATTCGCTGTGCCGCAAATCCTACCGAAGCACCTAATAAATTAATTATGATATCGTCTATATCAAAAGCTCCCAAACCAGAAAACATTTGTAGGGTTTCAAGTATTGTTATAGACAAAATAAAAAAGGTTATAAAGCGTCTAAAACTACATCGAAACAGGAGTGGAATGATAATCCCAAAAGGTATGAACGCTACAAAATTCCCGAACTGAAAAAACCAATTTTGAAAGTCTCTTCCCATTGGATAATGTAATTGAATCGCTCCAGGTATTGGGTTAAATCGTAAGCTAGAGTCTTGCCCTAGGGAACCTCTATTGAAACCAAGATACAAGAAATAGAAGATCAAAGCTGTATATAATGTTAACAACACAATCGTTATTTTTCGTAACTTTCCTTGATACATATTACAATCCTTCCTTTTCTCAGAGTGAGACTCGTTTACTATTTGATAGCCAACGCCTTTTGCCTCAGGAGAACTCGAAGCTTTAGAGGAACTTGAACATCCCCTCCCCTAACGCCACAATGATGACAAGCAAACTGGAACCCCATAATAACCCTCACGCACTCGCATATTTTCCAATTATACCATTAATAAACAGTATTAATTGTGGAGTTTCAGTTTTTTAACAACTCTGTTTTACTAATCCTTGTTGAGCTAACCTTACCCTTTAGTTAAAAAATCCAGTCTCCTGGTTTTACGTTCTTAAAAGACGTGCACTTTCTTTTGCCTCTTCAATAGTGTCATAGTCTGTATCTGCAATTTCTTCCCACTCTATATCACAAGAGAAAAGATAATACTCTGTTGCCCCCTCATATTGACATATTGCAAGGCCAGTAATTGGGAGATGATCGATTATTTCACTCTTACCATTTAATACCCCCTACTGTTCTGAATTGGTTAGAAGTTATATTCGTAGTAGCATGAATTACTTTGGCACCATCTAAATGATTGGGAACTTTCATTTTTTACTTCTCCATACAATTCAATAACTTAATTAAACTAACCTTTCACAATAGTTTAACGAGTGTCCTATGTAAAAAGTTTCACCTCTAAAGATAAAATGAATCTCTCTTCCCATATTTAAGTCATCCAAAAATTCACTAAAACCATAATTCAAATTACGGACTCCTTTTTAATAACTTACTTCAACTAAACTGCTTCTATTATTCAAGAAGCAAATATAGATTTTTAGTCGTTAGCAAAAGTCATGGATGCTATCACCTATTCTATTTAATAGATATTTATGTTGATTAATATTAGAAATATTATTGTAATAAAAATGCCATAGCCGTAATCGAATTAACACCTCCCTGTTCTTTTTCTCAGAAAAATATATGTTACGATAATTAAAAATTAGCAACCTAAGAACATGGAGGGTAAGAAATGCTTAAAAAAATTATTTCAGGTGTAGCAGTTACTGTACTCTCAGTATCGATAAGTGCAAATGTACAAGCTGCAACGATTACGGTACAGAAAGGAGATACCCTTTGGAATCTATCACGTGTGAATAATACAACTGTAGAAAATATTAAAACGTTGAATAATCTTACTACTGACCTTATTCACCCTGGGGATGTCCTTATCATTTCTCAACATAAAAAATATACTGTTAAGCAAGATGACACTTTATGGGACATAGCCTTAGAACATCAAGTAACAGTTTCACAAATTAAAGAATGGAACCAATTACATAGTGATCTTATTCATCCTGGTTTAAACCTATTAATCTACGAAGATATTAATACTACTAAGACGGCTACAACTGAAAATTCAATGATGCCTGAAGCACAAGAATCAGAGGAAAGTACATCTTCAGCTTCAGCACCCCCTCCATCAACAAGCAATTCAGCTTCAAAGGAAATTATAGTGGAAGCTACTGCCTATACAGCTTCATGTGAGGGATGTTCTGGCATTACCGCTACTGGAATTAACCTAAAGGAAAATCCTAATGCAAAAATTATTTCAGTGGATCCTACAATTATTCCACTCGGCAGCAAAGTTTATGTGGAGGGATACGGTGAAGCTATCGCCGGAGATACTGGCGGGGCAATTAAAGGAAATAAGATTGATGTCTTTATTCCTTCTCAACAGGATGCAATCAATTTCGGAGTAAAACAATTAAAGGTAACTATATTAAACTAGGAAATCCATAAATAGCCTATTCTACTTGGTTTCACTGCTATTTATGAAATAAAAATAGTCATTTGAAGTGCACAGTTTGTCCATTTCGGAAAATATCCTAATAGAATATAAATAAAGTATCAAAAAGTAAAGGGGGGATTTCCGTATGGCAAACCAAATCACTTCTGGACCATTTTTTGTACCCTTGTCTATTGATACTACACCTTCTGGAGCCGTAAAATATTTATTTATTGGGTTTAAGAATCTTGCAAACACCACTTCATCTATTCTATTAACTGTTCATAAATGTAGTGATATTCTCTTATACCCACCAAATACACCTGATGAGATTCAGTTCTACAGTCAAAGAGTCACCATTCCAGCAGGAGACTGTGCCGTTGTTAGAATAGAGGCTGGACCAACTACCTTTAGTGGTAACAATATGCTACGTGTAGCTCTTGCAGGTGATACTGATGAAGATGCTGATGGCATTGTCGTAACCTTGTCAGGGACTACGGTGGATGGACGTCAAGTATTGTCCATGGTATTCAAACATGAAGATTTTGTCGAGCTCGATGATTAATTTAGAATATATATTTAATTAATCATTAATGAATCCTCATCTGGTGTAAAGATGAGGATTTTTTTGCGGTAATTAGCCGGTTTCTTAAGGAAAATCCCCATTTTTCCTAGTTATGTCTATCACTATCGTAAAAAAGTAAGCGTGGAGCTAATCTCATATAAGTGATTTTGGTCTGCCCATAGAATGAAATAATTATAGAAGGTGTCTCCGATTTGAATCGGTTCTGGATATCGGACAATTAGTGCTGCTTGACCCCTCATTTCAGCGGGTTGATCTTCTGATGGAAAGATATAGCAAGCCTCCTGAGTTTGTATGTTTGTCTGTAGGATAAGTGGTTTGGTACCGTACGGAAGAAGTTGGTGGAAGGCTTCATTTTGGCAGACAGTGTGGATGGGTTCATCGGAAGATATGGCTGCTACTTGAAAAAATCCATCAGGGCCTTCATATCTTTCATCACTTACCTGCTTCCAATGTGCCGGGTATTGAAATTGGATGTTAAAACTATCATTTGTAAATGTCTTTTTCAAAGATGAAATGGGAACAGGTGACCATTGTAAGGAGTTGATTTGTCCCCCCTCCACAATCTTTATCGGAACGGGATGGCGTAAATCTAGCACCCACATTTCTCTCCCTATTCCTTCTCCATTACACCCCGATAGATAAGCTAATTTGGGTGATTCTGGCGACCAAGTAACAGGGGTTGCGTAGCAAGACGATATGGCTACCGTCCGGTCATTTTCTCCTTTCCTACCTGTGGTACGAATCAATGAGAAATAGCCTACATCTTCAAAGGCTGTCGCACTATAAGCAATTGTCGAGGAATCTGATGACCATATCGGATAATAATTTTTCGCAAGCGGGCCACCCTTTACCTCGAAAATTTGTCCACTTGTAAGTTCGATCGTATAGATAATAGAAATACTTGCTCCTGGACTAGTGTATAAGACATATAAACCATTCGGGGATAAGCGAACATTGTTCAATCTTCCGCCTGTATTTTCAGTAATTTGCTGGTTGTCGGTACCATCCGTAGCAATAAGATAAAGCTGACTAACACCCAATTCATCAGGAGCTTGATAAAGGAGTTCGCGCCCATTTGGAAACCACTGAACATCCGTCGCATTTACTGCTTCTATTCGTTGAACCTGATGGGTAGACACTCGATATAAGATGATTTGATTATTTTTAACATAAGCAAGCCTTTGACTGTCTGGTGACCAATCTAAAAAGATCCCTTCTCCTTCAGTGAATTGGTCAATCCTAGAGGTGCTCCCGTCCCCTGCATCGAGGATGAACAAGACACCATTTCTTCCTACAAAGGCAATCTTGGTACTATCTGGTGACCAAAATGGAGTAGTATAGGATTCTCCTAATCCATTAGTGAGCTGGACATTCCCACCGTTTCTAAGATTATAAACCCAAAGGTCGTAGCTACCTCCCCGATTGGAGGTATACGCAATCATACCAAGATCCCCAGGTGGAGCATACGGAATTCTTAATCGCATTCCTGGTGAAAGATTGTAGTTTGGAAGTTCGTTCACCTGTCGAATCAACTCATAGTTACTTTGTCCCCTTGTGGTGACGTTGTATTTGTTTGCTATTTGAAACAAGGTATCTCCAGGCTGAACGACATAGAATGGATTCCCCGGAGGTACCGTTAGCAATTGCCCCACTTGTATTGTATATGGCGGTTGAAGCTGATTTGCCTGAATAATAACAGATTGTGGCACACCAAACGTTTGAGCTATGTTAAAAATGGTATCACCTGATTTTACCCGAACTCTATTCACTCCCGGTGGCACCGATAGTTGCTGACCAACATAAATCGTATAGGGTGGCTGTATATTATTAGCGGCAGCAAGAGATTCGTAGGAAAGCTTCCATCGACTGGCAATTTGAAAAAGTGTATCCCCAAGGCGGACCGTGTAAAAAAGTTGCATAAACACTCCTCCATTAAACTAATGCTTTATCTGCCTATATGCTATTCATGATTAGACGTAAAGATTCATCTAATATAGGTAGAGAAGATTTAATAAAAAAGAACCCAGGGATTCCTGAGTTCTACGACACTTATAAACTAGCCACTTCTTCCTTCACAACAAGCACCTTTTTCTCCCACACTCTGCTTCTCCATCTAAAATACATCACAATTCCTCTTAGCCACTCGTCAACAATAAAGGCGATCCAGACTCCGTAGAGCCCTAATCCGAAGTGGATGCCAAGGACATATGCGACGGGTACACCGATTACCCACATGGACAGAACTCCCATTTTTACGGAGAAAGTCGCATCGCCGGTGGCCCGAAGTGCATTGACCACTAATAGATTAAACGTTCTGCCCGGTTCAAGAATTAGGCAGAGCAACAACAGTTGACTACCAACATGAATAATCTCCTTGTTATCCGTAAAGATGTTCATTAACGGAACTCGGAACACCGCAACAAAGACCGCTATCAGGATGGTGATAATAAAGCTAGATTTTAAGCTTTTAAGAAGTTGGCGGTACGCTCCGTCAAAGTCACCGGCACCAACACGATAACCGATTAAGATTTGAGTTCCTTGTCCCATCGCGAGTCCAAACAACAAGATGAACGTCATAATGTTCCAGGTGTAGACTCGAGTCGTTAAAGCCGCAGCACCCATTAAGGCAGTAATGGCGGTAATCGCCATTTGACTTGTGTTATAGCATAACTGCTCGCTGGCAGCAGGCACGCCAATTTGCAGAATCTTTTTGACCTTAGATACATCAAAATGCGTATAATCCTTAAGCTCGACCTTGATCGGAAGTCTTTTATACATCAGATAAAGAGCAATACCTAGCGCAATCGCCCTACTAATAGCAGTTGAGATCGCCACTCCCTCGACCCCAAATACAGGCATGCCAAACAAGCCATAAATAACTAATGCATTTCCTATTAGATGTATGATGTTCATTATAAGAGATACAAACATCGCATCTCTCGTAAACCCATAAGCTCGTAAAATGGAAGACACGGTGACAAGCAAGGCTTGTAAGAACAAAGTTGCACCTACAACGGAAAGGTAAGAATGGCCAATAGATGCTATGTGTTCTTCGAGCTTAAAGAGGTCGAGCAGTGGTCCTTGGAAAATAAACATCAGCGCACTTACCACAAGACCGATTAATAAATTAATCGTAATAGAAATACCCGCGGTCTCCTTTGCCTCTAACCTCATTCCTGCCCCTAAGTACTGGGATATCAGAACCGCTGTCCCCGTTGAGGTAAAAGCAAAAAGTAAAATAGCAAAGAAAACTAATTGATTGGCGACACCGACTGCTGCAACCGCATCATCTGAAATATGAGCGAGCATGATGGTGTCTGTACTTCCCATAATCGTCTGTAAAAATAATTCAATAAAAATTGGCCAAGTGATGGCTCGTAAGGTGAGTTTATGTGGTTCATTAGATGATAGTGATTTTCCCATAGTTATACCTTCTTCTGTTTTAAATTGAGGTCACAGTAATAGAAAAAATCCATATCAAAGGTTGATATGAATTTCTTCCTTTAGCCATATAAAAATTACTCAGGTTTTCCGAAGTACGGTGTTCCGTCTTCTTTCCACGTAAACACTTGAGCTCGTGTATGTCGATTCGGATCGTACAATGGATCTCCAACAATCTCTGTATATGTTCGTGCATGATAAACAAGAATATCCAAAGTTCCATCTTCTGAAACAGTAAAGCTATTATGACCTGGACCATATTGTCCCGCTTCACGGTTCGTTTGAAATACGGGTTTATCCGATTTCGTCCAAGAGTTAGGATCTAATAGATCACTAGTTTCATCTGCTGAAATCAATCCCATGCAGTAGTTTTCATCTGTTGCACTTCCTGAATAAGAAATGAACACACGACCATTTCTTTTAATCACAGCAGCACCTTCGTTTACCCAAAAGCCAATCGTTTCCCAGTCAAACTCTGGTTTGGTAATCATCACCTGAGGACTTTTGATGGTCCAAGGATTTTCTAAAGGAGCGATATACAGATTAGAGTTTCCTCTTATATTAGGATCCTTCTGTGCCCAAACCAAGTAATGCTGCCCATTATGCTCAAAGGATGTCGCATCTAATGCAAAGGATTCCCAATCGGTTTTAATTTGTCCCTTTTCCTCCCATGTACCTTCTAATGGGTTAGCAGACTTATTTTCAATGACAAACATACGGTGATCAAACAAACCGTTGATGATTTCTTTTGACTTAGCAGCTGCAAAGTAGATATACCAGCTTCCGTTAATAAAATGAAGCTCCGGCGCCCATATTAATGAACTCATTGGCCCAGTCTCATGCTTTCTCCATGCCACAACTGGTTCTGCCTCTGCAATTCCATGTAATGTCTTTGAACGACGTACCTCAATTCGATCGTATTCAGGGACAGATGCCGTAAAATAATAATATCCATCAGTATGCTTGTAGACCCATGGATCGGCTCTTTGCTCTAAAATTAGATTTTTATCTTCTGTTTTCACCATCATGGACTCCTCCGATTTCTTCTATTTTGCATCCCTTACAGGTACGCCAAAATTTGGTGTTCCATCTTCATTCCATGTAAATACCTGCGCACGAGTATGGCGATTATGATCCCACAGTGGATCTCCTTCAATTTCTTTGTAGTTACGAGCATGATAAATCAGAATATCCTGTGTACCATCTTCGGATACAGTAAAGCTATTATGACCTGGACCATACTGGCCATTTTCTTCACTTGTTTGGAAAACTGGCTTATCAGCTTTTTTCCAAGACTTAGTGTCAAGCAAGTCACTATCCTCATCTGCCGTTAAAAGGCCCATGCAATAATTGAAATCGGTTTTGCTCGCTGAGTAAGTCATAAAAATCTTACCGTTTCTCTTTAATACAGCTGCTCCCTCATTCACTAAAAATCCGATGGTCTCCCAGTCATATTCTGGTTGTGTAATCATCACTTGAGGACCTTCAATTTCCCAAGGGCTCACCATTTTGGCTATATATAGGTTAGAGTTTCCTACAATGTTAGGATCGCGTTGTGCCCATACATAGTATCTCTCCCCTTTATGTTCGAAGGTGGTTGCATCTAGAGAAAAGGATTCCCAATCTGTTTTCACTTGACCTTTTTCTACCCATTCACCCTCTAAAGGATTAGCTGAATCATTTTCAAGGACATACATGCGGTGGTCAAAAATGTCAACTGCTCGTGCGGCTGCAAAGTAGATATACCATTTTCCATCAATGTAATGAAGCTCCGGTGCCCAAATATTTGCACTCATTGGTCCTGATTCGTATTTTCGCCAAGCTACAACCGGTTCTGCTTCCCCTAGTTCTTGGATGGTTTCTGCCCTTCTTAACTCAATTAAATCAAATTCAGGAACAGAAGCAGTGAAATAATAATAGCCGTCTGTGTGCTTATACACCCATGGGTCTGCTCGTTGTAACAATATTGGATTGTTTAATGTCTCTACCTTTTGCATGGTCTTCACCTTTCCTTATTAAACATATTGAGGACTCACTTTTGCCACTTCATTCAAAAATTTCAATGCTGTAAAGCGGTTACGGAGGTGGTGTGCTTCTTGTAAGCTTCTATTCACTAACTCTTCACTGATTCCAAGCTCTGCTGGAGTAACTGCACCATTTAATTTTTCTAATATCTCTCGAAGCCTCTCTGGCTGAGGAATTTCTTCATAAATAGATTGGATCACTGGAAGATGCACTTGGATATTTTTAACTATGAATGGATCATCTATATTCTCCATATTCTTTTCTTCTGTAATAAGCTCTAGAAACTCGCGTTTATAAATATCAGCTAATAGTAAAGTAGCAACAGATACCTTTGCTCCATGAAGAACGGCAGGACGGCCCAGTTTCAAAAACTCCATTTCCCAGTAGTGAGATAGATGATGCTCTCCACCTGAAGCTGGGTGAGATTGCCCAAATAAAAGCATAGCTAATCCAGACTTGATAAGCGCCTCAATTAAAATCCGAACACCCAACTGATCTCCCGCTTCAATTTCCTCCACATGTTCCACACAATTCTCTAGGGCATCTCTAGTGATTTGTGCCGATAGAGGGCAATATGGTTCCCCAACTGCTACGTGACCGAGTTTCCAGTCAGCTAGAGACGTATATTTGGCCATCATATCACCAAACCCTGCTGCAATCATTTCTCTTGGAGCAGACTGTAGAATCGTTAAATCAGCAAAAACAGCAATAGGCGAACTCATCTGAAAGGTCGTTTTTACTCCGCGAACGATGAGAGGAGCACCTAATGACGTAAATCCATCAACTGAAGGAGCAGATGGTACGGAGATAAACGGAATTTTTAGCTTTGTCGCACAAAAACGTATGATGTCATGAATCGTTCCCGCCCCAAAAGCGATGAGAACATCAGCTTCTGTCGGAATGTCAAGTAACGCCTGAACAAGACATTTTTCATCGGCAACGACATCATTATTTTCGTCTGGTTTTAAAATAGTTACTGAAAAAGGAATATTCTTTTCTTTTAAGTGTTCAGCGAATCTTTCGACTCCAGCCTTATACGTTTGTGCATCTGCCACAATAACCACTTTTTGATAAGCTTTTCTTTGAATAAATTGAGCGGCTTCTTTCAGAGCATCATTTCCAATCTTTATCGCTTCAATCGGAATCGCATTATGATGATTTCCACAGTCACATTGTTGGCTCAAAGTCATGACGTCTGCTATATAATTCTCCATTTCGGTACTCCTCCTTTTCCAATGCCTATTTAAAACGTTCCAAATTTATAGGTTGTACTTGATGTAAACGGCTGATCCTTCTCAATGATGCAGCTAGGAAATTCTGGATGATGAACGGCATCAGGTAACCCTTGAGTTTCTAAGCAAAGACCTAGATACTTTCGAGCGGGAACACCTCGGATCTCCCCTTCTGCTTTGATTTGTGTCCCAGAATACAAAACCAAAGCCACTTCATCTGTTTCAATCGTTAACTTACGACCACTTTCTTCATCCTTTAATACAATCTCTTCATCATGACGTAAGTCTAATAAAAATGGATGGTCATACCCTTCACCAGCTAGTTTATTTTGCGGATGGTTGGATTCTGCTCCTTCTCGTATGACACGTCCAGCGGTAAAATCAAACGGAGTATTCTTCACATCTGCGGTCTGTATTGGCAGAAGCTCGTCGTTCAATTCAAGGTATTTACTACTTTTTATTAATAGAGAGTGATCCAGAGTATCACGTTTTAAATCTCCACTTAAATTAAAATAGGAGTGGTTAGTCATGTTTAGGATCGTCTTCTGATCGGATAATCCTTTATAGGAAATCTTTAACTCATTATGATTGTTTAACGTGTAGGTAACCGTTACTTTCAGATTTCCTGGATACCCTTCTTCCCCGTCTGGACTAAAGTAGGAAAACTGTACTCCTGCCTCATCTTCACTCTCATGAACTTCAGCATCCCATATGACCTTGTCAAAACCCTTAATTCCACCATGAAGATGGTTCCCATTATTATTTTTTGCCAAGGAAAAGGTTTTGCCGTCTAATTCAAAGGAAGCTCCTGCTATGCGTCCAGCAAATCTACCAATAACTGCTCCTAAAAAATACGAGTCTGCTAGATATTCATCGATGGAGTCATAACCAATCACTACGTTTTCCATCAATCCATTTCGATCTGGAGTGATGATCTTTGTGATAATACATCCTAAAGTAATACAGCTTACGCTCATTCCACCATCATTTACAAATGTATATGTATCTACGGTTGTGCCATTGATTTGTCCAAAGTATTGCTTATTGACCTTCATTTTCGTCCAACCTTTCCTTAAAACGATGAATATAAATGATTCCATATCACCACAAGGATGATATGGAAGAACTCACGCTTATTTTTGCTTTGCTAGACGGATGACATTCCAAGATAACTTCGGTAATAGCGCTTTCACTCCACCGTTCTCTTTTTTTGCATTTCCATTAGAGTGCGGAGCAACAGGTGTCCCCTGTGCTGAGTTCGTCTGTTTGATGTCATCATTCTCTAACACGATATGCTCAATCACTTCGTAGCCCTCAAAGTTACGGATATCCACTTCTAAATGTAATCCTTCTTCGAGGTGACGGTTGACAGCAAAAATCGTTAATGTTTCATTTTCTTCATTATACACTGCTGTTGACTCAAGGAATGGTACATCTGTGAAATCTTTACTATCATATTTTGAACTTGAAATGATAGGGTTTAAGGCTACACCGCGACCGTAAACAGAAGTGTGCATATATGGATAGAAAATGGTTTGTTTCCACGCTACTCCGTTGTTTTCTGTCATAATTGGAGCAATAACATTGACTAACTGAGCCAAACAAGCAATTTTTAATCGGTCTGCATGCTTTAGCATCGTAATGAGCATACAGCCTACTAAAAGGGCATCTTCAAAATTATAAATATCTTCAAGTTGCGGAGGTGCAATACTCCAAGGTTCTATTTGTTTATCTGCCTCGTTGCTGTGATACCATACATTCCACTCATCAAACGCCAAGTGAATTTTCTTTTTGCTATGTTTCTTCGCTTTAATATAGTCTGCAATCGAAATGACTGAACGAATAAAGTCGTCCATTTCTAATGACAATGCTAAGTAATTAGAAATATCATTATCACGGTTACCATAGTATTGGTGAAGAGAGATAAACTCTACATGGTCATAAGTGAAATCAAGAACAGTCGCTTCCCAATCTGCAAAAGTTGGCATTTTGCGATGTGAGCTTCCACATGCCACTAGCTCAATCGTTGGGTCTACCCACTTCATTGCTTTCGCCGTTTCTTGAGCAAGACGTCCGTACTCAGCTGCTGTCTTATGTCCAATTTGCCACGGGCCATCCATTTCGTTCCCTAGGCACCACGTCTTAATTTTATGAGCCTCTTTATAACCGTGAGAGATTCTGAGATCACTATAATAAGAACCACCTGGGTGATTACAATATTCTACTAAATTTCTTGCAGCATCAATTCCACGTGTCCCAAGGTTCACCGCCATATTTACTTCAGCGTTCACTAGTTTTGCCCACTGCATAAATTCGTTTGTTCCCATTTCATTTGTCTCCGTTGTACGCCAAGCAAGATCTAATCTTCTTGGACGTTGTTCTACTGGACCAACGCCATCCTCCCAGTTATATCCTGAAACAAAGTTTCCACCTGGATAACGGACAAGAGGGACTTGCAACTCCTTCACCATTTCGATTACATCGTGTCGAAATCCATGTTCATCAGCAGTAGGATGACCTGGTTCATAAATGCCCCCATACACCGCACGTCCTAGATGCTCAATAAAAGATCCATAAATTCGATTGTCAATTTCAGAGATTTTAAAGTCTTTTTCTAAAATCATTTTCGCCTGATTTTTCATGTGATCTATTCCTTTCTGATTCCATACAGAGTATCGGGTTTTGTATGCTCTCCTAATCTATTTAGCTAACTTTTTCCCATTTTGGCTTCCCAGCAAAAGGACAGCTTTTGTTTTTAAACTTAGCTCGATAGCGGACAATACATCCGCTATGAGCACAAGTAGTTCCATATTGCAATGATGAACAGCCTTCACAAGCTGTTAATCGCTCTTGATAGACTTCTTCAGAAACGATTAGGCTTGGCTGTTCTTCCATTTCTTTTATCAGTTCCTCTATCACTTCTTCAGTGACAATCACGCTTTCTACGCAGCCTTTACATAAGCTTTTCCCGCTCAAACCTTCCACCCGCCTATTCTACGGATAAAGTAACAACACTCATTGGAGGTAACTTGATAGATAACTTGTTGTTTTCCACTGTAAAGCTTGTGAATTCTACCGGTTTCACCACTTCAGGTTGCTCAAAGGTATTGTGAGCGTTCATGCTTGCTGCTGTTAAAATGGTGCCTTTTACCTTTGAAGTTCCAGCATTCACTCCACGAAGGTCAAGTTCTAGAACAGATAAGTTTTGATGATCAATATTACATAAGCTCACATGAATGGTTCCCTCTGCATTTTTAGAAGCAGAAGCGGTTACTTGTGGAAGCTTTTCTCCGTTGTACTCATACTCACCGAATGTTGAATCTACAGCGATACGCTCAGCATCCTGGTGAACTTTGTACATATCAAATACATGATACGTTGGAGTAAGAATCATCTTTTCCCCTTCCGTTAAAATCATGGCTTGTAATACGTTTACGGTTTGAGCAATATTCGTCATTTGAACACGATCGTTATGTTCGTGGAAGATGTTAAAATGCAAGCCAGCCACTAATGCGTCACGAATCGTATTTTGCTGATATAAAAAGCCTGGATTTGTTCCTGGTTCAACATCAAACCATGTACCCCACTCATCAATGATCATGCCAATACGCTTATCAGGGTCGTACTTATCCATAATGGTGCTATGCTTTGTTATCAATGTGTTCATGTGTAGAGCTTTTTTCATGGTAATGAACCACTCATCTTCAGGGAAATCAGTAGCTGATCCCTTTCCAAGCCAAAAGTCACCAGGAATGGTGTAATAGTGTAGACTTAGACCATCCATTAACCAATGAGCATTTTTCATTAATACTTCGGTCCAATTGTAGTCATCTACGTTGGCACCACCAGCAATTTTATATATTTTGTTTTGGCCATAGTTTCGGACGTACGTTTGATAACGGCGATACAGATCCGCATAGTATTCTGGTCGCATGTTACCGCCACAGCCCCAGTTTTCATTGCCTACACCAAAATACTTCATGTTCCAAGGCTCATCTCTTCCATTTTCACGACGCCAGTTCGCCATTGGTGATTCGCCTTCAAAGGTCATATATTCAACCCACTCGGACATTTCTTGAACGGTTCCGCTACCCACGTTTCCACAAATATAGGGCTCACATTCTAGCAATTCACAAAGAAGCATAAATTCGTGCGTTCCGAAGTGGTTGTTTTCGACGACTCCACCCCAATGCGTGTTCACCATACGCTTACGGTTTTCCTTTGGACCAATTCCATCCTTCCAATGGTATTCATCAGCAAAGCAACCACCCGGCCATCGAAGAACCGGAACCTTTAATTGCTTAAGCGCTGCTAATACATCGTTCCGAATTCCCTTCGTATTGGGAATCGAAGAATCTTCTCCTACCCAAATTCCTTCATATATACATCTGCCAAGATGCTCAGCAAAATGGCCATAGATATTTTTATTAATTTTCCCTTTTGTTACGTCTGCATTAACAATTACACGATTACTCATGAATCCTACCTCCTAAAGACGTTCCTTAATTTTGTTAACGATGCTCTTTACCGTAAAGCCATATTCTTTAGCAATTTTATCTCCAGGAGCAGATGCTCCGAATGTCGGTATCCCGATAATTAAGCCGTCTCTTCCTACATACTGTGCCCAACCTAATGGAGAACCTAGTTCAATTGCAACATCCAACTTGCTGTCAGTTGATAAAATAGAGTCTTGATATTCCTTCGACTGTTTATTAAACAACTCCCAAGAAGGCATGCTGATCACTCGACCCAAAATTCCTTCTTGGTCTAGCTCCGCCTTTACACGAAGAGCTAGATCTAGTTCTGATCCAGTAGCTAGTAACTGAACCGTTGGAGTTCCGTTGTCAGAATCTGCCGCAATATATGCACCTTTAGCTATTTGTTCGTTTGCTGTATTCGCATCAATATTTACGGTTAAGTTTTGTCTTGTTAACACTAAAACAACTGGACCTTCTTGATTTTGTACGGCATACTTCCAAGCTGCTGCCGTTTCGTTCGCATCCGCTGGTCGAAGGACTGTCACATTCGGAATTCCTCTAAGAGCGGATAATTGCTCAATTGGCTCATGTGTCGGGCCATCTTCTCCTACAAAAATGCTATCGTGAGTAAACACAAAAATAGCTGGAAGGTTCATTAGGGCAGAAAGTCGAATAGCTGGTTTTAAATAGTCTGAGAAAACAAAGAAGGTAGAACCAAATGGCCTTACTCCTCCGTGTAGCGCCAATCCATTTACGGCAGCTCCCATAGCGAACTCTCTTACACCAAAATACACATTACGCCCCTCGTAACTTTCAGCTGAAAATCTTCCCAAGTCCTTCAAGTGCGTCATAGTCGACGACTCTAAGTCAGCCGATCCACCAAATACATTTGGTATTCTTTGAGCTAAAGTATTTAACACCTGGCCAGAGGCAATTCGTGTTGAAACGGAAGTCCCTTTTTCATACACAGGGACGTTTTGATCCCAACCTTCCGGAAGCTCGCCTTTTAAGTCTTGCTCCAGTTGCTTAGCTAGTTCAGGATAAGCTTCCTTATATTGACTCAACATGGCATCCCATTCTTGATTAACCACCATTCCACGTTTTTTTACCTCAAGCCAATATTCACTTACTTCGTCAGGAACATAGAAATCTTCCTGCGGCCATCCTAAGAATTCCTTCGTTAACTTGACCTCTTCCCCTCCGAGTGGAGATCCATGCGTACCTTGATGCCCAGACTTCCCACCTTTGTTCGGACTTCCATATCCTAGTGTGGTCTTTACTTCAATCAAGGTAGGTTTTGTCGTATCCTTTTTTGCTTCTAATAAGGCTAGTTCAATCGCCTCTAGATTATTCTCTTCTTCTACTCGAAGCACCTGCCAGCCATACGCTTCAAATCTCTTTTTAACATCTTCCGAGAATGATAGATGTGCCTCTCCATCTAATGTAATGTTGTTCGAATCATATATAACAACTAATTTACCAAGCTTTAAATGTCCAGCAAGAGAAGCTGCTTCCGCTGAAACACCTTCCATTAAATCACCGTCGCCACAAATGGCATATGTATAGTGGTTAACAAGCGAGAACCCTTCCCGGTTATAAACAGAAGATAAGTGAGCTTCCGCCATTGCCATTCCTACACCCATCGCAATTCCTTGACCTAATGGACCTGTTGTTGCATCTACTCCTGGTGTATGACCGAATTCTGGGTGACCAGGTGTCTTGCTTCCCCACTGTCTAAATTGCTTAAGATCGTCCAAAGAAACACCATAGCCACTTAAATGTAAAAGACTATATAACAGCATCGAGCCGTGCCCTGCCGATAGGACAAATCGATCACGGTTAAACCATGTAGGGTTTGCTGGGTTATGATTCATAATCTTTGACCATAACACATGACCTGCAGGAGCCATTCCCATTGGCATTCCTGGGTGTCCTGATTTCGCTTTTTCGATTGCATCAATGGCTAGTGTACGAATTGCATTGACGGCTACATGCTCCACTGTTTGTTTATCAACTGTATTATTCAAGGGTGTTCCTCCTCTTTCTTACAATTTGGGGCTATTATTACTAATAGCCCCACCTAGATTTATTAGATCTTATCGATAAATAACTTCGTTCCAGCGTAATTCATTGTTAAAGTCATTTGCTTTTGTATCGTTATTAATGACAACCATTTCAATTCCTGTTAATTCAGCAAAGTCTCTTAATTGTTCTGTAGTTACTTTGTAAGAGTAGCAAGTGTGATGAGCTCCTCCCGCATGAATCCAGTTTTCTACCGCTTGGCTTAACGAAGGTTGTGTCTTCCACAGTACTCGCGCAACTGGAAGTTTTGGCATTTCTTTTTCTGGTTGAACCGCATCCACTTCATTGACTAAAAGACGGAAACGATGTCCTAAATCGATGATGGAAGCATTTAGTGCAGAACCACCAATTCCATCAAACACGATTCTTGCAGGATCTTCCTTACCACCAATACCTAACGGATGAACTTCAATTCTAGGACGTGTAGCAGAAATGGTAGGGCAAACTTCTAGCATATGTGCACCAAGGACCATTTCATTTCCTGGTTCAAAGTGGTATGTGTAATCTTCCATGAATGACGTTTGTTCATTACCAGCAATAATCTTCATTAAACGTACCAATGCAGCGGTTTTCCAATCCCCTTCACCAGCAAAGCCGTACCCTTGTTCCATTAATCTTTGTACTGCTAAACCTGGTAGCTGACGCATACCGTGAAGATCCTCAAAAGTAGTCGTGAAAGCAGTGTAGCCACCCTCTTCTAGGAATGCCTTCATGCCAAGTTCAATTCTCGCTTGGTAACGAATGGATTCTCTAATTGGACCATCAGTTAATCCTTCAGGAGTAATCGTATACTGCTGTTCGTATTCTGACATTAATTGATCTACTTCTTGTTCAGAGATATCGTTCATTCGTTGAACGAGGTCACCTACACCGTAACCATTCACTGTCCAACCAAATTTAATTTGCGCCTCAACCTTGTCACCCTCTGTAACTGCTACCTGACGCATATTGTCACCGAAACGGGCAACCTTCAAGATTTGGCTTTCTGAATAAGCTGCTGCTGTTCTCATCCAGCTTCCCACACGCTCTCTTACCTCTTGGTTTTCCCAGTGACCTACAACCACCTTACGTTTTACATTTAATCGACTAGTAATGAATCCATGCTCACGGTCACCATGTGCCGATTGGTTTAAGTTCATGAAATCCATATCAATCGAATCCCACGGAATATCACGGTTAAATTGTGTTGCAAGATGTAGAAACGGCTTTTGTAGTGCGGATAATCCCGCAATCCACATTTTCGAAGGAGAAAATGTATGCATCCATGTAATAATACCTGCACAATTATCGTCCGCATTCGCTTCAAGCATCACTTTACGAATAGCATCTGCATCCTTTACTACAGATTTAAATACTAGTTTATGAGGAACATTTGCAGCCAAACCTTCTACTATTGCACGTGAGTTGCTTTCTACTGCTTTTAAAACTTCTTCTCCGTACAATAATTGACTTCCTGTTATAAACCAAAATTCATAAGCTTTTGTCGTTAACAAGGTAAATCCCCCTAAATAGAAAATGTATTAGTAATATCATAGAAACAAACAAGTTATACGTACAAGTAATGTTACTTTTGCCCGTAATACGCCTTTGCACCATGCTTTCTTAAATAGTGTTTATCTAGTATCGCTTGGGCAATTGGACGAACACCTGGATTTAATTGATACGCTTGCAGTGCCATTTTTGCCACTTCCTCAAGCACGACCGCATTATGTACCGCCTGATGGGCATCCTTCCCCCAGCTAAACGGTGCATGATTTGCCACTAATACCCCTGGAATGGCTACCGGATCGATTCCTCCAACTGCAAAGGTCTCGATGATAACATTCCCAGTTTCCAACTCGTAGGCACGATCAATTTCTTCTTTTGTCATCTCTCTTGTACATGGAATTTCTCCGTAAAAATAATCTGCATGTGTCGTTCCTAACGCAGGGATACAACGTCCTGCTTGAGCCCAGCTTGTTGCCCAAGGGGAGTGAGTATGAACAATTCCCCCTATAGAAGGAAATGCACGATACAGCGCAAGATGAGTAGGTGTATCGGAAGAAGGTCGTAAATTACCTTCCACCATATTTCCTTCTAGATCAACGACTACGAGATCTTCTGCTTTTAACTCCTCATACGGTATACCACTTGGTTTAATGACAACTAGGTTCTCTTTACGATCAATTCCACTCACATTGCCCCAAGTAAATGTCACTAAGCCGTGCTTAGGAAGATCTAGATTGGCCTGTAACACCTCTTGTTTCAGTTGTTCTAGCATACTGTTTCCTCCTTCATATCTGAGGAACTAGCATTCTTAAGCTTTTTCAAAGTTTTCATGACATTGTTTTCTCCACGACCGAAGTAGTCATAAAGTCGAGCATACTCGCTGTATAACACATTATAAACAGCCACATTCTCAAGTTTTGGTTGGTAAAACTCATCCTTCACACTTCCCATTTCCTTCGCAGCATCTGTGATTGTGTCGTAACCGCCACGTTCTTTTCCAGCTGCTACTGCTCCAAACATGGCTGAACCTAGTGCAGGTGTTTGAGAGGAAGCAGAAATTTTGATATCCATATTTAACACATCAGAGTAGATTTGCATCATTAGTGAATTTTTCTCTGCAATTCCTCCTGCTGCATATACTTCATCGACTGGTACTCCATTTTCTCTAAATGTCTCAACGATCATTCTAGTTCCATACGCTGTTGCTTCAATTAACGCACGGTAGATTTCTTCAGGCTTTGTTAGAAGGGTTGATCCTAATAGAACGCCTGTTAAGTCCGCGTCAACAAGAGTTGAACGATTTCCATTCCACCAATCTAGAGCAAGTAGTCCACTTTGGCCCACTTTCAGCTGGCTAGCCTTTTCTGTTAGCAACTGGTGGATATTGACTCCTTTTGCTTTTGCCTCATCCTGATAGCTTTCAGGTACACAGTTTTCTGTAAACCACTCAAAATGGTCACCTACACAGGATTGCCCTGCCTCATACCCCATAAAGCCAGGAAGAACACCATCCTCAACGACACCACACATACCCGGAACCATTCGTTCTTCTTCTCCTAGTAAAATATGACAAGTTGATGTTCCCATGATCATTAATAGCTTTCCAGCTTCCGTGATTCCTACAGCTGGCACGGCAACGTGTGCATCTACGTTTGCAACTGCTACTGCCGTACCAGGCTTTAATCCTGTAAGCTTCGCTGCTGCTTCCGTAATTTCTCCTGCCTTAGCACCAATTGGAACTATTTTAGTAGATAGCTTTTCTTCTACTACATTCTCTAATCTAGGATCTAATGCTTTAAAGAAATCTTTAGATGGATACCCTTCTTGCTTATGCCAGATAGCTTTATAGCCCGCCGTACAACTATTACGGTTAATTTCACCTGTTAACTGGTAAATGACCCAGTCTGTTGCTTCTAAAATTTGATCGGCCGCTTCATATATATCTGGTGCTTCATTTAAAATTTGCCATACCTTTGGAATCATCCATTCAGAGGAAATCTTTCCACCATAACGCTTTAGGAATGCTTCTCCACGCTGTTCAGCAATTTCATTCAAACGATTCGCTTCATCCTGTGCTGCATGATGTTTCCATAGCTTGACATAGCTATGGGGATTTGCGCGATATTCTGGCTTTAAGCATAACGGAGTTCCGAATTCATCAATTGGCAATACCGTACAAGCTGTAAAGTCAATACCCAACCCAACTACATCGTCAGGTGAAACTTGAGCTTTCTCTAATACTTCTGGAATCGTAATCTGTAATACTTCTAAATAATCTGATGGATGCTGAAGTGCCCAGTCATGCTCTAACTTCGTCGTTCCATCTGGTAAAAACTCATCCATCACACCATGCGTATAAGGTTTGACAGCCGTTGCTACTTCCTTGCCTGTTCCAATCTCGACAAGTACCGCTCTTCCCGACTGTGTTCCATAATCAACACCGATTGAATACTTACCCATTAACATCACCCTGCCCTTAGAAAGAATGCGTTTACATTAAGATAAAAAGATGATCCGAGACTTGTCTTATATATCCATCATCGGATTAAAATGCAACTTTTTCTACTTAGAATATTATGTTATGCGTACAAGATAATAGAGACTTTATATGTAATCCTTTACAATCAACCTTACAAGTTGGCTGTTTTCATTATTTTTTCTCCAACTTGTACGCATAACCTTTAACTTGATTGTACCACCTATCCTCATTTTTTCAATGGTATTTATAAAAAAATATTAAAGTTTATTTGACAAAATTGTTTAAAAATCAGTTCTTTATCATACGGACAGCAAATACTTTTGGTACTTTACAGCCTTCATGTGCCTTAAATTGGATTCTTACACTTGTCTTGTTCTCTGTTACCGAACGAGGAATCTCATACCGTACAAGTACAAACTTGTTCATTTCCTCTAATTCTATTAATCCATCTTTCAAAAGATACCCATCTATACTTAAATCAAAGGATTTCTTGGTTTCTATTTCTTTTGTATACATAACAACTAGCGATTGTGAGGACTCGGAATCTACCATTAATGAGAAAGAAAAATAACCACTAGGCCATGTATCTCTGTACTTACGATTCGACTCCACACCTAATCCAACATATTCTCCCTGAAACTCATGATCTCGTTCAGGCTGCATTTCACCAAGTTGGAAAAAGTCAACCGTCTTCATCTGTAGCTCTCGTTCTTTTTCAAGTGAGGCCTTATAAGCCATTTCCGTCTGTTGCCACTTCTCCACCGAAAATACATCCCAATATACGGTTGTACTACGGTCATGCATTAAATAAAAAGGATACATTTCCACATTTCGCGGATAACCGATTTCTTTCATAAGAAACTGGTGCTTTTTTTCAGCAATTGGATGAATATAATTTGTGATACTAGAATTATTTGTCACAAGTACAGGTGTAAACAACAAATCCTTTGATTGTTCTTTCTCGTTAATTGGACCTAAATCCCCTGCTAACACAAGCGGGCCGCTCATAAATGCTATTCGATTTGGGTTATCGTTCATCTTTTCGATTCGCAAAGTCATAGGCATAACTAACTCAACCTTGTCTCCTTGCTGCCAAGTTCGAGTAATGGTAACAAAACTTGAAGGTTTGTTGTTATGAAGGTACATTTCTCCATTAACAAAGACACACATTCCTTGTTCTGCCCAATATGGGAACCGAAGGGAAAGGGAGAATGTCTTTGCCTCTTCGCAATCAATTGTTACCGTTACCTTACCGTCTTTCGGATACTCAGTGGATTGATGTAGTGTAACTCCCATCTCCACCCAATCAAGCGTTGATGGTACATACTGATTAATGTACAGGGAATGTTCACCATAGAAATAAATATTGTTTCCATAGCTTGAGTGATTCTCCATTCCAGAGCCAACACAACAGGTAAAATCATTAAATTTCGAATTATACACTTTGTGTCCACCCATATCGAGTGAGACAAAATACGTAACCGTTCCTTCTGTTGGATGCTGTGAAGCTAGGATGTGGTTATATAAAACACGTTCATAAAAATCTCCCTGAATAGCTAATGGATTCCATTGAAAGAGATGTTTCGTAAGCTTGAGCATGTTGTAGGAATTACAAGTTTCACATGTAAAGGCACCAAGTCGATCATTTAACTTGTCTGACTCTCCAAAATGTTCATTCATACTATTACCACCTATGACATACGAATGATGGTTGGTGACTTGTTCCCAGAAAAACTCTGCAATATGCCGGTACGATTGATTTTGTGATACTTCGTACTGACGCGCAGCCCCAACTATTTTTGGTATTTGTGTGTTTGCATGCCTACCTGCTAACTCATCCACCACATTTGCCAGAGGGTTAAGTATTTCTTCATGATGAAATTGTTCAGATAAACTCCAAAAACGATCATCTGCCGTATCAACAGCTAAATCCGCTAAAACCTCTGACATCCCACCAAATTCACAATGTAAAACCTCTTGTATTTGGTCATGCGTTAAGTCCGAAAAAACATCTACTAACCACAAACCTAACTTCTCTTCCACTTGTAGTGCCTTTTGATTATTCGCTAAGTGATAAGCATCTCTTAATCCTGCAAATAATTTATGAATAGAATACAAAGGAACCCAGCCACCGTTTAAGTCAAAACCTTGTGAGCGAATATCACCTGACTTCACTTCCTCAAACAGCTCTTTTCCACGCGGCACACCGCCCACATACCCATTGCCATTCGCATGTTGACATTGTTCTAACTCATCTACCATATAATTCACACGGTGTAAAAATCTCTCATCATCCGTAGAGGCAAACATCATGGCACAACCAGACAAGTAGTGTCCAAGAGTATGGCCCGATATCCCTTGCGCTTCCCAACCCTCGTAATTCTCAGCCTTTGGCTCTAAGCCCGCATACTCTCTAAAACGGGATAATAACCGGTCAGGTTCAAGTTGCAGTAAGTACTCCTTATTCAAATCCATTGCCGCTTTAAGAGGTCCACCAGTCACTTTGACACAATTTAACTTAAATGCATTTACTTCCATTACCTCTACTCCCATCTACTACTCTACTTTTTTTCCAATGACGACATTTCCCTGTTGGTCTTTACCCGTAAAGACCAGTGTTTGCTTCCAATTCTCCCAATCCCAAGCTGGTAATACGATAATCTCACAATGTTTTTCGTCTAAATGAACTTCAAAAATATTGTCTTTTTTATACTCCCATATCCCTTCACCCTTAGCAGGAAGAGCTATAGAACGTGAAGGAATCAGTTCATGTTCATTTTTATCCATCCAAACATACTCCCATTTTCCATTCATCAGACTTGGATTAACAGGCTGTTCCTCCTCACCCGCATATCTCTCAGGAGAAACGAGTGGCCAACCATCCTCAGTCCATACGATCTTTCTTACATGCAAGTAATGCCAATGAGGATCCTTCTCTCCTCTTGCGTGATGAACGATATAATAATCATTGTCATCTTGCAAAACCGAATTATGTCCCGGTGCTATCCAGCCTTCCTTATCTCCAAATTTATATCCACCTAATATCTTCATCCCCACTTCGTTTGGTGGAAGTTCTAAATTGGTCATTTCATTCCCATCATAGTCAAGATAAGGACCCTCTATAGAATGAGATCTTCCCACGCGAATATGATAATTCTTAAATAAGGAATCATAAGAAACGAATAAGTAATATTCATCAAATTCAGGATGATACACAATATAAGGTCCTTCAATCGCAGCCTCTACACTGGTATGCCTTTTAGCAACTAGGATTTCTTTACTTCCTGCGCGTTTTTTTCCTGTTGCCGGGTCAATAGGGAAAACATATAATCCACCAAAGAAGCTTCCATAGACTAACCATGGATTTCCGCCACGGTCAAAAGTAATATTCGGATCAATCGCATTGGGTCCAGGTACATCCTGCTGCGATTTCACTACCTCCCCCTGATCCTGCCATGGCCCTTCAATACTTTGACTTGTTGCAACTCCAATAAACGACTGAGTTTTCCCGAATTGTGAAGCTGCATAGTAAAGATAGTAAGTGTCACCGAACTTGGCTACTTCCGGCGCCCAGAGACCCTTAGCCCCCGTCCAATCGTAAGCATCTTTTGGTATTTCATCGAACGCATGACCAACAAACTCCCATTCTATTAAATCCTTTGATTTCCGGATTTGAATCCCACCAGTTGGAGGTCCACCATACTTCGCATCCGTAGAAAATACATAGTACGTATCACCATCCTTGAAGCTAGCTGGGTCATGAGAATTATTGATGTTCCACTTATTTTCATCGTGAATAATCGATTCGTCATATAATTTATACTTTATAGGTTCTTTAGGAAACTTCATCCTAATCACTCTCCTTTAATTTGCTTTTTTCCCCAGAGCGCTGTTCCTTCTTCATTCATCCCAGTAAATACAAGCGTTTCATTCCAATTTTCCCAGTCCCATCCTGGTAGTACTTTTAAGCTATACTCCCAATAATCATCAGGAGCGACCCCAGGATCATAGATAACTAGTTTAAGCGAGTTGTCACCAGATAATTTCCAACTACTATTTCCACTTTCATCTTCTATCTTTCCATTTGAAAGGAAGGTTAGTTTCTGGGAAGTTTGCATGGTGTCGTCATACCTTGGGAGGAGAATTTGCTCCCAATCTCCAATAATGTGTTTTTCTTCTATTTTCTGTTCCTTTTCACCCGAATATCTCTCTGGAGATATAACCGGCCAGCCATCTTCTGTCCATACGATTTTTCTCACATGTAAATGAGACCAGTATATTTCCTCACCTGCTCTTCCTTGATGGATAAGGTAGTAGTCTCCGTTATCTTCTAGCAAGCCATTATGACCGGTTCCAAACCAGCCGCTATCTTTGTTAAAAGCATACGAACCAACGATTTTATTACCGGTATCAAAGGAATCATCTGACGGATCAACCATATCGTTTTTGTTGAAATCTAGATAAGGTCCTGTAATATTCTTTGACCGGGCGGTCCGCACATTATACGTGTCCTCTAACCATTCATACGAGACCGTTAAATAGTAATACCCGGTGTCCGGATTATACATGATCTCTGGTGCTTCGATTCCATAACTCATGTTTTTCCGTTGGGCAATTAATGTTCCTTCTTCCGTTGGATCTACCAATCTCCCTGTTTGCGGATCAATTTTGGTGATAAAAATGCCCCCAAAATATGACCCATAAACCATCCATGGCTGCCCTTCTTTATCAAACGTGAAATCCGGATCGATGGCATTTACTGTATACCCATCGCCTTCCTGCGTTTTAAACACAGCTCCTTCATCCTTCCAAGGCCCCTCTAAGGAGTCACTTGTCGCTAAACCGATATATGAAGTTCGCTTCCCAACTGAGGAGACGGAATAGTACAAGTAAAACTTATCATTCATTTCAACAACATTTGGCGCCCAATACGTCGTCCCACCAGTCCATTCCCACGCATCACTTGAAACTTGATCAAACACTCGACCAACAAATTGCCAGTGAATCAGATCCTTTGATTTTCGTATTTGAATTCCTGGTGTCGGTGGTGCACCGACCATGTAATCCGTTGAGTACACATAATACCAATCCCCATTTTTGATAATTGCCCCGTCGTGGGTAAAATTCGTCGTCCACTCCTCTTCTTTGTAAATGATGTCATTCATTACTTTAGGAATAACCTTTTCAGAAGGCGGAGAGGGAAGACTTAGCCCCGATAAATCATTTGTACTTGGTTCTATGAATCTAGGCGTAATGATTAATGCTAATACTAATAACACAGCTATACTTACTACTAGAAAAAATCTCTTTTGTTTGTACACTGTTGTGGCTCCCAACAAATAAAATATGAAAAAAAATGCACTTATCCGTTGTAACTCTCGATAAGTGCCTTTCATTTTTTTGTATTCAATTTTTCAATCAAAATATTCCCGGTATTTTGATTTGCATCTCCTGAATCAATGTATCAACCTTTTACACCAGATATAGCAATCGATTCGATAATCTCCTTCTGGAAGATAATAAATACGATTAACATCGGTAATAAAGCAACCACAGATGCCGCCATGATAAGTGGATAATCACTTTGGATCGCATACGATGCGTTAAAGTTTGCAATAACTAGCTGTAATGTTTGCTTCTCTGGTGAGTTCAAGTAAAGAATCGGACCTAAATAGTCATTCCAGATTCCCATAAACCATAAAATTAATTGAGCAGCTACAGCTGGTTTAATCAATGGAAAGATAATCTTATAAAAGATTTGGAAATACGAGCATCCATCAATTTTTGCTGCTTCAATAATGGAATTGGGAACGCTATTCAAGTATTGTCTTAAGAAGAAAATCATGAACAAATTCCCAAAAAGACCAGGTACGATTAATGGTAATAAACTATCTACCCAACCGATACTTGAAAACATAATGAACTGTGGAATCATGAGCACCGGATAAGGAATCATAACCGATGCAAAAAGCATAATAAAGATTTTATTTTTCCCATTAAACTTCAGCTTTGCAAATGCAAAAGCTGCTAAACTCGAAGTAAAGGTACCAATAATTGTTACTGACAAAGCCACAATTAAACTGTTACCAATACCAGATAAAAGAGGACCCATATCCCAAATTTCAAAATACTTAGCAAATGAAATATCTTTTGGAATCCATACTGGCGGTAAAGCAAACACGTCTTCCTTCGATTTTAATGACGTGGAGAACATCCACAAGAGCGGCGCTACCATAAAGATCGCCCCGAAGCTTAGGAAGGCAAAAACAAATATATTAGTAATCTTATTTTTCTTTTTCTCAGACATCGGTTCAGCTTTTACTTCTTTTTCAACTACTGCAACTTCCATTATTAAAAGCCCCTTTCTATTAGTCTTTTTATTATCCTGGTGTTAATCCAAATCGAAGGATGATTTTTCGTTCATCTTAAATTGGATTAGGGTAATAATAAAGATGAAGAGTCCTAATACTAAGGCCATTGCAGATGCATAACCTAATTGGAAGTTACCAAATGCTTTTTGCCAAATGTAGAAAACAACTGATGCTGAGCTATACTCAGGACCACCAGTAGGTGTCATAACGTTAATTTCAGTGAAGATCTGCGCTCCACCAATAATATTGGTAACGATAATAAAGAATGTTACTGGTTTTACCATTGGAAGCGTGATATGCCAAAAGGCTTGAAAAGCGTTTGCTCCATCCAATTTCGCAGCTTCATAGAACGTTTTAGGTACACTTTGTAATGCCGCTAAATACAGCAACATCGTATAACCTAACCCTTTCCAGACAGCCATAATAATTAATGCTGGTTTTACGGTAGCTGTATTTTGCAACCAGTTAGGACCTTCAATCCCGATAAGATCTAAAAATTGGTTAACTAAACCATAATCTCCGTTATATGCCCATTGCCAAAGAATGGATACCGCTGCAATGGAAGAAATGACAGGAATATAGTAAAGTACGCGGAAGGTGTTCGTTCCAAAGATTCCTCTATTCAGAGCTAGAGCCAGTAAAAGTGCTAACACGATTCCAATCGGAATGCCTAGCATCATAAAGAAGGTGTTATACATAGACTTGTAAAAATACTCGTCTTTAAATAAATTAATGAAGTTTTCAAAGCCGATAAACTCCATTTGTCCTAGACCATTCCAATTCGTAAAGGCTCCGTACATTGAATAAATAAGAGGAACCATTGCAAAAATGAGGAATCCTAAGACTGGTGCTGCAATAAACAAATAGGCATATCTTTGTTCTGTGCGATACAGCTTGGATGTCGCTTTCATCTTTCCTCACCCTTTCAACAAAAGCATGAATACACACGCCTTCTTTTGGTACAAGTAACACTTTATTAATAGATGCAAATGATGCTAGCTTATGATTCTAAGAATCTAGCATCATTTACACAAGGTTAATCTTTCAATGAAGTGGTATTATTTACTTGCTTGTTTTTCTTGTTCGATTGCTGCATCTAATAGTTTTTGCATTTTCGGTTGTGCTTCTTTTACGTAGTCTTCAACTGATGTCTTACCATCTAACACTGGTTGAATGTTTTTGAAGAACTCATCATACCATTCAGCTGTGTAAGTTTTTTCAGCTGGGAATCCACGACCGTAGTCATTAATGATATCTAGGAATTCTTGTTTATTTTCAGGTTTGATTGATGTGTCAGCAGCCCATGTATCAGCAACTTCTACACTATTTGGTAATTGAACTTGCGCATCAACTAATGCTTGTTGTCCTTCTTGGTCAGCTGATAAATACATTGCTAACTCAGCTGCTTCTTTTGCATGCTTTGTTGTTGCTCCAACACCGATACCTAAAGATCCAACCCAAGCAGAAGATTCACCAGTAGAACCTGCTGGCCAAGGAAGTAAATCATATTCAAACTTTAATTGCTCTTTAAATGCAGCCATATCCCATGGTCCAACTGGGAAGAATGCTAATTGACCTTTTAACCATCTTTGGTACGTATCTAATGTTTGTGCATCACCGATCGAAGGAGTGATTTGGTATTTGTTTTGTTGGTCTACAAAGAATTGTAATGCTTCGATAAACTTAGGATCGTCGATTGTAACCTTTGTTCCATCTTCGTTAATCCAATCTGCACCGTTACTCCAAACAAACGGTTGTAATGCCCAGTTTACGTTAAATCCAGTTCCATACTGATCCATTTTGCCGTCGCCATCATTATCTTTTGTTAACTGCTTAGCAACATCAATGAATTCATCCCAAGTGTATGGCTTGTCTTTATCAGGAAGTGGAATTCCTGCTTCTTCAAACATTGTTTTGTTATAACCAAGAGCAAAAGGCCCTAAATCTTTTGGTAAACCATAGATTGCACCTTGGCCAAGTGTTTCACCATCAAAACGGTACTTATTAATCCCGGCTTCCCAAATGTCATCAATTTTTACGTCAGCTGACCCTTCAACTTGTTCCGTAATATCTAATAATACTCCAGAGTTTACATATGCTTTTACTTGAGCTGGGTTATAGAAGAAAACATCTGGAATTTTACGTCCTGCGATTGCTGATTTTAGCTTCGTATCATATTGATCAGGAGCTGTTTGAACCATTGTCACTTTTACATCCTTGTTTGCTTCTTCATATCTCTTTACAGTAGCTTTATAAGCTTCAAGTTCTTGAGGATTTCCTCTAAACATAAAAGTAAGTTCAACCTTGCCGTCACTGCTAGCTTTATCACTTCCTGAGCACCCACTAAGGACTGCACCAATCACCATTATTGCTAGAAGCATTATTACACCAAATTTTTTAGATGATTTAAACAAGTTAATCCCTCCATCTTCAACCTATTGTAGTCATAAAAGAATGAAATTAAGAAAAACTAATTGAAAGCGTAATCACTTTACTTAAAAAAATAATAGCTTATTCTCTAGTTTAATAATAGTATTTTTATATGTACGTACATGTTAGAGAATTACATATAAATCCCTCCTAATAAATTAGTAGTTTTCAAGTAAAAGCAATTGACCCGTAGGAGATTTTTTCTTTGAAAGCGTATTCTCTACAATTAAAATAGTAATATACCTGTTCGTACATGTCAATGCGATTTTTAGAAAATTATTTATTATGTCCGTACGTGTTCATATTTATTTATAAAAAATACTTGTATGGAATAGTTTTTTTCCATTTTATTTGATACTATGGTATTATTAGATATATGTTGTACGTATAAGTTATATTTAATTATGTACATCGAATAGAAAGCGGTGATACCTCAGTGGCACAACAAAAAACTAAATATAACATGGTTAAGGAAAAGATTGTGGAGTGGATTGAAACAGGGAAGGTAAACCCTGGGGAAAAAATTTACTCCGAAAATGAACTTGTGCAGATATTTGGGGTTAGTAGACATACGGTGCGACAAGCGGTGGGTGATCTCGTTCATGAAGGTTTACTTTACAGAGAACAAGGTGCTGGTACCTTCTGTTCGCATAATCCTAAACAATCGCAACAACAGACTTCTTCCTCTTCTGTAATAAAAGGAAAAAATATTGGTGTTATTACTACCTATATTTCTGATTATATCTTTCCGTCCATTATTAGAGGAATTGAATCCTATCTGACAACACAAGGATATACGTTAACTTTATCTTGTACAGATAATAATGTGGAGAAAGAAAGACAATGTTTACAAACGATGTTAGATAGAAATGTTGATGGGCTTATTGTTGAACCAACAAAGAGTAGCAACTATAACCCAAACATTAACTACTATCTTGAACTCGAACAAAACAATATTCCTTATTTAATGATTAACCAATTTTATTCTCAGCTGATGCCTCCTCATATTATCATGAATGACGAGCACGGAGGTTTTATCGCGACAGAACATTTAATTAAATTAGGACATGAAAAAATTATTGGTTTGTTCAAAACAGATGACCTGCAAGGGGTTAATCGGATGCAAGGATTTATTCGAGCATTTAGAGAGCACGGTGTTACATTTTTCCCTGAAATGGTCATTACCTATTCGACAGAAGATGTGAATAGTAAAACGTTGAAACAAATTGAAGAGTTTTTCTCAAAGGACGAAAAACCAACCGCCATTGTGTGCTACAATGACCAGCTGGCGGTAAGTGTGTTAGATGTTCTTCGTAAGCTCGATTTAAAAGTACCAGAAGATGTATCTATTGTTGGATACGATGACTCGTTCTTAGCAGAAGCAACAGAAGTAAAACTAACCACTGTTACCCATCCGAAAATGGACATGGGGATTGAAGCAGCAAAATGGATTGTATCAGCAGTGGAAAATAAAGAAGTACCTCAGTCGAAAGTATATGAACCTGAACTTGTAGTAAGAAATTCAACGATGCAGTTGAAAAAGACTAGTTTGATATAGGTTAAGTACGAACCCTGCGTGATGTGGCAGGGTTCGTTTTTATATCTATTGGGTTCGTGCGCTATCAGAATTGAGTGTTTGTGGAATCGAAAGTAAATTTATTGAATCGCAAATATATTGGTGTAATCGCAAATATAATTTTCGAAAAGCAAATAAATCTCTGGAATCGCAAATAAATTTTTAAAATCGCAAATATATTTCTAGAATCGCAAATAAATTTTTAAAATCGCAAATATATTTCTAGAATCGCAAACAAAGCCTTCCCCATTCCTATTCATCCGATATATTTCGATTAAAAAATCCAGAAATCCAAACCAAACAACTAAAAAAAGCAGAAAATCGATAAAATTTACTTTAACCTGTCGTTTTTAAACTCGTTTTTTCCACAAAAGCATCCATTCTGTTAATACAACTTAACCAACACCGCTCCATGTGGCGGAAGCACCTGTTCCAATTCATCTGTTATCTCACCAAGTTCTTTATGTGTCCACAGTTCTCGTGCCTGCTTCACCCCAGTAACTCCTACCAGGTTAAGAGTTGTCTTCACAGTTGCCGTTTCATTGCTTAAATTAAACAATGCAACATACGTGTTCCCCTCTAAATCCTCGGCACTCCAAACCACTCGATCTTCTTCGCGTGATACAAGCTGATTGCTATGACTTTCTTTATGCATCTTTAATACATCGGGGTTTGTCAGAAGTGATAACGTCCATTCATCGTTGTCTCGCAAGTCTCCTCCAAACATAAGAGGCGAGCGGAAAATGGACCATAATGTCATCATTGTAATCTGTTCATCCTTCGTAAAGCGAGTCCATCGATCTCCTCCCCCTCCATCGACCGCGCGGATTCCAATATGACCAAGCGGTAGCATGTCACAATCCGGCCAGTGACCTTCACCAACATATTCACTCCACTTTTCACAACGCTCAAACATTCCGTAGAGTAAATCCCAGTGATCCCAGAAATCGTCCGTCATTCTCCACATATTCGCATTTTCAATTAAAGTGTCAGCAAATTCAAGTGGAGCAGGTCCCGGCGAAAGGCTTAGAACCATCTCTCTTCCACAGTGATCAATGGCCTTTCGAATGAGCTCAATTTCATCTTTATGAAAATAGTAAAGTCTTGATGCAGCTATATCATCTACCTTAACGAAGTCCACTCCCCACTCGGCATATAGCTTAAACAGAGAATTATAGTATTCCTGAGCACCTTCCTTTGACGCGTCAATCCCATACATATCCGTATTCCATGGACAGATAGAGTTGGGGTGGGCGATGTCACGTGCTCGAACCTCTGTACCCAGAATTGGTGTGTTAGCATGTACTGCTTGGCGAGGAATTCCACGCATGATGTGGATGCCAAATTTTAATCCCAAACCATGTACATAGTCAGCTAATGGCTTAAATCCCATTCCGTTTTCTGCAGAAGGGAAACGATTCGCAGCTGGGATGAGCCTTGAATAGTCATCCATCTCAAGTGGAACAAACGGACGATAAATAGACGAGTTTGCCCCCGCTTCGTACCATTGAATATCCACCACAATATATTCCCAGCCATGTTCCTTTAAATATTTGGCCATATACTCTGCATTGCCTCGAACCTCTTCTTCTCTAACTGTTGCCCCGTAGCAGTCCCAGCTATTCCAGCCTAATGGAGGAGTACCTGCAAACATGTGATGTTTCATCCTTCTTACCCGCCCTTCGTGTATAATTTTGCTCTTGTCTTGAATAATAAAGGACGAAGATGAATACATCTATCACATTATTTTGCCTTCAGTTGTACAATATTGCTCTTAATTAAATCGAATCTCATTCATGAGCAGCAAATCCTTCCCAGTACGAAACTCACCTGGTGAGAATCCAACCCAAGAATGAAACACCTTAATAAAATAACTACTGCTTGCATATCCAATTTGTTTGGCGATCTCCTCGATCGTATAATCGGTCGTTCGTAGGAGGGTAATTGCTTTTTCCATTCGCACCTTTGTGACAAACTCCATCGGTGAAATTCCTGTGTGCTTTTTAAATAATCTTGAAAAATGGTATTTTGATAGTTGAACACGCGCAGCAATTTCCTCTAGACTTTGTAAAGAGTGATATTCTTCGGTCAATATACGTGCTGCTAGAGTGATTTTCCCCGGCCATCTCTCTGCTACTTGTTCATATCCTTTTCCATAACGATAAAGCTCCATAACAAATTGATAGACAATGGACGATGCCCGAAAACCATCTGTAATCTGATTCTTCACTGCTGCTAAGTACGTACTTTTTAAAAAGCGGATGGGAGAGCTGTCTTCCTGAATTCTAGGTATTCTACCGAGCATTTTCACGACTTCCTGCCACTCTTGTTCAATTTTCCTAGGGCGAAAAAGAATAAAATAGAACTCCCACTCCTCGCTATCTGTCGGCAAGTAATATCTGTGTGAGCTAGGAATTTCCACCATAAAAGCCGAACCTGGTTCCACCCTGTGAATTTTTCCGTTTATATCAATTTTACCGAAACCAGATACAGTATATTGGAAAAGATATAACGGACCATCCTTACGTCTTAACCCATCCCAATCATAACTTTTCTCTTGTATCTTTTGGTGGCCAACGGCAAATAACTGATAAAACGAACTTTGAAAAGTATCCAGAAAACGAAATCCATACACTTCATTACTCATCTATTAACACCTTACTCACAAGTTTTTTGTTCATAACCATTTATACATAATCCAAAATGTTTGATAGATTGTGGATAACCGCTAGAGGCTTATGGTTTGTTTCTGGCTCTCTTTTCCGATGATTAAACCAAAGTGATTGCCAGCCCGCTTTCGATGAGCCAACAATATCATTTTCCCATGAATCACCTACGTATAGTAATTCATGAGGCAATAGATTTACATGCTTTCTCACATGATGAAAGATATCTGGATTAGGCTTCGCTACCCCTACTCCATCAGATACAAAAATGAGATCGATAGGAATATGACTTTTCAGCCCTAAGGAAGAAATTTTACTGTGTTGATGCTCGACCGGACCATTTGTGATCATTCCTACGGTGATCCCCTTCCTTTTAATTTCTTCAAGAAGATTCGGTACCTCCGGGAACATCTTAAGCTGACTCTGATTATACTCGTATTGGTTTTGAAACAATCGAGCTGTTTCAGAATCTATCGTTATATCCATACTTTTTAATGCCAAGATCATCCTCTTTGTTCGCAGCTCGACTAGAGACATTTCCCCTGCCACATAGTCCTTCCACAACCAATCACTAGCTTCTCTAAACTTTATATATAGTGCATTCATATTCAATTCTGAAGCTACTTCCGGGAGCAGTACTTCTACCGTTTTTTCAAAAGGATATTGCGAGTCGTGTAATGTATCGTCCAAATCAAAAAATAGTGCTTTAATGGTCATAATCTTCTCCTCTCATAATTCGTGATTATATGTGCTGACAGAAATTCCAGCTTTTTTTATCAGTAAGAATATGCTATTTTTATGATAATCCTAGAAAATAAGAAACTTGGTGAAAAAATGAAATACGAAAACAATGCTTTTTTTAGAATGCTAGAAATTGTAACCGCTTTTTTTCAACTGAACATTTTATGGCTTTTATTTTGTCTTCCCGTTATTACCATATTCCCTGCGACCGTTGCGATGTATTGTGTCACTCGACAATGGATTATCCACAAGGACTATAGTGTCTTTCGTTCGTATATGAAGTTTTTCAGAGAAAACTTCAAACAAAGCTTTGTACTTGGGTTGATTTGGTTAGTGCTCTCCGGTCTATTATTTTTAGACTTTACCTTGATGAATAGCCTCGGGTCCTTACAACCTATCTTCTATTCTATCTTTTTACTGATCGGATTTATATTATTACTAACAACTATTTATATATTTCCAATGATGTCTCACTACCGAATGAAAACAATCGATATCGTAAAAAACTCATTTTTCTTTTCACTACGATTCTTCTCAACTACGTTTTTGTCGTTGCTATGTATTGCGGCTACAGGGTTGATCCTTTATTTTTGGCAAATTACCTTTTTATTTATCTATTGTGTCTGTGCTTTTTGTATCAGCTTTCTTTGTCATCGTGTATTTCATAAAGTTCAAGAACAGGTCAAACCCTTATGATGTAATTCAATTAAAAAACCGAGTACTACCCTTTTCGGTATGTACTCGGTACGTATGATAGCATTCTTAGAAACTATCTTTGAAATTCTACTTTTCCTTCAAATTTTCCAAATATTTTATCGCATCAGCTAAGTTAGCAACCGGCACGATTTCTAAGTCATATCCACTGTTCTTTACTTCAGATAGTGCATCTTTTTCATTGGCGTCAAGCTCAGTCAAATCCTTTGGAACAAAGAAAATTTCTGTTCCCTGTAAAGATGCCGATGTAACTTTATGTCTTATACCGCCTATCTGCCCAATATTCCCCTCATGGTCAATGGTACCAGTTCCAGCTATTTCATATCCCTTAGTAAGGTCTTTTCCAACAAGCTGCTTATAAATCTCTAATGAGAACATTAAGCCCGCAGATGGACCGCCAATATCCTCGCTTATAAGCTCAACCTTTCTAGCTACATCTACAATAAACTCTTCTTCAGGAGTGATCCCAAGACCAATACGGTTTGTCTCTTCATCTAGAGTAATAATTTCTATTTTTTCTTCAAGAGTTTTACCATTTCTCCCAAAGTTTAAAGAAACGGTGTCTCCTGCTTTTTTATTCTTTTCTATATAATTAATAAATTCATATCGTTCCGATACCTTTGTTCCATCTACTTCCGTGATTATATCCCCAACCTTTAGAATACCATTTGCCTTTGATTGTTTTGAAATTCCATATACAAAAATACCATTATAATCAACATCAAGATCTTCTCCGGCTTCAGAAAAGCTAGATACAATCGCATTTTGTTTAGAATCTCTCATCATGAAGTTTAGGAGATCATCATATTCCTGATCAGTTAAATCCTGTTGAACGTCAGAGGCCTTTTTTATTTCCGTATGTGGAGCTAATAGCCCATACAGTAAATAATAAATATTGCTGGCTTCTGATGATAAGACGGTTGTTAAATAGAAGTTACCTTTCTCTTCTTTATATCCATCTTCAACATTTACCAATGAACTTAAATCATCTGTGGTTCCCGGCTGATACAAATAATAAGGGGTTGGAATAAAAGCCAGAATTAATAAAAATAATAGAATGAAGAAAAAATTCTTGATGCGTTTTGACATTCGTTTCATGATTCACCTGCTATAAATTTTTTGCTAAAAGTCAGCTAGGAGTAATTCGACACGTTCTGTCAAAATCCCTTTAATCTATTATGCTTCTCTTTCACGAAGCCTTTCCCCAGGATTTAACTTTGGTACTTCAACCACCCTAGCCAAAATGATTGCCACAATACAGATACAACCTGCTAGTAAAAAGGCAGAGGTAAATGGAAGGGACTTCACCACAATCGGTCCAACAAACGCAGATAACCCATAGGCTTGATACATAAAGCCGTAATTACTCCCTATGTTTCGTACACCAAAATAGTCTGCAGTAACGGATGGGAAAAGAGCGAGAAAACCACCGAAGCAAAACCCTACTAAAGAAACAGCCATTAGAAACAGAGGATAGTTCATCATTCCTGTACTCATATAAAACATCATCACGGCTGTTAAGGCATAGATGGTGATTAATGTAGGTTTCCGCCCAAAGCGATCGGATAGTTTCCCCCACACAATGCGCCCAGCAGCATTAAACAGAGCAATCACCATAACTGCATTTCCTGCTTGTTCAAGTTCTAGATTTGCCATATCCACGCCGATGTCGACCGCAAAACTAATCACCATTAAACCGGAAACACTACCAAATAAAAACATGAACCATAATAAATAGAACTGTTGAGTACGAAGCATTTGTTTTGGTGTAAATTGATTGCTCGTATCTACAATTGTTTTTACCTCACTATTAGATGTTAGTTGTTTAGGTTGATACTTTAATACTTGCTCTTCAGTTGGATTTTTCAATAACTGTGCCCCAACAATAACTAACAATAAATAAATGATTCCTAAATACAAAAAGGTTGAAGAAACTCCTGATAATTCAATGAGATACCCAATCAACGGTTTGTATATAAGTCCACCTAGTCCAAATCCTGCGACAGCTACACCGCTTATAAATCCTCTTTTATCAGGAAACCACTTTACACATGCGGATAGTGGACATACGTAGGTCATTCCAATCCCAATTCCACCGATAACTCCATAGAAGAAATAGAGCTGTAAAAGTGAAGTTGCTTGGCTCGATAGCATCAATCCAATTCCGAGCAGCAAACCTCCAATCGTCGCGACCCACCTAGGTCCAATTTGATCTTGTAGCCTACCAGCAAAAATCGTTGCAAATGCAAAAACAGCTATCGTTATTGAAAAAGTAACAACTACATCTTCCCTAGCCCAACCAAATTTATCAATCAGCGGCTGATTAAAAAGACTCCAAGCATACACCGCCCCTAAATTAATTTGAATAAGAACAGCCCCCAACACCACTAACCAACGATTCAAATAGAAAACCTCCTTAAGTTTAGAAAATTGCCCATTAAAAAAAGAGACCAGCGGTGATGGGAACCCATCCTCGCTGGTCTCTTCTATACTCACAAACACTGTGTTTACATAAGCAACCAAACAAATTTAATAATTACAGTTGAAATGATTTCCCTTCCCCTTGTCTCATTGACATTAAAAAGAGCTATCATGATTTTTACTAATTATAAGTGTCTGTTTATGATCGGTCAAGAAAAATTATTTTAAGACACTCTACCTTTCCAAAAGCTCTCATTCTTCAAAAATAATCTCTTCATCCGGCTTCTTCACCTTCAACATACAAAGAAACGCAACAACCATACTTCCCGCAGCAGCATAAAACAATATTCCAAAACCAAAGAGATCAATAAAGACCCCTAATGTTGGTGGTGAAATAATGGCCGACAGTGAAGAAATTAAATAGTACAAACCAGTTCTAGTTCCATAACTATGTTCGCTACCTGTCGAGACAATATATGGATAGGCATTAATATTAATACATGCCCAAAAAACTCCACCAGCTAATAAAAGGATACGAAGAAATAGAACGGTTTGAACAGTAGTTAACAAAAGAAACACAAAAATTAAACCGATGATCCCTAATATAATGATCCTTTTCTTTCCATACCTAGCACCTAGCACCCCCGAAGGAATGGCCGACAAGACAAAGCTTAATGAAAAGAAAGCTAATGAAAAGGCAGAAGCGCTTTTGGTTAATCCTAGTTCATTTACTCCGTACAAAGTAAATAAGGCTTCCATTCCTTGTATCGCAATAAACCAGAAAAAGATTGCAGCTAATAAAATGACCGTTGGCTGATTTAACTCATCTTTATAACTTAGCTTCGGTGCGGATGTAACTGAATAGAATAGGGCATCCCGTTTTTCTATAATATTTTTGTACAAAACCCATAAAGCCACCAAAAAAATCACGGAAACAGCTAAAAAAGGAGTTGATTCATTTACACTAAACAAATAGGAGCCCAGACTAAACGCCAATATGGCACCGACTCCACCCATAAAATTAATAATTCCATTTGCTTTGGTACGCTGGGATTCTGGTGTGATATCCGGCATAAGTGCAATGGTCAGGGATCTAAATAGAGCCATAGACAAGTTCATGCACAACATGCAAATTATTAATGTCAAAAAGCTATTGTGAAAAGGGATAAGTGCAAAAAATAAAGCAGCTAGAGGTATTCCCACAAGCAAGTAAGGCATTCGTCTGCCATAGGTTGTATTCGTTCGATCACTACGTTGCCCAATATAAGGCTGCAAAAATAGAGCAATATAGTTATCAATGGTCATTAAAAAACCAATTAGTGCGGTGCTCGCTAAATAATTGTCAAGGAAAAATGGTACAAATCCGTTATACAGTGACCATCCGATACTGATGCTAAAAAATCCAAAGCCTAACAGCCATGTCTTTTTCATCGTGTTCCACCAACCATTTCTTTTTAGAGAACATAATGCTATTATCCTATGTTGAGTTTTATGAACAATTGCTTGTTCTACTTTTATATAATAAAAAGCTATGTTAAATAACTCTGTTGATATTTGAATAAAACGAACTCTTGTTCTATAATGAATGTAAATAGAACGAGAGCGAGTTGTTAAGAATGGCATTGAAGGACATCATCCTAGAAATCCAAAAGTTAAGTACAGCAGACCAATACCGCCTGAAAGAGTTCTTTGCTAAATCTCTAGCTTCCTATAATGCGAGTGAGCCTGTATTTAAAGAGGTTTCAGAGCGGAAGCATAAAGATGGATTTACTTGTTCTCATTGCCATTCCAATAACGCAGTTCGTTTTGGTAAGTACAATGTAAAAATAGGTAGTCGTACTTTAGAACGCCAACGATACCGCTGCAAAGATTGTGGAAAGACGTTTACTGATGTAACGAATACCCCTCTTTATCGTACTCATCTTCCTCATAAATGGTTGGAGTTCGTTCAGTGTATGATAGAAGGTTATTCACTTCGTAAGTCGTCAGAACTCTTAGAAGTTCATTTTGTAACTTTATTCTATTGGAGGCATAAACTCCTTTCAGCCATTAAAGAGATGGATTTTGAACAATTCGAAGGTATCGTGGAAATGGACGAGACTTATTTTCTGTACTCGGAAAAAGGGAAACGTAAAGTTGAAGGTCGAAAAGCTCGAAAACGCGGAGGTTCGTCTTCCCAGCGAGGTATCAGCAAAGAACAAGTCTGCGTTCTTGTGGCAAGAGACCGTCAAAAGGCAACATACTCGAAGGTGGTAGGTCAGGGTCGGATTGTGAAAACTCGGTTGGAAGAAGCAATAGGTTCTAAACTTACTCCTTCAAATGTTCTTTGTACTGATGCTTGGCGGGCATTTATGACCTACGCAAAAGAAAAAGGACTTGAGCATTATAGATTTAAATCAGATGGTAAGGAACGTGTTCGTGGTGTTTATCATATTCAAAATGTAAATAGTTATCACAGTCGTTTAAAGGGCTGGATAAATCGATTTAATGGTGTGGCTACAAAATACCTCGACCATTATTTGAGCTGGTTTCAATTTCTCGACCAAATCAAACATCGAAATGACGACACAACCGTTAGCAAAATGATTGTTCAAAGTTGCCTGTATTCAACTGTTTTCACCTATGATAAACTGAGGTTATCAAAATTTTCCATATGAGTATTAGTCATAATAGATATGTTTGAGAAAAGAGGTGTATTATGAAAAAGTACGACAAAATGTTAATTGCAATTAAAGATGCCGACTTAAATTGTTATGCAAACAAGGGAGATTGGCTTTATATTGCTAATAGTAAAGATACAAAAAAAGGACTTTTTAGATTACCCAATTATATATATTATTTTGTATCAATAAACGACGAGCGGATGCCTTCTGAAATTGGAGTAGTAAAGAAGATTAATGGTTTTATTACAGCAATTGAATTAGCGAAACTCGACTATAAAAGCAGAAAGAAAGACACAAATCTTATAACAGATGAAATAGTTAAAGAATATGAATGGTTTTTAGAAAAAGTCAACTCCCAACCTGAACATACACCAATGGCAGTAACTTGGTTGGAAAAGACATTCCCTAAAAAAGAGAAGGAACTAAGGGTACATAAAAAGTTTTTTACGGGTTTATCCAAAGAAGAGAAAAAGGAATTGTTTGAAAACTAATTTTGAACATTCAGGAACTCCGAACAACTCTGGAGTTCCCTTTTTAATTTTAAAAATCAACAGTATCCTCTAACATAGCTTAATAAAAAAAGAAAACACCTTGTCTCTTTGACAAAGTGCCTCACATTACTCAAAATCCTCATGGACTCGTTTTTCATATTTGTAACCATTATAATGAAGAATCTTAACAGAAACTTTTACATTTTTTAACGAGTTTTTTTCTAAATAAAAGCGGTTTGTTGTTTCTAGTTCTTTATATTTCTTTGGGTTTGCTCTGTACCATTTTTCTCCTAGATTAAGAACATCTATCCTCTTTTCAACTCCACTAACATAAAGCTCTCTTACTTTCGTTTCGATATCTTTCTGAATAATTTCTTTTACCTTCTTAATAGGAACCTCTTTTAATTTTTCTAATAGATCCGCTTCTACTGAGACGTTCAAAGAGAACACCGGCGCACTAAGATTATCTTCATAATTAACCTGAACCTTAGGAGTAGATAACTTTACTACAGCGATTAAACTTCCATCCAATTCTACTTTTTGATTCATTGCCACGTGCTTTTCTCTTAACCAATTAATATAAACAGCATCTTTAAAGGGGAGGTTTTGAATGTACTTTTGTTGTTGAAATACTGAATACCCATCAAAGTATAAGATAGGATAAGGACCATCTGCCTTCCAACTTTCTTTATCAATACTCACAGTAGGAATTTTGGCCATTCCCATAGGCTCATGAAACTCTCTTAAAAAAAACATTAACATCGTCGGTTTAATCTCATTTTGTGCTAATTCATATTGATTTTTCTTATAAAGTACAGTGTACACAGCAGGGTAATTAAACAAGGCCTTTACATTTAGAATGTCTTCCATATCCTCTGATGTAGTAATAATGCGGAGGGTTGGCCTCAGGGATCGATTTCTACCGATTTCTTTCATTACCTCATTAAACTTGTTCTCAACAATTGCTTGAGTAAGTATGAGTGTCTTTACATGTCCAAAAAACAGGGGAGGTTCGGACATTTTATAGAGGTTACTAACTGCTAAGTTGAGGGTTTCACCTTTAGCCGATGCAACAAAGATAGGGACAGGTTCACTAGGTTTCCCTCCTTCCTGCTTTCCCACATTTGCAAAACTTAAACCTTGTAGATAGGCCTTATACTCCTTACTTTCCTTATCATAATCAAGCCCTATTGCTACAATATAGGTTAAATCTTGAATATTTTTCAACCCTGAACAACTTGTTAGCAGAAGACAGCTTACGATACAAATAAACCAACTTTTCATCATATTCCATCCCCACCTCTTGTTTTGTCATTAGGACTCGTGGCGGATGTTCTAGTTTTGTAATACTGCGTAGGTGCTTTTAAAAAAGACTTAATAGCTTCTTTTAATGACACAGGTGCTAATGCTCCTAGATAAGGAGAACCAAAAGAAGAAATCGTTGATAAATAAATAATGGTTAGTATATAGGCTATAACAACACCAAATAATCCAAAAAAAGTGCTTAAAATAAGAACCAAAAATCTGATGATGGTAATGGCTGAACTTAACGATTGATTCACTAAGGTAAAGGACGAAATATAGGTAATGGCAGCAACTACCAGCATCGTGGGAGAAGTTAAGCCTGCTCTAATGGCGGCATCTCCCACAATTAAGCCCCCGAGGACTGCTACCGTTTGTCCAATAGCTCGCGGCAAACGTACTCCTGCTTCATTAAATAACTCAAATAAAAATAAAATAACAAACATTTCAATGGGTGCAGACAAGGGTAAGCCAAAACGTGATATAGATATCGTAGCTACAAGTAAATAGGGAATCTGTTCGATATTAAAAGCTGAAAAAGCAATCCAAACTCCAGGTAAAAATCCTGACACTGTCACTCCTAACATCCTCATAATTCTTTCCAATGTTACATATGTATAGCTAATATAATTGTCTTCAGGAGATTTCGTTTGTAATAATAAATTGGTTGGAGCAATGGAGACAGTCGGATTTCCTTCTACAATTAGAGCAAACCGACCTTGGATCAAGGCTTGAACGATAAAGTCTGGTCGACCTGTATAGTCCATACTTGGAAGAATGGAATACGGTCGATCACGAATTAATGACTCCAAATCATATATACTTGTCAATACATCAATCTCTACCTTGTCTAATCGCGTATGAACCTCTTCAAGTACCCTTTTATCTATAATATCTTCAATATACATAAGGACTACTTTTGTATTGCTTCTTGTACCAAGTGTATATTTTTCAACACATAAAGAAGATGTATTGAGTCTCCGACGAACCAATGAAATGTTCGTCTTTAAATCCTCAACAAAACCATCCTTTGGTCCCCTAATGGAAGTTTCAAGAGCCGATTCCTCAGGCTGTCTTTTTGGGAAATTGCCCGCTTGAATACTTAATAGCTCCTTGTGAAAATCAAATAGGACATGTCCTTCAAACACTAGTTGCAACAAATCGTCCATTGATTTTTCAGACACATCTTCCGCCTGAAACAAAGAAGTCAATTTCGCTTTCACTATGCCCTTCTCGCCACCGCTTATTCTAGGTAATATATATTGATCTAAGTATTGACTATCAACTAACGATTCCAGAAAGAGGATCTTATACTTCTCAGCCTCTTGACCATGTTCCTTACATGATAGATCATCGCTTTTCTTCAGCTTCTCAGTGAGTAGGCTTGTTTTATCCTTAAAGGATTTACGAAGAACTGGATCCGAGTTCATTTTCCTTTTCATGTTGTTTATCCCTCTTTTTTAAGACAAAAATAATAAAAGCAGACAGTAAAATCTGAATTAAGAAAAAAGCTAGTGTAATCGGAAAAACATACAAATAAATGATTTGATAAAAAGTGAATGATTCGACCTTTATTAAAGCAACTCCTAATAGTAAGAAATACATCATCCCTACAAGCTTAGGATTCAGCCGGTACTCACGCTTTTTTCGTGATAAAAGATACCCTAAAAGATACATAAATAATCCAATTCGTATCAGTGCTCCACTTAACCATTGGTATAGAGCAAAGAAGTCAAGATTAGAGATGTATTCTCCAATATTAAGTACCCTCCACTGCTCATACGCAGGATATCGAAAGTTCACTGACTCAACAACACCAAATTCCATAATGGAGGCTGAGAGTGGACCGAAAATTAATCCAGTTAATACGGTTAGTAGTATTAAAAGTTGTTTTAATGTAATACGTTCTTGTGAGAAAGGTTGTAACAAAACCACAATATAAAGTTCTAATAGTCCCGCAAGAACGTAGATCGTTCCTCTTAGTAAAGGACTATATCCGTCTGTTAATACAGGGAATAACAGACTTGGGTCCTTAAAATCCGTATTAGTTAATGCAATAAAGAATCCTAGTAAAACGACAATAGGTAACAATAGTCCACTTGCTATTGCCATGGTTTTTACACCTGATAGAGTAACGATGTAGCACACAATAATTAATACGATATTGATTATCATAATAGGTGCTTCAGCAAGAAAATAGGCACTTAACCAGATCATCAGGTCTCTAAAGGTTACATAGGCGCTAATAAATAAAAATAGTACAACTGGAGCTCGTAAAAAATATGAAAACATGTTTCCTAAACGGTTTTGAACCATAAAAAAGAATCCCTCATTCGGACTATTTTTTACGATGTAATAGATTAACCATAGAAACACTAGGGCAATCGGGTAAGCGACTATCACACTTAACCAGCTATCTCTTCCTGCTGCCGTCAATAGATTAGGAATGAGTATGACATGGTTTAGTAAACCAGTTGATAGGACTAGTAATAGAAATAATTGTCTGGGTATTAGTATCTTCCCTAGGCTTTGCATAAATTTCTCCTATTTGCCGTTTTATTATTAAAATCACCTAAACTTCTTTATTTATGTTTCTTATTAGAAAAAAATAAAAAAAACACCCTGTCTATTGACAGAGTGTTTCAATTTCACACCGATTTCTTTCTTTTAAAGAAATACAAACCAAATAATAAAACAAACCATAATGGTGTTAACAATAATGCTGAACGAGTGGATTCTGAAATAAGCATCACAAGTAAAATAAATCCAAAAAGAGCTAGTACGACATAGTTAATAAACGGTGTTAGTGGAGCTTTAAAAACTGATTTTTGATGTAAATCTGGGCGAGTTTTCTTATATCTAATATGAGAGATTAATATAATGCTCCATACCCAAATGAAACATATGGCACTAATGGTTGTCACAATTCCAAAGGCTTGCTCGGGGATAAGCTTACTTAATAATGTCCCGACAGAAACAATGACCGTTGAAATAAGTAATGCATTACTTGGAACTGCATTTTTGTTTAATTTTGCAAGCATACCCGTTCCACCGTTTTGACGCCCTAAGTTATACATAATACGGCTTGTAGAGAATAATCCACTATTACTCGCAGATGCAGCAGAAGTTAACACGACAAAGTTAATAATTCCGGCCGCAACGGGAATACCTACTAAAGTAAAGGTCTTAACAAAAGGACTTGTATCTGCATTCAACTGATTCCATGGATTTATACTAAGCAGAACAATTAATGCACCCACATAAAAGAACAGAATTCTTAAAGGAATTTTGTTAATGGCTGAAGGAATATTTTTCTTTGGATCAGCTGTTTCTGCAGCTGATACACCAACCAACTCTACTCCAACAAAAGCAAATACGACCATTTGGAAAGAAAACAAAAAGCCACTAATTCCATTCGGGAAAAATCCTCCGTGTTGCCATAAATTTTGTACAGAAACCGTTCCTGCCTCTGTTTTAAATCCAATAACTAGTAAAACAACCCCAATAACTATTAAAGCCAGAATGGTTATAACTTTAATAATGGCAAACCAAAATTCTAATTCTCCAAAAAGCTTTACTGTTAATAGATTCAACCCTAATAAAATGATTAAACAGATAAGTGCTGGTACCCATTGTGGGATATCAAACCAATACTGCACATACATTCCTACCGCAATAATATCGGCCATCGCCGTCATAATCCAACAGAACCAGTACGTCCACCCGGTTACAAAGCCTGCCCATGGCCCAATATAATCCACTGCAAAATCGGTAAACGATTGATAACCTGCATCCGATAACAAAAGCTCCCCTAATGCTCTCATAACAAAAAAGGTTGCTATACCCACTATGAAATAAGCTAAAATGATTGAGGGACCTGCTAATGAAATTGCTTTTCCTGAACCTAAAAATAAGCCGGTACCAATCGTTCCACCGATTGCGATTAGTTGTACGTGACGATTTTTCAGTTCCCTTTTTAACTCATGCTGTGCCACTTGAAATTCCTCCGTTTTCTTTCAAATAATTATTGTAAGAATAATAGCAATAAAAAAAGAGACTGGAGTTCCCCCCAATCTCTTAAAACGTCAGAATAACAAATACACATGGTAAAATGTTAAAAGAGAACTTACTTACTCTTCAATCATACCAAATAGTATCTTTACTCTTCTGTCCTTTTGCCTGAGATTGTGAACCCTTCGGCGTCGCAATATGCGATCTCTCCAGAAGCCGCTCCTGTTATAGTTTGACCCATAACATTCATAGCTTGCTTATATATTTAATTTATAGCCTAGATTTGTTTTTTTAACAAACTCCTAAGCTATTATCGTACAATAATTTGTAATTTTATCAGTATTCTTTTAGTTGGTCAAGAATATTTTTGTGATATGATGATCAAACTACATTATGAACCTACTATTTGATAAGGAGATTCTTTTGATTGTTTGCTAGGATATAGACTCATATTTGTTTTCCCAATCTTCTTTAAAAAGGCATCTACCACCATTGGGTCAAATTGTTTTCCTCTTTCTTTTTGTAGCTCATGTAATGTATATTCTAACCTTCTTGCCTCACGATACACACGATGTGAGGTCATTGCATCGAATGCATCAGCAACTGCCATAATACGGGCTTCTAATGGGATTTCCTCTCCCTTTAACCCTTTTGGATATCCTTTACCGTCATAACGTTCGTGATGGTACAAAATCATATTTAATACTCCACTCTTCTCAAACGGTTTAATATGTTTCACGAGCTCATAACCAATAGACGGATGCTGTTTAATATGTAGAAATTCGTCCGTGGTTAATTTAGATGATTTATTTAATACATTTTCTGAGATACCAATTTTCCCTATATCGTGAAGCAAACCACCGATATAAATATTCTTACAAACGTTTTGCTTTAGTTTTAACTCTTTGGCTATCGCTTTTGAATAATTAGCCACGTTGTTCGAGTGGAAAGCTGTATAATTATCTCTTGAATCCAACGTGTTAGCTAAAGAGGTGATAAGATCAATCATATTTCTCTTCTCAGCGATATATTTTTCAATAAGAATCATAATAAACGTAGCCATTACAAAGTACCAAACCCATTGCAGGATTGTTACTTGAATACTGAAATCCGGTACATGGTAAGCCCCTATAAGTGAAATAATCCCACTAGTAAAAATTTGTATCCACACTTTCCGAAATGATAATGCGGAAAAACAAAGTATAATTAAAGTAAATAACATGAAAATATCTCGATTATTTATGTAGTCACCACTAAAAAAATAAAGGATAACCGTTCCACCAAATAGCCAACGGTAAATATCTGTTCTTTCTAACCAAATGGACCACCTAGATTTCATAATACACCTTCTCCTGATATCAAACTTCAGTAATTATTAAAGACAAACCTTAAGAAAACCTTAAAATAAAAATGCCCTTGACAAAGAGCATTTTACTTTCAATTTGGATTTTCTAATAATTGATTCTCTAATTTACAAACCCACTTATAATATCCTAATAATATGAGAAGAAGAACGGGGTCCACAATTGCAGCATGCCACAACTTCCACCAACCATAATGAAAAAATCCCCATGGTTCAGGGAGTAGAGTAATCGTTTCATACATCAAAATTCCCATCACCCAAAAGAAAAGATAAGTGATTTTTTGACGGATAGGTTTATTAAAAGGAAACCAGTTTAAAAACATCATATTAACCGGTGGAATAAGGGCTGTATGTGCAAGGAGGCCTTTCCAATCGACTCCTTTATAAAAATACCAATATCCGTGAAATTTGAATTCCACTATTAAATCGAATAACATTTGAAATGCAATCGTAAATGCCCAAATATGTACAATTTGATTTGCAGTCAATCTTTTATTCGTTTTAAAGGCAATAATATTAAAAAGTAGAATGGCAATAATCAGGCCTATCATATCATTTTCCTTTTTTATTTTTTAAACTTCCCACAATATAGGAAACTTACACATAAATTTCCCTACCTTCCTATCTCAACCTATTTCTTTTCCCATATAAAAGTAACCGCGCTTTTAGGAGGAAGAGTATACGTAAAAAATGATCCTCTATCATTGACTTGAAACCTGTTAAATTTCGGAAGGTAATTTTCTGAAATATCTGTAATAAACGTGAAATATATTGAAATATTCGTTGTGCCCTTTGTAATTAATGTATATATTCTCTTAAGGTTTGATGGTCTTTTACTAATAGTTTTTTATTTCCTTGTTGAGAAATTAATCCCAAACTCTCAAACTTACTGAATTTACGACTAATTGTTTCTCTTGTCACCCCTACATAGCTTGCCACTTCTTCTCTTGTTATCGGAAGCTCTATAAGAATTCCGTCACCTTTCTTTGTTCCAAACTTTTGACAAAATTCTAGAATCATATGGGCAATCCTCACTTCAGGATCCTTGGTTGCTAGGTTTTGTACTAACGTTTCTGTATGTGCTAATCTCTTTGTCAAAGCTTTTAATAATTTTATAGAGATTTCCGGATTCGCTTCCATGATTCGGTCAATATCATCTTTTGTGATGACACAAATCTCCGTGTCTGCAATGGCATAAACACTAAAATTATTCACTTCTTCATTATTGAAAAGGTGTAACTCTCCAAAAAACTCGCCGCTTGTTAATATATATAAAATCTGTTCTTTTCCATCTATAGTAAATTTGGAAACCTTGACTTGGCCTTTATTCACAATAAATAATCGATCAGATTTCTCTCCTTCATGTAAAAGCAACTGTCCCTTTTTGAATTGAGTATGCTTGGCCATCTTCGCGACTTTTAGGATTTCTTCTTCAGATAACGCTCCAAAAATTGGTACTTTTTTGGGGCAAGGTCCAAGCATTTTATTATGATTGCAGCTAGTTCCCTTCATAACCATCACCTATTTTGTTTATTTATAGAGAAATCTCTTAGAGGGTTGTTCCAATCTGTTGATAATGAATCTCACAAAAATATACCATAAGCCATTTTTGAAATTTGTGCTTTACATCACTTCTATTAAAAAAGATCACAGCTAATGGATAGCTGCGATCTTTCCTTTATTCCTCTACCACTGAGAATTGGTCAGCATCTTCCCCACATACAGGACATACCCAATCTTCTGGCAGCTCCTCAAACGGTGTTCCTGGTTCGACGCACTCATCAGGATCTCCTATCGCTGGATCGTAAATATATCCACATGGTAAGCATATATACTTTTTCATTCTAGTTTCCTCCTTCATGTTAAGCTGGTTGTGACAGCCTTTCCTTTACCAAACTCATCAATTCCTTTACCGAAACAGTGTCTAATGAAATTCCATTCAGGGAAATCTTATTTTCAATCGCCATTTTATAAGGTGTGGAGGCAACAATACCCTCAAGAGAAATTACACCTACTATTTTCTCGTCTTGTATAAAAATCCTCGTGTATTTTTCATCTCCATCTTCATCCATAATGGTTGTATCACATAGACCTTCATCCACCATTCCTATGGAAAACAAAGACATATTAAAGGCATTAAATACTGTAAATGGAGTTGTTTTCTCATACAATTCAGTAGCAGATGCCATATTTTTACCCGCCACTTTTCCTTGATCCATAGCCCGACCCCATAAGCCTTCTACTTCACCATGCAGCTCGGTCACATCCCCTGCTGCATACACATCCTGTATGTTTGTTTCCATCTTTTCATTTACGATAATTCCTCTATTGGTTTGAATCATAGTATTTTCTACTAAGTCAAGATTAGGAACGACACCGATGGAGTAAATGACACTGTCGCAGGAAATCAACTGATCATTTAAGACGATTCCATTTACTTTATCGTCACCTACAATCTCTTTAATGGAGGCGTTCAAGTAAATATCCACACCAGCTTCTTCGATTTTCCTTCTTAGAAGTTTGCTAGTCTTCTCATCTAGCTGCCTAGCCATCAATCTTGGAGCAACCTCCACAATCGAAACCTTTTTCCCCGCCTGTAAAATAGACCATGCTGTTTCTAGTCCTTGAATACCTCCGCCGATGTTTACTACACTAGTTTTATCCTCAATGAATACTTTGAAGTCTTCTGCCTCATGCATTTCTCTAATGGAAAAAACTCCTCTTCTGTCCACCCCATTAACGGGTAGACGTCTGTTTTTTGCCCCTGTGCATATGAGCAGTTTATCGTATGAAATCATATCGCCTGTTTCTGAAAGAAGCATATGATCCTCGGTAATAATGCGAACAATTTTTGTATTCGGGTATGTTCGGATATTTTGCATCTCATACCACTTCTCTTTTTTGAGTAGGACTTTCTCACTTCTTAAGTCCGAGAATAATTCTTTTGATAATTTAATTCTGTTATATGGAAGTGACTTTTCTGCTCCAAACAAGGAGATATGTGCCTCTTTATCAACATCTCTTATGGCCTTTGCTGCATTCACAGCTGCGACACCTGTTCCAATAATACAATAATGTTTCATCATTTCTTCACCTACCTTTTCTTAAATCGCGCTTAAGAGCAAATCAGCAACAAATGTTGTTGAATGTTCGATTTTTTTCAATTGTTCTTCATTTGGTGAAAATCTTACTCTTACTGGAAACTCCACATGTGTCATCCCTGTTGTTTTTATGACGTGAGATGTACTTTGTACATTCATATTGGTTTCATGTAAGTAGTCTTGAATCACTTCAATCGCTTCTCCACTCCATCCGTAAGAACCAAAAGCAGTGGCGATTTTCCCTTCAAGATTCATTTCCTTTAAGTCCTTGAGCACCTCTTCAAGATTTCCAATCATATCTGCATACTTTGTTGAACTACCAATAAATACAGCATCCGCATCTTGAATACTTTCAAGAATGTCGCTCTTTTCAGACTTATCCGCGTTAAAGATTGAGACTTTAATTTGATTTTCTTCTAATATTCGTTTGATACTCTCCGCTACCTTTTTTGTATTGTTTCTAAGACTTGTATACACAATGGTTGCTTTTTTATCATCGATCGTATCCGCACTCAAGGTTGCATACAAATCAATATACTTTTGGATATCCTTACGCAAAATATAGCCATGTGATGGTGCAATCATTTGTACATCTAAATCCTCTAAGGCTTGAATTAATGTTCTTACATATCTCCTATGGGGATGAATAATTGCATTGTAGTACCCAATGAAATCCTCTGTAATATCAAAGCCGGCTTCATCTGCAAAAAAAGTATTACTAGCCACATGCGTGCTGAAGATATCACAAGGATATAAAATCTTATCTTCGATGCAATATGTTATCATTGTTTCCTCTGTATGAAGGTACGGTGTTTCTTTGAATTTCAGTGTTTTTCCTCCGATATCCAATGTATCTCCATCTTTTACAACTAAAAAATTTCTGCTGTGAAGTTTGTACATCTCCTTTAGTTCATTTACCGCAGGAGCTGTACATACAATCGTCGCATATGGTGCTCTTCCAGCTAGTGCTGCTAGTCCACCTGAATGATCTGGTTCGGTATGATTAATAATGATATATTGAATTTCCTCAGGATTGATTAACTCACTTAAGTACTCAACAAACTCTCTACCAAACTGCATATCTACCGTATCAATTACCGTTGGCTTTTCTGTTTTTAGCAAATAGGCATTATACGTTGTTCCTTTACCTAATATTAATCGGTGAAATGGTACTTCACGATCATCAATCTTTCCTACCCAGTACGTATCTTTCGCTATCATAATTTTGTTCATCTATTATTCCTCCTAGGATTTTTTGAAGGTGTTTATCAACTGAACTCATCATACAACTCTCAAAAAATAATAATGAGGATTTGAATCACAATTTGAAACTATTTCATACGATTATAGATTATTTCAATCACCTCATAGGTAAACTAACATTTAGTTATCGGAATAAAGGACGTGTTCTACATGATGGATTTTTACCAAAGTCAAGAAACCCTTACTAGCATGGAGTGGATTCTTCGAGCAGTAGTAGGTTTTATTTTTCTATTGATTGTAGCTAGATTATTAACTCAGCGATCAATATCTCAATTACGGCTACTTGATTTTGTTGTTGCTTTAGTTATTGGAAACATTATTGCCCATCCGTTATCCGATCAACATCTCGGACTAAAAGGATCGATGATAACCACAGCTGTATTAATGGTTTTATATATATCTGGGGTATTTATGCTTCTGAAATGGCCATGGTTTAGAAGACTAGTGAATTCCCCTCCCGTTACGATTGTAAAGGACGGTAAAATCCTGTATGAAGGGTTGAAAAAGGCGAGAATATCTCTAGATGTTTTACTTGAAGAATTGCGTGAAGGACAAGTTGATGATGTGAAGAAAGTAGTTCTCGCTACTTGGGAAGCAGATGGAAAAATATCATTTTTCCTAGATCCTAAATACCAACCCGTTACCCCTTCAACGTTAGGAATAAAAACAGAGCCTTTCGAACACCCTAGGACCATTATTAAGGAAGGTACCATACTTACTTCAGAATTAAAGGAAATGGGAAAAAGTAAAGAATGGGTCACCTCGAAGTTAGAAAGTTCATATCAAACCAGGGTAAATGATGTTCTTCTTGCAACCATTGATAATAAAGATAACTTAAAAATATTTCTATACAAATAAATCGAAAGCAAGCCAAAATTGTTGACTGTTGGCTTGCCTTTTTTTATTTCAAAACCTCTGAATTTTAATTTTAAGGTTCTTTTAAGGTCCGTTCTCCATAATGGGATTAAATAAATTTTGAGGGGGGATTTAATTGAATGAGAAAAAGTTAATGTACGTAAAGTTTGGACTGGACATTTTAATGGCAGTCACATTTGTCTTGTTTTTCAACAAACAAGTATTGGGCGGTTTAACCTTTCATGAAATTGCAGGCTTAGCCATTGCTGCAGTGTTTTTTACACATATAGCACTTAACTGGAGATGGGTTAAAAATGTGACCGTTAAGTTATTTGATCGGAAGCTTCCTTTCAAAACAAAATTTGGATATGTCTTAAATTTACTTTTACTCATCACTATGGCCTTTATTATCATCAGTGGGATTTTGGTTTCTCACATTGTGTTCCCTAATATTAATGTTACTAATGAGCGATGGTTTCAAATAGCACATATCTCTATTTCCTATTTAGTACTTATATTAGTTGCCGCTCATGTTGGTTTACACTGGAAATGGGTAATCCAAGTTTTTAGTAACATTGTAAAATTTAAAACGCCGAAACCGGTTCTGGGAATCGTCGCAAAGGTCGCTACAGCTGCCTTATTAGTATTCGGAAGCTATGAAATCTATTCAACAAATTTTTTAACAGACCTACTTGGAGTGTCTCGCGTTTTTGCTACCTCCTCTTCCGAAATGCCTGAAGGAGGTTTTGCGAAAGGTCAATTCGAACGAGGTACTCCTCCAAGTGGTGACTTTTCTGGAGGGAATCGTCAATTTGAACGGAGTACCCCACCCGACGATGGTGCAGGTGGCCAGTTTGCACGTGGTGGATTGGAAGGAAGAGGAGCTATTAGCACCACGAACGCATTAGAAGTCATCTTACAGTATTTCAGCATTATGTCTGTATTTATCATTCTGATTTACTATTTAGAAAAGCTACTTGCAAGGCGGAAAAAGAATCCTACAGAACAAAAAATGACAATTGTATCTTAATTACTGGAGTAAGCGTCTATAAATAAAGACGCTTTTTTTATTTATTTATGTCACAAAAATCTCTCCTCCTCGTCATGATTGATGAAAAGATAACTAGGAGGTTTTTTATATGACTCAAATGTGGGATGTTGTTATTATTGGTGGAGGTTTAGCGGGCTATATAGCAGCCAACTATTTAGCGAAAAGTGATTTATCTATATTAATCCTTGAAAAGGGAAACAAGGTTGGCGGGAGAGCTCAAACAGAGAAAATAAAACAAGATTATTTTAATTTGGGACCTCATGCCCTTTATAAAAAAGGAAAAGCAGCAGTCATTCTCGAAGAGTTAGATATAAAACTGGATGGAGGTTCACCTAAGCTAGGAGGAATATTAACTCGAAACACTAAAGAATATACTGCCCCTTTTAATCCATTGGGACTTCTTACAACAAGTCTACTTAATTGGAAGGAACGGATAGAATGGATTTTTATTTTATCAAAAATTCAACAGGTCGATACACAGGCGTTAGCTGACCAAACCTTTCAAGAATGGGTGGAGAAAGGTGTTCAATCAAAAAACGTCCAATCACTTCTTTTTGTAATTGGTAGGCTTTCAACTTACTGTCATTGTCCTGAAAAAGTTAGCGCAAAAATAGTCGTTACTCACATTAAGACTTCCTTGGGCGGAGTACTCTATTTACATGACGGTTGGCAAACAATCATTGACCAACTCCACAATAAAGCAGTCATAAAAGGTGTACAGATTAAAACTCATTCAATTGTAAAACAAGTTATACCAACTGAGCATCGTAGTATAAAAATTATTCTTTCAAATAACGAGGAAATTTTCTGTAAATATGTAATAAGTACAACTGGACCACTTGAACTCACTAACCTATTAGGTGAAATCGAGAATGTAAAAGCGAATAATATTTTTTCCCAACTAACACCTGTCAAAGGTGCTAGTTTAGATATTTCTTTATCTCAACTCCCACACCCTAAGAAGTTATTTGCTTTAGATATGAATGATTCCCTTTATTTTTCCGTACATTCAAATGTTGCCTCCCTCTCGGAAAATCGTAAAAACTCGATTGTTCATGTGTTTAAATACTATCACCCTGATGATTCCATTGATTCGATTAAGGTAAGAAATGAGCTTGAACAATTTTTAGAAACGATGCAGCCAGGATGGAGAGACTTTTGTGTTACGAGTCGTTTTCTTCCAAATATCACTGTAAATCAACGCCTTCCCCTAGTTTGGCATGAAAAATACTTCCAACGTTCTGAAACTGAAATCCCTGGATTATATATAGCAGGAGATTGGGCCTCTCCGCATTATATCTTGTCAGAGGGGGCTGCTTGCAGTGGGAAACAAGCAGCAGAGGAAATTATCCAAAAAGAGAAGAGGTGATTTCGTGCAGATCAGCAATGAAGAGTATAAACAATTGAAACCGTTATTATTTTCTATAGGGTATCGTATGTTAGGGTCAGTAGCTGATGCAGAAGATATCGTCCAAGAAACCTTTTTAAAAGCATATCAAATAGATGATGAGAAGATCGATAACAAGAAAGCATATCTTTGTAAGATCATGACAAATCGCAGCCTTGATGTATTAAAGTCATCAAAGAACAAACGAGAAAAATATATCGGACCATGGAATCCAGAGCCATTGTTATTGCAATCAATGGATCTCAATCCAGCTGAAGTATTATTACAAAAAGAAGGGTTGAGTATTGCTTATTTACGGATGATGGAGCATTTATCACCAAACGAGCGAGCAATACTTATATTAAGAGAGGTTTTTGATATCTCGTATAGCGAGATTGCTCACATGATTGATAAAAAAGAAGAAAACTGCCGAAAAGTTTTCAGTCGGGCAAAACAAAAGATTGCAAGTGTTGAGGGAGAAAGCTTAGATTACGAGAAAAACCAGTCGATCATCAATCGTTTCATTGAAGCGTTTCAGATGCAAAACATGGATACATTATTAAAGCTGCTATCAAAGAATGTCACGCTTTACTCCGATGGTGGAGGAAAGGTCAAAGCTGCTATACGTCCCATCGTTTCCCAGCCTAACGTGCTTTCGCTATTATATGGCATTATAAAAATAGTTCCTGAGGACTTTTCATCCGAATTGAATAATGTCAACGGTCAACCCGCAATAGTAAATTATAGTAAAAACCAGATTCATAGTGTTATTAGCTTCTATATATGTAACGACTTGATTGAAGAAATATATATTATTATGAACCCCGACAAGCTACCAATGAATTAATTATTTAGACTGCTAAAATAAAAGGCCCTACTTTTCGAAAGCAGGGCCTTTGTCATTTTAGTCATCTGGTGTATAAACGTCTTCCCTAGAATGAAAACCATCTTTTATAATCGTCTCGTCCAGGTTATTCTTATTCACAGCAATAGGAGCTAATAATACTGATGGAACTTCAATTTTACCATTGTTTATCTTTCTATCAGCAACTATATTTTCCCCTTTTGCCAGCTTAACTGCTAGCTCAGCAGCCTTCTCTGCTAACATGTTCAACGGCTTGTATACGGTCAAGTGTTGTGTTCCACTCACAATGCGCTGGGCAGCTGCAAGCTCCGCATCTTGACCACTTACAGGTATTTTACCTGCAAGTCCATGGGCTTCGAGAGCTTCAATGGCACCACCTGCTGTTGCGTCATTAGCAGCAATGACTGCGTCAATTTGATTATTACTAGCTTTTAAAGCTTCTTCCATGTTTTTATAAGCATTTGTTGGAGTCCAATTCTCGGTCCATTGGTCATACACAATTGTAATGTCTCCTCTGTCTATGTATGGCTGCAGTACGTTAAATACCCCTTTTTTCAACAAATGAGCATTATAATCTGTACTAGCACCACCTATTAATACATATCTCCCTTTTGGCACCAATTTTGTAATTGCTTTTGCTTGAAGCTCACCTACTTGTTCATTATCAAAGGAAATGTACATGTCAATATCAGCATTTTTTACTAGCCTGTCATAAGAAATTACCTTGATTCCTGCTAGATGTGCTTTATTCACAATAGCTGCGGTTGCTTCTGCATTGTTGGGTACAACAACTAAAAGGTCAACTCCTTGGCTGATTAGTGTCTCTGCTTGTAAAATTTGCTTGGCATCATCTTCATTCGCAGCCATTATTTCTACTTCTGCGCCTAAATTCTCAACCGCTTCTTTAAAAAGTTCTCGATCTCTTAACCACCGTTCTTCCTCTAATGTATCCATCGAAAATCCAATTTTTATTTTTTCCTCCTCGGATGATTGACCAGGAGAATTGTTTTTTTCAACTGCAGAAGAGTCTGTCGTTGCTCTAGTTTCAGGTGCATTCTCGCAAGCAGATGTAAAAAAGATTAGCGTGAGTGTGAACATAATCAATCTAGCATTGGAAAATCCCCGATCCATTTGCTCTCTCTCCTATCCGACTAAACTAAATACCAAGAAGCGTCTTTCGGTATTTATTTGGTGAAACCGCAACCATTTTTTTAAACACCTTACTGAAGTAATTTGGGTCATGATAACCAACTTCAAAGGTAATTTCCTTTATACTCTTATCAGGATCACACATTAATTTCTTTGCTTTCTCAATCCTACACTCCGTTAAAAAATCAATATAGTTAATTCCAAGTTTTTCTTTAAACATCTTACTTATATAAATCGGGCTGAGTCCTACTTTCTTTGCAAGTGCATCTAATGATATATCCTCGTGGGAGTGATCAATAATGTATTGTTTGATTTGTTGAATGGTATCTGATTCTAATTTTTCATAATGATTTACATATGATTGCCGCATCCGATCTAGCATTTGTATCGTTTCTAATCTCAGTTGACGGTAGTCAGTAAATTGAGAAGAATATAGGGGGCTATCCGTTTCTACTCCCATTTCACTCAAGACACGAGATACGATCCAAAGTACCTCCAACATCCGTTGTTGCGTTTTTACCAACTCTGTAACATCGTTCTCGTACACTTGTAATATATTCAAAACGTTCAGTCGAATATAATCCCAATTTCCAAGGCGTATTTGATCAAAAAATTCTTTTTTCTGGTGTGGAGCAAGCTGCCCATTACTAGTATCCCCTAAAATTGACATATCCTTATAGAAACGGTACTTAATTGGTAGGGTTGTATCCATCGTTGCAACAAGTGCATATTGATACGATTGCTTGATGTGATCTAGTGAGTAACACACCTCACCAACACCGATAAACCATCCCGTTCCTTGTTGTGCTTGAGAAAGGGAAAGTATCTCTCGTGCAAGTGATGTTGCTTGAGAACGGTAGGATTTTTCAGGCTGTCTGAAAACAATAATTGGAAGCTGGCTCCCGTAGAGCGCTCCTACCCATCCACTATTTGTTTGTCTAACTTTCTCTTTTACTTTGGAATATACATGCTCTGACCCTGTAGGAAGAATCACAAGCATAACAAACATTTCATTTGTCGATTGAATATCAAGCATCTCCACGAGCATATCTACATGGACTTCGTGGACGTGATCAAACAATAATTGTGTTACCACATCCGTTTCAACGAGAGTTAGTGTTTTTTGTAGTGCACTTTGCTGATACTGACTTAATGCAAGAGTTTTTCGTTCTTCTTCAATCTGTTTCAGAACCTTGCCTACCGTTACTACAATGTCACTTGCTTTACTAGGCTTTAGCAAATAGTCCTTCACTCCAAGTTTAATGGCGTGACGCATATAATCAAAAGTATCGTACGCAGTCACCATGATAAATTTGATATACGGATGATTCGCACTGATCTGTTCCACTGCCTCGAGTCCGTTCATTCCGGGCATCTTGATATCCATAAATATCACATCAGGTTGAAACTCCGAAGCCATTTGAACAGCCATTTTCCCATTTTTCGCTTGTTTGATTATATGTTCAGGGTAGGTTTTTTCTAAAATGGCTTGCATGCCTTCTCTTTCTATTTGTTCGTCATCTACGATTAGGAGTTTGATCATCCTTTATCCACCCCTTCCTTTTGAATATATAATACAACCTTCGTCCCATTTCCTTTATCACTAAAGATATCAATTACATCATCATAACCGTAAAATAAACGCAGTCGTTTTACGACATTGCTGAATCCAATTCCTGTAGAATGGCCTTCCATTTCCATCGTGTTTTCTTCAAGAATTTGCTGAATTTTCTCTTTGTCCATCCCTTTTCCATCGTCTTCAATTTCAATTGTAATCATGTCTTCTCCATCCTTCACTCGGAACCAGATGATACCGCCTTCTTCTCTCGGCTCAATGGCATGAATCACTGCATTTTCAATAATAGGTTGAAGAGTGAGGGCTGGAATACGTACAGATAGGCAATCTTCATCTACATCCAAGTACAATTTCAGGCGTTCAGTAAACCTTGCTTTTTGAATATCCATATATTGTTTTAATACAGCAACCTCCTCATACAAAGTTACTGACCGATCAATTTGTTTTAAATTATACCGAAGCAATCCTGCAACGCTGACAAGAAGATCACTAGTTTCCTCAGAGCCCTCTAAATATGCCTTCTTAGAAAGTGTATTGAGAGTGTTAAATAAAAAGTGTGGATTAATCTGGCTCTGTAGACTTCGAAATTGACTTTCTTGTAATAAAATCTTATTCTCTTGAAGTTCCCGTTCAAGCTGTGCCTTATTCTTAATTTCCGAGATTAGGTTATTAATATTGTTACGCATTCGGTCAAAGGTTCTAGCAAGAAAGGCAATCTCATCATTTGTCTCCACCTTAATTTCAACATCAAATTTTCCATTTGATAGCTCGTTGGCCGCTTGAGTTAACTTAAGGACAGGTCTCGTAATCCCTAATGAAAACCAATACGTAATAAGAATAAGTACAAAGGTAATTAACAACAACAACCACATACCAAGTTTTATAACCTCTCCGGATCGTTCAATGATGCTTCGATAAAACTTGTCATGGGTCTTTAATTCTGTATCAAGTAAGGTCAAAGTCATCTCAGAAATATAATTTGAAATATTCATTGCCTCCGTAAATTCCTTAGTAGAGGCCTCCGTATCTTTTTCTGAATAATAGAGTAGGAACCTGTCTGTCGTTTCTTGAAGACTATCAATGAGATTAATATAATTGGACAAAGTGAAGTTGTTCTCTGGGTTCCTTAGTGTATCCACATCCAGTTTTGCTTCTATTAACCCTTCCTCGCTATGCTCGAGCAGATCTAGATTTTCAGGGGTAGGCTTGAGCATATAGTTATTGAGATCGGTGATTAATTGCTGGCTTGCGTTCGTTACCTCGTTCAGACTTAAATATCGTTGAAGAATTTCGTTATATTGATTTTGCGTTTTATGATTATAATATGTAAGCGTTACCCAAATTACGGACATAATCACAAGAACCACTGTTGTTAACGTAAGAATTTTTTTCTGAATACTGTTCATTGTACGTTTACCGCTTTCAAAAAATGAATATCTGTAAAATACCCGTCTATATCAAGAGGAACCGTATCACCATTTAACCACTCCATGATCAATTGAACGCTAATTTCTCCCATCATCTCGGGTGATTGCTTAACAATCCCGTCCAGTTTTTCTTCCTTTAGTAGAGTTAATGTTTCAGGACCATCGTCAAACGAATAAATGAAATAAGGCTCTACTTGAGAACGCTTTCCAATTTCCTGAACCATTCCCGCAGCAAAATTCGCATTTACAGCTATAAAAGCATCCACGTCTGGATTACGATTCATCACATCTTGAGTAGTGGTAAGAACTTGCTCTCTTGTTTCCGATGTTTGGGCAAGAACCGTTTTAATATTTGGATACACATTTAAAACATCTTGTATTCCACTTAGTCTCTGTGTCTGATAATATTCATGCTCACTATCGTACATTAACACCACGGTCCCTGATGTACCCATTTCTTTCATTAGTTCATTTGCTAGCATTCGGCCCGCTTGATACTGATCAGAACCAACAAAAGTTCTTCTAAAGCTCTCTGACATGGGAACATCATTTGCTACAGTAATGATAGGAATTCCATAAAACGATGCTTTTATTTTTGTTAAATCTTTAAACTCTGCGTTATCTAAACCTTGTACAATGATCCCATCTACTTTTGAAAAGAGAGCGATTTCAATCTTCTCTAAAAAGTCCTCCTGATTGTTTCCGTAGCTACCCCAAACCTCTAGACTTGCCCCTTCCTTCAAGGCTTGCTTTCGAGCGCCACTCTCTACCTGATCCCAGAAGGATGTTTCCATATCTTGAGTAATTAATACAAGACGATGCTGATCCACATTTTGATTCGTACTTTGAGATAGCTGCCAATCCGAGCGAAAAACTTTTTTTGCAGATATAAAAGTAAAATAGCAAAGGATAATAAAAATAAGGGATAGTAAAAATATACTAGTTTTTCGCACTTGACTGATCCTCTTTCTACTTATAGTAAACTACTCTCATCATATCATCTACCTGCAATTCTTCAAAATATTTAGTTGGAATTTTCAGCTTTTTTGCGGTTGATTTTAGAGGGGAAGGAGCGGGGACGCCAATATAAAAAGATAGAGAGATTACCCTATGTAATCCCTCTTCTACGTATCTATCGTTTTTTTCTAGTCATAACGTCAAAAATTACGGCTAAGGCTAATACACCACCTCGGATGATATATTGGTAAGAAATACCAACTCCTAGTAAGTTCATCCCATTAGATAACGATGCCATAACAATCGCACCGATGATGGCTCCCGTTACTTTTCCGACTCCACCAGCGGCAGAAACTCCACCGACATACGCAGCTGCAACAGCATCTAGTTCGAATAATGTCCCAGCAGTTGTGGTTGCTGATTGCAAGCGTGAAGTAAATAAAATTCCAGAAAGGGCAGCTAGCATTCCCATCGAACCAAATACCATATAAGTGATCTTCTTTACATTAATCCCACTAAGATGGGCTGCTTCTGGGTTACTACCTACTGCAAAAACATGTCTTCCAAGCACAGTCTTTGTGGTTAGGAAGTGATACACAATAACAACTAGCAGTATAATCATAACCGTCCATGAGATTCCATTATAACCTGCTAAAATCCATGTTAAGTAGGCGATAATTGCTGAAATGCAAACCAACTTTAAAATAAATATTCCGTTTGATATCACTTCAAAATCATACTTAATCTTGTTTCTGCGTGTAGAAATTTCGCCATAGATATAAAACAGAATTCCTACTAAGCCAACTATTAAGGAAAGTAAATGAAGACCGTTGATTTGAAGAAGTGAAGGAATAAAGCCATTACCAATCGCATTAAATCGATCATCCTGAATGATAATGGTTCCTGTCTTTTCTGTTACCTGCAGTAATGCTCCTCTAAAAACTAACCAGCCTGCCAATGTAGCAACAAAGGAGGGAATTCCAATTTGGGCAACTAGAAAACCGTTTAGTAGACCAACCACAATCCCTAAAATGAGAATGATAGGTATGGTAATGTAAATAGACACTCCTGCTTGTGTAAGAAGGATCGCTGCAATAGCTCCAAGAAAACCAGCAACATAACCAACTGATAAATCGATATGTCGAATAACAATGACAAGCGTCATACCTACAGCTAATACAGCAATATAACCTGCTGAATCTAGTAAGTTACTTATATTACGTGAAGACATAAATAGTCCGTCCGTCATAATTGAGAAGGTAAGAATAATGACAATAAGGGCAATATACATGCCATAGTCACGGATATTTTCACTGATCAACGATTTCGCTTCTTTGTAAATACTCATTAAATTAACCTCCTATTGCGTAGCAAGCTGCATAATATTTTCTTGGTTTGCTTCATCTATTGACAACTCACCTTTTATTTCACCTTGAGCCATTACGTACACTCGATCGCTCATTCCTAATACTTCACCGAGTTCTGATGAAATCATAATAATACTCATGCCTTGTTTAATTAACTCGTTCATAACCGTATATATTTCAAATTTTGCACCCACATCTATCCCACGAGTAGGCTCATCAAGAATTAACAGTTTGGGTCCAACAAACAGCCATTTTCCTAAAGACACCTTTTGCTGGTTCCCTCCACTTAAGTTACCAACTAATTGCTCTAGGGAAGAGGCTTTTATCGTTAATGATTTTTTATAATGGTCTGCAATCTTAATCTCCTCATTGTCATTGATCATGCCATTTGAGGAAATTCCCTTTAGATTCGCGGCCGATATATTGTTTTTAATGTCTTGAATTAAAAACAATCCATCGCCCTTTCTGTCCTCGGTAACGTAAGCAATTCCTGTTTTTATCGCATCACTTGGATGCTTGAGTATTTTTGAGATTCCTGCTATGACTAAATCTCCTTCTACCTTATAGGACTTTGCATTACCAAAAATACTCAGCGCAAGTTCAGTACGTCCAGAACCCATAAGTCCTGCAATCCCTACTATTTCACCTTTCTTCACATGTAGATTTACATTTTTCACTACTTTTCTACCTAATTGAGGATCATAGGCAGACCAATTATACAATTCAAGAATTTTCCCACCGAATGCTTGCTTTTCTCTTTTTGGATAAATATCTTCTATCGCACGACCAACCATGTTCTTAATGATCGTGCTCTCATTGATTTCACCCTTTGCTGCATCCAACGTACAAATGGTTTGACCGTCACGAAGAACGGTTGCTTTATCTGCGATGGAAATAACTTCTTTTAGCTTGTGTGAAATCATAATACAAGTGATTCCTTGGTTCTTAAGTTCTCGTAATAACTCAAGCAGGTTTTCACTATCATCTTCATTCAGTGCTGCGGTCGGTTCGTCAAGAATAAGCAGTTTAACATCCTTGCTTAGAGCTTTTGCGATTTCAACTAGTTGCCTTTTCCCTACCCCTAAATCTTTAATGAGTGTATCTGGATTGACATCTAGCTTCACCTTGTTCAGCATTTTTTTCGCTTCAGCAATGGTTTTATTCCAGTCCACAATGCCACCGTTTTTCACTTCATTGCCAGCAAAAATATTTTCATATACAGTTAGGTCAGGAAATAAAGCAAGCTCCTGATAAATAATAACAATTCCTGTTTTTACGCTGTCACTAATCTTATTAAACTGTTGTACATTTCCTTCGTACAGAATATCTCCTTCGTAGGATCCATAAGGATACACTCCGCTTAGCACCTTCATAAGTGTTGACTTTCCTGCACCGTTTTCACCTATTAGACAATGAATCTCACCTTTTTCCACTTTGAAATTCACATCGCTTAGTGCTTTTACTCCTGAAAAATTCTTGGAGATTTGTTTCATCTCCAAAATATACTCACTCATTTGTATACCCCCTTTACAAGACAACTGTTACAATTACGAAATAGTGATAGACCACTCTACCACTATTCCGCAACAAACTCTGTTTATTTTTTAAAGTCCAGTAAATTCGCTGGCTTCGTAGTAACCTGAGTCAATTAATTCACTCTTCACGTTTTCCTCATCAACAACGATAACATCTGTTTGTTTCGCTTTTACTTCTACTTCTCCATTATCGTAGCTACCTGTCGTTTCAGGTGTCTTTCCATCAAGGATATCAACTGCCATTCCCATTGCATCCGTAACAAGGGTACGAACATCCTTAAATACAGTCATTGATTGTTTGCCATCGATTACATATTGAATAGATGCTTTTTCAGCGTCTTGTCCAGTTACTACAAAGCTAGTAACTTCTCCGTCAGAAGAGAATACGTCTGCAATAGAACGAGCTGTACCATCGTTCGGCGCAAGAATAGCTACATCACCCTTCAAATCTGCACCAACAGCTGTTAAGTGTGTTTGAGCTTTGTTTTTCGCTTCATTTGGATCCCAGTTTGTTGTTACTTGGCCAAGAATTTTACTCATTTCATCACGAGTTAATTCCGCTTTATCCTTTAATTTCTCAGCTTCACTTGAGTTTGCAATGGTAAATGTTCCATCAGCTATCTTCGGTTGAAGAACGCTCCAAGCTCCTTCAAAGAACAAGAAAGCATTATTATCAGAAGAAGCACCAGCATATAAATACAATGGAACATTTGAACCTTCTGCAGAATCAATTAAGTATTGACCTTGTGCCGCACCTACAGCGAGACTATCAAATGTTACATAGTAATCTACTGCATCTGTATTTGTAATTAAACGGTCGTAAGCAATAACCGTAACTCCGTCCTTCTTCGCAGCTTCAACAGCAGCCGCTGCAGCCTCACCGTCTTGAGGGCTAATGATTAGTACTTCAATACCTTTGTTTAATAATGTTTCTACATTTTCTTTTTCCTTAGCAGATGAACCTTGGCTAAATAAGATTTCTGTAGTATATTCTGAGCCTGATAGAGCATCTTTGAATCTTTGTTCGTCTTGAACCCATCTTGGTTCATCCTTAGTTGGTAATACGATTCCTACACTTACTTTGCTACTGCTGCTTCCACCACCGCTACTTTCACTGTTACACGCGGCTAGCACACCTGCCACTAACATAAAAGCTAGCATTAAAGAAATCGTTCTCAAAAACTTTCTCATCTTGTTTCCCCCTTAATATTTTTGTTCTCAATTGGTTACAAGTTAATTATAAAAAGTCGAAGATTAGTATGTAAGCGTTAACACTAGCATTGTTTTGGTATCGTCTGCACTTTTTTATTCTATAGTACAAAAAGAGTGGACCTGGTTGACCCAGACCCACTCTTTAATCACATTTATTTAACTACTCTTTTCAAAAACAGATAATGCTTGCATGACAAACTGATTGATCTCTTCTTCATCTGCTTTGCTTGGATTAAATTCTATTCTTAACGGTTCTCCTAAGCATACACCATTCTGATTCTCAATTAATTCCTTAAGCTTATCTAATGCACCACAGAATTCAGGATATGAAGTGTCTCCTGATCCAAATAGGGCAAATGGCTTCTCGTATAAGTCTAACTGTTCCACTTCTGCAATAATATCTAGACATTCATCCGGATAATCTCCATCTCCCCAAGTATACATTCCTATAAAAATTAGGTCGTAAAGTAAGAAATCGCTAGCAGGTAGGCTAAGCATATCCTTCAGATCTACATCATGGTTATGCTTTTTTAGTTGTTCAACTATTAAATCTGCGATCGCTTCTGTATTTCCTGACATACTTGCATATATAACACCAATTTTCATGATCATCTCTCCTAGTGAACTAGTTTTGTCATTTCATAGCTTCGATCAATCCACTTGCTTTCGATAGGAGAACTAATAAACAATTCATCCTTACAGCCAGCTCCTCTGAAGCCATGTCCTTCTATTGTTTCAATAGGTAATAGAATATGTCTCTGTTTGTTAATTTCATATATTCTAGAATATCCGTATTCATCCTTACTTGTGGTTGTATATAAGTTCTTTCCTACGTTAAATACATCTAGAAATGCCTTTTCAGAGATGGTTTGTTCAAATGTTCTCCATCTAGATCCACGAAGTGACTTCATCTCTATAGATCCTTCTTTAGACCTCGCATTTCCTTTTGCAATAAACATGCAATCCTCACAATCTATATAAATGGAAGAAATCATGGAGTTTGATTCTTTTTTTACAAGGGTTAATTCACCACTTTCCAAAGAAAAACTCCATAAACCACCTGATTCTCTATTAATCTGAGTACCAATGTATAAGTGTTCTTTATACAAAAATAAGGAGCGGATGAATGGTTTAATAGACAATTCTTTAAAAGGATGGATAACAGACCAGTTGGAACCAAAGTTATATGAAATATAAAGCTTGCTTCCTACATGGGTAATAATAATACCTGACTCATTCCCTGTGATGTCCCAAAGTCGTTGTGGTGTTGGGAAGAATGTATGTGTCCATTTATTGTTATAAGGGTTATAACGAACAATCAGCCCATTGTCTCCTATCCCAAAAATATATGGAGAAATACCTACTAGCTTATAAATGCTGTGTGAAAGGGGGTACTGCAAGAGCCATTCACCTTTTTCAAAAGAGTATAGACCTGCATTTTTCACAGCCACAATAAACGGTAATCTAGAGGTGGATAAAACTGCAGTAGACCCTTTTTCAAACATATGTAAGCTTCTCCCCCTTATTGACCCATTGATATACTGACTTCGCAAACTGTCTGCATTCGTCTACTTCCGCATCTGCTTCAGGACTATGCTCTACCTTTAATTTCCCCTCAAATACATCACAGCCCTGTTCATGCAGTGTCGTTGCCATGATATCCACTGCCATACAAAACTTAGGATAGAGGGTATCACCTGAACCAAAGCAAGCAGCCTTTACTCCATTTAAATTTAGTTTTTTGAGATCATCAAAAAACTCTTCGACCTCATATGGCAGATCCCCATCTCCCCAGGTGTATGCACCAAAGAAGATACAATCGTAGTCTTTTAAAGAATATGCATCTACTGTTTCTAAATCACGTAGATCTACCTCACATCCACATTCAAGAAGAGTTTCTTTCAAAATATTCGCCATATCCTCCGTATTACCGGACATACTTACATAGCCAATAAATATTTTCACTGTTCTCCTCCTCTAATTGAAAATGATTATCATTATTAACAACTTAAATATAATCGATAATGATTCTCAATGTCAATTATATTTTTACAAATATTCATTTAATAAAAATAAAAGCTCCCTGTATAAGGAAGCTCTTCTTACTATTACTGAGGAATGGATTCTTCAGCGTTTATATAACCTGAACCATAAATATTCTTTTCTCGATCTCGCCAAACATCTGTGTTAGTCATTAATAATTTTTTGACTTCATCAGGGGTTAGTCTAGGATTGGCTTCTTTCATTAATGCAACAACCCCGGCACAAATTGGAGTGGCCATCGAGGTTCCCGATAAAGTAAAATAATCATTCTCTACTCGACTGCTCTTTTGCAATTTATCTAAATAGGAATTCGGCGATCTTAATGAAACAATATTTACTCCAGGTGCTAATATATCTGGTTTTACTCCACCATAAATGGTTGGTCCCCGACTAGAGAAGCTTGCCACATCATCGTCACTTCTCTCTACCGTATTTCGATCATCAAGCGCTCCTACCGTTATTACTTTATCACTTAATCCAGGACTAGCGATCGTACTTTTTTCGGGTCCCTCATTCCCTGCAGCTACACAAACAACAATTCCAGCTGCCCACGCTTCCTCTACTATTTTAACCATTGGATCGTCATCTTCAGTTCGGTAGTTTTGCGCGGTACTTCCTAACGACATACTAATAATGTCGATTTTATTATTTGGGTTATTTTCATTATACTGAATACACCAGTCCACACCTTGCATCACTGTTTCAAGTGAACCTGACCCCATTTTATCAAGTACCTTTACTCCTACCAAATTTGCCCTTGGAGCAGGCCCCGCATAATTTACAGAAGCAGAAGCAGCATCTCCTGCACAGTGCGTACCATGACCATTATCGTCATAAGCTTCTGTTCGATTATTGATAAAATCAACAAAATCTGTAATTCTCCCTGAAAGATCTGGATGCGGATATATTCCTGTATCTATGATGGCGATTTTCACACCGTTACCTGTTAATATTGTCCCGTTTCTTACAATATTAGAAGCTTTTGCAGAGGATACTGCTACATTAAGAAAAGCCTTTACCTCACTATTGAGGTACACTCTTTTAATATGATTACAACTAGTCAGCATTTCTTCTAACCCACTGGGAGTTATGTCAGCACTACAGCAGGACACTCTAGGAAAATGACTCTTAATTTTATTTCTCATATGACGATTCATTATTCCATCTACTTCTTTACAACCAGTGTCGTAACATCCCTCTTGAAATTCAATAATAACCGAGTACTTTTTACTTCGTTTTAACATCCCTTCGAACATATTATGCAAAAAGCAAGGCGTCCATTTAAAGGGTTTATACATGTTCAATATTTGTTCCCTTAACGGTCGCTCCAGCTTATCCGCATGAGATCTTACCATTTGAACCATTGAATACCCGAACAATCAAATTCCCTCCTATCTTAATCATTCTTTTACAGATATATGAAGATGAGAGAGAGTTTGCGTCGGCGCTTGTCCAAGTTAGAAAAAATAAGGCTATTAGAGGATGTCATAAGCATAAAAAATCCTATTAATAAGGGAAATTAATAGGATTTTCACTCACATTATTATGATCAAGTATTGTCTATACTGTTACTCCTACGTTCATGCTGAAGCAACCATTCCTTCCGCCACAATCCACCCGCATAACCTGTAAGCTTCCCACTAGACCCAATGATTCTATGGCATGGGATGACAATACTTAGCTTGTTTCTACCATTTGCATGACCAACTGCTCTAATTGCTTTTTCATTGTCAATCCTAATAGCTAGCTCCTTATAAGTTCCTGTTTCACCAAACGGGATATGGACTAATGCCTTCCACACTGTTTGCTGAAAATTTGTTCCCTCTAATTTATAAGGAAAAGTGAATACTTGACGTTTTCCCTTAAAATATTCATCGATTTGATTCAAACATTCTTTCAATACTTTCGGTGTTTCCTCTTGAATCGTATTTTGAATCTCTTCCCGGTCTACGAACATGATGGAATAAATCTCATTCATTGATCCGATAATTTCTACTACTCCTATTGGTGACAGATAATCGATTATATATCTATTAATCATAAAGAGACCTCCATAAATAGAAAGTCGCATACGATTGCCAACCTTCCCAATTTGTCGCGATTGCTCTAATATCATGTATCGTTGGTTTATTCTCTAGTCCTAATTGGAGCTTTAATGCATTATGAAGTCCTACGTCTGCAATCGGAAACGAAGAGTATTGGTGAAAGCATTTCATCATCACATAATCCGCAGTCCATGCTCCTACTCCCCGGATCTTCATTAACTGGGTGTGAAGTTCATGATACTCCTGTTTTTTCAATCTTTCTTTTGTCATTTCACCGCTTACCATCATCTTTGCAATTCCTATGATATATTCCGCTTTCCTAGTCGTAAATTGAAGATTTCTTAAATCCTCTACCTTTACATTTGCGATTACCTCATATGTAGGATATATCCAATACGTATTTCCTTCAAAAGTTAGACTCTTTCCGTAACTCTCAACCAAACGTTTTTTAAGTAAGTAGGCGAACGATAAATTGATTTGTTGGCCCATAATTGCCCAAGTAAGGGCCTCGAATAAGTCAGGAATCCCTATCATTCGCAACCCATAATATTTCTCTACCATTCTCTTTAAAAGTTGGTCCTCATTTGCCATTTGATAAAATTCTTCTAAATCTGAATGGAGATCAAACCACTCCTCAATGTGAGTGACTACCTGTATTCGTTTGCTAGTATTTGATGCACCTAACGGAAATTCAACTTTTATAATGCCTTCAGCTTCAGAAATCTTAACTAAAATCATTTCATCCTCAATGAGCAACAATTTATATAAATAACCATCATTAAGTCGATGAAGAACCTCTTCTTGAGATCGTCCTAAAAACACCAGGCACTCTGCAAAACTAAATACTTGTGGTGGTAATATTTCAAGATGTGACTCGTAATTGATCCACTTCACCTAACCTGTTCCTCCTTACATGCTGTACGATATTCACTAGGGGAACAAGCCTTCACATTTCGAAATACTTTGTAAAAATTTGATGAGCTCTGGAATCCTGTTTCATAACAAATTTCTATATTTGATCGGTCCGTATATTTTAAAAGATGTGCTGCTTTATCAACTCGTATTTTTTCCAGATAGGACCTAGGAGTTTCCGATGTTTCCTTCTTGAATAACCTATTAATATAGAAAGAACTTACTCCCACGTGATTAGCTACATCATCAAGTAGTAATGGTTCCTTATAATGTGAAACTAAGAAGGAGATTACCTTTGTTATTAGTTCATCGTTTGGAGAAAGAGGTGCATCCGGCTTACATCTTTTACATGCACGAAAGCCGGCCTGTTCTACTTTTTTCATGTCATCGTAAAATTCTACATTGCATTTTTTGGGCTTTCTCGATCGACAGGAGGGTCTGCAGTAGATTTTTGTTGTTTTTACTGCTGTATAAAACAGTCCATCGTAAGTATGATCACATGCAATAATTTTCTCCCACATCTCTTCAAAAGAAAGATTGATTTCTCGCATAAAAATTATCCCTCCTAGACAATCATTTTTGTTGATAAAGATATCTCAAGTTTACCAACACGATGTTCCTCCTTCCTCCTCATTCTTGCACTTATGGTCTGAAAGGAAAAAACATCATAGTATTTTTTCACTATAGAAACATTCAAACAAAAGTCATAAATTGTCGAAATTAGTTTGTTAATAAGAACAAATCCATGCTATTATTTATTATATTTTAAAACATTACTATCATTTTAGGAGAGAATACTCATGGCATGGTACAGTTATTTTTTGCTATCCTTACCAGAAACACTAGCTGCAGTTGCACTAACTTTCGTCTTACTCGGAATTTCTATAAAATTAAATGGAACGTCCTATCTATTATTATCAGTTTTATATTCTGCGATAGCATTTTTCGCGGATCAGTACATGACCTTTTCGTTTAAGGTATACTTACTATTTGTTGTTGTTGCTCTTTTGTCATCTTTATTATTTAAACTAAAGATTAGTCAAGGGTTCTTGTTTGCTTTAATTTTTTATATTTCCATTTTCACGTTTCAGACTGTACTTATTCTTTTGTACACACAATTATTTTCTTTAGATCTTGAAACTGTGTTGGCTAGTCCATGGAAACGTATATTAATAGCTAATTCAACAAATTTTCCAATAGCACTTGCTGCATATGTTTTCTATAAGAAAAACATTAAAATTCCTTTTATAGCTAGTAGGTTACAATGAAAGGGATTGTTCCATTAATTTTTGTTGTACTGCTTCAAATATTTTTAACCTTTATGTCTATTGGTTCCTTATATATTATGAAGGAAACCACGTTTATCCTAGGTGTTCCAGTTAGCATGTTCATCGTCATTTTATTAAATATTGGTTCTCTTTTTATAATAGGTAAAATCTATCAAAGCGAAACCAAACAGAAAGTTCAATTCACTGAAACTACTCATGAAAAGGAGTTTCATTCGTTAGTTGCCTCAGTACGGTCAGATCGTCACGACCTGAATAATCATTTAACCGTTATTTCTGGTTTGTTAAAAATCGGAAATCACACCGAAACTGAAAACTATGTGAAAGAATTAATTGGTGATATTCAAGTAAACAATCAAGTATTAAAAATCAATAATCCAATTCTCGCCTCTGTTCTTTTTACAAAAATGGAAAAATTTAAAAGAGATCATATTGCGTTTTCACTAAACATTTCAAGCGAGGAGATTATGAAAATGATTTCCTCAACGGACTTTATTCGCTTAATGAGTAACTTGTTAGATAATGGCTATGACGCCACGATGGAATTACCTGAGGAACAACGTAAAATCTCTGTCGAAATACAAGAACTACACCGGACGTTTTTCATAGAAGTAAAAAACTCGAGTACACTAAAGAAATTTGACGAGGCGTTCTTTCAGATTGAGCAATCGACCAAACCGAGAGAACAAAGTAGAAGTAGAGGGTTTGGGCTTTCGATTATTAAAGAAATTGCACAAAAATACAACGGTGACGTACAAGTAAAAATTGATAAAGATCTTGTGTGCTTTAAAATCATTTTCCCCAAAAAAGTGGTTTAATTATGGATTCTCTTTCATGAAAAGAGAATCTTTTTTGATATGGAGGTTGATTGGCCAATTAATGGTATGATCTGACCACGGGTGCCTTTCTAGTTCATAATTCTGTCCGAATGAGGGGGTGATTGGGACTCGGACTACCTTCATAATCCAATCCCTGTCCTTATGAGGGGTTCATTCGGACTCAAACTCTCTTCATAATCGTGTCACTGTCCTTATCAGGACTGCTTTCGGACTCGAACTCTCTTCATAATCGAGTCCCTGTCCTTATCAGGGCTGCTTTCGGACTCGAACTCTCTTCATAATCCAATCTTTGTCCTTATGAGGGGGTTCATTCGGACTCGAACTCTCTTCATAATCGAGTCCCTGTCCTTATCAGGGCTGCATTTGGACTCAAACTCTCTTCATAATCGTGTCACTGTCCTTATCAGGGCTGCTTTCGGACTCGAACTCTCTTCATAATCGAGTCACTGTCCTTATCAGGGCTGCATTTGGACTCAAACTCTCTTCATAATCGTGTCACTGTCCTTATCAGGGCTGCTTTCGGACTCGAACTCTCCTCATAATCGAGTCACTGTCCTTATCAGGGCTGCTTTCGGACTCAAACTCTCTTCATAATCGTGTCACTGTCCTTATCAGGGCTGCTTTCGGACTCGAACTCTCTTCATAATCGTGTCACTGTCCTTATCAGGGCTGCTTTCGGACTCAAACTCTCTTCATAATCGTGTCACTGTCCTTATCAGGGCTGCTTTCGGACTCAAACTCTCTTCATAATCGTGTCACTGTCCTTATCAGGGCTGCTTTCGGACTCGAACTCTCTTCATAATCGTGTCACTGTCCTTATCAGGGCTGCTTTCGGACTCGAACTCTCCTCATAATCGAGTCACTGTCCTTATCAGGGCTTTATTCGGACTCGAACTCTCCTCATAATCGAGTCACTGTCCTTATCAGGGCTGCTTTCGGACTCAACCTCCTTTCCTAATCCAGTCCCTGTCCTTATCAGTACTTCATTCGAACCCAACATCCATCCAAAACATAGTTAATAGTTGAATAAGACCAAAGGGTATGGCAAAATATGCTTGTACACATTCGTGAAAGCGTGCACATTTTGCTTATGATCGGTTAATGAGTTGATAATAGGAGTATAAGGAACTATTCACTCAACAATTACCCTATCGTACACTTGGGAGGGAATATACTTGAGAACGGTTAGACTAGGAAACAGCACATTAGAGGTACCAGTTGTTGCAGTTGGCTGTATGAGAATAAGCGCACTTGAAAAATCCGAGGTTGAGCGCTTTATAAAAACAGCATTAGAAGAAGGAGCTAACTTCTTTGATCATGCGGATATATATGGTGGTGGTGCTTGTGAAGAAATATTTGCAGATGCTATCAACATGAATGATGATATTCGTGAAAAAATGATCATTCAATCCAAATGTGGCATAAGAAAAGGGATGTTTGATTTCTCTAAAGAATACATATTAGAGTCAGTGGACGGCATTTTAAAACGCCTGAAAACCGATTATCTGGATACACTTCTTCTACACCGTCCGGATACCTTGGTGGAGCCTGAAGAAGTAGCCGAAGCCTTTGATATCCTTGAAACATCAGGCAAGGTCCGTCATTTCGGTGTGTCTAACCAAAATCCGATGCAAATTCAACTTCTGAAAAAATACGTAAAGCAACCTATTGTAGCTAACCAACTACAATTTAGTATCACAAACGCCACGATGATTTCTAGTGGAATTAACGTGAATATGGAAAATGAGTCAGCCATCAACCGTGATGGCAGCGTTCTTGATTTCTGTCGACTAAATGATATTACAATTCAACCTTGGTCTCCCTTCCAATACGGTTTCTTTGAAGGAACCTTCTTAGGAAATGAAAAATTCCCTGAGTTGAATCAACAAATTAATCAACTTGCTGAAAAATATAATGTAAGCAATACAACGATTGCGATTGCATGGATATTACGTCATCCTGCAAAGATGCAACCTGTTGTTGGTACAACGAATCTAGATAGATTAAAGGATTGCATCCAAGCTAGCGAAGTCCACCTTACTCGTGAAGAATGGTATAGCATTTATCGTGCGGCAGGAAATATCCTTCCATAAAACTCTAGACAAACACACTCGCACCACAAGGACGAGTGTGTTTTTTTTATTCACTTTCGATCCCAAAAAAGTTCATAACGGTATTAGAAAAATCTCGATATAAACTAACTTTGTCCCTGCCGGACCTTATATCATGTGCATAGGAGGTCATCGTTGTATAAAAGTCTGGATTTACAGATACATACACTTTATGTATTTTATTATCTGCTTTTCGTACCTGATCAGCTATTTTTTGATTTAAAACTTCTGACAGACTATTATATTGGTTTGGTTTAATCGCAACATAGGCATTGTTGTTGGAGTAAATAACATTAGCCCGTTCTACTTCTTCTAATTTCTGGACATATTGTTCTGCTAGTTGTGACACCCTTATCGTATGATCTACCTTTTCTGTTTCATCGTTTAAGATTCTAGCCTTAGCTTGGCTTATTTGCGCTTGCTGATCCTCAGTTTCATTCGCATGATTATTAAATCCACAGCCAGATAGAAAAAATGACAATACCGTTACTACTAAAAACAACATATATCTGTTCAAAGCAATCACTCCTGATCATTCTTTCAACATATATGTTGGCTAAAAATGATAGATATATTCAGGATGAGAGGCTGTGACATTCAAAAAGTCCAACCGTAACGGAAGGACCTTCTTTTTGCACAATTAATTATTTTTCTCCTAACCTCGACGGTTAGATCTTTCATTTCATACTAGCTGTATTCACCTTTTGAAGTAGTTTTTTTATCACATTATTAATTGTAATAACTTCTTCCTCTGTCATTCCTGTTGATTCTAAAAGTGACCGTGGGATACAAACAGCCTTCTCTTTAAGAAGATTTCCTTCCTCAGTAATTGTAATCATCACAACCCTCTCATCTTCCGCCGATCTTTTGCGTACGACGAGACCCGCTGCTTCCATTCTTTTTAGCATAGGAGTTAAGGTTCCAGAATCAAGTCCAAGAAGTTCTCCTAATTCTTTCACTGTACTTTGCTTCCTTTCCCATAACACGATCAATACCAGATACTGTGGATAGGTTAAATTTAGTTCGTCCAAAAATGGACGATATAAACGAAAAATCGCTCTTGAACAAGCATATAAAGAGAAACATAAATGGTCTTCTAGTTTTACAAGCTCATCGTCATATTTCATAATTCATCCCTCAACTTCTAAAAAACTGATTATAAAATTAATTTTATAAAATCATATCGTACCCATTCCTTATCGTCAAATCCATTTAAATTTTGCACAATATAATCGTTGACAATTAGTAATTCATCTATTATTATGAACACATAAGTTAATTGATTTTGCACAATTTAAATTAGAAAAAAATTACATTCAAAAAGGATGATCACTTATGTCAAACGTATTATTCACATCTAGTGTAACTGCAGTTGGAGGTAGAGAAGGGAAAGTTCAATCTCCTGAAGGTGCCATTAATCTTGATATCGCAATGCCAGGCACACCAAGAGCGAAATCATTACCAAGTGCTACAAATCCTGAACAATTATTTGCTGCAGGATACGCTGCCTGCTTTGACGGAGCTCTTCAATTTATGGCAAGATCAGAACGTGTTAAATTTGAATCACAAGTAACAGCAAACGTTAGCCTTATAAAGGATGAAACAGACCAAGGCTTTAAGCTTGGTGTAACACTACAAGTAAAAGGTACTGGAATTGAAAGAGCTGTTTTAGAAGACTTAGTTCAAAAAGCTCATCATTTTTGCCCGTATTCAAAAGCAACAAGAGGAAATATCGAAGTGACTTTAGAGATTGTTGAATAATAGGTACAAAAAAAGGCTTTCGACTCAACTTAAGCCGTTCTCTTTTGGAGTACCCGCACCTATAAAAACACTTATAAAAGCAGTGCATTTCGCATATGATCTGACCCAATAAAGTTAGACAAATATTTTTAGGCAACTTCTAAGATCTGAGTTCGGTATTCTACTGGACTCAGATCTTTTAATTTTGCTTTCATTCTCTTTTGATTGTAGTAATCAATATACTCTTCTAATTCTTGTTCAAAATGCTCAATACTCTCAAACTCTTGCAGGTAAAGCAACTCAGACTTTAATAAGCCAAAGAAATTTTCGATGACCGCATTATCTAAACAGTTGCCTTTACGTGACATACTCTGCGTAATTTCGTGCTGTTCTAAGGTTTTTTGATACTGTTTCATTTGATAATGCCAGCCCTGATCAGAATGAAGAATTACTTGATCTCCAGGTTTAAGATACTCAATTGCTTTGTCTAACATTTCACCCACGAGTCTATAAACAGGACGTTTCATCACGTTATAAGCAATGATTTCACCATTGCATAAATCGAGTACCGGCGAAAGATAACGCTTCTCTCCAAATAAGTGGAATTCTGTAACGTCTGTTACCCATTTCTGATTCATTCTTTCCGCCTTAAAATCGCGTTGTAATATGTTGGGTGCAATTTTCCCTACGCTACCTTTGTAGGAACGATATTTCTTCATACGCACTAGACATTTTAAGCCCATGGTATTCATTAATTTATTTATAGTTTTTTGGTCATGATGAATGCCTTTTTTCTTTAGTTCTTTCGTGATACGACGATAGCCATAACGTCCTTTATGTGCATGATAGATTTCTCTTATTTCTTCTTTTACATTCGCATACTTATCGACTTGATTTAATCGTTTTTCCCAATAATAATACGTACTGCGTGGAATGTCAGCGACTTCAACTAAATCCACAACATCATACTGATCCTTTAGTTCATAAATTACTTGCGCTTTAATTTTGTTTGTAATTTTTCCTGCATTTGAACTAAAGCATTCAACTTTTTTAAGTAAGCATTCTCCATTTCTAATCTTTCTATTTTCGCTTGTAATGCTTCTACTGTACCTTCAACTGGTGTTGGTGCTGCTTTCTTTGGTTCACTGTTCTTTGTTTCTTTCTTCATAGATGGACGCCCCTTTTTCTTTAATTGTAGGGCATCTATTCCACCTTGTTTCCACTTTGTTCGCCAATTCCGAATCATTCCAGGAGAGGAAATATTGAAAATTGCTGCTGTATCAACAGAGGATGTACCCGTCTCGTTCATATAATTTAATACATCCATTTTAAACTCAGTTGAATAGCGTGTATAGTTTTTTAGGAAAGCTTCACTACCATGCTGTTCGTAAAGGCGAATCCATCCACTTAAAACACTCTTATTTATCTGTACCTGCCGTGAAATTTCCTTAATAGATTCGTTACCATTTAAATACCTTAAAACCATTTGTATTCTATTTTCCACTGTAAAATTAGACATAAAAATACCCCATAAATGTAAGATTGATGTCTAACATTTATGGGGCAGTTCAATAAGAAATCGCACTGCTTTTTTATTGATATAACAAGGTTTCTCCACCTTTTTGGATATAAGTAGCGGGTATAAAAACCATATAGTTAACACTAACCATAATTTAAATTATGGTACCCGCTAAATAGTATGCTAATGTAGTTTTGGTGAAGGAGCTGTAAAGATATTATTCATATGCAATAAAACAGCGACAAGTTTAATTTCACTTGTCGCTGTTTTTAAACTAAAGCACCCGTTAGTTTAAACTGCCCTCCTTTACAATTCTTTTATTTTAGTAATGCAGCCCTATAGTAACATTAAAAAAGGAGCTTTTCTTCATTGAAGAAATGCCCCTAATTTGTATAGAGCATAGTATAAAAAGGATACATAATTTTTTTCAATACCTACAAATTCTCTATAGTCTATTGTATAGTTTCTTCAATTGTTAAAAATTCACCGTAAGATTCTTGGATAGATTTCAGCATAATTACCATTGATTCCAACAAAAGCTGTACCTGCTCAAAAGTTTTTGACTCAATTCGTTCAGGTATGTCTACTTTCAAAAAACCTTCATATATTGTGTGTTCTGGCACAATTCCCAACAATGCTTCTATTGAGTTAACCGTTCCAATTGATACAGCTGAAACACCGGCACAAACAATGTCCTTGCCGTATTCGTTATAGTATGCGTGACCCTCCAATTTGTAAGATATTATTTTACCGTTAGTAGTGCTTCTTGTAATCTCCACTCTAACCAACTCTTTGTTCCTCCCTTCCCTTTAGTCAACCCAAATGGGCGAGTAACCATTAGTAATTACCTAATCACTTTTCTACGTAACGATTAATGGATTATTTTGTTATTCCTCTGTTTTTTACTACTTAATCAAAATAAAATGTAATTTATAATGAATATTTATTTTCTGGATAAGGCAGACCCAAATTACCCCGTAACGTATTTGATTCATATTCTGTATGAAAAATGCCTCTATCCTGTAAAATCGGAACAACTAAATCAACGAAATCTTGTAACCCTGTTGGATATTCCTGTTGTATCAATAACATATCCATCGTACCTTCTTCATACCATTCCTGAACTTGATCGGCTACTTTCTCGGCTGAACCAAAAAACAAAGGTCTTGGTATTCTATAAACTGGCATCAAACTTTGCATTTCTTGGAATTTTTCTTCTGCTTCTGCTTCAGTACTACCGACAATCGGCATTTGTGAAGTCACAACAATAAAATCTTCTGTTGATCGTCCTTCCAAAGCTACTCGCTTTCTAAGCTCTGCTGCAATTCCTTTAGCATATTCAAGTGAAGAAGAAGCTATAAAACCACCATCTGTATATTTCGCAGCGTTTTCTACAAAATTAGAAGAACTACCCGCCGTGAAGAGTGCCGGTCTGCCTTGAATCGAACGGCTTAGATTCAACGGACCATCTACTGAGAAATACTTCCCTCTATATCTTAAAGCGTGCATTTTTTGCGGATCGAGGTAAATACCATTCGCTTTATCACGTATAAATGCATCATCTTCATATGAATCCCATAGACCTAATAAAATTTCCATAAATTCTTTTTGCATAGGATATTGATCTGCTTTTGAAAGATGTGACCTGCTATAATTCACCATACCTCCCGGATTTGACGTAACGGCATTCAAACCTGCTCGTCCCTTACTAATTTTATCAAGTGAAAGGATCTGTCTCGCAGCAGTAAATGGATCAGCATACGACGTAGCGATTGTTGCTATAAGACCTATATTTGTCGTTGCCATACTAAGTGCCGACAAAATACTGATACCCTCAAACATACTCAAGTGATGTGGAATATTCCCTGGTCCAACATGACTGACATCGAATAAAAATATTGTGTCAAACTTTCCTGCTTCTGCTATTTTTGCTTGTTTTACATAGTAATCAATATTTTCACTTGCATTGCTAGGCATGTCTGGATGTCGCCACCCCATATAGTTGAACCCAACCCCTTCAATCGCAGCTCCAAGTTTTAGTTTTTTTCTATTATTCATTGATAAGCCTTCTTTCTAACTATATTTAATTAATCCTTGTATAAGGATTGGTGCATTATTTGTGCATTCTGGAACAACTTGTGTGTGATTCCACCACCAACATCATCCCCCTTAAGAATTATTCAGAATAACATATTTATATATTGCAAACTAACAATATGTTGTTGTGAAAATCAGGTGAATGATACTGAACGATTGTTAATTCAGTATCATTCACCTTTCTGGAGATACAGACCAATTTGATTAATTGCATCTTCGTTTCTCTTATAATATGTCCATTTACCAATACGTTTGGCATTAATTAAACCAACTCGATGTAATATTGAGAGATATTGAGACGCAGTGGATTGATTCATATTCATTTTACTAGTTATTTGACTCACACATACCCCTACTTCAACAAGATCAATCCCTTCTTGGGGTGAAAAGTGAGCTTCTGGGTTTTTTAACCATTCTAGTATTTGAATACGCGACTCATTAGCTAATGCCTTAAAAATATCTACTGGATTGTTCATGAACACTATTATACATTGTATATTTGCAATATGTCAAAATACTAATTAGTTATGAGTACGTTTAAACTAAATCCACGTCGAGGCTATCTTTAAAACGTCTCTCTAACCATGCTGTCATGATTAGTAACAGCATACATCTACTCTATAGTTACTTCCCTACCATCTTCTATGTTTCATCAAGAAGGTGGTATTAAAATAAAGGAATTTAAGACCAACAAGATACAAGTCATTTAGTTTTTACAACTCCGACTCATTTTATCTTTTCCTTCTTTCACTATCCTGCTTCGTTAGTCGAATAAGATAAGCGATTTTTCATTATTGAAGAATCGCACCCTATTGTTAAATAAGAAAAACCAGCAATTTATTGCTGGTTAGAAAATAATTCTAATTATTCTTTATACGTATTAATCATTGCAATAATTTCCGCAAGCACTTCTTCTTGATTAACTGTAATGGGTTTAAACATTTGTATAGTTATTTCAATTGGTTGTTTACTTGTTTCTTTAATTAATTCTATACCTATTTTTTTGTCGCTTTCCCCTTTCATGGCATGCACATATTCATCTTCAAGTAATGGGTGTTTGAACTCTTCTAATTGCGCTTCTTGCGAACCAGCAACGCTATACATAATTAATTCAAACAAAACATCAGATGGAACCTTTTCAGTGAATCTAAACCCAACATTAATACCCTCGTATTCTTTTACTCCTTGAATGCTATAAGTTCCTTGTGGATCTTGCGATGATTCAAAATTATTTGTAACCTTCACACTTGTTCCTGCCAAACTCGAATCCATATATTTCGTCTTTGCGGGAATTGTTTTTTGCTCTCCATTAAACTCAAAAGTTAATTCGTTTGGATTCTCTTTTTCTTTTTCTTCAACCTTTTGAGTCCCATTGACTTTTTCGGTGGGACTATTTGTAACAACTTCTTCCTTGTTACAAGCTGCTGATATTAAAACCATTCCTATAAATACAAAAAATAATAACTTTTGCATGATGTATCTCCCTATATCTTTTTTATTTTAAAATAGCCATGTAATCTACGATTTCATCATCAGGTGGATTTTGTACCACTCGAAAAACAACCTTAGATTCTTTGTTAATTAGGGAAACATGATACACATAGTCAGATTTCTTTTCGATAATAAAATCTTCAATTCTTTTACCCTCAAATCCCCATTTAGAAGCATTATCTAAAACCTCATCAGGATTAAAAACATCTCCACTGAGCTGATTAATTCCCTCTTCATCCTTTTCTAATATAGCAATAAGCATTTGATTTACTTTTTCTAACCGTTCATCCTCAACACTAACGTCTTCACTTTTACTGCACCCCACGATTAATAATCCTAAGAAAAAAAAGAATATAAAAATATACGAATACTTCCTCAACGTTGACATCCCCTTTATGTGTATAAATACCTATTTATTATAGAGGAAAAATATTGACAAATACACATTAATTTCCTCTGTTTATTTTTTATTGATAGGATTAGTTTTGAACTTAGGCACTTTTGGTTTAACAAAAATAAAAGGGCATACCATATAGGTTAAAGCCCTTTTCATTCGTTCATTATCTAACTATTATTGATGTGGTACATCGACCTTTAAAGAATAAATGTATTCTACTAAATCTCCAGCTAAATCCATATCATAATTATAATACGTATACGTGGTTTTTCCGTCTCGTAACTCCTCAACCAGAATCATATTCTTTTTATTTGGTTGATAGTCAATACTTATAATTCCATGAATAAACAATCCCGCTCTTGTCGTATCGTCTCTAGCAATTAGAGATACTGATTTAGCAGAAGGATCTACAGAAGTATTTATAATCGAATCTTTTTTCGTTACGACTTCAAACGTCTTAGCCAATTCATTCAACTTTCCGACTATGGCAAGCTCCTCAGGCGTATCTATGTACGTTAATGTACCTTGTTTTGTACTAACTTGACCAAGAGGTAATTCAACCAAGTCAATCATTCTCTTTTCATTTTCTTCCGCCGCTTCAGCTACTAATTTTTTTTCAATTTCTGCTAATTCTCTTTCATGGCGTTCTTCGCGAGTTTCACTAGTTTCGGTTACTTTCTCCACTTGTACTTCTATATCTTCCTGATTATCTGATTGCTCACTTGTTTGTTCTTTGCTGCATGCACCCAGTAATAAAAATGAGATTAATGATAAGACGTAGTACTTTTTCATTATGTATCCCCCAGTATGTAGTTACCTAGGTTATATTACCATATTCCTACTATTTGTGTTATTCTCAGCAAAGAAAAATACGCAGGAACTTAATGTTCCCGTGCATCTTTTTGATTGATTATTTTATTGAACATACTTATCCACAATTTCATAGGTTTTTTCTTCATTTAATCTAGCTAAAGAAGACAGTAGTTGCACGCCATATGTTTCGGTATCTTTATATTGTGATACTTCCTCTTCGGCCTTTGCTTGTAGAGATGTATTCCATTCTGTCATTTCTTTAGAAAGCTCCTGTTTTTGGGATTCCTCTAAAGTCGTATTAATTAGACTTGATAAAGTTTGTAATGCTGTTGACCAATTCATTTCTAATTGTTGCGCAGCTTGTTGTAATTCTGGAACTGGAACTTCTCCTGCCTCAATTATCTTTTTAAATTCAGCAGTTGCTTCTTTAACTCTATCCAATTCTTTATGTACATTTTCTTTAATCTCGACTTTTTGAATCTCTTCCTGACTCATAGTTTCATCGGCCGTATTTTTATTTTCTTCCTGATTTTGAGCTACATCCACCTCAGTTGACCCTTCGCTTTCTTTGACAACTTCTTCTGATTTTCCGCACCCAGTTAAAGCAAAAATTAATGCGGTGATTAAAGCTAGTTTTTTCATTTTCTTTCCCCCTAATGTCTTTCTGGTATGAATATATCTTTCTTAATGGGTAGTTAGGCCTAATTATTATTACAGCATAATTTCCAGCATGTCAATCTTTCTCAGTTTCAATAACCCAAATATAATAAAAACAGTGCTTTATAAATAGAAAATGAGATGTTCTTATTCCATAAACCTGCTCCGTTAGTTAACCAAGCTAGTTGGAAATTTAAGAGCATCTTCCTGAAACTTGCAAAAAGCAGTGTGATTTCCATATGAGAAACACACTGCTTTTATAACTGTTTTTATATTTGCTTTTTGTTATGCGGGTACCTCAAAAGAGAACGGCTTTCGACTCAACTGTCGAAAGCCTTTTTACGTATCAATTTAAATGAATAATAACAAACTGAGTGCCATTACAGCCATTCCAGCAATTAACCCATAGATTGATAGATGAGTTTCATCATATCTTTTCGCGGCAGGTAATAATTCATCGAGTGAAATAAATACCATAATTCCTGCCACAGCGGCAAAGATGATGCCAAACATTACATCGTTTAAGAATGGCATCAAAAACAAATAGGCAACTAACGCACCAACTGGTTCTGATAGTCCGGATAAAAATGACAGTTTAAATGCCTTTTTCTTATCACCAGTGGCAAAATATACGGGCACTGAAACGGCAATCCCCTCAGGAATATTGTGAATAGCGATGGCTACCGCTATGGCAATCCCTAAACCAGGGTCCTGCAAAGCCGAAGTAAATGTCGCGATCCCCTCTGGAAAGTTATGAATCGCAATCGCCAATGCTGTAAAAGTTCCCATTTTTAATAGGGCTTGATTGTTCGGCTTATCGTTCATATCCTCAACTTTTTTCAACTCATGTGGATTTCCTTGTTTGGGGATAAATTTATCAATTAATGTAATTAACAACATCCCTCCGAAAAAACCCGCCACTGTCATCCAGTTACCTAACACATTCCCCATAGAACCTACAAGTGCATCCTTTGCTTTTATGAAAATCTCAATCATAGAAACATAGATCATCACACCTGCCGAGAAACCAAGAGTAACAGAAAGAAACTTTGTATTTGTTGTAGAGGTAAAAAACGCTAATACACTACCAATCCCCGTGGCAAGACCTGCCATTAAAGTTAACCCAAAAGCCAACAACAGATTCTCCGTCATTGTAATATCCTCCTTAATTATGGTTAAAGCCATTTGGACCAAAGACAATAAGTTTCCTTAATCAAACTTTTTCATAAAAAAAATATAGGTATTTCACTAATCTTTATAAAGGATATGTGCGTGTGTAAAAAATGTGCCATAAACTTTAAAAATTTCACCAGTAAACATTTGTTTCCCTAATACAACTTTTATTATATATTTTTACAAGCTGTGGGGCAATCAATATTTTCATAGGTAAAAAAAATGACCCCTTTATAAGGAATCATTAATGATCACGGTTCACGATATAATTCAATAAATGCTTTAAAAAAGGTATATTTCGTGGAATCTCCTGCAACGCTTCCGTTGCGAGACAGAAGTGCTCCCACATTTCCCTTTTAGCACCATCTTTCCCTAGGATAGAGACAAATGTGGAATTATTGTTACCCGTATCTTGACCTGTAGGCTTTCCGAGCAGGTTCACATCTCCTTCTACATCAAGGAGATCATCCTTTATTTGAAAGGCAATGCCGGCATGATGAGCGTATTTTTTCAAAGCTTGAATTTCAGTTTCGCTTGCCTCCGCAAGAATAGCTGGCATAATGAGGGATGCTTCAAACGCTAATCCCGTTTTATACATACTCATATGATTCAGTTGGTCTATGCTTAATTTCTTCCCTTTCGATCCAAGGTCCATCGCCTGTCCCTGACACATAATCCCTGTCATTTGTGCTGAGTAATGTATAAGCTTTAACACCGTTTGGGGTTCATAGGAACCTAGTGATGCTTGCTCTTCAATCGCTTTCTGTGTCAAAAATAAACCCGTTATTTCAGCTACAGCGATATCATATACATGGTGAAGGGTTGGCTGCCCTCTTCGAGTATCTGAATTGTCTTGAGAGGGAAGATCATCGAAAATGAGAGAAGCAGTATGTAAATATTCCAATGATTTTAATATAGGAAGGATGGATTCCTTATTTAAACCGAATCCCTGTACCCCCATCACCCAAGCCATGATCGACCGCAGCCGTTTCCCATCACCTTCAAGGCTGTAATTAGCTGCTTCAATAATGGATTGATTCGACACAACTACATCTTTGTTATGAGCTATAGGTAAGATGCTGTTGATTTCATTACGGAACTCGTCAATGGTATTTAAAAATTCCTCTTGCTCTTTCCTTTCGTTTCTTAGTGTCGTAATGATGTGATCTCGAAGTAATTTATCAAAGAAATCCACATCATCCGCTTTTCTAACCATCTTCTGTATGAGACGATTAAACATTGAATTATCTGTTGCAAACATACCCATTACTTCATTGTACTTCTTAATTCCCATTTTTTCTTTAAAACGTTTTAAGCCATTGATGGCACGATCCAAAATTACCTCGCATGTTTTCTTATCTGACTGAAAGACCTTATGTATAAGGTAGTAGATAACGGTACAGTACATTTCAAAAGGATTGATTAAATCATTTCGCACACCATTATACTTCATATAATAGGTATAAGGAGTGACCGCACCATCCTTCATATCATCAAACATATCTGCAAAATCATCCGCTAATTGATTATATATACCATAATAGAACGTTCGATCCGAAAATCCTTCATCTTGATGAGCATCAAGGATTGACCGAGCAATTAATCGTGACGATGATGATTTTAAAATGACTGGTACATATAAATCTTCATTTGTATAAGCGGAATGAGATAAATCCCTCTGCCTATCTACTTCTTGAGATTGGAAAAAAACATACGATTGCTCGAAAAACAATGTAAGGGATTCAGGTCGTTGATGAGCTTTAATATATTCAAAAGCAGCCCCCAATTCTTGATGGATAAAACGAATTAAAGGTTCGTTCTTCCCTGCCCACACTCCTAGTTTAGGCACAGTCCCTGTTGTTAGTGTCGTACGAATCAAATTCGTATACCACTTGGTCTCTTCATCCGACAACAACTTCGCATCGAGAAGGTCGTCGATAAACGGATACGTTAAACCATAGCAATACCCTAGTCTGATCGCTTCATCCAACTTTTTAGACCTCTCTTCAAAAGATAGCTTGTCATCCATCTCTTCAAGAACATGCATGAGGACACCAGCAATGATTTTGATCAGCTTCCTTTGGGCATGTTCCGCGTCCATTCCCTCTGGAATATTCTCTGAAACAGTCTTCAACTTGCCAATTAACCAGATCATGGTTAACTCAATACCTTCCTCTTGAGCCTTACGGTACAAGCCAGCCATTCCTATTAGATCATTTTGATTTTCTCCATTTACAAGAATACTTTTCTTCCAACTATGAACCGTGCGGCTAATACTAGCCTGTGTTTCCGCTGAGTTCAATGATTTTCCGAGATCACGCATATAAAGATAAGAAATACTCCGGTCCAAGTAGTTATCCAATTTACCTGTATGGTCTAGCCATTGAAGGTAACTTTGATACCCTTTTGAACTTGCACGTTTCTCTCGATTAGAGAACAAGGATAATATGGAATGATGACGAATATGATTGTGTTTCCACGAATGAATATCTTCCATTAAGGCTTTCGCATACGATTTTTTTACTACCTCATTATAGAGTGTTTGAAAATATTGTTCTGCCTTTTCTTCAGCCTGCCGGTAGCAGGCCTCTGCATTTATTATTAATTCATCAGTCATTCTACACATTCCCTCTACTAATGATCTTCTATATGTATTTATTATCGTAAAATTGATATGATTATTCCGATTTTTGTGGTGTAATTTTATTCTATCATTATATATTTATTAGGTATAAGTTTACCTTAACTTTTAATAAAGCTGATTATTAATGGGTTCTCTAGACTGTTCATATGAAACAATGTTTGCTTCTTTGAGATTGATGTATAAAATGAATGTATAACAAAGATAATCTTGTAACCAAGCGACATGGATATATAAGTGAAAGGAAAGAAGAAAATGATTAGTAAGGCAGATTGTTTAGAACGGTTACGCTCTTTAATAGGGAAGGAGCTTACTAGCGTAAATTTACACGAAGCCATTTTTTGTGAAGCCAAGCATCAAAAAATACTTCGGCGTTTTCATGTTGGTACGCACACCTATGTAGAGTTTAAATTGGATAAAAACAATGACACACCTGAATTTGTTGATATTACCATACCAGGAAACCCAAACACATTCCGGTTAGGTCTCGAAGAAAAAGATGGACAACTTGTTATCGTATCTGAGCCGAGGATTAACTTTTCATATTTAAGTTGATGGGAAAAGCCCTAAGAATTGTCTTAGGGCTCTTCTAATAAATTGATTTATTGTTCTTTTACAACATGACTGACCGTTTCTTTTTTCATTATAGGCAATAGAGTTAGAATCCCCACCAAAAGTAGAAGTGCCGACATTTCATACATATAGACAATGGAAAGATGAGTTTTCAGCCACCCAGAGGCGGACATAGTGATGACCATGGCCCCCATAAATAGAGGATTTAATATACCGTTGACTCGACCGATAAATGCTTCTTCTGTATTTTGTAGGATCATCGTATTTATTCCAATATGGATACATGGCATAAATAACCCCGCAAAAAATTGAGCAGCCAAGGTAAGCCATAACTCTGTTGATAATCCTAAGCCAAGAAAACCGATGGCACTTGCTGCCATCCCCATTGCTAATAGCATTTGTGGTTGTACCTTCCTAGAAAGTGCTACAGTGATGCCCCCTCCAATAATCATACCAGCTCCAAATGCAGTCATGAGCCACTGCAGATCTTCCTTTGGTAATCCTAATCTTTCAGTAATAATAAAGACTCCCAGTGGCTGAGTTAATCCTATTGCAAGGCCTGCAGCTGCAAAACATCCGCCCAACAAGGTTAGTGGCTTACTTTTAAATACATAACCAAATCCTTCTTTCATCTCATGCATTAATGATGTGTTCGGCCTTTCCTCTTCTGATGTTGGATCTGCTGGAAGCATCAAAAGAATAGCTGCCGAGCATAAAAAGGCCACTCCCATAACCCCAACTGCCGCAAGAATACCAAATTGCTGATACACATATGTTCCAAGGATTGGACCAAGAATCATAAATAGTGCAAACACCGTTTGATACATCGACATCCCCATCTGAACCAACTCAGTAGGAACATGCAACTTAAACAACTTCATACCCGCAGGCTGTGAAAATTGTGACAGGATTGATGATACAAGTGTAGCAAAGAAAATCATTTTCCAGCTTCCGAAAAATAGAGTCAGTAAGACCGCAAACACAGATACAGCACTTAACACATCACACCAAACCATCGTTCTCTTTGGACGCCAACGATCTGCGAATGTACCACCAATAAATGAAAAAAGAAAAATCGGTGCAAATTCAGCCACTGAGATCAAGGATACTGCTATTGGATTTTCATTTGTCATTTCAATGACATATAAGAGGATCGAGTAATTTCTAACCCATATTCCCACTTGAAGGAACAAGACCGAGAGTAGAATCGTTCGAATCACTCGGTTTTGAAATAAATCCCCTATACCTAACTTTTGATTTGTGGTTATTTCCGACATAAAAAGTCTCCCATCCACTTCTAGATAGGAGACTTTTTTGGTAACTAAAATGAGAAAGAAAACACCTAATGGTATCTTCAAGTTCAGTTTGGTTAACAAAAGGCCATGCTAATCCTATCTAGAAACAAGTTTATTATCAAGTCAAAACCAGTTTTCTAAATATGATTAGTTATTCATCGTCCCTGTTCACCCTTTCACCATTTCTTATTACTAATAATGTAAGTAATCATCATTTTATTAATCATTTTTAATCTCTGTTGAAACCTGCCAAGTCATATTGAATTTATCTGTAACTTGCCCATAAGCTGGACTCCAGAATGTTTCTTGTAGTGGCATTAATACCTCTCCGCCATCTTGTAATTTCTCAAAAACTGCTTTTGTTTTTTCAACACTATTAATTATTATTGCGATTGTTACTTGAGATCCAATCGGATAAGGCTGTCCTGGGAATGTATCGGAAAGCATGAGATCAGAATTTCCTATCTTTAAATGCGCATTTAACACTCGGTCTTTTGCTTCAGGAGGAGTAGGGTATTCCGGATTGTCTGGCATATCCCCAAACGTCTGAAGAGAAACAACCTTTGCATCTATTGCCTCTTCATAAAACTTTACCGCTTCTTGCCCATTTCCATTCAACACTAAATACGGATGAATTCCTAAAATCATAGGACACCTCTTTTGTTTTATTTTATTTAACAGAACACACGTTCTACATTAGAATACCAGAATATATCTAATAGTGCAACATTTTCTATCACTAGAATTTCCATTTTTATCAAATAAAAAACCCGTACACTTTTTAAAGCGTACGGGTTTCATTCTATTTTTGTATTTCTACTGAGTCTCCAGTGGCATTTTGATCATTACTCGCTTTTTCAGCTTTCTTCCCCCAATAATTTGCAAGGAGTGAGCCTGATACATTGTGCCATACGCTGAAGATGGCTCCTGGTACTGCTGCAAGTGGAGAGAAGTGTGCAGCAGCCAATGCCGCAGCAAGTCCAGAGTTTTGCATTCCGACTTCAATGGAAATCGCTTTTTGATCACTGTAATCCATTTTTAACACTTTAGCTGCTAGGAAACCTAATAGATACCCTAGTGCATTGTGTAAGATAACTACTGCTAAAATCAATAAACCACTTTCAAGAATCTTCTCTTTGCTTCCGCTAACAACCGCTGCGACAATGGCTACGATTCCGATAACAGAAACTAACGGAAGAGCTTTTACACTTTTTTCAACCTGAGTGCGGAACAAAGTTTTCACAATCAGTCCTAAAATAATCGGTACAAGAACGATTTTAACAACAGATATGAACATAGCGCTAAGTGACACCGGTAACCATTTGCTTGCCAATAAAAGTGTGATGGCCGGAGTTAAAATCGGTGCTAATAAAGTTGAAACAGATGTAATCGATACAGATAAAGCCGTGTTTCCTCTTGCTAAATAAGTCATAACGTTAGAAGATGTTCCCCCAGGACAAGCTCCCACAAGAATAACACCTACAGCAACTTCAGGAGATAAACCGAGTCCATATGCCAGTGCAAATGCTAGTAAAGGCATAATTAAATACTGTGCCAATACACCGATAAATACTGATTTCGGATGTCTGAAAACCTCTTTAAAGTCATTTACCGATAACGTCATACCCATTCCAAACATGATAATTCCCAATAATAATGGGATATGAGGACCAATCCAAGTAAAACCTGTAGGAAATAATAATGCCAACCCTGCAAATAGTAGTACCCAATAAGCAAAGGTATTTCCTGCAAATATTCCTGCTTTTTCTAATGCTTTCATAGTTGTATACCCCCTGTGAAAAATATAGTTTTCATTATACTCCAAACATTTATAATTTTGTAATATTTTTTGACAAATTTTTTTAGTAAAATTTTATAACAAAAAAATGAGAGCCTTTACATGCTTAATGGCTCTCACTTTTTTTATAAAAAATTATTTTATTCTAAACGACCATTTTGTTTCCGAACGGTACACCTGGCCCTTATCTACTAACGTACTCGGAAAGTGTGAATGATGAATGGCATCAGGAACCCCTTGTGTCTCCAAACACAAACCCAAGTATTTCTGTGACTTTCTACCACGTATGTCATAATCGTTACCTAGCTGCGTCCCAGTATAGAGTACAACGGCCGGTTGATTCGTTTCAATCACTAGTAAACGACCACTTTCCTCATCGTATAATTCGATTGGTTCTGATTGGTTACTTGTTAACATGAAGGGATGATCATAGCCATTGCCAACTAGTACGTTTTGAGGATGCTCTGAAACGACTCCTTCTTGAATCCTCCTACCCTCACGAAAATCAAAAACCGTATGATCTACACGTATCATTTCACCTGTTGGAATCAAACCTTCATTTAATTCAAGAAAATGATCACTCTTCATCTTCAATTTGTGATCCTCAATGGTACGTTTTAATTCACCACTTAAATTAAAATACGTATGGTTTGTCATATTAAGGATGGTTCGTGCATCACTAATTCCTTCATAGCTTAGAAAAATTTCATTAGCATTTGTTAATGTATAGGTTACAGATACACCCACATTTCCAGGATATCCTTCTTCTCCATCCTTGCTTTCGTAAAGATAGCAAAGACTGACTGAATCCTTTTCCTGCACTACCTCGACATCCCAGACCGTTCGATCAAACCCTTTTAATCCACCATGCAGATGATTTCCATTATTATTTTGGGCTAGTTCATATGTTTTTCCGTCGAGTTCAAAATGTCCTCCAGCAATCCTCCCGGCATGTCTTCCAATGACAGAACCAAAATATGCTGAATTCGCTTGATACTCTTCGATCGTATCAAAGCCTAACACAACGTTTTCAAGAGTTCCTCTTCGGTCGGGTACCACAATTTTCGTAATGGTACACCCATAGTTGATAGAAGTTACCTGCATGCCCGCAGCATTTTCGATCGTATGTGCTACGATTGTTTGACCATCATGCTTGCCAACTACTGACTCTGATATTTTCATAGGAATACCTCCATTTATAAACTCTCGCAGAAACGGCGAAATGCCACTTGACCCTCTGTATCTCTTTTAAATACTCCCGCATCCTCAAGCACTCGTTGGAATTTCAATCCTACTTCTCTTCTTAAAATTTCTTCTGCCGTATCATCCGACCATTCTGTTTCGTACTTATTCATTAATTCCTCAGCCCATGTGAGATGATAGTCTTTTACTAAATCAGACCTTCCTAATAAATACACTTTTACTTCTTCTAATTCTTCCTTCAATCTGGCAGGGAGAACAGCAAGGCCCATGACCTCTATTAATCCAATATTCTCCTTCTTAATATGATGAACATCGCTGTGCGGATGGAAAATTCCTAATGGATGCTTTTCACTCGTTCGGTTATTTCTTAATACTAAATCTAACTCGAATTGCCCTTCTCTCATTCTGGCAATTGGAGTAATCGTGTTATGCGGTGTATCTCCTGAATAGGCATAAATATCAACCTTCTCATCCGAGTACCCCTTCCAATTAGTCAAAATATAATCCGCTGCTTGAATGAGTTCTTCTTTATTTCGTGATCGTAAACGAATGACCGACATCGGCCACTTGACTGTTGCCGCAGATACATGTGAGAATTCCTTCATCCGAAAAGAATACTCTTCGTCGGCTCTTGCCATCGCAAACTCATAATTCCCCCCTTGGTAATGATCATGAGTTAAAATTGATCCACCTACAATTGGAAGGTCCGCGTTTGACCCAACAAAATAATGCGGAAACTTTTCGACGAACGATAATAATCTTTCAAATCCTTTACGAGATATTTTCATATCACGATGCTCTTTTGAGAGGACAATACAATGTTCGTTATAATACACATATGGAGAATACTGAAGATACCATGGCTCATCCTCTAGTTCTAGTCGAATCATTCGATGATTGGAGCGAGCTGGGTGACCGACTCGTCCCACGTAGCCCTCGTTCTCTTCACATAGAAGACATTTAGGATATTGAACATCCTGCTTTTTCTCTTTTTCCAAAGCTATTTGCTTCGGATCCTTTTCTGGCTTCGATAGATTGATGGTAATATCTAGTTCTCCGTATGGAGTATCTGTTTTATAACTAATATTCTTCGCAATACTTTTTGTTTGTATATAATTGCTATTTTGACTCAATTGGTAAAAGTACTCTGTTGCAGATGTTGGATCTTTTTCATAATGACGGTAAAAACGACGATTCACATCCGAAGGTCTTTGTACTAACACATTCATGAGCTTGCTTGAAAAGATTTCTTTATCCGCATCCAGGATTCCAACAATCCCTTTTTCAAAAGCATACTGAACGATTTGCTCTAACACATCTGGTATGCTTGCTCCCTTTACCCCTTCCATTTTCTCAGGGTAATCAGCTAGTTGTAAAAGTGACATCAGCTGGTTTCTTGCATATATTTCATCTTCCCGTTCAATCATTTCACATTCCATTGATTGGTCAAGTAGTGATTGAATCAAATCATAGATTTCCATGGAGTGTTTCTCCTTCCATTACTTTTCGTACCCATTTGGATGTGACTGATGCCAGCTCCATGCGTCCTCAATAATTTGTTCAATAATCGTTCGCTTAGGACTCCAACCGAGCACCTGTTTTGCTTTTTGAGATGAAGCAATTAACTTTGCTGGATCTCCTGCTCTTCTTGCCACGATTTTTTCAGGTATGCTATGCCCCGTGATTTTCCTTGCTGTCTCGATAATTTCCAACACGGAGAATCCTTGGTTACTACCAAGATTGAACACATTGCTCTCTCCACCATTTTCTAAATACTTTAAAGCGAGAATATGTGCGGCAATTAAATCCTCTACATGTACATAATCACGGATGCAAGTTCCGTCTGGCGTATCGTAGTCATCCCCGAACACAGAGATGAACTCTCTTTGTTCAAGAGCCACTTGTAACACTAACGGAATCAAATGAGTTTCTGGTGTGTGATCCTCTCCCACTTCTCCAGTAGGTCTAGCACCTGCTACATTAAAGTAGCGAAGCGCAACATACTTCATTCCGTAAGCACCGCTACACCATTTCAGCATTTTTTCCATCGTTAATTTCGTCTCTCCATATGCATTGGTCGGAAGTGTTGGAGTATCCTCGGTAATCGGCATAATTTTTTGATCACCATACGTGGCTGCAGTTGATGAGAAGACAATATTCTTCACATCAAACTCATTCATTACTTCAAGTAACACTTGCGTCCCATACACATTATTATCAAAATACATAAGTGGCTTTTCCATAGATTCACCAACAAGGGAATTGGCTGCAAAATGGAGAACCCCTTCAATTTGTTCCTTTTGAAAAACGGAGGTTAAAAACTCTCTTTCTCTTATATCACCTTTATAAAAAGTGGCTTGAGGATGGATGGCCTGTTCATGCCCTGTTTGGAGATTATCAATAACAACCACCTTGTATCCTTGATCGATTAGCTGATATACAGCGTGCGAACCAATATATCCTGCCCCACCTAATACTAATACGCTCATCGTATCAACTCTCCCTTAAGCTCTTTCGTTCCGTCCCCAATACTTGCTACATAAAAGGTTGCTTCATATCCAATTTTTTCTTTATAGCTTTCACCGACTTCTTTAATAAATAAATCAACGTAATTCTTTTCTACTAGAGCAATGGCACAGCCTCCAAACCCAGCCCCCGTCATTCGTGCACCTACTGTCCCTTTTTGGCTCCAAGCCGCACTTACAAGTGTATCCAGTTCAATACCTGTTACTTCGTAATCATCTTTAAGAGAAGTATGAGAAGCATTCATCAGTTCTCCAAAGTAAGCAAGGTTTCCTTCTTTTAGAGCTTTCAAAGCCTTAATCGTACGGCCATTTTCATACACGGCATGCTTTGCTCGTTTTTCTAGTAGTTCATCCCCAATCAACGCACGATTGGCCTCAAATTGCTCTTCCGTTAAACTACCTAATGCCTCGATATCCAATTTAGCTTGTAAACGGCCAAGGGCTTCTTCACATTGTGCTCGGCGCTCATTGTACTTGGAGTCAGCTAACTCCCGACGCTTATTCGTATTCATAATAATAATTTTGTGGTTTTCTAGATTAAGAGGAGCATATTCGTAAGTAAGTGTCTGGCAATCTAATAAAATTCCACAGTTTTCCTTCCCCATGCCAATTGCAAACTGATCCATGATGCCACTGTTTACACCAATAAACTTGTTTTCTACCTTCTGTCCTAACTTTACAAGCTCTACTCTGTCAATTTTCAGATCGTATACCTCATCAAGTATGACACCCATTAACATTTCCAGTGAGGCAGAAGATGATAGACCCGCTCCATTTGGAATGTTCCCGTTGATTAAAAGGTCAAATCCGTTTGGCAGAATTCCGAAACTTTCCTGAACGTATCGAATCATACCTTTTGGATAGTTTGCCCAATTATGAGCGGCATCATATTCCAGGGAATCTAGTGAAAATTCAATGATCCCTTTGCCTGGAAAGTTCTCTGAATACATACGAACCAAACGGTCTTCCCTTTCCCTTACTACTCCGTACGTTCCAAAAGTAATAGCAGCTGGAAACACATTCCCTCCATTGTAATCCGTGTGTTCCCCAATGAGGTTAATTCTCCCTGGTGAAAAAAAGAGTCGAACCTGATCTTCTACATTAAAAATCTCTACAAACTTCTTAAATAATCCCTGTTTATCCATGGTTATCATCCTTCCGCTTCTTCTGGTAAAAATCTAATGAATATCTTTCACGATGATTTAAATTTCAGGTAAATGAAAACGTCTACACTAACTATTTTATTCTTTAAGTAAATTTTAGTCAATGTTTTAGTAAAAGTTTTATTAGCGATGTCAGAGCAATTAAAAAAATCCTTTCAAGTAATTTGAAAGGATACATAATAAAAGTAAATTTACAAACTCCTAAATAGGAAAATTCAACAGTTATCTACCAAATCTCTGCTTTGTCACTGTATGATAAAAATAGCAAATAATGTTAAGAACGAATATCTGTGTACTGTTATATTGGATATAAGGAGGTGAAGGGAATGGATTATGTAGTTTGTATCGGTCGAACGCTAGATTACATTGAAGATAACCTGCAAGAAACCATTACACTCGAAACACTAGCAGAAATTGCATGCTTTTCTCCTTTTCATTATCATCGTGTATTCCAAGCCCTGGTCGGAGAATCGGTCATGGATTATGTGAGAAAAAGACGTCTTACACGTGCAGCAGAACGACTTTTCTATTCGGATGTAAAGGTGATTGATATTGCAATGGATGTCGGTTTTCAATACCATGAGTCATTCAACCGGGCTTTTAAAAAGTTTTATGGAGTTTCACCTAATCAATATCGAACCGCGCATGCATTATCTGGTCCCTTACGTGGAAAAGCCTACCTTAATAAAATAAGCGTCCAAGGAGGACATATAATGGAACCAAAATTAATCACGAAACCTAAATTTCACATCATTGGATATGAACTGAAAACAAGAAATATAGACGGTCAAAACAATAAAGACATTCCCGAATTTTGGCAGTTATACCTTCAAAAGAAATTATATGAGAACATTCCAAATCCCCTAAACTGCAAAGAGGAGCTTGGTATCTGTACTGATTTTTCCCCAGAAACAGGTGAGTTTGTATATTTAATTGGAATGGAAGTAGCTGAAGGAACTCCAGCACCTAAAGGGTTAGTATCTAGAAGTTTTCCAGAGATGCAATATGCCGTGTTTACAACACCGAAAGCAGATGATGCAACATTTACCAGTTCTATCCAGTCTACATGGAATTATGCGTTCACAGAATGGTTCCCTCAGTCCGGTTATGAACATGCTGGGGTCCTGGATATTGAGCTATATGATGAAAGATGCCATAGGACCGAGAACAAAGTAATGGATATCTATATTCCGGTTAAACAACAGATCATTAAAGCATAAAAAAAGGGATGGTTCCTTGCTTGATTCTAAAGCATCTGAACCATCCCTTTTATTTGCAAATGTTAACAAACTATTATCATAAATAACAAGTTGCCAAAAGTACCTACACTTCATGTTCTTCTCTTATCATTTTTACGTCCTATTAAGGGAATATTGATACTGTATCAAGTTATAGGAGGACCTAAATATGACATTAGAATCGAATATGGAACATAAAACGATCTGTTTCAGTGAATACGATGAATTAAAACGAGTGATCTGCTGCCAGCCACAGTACATGACGATCAGGGATGTAATTAATGAGACCCAAAAGCACTTTAAAAATGAAGGAATACATATAGAGACTGCATTAGAACAGCATAATCAAATGGTCCAAACTATGCGGAATCACGGAATTGAAGTTATATTGCTTCCTTACCATAAGAAATACCCAGAACAGGTTTTTACAAGGGACATAGGATTTACACTCGGACATACTGTGTTTGTAGCCGATATGGCTAGTGATGTTAGGCAGGGAGAAGATAATGTATTAAAGCAGTGGCTGGAGGATGAAGGATTCTCCTACTATAATATTATCGGGGATCAGATTGAAGGCGGAGATGTAATTATCGATAGAGACACCGTGTACATTGGGTTGAGTGATCGGACCAGCCAGCAGGCAGTTGATCATTTAAAACATCTTTTGCCCCAGTTTGATGTTAAAGCCATCCAGTTCAAGGCCAAATATTTACATTTAGACTGTGTATTTAATGTTATATCTCCAGAGCTAGCCCTTATCTTCCCGGAGGCTTTGACAAAAGAAGATTTCGACATATTCGGATCAAGATATGAACTTATTGAAGTATCTAATGAAGAACAGTTCACGCTTGGGACTAATGTGCTTGGAATAGGAAACAAGCGAGTCTTGAGCTTGCCAGTAAATAAAAATGTAAATCAGCAGCTTCGTGACCGCGGCTTTGAAGTAATAGAAGTTGATATAACAGAAATTATAAAGTCAGGAGGCTCTTTCCGCTGCTGTACGCTGCCCATTCTTAGGTCAAGGACAAATTCATAGTTCATCGTCCAAGAATAACTTCCTCCTTAAACGATTAATCAAAACAACACCAGCTAAATAAAGCAAAAAACAGTGGGAAGCATTCGTTTCCCACTGTTTTTTATTTTCTCTAATTAATCTATTAATTAAAATTTCATGTTTTTTATTTCATGTCCAATGGAAATAAATCCATAATAAGTTGTGGTCACTAACAAAAGAATTAAGGCTATATAAACCAGAGTAATTTTCCATTTTTCTCTCTTTGTAATGGTTGAAAAACTCTCCAGGTAATCAAAATATATTCTTTTTTCTATAATGTATTTGTTGAAAATCTCTACCACCTCTTCTTGTAAATTCTCACTTTCCTCTTTTTTCATCACTTTTATTGCCTCATCAAAAGGTATTTCAAATTGACTTGAAAAATTTTCACGCTTTTTTTCCAGCATTTCCACTATAGACTCTTTATTAGCTTCAGCACTTCGAATGCTTTGATTAAATTCATTTAGTTCATTTAATTTACGTATTTTATCAGATAAATTTCTTCTTTCAATATAAAAAACGATGGCATATATTAGCCCTAATAACACAAAGAAAATAAATGTGTAAGAACTTGTAAAAAACATAGCTGATAAAGCAAAAACAAAGCCCACCATCACAATTTTGAAGTTAATAATTTTAACTATATGTCCTCCATCAAAAGGTGTTATTGGAATTAAGTTAAATAGATTGACAACAGAACCAATCAATACGATAACCATCCAGAATTCGGTTTCTGTTAAAATATAAAGCAAAATCGCTGGGATCACAGATAAAAATCCAAAGGCAGGACCCATATAAGAAATATATGCATCGTCGTAGGCATTTTTAGCTTGTTCTTTTCCCCTTGCTAAAGCTCCTATAAAAGGAATAAATAGGGTTGCATTTGTTGGTATATTCAGCCTCTTCATTGCCCAAACATGACCCATTTCATGGATCATTAGAATATATATAAGTGCAATCCCAAATAACCATCCATATGTTAGTCCATAAGCTAACAACGAAACTAACAGAGTAATAACAGTCGTTAATTTAAAGAACTTTAAAAAGACAAAAATCCATTTCAGCTTTGAAATTATAAGGATAGTAATAGCTCCTATACTTGCCCACAATGTTTTTTTCTTATTCACTCGGAATCCCCTTTATTCTTAATAAATTATGTAGATGGATTTTAATACGGATTCCTAGGTTAATAGTTTCAAATATATTCCTAATTATATATTTTTTTACATAACCTCTTAAGCTAAGTTTGTTGAGAACCCAATGTATTTTTATAAATTTATCAATGAAAATGTCTATAGAGTTATTGTTCATTTGACACCTCAATCGGCACCTATTTTTAGATTGCAGACATTTTGGCTATCAATTACCCTTTTTCAAAAGAAAAATGGCATACTGTTTCGTATGCCATTTCGTTTTACTATATATTTCTATATGCTATGGTTATCATTAATAACTACTGTCACGAATAATAAGCTCTGTTCCCAGTTGCACCTTTTTGGAAACTTTACGTCCCATTACTCGTTCCATGACTAAATCAACCGCTACTTCTCCCATCATTTCGGTATGAACTTTTAAAGTTGATAGTGATGGATAAATATATTTTGAGACACTAATGTCATTCAATCCAATGATATTAACTCTGTCTGGAACCACGATATTTTCTTCATGTAATGCTCTTAGGGCTCCAATCGCAAGAAGGTCATTTCCCGCAAAGAAGGCAGTTGGTAATGCTTCTTGATGCTCAAGTATCGCTTGTTTCATTAATCGATATCCGTCGTCCACTGAAAATGATCCGGTGTAAATAAAGCGTTCGTTCCATAATTCCTTCTCATTCATATAGCTATAAAATGTCTTTTCCCGAAGGTCTGTGATTTCACCTGATTGATCTCTATAGTATTCCCGACCACCAATATACCCGATAGAAGTGTGTCCTTTATCTAAAAGGTAATCAACGATTTTCTTCGTGGCCTTATCAAAGTCAGTTATAACTGAATCATACGAATCATCCATCAAACTATGATCAACTAAAACGATGTGTTCGGTAATCTCTGCTAGGGCTCGCACTTGGTTTTCACTGAACTTACCTACTGCGATAATTCCTTGAATATTTTCCTGCTTTAACTCCTCAATATCATTGTAAAAATACTTTACGATTTGTGTATCCAGCTGCTGACATCTTGTTTCTATTCCAAACCGTATTGACATATAATATAAATCTTCGAGTTCCTCTTTCTCTGTATACCAATGAACAATCGCAAACTTTGAAGGGCTTGACTTTCGTACAACCCGACGTTTATATTCGAGCTTTTCTGCGACTTCAAATATCTTTTTTCTTGTCTCATCCGTAACCGAAAGCGAAGAATCATAGTTCAATACACGGGAAACAGTAGCAATGGATACACCGGCCTTTTCTGCAATATCTTTGATCGTGGCCATATCATCACCTCTATCTCGCTAATCTCATATATTTATCATTCCATATCCCTATATAAAAAGAAAGGATTAAATTAGAAAATGAAACAAAGTCTGCCCCCTATCAAGGAGGTCAGACCTCGTTTAGCATAAACATGTTAATGTTTAGTTACTATTTTTTACCTTGTATAAGTAAAAATCATCCAAACTTCCCCATGCCCCTCCATCTGCTTTTATACTAGCTCCGATAGTAATGGTTCCATCTAGCACTAGAATATCAGGCACTAAAGGATTACTCCAGTTCACCCAGCCATTAACAGAGGTTTGCGTTTTGTATTCTTGTCCCCCTGCGAATGCGTACAAAGACATATCCGAATTATTGGCATCTCCACCCTGTAAAAACATCGAAAGATTATAGTATCCAGGCTCTAACCCAGTAATCGTCTGTTCTACTGTGAAATTTACTTCTTCTCCAGAATAAAAATGAAGCGAGTAATTCCCAGACTTTGCATCAGCAGCCTTATTCTGAAAATCAGTATGAGGTGATGTTCCATTCTTATATATGATGTTCCACATACTTCGATCATTTTCCTCAAATCCTGAATTCATCACAAAATTTTCAGGATTGATCTGAAGATGAAGTTTGACTGTTCCTCCACCTTCCACTTCACCGTTAAGTTCATAGGTACCAACACCATTCTTAATGGCCTGTTGCACTGCTTCTTCGTCCCAAGTGATACGAACAGACCCTGTACTTCCATCATTGTAGGTAACCAGTACCGTTGTTGGCATTGCAACCTCTTCACCTGCAATGACACTTAGTGAAACATCCTTTATTTCGTCAATTTTTAAAGGTGCCACTGACCCTGTATCAACATATTTAAATACATTTAGAGAGGGTAACGGACGACCATAAAAATCAAACAGCGCTTGATTGTCAACTGCGCTTCCACCATACCAGTGGCCCGCATCTTCCGGGTCGTATTCTGCCGCAAAGCTAGTCGCCCAGCCCGATCCATATTTCTCCCATAACTGTTGGTTTTTCTTTAGCTTTTTGTCTGGAGCTGCAGGTATCCAAGCAGGCTCCCAATAAAAAACGCCCATTCCTGCTTCCCCGACATTAGCCACCGCCTCCATTACATCCCGAACGGCTGTCGCTTGTCCTTGTACTGTGATAGGGTAATTTAATGTTTGCCCTGAATCCTTTGGAGCTGTATTTCCATGACCGTCTCCATCCTCTTTTGTATAAGTATAAGAGGTTTCCGCTACCATTACTTTCTTTCCGTACGTATTCGCCACATTCTTTAGAACGGAAGTCAAATTCGATAAAGTTCCGTGCCAGAAAGGATAGTAGGAGCTTGCAAATACATCATAGTCCACTTCATTTTCTTGAAGTGTTTTGGCGATAGAAGCGTATCTACCTGAAGACTCTGGGTTGGTAAAGTGTAAGGCCACTAACATGTTAGAATCAAGTTCTCTTACGGCTTTGCTTCCTGCATTGAATAATTGGCTCATCGCTCCCCAAGTTTTCTCTCCCGCAAGACCACCATTGGTTTCGTTTCCGATTTGAACCATTCCAATATCGATTCCTTCATCCATCATGGCTTGTAAGCTCTCTTTTGTATATTCATAGAGTGCTACTTTCTTTTCCTCTAAGTTCAGGTTTTTCCAAGCCTTCGGTGCCTGCTGTTTCGCTGGATCTGCCCAGAAGTCTGAGTAATGGAAGTCTACTAACAGTTTCATGTCATTGGCGGTTGCTCTTTTTCCAATTTCTATTGCCTTTTCTATATCATTATTACCGCCGCCATACCCACGGCCTTTTGAATCGTAAGGGTCATTCCATACTCGAACACGAACATAATTTACTCCTGCATCATGTAACGTTTTAAAAATGTCCTGTTTTTTCCCTGCTTCATTATAAAATTTGACTCCACTGTCTTCTAAGGCAATGATACTCGACACGTCTACCCCTTTAATAAAATCTCCATCGATTCCAGCTACTCTTTTTACGAAAATATCACTTGCAACTGGTTCTGGAATATCGGAAGAGCTTGTAGAAGTTAATTGAAAGCTATCTAAATATCCCCAAGCCTTTGGGGCTCCTGAAACTGTCGCTCCAACCAGTAGGTGTGAGGTATTCTCTGCAAGCTCAAACTTTAAAGTGATGGTTCCCCAATTGTTATAACCAGTGGTTGCCTGCATGTCCCCTTTTTCCTCACCAGCAAACAATGTCACTTGTCCTGATTCTGCACTTGCTCCACCCATCATTTTTACAGACAGCTCATAGCTACCTGCAGGTAAATTTTGAATACCTTGACTTAAAGTAAAAGATTGATTCTCAGTAGCTGTGTCTTTCACCCAATATTTGAACGCATATCCTCCTTCAGCAGGAGTCATCCAAGAATCATCCGTGTATGTAAAATGCTGAAGATCGAGACCATCCCAATTCGTCGTTTCAACAGTCCAAGAAGAATCATCCCAAAAGCTTGTTTCAAATCCGTTATTATTCAATAGATTTACCTGCGCATCCCCTTCACTAGGATGAAATAACACGGAACTTATGATTAATGTAAATGCTAATAATCTAGCGAACACCCTTTTTATATTTCTCATACTCTCCTCACCTTTATCGTAAATTTCTTATATTATTGGAAATCATACTAAGATGTATATTCGAGCAGCAAACGCTTCCATTCAAATCACAAATACATGGGTGGGTTCCCGGTCCCACCCATGCATGCATTCACGTTAATTCGTCGTTCTTTTTTTCTCAACAACTCTTACTTCATACTTCTCTAACGTTACTTCCCCAAGCAATTCTTCACCGGTAATCTTATCTGTTACTGGTAACTCAAAGGTAACCGCTTGATTTTCTTCAGTGAAATTCATAACAAAAATGTAGTCACTTTCCGGAGCATTTCTTACTTGTACCGATACCCCCTCTCCATGTTTTACTGAAGACACAGATTCTAGAGCCAAATCTTTGATTATTTCTTCATAAAAGTCCCTTTGGAACTGATCTTCTAATCGACCACCAATATAGTAAGCATTTCCTTTTTCATATTTGTGGCTAGTTACGGCAGGTGTATTTCCATAAAAGTCATCTGTGTATACACCCTCTACCGTTGCAGTGTTTAGTTCAAGTACCGTAGCATAATCCTTTAATTCATACGTACGATTGTTATACTCCACATGATTTCGATCTTTTGGATAATACGTATCTGTTTCGACTGGTTTTAAGCCAAAGATATCCTGTAGGTCTTTATGCCATCCACCTAAGTACGTTAGGTCAAATTCATTTACAAGGCCACTAATATAGGTCATGACTAGTGTTCCGCCTGCTGCGACAAAGGATTTTAACCGTGAAATGGTTTCTTCACTCATTAAATAAAGCATCGGGACAATTAATAGTTTATAAGATGAAAAGTCTTGTTCCTTTGTTATCACATCTACTGGAATATCTTTTTCCCATAAAGCCTTGTAGTGCTGTTGCAAGGTTTGAGGATAGCGCTTGGTTTCCAATCCAAATCCTTGTGCATCATTGAGAGCCCAGTTGCTTTCCCAATCGTAAAGAATTGCAACATCTGCTGGACGATTCGTTCCTACTATTTCAGATAGATTTTCTAATGTTTTTCCGACTTGAGCTACCTCTTGGAAAACACGGTTGTTTGTACTGTTATCATGATCCACCACAGCACCGTGGAATTTTTCTGACGACCCACGTGATTTTCTCCACTGGAAGTACATGACACTATCAGAACCATGAGCAACCATCTGCATGGAAGATAGAAGATGCATACCTGGTCTTTTGGCTTTATTCACACTATGCCAGTTCACCAAGCTTGGAGTGGATTCCATTAGCAAGAATGGTTGTTGTTTTAAACTACGATAAAAATCATTAATGAATCCAACCTTCATGGCTAAATTCGCTGTACTTTCCCAGTCATTATGCCAAGCTGGATACGCGTCCCAGCTAACCACATCCACATACTTCGCAAACTTACTATAATCAAGTGCTTGAAACGGAATTAAATCGAATGTATCCGCCATAAAATTCGTTGTAATTGGTACCTCTGGCGTAAGCTCTCTTAATGGAACAATCTCATTTTCATAGAAAGAAATCGTTTGATCTGTAACAAAACGTCGCCAATCTAGGTTTAAGCCATGAACCATACTTTCCCCAATTGGAGAGGGTGATTCAACCTGAGACCAATCACTATAGGTGTGACTCCAGAACGGTCCCCACCATGCATCGTTTAATGATTTCAGATCATGACTATATTTGTTTTTAATCCAATCTCTAAAAGCCGATTGACACTGACCACAGTGACACTCTCCACCGTACTCATTTGAGATATGCCACATCAATAATGCCGGATGACTGCCGTATCTTTCCGCTAATTTGCGATTCATTTCCTGTGTTTTTTCACGATAAACAGGAGATGTAAAACAATGATTATGCCTTCCTCCATGTAATTGTTTCACTCTAGAAGAATTTACGCGAAGAACCTCAGGATACTTTTCCGACATCCAAGCAGGACGTGCTCCACTTGGTGTAGCTAAAATGACTCTTCCACCGATACTGTGAATATTATCAAAAATTTCATCTAACCATTCAAAGTGATACTTGCCTTCCTCTGGCTCCAATGCACTCCAAGCAAAGATTCCAACTGAGAAGGTATTGGTATGGGAAAGCTTCATTAACTTGATATCATCCGCTAAAATTTCTGGATGATCCAGCCATTGATCAGGATTATAGTCTCCTCCATGAAGCATGAATTTCGCATTTGTTGTATAGGTTTTATGATGATTTTTCATTGTCTTCTCCTTCTAATATTGATTTTTTATGAAATCAACCCTTCGTTCCACCAGCTGTTAATCCTGATACAAAGTTCTTCTGAAGCAAAATGAATATAATCGCAATTGGAATACTGATTAGTATGGCTCCAGCCGCAAAGGTAGTGTAGCTAGCCCCCATTACATCATTGACCAGGTTATACAATCCGATCGGTAGGGTGTAAGCCTCAGGTGTTCGTAATATGGTCGATGATAAAACGAAATCTCCCAGCGGCCCGGTAAAACCATTCATCGCTACGACCGCGATCATTGGTCGTGATAAAGGCATAATAATTTGTAAAAAGATTCTTGTGTTACTTGCTCCATCGATTTTCGCGCTTTCATCCAAGTCCATTGGAATCGAGTCCATGTACCCTTTCATCAAATAGGTGTTCATGGGAATTTGACCACCAATATATAAAAGGATTAATAGCCAATGACTGTTCATCATGCCTAGTATTTGCGCTAATACAAATAGAGCAATAAGAGCAGAAAATTGAGGAATCATTTGTAGTAAAAGAAATAAGGTTAATGCATTTTGTCTTCCCTTAAAGCGAAAGCGGGAAAATGCATAGGCCGTAAAGGAAACACTTATAACCGACCCAATCATGGTGAAAACACTTATTTTTAGGGAATTTAAGTACCACCCGCCATATTGCAAGCTTTCTTTCCCTGCAAACAACTCACGATAATGATCAAGCGTAGGGTTTTTAGGAATGATGGATGTGCTTATCAAGCTGTTCCCCGGATTAAAGCTCGCTCCAACGGTCCAAATTAGCGGATAAATAATGATCACTGTCATAAAAATTAAAACCGAATGAGTAATTAGGAGACGAAAGAATTTTTGTTTTTTCATATCTTTCAGCATCTTTTAAGCCCCCTCTTTAAAGGAATTCGTACGTCTAAATTGCCATAGTGCAATCGCAATAACAAACACGGATAGCAAGATGGTTAATGCAGCTGCTAGTGAATACTGACTCGATTGCATTGTTAATTTGTAGATCCATGAAACGAGTATATCCGTTCCGCCAGCCGTCGATCCTGGAACAGCTGGTCCACCACCATTAAATAGATAAATGATATTAAAGTTATTAAAGTTAAACGTGTATTGAGTAATAATGATCGGAGCCATTGCAATTAAAATCATTGGCATTGTAATATGACGAAACTTCGCAAAAACAGACGCTCCATCAATGGTCGCTGCTTCATAAAGGTCATCTGGAATAGACTGGAGGACACCTGTTGTCACTAAGAAAATATAAGGAAAACCTAACCATCCCTGCATAAGAATTAAAGCCACTCGTGTCCAGTTTTCATCTGTCAGCCATGGAATAGACTGAACTCCAAAAGCAGCCAATATATCGTTATTGATTGCCCCAAAGCTATCATTAAATAATCCCGCAAATATTAATATCGTTACAAACCCAGGGACAGCCCACGGAAGGACAAGAACCGTTCGATAGAACTTGGTAAATTTCACATCTTTCTGATTGACTAACACCGCTAGAAACACACCAAGGCTCACCTGCAAGGTAGAGGCCACAAGCGTCCAAATGACCGTCCAAGCCAATACATCAAAGAAGGTAGAACGCCAAATATCAACGGTGAAGATTTCAAAAAATGTTTCTAACCCGACCCAATCAGCTAAATTAGCTGGTGGTGAGTGGTATAAATCATAGTTCGTAAACGCTAATGCGAAACTAAATAAAATTGGGAAGATAACTGCAAATATTAAAATAAAGAGTGATGGTCCACTGATGACATAAGGATAGCCTTGCTCAATTAAATTGCGATAGTCTTCCTTAAGAGAATGCAGACGCTGATTTTTATCTCTCAAATTACCGTTCTTATAAGCATCTCGTAGATTGATATAGTAAAAGGCAAGCCCAAAAATGGTTACAATGACAGCAATAATCCCTTCAGCTAATAGAAAGATAGAGTTATCTCTGGGCACTTCCGTTCCAAGTGTGAAAAGCCCCCAAAAGCCCATATTCAACAAATCACCAAATACTGCAAAAAACGAAACCGCTAAAAGTAGAAATAAAAGCCCTTTGATCCACTGCTTATTGTAAAATTGACCAAGCCCTGGAATGATTGATAAAAGCAAAGCCGTTTTGCGATGTTGCACTTTTTTCACCTCTTATTAGACGTTCGTGTGATAGATTCCGTCCTTATAATAAATGGTGTCAAACATAAGGAACGTTTGACACCATTGTTTACTTACAAATTATTTTCCACCATGTTTCGCTTCGATCTGTCCTTTAATCGTTTCAACTGCTTGCTCCAATGCTTCTTTAGGTTGAGCCTTACCAGTTGCGATTGTTTGTAGGGCAGAGTCAGTTGGTGTCCAAACTTCGTTCATTTCTGGAATGTTTGGAGTTAATTCAGCAAATTGTGATTGCTCTGCTACCGCTTGGGCTGCTTCACTTTCTGCTACAACAGGGTCATTAGCAAGTGCTTGTACGGCAGGCACTTCCTTTGTTACTTCATATCTAGCTTTTGAATTCTCTTCATTTGCTAAAAATACAACTAACTTCTCAGCAAGTTCAGCATTTTTACTATAAGCGCTTACGTTATAGCTCTTCACTCCAACGAATGAACTCATATTTTCACCATTTGAAAGCTCAGGTAATTTACTTACACCAAAATTGATTCCTGCTTTTGTAAACGGCTCAATATTCCAAGGACCTGAAATGACAGCAGCTGCTTTTCCTTCCGTAAATAACGACTCAAGCACATTAATTCCTTGTTCACCGATGATTCCAGCTGGAAATAGACCTTCTTTATAGAACTTTTGAATATACTCTGCCCCTTCAAGAGCACCTTTGTTGTTTAATCCGATATCAGCAGGATCATAATTCCCTTTGTCATCCGTGCCGAAAATATATCCACCATACCCGCTCATAATGCTTTGTGCATAGTAGATTTGATCAAACAAAGCAAGGAATCCAAATTTTTCTCCATCCGTTACCTTCTTAGAGTACTCATACCATCCATCAAGAGTGGTTGGAAGCTCAGCATCAGAAACTAAATCTTTATTGTAATAAAGCATGGTAGTTTCTACAGCTTTAGGTAATCCATACACCTTGTTATCTACCATTTGCGACTTCATAGCTACTTCTGTATAAATAGATTGAACATCTTCACCTACATTTAACTCTTTGATTAATCCTTCCGTTACCGCAGTACCAATTTGGTCCCCAGGCATTGTAAGTACATCTGGTCCTGTACCACCCGGTCCATCCATACGTAAATCTTCTATTTGTTGAGCATAGGCTTTTTCAACTACTTTCACCTTTACTCCATTTTCTTCTTCAAACTTAGCAATCGCATCTTTAATTCCTGCTCCCTTTTCAATATCCTCCCAAACTAGTAAATCATACTCTTTGTTCTTGGAAGAATCCTTTGAGCCGGTACTCTCAGTACTACTTTCTTGAGGTCCACATGCTACTAAAGATAGACTTAAAGCAATACCACTCATAAGGCTAAAATACTTTTTAAACTTCTTCATAGCTTACATCCTCTCACATTGGTTTACATTTTTTCATTGAAAGCGCTTCAGTAATTAAAATATATCATTAAAAGTAAAACGTGTAAATATATTTTTACTAAAACTAGTAAAATATTTTAAGAAAAACATTTTACTAGCGATAATCATATATGGAACAGTATCGTCATCACCTTGTTTCCAAACCCGAAGCATTCAAACATCTTTACATAACAAACTGATTCTAACTAATTAAATACAATAAATATAAGTGATTATACTTATTTTTAGTAAAATATTTTACCGAATAGAATTTATATCATCTCCCCATTTTTCTTCCCGATCATATAGATACTTATTAAACTTTATAATTGAAAACCATTTATGTCCTACACCTTTCTTCCTATATCTACTACAAAAGCCTACTTTTAATAGTTTTTAAATCCTTCATTCGTATGTATTTCGCTAATCGAAATTTGTCTAAATAATAGGCAATTTACTTTATTAACATCCGATTCATATTTGGATAAAATTTGAATTGTTAAAAAATTTTATTTGGAGGTAAGATATGAACTTAAAGAAAAAAGTTTTATCCGTATCCTTATCAAGCTTAATGGCATTTGGTGCAATCACTGCCGTCTCAACACCAGTTTTTGCTGTCGGAAATGGGCCAGGTGCTGGTAATGGGGCCGTCCAAACGTCGATTTTGCATACATATGAGAGTTTAGTAGATTATTTAAATACTCAGGATGCAAAGCAAGAAGCGATGGAATTAGAGGTGATTGGGCAAACAGTCAAAGGCCGTGATATTTATATGGCAAAATATATCTCCAATCCTGATAATCCAACGATCTTATTTTTAACACAGCAGCATGGAAACGAGCAGCTAACAACAGAGGGTGCCCTTAGCTTTATTAAGCATTTAGGCACGGAGAAAACTAAGGGAGTATTAGATAACGTCAATGTACTCATCATTCCTATGCTCAACGCTGATGGAGCAATGGGCGATGTTGATTTCTCACTTGAGGACTATCATGCCGATGGCGATCGCCATCTAACTCGTTATAATGCGAACTATGTGGACCTTAACCGTGAACATGATAAAGCGACGAGTGACATGGAACCCGAAGTGAGAAACTTACATAAGAATGTTTTTGAAAAATATAACATCGATTACATGATTGATCTTCATCACCAGGGCACACTTAGTGAAACAGATGGAGAACTCGTATCTGGATCGATTCTATATCCGACCAATCCAAATGTGAAACCTGAAGTGGTTGAACGCTCTAAAAAACTAGGATCGGTTGTTTATGGAGCACTTGAGGATACTGGTTGGGGACATATCGGTAAATACGTTGGTGGCAGCGGAGAAAATATTGGACGTAACGGAGCGGCTGTTCGTTATGGTATCTCTACCCTCCTATTTGAAATGCGCGGCATGTCCGATCACTTTGTAGAATCTTATGCTCTAGGACAAAAGAGCAACGGCTATTTAATTAAGCAGACGATTACTACCTTAGATGCTACAGTACGAGCAATTGCAGATGGCTCCATTGAGACTGCCGATACGAGCTTCTGGGATACTCTTCCGGAACAGAAAAACAGACAAGGCGAGGAATCGGACGAGTAATATAAATAAGGGAGAGCATTCCAATAATGGAGGCTCTCCCTTTATCTATCAACTACTTTACATCGTCAATATCTCACGAATATCATCTTCTGTAAGAGAAGGAGTAGAATCTCGCTTAGAATCAATAATCTCTGACACAAGATCTCTCTTTTTCTCCTGCAGTTCATTTATTTTCTCCTCGATGGTCCCGCGTGCAATCAGCTTAATCACTTGTACCTCATTCGTCTGGCCAATGCGATGTGCACGGTCTGCCGCTTGCTCCTCCACAGCCGGATTCCACCAAAGGTCGTATAAAATAACTGTATCCGCCCCTGTTAAATTCAGTCCCGTCCCACCTGCTTTTAATGAAATAAGAAAAATATCTCGTTCGCCATCGTTAAATCGATTGCATCTTTCTAGACGTTCTTCCGATGGAGTCTGACCATCAAGGTAGAAAAATGGAATCCCTTGATTCGCTAGTTCCCTACCAATCAGAGTGAGCATTTTCGTAAACTGGGAAAAAATCAGCACCCTTCTTCCAGAAAACCTTGCTTCATCTACAATCTTCATGAGCTGTTCAAATTTTGACGAACTTCCTTTATATCCATCTACAAATAAAGCAGGATGACAACAAATCTGTCTTAATCTCGTTAATCCAGCCAAGATTTTAATCCGATTTTTTCTTATTGTGTCCTTGTCCAAATGCTTTAACGTATCTTCTTTCAGTTTGGCAAGATACGCGGCATACAAATTCTTCTGATCTGGGAGAAGCTCCACTGACTCCATCAACTCCATTTTCCCAGGAATGTCAGAGAGCACCTCTTCCTTCATTCTTCTAAGTAAAAACGGTCGAATCCTGCGAGCAATTTGCTTTCTTGTTAGATTGCTGTACTCCTTGAATCCAAGGAAAAGTTCAGGAAACACAACATGAAAAATAGACCACAGCTCTTCTAAGGAATTTTCCACCGGAGTCCCTGTAAGGGCAAAGCGATAATTGGCTTGTATCCTTCGCACGGCTTTCGCTGTTTGTGAAACTGGATTTTTAAAGGCTTGTGCTTCATCAAAGAAAACCACACGAAACGATTGTTTTTGGTACCAGGTCAAATCTTTTAATAACAATGGATACGAGGTGATCACAACGTCCAGCCCATCCAGGTCATTCTGAAGTTTTACCCGTTCCGTTTTCGTTCCATCCATCACAACGGCTTGTAGCTCTGGAGCGAACTTCATCATTTCACTTAACCAGTTATAGGTTAAAGACGATGGACAGACAACAAGAACAGGGAGCTTTTTGTCACGTATGGTAGCAAGCTCCGACAATATAAATGAAATGCTCTGCAAGGTTTTCCCAAGTCCCATATCATCTGCAAGAATCCCTCCAAATCCAAAATGGGCGAGAGTTTTCATCCATTGATAGCCTTGCTTCTGATACTCATGGAGAATCGGTTCTACCGGTTTTGGCACCTCAAACTTCATTTCACCCGGATTTTGAATAGTATCTAAAAATTGACGAAAGGACTCTTCAAACTTAAATACTTTGCTATCACCATCTAAGAGCTGTAACCCTCGAACAACAGGTAGGTTTAATTCACTTTCCCAATCTTCTGGTTGGACAGGAAGTGTTTTAAGGAAACGATCAATTTCTTCAAATTCTCTTGTTTCTAACGAGAGCAGAGACCCATTTTTCAACCGATAGTATTTTCGCTTTTCCTCTAAGGCTGCTAGCACGGCACGAATCTCTTTCTCTGCCATGCCCTCCATTTCAAACTTGAATTCAAGCCAATTGGTTCGTTCCTTTTTCATTTTAATCCGGATTTTTGGGTGAACATTCTCCTTAAACAACCGGTTTCTGACAGCTGTCGTCGCATATATTTGCACTAACTTTTGAAGCTTTGGAACGACATGATATAAAAACTCATACTCCAATTCCTCATTATGCAGAACATATCCACTGTCCGTGGTAGCAAAAGAACTTTCCTCCATCAACTTGAGGATCGCTTGTTCTTTCCCTACATCCCTTGCTGCAATAAATCTTGCTTGCTGTTGATGACTTTCTAATGGGTTGATCACGATATTTTCATAATGAAATTCTAGCCCAGCAAGAAGTCGATTGCTTACTCGATCAAGGTACAACTTTGCTATGAGCGGCGTTTGGAAAAGTTGATTGGAAACGGTAGATGATATTTGCACGTTCCCCAACTTTTTCAAACCCGGAACCACTTTTTCCAAGAAAAAATCAAATTGATCCTTTGGAATGGGAATACTACCTGACTTCGTATTAGCTAACATCTGTTTCATTTCAACCAGCCGGTCAATATCTTCATAAGGGATTTGGTACATCTCCCCTTTAGCCAAAACTAGTCCGTATGAATTCAACACAAGGATTTGATCCAAGCCTTGAACTTTCAGTTGATACCCTCCGCCCTTTACGTCTGTTACATCAAATTGTAAAGGAAGCGTTCTTTTAGAAAGTCTGATTCCACTATATGTGTATTCATCAACCTGTAAGCTTACATGTGGGGCCTTTACAAGAAAAGGGAGTAGCCTTTCCCAAGAAGTCGGTGTGATCAATAGCATTTGGGTGTTATGTATAGCACCATGCACCTTTTCATCATGGGTCACTTGAACAAGCTGGTGAATCACCGTGTCCGTTTCCCTTTGGAAACAATGCACACTCGGATCATAAGTAAAAGTAGCTGAAAGGGGTATGGGTATCCCGTTTTTCATTTTCTCGAAGAAATCTCGTATATCTTGGACTGGAATGGAGTGGATAGTAAGCTCCATCCCAAGCATCTCTTTATCCATAACTGAAATGATTTTACAAGTAAACGCAGCCTCTACGACTTGCCGGTTTTCAAAATGGAGCTGATGTCCACTCGACCGCTTTGGCTGATGGGCAAACAGGGTTAATAACCCATCTGTTAATTCCTGATTGGCGTTACTATGTTCGCTTGGTATAAAAGGGACCGTCCCTTTTTTCTGATAGTCATATATCGCTAATAACACAGCTGCAATATGCTGACATTCATTTTTAAAAGAAGGTAGCGTGGGACAGCTACAGGTTGTTTGAAAATCACCATGGTCCACGTCTACTTTCACTTTAAAGTCCTCCGCACCCGTAACCGTTGCTTCACAACCTTGATGATGATAACTCTGGAATGTTACTCTATCCGCACGATAAAAAGAATCTCCTCGTTTAAAGGAGACTGCACCACACATGTCTTTTATGATTTTGTGATTTAATCGTATATTCATGTATGTCTCTCCTTCCTAGAAGATCATTTGTCTCAACTATTTTACCATCAAAAGACTAGCAGACACCAAAAAATACCCAAATATGAGGTGCCCCCCGAAAGTTAGAGTTTTATATTAAGCAGCGATTTGGCTGGTATGGACACGGTATTGTACCGGGCTCATGCCTGCCAATTTTTGCTTTATGCGCTTGTAATTATAATAATGAATATATTCTTCTATTCTCTTTTCTAATTCCTCATATGAGTAAAGTGGTTCCCCATAATACATTTCTTGTTTCATTAACCCGAAGAAGTTCTCCATTGGCGAATTATCTAAACAGTTTCCTTTCCGAGACATACTCTGGAACACCTTGTTTTCCTTCAGTGTTTTTACCCACTTATTATGTTGATAATGCCACCCCTGATCAGTATGTATAGTAGTTCTAAACTTTGAATCTATTACTATTTCTAAAGCTTCCTCAAGGGGGGTGAGAGCTAATTCTAAGGTAGGACGCATACCTATCCCAAAAGAAAGAATTTCACCATTGAACATATCCATAATGGGATTTAAATACAGCTTCAAACCGTCTGAACACTTAAATTCAGTAATATCTGTGGCTAGTTTTTGATGGCACACGTTTGTATGAAAGCGGCGATTAATAAGGTTCTTGGCAACAGTTCCCGTCGTTCCTTTATAAGAGCTGTACTTACGTGATTTTAATCTGAACTTATCTCCTTTAAGTCCACGTTTTCTCATTAGGCGTTGAACCTTCTTATGATTCACTTTGAACCCACGGTTTTTCAATTCTAATTGAATACGACGATAACCATAATTTTGCTCGTATGTTAGTTCTTTTTCTTCAGTAGTTTTTTTATTTTTTCTGTTCTTTGGTTTATCAGACATAGAGGGCCACCCTTTCGGCTTATCCAGCGCTTCTAGACCTCCCTCTAAATAAACCTTTTTCCAAGTTGTGATTAATGGAGGGTTTGTTAGTCCAAATTTGAGTGCAGTATTCATTACAGAAGCACCTGTATTTTTCATATAGTCTAATACATCCAATTTAAATTGAACAGAGTAAACGTCATTGTGTTTCTTCAGCATTAACCCCTCCATCCCGTACTTTTCGTATACTTTCACCCAGTTTTTAATTGCTGTACTGCTTTTTATACCATGCTTTTTAGCCAACAGATAATAACCCAGTTTTCCTTCTTGATATTCTCTAACTAATGCTAATTTAAATTGTTCGCTATATTTAGTCATAAAAAATACACCCCAAAAAGTAGATTTCACTCTAACTTTTGGGGTGCAGTACAATAACTAGTTGGGCATTTTTTCTACTACTGTATTGTTAACCTAAATAATCGATCGTCACCTTCCCGAGGATTTCCTCTTCCATCGCGATTATTGGTGACGGAATATAACGCATTTCCTTCAATAAAAATATCCCGCATTCTTCCGGCACCTTCAAAAGCGGTTTCCGTTTTTTCACCAGCTAAGTCGACTACTCGAATACTTTCGCCCCGTAAGGTCGCAACATATATATTCCCGTTTTTTATTTCAATTCCAGATGGTGCCCATGTTTCCTCTCCGGTATGGAATAATGGAGAAACCATATTTGAAGCTTTTTCGTCGCCCTCAATCACGGGCCACCCATAGTTTTTCCCGGGTTCAATTTGATTAATTTCATCATGTGCCGACTGCCCATGTTCAGAGCTATAAAGCTTTCCACTATTATCCCACGCTAAACCTTGAGGATTTCTATGTCCATATGAATATACGTATGAATTATTGATTGGATTATCATTAGGAATGGAGCCATCTAATTCCATACGTAAAATTTTCCCTGCTAAGCTACTGACGTTTTGAGCGTTATTGGAATTCCCTGCATCTCCAGCAGTTGCATACAATTTGCCGTCAGGTCCAATTTTGATTCGGCCACCATTATGAATTCTCCCGCCAGGAATTCCTTCAAGGATCACGGAAGTTTCTCGCCATGTATTTTGATTAAGCCGGAGAACGACTATACGGTTCAATACTTCTCCATTTTCTTCATATGTATGGTAAGCATATGCTTCCTGGTTGCTTTCAAAATTTGGAGAAAGAATGAAACCCAAAAGCCCTCCTTCTCCAATATGAAGGACATCTTTTGTAACATCCACCTCTTGCATCGTTTTCGAACCATTTTCTCCGTCCACTTTAATAATACTTCCCGCACGTTGACTTAAATAAAAGGTTTGATTGTATTTGGTAATATTCCAAGGAATATTTAGATCAGTCGCAATCACCTCAGCCTGCCTTGCAACGGCTTCACTTGCTTCATTCTCATTCAATAATTCATTATCTCCTGTACAACCCGAAACAAAGAGGATTGCCGTTAATGTGATCAGGATCTTTTTCACTGCTCCCACCTCCATTTTGTTCTCTAGATAGAAGTTTATCCATTTGTTTCCAATAATAAAATACTTTCTGTATTAATTCATATTTACTCAAAAAGGATCCCCCAAAATTGCTATCCTATGTTTACACTTATTTCGGACCCTGCTGCAACTTCCGAAGCGAGATCTGTCCGAATCAGGAGTGCATTCGGACTTTGAATCACTGCACAAGCCAGGCCTGTCTGAATCACAGGCCCATTTGGACTCTAAAGTGACTCCCATAGCCGGGCCTGTCCTAATCACACGCCCATTTGGACGCTGAATCGACTCCCATAGCCGGGCCTGTCCTAATCACAGGCCCATTCGGACGCTGAATCGACTCCCATAGCCGGGCCTGTCCTAATCACACGCCCATTCGGACTTTGAAGCGACTACCCAAGACGGAACTGTCCTAATCACAGGCCCATTCGGACTTTGAAGCGACACCACATGACGTTCCTGTCCAAATCAATGGCGCATTCGGACTCTATAGCGATTCCCAAAGCCGTTTCTGTCCTAATCATGGGCCCATTCGGACTCCGGAACGACTACCCAAGACGGGCCTGTCCTAATCACACGCCCATTCGGACTTTGAAGCGACTACCCAAGACGGGCCTGTCCTAATCACACGCCCATTCGGACTCTGAAGCGACTACCCAAGACGGGCCTGTCCTAATCACAGGCCCATTCGGACTCTAAAGCGACTACCCAAGACGGGCCTGTCCTAATCACAGGCCCATTCGGACTCTGAACCGACTACCCAAGACGGGCCTGTCCTAATCACACGCCCATTCGGACTCTGAACCGACTACCCAAGACGGGCCTGTCCTAATCACAGGCCCATTCGGACTCTAAAGCGACTACCCAAGACGGGCCTGTCCTAATGATACGCTCATTCGGACTCTGATACCTCTGCCCAAGTCTGGCCTGTCCTAATCACAGGCCCATTCGGACTCTGAAGCGACTCCCATAGCCGGGCCTGTCCTAATCACACGCCCATTCGGACGCTGAATCGACTACCCAAGCCGGACCTGTCCTAATCACAGGCCCATTCGGACTCTGATACCTCTGCCCAAGTCTGGCCTGTCCTAATCACACGCCCATTCGGACGCTGAAGCGACTACCCAAGACGGGCCTGTCCTAATCACACGCCCATTCGGACTCTAAAGCCACTACCCAAGACGGGCCTGTCCTAATCACACGCCCATTCGGACTTTGAAGCGACTACCCAAGACGGGCCTGTCCTAATCACACGCCCATTCGGACGCTGAAGCGACTACCCAAGACGGGCCTGTCCTAATCACAGGCCCATTCGGACTTTGAAGCGACACCACATGACGTTCTGTCCAAATCAATGGCGCATTCGGACTCTATAGCGATTCCCCAAGCCGTTTCTGTCCTAATCATGGGCCAATTCGGACTCTGGAACGACTCCCAGAACCGTTCCTGTCCGAATCATGGGTTATTCTTACTCTATAGCGACCCCACATGACGTCCCTGTCCAAATCAATGGTGCATTCGGACTCTAAATCGACTCATCAAGCCGAGTCTACTATAAAATCAAATTCTCTTTATTCATCCTTCCCCATCAACTTCTTCACTGCCTCTTTCGGATCCCAGCAGTTAAATTGATAGGTTGGTTTTGTATCAAATCCTAATCGGGAGCATCGGTAAATCATTTTCCCATTCTCTTTTTTCACTTCATAATTTACACATGAGGCACAGCAATGGAAATTCTTCACATGTTTCTCCTCCTAATTAAGGATTCTTTTATTATAATAATAAGTGTAATAAGAGTAGATTCCTAGAGTAAGGAGCGTGTTCCGTTGAAACTGATTTCTATTTGTCCAAGCAACACCGAAATTGTGGCTTATTTAGGATTAACTTCTTCATTAATTGGAGTCGATGACTATTCTGACTGGCCCGAGGAGATTAAAGAGTTACCGAGATTAGGGCCGGATCTTAACATAAATATGGATAAGGTCGAAGAATTACAACCAGATTTAGTGTTAGCCTCCCTCACTGTCCCTGGAATGGAACGTAATATTGAAGAGTTAGAGAAACGTAATATCCCTTATGTAATCGTTCCTAATCCAACAACCCTACAAGAGGTAGCTGATTCCTTATTGTTTGTTGGAAAAGCAACAAACTCCATAGAAAAAGCCACCATAGCCTACGAGAAGTTTACTTCTAAAATTAGAGACTACAAGGCTCTAAGCAAGAAGGTTGAAATTCCTAAAACGATCTACTGGGAGTGGTGGTCGAAACCAGTATTCACCCCAGGGGCAAGCAATTGGTTAACCGAAATCAGTCAGCTAGCTGGTGGACACAATATTTTTTCGGACCGCAGGGAAGCGAGTGTTCAGACCGATTGGGACGAAGTTCGCAGAAGAAACCCTGATGTCATTTCAGTAGTTTGGGTCGGAGTACAAAAAGAGAAAGTGAACCCTAAGGTCATCCTAAAACGCCCTGAATGGGATCAGATGGATGCAATCAAAAATCAGCAACTATACATACTAGATGAGCCATTGTTTTGCAGACCTTCCCCAAGATTACTACTGGGGTTGGAAAAGATTGCCCCTATTTTACACCCAAATATTTACCCAGCCCTCGAAGAGGAATAAATAGTGGAATATATCAAAAAGTTTTAATGTTCACATCTAGTAAAACTACAGTGGTAATAGAAAAATTCATTTACTATATTAATATTAAGAAAAGGTACTCGAAGCTTTTATACATACTTAACTCATAATTTTTATGGTAAATTAGTACTCCTTCCAAACGGGTGAAAAAATGGAAATATATTTGTAAAAAGTGTATTATAATACTATAAATTGGTAAAATATTAAACTTAATTATTAGTTTAATATTAGGAATGCAGGGTTTCATATAGACTATTTTTTTGCAACAACTTAGAGAATTCTTAATACAAACAATTCTTTAGTGGAGGTAATCATGGATCAAAAATTCTTAAAAAAATTGATAAAGGGTGTGGAAGGGACGTTATTAGACTTTAAAACAACCTTTTACAATATATCAGATAGAAAGAGTAAAACTGATTTTGTTAAAGATTTATTATCATTTGGAAATTCAACTTTTTCTGACTCAGCATATATTATTTGTGGAATAAAAGTACACAATACTGGTGATAAGGAGATTGTAGGTATTGATAAAGATATATTAATTGATGATGCGAACTGGGTTCAAGTTCTGAGGTCTTATAGCAGTCATCCTGTTAACTTTCGGATGGAGAAAGTTACTCTTTCGGAATACAACCGCACTATCGCTGTAATAGAAATACTAACAGATCAGCAAAGACCAATTATTTGTACCAAAGATGAGGGAGATAAGTTAAAACAAGGAAATATTTATTTCAGAAACGGATCTTCTAATGATGTCGCCAGAGATTTAGTTACCCTTGAAAAAATAATATCTAATTCTACCAGAGCCCTGCCTAATAAAACTGTAATTAATGATCCTACATATAATAAGTATTCTAAATTTCCCCCACCTCCCTACTATAGATTCTTTGGAAGGGACTATGAAATAGAAGCGATATATACTGAATTAATTAATCATCATAAAAACTATCTACTATCCTTAACTGGTGACGGTGGAATTGGTAAAACTTCTATAGCTTATAAAGTTGCTGAGCAAATCAAAGATAGTATAAATAATGGTGAGTCCGATTTCGACGATGTTATTTGGATAAGTGCAAAAGACCAGAGAATATACTTTGACGAGAGAAGAGAATTACAAAGGGAATTTCACTCTCTTGAAGATTTATACAATAAAATATTATTGATTTTCTATGATATATCATTTATTCAAAGTTTGGATTTCTTTAAGAAGGAAGAACATGTGAATCAAGCATTAGAGAGCACTAAATTTTTTATAGTGTTAGACAATTTAGAAGTTTTTTCTAATGAAGAGCTCTCTGATATCCACAATTTTATTAAAAATACACCTATGGGACATAAATTTCTATTGACCTCTAGACACGACTTAAGAGTACAAGAATTTATTCCTATTCAAAAATTTGATAAAGAGATTACACGAATCTATATAACTGAATTAATTAGTGATTTGAAATTACGAGAAAACGAGAATATTATTGAATCACAGATACAGAAATACTTCGAAGCGTTTTACACATTAACTAATGGCAATCCTTTATATATTAAATTCTTTATTTCACAGATGGCTCGACAAAGAAGTATTGTTGATATTCTTAACAGAAGAAATTTAGAAGGCGAGAAACCTTTGAAAGCTTATTGTTTTGATTCGACTTTATCTTCTGTTAATGCTAATGAACTTCTTACGATGTACTCCTTAGCTGTTACAGATAATAATCACCTAAGTTTTCACGAACTGAAATATGTAACTTCCATAGATCACAATACTCTTCAAGAAACACTTGAATCACTAACATCTCAATCAATGTTGCATAAAAACTATTCTAATGGGCAACAAAATTACTCGTTAAATAACTTACTACGTTCTTATTTAATTGAAGAAAAGAGAATCCCAGGTGCCGAATTTAGCCGACTTCATAGTAAAACTAGAAAAATATCTATTTATGACAAAGATATTAATGAAGAATATTCTTATAACTTTGGTTTAAATACAGTTATAAACAAAAACGAGGTAATGTCTTATAATATGATCTTAGAAGTATTAAATAGTAATGAATCCTTTAACGAAAAATACCTTGAAGAAATTTTAACTCTTTATCCTGGTAACTACCTAGTATCCTTTTATAAAAATCTTCAAAAAATAAATTTAAGCCAGGATAATATATACAATATATATACAGAAATTAACAGTGATTTCTCACACATAGTTAGCCTAAATCATTACGATGAGCAGAGAGTGATGCTCTATGTATGGAAATCAATCCTTTATATTAAACTCGAAAAGTATGAAGATGTTTTAAGTGATCTTGACTACGCAATGAATAACTTTGAATCAGAACATAAATGTCTTTTAGGTGTGTTAAAAGCGACAGTCTTAAATAAAATGGCGTTACAAGAATATGCTCATAATCGATTTTCAACCCACGATCAATATAGAGAGGTTGCAGATACTTTATTTAACCAATATTTCTCTGATTTTTATCCTAAACCTTATTTCTATTTTCTAAAAAAGCATATTATTTTTGGTTATAATAAAAATAACCAGCATATAAAAAGTCAACGACCTAAAATAACAGATTTCTCACCTTTTGTATGGGATTTAGAAGTATTAAAAAACCAAACATTATTTCCACAATACATTCAAAGCAGATAAATAAAAGCCCATTGTCATTTACAATGGGCTTTTAATATTTAAATAAACAATCCAACCGTGGTTGCTGTTAATATCGATGCTAATGTAGCCGCGAGTAACATTTTTAGTCCAAACTTAGCTACAACCCCAGCTTTTTCACCGTTAATGGCTTGAATGGAACCAGATATAATTCCAATGGAACTAAAGTTAGCAAACGAGACTAGGAAGGTTGAAACAATTCCCACAGTACGGTCACCCAAGTCCGGAATCAATGGTTGGAATTCAAGCATGGCAACGAACTCATTTGTAGCAAGTTTAATCCCCATGATAGAACCTGCCGTCAAGATTTCACTAGCTGGAATTCCCATCATGAAGGCAACCGGTGCAAACACATAACCTAAGATTTCAGTTAAAGAAATGCCGATTAACCCTGCGAATGCTGCATTAATTAAAGCCATTAAACCAACATAAGCCACTAACATCGCCGCAACAATTAACGCTACTCTTCCCCCATCGATCGCACCGACACTGATCGCTTCAAAAATGGATTTTGATTGGGAAACTTCTTTTAAGTTAATTTCTTCATCTTCTCCTGACGGTATAGGAGCTACAATAGTCGCAATTATTAGAGCCGAAAAAGCATTTAAAATCATCGCTACTAACACATATTGTGCAGGGATCATGCTCATATAAGCACCCATAATACTTGCACTTACACTTGCCATGGCACTTGTAGATACGATGAACAATTTATTATCGTTCATTTTATCTAAATGTGCTTTAATCGCCAATAATGATTCACTTTGACCAAAGAAAATAGAGTTGACGGAGTTAAACGTCACTACCTTTGATAAGCCGGTAACTTTTGAAATAGCCCCACCTATGTATTTGATCGCTAATGGCAAAATCTTGATATGCGTTAGAATCGATAATAGGGTCGATGTAAAGATAATCAACATCAAAACATTAATAAAAAATACAGATGTATCTGCAGGAACTAATCCACCTGTGACAAAATTAATCCCTTCATATCCATAAGTTAATACTTGTGTGACGAAATTTGATACCACTTCCACAACCTTTAAGCCGACAACCGTCTTAAACATGACAATGGTGATGGTAAGCTGAAGGGCAAACATAATTACAATCGCTCTAAAGTTAACCCCCTTCTTATCATTTGATAAAAGGTAGGCCAATCCGAGTGTAAGGATAATGCCTAAAATGCCAATAATGATACTCATACTGTTCTCTCCTTAGATGCATGTACAAAGTTACTTTCTACAATTATGCCTTCTTTTAAACAATAACTTTTCCATTTTATCTAATTAAGTTTTGCTTTTCTAGTGTCATACGTGTATTTATAATTTTCCCAAAAATAAAACAATGCCACCAATAGAGGTAGCATTGCTCTCCGTCATGTTCCACAGTATGTTCGATAAGGAAGGCCAGTTGAGTCTGGGAGTTTACAGTACACTTCCTCCACATTGGTATAATCGTAGGGATTTGCTAAAGCTTCTAGTAACTTATCCATAACACTATAATCACCCTGCTGAGCAGCATCCAAGGCTTCTTCCACTCGATGATTTCTTGGGATAATGGAAGGATTACTTTTTCTCATTAATTCAAGTGCAGCTTCTTTTGATTGTTCCTGCCTACTAAGTCTTTCCTTCCATCGCTTATACCAGGCGTTGAATTCTGATGTTCCTTGAAGAACCGACTCCTCATGTGCCTCACGGGTTAACGCTCGAAAGGTGTTTGTATAGTCGGCTTTGTATTGATTCATCACGTTTAGAAGATCATTTATCAACGTTTCATCCTGCTCTTCTGCATTAAATAGCCCTAGTTTTGATCTCATTCCTTCGAGCCAATATTGGCGAGACAGCTCTGGATATTCAGATATGGCCTCTTGAGCGATTTTTACAGCTTCTTCATCGTTGTCATGAAGCAAATCCAATAGTGTTTCAGCAAATCTGGCTAAATTCCAACCTCCGATTCCTGGTTGGTTTCCATAAGCATACCGCCCCCGCGCATCTATGGAGCTGAATACGGTCTCTGGATCATATGTGTCCATAAATGCGCAAGGACCATAGTCGATCGTTTCCCCACTAATTGTCATGTTGTCTGTATTCATCACACCATGAATAAATCCTACAAGCTGCCACTGAGAAATCAATTTTGCTTGCTGGTTAATGACCGCTTTTAAAAAAGAACGATATTTCTCTTCATGATCAGCAATTTCAGGATAATGACGGGCAATTGTATAATCAGCCAGTGCTCGAGTATCTTCAACTGATCCCCATTTCGCGGCATATTGAAATGTACCCACGCGAATATGACTAGAAGCCACACGGGTCAAAATTGCACCAGGTAAGTTGGTTTCCCGAATAACCGGTTGTCCTGTAGATACCACTGTTAGGCTACGGGTTGTAGGTATCCCGAGGGCATACATCGCCTCACTAATAATATACTCCCGGAGCATTGGCCCAAGTGAAGCACGACCATCTCCCCCGCGCGAGTAAGGTGTCCTACCTGGACCCTTAAGCTGAATATCATATCGCTCACCAGTAGGGGTGATATGTTCACCGAGCAAAATAGCCCTACCATCTCCTAGCATAGTAAAATGTCCAAATTGATGTCCCGCATACCCTTGAGCTATCGGTGAGGCTCCTGCGGGAATGTCATTTCCAGCGAAAATTGCTGCAGCATTTTCCGTTTGCAAAGCTTTTGCGTGTAAGCCCAGTGATGTTGCCAAAGATTCATTAAACTTCACAATTTCAGGTGACCGTACTGGTGTTGGATTTGTATTTGAATAAAAGAACTCTGGCAGTTTGGTATAGCTGTTATCGAAGTTCCAACCTGATTCATTTGTTTTAGTCATCTTATATTTCACTTCTTTCAGCTTTTTTATATTATTTTATGGCCCGTAATTGATTTCAAAGCATAAATGTACTTTTTTAATGTCCAACAACTCCCTTTTATTATACCTTTCCCCTTGTTTTAGAGAAAAGCAATAAGAATATTTGGACTGAACCTCAACAAACTATTAATGAAAAAGACAATATAGAAACAGAAAGGAAAAACAGATGAGAAGAGTTCTATTTGGTTTGCTTTTTTGTTTGCTTTTCACCACTCACACGGCTCTAGCAACGGAAAGTGTCCAGGAAGTAAGTACTCCCCCGCAAAAGCAGGGGCAACATATTTTAATGACGAGGGAACAATTCAAGGATTGGTTATTAAATAGTCAATTTCATCGGAAAATCAGCCTCATTCAACAGCATCATACATGGGCTCCAGCTTATAAACGATTCAATGGTTCCAATCATTTCCGTTTGCTTCAAGGCATGGAAAATTATCATAAAAACCAAATGCACTGGAAGACGATCGCACAAAATATCACAACCTTCCCTGATGGAAAAATAGCTGTATCCCGCCCATTTGATATGGCTCCAGAAGGTTCGATTGGGGCAAAAGCCAATTCTGTAGGCATCGCCATCGAAAATGTAGGCAATTTTGATAAAGGGCAAGATGTGATGACTGCTGAACAAAAGGAAACAATTGTGTACATTACAGCCTTGCTTTGCCTAAAATTTAACCTCGCCCCTTCAGTCGATACCATCACCTATCATCATTGGTGGAATTATAAAACAGGGCAAAGGGTGCTAGACAATGCAAAAAGCTATGAAGTGAAACCTTGTCCAGGAACGAATTTTTTCGGAGGAAATACGACCACTGCTGCTAAAACGTATTTTTATCCATTAGTGTCACGAAAAATGACCGAGCTGCAATAAATAGAAAAAGTAGGTTGGTGAATACCACCAACCTACTAGTTAGGAAACGGCTTGTTCCTTCATTTCCACTTCATTTTCTCTATATTCATGTTTTCCAATAATTCCAGCTTCTCGATCTTTCTTTTCTAATTCCAAAGCTTTCGGTACCGATAACCAATATGCTAATCCAATGCTGATTGCACCTGCACTTAGCTTCCCAATAATAATTGGAAGAATTAATGTTGGTTGGAAATTGGCAGTGAAAGAAAGATGATCTCCCAGTAAAAACGCTGCACATACAGCAAACGAAATATTGATTACTTTGTCCTTTGGTGACATGGTACGAACTAGCTTGAACATCGCTAAAATATTCGCAATGGTCGCCACCAATCCCGCACTTCCTTCTTTACTTAGCCCAATCTTTCTCCCCATTGCTTCCAACTGTTTCCCTGCATATTTTTGTAACAAATAAACCATCGGAAATGCCCCAGCTAACATAATACCAATATAACCAGCCGTCTCAAGTGCGCGAAACTGGTCATCTGCATCAGCCATAATGGGATGGAAGCCCCAAGAACCAAACACCTTCGAAAACAGACCTGTGAAGATTTCTACAATCGAGAACACTAACACCAGTTTAATCCCTGCATCCATGATTCTTCCAAACCACATAAATCCTTTAATCATTACATCTGGTAAAAAGTATAAACCAGCCGCTAAAACAACGACAAAAATAATCAATGGAGATAGATTGGCAAATATTTTTAAATAGCTGATCGTGAATTGATAGGTTGAATCGGTGGTTGTTGATATAGCATCTCTAATTTTAGAATTCGTTAAAACGACCAACACACTTGATATAAATGCACCAATTGGAATGGTTAAAATCCCAGACATCACACCTAAGGCCATATATTTATGATCACGTTTATCAAGCATCGCTAAGCCCATCGGAATCGAGAATACGATGGTGGCGCCTGCCATAAATCCAACGATCATTGCCATAATCCAGCCTTCATAAGAGGTGGCTAACTCTTGTGCTAATTGATATCCTCCCATATCAGTAGCAAGAATCGCAGTGGCGGCTATTGCTGGGTCCGCTCCTATTTTTGCAAAGAATGGACCACATACCTTGTTAATAAACCAGGAAAGGTATGGAATGGAAGCCATAATACCAGCTGCTGGGACAAATATATGCCCAACTGCCTGTAAGCCTTCCATAAATTGTTGCCCTAACCCTTGCTCACTGTTTTTAATAGCGGCAAAGGCTCCTAATACTGCACATGCCATAATAATATAAATAACAATTTCACCAACCATGACCATTCTATTTTCCCCCTTTATGGATGTTTTTAGTTACACAACAAGACTTACTCCACTCGCTTTTTGCTCGAGCATTTTATTGACCAAGGTTCCGATATGAGCGGCCGCTTCAATCGGTGGTGTTCCATTTCGGTGAATATTGGATATCACCATTCTCTCCGACTCCTTCATTCCTTTTCGTGGTCGATAGCACATATATGCGCTAAGTGAATGGGCGCATACAAGGCCTGGTCTTTCTCCTATTAATAAAATAAAGGCTTCCGGTTTTAGAATTTCTCCTATGGCATCCATACAAGCAACCCTCCCTCCTTTTACAAAAAACGGTGTTCCCACATCAATTTGATAGAAAGAAAGAGAATCTAAGAGTGCTGGATACACATCAAGTACATTCTCATTGACCGCACTAGCACTTAAACCATCTGAAATAACGATCTGCACTTGAGGATTATGAATACACCTTTCGCGAATAAGCTGTTCCCCTTCTACTGATAAAACCCTGCCTTTATCAGGCCTTTTTAAATACTCTTCCTTTGTTTCATAGCATGTTTCTACTGTAAAGAGATTAAATTCTTGTAGTAACTGTGAGGAAACCTCTCCATACACGGCATCAACAGCCGCTGCATGATCAATCCGAAACGATAAAAAGTCCTTTGTTAAAGGCCTTGTTCCGGTCCGACCTACTCCAATTCGAGCAGGAGTAAATTTCTTTAAAGCTTCAAGCTGATGTTTCTCCATTTCTGTTCACCTCTCTTTTATACTTTATGTAAGAAGAATGTCGGATCTCCCGCTAGCTTAGTTAGCTTTCCATTTTCCATTAATCCAAGCCTCTCAAGCCATCCCTTAAATGCCGGAGCTGGTTCTAAGCGTAAAATGCTTCGTAATGTCGCGATATCGTGATAGCTTAAGGACTGGTAATTGAGCATGCAATCATCGGCCATCGGAACACCAATGACAAAATTTACACCGGCTGCTCCTAATAAGGTACTCAACGTATCCATATCATTCTGGTCTGCGTTCATATGGTTCGTATAACACACGTCTACCCCCATTGGAAGACCGTGCATTTTTCCCATAAAATGATCCTCTAACCCTGCACGTATCACCTGTTTGCTGTCATATAAATACTCAGGACCAATGAAACCAACGACTGTATTCACAATAAAAGGGCTGAACTTTCTTGCTAGACCGTAGCACCTTGATTCTAATGTCACCTGGTCTATATCAAAGTGAGCACCAGACGAAAGTTCCGAGCCTTGGCCAGTTTCAAAATACCAGCGGTTTGGACCCGTTGCTGTTCCTTTTTCATTAATCATTGCTGTTGCCTCTTCTAGCATGGAGAGCGATATTCCAAAGGACTCATTTCCTGCTTGAGTACCTGCCAGACTTTGAAAAATTAAATCTGCCGGAGCTCCTTTTTCGATCGCACGCATTTGACTTGTAACATGGGATAAAACACAGTTTTGAGTCGGAATCTGAAATTGATCAATCACTTTCTTTGTTTCATGTAATAAAGCAGAGATATTTTCCGTCGTATCAATAACAGGATTAATTCCGATCACCGCATCACCAATCCCAAAGCTTAAAGCCTCATATAAGGATGCTGTCATCCCCTTTAAGTGATCGGATGGATGATTCGGCTGTGCTCTTGAAGCAAGAACTCCTTGTTGGCCAATTTTTGTTTGGCAATGCGTAATAATCTTTATTTTTGATGCCGCTTGAACCAAATCTAGATTAGACATGATTTTTGCTACTGCAGCAATCATTTCACTAGTTAATCCACTGCCCAATGTGAGCAAATCCTTGCCCGTCTGCTCGTCACTCAAAATATATTCTCGTAAATCAGCTACGGTCCAATTCTTAACCATCTGATATACTTCTTCATTCACATTGTTTTCAATAAGCTTTGAGACATCATCTGTGTCAGGATCTAATAAAGGTGTATTCCGAATATCAGAAAGGAGAATATCGGCTAGCACGAGCTTGGCAGCCATTCTTTCCTTCATATTTTCGGCACTAATCCCTGCTAGATCATCCCCTGATCGGCTCTCATTTGCTTTTGCCATGATTTCTTTTAAGCTATGAAACTCATACGTGAGCCCATATAAGGTTGTTTTTCTATACATGCTAGATTCCTCCTCGTTATCCAAAAGCTAGAGTTTTCACTGATAGAGAGATCGCTTCCCCCGCTGTTCGTAAGCCTAAGTCAATATAATCTCCGTGTAAAAAATCCACCTGATCGATACAAATAATTTGTATCCCCTCTTGACTCGTCTTCTTTAATGATTGACCGAGCGCCTTTCCTATATCACTTTCACAAATGACTACAAGACAAGTAGCATTTGGAAAATGGCGATGGAAGAGTTGATAGATTGTATTTGTCATAGTTTTCATCGTTTGGTAAGAGCAATACTCCCTCCCTAACAAACCTAGAGCAAATGGTGGATCCTGCACTTCATAAAGCTTTTTTGCTTGTGTCATTACTTCATTTAGCTGATTAGCAAAAGCTATCGTTTCAAAATCTAGCGTATCTACCATGATCCGTACGATCGGAAGATTTTTAATCGGTAACAGGTCTTCATGAACAAAAATCGTCGCCCCACTTAATTCTGTATTTTGCATTCCTGCTCCAATTACAGTTGCTCTTGTCGTTTCCTTCGCTTCAGATATGTTTAATTCCGACCACTTACTTACCTTTAATAAGGTGGAAGCAAGTAACGGGCCGATATCACCAAACGTTGTAACCTCACTCATCTGAATGGGTTCTTTCCCAGCCATCATATGTCCAACCCCACCGGAAAAAATCACCTCTTTAATAGGCGGAAGTGTTTGATCCATTGGTTCAAGCAGCAACAAATTTGCATGGTATTTTGGCTCACCGGAAAGAAAGGAAATCATGCTTTGATTCATACGTGTACAGATTTCTTTCAGATCATTAAATGTAATGCCTCTATCTGTCTGAGTGGAAAAGAGGTTGGCTTCAAGCCAGGGCCTTAAGTATTCCGAAATGTACACGACTTCCTCTTGGTCATTGATTCGGATTAACCTTCCACCTACATGAAAGGTGAAGGTTTGAATTGCTCGACCAGCTTCAAACAGAGCAACATTGGCCGTTCCTCCCCCAATATCGACATTAGCAACAATTCCTTCGATTTCTTCTGAACGATCCTTGGCACCAGAACCTTTTCCAGCTAAAATGCCTTCTAGGTCCGCTCCTGCTGTGGCAACGACAAAATTTCCTGCTCGGTCAGCTAAATAGTTAATAATTTTTTCCGCATTTTCTTTTCTGGCGGTTTCACCTGTAATAATGACTGCACCAGCTTTGACATCCTTAAAATGAATGCCAGATTGCTCATACTCATTTGAAAGAATGATCGCCAAACTTGTCATATCAATATCTTGATTGGATGTTAAGGGTGTTGTGTAGATGGAACTTTCATACACAACGGTACGGTCAATAATTTGAGAGGTTGGCAAATGAAAAGGACTACCTTGTTCCGCAATTGATAGATGACTTACAATGAATTTTGTGGTGCTTGTTCCAATATCAAGTCCGATACTTGTGATCCAATTTCCCAACTTTCTCCACTCCCTAAAAACAAAAAACGCCTTAAATCAATTCCCCACCTCTTAAAAGATAGTTGAATTAATTCAAAGCGCCGTTGCTTTGGATATTTATTTACTTTTCTCTAGCATGCTCTCAGCTAATTTAGCTAATGGAATATGTTTTTCCATACTCTCTTTTTGCATATGGCGATAAGCCTGCTCCTCAGTACATTCCAATTGTGACATTAAAATACCTTTCGCCTTTTCAATCAGTTTTCGATCCTTCATTTGTTGCTCTAATTTCCCAATTCTGTTATATAAGATAAGGCTTTGTTCTCGCTGAAACAGAGCGATTTCAACAGCTGGGATAAGGTCTTTTTCTGTTATTGGTTTGACGATATAGGCATTTATGCCAACCTCTTTCGCCTGTTCTACAAGCTCATCATGACTAAAGGCTGTTAGAAGAAGAATGGAGGAGCTTGAGAATCCTTTAATAATAGATGAGGCCTTGATTCCATCCATTTTCGGCATTTTCACATCCATTATAATCAGGTCTGGTTCCAAAGAATATGCTTTCTCTACCGCCTCTTCCCCATTTTTAGCTTCTCCAACCACCTCGTACCCTTTGCCTTGAAGAATCTCTTTAATATCAATTCTCGTAATAGGCTCATCATCAACTACAAGTATTTTTGATTGGATCATTCTATCACCCTATCTATGATCGGAAACATAATTGACACCTTTGTCCCACGAGTTGAAGGAAAAAAAGATAAAACCCCCTCTAACTCCTCTTCAACTAGCATTCTTACCAACTGCAATCCTAAAGTAGATGACGGTTGATCACTGGACTGTTCTGCCATCCCCGATCCATCATCAGATACAATGATATAGACCATCTGCTTTCTACTATTAATGGTAATCTCCATTCTCCCATTTTCTCTAGAATGGAATGCATGCTTTAATCCATTTTGGACCAATTCATTAACAACAAGTGCAAGGGATGTAGCCTTGTCTGATGGTAAAAATAACGATTCTCCCTGAACAGTTACTTGAATATCCTGTCCTGGAATAGTCGATGAAGAGACAAGTAGCGTCGCAATTTGCCCCATTACAAATTTGACATCTACTTCTTCTAATCCATCCTTCGCTAAATAATTGTGAACAAGTGCCATACTTGCAATTCGTGAAAGACTATCTTCAAAAACTTCCCTAACCTCTTGTGACGAAGATCTTCTCATTTGTAGTCGTAGTAAACTCGAGATAACCTGTAAGTTATTTTTTACACGATGGTGAATTTCTTGCACGACAAGAGACTGCACCAACCTTTCCTTTTCTTTACTATTAGTTGTTTTCATTAAAGACTTTACTTTTCGTTCATTTCGAATGATTTCTGAAATGTCCCGCTCTTTTATTAAAACAGCTATCGTCATTCCATCACTATCAGTAATAGGAACAATATCCTGCTGCATGACGATATTTTCCTGAGATATCCCCCTTGAACCAATCACCGGTTTCCCATTTCTTAAACTAAATAAGACTCCTGGTTCAGCTTCCTCTATTGCCACCTGACCTAGCACGCTTTCCTTATACAATGAAGAAGCGGTGTTCGGATTGGCTTCAGCCACCACAATGGCTTCTTTCCCCCCAGGTAATAAACAGTCGATAAATACATCTGCTTGAGAAATATCAGCTATTACTTGAAGATTAGTAGACATGTTTTTAATTATCTCATGATGTTCATACGTTAGATTTGTTACCTGATCTAAGGTGAGACTCATTACCATGTCAATTGTAATCCTCTCTTTATATGGTCATTTTCTATAGAAACAACAATAGCACCCTTTCCTCACATGACCAACAATTCTGTAAGAAAATCTAACAGAGATTATTCTGATAAGTTCCATTTTTCTAACAAAATAAAACAGAAACCTTACAAGAAGGTCTCTGTTTTTAGTAAACTTATCTTCCATTGATTTCAAAAACCCTTACATTACCAGATACTTCGTTCGCCACGAGCATTAATGGCTTCCCAGTTGGGCCATCTTTTGCTTCTATCAAGCACAGTCCTTCTGGTGCAAGATCACCACTTGAAGATACGTCTGTACCTGTGAAATCTCTTAAGTTAACATAGTCATGAAACTTTACATTTTCCACATTTGTGACGTCATACATCATGATGCCGCCCGTTCTTTCTAACCCAATAAAAGCGAACGTCTTGCCATTTACTTTCATCACTTCTATATCTTCTGGCTCCGGCCCTTTTTTCCCGCTGCGAGAATCTAGTTCTGTTTTATTATTGGACGAATTAAAGGCTTCAGGATAAAGCTCACCTGTTACTTTTTCGAAGTCACTTCCACTATCATAGACTTGCTCCATCGTGCCTGCATCCCAAATTGAAAAGGAACGGCTACCATAAATATACGTTTTATCAGCCTCAAGTCCGTCTCTTTCGGTATTCAATATGGTATCGATTTTAAAAGAGGTGCCTGGGAATGAATAAGACCCTGTATCCTCATACTCACCCCATTCTCTGCCATCGCCTTCGTTAGCCGTAAAGAGGTACTGTTTACCACCGATTTTTTGCGAGGCTATTCCATCGGGCATGTATGTACCATAAAGGTTTTGTGCGGTGAGGTTTACTTGACCATCCTTTAATGCATCAAGAGCGTTTTCTTCTAAATTATGATCCTTGAATCCAAGCCCTTTGACACTTACAATCTTTTGAGTTTTTAAGTCGATTGTCGCTACTGAATTGGCCTCTTGTAGAGATACATACGCGTAATGACTGTTATCTGAAACAGATATATACTCCGGCTCTAAATCAACAGAAGGTGCTGTGTTAGGCTTCAATAACACCCCATTTTCCACAAGGGCTGCTCTTGCCTCTTTGGAGTCGAACTTGTCAAAACCAATCGTTTGCGCCGTTGCTTTATCTACACCCTTTTTTATGTCAATAATGGTAATGGAACCTATGGGATCAGTTGCTCCTGCTTCAGCGTATCCTTCCCTTGGCTCACCTTCATTGGCAGACAGTAAGTATTTATAGTCATGAGAAAAAGTAACCATATCTGGCTGTACGCCCGCTTCGAAATGTTTTATGTACTTTCCTTCATAATTCAGAATCACAATACTTCCATGATCCTTATAAGTTGCGCCCTGGACAGCAATTGCAATAATTTTTTCGTTTGTATTGATATCAATACTAGTAATATCACCGCTCGCAAATCCATGTGCCTGTCCCATAGCAGCAATATCAAGGCGAGTATCGATCTTGAACTCTGTTTTTTTGTTGGAAGTCATATTAGCTATGCTAACGATATCTACTGATTGTGCTGCACCGTTTACGAGATACATCTTTTGATTGTCTTTATTGTATTTTACGATTTCTGCAATTCCACCATCTTTGTTGCTCATTCCGGTCTGGTAGTTTCCGATATAGCTCAGTTTACCGTTGACACTTTCTTCTTGAAGAATTTGTGCCTCGTTTTTTGCCAGCACAGGTATACCACTTAACTGTAGCGTTCCTGCTAATACTCCCCCTGCCATTGCCAGTCCAAGAATTGCTTTTGACTTTAACATATACTTACCTCCCAAATATAGGATTTGTTTCGGTTGAATCACTTATGTAGGACAATTCCACTCATTATTGTCGCAAATAGGGGAACCGACAAAAACAGAGGGGAGGTAAATGTTTGGTTAATGTTCTGTAAATGTTCAAATCTCTTAATTGTAGAATTTGAATTTTTTTATAAAATGGGATTAGAAATAAAGAAGGGAAGTGGATTATGTTTCTGAAATGTCGAACCGAATCGGATGAGTTGCTAACTTTACGATCATTAAACACACGTATGGAGTTAACAGAGAAGGAAAAGTTTCATTATTTAAATCTTGAAAAGGGATTTGCGGGCGAGGTGAAGTTTGACCAACTGATAGAAAATCTCCAAGAAGAAAGGTTTATTTTAAATGACCTATTGCTTGAAGTGAATAACTCCTATTTTCAAATTGATTCAGTTATTATTACCCAGGCAGTTATTTACCTTTTGGACATAAAAAATTTCCAAGGCGATTGTTACCTAGAATCGGACAAGCTTTATTCAGTAACTACTAAACGAGAATATAAAAATCCTGTAGATCAGTTAAAAAGGAGTTCTACTCTCTTCCGCCAATTGCTTCAAATCCACAAACTAAACTACCTTGTTGAATCCTCTGTGATCTTTATTAACTCTGAGTTCACCTTATATCAAGCTCCAATGGATCAGCCACTTATTTTACCCACTCAAGTAGATCGCTTTTTAGTAAATTTAAATCAAACCCCCTCAAAACTAAAAGAAGGGCACAAGGATCTAGCTCAAAAATTACTCTCACTTCATCAACTGAAAAACCCATTTACCACTTTACCAAAATATCACTATGACCAATTACAAAAAGGAGTATATTGTAAAACTTGTTTCTCATATTTCGTATCCGTCAAAAACAAATATTTTGTATGCGGAAAGTGTGGAGAGCTAGAGAAAATTAACCTAGGTATTTTACGGAATGTGCAAGAATATAAACTTCTATTCCCTGATCAAAAAATAACTACTCAAGCCATTTATGATTGGTGCAAAGTTGATTTAAGCAAGAAAACCTTTTACAGGATATTAAAAAAGAATTATACCTCCTGTGGAAATACTAAAGATACTTACTATATATAAAAAACAATATTGATTCCTAATTATGGACTCATTCGGACTAAGCTCTGCTTGTTTTCCTGCTCCTGTCCGAATGAACACCCCATTCGGACTCCCCTTCGCTTTGATTAACTGTCCCCTGTCCGAATCATCTCCTCATTCGGACTCTGCTCTGCTTAGTTTGCCTGCTCCTGTCCGAATGAACACCCCATTCGGACTCTCCTTCGCTTTGATTAACTGTCCCCTGTCCGAATCATCTCCTCATTCGGACTCTGCTCTGCTTAGTTTGCCTGCTCCTGTCCGAATCACCTCCCCATTCGGACTCTGCTCTCCTTTCTCTTGCCTACTCCTGTCCGAATCACCTTATCATTCGGACTCTGCTCTGCTTAGTCTTTCCTGCTCCTGTCCCAATGACCTCCCCATTCGGACTCTCCTTCGCTTTGATTAACTGTCCCCTGTCCGAATCATCTCCTCATTCGGACTCTGCTCGGTTTAGTTTGCCTGCCCCTGTCCGAATGAACACCCCATTCAGACTCCCCTTCGCTTTGATTCAACTTCCCCTGTCCGAATGAACACCCCATTCAGACTCTCCTTCGCCAAGTTTCACCGCTCCTGTCCGAATCACCTCCCCATTCGGTCACTCCTTCGCCTTGATTCACTGCTCCTGTCCGAATAAAACCACTCTTATCTCAGTCACTCCACCCCCTCCAATGAATACCTTATTATGAAAGGAGTACGATCAATGTGAACAACTATATTGGAATCATTATCCCGAAATCAACCTATGTCAATATGCCTGATTTAAGGGGTAATGTTTTAAGTATGTTTTCCATTTGGGAAAACACTGCCCAAAAGCATGGCTTGACTCCCTGTTATATTCGTTTTTTTGACGTTCGGCCAAACGAAAAGACGGTGCTGGCTTATGTAAAAGAAGACACGAACTATCGCCTAAAACAAATTCCTTCCCCCAAAGTGATTTACTCGAGAGTTCTGGACCATCTCCCTGCCTACCGAGCACATATACAATCACTCACCCAAAACGGGATTTCTGTATTCAATATTCCTAATTATGATGTGGACAAATACACTGTTCACAAGATTCTTAACAAGGATTCGCATATTCGAAAGCATTTGCCAGATACAGAGTTATTTACAATAGACAACCTAAATAGGCTTGTGACTAGGTATGACCGTCTTATTTTAAAAAAGAGCTACGGAGAATTCGGTGAAGGCACTATGAAGCTTGAAAGACTTCCTGTCGGATGGGTACTTTCCTATAAAACAAAGGGAGATAAAGAGCTAAAAAAAATAGCATTTCAGAAAACATTGCCTGCCATTTTACAGAAGCGTATCCACGAGCATACGTATTTGATTCAGAAGCTGATTCCTCTCGCTACCTTTCACGGAAGGCCATTTGATATGAGGGTGGCGGTCCAACGAAATCTGAAAGGGGAATTCCAAGTATCTGGAATTATGTGTAAGGTAGCCCAAGACAACGATTTTCTGACGAATGGTGCTCAAGGTGGAACGACTTATCCTTTAAAAAGTATCGCCCACGTCACCCATCCGAACATTTCTTATCAAACGCTTGTTAAAACGATCTCCGATTTTTCCCTTTATGTAGCTAATTACCTTGCACAACACTTCCCACACTTAGCCGATCTCGGATTTGATCTAGGTATTACGAAAGATGGTACCCCTTATTTTATTGAGTGTAATTTTATTTCCGACTATGTTAGTGGCTTGTTCAAGGAGGGGAAGTTAATTAACCCAGAATGGGAATCTGTTTTTAGCACGCCTATAGATTATGCGAAGTTTTTAATTACCCAAAAAAAGAGTCTGATAGAGTAAACTCTCTAATCAGACTCTTTTCCATTTATAATTAATTGGCTTAATGTGTTTTTGAAGGATCTTCGCATCGAGGTTTTCAATAAGATAGATGTGTTTTTGTCGACTATACGATTCAGCAACTCCATCAAGGTTGTATGACTAGTTAGATGGTGAATATTTGCTCTGTTCATCCCTAATTCAGCTGCTTTTTGACAGGTTGGAATGGCATCCTTTCCGATTGCTATTAATATATCCACCTTGTTTTTTACGACCAGTTCTCCCACCTTTTGATGCTCGGATACGGAATAATCCCCTAGTTCTTCTATTTCTCCAATGATTGCTATTGTTTTCCTTCCTTGTGCTGTTTCCTTAAGCACTTCTAGCGCTGCCTCAATGGATGTAAGATTAGTGTTCCATGTATCATCAATGATTAGGCTCCCCTTAATTCCTTTGTGAAATTGAAGATGACTTTTTACGTGTGAAAAAGTTTGTAATCTATTAATGGTTTCAGGAATGCTCTTACCGACTAATGAACATGCGATAATTGCGGCCAACGCATTGTACACATTATGCTTACCGAATCCTGGGACAAAGGCAGAATACTCCCCTTCTTTGCAAACAATTACGAAATCCATTCCATTTTTTTTCAGATTAAAAGTCACGGAATGCGCATAAAAATCGGCTGTTTTCTCCATTCCGTAATAAATGACTTTTCCTTTAAAAGATTCCAGATTGAGCCTTCTACAGTACGGATTATCATAGTTAAGAATTAACGTCCCTTTAGGTCCTACTGCTTGAACCATCTTAATCTTTTCTTTTACATATAAATCTTGATTTTTAAATCCTTCAATATGATCGGTGCCAATAGTTGTGATAATTCCAATTTGTGGTCGGAAGTATCGGGCTGAATACAGCAACTGGTTAGGACCTGAAACCCCCATTTCAAATACGGCACTGTCCTTGGTATCATCTATTTCCAATAAATAATCCAAGTTTCTTCTTAAACCATTATGACTTAAATAGGTGCTTACCACCTTTTGCTTTTCTGATAAAATCCATGAGATCATCTCTTTTGTGGTCGTCTTTCCAGAGGTCCCTGTTACCCCGATCACAGGTAGGGTAAAAAGATTTCTGTAAAAGGTAATAAACTGATAGTACGCCTTTTTTACATCTGGTACATAGACAATCGTTGTGTCACTACTAACATGTTTCAACAATCTAGGTGTGGAGGTTACGACCGTAATGGAGGAAACCTTCGTTGGTAAGGGCAACGTTTTTCCTTTTTTTACAATAAAAACCAATGAATGATCGGTTATAACATGTTCCCCGTATTTTGCAGCATTTTTTATTACTTGCGAACCATTTCCGTGAATTACCTTTCCCCCCAAAACAGGAAGTAGTTGGTTTAAATGCAGATGTTTCATGATGTCACCCACTCTCTTTTGTGGCTTTGGTTTATTCTATTGAAAAAGTCCATTTATGGTAAGGGCATTTAACCATTTTCCAATCCTTTGCGCAAAACACATTCCTACCTTCTTGTGTGTACATATACTACAAGAAGAAACAGGTGCTTGAAGTTGGAGGTGAAAATCATGCATCATATTAAACCATGTAATCAAACAAAGCATACCATCACATTTTCTCCGAACTCTACCTTGACTCCTGAACAGGGAAACGGAAACTTAACATTCGGTGTTAAGGCCGTCGAGGTGAAAATAGAGGTTTCAGACTCTGTTGAAGGAAATGTGATTCTATTATCGGAAGATATTATCCAAGAGCTTCAAATCCCATTAACCTGCTCATACGACATCCTACTAAATGACAATCTCATACGGATTGGTCCATTTATAGGCATTCTTACAGAGCTGACAGATAAAAAAGTTGAACAAATGCTTTTTACCTATAAGAGCTTCGTGAAAAGATATCAGCAGATAGGTGGAGCCATTCTTGTATTTTCTCTCGAAAGTATTCATACTGAGCAACAGACCATTTCCGGTTTTTTATATCAACCCGAACACGACTCATGGAAATACGGAACGTTTCCTTATCCAGCAACTGTTATGACGATTCTCGAGGCAAGCTTAACCTCAAAATATAAAAACTTTCATGATAAAATAAACCATTTAACTTCAGTGTTAGGTCCTAAAGTATTTAACTTTCCACACTTTTCAAAATGGGAGATGCACAAGATACTCCTTCCAAAGTTTGATCATGTGTTACCTCAAACGACTCTTTATCAAGAACCTAACGACATCAGTCATATGCTGCAGCTTTATAAAAGTATTTATATCAAACCTATAAACGGGAGATTAGGTAAGCGTATTTTCAAGGTGGTTCAAACAGCCGACAACATTGCTGTTTCTTTTTATGTAAACCATAGTAAACATGTAAAAAGCTTTTCTACCCAGCAAGAAATGATGAGCTTTTTCCAAGCTAACCTTCCACCTTATATGTATGTAGTACAACAGACTATTCCTTTAATGACATATGATAATCGGTTGATCGACTTTCGAGTGATGATGATTAAAAATGAATGGGGTCTATGGGATAACCTTGGAGTATATTCAAGATACGGTGCGAAGGGACAATTGGTAAGCAATATTACGGCAGGCGGACAAACCGAAATGGCTTCTGCTACCCTTAAAAAAGTGTGGAAACTAGATTCAGAGGAGATTGAAGAAGTACTCTTAAAGATTAATACATTAGTAAAAGAAATATTGGCTCTTTTCGAACAACAAGGATATCACCTTGCGAATATCGGCTTTGATATCGGAATGAATGAAAATCGAAAACTTTATGTAATTGAGATTAATCATCAAAACCCAGATCCATATATTGCACTAAAGGCCAATAACAGGCATGCCTTTTACTTAGCACGTTATAAAAACATGATGTATGCCAAATATTTAGAAGGATTTTAAAAAATGCTACTCCATTGAAGTGACCCCTAAAAGTTAGACACGGTTATTTTATTAGGCAGCGTGGGTAAAATGAGTTCGGTATTGTACCGGACTCATTTTAAATTTTGCCTTAATCCGTTTCGTATTATAGTAATTGATATATTTTTGTAATTCTATTTTAAAATGTTCTACACTCTCAAATTCCTCTATGTAGAGGAACTCAGATTTCATAATTCCAAAGAAATTCTCCATGACAGAGTTGTCATAACAGTTTCCTTTTCGAGACATACTTTGGACTATCTTTCTTGATTTAAGTGTGTGACGATATTGCTTCATCTGATAATGCCACCCTTGATCAGAATGCATGAGTAGCTGGTGGTTTTCTGGTAAACGTTCAAATGCCTTCTCCAACATGTCTGAAACAAGTGAATAGGTTGGCCTGGAACCAACAGTATATGTGATAAGCTCTCCATTAAATAAATCTAAAACAGGTGAGAAATAAAGTTTTTCGCCGAATAATTTAAATTCCGTAATGTCTGTCACCCATTTTTTATTTGGTGCACTTGACGTAAAATTACGGTCTAAAATATTTGGCGCGATTTTACCCACTGTGCCTTTGTACGATTTATACTTTTTCATACGCACTAAGCATTTTAAACCAAGCTCTTTCATGATGCGCTGCACTTTTTTATGATTCACTTTTTGTCCTCGGTTCGCCAGCTCATCACGAATACGGCGATAGCCATAACGCCCTTTATGTTCTTCGTAGATTGCCTTTATTTCAGCTCTTAAATCAGTGTCTGGATCTGGACGATTCATACGTTTAACTAAATCATAATAAGTACTACGTGGAATGCCAGCGAGTTTTACAAGTGATTTCACCGGATATTTATGCCTTAATTCATAGACTACTTGTGCTTTGTCTTGTTTGGTGATTTTTCTTTGTTTTGAACTAAGGCATTCAACTTTTTTAAATACTCATTTTCTATTTCCAGTTGTTTTATACGTGCTTCAAGTGCTTCTCTAGATCCTTCAACTGGTGGTTGTTTTGAATGTTGATTGGATTCCTTTTTCATGGATGGACGCCCCTTTTTCTTTGATTGAAGGGCATCTAATCCTTGTGTTTCAAATAGTTTTCTCCAAACAGTAATCGTTGAAGGGGCAGGGATCTTAAAAATAGCTGCCGTATCGTTTAAGGACGTACCGTATTCAATCATGTAATTTAGTACGTCTAGTTTAAACTGTTGTGTGTAATTTTTACAAGACTTAACAAAAGCTTCAACATCATTATATTCGTATTGTTTGACCCATTTAAGGATTGCTTGATGATTAGTCTTTAATGATTTCGCTATTTCATGTGAACTCTCCCTTCCACTTAAGTAACGTTTAACTGCTTGTAATCTATCTTCTGCAGTAAATTTAGCCATAGAAAAACTGCACCCCAATTTTTAGTAATGTCTAACAATTGGGGTGCAGTTCACATCTGGGTAGCATTTTTTATTGTAAATAAGGCATTTACTTAGGGATAACATACTAGTTTAATAAAATTTCCAAAAAAAACTTTTTGTAAAGCGCTTGCAAAAATCAAAAACCTAGAGTTATAATACTTGTATACAAGTATACTTGATTAACAGGAAGGTGTAGATATGACCGAATCTAAGGATTTTTTATATCCATCAAAATGGCTCTCAAAGGCTTCTGCTGGCGATCGTGTGACATGTGAGCTTAGAATGCGAATTATTTCTGGTTTAATTGAAAGCGGTGCCATCATTTCTGAAAATAAACTAGCTGCAGATTTTGCTGTGAGTCGTTCACCTGTTCGTGAAGCGTTAAAAGTACTTGCATCAGAAAACATCATTCGACTAGAACGAATGGGTGCCGTTGTCATTGGGTTAACCGAAAAAGAAATAGAAGAAATATATGATGTTCGTCTACTTATTGAAACATTTGTGTTTGAACGATTAGTAAGAATGGATGTGACTGAATTAGTTAAGGAGCTTAGTAAGATACTTGAAATGATGAAAGTCGCTATTAAGTATCAAGATGCCGATGAGTTCTCCTATCAGGATCTCCTATTCCACGAAACCATTATTCGTTCCATCAATCATTCGTACATGCTAATGATATGGAACAATTTACGACCCGTCATGGAAAGCTTCATTCTTTTATCCATGAGAGCACGTTTCCAGGAAAAGTACGAAGACTTTGATCGAATTATTAAAAATCACGAATTATATATTGAAGCCATTCAAACAAAAGAAAGAACCCTCATGGTTCAATCTTTACATCAAAATTTTGATGATGTTCAAGGAAAAGTAGATGATCTCTGGATGTCACAACAAATGCTTTCTAAAGGAGTAGAACAGGAAAATGACTAGCTATATGTTAGGTGTAGACATAGGAACAACCAGTACGAAAGCCGTTCTTTTTACTGAGAATGGCGAAGTGATTCAAACAGAGAATATTGGCTACCCTCTCTACACACCCAATATTTCAACAGCTGAACAAGACCCGGAAGAAATTTTCCAAGCAGTTTTGAAAGCCGTTTCAAACATCACAAAGAAAAACCCACAAAAAAATATAGCGTTTGTTTCATTCAGCAGTGCGATGCACAGCGTGATTGCTATCGATACAAATGACCAGCCTCTTACGGCATGTATCACTTGGGCTGACAATCGCAGTGAAGCTTGGACGCATAAGATTAAAACGGAACTGAATGGTCATGAGGTGTACAAACGCACCGGAACACCTCTTCACCCGATGTCACCATTAAGTAAAATGGCTTGGATCACCAATGACCGCCCAGAAATTGCTACAAAAGCAAAGAAATACATCGGGATAAAAGAATATGTTTTCAAAAAGCTATTTGACCAGTATGTAGTTGATCATTCCCTCGCCTCTGCTATGGGCATGATGAATCTCCAAACCTTAGATTGGGATGAGGAGGCATTATTGATTGCAGGCGTTACGAGAGATCAATTGTCACAGTTGGTCCCAACCACACAAGTTTTTACCGACATTCATCCTGACTTTGCAACGCAAATGGGACTTGATCTCAAAACTCCTTTTGTTATCGGTGCAAGTGATGGCGTACTTTCCAATCTTGGAGTGAATGCTATTCGCAAAGGTGAAATCGCTGTCACAATTGGTACAAGTGGAGCGATCCGAACCATTATTGAGAAGCCACAAACCGACGAAAAAGGACGAATCTTTTGCTACGCACTTACTGAAAATCACTGGGTCATAGGTGGGCCAGTAAATAATGGCGGAATGATTCTTCGCTGGATCCGAGATGAATTTGCTTCCTCAGAAATTGAAACAGCAAAAAGACTTGGAATTGATCCGTACGAGGTATTAACGAAGATTGCGGAACGCGTCAGACCAGGTGCCGACGGCTTGCTTTTCCATCCTTACTTAGCTGGCGAGCGGGCTCCACTTTGGAATCCAGATGTACGTGGTTCATTCTTTGGTTTAACGCTCTCACATAAAAAGGAGCATATGATTCGCGCCGCTCTAGAGGGCGTAATCTACAATTTATACACGGTTTTCCTAGCTCTAATAGAATGCATGGAGGGTCCTGTCACTCGCATTCAAGCAACGGGAGGCTTTGCTAGATCAGATGTATGGCGTCAAATGATGTCCGATATTTTCGAATCTGAATTAGTTGTTCCAGAAAGCTATGAAAGCTCTTGTTTAGGAGCATGTATTTTAGGCTTACTTGCGACAGGAAAAATTGAGTCATTTGAAATTGCTTCTGAAATGATTGGCAGCACTTACAAACACACACCAAATGAAGAGGCGGTAAAAGAATATAGACAGCTATTGCCGATTTTCATTAACTTATCAAGAGTGCTAGAAAATGAATATAAACAAATTGCCAATTATCAAAGAGGCTTAATACAAAAATAATTTATTAGGGGGAAACTACGATGCCATTAGTTATCGTCGGAGTAGGAATTATCGCGTTACTCATTTTGATCATGGGGTTAAAATTAAACACATTTATTTCATTAATTATCGTTTCTTTCGGGGTTGCTTTAGCACTTGGTATGCCATTAGATGAAATCGTTACAACCATTGAAGCAGGTTTAGGTGGTACACTCGGTCACTTAGCATTGATCTTTGGACTAGGTGCAATGCTAGGTAAATTGATTGCAGACTCTGGGGGTGCGCAACGAATTGCGATGACCCTAGTAAACAAATTTGGTGAGAAAAATATTCAATGGGCTGTTGTAGCCGCTTCATTCATTATCGGTGTCGCTTTATTCTTTGAAGTAGGATTAGTTTTATTAATTCCAATTGTATTTGCAATTTCAAGACAATTAAAGATTTCTATTTTGTATCTTGGTATTCCAATGACAGCTGCTTTATCTGTAACACACGGGTTCTTACCTCCACATCCAGGACCAACAGTTATTGCTGGTGAGTATGGTGCAAACATTGGTGAAGTGTTACTTTATGGTTTCATTATTGCTATTCCAACCGTTATCTTAGCTGGACCTGTCTTTACAAAGATTGCAAAGAAGTTAGTTCCAGCATCATTTACAAAAACAGGTAATATTGCTTCATTAGGTGAACAAAAGACATTTAAGCTTGAAGATACACCTGGATTTGGTATCAGTGTGTTTACCGCTTTACTTCCTGTTATTTTAATGTCCATCGCTACGATTATTACTTTGCTTCAAAAAACAATGGGCTTTGAGGATAATAGTTTCCTAGCAATGATTCGCTTTATCGGTAATGCTGGTACTTCTATGTTGATTTCCTTATTATTTGCCGTTTACACGATGGGATTAGCAAGAAAAATTCCAATCAAAAACGTAATGGAATCTTGTACAACAGCTATCTCTCATATTGGAATGATGCTATTAATCATTGGTGGAGGTGGTGCCTTCAAGCAAGTATTAATCAACGGTGGCGTAGGTGACTATGTAGCTGAGTTGTTCAAAGGAACTTCTTTATCACCAATCTTACTTGCTTGGATCATTGCAGCAATTCTACGTATTTCTCTAGGATCTGCTACTGTGGCTGCCTTAACAACAGCTGGTTTGGTTATTCCGATGTTAGGTCAAACGGATGTAAACCTTGCACTAGTAGTACTTGCAACAGGAGCTGGTAGCTTAATTGCTTCTCACGTAAACGATGCGGGCTTCTGGATGTTTAAAGAGTATTTTGGTTTAAGCATGAAAGAAACATTTGCTACATGGACATTGCTTGAAACGATTATTTCTGTAGCTGGATTAGGATTTATTCTATTACTAAGCTTGTTCGTATAAAAGGAGTCGAAATTAGATGTACAATACCATTGGAGTCATTGGCTTAGGGGTTATGGGAAGTAATATTGCCTTAAACATGGCTAATAACGGTGAAAAAGTAAGCGTCTACAATTATACAAGGGACTTAACTGATCAGCTTGTTCAAAAACTAGATGGTCAGTCTATCCACCCTTTCTATGATATTGAGAATTTTGTTCAATCGTTAGAAACGCCTAGAAAGATCTTTCTTATGGTCACTGCGGGTGCTCCGATTGATTCTGTGATTCAGTCCTTACTTCCTTTTCTTGAAGAAGGCGATGTAATCATGGATGGCGGAAATTCCCACTACGAAGATACCGAACGCAGATTTCATGACCTAAAAACAAGAGGTATTGGGTACCTAGGAATTGGAATCTCGGGTGGAGAAGTTGGGGCTTTAACAGGCCCCTCCATCATGCCAGGTGGAGACCAAGAAGTGTACGATAAAGTAGCCCCTATTCTAACAAAGATTGCTGCACAGGTAGACGGGACCCCTTGCTGTGTATATATTGGACCAAAGGGTTCTGGCCATTTTGTAAAAATGGTCCATAATGGAATTGAGTATGCCGATATGCAACTCATTACCGAAGCTTATTCGTTTTTAAGAGATACCTTGCTTTTATCTGTTGATGAAATTGCTGATATCTTTGAAACTTGGAATCAAGGGGAATTGAAGAGTTACTTAATAGAAATCACAACTGAGATTTTAAGAAAAAGAGACGATTTAACTGGACTCCCACTTATTGATGTGATTCTAGATAAGGTCGGTCAAAAAGGAACAGGTAAATGGACGAGTATTCAAGCGATTGACAATGGAATAGCTACATCCATCATTACCGAATCATTATTTGCTCGTTATGTCTCTTCTTTAAAAGAAGAACGAGTGGCCGCAGAAGAAATGTTAGAAGGACCATCCACCCTGCACTCGAAACGGAACAAAGAAATATATATTGAATACGTCCGACAAGCTTTATATATGGGGAAGATTTGTGCATATGCTCAAGGCTTCAACCAATATAAAGCGACTTCAGAGCTTTATGATTGGAATCTTCCATTAGAAGATATTGCGCTAATTTTCCGTGGTGGCTGCATCATTCGAGCAGAGTTCCTGAATGTCATAAGCCAAGCTTATAAAGAGAATCCAAAGCTTTCTAACTTGCTTGTTGCTCCTTTCTTTGCTGAAAAGGTCAAGAAATACCAACAAGGATTAAGAAATATCGTATGTGAGGGAATTCAATTAGGGATCTCCTTCCCTTGTTTAAGTGCTTCCCTCACCTACTACGATAGCTATCGTACCGGTCGGTCACATGCGAATCTCTTACAAGCCCAGCGTGATTATTTTGGAGCACATACGTATGAGCGAAATGATCGGGATGGAATTTTTCATACCGAATGGCAATAATATAATTGGTGCTGACCCTTTGTGGTCATGCACCTTTTTCTGTATAATGACACCATGAAAGGGAAAGGGGCGAGTGTCATGAATCAGCATAATTACGCGAAACTAACAATAGTAGAAACTAGTGATACCCACGGACAGATCTTCCCTATTTTATATGGAACCAATACATACGAATCCATTGGTTTAGCCAAAATCGCTACCTATATCCGACACCTCCGTAGAACGGAAGAGAACCTCCTTCTAATTGATAATGGTGATAGTATTCAAGGTACACCATTAACCTATCACTATGTAAAAAAGCAAAGTCATTTACCTAATCCCGTTATTCTAACTTTTAACAAACTACATTATGATGCAGCTATCATTGGAAACCATGAGTTCAACTATGGCCTATCCACATTAAAACAAAGCGTCTCTGAAGCTCAATTTCCCATTTTATCTGCCAATATACTTAACAATCAAACAAAAGAACCTTTCTTTGGAAAACCCTACACCATTAAAATACTTCCAGAAGGCATAAAGTTGGCCATTTTAGGTTTAACAACACCTTATATCCCAAACTGGGAGAAAGCAGAACATATAGAAGGATTAGAATTTGAGGATGCAGTGCAAAGTGCTAAAAAGTGGATTCCTCATATCAAAGAAAACGAACAACCTGATCTTTTCGTTGTTTCCTACCATGGTGGCTTTGAAAGAAACCTCAAAACTGGAGAACCAACCGAAGCGATCACAGGTGAAAACCAAGCCTATCAACTATGCCAAGAAGTAGAAGGTATTGATGTGTTATTAACGGGACATCAGCACCGCTTATTGGCCGATGAGCTAAACGGTGTTACGATTGTACAACCTGGAAACAGTGGAGCTTGTATGGGGCAGGTTGATATAGAGTTTACTTTGGATCGTGATCATAAATGGAAGTGTCTTTCTAAAAAAGCCTCTCTTGTTCCGGTTAAGGAGTGGAAAGAAGATGAGGAAATATTACGATTGATTCTGCCTTACGAAGAAAAAACGCAAAAATGGCTCGATCAACCCATCGGGCGTATTCAAGGCGATATGATCATAAAAGATCCTTTTCTTGCGCGTATAGAGGAACACCCTTTTATAGAATTTATCAACCAGGTACAAATGGAAGCAAGTAACGTTGATATATCCAACACCGCTCTGTTCAGCAATCATGCCATTGGCCTTCCAACGAACGTAACGATGAGGGATATTGTTTCAAATTATATCTATCCAAATACGTTGACGGTATTAGAGCTAACGGGTCAGGATATTAAGGATGGATTAGAAAAAAGCGCTACTTATTTTATCGTAAACAAACATGGAGAAATAGCAGTAAATCCCCAATTCATCGACCCTAAGCCTCAACATTATAATTACGATATGTGGGAAGGAATTCAATACAAAATTGATGTTGGAAAACCAGTTGGTGAACGAATTGTTTCTCTAATGAAGAACGGTGAAGCTTTGGATCGTAAGCAAAAGTATCACGTGGTCATGAATAATTACCGCGCTACCGGTGGTGGGAATTATTCTATGTATAAAGGAAAGAAAGTCATAAGAGAGATTCAAATCGACATGACCGAACTGCTTGCGAATTATTTTTCTAAGTATGGAACCATTACAGCTACAGTGAATGATAATTGGAAGGTAATTCAAACGTAAAATTGCTAGTAGGCAAGGGGCCCTCTTTGCCTACTAGTTATCGTTAAGAGACAATAAGGAAAATTGTGACTGCAGCGATAATTACACCAAAAATAATACCTACTACTGCTCCAATTAGGTTTGATTTTCGAGTATAGCCTTTTAATTCACTACTATTTATTGAACGGTCGATTTTCCGAAATCGAATGACAGATGCGATATTTATTAATAATAGAATGAAAAGTAAAAGTGTAATCATAAAGATGACATCCAGTTCAAAGGGTTGCTCAGATAAACTATGATTCCAGTAAGCTTGCAGAAACATAAAGCCACCCATCATGATATTTCCAATAAAATTTGTTTTCCTTTCTTTGTACCATTCACTTCCCATTTTCCCCTTTTCATAGACTGCTATCTTCTCGAAAATCGGTATCACTGACTTTGTCGTTTCTCCTTTTACAAGCCCTATAATCCCTCGAATTGCCAAAAGGATGCCCAAAAACACGAAATATTGAGAGATTGATATCATAGTGATCTTAGCTACAGTAAAAAATAATAGTACACCTAAAAATATAATCACATTGGTTACAAGAAGCTGATTACCTCTCATCTTTCTTATTTCTTTATAGTCCATTTCCCCCGCCCCCATTACATAAAAAACTACTATTTATTACCTACGATTATAACAACGATATGGAGTCAAATTTCTTCAATTTTCCCGCAAAAAAAGGAGACAATGGTTAAATCCCCATTGTCTCCTTTATCTTGTCCTAATGAATTACCGTTTTATTTTTCCCTGTTCTCTTTGCTGTATAAAGTGCTGTATCTGCCCCTCTAAAGAGATCTTCCTTGTTCATTCCAGGCAACAGTTTTTGTACACCAATACTGATTGTTACGTTACGCCCTTTGAGCTCAGGGAAACTAGTGTTTGCAATACTCTCCCGGATGTTTTCCACCCTTTTAATAAAATCCTCTTCCGACGTTCCCATTGTGATAATTCCAAACTCCTCTCCTCCGTACCTAGAAGGAAAGTCATCGCTAACAGAGAAAAATTTAATTTGCCTTGCGACTTCTATAATTACACTGTCTCCTGCTCGATGACCAAACGTATCATTGATTTGTTTGAAATTATCAATGTCAAGGACGGCTACATGAACGTTTAACTCCTCTGGTGAACGTAAACCAACAATCGAATCCAACTGTTCATGAAAAGACCTGTGATTATATAACTCCGTAACAGGATCTAACCGGGAAAGCCTTTCCATTTGAATGTTTTTAGAGAATAGATCATTTTTTTCTTTTGTTGTTATTAACAAATCTTTCATCACTTGATCACTATGTTTCATGAGGCTGTATATAAGTAGTGAAATCCCTAATAAAATTAAGATAATAATAATCAAATCTGCTGTATCCATAGAAGCATGTACCGGTTCATAAAAAAAATAAATGCATAAAAAAGTGAGGATCGATATAAACACTGAAAAGCGAATGATTCTTTTATTATAGAAAAACAATGAGACCAGAACAGGTGTAATGAGTAAAACCATCAAAATTACTTTATCGTAAATACTAATAATTATGATGCTAATAAAAAGAGTAATTACAATCATGATATAGTACTCCGTGTGTTTCCGGAATTTACTCATAAACAGCTCTGCACATGCCATGACAGCGATAAATTTAAATAATGGAAATAATATCACTTCTAAAAAAAATAACCACTTATCATAAGTAGTAAGAAAAAAGTGTATACCTGTTCCTAACAAATACAGTCCAATAATAACCCATAGGGTATTCAATATATCACGAATAAGTAACCTTTTATCAAACATCTCTTCTCTATTCATTTGATCTTCCTCCAATTTCACGTAGCATGTTAGCACTTCGTGAAAGCCATCTCTGGCTGTATTCGATAACCTGGCAATCTTAGCTTTCACCTTAGACCCACGGTTTTGCGTCTCTACCTTTCAGTAGATTTGCCTTTTCGTAATTGGAATAATTACTACTTTAGTACTATTATACTCGCAATATTGATGGATAGATATATGAATGCAAATTGTAAAATCAACCAATTGGTGACATAAAAAAAGAGCCTTCATAAATGAGGACTCTCACCTTACTATACTGTCATTTTCCAACTAGAAAAAGCTAGCCAATTTTCTTGTTCCTTGTAATCCGGCATAATTTTCCCAACAAGTCTCCAAAAAGAACGATCATGATTTAAATGCAACATATGGCACATTTCGTGCACAACCACATAATCAATTACCCTTTGGGGTGCCATCGCAAGCTTCCAGTTAAAAGTTAACTGCTGATTGGAATCACAAGTTCCCCACGTACGATTGCTGTCATTAATACGGACCACCTTTGGCTTTATTTTAAAGTTGCTTTGATAAGACTTAATACTCTTCTCTACTAATGTCTTACATTGCTGATAGTAGAAGCGCTTTAGTGCCTGTCTAATTTTTTCTTCCTCTAACTCTTTTACATAGATAAACAGTTTATTTTCTTCAAACTTCACATGATTCTGCGTAAGATTGGCGTCGTGAACGATTTGGATGGGGTAGGTGTTTCCTAAATAAAGAAAACTTTCGCCATGGTCATAAACCTTTTCCTGCGGTCCAAGCGCTCGCGCCTTCATTTCCTTAGACTTCTCTTGAATCCAGTCCCATTTTTCTTCGATAAATAAAAGCACATACTCATTGGCTGTTCCTTTAGGAGCCTGGACTTCAATATTTCCATAAACATCAACGGAAATTCCAATAGACTTGCGTTTTTTGTAGTTTATATTGTAACTGATCGTTTCACCTGAATAGTTGTGTATCATGTCATCACCTTTATCTGCGAAATGCTATACCCTCCATTTTATGATGATCATTCCGGAGTTTCTATATCAACTTTATTTAATATCATCACATGCTCCTGGTAAATATCATCTACAACATACGTATTCCCATTCGCTGTTCGTTCTGGAAAGACTTCTTTTCCCGATTGGTCATAAGGGATCCAACCAAAATATGCATTTTGCGAAGGAAATAAGTCATTGAAGAATAAGCTAGATTGCCCTCCTCTATCTTCTATTAATACTGAACTTAAAACGAGAGCCCAATCCTTTGGTAGTTGTAATATTCCGTAAGACTTTTCTCTTAATGAGATTTCCTTTTCCATTTGAATTCTTGGTGAATAATGTTCCACTCCATTGGTCATCCCATAGTTTCTATTCCTAAGTAAGTAAAACTGAATCGCTTGCAGATGATCGTCCGGGTGCGCATTCCAAACAATAGTGAACGAAGTAAGGTCATTTCCGTTTACCTTCCACACTTTCGGTTCACCTTTTGTATCAATCGTTAAGACTTGCCATTTATGATTCCTCCAGCGCCAGTAGCTTAGTCCATAATCCTCATTTGCTGAAATATATGGGACAACCACATGATGCGTGTCAACAAATAAGATATCTTGAATCACCTTTGCTCCAGCTTCTTCATAGGTACTATTAATCTCTCGAACGATTTGCTCATTAGAGGGAAATGGTTTAGGCGACCAAAAAAAGAACCAATAAACTAAAAAAGTTGTCAGTGATACTGCACCGAAAGCTATGAGTAGCCACATATTCTTCTTTTTCAAAATCAATTGACCTCCTCAATAAACGAATCGGCTGATCTAAAATAAAAATCCTTATCCTTCGTTTTTATCAGTAGTCCTTTTCCATCATTTTCAATATATATAACTGGGCTTTTCCCACTTCCCCACTTTGATGTCACCCCTGTAAGCTGATATGGGAATCGTTCATTTCGTTCATTAGATTCCATTTCCATATAAGTCTCTTCATACCAATCTTGACTATACACCATTTCAACCGTCATATTAGGGAGTTGATCCTTTAAGGTTACTTTATTTACCTTTTTCTCAGTAGCAGAAGGGTGAACTGGAATCGAATAAGCATTCTCGATATTTGATAGATAGGTAGTTGCTACCTTTTCAGGATAAAATACATGCTGCAACGGTACAGCAAGTAATGTCGTTGCTATGAAAATAACATTCGCCCCAAAACCTAACCAAGCATGCGATCGGTATGTCTCCCATCTTCCTTCTTTCCTCTTTAGAATGAAATACAATATCCACACACCCAGAGGTAATATAGGAAGCTTTACCACCGTATCAAACATGGGCCAATTTATATTAAATGAAAAAAGCCCTATGTATAAAACGACGATAACTTTCCAAGCTTTTAGTTTAATAGCTTTTTTTTGATAGATATGAAAGGAGATTATCCCTATACTCACCCAAGCTATAAGATCTAAGATGATGGTAATTATGTTAAAAGTAAAGTCTACAGTCATTGATCCACCCCCCGTTTTTACGTCACAAAACAAACACTATTATTTTCCAATTTTACCATATGAGGTGATACAATATATGTATTCATTGGTGAAAGGATGGATTCTTCTGCTTATTTATAATATCCTAATACCTTTATTATTTATTGGCATATTATATTTACTTTATAGATGGAGTAAAGAACTTGAAAATCGCAGTTTTACTGTGTTTATATATTTTTTAGTTAGTACGAATATTGGTCCCCTTTTTTCAACTTCAACTGAGGACGGGGGAGATTTTATCTTATGGTTTCCAATGGGATTTGCTATGGTCCTGATTTACCTTTATGCAAGTAAGCGGCACCACCCTGCCAAACTTAAGGCAAGTGCACTAGGTCTATGTGTAGCCATTGTTAAGATGATTCAAGCGTATCAATAATGCTTGATACAAAAAAACTCTATCCTTTACTCGTGACAGGTTCGGTTTTCGAGTATAAAAACTTAATTAACAAACAAAATTAGCAGTCCAATTCGCAACTGAATTGTTTGCAAATTTAATTGAGTCTTTGATGTGCGGAAAGTGTTAGTAGGTTTTGGATATTCAAGTTAGTAAATATTGTAGAAGTTGACTTTTTCGCAGAGGTTTAGGAATTCATAGGCGGATAAATTCCGGTTATTGTATATAGTTGGGGCTTAAAAAGCAGATATAAGCGGATATATTCCGTTTAACTTCTCTAAATTTAACTAAATCAAAAGGTTAGGTTCATATAAGCGGAAAAACTCCTCCTATTTTGAGGGAAATGTTGGTATTTCCCATTTTAAGGGGAATTTTTCCGTTTATCTTTCAAACTTAGTAAAATAATGTTAAAAATGCTTGGAGAACACATTGTTCCAAGCATTTTTTTATCAAATAGCCTGTTAATTTAAGTGCGAATGACCGTTCGAATAGCACGGTTAATTCAAATTTTGTAACTCGGATAGAGTTTTTCGTTATTCAAATAATGGACTTACCGCTTTTTCACTATGAATGCGGTCAATCGCTTCTACCAGCAATGGGGCAACAGATAAGCAAGTGATTTTCTCGAGTTGCTTCTCTTCAGGTTGTTCAATCGTGTTAGTTACAACCAGTTCTTTAATTGGTGACTGTTCAATTTTTTCAATTGAGTTCCCTGTAAATACTGCATGTGTACAGCCAGCATAGATGGCTTTTGCACCGTGTTCGGCTAATGCTTTTGCTGCAAACGTGATGGTTGTTCCTGTATCAATGAGGTCATCAATAATGATGGCGTTTTTGCCTTCTACATTTCCAATCACATCGTACGTTTCATGTCCGCCTTCTTCTGGTTTTCTTTTATCAATAAGAGCAATAGGGGCATTTAAACTGTTCGCCAATTTTCTAGTTCTTCCGATACTTCCGTTATGTGGAGCCACAATGACCATATCTTCTAGCCCTTTTTCCATAAAATATTGTGCAAGAACGGGCACACCGATTAAATGCTCCACAGGGATATCAAAGAAACCTTGTAGCTGAGGAGTATGAAGGTCCATTGTAAGAACTCGATTTGCTCCTGCAGATTCTAATAGATTGGCTACTAGCTTAGCAGTGATAGGCTCCCGAGAACGTGCCTTCCGATCTTGTCTACCATATGCGTAGTAAGGAATCACAACATTAATGACACCTGCGGAAGCTCTTTTCAACGCATCAATCATAATTAAAAGCTCTAAAATATTATCGTTCACAGGGTACGAAGTGGATTGAACAACAAATACCTCACAGCCGCGGACACTCTCTTCAATATGAATTTGAATTTCTCCATCGCTAAACTGTGAAACAGAACAATTTCCCATTTTACAACCTAAAATCTCCGCCATCTCTTTAACGAGCTTACGGTTTGAATTCAATGAAAACAACCTAAAATTATTACTTAATTGATAAGGCACCTTTTATCCCCCATACTCTTATTCATTCTTTTTCGATTCCTATACGATTCTTCATACTTTCTCTTTAGCTGTCTGATTCTCCTGCTTAAATAGTGAAAAATGTTGTATTTTGTCACAACCTGTCTTAATTATAACCTATTTAGGTGAGTTTTGAGAATCTTCATTATACTCCCATATTCCAAGCTGCCCTTTGGCAGGTAGGAACTCTTCTAGCAACTTCATATTTTCGACTTCCCATACATAACCACCCACTCGATAATCTCCTAAAAATAAATCATTTCCTTCAACTATCCGTCCGTCTTCTAAGAGTGCCCATGTGTTATGGTTTTCAGTGACTTTAATACAATTTTTCAGGATACATGTACCGATTATGACTCCAGTAGGTAGGTTACTGGCTGTATAACCATGCTTCGCTAGTAGGTTATGAATGTTCGGATGACTGCAAGAATGTCTGTCCACTTTTTTACTAGTATGTATAGCTAGTGGACCTCGATAATTGGTCCTCCAAGTCCTTGTTTCATATTGTGTCTCTCCTAGAACAAATAAACTTGCCCATGGTTGAATCATGGATAACACCTTCATTCGATATAGCCCCTTCGTTCATATCAATCATATGGTATAGATTCCCCTTAGTTTGATCACCCATTCATTCAACACGTATAACTCAGGTAAATGACCAATTTTTCCCGATTCTTACGCTAAAGCTCCACGAATGCCCCATTCCATGTCCTTCTCTCTGACATATAAATAAGCAAGCTAGTTTTTTGTCTTGAGATTGGAGGAAAAAAATGTGCATGAATATACGATTGAACCGTGGGATCATCTAGTCGATTCAGCCACTAGCGAGGCAGACCTAGAACAATATGTCCCACCAGAGCTAGAGAAATTAGCCTATGAAGTCATATCAAATTATGATATGACCGTCTCCGAAATGACTCTTATCACCTCGAAGCCCGATAAAGGTGGAGCAATATGGAAAATAGAGACCAACCACGGACCACGCAGTATCAAGGTTCTTCACCGCCAGCCAACAAGGAGTTTATTTAGTATTGGTGCGCAAGCTTATGTTGTTCAGCAGGGAGCACGAGTTGCCTCCCTTATTCCCACAAAGGAAAATCACCTCTACGTACAGGCAGGAGGCAAGTTATGGATTGTCACCGATTGGGTAACTCCTCTTGAACAGCTAATGAAAATTGATTTAGAGGGTGCCTCTGCACTTTGCTATGGTCTAGGAGAATTCCACCGTCATACAAAAGGATATATTCCACCAGCCGGCTCAAAAAAGTCCTCTCGACTGTATCGATGGAATCAATATTACGAGAAAATGATTCAAAAAATAGGTTGGTTCCGAGATATTGCCCATGCTTACCCTGAAACGGTCGCAAGTCCACACTTACTATCGGTTGTAGACAAATTTGAACAGCAAGCCTTTGAAATGTATGAAAAATTCAAGCAATCCGCTTATCGAAAAATGATTGCAAAAGGGGAAGCACATTGGGGCTTAGCTCACCAAGACTATGGCTGGTCAAATGGACAACAAGGACCTGGTGGAATCTGGGTCATCGACTTGGATGGAGTTTCTTATGATTTACCTATTCGTGACTTGCGAAAAATTATTACAAGCACAATGGATGATATGGGAACCTGGGATCTCGAATGGATACGAGGTGTAATAGACGCCTACCACCAAGCAAATCCAATCGACCAAGAAACCTTTGAATTATTATGGATTGATATGGCGTTTCCAAATGAGTTTTATAAACATGTAAAAGAAGTCGTTTTCGAACCAGTGACTTTTATGAACACTGAACTTGATGCCATCTTAGACAGAATCACTCTAACAGAATCCAATAAATGGGAGGTTCTATCCGAATTAGCCAAAGACAAAGAGAAGTACCTTCCAGGTGATTATACAGAGGAAGAAGTCATTTATGATGTAACTCCAAGTGCTGTCGTATTAGGCAATACAGAATTACTAGTCAAAAATAATAATGAATTCAAAACGTCCGATACATCTAAAGCACAACAAAACGTTCCGTCCACTTTCGAAGAGCCTAAGGAGTCTAAGTCTAAGTCTAAGTCTAAGGAATCAAAGTCAAAGGAATCTGAAGTAAAGGAATCAAAGTCAAAGGAATCTGAAGTAAAGAAATCCCCACAAGAACGAGAAAGTTTACGTTCAAGAATTCAAAGAAGAAGAACGGAACCGTCCCTCAAGTCTAAAAGTAGTAGCAACAAAGATCTTTTGGTCGACCTCGATCTCCTTCTAAAATCCATTCTAGAAGATGATCTCCCAAAATTGTTAAAGAAAATGAATGAAGAGAAACCGTCCAAAGCTCTTAAAAATACCGAGCGTCCCTCTTCGTCAAAACTAGTTAAGATACAAAAGTCCAATGCTGAATTTGAAAGTATTGTAGCAAAAGTCCAGCGGAAAAAGCTAGAGTACGAACAAAAGACAAAAGAGAAAAAATAAAGTTTACTTTCTACGAAAAATAAGAAGAAGGGAGAACGCACATGAATGTGTTGCTGATTTGTACAGAAATGCTACCTGTCCCTAATATTCGAGGTGGCGCTATCCAAACGTATATATGCGGTGTTTCCCACTTATTAAGCGAGCAACATCAAGTTACCATCATCAGCAGAACAGATCCGGATCTACCGGATGAAGAGGTTGTTAATGGCATTCGTTACGTCCGTATTGACTCTCAAAGGTTACTAGATGTTTACAAGCAAGGAATTGTGAAATATTTGTCAGAAACAGAAGAGCAATACGACATCATACACATTTTTAATCGCCCAAAGCTGGTCCTTCCAGTAAGCGAACTCGCTCCTAACTCTCGAATCATATTAAGCATGCATAATGATATGTTTAAACCAGAGAAGATTAGCCGGGCTGAAGGAGCAGCAGCTGTAGAAAAATTAGAGACAATCATAACCATTAGTAAATATATTGGGCAAACCATTGTATCTTATTTTCCAGAAGCAGCACCCAAAATCTTCCCGATCTACTCCGGTGTAGATTTATCCAGATTTGCTCCTTGGACAAAATCTGAATCTGCTCTACAGGCAAGAAAAGCCATTCGTTCCAAATACGACTTAGGGTCCAAAAAGATTATTTTATTTGTCGGTCGTCTCTCTAGAAATAAAGGGCCACATGTTCTTGTTAAGGCCATGTCGCATATTAAATCAAAAGATGCTGTACTCGTTATCGTAGGGGCAGCGTGGTATAGTGACGATTCGATTAGTGATTACATCTCCTATACGCGTGCACTAGCAGAAAGATCCCCTATCCCGGTTATTACTACAGGATATGTTCAAGCAGATGAGGTTCACAATTGGTTTTGTGCCGCAGATGTCTTTGTTTGCACATCCATCTGGGAAGAACCACTAGCTAGAGTTCATTATGAAGCCATGGCAGCAGGGCTTCCGTTTATCACTACCGCTAGAGGTGGTAATCCAGAAATTATCCTGAATGATAATGGCTATCTTGTTCAAAATCCTGAAGATCCTATTGAATACGCAAACCACCTCAATAAAATGCTAGCAAATTTAGAGTCTACTAGGGACATGGGGCTTCGCGGTCGAAAACTCGTAGAAGAAAATTTCACTTGGAAACATGTAGCCAATAATATCCTTTCAGTCTGGGAGAGAACTCCTTCCGAAAATTAGCAGCCAAAGGGAGTGTGCATTATGAAAATTCTTGTCACAGGGGCTGCAGGTTTTATCGGGTCTCATCTCTGTGAGCGCTTGCTACAAAACCCACAAAATGAGGTGATAGGTATTGATGTGTTTTTACCAGTTGGTACTTCAAGATGGATTCGTGAACGAAACCTTCAAAACCTACTTCACTCTACAAGATTTACATTTGTTGAAGAAGATATACAACATGCTAATTGGGACACCTTACTTGAGGGAGTAGATATCATCTACCATCTGGCAGGTGTTCCCGGCGTAAGATCTAGCTGGGGTCAGGACTTCACATTGTATGTAACCAATAATATTATTGCAACTCAAACGTTATTGGAAGCATGCCTTAAGTTTCCGATAAAAAAATTCATTTATACCTCGACCTCTTCCGTCTACGGTCAAAAGGATGGAAAAGTAACGGAAACTTCCGAACCAACACCACTATCTCCATATGGGGTTACGAAATTGTCTGGTGAACATTTGTGTCGAGTATTTTATCAAAACGATGGGCTCCCCGTCACGATCTTACGATTGTTTACCGTCTATGGCCCGAGGCAGCGACCAGACATGGCCTTTCATAAATTTATTAAACGAACACTTACTAACGAAACAATAGAAATATACGGAGATGGACAGCAAACAAGGGATTTCACTTTTATCAGCGACTGTGTAAACGCAATTGCCTCTGCAGCTACCTCGGATGGCATTGTAGGAGAAACGATCAATATCGGCGGAAAAGAAAGGGCCTCCCTTTTAAGTTGCTTATCCATCTTAGAAGACGCTCTTGGCCAAAAACTTAAGTGTAGATATACAGGATCTACTTATGGAGAACCACGTCATACATGGGCTGATATTACAAAAGCTCAAAAACTATTAAATTACGATCCACAAATTACTTTAAAAGATGGCCTATTGAAGGAAATTGAGGATATAAAGGATTTGTATAAGAGTAATTAAGAGTTGGCTGATATTTAGTCCTTCATAATTAGAATGAAGGACTTTTTGCCCTACTTAAATTACGGTTGTCGAAACTTTTTTGTATTTCGAACAAGTAATGACAAGTTTAAACAAAATGCACCCATTGAGCGTTATGTAAGTGAATTCTATAATTAGGTTGTTGGAAAATTCTTTTAATAGGGGGATTTTTAATGAAGAAGAAATGGATTGCAGGTGCGTTAACAGCAACACTGAGTGCTACCGCCTTTTTTGGAAGCTTAGGGGTTACTCAAGCTCAAGCGGTGGACAAGGACTACATAGTTATCTTTAAATCTGATACAAATCTTCCATCAAACTATCAAGATCTAGTAAAAAATTCTGGTGGTAAAGTAACTAAGGCGTTACCGAAATTAGGTGCTGTTAAGGTAAACTCAGATAACCCTAACTTCCTAGTAGACATCGAAAAAAGCACAGTCGTACTAGATGCTGGTGTGGAAAGCACCATTTATCCTGAAGCCCCAGTAAATGTGGAAGTTCTTGAAGATGATTTCACGGCTACACCTGCAAATGATTTATATAACACCTATCAATGGGATATTAAGCAAGTAACAAACCATGGGGCCTCTTGGAATTTGGAAGGTGGAACTGGAGAAGCGAAGGATGGAAAGGATATAGTTGTAGCCGTTGTGGATACAGGGATTGATTATACACATCCTGATATTAAGGAAAACTATGCTTACGGAAAATCTTTTGTACCAGGTATCACGAGTGCAATGGATGAAGATGGCCATGGAACTCACGTGGCTGGATCCATTGCCGGAAATGGTAGAGTACTAGGAATCGGTCCAGAATTAAAAGTTGCTGCGTATAGAGTGTTTGGACCAACGGGAGGAGCTTACACTTCTGATATTGCCAATGCATTAATGACAGCGGCTGATGACAATGTGGATGTCGTTAACATGTCACTTGGTGGTTACGATTGGTTCCAAAACCCTGACTATGCAACACAAGAAGTTGTTGCTGATGTCCGTCTCTTCAACCGCGCTATCCAATACGCGATTAAGAATGGAGTAACGGTAGTCGGATCTGCAGGAAATGCAGGCGTTGACATCTCAAGTCCTGGGAAACTTTCTGGAGATGATCAAGGTGCAACACATCGAAGCCCAAGCAGCCAATCATTGATTCGTGTAGCTGCAGGTGGTGAAGAAAAGAATCTCACTTTCTATTCTAACTATGGTGTTGGTAAAATTGATGTTATCGCACCAGGCGGTGACTACGGTACAGCTTGGCTAGAAACAGGCGACACCAATTTAAGAGACCGCAATAAATTATGCTTATCCACGGTTCCAGGAGGATACGCCTTCTATGCAGGTACATCTATGGCTGCTCCTAAAACAGCTGGTCTTGCTGGAGTCATTATTGCCAAGTACGGGAAAGATGTTCTCTCCCCTGCTCAAGTTAAGCAAATTATTCAAAAATCTGCTGACGACTGGTTTAAACCGGGCTATGATGGAGAATCTGGATTTGGAGCAATAAATGCGGTGAATGCGTTGAAATAATTTAATAATAGAAATAATCCAGAGGAATTCTGTTTCCTCTGGATTTTCTTTATTATTTATCAAAATCATCTAGTTATGGAAAACTATATAAATGGGACATACAATAAACTACTAGGATATAAATCATTTGGAAGATATTTCAAATTAATGAGGGTGACAAGTAGTGCGAATGAGGGAAGTGAAGATCTATGTAAAAGAAACTTTTTGACTTAACATCTCCACGATCTCAGTAACATTTTTCCCGTCCATGATAGACTGTAAGAATGTACGTACTTCCTCTAGGGACATACCCATATCTCTAGCCTGTTTGATTAGTTGAATCCATTCCCCGTCAAGATTCTGAATCTCTTTCATGGCTTTCCTCCTATATCATTCCAGTCTCATAGCTTTAATCATAAATGGTGAAGGTTAAATTAAAGTTAAGAAATTGGAAAATTATAATAAAAGGAGAAAATTAAACTTTTACGGAAGAAATTTATATCCAAATCCCCTTACTGTAATTATATAATCTGGTTTGGACGGATTTCGCTCAATCTTTTTTCGTAAGGTACTGATATGAACGGACACTGTTTTTAAATCACCAAATTGGTCTTCGCCCCAAACTAAGTCATATAACTGCTCCGTACTAAATACTCGTCTTGGATTGGAAGCGAGTAAAATTAACAGCTGTATTTCCTTCGTTGATAAGTGGACGGATTTCCCCCCAACGGTTACCACATATTGTTCTATATCAATATGTAACTCTCCCCATGTAATCATATGTGTGTTCTCTTCTTCAGACGCTGTCTGCTGGGTGCTACGACGCAAATGCGCTTTTACTCTTGCCATTAATTCTCCTGGATCAAATGGCTTCGTGATATAATCATCGGCACCTATCTCTAGACCACGGATTTTTTCACTTTGTTCTCTTTTGGCACTTAAAAAAATCACTGGGATGTGGATTTGTTTCTCTCGTAGTCTCTCGCAAACCTTGAATCCATTCATTCCAGGAAGGAGAATATCTAAAATCACAAGATCTGGCATGACTTCCAGAATACCAGCTAGTGCCTCTTCTCCATTCGCAAATGAGATCACACGATACTCCTGTTCAAGATAGAGCTTCAATAAATTCTGTATATCTACTTCATCTTCAGCAATAACAACGGTCCTCATTTATTCTCCCCCAGCTTCCCAGTGTAGATAGGCAATGTGAAATAGAAAGAACTTCCCTGTGATTCCAAGCTTTCTGCCCAAATCATTCCATTATGATAATCAATAATTTCTTTTGCAATAGCCAGTCCAAGTCCAGCATTCCGATACGAATCATATTGTTCAGCATCCGCTCGATAGAAACGGTCGAATATATAAGGAAGTGACTCCGTATCAATTCCCTTTCCATTGTCATGAACACCAATGACTAAGCTCTGACTGTGACTGTTCCCTTTCTTCTCCAAGGCCACAGCGATTTCCTCTTGATGTCCCTTTCTTTCTTGGAATTTTTTAAAAAACTCCTCATATTCAATGACATCAATTTTAATGGAACCATTCTCTTTTGTATACTTAACGGCGTTCGAAATTAAATTCTCCATCACTTGCCTCATTCGATTCAAATCCATAGAGAGAACCCATTCATTTTGTTCTTGTGAAAGCTGACTATCAAACTGAAAGGCAATGTTCTTACTATTAACATCAGCTTTAAATTGATATAAAAACTGAATAAACTTCTGAACAGATACTTTGTTCAAAGAAAAACTTGCCTGCCTTTCTTCTAATCTGGAAAGGTCATATAGATCCTGTATTAACCGATCAATATAGATGGTTTTTTCATGGATGATTTTCAAATACGTTTGATCACAAGGTTCAATCATCCCGTCCAACATCGCCTTGACATACCCCTGAATAGACGTCATCGGTGTACCTAAATCATGGGATATATTCGATAATAGATGGCGACGTGACCTCTCCATGCTTACCAGCTTTTCTGTACTGATTTGCAGTTCTTCCGTTCTTTTTTGTACCCTTTCTTCGAGCTCTTCATTTAATAAAAGCGCGGCTCTTTCTGCATTTTCTTTTTCCATTTGAATGATTTTCACTCGATCAGCCAGTGCTAATGAAAGGAGAATCATTTCGATAAGTGATCCTATCAAGGAGGCATGTCTTGTAAAAGTATTCAGTGGCAAAGTTCCTGCATCTGATAGGGAGGATACTAACCCAGTCAGCAAAAAGATAAACCACGCGAAAAATAAAAAGCGTGCAGCCTTATTCCCTCGTTTCCAGCAAAGAATTGTCGTAGTTAGAACAACAGGAATAAAGAGAATGGTAGAAAGGGTAACAAGATGTAATGCAAGAGAATAGGACATCATTAACACGACGAGTATCACTATATTGAATACTGTAAGCACATGAAGAATTCTGCTCCAACCCTTTGCATACTGGCGAACATCAAGAAATTTATTAACAAATAAGGCTCCAGCCAAGTTAGAGAAAGCAATGGAAAAAACTATCGAGCGATTATTCCACCATGGGAAGTCCGGCCATAAGAATTGATAAGCAAATCCATTCAGCGTTAATTGTGTCATACTAACTGCGAAGATTAACAGGACATACCATAAATAGCTCCGTAAGCGTAAGGAGGAATATAAAAAGATGTTATAAACAACCATGACGAGTGCTGACCCATAATATATCCCGAAGAGAAGATACTCTATTAAACTTTTTTCCGAAAAAGTTTCCTCATCCCATAATAAAACCGAGAGCTGTAAAGAACCTTCAGTTTGGATTTTGACATAATATGTTCTGGTTTCCTTTTCAGGTAGGGATAATTCGAATGTCACATGCCGATGTTTCCGATCTCTCTCGGAGAACGGAAGTAAATCACCGCCATAATAGGCTGTATACTTATTCGTTCCCGTTTGTTCAAATAAAGTAATGGAATCGTGAGGGGCATAAGGGAATTCTAGGATGTATTCATCTGCGTTAAGTTGATTGTCTATTTCGAAGCGCATCCAATAGACAGAAGACTTGTAACCATAACTAGGAATGCCTTCTTTATTTTCTGTAAACTGGTTGGAAAAAGTGGTTGAGGACACTTCGTCAATCGTAAGATTTCCCTCCTTATCCTCAAGTATTTCCATATTTTCATAGATCTTATATTTCCCTACTTTTTCTTGGTTGATGATTACGGAAGCTTGGGCTTCGTTAATAATTCCACCGCATATGATGATAATTAGTAAGGAAAGCATCAACGATATTCTTTTCATTGTGGAACCTCCGTTAGGCATGTCTAACCAATAATTCTATACAAATGTTCCAATTTCCTCCAACATAAGAAGTAATACGTATTTCCTATTCTCTTCTTTTTTTGTTGAAATTATCATTGACATTCTACATAACTAGATTTATATTAAAAGCATAAACGATATTGATAATCATTATCAATAAAATTTCAGTTACGAAATATATTATTAAAGGAGAAACCCTCATGAAAAAACTATTAGTTCCATTTTTACTATTACTTGTTCTTGTTATCAGTGCTTGCGGAAAACAAACAGAAGAAACGGATAACAGTTCAGAGGCTCCGAAAGAAGAAGAAACACCTACAACGATTACATACGAATCTGAAACAGGCCCAGTTGAAGTACCTGCTGATCCACAAAGAGTCATCCTTCTTTCTGGTTTTACTGGAAATGTATTAGATTTAGGAGTGAATGTTGTTGGTGTTGATGTATGGTCAAAAAATAATCCAACCTTCGCAGAAGAACTAAAAGATGTGGAAGAAGTATCAGATGAGAACTTAGAAAAAATCATTGAATTAGAACCCGATCTAATAATCGGACTATCCAATATCAAAAACCTTGATAAATTAAAAGAAATTGCTCCAACTGTAACATACACTTGGGGGAAAGTTGATTACTTAACGCAGCACATCGAAATTGGAAAATTATTAAATAAAGAAAAAGAAGCTCAAAGCTGGGTTGATGACTTTACCAAGCGTGTAGAAGCTGCAGGTGAAGAAATTCGCGCTAAGATTGGTGAAGACGCAACTGTATCTGTCATGGAAAGTTACGGCAAAGACCTTTATGTATTTGGTGAAAACTGGGCACGTGGCACAGAAATCATTTACCAAGGCATGAAACTAAAAATGCCTGAAAAAGTTAAAGAAGTTGCTCTTGAGTCTGGGTACTATGCCTTATCTACTGAAGTGATTCCTGAATACGCAGGCGATTATGTGATTATAAGTAAGTACTCAGATGCAGACACTTCTTTCCAAGAAACAGAAACCTACAAAAACATTCCAGCTGTAAAAAACAACCAAGTGTTTGAAATGCCTGGTGAAGGTGCATCCTTTAGTGACCCGGTTACACTTGAGAAGCAGTTAGAGTTTATTAAAACATCTTTCTTAGGTAATTAATGAAAAAACAAAGCATCCCTTATGTAACGGGATGCTTTGTTCTCTAAGAAGGTTTGTCTTAAGCTCATGAGTTATCTTTAGGCATATAAATCCTTGACTTAAACAAATCTCCATCCACCTGAATATCAAATCTTCCCTTTTGGATTTCAATTAAGCTTTTTGCGATCGACAGCCCTAAGCCACTGCCTTGACTAGATCGGGATTCGTCACCTCTTGTAAAACGTTCCATCAATTCATCTGCTGATATATTTAACTCGTATGCTGATATATTTTTGAAGGTGATAAGTATTTCTTTCCCTAAGTCCTCAATATCTATATACACTCTTGATCCTCTCAGTGCATATTTAAAGATATTGGATAATAAGTTTTCTAGGGATCTCCATAAAAGTTTTCCATCTGCTTTGATATATACTTTATTTTCTGGATAGTTCAACTTAAAATCTAAATCCAAGGCTTCGATTTTCGAATTCACTTCTCCTAATCCCTGGGTTATTAATGATACAATATCTATTTGTTCAAAATGCACTGGGATGTTCCCGCTAGAAGCTTTTGCTGCCTCAAATAAATCATTAGTTAAGATTTTTAGTCTTTTCGATTTTTGATCTAGTACGTCCACATATTCTTCTATCTTTGATAAATCTTTTTCATTTTTCAATAAATCCACATAGGTAATAATAGAAGTCAAAGGTGTTCGTATATCGTGAGACACATTGGTGATGAGCTCTGTTTTTAACCTTTCATTTTTAAGTTCACTATCTACCGCTGTTTTCAGGCCATCGGTAATGCTATTAATATTTCCAGCAAGTACAGCAAACTCTCCTTTTCCATCAACAGTGATCGAATGGTGTATATCTCCATCCTTTATTCTTTCTACTCCATCTTTTATTGCTTTAAATGACTTCACCTTCTTAAAGGCAAACCAAGCTGCTATCCCTAAAGTTACAGGAAATATGAAAAACGTTGCCGCAACCAATAAAGGATACCCAATGACAAGTAATACCGTTTTTACTCCAACACTTCCACTTGCGTATACATCTCCTACGAATGTAAAAAGCTTATAAAATATCGTATAGATTAGGCTATGCTTGAATATTGTTTTATTTTTGAAATGCTTTACTAATGATAGAAAGAGGACAAATCCAACTGCTCCAAAGGAAAGTGTTAATGGAATAATGACTACATCGATATTTGTTTGATTGATGTCTTCTATTATTGAAAACCAAAGTGCTGAGAGAAGAATGGATACAACTACATTAAAATCAGTATATAGTTTATCAAATACATGAAAGTGTACCTCATGCGTTTTAAACTTTTTTCTACCTATTACAAGTACTAAATAGGAAAAGCACACGATAAATCCTATTAGAAAGGCTAGTAATCCATACAGACTTTTTTTAGCTATTTCCTTCTTTTCTTCCCACTGTTTGATCTTAAGATCTAAAAACTCCTCCGTAAAAGATACATATATAACCTGATTATCTGGATTTAGTTGTTGAATACTTTCTGTCATCCGGTAAAGATGTTCATTGTTCGTCACTTCTTTTGGATACAGCTCTTGTTTATATCCCTCAAAAATCATATATGACGGATGTGCTTGAAACTGTTGTTTTTCCTTTAACGTGCTGTTTGAGTATACATTTACACTATCACTAGCATAAAACAACGGACCATCAAACTCTTCTAATCTTTGTAATATGGAATGATATTCTCTTAAATCATTCTGTATCAGCTCATCCCTTGCCTCGGTGAGTTGATCAGCATATTCCTCTTGAAACCTTGCATAGTTAGCTTCTTCACTTTGTTCAGGATTGTAGCTTCTGGAGAACGCTTGGTAATCAGAGTATAATGTTTCTTCCGTACTCCTCATTTCGTCTTCACTAATCGTTCCACCTTTTAAAATATGTTCTTCACTCTTATATTCTTCTATTAATATGGAAAGCTTACTAATAATCTCTTCACTTTCCTGTACATATGACAAGCTGTGAAAATAGTCCTCTTCAAATACCGCACCGAAATTTCCACCATTTTCGATTTCCACAACCACAATGTTCTTAATAACCCCAGTAAAACAGACGATTACCAAGATATACATAATTATTTTCGTTATCAGTAAGTGGCTATATTTTTTCAACTTTATATCCAACTCCCCACACCACCTTCAAATATTTAGGCTCTTTTGTATTGATCTCGATTTTCTCTCTAATCTTTCTTATATGAACGGTTACGGTATTTTCTGGACTAAAGGCCGTTTCATTCCATACTTTCTCATAGATCTCCTCTATGGAAAAAACTCTTCCAGCATTAGCAGTCAGCAACTTTAATATTTTATATTGCACAGGTGTTAGATGAACTTCCTCTCCATCCACAGTGATCAATTTCCTTTCATCATCGATCATCAGACCACCTGTTTGATAGACATTGCTCCTTGTTTCAAGGCTTCCAAAGGTTGTATATCTTCTTAACTGCGATTTAACCCTAGCGATTAACTCTAGAGGATTGAAGGGCTTGGTTATGTAATCATCCGCTCCAATATTTAATCCTAATATCTTGTCGTAGTCCTCCGATTTAGCTGAAAGCATGATCAAAGGTATTTTATTTTCTTCTCTTATCTTCATCGTAGCTGTAATTCCATCCATCTTAGGCATCATAATATCCATGATAATCAGATGGATTTCATGATTCTCAATCATTTCTATCGCTTCTACACCATTAAATGCTTTATAGACTAGATAGCTTTCATTTTCTAAATAGATTCCTATTGCATCTACAATCGATTTGTCATCATCACAAACCAATATGTTCATGAGCATTCACTCCTATATATAAGTTCAAACCTATTATACCCCCCATGTGTTTTTCATCTAGACTAAGCATACCCTCTAAATATTAATAAACCCCTAATGCAAATCTTAAGATTTTCTTAGTGTTTAAAAAAAGCCAACTCTAAAGTTGACTTTTGAAATCGGGTTTATTCTATTGGTATAAAGAGCAGGTATATTTATCGGTTTTCACGGATGTAATTGGCTACTATTAATCCGCTCTCTACTTGAATACGCACCAGTTTTTGAATCGGAATAAATGTGTAATCAAGTTCATTTTCTAACACATTACAATATTCTTCTAATAACTTCTCACCCTTTGCATGCGCTTCCTTCAGCTTACAGAGGGCTTCTTCATCCCTTTTTCCAAGTAGTTGCAGCCGTTCTATTTCATGTTCACATGTTCGGACCGTTAAACCTAAATACAAACCATTATAAAATTTTGCCGCATAAAGGTTATCAAAAACCTCCGCCATTTTCGCCGATTTTTCAAACTCCGGATTGCTTTTGGCCCATTTAATTTTGGCTTCACTGCCTTCTCGAACATACTGGATGACTTCCTCCACAAGCTTTACAAAAGGATTTTCCTTTTGTATATAGGGGCGAATATTCTGCAATAGTTGGTCTAAGCTAGAAAAATGAGTTTGAGATACTTCCACACTCTTTAAGATTGCTTCTTTTCGTGTCATGTCACTCTCACTCATATCTTCAATACGAGAATCAAAGAAATAAGGAAGCTCCGTCAGAAGTGTGACACAATCGGTTACGCTTCCCGCATAGTCTGAACTTGACGTACCATTTTTAATATTCGGCTTCTCCCCACTATATTTCTCTATGAAATCATAAGCCTCACCAATGGTCATATTTTTAAAAATCGCTGGTGAAAACTTCGTTATGAAAGGTTCCTCCGGCTCACCTAAATTTAAGGGAATGCCTTGTTTTATGCTTGAATTCCTTAAACCTTCATACAGCTCTGGAAAGTCATGTGTGATATACCAATAAGCGCCCCCAAAGCCAGCATTATGTAACGAGTACATAAACTCTGGCCTAATTTCTTCTATTAATTTCATTAATGTTTTCGTTTCAGGAAGCGGGTTGTGAAAATGCAGTTCTTTATAGTCAATTGGAAAGGTCCATTCCACCTGTTCATACCCAATCGGACGGTAATAATTTTTCGTATAGTTATATACTGTAAATGGTCCTTTAAACCAATTTTCATTTAGACGCACACCATCAGGATCAATACACTTAATCATGTACCACGTAAACCCTAACCCTTCTCGTAATTCATCATTCTCGGCTAACGCACGAGAAAAATACTCTAGTGTCATTGCTCCAATCGGTTCATTCGGGTGTGGACAAGCAAAGCACAACGCATTCTTTGGTCCATCGCCAATTTTCATACATAAAATGGGATGCCCCTTTCGTGATATCCCTGCTTCAAAAACGGTAACAATGTCGGGAAATTCACGAGCAAGCTTTCTACAGCTCTCATCCATTTCATCCACAGTCAGAAAATCTTTGTAATCAGGCACATTTTCAACGACAGATTGAACATTCATGTAATAGTTTCCTCTCAACATATTTATTTGGTCCTGATTAATAAATAAACAAAATATGGTGCACTCAGTAATGAAACGATAATACCAACAGGAATTTCTGTTGGTGCTAACAGATTCTTTCCTATCGTATCAGACACCATTAACAGTAAAGCCCCTATAAGCGCTGAGACGGGAATAATATATTGATGTAGTGGTCCCATGATTTTTCTAGCAATATGCGGAACAACCAATCCTAAAAAAGCAATTCCTCCACCTGCTGCAACGGAAGCTCCTGCTAGGGCAACCGCAATAAGTAATAATAGTCGCCTCTCAGACTCTACGTTTGTGCCTAATCCAGAGGCAACATCATCCCCTAAATTGAATACATTTAAAGAGTGGGCTTTATGAAGAGCGATAGGAATTAATAGTAAAATCCAAGGTAATAAAGCAAACACAAAATTCCAGCTAGCATTCCATATATCTCCTGTCAGCCAAACAGTCGCTTGCCTGAAATCTTGTGGATCCATTTTCAATTGAAAAATGGTCAGAAAAGCGGCAAAACCAGCATTTACACCAATCCCGACTAAGACAAGCCGAATCGGATTGACACCTCTTTTCCATGCCAACGCATAGATGATAAGTGCAGCGACAACCGCACCAATCAAAGCAGCAACCGGCATGATAAAAATAGTGAAAGAACTCGTCACATCGAGTTGTCCCTTGAAAAAATAAATAAATAAAACAACTGCAAGGCCTGCTCCAGTGTTGATGCCTAAAATCCCAGGATCAGCCAGTTCATTTTGAGTAATTCCCTGTAAGATAACACCTGAAATAGCTAATCCTGCCCCAATTAATAGAGCCAACAAAATACCTGGTAATCGAAAATCAAACAGAACAAGCTCCTGCCGAGCCGTGCCATTGTTGAATAGTGTCTTCATTACATCTGCAGGGGCAATTTGAATGACCCCTGTGCTTAAACTAACAAAAAACATGAGTAGAATCGTTATGATTAATAAAACAATGATACCAACCAGCTTTTTCTTCTTTTTTGCTTCAAATGCATTCATCATTTTCCACCTCCACTACCTCGAGCTAAATAAAGGAAGAAGGGTACTCCTATAAGAGAGGTAATGGCTCCCACTGGTGTTTCAAAAGGAGCATTCACTAGTCTTGAGACCACATCTGCTAAAACAAGTAACAACGCCCCAAAAAGAATAGATGACGGAATAATCCACCTGTAATCGGTTCCAATAATGAATCTCGTAATATGTGGAACAATAAGTCCGACAAACCCAACTGCACCAGCTACAGATACAGCAGCACCTGTAAGGATGAGAATGGATAGAATTCCAAATAATTTAATCATCAAATTATTCTGTCCTAAACCTGTTGCCATGTCTTCGCCTAAGCTAAGCACGGTAATGGATTTCGAGATGGAAATAGCTATAAATAAACCGATAGCACCTGAAATTAACAAAATGGTAACGGAGGTCCAACTTGTCCCATCTAGTCCACCAGCAAGCCAAAATCCCATTTGTTTTTCCAAATTAAAATGTAAGGACAGAATCGAAGAGATAGAACGTAACATCGTCCCGATTGCCACACCTGCTAAGGCGAGTTTTACAGGCGTTAACCCACTAGGTGAAAAAGACCCTACCATAAAAACGAGACCTACAGCTAAACCAGCACCGATAAAGGACGAACTAATTAGCCCCATCGTCGAAATGGTAGGGAAAAATGCTAGCATTAGTACGAGTGCAAAAGCGGCTCCATCTGTAACCCCCATAATCGATGGAGATGCCAATGGATTTCGTGTCATTCCTTGCATGATAGCCCCGGAAACAGCTAGAAAAGCACCTACTAGTGCCGCTGAAAAAGCACGAGGCAAACGTAATTCTTGAATAACCTGATGAGTGGTTATTTCTGGATTAAAATGAAATACTGCCTGCCAAACCGTTTCAAGCGCAATATTGGTTGACCCGTATGAAACCGATAAGCCAATTGAAACAATTAATAAAAGGATGGTTATAATATTGATGATAAGTTTGGATGTGTTCGAATGATGAATAAATTCGCGCATGGATCTCCCCTGTTTTCTGCTAAATTCTTTAAATTGTCAAAAAAGATTGCAAAATTGAATTGACTCAGTAATTGAAAATGATTATCATTAACGAAGAAATTATACCATAAAGGAGAAATTGATTTGAAAACAAATATGAAATTCCGTCGAATATTTACTATTATAATGGTTGGTTTATTATTTATTATATCAGCATGTGGAAATGATAATTCAGCTTCTGACTCTGAGACAGAAGGGGAAACAAAAAATTCCGAAATCACATTAGATTCAGCTATGGGTGAAGTAACCATCCCAGCAAATGCTGAAAAAATCCTTGCTCCTTATCATGAAGATGCGTTACTTGCTCTAGGTGTTACTCCTGTTGCTAAGTGGGCCATTGGACAAGCCGTTCAGGAATATTTAGAGTCTGATCTAAAAGATGTCCCAACAATTGAATGGAATCTTCCAGTTGAACAAGTACTAAATCACGCACCAGAATTGATTATTTTAGAAAATAATATGGAAAGCTATGAAGGCACTTATGAAGATTATAACAAAATTGCTCCAACCTATTTAATGACAGAAGAAACCGTTAAGGATTGGAGAAAGCAAATTGAAACGTTCGGGAAGATCCTCGGCAAAGAAGATGAAGCGAAAAAGGTTCTAAGTGACTACGAAGACACCGTTTCATCTGCTCGTGACCAATTATCTGAAGCTATCGGTGAAGATACAGTAGCTGTTATCTGGGCAGCTGGAAATCAATTCTTCCTATTCGAACAAAACCGTCATAGCGCAGAGGTGCTTTACTCTGAATTAGGAATCAAGCAACCAACATTGATTCAGGAACTAGGTCCGGCTGATGCAGCATCATGGAATCCAATCTCCGTTGAAAAGCTGTCTGAACTCGATGCCGACCATGTATTTTTATTAGCTCTCGAAGGAGAACAAGGAATCGAGACATTGGAAAATAGCTCAGTATGGCAAAGTACACCTGCTGCTAAAAATGGAAACATCCATATCATCAATGATCCAAGTAATTGGACAAATAAAGGATTGCTTGCATCTCAGCAAACAATTGAAGATATTTTAAGTGCGTTAGTAAAATAACCCTTTCATAAGAAAAGCGGAAGCGCCCGTTTAGCGAAGTATACTAGTCGCTGGGCGCTGGAGCTAGACACTGTTCAAAGTTCAATTATTTATACTTTCTTATCTATTAAAAAATGCTGTCTCCTCATGAGGACAGCATTTTTTTACAAATATTTGGATACTAATTGTGTCTATTTATCGACTGATAACGGTTATCATTGACTACGTAGTGGAAACCAAATAAAATGAAAGTAACATTTCACGTTTTACTTTAGGGAGAGATATCAATGCACTCATTATCCGCAAAGAATTTAACACTAGGTTATGGGGATACTATCATCATTGATAATTTAGATATCGAAATTCCTAAAGGGGAAATCACTGTTTTCATTGGTGGTAACGGTTGCGGGAAGTCGACCCTTCTTCGGTCTTTAGCTCGGTTACTAAAGCCCAAGAGTGGCAATATTCTGCTTAACGGTGAAGAAATCGCCAAAATGAAAACAAAAGAGATTGCAAAAAAACTAGCAATTTTACCACAAAGCCCTGTTTCACCTGAAGGCCTAACTGTATATGAACTAGTGAAACAAGGCAGACACCCATACCGTTCCCTTATCAAGCAATGGTCTAAAGAAGACGAAGACGCCGTTCAACGTGCCCTTGAAGCAACCAACATGCTTCACTTAAAAGACCGCACCGTTGATTCGTTATCAGGTGGTCAGCGCCAACGAGCATGGATCTCTTTAACCTTAGCACAGGATACAGATATCATATTATTAGATGAACCTACAACCTATTTAGATATGACACACCAGATCGAAATCCTTGATCTATTATTTGACCTAAATGAGCAAAAAGGGCATACCATTGTCATGGTTTTACACGATTTGAACCTAGCTAGTCGTTATGCCCATCATATCGTAGCCGTTAAAGACAAAAAAGTATATGCCCAAGGAAAACCTGAGGACATCATTACCTGTCAATTGGTAAGCGAAGTGTTCCAAATGAATTGCAGCATTTCATGCGACCCTATTTTTGGTACTCCTGTTTGTGTGCCACACGGAAAAGGGCGATCGGTTTTGTCGAATTAGAGCTTTATGTAGCAAATGAATATCAAACAGCCGACTCTAACATGGGTCGGCTTTTATTGTATAAACCACATAAGGATAGCTCTTGTTTTTATTACAAGAAAAAGAAGCTGTTATTTAACAACTTCTCACTGAGTGAATCATTCTCATAGATGCGGCAACATTTCTTGCTGTTCTTTCTATATTAGGCTCAGCAAATTCAAATGCCTCTGGAAGTGTGATAATACCTGGAACAATACTGAACAGAGCATCTATTCCGTGTTCAAATACAACATCACTGTCTTGAGATATGGATCCCGCAAGTCCAATAACTGGCACACCATATTTTTTAGCAGCTTTCGCCACACCGATTGGTGTTTTCCCATAAACTGTTTGACTGTCGATTCGTCCTTCACCTGTGATAACAAGGTCTGCATCTTTAACAACACTCTCAAAATTCATCGCATGAAGAACGATATCAATTCCTCTTTTAAGATCAGCGTTTAAAAAAGCAAGCAGACTTGCTCCTAGACCACCAGCTGCACCGGCTCCCTTAATATCCCGGAAGGACTTCCCAAGAGCTTTTTCTATTACATCTGCAAAATGGGATAGGTTCTTATCAAGTAATTTAACCATTTCAGGAGTGGCTCCCTTTTGAGGTCCAAAAATGGCTGAAGCCCCTCTTGGTCCTGTTAATGGATTATCTACATCACAAGCCACATCAATGTGAACATCCTTCAATCTATTATCAAGACCACTCAAGTCAACTGTTGCGATTTGTGAAAGCGCACCGCCTCCAGGACCGATAGTCTCTCCTTCTTCATCCAGCAGTTTTGCACCTAACGCTTGGATCATTCCCGCTCCCCCATCGTTCGTAGCACTTCCGCCGATCCCTATAATAATATGCTTTACACCCAAATCAAGAGCTGCTGAGATTAATTCTCCAGTTCCTCTCGTTGACGTGACTAAAGGGTTTCTCTTTTCCATAGGGACAAGATGCAAACCTGATGCAGCAGCCATTTCAATAACAGCTGTTTTCCCGTCTCCCATTACTCCAAAAAATGATTTGACCAGGTTGCCTAGCGGACCAGTTACAATCCGCTCCTCTATGGTACCGTTTGTGGCATCTACGAGTGATTGTACGGTTCCCTCTCCACCATCTGCCATTGGCATTTTATGATACACGGCATTTGGAAAAATAGATTTGAAGCCCCTCTCTATGGCATTTGCGGCTTCTTGAGCCGTTAAACTTTCTTTAAAAGAATCGGGTGCAATTACAATTTTCATATAATCCCAACTTCCTTTCTGTTAGAAGCTTTTCAAAAGTCCGACCCACGACTTTTAGCCAAAAAGCTTAAAAACTCCAAATATGAGAGTAGAAATAACCGCAAGAGTTAAACCGACTAAAGATTCATAAGGCATTAATTTCAAGCGTTCTTTAATGTCCATATTGACACTTCCTGCTGTAGCATGGAAAAAGCTTCCGTGCGGCAAGTGATCTAATACCGTTGCACCTGCATGAATCATCGCTGCACCAGCCAATGCTGAAATACCTAATCCCAAAATCGTGCTGCTGAAAACACCACTAGCGACTGCTGTACCTGCTGTAGTTGAGGCCGTTGCTGCTGACATGAATATACCTGACACAGGAGCCAATACATATGCTGGCAGTCCGGATACACTTAATGCATTAATAATGACATCTTTCAGTTCAGAATTCGCAATAATTCCTGCCAATGTTCCTGTACCTAATAGCATGATAGCGACGCCTGACATCTTACTTAAACCAGAAACGGCATAATCATTGATTTTCTTTGTTTTATTCATAGCAATTGCACCAATGATTCCTCCAAGTGGTAAAGCAACCATCGGATCGATATTGATATCAAATAATGGGCGTAATGCTAGTAATAGTATCGTAACTAGTGGTGCAATCACTGCAGTTATAAATAAAGGAAGCTTTGAATTTTCTGTCATTTCGATATCTTGGCTCATTACTGAAGAGCCTTTATTAACAAGCTTTTTTGCAATGAAATACGTTACAGTAAGTCCGAAAATAGCTGGAATGATTCCTGCAGCCATAACGGATGTTAACGGCACACCAAATGCATCAGAAGCAGCAATAGCATTTGGGTTTGGCGACATAATATTCCCTGCCTTACCGCCCCCGATCATTGCTAGCAAAATAGCTGTCCTAGAAATCTTTGCACGTTTGGCTATTGCCAGTGCTATTGGTGAAACGGTAATAACAGCTACGTCTATAAAGACTCCTACTGCTGTTAAAATCATCGTAGCAACTGCTAGTGCAAGCAGCGCACGTGTCTCCCCAAGTTTTTTAATAATTGTTTCTGCAATTGATGACGCAGCTCCTGATTCAATCAAGACTCCGGCTAGGATACCAGCAGCCATAATTCTCAATACTGCTGGAATGATTCCTTTGGCCCCTTCAATCATTAAGGTAACTGTATTCGTAATATCCACTCCACCTATTAAACCGCCTATTAAAGCTCCGGCAACCATCCCATAAGCCGGTGGTACCTTTTTCAAGATTAGAATAATGGCAATAATTAACGCACTAATCGCTCCTAAAGCGCTTACAGTAACATCCATGCTGATACCTCCCACAGTACTTCTTTTAGTATGTTTTTATTGTAAGCGTTTTCCGAATTGTTTTCATTGGGTAGGTTGATGAAAAAAGTAGGGCAATAGATTAAATAAATTGTGCAAACGAACAATTATCTAATATCATGCAAGAGCTTTGCTGTAAATAACACAATAATATCCTTTATATTTCGCGGGTCTTTTCCAGTCAATTCTGCAATTCTATCAAGACGATACCGTAATGTATTTCGGTGAATATACAGCCTTTCTGCTATTTTATTTAATTCTCCGTTTTCTTCTATAAATGCCTGCAGCGTGTCGACTAGTTCTCCCTTCTTCCCTTCATCTAGCAATCGTTTATAAAAGGAGAAAATATTTTTATCCGGTTCCTCCTGTCCCACTTTTGCTAGCATTACTTCTAATCGGAAATCCTCGTAATGATAGAATGGATTATTAGGCTGGATTTTGCTACCCACGAAAACGGCACTTTTAGCCTGTTGAAATGAAAGCTTTACTTCTTTTACACTTTCCGCCAGGCCTCCAATCCCGATAAGGAACTTGCTTCCGGATACTTTTAATAAGCGATTCAAGAAAGGTGTTAACTCCTTTATAGATTCAGATACAGATGATGCTTTTAGGATCACAATTTCATTGTTAAAAGTAACTCCTATTAAATCATTCTTATTCATTTCATATTGTATAGACCTAATTAGTTTTTGATTGGTTAGATCTGTATAATCTGATGGTTTTATCACAAGGGCAAACCTTGGCTGCTGCAAATTGATTCCTAGGAATCTCGCACGATCTTTTACCCACTCTGTATTTAAGTCTTCATCTGAAATAATCTGGTTTACTATCTCACTTTGTAGCCTTTGCCTCCATTGTACCCTTTCTAGTAAAAATGACTGCTCCAACACTAGTTCAGCTGCCATTTTAACAAGTTGGGCATAATTCTTAATTTGCTCAGGCTCTCCTGTAATACCCACAACACCAACGATTTCGTTATTAAAACGGATAGGTAAATTGATTCCCGACCTTGTTCCTTTCATTTTAGCTGCCATGGATTGATCAATTTCAACACTTTCTCCTTTTTTAAGGACGAGAAGAGCGCCATCATGAAGCTGATTAATCCTTTCACTATCACCAGACCCTATAATAATTCCTTCTTCATTCATTACATTAATATTACTATCTAATATTTCCATCGTCCGTTCAACGATTTCCTGAGCAAGTTCATAGGTTAAGAATTGCATCTAATTTCTCTCCTTCTGCTTCACTTCTTTTTTAATTTACCATAGTGCAGATGAACAATAAATGAGGGCAACCTGTAATTCCAGTAGGTTCCTGATTATTATAAAACCTTATAAAGTAAAAAAGCCGGCATATGCCAGCTCTCATTATCCTTTTTAGTTTAGTAATTAAATGAAGTGATTTTTTTCATACTCTATTTGAAATATTGAACAATTTCCCAAGTCATAGTTGATATAAGAAGTGATTGACCGACTCCAAACAGAATTCCAGTTATAAAACGAAAAAGATTAGAACTCTTCCTCCACTTCCATTTTTGTGTAAATCCATCCATTACAAGTGGAACAGCCATAATGAGTGGTACCCATAATGGTACAACCATGTTCAAAGCTAAGGCTATCGGTGTAAAGAGATAACCAAGTAGCATGGCAAAGCATCTTGCACATAGAAGCATAGGCTTCCCTTTGAAGTGAAGACATCTTTCAGGTATACGATGACATGGGAGAGTCATCAAGATTCCCCTCATTATTTTTCCCTCCAATATATAATCACGTTTAATTCGGGATACAGTCACAATCGAATCCTTTATCTCCATCACAATCGCAATCCATCTTTTTCATTCTTGATAAATTAGGACAATCGACTGCTGCAAAGTTACAGTCGAAACAATCCAAACTCTCCTTCTCTTTTTTACGATTTCTATTTCGATAATATCGGAACATGAAAATTAAAAAAGTAATACCTACCCCTGATAGAAGCCCTCCTATTATATAAGAAGCTTCTATAAGCAAAACGATTCCTGACAATAGCAAAATTAAAGAAACAGTTAATCCAATAAAGAACATATACTCCCTCCAACGATTATTTTCACATTAGATTCTCCTTACATATATTTCTATTTTAATATATATAGAAGATTAATGGTTATTAAAGTGAGGGACCTGGTATTGAAAACAACCATTTATACAAAGGGCAAGAAAAAGAAGCTGTTATTTATTTTAACAGCCTCTCACTGAATGAACTATTTTTATAGATACAGCCATTTATATTCGTCTCAGAAATTATCTTTCCAATGACCTTGAAAGATTGCGACGTTTCAGACTGCGAAAAGTTTCCTCAATCATCCCCGTGCCTAAAATAACTCCAAATACGATTAGTATAAAACCAATTAACTGCTCAAGCACAATCTTTTCTCCCAGGAACAGAGCTGAACCAAGCAATGAGAAGAACGGGGTAAGATTGATAAAGATAGCTGTAGAGCCTGCACCTAATTGTTGGATGGCATAATTATATAGCATGTGGCCAAGTCCTGTGGCAAAAACAGCTGAAGCTAATAAAACCAACCAAACATACACTGGCTGTTGGAATTGGCTTGCCTCAACTGGTTCTATCCAGAAACTAAATCCGAACATCATTAAAGACCCAAAGATCAGCATGATTCCTGTCATTTGCCGGGAATCAAAATTCGTAGTTAATTTTTTTATCACAATAAAACTAATCGCTTGCGTGATTACCGCTCCAAAGATGTAGAGATCACCTAGTGACAACCCAGAAACAGGTCCATTTCCTTTTAAAATAATAAAATAAACACCACTTAAAGCAACCAAAATGCCGATAGTCTTGGCAACTGTTAATACCTCCTTCAGAAAAATCATGGCAAAAATGGAGGTGAAAAGTGGTACTAAGCCCAGAATAAGACCTGTATTTGAACCTGTCGTTAAGGTTAACCCGAGTGCTAAGAAAAGATGATGACCAAATACTCCAAATAAGGCAGCAACGAATATGCCAAGTATATTTTTTCGAGAAATCCTCTCAAATCTCTTTGATAAAATAAGGACCACTATTACCACCAACCCCGCCAAAAACACACGAACACCTTGAATAAAAACTGGTGGAAAATACGTCACTAAAATTTTTATGGCCGACACATTGAATCCCCATATCACCATTAATAAAAATAATAAGATGTACAGTAAACCTCTAGACAAACCTAGCCCTTCCTTCTGGTCCTTGTCCTTACATATGAACAATCTTTTCTATCAAGATTACTAGATAGTTAGATAGTCTGTAAATAAGTTATGTTACATCTGTGATAAAAATAAGAACATTTCCCTGTGAGGTTTCTAAATATGCGGGTCTTTTTTGGGTTGGTTTTAAAAAGAAAATTCATATGAGTGATAGGAACCAAAAGAGGAAGTAATTGTAGAGGGAAAGTAGAGGAACTGAAAAATTTACCATTCCGTATAAACCATTAGCCAAAATACACTCTAACGCTGCCTTCTTTCTGAACTGTTGCTAAACAGTTTGGTATAAAATCCAAGATTTGCTTTTGATCCCAAGTTTGGACATCACTCTCTGAAAGAGAATCACCATTATCCTAGAATATCGTGACCCACTGAATATCCTCCTTTAAAATAAAATTTATTTACTCGAAATGGTATACTAAGCCTTAGAAAGCTAATAAATGAAATAAAAAAATAACTTAAGACAAAAAAATTCAAGTGACAATACCAATTTTTTTATTTTCCCTACATTTATTCCCACTTAGGAATAACTCATATCTAACCTTCTGGTTCGGTCGTATAATAGGCTATTACCCAATTTTTATACGCCCAAGTATTTTAATTCAATAACCTCATTTAATTAAAAAAAGGGGCAGACTTCAATTTAGCCCAAGAATCCAATTACATTTTGCAAATAAAATAAATTCAAGATAGAAAAACTAGTCTAAATCTAGTAAGATATCCACATGTGACATAAGATAAGGAGTAAAAAAATGAGCGTATTAAACGTACAAAATTTAAGTCATGGTTTCGGTGATCGTGCAATTTTTAATGATGTGTCTTTTCGACTATTAAAAGGCGAACATGTTGGACTAGTTGGGGCAAATGGTGAAGGTAAGTCTACTTTCATGAATATTGTTACTGGGAAGTTGCAACCCGACGAAGGAAAAGTGGAGTGGTCACGAAAAGTTCGTGTTGGCTATTTAGATCAGCATGCTGTACTTCAAAAAGGTACTACGATGCGTGACGCTTTGAGTTCTGCTTTTCAATATCTTTTTGATGCTGAATCAGAGATCAATGAACTTTATGCAAAAATGGGTGATGAAGGTGCCGATATCGATGGATTACTTGCAGAAGTTGGAGAGCTACAAGAAACGTTAGATAGTAATGATTTCTATCAAATTAATTCAAAAGTTGAGGAAGTGGCTCGTGGTCTAGGGTTAGACGCTGTTGGACTCGATCGAGATGTAGATGATCTTAGCGGTGGTCAACGTACGAAAGTTTTGCTAGCTAAGCTTTTACTAGAAAAACCTGAAATCCTATTACTAGACGAGCCTACGAACTATTTGGATGAACAGCATATCGAATGGTTGAAGCGCTATTTACAGGAATATGAGAATGCATTTATCTTAATTTCACATGATATTCCATTCTTGAATAATGTTGTTAACTTGATCTATCACATGGAAAACCAAGAGTTGAACCGCTATGTTGGTGACTATGATAACTTCTTAAAAATATATGAAATGAAGAAGCAACAGCTAGAGTCTGCTTACAAGCGTCAACAACAAGAAATTGCTGATTTGAAAGATTTCGTTGCTCGTAACAAGGCAAGTGTTGCAACCCGTAATATGGCGATGTCTCGTCAAAAGAAGCTCGACAAAATGGAAGTTATTGAATTGGGGAAAGAGAAGCCGAAACCAGAGTTTAAATTCAAAGAAGCTCGTTCATCTAGTCGTTGGATTTTCGAGACTGAAGATCTGGTTATTGGTTACAATGAACCACTTTCTCGCCCTCTGAATTTAAAAATGGAACGCGGACAAAAAATTGCATTCGTTGGTGCAAACGGTATTGGGAAGTCTACTCTTCTAAAAAGTATTCTTGGGTTGATTAATCCGCTGGAGGGTAAAGTGGAACGTGGTGAGTATCAATACATCGGGTACTTCGAGCAGGAAGTTAAACAGTCCAACTACAACACTTGTATTGAAGAGATTTGGAGCGAGTTCCCAAGTATGAATCAGGCTGAAGTCCGTGCTGCTCTTGCAAAATGTGGATTAACGACGAAACATATTGAAAGTAAAATCGAAGTCCTTTCTGGTGGCGAAAAAGCCAAAGTTCGATTGTGTAAAATTCTAAACACAGAAACGAATTTATTAATTCTAGACGAACCTACCAATCACTTGGATGTGGATGCAAAAGAAGAATTGAAGCGTGCTTTAAAGGCCTATCGCGGAAGTATCTTGATGGTATCACACGAACCTGATTTCTATCGTGAAATTGCTACTGATATTTGGAATTGTGAGGATTGGACTACAAAAGTGTTTTAAATAAAGATTAAGGGGTACCTCAGAAAAATTTTACTGGGGTACCCTTTTCTATCTATTACCTTATTATTAGCTAGATAAATAAATTGAACAAGTACCCACTTTTTTATTACATAGTGTAAAGAACTATACTGTAATATTTATATAGTTTTCCCTACCTTATTTTTTAGTATAAAATAATCTTTTCTTTTTCATAATAAAAGGAAGAATTACCATTACACTTTTTCTACAGTGAACAAATGGCAACTTATATCAGTGAGGGATGTTTATGTTTTGGAAAAAGGGTAAAAGCATTGCTAATGATAGCAGTGACACACAACAACCTGTGCAAAGAAAGATATCATTAGACTCTCTAAAACAGGTTTTAGACAATATGGACGATGTAGAGATAATCGAACGCACTACACTTAACGATCAAAAAATTGTCTTTATCTATTTAAGAACCTTAATTGACCAGGAACGTTTGAATGAATCGATAATAGAACCTGTTATCCAATGTCCACATGACATGATTTACAAAAGCATAGCCACACCTAAAGTAATGAAGATCCAATTGCTTGAAGAGGCACAGAAATTACTCCTCACCGGTGCTGTACTTCTGAATGATTGTATCCAAGAACAATGGTTGGTCATTCCTCTTCCTAACGAATTAAGTAGGGGGATTGAAACCTCTGAAACAGAAACAATTTTATATGGTGCAAAAGATAGTTTCACTGAAATATTAGAAACAAATATCACCCTCATACGCAGAAGACTTCCTATTACTGAATTAAAAACAGAAAAATATAAAGTAGGTTCATTAAGTGAAACAACGGTTGTCCTAATGTACATAGACGGGTTAACCAATCCTGAATATATATCAATATCAAGAAAGAAAATCTCTGAAATTAACTTTGATTTATTTTTCGATTCATCCCAGGTAGCTGCATTTATGGAGGATCATCATCACAGTATTTTTCCACAATTCCAACAAACTGACCGCCCAGATGTTTGTGCTTATTCCTTAGGGCTCGGTAAATTAACTATCTTGGTAGAGAACACACCTTTTGTATTAATTGCACCAATCACCTTTTTTCACCTTTTCCAATCTCCTGAGGATTATATTAATCGTTGGCCGGTTGCAAGTTTTTTAAGAGTTATTCGATACTTAAGCTTTTTTCTGTCCGTCATTTTGATACCAATTTATGTTGCACTAACAACCCACCATTATCAAATGATTCCTTTACAAATACTATTTGTTTTAGTGGAATCTAGAAGTAAATTACCTTTTACACCATTTTGGGAAGCATTACTGATGTTAACTATTCTTGAAATCATAAAAGAAGCAAGTTTACGGATGCCGACCAAATCAAGTCAAACCCTAGGTGTGATTGGTGGTATAGTTATCGGTCAAGCAGCGGTTCAAGCGGGTTTTGCGAGCAAAGTATTAATTGTATTAGTTTGTATTTCAACCATTTCCTCATTTTTAGTACCAAACTATTTGATGACGAAGGCAAATACACTCATTCAATTTGGTTTCCTAGTCCTTTCATCCATTTTTGGTGTTTTTGGCATTGCCATGGGAGCTGTTGCCATTTTGGCACATCTAAATGGTCTTACTTCCTTAAAACAACCCTATTTTTCACCAATCGCTCCATTTTACTGGAAGGACTGGATCGATCTCTTTATTAGAGGGCCTTTAATAAGCATGAAATCCCGTCCAGATCACTTACACCCTTTACAGAAATGGAGATACAAACGAAGGATGTGATTCATAGTTGACCACATTTTCCTTATTTGATAAACCATCTAAATTTGACGGAATCTATGCATTTTTTATCGTCAACCGTTTACAAATGCTTTACCTATTTTTATTAATGCCTACCTACTTATTACACCCGTTTATGATTTGGGGTATTGTTGCAATGGCAATCTTTTCCCAACTCAATATAAGGCTGTTATGCAAATGGCTAGAATCAAATTATGCTAAAAAGGGATATCAAGGTTTTGTAGAACTTTTGGGTGTTCGAATGGTAAGGCTTTTGACTTTTATAGGCCTTGTCTTGATACTAATCAAAATAACGGTGATCACACTCGGATACTTAGAAGCCATTCATGAATTTATTTTCCCATCCATGAATTCAAATTGGATTATTTTTTTCATTCTTCTTACGAGCTCCTATGTAGCTTCACTAGGAATGAAGAATACCATACGGTTTGTGGTAATTGTTTTTTTATGTGTTTTTTGGATGTTTTTTTTATATTATCCCTTTTTTATTCCACCAATCGCTGCATTACATGATTTGTATCCTTTGATACCAAGCAATTGGACAACTGAATCATGGAAAGGATTGTTACTCATTTGGGCTTCATTTTCAGGACCAGAGTATTTAATCTGTTTAATTCCTTGGATTAAACCACAACAAAAAATGCGTAAATATTTATCCTATGCGAATGCTCTTTCTACTTTAGAGTATTTGCTATTGTTTATTGCGAGTTTATTCTTTTTCGGTTCAAATTATTTAAGTAAAAGTAAATACCCTATTGTTCATATGATTCGATACTTACAATCTCCCGTGTTTGAACGACTGGATATTATCCTGCTTTCACTACATATGTTTGTATTGGTGTTTGCAATATCAATTTTTTTGTTATGTATATATGGGGCTATAAGAATCATCCTAAAAAAAACAAATACCCAACCTTCACGTATGGGTTTTGCTGTCACTTGTATTATGTTATTTCTCTGCTTTGTAATTGTGAATAATTGGATTTGGTCCATAGAAAGGGAGCAGAATATTCTCCTGAATATTCAAATTTGGTTAAGTGGAATAACTTACTTTATCGTCCCAACATTCTTGCTCCTATTGACAAAGCTAAAAGGGCGTGTTAGTGCATGAGACGAAAGAAAATGCTTTTCGTTTTGGGAATCTTTGTTTCATTAGTCCTGATTCCAGGATGTGCCCCATTTGTTGAGAACAACGCAATTGAAGATATTGCCCCTATCACTTTTTGGTCAATTAGTAAAGGCGAAGAAGGACAAATAAAAATGAGTACATTAGTCCCTCCATTAGTAAATGAGCCAAAAAGCTTATTAACACTAGAAGTTGATCTCCTTAAACAGGGAGGAAAAGACTTTAATTTAAGATATTATCGTGAATTGAAGGTTGGACAACTCCGTTTTTTTTTAATTCATGAGGAATTAGCGAAACAAGGGATTATTCAGTTGATTAACACCCTATTGACAGACTATGATATATCGCAACGAATGTATTTAGTAATCGTTAAAGGAAATTTTGACGAATATATTAACAGACAAGCAAAGAAACAAGAATACCTTGATTATTACCTGTATCGGATGCTAAGACACTATGAGAGGACAAACCAAGGTGAGATGACCATTGTCAATTTGCATGAATATAAAAATAAGCTGTTTTCACCATATTCAGATCCCGTTCTTCCTGTTTTCAAAGTAGCGAATGATAACTTTACTTACGAGGGGACTGCTTTTTTTAGCAATGATAAATTAGTAGAAACGGTCACAAATACCGAAGATCAATTATTTCAACTTCTTGACAACGATCACTATTTGAAGTTCTTCCCAATATCCAATTTAGATGTCGTTATTGGACATCTACGCTCAAGAGTAAATGTGGATTTACATAAAAATCTTTCCCTAGTTACAATAAACGTGAAACTAAATGGAAGAATTGAGGAATATCAAGGTAATAAAAATATCCTCAACGGAAATGAACTGATGGAGCTTCATAAGGAAATCGAAACGGAATTAGAAATGAAAACTACGGACCTCATAAAAAAAATGCAAGAGCTGAAGGTGGAGCCTCTTCAAATTGGGACACACACCCTTAGCCCCTTTTCCAAACCCATCAGCGAAAAAGTTTGGTTAGCCGCTTGGGAAAAAGCGGAAATAAAAGTTAATTATCAGCTTTATTTTGAAGCATTACAAAACACTGAAAATAATTATTAAATTATCATGAAAAGAGGTTGATCCCCTTGGCCGGAGTCAACCTTTGATTCAAAAGATAAAATTCACCTAATCGACTCTTGTCTTACTAAAGGATTCAACCCAGCAGTTTCCATATAATCTTTCCCCCAGTTGTACATGGCATCGAGAATCGGCATCAAGGTTCTTCCTTGTTCAGTAAGGGAGTATTCTACTTTTGGAGGAACAACGGGATAGACTTCGCGTTTTACAATCAAGTCTTCTTCCAGTTCTCGCAATTGATTAACTAGCATTCTCTGCGTGATCCCTGGCATAAGAGCTTTCAGTTCACCAAATCGCTTCGTTCCCTCTTTTCCTAAATGCCATAGTATAAGCATCTTCCATTTACCACCGATAACGGAAAGAGTTAATTCTTTTTCACAATTAAACATCTTATCCTGCATTCGTGACATTTCACTTCACCTCCATATTTATTATAACCCATAGTATACTTTTTTCACTATATGAAACAAAAGTATGTACTTGTAATATTCTTCCGTACATAATATATTAACAAGGAATATATAAATTCTATTCTGCTGTTCAAGAAAGGAGTTAAAGAATGATGGAACAATTTAAAGCATTGATGGTAGATAAAAATAAAAACGATTTTTCTGTTCAAGTCAAAAATATTTCCTTAAATGAGTTACCTCAAGGTGATGTTTTAATCAAGGTTTCTTATTCTGCGGTTAACTATAAAGACGGTTTAGCTAGTATTCCGAATGGAAAAATCGTCACAACCTATCCCTTTATTCCAGGTATTGATTTAGCAGGTGTAGTCGTATCGTCTCAAGATCCACGCTTCCGCGAAGGAGATGAGATCATAGCAACAAGCTATGAAATTGGGGTATCCCATTATGGTGGTTATAGTGAATATGCCCGCATTCCTGGTGATTGGATTGTCCCTTTACCTGAAAATTTAACGTTGATGGAATCAATGATATTGGGGACAGCAGGTATTACTGCAGCCCTCTCCATTCAAAGGTTAGAAGATAACGGTTTATCGCCAGAAAAGGGTAAAGTCCTTGTCACTGGAGCTACTGGTGGGGTAGGAAGTTTAGCTGTTTCCATGCTTTCAAAAAGAGGATACGAAGTTGTCGCTAGTACGGGTAAAATGAATGAGTCTAGCTTTCTACATAAGCTTGGTGCAAAAGAGATTATCTCTCGAGAAGATGTCTTTAACGGGAAAATTAAACCCCTTGATAATCAAATTTGGGCCGCAGCGGTTGATCCAGTAGGGGGAGAGACACTTGCATCCATCTTAAGTAAAATCCAATACAATGGTTCTGTTGCGGTGAGCGGCTTAACTGGTGGAGGAAACGTTCCAACCACTGTATTTCCCTTTATTTTACGTGGCATAAACCTTCTCGGAGTCGATTCTGTTTATTGTCCAATGCATGTTAGACAAGACCTTTGGAATCGAATGGCAACCGATTTAAAACCTTCTACTCTTTCTGAAACTGTGAATAAAAAAATTACACTAGAAGAATTACCTGAAACCTTACCTACTATTTTAAAAGGACAAGCAAGAGGTAGAATCATAGTAAAGATTTAATAAAACAATAGAGAGGGACCCCAAGTCTCTCTCTAAAGGAAATTACTTTCTTAACATGACAACATTTTTTCTAGATCCAGAGGAAAACTAAGTCAGTCATGCCAACAAATAATCCCTTTGCAACTATTCCCGGTATCATGTTAAGCATTCGTTCTAACCTCTCAGGTTGAACGTGCTTAGAAATTTCGCAGTTAAACGAATTTTCACAGTTTAATCGAAATTCTGGGACTAAACCCATGGCTCTAATATGTTTTTCCGTCATTTCATAATCTAACGGAATAACTACTATAGGCAATCATCTTGACACCCATCAACTAGGTCCTTGATTATCATAAAGCATCATTATCATTGATCTAATTCTTTGCCAAACTTTCGTGATCAGTGGCAGAGGGAGGTTGTTGCATCCATCCCTTTTCTATTAATAGATTTCCGGCTTCTAGGGTTTTTCCAAAACAACAAACTTTACGAAAACAGTTTAAATAAATTAAAAAGCCAGGGTGAGCATCCTCTCCCTGGCCACAAATAAATTTGTTGAGAATATTATTCTTTTTGTGTTGAAGCTTTTGGCATAATAAGCAGCTATCTAAACCGGATATCTCACAAACATAAGAAGCCTCTATAATTGCATTAGGATCAACTGACAATAAACCCTTTTTAATTTCAAATAAATAAATTGGTTATACAATAGACTATTTTTTCCTTTTTACTTAAAATTCCACCTTCGTTAATACTTATATTTAATTCTTTGATTATCCTTTCACCAATTTCCTCCGGTTTTTCTGTAATGATCATGACAGATTTCCCATGTCCATCCAAAACATTACTAATCATTTATGCAATAATCTAATACACGGCAAGTGACAGCATGGCTTTTTCTAGTAAAAAACAAAAGCTTTTCTATAGTATACTTTTTAGCACTATGTAAAATAAAAGTGCGTACTTTCAATATTGAATCATACGTTGTATACTTGCAATTGTTCAGTGAGAGGACACGATATTCCTTATTGCTTGCAGGTACAGATAAAGCACTATAAGAATTATATTACTGTACACTTTGGAGACATTATCACTGTACAAAAATAAATAAATTATAGGAGTGAATATAGATGGAATTACAATTAGCATTAGATTTAGTAAATATTCCTGAAGCAATTGAGCTGGTAAAAGAAGTAGAGGAACATATTGATATAGTTGAAATCGGTACACCGGTTGTAATCAATGAAGGTCTTCATGCTGTAAAAGCAGTTAAAGAAGCATTCCCTAACTTAAAGGTATTAGCAGACCTAAAAATTATGGATGCAGCTGGTTATGAAGTAATGAAAGCTTCTGAAGCAGGTGCAGATATCGTTACCATTCTTGGAACTGCTGAAGATATGTCAATCAAAGGTGCTGTTGAAGAAGCGAAAAAACAAGGTAAAAAAATCCTTGTTGATATGATTGCTGTAAAAGACCTTGCCGGACGTGCAAAAGAAGTGGACGCTATGGGCGTTGATTATATTTGTGTTCATACTGGCTACGATCTTCAAGCAGTTGGAAAGAACTCATTTGAAGATTTACAAACTATCAAAAGTGTTGTAAAAAATGCTAAAACTGCAATCGCAGGTGGTATTAAATTAGACACACTTCCAGAAGTCATCAAAGTACAACCAGACCTTGTCATTGTAGGTGGCGGGATTACTGGACAAGCTGATAAAAAAGCTGCTGCTGCCAAAATGCAACAAATGATTAATCAAGGGTAATTCAGATCATGAATACAACTCAATACGTAGCTGAAATCATAAAAGAGTTAAATCGGTCCGTAGATTTAATTTCGAATGATGAAGCTGAAAAATTAGTTAATGGAATTCTTGAATCAAAAAAAATCTTTGTTGCAGGCGCAGGTAGATCTGGATTTATGGCCAAATCATTCGCCATGCGAATGATGCACATGGGGATAGATGCCTATGTGATTGGTGAAACAGTAACCCCTAACTATGAAAAAGATGACATCTTAATCATTGGATCTGGTTCAGGAGAAACGAAAGGTTTAGTTTCCATGGCTGAGAAGGCAAAAAGTATCGGTGGGACGATTGCAGCTGTAACCATTTTCCCTGATTCCACTATTGGACAATTAGCTGATATCACAATTAAGTTGCCTGGCTCGCCTAAAGATCAGTCGGAGAGTGATTTTAAGACGATTCAACCAATGGGCTCATTATATGAGCAAACACTTTTACTATTTTACGACGCTGTAATACTTCGCTTCATGGAGAAAAAAGGTTTGGATACCAGTAAAATGTACGGTAGACACGCCAACTTAGAATAAATTTATTCCTCGAGTTCTAAATAGGAAAGACCGCAAGCCGTTTCCATGCAAGATTGCGGTCTTTCTGTTAGAATGAACTACTTCAATTTGTAATTATTTTAGGAGTGATAAAATGATTTCTTTAAATGGAAAAACTGCAATAGTTACTGGCGCAGGAAGAGGCATTGGACGTGCTACTGCTATCGCCTTAGCAAAAGAAGGCGTTCATTTAGGCCTAATCGGCTTAAATATGTCTAATCTAGAAAAGGTAGCGGCTGAACTAGCACAATTTGAAGTAACGGTATCTGCAGCAACAGCAGATGTTACCGATCTTGAATCCGTTACTCATGCTGTTGAACATATCAAATCAGACTTAGGTCCAATTGATATCCTAATCAACAATGCAGGTGTTGCTAAATTTGGTGGATTCCTTGATTTAACACCAGAAGAATGGGAAAAAATCATCCAAGTCAATTTAATGGGTGTGTATAATGTAACAAGAGCAGTATTACCAGGAATGATCGAAAGAAAATCAGGAGATATCATCAATATCTCTTCATCTGCTGGCCAAAAAGGTGCTCCTGTTACAAGTGCTTACAGTGCTTCTAAATTCGCTGTATTAGGGCTAACAGAATCACTTATGCTAGAAGTAAGAAAACATAATGTCCGTGTTACTGCTTTAACGCCAAGTACGGTCGTTACAGATTTAGCCATTGATACAAATCTTGTTAAAGGCAATGAAGAAAACGTGATGCACCCAGAAGACCTTGCAGAATTAGTCGTGGCTAGTTTAAAATTTAATCCAAGAGTATTCGTTAAAACAGCTGGATTATGGTCAACAAATCCATCATAAAAAGAAGCAGATCCAGTTGGGTCTGTCTCTTTTGTTCGTAAAAGATAAATTTAAAAATGCAAATATAAAAATCTCAGATATTTGGAGAAAGCAGCGGAATTCACATCACCAGCAGCAACAACAAATTCATAAGATTTACCAAACAAAAGGCATCCAATATGGATGCCTTTATGGACGCCTTTATTAAAATAAATCACTTCTGATAAGTAATGAACAGCACTCCACATGCTTGGACTGTAATTGACAACACAATTAGATGTTGGTGGGTTTATCAACATTACAACTGATTTCTTTTGAGTCGGGACCAAAAACTCCTTCTCAACTAAGCACCCCTGTGGGTAATTTTTCCTTTTGCCTTCCTCTAAATAATTCTAAGGAAAGGAAACACTGCATATATAGAGACCTCAGAAAATTAAGTCAGTCTCGCTACTATTTTTGTGAAGATATTTCGAAGATTCATCTTTTGTCTATTCATTTACCATCTATATAACACTCGTCCGAGCACATAAATTCATGTGTCCTCCCCCAGCAAATTACTCTCATCCAACATTTACTTTAGTATGTGCTGTGAACGATAGATACCTGGGGTTGTTCCGATATTTTTCTTGAATACTTGATTAAAGTATTTTTGATTTTCGTAGCCTACCTGTTTACAAATCTCGGATACCTTTAAATTGGTGGTTCTTAACAGTTTTTTGGCATTGTTTAATCTGACCTTTGTAATATATTCAAAGATGGTGCTGCCAACTGCCTTAGAAAACAAGTTACAAAGGTAGGCAGGATTCTTATGGAATAGCTTGCCTAAATCATCTAAAACAATTGGTTCATTATAATTAGCATTAATGAAACTTTTTAAATCGATGATTAATTTTTCATTATATGACACGTGATTTTCATTTAAATTAGCAGTGGATTGTCCAATAAATTGTTCTAGCCAAACTCTGATTTCTTCAAAAGACTGCAGTGGATTTAATTCTTGGTAAACTAAATATCGGTCGCCGCCGCTTTTTTTTATCTCATATTCACTTTCGATATAATCCAAGAAATGATTAACGATTTTAAAACAGACGTATTTTGTTTTTTCTGGGGGGAGGTTACTCTTTTGGCAATCGAGAAAAACTTTGTCCATGAAAAGATTCATGTTGCTAAGAAGGTCTGGGCCTTTTCCATTAAAAAATGTATCAATTTTTTCAATAATACGATTACCAAAGGAATGATTGAACGTTTCTAATTCTTTATAATAGGTTATTAACTGATTTGAAAAAATACCATTTTTCAACGCTTCTTTTGCTTCACTATAGGCTTTCTTTATGTCCGAAATAGTTACATAGAGATTACTTACTCCAACCATCGGTCTTATGTTCATATCATGAAAGAGCAATGACACAAGATCCTGAACCAAGTCATTCCCGAGCTCTGAACCAGCGTTTGAAATCATGATGACAATTTCACTATCAATCGTATAGACAAAGTTCTGTATCTTCCTGTTTTCCAATAGGCTTTTTAAACACTCTAAGCAAGCTTGAATTTTTTCAATGTTATTTGAATCATCCCAGTCAAACCCCTTCAATCCGATGTTAAAAAAAGAAAAACTTTGTAGCTTTTGGTCCTTTTCCGGCACAACAAATCTTTGGCCTAAAATGTAATCAAGGACACGCTTTTCTTCTAAAGCTATTTGATATTCATTAATCTGCTCAGTTGCTTGTTTTTCATTTTTTATTTTTTCAAGTTTTAAAATGGCATTTTTAATAGAATGAACAATTTCTTCTACTTCAATAGGTTTAACTAGATAGTCGATTGCGTCGAGTTGAACAGCCCTTTTGGCGTAATCAAACTTTGAATAACCGCTTATAATGATAAAAACAGTATCAAGATTAAGAGCCTTTGTTTCTTGAATTAAATCCAATCCATTTAATTTAGGCATTCTTATATCTACTAACACAATGTCAGGCTTTTTATTCATGATTTCTTTAAGTGCTTCTTCTCCATCTGAAGCAGATCCTACAATTTCAATCTGATGCTCCTCCCAGTTAACTGCTGATTTTAAGCCTTCAATTACAATTTTTTCATCATCAACAATTAAAAGTTTATACATAATAGAAAACTCCTTAAAAATTGTCATGGATGATTTCGTCATTCCTTAGGCCAACCTTAAGATAAATAGTAGTTCCCTTTCCTATTTCACTTTCAATCTTTAATCCATATTCTTTTCCATAATAAATTTTCAATCGTTCATTAATATTTTTTAAAGCATAACCATTTTTGTTAATATCTACTGCATTCATGTCAAATCCCTTTCCTGTATCACGAATAATGAAAAGTAAACCTTTCTCGACCTTTGTGCCTTCAATCATAATAGTACCGCTTTCCTGATGTTCCAACCCATGGTAAACAGCGTTTTCTACAATTGGCTGTAACAGCAATTTAATGATACTTTCTTCCATGATTTCAGATTCAATCGTAAATGTGTAGTGGATTTTATGGTCAAACCGAATATTTTGGATATCCAGATAACTTTTAACTTGTTCTATTTCATTCTTTACAGAGGTAATATGATTTCCATCATTTAAAGTAAGTTTAAAGATTTTTGACAAGTTAATCGCAATTTTAGCTATTTGTTTCGCTTTTGCCTTTTCTGCCATCCAATAAACGGTGTTCAACGTATTATATAAAAAATGCGGATTAATGTGGCTTTGCAGGGCTAATAGTTCTGCTTCCTTTTCCTTGATCTGTGATTTATATAACCTTTTTGTTAAATCATTATTCCAATTATAAAGGTGAACAATCTGTTTCCCAATCTCTCCAAGTTCATCCTCATTATTAAAATCAATACCCACTATTTTCTCTCGTTTTTCCATTTTTTCCGTAACCATGCGCAGCAAACTTAACTGGTTTGTTATTCTCCTCGTTATAAATAAAGCAAAAATTAAGGAGATAATTAATGCAATGACTAATAGTGAAATCGTTACCAACCGAAGTTGGTTAACCTCGTGAACAATATTTTCATAGGGGATCATACTGACGACATCCCAATTTGTTTTCTTGTTTGTATGAACATTAAAGAAATATCGTGTTCCATTAATCACTTTTTTACTTGTTCCGCTTTTCTCACGACCTTGAATAATTTCGGCTACCTGAGAGGAAGAGAAACGATTGCTGCTTGAAAACAGAATTTTATCATCATCCAATATTAAAATATCGCCTGGTGGATTACTATTTTTAAACATATTTTCAAAATAGGATCGATCGAGATCGATCAGGACAATCCCATTTTGTTCCTTCGTTCCAAGATCTCGAATATTTCTTCCATAAAGTAAAGATTGATCACTATCTTTCACAAGTTCTAAATTACTGCCATTTAGCCATTCACCCTGCCACTGGCTATGGAGTAACCGCGGATAGATATTGGACTTTTTTACCGCTTGATAGATGTCAAATTTCAAATTCCGTTCCCCGCGGTTTACTTTCAAAAAGCCATGATTTTCATTCCCAACGTAAATCGCATTGATATAGGGGTTATTTACCACTGTAATATTATTCAAATTTTCTAGAGATGACGTTTCTAATCTGTATAATTTTGCATCTGTTTTTTTATAGGTTAAATAAGACTGTATTTCATTTGAAAGAAAGATGTCATTCGATAAATTCTCTACATTGCTTGCAAAAGCATTAATATTCCAATCGACAATCGTTAAAAAGTTATCAATCGTGGTAGACACTTTATTTTCTATTACTTTACTAAAATAAATGAACGTTATAGGACCAATAACAAGTAGAGGGATTAGTGCTGAAAACAGTGCTAATAAGATAATCTTCCGCTTAATTGGAGATTCTATGAGTCTCATTAGTTTAGCCATTATGTTTCTCCAGTTTATTAATTTTGTCCATGATCATTTCCCCATTATTTGCAAATACCTCAATCAAGAAACGATCGATAGATGGAAAGAATCCATTAAAGTGGTTTCTCCCTAAGTTTCTTCTATCAATGACACATTTCCTCTTTTTCAACATTATACCCTATCACTGTTTCTTTTTTGGCTGTTTTCAACACTTTTATCCCAAATTCCTTTGCTACTTCAAACCACAATCAAACCCGGATTTCCCATTAAAGAATCCTGAAGTATCCTTCGACATACGGAATAATTCAAGTGTCCGACTTGCAATCGAAACTTTAGAACAAAAACTACCACAAAAACATAGTTGATTATATTATTTATGCTCCTAGCGTTGGAGTGGATCTGAATGCATTTACAGTCTTGTCCAGAACAACCTGTGCATCACTTCCCGAATCAAGAATCGTATTTTGAAGCGATTCTTTTTCTACCAATACTGTTGTTACGGAAAGCGGCCCTGCTGCTTCGGTAGTCAACAAAGCTTCTACTTGCGCAGAGAAACAAGAATCACTTATCTTGGCATGGACCTCCGTGGCAACAACATGATTATTAGAAATATAATTTCCATTACCCGAAACAATACGTATGATTACAGGTGTTGCACCTACCGGCTTGATGTTCTGAGTATTAATGACTTCAGAAAAGTGATTAGCAATTACAGAATTATTATTGCCACTGATATAGAGGAGACCATACAAATCATCTAAACCATTGTCTATTCCCAGAAAAGGAGTCCAAGGTTCATGGTCACGTAAAAAGTGATTTGAAGAAACCAAGTTTTCCGAACAATTTTCCCTGAATACCACCATTCCTGGATAAAATGAATGAAGTCTATTATTTGTGATGCTAGAACGTGTCACACCATCAAAATAGATACTGCTCGCACCTCGTGGAAAAACATTATTCGCTGTAATCAAAAGTCCACCAAAATTTTGAGCGTAAATTGAATATCCTTTAAAACCGGCTCCTATCAAGTTATCGGTTATTTTTGAAGCCTGTCCCCAACCTCGTAGTTCTATACAGTTACCACATTCAGCTATGAAATTATCATGTATAGTCAGTGCATCTGCATGATAAATAGTAATTCCATGCTCTAAATACACAAATCCCATGCCTGTAATCCGGAATGAGTCACAAGCACTTGCAACATAAATACCCGTTTTCCCGTTAGTGTATGTGTTTTCCGGATTTGTTTCTCCTGAACCATCTTCAATAAAATGCAAACCATCAATACAAAAATTAGAAAACTCTAACGAACTTATTCGGGGATTTCCACTTCGTTCAACATAAAATGCAGCTCCTTTATATTCCTCTTCATTTACTTCTAAGGGAATATCTACGAGTATGCGACTTCCTCCCGGCCACAATTCATGCAAATCGCCCCATTCATTCTCAGAAGTATTAAAACGAATACTCGAAGATGTAAACCCGTGTCCAGAACCCATAATTTTAAGATAACTGATATCTATAACTACTTGACTGCCAAGATGATAATCTCCCGGTGGAATATAGATAACCGCACCCGGCTTTCCGCCTTTATTTACATCAGTGTCCGTTTGCCTACTTTTAATATCTGCTATAATGCTATTGATTACCTCCCCTATATCCTCATACGGATTACCGACAGGCCACTCTGTTACGTCGTAATAATTTTTACTAGCCATAAATAAATTCTCCTATCAATTTAGTGTGTTTGTTCATAAACTACTTTTTCCTTGATTCAAGATTAAGTCGTTATTCTTTTACTGCTCCTAAAGTCATGCCACTTACAATATAACGCTGTACGAAAAAGGAAAATATCATAACAGGCAGACTAAATGAGATGGCCGCAGCTGTCATTGGCCCTAAATCAAGATTATAAGCAGTTAAAAATTCTGAAATTCCTACTGTCGCCGTTTTGGCATTCGTACTGGTCATGAGTAAAGAGAACAAAAAATCATTCCAAGCCAACATAAAAGTAAAGATTGCAGTCGTTGCCAGTCCAGGAAGTGACACCGGAAGAATAATTCTGATAAAGGCCCCAATCCAGCTGCATCCATCCACCCTTGCCGCTTCATCAAATTCCTTTGGAACCGAGTCAAAAAAACCTATCATTAACCAAATGGCAAATGGGACATTTAAGCTGGTATACACCAAGATCAAGGCAAAATGGGTATCAATCAAGCCCATACTTTTTACAATCATATACATCGGAATCGCAATACTAATCATTGGTACCATTCTAATCACTAACGTAAATAACAAAAAGTAACTTCCTGTTATGGAAGAAAACCTAGAAATTCCATAAGCAGCCATCGCACCAAAGAATACGCTTAAAATGGTGCTGGCACCGGCCGTAATTAAGCTATTAAAAAAATACTTTCCTATAGGCAAGTAATCAAACATTTTCCTATAATTTTCTATTGAAAATTTCGAGGGCCATAAAGTCGGTGGTACAGTCACTGCCTCGGCGGATGGTTTCAATGATGTTAATAGCAGATAGAGATACGGACCTAGGAATAATAAAGCCAGTAAACAGGTGACCACCACTACAATCAGCGTCCATATTTTATGTTTAAAATGAAAACTAGTAAGCCAAACTGGTTTTTCAACAATCGTTTCTTTTATTGGCGTGTGGGCCATGATCTATTTCACCTCTCCTTAAGAATGTCTTCTCCTTGGTGACCACATTTTTGTAATGAAGAAAGAACTTAGGACTAATAAAATGATGATAAAAATGACGGCCATGGCACTTGACTGCCCCACTTCTCCATATCGGGTCAATGTCTTATACATATAGGTACTTAGCAGCTCGGAAGAAAAACCTGGTCCTCCTTGCGTTAGCACCCACACAATATCAAATGTTCTTGCAGCATCAATAATACGAATTAATAAGGCTACGGTTGCGACTGGGATAAGAGAAGGAAAAGTAATGTAACGGAACTTTTGCCATTTATTGGCCCCATCCATATCAGCAGATTCATATAAACTAATAGGAATTCCTTTAATACCTGCTAATAGAACGAGCATAATGAAAGGCGTTGTTAACCAGATGTCTGCAATAATCGTAGAATAGAGTGCAAAACGTGAGTCTGATAACCAGAGTATTTGATGCGGGTCAGAAAGTATTCCAAGTTTATAAAGACCCCAGTTGATAATGCCGAATTGATCATTGAGCATAAATTTCCAAATTATCCCTGTAACTAATGGTGCCAGCATAAGCGGGCTTAACAATAGAGTCCGAATAAATTGGCTTCCTTTAAAAGCATTGCTGAGAAGCAAAGCAAGGATAAGCCCTAAGATAAACTCGATACCCACCGCTACTCCTATATATACTACTGTGTTCCAAAGGGCTTTTAAAAAACGTTCGGAAGTCAACGAGTTTGTATAGTTTGCAAAACCAACAAATTCTCGTAATGTAGGATTAATAATATCAATCTTATAAAAACTGTCTCTAATTAAAAGAAAAATTGGATAGACCAGAAATACCAACATAAAGATCCCTGCAGGAAAGAAAAAGATCGTCGATAATGCCCCATTTTTCAGTCTCAAGAAAACCGCTCCTTTCTATCAAAATGTTATTTTTTAGAACCTTTTCATTGAAAAAATAGTCCAATGAAAAGGTTCTATTTAAACATATTTTTTACTGTGTCGGTAATAAATCTTTGATTACATCTGCTGCCCAATCAAGTGCTTCTTGAGGTGTTTTTTCACCGGAAAGTGCATATTGCACAGCTGGAATGAGTGCTTCACTTTCAATTTCTTGCCATTCCTTAATAGCAGGTCGATTTTGTGTTTGTGGTCCGCTTAATGTCGTCATAAGCGGTTTCAAATGTTCATAGCCCTGCTTCGTGCTATAACTTTCAAATACAGATTTTCTCGCTGCTACGCCCAATGATTTCATAAATAGTTCATTCTTTTCATAAATAAAGTTGAGGTACTCCTTAGCGATCTCCTGTTTTTTGGAGGAACTAGGAATTACCTGATACCATGGGCCCGGGACAGCACCTATTCCTGCTCCGCCGCCAATCATTGGAGCACTTCCAACTTTTCCTGCTACCTTTGATTGTTTTGAGTCATTTGAAGGGACATAAAAGTGACCCCATGCAAGCATCATCGCGGATTTTCCATTCCAAAATAGCTCAGAAGTTTCAGCAGATGCCATTTCAAGTGCACCTGATGGAACCGATTGATCCTTTTTCAAGAGATCAACTAAGAATTGTAAAGAATCAACATACGGTTTCGTATTGACAAGAACTTTGCCTTTATCACCAACTACCAATGGTTTCGCACCTGCTTGGGCTGCATGATCAAGCCAGCTGGCTACCGCATCTCCATTGTTTGCACCAAAGACAGTTGTTCCGTACATATCTACTTTTCCATCATTATCGGTATCTCTAGTAAAAAACTTGGCAACATCACTATATTCATCCCATGTTGTTGGCGGATGTAGCTCATATCCATACTTCGCTTGGAAATCAGCTTTGTTCTTTTCATCTTCGAAAAGATCTTTACGGTAGATTAGATTTTTGGCGTTTGTCCATACCGGCATTCCATAAACCTTATTCTGATAACTTCCGCCTTCTACTAATCCTGGGAATAAATCATTTTTAAGGTCATCTGTCATGAGATCTTCTAACGGTAAAAGTCCGCCAGCTAGAGCAGGAAACCAAAGTATATCGATGGTTGCCACATCGAATGCTCCTGCCTGTGAAGCTACCTCAGCCTTAAGTTTGTCATAGACTCCCGTATAGGGAACGGATTCAATTTTAACTGTATAGCCTGTTTCCTCTTTAAATTCCGCAGCGGTTTCTTTTGCTACCTTAAAGGCTGGGCTTCCCCCTTCAACAAGAACCGTAATCGTTTTGTTATCACCTTTTGCTTCTGAACTTCCTGTTTTTTCTCCCGAACAACCCGATAAAAAGAGAGATGATACTAATAATAATGAAACAATTGATAGAATCCCTTTTTTCTTCACCGTAACAAGCCCCCTTAATTATTAAATAAATTATCTATCCCACAAACTAATCTTCGGTCCCTGTACCCTGAAGTCCTTGCTGTCATATGCCTCATAATCTACATAATAGAATAAGTTCTCTACTTTTTTCTTCACTTTCATAGATTAATTGAATTTTCGAACCATCCACAAATAGCATCGGAAAACAACAGTTCGAGTTGCACCAGGTTCCACTATGGTAAAATCTCTTTTTCCCCCTGTGCGGTCATAACTTGATTCGCGTTTTGAACTTGCATTCTTAATAAATGGTAATCCCCTAATGGGCTATTAGGCTGCTATACATTCATTGATCATTCTCCTCCATTGTTTCTATTCTTTTTCAAGAATTTGATAACGCTTACATTCTTTGAAGTAAAAATGATTAACTTTTATTTTTTCCCCCTCTAACGTTTTTGTAAATCCTCTTTACACTTTTATTGTAATAATTAAGATGATTTAATAAAATTCTAACTTTTTTAGAAAAGGTTATATATATTTAGAACTTTTTCAATAACAAACATCCCAGAATAATTAGAAGCTTGTTCCACTTTTTTCGATGAGGTGACAGGCACAGGGCATAAGAGATAAAGGAGCACGAAGAGCGTAAGCAACCACTTGCAAAACACATGATTGGCATCTTCGAAAAAGCTACCACTTTTCCTTCGTGCGAGGTATCGCTTCCGAAGCATATTCTTGTGGAGCTACAATTCTCAAAGTCGAAATGATCAAATAATTTTTCCGAACACTCCAGAGAAATTTACAAGTTTAAATTAAAAAATCCCGATATTTTCCCCCGTTCTTATGACAAAAGATACGGGGTTTTAGATATCCTGGATTGTCGGGTATATTGATTTGCAACAATAAAACAAAAAAGCCTCTTTACAAAAAGAGACTTCATTAAACCTGCCACATCAAAAACCAGCAGTAAACAGCACTCACGTGTGTGGTGTGCGTAAACATAGATCCCTATCCTCTATATCTAATAGCTAACCCTTTCAAGAAATTCCGAGCATATCGATCTCCACAGAACTTATAGTTTTTATGACCAACTTTTCTTAATAAGGCACTTAATTCTCCCTTGGTAATACGAACTCCTGCATCTTCTAAGATTTGAAGCATGTCTTCACTTGTTAATGACAAAGCGATTTTCAGCTTTTTTAGTAGGAGATTATTCGAGCTTTCCTTTAGAGATGGAGCCTGTCTTTCAGGTTGACCTGGTTTTGGATCTTGCTTTCCTCTTTTAAAAATAATAAAGCCGTTTAAAAAGGCATCGAACATCTGATCATCACAGATGATCACATCCTCATTATCCTCTTCTTCTTCATTTATTTTCGTGAGGATCTTTAATACCTCATCTTTGGTTACCTCAAGTCCACCTAATTTAAAGATTTCTACCATGTCTACATTTTTAATATCTAAAGCGTATCTTAATCTGATTAATATATCGTTATTATTCATTGATTTATCCCCCTGAAGATTGTTTACCTTTCCTACTATAGCACTTGTCATAAAAAAAATTAAATGACCCCTGAAAATAAGGAGCCATTCTTTAAGTTCAGACTTATTAGACTGTGGATAACTTGATTTCTTCAATTTTTCCATGTTTTTTATCCAGATTTTATACTCAATGTGAATAAAATTGTGGATATTGTCTGACTTATCCAAAAAAACTGCCATTTATCCCTTTAAGATTAAACTAGTAACACTTTCAATGTGGCTTGTTTGTGGGAACATATCCACAGGTTGAATATAACCAACCTTATATTTTGAAACCAACACGGAGATATCCTTTGCGAGTGTGGATGGATTACATGAAACATACACAATTTTCTTTGGCTTTACCTTTAGAATCGTGTTTAATAACTGTTGATCCAAGCCTGTTCTTGGTGGATCCACTACAAGTACATCCGGTTTCCATCCTTCTTTTGCCCATTTCGGTAGGACTTGTTCGGCTTTACCGACAACATAAGTAGCGTGACTGATTCCATGTCTCTCGGCATTTTTTTCTGCATCTTCAATCGAATCTGCGATAACATCCATTCCACGGATTTCATCTGCTCCATCTGCTAGCCATAGACCGATGGTTCCCACTCCACAGTAAGCATCCACAACTTTTTCCACACCTGTTAGTGCTGCTGCTTCTTTTACCTCATTGTAAAGGTTCACGGTTTGCTCAGGATTTAGCTGGAAGAACGTTCTTGCTGATAGCTCAAATTCGAGTTCTCCTAGAGTTTCTTGGATGAACTCTCTTCCCTCTAATAGTCTAGTTTCATCACCAAAGATCAGCGATGTTTTTTGTCCATTTACGTTTTGCACAATGGATGTTACTTCTGGCAAAGCTTGCTTGATGCGAGCAACGATTTCGTCCTTGTGAGGAAGCTCGCGTTGGCTTGTGATTAAAACGATTTGTAGTTCCTCTGTTTTCACACCAATTCGAGCAACAATGGTACGTACGACACCTTTGCGCGTTTTCTCATTATATACAGACACTTTAAGATCTTGTAAAATCTTTTTCACGGTTGATGTTGCCTTGTTTGTAGCGGAATGCTGTACCGCACAGTGTTGAATATCAACAAGCTTGTGTGAGTTGATGCCATATAATCCGGCTAGTAAATTACCGTCACGCTGCCCCACCTGGAACTGGCTTTTGTTTCGGTAGTTCCATGGGTTCTCCATGCCAAGTGTGTCACGGATATCTAACTTTTCAACATTTAGCTTTGTATGACGCTCAAGTGATTGCTTCACGATATCCCTTTTTTCCACAAGCTGTTGACGATAGTCTAGATGCTGGAGCTGACAGCCTCCACACTCCTCGTACACAGGACATGGTGGTGCAACACGATGTTCTGATTTTTTTCGTATTTTTTTGATACGCGCTTCGGCGAATTTCGGTTGAACTTTTGTTGCTTCGACCACTACTTCTTCACCTGGCAGAGCACCTGGTACGAATACGACTTGCTTTTTAAAGTAGCCTACTCCTTCCCCATTGATACCGAGTCTCTTAATTGTCAGTGGAAAGGTTTGTTTTTCAGTTATTCTTACAGATTGCTCCTGTTTCATTGTGTTCACTCCATCTATTATTCGATACTTCTCCACAAGTAAAGAGAAGCGTAGCTTGCGTATGGCTCCCAGCTTGGTTTGTAGCCTTCCATTTCTTCCTTCGTCGGCTTTCGGTCCATATTGTATAGTTTTTTGAGTGCATTTTGTAAACCGATATCAGCAATTGGGAAGAGATTTGGTCGACCGAGTCCAAACATGAGGAAATTTTGTACGGTCCATGGACCGATGCCCTTTAATTTGACGAGCTCTTCCATAATCTCATCATCTGACTTTTCATGCAACTTATGAAGCTCTAATATCCCCTCTACAATCGCTTGTGCCACACCAATCGCATATTCCGCTTTACGGCCACTAAATTGAAGCTCACGTAGCTCCTCAATTTTTACACTGGCCAATTTTTCTGGATCTGGGTAAAAGTAAGCTCCGTCTTTTTCTGAGCCAAAGGTTGTGACAAATCGCTGAGTTAATGTGTGGGCAAACTTCAGGTTGAGTTGCTGATGAACGATGCATTTTAATAAGCAGTTGTAAGGATCAAAGTCTAAAACCAGAGGAGTTCCCACATGCTCTTTAAAAATCGGGGCTAAATCTGTGTTACGAAAATGGGTGTGAATATCATCTAAAGGTTGATCCCATTGGAAGATTCCCCGTAAACGAGCGATAACAGTCTCACTAGTCTTACCACTCAATTCAAATGAAGGCTCTTCAGTTGTACCAGTTGCTGTTACTTTTACAACTTGCTTGTCTCCGTTGACGATGAGGGGAACTTTAACCGTGCGTTCCTGTAGATCTATTTGATTTAATGGATCTAATGCAAGTCTGTATAGTACTTGATCAAAGTTGTATGGTCCTTTTATACGTATTCTCTCCATAGTTTGTCCCGTCCCCTTGTTTTTTCTGTAAGTATAGCATTTTATAGGTAATATAGAAAAATCCTAAGGGGGAAGTCATGTCATAAACAAAGAGAGTAGTCACATGACTACTCTCTTTATAGGTGCCTGGCGACGTCCTACTCTCACAGAGGGAAACCCTCAACTACCATTGGCGCTGAAAAGCTTAACTTCCGTGTTCGGTATGGGAACGGGTGTGACCTTTTCGCTATCGCCACCAGACTTTTAATTTTGAAGGTTGTTCCTTCAAAACTAGATAAAGAGTCAAAGTCAAAAGAATGAGTATCATTTGCGTAATCGAGTTACGCATCTTAGATTAAGTCCTCGATCGATTAGTATCAGTCAGCTCCACACGTCACCGCGCTTCCACCTCTGACCTATCAACCTGATCATCTTTCAGGGATCTTACTAGCTTGCGCTATGGGAAATCTCATCTTGAGGGGGGCTTCATGCTTAGATGCTTTCAGCACTTATCCCTTCCGCACATAGCTACCCAGCGATGCCTTTGGCAAGACAACTGGTACACCAGCGGTGCGTCCATCCCGGTCCTCTCGTACTAAGGACAGCTCCTCTCAAATTTCCTACGCCCACGACGGATAGGGACCGAACTGTCTCACGACGTTCTGAACCCAGCTCGCGTACCGCTTTAATGGGCGAACAGCCCAACCCTTGGGACCGACTACAGCCCCAGGATGCGATGAGCCGACATCGAGGTGCCAAACCTCCCCGTCGATGTGGACTCTTGGGGGAGATAAGCCTGTTATCCCCGGGGTAGCTTTTATCCGTTGAGCGATGGCCCTTCCATGCGGAACCACCGGATCACTAAGCCCGACTTTCGTCCCTGCTCGACTTGTAGGTCTCGCAGTCAAGCTCCCTTGTGCCTTTACACTCTACGAATGATTTCCAACCATTCTGAGGGAACCTTTGGGCGCCTCCGTTACTTTTTAGGAGGCGACCGCCCCAGTCAAACTGCCCACCTGACACTGTCTCCCACCCCGATCAGGGGTGAGGGTTAGAATTTCAATACAGCCAGAGTAGTATCCCACCGACGCCTCCACCGAAGCTAGCGCTCCGGCTTCTCAGGCTCCTACCTATCCTGTACAAGCTGTACCAAAATTCAATATCAGGCTACAGTAAAGCTCCACGGGGTCTTTCCGTCCTGTCGCGGGTAACCTGCATCTTCACAGGTACTATAATTTCACCGAGTCTCTCGTTGAGACAGTGCCCAGATCGTTACGCCTTTCGTGCGGGTCGGAACTTACCCGACAAGGAATTTCGCTACCTTAGGACCGTTATAGTTACGGCCGCCGTTTACTGGGGCTTCGATTCAGAGCTTCGCGTAAGCTAACCCCTCCTCTTAACCTTCCAGCACCGGGCAGGCGTCAGCCCCTATACTTCGCCTTGCGGCTTCGCAGAGACCTGTGTTTTTGCTAAACAGTCGCCTGGGCCTATTCACTGCGGCTCTTCTGGGCTATTCACCCTGAAGAGCACCCCTTCTCCCGAAGTTACGGGGTCATTTTGCCGAGTTCCTTAACGAGAGTTCTCTCGCTCACCTTAGGATTCTCTCCTCGCCTACCTGTGTCGGTTTGCGGTACGGGCACCTGTTACCTCGCTAGAGGCTTTTCTTGGCAGTGTGGAATCAGGAACTTCGGTACTATATTTCCCTCGCCATCACAGCTCAGCCTTATGATCACGGGATTTGCCTCGCGATCAGCCTAACTGCTTGGACGCGCATATCCAACAGCGCGCTTACCCTATCCTCCTGCGTCCCCCCATCACTCAAACGGTAATTTGGTGGTACAGGAATATCAACCTGTTGTCCATCGCCTACGCCTTTCGGCCTCGGCTTAGGTCCCGACTAACCCTGAGCGGACGAGCCTTCCTCAGGAAACCTTAGGCATTCGGTGGATGGGATTCTCACCCATCTTTCGCTACTCATACCGGCATTCTCACTTCTAAGCGCTCCACCAGTCCTTCCGGTCTAGCTTCAACGCCCTTAGAACGCTCTCCTACCACTGACATCTAAGATGTCAATCCACAGCTTCGGTGATACGTTTAGCCCCGTTACATTTTCGGCGCGGAGTCACTCGACCAGTGAGCTATTACGCACTCTTTAAATGGTGGCTGCTTCTAAGCCAACATCCTGGTTGTCTAAGCAACTCCACATCCTTTGCCACTTAACGTATACTTTGGGACCTTAGCTGGTGGTCTGGGCTGTTTCCCTTTCGACTACGGATCTTATCACTCGCAGTCTGACTCCCATGGATAAGTCTTTGGCATTCGGAGTTTGTCTGAATTCGGTAACCCGATGAGGGCCCCTAGTCCAAACAGTGCTCTACCTCCAAGACTCTTACTACATGAGGCTAGCCCTAAAGCTATTTCGGAGAGAACCAGCTATCTCCAAGTTCGATTGGAATTTCTCCGCTACCCACACCTCATCCCCGCACTTTTCAACGTGCGTGGGTTCGGGCCTCCATCCAGTGTTACCTGGACTTCACCCTGGACATGGGTAGATCACCTGGTTTCGGGTCTACGACCACATACTAAAGCGCCCTATTCAGACTCGCTTTCGCTACGGCTCCGTCTTCACAACTTAACCTCGCATGTAATCGTAACTCGCCGGTTCATTCTACAAAAGGCACGCTATCACCCATTAACGGGCTCTAACTACTTGTAGGCACACGGTTTCAGGATCTCTTTCACTCCCCTTCCGGGGTGCTTTTCACCTTTCCCTCACGGTACTGGTTCACTATCGGTCACTAGGTAGTATTTAGCCTTGGGAGATGGTCCTCCCTGCTTCCGACGGAATTTCACGTGTTCCGCCGTACTCAGGATCCACTCAAGAGGGAACGAAGTTTCAACTACAGGGTTGTTACCTTCTATGACTGATCTTTCCAGATCGATTCGTCTACTTCATTCCTTTGTAACTCCGTATAGAGTGTCCTACAACCCCAAGAGGCAAGCCTCTTGGTTTGGGCTAATCCCGTTTCGCTCGCCGCTACTCAGGGAATCGCGTTTGCTTTCTCTTCCTCCGGGTACTTAGATGTTTCAGTTCCCCGGGTCTGCCTTCAATACCCTATGTATTCAGGTAAAGATTCTATCCCATTACGGATAGAGGGTTTCCCCATTCGGAAATCTCCGGATCAAAGCTTACTTACAGCTCCCCGAAGCATATCGGTGTTAGTCCCGTCCTTCATCGGCTCCTAGTGCCAAGGCATCCACCGTGCGCCCTTTCTAACTTAACCTACGGTTAATAATGTTTCTTCTCATATAAGAGAGAAAACCTAAAATGGCGATACTCAGTTTCTTTCTTGACTTTTATACTTTATCTAGTTTTCAAAGAACAACTTGATGGAGGGTTATTTTGCTGTCGCAAAAAACCTTATTAAACCATCAAAACTGAACAAGAACAAATCGTCACGTCTGTATTTATGGCATGCTTCAGCTATTGCCTCGGCAAGCATATTTCCTTAGAAAGGAGGTGATCCAGCCGCACCTTCCGATACGGCTACCTTGTTACGACTTCACCCCAATCATCTGTCCCACCTTAGGCGGCTGGCTCCTTACGGTTACCCCACCGACTTCGGGTGTTACAAACTCTCGTGGTGTGACGGGCGGTGTGTACAAGGCCCGGGAACGTATTCACCGCGGCATGCTGATCCGCGATTACTAGCGATTCCAGCTTCATGTAGGCGAGTTGCAGCCTACAATCCGAACTGAGAGTGGTTTTATGGGATTGGCTCGACCTCGCGGTTTTGCTGCCCTTTGTACCACCCATTGTAGCACGTGTGTAGCCCAGGTCATAAGGGGCATGATGATTTGACGTCATCCCCACCTTCCTCCGGTTTGTCACCGGCAGTCACCTTAGAGTGCCCAACTGAATGCTGGCAACTAAGATCAAGGGTTGCGCTCGTTGCGGGACTTAACCCAACATCTCACGACACGAGCTGACGACAACCATGCACCACCTGTCACTCTGTCCCCCGAAGGGGAACGTCCTATCTCTAGGAGTATCAGAGGATGTCAAGACCTGGTAAGGTTCTTCGCGTTGCTTCGAATTAAACCACATGCTCCACCGCTTGTGCGGGCCCCCGTCAATTCCTTTGAGTTTCAGCCTTGCGGCCGTACTCCCCAGGCGGAGTGCTTAATGCGTTTGCTGCAGCACTAAAGGGCGGAAACCCTCTAACACTTAGCACTCATCGTTTACGGCGTGGACTACCAGGGTATCTAATCCTGTTTGCTCCCCACGCTTTCGCGCCTCAGTGTCAGTTACAGGCCAAAGAGTCGCCTTCGCCACTGGTGTTCCTCCACATCTCTACGCATTTCACCGCTACACGTGGAATTCCACTCTTCTCTCCTGCACTCAAGTCTCCCAGTTTCCAATGACCCTCCCCGGTTGAGCCGGGGGCTTTCACATCAGACTTAAGAGACCACCTGCGCGCGCTTTACGCCCAATAATTCCGGACAACGCTTGCCACCTACGTATTACCGCGGCTGCTGGCACGTAGTTAGCCGTGGCTTTCTGGTTAGGTACCGTCAAGGTACCGGCAGTTACTCCGGTACTTGTTCTTCCCTAACAACAGAGTTTTACGATCCGAAAACCTTCATCACTCACGCGGCGTTGCTCCGTCAGACTTTCGTCCATTGCGGAAGATTCCCTACTGCTGCCTCCCGTAGGAGTCTGGGCCGTGTCTCAGTCCCAGTGTGGCCGATCACCCTCTCAGGTCGGCTACGCATCGTCGCCTTGGTGAGCCGTTACCTCACCAACTAGCTAATGCGCCGCGGGCCCATCTATGAGTGATAGCCGAAACCATCTTTCAGCTTTTCTACATGTGTAGAAAAGAATTATCCGGTATTAGCCCCGGTTTCCCGGAGTTATCCCAGTCTCATAGGCAGGTTGCCCACGTGTTACTCACCCGTCCGCCGCTAATCTTCGGGAGCAAGCTCCCAAAGATCCGCTCGACTTGCATGTATTAGGCACGCCGCCAGCGTTCGTCCTGAGCCAGGATCAAACTCTCCAATAAAGAGTAAGATTAGCTCTTAAAAAGTTAAAACTTTGAATTAACGTTGACGTTTGTTGTCTTGTTCAGTTTTCAAGGTTCAATTAAGCACTTGATTATCTTACAATATCTTTTCACCGTTGTCAACTTCTACGAAAAACTTTATTGAACGTTATTTTCAAGTCGTTGTTGTCGGCTACATGTATTACTATATCATCTTAATTCGCAGAAGTCAACTTCTGTATTCGAATTATTTTTTGAAGAGACTTCAAATTTTTGAAGCCAAAGAATATCTTACATAATTCCTATACATAATACAACAACTTTTTGATAAGAATTACTAAAAGCCATGTACACTCGTACATGGCTTTTAGTTACAGAACCGATATTTTAAAACAACCTAACCTAGTGTATCATTAGAAAAAGTATTCTGAATGGCCTTTTCTAACTCTAGTTGCTTCATTCTAGATTTTGCGTATCTTTTTGTTACATTAATATCTTTATGACCTGCTAATTCAGATACTATTTCTAAAGCAACTCCTTTATCAATAAGCCGCTGACAAAAAGTATGCCTTAATTTGTGAGGATTCACTTGATACTTTTTAAGCATATATTGAACCGATCTCTCAGAAAGTCGTTCGTTGGATTTAGAAACAAACAAAGCATCTTCGATACGATTTAATTCTATATGATTTTCCAAATAAGCCCTAGCTTCATCAGATAATGGTATCGCTCTTTCTTCACCAGTAGAGTTATGTTTTACTAACACTAGATTTCTTTCGAAATCAATATCAGACTTATTTAGAGAACATAATTCTGACACTCTAATACCCGTATGAAGTAATAAATAGACAATAGCAATGTTTCTATTATGTCCATCCTTTTTTACTTCACGGACAAGTTGGTCACATTCAAAAGTGGTTAACACTTCAATTTCGTCTTTTTTCTCTACGGGAACCACAGTTATATCAATGATGATATCAGGTTTCTTTAAGAATTTTGCAAAGGTACGAATCGCTCCAAGTATTTTATCAATAGTTACCGGACTTTTCCCCTGCTGCTCTAAAAAGGAAACATATGATTGAACATCCTTTTGTGATATGTCCTCTAAATAAATCGAATATTGTTGAAGCCAGTCTTGATATTTTTGAATTTCACGTTGATATGTTGAGACCGTGCTAGGTGATTTCCCTACTTGTTTAAGCCATTCTGTAAACTGAGCTAGAACATTAGTTTCTTGCAACTATATCACTCCAATCAATCAGACTTGGTATTACTTACATCTTATAGGAAATGACTAAAGAAGTAAACTTCCGCGAAAAAAATTATAAAAAAAAGAGAGCAGTCATGTTGACTACTCTCTTTCAGGTGCCTGGCGACGTCCTACTCTCACAGAGGGAAACCCTCAACTACCATTGGCGCTGAAAAGCTTAACTTCCGTGTTCGGTATGGGAACGGGTGTGACCTTTTCGCTATCGCCACCAGACTTTAATTTTGAAGGTTGTTCCTTCAAAACTAGATAAAGAGTCAAAGTCAAAAGAATGAGTATCAACTTGCATAAACGAGCTCCGGCGGCTAGTCCCTCGGGGTCATAAGCCAAAGCCTTTCAGAGGTCAGGACCTCTTACAGTCTTCGTCTTATGCCTGTCGGGACTAACCAAGCCGCCTACGCATCTTTGGTTAAGTCCTCGATCGATTAGTATCAGTCAGCTCCACACGTCACCGTGCTTCCACCTCTGACCTATCAACCTGATCATCTTTCAGGGATCTTACTAGCTTGCGCTATGGGAAATCTCATCTTGAGGGGGGCTTCATGCTTAGATGCTTTCAGCACTTATCCCTTCCGCACATAGCTACCCAGCGATGCCTTTGGCAAGACAACTGGTACACCAGCGGTGCGTCCATCCCGGTCCTCTCGTACTAAGGACAGCTCCTCTCAAATTTCCTACGCCCACGACGGATAGGGACCGAACTGTCTCACGACGTTCTGAACCCAGCTCGCGTACCGCTTTAATGGGCGAACAGCCCAACCCTTGGGACCGACTACAGCCCCAGGATGCGATGAGCCGACATCGAGGTGCCAAACCTCCCCGTCGATGTGGACTCTTGGGGGAGATAAGCCTGTTATCCCCGGGGTAGCTTTTATCCGTTGAGCGATGGCCCTTCCATGCGGAACCACCGGATCACTAAGCCCGACTTTCGTCCCTGCTCGACTTGTAGGTCTCGCAGTCAAGCTCCCTTGTGCCTTTACACTCTACGAATGATTTCCAACCATTCTGAGGGAACCTTTGGGCGCCTCCGTTACTTTTTAGGAGGCGACCGCCCCAGTCAAACTGCCCACCTGACACTGTCTCCCACCCCGATCAGGGGTGAGGGTTAGAATTTCAATACAGCCAGAGTAGTATCCCACCGACGCCTCCACCGAAGCTAGCGCTCCGGCTTCTCAGGCTCCTACCTATCCTGTACAAGCTGTACCAAAATTCAATATCAGGCTACAGTAAAGCTCCACGGGGTCTTTCCGTCCTGTCGCGGGTAACCTGCATCTTCACAGGTACTATAATTTCACCGAGTCTCTCGTTGAGACAGTGCCCAGATCGTTACGCCTTTCGTGCGGGTCGGAACTTACCCGACAAGGAATTTCGCTACCTTAGGACCGTTATAGTTACGGCCGCCGTTTACTGGGGCTTCGATTCAGAGCTTCGCGTAAGCTAACCCCTCCTCTTAACCTTCCAGCACCGGGCAGGCGTCAGCCCCTATACTTCGCCTTGCGGCTTCGCAGAGACCTGTGTTTTTGCTAAACAGTCGCCTGGGCCTATTCACTGCGGCTCTTCTGGGCTATTCACCCTGAAGAGCACCCCTTCTCCCGAAGTTACGGGGTCATTTTGCCGAGTTCCTTAACGAGAGTTCTCTCGCTCACCTTAGGATTCTCTCCTCGCCTACCTGTGTCGGTTTGCGGTACGGGCACCTGTTACCTCGCTAGAGGCTTTTCTTGGCAGTGTGGAATCAGGAACTTCGGTACTATATTTCCCTTGCCATCACAGCTCAGCCTTATGATCACGGGATTTGCCTCGTGATCAGCCTAACTGCTTGGACGCGCATATCCAACAGCGCGCTTACCCTATCCTCCTGCGTCCCCCCATCACTCAAACGGTAATTTGGTGGTACAGGAATATCAACCTGTTGTCCATCGCCTACGCCTTTCGGCCTCGGCTTAGGTCCCGACTAACCCTGAGCGGACGAGCCTTCCTCAGGAAACCTTAGGCATTCGGTGGATGGGATTCTCACCCATCTTTCGCTACTCATACCGGCATTCTCACTTCTAAGCGCTCCACCAGTCCTTCCGGTCTAGCTTCAACGCCCTTAGAACGCTCTCCTACCACTGACATCTAAGATGTCAATCCACAGCTTCGGTGATACGTTTAGCCCCGTTACATTTTCGGCGCGGAGTCACTCGACCAGTGAGCTATTACGCACTCTTTAAATGGTGGCTGCTTCTAAGCCAACATCCTGGTTGTCTAAGCAACTCCACATCCTTTGCCACTTAACGTATACTTTGGGACCTTAGCTGGTGGTCTGGGCTGTTTCCCTTTCGACTACGGATCTTATCACTCGCAGTCTGACTCCCATGGATAAGTCTTTGGCATTCGGAGTTTGTCTGAATTCGGTAACCCGATGAGGGCCCCTAGTCCAAACAGTGCTCTACCTCCAAGACTCTTACTACATGAGGCTAGCCCTAAAGCTATTTCGGAGAGAACCAGCTATCTCCAAGTTCGATTGGAATTTCTCCGCTACCCACACCTCATCCCCGCACTTTTCAACGTGCGTGGGTTCGGGCCTCCATCCAGTGTTACCTGGACTTCACCCTGGACATGGGTAGATCACATGGTTTCGGGTCTACGACCACATACTAAAGCGCCCTATTCAGACTCGCTTTCGCTACGGCTCCGTCTTCACAACTTAACCTCGCATGTAATCGTAACTCGCCGGTTCATTCTACAAAAGGCACGCTATCACCCATTAACGGGCTCTAACTACTTGTAGGCACACGGTTTCAGGATCTCTTTCACTCCCCTTCCGGGGTGCTTTTCACCTTTCCCTCACGGTACTGGTTCACTATCGGTCACTAGGGAGTATTTAGCCTTGGGAGATGGTCCTCCCTGCTTCCGACGGAATTTCACGTGTTCCGCCGTACTCAGGATCCACTCAAGAGGGAACGAAGTTTCAACTACAGGGTTGTTACCTTCTATGACTGACCTTTCCAGATCGATTCGTCTACTTCATTCCTTTGTAACTCCGTATAGAGTGTCCTACAACCCCAAGAGGCAAGCCTCTTGGTTTGGGCTAATCCCGTTTCGCTCGCCGCTACTCAGGGAATCGCGTTTGCTTTCTCTTCCTCCGGGTACTTAGATGTTTCAGTTCCCCGGGTCTGCCTTCAATACCCTATGTATTCAGGTAAAGATTCTATCCCATTACGGATAGAGGGTTTCCCCATTCGGAAATCTCCGGATCAAAGCTTACTTACAGCTCCCCGAAGCATATCGGTGTTAGTCCCGTCCTTCATCGGCTCCTAGTGCCAAGGCATCCACCGTGCGCCCTTTCTAACTTAACCTACGGTTAATAATGTTTCTTCTCATATAAGAGAGAAAACCTAAAATGGCGATACTCAGTTTCTTTCTTGACTTTTATACTTTATCTAGTTTTCAAAGAACAACTTGATGGAGGGTTATTTTGCTGTCGCAAAAAACCTTATTAAACCATCAAAACTGAACAAGAACAAATCGTCACGTCTGTATTTATGGCATGCTTCAGCTATTGCCTCGGCAAGCATATTTCCTTAGAAAGGAGGTGATCCAGCCGCACCTTCCGATACGGCTACCTTGTTACGACTTCACCCCAATCATCTGTCCCACCTTAGGCGGCTGGCTCCTTACGGTTACCCCACCGACTTCGGGTGTTACAAACTCTCGTGGTGTGACGGGCGGTGTGTACAAGGCCCGGGAACGTATTCACCGCGGCATGCTGATCCGCGATTACTAGCGATTCCAGCTTCATGTAGGCGAGTTGCAGCCTACAATCCGAACTGAGAGTGGTTTTATGGGATTGGCTCGACCTCGCGGTTTTGCTGCCCTTTGTACCACCCATTGTAGCACGTGTGTAGCCCAGGTCATAAGGGGCATGATGATTTGACGTCATCCCCACCTTCCTCCGGTTTGTCACCGGCAGTCACCTTAGAGTGCCCAACTGAATGCTGGCAACTAAGATCAAGGGTTGCGCTCGTTGCGGGACTTAACCCAACATCTCACGACACGAGCTGACGACAACCATGCACCACCTGTCACTCTGTCCCCCGAAGGGGAACGTCCTATCTCTAGGAGTATCAGAGGATGTCAAGACCTGGTAAGGTTCTTCGCGTTGCTTCGAATTAAACCACATGCTCCACCGCTTGTGCGGGCCCCCGTCAATTCCTTTGAGTTTCAGCCTTGCGGCCGTACTCCCCAGGCGGAGTGCTTAATGCGTTTGCTGCAGCACTAAAGGGCGGAAACCCTCTAACACTTAGCACTCATCGTTTACGGCGTGGACTACCAGGGTATCTAATCCTGTTTGCTCCCCACGCTTTCGCGCCTCAGTGTCAGTTACAGGCCAAAGAGTCGCCTTCGCCACTGGTGTTCCTCCACATCTCTACGCATTTCACCGCTACACGTGGAATTCCACTCTTCTCTCCTGCACTCAAGTCTCCCAGTTTCCAATGACCCTCCCCGGTTGAGCCGGGGGCTTTCACATCAGACTTAAGAGACCACCTGCGCGCGCTTTACGCCCAATAATTCCGGACAACGCTTGCCACCTACGTATTACCGCGGCTGCTGGCACGTAGTTAGCCGTGGCTTTCTGGTTAGGTACCGTCAAGGTACCGGCAGTTACTCCGGTACTTGTTCTTCCCTAACAACAGAGTTTTACGATCCGAAAACCTTCATCACTCACGCGGCGTTGCTCCGTCAGACTTTCGTCCATTGCGGAAGATTCCCTACTGCTGCCTCCCGTAGGAGTCTGGGCCGTGTCTCAGTCCCAGTGTGGCCGATCACCCTCTCAGGTCGGCTACGCATCGTCGCCTTGGTGAGCCGTTACCTCACCAACTAGCTAATGCGCCGCGGGCCCATCTATGAGTGATAGCCGAAACCATCTTTCAGCTTTTCTACATGTGTAGAAAAGAATTATCCGGTATTAGCCCCGGTTTCCCGGAGTTATCCCAGTCTCATAGGCAGGTTGCCCACGTGTTACTCACCCGTCCGCCGCTAATCTTCGGGAGCAAGCTCCCAAAGATCCGCTCGACTTGCATGTATTAGGCACGCCGCCAGCGTTCGTCCTGAGCCAGGATCAAACTCTCCAATAAAGAGTAAGATTAGCTCTTAAAAAGTTAAAACTTTGAATTAACGTTGACGTTTGTTGTCTTGTTCAGTTTTCAAGGTTCAATTAAGCACTTGATTATCTTACAATGTCTTTTCACCGTTGTCAACTTCTACGAAAAACTTTATTGAACGTTATTTTCAAGTCGTTGTTGTCGGCTACATGTATTACTATATCATCTTAATTCGCAGAAGTCAACTTCTGTATTCGAATTATTTTTTGAAGAGACTTCAAATTTTAGAAGCCGAAGAATATCTTACATAATTCTAAGATAAAACACAATAACTTTTTTAAAAATCTAAACACCACAGGAAAATGCGGACATCAAAGATATCCGCATCACTAATTATCATTTATTTCGTTTCCTAATCTTAAAGATTGGATCCTTCATTGCCTCACCGCGAGTGTACTCATCCAAACTTTTAAAGGTATAACCTTTCTGTTTTAAATCCTTAATGATTGTTTCCAGAGCATCCGCATTGTCCTTAGATACAGTGTGCAACAACAGTACCGCTCCCGGATGAATCTGCTTCATTACATTATTATAAGAATACTGCCAGCCCTTTTGATCGTCCCGGTACCAGTCAACAAAAGCAAGAGACCAGAAAACGTGGGTGTAGCCCATTTCCTTTGCCTTCATAAGGGTACGTTCACTGAATACCCCTCGAGGCGGGCGAAGGTACACCATATGTTTAACACCGGTTATTTCTTCGGTACCTGCACGAACTTTTTCAAGCTCTCTGTAAAATCTTTCGTCGCTTACGGTCGTCATATCTGGGTGATAATACGAATGATTGCCAACAATATGGCCTTCATCAGCCATCCGCTTCACAAGGTCAGAGGCACTTTCTAAGTAATGACCAGTTATGAAAAAGGCGGCAGGCACTTTCTCTTTTTTCAGCACATCAAGCACTTTGGCTGTGTACCCATTTTCATAGCCATTATCAAATGTTAAGAATATGTCCTTTTTCTTTGGATCACCTTTATAAAAGGCTCCGTACTTCTCTAACAGCTCATCATACTCTTTTCCGGCTTCGACCGGTTCTTCATTTGAAGATTTTTTAAAGCCCCAGTGAATCGGAGCATTGGAGACACTTGCTGAGACGATGGTCGAAAAGCTAAGCAATAAGGAAAAAAGGATGGCTAACAGCTTTTTCATCTGTAGTCCCCTCTCACAGTACAAGTTTTCCTTATTGTCCGTAATTAGAGAGAAAATCATTCATGTAATTTGGAAAAACCGAGTGAAGCTTCGTTAGCTAAAACAAATTCGGCAATTGCTTGGGCACTCTCCTCCGTACCGTTTGTAAAAGTATCCACTTCTATATCATAGTCTTCATTCTGTTGGTGAACAAACTGAAGCTGTAGTCTTGCTTGTCCAATTCTTCGATCACCGCGTACCATTTCCCGCCTCTCCAGTTCCTCCACTGGACAATGAACACCAACAAAATAGATTGGATAATTTCTTAATGTATGATAAGCATCTGTTATCGTTTCTTGATCGTGCAGTACATGATCGATAATCAAATGAATGCCTTGATCGGAAAACATAGCAATCGACCGATGGAAAAACGTTTCTGTAGGGACAGGGATTAGACGGTCCGTCCCGCGTTCTTCCATCCTTTCAATGATTGTGTCAAAGTCATCCACACTAAAATGAAAATAGTTAGGAAGAAGCTTCACGATTTCCTTTGACAAGGTGCTTTTTCCCGCACTTGAAACACCATTTAAAAAGATTATATTTCCCTTCATTTGTTTCTCCGTTATGTAAAAAATCGAGTGCTACTACAGCACTCGACCCTATATTAAAATACTCGTTCTTTGAAATTAGCTAGCTTTTCTAAAGATGATTTTTCCACATCTTGATGCAAGCTGTTTCCATGGGAATCCATAGTCACAACTGCTGTAAAACCTTCTACTTTTAAATGCCACATTGCTTCTGGAATTCCAAATTGCATAAGGTCTACACCTTCAACCGATTTAATACAATCGGCATAGTATTGCGCTGCTCCCCCGATTGCATTCAAGTACACGCCACCGTGTTCTTTTAATGCGGCTAGAGTTTTTAAACCCATTCCACCTTTTCCAATAACTGCACGGATACCAAACTTCTTCATGATATCTCCTTGGTAAGGCTCCTCACGAATACTGGTTGTTGGGCCAGCCGCTTTTACATGCCACTTGCCTTCGTCATCCTTTAGCATAACCGGTCCACAGTGGTAAATGATTTGTCCGTCAAGGTTAATCGGTGCATCATGGTCAGACAAATATTTATGAATAGCATCGCGCCCCGTGTACATCATGCCATTAATTTTGACAACATCGCCCACTTGAAGTTCACGGATTTGCTCTTCTGTGATAGGAGCTTCAAGAGTAACCACACGATTCTCTGTTTCTTGAGATGCAGCTGTTTGTGCTTGCGCTTCTTGTTCCGCAGCAAAATCTACGTTCTCACCTTCTTGGTACATCCAGCTGTTGATCTCACCTGTTTCTGGATTCACCTCTACTCCTAAACGGCGATATGCCCAACAGTTATAAGCTACTGATACGAAGAAGCTCGCAGGGATACGGTTTATGACACCTACTTTACAACCAAGGAGAGTCGTTTCCCCACCAAATCCCATCGTACCAATTCCCAGTTCATTAGCATGATCCATCACGTACTCTTCCAATTTTCGGAGATCTTCGTTAGGATTCACATCATCCACCGAACGGAATAGCTGCTCTTTTGCTAATTCATAACCAGATGTTCGGTCTCCCCCGATACCGACACCGATAAAACCAGCGCTACAGCCTTGTCCTTGTGCTTGATATACTGAGTGCATGATACATTTTCGAATTCCGTCTAGATCACGGCCTGCACGACCAAGTCCTTCTAGCTCTGCTGGAAGGCTGTATTGAATATTTTTATTTTCACAACCGCCACCCTTTAAGATAAGGCGCACGTCGATATAATCCTTTTCCCATTGTTCGAACTTAATAACAGGGGTACCTTCTCCTAGATTGTCTCCACTGTTATCACCCGTAAGAGAGTCAACTGAGTTTGGACGAAGTTTTCCATCTTTAGTTGCTTGAGCAATCGCTTCTTTAATCGCTTTTTTCATCACGATTTGGTTGGCTCCAACAGGCGTTTTAATTTTAAACGTTGGTAGCCCTGTATCCTGACAGATTGGCGACACATTGTCGTCTGCCATCTTAATATTATTTGTAATCGTTGCTAAGCTCATCGCTGAGCGTGTACCTGAGCTCTCTTTTTCCTTCGCCGCACGAATGGCACGTCGAACATCCTTTGGTAGCTTTGTTGATGTTTCTACGATGAGTTGATACATACTTTCCTGAAACTTCTCGATATTCATGACTGGTTCCCCTTCCCCATGTATCTAAAAAATAAGTATGAATTTTTCAACATTTCCCCATCACATATTATACTCCTATCACGATTTGATGGAAAGGGTTTAGCCCATTTGTTCCATCCGCTCCTTGGAATATAGAAAAAGGCCGTGACATTCACGGCCGCCCTACTTTATACTTCTTCACCAACAAATACCTCTGTAGCCCATGCGTCAAGCGAATCGCTTCCTGCTGGTGCTTGATTTCGAGATCCCTCTCCCCTCGTTTGCCTGCAACCTCCGCTAATATCGCTTGCTTCATCCACGGTTTCTTCTGCTCACTAGCTAGTTGTGAGGCACGCTCCAGCTCTTCCTCCTCAATCGCCAATAGCCCCTCGTAATACAATCTCAACGCTGGCTGCTTGATCTGAGCAATTAAGTCTCTTTCCTCCACTAACTTTCCTTTATACGCAACATATGTAATAGAATAAATCATATAATAATGAGCTTTTTTATATTTTTCACGTACGTCACGAAGTGCTTTTTCTACCTGAAAGTCATCCTCGTTTGCTAATGCATAATAAAAATGAAAGATAGGCTGATTCAGTCTATCTTCTAAAAACCTCTCAACCTTTTTCATATCGTCCGTTATATAGAGGTTCATCATGATTGGCAAATAGCTCACTGCCGCAGTAATTAATAATATTACCACGATTAATATCCAAAATGGAATGTCAACCAATGCCGCAATGACACCAAGAACGATGGCAAATCCTAATATAATCGAAAACTGACTTCTACTTAACATAAAAGTTATTCCCTCTTTCTCTCCTGTTCGAGCAATTCAATAATACGGTCAAGTTTTTCTTCAATCGCTGTAGATGAAGGTTTCTTCGAGCGATTTAAATAGCTCACAAGTATGTAAATAAACACAGTAACAAACCCGACCATTAATAGCATCGATAAAATCTGAAATAACAAATCTCCCATATTCAACATTCTCCACATCCTTTCTATATATATGTACGAATTCATCAATCATAAGTTTCATCATAGAAAAAAGTGCAGCTAAACTAAGCTACACTTTGTCATTTATTGATCACGGTTATTAAATTCTCGGCATTTTGATTCTAAATCATCAATCATTTCAATCAGACGATCGATATCTTCAAGCTCTGTATTTTCTGGTTCAATGGCATCCAATACTTCAATAAACATATTTAATCGCTGTTTTAAAAATGTAACCTGTGAATTTTTATCGCTAACTTTGTTACCCAATTCGACTCGCTCCTTTCACTCGTTTTTCATCCTACAGAAATTCCTTCCAACTTTCAAGGCTGTTTGTTTCTATTTTCCCCATTTTTCGAAGAACTTGAACATGGATTGACAGATTCATCATACAAATTGATAATAGCAAAGGATGATCTTGAAAAGGAGAGAATCGATGAAGACAATTAACAAACCTGCCATCACTCCCCAATATGATCCTTGGGAAGCTTATATGGATGTGGAACAACACGGGCAAATGACCCTGTCAAATATAGAATTTACAACGACCACACTTTGCAACATGCGCTGTGAGCATTGTGCAGTTGGTTATACTTTGCAGCCAAAGGACCCTAAGGGCTTGCCAATCGACTTATTAATTAAAAGACTTGATGAAATACCACATCTTCGCTCACTTAGTATTACAGGTGGAGAACCTATGCTATCACTCAAGTCTGTTGAGAACTATGTGCTTCCTTTGTTTGAGTATGCCCATTCACGGGGTGTTCGTACTCAGATAAACTCAAATCTTACGTTAGATATTGAACGCTATTATAAAATCAGCCCCTATCTAGATGTTCTTCATATTTCGCATAATTGGGGAACGGTAGATGATTTTATCGACGGTGGTTTTGCGATGATGGAGAAGAAACCAACTCGCGAGCAACGTGCCGCACTTTTCAATCGAATGATTGAAAACAGCCGTGCATTGGTCGATGCAGGAGTGATGGTTTCTGCGGAGACGATGCTGAATAAGAGAACTCTTCCATACTTAGATAGTATTCACGAGCAAATCGTTGAGGAGATGAAGTGCCAACGTCATGAGATACACCCGATGTATCCTTCTGACTTTGCATCAAATCTGGAAGTTCTTGGGCTAGACGAAATTCGCCAAGCAGTTCATCGATTACTTGACTTCCGTAACGAAAATGTCTGGATGCTGTTTGGAACTTTACCTTTTTATGCGTGTAACACAAGTGAAGAAGATCAAGCTCTTTTACAAAAGCTTTATCATGCAAAAAATGTTACTGTCCGCAATGATCCCGATGGACGCTCACGACTCAATATTAATATTTTTACTGGTGAGGTCATCGTAACGGACTTCGGTGATACTCCACCACTTGGAAATATCCAAACCGATGAGTTACCAGGCATTTTTAATAAATGGCTTGAGACGGACTTAGCAAAAAGCTTAAGCTGCCACTGCCCAGCCGCTCGCTGCCTTGGGCCAAATGTGCTAGTGAAAAACAGTTATTATAAAGGCATTGATTTCTCTACACGTAAAGCTCATATTTAAAAATAGAAAGGGTCGATCACCTATTTTAGTGATCGACCCTTTCTTCATTCTCCTACTTATCTCGGCTTATCTGGTGCGATGAATCCAAATGAAACATGGTCCTGAACGGGAATCCAAGCGCCAATTCCTTGTGACGTCACGTTTTTCACCACAATCATTTTTTTGCTGCCTTTAAGCATAATATACACTTCACCGTAAGTGACCTTTCCTTTTTCGTTTACAGCTGGTGCGTATCCGTACAGATAGCCAAGGCGTTTCGGCGGTACATTGTATACTTGATCCTTCTTCGTTCCCCCGCCTACGACAGTTTCAAATGCGAGAGGAAGACCTGTTTTTTCAGCAGCCTTTAACAGCATCATTTTCTTAACATCCTCTGCATTAGCCACCTTTGATGTTAAGCCACCGCGTACAATTTTCTGCATTTCTTGTACATAATGCATTTGGTAGTTTGCGTTTCCACCACGATTGTCTACGTAATTCGTATTAATTTTTTGATATTCCCAGTTCGGTGCCGTTTCACTTGATTCATAATTTAGTGGCCACTGCCCTAAGTAAATGATCGCACGGTAACCGACAGCAAATGGTGTACTGTTCACAGTCGTTTCATTTAACATGCGAATCAATTCTGGGTTTTCAATTTTCACTTTAGAAGATTCAATTAAATCCTTAGTCAGTTCACTAGGTTGCAAGGTCGGCATATCCTGCGTTGGGTTTGGATATGTATTTTCTTTTGTTATGTTTAGTACCGAATTTGGAACTTGTACCTGTTGTTGCTTTTCCTTTTTTGCTTCAGGTGCAGCTGGTTTTTCAGCGTGTATGGTGGAAAAAGATAAGAGCGAGAAAAGAAAGCCAACGACTAGCGCATACAATAACTTTCTCATGTAGTGGAACTCCTTTCAGCTAACTCATAGATTTGATATTAGTTTTTTCGGAGTTCCATCAAATTATCCATTTGCCAAAAACTTCTACCATTTCTTAATCAAAACTCTTTCCCACATCAAATTAAAAAATGCAATAAATGGTCCAAGACCAAGTGCTACAGCAAATGTCCCCAAACCAATCGGCCCATGAAGGAGTACGGCAAAGCATAGTGCTAGCACCTCACCAATCGTTTTGGCTGTTCCGAGAGTAATCTTGTATCTCTCCTTCAAGGCAATCATAAAGTCATCAATTGGGCTAAGTGGCCATCTTGCCTGTATATACGTAGCTATGCCTAATGAAATGAGTAGGATTCCCGTGGTAAGGCTTATTAACTTAGGATAGAACCCTACTGGGTGAAATCCATCAAACACAAATAATAGCCACCCATCAATAAAAATCCCACTTATAGCTACCGTGATTGCACAGGACACTTCGGGCATCGTCTTCTTGATCAAAGCATTCAAGAATATTAACAGTAGACCAATAATGATGGACCACCCACCTACCGTTAGCCCTAGTAAATGGGTCAATCCAACATTCAGTGAGTCCCAAGGGCCAGCACCAAGATCAGCTTTTATGGTCAGAGACGCACCTAAAGTCAAAATTGCCAGTCCACCTACATAGAACAATAAGCGATGTATAAACAACGAGTAAATAAGCCCCCTTTCGCCAAATTGTAACAATATTGTAATGTTCTGAATATTTACATAAATAACTTTGTGAGCTATAATTAGCTTACATTCTTAACAAAGGAGGATAGCAGAACATACGCTTAACACTTTTAAAAGGAGGTTTGTAGTTTATCTTGTTATTTTTCTCTTCTTTAACGAAACCATCTTAATAGAGAGGGAGTTGATAAACTAGAAAACAAGCGTCTGTATCTTTTTATTCCGACCTTGTCCAACATATTCTTGGAAACGTAAATATTACTTAAAAAAATAAGAAAAGACTCTGTATCGTTTCTTGATACAGAGTCTTTTTTGGTATTTATTATGGCTGTTTTCGTAAAGATTGTTGTTAAAATCTTAAGGCCGATTTTAACGTGGCAATAGCTATTTTGCACTTTAGAATTTAGTTTGCAGGCTCTTTTCTTAAGAGAAGAGCCTTTATAATAAGTAAAATCCAATCCCCATAATAAAATAGGCAGCAAGCAAGGTCGCCCCTTCAAACCAGTTGGATTCTCCATCGTTTGCGATGATAATCGACAATAACACAGCCGATGCCATCGCAATCAGCTCCTGTATAGTGAACACTAATGGCATCGGTGTTGGGAAAAATAAAGAAACTAACACGAGCGCAGGTGCAACGAACATCGCAATTTGCAGTGTCGAACCCACCGCAATTTCTACCGCTATATCCATCTTGTTTTTATAAGCCATAATCACCGCTGATGCGTGCTCGGCAGCATTTCCAACAATGGCCACGATAATGACTCCGATGAAAAGCTCGGTCCATCCAAAGGTTTCTCCCACGACTTCAAACGTATGAACAAGATTTTCAGAAACATAAGCGACAGCAAGTGTGGCAATAAATAACACTCCAATCGCTTTGTTTTTTCCCCACTCCGGAACCTCTTCTTCATGTTCTCCACCTTCTTCAGAGGATTGATATACCCCACGGTGAGTAACCAGCTTAAAAAATAAAGCCGCTAAGTATAAAAGAATTAAAATCACGGAGATTCCAACGCTTAAAGACATTTTTTCCGTTGGTTCCATGGTCATCGAAAATACTTCGGGTATCACAAATGCAACAATCACGGCAAACATTAATAATCCGGAATTATGCCTTGCATCAAACACATTAAAGGTTTGTCTTTTATATTTTAGTCCGCCGACAAAAAACGAAAGTCCTGCTACCAACAAAAGATTTCCTAGTACAGAACCGGTTAATGAGGCAAGCACGACACCCGTTAATCCTGCTTTTAACGCAAATACAGAAATAATTAACTCCACCGCATTGCCAAAGGTCGCATTCAACAATCCCCCAACACGAGGTCCCGTAACAATAGCCAAGCTCTCGGTCGCTCTCCCCATAAAACTAGATAACGCAATAATCGTTAAACAGTAGATGATAAACATGATAATACTAGACCAGTGCATCATTGTTCCGATCACAGATAACGGCACACCAATAAGGACTAATATCAAGAACACTTTATTTGCCATAATGTCTTCCTTCTTCCATGTAAAATTTATCAGTCATAAAAACTCGGTAACGAGACAGATTATAGATAGCTTCTTAAAAGGAGAGATCGTCATGAATGTAAAAGATAAAGTACTACATATGTTTGATAAACACGCGATTGGAACGCTGGCAACGATTCAAGATGGGAAACCGTTTAGCCGATTTATGCTCTTTTTTCACGATGGATTAACTTTATATGCTGCCACTCACAAAGATACACATAAACTGGATGACATGAATACCAATCCAAATGTTCATATTTTACTCGGTCTCGAAGCAGGAAACTTTACCAGTCATTATTGCGAAATAGAAGCGACCTCCTCCGTTGAGGATTCACCGGACCTTCGGAAAAGATTTTGGGACGACTCGTTAGCTGAATGGATGTCTGGCTCGGATGATCCGAATTACGTATTATTAGCTTTCAAGCCAAAAAGAATACTTTATTTTGAAAAAGCAGGCAGTGAGCCAGAAGAACTAACCATTTAAAACGAGGGGCAGAAAACTCTGCCCCTCCCTTTTATGATCCATTTGAAGCAATTTCAAACGTTTCAACGATATCAATTTTTCCAATCACGGATTGAACCATCGAGCAGTTTTTCCGTGTTAATTCCATTGCCTTATGGATTTTCTTTTCGTCTAGGTTCACACCTTTAATCGTAAAGTGAACTTTAATCAACTCGACTCGATCCGCTTCCTCTTTGTTTCTTTCAACATCTGTAGCAATGTGTATATCTTCAATCGTCATGCGCATCTTTTCAAGCACTTTGCGAAGAACTCCCCCGCTACATACGGCAACTGAAGCAACTAAAAGCTGATAAGGACGGAATCCGTAAGCTTCATCACCTGCCACATCTAATCTTCCGTATGGTGTTTCTGTGTAAAACCCGACATCCTTCATATGAAATTCCATTTTCTCACCTCGATATGATTTCATACAGATGAGATTACACTATTTTTCCATTTTTAAAAAGAACTTCATCGTAAAAATTTGTTTCACCCTCCGAAATATTCTTGTATGATGGGAGAAGAAATATGGAGGAGAAACAATCATGAAAAATAGTAAACATGCTTTCTGGATACTTGTCAGCATTGTAGCGATTTCAGGCTTTAGCCAAGGGATGCTGCTGCCATTAGTCGCGGTTATTTTTGAAAAAAGCGGGATTAGTTCTGGAATGAACGGAATGAATGCTACTGCATTATATATAGGAATCCTTCTAGCCTCTCCTTTTATGGAGCAGCCGCTTCGAAAGTTCGGATATAAAAACATCATCCTAATTGGGGGATTATTGGTCGTCGTTGCCCTTGCTCTTTTTCCTTTGTGGCAAAACTTTTGGTTTTGGCTTTTGCTTCGCTTTTTTATAGGTATAGGTGACCACGCCCTTCACTTTGCGACACAAACCTGGATTACTTCTTCTTCACCAGAAGCAACTAGAGGAAGAAATCTTTCTTTGTACGGATTGTTTTTTGGAATAGGATTTGCGGTAGGACCACTGATGACACCGCTAGTAAATATCAGTCTGTCACTTCCCTTTATCATCTCATCAGCCATGTGTCTTGTCGGATGGGTCTTTATTTTTGCATTGAAAAATGAGTACCCTGAGAACGACGAGGGGATCGGCGGACTAAAAGACACGGGAAAACGATTTGGGCAAGCACTAAAGTACGGTTGGGTTGCATTTTTGCCACCCCTTGCGTACGGCTTTTTGGAATCATCATTGAATGGAATTTTCCCGGTATATGCCCTCAGGTCTGGTATTGAAGTGTCAGAGGTGTCTATCTTGCTTACTTCCTTCGCAGTTGGTGGGATTATTACACAGCTACCGCTTGGAATCCTTAGTGACCGCTTTGGTCGTCGGAAAGTGTTAATAGTTATTTTATTTCTTGGATTTACGAGCTTCTCTGCAGCGAGCTTCCTAGAAGAATCATTTTTTGGTTTATTTATTTGTTTCCTATCAGCCGGTATGGTGGTAGGATCGACATTCTCGCTTGGAATAGCGTTTATGACTGATATTATGCCGAAAAATCTATTACCTACAGGAAATTTACTTTGCGGAATCGCCTTTAGCCTTGGAAGCTTAACAGGACCATCTATTGGTGGGGTCATCATTCAAGCCTTTAAACAAATCAGTTTTTTCCATATCGTCAGCACTCTTCTCTTTTCTATCTTCCTTGTGATTGTTGTGTTTGGAAAACGGATGAAGGTAAACTTAGCCAGTGAGAAAAGTGCGTAACAAAAAAGTCCGGGAACTGATTCTCGGACTTTTTACTTATTTTAAAATTGAAAACATTATAATGTAAGTATTGTACTGATTCTAAAAGAAGAGAAATTATTATGAGCAAATCCCTTCTGAACTCGTAAAATATATGGTATGATGAACGTAATAAAATATAACCCAAGCAATTCTGCTGTCATCATTAGATGACAGCTTTCGTGTTTTTTAGGGGTAATGACTTTGATTATTTTTCTCAATTAGACGAATGGAGGAGAGAATATGAATACAGAATTAAAAGCTTTAGAGAGACCTATTGAAGCAAATGAAAGCTTTTTTGAAAAAATCAAGCCGCATGCTGAATTAATTGCTGCCATTACTAGTGGGGTTCTCATTGCGGTTGGTTGGACATTAGAAAAAATCGATTGGTCGACAGCTTCTATTGTTGCCTTTCTGTTCGCTTTTGTTATCGGTGGATTTGCTAAGGCCAAGGAAGGAATAGAAGATACGATTGCCGACAAGGAATTGAACGTAGAAATGCTGATGATCTTTGCTGCGATCGGTTCGGCGATTATCGGTTATTGGACAGAGGGTGCCATTCTTATCTTTATTTTTGCGATGAGTGGTGCACTTGAGACGTACACCATGAACAAGAGCCATAAGGAGATCTCCGCATTAATGGAGCTTCAGCCTGAAGAGGCACTTCTCATTCGCGGTGGTCATGAGGCAACTGTTCATGTAAGCGAGCTTCGTATCGGCGATCATATTTTAGTAAAGCCTGGTGAACGCGTCCCTTCAGATGGAAAAATTATTAAAGGCCAATCAAACTTAGATGAAGCTGCTATTACAGGGGAATCGATCCCAGTAAGTAAAGGAATCGGCGAAGAAGTGTTTGCTGGTACGGTGAATGTAAATGGATCTCTTACTGTTGAAATCACTAAACCAAGCAGCGAAACCTTATTTCAAAAGATCATTCAATTGGTTCAATCCGCACAAAGTGAAAAATCACCTTCTCAACTTTTCATTGAAAAATTTGAAGGAACTTATGTAAAAGTCGTTCTTGCCTTCGTTGTACTCATGATGTTTGTGCCACATTATGCCCTTGGCTGGAGTTGGACGGAAACCTTTTATCGGGCCATGATCTTACTTGTAGTTGCCTCCCCATGTGCGTTAGTTGCGTCGATCATGCCGGCAACCTTATCCGCCATTTCTAATGGGGCGAAGCACGGCATCCTTTTTAAAGGCGGGGTTCATTTAGAAAATCTTAGCCACTTACAGGCCATTGCTTTTGATAAAACAGGTACACTTACAAAAGGTAAGCCTGAGGTAACAGATATCATTGTCGTCGAAGGTATGGAAAGACAGCCCCTTTTAAAAACAGTCGCATCCATTGAGAATCATTCGAATCATCCACTAGCTCAGGCGATTGTAACTTTTGTTAAAAAAGAAACAGGGGCTACGCTCAATCATCCTGATAGCATTGAAGATGTATCGGGATATGGTGTGAGAGCAAGTCTTGACGGAATGGATTGGAAAATTGGTAAAGCTGATTTTGTTGGCAAGATAGAGGCAGAAAACTTTTCTAATGGGGTAGCCAAACAGCTCGCATCTGAAGGGAAAACCATTGTTTTTGTGAAGCAAAATGAGAAACTTGTTGCCCTTATTGCCTTAAAGGATGTGGTACGTGAGGAAACAAAAGCGGCCATTGATTTGTTAAAAGCAAAAGGGATCTACACCATCATGCTAACAGGTGATAGTGAAAAAACGGCTGAAGCCATCGCTGGTGAAAGTCACGTAAATGAATACGTAGCTGAATGCCTGCCAGAAACAAAGGTGGAAAAATTAAAAGAAATTCGCGAACGTTTTGGTACCGTTGCAATGGTTGGAGATGGAATCAATGATGCTCCTGCCTTAGCAACCGCCAATGTGGGGATTGCCATGGGCGAGGGTTCAGATGTCGCACTTGAAACAGCTGATATTGTGTTAATGAAGAACGACCTTCCTCGTATTGCCGAGGCCATTACACTTTCTGAAAAAATGAATCGAATTATCAAACAAAATGTGATTTTTTCCATCTCAGTCATCATGTTATTAATTGCTTCAAACTTCCTCCAATTTTTAGACCTTCCTTTTGGGGTCATTGGACATGAAGGTAGTACGATTCTTGTTATTTTAAACAGCTTACGATTATTAAAGTCATAGAAAGAGCCGGGGATCATCCCCGGCTTTTTAGCATGCTTCGTCCTTCATTTTGCTATAAAGTGCGTTAATCTCTCCACCAATAATCATTATAATTCCGGACATATAAAACCAAATCATCAATACGATGATGGCACCGATGCTTCCATAGGTTGCCGAGTAATTACCGAAATTACTTACATAGTACGAAAAAGCAAGCGAAACGAGCGCCCAACCGATGGTTGCAAAAATAGCACCTGGTACAGCACGGACACACTTAAATTTTTTATTTGGTGCGATCCAATACAGACCAACAAATACCGTAAACAAAATGAGAGAACTAACCACCCATCGGAGCGCATTCCAAATCGACAAAAATTCATCTGATAAACCAAATGCAGAAAATAAGAATATGCCGATTTGCTTTCCGAAAACAGGCAGCAACAAAGCGACAATAAAGACAAAAATCATCGCAAAGGTTAATAAGATAGACATGCCCCTTGCGACAAAAAAAGAACGGCTCTCTTTGACATCATACGCATGGTTAAATGCTCGAACAATGGCATTAATGCCATTTGATGCTGACCAAATAGTGGCAATGATCCCGAAAGAGAGCAAGCCCCCGTTCCTTTTTTCCATAAGGTCGTTTAAGTTGGTCTCAATAAGTGTAAAGGTTTCTGTCGGAGCAAAGTCTTCCACAAACCCTAAGAGCTCTGGTTGTGAAATGGGTAAAAACGAAATCAGCGTCGCTAAAAATATTAGCAATGGAAATAAAGAAAGCAGAAAGAAGTAGGCTAGCTGTGCAGCCAGTCCAAATACATCATCCTGCAATACTCTTTTTGTAAGTAAGGTAAGAAATCTCAGATTAATAACCATTCCATTCCCCCTTCTTTACTATGAACTATTCCTCTTCCTTTTGAAATGCCTCTTTCGTTTCCTTTACGATCCCCGTTACCGCTGGTGTGACTTCGCGAAGTTCCTCTACCTTGTCTGCGATAAAAGAAATATCTCCACTCACTTGCTCAACGGTTGAACGAATTTTGGTTGTTGCATCCTTCACCTGTTCGACTACTTCATCTGGATGCTTGATATAATAAGATAGCTCCCCACTTGTCTTTTTACAGCTTTGTACAACAGCCTGTCTGGTGTCACGATCGAGTAAACTGATTGCTCCTCCGGCAAGAGCTCCCCAAAGAACACCTGTCCAAAACTTTTTTGTTCCACTCATCTCATTTTCCCTCCCAGCTTGCATTCTCATTCGTTTGAATTTCTTGTAATAAACGTTCACAGCCTATCTTTAATAAATCAAACACTTCTTGAAAGTTCCCGGTAAAGTACGGGTCAGGAACATCCACTTTTTCTCCCTCCGGAACATAATCAAGTAGTTTTACAATTTTGGCACTCGTATGAAGAGATTTCAGCTTATGTATATTTTTTTCATTTTGAGAGTCCATTGCCACAATATAATCAAACTCATTCAGATCAGCGGCAATGATTTGTCTCGCCACCTGACCTTCGAAACTAATTTGATGCTGACTTAATATATCTTGTGTTCCCTGATGAGGAGGCTTCCCGAGATGCCAATCTCCCGTACCCGCAGAGTCAACCGTTATTTTATGTTCTAATCCTTCCCTTTTCACTAAATCACGAAACATCGCCTCTGCCATTGGTGAACGGCAAATATTCCCGAGGCACACAAATAAAACTTTAACCATAACTATTTCCCTCCTTTCTACATTTTGTAGGAAAAGGAACGGCATTTCAACCTTTCAGGAAAGAAGTTGCCGAAATTCATTTGACTTTTATAGGGGAACATGGAAAGATTATTTTACAAGCTTGCAGAAAAAGGGGAGAACGAACGATGAACTTATCTGAGAAATCAGTAGAAAACGTGGAATATATGATTGAAAAGATAAAAGAAAAGTTAAAGGTATTGAATTTAGGTGCCATCAAACCATCGCACTTTGATGAAAATATGTATGAAGAGCTAAAAGAAATTTATGACCTAGTGATGAAAAGAGATTCGTTTAGCCCAAGTGAAACACAAGCATTAGCGGAAGAGTTAGGGAATCTAAGAAAACAATAAATCAAAAAGAAACTGCACCCCTTCTATTACTCTGGAGTGCAGTTTCTTTTTGTTGCTCTTTTTTACTGGTCCAACACTTCTGTAATTAATAATGTGTGATTTTCCCCTAACGAAACTTCTTCATTTGAATCTAGGTAACGTACGAACGGTCTTTGAAGATTCCCTTTTACTTTCGTGACAATAGCTTTTCGCCCATTATTTAGAATGACCTTCGTGCCAGGAATAAAGTGTGGTACCTCTTGGACGAATCGTTTAACAAGATCCGTGCTAAAAAGTGTTCCACTCTTTGTCATTACGTACTCCATCACCTCATGGGGAGGAATCCCCTTTTTCGATAATGCATTCTCGTAAAGATTTGCAATGCTGCAGATTTGGGCAAATTCATGTATCTCTTTTTCACGTAACCCTCTAGGTACTCCACTACCATCAAAGGCTTCGTGGTGCTGATAGGCAACATGTGCAGAAAGCAAACTCACTTCTCTTGTTTTTCGTAAATATTCGAACCCAACCCTCGGATGATCATCCTCCAAAGGGGTTAGAACTTTTCCTATGTCATGAAGTAATGTACCGACTGCTAAATCACGAATTTGCATTTGAGAAATTTGAAATTTTTTCGCGATTTGCAACGCAAGAAGTGTGACATTAACCGAGTGGGCATACTCTCGTAGATCTTCCGCTAATGAAGAGGCAGGAATTAAAAGAATGGCCTTTCTTTTATTAACTTCCTCAACCAGCTTAATAGCGAGCTGTTGAATCGGTCTAATCGGAAGTTCTTCCTTTTTTTCAACCGCTTTATAAACAGTTTGTAGTACATCTACTGCATCCACCCATGTCGGAACATCGAGCATCTCCTCCATGGAAATTCCGAATGACTCTGCGTCCTCTATAAATAAATATCGAATATCAAGATCGATTAACTTTTGCAAGTATGTTGGATGGATCGAACGTCCTGCTGCAAGAAGCACCCTTTTCTGCCGATCAAAAATCGGTTTCGCCAACTGCATAGTGCGTGGCTCATATTCATCAATTCGAATTAATCTCATGGTTACTCCCTCTACACTCATTATTACCCTTAGTATACAAATTGTTCGTCTCCATTACTATTGTCCTTTACTCCTATGTTTCGCTTCTTCTATAGGATTGGTAGGGGAATAGTTTGGATGGAATCTCCAAATAATATGTTTGAGTTATATAGACATCGAAAGGAGGGATGTTTGAGTGGTACGTAAACTTCTTATGATATTGCTTGCTGGTTTTCTAGTGACGTCTGTTGTTGCTTGTGACGACGCACCAGGAGAAGATGAGATTGGCGATGGCGAAGTACAAGATGAAGAATAAAGGTTTTTAAAACAATAAGGGAACAGCACTAGTTACGTGTTGTTCCCTGTTTTAGTTCTTAATAATTACACACCCATCTTACGACGTTGATTGCTCACCTTTTTGGTTTGCTGGCTTTTCATTTTCTTTGTTGTCGCAGGACCGTTGGCGCTAGCTTTTCCTCCTGCTTGCTGATTTTTCTTTTTTTCTAGTTGTTGCTTAATGGCTTCTTGTAAGCTTATTTTCTTTTTTTCTGTTTCATGGTTTTCTGTCATGTGTCTTCCTCCATCTTGCTTCATATAGTTTTGTGTTGATATGGATTGATTATTCACCTTGATCTGTTAGAATGATCGGACCATTCTTCGTGATGGCAATGGTGTGCTCAAATTGAGCAGAGTTTTTTCCATCCACGGTACGAGCGGTCCAACCATTGGAATCCATCTTTGTTTCGTAGCTTCCGACATTAACCATCGGTTCGATCGTAAATACCATTCCCTCTTTTATGCGAGGACCTTTTCCTGGTAGTCCAAAGTGCGGAACATCCGGCTTTTCATGAATGGAGGGGCCAATTCCATGGCCAATAAAGTTTCTTACGACCGAGAATCCCTCTCCTTCCACGTAGGTTTGAATCGCATATCCGATATCTCCGATTCGATTTCCTACGACGGCTGCTTCAATTCCTTTGTATAAGCTCGTTTTTGTTACCTCTACAAGACGGTTTGTTTCTTCAGAAGCTTCTCCAACGATATACGTCCACGCAGAGTCTGCTAAGGCGCTATTCACATTGACAACCATATCGATTGTGACAATGTCCCCTGTATTTAGAGGTTCTTTTCTTGGAAAGCCGTGACAAATCTCATCATTAATACTAGCACATGTTGCGTACTCGTAACCTCTGTAACCCTTTTGCTGAGCAATTGCCCCATGCTGCGCTAAATATTTATCAACAAACTGGTCAATTTCCCAAGTTGTTATTCCTGGTTTGATCATTTTTTTAATTTCTTTATGACAAGCAGCCAGAAGCTCTCCTGCTTTTTTCATTGCCTCAATTTCACGAGGTGATTTTAAAACAATCATTTATCTCACTTCCCCAAATCCCAATAATGTATAGTCTTTATTGTACTCTCTAACGGTCTATATTAGCAAAGCATTCCTATGTCTAATTTTGTTAGATAACCTCAAACAATAGTCAATCAAACGTTTGATTGAATTCCCTTCACCCCTTTAAAATCAACAACCACAAAAAAAAGAATTTGTCGAACAAAAAAAATAGGTTTCACCCACCCCAATCCCGGGTATAAAAGGGTGTCAGACACCCTTCGTGGACAAAAAGGGCCATTCTGTCTTTTTGTGGTGTCTGTCACCGTTCGTGGACAGATTGGGTGGTTTTGTCCATATGGGGTGGACAGTGGATTTTTTTTAGTTACGCCCATAATTATCACTTTCAATACGAATGGTATTGTGTATAATGCTACATAGAAGCATTAAAAGTTGTTAATCAGCTTTTAATCACTAGAACCGTAATAACCATGCATTTGTGACTAACTAAAGAAATTTTAAGAACGAAACCTACTATTTTCGTTCTGAATATGGAACTAACCAATTTTTTTTGCTATTATGAATTCATACAGAGAGATAGGTGAGTGATCTAGATGATTGGAGATCGTGTTAAGAAACTTCGTCTTGAAAAGAAAATGTCCATGTCTGAGCTAGCTGAACAAGCTGGTGTCGCGAAATCATACTTAAGTTCATTAGAAAGAAATTTACAAACGAATCCGTCTATCCAATTTCTTGAGAAAATTTCAGCTGTCCTTCATGTACCAGTTGACCATCTTATACATGAGCACCCAAATAAAGACGAACTAGACTCTGACTGGATGAAGCTTGTGAAAGAGGCTATGAACTCCGGGGTTTCGAAGGACCAGTTTAAAGAATTTCTTGAGTTTAATAAATGGAGAAGTAATCAATCAAATAATAACTAATGCAAAAAGACAAAATCTAGGTGATTTTGTCTTTTTTTCCAAAATAAAAAGCATTCCCATACGGCCCGACCCTAACAGAAATACTTTCATTCTATGTATGAAACAACATGCTAAGTAAGCTAGTTTCTTTTTATCCTCTAATTTCATTCTCACCTAAAAATCTTCTAATCTCTTCTTTCTCTAGGCCTAACTTTTTTGCCTCAATGATCAACATCATCCACTCATAGTCTAGCTCTTCTAATGTCACTTCACTCGTTTCCAACATCCCTCAATCTCCCCCTAAAATACGATCGTATTCCAGGCAGTCCAGCCGTCTTAGCAAAAAAACTTCTAACTACCTTAGACCTGCGACTTTGCGTCCCCCCTTTTCAGAAGGTTTGCCTTTTTCTGTATTCTCGTACCCCATGTGATTCACTTATCAATCATTTTACTACTCGTTTTTAGTAAATTGTGTAAAAATTTGTCATATACTTTAAAACTTTCCCAACTTTTTAGTTACACTATTCGACAAAGACTTCCATAAAGAACAATTGAGCACCAAAGGATACATACATTTTTTTACATTTGTAAGAACAAGCACAAAAATCATAAGTCTTCATGTCGCCCACTGTCGAAAGCATTTTTAAAATTTTCTGACTTTTCAACAATCAAGTCTTTATTCCTAGTTTTTGATTCTCATATGCTTTTAATTTTCTTTGGATAGGAATGATATTTACATGTACCCTTTCCAGTGTAACTGCATCAAAAAAAGGTAACTTTGTTAGATTATGTCCACATATAGGACAGATCCATTCCCCTGCTTCCGAGCTGCTGTATGAAGGGCGATAACATTTGTCACAGTTCTTTCGGTACATTCCCGCCACCTACTATTCTAATAGTTTTCGTTTCTTATTCTATTAAATTTTGTTCTATATAAAGAATAATTTACTTTTATTTTAGACGGTAGTGCTGGTAAACTAAACACCCTAAACGAACCGTTTTTTCGTTATAATGAACAGTTTTCTTCCGTTTTCATCTCCTTTCTCCCTATTTCTTACTTTTATAGTTTTTTTAAGAACAATTCGTTCGTTGTGGTGTACATATTCAGAGTTTGTAAATCTAGTACTATTTTTATGCAAAAAAAAAAGGAATCAGTCCTTATGAGACTGACTCCTCAAAAATATTTTTTAAGATAGAGTGTTAAGTTGAACAGCTATTTTTGATCCAACCTCAGCATTATTCTTAACCAAGGCAATATTTGCTTCCAAGCTTCTTCCTTCTGTTAATTCTTTTACCTTTGATAAAAGGAATGGAGTAACATTTTTACCCGCAATCTCATTTTCCTTTGCTTCCTTTAAAGCCGCTTCAATCACGCTGTTGATAAATTGCTCATCAAGAGCATCTGTTTCTGGGATTGGGTTAGCAATAACCACTCCACCCTTCAATCCTAACTCCCACTTTGTACGAATCATGCTTGCTGCTTCCTTTTCATTTTCCACTTGAACATTCACTTGGAAGGGACTTGTTCTTGTATAAAAAGCCGGAAGTACCTCGGTACCAAAGCCAACGACTGGCACCCCATGAGTTTCTAAATACTCTAGTGTTAAACCAATATCAAGAATAGATTTTGCCCCTGCGCACACAACAGCAACATTGGTTTGAGCGAGTTCTTGAAGATCAGCTGAAACATCCATCGTTACTTCAGCTTCACGGTGAACTCCACCAATCCCACCGGTTACGAACACTTCAATGCCAGCAAGCTCTGCACAGATCATCGTTGCCGCTACCGTTGTTGCTCCATTTTTCTTCGTCGCCACTAGGTAAGGTAAATCCCTACGGCTCGCCTTTTCAATGTCCTTTCGTGTAGCAAGCATTTCTAACTCTTCGTCTGATAAGCCTATTTTTATTTTCCCATCTAAAATAGCAATCGTAGCCGGTACAGCACCATTTTTACGAATAATGTCTTCTACTTCCTTTGCCGTTTGTACATTTTGTGGGTACGGCATTCCGTGAGAGATGATAGTTGACTCTAATGCTACTACTGGTACATTATTTTTTTTCGCTTCTAAAACTTCTTGTGAGTATTCTAAGTATTTTTCCATGTTTGTTTTCTCCTTAGTGGAAATTATGTTGAAAAGCTTCTTGTAGTTGTAGATGATTCAATGACGGGTTAACCGTTTCCTCCGTTGCTAAAGTAAGCATCGAACATGCCATTCCAATTTTGCAGGCATCTTCCGTTTTTAACTCGCGTAAGTAGGCATAAACAATTCCTGCAACCAGTGCATCTCCTGCACCCGTTACATCAACAACATCAACCTTCGGCGGTAACAATACACCCGCTTCATTCGCCTTTGTAAAGTAAATAAGTCCTTTGTCTCCGCGAGAAATAACAACTCTTTCCACGCCTTTTTTCATAATTGCTTCTGCAGCTTTAAAAAAGTCACCTTCGTCTTTAATTGGTTTCCCAGCTAACGCCTCTGCTTCGTCCTTATTTGCTATAAGCCAAGCCACACCATCAAGATTTTGTGGCAACTTCTTAATTTTTGGAGCTGAAACAGGGGTGATCACGAGGGGAATCGCTTCTTCTCTACAGCGATCAATCACTTTTGCTAGTACGTCTGAAGGGAAGTTTGTATCAATCATGACAAGCTCTGTTGATGCAAGAAAACCCCAGCGCTTTTCAACAAACTCTAAATCGACACGATCATAAATGCCCATATCTGCTAAAGCAACCACCATTTCCCCATCCACATCCAAAACAGCCGTATACGTTCCCGTTGCTTCATTAGGAAGAATTTTTGAAGGCTCTATATCAACGTAAGACCTTGTGTAGTCTAGTAGCCATTTTCCTTCATGATCATCACCAACAACAGTCATAAGAGAAACATCTAATCCTAGTCTTCCCAAGTTTTCAGCAATGTTCCTTGCAACCCCTCCGCAAGAATTACTAGTACTAGCAGGATTGGATGTTCCTAACTGAAGCTTATCGATCGCTTGCATTTTCCTATCAACATTGGCTCCGCCTATACAGATCACCTGTTTTTTATTAGGTAATACATATGCCCGACCTAATAGTTTTCCTTGCTTTGTAAGAGAAGAAATATAACCAGCAACAGCTGAACGAGACAAGCCTGTCCTTTCTGCCAACTCATTTTGAGATATAAATGGATCTCTTTTAATCAGTCCAAGAATCGTTGCTTCCTTATCACTCATAATTCACCTCATGACAATATAGACATTTGTCTTTATTATAAACTTTTGTTTACTCATTTACCACCCTTATTATTCTCATTAACTGGAAAAATATTTCATACTTTTAACTAAAATCGAACTAACCTTTATATTGAATGTTGTCAATTGTTAAATTTGTATATTTATTGAATTTTATTTGCCATTTTTATGAATAAACACTATAATTAAAGTAGATTCAACCATGTGTGAAGGAGGTATTTCCATGACCGTTGTTCACATCTTGAATTTCACCATTCCAATTGCATGCATACTCTTTGCTGGGATTTTAATGGATCGAATGTGTAAACCGGAAGTACCACAACCTGATAATAACAACGATTAGTTTTTTGTTTTGCGTTTCTTGTAAGCGCTTCCTAATGAATAATCCCTTGTATCTCTTTTTGGCCACTCTTTGGAGTGGTCCTTTTTTATTTTTTAAAATAGAAAAAGACTGAACCTATCATAGGCTCAGTCTGCAGTTCTTGGTAAGATTAATATTTCTACACGACGATTTTTCGCTTTTCCAGCGGCATCTTCATTTGAAGCAATAGGTTGGAATTCTCCGTATCCCTTTGCACTAAACCAACTAGGATCGAGCTTGTCGTTTTCGAGTAAGATTTTCATAAAGTTAATAGCACGCATGACGCTTAGCTCCCAGTTAGAAGAGAACCTTGCATTTTTAATCGGAACATTATCTGTATGTCCACTGATAATAACACTTCGCGCTGGATCCATAACGAGTAAATCTGAGATCTCCCTAACAATGGTTAAATCTTGGGTTCTCACTGAGTCACTGCCCGATTCAAATAAAACATTGTCTCGTATCGTTACGTGTAATCCATCATCTTCGAGAGTTGTTTCAAGTTTATCTTCTAACCCTTTGCTCGTTATATACTCGTTTACCTTTGCTTGAATGGCTTGGAGCTCAACCTGTTCCGCTTGTTCTGCTAGCTGCTGCTTTTGCTCTTCTGTCATCCCTTGAGATTGAGCTTGGGATTTTTCGGTATTTTCAGAGTCATTTTGCTGCTCGTCTGGTGCAGTTGCCCCTTCTTCAGGAACCGGGCTTGGAAACTCAAATATTCCCGTTCCACTCGTAAATTGAGCATTAAACACTTCTGCCATCGCTTGAAACTTTTTCGCATCCAATGAACTCATTGAAAATAATACGATAAACAAAGCTAGCAGGAGAGTTAAAAGGTCAGCGTAAGGAATTAACCAAGATTCGTCAACATGCTCCTCATGATGATGCTTCTTATGGCGCTTACTCATTTGCCGGTTCTCCTGTCGCAGCTAAGAACTTCTTCTTTTCACTACCTGGTAGGTAAGAAGCTAGTTTTGTTTCAATAACTCGAGGAGCTTCCCCTTCTAGAATGGATAGAATCCCCTCTACCATCATTTGTTTAATCTTTACTTCTTGCTTAGACTTACGCTTCAATTTGTTTGCAAATGGATGCCATAATACATAACCGGTGAAAATACCTAATAAGGTGGCAATGAATGCAGCACTGATCGCGTGACCTAGACCCTCGATATCATTCATGTATCCAAGGGCAGCAATCAAACCTACTACCGCACCAAGTACCCCAAGGGTCGGAGCGTACGTACCTGCTTGTGTAAAGATAAGTGCACCAGATTGATGTCTTTCTTCCATCGCTTCAATTTCTTCCGATAGCACGTCGCGAATATAGTCGGCACTTTGTCCGTCAACAGCAAGTGATAATCCATTTTTCAAGAAATCATCGTCGATTTCATTCGTTTTTGACTCTAGAGCTAATAGCCCCTCTTTACGAGCTAGCTGCGCCCAATCAGAAAACATTTTAATTAAGTCAGCTGGGTTTGGTAGCTTGTCTTCTTTAAATAGCTTTCCGAAAAGCTTTGGTACTCTTTTGATTTCACTTGTTGGGAATGCGATTGTCACGGCCCCAGCCGTTCCTAACAAGATAATTAAAATTGCCGCTGGATTCACTAGCTGCACTGGGCTAACGCCTTTAAAGAACATCCCTACTAGTACAGCCACAACCCCTATGACAACACCTATTACCGACGTTTTATCCATACTTCATTCTCCTGTCTTTTCCTGAGTATCTTTTATGATAGAAGTCCTCTTTCTATCAACCTACTACTTTTTATTTCGGCTAATTATGTCATTTTTTAAGGGGAATATGTAAAAAATTATGTTGGAAGATGTGACAAAAAAATGCCTAAGAGGTTTCTTAGGCATTAAAATAACTTATTATTTATTTTTTGCTCATAATTTTTAAAAATAGAGGAGTTTGTATTCACTCGGCGTTTGGATAGCATACTGTTATAACGCAACATCTTTTCATTTAATTTTTTCTGAAGACCAAGTCTTTGATCATCGTCATCACAGGCTTTTAAAAGAGATTCTATAGACATCATTTCCTGCCTGAGTGCATGTTCTTCTGGAGAATATCCCGCATTTTTCAGAACGGTATATGCCATACGAAGTTCCTCTGGAATGGCAGATAAATCATCGAGCTTTAACGGTTTCCCGTAGCCAGGTAAATGATCGAATTCTCCATTTTCAATCGCCTTACGAATGCGTTCCTCTGAAATACTTTGAGAAAAATCCATGAACATCCCTCCTTCCCTTATTATACCTTGTATAGTGGAAAGCAAGGGAGTTTTCCATCATTTGCTTTTTAACTTTGATCAGGCATCCAGTTTGCTGGGACACCTTTACCTGTGTTCTTTGCGTGCTGAAGTGCCTGCATAAGCCTTACATGTTCATAAAGGTTTCGTCCGACTTCCCTCGGATAGACGAGCTTACCTACGATGATCTGTTCAGGATTTATAAAAAGAGAGGCTCTAAAAGCAGCTCCTGTTTTCTCATCTAATACTCGATACGATTTGGAGATCGCATGAGTTCTATCACTCAACATAGGGTAGTAGACATTTTGTAAAGAGGGAGTGGTTTCTCGAAACACTTTATGTGAATAGATGCTATCTGTGCTGATAGCCAAAATCTCCACATTCATCGCCTGAAAATATGGGTAAACAGCAGCGACCGCTGCTAGTTCTGTCTCTCAGACGGGTGTAAAGTCACTTGGATAGAAAAATAATAGAAGCCATTTCCCTTTATATTGCTCAAGTTCAAATGTTTTGATTTCTCCATTTACAAATCCACTTGTCGAGAATGTTGGAGCTTGATCGTCTCGAGTCGCGTAAAATGGCTGTTGTTCATTTTGAGATTCAATAGTCACTTGGATCCCCCTCCCTTTTTAAAAATTTACAACCCATTACTTTCTATAAATATGCGTGAACCTTCTGAACTGTCCTGTTTCTTTTCTACATAGAAGGGAATTTTTCCGGAAAAGCTAATTTTGAGGAAAGGAGTGTGGAAAAATGGGTCGCGGAAAAGATTTTGAGCATAAGAAAAAGGGACATCCTGGGAAGTTTCCTGAGGGAACTCTTGTTGAAAAACATACGAAGGACGCAATTGGCGATGAGGAATTTCTCGTCGTACGTGAAGCGTTTAAAAACCGAGTGGAAACTCGAGACATCGAATAGACCTTGCAATCGCAAGGTCTTTCTTATTTGTCCAGCGCTTGGCTTTTCTTATTCCCTTTTTCTTTCGTTTTCCTGTATACTTATCCCGAGCAAATGGAAATTCGGAGGATAAATAATGAAATCACTCGTACTTGCTGAAAAGCCAAGCGTAGCTAGAGAAATTGCGCGTGTTCTTGGTTGTACGCAAACACATAAAAGTTATATTGAAGGGCCAAAGTATATTGTCACTTGGGCACTTGGACATTTAATTGAGTTGAAAATGCCTGAGCACTATGATACGAAATACAAGCAATGGAATTTAGAAGACCTGCCGATCATCCCTGATAAGATGGGGCTTAAGGTTATGAAACAAACCTCTCACCAGTATAAAGCGATTGAGTCTCTTGCCAAACGTAAAGACGTGAAGGAATGCATTATTGCCACCGACGCGGGACGTGAAGGGGAGCTTGTTGCGCGCTGGATTCTAGAAAAAATCCGCTGGAATAAACCGATCAAACGTTTGTGGATCTCATCCCATACGGATCGTTCGATTAAAGAAGGATTTACTAAGCTCCGTCCTGGAAGTGAGTATGAAAATTTATATGCATCGGCGGTTTGTCGAGCGGAAGCCGATTGGTTAATTGGACTTAATGTAACTCGTGCTTTAACCACAAAATATAAGGACCCTCTCTCTGCAGGTCGAGTCCAAACTCCAACACTTGCGTTAGTGATGGAGCGAGAAAAAACGATTCAGACGTTTAAGCCACAGGAATACTGGACGATTTCCGCCCAAATCGGACCTTTAAAGGCAGATTGGGAGGAAAATGGTGAAAAGAGAATTTTCTCCAAGGACCAAGTAGATCATATTTTAGCAAAAGGCAAAGGACAAAAAGCGGTCGTTCAGTCGATCAATCGTACCGCAAAGTCTGAACAACAGCCTCTGCCCTATGATTTAACGGAGCTTCAACGTGATGCCAATAAGCGCTTTGGCTTTTCAGCGAAAAAGACATCGAGCGTTCTGCAAAAATTGTATGAGCAGCACAAGCTAGTAACTTACCCTCGTACGGATTCTCGTTACCTTACGACCGATATGGAAGCAACTATGCTCGACCGAGTCGAAGCGATTGCTGGAGGCTATAAGGAAGAAGTACGTAGCATACTTGCTAACAAAGGTAAGGTAGTCGCAAAACGTGTGTTTAATAATGAAAAAGTAACAGACCATCATGCCATTATCCCTACAGAAGAGCGATTATTCCTTCGTGATTTAGAGTCAGATGAACGAAAGCTCTACGATTTAATTGTGAAGCGGTTCCTTGCACTTTTTTACCCTGCCTATCAGTACGAAACCGTGCGTGCCGTATTTGACGTAAACGGGGAGTCATTTTCTGCTAAGGAAACGGTCGTGATTGATGCAGGTTTTAAAGCTATTACAGGAAAAGACGAGGAGATAAGTGGTCAAAAGCTCGGACAGATCACGAAAAGTCAGTCCTTCTCGATAGGCCAAGTTCAAGCGGAGAAAAAGCTAACAGAACCTCCTGCAAGATTTTCTGAGTCTGATATTTTAGGTCAAATGGAGAAATACGGACTCGGAACCCCTGCGACTCGCGCAGAGATTATCGAAAGAATCATTGAAACTGAGGTCGTTGAACGGAAAACCGGACGTTTACATCCGACTCCTAAAGGAAAGCAATTGATGGATCTCGTGAATGAGGAGCTTACCTCTCCAGAGCTTACCGCCCAATGGGAAAAAGAGCTTGAAGCCATTTCACGTGGCAAAGGAGATCCAAAGCAATTCTTAAAACGAATTCGTAAGCAAACCGAGCAATTGATCTCTGAAATTAAGACGAGCGATAAATCTTATCGTGCTCATAACTTAACCGGATCCAAATGCCCAGAGTGTCAATCCCTGTTGAAAGAGAGAAACACCAAAGAAGGCAAGATTCTCGTTTGCTCAAGCTCGGATTGTAACTACCGAAAGCGAAAGGATCCAAAGCTTTCTAATCGCCGCTGTCCTCAGTGTAAAAAGAAAATGGAAATGCACGAAGGAAAAGCTGGCTTGTACTTCCAATGTCGGAAGTGTAATGTGGTCGAGAAAGCAGAGGAACGAAAGAAAGCAGTCAATAAACGCGAGGAAAGAAAGCTTGTCCAAAAGTACTCACAAAAGGATGACAACTTCGGAAACAGCCTCGGAGACTTGTTAAAAGCAGCACTAGAAAAGAAGGATTAACGGAACGCTTAGGCGCCCTCAGGCACCTAAGCGTTTTTTCAGGAGCAAAAGTGTCCGCTCCACACGGACAAAACGGACCAATCTGTCCACGAGCGGTGACAGACACCACAAAAAGACAGATTGGGGGGGTTTGTCCACGGACGGTGACAGACACCCTAAAAAGACAAATCATGTGGGTTTGTCCACGGGCGGTGTCTGTCACCACAATGGTCACCACTATATGGAGGTTTTCAGCATGAGAATACGCGATTGGGATTCCAATTTGAAGGTTCGTTTGTTTGGTGAGGCGTTAATGAACATTACCTTTTGGATGTTTTTTCCTTTTTTAACGATATATTTTGCCGATGAATTCGGTAAAAGCCTCGCTGGTTTGTTATTAATTCTTTCACAGGTTCTTTCGGTTTTTGCCAATCTTATTGGCGGTTATTGTGCAGATCGATACGGTCGTAAACGAATGATGGTTCTTTCTGCTTTTGGCCAAGGCATTTGTTTTATCTTGTTCGGACTGGCAGATTCACCGTGGCTTCAGTCTCCTTGGATTGGCTTCCTATGTTTCTCATTTGTTGGATTTTTCGGATCCATCTACTGGCCAGCTAGTCAGGCTATGGTCGCTGATGTGGTCGACGAGAAAAACCGAAGCAGCGTGTTTGCCGTCTTTTACACATCAATTAACATCGCAGTCGTAATCGGTCCTCTACTCGGAGCGATTTTCTATGTGAATCACCGTTTTGAGCTTCTTCTCATCGCTGGGATTGTATGTGTTGGTCTAGCAGCCGTCCTACAAAAATGGACACGTGAAACAGCACCAACTTACGAGCACAAGGAAAGCACCACAACGAAATGGTATTCGTTCGTTGGTAATCAGCTTCGAGACTACAAAGTCATTATCAAGGATCGAACTTTCCTTTTATTTATCACCGCAGGGATACTAGCCGCACAAACATTTATGCAGCTCGACTTGCTCATCCCAGTCTATACAAAGGAAGTCGTTCATAATCAATCTCTCCTAGCCATCGGAAATTGGTCATTAACCGTCGGTGGTGAACAAGCCTTTGGGTTCATCCTTGCAGAGAACGGGTTGCTTGTTGCTCTTTTAACCGTAGCTATTACTAAATGGGTCATTGGTTTTCAGGAAAGAAATGTATTTATCATCTCTTCCCTACTATATGCAATCGCCATTATCGCATTTGGCCAAACCGAATGGATATGGGGACTTGTATTCGCAATGGCTATTTTCACTCTAGCAGAACTCCTTGTTGCTGGATTACAGCAAAGCTTTATTTCAAAAATAGCCCCTGAGCATATGAGAGGACAATACTTCGCTGCAGCCAGTCTACGATACACCATTGGTCGAACCATTGCACCTATCTCCATTCCTTTGACCGTGTGGATCGGCTATGAATGGACCTTCTTTACCATTGCCGTTCTTGCTATCGGTAGTGCCATTATCTATTGGATCATGTTTTCAAGGCTGGATCATAAGCAACAACCTTTAACAGATGCAAAAGACTCTGCATAAGGTCCTAAAGTCGCCACCCAATCATGTATAAAAAAACCTTTCGGGTGGCGAATTTGTTTTCTTTTTCTAGAAAAAACGAATACAATAAGAAAGAAGAATCCATAAAAAAGGAGACTATACATATGAGCTTTCAAGCTAATTTAGAAAAATACGCAGAGCTGGCAGTTAAAGTGGGCGTGAACGTCCAGCCTAACCAGACACTCGTTATCAATACATCACTCGACTCAGCTGAGTTTGTTCGCCTTGTTGTACGCAAAGCTTATGAGGTGGGGGCTCATAACGTAATTGTAAACTGGGCAGATGACATGGTCACTCGCGCAAAATATGAGCTGGCACCAGATGCTGCTTTTACTGAGTACCCTGAATGGCGGGCTCGTGAAATGGAAGAGCTTGCCGACAAAGGCGCTGCCTTCATGTCCATCGTTTCTTCAAGTCCTGATCTATTAAAAGGTGTCAACCCTGATCGTATCGCAAACTTTCAAAAAGCTGCGGGTACAGCATTAAGCAATTACCGTAAAAAAATTCAGTCGGATAAAGTGAGTTGGACTGTTATTGCCACTCCTTCTGCTGATTGGGCTGCTAAAGTATTCCCAGACGCAGCACCTGAAAAACAAGTGAGTCTCCTTTGGGATGCCATTTTTAAAGCGACTCGTGCAGACCTAGACAATCCAGTGGAAGCATGGAAAAAGCATGACGAAACACTTCATGAGAAAGTTGCTTACTTAAATGAACGTCGCTACAAAAAGCTACACTATACGGCTCCTGGAACAGATTTAACGATTGAACTTCCAGAAAAACATATCTGGGTGGGTGCTGGCAGCATTAACGAACAAGGAAACAGCTTTATGGCCAATATGCCTACGGAAGAAGTGTTTACTGTTCCACACAGAACAGGAGTAAACGGATATGTAGCAAGCACCAAACCGCTTAGCTACGGTGGAAATATCATTGATAACTTTACCATCACTTTTGAAAATGGGCGCATTGTTGATGTAAAGGCCGAACAAGGTGAAGACATTTTAAAACGCCTTGTTGATACGGATGAAGGATCACATTATTTAGGAGAAGTCGCATTGGTGCCGTTCCAATCTCCCATTTCTCAATCAAATATGCTTTTCTACAACACCCTTTTCGACGAAAATGCATCCAACCACTTAGCGATTGGAAGTGCCTACGCATTCTGTATCGAAGGTGGAAAAACAATGTCTGCTGAAGATCTTGAGAAGAATGGTCTCAACGAAAGCATCACACATGTCGATTTCATGATCGGCTCAGCTGAAATGAACATCGATGGTATTACAAATGATGACCAAACAGAACCCGTATTCCGAAACGGAAATTGGGCTTTCTAATTCGATACTAAAAAGGCTTGGTTCCCAAACCAAGCCTTTTTCTATAAGAAAAATTTTTCCCTCACATGGTCTAAACCCTCCGACTTTCCTATATTTTATAACATGGATGATTCCACACACTTCAAAGGAATAGGTGAGGTCTAGATGTTTGTTGTAACTTATTATGATCATAGAAATGTTTTATTAACTCAGTTACTCAAAAATCTCCCTGCAGAAGGGGAAAATGTTAAGATCAAGGGGCGAAAAGGAAAGATTACGGCCGTATCACCCATCGATGAAAAGTATGTTCATGTATATGTTGCTCTTGAAGCAGTTAATAAAAATAAACTTGCAGTAGTAGATAACTCCAAAAAGAAAAAGCGATAAAAAAAGCATGAGGAAATTCCTCATGCTTTACTTATTGTCGTTATTTTTCCCTTCCACTCCAGCACCTAATTCCTCAAAGCTTTTTACTTTCCCGTGAGGATGCTGCTCTTCTTTTCTCTGTCTCCACTGACGTTCTTGTTGACTCTTTGATTTGGTCATTTCAGATGCTCCTTTACTCAGGATAACTACCTTTATATCATTTCAGGAACACCTACAACTTATGTAATCATCTTGTATTTTACAAACAAACCCAGCCGGAACGTGGTAAAATAGCAAACCTCGACAAGTTGGATATCCAAAAGTGGCTATTGCAAAGAAATTCGAATTATGGGAGGATGAAACTACATATATTAAGTTGCTAAGATGAATTTAGGAGTGAATAACGTGGACCAGTTACATATTATCGTTTCTGGTAAAGTGCAAGGAGTTGGCTTTCGATACTATACGCAAATGAGAGCAGCACAATATGGAGTCACCGGCTGGGTAAAAAATATGGATGATGGCAGCGTAGAAATAATTGCTGTTGGTCAGCCTGAGGACCTCCAGCTTTTTATAGAGTCCATACGAGAAGGAAATCCTTTCTCTAAGGTCAACAACATGGAAATACATACAAGGGAGAAAACCGATCCATATCCTTCCTTTAAAATTAAATATTAGTATCAGTAAAGAGACCTTATTCGAAGGTCTTTTTGTTTTTCCAATAAATAACCAGTTGTTCTTTACCTTTTTTGGGACATATTAGATTTGTACAATTATGAAAAGTCTTTGGAGGAAAAGAGTGTATGAGTTATTTAGATACTGCAGCTAGAGTTAGCATCACCTTTATTGCCTTGTATGTGTTATGCCGAATTCTTGGAAAAAAATTGATTTCTCATTTAACACTCTTTGACTTCATATCAGGTATTACCATTGGTTCCATGGGAGGTTCATTTATTTTTGCCGATAAAATCCCCATTCATATCGGCCTTTTTGGAATGGCGATCTTTACCACTCTGGCTCTATTCTCTGATATTATCTCCATTAAGTCTCACCATGCTCGCAAATTTCTTAACAGTGAGCCTCTGCTTATCATAAAAGAAGGAAGAATTTTAGAAGATAGAATGTCCAAAGCAAGGCTTACGATGGACGATTTGTTATTATTATTAAGGAAAAAGGATATCTACTATTTAGATGAAGTGGAGTATGCTTTTTTAGAAACCGATGGATCACTATCAGCACAGAAAAAAGTCGCTCATCAATCCACTAAAAATCAAGATTTGAAGATTTCCACTCCTTTTCGTGGTATACCAAGAACCTTTATTATTGATGGTAAGCTCGTGATGGATCACTTAAAGGGTACTGGAAAGGATGAGAATTGGGTGAGTAACATGTTACAAGCAAATGGAATCCAAAGCCCTTCTGACATCGCTGTGGCTCAAATTGATGAACTAGGCACCGTGTTTTTAGATAAAAAAACAAAAGACACCTTCTAAGGCGCCTCCCATTATATCTGTGACTCGTATACATCCTGACTTGATTCTACCACATACTCTGGCTTTGGTTTTCCAGCATTAGCTTTATGCCCAGCAATATGATCGGGGTGCTTCTCCCAATTTTTCCAATCAATTTCTGATTCCCAGCGAATCATAACGATGACTTCTTCATTACCACGACGACTTTTCTTCAATAGCACTTGCTTATCAATAAAACCTGGCTGCTCTGAAATCAATCCGCCTTGCTTGGAAAAGCGCTCGATTACCTTTGAAGAGTGTCCTTCTTCGACAACGATTTTTTTCATTTGATAAAACATTGAGATGGTCTCCTTTTTGTAAAAAGCCGGAACGAAGTCCGGCTATCATCATTTATTTAAGTGCTGCTTTTACTTCTTCTACCATTGATTGCGTTGATTGAACACCATTTCCAGCGATGTACCAGTTAACTGCATCTAGGTAAATAATCTTTCCATCCTTATATGCGTTTGTTTTCTTCACTAACTCATTTTCAATGGTTTCTTTTGCACCAACCTCTCCACCAACGGCAGCAGAACGATCGATAACAAAAATAACATCTGGATTTTTCTCTAGAATGTATTCAAATGTAATGCTTTGACCGTGTTGAGATACTTCAATATTTTCATCTACCGCTTTAAAGCCAAACACATCATGTACAAATCCGTAGCGTGAGCTTGGTCCGTATGCACTTACTTTTCCTTCATTTGCTAATAAAATTAATGCTTTGTTTTCAGAAGCTGAAGCTTCCTTGTTAAGCTCATCGATGCTTGCTTTTAACTCTTCCATTTTCGAAGCAAGTACATCTTCCTTTTCAAAAATTTCAGCTAAAAGCCCAAAGTTCTTTTCAAGAGAAGACATGTAGTTTGCATAGTCAACATCGATAAATACGGTTGGTGCGATCTCTGCAAATTGATCATATAGTTCTGCTTGTCTTGCAGAAATAAAGATCACATCTGGCTCTAAGTGATGAATCGCTTCAAAATCAGGCTCTTTTAAACCACCTACATTGGTATATTCAGAACCAGCATATTTTTCTAAGCTTTTTGGAACAACCGCTTGTGGAACTCCAGCCACTTCTACACCAAATGCATCTAATGTATCAAGAACACCAAAATCAAATACAACGACCTTTTGAGGGTTCTTCTCTACAGTAACTTCACCATATTCGTGTGTAATCGTTACTTCTTTTGACTCTTCTTCTGTTTTTTCTCCTTCGGTGCTAGCAGTCGTGCTCGCTTCCTCTTTGCCACCACACGCAGCTAATAAGAAAAGCATTGTGAAAATAAGAGAAAATAAACCTAACTTCTTCATCTTTTTATCCCCTTTTTTATGAATTAAAGTACACGCAGATTCTGCAATTGTTCATTTCTTGAATCGGAATATCCATATCATAAATTTCCTTCAAAGCTTTTGATTGAATAATCTCATTCGTTGGTCCATCCTTTACGACCTTACCATCCTTTAGAGCAACGATACGGTCCGAGTAGACAGAAGCAAAATTAATATCATGAAGAACGATAACCACCGTTTTTCCAAGCTCATCCACCAGACGGCGTAAAATTTTCATAATCTGTACAGAATGCTTCATATCCAGATTATTTAATGGCTCATCCAGTAAAATATACTCGGTGTCTTGAGCAATAACCATTGCGATAAAAGCTCGCTGCTTTTGCCCCCCTGACAACTCATCTAAGTATCTGTCCTCCATGTCCTTCAACGCCATGTATTCAATCGCTTGATCAACCATTTTCTCATCCTCAGCCGTTAATCGACCTTTTGAATATGGGAAGCGACCGAATGAAACGAGCTCACGAATGGTTAAACGAACATTCATATAATTCGATTGCTTTAAGATCGATACAATTTTTGAAAAGTCATTGGACTTCATCTTTTTTATATTCGATTGATCAATGAGCACCTCACCTGTATCTGCATCCAAAAGACGACTGACCATCGATAACAGAGTGGACTTTCCTGCTCCGTTCGGGCCGATAAAAGAAGTAATCTTTCCTCTTTGAATGGAGACAGTTACATCTTCTACGACTTTCTTTTTTCCATAAAACTTCGAAAGTGCTTGAACTTGGATCAAGATGATCGACTCTCCTTTAGCAGTAAATAAATGAAGTACACGCCACCAATGAAGTTAATAATAACGCTAAGTGTCGTTGAAAAAGTAAAGACTCTTTCTACCACCCATTGGCCACCAACGAGGGCAATGATACTAATTAAACCAGCTCCGCTGATCAGAATCTTGTGTTTATATGTTCCAAACAACTGATAAGACAGGTTAGCGACAATCAATCCAAAAAACGTAATTGGTCCTACAAGTGCCGTTGAGACGGAAATAAACACCGCAACAAGTATGAGCATTTTTTTTACTATTGAATCGTAATTAACACCTAGATTTACGGCGTTATCCCTTCCTAGTGACAGCACATCTAAATAGGTTGTATATCGCCAAGCATAAAGCATTAACAATCCTATGATCCCAATCGCAATCCATAAAATATCGGTATTGATATTATTAAAGCTTGCAAACATTCGATCTTGTACAATTTGGAATTCATTCGGATCAATCAATACCTGTAAGAATGTCGAGATGCTTGAGAAAAATGTCCCTACGATAATTCCAATCAACAATAAGAAGTAGATTGGTTGATTTCCTTTCTTAAAAAGAAATCGATAGAGTAATAGCGCGAAAACAATCATCGCGAAGACTGAAATGCCGAAATTCACTTGCTTGTTCGTAACCGTAAAATGGGTGGAACCCAAGAAGAAAATAATCACGGTTTGAATGAGCATGTAAAGGGAGTCTAGACCCATAATACTCGGAGTTAGGATTCGGTTGTGGGTAATCGTTTGAAATACCACAGTGGAATAAGCGATAGCCACCCCTGTTAAAATCATGGCAACTACCTTGAATCCTCTTCTTGGAAGAGCATAATCATAGCTTCCATTCAAATCATGAAATAAATATAGAGCACAAACGGCTATTGCAGCCACAGTCAGTAATATATTCTTGGTTGAGTTACGCATACGCCTTCCTCCGGAACAACAAGAATAGGAAGATTCCACTACCAATCACACCGACCATTAAAGAGATAGATATCTCATATGGATAAATAATGACTCGGCCAAGAATATCGGTTACTAAAAGAAAGTTTGCACCTAGCAACGCCGTATGTGGTAGGGTCTTTTGTAGATGGTCCCCTTTAAAAATAGAAATAATATTCGGAATAATCAAGCCTAAAAAAGGAATAACTCCGACTGTAAGAACCACCGTCACCGTAATGAGAGCAACTAATACCAACCCTATATTCACGACTCGCTTATAGGCAAGACCGAGGTTTTTGGAAAAATCCTCACCCATCCCAGCAACTGTGAACCGATTAGCATACAAGTAAGCTACTAATAACACCGGTATACTTATGTACAACAGTTCGTAGCGGCCTTTCATAATCATTGAAAAATCTCCCTGAAGCCAAGCTGACATGTTCTGAATAACATCCGCACGATACGCAAAGAACGTAGCGACCGATGATAAAATATTTCCGAACATGAGTCCGACCAGTGGGATAAATATAGCATCCTTGAACTTGATTCTGTCCAGGATTTGCATAAAAAGAAAAGTTCCTGCTAGAGCGAAGGCAAATGCGATTCCCATCTTTTGAAGCATCGTTGCATTCGCAAAAAATAACATCGATACGAGAATTCCTAGCCTTGTGGCATCTAAGGTTCCAGCGGTTGTCGGAGAAACAAATTTGTTTCTGCTTAATTGCTGCATAATCAAACCAGCAATACTCATCCCTGCTCCTGCTAGCAAAATAGCAATTAACCTTGGAACACGACTAATTAAAAAGATCTCAGTTTCTTCTGATTGAAAGTCAAGTAACATCTTTGGAGAAATGCTGCTTACCCCTACAAAAAGAGATAGAACTGAAAGAATAAGTAACGTGAGTAGTAAATATCGTTTCTTCATCGGCTCTCCTCTTTATCAAATATCTAATAATGAGAATCATTATCACAAGCTCTATCATATATTTATATACAAATAGTGTCAACCTTATTGAGAATGTTTTTCATCTAAAATTGAAAATTTACCCAAATCCTCATCCTACTCTGTAAAATTTTAGACAAGTAAGGTACCCTAAGGTTAAAAGAAGACTATTAATTGCATAGGAGTATCTAATATGACCAACATTCTAATTGTCGATGATGACATCAATATTTTAAAGCTTCTAGATGTTCATTTATCAGAAGCTGGGTATCAGGTATTCGAAGCTCAGGATGGTATAAAAGCTTTAAGTATCTTAAGTAATATAAAATGTGATTTAGCCGTTGTAGATGTGATGATGCCATATATGGATGGTTATGCCTTAACGAAAGAGATCCGAAATAAGCACGACATTCCTATCATCCTTTTAACTGCTAAAAATCAAATTGAGGATAAGGAACAAGGTTTTCATTCTGGGACCGATGATTATCTTGTCAAGCCGTTTGAACCGAAAGAACTACTCTTTCGAATCAAAGCTTTGCTTCGACGATATGACATACAACCGGATGGATCGATTGTTCGTGTAGGAGATACGATCATAAATAAAAAAAGCTATGAAGTTCAAATTGGAAGTCGCACAATACTACTACCCTTAAAGGAGTTCGAGCTTTTGTATTTTTTAATTTCAAGTCCTAGGCAAGTCTTTTCCCGAGATCATCTAATAGAACATATTTGGGGTTTGGATTATGAAGGAGATGAACGAACGGTAGATGTTCATATAAAAAGATTAAGGGAACGTTTTTCAAAATTGACAGAGGATTTTCAAATCAAGACCGTACGTGGGATTGGATATTTATTGGAGACAAAACGGTGATGAAATCTCTTTATGTGAAATTTGTTGTGATTACAATTGGAATCATGATTTTAAGTGGAATATTAGCTTTTTTAATCTCTAATACCTATTATCAGCAAAAATTAAAACCTTCTAATGATCAAAAAAACACAAAAATCGCCCTAGAGATAGCTGCATTTGTTGAAGAACATGCGAATATCAATTTCAAGGAGTACTTAGAAAACCTTTCTACCATTGGATATCAAATTTACTTAGTAGATACTTCTGGAAGGGAATCCTATTATGGAGCACCATTCAGGGATCAAACTCTTTCTGCTTCCACTAAAGAGCAAGTATTTCATGGTGATATTTATCATGGTATGCTTCATTTCCCCAAAAAAACCTTTGTGACAGGTTTTTTTGCAAACGAATTAAAGAATACGATTGGTGTCCCAGTTACGCATAATGGAATAAACTATGCTCTTTTTATTAGACCTGATATTAAGCTTCTTTTTAATGAGATGCATATTTTATTCGGCTGGCTTCTTGCATTAATGATTTTTTTAAGCATCATGATGGTAGTGGTCAGTACGAAATATTTAGTGAAGCCGATATCTAAATTAACAGTTGCCACAAAGTCATTATCAACAGGAAACTTTAATGTTGAACTTGATATTGATCGTAATGATGAATTAGGAGAACTCTCTCATAGTTTTTTACAAATGTCGCGTAAATTAGAACAATTGGATGAGATGAGAAAAGAATTCATATCAAACATTTCTCACGATATACAATCACCACTATCTAATATAAAAGGGTATACAAATCTATTGGAAAATGAATCCCTGAGTATTAAAGATAAAACACAATATATTTCTGTCATAAATGGTGAAATTAGTAGGCTTTCTACATTAACTAAACAATTATTACTTCTTGCCTCCTTAGATCGCGATGAAGATATTTTGAAAAAAAGACCATTCAATGTGGCACAACAAATGAAGGAATTAATCCGAAATTATCAATGGGTAGTAAATGAAAAAGGGATTATGCTTGGCTATTCATTACCAGATATAGAAATGATCGGTGACCCATCTTTATTGAATACAGTATGGGATAATCTGTTGACCAATGCCATTAAGTACAATAAAGCTGATGGTAGCATTGAGATATCAATTGAAGAAAGAGAAGAATCAATATTGGTCACCTTTGAAGATACGGGAATAGGATTGAATCATAAGGAATTAGAGAGGATATTCGATCGCTTTTATCGGGCAGATGTCGCACGCACACGTTCTGTTGATGGGACAGGACTTGGCTTATCAATAGTTGCAACAATTGTTCAACTGCATGGTGGTTATATTCATGTGAATAGTAAAGAAAATGAAGGAACTACTTTTGTTGTTGAGTTACCTATATGTTAGTAACGTCTTTCGATTGTGTCAGGCATTTCCAGTGGAAAAATATCCACTGGTGATGCCTGACATTTTTTTTTTAAAAGTTAAAATTTCTCCTTGCTCCCCCCCATTTGTAACTTGTTATTCATCCTCCGTTCACATAAAAACTATAGACTAAGAATGTCAAAAGAGATGGGAGGAGATCACATGAACATGGCATGGAAAGAAATTAAAAAAAATAAAGTAAGGTTTTTCATATTAGGTTCCATCGTTTTTCTAATTAGTTTGTTAACTTTTATTATTTCTGGTTTGGCAAATGGATTATCACAAGATAATGCTGCATTAATTAAAGACTTGCCAAACGGACAATTTTATATGAATAGAGATGCAGAGGAAACTTATAATTTATCGAGAATCGATCGTAGTATTCAAGATCAAATGTTACATGAACAAAAGGATGCTGCTGCACTATCCATACAAATGGGCTTTTTAAATGACGAGAAGGATAAGCAACACAGTGTTGCCTTTGTTACATCTACCGACTCAAAGTTGTTTGAACATGTGAATCGCGGGGAAATCGTACTTGATCGCTCATTAGAGGAAGAAGGTTTCAAGGTGGGAGATACCTTAACCCATAATCAATATAGTGGCAAGTTTGTGATTAAAGGTTTTGTGGACCAAAAGAAATATAGCCATGCCCCTGTTGCTTATATAAATATGGAGGATTACAAAGAAATGTACCGAGTTGAAGAAATGCAGTTGGTTTTCATACCAGAAGGAGATACAACACAGGAATTCACTGGATTACAATCTTTTTCAAATAAGGAATTCCTCAAAACCATTCCGAGTTACAGTGCAGAACAAACGTCTTTAAATATGATTATATGGTTCTTAGTGGTGATTAGTGGAATGCTGTTTGCTATCTTTTTCTACATGATGAACGTTCAAAAAATGGGTCTATACGGTATTTTAAAAGCGATAGGTGTAAAAACGAGCACCTTGTTTAACATGATGTGGACACAAATGTTGGTTATTACCATAATTGCACTTGTTCTATCTGTTACGCTTAGTCAAGTCTTTAATCTGGTTGCACCAAAGGGAATGCCTTTTAGTTTAACCCCTGAAACAACTCTTCAATTGTCATTTGTCTTCTTAATTATTGGATTTATGGGAGCTACGCTATCAGGTATACAAATTAATAAAGTAGCACCATTACAAGCGATTCAACAAGGAGAGAATTAATATGGAGATATTTACTATAGATGAAGTTAGAAAAACTTTTACTAATGGTGAAGTGCAGGAAGAAATACTAAAAGGAATAAACCTATCTCTTAGAGAAGGTGAAATAACCGCATTAGTAGGTGCATCAGGATCTGGTAAAAGTACACTCCTTACAATAGCAGCAGGACTTCAAACTGCATCAGATGGACGAATACTATTTGAAGGCAAAAATATGACTACCATGAATTCAGAGCAAGTCCGGAAAATACGAGCAAGTAAATTTGGTTTTGTTTTTCAATTTGCACATCTCGTTCCTTTTCTCACAATTGAAGAACAACTGATACTTATGCTGGAGGTTTCAAATTCAAAATTAAAGAAATATGAACAAAGAAGAGAAATTGACAATATTCTAAAGTTAGTTGGAATGGAACATCGGAGAAATGCTTATCCGTCTTCATTGTCTGGCGGGGAAAAACAAAGGGTTGCAATTGCTCGTGCAATCATCCATAAACCTAAAGTTCTCTTCGCAGATGAACCCACTGCAAGTCTAGATTCAAAAAGATCTAAAGATGTTTTGTCGTTAATCCGAGATTTAACCAAAACGCTGAACATTACCACCTTAATGGTTACCCATGACGAGGAAATGCTTTCTTATGCTGATCATATCATTAAAATGAGCGATGGACAGGTTTTACAGAGTAAAAACTAAATGAATATTGAGGAGAACGGGTACTGATCCAAGCAGGATTAGTGCCCGTTTTTGTTTATGTAAAAGAACTACAGCTTTGCATTTGTAATATGGGCAAGATGATGATTCCCATGCCATGCGTACAAACCAATATTTTTCTCTACTGTCACGATACCTGAATCTGGATGTACAAAGGTGCGTTTCAAATCGTCATCACTTACACCTTTTAAAAGTGTGATCAATCTTGAGTGAACTGACTCAATAAGTGTTAAAGACACCTCAACCGGTAGCTTCGAATCTTCTAACTCAGCCCATCTCGCTTCCTCGTAAGGCTTGATAACTGGGCTTTCTTCTGTTAAGGCAAGCTTAAAACGAATATAAGCGTTCATATGGCTATCTGCAATGTGATGAACCACCTGTCGAATCGTCCAACCTCCGTCACGGTAAGGTGTATCAAGCTGTTCATTGCTTAAGCCTGAAACAACTCCTCTTAGCTTTTTAGGCAAGCTAGCCATTTCCTCTATCCAGAGATGTGTTAACGTTCTATTGATGTCTCCCTCTACCTGAAACGTCCCAATCGGGTATCTCTCATCCATCTTCAACCTCTCCCCATCACCTATTTATTTATCTGCTTGGTCCGAAGTTCCTTTCTCCACACCTGAACTAGGGCCATGCTTCACACCTTTGCTTTTATATGGCTTTGCATTCTTAGCTTTTTTTGCTCCAGCCTGCCAACGCGTCCAGCCTTTTTTTCCCGTACCTTTACCTATTCCACTCTTACTCTTTGCCTTTACTTTAGCCAATTCTAATCACTCCATTGCTATTCTATCTTATATTATAGACTAGTTTTATCATATTGGAGGATGATATGCTGAGATTTCAAAATTAGAGTGGACTAAATTACAGCCAAGCTTGTTCTAATAACTCTCTAAATATGTCATTAAGTAAATGTGTTGATGTGTTTTTATCACTTGCCTTCAGGTCCTTCATCATGCTTTCCATGTATTCTATCTCTTGTTGTAGGTAGTCGTTAAGGACTCGAATGGAGGGATCTAACTTTGATGATTGCTCCAATCTCGCTCTTTTACGAGAGATAAGTTCTTCAATGGATTTCCTTACCGGACCTACGGATACCAGTTCCTGTACAAGGATTTCAAACTCAATGGGTGGAAAGGTATGATTCAAAATAATCCATTTTCCTGCTAAGAGAGGACGAAGAACAGTAAAGTACTTTTTATGATGTACCTCTTCTTCTAAAAGGTATGAACGGAAGTTTCTTTTTGCCATACTAACATAATGGTATAGACAGGTTACAGGTGAAAACACCTTAGGTTCGGTGGCTAACAACTTTTCAAGAGTAGAATATTTTTCATAGTAAACAAGGTCAGAATGAAGCCACTCAAAAAATGGCGGGTTAGACTTTCGGAACAATCTTAATGCTTTCGTTAGTTCCCATCCACTTATGTCTAATTGCGAATGAACCGGGATCGAAAGAGAGTCTTGCGATGGTACTTCAAGAACATCTCTTCCTTGATCAATGGACAGATACCATTCCTTTGTATGTACATACAGAAATCTCACATCATAATCACTTTCCATGGAAGAAAATCCCCATGCCCGACTTCCCGATTCACAAGCGTACAATACTTTAACATCATATTCTCGCTCAATTTGCTGAAGAACCTCTATTATATGCTCCTTCATGAAATCCCTCTTTTCTTTTATCATAATGGGCAGATGAAAGAAAACCAATACCACCCTCAATACAGAAAAAACCGGCAGGAACTCATCCCACCGGTCTATTGCTATATTTTAAATTTCTTAATCATTTCGGCAAGCTTTGCACTTGCTTCATTCAACTCAATGGCTGATTGTGTGACCAAATCGAGTGCACGGACCTGCTCTTCTGTCGATTCACTTACCTTGTCTGAAGCGACTGCTGAGTGCTCAGCAACGGAAGCGATGCTTTGAATAGAAGCTACCACATCATCCTTTAGATCATTGATATGGTCGATATCCATTCTGATCGATCCGATGGAAGAGACAATCGCATTAATCGTTTGTGAAATATCATTAAACGCTACCTCTGTTTGACCAACAGCCATGCTTTGCAGTTCTGAAATGGCTACTGTTTGCTCCATTTCCTTTACGACATGTTTGGTTTCTTTTTCAATACTTGAGATCGTTTGTTTTACTTGATGTGCTGCTTTTGCTGATTGCTCAGCCAGCTTTCTCACCTCATCAGCAACAACGGCAAACCCTTTTCCACTTTCACCCGCTCTAGCTGCTTCAATACTTGCATTCAAGGCTAGAAGATTCGTTTGATCTGAAATCTCTGTAATCGAGTGAATGACCTTTTCAATTTCCTTCACCTTTGAATCTAGGTTATTAATAACTGCTCCAACATTCTTAATGACTTCATCGCTTTCTACGGCTCGTTGTCTTAAGAAGTTCATTTGCTCCAAGCCTTTTGCATTCGTGACTTCGGCTAGCTTGGACAACCCAGTCATTTCATCGACATTATCTTTTACTTTTTCGATTTGTGTAGATAGTCCGATTGCCTTTTGGTTCGCTCCCTCAGCATCCTGTGCTTGCTGATACGCGCCTGTGGCAATCTCTCCTGTTGCTCTAGCCACCTCTTCACTTGCAGCAATGGTTTCCTCTGATACGGCTGTTAAGTTAGAAGCTGAGTCGTTTACACTGTCTACAGATTTTTCTACAGAGGCTATAAGCTCACGCATGTTTTCAACCATGATGTTAAAATGATCGGTCAATTGCCCTGTTTCATCCTTTGATTTGCTCTCCACATGAATGGTCAAATCACCTGCTGCTACCTCTTGAACTTGCTTGTTTAATAGAGAGATTGGTTTTGCAATACTTTTTGACAAGAAATAGGTAATCACAAGACCAACAATAATGGCGATCGCTGCAATGATTAGAATCGCATCTTGAAGGCTTTTTGCACTTTCTAATACGTTTTTCGTCTCATATACCATTCCGACCTTCCAGCCTGTTTGATCAAGTGTCTGGTAGTAGAGTTCGTAATCTGTTTTACTTTCTGTATACGAAGTTGCTCCTTTTTCTCCATTATTCACAGTAGAAAAATAGGCTTTTTTACTAACATCTTTTCCTTGTTCCTTAGGATGTACTAAGGCCATTCCATTTTTATCCAATAATAGAGAATACCCACTATAACCGACTTTTGTCTCTTTGATGATTCCTGAAAGCCCTGCTAGGCTAAGGTCCATCCCAACAACCCCAAGAGTTTCTTTCGTTTCTGGGTCAACAACCGCCTGCGCTACAGTTACGACATATTCTCCTGAGCTCGCATCCTCATATGGATCCGTCCAGATGGTTTGGCCTGATGATTGAATTGCCGCTGTATACCAAGGTCTTCCCGTTGGATCATAATCTGGTGGGAGTTCAATAACAGGGGTAGTCGTAAACTGCTTCGTTTCTGCTCCAACATAGATGGTGGCAGCATTTTTATTAAGATTCATAAATTCTTGAAAGTCTTTGTCAACGATAGGCCAAAAAGTGCTTAAGCCATTTTGCTCGTTAGCTTTCACTTGCTTTAAGTAATCAATAATTCGGCTATCTTTACTATAGCGCTCAACCGAACTTCCATAAAAATGTAAGTATAAGTCAATATTGCTTTTTAAGCTATCTACTTGAGCACTTGAGCTCGAACTCACGCTAGTCAAGATTTCATCCTTTGTTTTAAAAAACGTAACAGTCGAAACAACTAGTAACGTAATAGCTATAAGGATACTGACCGTTAGCATAATCTTAGTTTGTATTTTCTTGAACATACCCTCACTCCAACGATGTTTTTTCTTTTATATCGTCATAGGGGAAAGAAATTTGAAGGATTTTGTCGAATTTTTAGAAAAAAAATAAAAAGCAGAGAATTCAATCTCTGCTTTCGTGTTGATTAGCGATTATCAATTGTCTCTGGATTCAAGTCATGGTTCATTAAGCGATAATGTGCCATTTCTTCGTATTTCGTACCAGGCTTGCCATAATTTGTGTACGGATCAATCGAAATTCCGCCTCTTGGTGTAAATTTCCCCCACACCTCAATATAGCGCGGATCCATTAACTCAATTAAATCGTTCATAATAATGTTCATGCAATCCTCATGAAAATCTCCATGATTTCTAAAGCTAAACAGGTATAGTTTTAATGACTTGCTTTCTACCATTTTCTGATCAGGAATATAGCTAATGTAAATCGTTGCAAAGTCCGGCTGCCCTGTCTTTGGACAAAGGCTTGTAAATTCCGGACAGTTAAATTTTACAAAATAATCGCGATTCGGATGCTTGTTATCAAATGCCTCAAGAATGCTAGGAGAATACTCGAACAAGTACTTGGTCCCTTGATTTCCTAATAAAGTCACACCTTCTAATTCTTCATCTTTTCTTCCACTCATGAAAAGAACCTCCTTTTAATATGAACCGTGTTCAACAACGTACAGAGGCATAGAAAACATAACCTTGTCTGAAAAAATAAAACCATATCCTCATTGGATATGGTTGATTTCAAGTATCAAAGCCATAGTTTTTTATAGAGGGTTTTGTTCGCTATGAACCTCTCCCGACACACGGGAATATGAATATGTCATCGTTACTATAGTGAATTTCTGTTAAAGTGTCAACGGTTTTTTATTCCACTTGTTTTTAGCAATTGATGCATATTTCATGCAAGATTAGGAAAAATTAACCTACGAGTTAAGTAAAGGAGGGATATTGATGAAGAAATTTGTTGGAATCATGGCTGCATGCTTGCTTTCGATGTCCATCTTTGGTGCCGCGTCTTCTTTTGCTGAAGTAGAAAAGCCTGAAGATGCTAATAACACCCAAGAGGTAAAGTTAACTGACGCTCAAAAGGCAGAACTCGCTAAACTACATAAAGGGATTTTGGAGCAGAAAAAACAACTGATTCAAAAATACGTAGAATATGGCGTGATTCCGAAGGAAAAAGCCGACAAAATGATTCAGCGTTTCGAAGAGCATTACAAAATGCTTGAAGAGAATGGCTTTATTTTCAGGGGGCCACACGGCGGATCTGAACGCGGACCACATGACCACCACAAAAGTGAAGAGTAACAAGAAAAGCGCAAGCGCCCTGGTCAGCGCACGACAGGCCTGGAGCGCTCCAACTGAGATAAAGGAAACACGAAGAGCCAGAGGCGCATTCGTGCTTGACTTATCATAGGGCGGAGAGCGAAGGACACTAGGCGCTAGGGCGCTGGAGCTAGACAATTCTCAAAGTCGAAAATCTTATAATTTCTTCTCTTTCAAATCAAAAACGGACCAGCTCATGAATATGAAGTGGCCCGTTTTTTTTTGGTTATTGAACGAATTACAACCCCTTATTATCCGCAGGGAATCTTACACCAATTTGCTTGCGCACTTCATCCATAATTTCCATCGTCACCAAGGAGTTTTCGTATGTATTAATGCTTGATTCCATCTCGCCTTTTTCAATCAGTTCAATGAATTCCTTCGCTTCATAATACATAGATTCTACTTTTTGCGGAACGGATAGGTCTACTTTTTCCCCATTTCGGTATTCGAGTACGACCTTTTCTGGTGTGTTCACTTTATCAATCACTAGATTTCCGTCTTCCCCTTGAATTTCAGAAGGAATGCTAGAGTTCGTGATCTTTGAGTACATTAACACAGCATCCATATCTTTATAAGTTAAAAGAATGCTTCCTTCTCCATCCACGCCAGATTCCAATAGGACACCAGATGCTTTGACGGATAATGGCTTACCAAATAATGCGACGACTGGATAAATACAATACACACCAATATCCATCAATGCCCCATTAGAAAAAGTTGGATCAAATGCATTTAAGATCGTTCCACTTCGATACGCATCATAGCGAGAGGAATACTGGCAATAGCTTGCAAATACACGGCGTACCTGACCGATTTTCTCCAGATTCTCCTTAATCACAGCAAAGTTTGGAACAAAGGTAGATTTTAATGCTTCCATTAAAAGAACATTGTTTTCCTTCGCAGTTTTAATCATTTGCTCCAATTCAGCTTTGTTCGAGGCAATCGCTTTTTCACAAAGAACATGCTTTCCATGCTTTAATAATAAAATCGCTTGTTCTGCGTGAAAAGAGTTCGGACTTGCAATATACACCGCATCCAGATGTTCACTTTTTGCCATTTCCTCTAAACTTGTAAATAAATGAGAAGCCTGGTATTTCTCCCCGAATTCCTTCGCCTTCTCTTCTGACCGTGAATAGACGGACGTTAATTGAAAGTTTGGCAGTTCATTAGCTGCCTGTAAAAATGATTCTGTTATCCAGTTTGTTCCTATTACACCAAAGCGTATCATTGTGTCTCTCCTTTGCCTTTAGTATGCTACCATTATCTTCCCTTCTTACGATTTTTTCAACCTTCATTAAAATCCACTTGCCAACATTAGGAAATGGAGGTATTATTTAATTGACCAGTGTTCAATTAATGAGGTGAAACGATTGTCTCCAAGAAAATCTGCACAAGACGAACTAACAAAGGCAGCTATCATCCATGTCGCTCGTGAATTATTTGTTACTAGTGGCTATCCTCACTTTTCCATGAGGAAGCTAGCTAATAAGCTTGGATGTAGTCACGGGGCCATTTACTATCATTTTAAAAATAAAGCTGAACTGTTTTATGAGATTGTCACACAAGATTTCCTTACTCTTGATCAAGTACTTGAGGATGTGCTTTCCACTCCAACTAACTCTAATGAGGAGAAACTGTATTTGATTCTTTTCGAGTACATTCGTTTCGGCTTAACCCACCAGCCTCAATATGAAGTGATGTTTCTGATCAAGGATGAAGAAGTTAAAGGATATCTGCTTGAGGCTCCTAATAAAAGCTATTTACACTTTGCCGATGCGGTTGCTAGTCTTGCTCCCAAGCCACTTTCACCAAAGGATATTTGGTCCTTATTTATTGGGATCCATGGGTTTGTCACCCATTATTGCCGAACCGAAACCACCTTTGAGGACGTGGAACTACTAGCCAAATCGCATGTGGAGTTTCTATTAAAAGCATTGAAATAAAAATAATGGGCAAAAGCCTTTTATTTTTACGCTTTATTGAACAGTGGTCAATAAATAAGAAAAGGAGAGATTTGATATGAAAAAAGCATTAGTACTAGGTGCAACTGGTGGAATGGGATTTGCTTTAGTAGAAGAACTTGTTAGTAGAGGGATAGAAACGATTGCCTTTGCACGTTCTTCTGAAAAACTAGCTCTTTACAAACAAGATTGGGGTTCGCTTGCAAAGATCAAGGTTGGCGACGTGTTGAATGAGCAACACTTAGGAGAGGCAGTTAAAGAAGTTGATCTCGTATTTCACTCTATCAATATTCCTTATGAAAAATGGAATCCTGGCTTATATCAGATTCTTGAAGCTGTTCTTACTCAATGTGCCAAACACAAAAAACCACTTATTTACGTTGATAATATTTATTCTTACGGCAGACAGTCATCACCCGTTTCTGAAAATACCTCTAGACAACCACATACGAAAAAAGGAAACATTCGCTTACAGCTACAAAATCAAATTCATACATCTACCGTTCCCTACATTATTGCTTACTTCCCAGATTTCTATGGACCTAAAGCGGAGAGTACCATCCTTCAATACACCTTTAAGCAAATGCTAAAAAAGCAATCTGCTGGCTTTGTTGGAGACACTACCCTTCAACGTGAATTTATTTATACGAAGGACGGTGCAAAAGCACTTGTCGAACTTGCCTTGAGAGAGGACTGTTACAATCAGGATTGGAATATTTCTGGTGCGGGCACAATATCTGGAGAAGAAATTGCTAAAATTGCCTCTCATTTTCTTAAGAAACCGCTGAAGGTAAAACCAATTGGACGACAGATGATAGCCGCTCTTGGTCTATTTAATCCTTCTATGAGAGAAGTGACAGAGATGATGTATTTAAATGAATCACCTGTCATCCTTGATGGATCCAAGTATGAAACGCTCATAGGGTCTCTTCCAAAAACACCCTATCATGTAGGTGTTGTCGAAAACTTAAACGAGTTGGCAAAAAAATAGAAACAAAAAAAGACTCGTATAGAGTCTTTTTTTTCAAGCTTAAATTAAGCTTTGTTTACGTTAGCAGCTTGTGCTCCACGTTGTCCTTGTTCTACGTCAAAAGTAACTTCTTGACCTTCTTCTAAAGTCTTGAAGCCTTCGCCTTGGATAGCTGAGAAGTGAACGAATACATCGTCTCCACCTTCGCGCTCGATGAATCCAAAACCTTTTTCTGCGTTAAACCATTTTACTTTACCTTTTTCCATTGTGAGTTACCTCCTAGTGCCTTGACACCTATAATACTATCCTTGCTCTCATTGATATAAAGAAGTGATTTCTTACATACCGAACAAAAATAATTCTCTTACATCTTACCATCAATAACTAGTTTTAGCAAACGCATTCAACGTTTATTTTTCGAGTCCTTTTGACAGGATTAAACAAATTGAAGCAAAGCTCTACTTTTTTCTACTATAACTTTAATAGAGATGAAGAATTTTTTTTCGAAGCTCTTCTATCCCTTCTTTGCAAACCCCATATGGTAGCCAAGAGCATCCTTTACATAGATGATCCAAATCGTCGGGATTGACTTTGGAAGCTGTTAAGGCGACTAAATGCGACTTTAGGTAAGACTTCTCTTTTTCTAGTCCTAAATGAGAGAGTACTTTTTCATCCATAGACAAAACATGCTCATTTGATCCCGCGCTAGCCTCACATTTTGTGTTGCCACGATGGGGGCAAGCCATGCATGCGTCATCAAAGGCCGCTACCGTTTTTATCATAAAGTCATCATGATCATTTCTTACTTTTGCTACAATTTCCGTCATCTTTTCAACAAATGCTGGGCTATACCCCATTCCTCTGAAGCCGTGAACACAGAGGAGATGATGCCCTCTTAACACCTTTTCTTCTACCATTTTCCCTTCCTCCTCTCACTCATTTATTCTAGCAAGAAAAGCAAAATCCTTTAACGGTTTTCTTCGGCCAATTTTTTTAGGGAAAAATGAGAGATGCCGATTTTTTTACAAATAGTCAGATAGTGCATAAGTGTGAGTAACAAGGCTCCTGTGTTCAGACCAATTAGAACCCCCTCCATTTGAAATTCGCGGAGTGAGCCAAGCACGTACATAATGGTAAACTGGATAATCGATGACCATACGGTATGGTAAAACGCATCCTTCATAAGACCGAGCCCAATCAAGTATGCCTGCATCGGTATGACAAAGAAATGAAGCAAAAAGTACGGCCAAAGGATCTGCAAATATCCAGAAGCGACCGACGATTCAAAAAACATACTGGTTAGTGGTTCAGCGAAAAAGTAACAGACGAGCATTGCTGGTATTCCGTATAATGCCGTCCCTTTAAGTACCTGTTGCAACAAACGTTGTAGCCGGTTAAAATCTCCGCTTGCATACGCTTTGGAAACAGTGGGTATCAGCATGATCAACAAAGAATGGCCAATAAAAGCTGGGAAAAATCCAATGGTCATCGCTACCCCGGTGAGCATTCCAAATTGTTCAGTTGCCGCCTGCTCGCTCACCCCTGCGTGTACAAGAGCGATTTTAATAATAAAAGGTTGAACCGCATGAGTTAGCGAATGGAAAATCCGAAGTCCCGTTGTTGGAATGGATACAGCCATCAAGCTCTTTCTTACCTCTTGATTAGGAAGGGCCTCTCTCGGCCTTCTTTTTAGCTCATGATACTGAATAAAAAACGTATGGATTAAATAGAGGACGATGACAAACTCGCTCCCTACAAAAGTACAAAAGGCTATAAGGATTGCCGTATCAGTCTGGAATTCGAACAATTGAAAAAGAAAGACAAGCAAGCCAAGCTGTACGAGCTTTCGAACAAGCTGTGTAGATGCAATCTTGCTCATTTGCTGTTTTCCCATAAAATACCCGCGAGCGATGGATGAAAAGGAAATCATCGGGATTAATAGGATGACAAGCCAGCGTAAGAGCGGATGATACGTGTCAAATGTCGATATATACGGGAGAATGATCGTGACAGCAGCAAGTAGGACGGAAGTGAAAATAATTGTTAGCTTAATCACATGCTGAAGCATGCTTTGGTGATAACGGGCATCCTTTTCAGCAATAAACTTAGAAATCGAAACGGGCATCTCAAAGCTTGCTAGCATAATAATTAGGAAAATGGTCGGCAAAATTTGCATATATAAACCAAGTCCGTGCTCCCCTAACTCCTTAGCTAGTACCATATTCGCAATAAACTCTACACACTCACCCATAAAGGTGGCGACAACCAACAATAATGTTCCTTTCATAAATGCACTCATGCTGTCTCTCCTTACATTTAATAGCTTTCACCTTACACTATATGAGACAAGTTCTAAGAATATTTTAATTAATTACTTCGGAAGTCGAAATTTAGGATTGAAAAAAGCAGGTTTATCGTTTGGGTTAAAGGGATTCGGACAGGTGTTGAGGGAATTTGTACTCGGGAGTCCGAATGCTGGGGTTATTCGGACAGGGATTGATGGATTTCGCACTTGGGAGTCCGTATCCTGAGGTTATTCGGACAGGGATTGGTGGTATTTGCACTTAGGAGTCCGAATACTGGGGCAATCGGACAGGACTGGATGGTTTTTAGCACTTGGGAGTCCGTATCCTGAGGTTATTCGGACTGGGATTGATGGATTTCGCACTTGGGAGTCCGTATCCTGAGCTTATTCGGACAGAACTCGATGGTTTTTGCACTTGGGAGTCCGTATCCTGAGGTTATTCGGACTGGGATTGGTGGTATTTGCACTTAGGAGTCCGAATCCTGGGGCAATCGGACAGGACTGGATGGTTTTTAGCACTTGGGAGTCCGTATCCTGAGGTTATTCGGACAGGGATTGATGGATTTCGCACTTGGGAGTCCGTATCCTGAGCTTATTCGGACAGAACTCAATGGATCTTGCACTTGATTGTCCGAATCCTGGGGTTTTTCGGACAGAACTGGATGGATCTTGCACTTGGAAGTCCGTATCCTGAGCTTATTCGGACAGAACTCAATGGATCTTGCACTTGATTGTCCGAATCCTAAGCTTATTCGGACAGAACTCTATGGATCTTGCACTTAGGAGTCCGTATCCTGAGGTTATTCGGACAGAACTCGATGGGATTTGCATTTGGGAGTCCGAATCCTGGGGGTATTCGGATAGAACTTAAAGGGTTTGCCTTTGGAAACTGGGTGCAACTTATGCACTCAAAAACTAAAAAAAGAGCAGGCAATCGCTTGGATTACCTGCAATCCCCTTCCTATGCTAACTCCTCTAGCTGAGAATAAAGTTCTTCCACATGGCTCTCAAGAGCTTCTTTTTCACTGTAAAGCTCTTGAATAATAGAGAGTTGCTCTTCCAACTGAAGCTGTTCGTTTAATTCTTTTAAATGGGCTTCCACTTTTTCTATCTTGCTCTCAATTTCTTCTATCGACACCGTACTAGCCTTTTTAACGGTGTCTGTCACCCTTGATTTTTTTGCGGAGCCTGATGGTGTTTCCATTTTTTGAGGCTGCATTTCTAAAAGCTTCTGTCTCGCCCATTGGTACCCACCTGCGAAATGATAAAGTCTTTTGTCTTTGATCCAATAAATGTGATCAAATAGCTTATCTAAAAAATACCTATCATGTGATACCGCTAAAATCGTTCCGTTAAATTCCTCCAAAGCTTCCTCAAGAACTTCACGGGATTCAATATCTAAGTGATTGGTAGGCTCATCTAGGATGAGAAAATTCAAGTCCTGATACATCATCTGCGCTAGGCGAAGTCGCATTTTCTCCCCACCACTCAACTGGGATACCTTGCGAAACACACTGTGCCCATAGAACAAAAAGCGCGCTAGAATATGCCTTGCTTCCCCTTCTGTTACCTTTATTTCATCTCGGAATAAGTCAATCACCGATTCGTCCTTTTTATCAGGAAAAATATGCTGAGAAAGATAGCCGACTTTCACATTACTTCCAAGCTTTAATTCTCCGCTATCAGGCTGTTCTTGCTGCAGAAGCATTTTAATAAGCGTGGATTTTCCCGTCCCATTTTCACCAACCATAGCCACCCTTTCGCGGAATTGAATGTGGAGATTGGCATCTTTAAATAGCAATTGCTCTCCGAAGGATTTATTTACCCCCTTCAAAACAACCACATCTTTGCCACTCCGGTCTGCTACCTCCATCTCAAGATTCATCTTTTTACGATTCAGTAGTGGTCGATCCAGCTTCTCCATTCTTTCAAGCGCTCTTTCCATATTACGCGCACGCTTATGAAGCCCTTCATTCGGCGGATTTGCACGATTTGCCCACTCACGCAGTCTTTTGATGGCTTCTTTCATTTTCTTAATCTTTTTTTGCTGTTCTTCATATGCCTGAAATTCCTTTAAGATGCGCTCCTCCTTCTCCTTCACAAAGACAGAGTAATTTCCTATATATGAAGTAATCTCCCCATCCTCTAAATCAAGCATTTTTGTCACCACATCATCGAGAAAGTATCGGTCATGAGACACAATAACAACCGTACCTTTATACTCTTTTAAAAACTGTCCTAGCCACTCCACTGACATCAAATCTAAATGATTCGTTGGTTCATCTAGTAATAATAGATCCGGTTGCTTTAACAGAAGTTGCGCTAAGCCTATCTTCGTTTTCTCACCTCCACTTAGAGACTGAAACGATTTATCTAAGAGGTGTTGAATAGAAAGGCCATTGGAGATGCGATCAATATTGGCATCCATTTCGTATCCGCCTAACAGTGTGTATTGATCCTGTAACTGTCCGTATTTTTCTACGCATCTTTCAAGACTCTCTGCAGAAACATTAGGATTCGCCATCCATAATTCAAGCTCTTTCATTTGCGTCTCCATCTCTACCAATGAGGCGAATGCGGTTTTTAACACATCTAAAGCAGTTATTTCACTTTGGAAACCAGGAATTTGTTCTAAATAACCTATTGTCGTCCCTTTTCTCCAATGAATTTGACCACTATCCGGAAATTCTTCCCCAGCTAATAGCTTAAAAAGAGTCGTTTTCCCACTCCCGTTTCGACCAACGAGTCCAACCCGGTCTCCTTCATGAATTTCTAGTGATAAGTTTTCAAAAATGGTGTTCCCACCAAACATTTTGCTTATGGAATTTACGCTTAAAGTAATCATATTTTATTTGAACCTCCCGGAGTTTGTATGTTTTTTTACACAAAAAAACCATGGGAAAAATCCCATGGCACGAAAAATGTGTACGAAAAAAAGAGAGCGGAAAGCCCTCTTTCATCCATTCATTATTTGTGGATAAGAGATGTTTCACTGTTTAGTTTGCTATGGAATTGCTTAAAAAGGGCAGACTTCTCCCGTTGTTCGCAAAACCAGCAAAAATTGCACGGACGATATACGTATAGTCCATCCAGAATCCGCGCATCAAAACAGCATTTTTCATCTCTTTCCACCTCCGTTTCAGTTAGTTACTTTCATCATATTCATTCCTGAGCTGAAAAGCAAGAAATTTATGTAAAATTTTACTTTACTAGCTCATGTTTGAACGCGTAAATAACGGCTTGCGTTCGATCTTGTACTTGAAGCTTGCTTAAAACATTACTCACATGGGTTTTTACCGTCTTTAGCGCAATAAACAGATCATCAGCAATTTCTTGATTGCTTTTTCCCTCAGCCATCAACAAGAGTATTTCCATTTCTCGTGAGGTAAGCTCCTCATGCAGTGCTACATCATTTTTTCGACGCATTTTCATCATCATTTTGCCTGTCACCTCAGGTTCAAGAACCGATTGACCGTGAAAGGTTGCCCGGACAGCATTAGCTATTTCACTAGCCTTTGAGGTTTTTAACATATAGCTCGTAGCTCCCGCTTCGAGTGCCGGATATACTTTTTCATCGTCTAAAAAGCTTGTCACAATGATGATTTTTGCCTCGGGCCATTCTGCAATGATTTGCCGTGTTGCTTCAATGCCATCCATTTCCTTCATGACTAAATCCATTAATACGATATCCGGCCTTAACTCTAGGACCATTGGAATCGCTGCTTTTCCATTATCCGCTTCACCTACAACCTCAATATCTGGCTGTGCAGATAAATACGAAGAAACTCCAATTCTTACCATCTCATGGTCATCAACAAACACGACTCTAATCACTGCTCTCACCCTTCCTCATCAACGGGACCTTTACTTCTAGACGGGTACCTTTATTTTTTACACTAATAATTTTGCACGTTCCACCAATTTCCACTGCACGTTCATGCATATTTTGAAGTCCATACGAACCAGCTTTTGATTCTTCCACATCAAAGCCAACTCCATCATCTACTACCCTCATAATGATAAAATTGTCCCGCTGGATGAGTAAAACCTCCAGCTCCTTCGCCTTTGAATGACGAAGAATGTTCGAAACAGATTCCTGAAGTATTCGAAAGAGATGGTCCTCCACACCTTTATCCAGAGGAAACTCCTCTACCTTCCATCCTATTTCCATCGTTACTTTTTGTGATAGTTCGACTAACAGCTCTTCAATACCTTCTTGAAGTGTTTTTCCTTTTAACGGCACTGGACGTAAATGAAGAAGAAGCGCTCTCATTTCCAATTGAGACTGATGAATCATTTCTTCTACCATCTTCATCTGCTTTGCTTCTCGATTCTCACTTTCAACCTGCTTCGTTTCATTGATTGCAGACATCATCATCGAAGCCGCAAAAAGCTGTTGGCTCACCGAGTCATGAAGCTCTCTAGCCAACCGATTGCGTTCTTGAGAGATGATTTCTTGAATACGATTTTCCTGATCCTCTGCTTTTTCATTCGCAAGCTTCTGAGAAGCCTTCGCCTGGTCAGCAATTTGCTTTTGTATTTTACGAACTCTTTGGACAATCGGTTCATAGGAGATGCCGTTCTCAATCTCACTTGCGCGTCCTTCCTCTACTTCATGAAGAATATCGTCAATCGTTTGCATCTGTTTCCGCCAGAAAAACCCAGACCCCAAACCAAACAAAATTCCAATCGCAATACTTACGCTTGGAAGAAAGAAGATAAATGGGATATCCATTAAATTACGTTCCCATAGCTCAGACCAATTGTAGACTGGAAAAGCCATAAAAAACGAGACAGATAAAAAGATGAAAACGAATAGAGACAGACTAATTCCCCACACAATTTGCCGTTGTACGATACTCATACTCGCTTCACCTCGAGGTCACCCACCAGCATCGAAGTGAATACCTTCACCTTCTGATCCGCTTTCTCATACTCGCTCGTTTGAACATGTAGTCGCTGATTGAACAGCTTATCTCCTGTAACATTCAATATATTACTAGAGCCAGCAAGGACACTGTGATTCACACAAACCTCTACATCGTAAGGAACTTGAATCTGGATATTCCCGACTAACCCTCGTACAAATATAATCGTCTCACCTTTTGGTAAAACGGTATAGCTTAGATCGATAATCGTGTCACCGATTCCCGTTTGTATATTAATATCATTCCACTCATACACATGGTCTTTCGTTCTCTGTTCACCGAAAATGGTATTTTCAAATAAGGGCGTTTTTTTTACGATTGTTTCTGTTTGTGGTGCACTCGTTTGTGCTTCGACTACCTCAGGCTGTATTTTTTCTGGGGAACGCTTAGACTTTGCAAATTGAATAATTAAATAGCCCAATATCCCAAACAAAAAGACTTTAATAGTCATCATATTAAATACACTTAAAATAAAGAAGATCGTTCCTGCCCAAAATAAGAATTTGCCTGATGTTTTTGGCTGGCGCTTCCTCCCGATATAAATCATTCCTGATGCAACAAGGAGGGAGAAGATCAGTCCACGATTAAAGAAAGTGACCTCAAGTAGTAACAATACAATTCCAAACATAACTGCCCAGCTGAGAAGATCACTCTTCTTTTTTCCTACCATGTTGATTCCTCCTCTCCTGTTCTCTAGACTTATAGAAGGCGTAGGTGCTACGCCTTCTAGTTTTTCCATCTTCTATGTCTAGCTACAGTGCCTAGCGACTAGTGCACTTCCGCTTTTCTTCTAGAATATCAGTTTTTCTTACAAAGTAGTAGCTTCTTCTTTTTTCATTTCTTTTTCTAGTTTGGCGATGCGGGCATCGATTGTGTTTCTGTAGTATGAGGTATTTATCTTCTCTTCCATTTGATCAAGGTATGACTCTATTTCTTGAAAGCGCGAAACGGATGGGTTTGAGTAGTTGTCATTGTCTAGCACTTTATTCATTTGATAGTGCGCACGAGATAGGTTTTCTCTTCCCATTAATTCCATGCGACGTATATGCATATCTTTCAACTTATGCTTCATTTCCTCGTATTTTTGCTCTAGCTCTTGCAATTGATTTTCCGTGTAACGAAGGGATTCACTTAATCGCGCTGCTCTCTCTTCGTATTGAAGTTGCTCAGCACTAGCAAATGTGAAAAGCTCCGTTTCACCTGCATTTTGTGCTACTTCAGCTTGGTATTTTCTTTTTTCAGCCAATTCCTGTGCTTGCTTTAACTCGCGAGTAAACCCGTCACGCAAAGTATATTGTCTTTCAACAAGCTTTCTTACTTTTTCTGTTTCTAGCTCACATTCACGTAAATACTGGTTCAGCATCACAATCGGATTTTTGTTTTCCTTTTTTTCTATTGCTTCATTTAAATCAGCTACAATCGTATTTTTTAATCGAGTAAATAAGTTTGACATAAATATCTCTCCTCTTTTTTAAAATTAGTTTTTATTTAGTTCAGACCATTGCTTTTCAAAGTTTTGAAAAGGGTCATTTGAAACTGTTTCTTTTACTTTTGTTTCGTTAAATTTTTTGTAAACAACATAGAGAATATATGCAGCTACAATTCCAACGATCGCCGGTGCGTTAGAGATGGATGCCATCAGGAGAATGAATCCTAAGATTCCTAACCCGATTTTCATCCCTGTCGAATCTGTCTTTAAAAACTGCTTAAACACAAAGTACAGAATCGCCATGCTGACTACTAACCCTACCAGTGGACCAAGATTTGCTAATAAAACTAACGCTGCAATGCCTCCTATTAAAAGCAACCCGAATTTTTTCATTTGTTGTTGCCTCCCTTCTTGATATCATCTTACCTAGATTTCATACTTCTCATAACGAGCTTAAGCTTGATTTTCATATACGACTTGAGGCTTAGAGAGTGATAGGACTGTTGGTAAATCGCGGGTTAGAGTGGGGTAAATCGTCATTTAAGTTGTGGGTGATGAGGGTTTGAAGGGGAATGATCGTTAATTTTGTTTTCTACGGTTCATTTTAGATCTTATTTTTATAAAAATGGATGATTTTCTATTAGCTGGGTCTGCTTTATTTGCGATTTCCGGATTTTATTTGCGAATTTCAAAATTTATTTGCGATTCTCAGATTTTATTTGCGATCTTCAAGTTTTATTTGCGATCCACCGACTTTACTTGCGATCTTCCGATTATATTTGCGATCCAACGCTCTTACTTGCGATCCCCGGTTTCCACATGCAAACTACATCATAACTCCCCAATTGAAAAAAGCCGGAGTTTCCCCCGACTTTTCCTACTTCGAAATAAACATTTGTGTCCAGTAATGCTGCTTTGATCCGCCTTGTGCATAACCAACACCGATATGCGTGTATCCTGAGCTCAGGATGTTTTTGCGGTGACCTTCACTGTTCATCCATGCAGTCACTACCTCTTGCGGTGTGCGTTGACCGGCTGCGATGTTTTCTCCTGCACTACGGTACGATATTCCAAAGTTTTTCATCATATCAAATGGCGATCCGTATGTAGGGCTTGTGTGAGAAAAATAGTTTCGATCTCTCATATCAGCTGATTTGTAACGCGCCACTCGTGCTAGTTCCCAGTCCGCAACAAGAGGCTTTAATCCATACTTGGCACGCTCTTGGTTTGTCAATTGGACGACTTGATTTTCAATCGACTTGGTCGCATCATAGTTTGGAATGTTTACCCTTTGTCCCGGATAAATAAGTGCTGGATTCCGAAACTGTGGGTTTGCCTGAATAATTTCGGATAATCCCACTTGATAGCGAACAGCAATTTTCCATAAGCTATCTCCCGGTTGAACAGTATACACTTGTTGTGCGAACGAGTTTGTTGGGATAACAACCAATGACAGTAATAGAGCAATTCCTAAGAATAACTTTTTAAGCATATTTACCACCTCCTAACAATAATAGAATTCATCTTCCTCAGCTAAAAAAATCAAGGAGAATGTTTCCAAATTGGAAAAGATTCATTGTTCCCTTCATATAGTGTGTAAAGGAGGGATTTCCATGGGTTTGATGTGGGTAACAACCGTTGGATTGGCTATTTGCTTAGGAATTGTTGGTGGTGTGTTTATTTATTATCTAAGAACGGCACTTGATTCAGAGGATGCACATCGAATTGATCCCGCTCCAAAAGAATAGAAATAAGTGGCTCGAATCTTTCTCGGGCCACTTTTTTAGTCCCTTTGACAACCTGGACAATAAAAACATTTTCTTGAGGATACTTCTTCAAAGCAAATCGTTCCTCCACATCTCCCACATAATCCCCCTTCTCGGTCGTACACAAAGCAATGATCATTATATCCCCCTGTAAAGGTGTCCCCTTTATATAAAGGCTGATCCATATAGCCTCCAAACCCAAGTGCTCGCTGTAGGACTGATTGAATCGCATCATAAAGATCCTTTTGCATTCCCTCGTTTAAGGTATCTGCATGCTTGATAGGCATGAGCCGTGCACCATAACAGATTTCATCTGAATAACAATTCCCAATTCCTGCGATAAATTGTTGATCAAGAAGTGTGGTTTTAAGTCGTCCTCTTTTTTCACTGATTAAATCAAGCCAAGCTGTATAGGTTAAATGGCCATTCAACGGTTCAGGCCCTAAATCAGACAGCTCCTTTTCAAGCTCCGCTTCAGATAAAAGATGTAGATACCCTAGCCGCAAACCAATAAAATATAACTCCATTTCCCCAAAGGAAAGAATCACCTGTTTGGTTCTTTTGGGCTGGTCATTTTCACTTCCCACATACATCCACCCGCCAAGCATTAAGTGCAGCAGCAAGCTGTCTCCAGTACTTAATTTAAAAATCAAGTGCTTAGCTCTTCTATGAATGGCCTGTACCCTAGCTCCTTGTACTTTCGATATAAACGTTTCACTCTCCATATTGATCGACTTTTCACGATTGATGGTCACCCTAGAGATTTCTTTCCCTGATAATCGCTCACTTAACAACTTCCGATACGTCTCCATTTCTGGTAATTCAGGCATAGTTGACCTCCTTCGTTCGGTTTCTTTTAGTATGCGCAAAACCCAATGTATCGCTTGGAAAATTGTCCTTTCTTCCATACATATTTCTCTCTCACTTGGAAAAATTATGTTCATCTAGAAGATTTGAGGAGGAACGGCTATGTCTATGAAGGACTATGAAACACCCCGCTTTCCAGAACCATTTTGGAGAGACATGGATTTACCGATTTACAATTCTTTAATCGAGGATATCAGTGTGGATGTGGCGATTGTTGGGGCTGGCATTACTGGCATTACAGCTGGTTATCTATTAGCTAATAAAGGCTTAAAAGTCGCCATTCTTGAGGCTGGGAGGGTTTTAAATGGAACGACCGGTCATACGACGGCAAAAATAACGGCTCAGCATGGTTTAATATATAATGAATTGCTCCAAAACTTTGGCGAAGAACGAGCGAAAATGTATTATCAGGGCTCTGCTGACGCTATGGAGTTTATCAATCGAATGGTAAGAGAACATAGCATCGAGTGCGATTTTGCAACCCAAGAGGCCATTCTTTATGCTGTATCAGACAAATATGCGTTTCAAGTGGAAGAAGAGGCAGATGCCTATCGAAAGCTTGGCATACGTGGGGAGTTAACAGAGGAAGCCCTCCCTTTTAACATTAAATCGATGTCTACCCTTGTGATGCCTGACCAAGCCCAGTTTCATCCACTCAAGTACTTGAATGTACTTTTACGTAAATTTATTGAAGCTGGTGGCGTGGTTTACGAAAATGTAACGGCTACAGATGTAGAGGAAGGTTCACAGCCTAAGGTGGTTTTAAGAAACGGGAAAAAAGTATCGTGCGAGCATGTGATTGCAGCGTCTCATTATCCGTTTGTTGATAAAAACGGCTTTTATTTTACTCGTCTTGAAGTTAAACGTTCCTATATCGTTGCGGTAACAACACAAAAAGAGTTTCCTGGTGGTATGTTTTATGGTGCCGACTCACCTACTCGCTCGTTAAGGTCTACCCCTCTAGAAAACGGAGAACACCTTGTTCTTGTTAGTGGGGACGGTCATAAAACCGGACAAGGGGTGGACACCATGAAGCATTACATGGCGCTAGAGGAGTTCGCTAATGATGTATTCGGTATTAAAGAGTACAAGTACCGATGGTCTGCTCAGGATATGATTACATTAGATAAAATCCCTTATATTGGACCGGTTACTGAGAAAAATTCCAATATTCATATTGCTACAGGCTATCGTAAATGGGGAATGACGAATGGAACGCAGGCAGCCATTTTGCTTTCTGATACGATACTTGGTAAAGAGAATGTATACCGAGATTTTTATGCCCCTCAACGTTTCGATTCAGATCCGGATATCAAAAAATTCATTCAAATTAATGCGGACGTTGCTAAGCATTTGGTAAAGGGGAAGCTTGAGTATGTTGGAAAAGAGCCAGGTGAGGTCGAGGTAGATGAAGGAGCAGTGGTGATGGTGAAAGGCGAGCGCGCCGGTGCCTATCGCGATCATGATGGTTGTCTGCATCTTGTAGACACAACCTGCACTCATTTAGGCTGTGAGGTTGAATGGAATCACGGAGATCGTACATGGGACTGCCCTTGCCACGGGTCACGATACACTTACGACGGAACAGTTGTCGAGGGTCCTGCGGTAGAGCCTTTGAAAAAGTTAAATTTGGATTAATTCATATCATCGAGCCATGCCCCCTTCGTTAGGGGCATGGTCATATACTAATAAAAAACCTATTTCAAGTAAAAATCACCTGAGTTGGTTTTTACATTCAATTCGTATTCGCCGTCACCAAGCTGACCGATGATACGATCTTCTTCTTTTTCCTGATAACTCATTTGTTTAATATCTATGATGCCACTACCTGACTCTCCTTTGAAGTCTAGCTTCATAGAAGTTGGTTTGTCCTTGAACTCAATGATTACATCGCCACTTGATGATTTTGCAGTAATATCTCCAGTTAGCTGTTCACTGGAGATTGACATATCGCCTGATGAAGTAATGGTCTCCAAGTTTCCTTCCACATCTGTAAGTACTACATCCCCAGAAGATGCTGTTGTACTTATTGTTGTTGCTTGACTTCCTTTTAGAAAAAGGTCTCCACTACTCGAAATAAGATTAATTTTCTTTGACTTAGTCTTCTCCACGATGACGTCTCCACTTGATGTCTTCACTTCAAAAGACTCCCTAGCATCACTTGATTCAACCTTGATATCTCCGGAACTTGTATTAAAATGTAATTTCTTTGCAAGTACACCTTCTGCTCCAATATCTGCTGATGATGTAACAACATTAATCGACTTATATTCTTTTTCTGGAACATGTATACGAATGTTCGTATCGTATATAAGAATACCGATGTTTATAATTTGTTGATTATGATCAATTAATTTAACATCTACTGTATTTCCGTTTTCCTCGGCTACAAGGGACAATTCTTTTTTTAGCTTTCTACTTATCTTTCCGTGTAATTCAACAGTGATCTTATCTTCACTGCTTGGAACAACCATCACATCACTGGACTCAAAGTGAAAGTTTAGATTTTCCAACTTTTGATTTTCAAGCACTAACTTATCTTTGATCTCATACGTTTCGAATGAAAATCCACCTGATGCACTAACTGAAACCAATGTTCCCACTATTCCAATGGCTAGCATGATAAATAATGCACTCACAATTTTCTTCATGCCGTTCTCCCCCCTTGAACCACACTAATAGTAAACCTACTATACCTTACTAATGTTCTATAAAAGTATTTCGATACATTCAACATTCCAATTCCAATAAGCATTCCTAAACTGAATAAAGTTAGTGAAGCGAAAAAATTAACCGTTAGGCTCTCGTAGCTATACCCTAGAAGAGAAGATGTAATAAGAACAAGCGGGGAGAGTGTAAATGCAAGCGCAACTACCCACACCGTAACAATTACACTAAATATTGCTGCAACAGGAGCAATAATAAAAATCCCATTAAAGAGAAACAGGCTAAACCCTATAAAAATTTTCTTTCCTAGCCCTCTCTTTTTCTTTTCAGGAATTAATCTCCCGTCATGGTAATCAGCTAACAGGTCACGTGCAATCGCATAAGGATCTCCAAGTTCTTCAGTTAGTTCTTTTAAGTTCTTTCCGTTTTCCACTCCAATTTGAAAATGCTCTTCATAGTCGTATAACATTTCTCTCCGATCCACTTCAGGAACAGCGTGTAGTAAACTTTCAAGCGTCTGCAAGAATTCATTTCTACTCAATGGTTTTCGTCCCTTCTTCAATAAACTGTGAGACAGCAGTTGAGAACTGTTGCCATTCTACTACTAATTCATTCATATAATTTAATCCCTTTTGCGTAATGGAATAATATTTCCTAGGGGGACCCTCTGTTGACTCAGCTAAATAAGTAGTGACATAATCTTCTTTTGTTAACCTTCTTAGAAGGGGATATAGCGTCCCTTCTGCCACCTCAATTTTATTTGATATATTTTGTGCCAATTCATATCCATATTGATCTCTTTTTGAAATAAGAACTAACACACAAAGCTCTAATACGCCTTTTTTAAATTGTACATTCAAAAATGGCACCTCCTTAAAATAAATACCATGTACTTCCAGTTTATATATTAATACACAGTAGTGATTAATGCAAGGTACTGATTAAAATAAAATGATGCTACCAAAGAGGTAGCATCATTTTATTATTGATTCGTCGGACGATTACGGCGAATGTCCTTTTTATCTGTTGTTGAAAACTCAACTAGCTCCGAGCTAGTTTGTTGTTGCTTTCTGTTATTATTACGCTGCGCATTGGCATTTCCAAGCTTTGTTCTTCCCATGTAAAACATCTCCTTTTTAAAAGAGGATACTTACATAGGTAGTATGAGAAGCAAAGCCTCAGCTTATTCGAATATTGGAGGTTTTCGATGCTTTGTTGCTTGTTCAAACGCAAAACCTAGTTTAATAAGAGTTGGTTCACTATAGGCGGTCCCGGTGAACGTGATTCCAACCGGTTCTCCTTCACTCGTGTAACCCGCGGGTACCGTAATAGATGGATATCCCGCTTTCGCTGGGATTCCTGCTCCAAAATTATTTGGGAACACGATGGCATCCAGTTGGTGCTCTTTTAAAACGTAATCGATTCCTTGCTCTGTTGAATAGTACAGATCTTCTTCAAGCGCTTTTAAGTACGCTGCTTCGGTTAATTTACCAGAAGTAGCCTCCGCTTCCTCAAGAACAACTTGTCCATACTTTAAGCATGTTTCTTCATTCTCTTTATTAAACTGAATCACATCTGAAAGTGACCTTATTTTTACTGAGGAATCTACAGTTTTTAAGTATGCATTCACATCTGATTTAAACTCATACGTGAGCACATCATAGCTCCATTTTCGTCCTGTTGATGGGATAACTACATGGTCTACGACCTCGGCACCAAGCTCGACTAGCTTTTCAACGGCTTTATTCATCACCTGAAGCTGGCCATCATTTAAATATCCAAAGTACACATCCCGGGCAATTCCAATTCGAGCTCCTTTTAACCCTTGATCATCCAAAAATGAAGTGAAGTCCATCTGATCCAACTCTGTGTTCGTTAACGTCACTGGATCATTAACATCTCGAGCAGATAAAGCGCTTAATAAATAGACTGCATCAGTAACGGTTCTCGCCATTGGACCGGCAGTATCCTGGCTATGAGCGATCGGTATAATCCCTTTTCGGCTCACTAACCCTAACGTTGGTTTTATTCCCACCAAAGAATTTTGGCTAGCTGGACTTAAGATGGAGCCAGAGGTTTCGGTCCCCACCGCTACAACAGCTAGGTTGGCTGCAATGGAAGCACCTGATCCCGAACTGGAACCTCCCACATCGAACTGACCTGGTCCATATGGATTTAACACCTGTCCGCCACGAGAACTATAGCCGCTTTTCATCCCTTCGGCCATAAAATTAGCCCATTCGGTCATATTGGTTTTTCCTAAAATGACTGCCCCCTCTTCTCTTAAAAGAGCAGCCACCTTTGAGTCTTCTTTTGCATAGGAATCAGCAAGTGCCAATGAACCTGCACTCGTATGCATATGGTCACCTGTATCGATATTATCCTTAATCAGAACAGGAATTCCGTGGAGCGGGCCGCGTGGTCCCGTCAATTTTCGTTCTGCATCAAGACTTGCTGCAATCTGAATGGCCTGAGGATTCACTTCAAGAACAGAATTGATTTTTGGATCTACCGTACGAATGCGATGCATATACATGGTTACAAGTTCTTTTGAGGTGATCTCCCCAGAATCCATCTTTTCCTGAATCAATTCGACCGTTACTTCTTCAAGCCATTCTTCATAAGCTTTATGTAAACGTGGACTCTCCATTCCTCCAACCCCTTTTTAAAATATACCTTTATTATACAACAAGGAGTGGGAATCTCTCCCACTCCTTGGAACTTACTTTCTAGAATTCGCATCAACCATTTGGCCTTTAAAAAACACCTTTTTTACAACATCCTTTTTTAACTCTCGTGAAAATCTCTTTAAATCTCTTTCCTCACGTTCATTTACTAAAGAAATGACCGTACCATCTGCCCCAAATCTTCCCGTACGTCCTGATCGGTGCACATATTGCTCTATATCTCTAGGGAAATCATAATGAACCACATGTGTGATGCCTTTTATGTCTAACCCTCTCGCTGCTACATCCGTTGCAAGCAGCATATTCACCTTGCCCGTTCGAAAATCCTTCAAAGCATTTTTACGTTTGTCCTTGTTTAAATCACTATGTAAAACAGATGCTTTTACATTTTGGAAGTCAAGCTTTTCTGATACTACATTTAAGTTTCCGATATCTTTAATGAATACGAGGACACTTACCTCTTCCAAGCGTGAGATTTTTTCAAGCAGCTTGATTTTATCGCGTTGTTCTGCTGCAAAATACACATGATCAACCCTACCAGACTCAATCGTCTCATCTTTCGTCACTTTAATAACCTCAGCATCCTTCGTTAATTCCTTTGCTAACGTCACGGCATGCTCCGGTAAAGTTGCTGAAAATAAGACCACTTGGCGATCGGCCTGAGAGGACTTTACAATACTTTTCACTGTCTGTAAATGCTCTTTTGTTAAAAGCTGGTCACCTTCATCAAGGACAATCGTTTTTACTTCATGCATTTTGATTTTCTTTTGTGCGATCAGTTCCATCATCCGTCCAGGGGTTCCAGCAATAATATGGGGCTGTTTTTTTAGCTTCTCGAGCTGGCGCTTAACATTTGCCCCTCCAATAAAAGAGGCTGAACGAATTCCGCTTCCTTCAGTCCATTTTTGGATCTCAGAAAGGATTTGCATGACTAACTCCTGCGAGGAAGCCAGAATGACTGCTTGAATCGTTCGTTTCTCCGAATCAATTTTATTTAATACCGGTAGGAGATACGCTAGTGTTTTTCCTGTTCCTGTTGGCGACTCCGCTATCACATCTTTCCCTTCTACGATAAAAGGAACGGCTTTTGTCTGAACACTCGTTAACTCCTTAAATCCTTCTTTTGTCCATACATCTTGTATAAATGGCTGTAGCTCGTTTACAATTGTCGTACTCATATGCTTCTCCTTTAATCAAAGCTGATCTATTTCAGCTCGCTCTTTATAAACCTATATAAATACTAGCTGAAAGACCCCACAATGTCTATTCTCTTGGAATTTCTGTAATAAAGGTTTTCCCTCTAACTCCAGATCTTCTTAAATGAAGATTGATATCTACTTCTACATCAGCCTGCGCGAATACTTCATCCCAGTTATTTTCAACCTTTTTATACTCTTTATGATGTTGTCGATTAAAGGCATCTCCAAAACCAAAAATATCGACACCAAACTCTGTTTGAACTTTCTTGATGGTTCCCTGTATATCATTGGCCACATAACGATTGATTTTCTTTTCATAATCACCGTATGTTTTAATCTTGGTGATATCTTTCATACATTGAGTGGCTTCAATTCTTGTTTCACCATTGATCTTCACCTTTAATTTAGGCTTTCCATTCACGTAATCAACTTTTAATTTAGTATAAGTTTCAACCACTGTTACAGCAATATAGCCCCCATCCTCAGATTTATCTTCCTCGTCCGAACAGGGTATACTCATATTGGTTGTTTTAAGCTCTTGAGTCCAATAGTAATTTCTTGTTTCATCCACACTTAAATATCCAATTAATCGGTCATCTTTAAAGACAGCCATCCCGTCCATTTCTACAAGGGTATCCACACTTGTCTTTAAATTATTTTCAGAGCTTTCTCCCTTTTTGGGATCCCCGGTAATAATCAATGTAGCTGACACAGGATTGCGTCCCTTAGATGTTAGTGCAGAAATAAAATCTGTCAGTCTAACCCCTGGGTCTCCCCCCCACTCCTCATTAAAGGATTTTGTTTGATTGTGTATTTTTAAAGAAGGGACCTTTTGGACAGGATACGTCACTTTTGCAAAAGCTTCCGCCTTTTCACCTTTTGTCACCATGATGTTAAAGTCATTTCGAAATTGACCGCTACGATCTAGATAATCCAGAAACTCTATAATTCCTGCTTTAGCAACATCTTCGCTTATATATAACACCCTCGTATGAGAAAAAATCAATCGTCTTGTTAGTCCTATATTTACTTTATGAATAATCTCAGAAATGGTCTGTCCTTCAAGAGAATAGGTAAGCGCCGGAGCTGCTTCTCCCCCCATCTGATTTTTTGAAAATTGACTTGCATTTACAACTTCCATGGTTAATCGGTATTTAGATTTCTCCCCCTTATCAACTGCCAGCCCTGTAACAATCGACACGTCATTTAACTCAATTCGATCCCAACAGCCAGCGAGAAAAACTACGCATCCTACAATCACCCAAGCATTTCGAAGTTTCATTTTTGTCCTCCTAATGGCTGTTCTGGTGGACTTGGCTGGTTATTTTCTTCACTTGTGACTGGGGATTTAGGATATAAATACGAAGGTCGATTTTTGTTTAACCATATCGGAACGCGAACAAATACATCATCCTGATTTCTTGGTTGAAACGGTGCCACCGGTGCCAAATAGGGGATGCCGAAGGACCGCAGACTAACTAAATGAATAACCATGACGATTAAAAATAGCAGAACCCCATATAAACCCATAAAGGCCGAGCTAAATATAACAACAAAACGGAGTAATCGCGTCGCAATGGAAAAACTATAGATAGGAGACACAAAGCTCGCAATGGCGGTAAAAGCGACTACAATAACGAGAACATTCGACACGAGACCCGCTTCTACTGCCGCTTGTCCTATAACGAGTGCCCCAACAATCGAGACCGTCTGTCCAACCACCCTTGGCATCCGTACGCCAGCTTCTCTCAACACTTCGAAGGAAAGCTCCATAATTATGATTTCAATAACAGCAGGGAATGGTACACCCTCCCGTTGTGCTTGAACACTGATCAATAGCTGTGTCGGCATAAGTTCATGGTGATAGGTGGAAATAGCAACATATAGAGATGGAAATAAAAGGGCAATCATGAAAGACGAATATCTAACGAGTCTAACAAAGCTTGACATAATAAATGGCTGATAATAATCCTCTGATGCCTGAAAAAAATCAACAAATAGGGTGGGTACCGTTAATACAAAGGGGCTCCCATCTACAAATATCGCCATTTTCCCCTCTAATAAGTGCCCGCAAATGCTATCAGGCCGTTCCGTGTTATACACGAGGGGAAAGGGAGTAAGGGTCTTATCGACAATGAATTCTTCGACATTTCCTGAATCCAGTAAGGCACCTACATCGATCTGATTCAATCGTTTTCTTACTTCTCTTAAGAGATCTTCATTGGCAATGTCATTAATATACCCAAGTGCCACATTGGTTTTTGAATCCCTCCCCATTTGAAAAATTTCAAACTTAAGGCGAGGATTTTTCAGACGCTTTCGGACTAAAAGGAGATTTACCGGCAATCCTTCTACGAAACCGTCTTTCGGTCCTCGAATGATTGTCTGAGTGCTAGGTTCTGAAATAGCGCGTTGCTCTGGCAATCCAATCCCTAATGAAAGGGCTTCAGAGTATCCATCCACCATAATGACGGCTTCCCCGTTTAATATCGCCCATACCACTTGATGAAAGTTCTCCGCCACTTTAAAGTCAACCGAAGGAAAATAGAGCTCTCTCATTTCAATCATATTACTGAATGATTGATCAGTAGGGTGATTGGTTGCCACTTGAATTACACGATTAGACAGTTCATTTTTATCAGTCATAGTGCTTAGATAGGTTATATAGGCTTTAATACCGCCAATTTTAATGGGTTCACATTTAAAATCAAATGTTCCTTTGAATAATTCTTCTAGAAGCTTCTTATTCCTATCCACTTGGCGGTAATATTGCTTTGGAACTTCCTGCTGTTCAAAAAGCTCTTCCTCTGTTGGTTTTCCACTGTTCTTATTCTTTTTTCTTGAAAACAATGAACTGAACAAGCTCATTTACTTCCCTCCTTGCTCTTTCTCGTCTTCCATAGGAGAACTGGTAGGACCATCAGCGGAAAAATCAATTGAAACGGGATATGCATAAACAACGGAACGACGATTAGACCTTCTTCAATATGTTCAGCAAAATTATCACTAATTTTCACTGAGATAAACGCAATAACCGTTCCAATCGGTACCACGTACATCCGATAAGGTCGATTGCTTATGAGCTCTAATCCTTTTAATGCTCCATAGAAAAACACACTTACTTTAACAATAATTCCAAACATGACGATGAAAACAACGATGAGATCGACCCGTTCGATAAACTCTAATAAGGATATTTCCCGAGCCGACGATAGAAGAGGGAAATTCGATCTTGCTCTCGCCTCTACACCAAGAGTGGTAATTTGTAAGATAGCATTGTAAATGAGCATTACTCCACTTGCCATGACAGAAAATAGGGTTATTTTTTTTGCTTTTTTAAATTTCGATGTGTACGGGATAATCATGGTAAAAGCAATTAATTCTCCAAAAGGAAAAGTTAATAGCTGTGGAAAAACAGCCTTCATCACCGGTTTAAATCCATCACCAAGAACCGGAAACAAATTTTCAAATTCCATTTCACCCGAGATAAAAACAGATACACCTATGATAATGATAAAAGAGAAGAAATAGGGCATGAACACCTCACTTGTTCTTCCCATTACTTCAAGCCCTAAATACAACATATACATAATCACGAGTAACATGGTTATTGCGATAAACTCAATCGGAGTCTCGTCAAAAATAAACGATACAATCAGTTCGCAAAAATCCCGTAGAACTCGGGAAGCAATATAAAGAAAGTAAAAAATATACAGTAAAGTGAATAAATTGCCTACCCACTTTCCAAAGCAAAACTGGAAAATTTCAAAGAGATTTTTTCCCGGTAACCTTGAGAGCATAAAATAATACATCAAGGCTAACCCCAACCCAAAGACCATGGCTAATCCAATCGCAATCCAAGCATCCTGCTTTGCATCATTCCCCGTACTTACTACAGCCGCACTTCCGATTTCAAAAATAAAAATCAATATAAATAATTGCCAAAGGGACAACTTCTCGACAAGTATATTTTTCATGACGATTTACTTGATTTCTTACTTTTCCTATATCGGTAATCTACAACCATACCCCAGATGAATCCGACGAATAAATTCGCATATAACATCCATTGACTTGTCCCTTTTTCAAAAAAAATATTCTGATCCAAAATTGTTAGAAGCGTCTCCTCATATAAATATAAATCAAACATGGTTATCACTCCGAGAGACGCTAGCAATATTAAAGCAAATAAAAAGGTTACCAACAGCACTCCTCCTTATCCGAAAAAAACTAACTCCATTCCACTTTTATATATCATTTGTTACCTGTGGGTGAATTATGCTTCTTTGGAAAGAAATCCCGAAACTTCTGTTTTTTACTCATATAAAAAGACAGCGCTCGCTCGCGCTGTCTTTTTCGTTCTTATAGTCCTTCAGGTTCGAATGTTTTACAATCCGTTTCACGGCTGGTATCCGCTTCCTTGCCGCGGTGGCTTACAACGAAGATTTGTTCTGCACCACATTTCTTCCCCGCTTCGTTGTACACACAATTACTTACTTCACATAATACGTCCTGTGCCATTCTTTAACACCTCCCCTATTGATAGGGTAATCAAAAAGAGAGGGGGACATTCGGATTCCAACTTGGCAAATCCTTGAATCAATATTAGCTCTTTTTTATGATGGCCGTCTTTCTAATAAGCTGGTTAATCACTTCGGAAAAAACGATTCCCATAGCAATCGCCCCTGAAATCAAGAAGGCTTTTGCAGCAAGTGCTAACGCAATATTATAGTCATTTTCAACAAAGTTTCTCATGGCGTCATATGCCATTCCACCCGGAACAAGTGGGATGATTCCCGCAACAATAAATATGATAATCGGTGTTCGATATAGCTTAGCAAAGACCTGACTGGCCACGGCAATAACGAAGGAGGCAACTAACGTAGCATTCACTGCATCAGCGCCATTCATCGTAAAAAGAATATATATAATCCAACCAAGCATGCCAACAAAACCTGATTGGATCAATGAGGTTTTAGGAGCGTTAAAAATAATACCAAAAGCGGCGGCAGCCAAAAAACTTAATAGCAGATGTTGAAAAATGTACATTGGCGGGGCACCTCCTTTAAAGAAATGATAATACGACAGCAATGCCTGACCCGATGGCAAAAGCGGTTAGTAGTGCTTCTGCCCCCTTAGATATACCTGAAACCAAGTGACCTGCCATTAAATCTCTAACCGCATTGGTTAAAAGCAAACCCGGAACGAGCGGCATCACGGATCCGATAATAATTTTATCTAACTCCACACCTATACCCTGATGGATAAATAGAAATGAAAGCATGCCAATGATAATCGAACCAATAAACTCAGAAAAAAACTTGATGGGAACCACTCTATGAAAGTACATCACACTTGTAAATCCAATCCCACCCGTAATACATGCAGGCAGAAAGTCTGTCCAACTTCCATTGAACATAATTAAAAAGCAACCACTCGCAATTGCTGCTGCGAGGATTTGAATAGTTGTTGAATATGTTAATTGGGATTCCTCTACCTCTGTTAACGCACGAAAGGCCTTTTCTATATCAAGTTCTCCACTCGTTATCCGGCGGGAAACTCCGTTTACCAATGCGACTTTATGAAGATCTGTTGTTCTTTCTGTTATACGCACAAGCTTTGTTTTGGTAGGCTCTGTGCTTTCAATTGAAAAAATTATGCCTGTTGGTGTAACAAAACAATGGGCCTCTCTAACCCCAAATGCACGGGCGATTCTCTCCATCGTATCCTCCACCCGGTACGTTTCAGCCCCGCTTTGGAGCATGATTTTCCCTGCTAATAGACATACTTCCATAATGTCGTACACTACTTGCTTTTTCTCCACTTTTATCACCTTACTGCTGACTTTTTGAATGTAAAGACTACTTTATCATATTTCTCAGATTAACGGGTCAATACTTTTTTATGTTATATTTAGAATATCGAAATTTTCAAAAAAGTAGGTGCCACACTTTGAGAAAACTTGTCGTTACTCATAATCTGGAACAAGTATATGTTAACGAAATGCAAGCTGTTTTACCAGACTGGGAAATCGTTGTTGGAAAAGAAATCTACAAAGAACATATTCATAACGCAGAAATTATTTTAGGATGGAAAAAGGATATAACAGACCTCTTAGGCAGCTCCTCCACTCTAAAATGGGTTCAAACATGGAGTGCTGGTGTGAACAATTTACCACTGCAAATTCTTCATGAGCGTGGAGTTGTTGTTACAAGTGCGAATGGTGTCCATGCCTATCCAATTTCCGAAACCATCTTCGGATTGATGCTTGCACTTACTCGGAATATTCATAAGTATGTCCGAAATCAGACCTCAAAAAAATGGCATCATGCTGGACTGAAGCTTGAGATCCATGGGAAAACGATTGGTATTATCGGTGTTGGGGCAATTGGTAAAGAAACAGCTAAGATTGCTAAGGCGTTTGGAATGAAGGTACTTGGAGTAAGAAACTCCCGTTTGCCTGAGGATCATGTGGATGAAATGTACATAACAACGGAACTTGATACTGTCCTTCCACAATGCGATTATGTCGTATCTACCCTCCCTTTAACGAAGGATACAAAAGCATTATTCTCTATGAAACAATTTCAGCTAATGAAGCCAGGTTCTTTTTTCGTAAATATTGGTCGTGGAGAAATTGTTGTGGAGGAGGATCTTATTCAGGCACTTCAAACAGGAGAAATTGCAGGCGCCGGAATAGATGTATTTGAGGTCGAGCCGCTTCCTGAGAACAGTCCTTTATGGGAAATGGAAAATGTGATCGTCACTCCTCATACTTCGGGTTCAACTGAATACTATGACCGTCGAGTGGTAAAAGATATCTTTTTGCCAAACTTGCAACAGTATGTAAATGGTGAGAAGCCGTCAATTAATGTTGTTGATTTTGTGAAGGGATATTAAAAAAACACAGGTCCATTTGAACCTGTGTTTTCAACTCGATGGGACTTTAACCCATAAATGACGCTACCCGTATCAAGGATACGAGAGGTTGCTCTGTTCTTTGAGCTACGAGTCATTCTTATTGTGTCTCAAGTAAAAGCATATTATGCAAAAAAGGATGTCCAAATCGGACATCCTTTTACAGTACCTTACTTAAAAATGATTTTGTTCGTTCCTGCTGCGGATTAGTAAACAGCTCATCAGGTACATTTTCTTCCACAATATAACCGCCGTCCATGAAGATGACTCGATCGCCAACTTCTCTTGCAAACCCCATTTCATGTGTCACAACGACCATGGTCATACCTTCTTTTGCTAGCTGTTTCATAACCTCTAGAACCTCACCGACCATCTCTGGGTCTAGTGCAGAGGTTGGTTCATCAAAGAGCATGATTTTTGGTTCCATGGCAAGTGCTCTGGCAATCGCCACACGCTGTTTTTGACCTCCAGATAATGAATCCGGATAGGCATCAGCCTTATCCTCTAGACCGACTTTTCGTAAAAGGTCTAATCCCTTTTGACGAGCCACTTCTTCGTCTACCTTCTTCACTTTCACAGGAGCCATCACAATATTTTCAATCACTGTTTTATGTGGAAATAGGTTAAATTGCTGAAAAACCATTCCTACATTCTGTCTTACTTTATTGATATTCACGCTTTTATCTGTAAGATCCACACCTTCAATATATACATGACCGTCAGTTACCGATTCCAACAAGTTCAAACAGCGAAGAAACGTCGACTTTCCTGAACCAGAAGGACCGATTACAACGACCACTTCTTGAGGTTTAATTTCAGCATTAATGTTTTTAAGCACTTCGTTAGTACCAAATGATTTTTTTAGATTACTTACTTTAATCATTCTGTCGATAACCTCCTCTCAATACGGTTTAACAGGAAGCTCAAGGATAACGTGATAACCAGATAAATCACCGCTACCGTTAAATACGGTTCCCAAACTTTAAAGTATTGTCCTTGCATCGCTCGTCCCCAATACATAATCTCCGGAGCCGCAATGACCGCTGCTAAAGAGGATTCCTTAATAAGCACGATAAATTCATTTCCTAATGGAGGAATCATTCTCTTAAACGCTTGTGGCAGAATGACGTGTCTCATAGCTTGTACATGAGTCATGCCAAGTGTTCTAGCTGCTTCCATCTGCCCTTTGTCAATCGATTGAATTCCAGCTCGGAAGATTTCTGCAATGTATGCTGCAGCATTCAGTGATAATGCAAGAATAGCCGCTGTCACTGGCTCTGTTTTTCCTGTAAACAATGGAACGAGACCAAAGTGAATAAGCAAAATCTGTACAAATAAAGGGGTTCCTCTGAAAAATGTAATGTATAAGTCAAAAGGTAGTGCCAACCACTTGTTTTTCACCATTTTTCCTAACCCAATGGCCAAACCAAGGGCGGTTCCAATAACAATTCCTGCTAGCGATAAACCAAGGGTTAGCAATGTTCCCTTTAAAAACAATGGCGCATAGTCCATGATGAGATCAAACCGAAAGTCCATCGTATTCCTCCTTTACTAGAATGAAAAAAATGGCGTAACGCTATGTAAAAGAGTTACGCCCTAAATAATCAAGTAACCATTATTATTGTTGTGCTTTTAAATCTTCAAGGTCCGGCTCAGAACCAAACCATTCTTTATAAATTTCTGCATATGTCCCGTTTTCATAGATCGTATTAATGGCTTCATTAATTTCTGCTCTTAACTCGCTATCTTTCGGGAACATTAGTCCATAGTACTCAGCTGCGAATGCGTCCGGATCTTCAACGACAACAAACTTATCATCCGGGTTATTTTTCGCATATTCTTCAACTACAGTGTTATCGGCAACAACCGCGTCTGCTCCGCCACCTTTAAGCTCCATAATTGCTAGAACCGTATTTTCAAATTTTTTGATATTAGGATTGTTTTCTCCTAGTACACTCTCAATTGCTTCTTGACCTGTTGTTCCGTTTTGAACAGCGACTTTCTTGTCCTTTAAGTCTGCAGCAGATTTAATATCACTGCCTTCTGGAACGAGAATTTTATTTGTTGATAGGAAGTATGCGTGTGAGAAATCATATGATTCTTTACGCTCATCATTAATGGTAATGGCTGATACAGCAAAGTCAGCAATTTTATCTTCTAACTCAACGAAAACAGGTTCCCACCCTACATGTACGATATCAACCTCATAGCCAGCTTCTTTCGCAACTGCATTCACGAAGTCTACATCAAATCCAACAATTTTATCGCCATCCATATATTCAAATGGTGCGTAAGCTGCGTCCGTTACGACTCTTAATGTTTTCTTTTCTTCACTTGCTCCTTCATCAGAGCCATTGTTTTGATCGCTTGTTCCACAAGCAGTCAAAAGCATACTAAACACTAACAAAAATGATAATAAAGATAGTTTTTTCACTACATTGCCCCCTTAATAATTGTCTTATTTTTCATTGAAACTATTACTAGCAAATACCTCACAACTCTAAATTTTCAGTATATTTTGACATGAAACTATTATAACTTTTATCGTTTTTTTATGCAACAACAAAAACTTTGTTAGGATAATTTATTATCCATCTATCGGAGTAAAGTGTAAGTACTGGTATTCCTACCCTTTTAAGTATTTAAAAATATCCTTCGGTACCATTTTCACTATCATTTTTACTGTCAACCTATCTTACATATTCATTGACAACTGCATAAAAATCATAAATATCATACAAATAAAGGGAGAATTAAACCTTTTAGCATTTTTATTCTCCCTTCTTACTAATTAATCCTCGTCTTTGATGTCTTTGTCTTCTGGAATTGGTTCGTTTTCTAGCTCTTTTATGAGGTGTTTATATTTTTCAAGCTGTTCAAAATGGGTTTTGAATTGATCTTTGTAAATCATGGGCACACCTTCACTATCACGCAACACCCTGATTTTTCCCTGTAAAATTAAATTTTCTACATACTGAACGGAAACCGATAAATACTCTGCTGTTTCTTTTACTGTTAGGTACATCCATACGTCACTCCTACTATCTATATGAAGCTATTATACCGAATTACCCCTTTTTAACCTATAACTCAAAAGATAATTGTGATTCTAGATGAGCAAAAGCTTGTTCAAGATCAGCAATCAAATCTTCGGTATCCTCGATTCCGACAGATATACGAACGAGGCCTTCAGGTATCCCTAATTCCTTTCGTTCTTCAAGGGTACACTCCACATGACTCGTTGTTCTTGCTGGTCCATAGATCGTCTCTACAGCCCCAAGATTACCAGCTCTATTTGCGTACTGTAACTTTGGCAATAGAATTTTGATAGCCTCCATCTCCTCTTTTAAAACAAAACTAACGATTCCCCCGAAGCCCTTCATTTGTTTTTTCGCAATATCATGATTACGATGTGTTTCTAATCCAGGATAAAACACTTCCTCCACATGCTTCTGATTTTTCAAATACCTCGCTATTTCCATCGCACTCTTTTCTTGCTGTCTTACACGAAGTTTTAATGTTTTCATTCCTCTTAAAATAAGATAGGCTGACCAAGGATCCATCGTAGCACCATTAATCTCTCGGTAATGATACACTTTTTCCATCAGTTCCTTTGGACCGCATACCACTCCACCCATCGCATCTGCATGGCCACTTAAAAACTTAGTGGCACTATGAATAACGACGTCTACTCCAAATTGGATCGGATTTTGATTAATTGGAGTAGCAAATGTATTATCAATGATCACCAAGGCTCCTACCGCTTTACCAGCCTTCACCATTCTTTCAATATCTGTAATCTTCAGTGTCGGGTTCGTTGGTGATTCTAAATACAATACCTTGCACCCTTTAGCCACTTCCGCCTCGATCTCTTCATGATTCCCGGTATTACATAACTTCACATTTACATCTATATTCGGTAGAAACTCCGTGAAAATTTTATTGGTTCCTCCATACGTGTCCTTAACAGACACGACCCGGTCGCCTGGCCGTAAAAACGTGTATAGTGCACTGCTAATGGCGGCCATCCCCGATGAAAAGCCAACTGCTGCTTCCGCCCCTTCGAGAATTCGTACTTTTTCCTCGAAAGCTTCGACGGTTGGATTTGTCATCCTATTGTATATGTGTCCAGGTTTTAACCCCAGTGCCACATCCTGCCATTCATCCATATCATCATAATTGTAGGCAACACTTAAGACGACAGGCACTTGGGTTGCATTAAAAGCAAGAGATGCCTCTTCTCCTGCCCAGACAGCTTTTGTTCCGTCCTTTATATTCATAAAATTGTGTTTAACCATGTCTTTTCACCTCAATAATTTGTATATCACAAACTATGTTTCTAATGTATATTGTGTATTGTATAATATACAGAAAATTATAACAAATATTTAGAAATTTTTTTGTTAAATAGGTTGAGGGCTCTACCCTTCTGATACTTAAGGTATAATAGGTTACAGAAAAAAAGCCTTCTGTAAGGAGGAACTGATGATTAATAAAAGATACCGATCCTTAAAAGATCATGTGTATGATTACATAGCTACTGAAATTCAGAATGGAAACTTGCTTCCCAATCAGAAAATAAATGAAGTGGCCCTAGCAGATCAATTGGAAGTGAGCAGAACTCCTGTAAGAGAAGCTTTAATACAACTTGCATCCGAAAACTTACTTGATTTTTTCCCTCGAAAAGGATTTATCGTAAAAGAACTTACGATAAAAACCAAGCTTGATGTGTTCCAGGTAGTTGCTGTTCTTGACGCTTTAGCAGCATCTTTATCCTTAGAGCTTCTAACGGAGGAAGACCTACATAAGATGGAAGAGCTGGTGAAAAAAATTGACCAAGCAATCTCTCAGCGAAATTATTCTGATTATCAAACATATCAATACGAATTTCACCAGGTTTATATTGAGAAATGCAATAATGAAACATTAATCGATCTGCTGCATTCGTTACAAAATAGTTTTGTTAGACAGATTTACTTAAGTAAGGACGAAGATAAGCTATTCTCTGTGCTCACACAAATGAACGAGCAACATGCAAAAATTGTTAAACATTTTAGAGACAAAGATACAGATAAACTAGAACAGCTGATAAAAAATGAACACTGGAAAATCACTCACGTAGACATGATTTAATGGAACAGGCTAAACAGTCTGTTCTTTTTTTTCCTACATATAAGTTACATTTCTGTGAAAGATAAGAATAAATGTTTGACATATATGAAAGAAAATATTAACCTAATATAGTTTTTTAAATTAATCCGATAAACTTAGTGGGGGTTTAACATGAAGAAATTATTATTTGTGCTGTTCACGCTCCTTCTTTCTCTAGCTTTAACTGCTTGTGGAGCAAAGGAAGAAGAAGAAACAGCAGCAAACTTATACGAAGAGATTAAAGAGAAAGGTGAAATTACAATCGGGACGGAAGGTACTTATGCACCGTTTACTTTCCATGACGAGTCTGGGGATTTAACTGGGTTTGACATTGAGATTGCAGAAGAAGTATTCAAGCGCCTTGATATTAAGCCTGTTTTCGTAGAAACAAAATGGGACGGAATGATTGCTGGACTAGATGCAAAGCGTTATGACATGGTTGCTAACCAAGTAGCGATTCGTGAAGATCGCCTTGAGAAATACGATATGTCTGAACCATACATTTCTTCAAAAGCGGTACTTGTTGTTGGTGAAGCAAACGAAGACATTAAAACGTTTGAAGATTTGAATGGAAAAAAAGTAGGACAGTCTTTAGACAGTAACTACCGCAAAATTGCAGAAGCACATGGGGCAACAAACACAGTGGTAGATGGATTTAACCAAGCCATTGATTTAATCACTTCAGGTCGAATTGATGCAACAATCAACGATAATCTTTCTTACCTGGATTTAAAAAAGCAACGTCCTGACCTAGCTATTAAAAAGGTGGATGAAGAAGCGGATGTAACTAGCAATGCCTTCTTATTCCGTAAAGACAACAAAGAGCTAGTTGATGCGGTTAACGGTGCATTAGCTGACATGATTAAAGACGGAACCTACCTTGAAATCTCAACTAAATGGTTTGGCGAAGACGTATTGAAGTAAAGGACTGAATTGAAATGGTCTTAGATGAAAGAGCGGAACGAATTATAGGAATCCTTAGCGATTCCTTTTTTCCTATTTTAAAAGCTGGTTTATATTTTACGGTTCCATTAACACTGATTACATTTACACTTGGCCTTATATTAGCGTTTTTCACAGCAATTGCTCGCATATCAGGTATTAAGCCTCTCGTTGCGATTGCTAAATTTTATGTTTGGATCTTTCGGGGTACACCGTTACTTGTTCAATTATTCATCCTATTTTATGGTCTTCCAAGTGTGGGAATTACGCTAGATCCATTTCCAGCAGCAGTACTTGGTTTCACCCTAAATAAAGGGGCTTATAGCTCGGAAATTATTCGTGCAGCGATTCTTTCCACTCCTAAGGGTCAGTGGGAAGCAGCCTATTCCATTGGAATGACTCGGGCACAGGCCATGAGACGAATCATTCTCCCACAAGCGATAAGAGTATCTGTTCCACCACTTGGAAACTCTTTTATCAGCCTTGTAAAAGACACTTCCCTTGCTGCAACGATCACCGTTACAGAGATGTTCCAAAAAGGGCAACAGGTGGCTGCAGCGACGTACGAACCTCTTTGGCTTTATATTGAAGTAGCGTTTATTTATTTAATGTTCAGTACGGTGCTGTCCTATGCTCAATCCATGCTCGAACGTCGCTTTGACCGCAGCGTAGCAAAGTAGGAAGGGAGAGTATTGGCTATGATTAAACTAGAAAATTTATATAAAAGCTTTGGAGACATTGATGTTTTAAAAGGAATTGACTTAGCGGTTGAAAAGGGGAAAACGGCGGTTATTATTGGCCCATCTGGTTCAGGGAAAACGACCCTTTTACGCTGTCTTAATTTATTGGAGATTCCAAATCAAGGGGCGATTACGATTGGGGAAAAAGAACTTCAGTTTCAATCAGGAACGAAGTTAAAACCGACTCAAATGACCGCCTTTCGTCAACAAACGGGAATGGTTTTTCAATCGTACAACCTTTTTCCACACTTAACGGTTGTTGAGAATGTAATGGAAGGCCAAGTCGTGGTTTTAAGACGCTCAAAAGCGGAGGCCAAAAAGCGTTCTCTCGATTTACTAGCCAAGGTTGGATTAAGCGACCGTGCGGATATGTACCCTCATCAACTATCAGGAGGCCAGCAGCAACGTGTTGGAATTGCCAGAGCGATGGCGATGGATCCGAAAGTATTATTATTTGACGAACCCACCTCCGCCCTAGATCCGGAGCTTGTTGGTGAAGTATTAAAAGTCATGAAGGATCTTGCCGAAGAAGGCATGACGATGGTCGTTGTTACCCATGAAATGGAGTTCGCTAGAGATGTAGCAGACCAAGTCATATTCATGGATCAAGGACACATTGCTGAAAAAGGAACACCAGAAGAAATCTTCACCCTCTCAACCAACCCAAGAACTCAGCAGTTTCTAAACAAAGTAGCACGCTGAAGCTGACATACAAAAGGGGTAAAGTGTCCTTCCCAGAAGGACACTTTACCCTTTTTTGTCCACGAGCGGTGACAGACACCCTCCGTGGACACTTTGGCCTCATTTGTCTTTTTGTGGTGTCTGTCACCGCAAAAAGTGTTAGGCTGCTTTTTTGGCTTGTGTTTTTTTGCTGTGTGCTCTGGCAACTGGACCGTAGAAGAAGATTCCACTTGCAAGAAGAGCCATACCGAACAAGAAAGTTTTGATGTCTGCTGTACCCGCATAGATTACCCATACCGAATACAAGGTAGCTAGTAACGCAATGACACCGTCAATCACTTTTGATTTTGCTTGTCCTTCATATGTTTCACCTGTAATCACTAGTTTTAACTGGAATACAGCTGCGATGAAGTAAGGAACCAGGTATGATAAGGTTGCAATGTAAATTACAAAGTCAAACGCCGCAGAGATTGAATTTGAAATGGTTGAGAAGATAAACAACTGTCCTAATGAGTTTGTTATTATCATTGATAACACAGGAATATTCTTCTTGTTTTCCTTTGAGAATGAAGGTAAAAACAGACCATGCTTTGCTGCTTGGTACGGAACCTCTGCACTTAGCATCACCCAACCAATGGTAGATCCAAATAAACTGATTAATCCAATACCTGCTAACACTTTTCCAGAAACAGGTCCAAGCACGGAGACAATCGCATCAATCAATGGCTTGTCTGACGCAATTAACGCCTCTTGGCTTAATAAGCCCATAACTAATGTACTTACTCCAATATAAATGGCTAACGCAATGAACAACCCTAGAATCGTTGCACGCTTAACGTCAATTTGCTTTTTCGCACGTCCCGCAAAAACAACCGCGGATTCTACTCCGATAAACGCCCATAAGGTAGCAACCGCTGCATTGCTAATCTGCCCCATAAGCCCAACAGAAGCACCACTCTCATCTAGACGGGGTTCAACCATAGGAAGCATATTGGAAGCCTCAAATGCAAATAAGGCAACAATTATGAAGATGAAGAAACCTGCCACTTTAGACGCTGTTGCAATGAAATTTAATTTCCCTGCATTTTCTAACCCACGTAAAATAATAAAGTGTGTTCCCCATAATAAAATCGAACAAACCGCAAAAGTTAAGGCATTACCGACCTTTAAAGTAAAAGAACCAACGGTAATTAACTCAGCCTGACTCGTTAAAATGGGAAAGAATGTTGATAAATAACTAGCGAATGTTGTTATGATTGCAATATTCCCTGCTAAGTTTCCAATCCAATAACCCCAAGTAGCCATGAATCCGGAAAGAACAGAGCCTCTAGAATTTGGCTTAAAAAGCTCTTTCGCATAAATTTGTGGTCCACCATTTAAATTCGGCTTTCTCATTCCTAAGTTTCCGAACACAAGCGCAGTTACAAGTACTCCTGCTCCTGTAAATAACCAAGCAAGAATAACCCCCGCCGGACTTGCCGCTTCTGATAGTGAACGTGGTAACATAAAGATACCCGAGCCTACCATATTTCCAACTACTAATGCAGTTAGTATCCATAAACCTAATTTAGTTTGTTTTCCCATAACAATATTCCTTCCTATTATTATTCTTCAACTCTCAAAAATAGAGGTCCCTAATAGACATAAAAAAACACACCAAAACGTGAGTACAGTGTGTTTTACAGTAACCGCATCAGGCAAATGGATAGTTCAACATAGCTAACCAGCTATGACAGTCCTACACCTATTCGATGTAGGCCCAGCTACTATAGTCAGAGAATTATAGTGCTTCGGCGAAAATTCCTTTCAACTGAAATCATTGAGCTTCTCTGGCTCTCATCCAACCTACTAATATTTTTCGCAACCTCTACCTCATCTTGAGCTGATGAGGATCATATTAAATTCAAAATGCTTTACTAGAATAATTCATGAACGTATTTATGTCAATGGCATTAATTGCTATTGTACCGATCGCACATCAGAAAATGGAAAAAATACAAACTCACTTACTCCAACAATCTTTTCCTTCTTAATAAAACCAAGACCGTTTCTTGAGTCCATACTGCGAAGTCGATTGTCACCCAATACAAAATAATGCCCTTCCGGAACCAGAATAGGTCCATAATCTCCCGTTAACACACTACCTTGTTCATGAGCTTGCTCACGATTACTTTCTAAATACTCTTCGCTGTTAACCACACCATTAATTAGTAACTGATCATCCCTTATTTCGATCATATCTCCAGGCAAGCCAATAATTCTTTTGACGTAATTTTCGCCTTCTCCTTTAATAATCACAATGTCCTCACGTTCAATTTTGTCTGTATTGACTTTGTTAACAAATATTTTCTCTTGATCGTGAAGCGTGGGTTCCATCGAGGCACCATCCACAATATAAGGAGCAAAGACAAATGTACGAACGACGACTACAATAGCGAAAGCAATAAACACCGATTTACCCCAGCTAATTATTTCTTGCCTCTTCTTAGTTTCTCCCATCCTATTCTGCTCCTCTTTTCTTTAATAACTTGTTTACATTTTATCATAATCACTTAATACCCTCGGTTACCAAAGCTCACTTACAGCCCATAAATCGTTAGACAAGATTCTCCAAAAACATCTAGAAAAAGCCAAATAAAAAAGCCAGCACTAGTGCTGACCTCTAACCTATCGTTATTGTTGACTCTTCAATTTTCTATACTGATACATTTTCCACTGATAATGAATAAAACAACCGATACAAAAACCTAATAGAGCAACGGTCGCAGCAATCGCGACTAGTATCGTAAATATATACCCTACCACTGGCAGATTGAAGGCAAACCCAATAAAACCTGCCCCTAAGCATAGAATGGCAATTTTTTGATTAAACTGCTGCTGCTCCCAATCTTCTTGCAGATACTTTGATGGTTCCTTTTTTAAAAACCGCTTCGCTACCTCCATGATCGGATTTATACGAAAAATAACTCCGCATACACCCGAAAGAAGAGGAATTAATAAAATCCATTCCATATTTGTCACCCAAGTAAGGATAACAGATAGGACAATGACCGATTGGTTAACCTGCACAAGTGGCTTCGGGATCGTACGAACGTCAGATATCATCTATATCACACCTTTTTTATAGGATTAGTTGGTAATTTATTTTACCTAATATCCAGGCATTTGTATACAAATTAGCATGACTCTAATAGAACAAAAAAACGATTGCCCTATAGCAATCGCTTCTTTTTTATACACCCTTTTGTTGCTGTTGTTCCTTTAAGATATCACGAATTTCTGAAAGCAATTTTTCCTCTGTTGTTGGTGCCTTTACTTCCGATTTTACTTCTTGCTTCTTTCTAAACTTCTGTAATAATCTTATAAATAGGAAAATGGAAAATGCAATAATAAAGAAATCAACCACATTTTGTATGAATTGACCATATTTGATGGTTGCATCATCATATGTATATTCTAGCTTCGTAAAATCAAAACCACCTAATAAGAGCCCTACAATCGGCATAAGGATATTGTCTACGAGTGAGCTAACAATTTTACTAAATGCCCCACCAATAACCACCCCGACAGCCAGGTCAATCACATTTCCTTTTAAAGCAAACTTCTTAAAATCCTGCCACATTTTATGTCCTCCTATCCAAATGTATACATACAGACTAGTATATCTTGAAATAGGGAACGTATGTAAAAATATGCTCATGAAAAGCAATGTGTCTACATCTTTTCGAATTGTTTAAGGTTTTTCCAGTAATTTCTTTTAAATTTTTTCTTGAAACATGACATTTGTCATGTCCTACTCTATACATTTATGCCTTTTCATGACCTGCTCATAAGCACTACAATTACAGTAGATAAATTTAAAACCTTGTAGGAGGCTTTTATGAGCAAGCAAAAAACGGCTGAATTAAGAAAAAGCGTTGTCCCTTTTGAAAAGTCAGATATAAGTAAAAGTATAAAACAAATGATTAACACATTCATTCCTTTCTTTGGTTTATGGTACTTAGCGTACGCGAGTCTTTCGGTTTCTTACTGGCTAACGTTGCCACTAGCTATTGTTGCTTCTGGATTTGTGATTCGAATCTTTATCATTTTCCATGATTGCTGCCACCAATCGTTCTTTAGAAATCGTAAGGCAAATGCATTAATTGGTAACATCAGTGGAATTATTACGATGTTTCCTTACGAACAATGGAAGAGAAGCCACAATATCCACCACGCAACTAGCGGAAACTTAGATAAGCGTGGCATTGGTGACATTTGGGTGATGACGGTTGAAGAATATTTAGCTGCTACACCAACGCAACGCCTAAAATACAGAATGTACCGTAACCCGTTTGTTATGTTCGTTCTAGGACCGATCTTCTTGTTCCTTGTGACCAATCGTATCAATGTGAAAGATGCAAAACGTAAAGAGCGTCTCAACACTTATTTCAACAATATTGCGATCGTTGTGTTGTATGCGTTTATGATTTGGTTAGTTGGCTGGAAAGCATTCCTTCTTGTCCAGGCGCCAATTCTATTTGTTGCTGGTGCATTAGGAATTTGGTTATTTTACGTACAACATCAATATGAAGACAGCTATTTTGAACACGAAGAAGAGTGGAACTATGTGAAGGCAGCTGTTGAAGGAAGTTCTTATTACAAGCTTCCGAAGATCTTGCAATGGGTAACTGGAAACATCGGCTTTCACCATGTGCATCATCTAGCACCTAAGGTTCCTAACTATAATCTTGAAAAAGCACATGAATCTACACCACCATTACAAAAAGCAACAACCGTTACTCTAGGTACGAGCCTTGAGTCCATTCACTTCAAATTATTTGATGATGTAAATAAGCGATTTGTAAAATTTAAAGACATTCAGCATCTTCTTGAAGAAGGAAAAGCGAGCCTCCAGTTAGGTGGTAAGCGCCCTACAGCTGAGGAGAAATAAATAAGAAGAAGGCTCACCTCGACAGGTGAGCCTTTTGGTTAGATTTCTTTTACATATCTTTCATCTGGAATCTTGTTTAGCATAACATACAAGCACGTATTGCCCTCACCATTCACGAAAGACATTTCCTCTTCCCCAGTAAAATGAATCACATCATGTTTGGATACAGCCAGGATTTCCCCATCCACATGAAAGGTCCCGTCTCCCTCTACCACCTGAATAAACACATTTGTTCCAGGATGTTTATGGGCTGGCAGTGCTTGATTTTTCGAAAAGTTTAATACAAATACAGTACTCTCCCCTTCTTTAAAAATCACTCGTTTCGTAAATTTCTCTTCATTATATGTGATAAAAGTAGATAAGCTTTGTTTTTGCATTAAGATCAGTTCCTTTCCTTCTGTATGAGTCAATCATATCTTGATACGTTATATTTTGATGTGATTTGAATCAATCTTTTTGAGAAAACGGCAGAGGAAAAGAGGGGGATTTTGTCGAATGCTTAGATGATTCCAATAGAAAGGAAGATGCCGATTGATTGTAAAAGAATTAACGGTTCCATTAAAGCTTCAAGCCGTACAGTGTTTAGAAAAAAGAATGTTGTCTACTCATCATCAGTATCCACAAATACTAGCTGACTTAGCCAAACGAAAAGCCGGCTATTATGGTGAACGATCTCTCTGTTATTATTTTAACCAACTTCCCCAACCTCCTATCTCTTTCATAACCTTCGCCTCGAACAACATGAATCTATATTTGAGATGGATGTTCTCATCCTTTTTCCTACCTTTGCATTAATCATTGAGACCAAGAACATTATCGGAGAAATTCATTTTGACTCTCAATTCGGTCAACTTATTCGCACATGGAATGACAAAAAGGAAGCTTTCCCAGACCCAATAGCCCAAGCACGTAGGCACCAATCTCTAATGGGAGATTTGCTCTTTCAACAACTAGGTTATAGCATCCCAGTGGAATACCTGATCGTTGTTAGTAATGCATCTACTATTATTAGTACCGATCCAGGGAAAGCTTATTTGTTTAAGCAAGTCATTCACGCAAATAAGCTCCCTCTACGATTAAAGGAGCTTCAGTCAAAATATAAAACGGAGATGATGGAAACCTCACAACTTAAGAAATTAAGCAAAAAACTATTAAAGGACCATAAAGAAGCTGAATACGATGTGTTAAAAAAATTCCAAATTCAAGCAGATGAACTTGTAAAAGGAGTTCAATGTCCTAGCTGTCAATTATTTAGGATGCAGCGTAAAAAAGGTCGCTGGACATGCATGAACTGTGGCCATTCAGATCGCCTGGCACATCTTGAGGCGTTGCATGATTATTGGTTACTAATCTCCCCTACGATAACGAATGCAAAATGTCGTGATTTCCTTCAAATTGACTCTCCTTTTGTCGCAAGTCGCCTCTTAAAATCACTACATTTATCTGAAAGTGGAACCCTCAAAGGAAAAAAGTATTATTTTTCGAAAAAAATAAAGCTCTTCCCTGAGAAAAAGTAAGGATTTTTGAGATCCTGAGAATTTATTTGCGATTCCCCGAATTTATTTGCGATCCTGAAATTTTATTTGCGATTCCCCGAATTTATTTGCGATCCTGAAATTTTATTTGCGATTCCTCGAATTTATTTGCGATCCTGAAATTTTATTTGCGATTCCTCGAATTTATTTGCGATCCTGAAATTTTATTTGCGATTCCCTGAATTTATTTGCGATCCTGAAATTTTATTTGCGATTCCCTGAATTTATTTGCGATCCTGAGAACTTATTTGCGCGCCAGGCATTTTATTTGCGATCCTGAGAACTTATTTGCGCGCCATGCATTTTATTTGCGATCCTGAGAACTTATTTGCGCGCCAGGCATCTTATTTCCGATTCCCAGAACATATTTACCATGCTCAAACTTATCAATCTCCAATCGCACCCTCCACCGAATAGCAACTGACATCCAGCACGGTTTCTTCTCCAAGAGCGAGCTTTGCGAGCTCGGCACCCAAAAACGGACCGCTCGTCAGGCCAGAGGCTCCCAATCCATTCGCGACTAAAACACCTTCCAGTCCAGGAACTGTCCCAATCACTGGTAGAAAGTCGGGGGTAAATGGACGAAAGCCCACTCTCGTTTCAACTACCGTCGCTTCCTCTAACCCCGGAAACACCTCTAATGCTTTACCAATAATTTCATTTAATCCACCAGCCGTGACTTTCGTATCAAATTCTTTATTGTCTTCATGCGTCGACCCGACAACGACTCGACCATCTTCAAACGTTAATAAGTACTGATTATTCGGAGGCATGACTACGGGCCATTCGGAGGTGTCCACACCAGGTAATTCTAAATGACAAATCTGCGCTTTTTGACCCGAAACTTGAAAATTCACTCCAACAGGCTCCAACACCTCACGGGCCCAAGCTCCCGTCGTGACAAGCACTCGATCAGCCTCTAACCGCTCACCATCAACAACCACTCCACTCACACCATTATCCTCACGAACGAGTGAAGCATTCCCACGAACGTATTCCGTACCGAGCTGAACCGCAGCCTTTACTAATGCATCACGTATGAGCCTTCCATCTACCCTTGCACCACCGGAAACATAAACCGCTCCATATCCTTCTGCCACGAGAGGAAACAGCTCTTTTGTTTCTTCATAAGTTAGGATTTCCACCTCACCGATTTCCGGTGCATCCTCTCTCCGTTTGATGGCCCTATCTGCCATTTGTTTCAGTTTTTCCTCATTTGTATGAAGGCTTAAGGCTCCAACTTTTCGATATCCCGTATTACCTACTCCGTAAGAGGACAATTTTTCGACTAAATCAGGGTAATAACGCGCCCCGTGCTTCACTAACTCATACCATGCCTTATTTCGTCTTTGCGAAATCCATGGGCAAATAATTCCCGCGGCCGCGTTCGTTGCTTGTCCTACCTCGGCGCGGTCAACAAGGATCACTTTTACCCCTTTTGACGCTAAGTGAAAAGCAGCCGAAGCACCTAATATTCCTGATCCTAGTACAATCATTCTTCCCATCATGAACACCTATTTCCTATAGTAATAACCTTAATATTACTAAACGTTCTTTATCAGCTCAAATCCTGTGTAACTCAAAAGAATAGTAAATCGAAAAGCCATTGTCTATAATAGATTTATCACCATTTTTTTGTAAAATCGCACATATATTTAGTTTAACGAAATAATTATAGAAACGGGATATTCCCGAATGGGAGTGGGATGTTATGAGCACACCTCTTGCGGAAAAAGCTCCACCTTCAGAAAAAGGTAAAGAGAAGATATGGACTCGAGACTTTATTCTAATTTGCTTATCAAACTTTTTTGTTTTCCTCGGTTTTCAAATGACTTTACCCACTATTCCATTATTTGTAGAAAACCTCGGTGGAAATGACCAGCTGATCGGAGTGGTTGTGGGAATCTTCACTTTCTCCGCCCTATTAATTCGACCTTACGCCGGGCATGCACTAGAAAGTAAAGGGCGTCGATTTATTTATCTTGTTGGATTAGGAATTTTTGTCTTCTCCACTGGAGCTTTCGGTATTGCGGGAGGTCTTGTTTTCCTATTTATTTTAAGAATTATTCAAGGAGTAGGTTGGGGACTTTCCACGACTGCTTCAGGTACGATTGCGACCGACCTGATTCCACCAAAACGGCGCGGGGAAGGAATGGGATATTACGGGCTATCGGGTAACTTAGCTCTTGCCATGGGGCCAACCCTCGGACTTGCGCTTGTAGGGTATCTTAGCTTTACTGAACTCTTCTTGATTTGCGGCGTACTCGGTGCAGTTGCTATCGCCTTATCTTCTCGTATACGATTTAAACCCGTAGAACCAGGAACTACAACCACTCATAAAAAGCTCGACCTTTACGAAAAGACAGCCTTGCCCCCTTCGATATTGCTTCTATTTATCACTGTTACGTTTGGTGGAATCGCTTCATTCCTCCCTTTATATACAGTGAAAAAGGGGATTGAAGGAATTGAATGGTACTTTCTTCTTTATGCCATTGCTCTTCTCATCTCAAGAACCTTTGCTGGAAAGCTCTATGATCAAAAAGGACATCGCTTTGTATTCCCTGCTGGTTCCATCATGATTATGGCAGCCATGATCCTGCTTGCCTGGGTACCGAATAGCACGATCCTGTATTTAGCAGCCATTATTTATGGGTTAGGCTTTGGGACCGTACAACCAGCTCTTCAAGCGTGGAGTGTTCAAAATTCTCCTATTAGCAGGCGTGGAATGGCAAATGCAACCTTTTTCTCCTTCTTCGATTTAGGCGTGGGAATGGGTGCGATCGTGTTCGGACAAATCGCTTTCTATTTAGACTACCATAGCATCTACATAGCATCAGCCATTTCTGTCTTTATTGCGATACTGCTTTATTACACCGTATTTGGAAGAGAAAAGGCGAGAGCGCATTAAGCACTCCCGCCTTTTCTTATTCCACAAATTGATCGTAAATCTCATCAAAGATTCTTGCCATTTCCATATCCAGCGAAGTAAGACCTCCTGCATTCCAAGAGCTAAGTTTAATCGTTACTACTTTATAATCAATCGAGATGAACGGATGGTGATTACGCTGTTCCGAATAATTAGCTAGCTCACTCACAAAGGACACACCAGTTAAATAGTTTTGAAAGTGGTATCTTTTGTTAATCCATTTACCCTCGTCCCATTTCCAGCCAGGCAAATTTTCCACATATGTAACGATTTCTTGTTCAAGCAATTTCTCCACATTCATTCCCCCTTAAAAAGCTAAACCATAAATATAAAATCTCTCAAACGGATTTCCTTGTGAACAAATGACCTCAGAATGTAGCTGAAACATGCCCATGCTTTCTAAAAAGTCGATATACTCTTCACTTGCATAGTACAAAATCAACTTTATTTCTCGATCATTCTCCTCAACCGATTGAAGGATACGAAGAATTATATTCCGAAAAATATGAATAGAGAACGGGTTAAAAAAGTAAAAAGTATTATCCTGTTCGTGGATCGGATATTCCTCTGCAAAACCGAAGAAAAAGTGAATAGGATTATCTGAGCCATACTTTTTCCGATAATTTTCTCTATTTTTCAAAGCAAACTGATAATACTCCTCATTCATTTCTACACCAGTTACCGTTGCTCCTGTATGGTGATAAAGAAAGAAATTCAGCCTTCCTTTTCCACAACCAAAGTCAACGATACGGTCAGATGGTTTGAACTCATTCTCACTGATTAACTGTTGAAGATGCAAATATGGGGTTGCTTCATAACGGTGAAATTGCAATGACTTGTAAAAATTGAGTTGATCACCCGTTGTGACGATATGTAAGCTCTTATCAATATCCTGTTCTCTCATGTTAGCTCCTCTGGCACGTGAAATTTACCTTTTATTCCACCTGCATGATAAAAACCGTCTATATAGATTTTATTAAGTAGAATCTGTTTTGCTCGATATTGAATCGCTATGACAGGATGTCCTTCAAAGTCATAGGTCGAGTCTCCAAGCACAGTAAACTGGTTCACCACCACATTACGGTATGCGGATATCACCATCGCTCTTGGAGTTGACACTTCATACAATGAAGTAAAGATAGGAGCCATAGCAACCAGATTCATGGCTTTTATGTTATAGGCCGTTTTTGACTCTGGGTCATCCCCTTTATGATGACCGATATGCCGAAAGTTGAAGGCACGATTATCATGAACCGACAGATGTCCAATAATGGTGACATTGGAAGCAGCAGAAGCATTGTGATGAGCCTTGATTTCCACTCCACCAAAGCATCTAGTTGTTGAATTGTTCGCAAGCCACACGTATCTGGAGCCATCATCTATTTCAATGCCATTTGAATTGGAATAGCTAGGTTCATGAGCTCTTCCACTCGGATCACACATATGCGATTTTGATATAAATATATAATCACTATGATGAGTAGTAATCCCGTCATCTCCAAATCCGTATCCGTTTAATTCATCAAGCCAGATATACTGACTTCTCCCCGGACCAATGAATCCATCTTTTATGTAATAGTAGAGAGTGGAAGAAACGTCAAAAGCATGCAACCCTGCATGAATCGCTTCTACCTTTCTTACCCACCCATACTTCACATGGGCAAATGTCAAGCAACTCGATCGATTGTTTCCACTCGCCGTTTTTTCATCGCTCGGTAGACGTTCGACATTCCAATCAAGGGTCATTCCTTCCACATAAATATGGTGATTCCCACTTATATGATGTTTATTGGTGATAAGAATGGCGGATTTTAGGGCGTCATGATGGAGTTTAAGTGTTGTTTTTCCCTTTCCTGCCCCAACAAGGATCGTGTTGGAGGGGAGTTTTATTCCTTTTGTGACAAATACACCTTCAGGAATGATGATCTTACAGTTGCCTCGTCCGATTGCTTTTCGAAAAGCATTTGTATTGTCCGTAACCCCATCACCAACCGCCCCAAAGTCGACCACATTTCTTTCGATCTTTATTTCACTTTGAAGTTTGTGTAATTCAACTTCTAGATCTGGAAGCCATGAGGGGATAGGCTCCCCCTTTTCAGTTATGATGGTTCTCATTTCATTTATTGAAGGATTAGGATGGACGGCAACTTTTTGAAAAAGAGCGTCAGTCTCTTTGATTAGATGACCCAAAGGGGTTGAGTATCTTGACCAACGCCGAATCAACTCATGGTTTTGCTCTGGATTATGATGTTTTGTTAGGTGAAGCAGAACCTGTCACCTCCAGGAGAAGATAGTTTATATCTTCATAGTAGTACACCCCTCCATACAATAACAAGGATTCGGTGTAAAATTGGGGGATTGATCGGGAGATTTTCTTACAAAGGCATTTCTATTTTCTAAAGAACTGCCTTTCTAACAATTTAACAATGTCCTTCGCTAAACTTTCTGCATTTCCTTCAAATAATTGAAACATTAATGATTGCAATATATGTTGGCAGTGACTATCCTTTGACCCATGTGCAGGTAAAAAGATAGACCAGTGTATTTCAGGTATCGCCACAATAAATCCGTCAGTATTCAGTTTGTTTATATATACATCTGTCACTTTTTCAGAAGAGTGAATAGGCAATTGAAAAATCATCCAATATCACCACCTTTTTCTATATATTTAGTGATGGATGCATTTTTTTGAGGGTAATAAGAAAAGAGCACTCATATATTGAGTGCCCTCCCTTGCTTACACCATAATTTTGCAAATATCGTTTGTAAATTCTACTGGATCTTCAATTGGTAACCCCTCAGTGAGCAATGCCTGATTGTAAAGGAGCCCTGTAAACAAGGTGAGCTTGTCCTTGTCATTAGCAAATGCATCCTTTAAAGAAGCAAATACTTCGTGATTCACGTTGATCTCTAACACTTTGTCTGCTTTGACATTTTGGCTATTTGGCATCGCTTGGAGAACTTTCTCCATCTCAATGGAAACGTCTCCTTCAGTTGTTAAACAAACAGGATGTGATTTTAGACGCTTGGATACTCGTACGGCCTTTACCTTTTCTCCAAGAGCAGATTTCATGTATTCAAACAGTTCTTGGTTCTCCGTTTGTTCTGCCGTCTCTTTTTCATCTGCTTGCTCTTCAATCCCTAAATCACCGCTAGAGACTGACTTAAATTCTTTTTCCTTATAATTCATAACCATACGAATCGCAAACTCATCAATGTCGTCTGTGAAGTAAAGAATTTCATAGCCTTTATCAGCAACAAGCTCTGTTTGAGGAAGCTTTTCAATACGCTCCACCGACTCACCTGATGCATAATAAATATACTTTTGATCCTCAGGCATTCTTGAAACATACTCATCTAACGTAACAAGCTTCTTTTCCTTAGATGAATAGAACATGAGGAGATCCTGAAGCGTCTCTTTATTGCTTCCAAAATCGCTATAAACGCCAAACTTTAATTGGCGGCCAAAGGATTGGAAAAATGCCTCGTACTTTTCGCGGTCATCTTTTAATAAGCTTTGTAGTTGACCTTTGATTTTGTTTTTAATATTTTTCGCAATGAGTTTTAATTGACGATCATGCTGTAACATCTCTCTTGAGATATTGAGGGATAAATCTTCTGAATCAACCATCCCTTTAACAAAGCTGAAATAGTCCGGTAATAGATCTCCGCATTTATTCATGATAAGAACACCGTTTGAATAAAGCTCCAGCCCTTTTTCATACTCCTGCGTGTAATAATCAAATGGAATTTTTTCAGGAATATATAACACCGCATTATAACGAACCGCACCATCTACGCTGATGTGAATATGCTTTAATGGTTTATCAAAGCCGTAATGTTTTTCAGCGTAAAAGTTTTCGTAGTCCTCTGTTGTTAATTCGTTTTTGTTCTTTCTCCAGATTGGCACCATGCTATTAATGGTTTGCTCTTCTGAATAATCCTCGTATTCCGATTCACTACCTTCTTTTAAACGTCTGCTCGTGGTATCCATTTTAATTGGGTAACGAATGAAGTCTGAGTACTTTTTAACAATTGATTTGAGACGATACTCTTCTAAAAATTCATCATAGTTATCGTCTTCTGTATTTTGCTTAATGGTAAGGATGATTTCCGTTCCCACTTCACTTTTTTCATAAGGCTCAATCGTATAACCATCCGCACCTAGCGATTCCCACTTATAAGCCGTGTCACTTCCTAGTGATTTGGTGATCACCGTCACCACATCTGCCACCATGAATGCAGAATAAAACCCAACACCAAATTGCCCAATGATGTCGTGACCATCCTTTAGCTCATTTTCAGATTTAAAGGCAAGCGAACCACTTTTAGCGATGACCCCAAGATTGTTTTCAAGCTCTTCCTTGGTCATCCCAATTCCGGTATCCGTAATCGTTAATCTTCTGCTCTCTTTGTCAGCAGCAATCTTAATAAAATAGTTGTCTTTATCAAAAGTAATGTTTTCGTCTGTTAAGGCACGATAATAAATTTTATCAATCGCATCACTTGCGTTTGATAACAACTCACGTAGAAAAATTTCTCGATGTGTGTAAATGGAGTGAATCATCATGTCTAACAATCTCTTTGACTCTGCCTGGAATTGCTTCTTTTCCATTCAAAAATCCCCTCTCATCAATATATGTAATTTCTTTAGCACTCTACCACATAGAGTGCTAATCACTAATTAAATATCACACAAAAGCGCCCCCTGTCAACCATTTCGGTGTCAGACACCGTCCGTGGACAAAATGCCCTTTTTGTCCACGAAGGGTGTCTGTCACCGCTCGTGGACACTTGGGTCCGATTTGTACGCCTGAGGTGGACACTTTAGTTGACGTAAAGTGCTTGGCCTTCTATTTTCAACCCTTTAGGAGCTTTTATATACAGCACATCCATTCCCATGTTGCCGTATGAGCTATTTTGAAATAAATCAACCTTTTCTGCGGAGAATTGTTGGAACGGGAACCCACTTGATATCTCAGCTAATGTTACCGATACATGAGAGGGATTCTTGATTTCAAGTTCATTGCCTTGCATCTCTATTTGGACCTCACCTCGTTTTTCCGTAAGATCCATCCCGTTCACAATGGTTTTTCCCGCATAATGAGTAATCTGAATTTCTTCCCCCATATTTAGGCTTTTCTCAATAAACACTTGAACGGAATAATCATTAATAGGTGTAATACCAAGCTCGTCACTTGTAAGTGGAAAAGTCCATTTCTCCACAACATCTAAACCGTTCTCCTCTTTAAAGGTACCTCTAAATGCCTCATTCATCACTTGATCCTGAAGCTTCATACTCTGTTCCACTTCTTCTTCAGACATCATTTTGATGGAAGTGCTATTCATAGGCAGAAGCAAAGAAGCAACAGCGAGCAGAAGCAGCAAACCTACGTAACCAAGAAGCAGTAATCTTGTAGTTTTCATTCCGATCCATGCCTTTTTCTTCGATTTAGACAGTTGAGAAACCACTGCAGCAATAACCAAGATTAGTAGAATAATGGCTACCATCACATCCCCACCTCCAAACGATTACCTAACATGCAGGCTCCTAGAAATAATAGTACAGAAGTGATGACACTCTTAACCGTAAATAGAAGAAACGAAGCCTCAAGTACATAAAATCTCCCTATATCGACTAATAATGCCCCTTCTCCCCCTAAGTACGCTTGGATTGTAATGACAACAATAAGAAGCACCGGAAGTAAAAACGCAACTATCTTATTCATTTGAGCAAGCATTCCAATAAAATAACCAACGCTAGCAAACAGGAGAATATATAGAAAAAATCCTATTAATCCCTTACATACATCTATCGCCGAAAGCTGATCGACCGCAACGGAAGGTGTTTTCAAAACCTGTGTAACCAGTAATCTTAAAACATAAGTTGTTAAAAGCCCTGTTATGGCAGCAATCACACTTGCTGTCGCGAGAATCAATGCATTCGCATAATGGCTTACCTGTCGTGTCGTTACAAAATTGAAGTCATCATATCTATGCTGCTTCGTGGTCAGTGAGATCCCGTTTGAGAAAGCCCATATCAAAGTAAAAATAGCAACCAAACTACCACTATAGGTTCTCACATCGTAACTAAAGGTACCGGCACTACCTCCCATAGAGCCCGTTCCGCTAATCGAAAATAACATCCCAAGCACTTGGATAAACATAAGAGAGGTAAACACCCCTAAATAGGCCTGCAGCTTATAGCGATACTGTTTGAAAATAACGTCTCGAACATTACTCTCTGTCAAATACATGATCAATCCCTCCCTTAGACTTGCTTGTTATATACATGCATAAATCACTAACGGAAACAGGTGACAGCTCAAGCCATAGCAACTTTGCTTGTTGCTGTAATTCTTCCCCACGCTTCACTACAACATAGCTCTGATCAATCCCAACTGCTTGTTGAAAAATAACCTCATCATTTATCAATAACTCTTCCACTATGGAAGTTCTTCCGGTAATACCAATCGCGTATTCTTTCAAATCTTCCACACTTTCATGAAAATGAACGGCCCCTTCTTTTATCAGCAAAAGCTCCTCAAAAAGTTCCTCCATCTCATTTAACAGGTGACTTGATATGACGATCATCCGTGGAAAGGCTAAATAATCTTTTAAAATAGCTCGGTAAAAATCTTTTCGAACGGCCGCATCCATTCCTGTGGTCGGTTCATCAAATAAGGTTAGTGGTGCTCTGGTTGACAGTCCCATAATCGTGTTGAACGTGCTTCTCATCCCTTTTGAGAGACTGGCATGGTAGGAATGTGGCGATATAGAAAAGTAATCTAAAAGTCGGTAGGCTAAATCTCGATTCCAGTTTGGATAGAAGCTTTCGGCTGCCTTTAGAACTTCTTCTAAAGTGAGGGCTGGATTAAAGGTAACTTCATCACTCATAAAAATGGAGTTAGCAGAAACTTTTAAGCTATTAAATGGATTTTCCGAAAAAACGTTGATCTCCCCAGATGTTTTTTCAAGAAAGCCTGCCATCAGTTTTAATAGAGTGGACTTACCAGCTCCGTTTCGACCAATCAAGCCTATGATCTTTTCACCCTCTAGAGAAAAAGAAACACTTCTTAAAGCTTGATTCCTTCCATATGTTTTTGACAGGTTCTTGCATGCAACGATATTCATTACTCCTCCCCCTCCTTTTGAATCATCTCCATTAGTTCTTCCTTACTTACTCCTAATTGACGGGCTTCTCTAACCGTTTCTTCAATTAGCTCCTTCAGTTTGGTGTTGGTTCGTTTTGTGAGGATGATCTTCTTTGCATCTGCAGCCACAAACATTCCAAGCCCTCTCCTTTTGTACAAAATGTCTTCATCCGCTAACAAATTCAACCCTTTTGCCGCCGTAGCAGGATTGATGTTGAACATTTCCGCCAGCTGATATTGAGAGTAAATCTTTTCGTCAGGTCGAATGGAGTCCCTTAATATCTCCCCTTCTAGATACTCTGCAATTTGTACATAGATAGGCTTCATACTATTTGAGTTTAAGATCATGTTCCTCACCTCCTATATTCATATGGTATGTTAGTACATTACTGATGTAATGTACTATATATAATAAAAATGGAAAAATCAAGCATATATTATCAAACTTAACAATTTTCAACTTTATTCATTTTTTATTTTTACCGTCCATATAATGTAATGAATGTATTCGAACTAGAAAAATGACAGCTTGGAGGAGACCGCATGAACGAGTTTCTCGAAACAATGCAACGAAAGCTTGGGGAATTAAAAGATCAATCATGGACGGTGGAAAGCCTGCTCGATAAAATCGCTACTGGTACACCTATTCGTATGTCAGAAGAGCTCGTCAACCGCCTGCTACATCTTCAGCCATTAGAAGGAACCTCCAATTTACAATGTTCGTTTGAAGGAGAACATCTGGTCTTAACAGGAAATACAAAGGTCATGCTCGTACCTGTTCCCTTCCGACTTGAACTGAAACCTATTATGGCAAAAGGAAGACGGATACAGTTTGAGGTAGTCGACTTAAAGCCCAGTCTAAAGGAATCCATGAAAAAGAAACTCTTAAAGGATGCGGATGGGGTAACGTACGAGGATAACAAGCTCACTATTAACTTTAATGACATTGAAGTCGTTCGAGACATACCGTTCGGAAAATTAGCTGGTGTAAGAATTAAAGACAAAGTACTTTGGTGTAAAATTGTTATGTAGCAAGAAAAGCGCAAGCGCCCGTCTAGCAACGTATGGACTGGAGAGATTCGACTGAGATAAAGGAAACACGGAGAGCGCAAGCGATTCGATGTTGACTTATCGTAGGGAGAAGATCGAAGTACACTAGTCGCTGGGCGCTGAAGCTGGACAATTTTCAAAGTGCAAATTTATATACTTTCTTACCTTCCAAAAAAAGAGAGTCGGTCAATTTCAACCGACTCTCTCTTATTTTATGCTAGTTCATAAGGTGTCACATTTCTCTCAATTACTCTAATGCCTTTAGGGGAAACGAGCTGTCCCTTCGCACTATAAAATGCATTGGAAGCAACAATTTGATCCATCGCAACCTTAACAGCAGCCGCATCAACAGGTTCCTTTGGAGATTCCATACTAATGGTTGTTGTTTCACCTGTTTCTGTTATGAATTGTAATTCTAATGTTTTGGCCAATTTACTCACCTCCTAATGATTAATCACTCATCTTCACTTACGCGTTTACCAACTCAAAATTGTCAGCTCGTTCAATATTCACTACTGGTAGTGAACAAAGACTTGCTAATGCTTGACCCGCTTGAAAAAGTTGGTCCGCCGTAGCCTCCTTACGCACATTACTAAATGTCTTCGTTTTAATAATTACTTCTCCTTTTGAGTTCAGTCCATTTTCAAACAATACTTTAAGCTTTGTATCCATGATCATCGCCTGTGCCATCTCTATCACCTCCTCTCACCTTCTATATAGAAAGAAAAGAGGCATTTGGACAGGTTGTTTATAATTTTTTTATTTATCCTCAGGTTTTGTTCTGGATATAGCCCATTACTGTGGATAATGTGCATAACTCCGTGTGTAAATTGTGGATAATGTGGATTATTTAAGTTGTATACAGCTTATTAACAGCATTTTCACAATAGTAATCCACATCTTGTGAATAACCTGTTAATTAGTCAAAAAATTGAAACTTTATTGTTATTAAGAACGTCATAGATTATGATAAAAATAGAAATATATACCAATAGAGTCGTTCCCTTCTAAGGAGTGAAGTTCATGAAGAAAAAAGCCAGCAAACGGAGGCACGTTCCCTTACGAGTAAACCTCCTATTTTTTATTGTCTTTGTCTTATTCGTCATCCTAATTGTGCGCTTAGGCACCGTGCAAATGGTTCAGGGGGTAACCTACAAGGAAGAACTCGAAAGGACAAATGAAATTGTTGTAAGTCAACCTGTTCCACGCGGAAAAATGTACGACCGAAACGGAAAAATAGTAGTAGATAATATTGCTCAAAACGCGATTACATACACAAACTGGGGAGCCAGTCAGGAGGAAATGTTAAAAACAGCAGAAAACCTCTCCGAACTAATCAAGATGGATACAAAGAAAGTGAGAGATCGTGACAAAAAGGATTATTGGATCCTAAAAAATCCTTTATTGGTTAAAGAGAAAATATCCAAATCCGAAGAAGAGGCAATGAGAGATTCAACAGACAGTGAAAAAGAGTTTAACAAAAAATATTATGACACTTTGCTAGAAAGGATCACTGCTGAAGATCTAGCCTCTCTAAAAGAGAAAGATATGCAGGTCATTGCCATATACCGTGAATTTGCAAGTGGTTATGAGTACACCCCTCATCTCGTAAAAAACGTTGGTGTAACAGATGAGGAATTCTCAAAGGTTAGTGAGAATCTCAACTTTTTACATGGGGTAGACACGGTTACTGACTGGGAGCGAACGTATTCATTCGAAAACACTTTAAAAACGATATTAGGAAAAACAACTACTAGTGAAGAAGGGATACCAGCAGAACAGCTAGATTACTATCTCTCTCGTGGCTATAGTAGAAATGATCGTGTCGGAAAAAGCTATCTGGAATATCAATATGAAGATGTTCTGCGCGGAAATAAATCCAAAATAAAATACTTAAAAGACAAAGCAGGAGATATTGTAGGAACGGTCCCCGTATCCGATGGAACGCGCGGCAAGGACCTCATACTGACCATCGATATGGACTTACAGCTCGCGGTTGAAAAAATTCTTGAAGAAGAACTTCTCGCTACCAAACGGGGATTTGGTGGAACAAAGTTTCTTGACCGTGCCTTTGTTGTTTTAATGGATCCAAATACTGGTGAAATCCTAACAATGGCTGGAAAGCTTTTAGCTAGAAGCGAAGAAACAGGAAATCTAGAAGTCCAGGACTTCGCACTTGGCAATATTACTACCTCCTACAATGTCGGCTCCTCAGTGAAGGGAGCAACCGTGCTTACGGGATACCAAACGGGCGCTATTTCTCCAGGAACTCCCCTTTATGACGGACCCCTTTCCATTAAAGGGACACCCGTAAAAAAATCTTGGAGAAATATGGGCTCGATTAATGACTTGTATGCATTAGAGCAATCTTCTAACGTGTATATGTTCCGTACCGCTATAAAAATCGGTGGTGGACAGTATGTACCAAATGCACCATTAAGCTTAGCTCCAGATACTTTTTCAAAAATAAGAGATTCCTTTGCCCAATTTGGATTAGGTGCAAAAACAGGAATTGACCTTCCAAATGAAATGACCGGATTTAAAGGACCTTCTACATTGCCAGGTTTTGCACTTGACTTAGTCATTGGACAATACGATACGTACACAACCATGCAGCTTGCCCAATATGCTGCCACGATTGCTAATGGAGGCTATCGCATACAGCCGCATATTGTAAAAGAAATCCGTGAGCCTGGTACGACTAATGATAAGCTTGGTCCCGTTTACAAAGAAATACAACCCAATATTTTAAACCGTGTGAGCATGAAGGATGAATGGATTGAACGAGTTCAAACGGGTTTCCGCAGAGTCATGACCTCCGGAACAGGAGCAAAAGCCTTTGGTTCCGCACCTTACAGCCCTGCTGGAAAAACAGGTACCGCTCAATCCTTCTACGACGGACCAGACCGCGATCAGTACCCTAAAAATGCACCACCCGAAGTGATGAATGTGAGCTTAATCAGCTACGCCCCATCTAGTAATCCCGAGGTAGCAATGGCCGTCATTGTTCCATGGGTATACACCGGAGACACAGGCCCCTCCCCGAACTTAACCATCGGGCGAAAAGTACTAGATACGTATTTTCAGATGAAATAGAATGAACTCCCGCAAATTGTAGCGGGAGTTTTTTCATTTAGAGGGGAGTTTTGACCTTTCGCAACGAATTATCGATGGTTTTAGATGGATTTTTAATAGATTGATTGTGATTCTGGAGATTTATTTGTAATTCTCCGATTTTATTTGCGATCCTGGAAATTTATTTGCGATCCTGGAAATTTATTTGCGATTCTCCGATTTTATTTGCGATTCTCCGATTTTATTTGCGATCCTGGAAATTTATTTGCGATTTCCAGATTTTATTTGCGATCCTGGAAATTTATTTGCGATTCCCAGATTTTATTTGCGATCCTGGAACTTTATTTGCGATTCCCAGATTTTATTTGCGATCCTGGAAATTTATTTGCGATTCTCCGATTTTATTTGCGATCCTGGAAATTTATTTGCGATTCTCCGATTTTATTTGCGATCCTGGAAATTTATTTGCGATTCTCCGATTTTATTTGCGATCCTGGAAATTTATTTGCGATTCTCCGATTTTATTTGCGATCCTGGAAATTTATTTGCGATTTCCAGATTTTATTTGCGATCCTGGAAATTTATTTGCGATTCTCCGATTTTATTTGCGATCCTGGAGATTTATTTGCGATTCCCAGATTTTATTTGCGATCCTGGAGATTTATTTGCGATTCCCAGATTTTATTTGCGATCCTGGAAATTTATTTGCGATTTCCAGATTTTATTTGCGATCCTGGAAATTTATTTGCGATTTCCAGATTTTATTTGCGATCCTGGAAATTTATTTGCGATTCCCAGATTTTATTTGCGATCCTTGAATTTTATTTGCGATTCTCCGATTTTATTTGCAACCACTAGTCCTATAAGCTACCCTTATCCCCAATCATAATATTTCCATATTTTACTTATTACCTCTTTCTTCCTACACTTTAACTATCAAACACGGAAAGGAGCGATTGTATGAACTTTTCATTTTTAAAAATTGATCATATTCAACTTGCTGCACCGGCTGGCAGCGAGGATAAAGCAAGGTCTTTTTTTAGCACGATCCTTGGTCTAACAGAAATCGAAAAAACCTCGGTGCTAAAAAAACGCGGAGGTGTTTGGTTTCAACTCGGCGGTCAGCAACAGCTTCACATTGGTATCGAAGAGCCCTTTTCTCCAGCTAAAAAAGCTCACCCTGCATTTACAGTTAAAAACCTTAGCTCATTAAAAGATCACCTACAAAATAAGCATGTACCGTACAAAGAGGATACCCTTATTCCCGATGTTAATCGCATCTATATCGAAGACCCGTTCGGTAATCGAATTGAAATCATCGGAGAATAATAATTATATTCATCCAATTAATAAAAATATAAATGTTCAAAATATATTGACATAACATTTTTCATTTGTTAAATTATTTAACATATTACAAATTGATGACGAGAAGAGTAGGATTCAACCCTTGTACTAAAGAGAGTCGACGTATGGTGAAAGTCGATGTTCAAGCTGAATCTGAAAATCATCTCCGAGATGCAAAGCTGAACAAGAGTAAGCTTTGACGGGTTCCGCCGTTACAAGGATCACGTATGTTGGTACGTTGACTAAGAGCCGACTGCTTTTTTGCAGCGGAATTAGGGTGGTAACGCGAGCTATCAGACTCGTCCCTTTCATTAGGGGCGGGTCTTTTTATTTTTCTAAAATAGAAAAGGGGAAAAGAAAATGAAGAAATTTGACACTTTGGTTATCGGATTAATGTTATTCTCAATGTTTTTCGGAGCTGGAAATTTAATCTTCCCTCCTGTATTAGGAGCACAAGCGGGAACCTCTTACTGGCTAGCTATTGGCGGATTTATTTTAACAGGTGTAGGATTGCCTTTCGCTGTACTCCTTGCCGTATCACTAGTCAAAGATGGAGCTGAAGAAATCGGCAATCGTGTTCATCCATGGTTCAGCACAATTTTCATGGTGATTGTGTACCTTTCCATCGGACCATTCTTAGCTATTCCGAGGAATGCAACAGTTGCTTATGAAATGGGAGTCAAACCATTCTTAGGAAGCTCCTTCAACTCATCTTTCATTCTATTAGTATTTTCTGCCGTCTTTTTTGCACTTGTATTTGTAGTGAGTTTAAACCCTTCGAAGATGGAACAATATATGGGGCGCTGGATCACTCCGGTCTTACTCGTTGCTATGGTTACTTTATGTACAATCGGTTTAATTAATATGGATGGCAGTTTACAAACTCCTGCTGAGCAGTATCAAGCAAATGCCTTTTCCACAGGCTTCATCGAAGGATATAACACGATGGATGCGCTTGCCGCTCTTGCGTTTGGAATCGTTATTTTATCTGCGATTAAGCAAAGAGGGATTACAGATAAGAAACAATTAACCAAGTATACATTGAAGGCAGCACTTGTAGCTGGCGTTCTTCTCTCACTAGTTTACGTAAGCCTAGGACTTATTGGAGGAAAAATGGCTGCTACTGGTTCGTATGCAAGCGGCACGGATTTGTTAACAGCCGTATCCACACTTTTACTTGGTTCAAGCGGCAAGGCACTTCTAGGAGTCATTTTCACCCTAGCTTGCTTTACAACAGTCGTCGGTCTTACCGTTGCATGTGGCCAGTACTTCTCCAAGCTTCTACCAAAGGTAAGCTATCGAACAGTAGCCCTTATTGTTACACTCATTGGATTTACACTTTCCAATATGGGACTTGCACAAATTTTAAAAGTTTCTGTTCCGTTTCTTGTGACTGCTTACCCGCTAACAATCGTTTTAACAGTGCTGACTTTCTTTAGTCGTTATTACAAAAATATTCGTAAAGTATATGGAAGTGCGATGTTATTTACTGGTGTTTTTGCTGTTAATAGTGGCCTCACCACAGCCGGAGTAAACCTAGGATTACTACAAGCTATAGCAAAAGCACTCCCATTTGCCTCTGTTGGTCTCGAATGGATTATTCCTGCTTTAGTTGGAACAGCTATTGGATTGCTCCTTGGAACCTTCGAAAAGAAGCCTGTCCAATCTCAACTAGTAGATTCAAAAGCATCCTAATTTCCCCCTAATAGAATGGAACCTCTTTCCATTCTATTTTTTTTATAAAAATGAAACCCTTTCTCCTCTCACTCGTATACAATAGAGTAGTAGAAATATACATTACAGGGGGAAAACAAAAGGAATGAAAAAGTTACTATCAGCTTTGCTAATGGCAGCACTCATTTTTTCACCAGTTGGAAACATTGTGTTCCAAGATCACACCACAACAGTGGAAGCAAAATCGTATAAATCCGGAAAAAGAAGCTTTAACAATAATACGGATACAACGACCAATAACAACAATTCATTCTTTCAAAATAAAAAAACGGATTCGACAACTACAACGAAGTCTACAACAACAGCAAATAAGGGGTTCTTCTCTGGCGGTCTGATGAAGGGGCTAATGATCGGTGGGCTTGCTGGTCTATTATTTGGTAGTCTATTTGCTAACATGGGGATCTTAGGTTCCATTCTTGGATTCATGATAAATGTGTTTGCTATTATCATCCTAATTAATATCATTCGCATGGTTTTTACCGCTCTTAAAAAGAAAAAGAAGCAAGAGAATACAAACACATGGAGAAGCTAATTATCTCTGAACAAGATATTATTAATGCCGTTTGCGTTTATATAGCTAAGAAAAAGCAAATAAATCCAGAAGCAGTGGAAGTGGAGCTTATGTATGACGATGACTATGGCTTTTCTGCTGAAGTGTTTGTAGATGATCGAAAACAAGTGCTTATCACTGCAAATTTAATTGAAGCGTTACGCCTTTGGCTCGATGAATATTTAGGAAGAGATCCATACGCTCCTATCAAGCTACATTTAGACGACAACGAAGGAATCATTGCTTATATTGGATAAACCAATAAAAATAATAACCTCATCCACTTTTGGATGAGGTTATTGTATGTTACTAAAGCTTGGCAAAACGATTTCAATCGTTGTTCCTACATTTACTTCACTCGAGATATGTACGGTGCCACTATGGCCTTCAATAATATTCTTACTTACCATAAACCCTAAGCCAGTTCCCGTTTCTTTTGTTGTATAAAAGGGCTGCCCGATCTTGGAGAGTATATCTTTCGGTATTCCACAACCGGTATCTTTGAAACGAATGGTTATACCAGAAGTCAGCATACAATTTTCCATTTCAATATGTAAAGATCCCCCGTCAGGCATGGCATCAAAAGAATTTTTCATAAAATTAATGAACACTTGCTTAATTTGGTTCTCATCACAATGAATAATTGGTAGATGACTCTCGTGCTTTAAGTCCACCTGAACACTTTTCATATTCGCTTCTGCATCTAATAATGAAATACATTGCTTTAAAATTAAGCGTAAATCGGTTTCTTTAAAATTGTTTTTTTGTGGCTTTGCAAGTGACAATAATTCACTTAATATCAGTTCAATTCTCGCTATTTCGGATTCAACAATTTCGTAATATAGCTGTTTCTCATTGGAGTTTTGCAATAGCTTTAAAAAGCCTTTAATAGCCGTAATTGGATTTCGAATTTCATGCGCAATCGCTGCTGACAATTGTCCGGCAATAGAAAGCTTTTCCGACTGAATCATTAGTTCTTCCGCTTGTTTTCGGTCTGTTATATCACGAAAACTAACAGCGATCCCGTTCTTGATTCCCTGATGGGCCTTAATCGGAAAACTTGTAATCATTACATCCTTTACAATACCATTTTTCTTTTTAACGGTTGTTTCGTATCCTTCCACACAATCTCCACGAAGGACCTTTTCCTTTAATTTCTCTTCTTCATCTTCCAAAAATCTCACATCTCGCATATTAACGCCAAGTAATTCCTGAAGATTCCAACCAAATTCTACTTCAAACTTAGTGTTAGCTTTTGTAAGAATTCCTTCTTCATTAAAAATCAAAATAGGATCTAAATGATGATCAATTAATGATTCTAGCTGGGATTTAAGCCTATCCATTTCTGGTTCCATCTGTTTTCTAGCTGTGATATCAACCACTTGACCTATAATATAATCCGCTTGCGACGTACTAACCTTATGGGCACTAATTGAGCCCCAAATCACTTCACCATTCTTATGTACAAACCGCTTTTCTAAATGAAAAGCATCTACTTCTCCAGCAACTAACTTTCGATAATTTGAATCTATCGTTAAATAGTCTTCTTCATAAAATACACACTTTAGCCCAAAATGAACGATTTCTTCATTTGAATATCCTGTAAAGTGACAAAAGGACGAGTTTGTTTTCACAATCTTACCATTTATCCCCAACACCACCATCCCTAATGGTGCATGGGTAAATGCCTCAAACAATAGTTCTTTATCCATTGCATGTAATTCCAAGAAAGTTTCTGTCAATTCCCTATCCCCTATGAAAGATAATTAGCGGATTCCCTAAAAGGTTTGCTCCTGCAAATATATAGGATCGCCCTTACTTCTCATTATTTTAACCTGCCAAACCTGCTCGTAAAGTTTATGTCTATCTAATAGTATTTGGCGAAAGGTCAATCACTGCTCTATTTTGGTAATTTTCTTCTAAATGTCTTAAATTTCTTTTTTCTATTTCTTCCTCTAACAACTGTATAAATTCATTATCTAAAGCCAACTTCAACGCTGCAGCATAAGCATCCATCAACTCTTTATCTGATATTTTCAAAACTTACTATACCCCTTTTTTCCATAAACTTGCTGCATTCCGAAAGGATTTAATAGTTACGATTATGTCTTCATGCAGCGTAAATATTTTTAGATTGTTTCTTCCCCCTGCTTACTCTTCATTCTAACAAAGAATGGTATTTCAGGAATTTTTTATTTAGATATACATATAATTCTAGTTTAATGTATTCAAATTTGTCTATTAAAAAATACAAAAAGAAGGAACTGCTCGCATATGCAGTCCCTCTAAAAAATCCTATAGCTGTTTATTGAAGCCATAAATGAAAGAGACCTTCATTTATACCCAAATTATACATATAGTAAACACCGAATATAGTACTTACCACACCTGTTACTTGTGTAAATAGCTTATTTATACGAAATTTTTGAGCGCTATAAATAAAAGGAAGGCCAATAATAGTTGTAAACACTAGCATCCCGACAATCGTTCCTAATCCAAAAATAAGGATGTACACCATTCCTTCCCACAAGGTACTGACCGTACTCAATGTTAACAATACCATAGCCGCACTGCCTGCCAACCCATGGATAAAACCCATGAATACCGCCTTAAGCGACATTCGTTTTCCCATATGATTCGGTTCATGAGCCATATGCTTATTGTAATTCTTTATCGATCGAAAAGTGGTCACACCAAAGTACACAAGCATGATCCCAACTAAAAATTCCAACGACATCGCCCACTCTTCTGGAATATTCCCTTTTAATAAGATCATTAAAACTCCTGTTAAAAGAAGAGTTGCCGTGTGACCGATCCCCCAAAAAACCCCTATTAACGATGATCTCCAAAGCTTTTTGCTTTGGGAGGCAACAGTGGAAACAGCAATCACATGGTCAGGTTCTATCGCATGCTTGATTCCTAATAAAAAGCCTAAACTAATTGTTGTCAGTAACCCAACCAATACATTCACCCTTCTTTCTATTTTCTTAAGACCAAATCTGATTTCTCGAGAAGCTGCTTCCTAGCATATTGATGAGCATAGGTAATGACCTTTTCGATTGATCTTGTGTCATGTGCAAACATCCTAATGATCACACCATTTTCAGGCAGGGTTGAGATTCCTATTTTCCCACCATTCACCTGATCTTTCACATGCTCATATAATTGGTCTCCAAAATGTTTTCCCGCTTGTTTATGAAGGATGATAAACGTACCCATATGTGTATATTGTTCCATTTGCATTAAATGACTGATTCCAGACCTTGGTTCTAACAATAAGTGATCAAATAGGATGAGCTTTTCTTCCTTATATACCTTTAACTTTGAGCGTATGCTATCGTATTGAAATGGTGATCCACCTTCCGACCACCCGGGTGTTATAATATCACAATAGAAAAGGCACGCTCCCTCTTCCATATGTACCTCTGTATGTTGGATATATCGCGCACCTTCATAGGCGATCAGTGGGTCTGGCATATACTCTAGCAAACTCTCCGCTTTAAGGGTAATGTTCATCTCTTGAATAACAGGGGCATTCGGAGTTTTGTACACTTTCGTATACGACTGGGTTGTTACAGAAATCTCCGCTCCTTCTTCTACCAGTAGATTGGTAGAATAGACATCTCCATCCACATATCCTCCACCCACATGAATAAGATAAATAGTTGGAGACTCTTCTTCAAGATAGACTGGTCTTGTTACCTTAAAAGCTCCCTCATAATAACAATTCGCAATGATCGTTTTGTTACCCTTCCTTCTTGCCACAAGGTGTAACAACCCGGTTGGACTCATGATTCTAATCCAATCAACAAAGCTTCCTTTTTAATCCACTCAACCACTTGATCTAAGCCTATTTCGTCCTTCAAGTTCGTAAAAATATATGGCTTTTCTCCACGAGCAGAGATCGTATCACGTTCCATAATTTCAAGGCTTGCCCCAACGTACGGAGCCAAGTCTGTTTTGTTTATGATAAAAAGATCAGACTTAATCATTCCTTGTCCGCCTTTTCGTGGGATTTTCTCGCCTTGCGCCACATCAATGATATAGATCGAAAAATCAACTAATTCTGGGCTAAAAGTAGCCGCTAAATTATCTCCACCACTTTCTACAAAAATCAGTTCAAGGTCGGGATGTTTTTCCTGTAACTCTTCAATCGCCGCAAAGTTCATCGATGCATCTTCACGAATCGCCGTATGTGGACATCCACCTGTTTCTACCCCAATAATACGATCCTCTGGTAATACACCGTTTTTGATTAAAAACTGAGCATCTTCCTTTGTATAAATATCGTTTGTCACAACAGCCATACTTAGTTCCGCTTCCATGGCTCGAGTTAATTTTTCAACAAGCATGGTTTTCCCTGCTCCAACAGGGCCACCCACTCCAATTCGTATTGGTTCCATCACTTTTTCCTCCTTTTTAAGACATAAATAATCGTACATGTAGCCGTTCATGGCGCATCTGAGCGATTTCAAGTCCAGGGGAAACCGCCCCTAAATCATCCATCGTTAGGTTAGCTATTGTATTGACAGCCTCTCCTATCACCTGTTGAATCTCCAATACTATTTTCTGTCCATCCGTTTGCCCCAGCGGAATGCCCCTCACACCGTTTTGTACTAGGGTCGAAATGGTTGAGTATAAATAACTCCCAACAGCTGATCGCTTCCCAACATTTAACCCATACGTCACGATTGCAAACACAAGCGCCGGATGACCGTACACTCTTTTCTCCTTTATCCACTTTAAATAATTCAATAAATTAGTGGATGGATACAATTCCAAGCAAAGCTTCGCCATCCGCTCTCCTATTCTACGAGTTCCTATTCTCGTTTCGGCAGCGAGACTAGAGGTATATAACAAATGATCTAACTCTATCAAACGGTCCCAATCTTCATTTCCGATAGCTTCATAGGATAAATAACAGGCTAACCCATCGGTATAAACAAGTTGCTTCTGAATATACAACACTAATGCCTGGTAGAAGCTATTTTTATCATGGATTTCTCCTTCCTGAATATACGTTTCGATACCAAAGGAGTGCGAAAATGCTCCTGATGGAAAATTCGAGTCGCATAACTGAAGGAGTGATAAGACCGGGTTAATCATGAGAATGTCCAATATGGCGGAATGCCTGTTTCACCTTTCGCTGTTCTCTTTTGTATGGAATAGCTAGTTGCTGCAATAGTTCTTCCACTAAATAGTCGTACTGAACAAGCATTTCATTCCCTTCAAACTGCGCTGGCATATGACGATTGCCTAACTGATGAGCAATTTCCCCCATCTGTTGAATCGAGCTTGGCATAATGGTTAGAAGGTCATCTTCTTTTACAGAGATAACAATCATATTTTTTTCATCCATATAAAGGACATCCCCGTCCACCAACTCTTTATTCTCTCGTAATCGAATGCCAATTTCGTGACCATGGTCAGTGACCACTCTTTGAATTCGTTTAACAAGATCATCGCTTTGTAAATACACTCGCTCGACATGTGGAGATCGTTCTTTTAACGTGGCAAGATTGCCAATAACTTTTTCAATAATCATGTAATCACCTCAAAATAAGAAATAACGTTGCGCCATCGGGAGTACCTCAGCTGGCTCACAAGTCACCAGTTTTCCATCTACCTTTACTTCATACGTTTGCGGATCCACTTCTATTTCTGGTGTTTCTCCATTTAAAATCATATCTTTCTTTGATAAGCTCCTAATACCCGATACAGGCTTTATGATTTTTTGTAAACCAAGCTTCTCAGGAATGTTCTTCTCAAGTGCCGCTTTTGAGACAAACGTCATACAAGTGGAGTATTTCGCCTTCCCTAACGATCCAAACATCGGACGATACACTACTGGTTGAGGAGTTGGAATACTTGCATTCGGGTCTCCCATTAAACTATAAGAAATGAAACCACCCTTTACGACGATCTCCGGTTTTACACCAAAAAACGCAGGATCCCATACGACTAAATCGGCTAACTTCCCAACTTCAACAGAACCTACATACTCTGAAATCCCATGAGTTATTGCTGGATTAATCGTGTATTTGGCTATATATCTTTTCACACGGTAGTTATCTCCTAACCCCTGATCCTGCTCAAGCTTCCCTCTTTGCTTTTTCATTTTATCTGCCGTTTGCCACGTTCTCGTGATCACCTCACCAACTCGTCCCATTGCTTGTGAATCAGAAGAAATCATACTAAACACACCGAGATCATGTAAGATATCTTCTGCTGCGATCGTTTCCTTTCGAATCCTTGAGTCAGCAAAGGCAATATCTTCCGGTACACTAGGATCCAAATGATGACAAACCATAAGCATGTCCAGGTGTTCTTCAAGCGTATTCACCGTAAATGGTCGTGTTGGATTGGTTGAAGAAGGTAAGATATTGGGCATGCTAGCCGCTTTAATAATATCTGGAGCATGTCCCCCTCCTGCACCCTCTGTATGATATGTATGAATGACGCGATCTCCAATAGCGGCAAGAGTATCCTCCACGAATCCACCTTCATTTAATGTATCTGTATGAATAGCAACCTGAACATCAAATTCGTCGGCAACCGTTAAGCTTGTATCTATTGCCGAGGCGGTCGTTCCCCAATCTTCGTGTAATTTCAAGCCGATGGCACCAGCCTCTATCTGCTCTATTAACGGATTCACATGTGATGCATTGCCTTTTCCTAAAAAGCCAATGTTTATTGGAAGCTCTTCTGCCGCTTCTAGCATTCGATGAATATTCCAAGGCCCGGGTGTACAAGTTGTCGCATTCGTACCAGTGGCAGGTCCTGTCCCGCCACCAATCATCGTGGTAACACCAGAAGAGATGGCCGTTTCCACTTGTTGTGGACAAATAAAGTGAATATGTGCATCAATTCCACCTGCTGTAACAATCAATCCTTCAGCCGCAATCACTTCTGTTCCCGCTCCAACTGGTACATTTACGTTATCCATTAATAAGGAATTTCCCGCCTTACCAATAGCAGCAATATAGCCATTTTTCACACCGATATCTGCTTTAAAGATGCCAGTGTAATCTAAGATAATGGCATTGGTGAACACAAGGTCCATGGTCTTTTCGCTTGTAGCTAACGGATGCTGCCCCATCCCATCACGAATGACCTTTCCGCCGCCGAACTTCACTTCATCACCGTACGTAGTAAAATCTTTCTCAATCTCAATAAAAAGCTCAGTATCAGCTAGCCTTATTGCATCACCAACGGTTGGTCCATACATGTCACTGTATTGTTTTCGAGAGATACGAAAGGTCACCTATTTCTCCCCCTTTGCAATAGAGCCATTCGTTAAATTATTCAAACCGTACACCTTCTGCTCTCCTGAGAATGAGACAAGTTCTATCTCTTTTTCATCCCCTGGCTCAAATCTCACAGCCGTCCCTGCTGGAATATCTAAATGCTTCCCAAACGCTTTCTCGCGATCAAATCGCAATGATTTATTCACTTCATAAAAATGAAAATGAGAGCCAATCTGAATGGGGCGATCTCCTCTGTTTAACACCTGAATCGTAATAGACTCTTTGTTTTCATTACAGACGATCGGTTCTGTTTTCAGTACGTATTCACCAGGTATCAACTTATTCTCTCCTCTTCATCGTATTGGGTCGTGGACAGTCACAAGCTTGGTTCCATCCGGGAAGGTAGCTTCCACTTGAATATCCGGTATCATCTCTGCAACACCTTCCATCACGTCCTCTTTTGATAGAATGGTAGATCCGTAACTCATGAGTTGAGCTACTGTCTTTCCGTCTCTGGCTCCCTCTAATACTTCGTAAGTGATGATCGCTATCGCTTCAGGATAATTAAGCTTCAATCCACGATTTTGTCTGCGACGAGCAAGATCTGCGGCAACAACAATCATTAACTTTTCCATCTCGCGTGATGTCAGTTTCACTCCAGAATCTCCCTTCTAATTATATTTATGACATAAAATGGTTCGTTTTCTAACAACTAATGTAATAAAACCTAACATACATTTAAAATACCATGTATTACCTTGTGTTACAATTAAAATAAGTCAGAAAAATCACAAAAATAATCTTCCTCCCCTACGCAAAAAAGTGGTGAACTACTTTTTCGATATTGTGAAGAAGAAGAGCGATACATGTAAAAAAGGCCATTCGTGTTAACAAATGACCTCACCTCATATATTATCATTCAAATTTCACTCGACTTATCCCGATAAATAAGAACAATATTGCAAAACCAAGCAACAAACCGATTTGATCAATGATATCAAAAACTCCTGCCCCATTTACTAATAAATCCGTAAAGCCACTCATTGCCCACGTTTGCGGTAAGAATTGTGCTATGTTTTGCATAAATTCCGGTTCGATTTCCAATGGCCAATACACTCCGCTGATCATACAGGTGGCAACTACGACGACATTCCCAATTGCAGCCTGTTGCTCTACAGTTTTTACTAAAGTAGCAATGAGTAATCCAATTCCGACGACCGCTAACAATAATGCCACCATAAGTAATAGTAATGCCACAGGATCGCCCCAATAGACTCCGAATAAATAATGAGTAGAAACAATCAATAGGGCGAACTGAATAAATCCTATGATAAAGAAAAACAACAAATATCCTGCCGCTATTTCAAACCGCGAAGCAGGAGCAATCAGCAAACGAGACCACACCCCACTGTTCCTTGCCTCTAATATAGTTCCAGTTACACTCATAATCATAATCATGACAAACATAATTGAAAAACCTGGTGCTACCCTTGATGCTCCATTGATGTCTCCCGTAGAACGTTTCTCTTCTACATTCATTTTCTTGATACGAAATGAAGTCTCCTTTATGTTAGAATCTATTTTTTCATACATTACCGTCCAGTCATCCCCACTATATCGGCTCCATTCAGAGGAAGCTGACACCATTAAGCGAAGTTTCATTAACCGGTTTTCCACTACCTCTTTTATTGGACCGCTTGAAGTAAACTCGGGTATTGTCAGGAATGTCATTTCTGGTTCCTTCTTCGAATTAATTTCCTCTTCAAATCCACGAGGAATGACAAGTGCTGCTGCCACTTTCTTTGACTCAAGGTAATCGGTCATCTTACTTTCGGTGACCGTCTCTATTATAAAAAGACTATTCAATTCTTTGAGTTGATGTGTAAATTCCTTTGAAAGAAATGAATCGTCCTTATCCACCAGTAGTACTTTTGTTTTTTCCATACTCTCCCCTGATGAAAGGCCGCCAAAAATAAATGTAAATAAAAGTGGCATCAAAAACATAACAACGTAGCTTTGTTTCTTTTTTAATAATCTCTTTAACTCAAGACCACAAATTGTTACAATTTTCCTCACGAATCTCCCTCCTTTAATTTGTTTTAAGCTTCCATGTTCCAAGAGCTAGCGATACTATTCCTAACGATAGCAAAATTAAAATGGCTGGAACCAACTCACCCCAAGTAGTCCCTGACATAATGTCTAAGAAGCTTGTTAATGCCCATTTATTCGGAGTCACACTAGCGATTGTTTTCAGTCCCTCTGGAAATAAATAAATGGGTAGCATGGAACCTCCTAAAACAGCTAGAATTTGTATACCGATACCACTAATGACGTCAGTTGTTTTCTCCTCTTTAACAAACGCAGCTATCATCATTGATAATCCTGAAACAGCAAAGGAATAACAGAAACCAATCGTTACCACCTGGTTGAGGTTAGAACCCCAGTCCACTTTAAAAAAGGTGGAGGTTGCTCCAAAAAATACAAGAAACTGGATAAAAGCAAACAACAAAGTTCCTAGAAATTTCCCCAATAGGATCGATACCTTCCCAGTCGGTGTCATCGATAAACGTTTAAGTGTTTCAGTTGTTCGTTCTTGTAAAAAAGATTTCGCCCCCAGTGTCATATTAAACAGTAAAAACATCACAGCCATCGCTGCCGCATAATATTGCATCGAGCCAACATTTTTCTCACCAATAGATGCAGCCCTTAGCTCCCCACTACTTATTAATTGAAGCTCTAACTGAACCTCTGATGCTACTTGCTGCATATTTATTTCAACGGTAGATGCTGTCACGGAAGAACTAATATCCTTCATTACTGTCAACGTCGTTACTGCGTGTATTTGAATCTGCTCACTATACGATTTCAGCAAAGAGTCGATAACAGCGGTTTTGGTCTTTTGGTCCGGTTTTTCTAGTAATGTAACACTCTTTAAGATTCCTTGATTCATCCCACTGCTCCACTCTTTCGGAAAGACGATCCCAACATCAACTTTCCCTTCAGTAAGCAGCTCTCTTAGTTCTTCTTCACTCTTACTTTCTTTTATTCTTACGAAGACAAAAGTCGGTAGTACATCCCACACAAACGCTTTTGCCATTTCATCGTCATCACTTAAATAAACCCCCACTTTTGTTTCGGCGAAACCTCCTTCTCCACCCATTACTGAGTTTAATGCAAACCCAAGAATAGCCGTTAATATAAGTGGAGTTAACAACATCGTGACAAATCCTTTTCTATCTTTTAAACGAATGGTGAAATCCTTCCAGGCAATCAGAAGACTCTTTTTCACTTCTATCTCCTCCTAGTCCCTTAAAGATCTTCCTGTTAATGAAAGGAATAAGCTTTCTAAATTAGGTTCATTTACCTCCAATGATTGGACATTCACATTTCCCTGTACAGCAAGTGTAATCATTTCACCTATTACCTTTTGATGGTTTGTAACGAATATTTCTATAGAAAGGTCCTCAGGGTGTGGAACCACCTTCCCTACTTCGTCTATCTCTTTCACTTTGTTTAAGAATGACTCATCCAACTTATTAACACTTACTTTTATGAGCGTTCCCTCTGCTAAACGTTGAAACAAATCCTTCTTTGTTCCAAGAGCGATCATTTTCCCTTTATCAATAATTCCAATACGGTTGCATAGGAATTCAACCTCTTCCATGTAGTGGCTTGTGTAAATAATAGTCATGCCATTTTTATTTAGTTCTTTTACCGTTTCTAAAATATGATTTCTCGATTGAGGGTCAATTCCGACAGTTGGCTCATCCATAATTAAAAGCTCCGGTTTGTGCATAAGCGAAGCGCCAATATTCACTCGTCGCTTCATGCCACCGGAAAAAGTTTCAATTTTCTCTTTTGCACGCTCACTTAATCCCACATATTCTAATACCTCATTAGCCCGTTTTTTTGCCTCATTCCGAGTTAATCCATACATTTTCCCCCAGAACAATAGATTTTCCTTCGCTGACAACGTTGGATACAATGCTATTTCCTGCGGTACTACCCCGATTTTCCTTTTAATGTCCAATGCGTTCTTCGTTACCGATAAACCATCCACTTTTATTTCTCCCTTATCAGGGGTAATAATGCCTGAAATCATTCCTATTGTTGTTGACTTTCCCGCTCCATTCGGACCAAGTAAACCAAAGCTCTCCCCTTTATGGACATGAAAGGAAATCCCTCGGACAACCTCATTTTTATCATAGTTTTTCAGCACTTCTTCTACTTGAAGCATGTGATACACTCCTTCCTAATACTCGCTACCCTTATCTTAGCGATAAAGGAGAATCCTTCCATGTAGCTCAAGATAGAAATTAGGGCATGAAAAAAAGACCTATAAAAAGGTCTTTGATCTATGACCATATGCCAAAAGTCATGTACACTTATTTATCAAAGGTAGTAATTCCATATCGTACTGCAAATATGGCTGCTTGTGTTCGATCTCTTACCCCTAATTTACTGATAATATTAGAAACATGATTCTTTGCTGTACCTTCTGTGATAAAAAGCTTTTCAGCTATTTCCTTATTGCTTAGTCCAAGACCTAGCTCACGCAACACCTCTAACTCTCGTTCGGTTAGTTCTTCCACTTCCATGGGTGCCTCCGAGCAAGCTCCATGGTCCAGCTTCTTTGTTTTCTTTAATTCCTTAAGCATTTGCGAGGTAATATCAGGTGGCAACACAATTCCCCCAGAGTATACCGTCTTTATCGCCTGGACAATGGTATCTGTGGGCATATCTTTTAATAAATACCCACTCGCTCCCTCTTCAAGGGCATCAAATATAAGTTCATGATCCTTAAACGTTGTTAACATAAGGACCTTTGTGCCCGTTGTATATTTTGTAATCAGTCCTGCTCCTTCTACCCCGTTTGTTCCTGGCATTCGAATATCCATAAGTACAATGTCAGGGTGAAGCTCCTTCACTCTCTCAAAGGCGTCCGCACCATCGCTAGCAGTTCCTACTACTTCAAGCCCCTCCCTCAGTCCAAGCAAGGTTGATAGACCGTCTCTAATAAGTGGTTGATCATCTACAATGATTACTTTTATCATACTCTTTTCCCCGCAATCCATGTTCTTTCTAATAATGGGAAATGCACCTTTACACAGAATCCTTCCCCTTCATTACTTTCAAAGGTCACAGACCCACCATGCTCTTCAATGCGTTCTTTCATGTTTATTAATCCAAATCCTTTGGTGATCATTCCTGTTCCTATCCCATTATCTATTATCACTAATAATATTTCTTCCGCCGAGCAGTTCAGTTTGATATGACAAATAGTGGCACCTCCGTGGCGCTTAGCATTGGTGACGGATTCCTGGATGATACGGATAAGAGTAGGTTGAAGAGAAATGGGTACGACAGTAGGATCGCCGGAAACACTTAGCTTCGCCTCCAATTGAGTGGACTCACGGAAATCATTGAGCATCGTTCGGATCGTCGGAATGAACGCATACTCCTCCCCTTCGTCTTCATGAAGCGTCCGTACTGAAAATCTCAGCTCCTGGAGCGCCCCTCTTGCTAGATTGTCACAGGTCTTCAATGTATTTTCGGCCTTTACAGAATCCAACTTAAGCAGCTCCCGAGCCAATTCCAATTGGACGATCAAGGCGGTCATTTTGTGTCCCACCGTATCATGAATATCTCTTGCAATTCGATTTCGTTCGCGTATGGTTGTTAAGTTCTCCACTTGTTCCGAATAATGACGTAATTGTTCATGCGCATCAGTTAAGGCGACGTGTGACTCATTTAACTGCTTATACTGTGCATCCATTGTTTCTTGAGCATCATATAATTTTCGAATTAAACTCCCTACCACTGCTCCAAACCCTACAAACGAGCCACTTATCAAATTCTCAAAGACAGCCCACTCCCCCATGACTCTCGCACTGTAGACCATGACGATTCCCCACGAGACAAAAAACATAGCGATACCAATCCACAATCGAATTTTACTGGATTCATGAATCGTTAACGTTACGGCTACTACACCGAATAATATTAAATACAATGACATATGAGGAAAGAATATCCCAAACGAAAAGCTCAATAGCCCATCAAGTAATATAAGATAAAACGAGATGCTCCCATGTTTCCCCGATATTATGAGAAAGTGATTACAAACGAAAAGAATAACAGCAAGAATGACGTACCCTTTTAAGAAAAGGTTACCTTTAGGAACATCATTAAAGAAAACCATTCCTAATAAAAAGAACATAATGATCCGGGTATAAACTAACAAGTGATCACCCCTTTTTGATAATCTTACCATTTAATTCTAGAAGCACCGGAAAAAGCCTTCTCAAATACAGAAAAAAAGCACTAGGTTTATTTACCCAGTGCTCTCTTTTATGCTGTTCGTTGTCCCATCATTCGTTCCATCAGGAGACGGACAAATTTCTCACATTTTGGATGTTCCTGCTGCTGTGGGGTTAATTCAATCTTCATGGTAGCTGTTAAGATCGTATGCACATAAAGCATGTCTTTAAATTCATCTACCGCCCCACAAAAATGAGGATAGAAACGGTCACCTGTACCAACGACTCCCGTAACAAGATGTCCTACTTTTTGTCGTTCAAATTCGTGGTACAAGGATCTCATTTCAGCCGGAATTTCTCCGTTTCCCCATGTGTATGTTCCAATAATGATGGCATCATACTCACTGATTGTTTGCAAGTTAAAATTCTCTATTTTAACCTTCGTCACATTTACTGAATACGACTTAAAATAGCTAAAAAGCAAGTTCATTAGTTCTTCCGTATTCCCTGTAATCGACGAGTAAATGATAGCCACCTTTGTATTATAATTCGTCAAAGCCATTGGACTGCGTCACCTTTGTATAAGTACGGGATTTCTGCTCAAAAAAGTCTGACTTCGTTTCATTGATCATTTCGTCACTAAACACTTGAATCCACGGCATCGCGTTGTCACGGTCACCATAAAGATGATCCAACCCCAATTGACGAAGTCTTTTATTCGCCAAATACTCCACATATTGTCCGAACTCTTCCAGGTCAATTCCGTTGATCTCTGCTAATATTTCTCCAGCCCATTCCTTCTCTAGATCCACCGCTTCTTTAATGCGATCGTATGCATATTGAATGTTTGCTTCGTTATTTAGCTCTGGATTTTCCGTTAACATAATACGCACAAACTGAGAAATAAAATACGCATGCTGCATCTCATCACGCTGGATATAGCTAATCATCGTACTTGTCTTTAACATCTTTTGCTGACGAGCAAGATTATAGAAAAAGGCAAAACCCGCATAGAAATAAATGCCTTCTAAAATAATGGAGTTAATCCCTAGTTCATAAAGATTTTGAGCAGATGGATGTGAACGGAACTTTTCATACGCATCCAAGATCAGCTGATTTCTCTTTTGTACGATCGGATCATCCTTCGCCTGATTGAATCGTGCATTTTGTTCACTAACTGGAACCAATGAGCTTAATATATATGAGTACGATTCGTTATGAACGGCCTCCTGTTGAGCAATGACCGCAAAGATGGCCTTGAAGCTAGAATCGGTCACATAATCTAGCACTTGACTCATCGTTGGTGTTTGAAGGCTATCAAGGGAAGCAAGCTGCGTATTGACCCGTAAAAAGATATCCTTTTCGTGTGAAGATAATGAATCCCACTGCTTGATATCATCTTGCATATTGATTTCTTGCGCCTTCCAAAAATTAGACAGCAATGTTTGATACAGATCATACATTTGTGGGTAGGCGATATCATTCCAGTTTAATAGACCAGAAGATTGTCCGTTAATAATACCTGTTGAACGATTGGGAAACGCAGGGTTCAACAGTTTGATTTTATTTAATGGGGCGTTGATTAACATTGTCACTTCTCCTTTCAAGCTTAGCTATGGCAAGCTTCACATTCTTCAATCTCTGACTGCGAGGTACTTCTTACGTAATACGTTGTTTTTAACCCTTGCTTCCAAGCTTCTACGTGTAAATTAAGCAAATCCTTCGCTTTAATATCATGTCTCACATACAAGTTAAAACTGATTGATTGGTCGATATGACGTTGACGAGCAGCGTTTTGGCGAATACTCCATACTTGGTCTAACTCATGCCTTGCTCTTCGGTAGTACGTGTATGTGCGATGGTTCAAGTCAGGTGCGGTTACCTTGAACTTAAAGTTCTTCTTTTCCTCCGCATATTCAACTGCGTACAACGGATCAATTCCATCTGTAGAGCCGCCAATTTTAGCAGTGGAAGAATTCGGGGCAATCGCCATCAGCCAGCCATTACGAATACCGTTTGTCTTTACTTGTTCTTTTAGTTCACTCCAACGCTCAGAAGTGTAATTTCTCCGCTCGAAGTATTTTCCTGAAGCCCATTCTGACGTCTCAAATTGACTGAAGGCTCCTTTTTCTTCGGCAAGCTCCATAGAAGCTCGAATCGTATAATAGGCAATATTTTCATATAGTTCATCGGCAAACTGGACCGCTTCCTCGGATTCCCAATGGATCGATTGTAAGGCCAACAGATGATGCCATCCGAACGTACCTAGCCCGACCGCTCGATATTTTTGATTGGTTAATTCAGCTTGTCCGACCGGAATGGTATTCAGATCAATGACATTGTCTAACATACGCACTTGAATCGCTATTAACCGTTCAAGCTCATTCGCACGATAAGCCTTCGGTAGATTGATAGAAGATAGATTACATACAACAAACTCGCCTGGCTTTCTCACGATGACTAGATTGCCATCTTCATCCTTGTATTCTTTTACAATCGTGGTACTCGACATGTTTTGGGCAATTTCTGTACACAAATTGCTACAGTAGATGGATGTTCTTCCTTCTGCACGCTTGTTTGGATTTTGACGATTTACCTCATCTCGATAGAACATATAAGGCGTACCTGTCTCTAACTGCGCCACCATAATTCGGGCCATAATATCCATCGCACGGTAGGTTTTTCTTGGTAAAAGAGGCTGATTCACGGCTTCTTCGTATTTCTCCGTAAAATACTTTCGATCTTTTTCATCGTAAAAATCCTCGAGGCCAAGTGGATTTCCATTCTCGTCCTTCCAGCCCATCAGCTGCTTTACTTGGTGTGGACAGAATGTATGCCATTCGCCTATGCTTCTTCCGTTTTCATCTTTTTCTAAAAGTTTTTCCATAAATAAATCAGGGATGGTGGCTCCTGTGAAAATATCATGAGCCTTTCTTCGCTCATCGCCATTATTGGTCTTTAGTTCAAGGAAGCCGTTCATCACGTCTTTATGGAATATATCTAAGTAAATGGCAACTGCTCCTTGCCTTTGACCTAATTGATCGACACTCACCGCTGTATCATTAATCAGTCGAATCCATGGTACAACACCAGAGGACATCCCTTTGAATCCTTTAATATCGGAACCTAACGCACGAACCTTTCCGTAATAAATTCCGATGCCACCGCCTTCTTTACTTAAGCGAGCGATATCCCAGTTATTTAGATAAATGCCGTCTAGCGAATCATCCACTGTGTCGATAAAACAAGAAGACAGCTGTCCAAAGTTCTTCCCTGCATTTGATAAGGTTGGTGTTGCTACCGTCATATATAAATGACTAAGAGCCCAGTAAGCTTCTTTTACTAACTCTAGTCTTTTGCCTTTAGATTCATTCATCATGATGGTCATCGCAATAACCATGAATCTTTCTTGCGGTAACTCATAAACATTTCTATCATGATCTCTTGCAAGGTAACGATCAGCAAACAAAAACAGTCCAATATAGTTGAAAAGCTTATCTCGTTCTGGACTGATTGCCGCTGCTAATTCTTTAATTTCTTCCTCTGTATACATTTGCAGCAGTTTAGGAGAGTAGATCCCTTTCTCTGTTAACGTTTCTAGCAAATCGTAAAAGTTCCCATATGTATGTGATGAATCGTAGTTTCGATTCTGCGAAGCTTGTTTGTAAAGTTCAGTTAAGTAGATTCGCGCTGCAACAAATGTCCAATCAGGTTGGTCCATGGCGATTTTATTTAACGAATAAAATAAAGCTTGTTGGCTCACTTCTTTTCTTGCTATCTCTAAATCATTTACCATTTTTGTCATCTCAGCGGTGTCTAACTGATACGTTGAAGAACACTCTTCAATCGCCTTTAACACCGACTTATAATCCTCATGTACATCTACTACTGTCATGATCGTCCCTCCTGAAAATAAAAAATCCACTCAATGGTTCCTTGAGCGGATGAAACGATTTCAGCAAAAGACAAACAGGCAAAAATACTTTTTGTCTTCTGTCGCCATCGTCTCATCTTCCCAAATCCCCGAAGAAGTTGAAACATCTTAAGTAAGATAGGTCTCCTGACTTATGCTTCACTCTACTTTGAACCCTTCCCATTTAGGCACCTACATCTCGTAAGCAATCTTCACAGTGGCTTGTTCATTTTGTCAGCATTTACAGTTGCGGGGGCAGTTCTGGTCTCACACCAGATTCCCTATTAAGCCGTACGGCATCTTATCTTAAGGCAACAACACAATATATAGTTAGAATTTAATTTTATATACCTATATCTAGATAATACAAATTTAATACTAAAGGTAGTTTAGTAGATTAGCAAGTAGAAAATGTTTGTTTTGGTAAAATATTGTTGTTGACTTTAGAAGGCGGAGGGTAGAGATAGTGTATTTGTAGGGGTAACAGATTTTTATATAATCGGGTTGAATTTAGGAGTAGTTTCAATTATTAAATGACGTTTTCGGGGTCAAAAAGTAGATGGTGTTCTCTATCATCCACACTCCCCCCTTTACAAAAAAAGATGAACACTGCCCCAGGCAATGTCCATCCCTTCCACCCTATATATTCTCCTGCCTCAATACCTCGATAATATTGTCCTTTTTCACTTTTGCGATCGAATACAGCATGGCGGAGCCAACAATCACAAATACCGAGACAAAGCAGATTCCAAGACTTCCCCACGGAATCCAAAATGGGTACGAGAAACTATTCATGGTTCCTTTATAAATGAGGAACATGATCCCCAAACTGATCGGCAATCCGTATAACAGAGCTTTTAATCCATAGAAGATGCTTTCATAGCTAATCATTTTATTAAAGCCTTTCTCCGTCATGCCTACAGATTTCAGCATAGCAAACTCGCGCTTCCTCAGGGAAATGCTCGTTGAAATGGTATTAAAAATATTTGCAATGGAAATTGCTGTAATGAGCACAATAAACCCGTACGTAAAGACAGACAGCAGCATGAGCATCTGTTCCTCACGTTGTCTACTTTGGTACACATTATAAATATTTAGGTTCGGCGCTTTCATTTCCTCTATTTCCTGCTGTGTCTTCATTGGATCATCAGAATGTAAAAAGAGGCTAGGTTGTACGGATCCCGCTATCGAATCATTCATCAGTTGATCAATGACTTGATTAGATACAATGATATTCAGAGTCCCGAGTCCATATGAAAAGCCCCCCATAGGTAGTTGGGCAGTCAAAGCTGCAATTTCAAGGTCCTCTAACTTGAACTTTTCACCTGCCTGATAATCGTCATACATTAGTTCTATCAATTCACCAACTTTTGCATGGATACCGCTTGCTTCAATAAATTTACCCGTCTGTCCATCCTGATATGTGATGGTGTCGACAACGATTCCAGAAATATGTTCCGGATCAGTGAGTTGTTTCACATCAACCCCCACCTGGTCCGCATATTTCTTTAAGCTTTCCTCATCAAGGCCAGTTAACACAAGGAAATATGGTGCTTTTCCATCCTCGTATTTTAAAGTTCCCTTTAATTCGTCAGCTACCTTCTCCTTCTCCACCAATGTGGTTAGATCTAGCCTTCTTGTAACACTTGAACTCGTTACATCAGGGAGTGCTTGAATTTTTCTAAATAGATCAGCCAATTCAGATTCGGATACTCTATCAGCATCCACCTGGATATCATAGTTAATCCCGTCTTGTGATAGGACTAATGATTTCTTTAAGCTATCCGTGAAAAACGAAACAGATAGAAACAGCACAATGCTAATAACAAGTGAAAAAACGGTCACACGATATCGACCCTTATTTCGCTTTAAATTCTTCAATCCAATTTCTGCTTCCAAGCCAAACATACGTCGAATCCATTTGGATGTCTTCACCGCTTTTCTAGTAAGCTTAATATCCGAGGTTTGACGAATCGCATCAATGGCCGTTATTTTAGAAGCCTTTCTTGCCGGGATAAACGTAGAGATAAAGATGGTAATCATTGAAATTCCGCAAGCACCTATCATTGAATAGGGTGTGATCGTTACCTTTAATGGTTCTGATACACCAAGTGCGCCCTCAAGAAATTGATTAATAAACCAAAAAGTGACCCCCATCCCCACAGTCCCTGACAAAAGACCGATTGGGATACTAATCAAACCGATTAAAACACCTTCAAAAAAGACTGAATTTCGTTTCTGGCTTTTCGTCGCTCCGACACTAGAAAGCATTCCTAAATGGCGGGCTCGCTCCGATACAGAGATGGCAAATGCATTATAAATAAGAGCAACAGAGCCTATTATAATAACTGACATAATGATTGCTAACAACGAGTATAACGTCCGATTTAGACCGTCATTGTCCGTTACTCCATGATAACGAAGCAATGCACTGTTAAAGTCAACACGTGAAATGTTATTCTCTTTCGCCAGTTGCTCTGCATGTTTAAATAGAGATTTTTTCACTTTCTCTAAAACAACTACAGCATTTACTTGATCATTTTCATCTAACTTTGACTTGTCCAAATAGGTAATAACTGTATAACCGGGTGAAAAAGTTGGCTCCCACGAGACTCTCTTCATCACACCTACAACTGTATAATCACGCGTTACTTGATTTTGAAGCTCTTCACTGATCTCCCCTTCTGTCATTTGAAGAGAGGTTTGTTGGTCATACTCTACTTTCGTTCCTGACTCATCTATGAAAATACGATTTCCGACGGGTAAAGTAAGCTGATCACCTATCTTTAATGAAACTTTCCCATTCAACTCAATGGAATCACTAATAACAATTTCATTTTCATTCTCTGGTAAGCGCCCTTCACTTAATGTAACAGGAAACTGTTTGAATCCCTCAGAACTAAATGCTTTTACAAATAGATAAGGCTTATATTCATTCTGACTTCCCTCAAGGGGAGCGTACCCTAGGTCAGATGAAAGTACCAGCTTTTTCGTTTCCTCATCATCCTGAATGGCTTCTATTTGCTCCTTGTTGACATCCTTATATACAACATGCCATTCTCCATCCATTGAAATCGCCTGTCTTTTTAGTAAATCCAAAAAAGATGCACCTAATGTCGTCACCGCTGTTACCATCGCGACTGAAATAATGACACCAATGATGGTAACCAACGTTCTTCTTTTATTCTTTTTTAAATGCCTGATGGTCAGCTTATTGACAATGTTCATGGGCGAATCACCTCATCCTTGGTGATCTTGCCATCTTCTATTGCAATGACACGATCAGCCTGTAAGGCAATGCGCTCGTCATGGGTAATGACGATCAACGTTTGTTGATACGTTTTATTAAATCGCTTTAATAGGTCGATAATTTCCTCACTATTTTTACTATCTAGATTTCCTGTTGGTTCATCCGCTAGCATAAGTGCTGGATTACTAATTAGTGCACGTCCAATGGACACACGCTGCTGCTGTCCACCTGAAAGTTGATTTGGAAGATGCATCAATCGATTTTGTATATTTAAAATACTAACAATCTCTTCAAACTGCTTTTTATCCACTTGATGTCCATCTAAAAGAAGTGGTAACGTAATGTTCTCTTCCACTGTTAAAATAGGGATCAAATTATAAAATTGATAAATTAGCCCGATCTGCCTTCTCCGGAAAATGGCTAGCTGCGTTTCATTCAAGTCATATATATCCGTGTTATCAACAAACACCTTTCCACTTGTCGGTCGATCAACACCCCCAAGAAGATGTAACAACGTAGATTTCCCAGATCCTGATGGCCCAATAATGGCTACAAATTCCCCTTTATTAATCGAAAAAGACACATCATCAAGCGCCTTAACCGCTGTTTCTCCTTTTCCATACACTTTCGATAAGTTTTCAATTCGTAAAATTTCCATCCTGTCCCTCCATTACGTCCTTGATAGGTTTTAGTATACTGGCCGAAAATGACTATCAAGTGACTAATAAGGTGACAAATTTGTCACTTAAGGCTATTATTTATATATTTTGAAAAGAAAGGTAGTTCCAACCCCCTCAGCACTTTTCACCTCAAGTGTTCCATTTTGCCTCGTGATAATACTCTGTGCCATCGCTAACCCAATCCCAACACTTTCTTCACTTGCATTCTTGCCTTTATAAAAACGCTTGAACACATATGGTAGATCTGATTTTGCAATTCCCTTTCCATTGTCCGTAACCGAAATTTCTGTAAAAAGGGGATTTTCAACATATTGAATTCGTATCTCTCCCCCTTCTTTTGTATGCTCCACTGCATTTTTCAGTACGTTAATGAGCGCCTCCCCAGTCCAATGGAAGTCCCCCAGAAAAGAAACATCATTCTCACCATCAATAAGTAATTTCTGGTCTTTTATATCCATAGGAATCAATAGTGACTCTACCGATTTTCCAATGAGCTGCTTCACGTTTACTTGATCCTTTTTAAAAACGATGGTCCCTGCATCTAGTTTTGATAGCTTCAATAAAGAAGATACTAACCATTCAATTCGTTCTAACTGGACCTGGATATTTTTCGTGAATTCTTTTCTCTTTCCTTCTGATAAGGTAGAGGCACTTAGTAAATCAGCCATTACCATCATAGAAGTTAAAGGCGTCTTTAACTGATGGGAGATATCAGAAATCGCATCCGTTAAGTGCACCTTATCCCTTTGCAGCATTTTCTTATGCTCAGAAAGCATGATGGTTACTTTGTATATTTCATTTTTTAAAATACTCAGCTCCCCTTCATAGTTGTCACGAATATCCAGTGACGTACCACCTGAACTCATTTTCCGAAGATAGCCTGAAAGCTTTTTTATTTCATTATAACGCCAGCAAGTAAAACCAATGCTGCATACAATCAACACAAGAGACGTTAATGAAATGAGTAACACAGGCTGGATGAGAGAAAAAGTGGCCAAGACAGTCGCCACTCCGCCAATAAGGGAAAGCATAAAAATATAAAACTGAAACTCTCGATTTCGTAACATTTTACTCTCCCATCTTGTAGCCTAATCCACGGATGGTTTTAATAATGCTAGGATGTTGCGGATCATCCTCTAGCTTTTCTCTTAGTCTTTTTATGTAAACGGTCAGTGTATTATCGTTAACAAAGTCACCAGCCACATCCCAAATCTGTTCTAATAACTGACTTCTTGATAGCACTTGTCCACAATGGTTCGCAAAAATCAGTAGTAGTCGATACTCTAGGGCGGTCACTTGAACCTCCATCCCATTTTTATATACTTTCCCCTCAAGGGTATTGATGCGAATGGATTCAATGTCCAACATTGACTGTGTCTGCTTTTGATAGCGTCGTAATACAGTTTTTATACGCGACAAAAGCTCACGAATTCTGAACGGTTTTGTAATATAATCATCCGCCCCCATATCTAGCCCCATGACCACATTTCCCTCATCATCAATCGCTGTTAGAAAAATGACCGGTACATCACTATGCTCTTTTACTAACCGACAAAGATCATATCCACTTCCATCCGGTAAAGATAAATCAAACAAACAAAGGTCAATTTCGTTAAGCTGTTCTGCTATGACCTTTCTCGCAGACTCCACATTGTAACAAAGTATCGTTGAAAACTGATCCTGCTGGAGAGAGTATTCAAGGCCTGAAGCAATGATTTTATCGTCTTCGACAAGTAATATTTTCACATCACTACACCCAATTCTTAGAAATAATATGTACTAGGTTTATCATACTCTATGTAAATAAAAATAGGAGGACCAAATTAGGTCCTCCTTACAATATTTTAGTTTTCAGCTAACTCACCAGGGACAACTTTTGAAGTTTCTTTTTCTTCCATTGGGTCCTCTGCTTGTGTCGCACGTTTGATAAAGAATGCGAGGATGAATGCTACAATCGAAATCCCTGTAGCCACTAGGAAAGCATCATTAATTCCTTCGAGCATCGCCTTCATCATAATCTGCTCTTTCATTTGAGCGATCATTTCAGCAGTTGGCTGAGCTGCTCCTGCTCCTGCTCCTTGACCTGCAGCTGTCTTCATCGCTTCATCTGCTATTTCTTTTGCATGTGTTTCCGTACGGTTAGACATAACGGTTACAAGCAATGCTGTTCCGATTGCCCCAGCTACTTGGTTTAACGTATTGTTCATTGCCGTTCCATGTGGATAGAAACGAGTTGGGAGCTGGTTTAGTCCATTTGTTGAAACAGGCATCATAACAAATGACATTCCGATCATTCGTACCGTATAAAGGATGACTAAGTGCGTATAACTTAAGTCTACTGAGAGCTGACTAAACTCATACGTGGTGATCACCGTGATTCCTAAACCGATTAATGCCAATACTCGACCACCAAATTTATCAAACAATCTCCCCGTAATAGGAGACATAATCGCCATGGCGATGGCACCTGGTAGGAGCATTAACCCCGCGTCCAGTGGGGAAATTCCACGAATCGTTTGAACATAAATGGGAATAAGGATCATCCCTGAGAATAATGCCATGTTTGTTACCATGGATATAGTAGATGACAAGGCAAACATTGGGTATTTAAACACTCCAAAGTTTAACAACGGATGGTCTTGCTTCATTTGTTTTAAAATAAATGTTACTAGTGAGATGAAGCCGATGGCAATAGCCAGGTACACATGCGGACTGTCCCAGCCCTTGCTTCCTGCTGAACTGAAGCCGTAAAGGATTCCACCAAATCCAATACTTGATAAAATTAATGAGAAAAAGTCTAAACGAAGATTACTCTTTTCTTTCTTATCTTTTAAAAGGAAGAATCCGATTAATACCACTAACACAGAAATAGGAGTAATAAAGTGGAAAAGCATTCTCCAATCATAGTGTTCGATAATCCAACCAGATAAAGTTGGTCCAATCGCTGGGGCAAACATGATAATTAAACCAAATACCCCCATCGCTGTTCCTCTTTTTTCAATTGGGAAGCTAACGAGCATGACGTTCATTAACAATGGCATCATGATGGCAGATCCTGATGCTTGAAGCATACGTCCAGCTAAAAGAATCGGGAATTCATGAGCCACACCAGCAACTAAAGTACCGATCGTAAATAAACTCATTGCGACTAAAAATAAATTTCGAACAGAATATTTCTGTATCAAGAAGGCAGTAGCCGGAATTAATATCCCGTTAACAAGCATAAAGCCAGTAGTTAACCACTGAACCGTGGCAGCTTCTATCTCTAAATCCTTCATGATGGATGGCAAAGCAATATTTAATAAGGTGTTATTTAAAAACGTAATGAACGCCCCAATTAACAGAACTCCAATAATTCCGTATGGCGGCCGTTTGTCTTGTTTTTCAGCCATGTATGTTCCTCCTATACTATAAGTCCAATAAAATATACTGCTGTTATACACTTTACATATATTATACCCTCAGTACAAAAAATGCAATGAAAAAACACAGCTAAATAATGGGTTTGTAACCTTCATAAAAATAAGTTACTATACATTTATACAGTGAGTCCAAATACTAATTCAGGTGATACGATGAATGATCGGAAGCAGCACGTAATAAATACCGCACATCAGCTTTTTGTAGAAAAAGGATTTCAAGCAACCTCCATTCAAGACATTTTAGATTATAGTAGTATTTCTAAAGGAACATTTTATAATTACTTTTCTTCAAAAAACGAACTACTCATGGCCATTTTCCGAGACATACAAAAAAAGTTTGAGCATGAAAGAAACGAACTATTAATCGGAAAAGATCCGTCAGATATCGAGATATTTATTAAACAAATGACACTTCAAGTTAAGACACATCGTGCCACAAACCTAATTCCTCTGTATGAAGAGGTGTTATTTTTAAATGATGTAGAGTTAAAGAAGTTTATCAGTAATATTCAATTAAGACTATTAAGATGGGTATATGAACGGCTAAATGATATTTTTGGAGAGAGTAAAAAACTCTACCTTCTTGACGGGGCTATTATGTTTACTGCTATTTTGCACCATAATCTAAAATATGAACGAAAGGCAAATAAAATATATAGTAATCCGGAACGAGTCGTACGGTATTCGGTGAATCGATTATTAACATTTATAAAGGATGTAGGAGAAACTCAGGAACAACTTCTAGCTCCTGAATTATTAGAAGAATGGTCACCCTCCTGTCATAAGAAAGAGCAATCCTATAAAGAAAAAGTAACATTTGAAATTATGTCTCTTAAAAAGGAACTGATGAACGTTTCTGAATTCGAGAGGTATTCAGAGCTGCTCGATTTCATTCTGGAGGAGCTTTTGCAACAAAATATTAAGAGGCAATTTGTAGTGGAAAGTGCTTTAACAACCTTAGAGGGGCACTTCGGAAAAGCAAAAATACAACAACTACGTTCGTATCTGAAATAACAAAGCTAGTAGGTCAGGTCATGGGCAAAAGGGTTATTTAGATGTATTTGGGTGGGGTACCCCTCCCAAATACATTTTAAATTTTCCCATGGCGAAAAGACCTCACGATATTTAAAACGAATAAGCGGAGATTTTTCGGTTAAATGCAGAATGGAGCTCGTTTCGGGGTAAATAAGGGAAGGATTTCCGCTTATGCAAAGCAAAATCTCCCATTTTGGCATTTTTCGAGCCAATAGGCGGAATCTCTCCGTCTATTTAAGCCTTTTTTAATAATAATTACCAATTAAGCGGAATTTTTCCGTCTATTTATCAGCTCGGGTGCTTAACCTGATCCCCCAACCGATAAGTTAAGACCATCTTAAACCTAGATATAGGAATCAGCAGCTTTTTATCGACCAGTTTATAAAGATCGAAATGGCACTGGAAAATGACAGGAGTTTTGACCTTCTTTTTTAATTGTACAATACTTAATATCCGTTATAATAATGATGTTAATTGCTATGTCAAAGTTAATGGGATTTCGTAGAAACGTTAATAAATAAAGACAAGACGTATGCCAATTTATACGTCTTGTCTTGTGTATTTTAATAAGAAAGTACCCGAAAACGGAACCCTTTATTCATGGGCCTGCTAGCTTTTTGTTTTAAGCTTCTTGCAATTGCTTTTCATCAATAAGAGTTTTTGCTGCTCTTAACCCTAATAAATAGCTGTCACATCCAAAACCGCTAATCTGACCTTTAGCAATATCTGCGAATACAGAACGATGTCTAAATTCATCTCTTGCATGGATATTAGACATATGAATCTCAATAAACGGTACTTCTAAAATATCTAAAGCATCGCGAATTCCGTAGCTATAATGAGTCCATGCACCAGCATTAATAATCACTGCATCGACCTTCTCACGATAGGCTTGATGAATGCGATCTACCATTTTTCCTTCAGAGTTCGTTTGGAATGTTTCAAGTTCTAGATCTAACTCTTCTGCTAACTTTTTCATGTTTTCCTTAATTTCATCTAGGGTAATAGTTCCATACACCATCGGATTACGTTTTCCAAACATATTAAGATTCACACCGTTTAACATAAGTACTTTTTTCATCAGATTCCCTCTTCCTTTTGCTCATTATTTCACAAACTTGTTTATACGACTATTTTAAAACAGACGATCCATAAATACCAATCGGTTTTTTGGTGAGATCTATAGGCCAACCCTATGAAAAATGACAAAAAAAGACTCTTTTAGTTAAGTGAATTTCTTTCAATAAAACTTTTAAACTTCTCCACTACAGGTGATAGGTAACGATTCTTTACACTCGCCATGTAGATAATTTGTTCTGGGAGCGGCTCCTGAAAAGGTAGTACTTTAATATCAAACAGGTCTAAGGTGGAGGATCGTGGTAGGATACCCACTCCTTGTTTTGCTGCCACTAAGCCTACTAATGCCGTATCCTCTGCGACTTCACAAGAAATATATGGAGTAATCCCCTCATCTGTAAATAATTGATCGATTACGGGACGAAATAGACTTTTCTTGTTAAAACAAACGAATTTTTCCTCAGCAATATCCTTTAATTCCACGGAATTTTTTGATGCTAATGCGTGATCTTTATGGGTGATTAGTACAATATCTCTCTTCATTAATGGAATAAAATCAATCTCTGGTTCATGTTCCGCATACGTACAAAAAGCTAGGTCATAATTTTCTTCCTTTAGGCCTTGAATGATGTTCTGTGTTGTTCCTTGTATACACGAAAACGTCACTTGTCCGCCCTCATTTGCTTCCATAAAGGACTGAATAATTGATGGGACAAAATCAGCGCCTAAGGAAAAAATGAATGCTAAGTCAATGATACCCGTATTGGCATTGGTGAGCTTTTGAAGATTCCTTTCACCCTTTTCAAGCTCCTCTAATCCGTTTTCCACATAGGTTAAAAAATATTGACCGTACTTTGTCAGCTTGATATTTCGACCAACCTTTTCAAATAACTTTATACTTAATTCTTTTTCAAGCTCGCCTATTGCCTGACTAAGACTTGGTTGTGTGATATATAGCTGAGCTGCTGCTTTTGTATAATGCTGTGTTTTGGCTAGCACACGAAAATATTGTAAATGTTTCAGGTTCATAAACAGCGCCCTCCCTGTTTCCAATCTTTAAACAAAGTATATGATGTTTTTTAGACAAGAAAAAGGACTGAATATGAACAAAAAAGCACTCTTTTGAGTGCTTTTTGCGTTCTTTATGGTTTCATGGTTTTCCAGCTTCCCACATGGTGGATAGCAATTCCCTTGTATCCAAGAGTTGTTCCGTAATGAGAGGCAACAGTAGCAAGTTGCTCGTTCATGTATGCTTCCCCTTCTTCAAAAAAAGAAATCATATCTCCTTCGTCTGTTGCACCTGTTTCTACACCGATTACTAATGCCTTATTATGTTTCCCAGCAAAGGCTACTTCATTTTTTACGATTTCAATGATGGCAGGAGCTGTATCACGGTAGGCCATAATCGTTACACTATTCGTTTTTGTAATGACCCACTCCGCTAGATTTCCTTTACCATACGTATTATTATAAGAAACTTCATCAAACCAGAATGGCAGGTCCGCTTCAAGTGGTAGTTTTAATCCTGCAGCTGAATTATTCGCTTTTGTTATCAGTTCTTGATAACTTTTTACAGTAGCTGCTCTATTCGTATTCCAACCGCTATATAAGTAGGGCTCTACATCTAAATGAATACCACTAAACTTTTGAGAAGCGGTTGACCCTGCTTGATAGGTTTTTAACCAATTCATAAGAGCATCTTGGTTTCTGTAGCCTTTTGGTGCCACCCAACCCGGCGCTCCATCTAGAGCATATACTTTTATCCCTTTTACTGATGCCTTCGTAATAAAGCTACGGTATACATTCATTGGGATATCACGATCGATTTGTACATAGACTTTGTTGATTTGCTTTTGTTCAAGAAAGCTTAAGGTTCCTGTTTCATTACTCACAATTTCCCATGGATTCCAAAGCCATGTGGAGCGATCTACAGTTGATGCACTCATTTTTGATCCAAAGCCTCCAATTGAAAAAAGCAAAACAATAATCATTGATACAACGAGCTTTTTCATTCCAAGTTCCCCCATTCTGCCAGCCGAGGCTCACAAAATGAGACCTGGCAACCTGACGACCATTCGCATGACAAGCGATTAGGCTCACGGCTTTGCGTCCTTCCCTTTCGGAAAAGTTTGCCTTTTACAGTTTTTCTTTAATTATACTTTATTAAAACAGACTTTTGCCTCAGGTATTTTTACCCAATCAACAATTTTCTTAATCTTTTTATTATAAAGAAAGATAGAACTCCGATTAAGGCAATGTACAACTCAATGATCCATAAGCTCTTAATGTATCCAGTTTGGTAGAAAGCTAAAGGAAAGTCAATCGCCGCATGAGCGACTATAGCGAGCAATACGTATTGGAATTTCTTTTTAATAACAGCTATTAAGACAAGTAAGGTGAAAGCGATTTGCATAAAGAGGGCAAAGAAGCGTTCTGGTATTGCCCATAAGTAGTGAGAAACTCCCTGATTTAATAATGTTTCTTTAATGGTTGCTGCCTGATCACTTGGAAGACTAGCTCCGATAGATGAATCAAATGTACCTGCATTGATCATGGTTGCAAAGATAAGAAATGGTACTACCGTTGAAAGAGCGATTACTACTGCTTCAATGCCACCCCAGCCAACACCAAAGGAAAGGCCACCCTTGTAATCCTGATATTTTTTTAACAGCCAGATAAATAAGATATAGCGTCCCAGTTCCTCGAAAATCCCTGCAGCAAAACCGCCATATAATCCAAATAACCATGGATGTTCCACATAGTTTGAAAAACTGGTTATGACGACAACATGAAGAAGTTTCTCTAATACTTGAGTAATAATAACAAACCCGATGCTACCTATTATTAACGGCTTGAGAGAAATTCCCACCTGTTTTTTTGTAAAAAGAATGGCACTAACAAATAGAAGAATGGAAAATATGATAACTGCGACCATGCTAAAGATCGTTGCATTGCTTATCATTGTAAATCCCCCTTTTTATTATCATTATTGATAATGATAATATTAAAGTAAGAGTAATAATCTGTCAATGGGTTTTGTTCATTTTTCCCAATTAAAAAAAGCACCTCTAGGAAGTGCTTCTTATCTTCTTGCCACATGAACCTTTAATTGTTTCCCTTTTACCGTTGTATGTTTCATTTCGGACAACACAAGTGACCCTTTTCCATTTAGGATTTCTACATAAGAGACCGTGTCAAGAATCGTGATAATTCCGATATCCTCTGCCGTTACACCATCAATTTTTGAAATGGTTCCTACAAAATCAACAGCGCGCAGCTTCTTTTTCTTGCCGCCATTAAAATAGAGTTTGGTGATATCCTTATTTAACTGCTCACTTTTTAGTTGCTTGATAACTGGATTGGAACTAATCTTCTCTTCAAAGGCAGGTCGTGATCTCTCCAACTGTCCCGAAGCAGGTTTCACCTTCTGTGGAATAGAAAAACCAATTAATTGTTCTATCTCTTCTAACAATCGTTTTTCTCTATCTGTCACAAAAGTAGTAGCCTTTCCTTTCAAGCCCGCCCGCCCGGTTCTTCCAGTACGATGCACATAACTCTCTTTTTCATATGGGATATCAAAGTTCACCACAAGTGAAATATTTTCGATATCAATTCCTCGTGCTGCCACATCGGTTGCGATAAGGTAGCGGAACTCTCCCCGTTTAAATTCACTCATCACATCTAGACGATCTTCCTGAATCATTCCACCATGTATTTTATCGCAATCATATCCAAGCTTCGTTAGATGATCGACGACCATATCGACACGGTCTTTTGTCCGGCAAAAAATGATACAGCTATCCGGGTTTTCAATAATCGTTACATTTTGCAATAATTGAAGTTTTTCGTCTTCCTCCACCCAAAATAATGAATGCTCAATTAATTCTTCTGAAGTACTTGAAGATTCAATCTCAACCTCCACAGGAGAGTGTAAATAGTTTTGGGCTAGCTTTTTTATGGTATCAGGAAGAGTGGCTGAAAAGAGCATAGTTACTCGATTTTTTGGCATTTCTTCAATAATTGCCTCCACTTGTTCGATAAAGCCCATGTTTAGCATTTCATCCGCTTCGTCAATCACTAGGTATCGGACACGATCTAACACAAGGGTCCCTTTTTGAATATGATCAAGCAGTCGACCTGGTGTCCCTACAACCACATGAGTCTTTTGCTTAAGTTTCGTTTTTTGATACATAAAGGATTGCTTTCCGTATACTTCTACTGCATTGATTCGTTTTAACCGGCCGATATTTATAAAATCTTCTTTTATCTGTACAGCTAACTCTCGAGTAGGGGTAAGCACGAGAGCTTGCGGTTTATTTTCTGCCCAATCGATCATTTCACAAATCGGAATGGCAAAGGATGCTGTTTTTCCACTTCCTGTACGTGACTTTACGACCACATCGCGCTCCTCTATCACAAGCGGAATGACCTTCCTTTGAACTTCAGTTGGTTGTTGATATTGTAAGCTCGCTAAAGTACTCAATATTTCTTCACTTAAAGTGAAATCTGTAAAATCCATCATACAGCCTCTTTTCAAAAATTCTTTACAATACTAATTTTACCGAACGTATTCTTTTTATTAAGCCAATATGTAAAGTACATTTCATTTGACCACATATTCATTAAAATGTACATGTTTCTTTAGGAACAGAGGAAAAATACTTTCACGATGCCTAAATCTTTTATTTTCAGCAGCTAAATCTTTTACGGGAGGCACTCATCGTGCTAAATCATGTAGACGTAGTAATTGTTGGAGCTGGCCTATCTGGTCTTGCTGCTGGATGGGAGTTAAGGAAGCACGGAAAAAGCTTTGCTATCCTAGAAGCTCAAAACCGTATAGGGGGAAGAATTTTAACGATTACCCATCAAGATTCTACAATTGACCTTGGTGCCCAGTGGATTTCTCCATTCCAGCCTCGTATACAGTCCTTATTGAAATTTTTCAATATAAAGACCATCCCTTCATACAAACAGGGAAAAACCATATATGATTTACATAACAAGCGCATGCTTAGTTCAAAAACTTCCCCACCCGTTTCACCACAAGGAATGCTAGATTTATTTCTAACTCGAAAGAAGATCCATCAATTAACGAAGCTTATTCAGAAAGAAGGATTATTACATTCACCTTTAATGAGAGAATATGATGCGCTAACTATGGACAGCTGGATTGAAAGACAAATGTTCTCAAAATACGGAAAAGCATTCTTCCGTATTTTCTGTGAAGAGCTTTCCTCCCTTGAGCTTAGCGAATTTTCCTTCTTAGACATCCTTTGGTTCATCCAATCCGCCGGTGGAATGGATCAGATTTTGACTGCTGAAGATATGTGGATAACGAATGGGGCTCAAACCTTACCACTACGAATGGCTAAAATTATGCAGGATCATATTTACTTAAACAAGCATGTAAGAAAAATTGAGTGGAGAGACAGTGGTGCAACCGTCCACACTGATTCCGAGCGTTGGACTAGCAAAAAAGTCATCGTTGCCATCCCTCCTGCTTTTAGCGCAAAAATACAATACAATCCCCCACTGCCTGCACTTCGCGAACAGCTTTGTCAGCGGGTTGGTCAAGGATCGATCATAAAATCAGTCATCATATATAACACCCCCTTTTGGAGAGAAGATGGATTATCTGGCAGCTCTTACTACGATTGCGGACCGATTCGAGCTACGATGGATAGCACCACACCAGGCCAGCCTTATGGAGTTCTAACCGCATTGATCGGGGGAAAATACGCAAGAAGTTTGGGTCGATTGACAAAAGAAGCACGTAGGAAAGAGATTATAGCTTGTATTGCCCATTTATTCGGAAGCAAGGCACTTGAGCCTATTAGTGTTTATGAGAAGGATTGGGCAGAGGATTCTTGGGCAAGAGGAGGATATGCCGCCCATTTTGCGACCGGAGTGATCTCTGAATATGGGTCTGCTTTAACGGACCCGGTTGGACCTATTCATTGGGCGGGGACTGAAACAGCTAATGAATGGCGCCTTTACATGGAGGGTGCCATTGAATCAGGAGAACGCGCCGCAAAAGAAACCCTAAAATAAAAATGGGTGTCTGTCACCCTTCGTGGACACTTTTGCCTTTTTTGTCCACGGGTGGTGTCTGTCACCCTTCGTGGACACTTTTGCCTTTTTTGTCCGCGTGGGGTGGACAAACATCCCCCTTTTCTATATTTTGATTAATTGATTTGACTTAGCCTATCATCTCCAAACCCTTCTGTAGATAAAAAGCCTCGACTGACACCATTTCTTCCATTTCTCTTTGCTTCATAGAGAGCTTTGTCACAGGCAACATACATCGTTTCTAGTTCTGTCTCTACGGTAGGGATAATGGTTAGTATACCCATACTAATCGTGTATGATAGCTCCCATTCCGTCAAAATCTCCTTCTCTATCGCTTTACAAATTTCTGATGCTAACTTCATGGATTGTTCCTCATCTGTTTCTGGTAGAAGAATCGCAAATTCGTCGCCACCAAAACGGCTAAAATAATGCCCTTTGCTGATATACTCCCGAATCTTCTTGCTCAATTCACGCAGCACATGATCACCAACATCATGTCCATATTTATCATTAATCTTTTTAAAATAATCAATATCAAACAAAATAAGTGATATGGGTTTCTTATTCTTAGAACATGCCATTAAACACTTGTTTGCTTCTGAGAAAAATACTCTTCGATTCAACGCTCCTGTTAAGTCATCATAACTGGCTAATCGAATAAGCTCTTGATCCGCTTGTTCTTTTAATATGAGGATAAATCCTGTGTTTCCGATCAGCATCACAAGATAAAGACCTATGAAAGAAAGAGTTTGGAAAAATCCTGGCGTAAAAAAGCTCCATGTATAAGCGGACATTAGGGTAACGATCCCTCTACCACACAAAGCCAAGGCTAAAAACAAGTAAAACAATCCTAATATCCTTCTTAATCGCGAGGATTCTCGCTTATATACTAAATGATAGACAGGTAGAATCATAAGCATAGCGGTGCCAAATGAAGCAACGGCAATTCGGTTGCTCTCCAAGTTAAAAAATAGAATAGCTAAATGAAAAGCAAATATGTTTATGAAGGTCATAATCAAATACGCTATTTTTATCCGTTTTGTATACACGTTCAACAGTCTTAGAATCGCCATCATTTCAAACGAAGTCCCTAAAAACAATAAAGTGTTGGCAACTGAGATAGTGAACACATCCGAAATGCCACCCCGTAAGGTTAATAATGTCCAGGCAAGGGCTTGAACACATTTGGCCAAGAAAAAAGTAGTCACCGTCTTATCTGTTCGATGGTCCCGCCAATAAGCACTAATTAAAAACACAGTAAAAACATGACCCGTAACCAAAATAACAAAAATTGTTTTCATATCAAGAGAAAAGCCCATTTATGTATCACGCACCTGAACAAATAATATACCGTTATATACTACTACACTTTGTGGTGTCTGACACCCTTCGTGGACACTTTTGCCTTTTTTGTCCACGGGTGGTGTCTGTCACCCTCCGTGGACAGATTCACCAGTTTTGTCCGCATGGGGTGGACACTTAATATGAACACTTGATTTTTGTTATTTTTTTACATGCAACTAATTTTCTTTTGTTTGAGGTTTCGTTACAATGATGAAGAAAGTTGGTGACAGGTATGTTTAAAATTCTTCTAATTGAAGATGATTCTAGTCTTTTTCATGAAATAAAAGACCGACTGACACAGTGGTCTTATGAAGTTCACGGTATCGAAGATTTTGCGCTCGTTCTTGAGGAGTTTACGAAGGTAAAGCCTGATTTAGTCATCATTGATATTCAACTTCCTAAATACGATGGTTTTCACTGGTGCCGTATGATCAGAGCCCATTCCAATGTCCCGATCATCTTCCTTTCTTCACGTGATCATCCGACAGATATGGTCATGAGCATGCAGCTAGGGGCAGACGATTTTGTCCAAAAGCCCTTCCATTTTGACGTGTTAATTGCGAAAATCCAAGCGATTCTCCGCAGAGTCTACAATTATAGCAATCACACAGTCGAGTTGAAATCATGGTGCGGTGCTACGGTGGATTACGAGAAAAATACGGTAACGAACAACAACGGTTCAATTGAGCTGACGAAAAATGAAATGTACATTTTAAAAATATTAATCGAAAAAAAGAACAGCATTGTGAGCCGCGAGACCATCATTAAAAGTCTTTGGGATGATGAACGGTTTGTCAGTGATAATACACTAACGGTCAATGTCAATCGATTACGGAAAAAACTGGATGAGTTACAGCTAGGCCACTATATAGAAACAAAGATAGGACAGGGCTATATAGCCATCGAAGAGGGATCTCTTTCATGATCAAAGAATTCGTAAAGGAACGCCGTAGTTGGATTCTCTTTTATTTCTTCATCCATCTCTTAATTGTATTTGTGGCTTTTCTCGATTCTGCGATCCCGATCAAACCCATTCTATACATTGTATTTTTATCCTTTCTCCTATTCTCGATCTTCCTTTTCATCAGATATCAAAAGGAGACTCGTTTTTTTAAAGGGTTTGATGAGTGGGAAAACAATCTAGATCTGTCTCAGATCCCACAAGCAGAAAGTCCCTTTGAGGAGATCATTGAAAAAAGTGTCTATAAACAAACAGAATTGTTAAAAAAACAGTCCAATCACCATCAACTATCATTAGAGGATGAGAAGGACCAGTTGTTGGCCTGGATTCATGAGGTAAAGACTCCTTTAACAGCCATGCATCTCATTATTGACCGTATTCCTGATGAAAAAACAAAGGCAAGTCTCACTCATGAGTGGCTACGAGTTCACTTATTACTCGACCAACAACTTCACCAGAAACGTCTTTATTTTATTGAGAATGACCTATTTATAGAAAAAGTAGATCTTCACACTCTGCTTATTCCAGAAATCAAAACCTTACAATCTTGGTGTATCCAAAAAGGTATTGGCATAGATGTTAGTCTTCAAGAACGGGAGATTCTTACTGATGTGAAATGGCTCGCTTTTATCCTACGACAATTGTTAACCAATGCCGTTAAATACAGCAGCCTGTCCGATATTTACATAAGAAGCTTAAAGAAAGAGGATCATATCGTCATAGAAATACAAGATTATGGGCGTGGGATTGATCCACGGGACATGCCACGTATTTTTGAAAAAGGGTTTACCTCTACTTCCACCCATCAAGATCACTCTGCCACTGGAATGGGATTATATTTAGCGAAAAAAGCAGCAGAGTCCTTGTTCATTCAACTATGTGTTCAGTCCACACTTGGAGTCGGGTCAACCTTTTCTCTCATCCTCCCTAATCGAAATGAGTTCGTCAAAATAACAGGCATGTGACAAAGATGTCACATGCCTGTTTCAAATGTTAGCTGAATCGAAGGATGGGAGCTCCCTATCCATTTATAATCAAGTCATTGAAGGAAGGAGAGGATCAGATTGAATATCCTAGAAGCAAAACAAATACACAAAAGCTACGGAAATAAATTTAATAAACAAGAGGTACTAAAAGGCATCAATATGTTCATTGAACAAGGAGAATTCGTCAGTATCATGGGAGCCTCTGGATCAGGAAAAACCACTCTGTTAAATGTGCTTTCCTCGATTGACCATGTTAGCCAAGGCTCCATTTATGTGGAAGGAAAAGAGATTACACAGATGCGTGATAAAGAACTCGCCCTTTTTCGTCAAAAGAACTTAGGATTTATTTTTCAAGATTACAATTTATTAGATACACTCACAGTCAAAGAAAACATTTTGCTTCCTTTATCGATTACAAAAACACCAAAGAAGGAAGCCGACCAAAAGTTTACGGAAGTAGCCAATGAGCTAGGGATTGCAGAGCTTCATAATAAGTATCCAAATGAAATTTCCGGGGGTCAGAAACAACGAACATCCGCTGCCCGCGCGTTCATTCATGAGCCAAGCCTGATCTTTGCTGACGAGCCAACCGGGGCACTTGATTCAAAGGCAGCGTCCGATTTATTAAATAAGCTTAGCCACTTGAACCAAAAGCGAAAATCCACCATTGTGATGGTCACTCATGACCCTGTAGCAGCCAGCTACTGTTCAAGAGTCATCTTCCTTAGAGACGGACAAATTTATACCCAACTAAACCGTGGTTCAGAAACAAGGCAAGCCTTTTTCCAAGATATTATGAAAACCCAAGGAGTGTTAGGAGGGGTGCAAGATGACCATTAATCAACTCATCCTTCGTTCCTTTAAAAAGAATATCAAAAACTACTATCTGTATGTATTTGCCTTGGTTTTTAGTGTCTCTCTCTATTTTGCGTTTGTTACCCTGCAATATGACCCTGCTATGGACGCAGCAAAAGGGAGTATTAAAGGAGGAGCTTCAATTCGAGCCGCTTCCGTCCTTCTTGTTGGGATCGTTACCGTCTTTCTCGTGTATGCCAATATGATATTTATCAAAAGACGCAGTAAAGAGATCGGACTGTTTCATTTGATTGGCATGACGAAACGAAAGATTTTCCGCATTCTTGGAGTGGAAAATGCTCTTCTCTATTTTTTGTCACTAGGCATTGGTATTTTCCTTGGGTTTTCAATTTCTAAATTAATCATGATGATATTACTAAAAATCACGGGAGTAAATGCCGTCACGACCTTACATTTTTCAAGCCAAGCATTTGTTCAAACACTCATTGTGTTTACATTGATTTTCTTATTAATTCTTGGGATGAATGCTCTTTTTATAAGAAAACAGACGATTTTATCCTTATTTCGAGTTACCTCTTCTGCAGAGCAAAAGGTACAAAAGCTGTCAGTATGGGAGATGTTCATGGGCATTGCCGGTATTGTTCTCATAGTATTTGGGTATTTTGTTTCCACCAAGCTGTTTAGTGGTGACTTTACAGATATGACCGAGCTATTCATTGCCATGATTGTCATTTTAGCATCAGTAATTATTGGAACCTATTTCTTTTACAAAGGATCGGTAAGCTTTATCTTTAATATGATCCGAAAAAAGAAGGATGGGTACTTAAATATAAGGGAAGTTCTCTCATTATCTTCTATCATGTTTCGAATGAAGTCGAATTCGTTACTGCTAACCATTGTCACAACGGTATCCGCACTGGCCATCGGCTTGTTATCGCTAAGTTATATCTCTTATTACTCAGCAGAAAAAACAGCTGAAGATAATGTAATTAAAGATTTTTCCTTCGCTAGTACAGAAGATGCACAAACCTTTAAGAATGCTTTAAAGAGTGAGAATCTACCCTTTGAGGAGACCGTCATTGAGGTTGTGATGGTCACTGCGAATCTGAAATCGATTATAAAAATAGAAGCAGATTTATTGGATACGGATCTCAGTAAGATGGAGTTGCCTGTTGTTAGTGAAAAATCTGTTCCTGGAATGGATGTGTCACCAAAAGAAACGTTGTTTACAGGATATAGTGACATGCTATCCAAATTCATGGCTCTTGAAGACTCTGGAAAAATTGAATTACACAGTAAATCCGAATCGATTCCTCTTGATTATATTGGGTTAAGAGATGAGTTTATTGTTTCATGGTATTTTACAAATGGTGGTCAGCCAGTTGCGATCGTCGATGATACCTTGTTTTCTACCCTTCAAAAAGACTTAGATCCAGAGGTACAGAGGGAATCTTCTGTCTTTATCGGGATTGAGATGAAGAAGGAAGAGACGATTCAACAAGCAAATGATCTTTATAATCAGCTAGGATTCAATGAAGATGAACATTACATGAATGATTCACAGCTTCAAATGAGCACAGAACAGAAACAGCTTATGGGCCTCATGATGTTTATCGTTGGATTCCTTGGACTTACCTTTCTTATCACATCTGGCTGTATTCTTTATTTCAAACAAATGGATGAAAGTGAAGATGAGAGGTCCAACTATACGATTCTACGAAAGCTCGGTTTCACTCAAGGAGATCTAACAAAAGGGATCGGTTGGAAACAGGTATTCAATTTTGGAATTCCTTTAGTCATCGGTCTTTCCCACAGCTATTTTGCTGTTCAATCAGGCTGGTTCTTTTTCGGGGCGGAACTTTGGACGCCAATGGCACTGGTCATGATTCTATATACAGGCTTATACTCCATTTTCGGATTCCTGTCCGTGCTAAATTATAAAAAGGTGATAAGAAATGCACTTTAACCCCAGCCTTATTTAATATAACAAGCCTACAGAAAAGACCATCCCTATATGATAGAATAGGGATGGTCTTTAAAGTTTAGAATCTATTTTACAAGAATATGATATTCCCAAGGTTCCAAATCAAATGGTTGTTTGTTTTCTATACTAACGGTTTCCTTTGAAGGGAACAAATGATAGTTTCCGACAGACTTTGAGTCCACAGTTACACTGCCGGAGATAGGGTCTCCAGAAAGATTAACTATAACCATTACCTTTGAATTACCTTTTTGTCGTTCAAAAGCTAATATGTTTTCGTCAGAAGTATCTAATAAGTTAATTTCCCCACCAGCATCTCCATTCCACAATGCCTTATTTTCCTTTTTAAGGCGTATTAAATCCTGATAGAACTTTTGATCCGATAAATCTTGCCAAGAGATTTCATCTTTATCAAAAAACGCCAACCTCTTATTTAATCCGGCCTCTTGACCTGAATAAATTAATGGCATACCTGGTAAGGTAAATGTTAAAGCAGCCATCGTTTTTTCAGATTCACCAAATAGCTCTGATGTAGTACCTTCCCACGAATTATCATCATGATTCGTAGTCCAATGCATTGGATAAGAACCACTTGGATATAGGCGTTCCATTTTTGAAATATATGATTTTACATGTGTTGCGTCCCTATTCCCAATGGCTATATCTCTCATTATATGATTTAGTTCCCAACCATAATTAGAATTAAATGCATGATCTAGCAGGTTATAGACGGTATTATCCTCCGCTAACATGTATACTGGTTTTATTTTATTTAATTCTTTTCGAGCAGTCTCCCAAAAATCTAGAGGCACACCTACAGCATAATCAGCACGATACCCGTCAATGTCTGTTTCTGTAATCCAATATTTCATAGCGTCAATCATGGCCGTTCGCATGTCAGTATTGTTATAATTTAAGTCGGCAACATCCAACCAGTTTGTCCCAGGGGGGTGAGTGATATTCCCCTCATCGTCTAGAGTGTACCACTCTTTATTTTCAGTCCAAATATGATCTTTTCCAGTGTGATTCCCCACCCAGTCTAGCATCACTTTGAATCCCATGCTATGTGCTTTTTCTACTAATCTTTTGAAATCGTCTAATGTGCCAAACTCTGGATTAATTGCTTTATAATCTTGTATTGCATAGTAGGAACCTAATGTTCCAATCCTTCCCTCACTCGAAATCGGATGAATGGGCATAAACCACAATATTTCTACGCCTAAATCCTTTAATCTCGGTAGATGAGATTCAAACGCCTTAAACGTTCCTTCAGGTGTATACTGTCTGACGTTCACTTCATAAATGGTAGAATCCTTTGACCAATTAGGATGAAAAGTTTTACTCTTTTCTACATTCGATGAACCATCAGGGGAAGTGTACACAAAGTCATCTCCTTCTGTAATAAATACTTCTTTATATTCACCAAACTGGGCAAATACCTTTGCATCACCATCTTTTTCACCAGTAGACCTATTTACAACAATGAAACTTATACTGGTTGGAGCTTCAATTAACTCTACATCAACATAAGCTCCATTTTCATCTACCTGTGTATTGGAAAATGGAGTGGCACCTGTAGGCCAAACACCTGCTTCAGCCGAAGGAATAGCCACATCATTCCATAACCAAAGGCCCCAGTTATCATAGTTCTGGTCCATTCTTTTGTAATGAATTCTAATTGTATGATCAGGGATCGTACTAGAATCTACTTGCTTCTTGGACAAATTCTCAGCTACAACATGATTTGATACAGAAAAACCACCAGTAAACACTACCATAGCTATAATCATCATTAGAGTACAAGCAATATTTATGGACCTTTTCAACTGAACCTCTCCCTCTTTTTATAAGATTTCTAGATCAATATAGACACTGGGACGGACCTCTAGTTGTTAAATACTCATTATTTGTTGAAATATTCAATTGGAACTGGAACTTTATTAAGAGTTGATTCCGGTTCTTTAATAACCTCACTTGGTATTTTTCCGTTCACTTTTATTGTCATACCGGCGTTTAATCCGTGAATGACAAACATTGCTTTTTCCCAATCTGGTTTAAACTGATCATGTTCAACATTAATAACGATATCAAGATTTTTATCATCCATTTTTGTTTCAATCTTACATTCGAAATATTGACCATAATTATAAGCAAATGTTTTCCCATCGTCTTCATAATAAGTAAACGTAGAAACCTCATCTTTTGTTGGATATAAATGAATGGTCATTTCACTTTCTTTCATTTTAGTTGAACGTTTTACAGTTCCATGAGTAAGGATTGCTCCCTTTTTAACAAAGATAGGCAATGTTTCAAGGTCAGCTTGGATAAGATGGTGCTTACCACCTTCAAGAATTTCTTCTGTCCAATAATTCACCCAGTTTCCTTTAGGTAAATAAACAACCCGATGATAGGTATCTGGTTTTAATATCGGTGCTACAATCACATTCGAGCCAATTATAAATTGGTCAGATAGGTTAAAAGTATGTTTATCATCGGGATATTCAAGTACTAATGGACGCATTACAGGTACTCCAGTAACACTTGCTTCTCTAAATAAAGTATATAAATAGGGAAGCCATACATAGCGCTCTTGGATGTATTTTTTAATAACCTTTTCATAGTCTTCTCCAAATGACCACGGCTCCTGGCGAATGGAATCTAGGACACTATGATTTCTAAAATAGGGAGTAAATGTACCAACTTGGGTCCACCTTAAGAGTAATTGTCCTGTTGTGTCATGTGCAAACCCTCCAACATCTGGCCCACAGAATGGAATTCCTGAAATACCAAGATTCATACACATTGGAATGGACATTTGTAAGTGCTCCCAGAAGCTTCTATTATCCCCCGTCCAGACAGTGCCATATCGTTGAACACCAGCAAATCCCGCACGAGTCAGTAAAAATGGACGGTTCCCGTTTAACTGTTCTTTCATCCCTTCGTAGGTTGCTTCACCCATTAAAAGTCCGTACAAGTTATGCATTTCCCGATGTGTTTTTGGATCACCATCATTATCATGAATAACTTTTAAGTCCATGGTTTTTGTCTCATTGAAGACAGCTGGTTCATTCATATCATTCCAAACACCCTCTATACCTAGACGGGTATAAAATTCATGCTTTTCACCCCACCATTTACGTACATCACTGTTCGTAAAATCAGGAAATGCACTCTTGCCTGGCCAAACATCGCCAAAGTATATATTTCCTTCAATGTATTTGCAAAATCTATCTCCTCTAACCCCTTCTTGATAAACCAAATATTCAGGGTCTTCTTTCACACCAGGGTCTACGATTGGGACAACATGAATTCCAGCATCCTTTAGGTCTTGAACTAAGGCCGCTGGATTCGGAAACTTATCTCCATCAAATGTAAATACGCGATACCCATCCATATAATGGATGTCTAAATAAATGGCATCAAGTGGAATCTCTTTCTCTAGAAAATTACTTGCTAGTTCTCTTACTTCTTTCTCAGATTCATAGCTATAGCGAGATTGATGGTATCCTAATGCCCATTTTGGAGGAATTGGCATTCTCCCTGTTATTTCTGAATACTGTTCTAATACTGCCTTTGGAGTTGGACCTGCAAAGACATAATAGTCTAGTTGACCACCTTCAGCAGAAAACGAATAGGTATCATTAGATGTTTTCATATCGAATACTGTTTTAAAGGTATTATCAAAGAAGATCCCATGGGCATCTCCATTACGAATCGTCATAAAATAAGGTATGGATTGATAAAGCGCATCAATCTCGGGATTATGTGGAGCAAACACGTCGGAATTCCACATAGTCATTTTCTCACCACGTTTATCTAAGAAGCTTGTTTTTTCACCAAACCCATAAAAGTGGTCTTCTTTATGCATCTCTTTGAAACAGATAACCTCTTGTTTCTCATTAAAACCCATACCTGTTTCGTTTTCACGCACAAGCAAACGTCCTTGATTATCAAAAATAGAAATCCTTATTGGTGTTTTGTTAATAACGAGTGAGAGCTTATTACTTGAAACATGTATCTCACCCTCTCTCTCGTTAACACCCACCTCAACATCCTCCTGCTTTTTAATAACAGCAAAACTCGTTTTTAAAGAAGGTGTCTTTTTAGGATTCATAATAACTCGAACAATATCATCTCGATAAAAACATATCGAAACATATCCATTTTCACATTTAATATTTAACACCTTTTCTTGGAATTTATAATTAACAAGAGAACCTATACTTTGATAGGAAGTTCCTCTTATATTAACCTTCTTTCCGGGGTGTATAGCAAAACTAGTATCTTGCATACAAATTCCTCCTTATAGTTTTTGGATCCCTTTTGTAGCATTTCGAGATAACTTGTCGGCAGAGGGCATATATCCTTTCTATCACCCCTTAACAGAACCGAGCGTAATACCCTTGACAAAATATTTTTGAAAAAATGGGTAAATCACTAAAAGTGGAAGCATTGATATAAATATTTTCGCTGCATTTAACGTTTGATTGGATGTCGATGTAAGAAGTTTCGCTGATTCCGCATCCATACTTGAAAGATCCGTTACGACCGTAAGGGAACGAATGTAAGTTTGTAATGGATATTGGTCATTTTTTGTCATTAACACCATGGCCTGAAAAAATTCATTCCAATGATAAACGATTGTAAAGACTAAAATAGTAGCCAATACAGGTTTAGACAACGGTAAAAAGATGTTTAACAAAATTCTCCATGGTCCTGCTCCGTCCATAATTGCTGATTCTTCCAATTCCTTTGGTAAATTTCTAAAAAAGTTCATGACCAAAATAACATTAAAAACAGGTAATCCCCCTCCAAGAACAAGACCCCATATATTATTGGTCAGTCCCAGTGCCTTCATAGTCATATACCATGGAACTAAACCGCCGTTAAAAAGCATGGCAAATATCAAAATCCACATAATAATATTTCTTGGTTTGAATTCCCTTGACGTTTTTGAAAGTGGATAAGCCATTAAAACCACAACTACAAAGGTAGTGATCGTTCCTAAAATGACACGGGTAACTGAGATACCAAAGGATTTGAAAAATTGAATATCATCCAGGATCAACCTATAAGCTGATATTGTAAAATCTTTGGGCCAAAGGAACACTTGCCCCGCAGCCACTGCAGATTTATCACTAAAAGAAACAACTAACATATACCAAACTGGATAGATACATAGAAGGGTAATTAAAATAAGTAAAAACACATTAAATCCATTGAAAAACTTGGATATGACAGATCGTTCTTCTACCATATTCCATCCCTCCTTACTTTAGAAAATTCTATAATTTGCAAACCGGTAAGCTAACCCATAAGAAATAGCAATTAATATTAAGCTCACAATAGATTTAAGAAGTCCTACTGCTGTAGCTAATCCATATTGCATATCTATTAGACCTGCCCGATAAACCCAAGTATCAATGATATCCCCAGTAGAATAGACAAGTGGATTGTATAGGTTAAATATTTGATCAAACCCTGCATTCAAGATATTACCTAAGCTTAATGTACCTAGTAATATGGCTACTGGAAGTATGCTAGGCAGCGTAATGCTAATTAAGCGTCTAAACTGGGAAGCACCATCTATTGCCGCAGCTTCGTATAATTCAGGGCTAATAGACGTTAGTGCTGCAAAATAGATAATTGCACCAAAACCAAACTCCTTCCAAACGTCACTACCAATTACAATTGCCGGAAAGATATCTGGATTGGAAAAGAATAAAATCGGTTCAATTCCCAAGACAGTAAGCAACTGATTGACTGGGCCTGAAAGCGAGAAAAGGTCTAGTAGAATACCTGCCACAATAACCCAAGAAAGAAAATGCGGTAAATAAACGATTGTCTGAACCGATCGAGAAAAAAACCTATTTTTCACTTCATTTAACATAAGAGCAAATATTAAAGGGACAATTAATTGTAAAACCATTTTTGCAAGTGCGATGACTATTGTATTCTTGAAAACTTGAATACTGTCTGGGAGCTCAAACATATATTTAAAGTTTTCTAGACCTATCCATGCAGACTTAAGAATCCCTACTCCTGGATTAAAATCCTTAAATGCCATTAATGTTCCGTACATGGGAAACAAATTAAAAAAGAACATCCAAAGCAGGCCAGGAAGAAGCATTAAATAGTAATGGGTATAATTCGAACGATAAACTTTTGATAGAGTTATAGCAGGTTTACGTTCTAAAACAGATCTGGTGAGCGGGGCCTGATTGTGTACCACTCTGTTTTTCATTTCATTTTCCTCCTTGAAAGAATCTCAAGACGAGTGCTTCACCCGTCTTGAGATCATTTTTTTATTGCTCGTTTACTTCTTTAGTAATTTGATCTCCACCCTGTTCTTTCCATTGTTCAACAAATTTATCAAAATCACTTAACGGTGCATTGCCGAAAATGATTTTTAAGAAAGTTTCATCTTCTAGTTTTTTCAGATTTGTCCAACGGGTTTGCATCGTTTGTGTTTTGGCAGTTGCTAGGCTACGAACATAATTAATGTCAGCATCAACAAATGTAGAACCACCATTCAGATGAGAGTAAACATGAGTAAAGAATTCGTCATCTTTATTCCAATATTGTATATCGTAATTATCGTAAGGCTCTTTTTTCGTGTTCTTAGCATGTGATACGAGTTCATACGTAAAGCCATAATTTACTTTATCAACTTCTTCCAGGCTAATTTCACCCGCAAGAAACTTTCGAGTTGTATCTACAGCGTATTTCAGCTGATCCCCATGCCCCATGATTGTAAACAACGGAATTTCCTGTGAAGTCATTTCCTTACCTACTGCTTCTTTATAACTAGCGTCTTTCTCATTTACATGGATATTTAAAAGTTCTACAATTGCTTCTGGATGTTCATATTCTTTACTAACTACGATATACTGACTTCCTGTGGTTTCATTAGAATTAAGTACACCTGCAGCATCTACTGGTGCAGCATATGGACGCCAATTTGCATTCGGATCATTCTTTATTGAATCTTCGATATTATAAGGAGTCCACCAAGCTCCAAAGTAAATACCAGTTTTACCACTTGCAATTACCTCTTGTGAACTTTTCCTTAAACCAAGTTCCTTGTCCAAAATTCCTTCCTTATACCATTCATTCAACAAGGCTAATGTAGCCTTTGTTTCTGGAAGTGTTGAACCATAAACGGCTTTCCCATCTTCATCTTTGACCCAAATTCCTGGGTAAGCATTGTTAGCAAAGAACACCGGTGCTAAATTAAAGGAGTGATCCCCTGATGTTAGAAAAGTAGGATATAGTGCACCACCTTGTGCAGTTCCTACAATACCAATTGTGTCCTGTCCACCCATATTGTTATCAATAAACGCTTGTGCGATGTTTTCTACATCCTGTAAATTTTTAGGTGGTTGAAGTCCCAATTTATCAAGCCAGTCCTTACGAATCCAGGTCAACGGTGCGGATGGAAGCGTGGTCTCTGGAAATGCATACAATTTTCCATCAACAGTTACATTATCTAATAAACCAGGATTTGATTTATAAATATCCTTAAGTCTTTCTGAACCATATTCTTCATAAACTTCCGATAAATCAGCCAATTGATCCGCTTTAATCATTTGCTTTAACTGCGACTCATTGACTAACATAGCATCTGGAAGATCGTTGCTTGCAATGGTCAAACTTACTTTTTGTTCATAATCTCCTGCCGATGCTTCCCACTCATGCTTAATATCAATGTTATAACGATCTTTTAACCAACGGGTGTAGGCATTGTTTTCGGCTGTATCATTTCCTTCGAACTTATAGTTAGCATCAATTCCTTTACCAATAGACACTTCAACTGGTTCCGTATACTTCCCATTGGAATCAACTTTCAGTACATTATCCGCGTTGTTACTACTTTCAGTTTTACCGGTACATGCACTTAAACTAGCGGTAATCAATAAACCTGCCAATCCAGCCTTTACTACCTTTTTCATAATTTTCCCCCTCTTATGAAGAATCTAATTTCTAATTTCAATATATCACTGTAGAAGGATTTACCGAGATAGAAAGCGGTTACAAGATAGGTTAACTATTTATTAAAATAAAAAAAAACGTATGAAAAATGTCTACCCCTTTTTCGTACGTTTTCTAACCAACTTTATATGTTACCCTTTTGTCTATACTCACTTGGTAAAACACCTACATGCTCTCGAAATAGTCGACTAAAATATTTTTCATCAGTATACCCAACCTGTTCTGCAATCCAATGAATTGTTTTTGTTGTGTTTCTTAAGTAATCTTTTGCTTGTTCCATCCGAATGTCTCTCAAATAATCTGTATATGTTTTACCAACAATCTCTTTAAAACACTGGCTGAAATAGCTACTACTCATATTGACCCTCTTGGCCATATTTCCTGCTGTAATATGTTTATTCAACATTTGCTGTGCTAAGCTCATTGCTTGCAGGATACTATTTTGAATTTCCAAAGAATAGGGAGACTTCATTTTTATCATTTTTATTTTTTTTCTTGTTTGCCTTAACCAAGTCTCAAATTGAACCCAGTTGGTTAAAAAATCTTCGATAAAAATGGGCTCAGACAGGATTTGGTGGTATAGGCGGTTCCATTCATCTGTAATAGAAAAGAACATCCGTGTTAAACGGATCGGCGGCAGCCTAAATGATTTAAGTTCATTTTGCATATGTTCAAACAATTGATCGTTATGAATCCATTCCCCAGATATCCACTTTTCTTTGATTTCACTCATATCATATCCAGTTTCTTTTTTTCCTTTATTAAGAATATCTTCACTGTGTACAATTTTGTAAGACTGTAATGGATCATAATCATAAAATAAATCACCCTTTTGATAGCCCCTTAGAAGTTGCAAAATCGATTTTCGATCCATATGTTTAAGTCCCTGGAAACGAATAAGTACAAATTCCGAATTTGATGAAAAAGCGTTGGTTACCCAATCCTGAAGTGACTTTCTATCTTGTTCTTCTATAGATGGCCAGTACCAGATACCTAGATCCGCTTCTAAGGCTCCAACTGATAAGTAGGTATCCAATTTCACCTCATCACTTTGTGGGTTTAAAGCGAATAATACCAAGATTTCTTCAACGTCGACTAATTCATCTTGAGGAAATGGATTTCCTTTTAATAAATCTTTCTGTTCCATTAAGGAAGCAATTCTACCTAAAACATCTTCAAACTGTTCTTTATCTAATTGCGTTTTGGCAATATAGTCAATCGCTCCAAGTCGAAGTGCCTCCTGAACATATTCAAAATCTTGATGTAGAGTTAGAACCACTATTTGAATGTGAGGATATTTTTTTCTAACTTCTCTCATTAATTCAATTCCAGACATAACTGGCATGGATAAATCCGTTAATAACAAATCGACCTTGTTTTTCTCAATAATTTGGAGTGCATTCTCACCATTATTAGCTTCTCCTACAACCTTCATCCCAAAATCATCCCAGGGCATAAAGGAAATTAAGCCCTTACGAACAATTTTTTCATCGTCTACTATTAATACTCGAATCATTCTGATCTTTCACCTCCAGAGACGGGGATTCGTAAAGAAACTATTGTCCCTTTTCCCATTTCACTTTTAATTTCTAAATTAGCTTCTTCCCCATAATTCGCTTCCAGAATACGTTTTACATAGCTCAAGCCGATGCCCATTCCAACCTTTTGACTATTTTTTGACTCATCAAGAAGTAAGCTGTTTATTTCTTCTCTTGACATACCAGAACCATTATCTTGGATGGTAATCTCTAAATAATCGTACAACTTCACATTTACATGTATATAGCCGTCGTCACTTACACCATGATAAAGAGCATTTTCTACCAAGGGCTGAAGGAGGAAACGTGGAATCGATAATCCCATCGTGGTTTCATCTACTTCTATATCCACATCAAATTGAAAATCATAGCGAATCTGTTGCAACTGTAAATATTCTTTTACTGCCTCTATTTCTTTCTTAACCGTTGTGGACTCACCCATTTTCCCAAGATTATAGCTAAGTAACTTATTTAAGGAGAGGACCACCTTATCTATTTTTTCATGTCCACTAAAGACAGCCAACCAATGCACCGTATCCAGTGTATTCATTAAGAAATGTGGATTTATTTGATAGAGGAGTTTTTCTACTTCTAAGTCCGCTCGTCGCTTTTCTTTCTGTTCAATCTCAGCGTACAAATCCCAAATCTTCGTCTTCATACTTCTCACTTGATAAAGTAAATCATCAAATTCAGGTATCTTAGTTAATTCTGTTTGCTCGGTAGTAGACTGAGTTAAGGATTTTACCTCCTTGTTGAATTTCTTCAAGGGGTTATAAACCATCTTCCACATTAACATAGCAAATAATAACGCAACGACTATGAAGAAAGTTAATATTAAAGCAGCTTGAAAGAGCCATTTGTCTCGTTCCTTGTTCAGCTCCTTAACCGGGGTAATGGAAACAATACTCCATCCTTGGTTACTTGTTTCTTTATTCCAAAAATAGTTTTTATAATATCCAGAGCTGGCTTCCGATTTGCTGTAATCTACAAACATACTATTCTCAGGGAAAGCTTTTTCATTTTCACTAAAGGTGATTTTCCCATCATTATCAAGTAAAAGTAAACGACGGGAGTCATCTCTCTTATTCTCAGGAGCAAATATAGTTTCCAAAGCATTGCGTCCCGTCTCTATATATAAATAAACATTTTGATTAGGCAAATTCACTTTACGCATCGTACTAAATACATATTGATTAATTAATCCGTTGTAACTTTTGTGAGGTCCATAGTATGTAATTTCCGAGTACTTAGCCATTATTGGAAGATTGTCTGGCAAAAAGTCCCCGCGGAGTCTAAAACTTTCAAAATCATATTCTTGCTTCTCAGGATAGTAGTACATAATTAAACCTACATTGGGATTTGAAAAAGAAATCAAATTTATTTCACTTTTAATTTCACTTCGAATCTGAATACGATTATAGGGCTCACGTTCATTTTCCAATTCCTCAAAGAGATTATTTGCTCTTGCGCCATATGCAAGCTGTTGAGAGACATGATTTAAGTTATTTAATGTATTTTCTAAAGTTATTAAATCTTGCTTCAAATTACTTTGCAGTGAACTTTCTACTTTATTACGAAGTATAGAATCTATTGTATAGAAGGAAAGAAATCCCAAACATATAAATGGAATTAAACTGCTACATAGAAAAATAAAGATAATCCTATTTTTAAAAGTTACTTGATTAAACTTTATCAAAGAATCCTTCACCTCTTTAAAGCGTTTTCATTCCTCGACAACATTCTACCATGAAACCCCTTTAATAACTAGATTCACTCATTCTTCACTAACGGAATCCAGGCACAACTAAAAGGCCTGAGCCCGGTACAATACCGAGTTCAGACCTTACAAGCTGCCTAAATCAAAAGAAGCTAATTAGTCATGGAAGTTTCTATTTTATGAATCTCTTCCGTTCCGGCATTCAAAGCAGTCTTGTAATACGAACATTTATGCTCGATGAGTTCCATTGTTTTTTTCAGTTCTTCCATCTGTGCTTCTACACAAGCCTTTCTTTCCAAAAACATGTCATATCTTTGTTGCAACGTGGAGTCCCCATCAGAACACCATTCAATGAAGTTTTTAATTTCCTTAATAGGCATTCCGGTGGATTTTAGACATTCAATTATTTTTAAAGCTTCGATATCGGATTCTTTAAACAATCGTATTCCGCTGGCTGTCCTTTCTACAAAAGGCATAAGCCCCTCTTTGTCGTAGTAGCGCAAGGTATATACTGTAACATTCAATTCTTTTGCAACTTCGCTGATAGAATATGTCTTCAATATTTATCTCCCTTTCTGAATGATATAGACCTCGAGTTAACTCTATTGTTACGAGGGAGTTTATCACCGTATTTGCTGAATGTCAAAGTTTTAAAGGAAAGTAAAAATCAACTAGATTGATAGATAGTTTGATACATGTATGGCCAGAGAGAGCTTTTTAAAAAAATATCATTTAATCACTTGACCTAGAGTTAACTCTAGGGATTAACATGGTTTTGCAAGAGAAAGAAGTAGGGGTAGAAATGAATGAAGGGAAATGTACCCTGAGTGATTCATTTACCTGATACAAGCATATTCTCTTGAAAAGTATAAATTTTAGGAGGTTTTATTAATGGTAATTGCTAAAGCAAGAGCTGTCGACGGTCCAGACAAACCGTTTCGAGCAGCTGAAATTAAACGACGCGATCTTGATTTACATGATGTTCTAATAGAAATTAAATATGCAGGAATATGCCATTCTGACATCCATACTGCACATGGAGAATGGGGTCCAGTGAACTATCCACTCGTACCTGGACACGAGATTGCGGGAATTGTCACGGAAGTAGGAGCTGAGGTCACAAAGTACAAGGTCGGTGACCGAGTAGGGGTCGGATGTATGGTTGACTCCTGTGGTGAATGTGAGAACTGCCGTAAAGGAGAAGAACAATACTGTCTCAATGGAAATGTCCCTACCTATGCTGGTGTTGACAAATACGGTGAGCCAACTCAAGGTGGCTATTCTACTCACATAGTGGTAACGGAGGATTTCGTAGTCAGAATTCCTGATGGTATTGAGCTTGACGTTGCAGCACCATTACTTTGCGCAGGTATTACGACATATTCGCCACTAAATCATTGGGAAGCTGGACCAGGAAAGAAAGTAGCGGTTGTTGGTCTGGGCGGTCTTGGTCATATGGCTGTTAAGATTGCACACGCCATGGGTGCAGAAGTTACCGTTCTGTCACAAACTTTGAGTAAAAAGGAAGATGGTTTGCAATTCGGTGCCGACAGTTACTATGCCACAAGTGATCCTGAGACATTTAATAAACTTGCCGGTACTTTTGACCTGATCATTAACACGGTAAGTGCAAAAATTGACATTAGTGCTTATCTCTCACTGTTAACACTGGATGGTACTTTAGTAAATGTTGGTGCGCCTGCAGAGCCATTGGCAGTAAATGTGTTCTCGCTTATCGGTCATCGCCGTTCATTTGCAGGTTCAATGATTGGAGGCATCCGTGAGACTCAGGAAATGTTAGACTTCTGTGCAGAACATAATATTGTTCCTACCATTGAAGTAATTTCGGCGGACAAAATTGATGAAGCCTACGAACGCGTATTAGCCTCAGATGTCAAGTATCGATTCGTGATTGACATCAGCACTATGTAAGAACATGATAAATTTTAAAAGTAATTGTGAGGGTGTCCAAAAAAGGCTAGCTTTTGGGCATCCTCTACTCGTCCTACTTTATTTCATTAGATTTTTTGCGGAAACGACCTTAAGAGGTGAAAAAATGATTAAAAAAAAGTTTATTATTACTAAGAACACTGGATTTGCACGACCTGCAACCCTGCTAGTAAGTTTAGCTTATAAATTTAAATCCGATATTTTCCTTGAGTATCAGGGTGATACTGTTAATCTAAAACACTCAACCCAGTCAATAATGGAAATTTTGTCTCTAGGAATTAAGCCAGGTACTAAATTATATATAAAGGCTATTGGAAGTGATGAAATACGGGCCATACAATCAATTAAGGAGTATTTTAATAAAAAAGGATTGATCAATGATTGACGTGCACCCCATTTCTTGAATAAAAATAGGCTATGCCTCTTACTCAAGCATAGCCCACTATTACTCCTATTCATTTTAAGCATAGTTTTCTCTCATTCTTCTTATATCTACTCGAGGTGAATGGCCAAACATTCGGGAATATTCCCGACTAAATTGCGATTGGCTTTCATAGCCCACCTTGAATGCAACATCGGCTACATCTGTTGGATTTGCCAATAACATGCGCCTAGCTTCTTGTAATCTCAATTGTTTTTGGAACTGAATAGGACTCATAGCTGTTACATCTTTAAAATGTCGATGCAGAGATGACACACTCATATTTGCGATTTCGGCAAGCTTTTCGATTCGAAAGGGTTCTTCAAAATTTTTGATAATATGGTTGATCACTTCTCGTATTCTAGATGCATTGCTACCCTCTAATGCTATTTGTTCTAATGCTTCTCCATGTGGACCTTGTAAGATCCAATAGATAATTTCTTTTTTAAATAATCGACCAAGGACAGGAATGTGCTTTGGATTTTCTAATAAATTTGCTAGTCTTAGTACTGCATCCAACAAACATGGTTCTACTTCGCTAACAAACATAGCCCGCTTCGAGTTCTTTCCCTGATTAAATGGAATATCTGTTTCATTTATAACTTCTAAAATTTCAGTTGAGGTAAATTCAAGTTTGAAAGCTAAATAGGGCAATTCTGTTGAGGCTTTGATCACTTGCCCTGTTACTGGCAAATCAACTGAGGCCACAATATAATGCCCAGGACCATACAAGAATCGTTCCTCTCCCAATATCACTTCCTTCTCACCTTGGAGAATCATGCAAAAAGACGGCTCGTTCACTCTAGATAAAGGTTCCGTAATAATGGATTCACGAATGAGAAATAAAGAGGGGATTAATGTAGAATGGACACCATCCTGTTTGGAAAAGTTCTCTATGAGATTAGCAAGTTCTAGTTGCTGTTTGTAGGTTTTCTCAGACATCATTTATTCTCCTTTTTCTCCATCTTCAGTCATTATATCTGATATTCGTTGGTAGGGTAAGAGTGGTTGATAGGATTAGGCAAAAACTTGATAGGAATGGGTTAAGGGTTATTTATTATTTATGGCATAATTATTTCCAAAGAGGTCACGTTAAACGTGGCAAATAAACAAAAGAGAGGGAACAATCAAATGGAGTATGCGAAACTTGGTAATACTGGCTTAGATGTATCTCGACTTTGTCTTGGATGTATGGGTTTTGGAGACGCAAATAAATGGGTTCACCAATGGGTACTTAACGAGCAGGACTCTCGCCCCGTGATAAAGAAGGCGCTTGAATTAGGGATTAATTTTTTTGATACTGCCAATGTATACTCTCTTGGCACAAGTGAGGAATATCTTGGAAGGGCTCTGAAAGATTACGCTAATCGTGACGAAGTAGTAATAGCAACCAAAGTACACGGGCAAATGCACAAAGGTCCAAATGGTTCGGGCCTTTCTCGAAAAGCTATAATGAGTGAAATTGATAAGAGCCTTAAGCGATTGGAAACAGATTACGTAGATCTTTATATCATCCATCGCTGGGACTATACTACTCCTATTGAAGAAACAATGGAAGCCTTGCATGATGTAGTGAAGTCAGGAAAAGCAAGATACATTGGTGCTTCTGCCATGTTTGCTTGGCAATTCCAAAAAGCTTTACATGTGGCTGAAAAAAATGGTTGGACGAAATTTGTCTCTATGCAGAACCATCTCAACCTCATCTACCGTGAAGAGGAAAGAGAAATGCTACCACTTTGTAAGGAAGAGAAAATTGGTGTTACTCCATATAGCCCACTTGCATCAGGTAGATTAACGCGCGACTGGTCCGAAACCACACTTCGTTCGGAAACCGATCAAGTCCAAAAGTCAAAATACGATGCGACTGCCGATGGCGACCGATTAGTGGTTGAGCGAGTAGCATCTATTGCAGAAAAACACGGTGTTCAACGTACACATATTGCACTTGCTTGGTTATTACAAAAAGAGACAGTAACAGCTCCAATAATCGGGGCAACAAAAATATCACATCTTGAGGATGCTGTAGGTGCTTTATCAGTAAAGCTTTCACCGGAAGAAATTGCATTCCTTGAAGAACCATATGTACCGCATCGTATAGTGGGTCATAATTAATTTCAAATATACTTGGAACGAAAGCCGATATCCCATTTTCTATATCATGGGATATTCGGCCTTTTCATTTAGTTAGCTATAGAAGATTCATTTTCCTTAACTACAATACGTTCCTTCGCAATAGCAAATGAAATGGTTGACCGATCCCATCCAAATTCATTTTCAAAAGGAACGATGAACACTCCTGATGAGGAACGTATGATAATAATAAAATAACCCAACTTTAATGAATACATCCCAACCCTTCACCCCTGGTTTATCGAAAAATCACCTTATTCTTGAATTATACTTGATCCCCAATGTTTATCTCGGCTACTGAATATAAAACGGCACTTCCAGCAATTTTCACTCGTGTACCCTCATGTTTACAATAAAGTGTTCCACCTCTATTTGATAATTGTCTAGCCACCATTTCCTCTTTTCCCAGTCTATTGGCCCAAAAAGGAATTAAGCCACAATGTAATGAACCTGTTACGGGATCTTCATTAATTTTTAGCTTAGGGAAAAATCCTCGAGAGACAAAATCATATGTGCTACCTTTGGCCGTAACACAAACACCCAATCCTTCTGGTAATGTTTCTAATTTGGCAAAGTCAGGGCTTACGTTTCTCACTTCTTCCTCGGACTCCAGTATGAATACAAGATCTCTATTTAAGTAGGTTTCTTTTGGCACAATTCCCAAAGCGCTGATCATTTGATCCGTAACAGAAATTTCTTCTAAAGGAACGGAAGGGAAATCCAGTTCATATAAATCATCTTGTTTATTTACAGTTAATTCTCCACTAATTGTATGGAACTTGACACAATCCAATTGCTTCTCATAATAATTTAGTATGATAAATGCCGTTGCTAACGTAGCGTGCCCACAAAGATTAATCTCTCCTCCAGGTGTAAACCATCTAAGCCGATAGGGACCTGCTTCTTCTTTTACTGCAAAAGCTGTTTCTGATAAATTATTTTCAATGGCTATTTTCTGCATAAGTTCATCTGAAATCCAATCATTCATGATACAGACTCCTGCTGGATTTCCTTCAAAAACCTTTTCTGCAAAAGCATCAACTACAAAATATTTCATCTCATTTCCTCCAGTTAATCTGTTTAATTAGTTATTGGTAGTTTACATCTGTTTGTGTATAACACTCAACTCTTAATGAAACTTAGAAATCTACCACTAAACAAAGGGAGTAAAACGACTTCGGCTGGGTAGTATATGTTTAGGATAGTACACCAAATTTTTCACTTATAAACAAGGAAGTGAGTAGATGAATCAGAGTAACGAACGCAATAACTTCGAGGATGAAAATGTGGAAGAAAAGGTCAACAATCAAGGTGTCAATGACTATAGTGAAGCAGCAGGAACTTTAAATGGAGCCGTTGCGGGTGCGATGATCGGTTCTCCATTTGGACTAGTTGGTGCTGTGATAGGCGGTGTTTCAGGCGGTGCGATTGGTAACCAAATGGGTGAGGGCGTTGAAGAAGATAGCCATTCAGCTTCCGAAAATCGTGATGCGAGAAATAATATTGACTCTCTAAAAGAGTAGCCATTTTCATAGAATTGATTAATACAAATTCTGGGGGTATTTGGACAGGAATTGATGGAGTTTGCTCTTGGATGTCCGAATCCGGAGGGTATTCGGACAGGGCTTGCAGGAAATCGAATGCCAATTAAACTTGATTACATTAATATTCCTTTGTTTAAAAGAAAAATAGCGTGAGTCAAATGAAGTGCCCCCCGTCAAGTAGACAGTGGAAATAAAAAAACGACACTAAGCGGCTTTAGCCCTGTATTCTAAGGGACTAAGGCCGTTTAGTCTTTTTTGTAATCTTTCATAATTATAAAATTTTATGTACTCCTCAATGTCTTTTTTCAACTCTTCAAAGGTGCTGTACTTGTTCAGATAATACTTTTCACTTTTCAATGTTCCCCAAAAAGACTCCATTGGTCCATTATCAATACACCTTCCGACCCTCGACATACTTTGAACCATCTCTGCTTTATCAATTTTCCTTTTAAAAGCAGGGGAAGTGTATTGAAATCCTCGATCACTATGGAAGAGGGGTTTTGCTCCCGGATTAGCTTCCAATGCTAATTCGAAAGTTTTAAATACCAACGAATTATTATTAGAAGTTCCTAATATATAACTAACAATGGATCCATCGCACAAATCTAAAATTGCACTCAAATAAGCCTTATGTGTAGCCCCGTATTTCATTTCAGTCCCATCTGTTAACCATTTTTCATTTGGGTTCTCTGCGGTGAATTCTCTGTTCAAGATGTTTTCAGCGACATGTTTGGGTGTACTTGGCTTATATTTTTTGCCTTTGCGTCGAATCAACGATTGGATTCCGGCGATTCTCATCAATCGATATACTCGCTTATGATTTATAGGCGTTGATAAGGTACGGTTCAGTTCATCGTCATGCGACGATATCTATATATTCCGTTCACTTTCTCATATAAAGTTTTTATTTCCTCTAGAATTTTCTCATTCAATTTCTCATTATCTGAAGGGGTGCGATTAAGCCATTTATAATAAGAAGAACGTTGAATTCTCGCAATCTTGCATAATAGCACAATGGAGAATTTCTCTTCCTCATGAAGTTCCTGAATGGCTATATATTTATCTGTTAATCGAATTTGGCTTAATGACGTTTCTTTAAACGCCTCCTTTCGAGTTCCTCCAACTTTTTTAAGAATGCATTCTCGGCCCGAAGACGCTCATTTTCCCTCTCCAATCGCTTCATTTCGCGTTGGATTTTTTCTTCGGGGGTTAACTCCGGTTCTACTTTACGCTGGCCGCGCTTATCCTTGAGACCGTCTTCTCTATGATCATTATAATTCCTTATCCATTGTTTCAAAAGTGAACGACTGGACATTTCATACTTCCGTACAACCTCATTCATAGAATAGTTCCCAGAAAGATAATCAAGGACTGCAGCTGTTTTGGTATTTGATAATAAATTCTAATTTTTCTTGTGCTGAATATGCACTTTTCGCCATAAAAAAAAACCCCAATAAAGTAAACAGATTTTTTATTATTTCATCTGTCTACTTTATCGGGAGCATATCAAAATTCTCACGCTATTTTATGTGTCATTATATACTTGCTAACTCCGTCATTAACTCATGACTACAGGAGAAGCAATTTCTTTAAACATTTCAATCACTTCTTCTTTTGTTGGCTGAAATGGATTACCCGGTGCACAAGCATCTGCTAAAGCATTTGTTGCTAGTTTATCTAAATCCACATCCGTCACACCTAACTCAGCAAGGGTACTTGGAATTCCTACTTCCTTACATAGAGCTTTAATTGCTTCAATCACTTCATCTGCGCATTGCTCATCTGTTTTTCCTTCCACTTGAATGCCTGCTGCTTTTGCAATTAAACGGAATTTCTTTGGATCACGTTTCGCATTTTCTCTTTCAACAATCGGAAGAAGCATGGCGTTACATACTCCGTGTGGAAGATCGTACACACCGCCAAGCTGGTGCGCCATCGCATGAACAAAACCTAGTCCTGCATTGTTAAAGGCAATACCCGCTAAGAACATCACATATGTCATCTGTTCACGAGCTTCAATATCATGACCATCTTTTACAGCACGAGGCAAGTAGTTAAAGATGATTTCAACAGCAGCTAATGCGGTTGCATCTGTAACAGGGAACGCTCCTGGAGTCACGATCGCTTCAATTGCATGGGTGAGTGCATCCACACCTGTTGCAGCGGTCAAATCTGCTGGTTTATCAACCATAAGTTCCGGGTCATTTACAGAGATGGTCACTAAGCTGTTTTTATCTACCATAACCATTTTCACTTCTCGTTCCGTATCTGTAATCACGTAGTTAATGGTAAATTCACTAGATGTACCAGCTGTCGTGTTGACAGCAACAATCGGTACCGATTTATTCTTTGTTTTTCCAACACCTTCATAGTCTCGTAAATCTCCTCCATTGGTTACATAAAGTCCAATTGCCTTTGCAGCATCCTGAGGAGATCCTCCACCAATTGATACGATGAAGTCACAAGCATTTTCCTTAAATACCTCAAACCCTTCATACACATTTTGGACCGTAGGATTTGGTTTGACATCATCAAAGATGACGTATTCTAGATCAATCGTATCTAGTTCCGCAAGAACTTTTCCTGCTAAACCGGATTGATTCAAGAACTTATCCGTTACAACTAATGCCTTTTTTTGTCCGAGTTCTTTTACAAGTGCTGGCAGTTCTTTTAAACAGCCTCTGCCCATTAGGTTGGTGCTTGGTACATAATACACACGTGCATTGCTCATCTTTTGTTCCTCCTCCAACATTTGTTCACTATTTCACAAACGTTTTTAAAATGAGAAAGGGTTTTCAATTATCCTTTCCCTTTCATTTCCTATACCTTTATCTTACTCCCCAGTCTATATATATTCAACACAAATACAGATAATATACCTTTGTTTGTTTTTGTTCATTAACATTTTCGCCACAAATACAATTTGTTTAATTCTGTTATTAGAATAAAACAAGGTCCCTAGGCTAACCAAGTTGATATAAAAAAGAACACACATAATGTCTTATATGTGTGTTTCTCATTAAGTTATTAGTTCCTAAAGAAAACAATCATTTAACAAATGTATAAAGCACCCCATTTTCTGGTCTTCTGAATTTTGGCCCTCGAAAACCTCTCTTTTCTAATTCCTTACTCATGTACAGCATTATGCCCCCATGACTGATAATTAGAACATTTTCACCTGATTGTAAGGCAAGATCCAAAGCCTTATTCACTCGTTTTAGAACGTCACTTTTTTTCTCTTGCTGGGATTTATGATTGACTAGCCAAGCAAATCTGATAAAAAGGATATGAATAAATAGAGGCAACCTAATCTTCTTCTGAAAGAATGGAGAAAGGGCAACTTCTCTTAATTCTTCAAGATAAATAATAATGCCATCAAAATATCTTTCAGCTGTTATCCTAGCTCTTGGTAAGTCACTTGAAAAACATTTTTCCCATTTAACTTGAGATAATTCTATTTCCTTTTCTTCTACATTCGACTCATTATATTCCTTCTCCCATTTTACAAGTTCCTCAGCGGTAATATATTTTTTAGGATACCCATGGGTCACTTTAAAATGGCGTACTAATCCAACCTTCATTAACCTATATCAACCCTTTCACAAGGAATGAACTCTACGGAACCTCTACTACAAAAGGTACTGTAACAACCTTACCGTTTCGTTGGAATTGGCCCCAAATTTTATATATTCCACTTTCCGGAAATTCTGTTTCAAATAATGCTTCTGGTCCGCTACCTTGACCTTCTAATGCATGCACATGTAAGTATCTTTCACCATCTTCTGATAAAACCACGACGTGTCCGATTGAGCCTAGATATGGTTCGAGGTCTGTGACTGGCAGCTTTTTATCTCCTTCGGTTAGAGTAAATTTCATCGTACGTTCTTCTCCAGCTGCAAGGCCCGGTTCAATCGATAAGGCTACGTTCATTCCTTCTGCGGTTTTCTCTAGATTTTCGTCAACGGTAACAGCTATTGGCTGTGCTGTATCCCCTTCGACGGTTTCCCAGGCCATCTTACTCATGGAACTTCCGTTTGTTGGTTTGAAGTCCGCAACCATTCGGTACTCCCCTCCTGCCGGAAACTTATTTTTGACTTCAAACACTCCATCTCCCTTGTATTCTGGATGGATATGATTAAAATAAGATAAATCCTTACTTACAAGAATTAAATGGAGCAGCTTTTCATGGTTCACTTCAAAATGATCAACCGACTCCCCATTATTTGAAACAGTAAGCTGTATGATATTCTCTTTTCCAGAAGCTAGTTCTTTATCAATCTCCCAATCTACATCAACATCTTCCGTGATAATCCTATTGCTTTCCTCAACAACCTCTTCTTCTTCCCAAGAGGAGTCCGTACCGCACGCTGAAAGAAGCACTACCGCCGAAATAAATAGCATCAATAACTTATTAAACATATGTCAACACCTCATTCAATTAGTAGGGGAACGATACATAAGAACCGTCCCCCTGTCACACTTACTCGTATCGCAATGCTTCGTTCAACGGGATTTTGGCTGCTCTTCTTGATGGTGTAAAACTTGAAATCAAGCTGATGATTATTCCAAATAAGAAGATCAATGAAATGATTAGGTTGGAAACTCCGAATTCAAAGGTTAAAGTATTGTACTCCATGAAACCGGAAGTCATATAGATTAGCAGGATCCCGAATAAAATTCCGATTACGGTTGCCGCTAAGCCAATTCCAAACCCTTCTAAAAGAATCATTCTGATAACTTGCTTCCTCGTAACCCCGACTGCACGCATCATTCCAATCTCGCGGATGCGCTCCATAATATTGATGAGCAATGTATTCGTGATTCCGATACCTGAAATGATAATCGCAAGAACAACGAGTGCATTTATAATGCTAAATGAGCTCGTAACGACTGCTCCAATAACGGATACCCAATCCTCAGGTCCCCACATTTCTTCAATTCTCTCACCAAATTGCCCATAGATGTTTTCTCGTAGTTGAAGTGAACTTGTTTCTTCTGCCTTAATAACCAGTGCGTTTCTTTCATACTTCACTCCAAAGTTTTCTTTAAAATGGACATCCTTTACAAACGCACTATAGCCATTGTTTTTCATTGTACTGACAACAGCGACCACCTTAAAAGGCTTCACCCCGTCCAAGGTATCAAGCGTAATACTTTCACCGATTTTTCCTCCCCATACGTCGAAGGAAGTTTGGTCGAGGACAATTTCATCATTCTTTAGGCTTCCAATTAATTCACTATGTGTCCATTCCTCGCTAGTAAATAGTGGGAAACGATCAATCCATTCCTCCCCAACACCGAACACCGGGAGCATTCTTTTTTGACCATCAAGAGTCCAAATGATTGACTGCTTAGAATACGTCGTTGCATCTGCCACTCCTCTTGTCGCTTTAATGGTCGCAAGGTCTTCCTCTTCAATATGGTGGAACATAATATCAAGATTCCCACCATAAGTGGAATGAATTACTTTTTCATATGTCTGTAAAAGCGCAGAGTTTAGGGATGCCATTAGGACAATCATGGCAATCCCAAGACAGAGAATCACTGAAGTCATGGAAGAACGACTTAGGTTTCGATTCAAGTTGCGCATTGCCATGTCTCCCGAAAATCGAAAAACTACTCCATAGAATCCTTTCATCACCCAACCAAACATTTTAAATAGATAGGGGAAAATCAACGCAATCCCAACCATAAGGGGCAAAACCAATAGCAAATGCTTAATAAAAAAGCTAGATCCTATCAGTAAAACTCCGACGATTCCAACCCACTTATTCGTCCCTACTTTTGCTTTCGCTTTATTCTCCTTCAGCACTTCAATGACACTAATTTTGCCAACGTTTCGTATCGGATACCACGCTGCAGCAATTGGAACAACCAAACCTGCAATTAACGATAAGATGATTCCTGGTACTAGCACCATGCTATTTCCATCAGTAATTCCAATGAGCATGAAGACGAGGGCTGTTAAGCCAAGCGCCATACCGTATCCAATCACTAGACCAATCCCTGTACCAACTAGAGCTAATAGGATTACCTCTGTCAGTACCATGACCTGTAATTGACCAGGAGTGTATCCAATCGTTTTCAGAACGGCAAACTCATTTTTTCTTTCCCTAATACTGACATACAGGGAGTTAAAAATAATGAAGGCACTAAGTGCAATTCCTAGAAATCCTGCAATATAAAGAGCCAAGAAAAAGGAATCCATCTTTTGAAACTCTTCATCCACATTCACAACGACTGGTTGCATATAAATGTTTGCATTATTTTTTACAAGTTGATCAGCTTCCTGTTCTACCGCTGCTAAACTTTCTGTATCACTCGCTCTCACTTGAATACCTTGGATTTCCCCTTCATGACCAAACCACTCCTGCACAACAGGTAGTGGAACAGCGATTGCCCAGTGGTGATACTTCGCCATATTCCAGCTAGATGGTCCCATTAAATCTTGTGTGTACTTCACAATCGCAGAAACTTCGATTTCTTTCACTCCATCATCTGTATCAATGGAGATGGAATCTCCAATTTTCGTTCCCCACACCTTGGCTGTTCTGTCTGTAATGACGGCACCTTTGCCATTTAGGTCCCCTTCCATTATTTTGAACCCAGTAACAGACGTATCAAGCTTGCTATACCCTGTTATGACCACCCTTTTTTGAATCGCAGAAACCTCTTTATCTTCCAAGACAAGTTTGGAATTTTCTTTTAAAAGGGCAATAGATGTCGCGTGTTCAATGGATTCCGTTTGCGTAAGAACATCCTCCGAAAAATAAGCCTCTGTACCTGCGATAGTAAAGTCTGCCTTCGCAAAGGCCTCTTTTATAAAAATAGGGAAAGACTTCTCTGCGGAATCTACGGCTGCAATCACAGAAAACGTGGATGCCACCCCTATGACAATAGATAGAATCGTAAGGAAGGTTCTCATCTTCCTCAGCATTAAGTTACGCCATGCGATTTGCCACTGTTTCATTTTGATAACCACCTTTCATTCCATCTTCTACTATTAATCCATCACGAACCGTTATAATACGATCAGCTACTTGTGCTGCTTGTAAATCATGAGTTACCATCACAATCGTGATTTGTTCTTCTTTATTAAGCTTTGAAAGTAGTCGTAATATGTCTTCTCCGTTTTTTTGATCCAAGTTTCCTGTGGGTTCATCAGCTAAAATCAAACTTGGCTTCATCGCTAAGGCTCTTGCGATCGCTACCCTCTGTTGCTGCCCACCGCTTAATTGAGAAGGGAATTGTGTTTCTTTTCCCTCCAGGTTCACATCTGACAACAGCTGCTTGACAGTCGTTTTGATTTTCGCTTTTGACGCATTGTTTGCAGAAAGGGCCAAGGCAATGTTTTCTCCAACCGTCATCATCGGTAATAGCTGATAGTTCTGAAAGACAAATCCTAATTTCGTACGTCGAAACTGGGTAAGTTCTTTTTCGTTTAAAGTGTTTAGTTCCACATCATCCACGACAATTTTTCCTGAACTAGGAGAATCAAGTCCGCCTAACAGCTGAAGTAAGGTACTTTTTCCCGAGCCACTCGGACCCATGATCGCTACAAATTCTCCTTTTTGAATGTGAATATGGTTGTTTTTTAAGGCATAAAAATCTCCTGACTCTAAAGAGTACACTTTTGAAACATCTGTTACAGTAATCATGATTGTTTTCCTCCAATATCAATTATTTTTTTAGTCGATGAAATCATCTTGGTTTTTCTGCTAAATGCTACAAATGTAAAGGTTAGTAGTAACACAAAAGCTAGAAGAAGCCACATGATATATGCTGGTAAGTACAAAAAAGCAACCACAAACCATGCGAAAAATAGTGCCGAAGGGCTTACGCCTTTTAAGGTTTGGTAAAGTAATTTTATATAGGCCTTTTTATACAAAGGCGTTGCCTCCATTAAAAAGATAAATGGATTACAAAAGGTTCCAAATGCCAGTGGGATCACAGCGTAGGTCGGAACCCTCATGTTCGTACCAATCTCTAGCAAGAAAACCAATCCTATCGAAAATGCCTGCATGATAAAATCCAAATGTGCTGCTTTCAGTTTCCTCGGATTCGTAAAGAACTGCTTAAGCTGTGAATGATTCAAATAATAAACGGCCCCAAGCGGTAATGATAAAACCAGACCTACAAGAAAAATAAATACAGCCCAGTGTAAAAGAAAAATATTCATATAATCTCTCCTTATTTTTGTTTTCACTTTTTTTCGATGAACCTACAGTAACCCTCCAATATGAACTGAATATGAACACAAGTAATATTTTTTACCAACCTGTTTTTAACAGGGTACCTAAGACAAGCAGAACCGAGGAGACAACGATGACACATAAAACGATGATGATCCTGCCCGGTAAATCCGGTACTTTCAAATGGTCATAAATGAACCACAAAGTCATTCCCAAGGTGAGGATGGCCAGGCCTCTTCTCAAATAAGTTGCTAAATCAATTACCCAATTTGAAGAAAAGATGATTGAAAGAAGTAATGGTAAAAAAAGAATTTTTCGAACCTTCATACTAAAGCCCCCTTTCTTAAAAAACCCGCTAGTGAGTGGCTATGAACTGTATGATAAATCCTCTATATGAACTGAATATGAACGCAAATAAAAAAAGAGAAAGGAGTAAAAATACTCCTTTCTCAGTTATTACTTTATTTATAGTTGGGGTATTGTCACGATAAACTTCGCCCCTCCCGAAGGACTTTCAGCCACTTCTATATGGCCATGATGTAAATCAATAATTTGTTTTACAATCGATAATCCTAGCCCGTTTCCTTTGATCGAAGGATCACGGGACTTATCAACCTTGTGGAAAGGCTTAAAAATATCCTTTCGTTCTTCTTTTGGTATCCCCACACCATTATCACTAATCGAAACAGTGATTTGATTATTATTAACAGTAGCTTCAACAGCAATATTCCCTTGAGCTGGGGTGAATTTAATACTGTTATTAATAATATTCATCCATACCTGTTTCAGCTGATCCTCATCTGCCTCTATAGTTATCGGCTCTAGCTGAATATCAAACAAAATGCTTTTTGCAGACCATTGTGGTTCTAGACCAATTACTACACTCCGCAACTGCTCATCTAAACGATAAGTTACCAAGGTAAGCTTATGTTGGTCATGCTGCAAATGAGAAAGGTGAAGCAGATTTCTTCCAAGGCGTGATAACCGTTCGCTTTCCTGTTCAATGATTTTCAAATACCGATTCCGAGTTTCCTCATTTACTTGCTTTTGTTGTAATGCCTTTGAAAATCCTGAGATGGAGGTGAGCGGTGATTGAATTTCATGGGAGACATTGGCTACAAATTCCTGACGCATTTGATCAAGCTTCCCAAGTTCCCTTGCCATTTCATTAAAACTGGTACTTAAGACTCCAATCTCATCCTTACGTTTTGTTGGGAGTTCAATTTTAAAGTTCCCTTGCGCCATCTTCCTCGTTGCTTCGGTTAGCCGAACAAGAGGATTCACGACATAACGAGCACCAATGATAATCAATAGACTTCCTAAAAAGAGAATAAAGACGTACATGAGGTGAATCGAATTCATCGTTTCCTCTTCCACCTTATTTCTCTCTACGCTGATAAATAATGCAAAGGACTCACCATTATCCGAAAAGGGAATCCCCACGACCGGGACTTGAATTTCTCCTTCAAAGATCTTTTCCTCTACTTCCCCTGAGAGAACGGATTCTACATCTTTTGTTTCAACCTTCAAGTCCTCATCGAGTAGAGGAACCCCCTCCTGATTATATAGCTGAAGCCTACTTCCAATTGTCCCTGTAAATGTTTGAGTAAATTGCACAACATCGTCAGAATTAGAAGTCTCATAGAGTTCGATCACCTTTTCACCATTTTCGAGTAGGATTCGGCGAATCTCCTTATGAATAACATCTTTATATAAATAAGTCGTTCCCAGATAGGCAACAAACAAACTAACCATCACAACACTAACAAAAATAACGACAATACGAGTATAAAGCGACTTAATTGCGATACACCTCCAATCGATACCCGAGACCACGGATGGTTACAATCTTGAAATCAGATTCAAACTCCGCAAATCGTTCCCGAAGCCGCTTGATATGTACATCAACTGTCCGCTCATCCCCCTCATAATCTATGCCCCAAATCTGTTCAATAAGGTTGTCACGTGTGAACAGCTGACCTGAATAGCTGCCCAGCTTATAAAGTAACTCAAACTCCTTCATCGGAATGGTTACCCTTCGTTTATCTGGATAGACAATATGGTAGGTTTTCCGGTCTAATTCAAGCTCTCCAAGCTTAATCACATGAGAGGCAGAAATTCGATAACGCTTCAGCAAGGCTCTTACCCGCATCACAAGCTCCAGTGGATCAAAGGGCTTTACTAAGTAATCGTCGGTTCCAAGCTTAAAGCCCTTAATCTTATCCTGAGCTTCTCCCTTTGAGGTAATCATTAAAATCGGAATATCTCCAAGCTCCCGAAGCTCCTTGCATAGCCCCCAGCCATCTAATTTTGGCATCATAATATCGAGAATAACTAAATCGAGAGGATTGTTTTCCGCATACTCCAACGCGTCCACTCCATTCGCCTTCTCCACAATCTCAAATCCCTCATCTTCCAAATATAATCGGACAAGCTCCCGAATAGGAGACTCATCATCAACCACCATAATCTTAGCCAACCAAAATCCCCCTTACCTGACCGGTTACTATCTATTTTTCTAGCAAAATTTTTATATACGATATAGTAGGTAAATCGTAAATAATTATCCTACTTCCACCTATACAACGCAATATATTTTTGAAATAATTCCCAAATCTAGAGGGGCGGTTCTAGCGGTTCATCTGGTACGACCATTTAAATAACTTCTTTGTAGTAAAAAAAACAGACCTAACTTGGTCTGTTTTTCATCTTATATATTTACAAATAGTAATTTAACTTCCTTTTCTTCAAGCCTCTCTCGTGTTCGATCATCCATGTTTGAATCGGTAATAATGCTATGCACTGCTGATAATGAGTTTATTTGAGAGAAGGCTCTTTTTCCAAACTTGCTGGAATCCGCCATTAAGATCACTTTATCAGCAATCTGAATCATATCCTTTTTTAATAACGCTTGCAATTCATTCGTATCGCTAAGTCCACCATCTGGATGAATCGCCTTACATGAAAAGAACATTTTGTTCACATGGTACATTTTCAAGGAACGTTCTGCTAGAGGACCCACATACGAAAGAGATATCGACATCAGGTTTCCACCCGTTGAGATGACACGAATTTGTTCCTTTTTACTCAGCTCTAGGGCCACTTTAATCGAATTTGTTAGTACCGTTAACGGCATGTCTGGCAGTTCTTTCGCCATATACCAAGCGGTTGTGCTCGCATCAAGAACGATCTGGTCCCCCGGCTCCACCATTTTTACCGCTTCTAACGCAATGGCACGCTTTTCAGCCGCTCTTGTAATTTCTCTTTCCAAATAAGAAACTTCATTATCTTCCTTTTCAATACTTACGGCACCGCCATGACTTCTTTCCAAAAAGCCATCCTTTTCTAATTTTTCAAGATCTCTACGAATGGTTTCTTCCGTCACTGAAAAAATTTTGCTCAGTTCGGACACTCTTATACTTAAACGCTCATTGACTAGATCAACAATTTTCCTTTGCCTTTCAGCTACAAGCACAAACGTACACCCTTCCCCGATCGAACGTTGATTTATATTTGATTACTTTTATTTTTATGTTAATTTCATGTTAAATTATAGCATATTCTTTGAAAAACAAAAAGATAGTAGACCCTCACAAAGGAAGATCTACTTATCTTTTTTGTTATCTTTTTGAAAGTACTTCTTTTTCGTATGATTTTACTTCTTCTAACCAAGCCTCTTTTACAGGCACACCCATTTGTTCACAATAGTAATCCCAAATCGCTCCGAACGGATAGGTTTTGAATTCCTCCATTAATGCTAATCTTTCGGTAAAATTGCCTTCTTCTTGAAGCTGTTTTAATTTTTCGTTTGGTACAAGCATTGCGTATAACAGTGCCTTCACCATATTTCTTGTACCGATTGTCCAAGCCGCTACACGGTTGATACTTGCATCAAAGAAATCTAGTCCAATAATCACTCGATTCAGGGCATCGTTACGAACAATTTCAAGGGCAATTTCTTTTAGTTCATCATCTAAAATCACGACATGGTCACTATCCCAGCGAACGGGTCTTGATACGTGAAGAGCTAAATTGTCACTATATAAAAGCATCGAAGAAATTTTGTTGGATACCGTTTCTGTTGGATGGTAGTGCCCTGTATCAAGCAAGCAGATTTTATCGTTCTTTAATGCATATCCCAAGTAAAATTCATGAGAACCGACCACATACGATTCAGAACCAATTCCAAATACTTTGCTTTCTACGGCATCAAGATTGTATGACTCATCCACTGGTACAGCAAAGATTTTATCTAAAGAATCCTTCAAGCGCTGTCTTGGAGTCAGTCTGTCACTCGGAATGTCTTTATAGCCATCTGGAATCCAAATATTTGTTAATGCTGGTGTTCCTAGTTCTTTTCCGAAATACTCCCCGATTTTTCTACTTCCGATACAGTGATTAATCCAAAACTCTCGGATCTCTTCATCTGGATGTGAAAGGGTTAATCCATCTGATGCTTTTGGATGGGAGAAAAGGGTTGGGTTATAATCTAGCCCTAATCCTTGTTCCTTCGCCCAAGCTACCCAATTTTCAAAATGCTTCGGCTCTAGCTGATCACGTTCTACTACTTCCCCGTTTGTTTCTGCGTAAATGGCATGAAGGTTTACACGATGTTTTCCTGGAATAAGTGACAGTGCTTTTTCTAGGTCGCTACGCAATTGCTCCGGTGTCGTTGCCTTTCCAGGGTAGTTCCCTGTTACATCAATTCCTCCAGATAGCTCACTAGGATTTACTTCAAATCCTCCCACGTCATCGCCTTGCCAGCAGTGGATAGAAATAGGCACTTGTTTTAGCTTTTGTAATACCTCTTCAACATCGATTCCCCATTTTGAGTATGCTTGCTTCGCTAGTTCAAAATTTTCTTTAATAGTCATGATTTTCTTCCTTTCCGATTATGAGTTGGCTACTGATTTAGTAGGTTCGTATTTTTTTACTTCAAACGATTGTTTGATTACAGAACGTACTTCCTGTAAATCCGTAAATTCACCTAATGCCATCAATTGAGCTACGATATTACCAATGGCTGTTGCTTCGATCGGTCCAGCCAGCACTTCTTTATTCGTCACGTCCGCGACAAGCTGATTCAGCATTTCATTTTGACAGCCACCACCGATCACATTGATCTTGTCGAAGGATTTTTCAAAAATGCTTTCAATTTCTCCGATGGTTTCTTTGTAGCTTGATGCTAAGCTGTCATACACACATTTTGCGACTTCTCCTGGTTTACTAGGCACCCTTTGTCCCGTTTCGATACAATAGTTCATAATTTCTTGAATCATATTTTCTGGCTTTAAGAATCGATCATCGTTGACGTTTACGATTGATTGGAAGTCTCCTGCCTCTTCCGCCAGTTCTACCAGTTTAGCGAACGTGTACTCATGATCGTAGTTTCGCTTGACCTCTTGAATCATCCAAAGTCCCATAATATTTTTCAAGAAACGGAAGCGATAGTCGATACCGCCTTCGTTGGTAAAATTGTAATCTAGCGCTTTTGTGACACAGATAGGGAAATGATTCTCCGTCCCCATTAACGACCATGTTCCTGAGCTAATATAAATGGTACTCTCCTCTTCAGGCACAGAGATCACCGCCGATCCGGTATCATGTGTGGCAGGGAGAATGACGTTCATATCAAAGCCAAGTTCTGATACTAGCTCTTCCTTCAAATTTCCTAGAATCGTCTTTGGCAGCTGGATTTCATGGAACATGTCCTTATTAATCCCTAAAATATCTAGCAGTTCGTAGTCCCATTTTTTCGTAAAAGCATTGACTAGCTGTGTGGATGTCGCATTTGTATATTCATTTGATTTATTTCCTGTGAGTAAAAAGTTCAAATAATCCGGTATCATTAAAAAGGATTTTGCTTTCGCTAAGATATCGGGATGGTTCTTTTTCAAGGAATATAACTGATAAATCGTGTTGAACTTTTGAAATTGGATCCCTGTTTCAAGGTAAAGGCGTTCCTTGGAGATGAGCTCGAATACCTCTTCCATCATGCCATCGGTTCGTGGATCACGGTAGGATACTGCCTCCGTTAGCGGCTGGTCATTTTCATCTAGTAAGACAAAATCTACCGCCCACGTGTCGATTCCGATGCTATCTGGTTGGATACCAAGTTCACGGCACTTTTTTAACCCTGTTTTGATTTCATCAAACAGTCGATCAAGCTCCCAGCAAAAGTAGTTCCCTTTTTGCACAATCTTATTTTCAAATCGATATAATTCACGTAACTGTAAATGTCCATTTTCTCTATGACCTAACATTAATCTTCCACTTGAAGCACCAATATCAACAGCAATACTGTACTTGTTCATCCTCAACGCTCCTTTTGGTGTAACCGCTTACGATACTACTATCATACTAGATTTAGAGAAATATCCTATAACGGGATTTATTTAATTTATTGACCTTATTTGCAAGAAAAGCGGAGGCAGCTTGCTTAGGGGCGACAGGCATAAGACGAATCGCGCAGGAAGGCCTGCCTTCTGGAGCGAGTTGGCTTATGACCCCGAGCCCCTAGCTGCTGGAGCTGGACAAAGAAAAGCGGAGCCGACTGTTCTGACCCGACAAGCATAAGGCGAGCCCTGACGGAAAGCCTGCTTTCCAAAAGGGATCGACTTATGACCTCGAGGGTCAAGGAGGCGGAGCTGGACAGAGGAAAAGCGGAATTTTCTGTTTAGCGACGTATGGACTGGACTCCACGAAAAAGTCTTATGACGTGTACGCTTATGTTTTTCTAGCTCTCACGTCATAAACTTTTTCTTATGACGCGTATGCCTCTGTTTTGCCCAGCTCTCACGTCAAAAACCTTTTCTTATGACGCGTATGCTTCTATTTTTCACGACTTTCATGTCATAAGCTCGCTCATCCCTTCGTGCCATGCTGGACAGAGAAAAGCTTAGGCAGCTTGGTCAGAGGCGACAGGCATAAGCTTAAATTGAATAGAAAGGCCAATTTTTCATGAAAAAAATAAAAAACTGGCCGAAATTCCATTCGGTCAGTGCTTTTTTGTTGCTCTAGAGTACTAGAAAAACAAATTTGAATAATATGGTTACCCTTCTAGCTATTTTTCCGGTGTTTATTTGCTATTTCTAGGATATATTTGCGATTCCCAGATTTTATTTGCGATTCTAGAAATTTATTTGCGATCCTGAATTTTTATTTGCGATCCTACAAATTTATTTGCGATCCTGAATTTTTATTTGCGATCCTACAAATTTATTTGCGATCCTGAATTTTTATTTGCGATCCTACAAATTTATTTGCGATTCTGAATTTTTATTTGCGATCCTACAAATTTATTTGCGATCCTGAATTTTTATTTGCGATCCTACAAATTTATTTGCGATCCTGAATTTTTATTTGCGATCCTACAAATTTATTTGCGATCCTGAATTTTTATTTGCTATTCATCATCCTTATTTGCTATTCCTAAAGTTTATTTGCGATCTCGACTTTTTATGGCCTAAAAGTTTGTCCTCAATCTCCAAAATCCAATAAAAAACAGCTGAACACAAAGTTCACCTGCCTTTCAGCTCCACTCGATATTCCTTTGGAGTTTTTCCGTATTTGCTTTTAAATATCCGGTAGAAGTAGCTCATATTATCGTAGCCAACTTCATCAATGATTTTTGTAATGGGCATTTCGGTTCTTTCTAGAAACTCTTTTGCTTTCGTAAGTCTTTTTTCTTGTAAAAGCTCCTTAAAAGTATATTTCGTCGCTTGCTTAATTTGCTTACTGACCGCGTAGTGTGGCTGATTCAATTGCTCAGCCAACTCATAAAGAGAAGCATTTTGATAGTGCTCATCAATATACTTCATCGTCTCGACAAGGATATAGTGATGTTCCGTGCTTAGTTCATTTTGCTTTAATTTATCCGTGTTCTTTAAAAGCTCTATCATTAAAAGCCCCATATAAAGCTTCAAAGTAGACTCTGAAAATAACGATGGTACCATAATTTCATCCATCATTTTCTTAATTAACTCTTGAATGGCCTCCACATGTGTAACAGCAAAGTACAAGTATTGTCCATTCTGCGTGTGATTATAGAGACTGTTTATGATGAAGTTACTCATTAAATTGGTTGAGGATAAATAGGAAAAAATGAAATCAAAGAATTTTGGCTGAATAATAAAATTAATGATAATATCCTCTTTTGCACAAGCTTCAATTTCGTGTTCAATATGCTGATTCAAAAATAAAAGCTCGCCCTGCTTTAAGTGGACATTCTCCGTTCCAACCTTCTGTTTTAACTCACCATGAAACACATAATTAATTTCGATATAATTGTGACGATGCTTGGGAAAATCAATAAATCGTGTATGCTTTCTAAGCATAATCATCTCGTTTTGATTCAAGAACTTTTCGCTTTCAATAATAAAAGACGTTTGATTTGTATAAAGGTCCTTTTTTATTTCACTACTTTGCTCGAGAATCATCTGTTCTTCTTCTGTTATTTCCATCAAGGTTGCAAGAAGATCATTTCCCATATTACACCTCATGAACGTTAATTGTGTTGTCTTTAGTGTAATATAAAAGCTTGCAGGGATAAACATAAAGGGTTCCGTTTTGAGGTGCTTTACTAAAAAAAATGCACCAAAATGACTGTCATTTTGACATCAGAATTGGCATATAAAAAAGCAAAACTGGCCTCATCTAGAAAAAAAACGCTCTTTAGCCTGTCCCCCTATTGTCTCTTTTGTGTAGAATGAAAACGAAGAGTATATTATTTTTAAGAGGAGTTTATTCATGAACAAAAAAAACAAGACATTCCGAATGGTCCTATTAGGGATGCTTTCTGCCATTATCATTATTCAAACGACCATCCCTTTTTTAGGATATATCCCGATTGGACCGCTTAGCTTGACGTTTATTCAGGTAACGGTCATTATCGCAGCAATTGTCCTCGGAACGAAGGAAGGAGCCCTTGTAGGCGGGATTTGGGGAATTATCACGTTCATCAGGGCATTTGTCGCCCCGACAAGCGTAATTGCACCAATTGTTTTCACGAATCCGCTTGTATCCGTTTTGCCTCGGATTTTAATTGGTGTGGTTGCTGCATATGTGTTCCATAGATTACTCAGCGGGAAGCTCAATGAAACAGTAAGAATGAGTGTTGCCGGTGTGCTGGGATCTTTAACAAATACGGTTTTAGTGCTTGGATTCATTTATTTATTTTATGGGGAGCCGTATGCGAACTTTTTGAAGTTGGATATGGAGCAGCTCTTGCCTGCGCTGCTGAGCATTGTAGCCACTAATGGTATTACTGAAGCGATTCTTTCAGGTGTGTTGACGCCGATTATTTCAAAGCCGTTATTAAGGTGGAGGAAAAAATAGCAGCCTTGGCTGCTTAAGGTGTCGACAAACCTATGTGTTTTAAGTTTGTCGGCAGTCTATTATTTCGGTTGGTCAGGAAGAGGGAAGAACTCATCCCTATGCCTGACTAGTATTCTACACTAACCTACTTTAGTATAATAAAGTGATCTCTCCCCATTAAAGGTGTCATTCGATTAATAATTTAGTAAATTTCCTCCGAACATAAACAAAAGAGGAATCATAGCTAATAAAATTATTCCAATTACAGCTGTTGATAAAACTATTTCTTTTAGAGTAACCAATTTTAAATCATGTAATTTAAATAGTATAACGGTGTTGATTGGTATATTTAATAGTAGAGCTGTAGCTAAACCAGGTGCGTATGTTTTCATTAATAAAGTAGCTATTAGATGCGGAAAAATTGCATTAAAAATCATAGAGCCTATAAAGCCAATAAATGCCCACTTAATGATATTTGATTCTGAAAAGTTTATATACAGAAATGCTACTAAATATGCAAGTGCAGTAATAATCAACACTGCAAAATGAAATTCATTGGGTGTTACTGTATTTTGAAAGGATGAATCAAGCTGAGACCATTTAGGTAACCATAAGGCTTCTTCTAAATTATGTAATGTAATTGCTAAGCAAAAGAATATAGCATAATAGCTTTTCACATAATCCCTCTTTTTTAATTATTTGTTTAATAATCCTGCCCCTTTTCTAGAGTAAGAAAAAGCGATCACCCTTATGGAAAATCGCAGTGTCACACTTCACACTCTTTTGAGAATTCTAGAAACAGAGATATTTTCCACAACTGCCCATTAATTATTTATCGGTTATTTATTTGCTTTATACAATCAGTAATAGTATCAATGACTACATTTGGCTCTGATAATTGAGGAAAATGTCCACTTTTCTCTGCAACAATATGTTTGCTGTCATGTGACAACGAAAGTAATTCTAATTGATGTTTTAATCGCTTTTTTCTAACTTCCTCTGGCATCATTCGATTTTCTTGTCCACCTGTAATTACATATACAGGTATTTCAGGAAACGTGTCTAATTGATGAATTTGATTCGCAGTTTCTTTGACAAAATTAACTTCATTGAATTGTTTATGGGAAGACAAGGAATCAAACATTGTTAATACCTTATTAATTGCTTTTACTGTTCTACTTTGATATTCATTAAGGGTTAAATCTTTTGGATGACTAGATTCTAAAAAGATAATACCAGCTGTTTCGTTTGGATAGAGTCGAGCATACAGATTTGCATATAACCCACCTAGCGAATGACCAACTAGTAAAAATGGAGGTTCAAATCCCGCCATTGTTAATGCCTCATGTAGAGTTCTAACAATTGTTAATCCATCTTGAGGTTCTTTCGGTTTATCGCTACCAGCAACACCAAATCGATTGTAGGAAAATACTGATACTAATTCTGAAATTTTTGGTATTATTTTCATCCAACCTTCTATTGGTCCTGATCCGCCGTTAATCAAAACGATATTTGGTTTTCCGCCCCCACTGATATTATATTGTAACTTCCCTTTTGATGTTTCCATTTTATATATATCAATTTTCAACGGTAACACCTCACTTTGTTTAATTCTTCTTCACCTTATTTACGTTGATCTTAAACTACAGGTTTCATAAAATATCCAGTTAGACCTTTAAGATTCCTTCTCAACCAACTGCTTCGGTTTATCGGACAAGAAAAAGTGGTCCATTATAGACCACTTTCTTCTCCTCATACATTCACTTTATAATTTAACGCTAACTCATCGCCAGGTAGTCCTCTTATTCCCCAGTTATGTTTCGGTGTTTCAAAAATGGTTATCTCGACATCTTGAGGGGAGATATTCAATTGGCTGTTTATGCGTTCAAAAAGCAGATTGATCAGCTGTTTTTTAGCTTCTATCGTTCGCCCCTCAAACATACTAACCTCAATTATGGTATATGCATCCGTTCTTCCGTTTGAAAAATAAAAATCTTCTTTGTCCATAGGAAAAAAACGGTGAAATTTCTTATCCGAAGGAAGCTCAAGTGCTTCTACCATACACGAATGAATAACATTCGATAATGTTTCCTTAATTGGATGTAATCTTTCTTTTACACCGTAAATTTTAATTTGTCCCACTCTCATCTCACCTTTCTCTTCTCAACTAAACTTCACTAACACTAAACAAAATTCTGTGCTAAATTTAGACCCTTAGTGAACCGCGGAATCCTCTGGCAGCATAGTAAGATTCGGCACCGTTATGATACACGAAAACATGACCGAAGCGACAGTCGCAAAAAAGGGCCCCACCGAGTTCTCTAATATCAGAGGGTGTTTGTACCCAGCTCGATGTTTTCAAATCAAAATTCCCAAGTTTCTGCAATTCTCGATATTGTTCCTCTGTTAATAGTTCAATGCCCATGGCAGAAGACAAATCGATTGCGCTATTTTCGGGTTTATGATTTTTCCTTGACTCTAACGCTTCACGGTCGTAACAAACACTTCTGCGGCCTTTAGGACTTTCCACTGAACAATCATAAAAAAGGTATTCGTCCTTCTCCTGATCATAACCAACAACATCCGGTTCACCGCCGGTTCTTTCCATTTCATTAAGCGACCACAGTTTTTCTGTATTCACTTCCAGCTTTGCTTGGATGTTATCCCATTCGAGACCTTCGTGGCGGTTCATGTGTTTTTCAAAACGGGCTTTCAATACTTTTAATAAGTCTTCACGTTGTTCTAGTGACAATTCCTTATTATTGCTGATGGCATTTCCCTTTGTCATATTCATTCCCCCTAATTGTTATTTCTCAAAATGGTTTAAGTATATATTCATATTAGTTTAAAAATAAATCGTTTTCAAAATTAATTGGAGAAATACGATATATTATTTTTTCTCCTTTTCCACATTCCTTTGGTATATTAAGAGAAGTGGAGGGTTGATAAAATGTTTTCCTTTGAATTGTTCGAACGATTGCCCGTAAAGATTTTAATTGTGGCAGTGCTGATTATACTTACCGTTCATTTGATTCGTAAATCCATCAAGCTTTTCTTTGACAAAACGAGCTTCTTGGATGAAAAGCGAGAAGAGACATTGATGCATTTCGCATACCAGGTGACAAAGTTAATGGGACTGGTGTTCTTCTTTCTTTATGTGCTCAGCAATTTCTATAACCTGACTAGGCTTGTTACTGGTTCGGTCGTGGTGGCCGGTGCCCTGGCATTGATTTTCCAGCATATCATCCGAGATTACATTATGGGGCTGACTTACTTGTTTGAACGTCAGATTCATCACGGGGATTATGTGATTATCAATGGAAATCATCAGGGGAAAATCGAGGAAATCAGCATGCGCCACCTGAAGATTCGCCAGTTTGATGGTTACCTTTATTCGGTTTCCTATAGCAACATCAATGAACTACATAACGGGAGCCGGGGAAGGCGCCGCGTGAACGAAAGCCTTGTTCTCAGCTATAGTCAAAATCCGGACGACGCTTTTAAGGTCATGGAGGAAGTGGCTCAAACTTGCAACGAGAAATACGGAGAATTCTTGTTGAAGGATGAGCACGGTGTTATCGTGGAGAGCTTTAAATTTAACCAAATCACCGAACTGAACGTTGATTTCAGGGGTCACAGGTACTCCATATCCGGACTTGTGAAGGAAGAGGATCTCGTTGAAGCAAGCAAAAAGGTAAGGTATGAAATGGCCATGGCTGCCTATATGAACAACTTGGAGATGGCAGAGAGCTTTGACACGGGCCACTAAAAATCTCTAAAAAAATGGGACGTATGCTCATACATACGTCCCTTCTTGTTCCATTTATTTGTTCATAAAATGATAAACCGCACCAATCATCCCGGCATCATTTCGATGTTTACATGGAGCAATTTCCACTTTTAAGAACTTCCACCATTCGAGTTCTTCTAGCTTCCCTTGAATTTGGTTGATGAGTCCTTCTCTTGCACTTACTCCCCCACCAATTAGTATCTTTTGTGGATTTAGAGTCACTGCCAAATTAAAGAGTCCGTAACTAATATGCTCCAACCAGTCATGAATTAATTGGTCCACCTCTTGATTTTCAGCAGCCTCGGAAAAAATGGACTCTCCTTCAACCTTTACATCCTTTTCCAAGCCTTTATACTCTCTATACCTTCTGATCAGACTAGTGGTAGAAGAGTTGGTATGAAGCATTTCTTTCCCCTTTACATCTGCTTTCGTTAGCATAAAGCCAAATTCACCACCGCGGAACGTATGGCCGTGGACGATCTTTCCATTCACCATGATCCCCCCGCCAATTCCTGTGCCGATCGTATAGCAAATGAAGTCATCACAGCCCATGGCATTTCCGCTCCATCTTTCCGCTAACGCTGAGCAATTTCCATCATTCTCAATCTCCACTCGTAAAGGAACCATGGCTTCAAGGAGCTCCTTTAGATTTTTTTGGTCCAAAGCGGTAATGGCTCCCGCTCTCTCGGCGAAACCAGTGCTTGGATTAATGAAGCCCGGAAGGCTAATGGCAACGCCTTCCACTTCATGGGCCTCTTTATATTCCATAATCGTTTTGACCATATCGACCAAAAAGACCTCTAGGTCATCACAGGTAGTCGAGTAGCTTCCTTTTGTTACAATCGTTCCGTCTTCAAGGACGATTCCGTGCTTTACCTTTGTTCCACCCACGTCAAAAGAAATATACTTTTTCATCTTCTTCTCCTTTAGCCAAAAGCAACTTATAGATGATACTTACGAATTAAATACGTTGGTGTGCAGCTCCAAGCATGGCAATAACTGTTGATCAAATGGCTTCCGTATGGGGAAAACTCTTTGTTTTTCGGGTCATACAGCTCCCAAAACGTATCGGCACCATCTTCAATCATTCCACCCCAGTAGGTTTTCATCTCAGAAATGGCTAGCTCCTTTTCTCCAGCAATCAGTAACGCTTCAATAAAGTGATGGTACATATACGGTGTGGCAATCCCTGTTTCAGGTTTTACCTCCAATAAATGGTTCATCAATTGATTGTTCTCATCATCAGATAACACACCAGCTAAAACCATCCAGATTTGACTCGCCCATGATACTTGTCGATCTGCACCACTCACAAAAAAATGTATTTCTTTGTCCCATAAATATTTCTTCGTCGCCTCCACAATTTCCTGTAAGCGTACAGCAAGAATCTCTTTTTCTGGTAATTTCAATTCCTCTGCTAAAAATACCGCTTGCTTTATTGTATAGATTAAAATCGCTTGAGATGGTGTTTGCTTATTTAACCCTTGCTGCCAATCAATAAAGGACCACCACTCTGAAGAATCTGCTAAAATATGATTTTCATCTAATCGTTCAAGAGCCAGTTCCACTTGACGGTATGCAGTAGGCCATAATTCTATTAACGTTTCTTTGTCTCTTGTTGCTAGATAGTAATCGTGTAATGTTGATAAGAAGAATAGTGAGTAGTCAAACAAAAAGGTATCATCTGCAATCAGTTGCGGCTCAATAAATACATTGGCTGACACCTTTCCCTGATGATTCGGTACACCAGCAAAAAGATATAAGCATCTTTTGACTAAATCATTCGTCCCAAACGTTTCATAATTGGCTAGCGCCTGCAAACGTAAATCTCCTAGCCAAAGACGGCGGTCACGCTTTGGCCCATCCTCAAACACATCCTGCATACAATCCGCTAATGTTTTTATGCTCACTTCGTCAATTTTTTGTAAAAGCGGGTCTGAATGACCTAACACTTCCACCGCATCCAAATCAGCAGACGTAACGGCTCGACACTCGATCTCTTCAAACACGACATGGTATTTTTTCGAGGTGGCTAGGACTTCAAACTTCACGTATCTAAAAGCATATCTGCGTGGAAGAGCAATCGTTGCTGGCAAGACATCTACAAAAATGGTCTCCTCTTGTAGCCAAGCACTACTTAACCAGCCATCATAATTTTCAAATGGTTCTCCCATTTCTACTGGCATTTCTCCAATCGTTAACTTCAGTTTTAACGGGGCATCCGGCGGGCTTCCCACAGGACGAACACGAAAGGTTAGGTACCCCACTTGGTGGTCCCCAAAATCAACGATAAAGGAATCACCTTTCTTGTATTCTTGTTTTTGCCATTCATCCATGGAAGATGCATGCTCCACCTTCCATCCATGCATGACATCAGGATTCGGAAGGACATGAACGAGTGCCGTCGGCTTCACCACACTGCTTTTAAATTCTGGCTTCAATCGGTGAGCTTCTTCAATAAAGGCTTCATTTTTTACAACAACATGATTCTTAAGCTTTTGAGTACTCATGATTACTCTCCTTTTTTCCGGCTAAAATAGCTTCATTGATTTCTTGAATGATTGAATCCACATCTTTTAGTTGAATAGTTGGTTCCTTGGCGAAACGAGTTAGAGTATATGCCTTCATATGTGAAAAAGGTCCGATTTTTTCTGAGATCCCAGGACTGTTCTTCTCAAGTACTTCCATTGCTTTTGAAGAGGAAAGTAGGTCTAGCACTCTTGAATTCTTCGTAAATAGATCCAAGCTTCCCATTTGGTTTGGATACGTAAAGGTATATAAGCCAGAACGGACTTCTATTCGAACATTTCCGTCCTGATTTTTAACCTGTACGACTCCCTCTGCATGAACGACTTCCTCGTTATTTTCCGTTAGATCCTCACTATGAACATTCGGTAACACAATGGTTGCAGTCGTATTCGCAGGGATTTCAACTCGAACGCTGATTTCCTCCTTATTCCATTCCCATGAAGAGACGATTTTCCCATACATGGACTGGTGCACAGCTCTAACATGCGTTAACTTCCCACCCGCAAATTGAGGACGAATCAGAATCTTTTTATAGGCAACATCACTTTCATCCATATCTAGGCCGGCTACTCTACGGTACATCCAATCACCAATGGCTCCATATGCATAGTGATTAAAAGAATTCATATCATCACTCCAAAAGCTACCATCTGGCTTGATGCTATCCCAGTGTTCCCAAATGGTGGTCGCGCCTTTTTTCACTGAGTAAAGCCATGATGGATAGCTATCTTGAAGTAGTAGTTTCATAGCTGTATCATGATAGCCATTTTCGGATAAGGCAAAGCAAAGATATGGCGTGCCAACAAACCCTGTTGTTAAATGGTAGTCATTTTCGATGACTAGATTATTTAAATCTGAAGCCACTCGTTTCCTCGTTTCACCCTCTACTAAGTCAAAGGCGAGAGCAAGTACATGCGCGGTTTGAGTAGGAGAGGCGAGTCGTCCAGTTGGAGAGATAAATTCTCGGACAAACGTCTCTTTTATCTTTTTTAATAGACTGCTATATTCAGCTGCGTCCTCATACTTTTCCAATACAATGGCACTGTTTCTTAAAATCCTTGTTGAGTGGAAATAAAAAGCGGTTGCGATGAAGTCTCTCGGAGTGGCCCCGACATAGCTGTTTTCCTTTGCATCCAAACCAAGCCAGTCTCCAAAGTGAAAGCCCGTATTCCATAAGAATTCGTTCTCGCCTTGTTTACGAATGTATTCGACCCATGCCTTCATGCTGTTGTATTGATCTTCAAGCACGCTCTTATCGTCATACACCTTATACACGGTCCAAGGACAAACGGTCGCCGCATCTCCCCAAGCAGCGGAAGAGGAATTTCCACCCATTAAGTTTGGCAAATCCGGAATGACAAATGGAACCCCTCCATCCTCGAGCTGATCTGCCTTCAGATCTCTCAACCATTTTTTAAAAAATGGAGCCCCTTGATAGTTATAAAGTGCCGTTCGTATAAAGACTTGGGCATCCCCCGTCCAGCCAAGCCTCTCATCTCTTTGTGGACAATCGGTCGGAACATCAACAAAATTCCCTCTTTGTCCCCAGACTATATTTTTCTGAAGTTGATTCACGAGTGGATCGGAACAAGTAAATTCGCCCGTTGCTGGCATATCCGAGTGAATGACCTCTCCGATGAAATGGTCTAGATTCAACCCATTTTCTTGATTCGGATAACCTTGAACTTTCACATAACGAAAGCCTTGGAAAGTGAAGTGTGGGGCATAAGTTTCCACTCCTTCGCCTTTTGCCATATAGGTCACCCGCTGCTTTGCTTTTCGTAAATTCCCGAAGTAAATATTGCCGTTCTTATCTAAAACCTCTGCATGTTCTAATGTAATGACCGTTCCTTTCTGGGCTTCCACGGTGAAGCGAATACGTCCGACCATGTTTTGGCCCATATCTAGTACGGTGTCTCCTGCAGGTGTGACAAACACCTCCACTGGACGAATCGTTTCAGTTACTCTAGTTGGCCAGTTTTCTTGCGCAATTAGGTGAGAAAAAGAGAGGTCTAAGCATGTGCAGTTCTCCCAACCCGTATCATTAAATCCTGACTGGAACCAGCCCTGATCTTCTAACCGTGCATCATACGTCTCACCATGATACAACTCAGAAGACAAAATCGGTCCTGTGGAAGCCTTCCAAGAGGAGTCCGTACCGATGACTTCTTCTGACCCATCCACATAACGGACATGAAGCTGCAGTAACAGTGCCCGTCGGTCTCCAAAGATGTCTCTTTTATTACTCCAGCCTAAATTTCCTTTATACCAGCCATCCGCTAGCAGCACACCAACCACATTTTCTCCTTCTGAAAATAGCTTGGTTACATCATACGTTTGATACTGTAAGCGGGTTTTGTAACTCGTCCAGCCAGGTGTCAAAAGGTCCTCGGACATTTTCTTTCCATTGATATACGCTTCATATAATCCAGCAGCTGTCGCATATATTCGTGCGGAAGCAATATCTTTTTCCAAGGTAAATGCTTTCCTTAGTTGAAAAATCTCCTCTGATTGAGGGTCCAGCTTCGTTTCGTCTGGAGTAATCCAGCTAGCTTCCCACTCATTATGATCAAGAAAAGCTGTTTCCCAACTAGAGACATCACTCCAATCTGATTCCCGATTATAGTTATCCCACACTTTGACTCGAGTAAAGTAAAGGGTTCGAGACTGAATCGGACCTGTATACATAAGTTGGATGGATTGATCGGATTCTACTTTTCCTGTATCCCAAATACGATTTTCAAAGTTTTTAGAGATTGATACTTGTACCTGATAGGCCGTCTGAAACGTAGCACGCCGATCAGATTCCAGCTGCCAGCTGAAATTTGGATTTTTTACATCGATCCCTATAGGATTTTTCCGATACTCGCATGTCAAATTTGTCACAATAAGTCCTGCCATTCTTGTTCCTCCTTTTAATAAAAAAACAAACCCCACTAATCCTTCACATTCTGTTGGACAAGTAAGATTTGTTTTTCAGCATTCTTTCTACTTAACAGCTCCTGCGGTCATACCTGCTACAATCTTCTTATTGAAGAAAATAAACAAGATTAGTGGTGGAATCGAGATTAATAGAATGTTTGTAAATAACAAGTTCCATTGCGTATTGTACATGCTTGAGAAGTTATAGAGCGTTAACTGTAAAGTGGCGTTTTCCGCACCTGGGAAGAAGTATAACGGATTCACGAAATCGTTATATACCCCAACCGCTGTTAATACGATGACGGTTGCTGAAACCGGTTTTAACAATGGCAAGATAATATTAAAGAACAATCTTAATCTTCCACAGCCATCAATAAGTGCGGCTTCATCAAGTTCTTTCGGTAAAGTGGCCATAAACCCTTTATAAAGCAAAATCGTAAACGGTAAGTTCAGTGCTACCTCTACTAAAATAATCCCTGGCATCGTTTTAAATAATCCAATGCCGTCAAGTACCCAAATCGTTGGCACAATCGCTGGTGGAATAATGAGTCCGGCTAAAATAAGGAAATTGAAGAACGGTGACATTTTGCTTGTTCTTCGTTGGAGCACATATCCAGCCATTGCCCCCACTAAGATGAGAATGGCAATTGAAAAACCAGTGATCATCATACTATTGAAGAAAGCTCTTACGATCATTCCGTTTTGAGCGGCCATAACCGCTTGAATATTTTCTATAAGTTGAAACGAACTTGGAAGGTCCATATTTAAAAGAGAGGACTCTTTTGTATCCTTACTCGCATTAACAATAACGAAGTAAAAAGGAACTCCAAAAATAATTAAAGAAAGGATGATCGCTAAGATCTCACTAAATAACTTCCTTACCGTCTTTCTCTTTCTCGTATGCTTGGTGCGAAATGGTGCCTCAGCCTTTACTGCGATCTGCGTTTCACTCATTATAAGTCCACCTCTTTCTTATTCAAGAATGCATATAACGGGAAGGCAAGAGCAGATACCACAATGAACAATATCACGTTCCCTGCTGTTGAAAGACCGTAAAAACCACCTTGGTATTGCTTATAAATAATAGAAGCTATCAAGTCGGTGCTAAATCCTGGGCCTCCCTTAGTCATTGCCCACACTAAATCAAACGAACGTAACCCACCGATAAAAGCTAGAATAATTACAGAGTTCATAGCTGGTCTGCTTAAAGGAACAATGATATTCCAAAACTTATGGAACGAGTTTCCACCATCAATGGCTAGTGCTTCGTAGTAGTCCTCTGGAATAGACATAATTCCTGCGATAAAGATGACCGTTGCCATCCCCACCCCTTTCCATACATCTACTAATGCAACAGAAAGTAGAGCAATCGTCGTGTCTCCTAACCAATCTGGTCCTGTAATTCCTACAATCTTCAACGCCGTATTAATTAGACCTTGAGTAGGATGCATCATCATCGCAAAGGCCATCCCAACGGCAATCGTACTTAGAAGGGTTGGAAAGAATACCATAGACCGTACAAAGCCGATGGTTTTTAGCTTTTGGCTTAAGAAGACACCTAGTAAAAGTCCTAAGATTACCTTTAACGTACAGGTCACAATGGCGTAAATGATCGTATTTTTAAAACCAATGTTTAACGAAGGTTCTGTTAAAAAAGTGATGAAGTTTTCAAGTCCGATAAATTTCCAATCGGTGAGGGTCCACCATGTCATACTAAAGAAAAACGACATAATCGTGGGCAGTAGGAAAAACACGAAGTATATAATTCCTGCGGGCAATAAGAAGTAATACGTGTACGAGCGATTGGTTAGCTTGGTCATAAAGTATTCCCCTTTTCTAATCTGGTTAGAAAATCAGAGGATGTTTTGCGACATCCTCCTCATCTCATTTAACCAGCTGATTACCAGCCTTCTAGGCCAAGTTGTTTTGCTTGCTTTTCAACATCTTTGTCATATGTTTCCGCTCCAGCTTTTGCCTTTGAAATTCCACTTCCCACTTCAACAGCAATTTGTGGAAGGTTTGGACCCTTTACTGGGCTTAAGAATTCAAGAGCAGGTGCTGTTTTACCTGATTCGAAGTATGGTAGCATATCTTTTACAGCACCGTACACATCATCTGAAAGCTCCACTCCTTTAATAGCTGGAGGTCCTTGTGGCGTGATCTTAGAGTTGTAGAGGTCGTTACCTTCCTGCGATACGAAGAATTCCATCCATTTCTTTGCTTCTTCTGGATGCTCCGTGTTTTTATTAACAAAAACACCACCTGGTACCCAGACTGTTAATCCGTTTTCATCTGCACTATCACCTGGTTGAGGGAAGAATCCAATATTATCTAATTCCTCTGCGTAATTCGTTTGTAACATCGGAAGAGCAAAACTTAACATTGGGTAGTGTGCTCCTTCCCCTTCAGCCAACTTCTGTAATCCTGCTTCATAACCAGTAGCAAGGAAGTCTTCATTTAAATATCCTTTATCATAAACCTCAGCAAGCTTTTCGAAACTACTAAGAGCTCCTGGTGTATCCGCAATTTTTGCTTTGTTTGCAGTAAAATCCTCCGCAAAAGTTGGGTGCTGTTGAAGGACATTGTAATTATCCGCAAGTACGATTACTTGTGCTGTCCAAGAGTCTTTGTATGAACCGATCACCGCTGTTTTCCCAGCTTCTTTTATCTTTTCATTATTGGACATTAGCTCATCCCATGTTTTCGGAACAGATAGACCTAGCTCTTCATAAATCTTTTTATTATAGAACCAGCCTCCTGCCATAAAGCTTGCAGCCGGAATACCATAAACTTTCCCATTTGAAGACAAAGCTTCCTTTGCATCATCCATTATGGTTTCCACAAAAGGTTCTTCTGAAATATCTAAAAAGTTCTGCTCAGGGTTCAATGCTTGGAAAAGAGAACCTGAGTTATATGCCATTAAGTCAGTCATGTCTCCAGTCGCTAAACGCGTCTTAACGAGGTTGTCTCCTTCTCCTCCACCTGGACGTAATTCATATTCGGTTTTAATGTCATATTTCTCTTCAATCGCATCTGTTACCGCTTTCATCCCGTCCAAATTTGATTGGTTGTCGACAAGAAGCGTCAATGTGACTTGTCCTGAATCTTCATCTTTGTCTCCTGAAGCACTGTCGTTGCTGCTGCAGCCTGCTAGAATTCCAGCGAATAACGCGGCACTTGATAGCACGGCAAAAATCTTCTTTTTAGCCTTCATCTTTTAACTTCCCCCTTATAAATAATGATGACTTATCCAATGACAGCATTCTCGCTTCCTTTAAAGGAAGATCAGATTCTATTTTTATGTTTTCCCAGGTTGTTGTCCTTGGATCTATCTTTATTGTAAGTGCTTTCATCCCATTTTTTAATTGTCTCATTTTTTTGATTACGTCCGTATTTTTTGTTTATGTATGAATTTTTCGTACATAAAATAGTCCTGTTCCATGGAACAAGACTATTTTATTTCCTTAAATTGACCTGGCTTGATCCCGACATGCTTTTTAAAAAGCTCGGAGAAATGTCTATAGCTGTGATAACCAACTAACTCACTTACCTCCGCTACTTTTTTCCCCTCAGCCAAAAGCTGCTTTGCTTTTTCCATTCGTAACTGAGTTAAGTATTTGATATACGACTCACCCATCTCTTCTTTAAATAAGAGACTAAGATAGGTGGCGTTCATTCCCACATGCTCGGAAACATCCTGGAGGGTCAGATCTCTAGTAAAATTCGCTTGTATAAAGGAACAAGCACGCTCAACCGCTTCATGCTTATAAGTAGAGCGAATATTAATAGAAGCATCCATGATCTTCTCCAGTTGATCGAAAACCCAAGCGAACATGTCTTCCTTTGTTTGCCGTTTGCGAATATCAAGATGAGGCATATAGTTCGGCCATGTCTTGTTTGGATCAAACCCGGTCTCTTTTAGTACCTCTAAACCGAGATAGACTAGCTTTAGGATATCCCGCTCAATAACGTCCGGATGAAGCCTCCTGCTTTCGATTTGACTGATTAAAGTATTCAGTTGTTCCAATAATCCCTCTTTATCACCTGTTCGGATATGGAACATGACGGCTTGTTCATGTTTCGATAAGTCAGTGGTATAGCTTGGATGTTCACCAATATCCTCGAAACGATACCAATCTAGTTCATTCATAAACTGTGCATATCTAAGGGCATGAAGGGCTTCATGGTAACTTTTATTGATGTCTAGTAGATTGGAATACGTTTTTCCCGAGCCCACTGTCACCCCAACCTCTTCTGACCATTTCCTTAAGGTTGCCCATAGGCTTTCTTCCTCCTTTACCAAATGGCACAGTACCAACAGATTCTCTATTCCATTTGGGAGAGGAATCATCCGATGACCATTGATCGGTTCAGGCAGTTGAACTGGTGAAGAAAGGGCCAGAACAGTTACCCCTTCAAGCGTTTTTTCCCCTTGGTCAAAAAGCTCTCTCCACTGTAACACATCACCTTTTCCAAGTAATAAATGTAGTGTCTCCTTTTCTAGCCTTTCTTTCTGATTGTTGTCTTTTAACGAATTGACCGTTTCTTGTTGAGTGATTCGGCTGAGTGTTTTTTCTAAGGCTTCTTTAATGATAGGTATCGTAATCGGTTTCTCTAAGTAATCTACTACACCTAGCCTTAAGGCCTTTTTCACATAGTCAAACTCATTGAATCCACTGAACACAATACATTGCGTCTCAGATGCTTCCTTTAAGATCTCTTCAATGACTTGTAATCCGTCTTTTCCGGGCATTCGTATATCTGTAAAAACGATATCTGGTCGATGCTCGTAAAAGATTTTCAGGGCCTCTTCTCCATCAGCAGCTGTTCCCACTAACTCAACGTCATACTCAGACCAATTAATCATTCGTTCTAGACCCTTTAGTACGATAAATTCATCATCAAAAATGACTGCCTTCCGCAAGCTCTTGACCCCCTTTATGATCTCGAAAACGAATTTCTACTTTTGTCCCTTCGTTCACTTTACTTGTAACGGTAAGCTCACTCTCTTTTCCATAACAGAGGAATAAACGCTCCCTCACATTTTGCATACCATAACCCGTTCTGGTGACATCGAGGTCTGCAATTCCTACCCCATCATCCTCTACGGTAAAAATAACCCAACCTTCCTCGAGGCGACCGGTTAATGTAATCGTTCCTTTTCCTACCTTCGGCTCAAGGCCATGATAGATCGAATTCTCCACTAATGGCTGAAGAAGCAATTTAAGAATCTCTTTATCTAATAGAAGTGGATCTACTTCCTCCACATACATAAAGCGGTAATTAAATCGTAGGTTTTGAATCGTTAGGTAGTGTTTTATATGCTCCAGTTCTTTTGAGACAGGAATCATATCCTTCCCATTATTTAAACTTAGCTTAAAGGTTTCAGAAAGGGCTACGGCCATCTTTGCTACCTCATGATTATTTTCTAGCTCCGCCATCCAATACATAGAATCAAGGGTGTTATAAAGAAAGTGCGGCTTAATTTGCGCTTGCAACGCTCTAAGCTCTGCCTCTCTTTCCTTTAATTGCGCACGGATCAACTCCTCATTTAACGCTTTATTCTCACCCGTTATTTTTTGAAATGTCTGCCCAATCGCCCCTATTTCATCTGTTGGGGTATCGGTTTCAGACGGATGAAAAATTCCATTCGTCCACTCAGCTGCCATTTTTCGTAACCTCATGATCGGATTCGATAGAGTTTCCGATAATAAAAACGAGAAAACAAACGCAACAATGGCGATGACTGATGCGATGGAAATCGTCACATTCCTAATTTGATTCGACTGCTTTAATAGTTCCTTTTCATTAATCACGTGTGAAAAAGTCCAACCCGTAATGCGATTCTTGTAGTCTGTGACAATATATCCTTCCTTTTTCAAGTCCTTTAATGGAGAGTCCGATTGCTCACTTATTTGAAAGGAACTTGGATATCGATACACATCACGCATCATTCCCTGATTATGGTCAAAAATAAGGAAGGCACTACCCTCATTCTTTTTAAATACCCTTGAAAAAATTGATTTGTTAATATTCACAACTAATATCCCTGTAGTGGCAGGATCGTAAAATTCCCCTGGATCCTTCAATAGTTTGACAGAGGAAAACGTGTTGGCCGATTTATTTCCTTGAAGCACATTATATCCGTAAAAGAGCGCCTTCCCATCTTTCTTTACAACTTCTTTATACCAATCTGTATCTTGTATATATTCATGAAAGCCACCATTTCCATACCGCCCGTAGCTTTCTGACTTTCCATAACACATACCTTGAAATTCCACATTAAAGATACATACCGATTCGATATCCTGAGTATCTATAAAACTGCTAGCAATATGATCCTGTAATCGCCTGAGGGACCCATTGTCTACTAATCTCCCACCAGCCACATCAAGCGAAACACTTTCCTTCAGCTCTTTCTGGACATCCTTATTCCACGTGATAATGCGTTCCATATTAATGATATTACGAAATAATAAGTCTGCTACCTCACTCGACGTTTCTAAATGATTTTGAATGGTAGACGTTTGATTCTCGATTAATAGATTCTTCGTAATGTTAAAAGAAACAAACCCCAGACCCATTAAAGGACCAATGGAAAGAGCCAAAATTAAGATGAAATTTCTATAGCGATATTTTTCGTTTTTAACTTTTCTGATAAGCGCTTTCATTTTTTTCATCACCTTTTAAGCGAAGAAGTTGTCGAATCTTTTTTAAGTAACTATAATACATAGATTTCGGGAATGCTATCGTTTTTACAGAAAAAACTGGTCGAAAATACTTTCGACCAGTTCGTTTGGGGATGATCCTGAAACATTATTTGCGATCCCAGGAATTTATTTGCAATCCTGGAACTTATTCGCTAAATGTCTCGACCATTTAGTTCTTATTTAATACACATTTCTCAGCATACTCAATCTGGTGAATTCCACTTCCAACTGCAACCTTTACTTTACCTTCGCTTATATAGGTCATGAATTCTCTACTGTCTGCGATATCCACATTTTGAGGAAGGATGACGGTTGCTGTTGTGTTTGCTGGTACCTCAATTTCTAATTGAACCGTATGATTGTTTTTGGACCAAGATGATGAAAGGGTCCCATAACCTGTTTTAAGTTTTGCTTTTGCAAAAGATAATCCACAATCGGTATGGGGTTCGATGATGCTTGTTTTATATCCAGGTTGATCATGCTTAATTCCAGCAACATGTCTATAGAGCCAATCACCAATACATCCAAACGCATAATGGTTAAATGACATATGACCAACTGTTCCGTCCGGTGCGATCGCTGACCATGATTCCCAAATCGTAGTTGCCCCATTTTCAACTTCATAAAGCCAAGAAGGACATTCTGTTTGATAGAGTAGTCGATAGGCGAGATCGGCATGACCTTCTTTACACAACACATCCATTAAATAGGAGATCGATAGGAATCCCGTATCAAGCTTATACCCATTCTCCTTGATTAATTCAACTAATTGGTTGACCACCAGCGAACGTTTTTGCTCTGACACCATATTCATTTGAAGAGCTAAAATATATATCCCTTGAAAATGCGAGCTTATTCTCCCTTTATCATCCACATACTCTTCCTCAAAAGCTTTTCTAATTTGGCTATTCAAGTTTTTGTATATAGACTCCAGTTCAGATTTCCCCAGGACTTTTGAAATTTCGGCTAAAAGGAGTGTTGAATTTGCATAAAAGCACGTTGCCACGAGTTCTTTTGTCCGAATGGCACTTTCCATCGGATTTTTTATGCTCGGAATTAGCCAATCCCCAAAATGGAATCCTGTATTCCATAAGTATTTTTGCCTTTCTAAACGAATAGGATCACTGTCTTCTAAATGGTCTGGAATCTCTGTCTCTGCTTTTTGACGAACATAACTCATCCATTTTGTCATGGCTTCATAATTCTCTTCTAAAATTCGCTTATCCCCATATCTTTCGTATAATACCCAAGGAACGATAATGATGGCATCGCCCCACCCGGCACTCGAAAGCTGTCCACCATTTGCTGTACATTCTGGCTCATAATATTTGCCAGTTGGTACAAAATTGGCGATTTGACCATCAGGGAATTGCTCTAAACGGACATCAGCCAACCACCTAGTTAAGAAGGAATCAACCTCCATATTAAAGGCGGCAGTTGGAGCAAACACCTGAATATCTCCCGTCCAACCTGCTTTTTCTCGTTGAGGACAGTCTGTCGGAATGGATAACATATTCGTTTTTTGACTCCATTGGATATTTTGCTGCAATTGATTTACTCTGCCGTCAGAACATTCAAAATGACCAGTTGTTTCCATTTCACTATATAAGAGGATTGCTTTTACATCTGTTTTTTGAATGTCATGTGGATGACCTGTTACACGTACATATCGGAAACCGTGGTAGGTAAAACTGGGTTCATAGGTTTCCATTCCATTTCCTTTTGCGATATAGATATCTATTTGGTCTTTATTTCGACCCATAATATTCATGAAAAATTTGCCGTCTTGGTCCAATACCTCACTATGTTCCATACAAATGGTCGTGCCCCGTGGAACATTCATGCTTATACGAATACGTCCCGCAATAATTTGACCAAAGTCAATAATTTGCGCTCCATCCTCTTCCCGGTGGATAGTTAATGGTAGTAATTCCTCCATGGCTTTTACACTTGGTCCATATTGAGCCGTAAGATTATCGAATGAGTAATCCACACAATTGACCTTAGACCAACCAGAAGCATCAAAATTAGAACAACTCCAATCATCCTGCTCAAGTCTAGCATCATATTTTTCACCAATAAATAAGTCGGCATATTGCCAAGGTCCAGAACTTGAGACGAAGTTTTCATCAGAGGTTACGATTTCTGTTGTTCCATCTTCGTACTCCATTTCTAGTTGGAGTACTATTCCTAGTTTGTTTCCATATTGACAGCTATGACCCGTTAATTGAATCCGCCCGATATACCAGCCATCTGCCACTATTACACCCAATACATTGTCGCCATTTTGAATAAACGGTGTGACATCATAGGTTTGATATTGCAGATGAACATTGTAAGCTGTGAAATCTGGTGCAAATTCTATATCTCCTACCCTTTGACCGTTCAGTTCCAATTGATAGATTCCATGGCTAGTTACATATACTCTTGCCTTTTTGACTTTTTTTTCAGCCGTAAAAGTGCGTCGTAACAGCTGCGGAGGTTGAAGATTCTTCACTCTTTCCTCGAGATTTTCTGCCTTTAGACCACCAGAAAAGATTTCTTTGATCGTGATAAAATCTTCCTCAACTGCTTCTTGTTGCTCGGGCTCCATCCAGCTTGCCAGCCAGTCTTCCTGATTTAACAATCCCATTTCCCACGATGCAGGCTGACTCCAATCGGATTCTCTTCCTTGGTTATCCCACACTTTCACTTTCCAATCATATCGTTTACGTGACTGTAAGGGAGTTCCCTGATATTCAATCCAAAGTGATTGGTCACTCTTTACTTTTTCCGTATTCCATACCACAGTTCCGTCTTCATCCGTTACCATTACGTGGTAAGCGGTTTGCAAAATAGGATGTTGCTCCGTTTGAATCCACCAACTCAATCGAGGGGTAACAACATCTATACCTAACGGGTATTTCTGACTTTCTACTGTAAGATTTTCAACCCACAGATCCCTATCCATTAATAACACCGCTTTCAATTGTTTGACTCTTTGATGGTTTCGTTTTATAGAAAAGCATCAACACGGTAAATAAAAGTGCACAAGCTGCTGGAATTAAAGTTGAGGTAACCAGAATTCCTTCTAAACTTTGAGGGGTTGGCGCGCTGCCTGCTTGATATCCATAAGCTGCTAAAACAAAACCGGCAAGTCCACCGGAAAGCGATGAACCAAGCTTTTGAATAAAGTTATAAAGAGAATAATAGACTCCTTCAATATGCAACCCATTCTGTCTGACAGAGTAAGAAATGGCATCAGGTAGCGCTCCCCAAGCAGCAAACATGACTAATCCCGTTAATGCTCCAGCCAAAATATTAAGGACTAAGACCATTGGTGCCATATTTACAGGGGTGAAATAGATTAACAGGAAGTCAATAACCGATAGAGCACCTATTAAAATATAAAAGTTTCTTATTCCTATGCGAATAGCTATAGCTGGTAACACGAGAGTTAGAACTAAACCAATGATTCCTCCAAGACCTGATACGACACTAAACAAATTCGGATTGCCTACATTGTAAATAAAATAGTAGATACCAGAAGCTCCTCGAATACCTAGACTCAATTGAGCTAACAAGAATGAAGCAGATAAGATTAAAAAGGGTATATTGGTCCCCACGGTTTTGATGGCTAACTTAAATGGAATCTGTTCTCTTTTTTCATTTTCTATCACTTTCTCAGCTGTCCCTTTAAAACAAAGAAGAATCAAGATAATAGATAAGACTCCAATAAAGGCTCCCATAAAGAAATATCCAGTTTTGGGACTTGGAAATAACCCTACGATCGGTACAGCAATCGTACCTGCAATCGCTGCCGATAAACCTGAAAACAGAACGAGATACTTCGTCAAGTGCGTTCTTTCTTGAACATTTTCCGTCATAACCGTGTTTAATGCGGCATGAGGAATACTGACAATACTATATAAGATACTGATTAACAAATATAAAGTGAAAGCGTAAAACACCTTACCTGTTTCGGTAAAATTCGGTGCATAAAACAAAAGTGCTGTAACGATTCCGTACGGGACTGCACCAAACAGTAGGTAAGGTCTCATTTTCCCCCACTTCGATTTGGTTTTATCCACTAAAAACCCAAACGGTAGGTCAAATCCCGCATCAATTAGGCGTACTACTAACAAAATAGTCCCTGCAGTAGCCGCTGGAATTTTAAGTACATCCGTATAAAAGTACATAATGTACATCGATATGAAAATATAAACGATATCCTTCCCAAAAGCACCTGAACCAAAAGCTAATTTTTCTTTTAAAGATATACTGCCAGCTTCTTTCCCCTTCATCTCCTTAACCCCCTATGATTTATTTCGCTTACCCTGAACAATATGGCAAATGTTAACTATTAAACGAATCACCTGCCATTTGCTCACTCCTTTTTAAAAAACCTTTGCTTTTATTATGTAAGCGATGTCATACTTATCTTATATAAATTTATCTGAATTTTTAATATCAAATCATATCTTGTTTTATAACAAATCTTAACTTTACTTGGAGTGGATTGATGTGTTTGTTGCTGACTTAGAAGAGTATTTAAAAACCTATGATGAAATCGAAACCGTCTCCATGACAACAGGAATTATCCAGATCCATGAGATATTACCTTTAATTAATTCGCCGAAAACAGGAAATAAGATGCATACCGAAGAGGTTCTCTCAGGGGATATATTCATGAAAAATACGGAAAAAATGACTTTTAAGAAGCATCCCCGTTTTGTGGAGGTGCTCCCCCATAAACATGATTTTCTAGAAGTTAGCTATGCATATAGGGGAGGTTTCACCCAAGTGATTAATAACCAGGTGGTGAGAATGGAGGAGGGTGACCTAACCATATTGGATACGGATGTGGTTCACACCATCAATAAAGTGTCAGAAGAATCCATCATCATTAATATTCTGATTAGGAAGGATTATTTTAATCAAAGTATTTTAGCTCGTTTAACAGAAAATGACCTCATTTCGGAATTTGTGATCGATGCCATTTATAAACCGAATATGAATGGACGTTACCTTTACTTTCCCTCACGTGGTAATGAGAAAATCCAGCATTATATCGCTACAGCCATGTGTGAATTCTTGGACCCTGATGTGGCAACGATTGAAGTGATTAACTGTAACGTAATCCTTTTATTTACAGAGCTTTTGAGGTTGTCCAAAAAAAGCAATCTTCAAGTTAATGATGTAACAAAGGGAAAAAGTTCCCTTGTAGAAATTCTTAATTATATGGAGGAACATTATCTAACGATCACCCTTAGCGAGGTTGCTGAACACTTTCACTTTCACCCTAACTATTTTAGTAGGTTTTTTAAAGAGAATCTGGGTAAGACCTTTAGTGAAATGATTCAAGAACTTCGACTGCGCCAGGCAAAACTATTACTTGAAAATACAACATTCCAAATCAATCATATTGCGGATGAAGTAGGCTACACCAATTTCAATCATTTCTATAAAAAGTTTAAGGAGCATTATCACGTTACGCCTGCCGAATACCGAAAACAGTTTATCGAGCAGAGGGATAAGAAGGCTTGAGTGCTAGAAAATTAGAATTTAAAAAATGTATCGAAAAGAAAGAAAGAGAGGACCTTAACCCTCAATGGATTAACGCCCTCTCTGCTCATGTTTTTTAATTCACCTTAGATGTTATATCATATGTTCCTGAGCTTACCTCACAATACACCTTTCCATCTTTCACCTCAATTACCTTTATTCCCTTAGCTTTTGAAAGTGAGACTCCACCTTCTGTCACTTCATTTACATTAGTAGCTGGAATGGCTAAGGTTGCAGATGTGTTAGCTGGTATCGTTACTTGATACTTGAATGTACCGTTCTCTACCTTCCAATTACTCTTTATTTCCCCATAGACTGAATCATAGGATCCATTCACCCAAGATATACGATTTTCCCCATCAATGGTTGGTTGCAAGACAAAATGTTGAAATCCTGGTTTTTCAGGGTCATTTGAGATTCCAGCCATATATTTATACATCCATTCAGCTACCGCTCCATAAGAATAGTGATTAAAAGAATTCATACCTGAATCACCAAAGCTATCCTCAATAGAGTAGGAATTCCATCTCTCCCAAATCGTCGTTGCACCATTTTTTACACTGTATAACCAAGATGGCATTTCATCTTGTAATAGTAGTGTATAAGCTAAATCATTATCCCCTATATCAGATAATGTTGGTAGAAGAACATTTACTCCAAGGAAACCAACTGCTAATGTATTTTCTGGTTGACCTGGACGAATCAAACTTCCCTCATTTTTAATATTTGCTGTAAGGTTTTGAACCATTGTTTCTCTTTGTTGTTCCGTCTCATATAATCCAAGTTTCAAAGCCCAAAGTAATCCCGTTTGTGCGTTATCAGCTCCAGGATATCCATGTCTTGATTGAGTAAAATTATCTGCACTAGCTGTAAGTAAATTACCCTTGTCATCAAAGTATTTATTTACAAAATCAGACTTAGTCTTTGCATATAACTCTTCGTACTTGTCTACTGCTGTCTCATTTCCAATTACCTTGGCCATTTTAGCCATTAATTGTGCATCATAAGCACGATAGATTGTATTTAAATAGACGGTAGAGGTTGCTTGAAACGCCAACCAATCCCCAAATAATCCCGTGTTATAACCACTTTTTTCAACGTAATCCATATACTTTTCCATCTGAGCAAAATTCTTTTCGATGACTGTTGTATCTCCTGTTTGTTGGTATAATACCCATGGAATAATGATCCCCGAATCACTCCATCCGGAAGCTACCGTATTAGCAAAAAATCCAACAAACGCACCAGGCATAATGCTTCCATAAATACCATTATTATTTTTATTATGTGTATCCATGATCTCACTATAATTCTCTAAAAATGAAAAGTCATTATAGTTATAAACCGCTGACTGTGCAAATAATTGAGCATCTCCCGTCCAGCCTGCACGCTCGGCTCTTTGCGGAGAGTCAGTAGGAATGGAAAGGTAATTCGATCTCTGTCCCCATAACACATTCGAAAATAATTTATTTACATCACTATTAGAAGTAGTGATATCTCCTGTCTGATCTTTTACTGAGGTGATGACCTTTCCTTCTGCTGAGTGTATTCTAAGATCTGCATCGGCTGTCACTTCCATATACCTATAACCATGGAAAGTAAATACTGGCTGATATTCTTCTACACCCTGTCCCGAAAGAATATATTTATCCGTTTGGGCAGCACTTGTTAACGCTTTTCGATAAAGGGTATCCTTTGGTCCGTCACTACCACCTGACATAATTTTCGGATTTTTCTTCCCATCATTAATCATTTCAGCAAATCTCATGGTAACAGTACTTCCTGTATCACCAGAGACTTTAATATTTGGTACCCCGGCCATATTCTGCCCCATATCAACGATAAGTATTTCTCCCGCCTTAAGATGGATTGTAGAGTTTGGCTTCACTTTTGTTGTTATGGCATGACCAAAATCGTAAGAAGATTCTCCACCATTTTGGACGGACTGCTCTATTTCACTATATTTATACGCTCCAATTGGTTGTTGGGTATATTCTTCTGCTACTCGTGCAGCTGCAGCTCGACTCCCTTTTACCTCACCTTTATAAATAAAACTTGAGACAGGTGACCATTCACTGTCATCATATTTGACATTATTCCATCCTTCAATTTCCTTAGCGACAATCGCGTCATATGTCTCCCCATCAAAAAAGTCATTTGATTTAATGGGACTCTTTTCACTAGATTTCCAATTTGATTCATTCGTAACTATTACATCTGTGCTACCATCCTTGTAAGTAATGACCAATTTTGCTAATAAAGCTAACTTATTCCCTGATACCTTTGTATATTGGCCTACTTGCCCAATACGTCCTGCGTACCATCCTTTCCCTACCATCACTCCCAGGCTTAGATGACTCTTGTTAGATAAATAGCTGGTAACATCGTAGGCTTGATAGTTTACATAGGAATTATAATCGGTCCAGCCCGGGTTAAACGTTTCGTCCACTGCCTGTTCTTGACCCTGAAGTAACTGTACCTCTTTCCCATTAATAAATGCTTCATAAATTCCTAAAGAGGAAATATAAAGTTGTGCATTTTGTATCGGTTTGTTGGTTACCTTTTGCTCCGTTCGGAATAGGGTTACATTGACTGGGTCAGTCGCTGCTTTATTATTAGTAATCCACTGCGCTCCATCCCAATTCGTTGTTCCATCTTTACTCATTAAACCTGTTTCAAAGAAGGCATTCTGTTTAGATTCTAAAACCTTATTATCTTGATCCCATACTTTTACCTTCCAAAAATAACGTGTGCTAGCTGTTAGCTTTGCTTCCCCTGTATACTTTACATTAACAGATTGTGAAGAAGTAACTTTTCTGCTACTCCATACATACTCACCTTGTTTTAAATTTTTTTCACTATCTGCTATAACAAGCTCATAAGCAAGTTGTTTGGCACCACGAACATTTGACACCATATTCCAACTAAATCTAGGATTCTCAGAATCTACTCCAATTGGATTTTCCATATATTCTACTTGCAGATTCGTAATGGTACCAGGGGGAGATGCCTCTACAGTTTCGGTAACAGGATATAGAAGACTAAAAGTTAAAAGAAACGATAACACAATAATTAGCGAACGTTTAAAACTCATTGTTTTCCTCCTTTTCTAAAATTCTAGCTAAGCGTTGATTGAGAATATAAACTTACTAACCAGACACCTACCTCCATATGTATTCGCTTACATTTTAATATTAAAAAATAGAGACTATAATAGAAAGGGGACATTTTTCGGGTAGGGGGGACAATACTCGGAATTTTCAAACTTTTATCGGAATGGGACCAACATTTATATGTGATACTTAACACTATAAAAAAGGACTTACAGTTAAAAATATCTGTAAGCCCTTACTAAAATTAATATACTTCTTTCCACTCCGCAATATTGCTGGCATCAAATTTGAATGGATCGCCAAGCATGATTTGCGTGCCATCACCGTCTTCCACTACTTCCTTCTCACCAAGATCTCCAGCCGTGAATTTGTCTCCCACTTTTCCAGCAATCGTTTCATTCACAAGGGCATCCGCAGCGTATCCTGCTAAGTATCCTACATCAATTGGATTCCATAGGTACATCCAATCACAGACACCACTTTCAATATACTCAGCCATTTCACTTGGTAATCCAAGACCTGTTAAGTGAACCTTATCCTTTAAGCCTTTGTCCGTTAACACCTTTCCAGCAGCCGCAATCCCTACGGTTGTTGGAGCAATAATTCCTTTTAGATCAGGATAAGACTTTAATAGAGCTTCTGTTTCAGATACACTCTTGTCACGTAAGTCATCACCGTAAGCAACTTTTACAAGTTCAATATCTTTATATTTTGGATCCTTTAAGGTTTCCTTCATTTGCTCAATCCAAGCGTTTTGGTTTGTGGCTTGAGAAGTTGCACTAAGTACGGCAATTTGTCCTTTTCCACCAATCATTTCAGAAATGGCTTCAATTTGTACACGTCCAATTGCAACAGGGTCCGCTTGGTTAACGTGAACCATACGACTTTGCGCGTTAACAGCAGAGTCAAGAGAGAGAACTTTAATGCCTTGGTCCATTGCTTTTTTCAAGGCTGGTTGAAGAGCATCTGGATCATTTCCTACGATCGCAATGCTATCCACTTTTTGCGAGATCAGCTCTTCAATCATTTGAATTTGAGCTTCAGCAGTCGGCTGGTCTGGCGCTTTTAAGATTGCTTCATGACCAAGCGCTTCAATCGCTTGCTTAAACCCATCCATTTGTTTTTCCCCATAAGGGTTACCGGTGTTTTTAAAGACGATGGCAAAACGCTTCTTCCCATCCTTACTACCAGAATCGCCAGATCCCTCGTTTGAGGATGTTTGCGAACAGGCCGCAAGCATTGAGAATACTAGAAAAATTGACAAAAATCCTAGGAACAGCTTTTTCATTTTGTTCTCCCCTTTTTGTATTGATTTATTTATCTACAAACAGTCGTTGACTGCATTGTACTTATCCTGCGATCTGTTGATCTTGACTCTTCGGTGGCTTTCCTTTTGCCTTCGCTTTTGGTTTTAGATTAGGAACCATGACCGCTACAATGAGCAACAGTCCAATAATGATCATCAGTACTTGCGCTGGCATATTGATTAGTCCCAGTCCATATCGTAAAAATCCGATGAGGAAAACAGCGATAATGGCACCAATCATTTTTCCTTTCCCACCAGCTGTACTAATCCCACCTAACACCACCATCGCGATCACATCTAACTCGTATCCGAGCGCCACATTGGGTCTTGTACTGCCCATTCTTGATGTTAAAAAGAGAGCCGTAATAGCTGCCATCACACCAGCAAGTGTAAAAACAATAATTTTAATTTTATCCACTTGCACACCCGAGAAACGACTGGCTGTTGGATTATTTCCGATGGCGTATATTCGTCTTCCAAAGGTCGTTTTGTGCAGCAATAACCCAAACAGCACAGCCATCACAACAAAGGCAATCAAGATAAACGGAACGCCACCAACATATCCCCATCCCAAGAATCCAAACCATTCAGGGAAAGAACCTGCTGATTGATCTTCTAGAATGATATAAGCAATTCCGCGATAGATAATCATGGTAGAGAGAGTAACGATAACCGCTGAAAGTTCCTTAAACCTTACAATAAGCAGTCCGTTAATTAACCCGCAAATCGCTCCCACCGCTAGGCAAATCACAACCGCTAACTCCATCGGAACTCCTAAGGTATACATATGAGCCATTACCACCGAAGCCAAAGCTACTGTGGATGAAACGGAAATATCAATATCACGCAAGATCATAATCATCACCATCGGAAAGACCATAAAGGCCTTATCCAAGAACGTCATCGTCGCATCTCGTAAACCAACACTATCTAAATAGAAAGGTGATAGATTCGTATTAATGACATTAACAACTAGAAACAATAGGATGAGCATCCATTCCCACTGCAGGAAGAAGCCCTTCCATGAAAATGGTTTTTTGTTGACCTGATCCATTGTTAGATCCTCCTCCTCATGAGAGCATTCATATCTACTCCTCGTTTCACAAGAGCATTTAAGACAACAGCGATGAGGATAATGGACCCTTGTATTCCTGTCTGCCAGAAGGGAGAAACATTAATTAAAGGAAGGGCATTATTCATAATCCCAATTAACACCGAGCCTAGGATAATTCCTGAGATTTTCCCCGATCCTCCCGCAATATTTACTCCACCAAGCACGCATGCAGCAATGACTGTTAACTCATAACCGGACGCTGTATCTCCTTGTGCAGAAGCGAATTTCGATACCCACAACACCCCAGCCAAACCTGAAAGACCACCCATAATCGTGTAAACAAGCCAGATAATCTTATCATGGTTAATTCCGCTTATTTTTGCTGAATCTGGATTGCTTCCTACCGCATAAATTTGTCTGCCTGTTCTTGTATGATTGATAAAATAGTAGAATGCTACATAAATGAGTACAGCTATTAAAATAAGATTATTGATTCCTAAAAACGAACCTGTTGCGATGCCTTTAAAACTCTCTGGCATTTGATGAGCGCTCACCCACTGTCCACCGCTCACCATAAAGGTAAGACCACGGAAGATATACATCATCCCCAGTGTTGCGATGATGGGAAGGACGCCTCCCTTTGAAATAATCGCCCCTAAGATGACTCCACTGACCAACCCAATAAAAGTTCCTAATAAAATGGCCAAGATGGGGCTCAGATTAGGAAAAGCTCCAACCGTTAAGGCAGCAATCATTCCTGATAATGCAAGAGTTGCCCCAATAGATAGATCAATTCCTCTTGTGATAATAACGAGCATCATCCCCACCGCAAGAATGCTTAAGATTGCCGTATTCGTAATCATGTCATTTATGTTTTCCAATGTTAAAAAGCTTGAATTTCTCCATTGAATGACGACCGATAGGATGATAATGAAGCCGAGTAATCCGACCTCACGGAACTTTGCTATATTTTCTATGAGCGTTCCTTTTTGTCCATTATTTGTATTCATACTTCTCCCCCCTTATAAGCCAGATGCCTCAAGCGATTGACCTTCTGTTGATTCCTTACTCGCCATCGCTGCTTCAAGAATCGCTTCCTGTGTCGCCTGCTTTGCTTGAATTTCTGCCGTAATTCTTCCCTCTCTCATCACGAGAATTCGGTCACTCATACTGATCACTTCTGGCATCTCCGAGGAAACCATAATAACGCCGTATCCTTGTGCAGCCAAATTGCTGATAATTTCATAGATGGCCGACTTGGCTCCTACATCCACACCTTTCGTTGGCTCATCAAGGATAATAATGTCCAAACCCGTCATCAGTAGCTTTGCCACAGCCACCTTTTGCTGATTTCCCCCTGAAAGAGAGCTAACCAAGTTGGCCACACTCGGTGTTTTCACATTCACTTTTTTTGATAGATTGTTAGCATACTCGTCTTCCTTCTTCCGATTCATCCAGCCTTTTTTGGATATTAAAGGCAAGGAGGATAAGGTAATATTTTTATCAATCCCCCATGAAAGAATGAGTCCTTGCTGTTGCCTGTCCTCAGGCAAGTATCCTATTCCTTTGTTCATCGCCTGAAGAGGCGTTTGAATGGTTGTTTCTACCCCTTTGACAAAAATCTTTCCTTTGTCTGCCGGCTCTACACCAAAGATGGCTTGACATACCTCGCTTCGTCCCGCTCCAACTAGTCCGGTTATCCCAAGGATTTCTCCCTTGCGAAGCGTAAAGGAGACATCTGCAAAAAAGCCTGTTTTCCCTAATCCCTCGACTCTTAGTACTTCGGGTCCAATAGTAGCCTCTACTTTTGGAAACAGCTGCTTAATTTCTCTTCCAACCATCGCGACAATTAAGTCTTCATTGGAAATATCATGAACTCCCCAAGAGCCGATATATTTGGAGTCTCTAAAAACGGTTACCTTGCTTGCCAACCGGTACATATCCTCGAACCGATGAGAAATGAAGATGATCGATGTCCCACTATCTCGTAACTTCTCCGTTATTCGATAAAGATCTTCACTTTCGTTTCGACTCAAGGCTGCTGTTGGTTCATCCATAATGATGATTTTCGCATGGGTGGACAAGGCTTTTGCAATCTCAACCATCTGCTGCTGTGCGACACTGAGCGTTCCCATAATGGTTTTGGCATCAAAGCTGGCACCTAATTCCTTTAACAATCGGTTGGCTTCCTCATGCATTTCCTTCCATCGAATTCTTCTTGTCCCTTTTTGTATCTTTTCGTGACCCATAAAAATATTTTCCGTCACACTTAAGTCAGGATAGCAGGTCACATGCTGATAAATGGCAGCAATCCCTACCTTTTGCGCTTCTGTTGGATTTTTAAAATTGACCTCTTTTCCGTTAAGGAACATCTGCCCCTCATCTGGCTGATGAACGCCGGTAATAACCTTGATAAAAGTCGATTTTCCCGCTCCATTTTCCCCCATTAATGCATGAATCTCTCCCGGCCCTAACTGAAATTGAACATTATCAAGAGCTTTTACACCTGGAAAAGTCTTGGTTATCCCTCTCAGTTCAAGAACAAAATCAGACATGTCTTTCACTCCTAACCCCTATTCGTTCTCTATGATCAATACCTCTCAACTTTTTGTTGTATACGCTTACATATAGCTTACTTGTTCCCCTCCTATGCGAAAAGGAGAGAATCTTCGGGTAGGGGGGATATTCTTCGGGAGTTTTTGTGAAAATGAAAAAACCTCCCGGATAGGAGGTTTTTTACAACTCTGTTTTTACCTTATCTTTAAATTTAGATGGCACTTCCCCGTAATACTTTTTAAATAACTTACTAAAATACTTTGTATCTGCATAGCCAACTTGCTCTGCAATATCATAGATTTTAAGGTCCGTTGTTACTAGGAGCTCCTTCGCCTTTTCTATCCTCGTTCTGGTTACATAATCAAGAATGGTTTCTCCGGTCTGACTTTTAAAATACTCACAAAAATACGTAGGATTCATCGGGATCTCACGAGCAATCTTTTCTATGGTGATATTTACACCCAAATGCAATTTAATCCACTTCTTCGCGATATGAATGGGATCAACTTCATTTTGCTGGATACTATTTTTTCTTATTTGAAAAATTCTTGTCAGCCATCTAGACAGTTCCTCTCGTAAACTTGAAAAGCTTGTTGCCTTCCTAGTGAATTGGATGGCTTCTTGGATAAGGCTAACATCTCCTTTATTACTAGAATCCTTTAAAAGAACGTTGACCAGTTGAACAGAAAGAGATTGTATATACTTCTCTATATCTTGAGGAGACGAAAGACTTTTAAGCTCAAGTAAGTACTTCTGTAATAAATCAAATGCCTCCTCTTCCCTTTCTCCTTCCAAAGAATGAACCATTTTACTGATGACGGAATCCAAGCCCTTTATTTCTTTGCCTTTCACAGCTGTTAATTGCTGAAGTTGAGAAAACGTAAAGACTTTATTTCCACCATATAATAACCGGAGTTGCATGAGCGTTTGTAAATGGTTCTTCATGGAAGAAATGAGGGATACCTCATGAAATTCATCACTTACGGCCAAAGTATGCATCGACGATCCAGATTGTTTCAACTGAATTTGTAGTTCTCTTGCGACATCCTGCTCCCCTACATCACCCTCCATAAGAATCCAATACGTTGACTCTTCTCCTTTCCAAAACCAATACCTGCACTTCTTTTTAAATACCCGGTGAATCGTATTCTCAACCACATTCTTCCATTCCTCTATAGATCCATTTTCAAGCGATTGGTCCAAGGCTAGATAATAGAGTTTGTAAGCTCCATAAGAAAATTTCTTCGTCCACTCAAGCTCCGATAAATCGATTTCCCTTACTTTTGTCAAATCACTTAGTTGCTGGCTTTGCTTTAGAAAAAGTAGTTCCGCATCTATTTCTTCGTTTTTCTCTTCATCAAGCCATTTTTGTTTTATTTTTGCTTTTACCTTCCCTAACTGCACCTTGAAATCTTCCCTAACAATCGGTTTAACCAAATAGTCAATGGCTCCTGCACGGATGGCTGTTTGTAAGTATTTAAAATCATTGAATCCGCTGATAACAACCGCTTCAAAGGAAGCCCGTTTTCTTAATGTCTCGATTAAATCCAGTCCATCCATTCCTGGCATCTTAATGTCTGTAATTAATAAATCAAAGACAAACGCCTCTTTTTCGTAGGCATTCAATAACTCTAGCGCACTTGGGAAACTTCCAATAACGTGAAAATCATCTACAGTACTTTGAACTAATCGTTCGATTCCCCTGCGAATTCGATTTTCATCATCCACAACAATTGTAAGTATCTTTCTAATTTGCCCTCTCCCCCTCATTAAGCAAATCAATTGGAAGCAAAGGAATCCTGATCGTTACCTCCGTCCCAATACCTCCCTTACTCTCTATACGAAGTCCATATTGTTCTCCAAACATCATCGTGATTCGACCATGAACATTGATCAGTCCAAACTTCGAATCTCTTCGACCCATTGGATCCATTTGTAAATATTTATTCAATTCAGCCATGACATCTTCACTGATTCCGGGACCATTATCTTTTACTGTAAAATGAATCTCTTGGTCTTTTATTTCTATAGAGATTTCCACTTTAAACTGATGACAATGATCTAGTCCATGCTTCATACAATTTTCAACGATCGGTTGAAGAATGAATTTCGGAGTTAAAAACCTCTTCGTATCCATATGATCTTGAATAGAAAACTCAATTCGGTCCTCAAAACGAATTTTCTGTATCGTTAAGTAATCTTTCATATGCTGCACTTCTTGATCAACGGAAACCATTTTCTCTTTATTGCTAATGGAAAAACGAAGCATTCGACCAAGAATCGATACCATGTCGACAACCGTGTCATTTTCCCCTTCCTCTACCGCCATACCAATCGTTTCTAATGTGTTGTACATAAAGTGCGGATTGATTTGCGATTGTAGCGCATATAGCTCTGCTTCTTTCTGCTGCAGCTTGATTTGGTAGTTCAACCGTATCAGGTCTTTAATTTTTGCCACCATGGAATGAAAGCTTTTTGCTAGCATCCCTACTTCATCGGAACTATTACTCGTTACGTCCACCTCGAAATTCCCTTTTTCCACTTCCTTCATTTGATGGGTTAATCGATGAATAGGACGTGAGACGGTCCATGCTAAAATAACAGAAATGAGTGTCCCAAGAAGGATAATAACTAGAAATACAATGATGGTCGCATTTCGGACAAGGTCCGTTCGTTCGGTTAAATTTTTCAATTTAACACTATGTAGTAACACCCAGCCATCTGGCCCAGCGCGACTAATGCTGATCAGTCGATTTTCCTCTTCTCCGGTCGTTCGAAAGCTTCCATTAATCTCAGGATATTTTTGAAACTGTTCATCCATTAAACCAATCTTTTCCGAATCGGTATGATAGATCATTTGACCTTCTTCACTTAAAAGAGACAAATCAGCATTATTAACCGTCTCTAGATTTTCAACCACATTGCTCATAAAACTTAGGTCGACGGCAATAAACATCGTTCCGAGGTTCATCCGATTCTCTGTATCTGTTATTTGCCTCATTAATAGAATATAAGGAGGATTTCCTTTGAATGATAATGGCACCTGACTTGGCAAAAGAAAGGATTGTTTCCCTTTTAACTCCAGATCCTGTCCGAACGGAAGCATATCCTCTCCAAAGCCCGAATAAGGAATCTTCGAACTTTCAAACAGTCGATTTTTTGATAAAATAAACGCGCCTAACACATCCGCCTCTCCATTAATATAGGTGCGTGTTAAATAACTATTTACGATAAAGCGATCTTGCAGCAGTGATGATTTATTTTGATAGGAATCTTTTCTTAGCACTTCGATGACTTGATTGGAGTTGTAAAGAAGATCTGGAAGTTGTTTTACGTCAGCTAAATAATAATCGATGCTCTCATTTGCTTGATCAAGGACCTTTGGGATATACTCACCCACTTGCTCCTCAATCGATTTCGTATATTGAGAGTAGGCAACATACCCAATGAGACTCATGGGAAGAACCGTTAGCAGCATGTACGTAAAGATTAGTTTGGTCATTAAGCGATAGTTCTTAAAGCTTCTCCACTTAAAAGTCATATTGATCCACATTTTCCTTTGTAAAATCCATTGGTTCGCCCATAATCACCGTGTCTTCTATAACGTGTATCCTCCCTACCTGAGGGACATCTTGTTGATTAGAGGGGTGTACCCCATCGACTAGATTCGTAGCCAGGGCGACTGTTAAATATCCTAATTTTTTCGGACTCCAGAGAGTCACCACTTGTGCCGCACCCACCTTTAAGTATTCGTTCATTGGGTTCGGTGACGACAAGCCTACAACGGCCACTTCTCCCATCTTTCCTTCTTCCTTCACTGCCTGAGCGGCTGCTGGTGGGCCAACGGAAGAATTCCCGATAATCCCCTTGAGATTCGGATACTTCACTAGCAGATCTTTGGCTAGCATATACGCTTTATGTGGATCATCATCAGAGGCAACCACTTCAACAAGCTCCATATTCGGATAATAATCTCTTTGCTGAACCTTGATCCAGTTAAGCCACACATTTAAATTGGCTGCGGATTTTGATCCAGTAATAATCGCAAATTCCCCTTTTTCATCCACATTCCAGGCGAGCGTGTCCATTAGATGTCGACCCAACGTTTCCGGGTTCACCATATTAATAAAAAATTCCCTAGAGTCAGAATGTGTGTCAGAGTCCCATGTGATCACCTTTATGTCCTTTCTTTGGGCTCTTTTTAATACGGGGACCAGTTTGTCTGGATCATTGGCAGAAACGGCAATCACATCCACTTTTTGATCAATAAGCTCTTCAATGACTTTAATTTGCTGAGTAGAATCGGCTACTGTTGGACCTTTATAAATGACCTTCACACCAAGTTCTTCCCCTGCCTCTAATGCCCCTTCTTCCACCGCATTAAAATAAGGAATATTCACGAGCTTAGGTACAACAGCGATCGTATACTGACGTTCCTCTATTTTCTCTGCCTCTCCTTTTACATCCCCTTTAGAATAAACCACTTCATATTCACCTTTGTTGTTAGTGGTGTTGGTGCAACCGCTTACAAAGACAAGAATAAACAAACCAACAAGCGTCATCGTCCTTCTTGCCATTCTCTCTTCCCCCTTAGAGATCTATATATTCATAATTTTCTATCTAATTTCTTTCATTTTAGCACAGCCTATCCTTGTTTACACTACTAAGAAAAAGGTGTTCTCTATTTTGAACACCTTTTTCTTTGTTGTTGGAATTGGTTCCGCTTTTGGACTCAAAACCTACTCGCATGAACTTTCTTGTCCAAATCGGACCCTTTTTCGGACTCAAATCTTGCTCGCATGAACTTTCCTGGCCGAATCGGACCCTTTTTCGGACTCAAAAATTACTTGCATCAACTTTGCTGTCCGATTCAGTCCCTTTTTCGGACTCAGAACTCACTCGCATGAACTTTCCTGGCCGAATCGGACCCTCTTTCGGACTCAAAACCTACTCGCATGAACTTTCTTGTCCGAATCGGACCCTTTTTCGGACTCAAAAATTACTTGCATCAACTTTGCTGTCCGAATCCACCTCTATTTCGGACTCAAAAATTACTTGCATTAACTTCGCTGTCCGATTCAGTCCCTTTTTCGGACTCAGAACTCACTCGCATGAACTTTCCTGGCCGAATCGGACCCTCTTTCGGACTCAAAACCTACTCGCATGAACTTTCCTGGCCGAATCGGACCCTTTTTCGGACTCAAAAATTACTTGCATCAACTTTGCTGTCCGAATCCACCTCTATTTCGGACTCAAAAATTACTTGCATTAACTTCGCTGTCCGATTCAGTCCCTTTTTCGGACTCAGAACTCACTCGCATGAACTTTCCTGGCCGAATCGGACCCTCTTTCGGACTCAAAACCTACTCGCATGAACTTTCCTGGCCGAATCGGACCCTTTTTCGGACTCAAAAATTACTTGCATCAACTTTCCTGGCCGAATCCACCTCTATTTCGGACTCAAAAATTACTTGCATTAACTTCGCTGTCCGATTCAGTCCCTTTTTCGGACTCAGAACTCACTCGCATGAACTTTCCTGGCCGAATCGGACCCTCTTTCGGACTCAAAACCTGCTCGCATGAACTTTCCTGGCCGAATCGGACCCTCTTTCGGACTCAAAACCTGCTCGCATGAACTTTCCTGGCCAAACCGGACCCTCTTTCGGACTCAAAATCTACTCGCATGAACTTTCCTGGCCGAATCGGACCCTTTTTCGGACTCAAAACCTGCTCGCATGAACTTTCCTGGCCGAATCGGACCCTCTTTCGGACTCAAATCTTGCTCGCATGAACTTTCCTGTCCAAATCGGACCCTTTTTCGGACTAAAAAACCTGCTCGCATGAACTTTCCTGGCCGAATCGGACCCTCTTTCGGACTCAAAACCTGCTCGCATGAACTTTCCTGGCCGAATCGGACCCTCTTTCGGACTCAAAACCTACTCGCATGAACTTTCCTGGCCAAATCGGACCCTCTTTCGGACTCAAAAATTACTTGCATCAACTTTCCTGTCCGAATCCACCTCTATTTCGGACTCAAAAATTACTTGCATTAACTTCGCTGTCCGATTCAGTCCCTTTTTCGGACTCAGAACTCACTCGCATGAACTTTCTTGTCCGATTCAGTCCCTTTTTCGGACTCAGAACTCACTCGCATGAACTTTCCTGGCCGAATCGGACCCTCTTTCGGACTCAAAACCTATTCGCATCAACTTTCCTGTCCAAATCCACCTCTCTTTCGGACTCAGAACTCACTCGCATCCACTTTCCTGTCCAAATCAGCCTCTCTTTCGGACTATTTTAAATAAAATACCTCTCGTAAAGGTTGTATCGGTTCCGCTTCTTTAAAATCGAAGGATCCTTTTACCATTTTTGAAGTGATGGCATTCCAACGATTACACGCCTCACTCTTTGCGATATAAGCAAAGGCAGCTTCTACATCTTCACATTCAAAGCAATAAAAGAACTGTGTTCCATTTTGAAAGATGGAATAGTTAGTTATACCTGCTTTGCTATGCTCCTCGAGAACCTCCTGCCATGGTTCTAAGTGCATGTTTACATACTCTTCTAAGCAATCTTCTTTGATTTCCCATGTCCATGCAAATTTATTACTAGCTTCCATGTTTCATAACCTCCTTTATAGTACGACTGTATGACAAGCCATTAGTTCCCCGACTTTTTTAAATAAGGGAGAATTTTCTCCAATGGACAACGCACAGTGATGGGTTGGTGCTTCTTGGAACCATCTCTCCATGTACACGTCTGGATGCTCCTTAAATTTTACTGGTGTTTGCGTATTCCCAATTCGCATGATGGGACCGTTTGTAGACATTCCTTCGCTGACAATCATCTTTAACTTTCCGTCCCCGGTTTGCGTGACATTTAGTGTGGTAATCGCTCCCGTTTTAACCTTTGCTTCCACACTAACTCCCGATCCTTGCTTTCCATGGTACAGTCCCATTCCACGGAGGATCGGTTTTCCCTCTGAAATAGCTAAATGGAATGGCCCATCATGTCCGAGTAGAATCGTTTCATCCACATAATCCACTACGACAATTTCAGAAAAGCTTCCACCTGTACCAAGAATATCGCATACTTTCATAGCTATGGCTGTTTTTAAGTCACCCTCACCTGAACAAGGTATCCCTTTCGCCGTTAACAATGAGTGACCGACGATGAAACCTGACTGAAGCCTCTCGTATTCACTGTTAGGTGCTCCATGATAATAGTACGTGAGCGCATCGAGGTCGAATTCTTTCACTAACTTTTCTTGAGCGACCGCCACCTTACATGACCATTCAAGCTGTTCTTGAGTTGGTTTTTTTGCAATTGGATCGGACGGCGAATCTCCACTGATTTCAAAGAAAGTTGTTACTTCATCCATTTTCTGTTTTACCTCTTTGGCAGTTACATCTTGAAGAATACGGTTCAAATCGCACATTTCTAATACTTCTACATGTAGGCCCGTTTGTGCTTGAATCATTGTAAAATCACTATACATATCTAGCATCCCGCTATATGTGTTTCCTAAAAAACCAAAACGACTATGTCGCAATGTGCGAGGAACGGCAGCCGCTCGAACCCATTCGGTAATTTGCTTCCAAGCAGCCACCGCTTCTTTTCGTTCACTCGTGTTCTCATTCGTCAAAGAAATTGCTGGTGTGTAATCAAGTCCAAGCAAACCATTCACCACTCGAAATGGAATGCCACTACGGTTGAAAGCATTGGCGATTTCAGGAGTCGGGCATGCACCACAATGGGCAAGCCATTCTCCTGTAGTGGTCGACTCATAATTGATTCGTTCAGTTGGTTGTAAATTCAAAATCACGGCTGGCGCCTTACAAATTTGGTGAACAGGAAGAATGGCAGAACTTGTTGAGTATGTACCTGAATGACAGAATACTAGATCAACATTTTTCTCGTTGAACCACTCCCCCGCACGTCTTGCTGCTCCCTCCGAATCTACCAACCCAAAATTAAAGACTTCGCCGTACACGCTCATCTTTTTTTCAATAAAGCTACCGTATTCAATCAATCTTTCCTTTAATCCTTCAAACTGTCCCCAATACGCTTGAAGACCAATCGTATATAATCCGACTCTTGCTTTTTTTGCCGCTTTAATAGGTGATAAAAACTCCATACTAATGCCCCCTTTAACTCTAAAAATACCACTCAATCCAATGTATTCGCTTACAAACAATAAAAAACAAAAATCTAGCATAGAATTTTGTCTTTGTTTGGGAACGTTTGTCGATTCTATTTCAAAATGATTAAAATCTAGTATAATTATTTTAAAGAATTACTAAATTTCTTGACTAGGAGTTTACTTACCATGGACAATATATCTCTTGAATTATTACTATTAAATCAAATAGATAAAAAGAAGAAGAAAATGGTTGAAGTAGCTTCTATTACAGGTATGGATAGCTACCAAACATTAAAATGTAGCCAGGAGTTAGACATATTATTAAACCTGCATATGAAACACTTTTCTCTAAAGGGAAGTAATGCGTTTAACAGTGCTTCTTGACTCCAAGAACTCATTCAGGAGTATTCCTGACTTTATTCTGATTTAAATCGACAAATTTTTACTAAAATTTCTCAATAAAAAGATAGTAAGGCTATTCATCAATCCTTACTATCTTTTTTTCATATCATTCAAATTATCTTGTAAATGCTGCAGGTACTCCACCATCTACAGTAATCATACATCCTGTGGTCTTATCTGATTTTGAAGAAGCGAAGAAGCAAATAGATTCTGCAATATCTTTCGGATAAATATTAACTAGTAATGTCGTACGCTTGCGGTAGTGTTCTTCTAATTGATCTGGCTCAATTCCGTAAGCTGCTGCACGCTCTTCACGCCATCTAGATCCCCAAATAGCAGATCCTTGTAACACCGCATCTGGAAGAACAGAGTTCACACGAATGCCGTACTCTCCACCTTCCGCAGCGATACAGCGAGCTAAGTGTGTTTCAAGTGCTTTTACTGAGCTGTAAGCTGCTGCGTTTTTCCCAGCGTACACTGAGTTTTTCGAACCAACGAACACCATGCTTCCACCAATCGCTTGCTCTTTCATTTGCTTGAATGCTTCACGAGCAACAAGGAAATAACCAGTTCCAAGTACATTCATGTTTAAATTCCACTCTTGTAGAGTTGTTTCATCAATTGGGCTAGAAGTAGCAAGTCCTGCATTGTTCACAATAATGTCTACGCCACCAAATGCTAACGCGGTTTGATTAAAAGCAGCTTGAACCGCCTCTTCATTGGTTACATCCATTTTCACAGCAAGTGCACGGTTTGCCCCATATGTCTCATTGATTTCGGCTGCTATCTTTTCTGCTCCTTCAAGGTTTAAGTCAGCAACAACAACATGTGCCCCTTCAGAAACAAAGCGACGGCATGTTTCACTTCCAATTCCACCTGCTCCACCTGTTACAAACGCTACCTTTCTAGAAAACTCTGCTTCTGCTGGTGCAAGAGAGAGTTTGTATAATTCTAATGGCCAGTACTCAACATTGTACGATTCGTTTTCGCTTAATGAAACGAACTGTCCAAGTGTGGTTGCCCCTTTCATAACAGAAATGGCACGGTGGTATAACGCTCCACTTACACGAGAGTTCGCCACATCTTTCCCTGTATTCACCATACCTACCCCAGGAATCAGGATCACACGTGGTGCTGGTTCAAACATTTTGTCGCCTTCATGCTTGTTACGGTCAAAATACGCTTTGTATTCAGCCTTAAAGCTTTCTACTCCTTCTTTAATGGCTGAAATCAGTGCTTCCACATCCCCAGATTGTGGATTCCAATCAATATAAAGAGGCACACGCTTGGTATGAACCAGATGGTCAGGACATGCAGCTCCAACTTGAGAAAGCTCCTTCGCATCACGACTATTTACAAACTCTAATACATCCTCCTCGCGGTCATAAGTTAAAAGCATCTTCTTTTCTTCACTTACTGCCCCGCGAATCACAGGCATTACTTTTGCTAGTAAGCTAGTAGCTTCTTCTTCGCTAAGAGATTCATATTGTTTTCCACCAAAAATCGTCTCTTCATTTAAACGATCATTAATAAATTGCTCGGCTTCGTTAATGATTTGAATCGTCTTTGCATATGCTTCTTCAGATGTTTCACCCCAAGTAACAAGACCATGCTTTTCCATTAGAACAAGCTCTGCATTTGGATTATTTCTTACGCCTTCTGCGATCATTTTTGAAAGTGTGAAGCCTGGGCGGATATAAGGTACCCAAACAAAACGATTCCCAAAAATCTCTTCTGCTAACTCTTTCCCATTGTCCGCACAGCAAAGGCTGATGATCGAATCTGGATGCGTATGATCGACATGATTATATGGTAAAAATGCGTGCAATAACGTTTCAATTGATGCTCTTGGATGTTTGCTATCAATCATGCAATGTGAAAGATACGCAACCATCTCTTCATCTGACATTTCATCTCGCTCAAATAACGGACGGATATCCTCAAGATTTAACCCAGTAAAATTATGCGCTTTCATTGTAGCTAAGTCTGACCCGCTTCCCTTCACCCACATCACTTCGATGTCGCGTCCACGGAAATCCTTCTCAACTGTCTTCATAGATGTATTGCCGCCACCCCAGTTACATACGGCACGATCTGACCCGATTAGATTTGAACGATAAACTAACTCATCTACCCCTTTTTGTACCTGACTAGCTGCTTCAACATCCCAATTGTTCTTAACCATCCGATTACCTCCGATTGCTATTTGTTATTTTCTGATTTCATTATAATACATGTTTGTTTGTTTTTGAATATAAAAATAGTAAATTTGTTTATTTTTGTTTTATGTGAGGTTTTTCAACAAATAAAAACTCTATCGTTTTATTTATATCAACTACTTTTCGACAACTTTCACTAGTCTGAGAAACTATAATAAAATTAGCTACTAAATTAACGTCGGTTCTTAGGGGGTTATGTAGGTGTATGTAGTGAAAAAGAGTGATCTATACAAAACGATTCCTTATTCCATAAGGAAAGCTCAGTCATTTGGAACGAGGTTAAAAGGCTTGATGTTTCGAAAGCAGCCGTTGCATGAGGAAGGTTTGTGGATTGCACCTTGTAACTCCATTCATATGTGCTTTATGCATTTTCCGATCGACGCCGTTTTCCTCGATCAACATCATAGGGTGGTTCATTTAGTAGAAAACTTAAAACCATGGAAATTCGTGTTTCCAATTAAACAAGCACATTCTGTTCTCGAGCTTCCTCCTGGAACGATCTCAAAGTTTCATATCGAAGTAGGCCAATATGTGAATTGGATGTAAATATAAAAGGCTCACTCCTCATTCATTGGGAGTGAGCCTTGCTTTATCCAACAATCTTACGGTATGTTTCATCATCACAAATAATAAACAGCTTTGAACCCTCAGGAATTTTCTCCTTATGACGCCTCGCCACGTCAAGAGAGCTACCATCTGATAATAGAGTTGCTCCTTTATCAAACAGTTCCATTGCCGCATCCTTATAGGTCTTCCACTCAGGCTTCGCTTGTATTTCATAAATATTGTCGCCATCTGTATTACTCAGCATTTGCTTAAACAATAAACTTGAGCCATGATTGATCGCTGCTTGAGCCATTAATCGAGATACCGAATCATTAGATAGTATAAATTCGTCGACCTTGGCATGCTCGAATAAGGTGATATGATTATCTTTTTTCACTTCAACAATCGTATAAATATTTCGATCAAATTTTTTAGAGATATGTTCGACTCGGGAAGCCGTTAGAAGGGTTTTTCCATCTGAATACTCGGCGTGGTCATTTCGGTCATCTGAAAAAATCGCCACTGATTTCGCCTCTAAAATATTGGCCTTCATCAAAACCTCTTCTTCTGCTGGATTTCCACTTACAAAATGAAGCCGATCATCTTCGAGAGGTAACTTGTCAGCATGATCCACGACAACGATATCTCTAGTTCGTTCACTTGTAAAAATTTCACCCATCACCTTCTCAAGCTTTTCCTTGGAAGGACTAATTAATATGTAATGACCTTTCCCTGTATAAGACAATTTCCCTTCCTCCTTCAGTTTCCGGTATTTGCTGAGGCTTTCAAAGATCTTCCCAATAATAATCCCCATGGCTCCAATTCCAATGGTATAGATTAAGAGCATGGTAAAGATTCGTCCGGCATCGGTTACCGGAAAGAAATCACCATAGCCAACCGTGACAAGCGTGGTCATAGTCCACCAAAGAGCGTCAATAAATCGCGGGAAGGTCTCCGGCTCTAGTATTCTCATCGTAACGCTACTTACAATAATAAGGAGAATGGCCAATATTCCAGCATGCGTTAAGCTAAGCTTAGACATCTTTGAATAAATTCGGTGCAGAATCCACAAATTCTACCTTCCTCCTTTCATTCCAACCGGAAGATAATACGATAGATTATCCGTTATTTCTCCCCCTACTCGGCATCCAAGGGCAGCGGCTTTTCCGTTTAAAAGGAAGCTTCCTATCAATAGCTTTCCTTTTTGAAGACCCTTTTCACTTTTAAAGTTAACCGTTTGTGACTGCACATATTTCTGATAAACCGCATCATAATTCGTATAATTGCGTTCAGTGTTCGCGTGAGCTAATTCCCCGCCACTTCGAAAAATCTCCACTGTATCTCCTTCTCTTCCAAACGAAGGCTTTTTCACATAGGACAGGTCCTTTTGTAAAAATAGTTCCGCTTCTAGGTACGTTGGAAGGAAATATTCTTCAATCCATTGATGCTCTTCCTCTGAAAAAAAGGGATGTTCCTCTTCATGTAGTCCCCAAATGACTGCTTGCACGGCTTTATTTTGCAATAAAAAGGCAGACGGAGGATTAATGAGAACGAGTTTTCCCTGCTCAACAAGCTCTAACAGCCAGACACCAATCGGATTGTTCTCCTCATCTCGATCAAATAGTAAATTTTCAATAGGGAAGGTTTGACGATACAGCACATCGATTCGTCTGCCTTCTTCGTCGAAAAGACCTGTTCCCTTTTGAATTTGGAGTTGATGAAGGGGTGTGAACTTGGAGGGAAGTCCTGATAATTGCATAAGATATTTGACGGTTTCACGATCTTCGATATTATCCTCGTGTGCGGTAAAAACAATATGAGGGGTAATAAGTCCTTTTCCTTCTAACCCTTCCATAATGCTGCTTCTAACGGCTTGCCGTAATCTCTCTTCCATTCCTTCATTTGGATTTCCCAGCGAAAATTCACTGCACACCTCCCCATTCACCGCGAAAAGCTCTTTAATAAAAGTGGGAGTATCCGCATTGATTTCAATACATTTGTAGCCTTTAGTGGTAGGAATGAGATCAAGCCGAGCGATCACACTCTCGGCTTGATGAGTTTTTAATCGAAGAAAGGAAAGAGTTTCAATCGGAAAGCCCATTTCAATTAGGGTTTCATCCGGAACTTCACGCAACAGTTGGCACACCTTAAAGAACACATGCCCTACCCGGTTACTCACCAGTCGAATGGTACGAACTTCTTCCTCTTCTAGCATATGAACATCAAAAAGGGCATACTCTTCCCCATATAAATCCGCCCAAAAGTCGGCAATTCCTTTATAAAACTCTCTTCTTTTTTCCTGATAACTCTTCATCACTCTGAATCCTCTCCAACTTCTTTCACATACAAGACATAAACCCCTCGATCTTCATCAATCTCCGTAGAGGTTACTTGCTTATATCCTAGCCCGGGTACATCTACAATGTCCTTTAACAAATAACGAATCACATCAAAATGGCTATCACACGGAAGTGAGGTAAGGAGCTTGTAGTTCTCTTCCTCTCGAAATCTACGAATCTCTATATGTAGACCTTTTCCATGGTATCCTTTCTCATCTAAAACATGCGGATTTCTCCCCTTATCTCTGATGATTAACTGTTCTTCGTCTCCATCCATTTCAGTAGAAAAGAGCTCATACTGTCTGCCACGCATAATAAAGTACGTGCAAAGCTGTCTAGCATATAGCTCATCCACACCAACTGATGCAGTCGTATATTCATATAACGGGGTATACTCGTCATTTCCCTTATCTAAGTAATACGTTAATCGCTTCATAGGAATCTCCTTTTAGTACGATAGACACTTCGCTACAATAATCCCAATCGCCAACGATAGTGACAAGAGCATCACACCGACGGCACGATTATCTTCCTCAATCGCCTTGGAAATGCTAAAACGAATCGTAATGACCTCGGCTAAAATAAACACCACAATTTGAGCGATGATTCCGATAGCACCCCAAATCACCATATCCACTAAAGAAATCGAATATTCAGCGGCCGCACCAAGGACAATCGCTAAACCGATCACTTTTCCTCCAAGCAAAAGGGCAGCTGATACGTTCTTTTCAGCGATTAGCTTGAACTCCCTAAGCTTTGGTGTACTAAACATAAATAAAATGATCCCTGCGACCATCAGAAGGACTGCCACTCCTAAGTAAGAGGCAAAATTCAAATATAAGTTCATGTATAATCTCCCTTTCTATAATGGGGCTTGGCATTACCCTCCTGAGCTTGTTGTTCCTTTTCCAAATCCATTACTATTTTTCACGGTTCCACTTGACGTACTTCCTTTAAAGGAAGAGCTGTTTTTGTATGAGATATAATCCTTGCTTGCCTTAAGAGCACTTTTTCCTTTGTAATAGCGCCCACCATAAAAATAATGCCCATAATAATTCGAATCGTAATCATCACATTCCCATACACCATCCTCTGCATCCCATTCCCAATCTGAACAGCTTGTGTCCTCTGGTGGATCAGGAATATCCTCTGTATACGTGTACTCCTCCGTATCCGAGCTACAACCTGCCATTCCTAGGACAAGAGCCGTTGATGTAATACCTGTCATCATTCGTCTTGTTTTTGACATATACTCACCCCACTTTCCTTACTGATAGTATTACGAGGAAACTGCAAAAAAGATTCGAATACATGGAAAAAAAGTCCACTCATATAAGACTAACTAGGAAGGTTAGTGGATTAATCAATTGATGTGCATGTGTGTGATTCCAACAACATTTCTTTATTACTAGTATACTACCTCATACGAAGGAGCTGCTTGGGTTCAAACCTTATCAAAAATAAGACTACTCCATAGAAAAATTACGGGTTCTGTTTTCGAATACAAAAACTTAATTAGTAAACAAATTAGCAGTCCAATTCGTAACTGAATTGGACTGCTTCTTTTGAATATCAAGAATTTCCATATTTCAGCACCATAATTCGTACCTCTTTTAACAGGATGACAAAAGTTATTGTCAGTTCGGAAAGAAAAGACACTGTTGTGATTCATTGTTGACTTTTTCGAGGTGGTAGGCGGAGAATTTCCGGTTAATGTGGATAGTAGGGATCAATAAGCAGATATAAACGGAAATATTCCGGTTAACTTCTCTAAATTTACCTAAATCTATAGATTAGGTTCATTTAAGCGGAAAAACTCCGCTTATTTTGCGAGAAATGTTGGTATTTCCCAAAATAAACGGAATTTCTCCGTTTATTTTTCATACTCAGTGAAAACAATTTTTACTTATCAAATTGCCTGTAATTTAAGTGTGAATGACCGTTTGAATAGCAAGGTTAGTTCTAATTTTGTACTTCAAAACCGAACTACTTAATAGAAAAAGGAACGGTCTTATCCAACTTTTATATTAAGCTATAAGACATTGCTTTAATCGCTACTCTCGTCATCGAATAGATAATTATCATCCTGTTTCTTAAGTGATATTGGACCACAATCAAAACATTGTGTAAATGAGTCATTTAGGCATTCTCCTGGGATTGGTTCAGCCGGATTAAAGTTTGGGTTATCAAGAACTTCGTAGGGCCTCATCATTTCGTGATCTTCGTGTTCAAGAATATGGCAGTGCCATGGATAGATTCCTGTAAATGGTCCAAAGCGTGCAATGATACGAGTTACCTCTTCAGGATTAGCCCGTACGGTGTCTTTCCACCCCATTTCATTTGGATCAGGAGCAATGTCGTCTCCTACATCGATAATATTTCCATTTTCATCTAGGGTAAGTGGTGCTCGATTAAGAATTTGGAATTGAACAAGGTGTAAGTGAATTGGATGAGTGTCAGGTGTTAAATTGTAAAGCTCCCAAACCTCTACAGTGCCATTGTACGGCGTTTCCCTAATTGGAAGTTGGTTCCAGTCCATATTATTTAGCAGAAGCTTCAAACGTCCGAATTCATCTGTACTCTCTACTAAAAAGTTTTGTCGGACAGGAGCATGATTATTTTCAAGTTTTTCGAAACAGCTTAAAGTTTCTGGAATTTCACTTCGGTCTGGACGAGAGGATTTTTCTTTGACTCGAAATTGCATAATTTGCATAAGATCTGCCGACGGGGCATCTCCGTTAGGGAATGGGGAGGGTGCGTCATTGGTTAGAACTATATTTTGGCCTTTGAAAAATCGACGATAACATCTGCACGTTCTGCTGGTGCAAGAATAATCTCAGAAGTCGAGACTGGATGCTCTAATAAACCTCCATCCGTACCAATCTGAACAAAATTTTGACCTGAATTCAGTCGCATACGGTAAAACCGCGAATTAGAGCCGTTTAAAAGTCTAAATCGATATTTTCTCGGTTCAACTTTAAGAAAAGGCCATACCTTCCCATTTACAACGATTGTATCCCCGAAAAACTCTGGAACGACCGAGGGATTGGGTAGGTTTGGATCTATTGGAGGGTCAGGCTGAGACGGATAGAATAATTCACCACGTCGTCCACCACTAAGATAGAACGATCGATCTTGAATCACAATCGGAATTTCATACTTGCCTCTCGGAAGATTCAACCTCTCTTCTTCTTTATCTCTTATAAGATAAAAGCCTGCAAGCCCAGCATAAACATTTAATCGAGTGATTCCAATGGCATGGTCATGATACCAGAGCGTTGCTGGTCTTTGACAATTAGGATAGTAATAAACTTCATGGAGAAATTTGCTCCCTACATTTTTAAAGTTATTCGTAAACCATGCCTCTGGATACCCGTCATTTTCTGGTCGAACCCGGCCACCATGTAAATGCACAACCGTTCTGACAGAAGGTTGGTCGGGTTCTGCACCATGAAGAGTGCGATCGACTGGAAGTAGATGTTCAAATGGCAAATGATTTCCCCACCTGACAAGAATAGGATGATTTCTGCGAACCTCAAATGTTGGACCTGGATACATACCGTTGTATCCCCAAACTGTAGTTGGTGGCAGGTCACGATGTAATTGTTGTCTCACTTGCTTCATTGCCACTTCATAGTAGGGGAGACCATTCCGTTTTCCTTTTGCTTTAATGACACTAGGGATAGGTAATTTATCAACAAACTTGTCCAAAGACAAGGTGTCATCACTCCTTAATGAATAATTTTTCTTCCCTTTTATACTATGAGAGAGCATTAAAAATGTATGGTTATGTACATAGTGACAAGCGAGACTGAAAAAATAAAAAAAGATTTTTTCTTAATGTCATTTAATTTCAGTTGTCATGGGTGCCCTGCTACACTAAGTTATGCGGACTTTAAATACATACAAAACTATTCATAATGAAAAAGCGCTTGGATAACCAAGCACTTTTGTGTTATTTATGACACCATTACTCTTATGCAAATACCGGGATTCTTTCTTCAATCTCTTCTGTTGGTAACGCTCCGATTTTTTCAAGGGTGGTTAAGATATTTCTTCCTTCTCTTACACCGTGCATGATTTTCCGGACTCCCCAGCTGTCGCCAATATTGAGTACTTCAATATGCGGGAAATACGATTGAAGGTCGGCAAGGATTGGATTTTCCGCCTTCATTCCTAAGCAGACAAACCCGTAATCAAAATCAATTGTTGACTCTTCTCCTTCGTAGGACACCTTGAAGTGATTCTCAGCTACCTCCATAAGAGAAGTATTTACTCGTACGTCTACTTTTCTTTCTTTTAGCATCGTCATCATGGAAATGCGTGTAATATGGTCTAAATCTTTCCCAACGAGAGGCATTCTCTCAACCATCGTGACTTCTGCTCCTCTTTCAGCAAAGAATTCAACGACATCCAAACCAACAGCTCCTCCACCGATAACAGCTACCTTTTTACCGATGAACTCTTTAAAGGAATCCACTTGTTTTAATAACCCGAAAATCGAAAACAATTTTCCATTTGGCTTATCGATATGCTCGTGAAGCCCTTTGATTGGCGGTAGAAGAGGCGATGATCCCGTAGCATTCACGATCACGTCCGGCTTATAGCTTGCAATTAGCTGTATATCTGCCTTTGTGTTTGTAAAAGGAATCAAGTTCGGTAATCTTTCACTTCGTTTCACCAAGTAATTAGGGAAGTCTTCGATTCTCTTCTTCTCTGGTAGTCTTGAAATTTCTCTCGCTAATCCACCTAAATAAGGCTTCTGTTCAAAAAGAATCGTTGTGCAGCCAACCTCTGCTGCCGTACAAGCCGCTTCAAGTCCCGCTGTTCCACCACCGATGACCACTACATTCACCGGTCTAGTGATTTCTCTTTCCTTGTACTCATCACCATGGAATAAATCCGGGTTGATCGTACAGCGAATCGGACGATTCAAAGCAATACGATGTCCTGCACAGCCAATATTACAAGAAATACATTTTCTTAAAAACTCTTCCTCACCTGCCTGAACCTTCTTGACCCAGTACGGCTCTGCAATCAAACCACGTCCCATCCCGATTAAGTCGGCTTCTTCATTTTGTAAAATTGATTCAGCTATTTGTGGATTTCGAACATTTCCTGTTGCGATCGTCGGCTTATTGAATTTGTCTCTTACTGCCTTTGCCATATAAGAACGCCAGCCATCAGGAAGGTTCATCTGGTCAATTTGGAATTGAAGCGTATCGTTCAGTGCAGCAGACACATTAAAAATATCTACTCCTTCACTTAGATACTCCAGGATATTTAACGTATCTTCTAACGTGTTGCCACCCTTTACAAATTCCTCGGCACTAAATCGTAAGCTGATTGGGAAAAATGGACCCACTTCTTCACGAATACGGTCAATCACCATTCGAACGATTCTTGCACGGTTTTCATAACTTCCACCAAACTCATCTGTGCGCTTGTTGTAGACAGGAGATAAGAATTGGCAAAGAAGATACGAGTGCCCTGCGTGGATTTCTACCGCATCAAAACCAGCTGCCACTACTCTCTTGGCTGCCTTTCCGTACTGATTCACGATTTCTAAAATCTCATTCTTATCAAGAGATCTCGGAATTGCGCCACCCGTCTTCGATGGAATATGGGAAGATGACACCGGCTGACCACCAATCCGATCAGGTACCGCTGAAGCTCCAGCATGGTTAATCTGAATGGCTACAGATGCTCCATGCTTATGCAATCTTTCCGTTAATCGATATAAGCCTGGAATAAATCGGTCTTCATCAATTCGAAGCTGTGTCGTTCCGTTTGATCCGAGTGGAAACGCCAAGCACGCATTTTCAAGAATAATTAATCCTGTTCCACCTTTTGCTCGTTGCTCGTAATACGATATATGTTCATCTGTGATTTCTCCGTTCGGCCCTGCAAAATTTGTTCCCATTGGAGGCATAACAATACGGTTTTTCAACGTCATTCTTTGAATCGTTATTGGTGAAAAAAGCTTTTCATAATTTGACATTTTTTAGCCCTCCTATAATTTATGCTCAATCATTCACATACTTTCACTCGTGTTGATCAATACTTCACAAGTTCTATAAAGTAATTATAATCCTGTCAAAAGCATAAGACTAATTGATATTTTAGGAGGGATTGATAGGTTCTACCTATATAAAAAAAACCCTTTGGCCAGCGGCTCATTTCGTCTCTTGACGAGGGTAGTTCAGTACAATCGTTTAGGATTTTCCACCCTCACGACTCCTTGGGCTTAACATGTTTGTACATTTTTTCTACAAGGGAAGAAGATGCAATTCAGGACAATATTTTTATAAAACTGGCCGGAATTAAGTACTTTTTGGTACTATCGAGGGCTATTTAACCGAATGAAACCACCTTTTTGCTGGTTTTCCCCTTCGAGCTCCTTCCTATTAGGCATTTATTTGCTATTTTAAAAATTTATTTGCGATTCTTAGAATTTATTTGCGATTCCCGAAACTCATTTGCGATTCTACAAATTTATTTGCGATTCCCGAAACTTATTTGCGATTCTACATGACCACCTAAACAAAAAAGAGTAGCTGTCATCTCACCATAGCTACTCTTACATCATCTAAAATACAATAAAACTCTACATACATTTTCCACTGTGCTCTAAGCTGACTACATTCGATTGATGAAGTGGATTAGATCCTAGAATTAATGTTGTCCAAATGGATGTGGCTTGTGATGTGACCAATTTATATTGCTTTACCCTTTCTTCTATAGGGCTACTTCCACAACTTTCAGTTAATATGTTTTTACCGGGGGTGATTCATAATTCCTAAACTGATCAAGCAGTCCTGCTGGGTGCTCATCAATAAGTGCCATAGATCGATATTGATCCTGTAGGAACTGTTCCTTATTCATATGATTAAGTAAGGCTATAAGAGGATCATAATATCTATTTGTATTTAGAAGACCAATTGGCTTTTTATGTAGTCCTACCTGTGCCCAAGTATAAACTTCAAAGAATTCTTCCATAGTCCCAGCACCACCTGGCAAAGCAATAAATCCATCGGCTAACTCGACCATCTTTGCCTTTCTTTCATGCATCGTCTCCACGACAAGAAGTTCTGATAAGCTTTTATGAGAGATTTCTCGATTATCTAAAAATCTTGGCATGACGCCGATTACTTTTCCTCCCATCTCTAAAGCGGAGTCAGCAACCGCACCCATTAGTCCAATACTCGACCCACCGTATATAAGTGTAATATTTCTTTTAGCCAATTCCTTACCTAGCTTCTTTGACTCTTCTAGATAAATACTAGAAGCCCCATTACTCGATCCGCAATACACAGCTATTGATTTCACCATTTTATACCTCCTGTCTGTTCATCGATAACTGCTAATAAATATAATCTTATTCTACAATCTATTCTGTACCACTTAGCTTTTTCCTCCTAGAATTCAATAAAGTAAAAAAAGACCCTCCTAAATGTACGAGAGTCCCTAGATATTGCTATAACAATGAATCAATGCATCCCTTTCCATTCGCCTTGGTTTTTAGATGCCTTTTCTTTTTTTGCTTTTTCTTTGTGAGCTCGATTGGCAGCTGCACTACCGTGTTCTTTACCGAACTCTGTATCGGTTTTACTTGAATCAAACCCTTGCTTATTCTTTTGCTGTGCGTCTGTTTTTCCACTTCGTTTTGCCATAAGAATCACCCCTTCTTTTCTTATTATGAAAATAGAGTGCGAAAATCTTTCATGACAAAATTTGTATTAAGCAAAACTCTTGCCATTTAGATAATAATTAGACTCCCTAAACGTAGTAAAAGCAACTTCTACTTCTGGAATCCCGAGGGAATGAACCTGTTTCGTTATGAGGTTTGCAAATTCATCCTGTATTTTTACCCCGCGGTCAAACCATTTTACTTCAATAAATGGATATCCTGGAACCTCTTCTCCATCAAAAACAAATGTGGAATTCATAACTTCCAGCGTGAAATTATCTGTTCCACAGGCACAAAGTTCTGCCAATTCTTGGACCAATGATTTACTAATGGTTTTGACCTGCTCAACTGAAATTCCTTTAATTAATAATTGTGGCACCTTGTAAACTCCCCCAAATCGAATTACTTGTATGTAAATCCTTGTTGTTTCAACATAGGACTTGAGTTTTTGGCATATTGCTCAAATCCTCTGTCATAAAAATGAGCTACTTTACTGGACCAATTACTTGAATCCTGACCATTTGTCCGCTCACCCATATAAGTTGAAATGGTCTGATCATATTCGTCAATGACTTCCCTTTGGATGCTAGCATGATATCGTTCTTTGTGGTGTGTTGCCTTCAGAGACAGTCTTGGTTTTTGATCCGGAATCGTTCTTGGATGACCGATAACCAGACCCGTAACTGGGAAAACATACTCTGGCAGATCCAGAAGATCAATAAAGGTTTGCAGATTTCTCCTTACCCCGCCAATCGGAACGGTTCCAAGTCCCATCGATTCAGCAGCGACAACCGCACTTCCTAGAGCAATTCCTACATCTGTTGAACCAACAATCACCGCTTCAATATCATCAACAAGTTGAAATTGATGTCCGTTTTTCTCAGCAGCCAATTTCGCCCGATAAAAATCTATACAAAACACCAAAAACACAGGTGCCTCTTCAATCCATTGTTGGTTACCTGCAGCATTAGCTAATGCTGATTTCTTTTCCGAATCTCTTACTTCAATAACACTCACTTGTTGGCCATTAATCCAATTTGGAGCAGCCATTGCAGCCTCCATAATAGTTTTGACCTGAGATTCACTCACATCTTCTCCAGTTTTAAATTCCCTTACTGAACGATGATTTTTCAATAATTCAATGGTTTCATTCATGGTATCACCCCTTATGAAATACCTTACAACACATGTATCTAAATATTCAAACAAGGAGTATCTCAAAATAAGATTGTAATGGCGTTCATTAACTGGGTGAACTTCATTTCCTCGATCTTTTCTCATTAAAATGACCTTCATTAGCCAGATGAACTTCATTTCCTCGGTCTTTTCTCATTAAAATGACGTTCATTAGCCAGATGAACTTCGTTTCCTCAGTCTTTTCTCGTTGTAATGACGTTCATGAGTCGGGTGAACCTATACAAAAAAGAGGCGAGCACCAAAAAGTTACACTTTTGGAACAGCCTCTAAGTAATACACGGGTACATATGCTTAATTTTATCTAAAATACGATACCTATTTTTGCAATAGTGCCCGATTATAGAATCTTTGAATATGCATACTAATATACATAAGTTCTGCCTCTGGATATTCTATACGGTATTTGATTTCTAGAAACTCGCCAACTTCTTGGGCACAGGAAAATGCTTCTTTAAAATTCTCCTTGATGACGGCTGCCATTTGTTGATCATATTCATGTTTCGATTCATGAGATAACAGGCTTTTAAGCGAAAAGCGCAAATGGGTGATTAATCGTTCATAAGACATCGAATCTTCGACAATATTTACATGTAAACGGTTCTCGATGATACGGGTAATTTCTTGAATGGTGGTCGTAATATCAATCGTTTCTTCCATGTTACCAATATTCATTCTTGCTGTATGCATGTGCATAGCAATATTACCTACTTCATCTTCGGGAATTTCTATTCCGAGTTTCTTCATTATTAGCTCTTTTGCCCAGAGCCCTATTTCGTACTCTTTAACATATAGTATTTTTATCTGGTCAAGCAGCGAATTTTTAATCGATATTCCGTTGGTTAATCGTTCAATGGCAAATGATAAATGATCAGAAAAAGCAACATGTACATGCTCGTTGATCGTGACGCCGAATTCCTTTTCCGCATAGCTGATGATTTCTTCAGCCAACTGGATATGCTCTTCTGGGAGCAGCTGCAGTATTTCCTCAAATTTTTGATGTTCGTTTGGATCTTCCATGACAAAAACTTTATCAATTTTTGACGGGTTGACCCTATCATTCTTTCTCTTCTGAAACCCTATACCTTCTCCCATGACAATCTTTTCGCCGTCTTTATCTTTCACGACTACCGCACTGTTATTCAAGATTTTTTTAATTTTCATCTTACTTTTCACCTTCCTGTGTATCGTGCAATCGAGGTCATTTCTGTTCTTCTGTACTTTCCTTTACCCACAAAATCCAGGTAGCAATAAAAGCGGTCATGGCAGATATACCAAGGCCAATCAAATAATTGACTAAATTATAGCTTCCTAATGGCGCTACAATGGCAATCATAGGAATTCCAGTTAGACCATATGAATTAGCGGTAACATGAGTAAATACAACATACGATCCCCCCATAGCACCACCGATAGCAGCACTAATGAATGGTCTCATAAGCCTGATGTTCACACCGAACATAACAGGTTCAATAATGCCTAAAAATGCTGAAAAAGCAGAAGGAATCGCAATTTTTTTTATTCTCTTATTTTTCGTCCTGAAAAATACAGCAAGTCCTGCAGCTCCTTGAGCAATATTAGCCATTGACCAAATCGGCAACAGAAAATTGACACCAATGTCCGGATTTGCAAGCAGTTCCATCTCAACAGCATGCAACGTATGATGCAGACCCGTTACCACGATAAGTGAATAGAGACCGCCAAATAAGAATCCAGCAACGGTGCCCCCTGATTTATAGACGAGTTCCAGAGCCATAGTGATCCAATCACCAATTAATAATGAGACGGGCCCGATGACTAACAGTGAGACACTCCCAATACAGATCATTACTAGAAATGGGATAAAAAATATATCCAACGACCCAGGCACCATTTTTCTCAGACCCTGTTCCATCTTACTCATGAAGAATACGGAAATTAGGATCGGTATCACTGTTCCCTGATACCCTATAAGCGGGATATCAAGTCCTAAAATTTCCATATATTGCGGTACTTTGTAGCCAAGCAAGGAAGGATTCAGCAGCATGGGATGAGTCAAGATTCCTCCGATTACGGCACCTAATATTTGGCTGCCTCCAAACTCCCTGGCGGCACTGAATCCTATTAAAATTGGCAAGATGATGAAGGCTGCGCTCGAAAAGATATCTAGCATGATCATAATCGGGCTTTCTGGGTGCACCCACTGAAACACCTTGATCATACCTATAAGCCCCATTAACAGGCCGCTTGCAACGATGGCTGGGATGATTGGGACAAAGATATTGGACAAAGTCTTTGCTAGTTGCACAAGCGGGTTCATTCTTCTTTTTTTAATATCCTTTATACCAGGTTCAAAAGCAGGAGTGAGTTCAACGATAGACCTGTAGACACTATTGATTGCTACGGACCCGATGATGATCTGAAAAAGTCCCAGCCGAGAAAAGGTACCGTGTACATAAGACAATGCCTCTAATTCTGCTTTTTTTACCCGGCGGTCATCGTGAAGTTCAAAGCGTAACCGAGTCGTACAATGAGTCACCTTTGCGATATTTTCTTTTCCGCCTAGTAATAAGACCAGCTCTCGTGCAATCTCTATAGGCTGGTTCTGTCCGTCCTGCATGTCCATCTTTCCTCACCCTACTAACTTTTATTTAAATACTCCCTGCTTCTTCTCATGAACGATCTTTGTCTGATCACGAGTAATGGCTAATTTTATGGATGGTGCAAGCATACCACCAAAATGCTCGATTTGATACTCTGGGGATTGCTCACCAATTTCATGAATGTCCAGTCCATCCACATTCGTATAATTTACAAAACTAGCCACCGTGCCATTCGGCATGACGATCCAAGAATAAGCTTGATATGGCTGATTGATGGGATTGGCAATAACTAGTCCGCTTTCATTAAGTGGCTGATAGGCTCCACGAAGTGAACTGGAAACAAATCCATATAAACCTTCAGGCGCGTTAAGACCCGGAGCGAATTTCTCGCTGTGTGTCTTGGCAAAAAGATAATAGTCGTTGCCGTTTACTATTACACTTGGACGTTCAAGCTCTTCATTTACATAGTTAGCCTCGAGCAATGGAGGCAACAATTCAAAATTATTAAAATCTCCATCCACTGCTTTGGCGATACCAATGCTGCCATTGAAGGCCTTTGAGTCCTCGGAGATTTGATGGTTGCTGCCAAAGCCCGCTGAACCAATATATTCATCCTTTAAAAAACGGTCCTCTAATCTGCCAGCTGAATTCGCTTCAAATAGTAGATATTCTTCACCAGTCTTTGGATCCTCGAAAAAATACGGATCACGGAATGCGTAAGATTCCTCTCCTTGACCTGTCTGCTCTATTGTCTGATAGAATTCTCCTTCAGGCTCAAGGATGACTTCATGTTCAGACCAGTCCTGAAAAGTAACGCCGCCTTTTGTTGTATTGATTTCTGCTGAAGCTGCAGCGATTCGCTGTTCATAGCTTAATTGCTCTTCACCTTTTCTACCTGTGGCTGTGTAGAACATATGCAGTCTACCATCTTTATCGACAATCGAAGAGCCTGCCCATTGTCTGGAACCCAATGCGACGCCATCCTCAAACACCTGACCACCTGGCTCCCAGCTCTTGCCGTCCTTTGAATAGAAGTAAACAATTTCAGCCGTATCATGCCGCTTGCCTGGAAGGACATCATTGGGAACAGATAAAGCAAAAATGATTTTATATCCATTTACCACGGCAGGGTGTCCATTTTTATCCTGAAGGGGCCACGTATCCCAAATATATGAATCTGATGAGATTTCCACAAGATCTTCAGTATCGATTTCCGGCGCTGTATTCGTGTCATTCATTACTAAATGGCTTACACTTTCACGAGTCCAGTTGAATAATTCTCTATTTTCATCGGCAAAAACGCTTGTGCTAATCATAGGTGTAAATAGAGACGAAAGTCCAATGAAAGTCGCTATTAAAATTTTGCCAGTTTTCTCTTTTTTTCTTTTCATTTATGTATTCCCCCATAGTAGAGTCCTGATCTTTGTATCATTTTTTATAACGCGAGAACGAACTTGCTTCTGCACAAGTTCGTTCCTCTCCCCATATATACAGATAGTCAGCCGATCCCCCAAGGAACCAGCTGACCAAAACTATTATTGTTTGATCCAGCCTTGGCTGAATTCTTTCTCGATCTTTGTTGTAGATCCATTGATTGATATTTTTACTGTCGGAGCTAGTGTACCGCCAAAATGGCTGAACTGGAACTCAGGATCCTGGTTTCCAACATCGCCAATCGACATATTACCTAAATCACCAAAGTGGGCGAATCCTACGACATTTAAATTCGGAAGGACAAGCCATGAATACGCCTGGTAAGGATTTTCTGGAGGATTGGCCATGACTAATCCACTGCCATTAAGCGGCTCATATCCACCCATCAATGTATCAGATACAAATCCATACAGCCCTTCTGGTCCTTGCAGTCCTTCAGCATATTTATTGATATGACTGTCGGTGAACAGATAATATTTTTTATCCTTCACAATGATATGTGGTCGCTCTAGCTCTTCATTTACATAATTCGCTTCCAAAAGCGGTGGAAGCATCTTCAGATTGGAAGGATTTCCATCCACGACCTCTGCAATTCCAATATTGGCATTTGCGTGGACAGCGCCTGTAGGTACCGGGTTCTCATCGGTATAGTTCGTGCTTCCCGCGTATTCCTGCTTGAATGTGCGTTCCCCTACTGCACCACCTGAATTACCTTCAAATAGAATGTATTCTTTTTCTGTCTTTGGATCCTTGAACCACATCGGATCACGGAAAGCATAGCCGCCTCCTTCACCTTGCTGTGCCTGCTCCTTCGTTTGGTAGTGTTCTCCATCTGGTTCTAGGATGATCTTGTGATCTCCCCAGTTTTCAAAACGAACACCCTCGCTGTCAGCTACGATATCACCTGTAGCCATTGCCAGTCGCTGTTCAAACGTCAGCGGAACTTCTCCTCTTTGACCTGTTGCTGTATAGAAGGCATGAATTTTGCCATCATCCATCATGGCTGATCCTGCCCATTCTCTTGAACCCAGTGACGCTCCTTCTGGGAAGAGTGTTCCGCCTAGCGTCCAATCCTTTCCGTTCTTCGAGTAAAAGTAACGAATAGTCGCAATGTCATGCACTTTACCAGGCAGTACATCGTCTGGAGCTGATAGAGCAAACAATACCTTCCAGCCTTTAATGGAAGCAATATTCCCATCGCGGTCGGTTAATGGCCATGAATCCCATACATGATAACCAGGTGCGAATTTTTCCAATTCAGAGATATCCGTATATGGCAAGGTATTATCTTGATTCAGTTCAATTTTTGAAGCCTGTTCCCTTGTCCAATTCGTTGTCGTCACGGTTTCATCCGCCTTTGCTGATAAGCCGTTAAAACCAGATATAACCACACTTGCTGCTAATACTACTGCTGAGAGTGCTTTCTTGTTATTTAGCATTTCAATCCCCTTTCTGTTTTGAATCAATTAGCGATTCGCACCAAATGGCTTAATTTCGCCTGTTTTTCCTTCTTTCATAATTTTTGAAGTATCTCCATCAAGCTTTAATTTCAAGGTAGCAGCGAATGTACCCCCAAAGTTCACCTTTCCGTTCTCATCAACTGGTTCATTAATAAAGCTAATGACCTGCTGATTTGGAAGGACCATCCATGAATAAGCCTGGTAAGGATTCTCTGCTGGGTTCGCGATCACAAGACCACTCTCATTCATTGGCTTTTTATCACCGAACAGTCCATTGCTGACAAATCCATATACACCGTCAGGTCCTGTTAAACCAGGAGCGTATGTAAAGGTATGGCTGATGGTAAATAGATAATATTCATCGCCATTGATCACCATGTGCGGTCGTTCTAACTGATGATTTGTACCAACTGATTCAAGCAATGGAGGAAGAAGCTTTAATTCACTTACATCTTCATCTAGCACTTCGGCAATACCAATATTTCCGTTGTATTTTTCTGCGCCTTCAGGAACAGAATGTGTGCTGCGGTACTCTTCGTCCCCAATATTTTCTGGTTTGATATAATCTCGGTCGCTTCCAGCTTGTCCTTCAAAGATGATATATTCTTTTCCTGTATTCGGATCCTGGAAGAAGAATGGATCACGGAATGCTGTGATGATTGGGCTATCTGCCTGTTCGATCGTTTCATAATGTTTGCCGTCTGCTTCAAGAATAATTTCATGCTCGCCTTCATTTGTCAGCTCGACGCCATCTTTATTGGTCTCGATATCAAAAGTCGTTTTGGCAAGACGCTGAACGGCTCTTTTATCCCATCCGTTATAATCCCAGTTCTCTCTGTCCCCAGTTGCGGTATAGAATAAGTGCACTTTTCCATCTTCATCAAGCATGGCTGTACCCGCCCATTGCATGTATCCTTTCGCATTCTCATATTCATAAGGAATTCCTGCATAGGTCCAATCCTTGCCGTTCTTAGAATAAAACATTCCAATTCTTGCTTCCGTATGTCGCTCTCCCCATCCTAGGCTGCGAGGTGCCACCAAAGCAAAAGCCACACGATAGCCGTTCACGATCGCTAGAGAACCATCTCTATTCTGTAGTGGCCATGTATCCCATACCCATTGGTCAGGTGCGACAAGATCAAACTCCAAATCGACCTCTGGTGCCGTTGTTTCTTCTGTAAGTTTCACTTTTTCCGCTTGCTGGCGTGACCAGACGGACGTTTGATTCTCCGCGGCCATTGCTGGTGTAACAATTATGCTGCTTGCAGCAATCACCGTTGCCAAAGCAAGGCCTTTCCATTTGCTAGTTTTCTTCATCCCTATTAACCTCCATTTTTTACAGCAGGGTTACAGCTTACAGACTTGTCTTTTCTAAATTTTGACAACAAAAAAAGACCTAAAATGTGCAGGGAGAAGTCTACCACAAAGGTACACTTTGCCCTTACACAATTTAGGTCTTGCCTGCTTAACCAGTCACAATCCTGCATAATTCTGTTTACAGTGAACATTCTATTCTGTTCAAATATCTAAATCAATAGGATAATATTCCTTTCATCCATTTGTTTACAGTTAAATTGGCATCGGCCTATTCTCATAAGAATATGAATCTATTCACATCTGAAAACGCATTCGTAATACTCAAAAAAATTTTAATCATCTTAAAATAAGGCTCTTTTCTCCTGTCCTCTTCTTCAATTTATTACTGCTGGTGTTTCATAGCATTAAATTGATCCATCAATCCCGCTGGTTCCTCATCAATAAGCACCATGGAGTGATAGTCTTGAAGGAATTTTTCTTTATTCATATGATCAAGAAGCGCAATAAGTGAATCATAAAAATGATTGATATTTAAAAGACCCACTGTCTTTTGATGGAGTCCGATTTGTCCCCATGTAAACACTTCAAAAAATTCCTCCATTGTCCCAGCACCACCTGGTAGAGTGATAAAACCATCTGCTAACTCAGCCATTTTCGCTTTTATTTCATGCATTGTTTCGACGATGATCAGTTCGGACAGACTTTTATGAGAAGATTTCTCGTTTATCCAAGAAACGGGGCATCACTCCAATGGATTTTCCTCCCGCCGCCAACACGGATTCAGCCACCGCCCCCCATGATTCCTACACTGGATCCTCCATAAATAAGCGTAATACCTCTTTTAGCCAATTCTCCCCCTAATTGTTTTGCCTTTTCTATGTAAATATCTGAGGCTGTAAAAAAAGACCAAAAATCCTTACCATTTAGATAATAAACAAACTACTCCAAAAAACAATCTAATTATTAAAACAGATTAATAAAAGGAGATACTAGAACAAATACTTTTTATATAGAGATGAATACAGGAGGAATCGGCTTGAAGCTGTTCGGTATTTTAGTATTTATTTTTTTTATGAATTTCTTATTTATGATGTTAATCGACCTTATTTATGAAGGTCAATTTGCTAATGTTTTTTACAGTCTCGTCAAATCAATTCAGATAATCGGAGCTGAAGAGTATCTATTTCTATTGATTTTCTTTTTATTTATTATCGGCCATCAAGTATCCACACATTTAAAAAATAGGGAAGGAAATTGAAAATATTCTATTGTTTAATAAGCTTTTGTATGGCTGAAATAACTAACATCATCAGAGGGAAAAAGAGAAAAAATAGATAAACGATATATCTAAGGCCTTCTCTCCCTTCTTCCAAATATGCTGGAAAGTTTGGAGCAATGATTATTGCTGAGATTATGATAATCCCACCAATAGGAAATATAACTTGCTGGTGGTTTTTTAACTTAAATAAATCAACAATGCCAATCACAGCACCGTACATAAAAATTGCTCCTTTGAAAAAGACTGTGATCATCATTGAAAATACAACTAGTGCGTCCAGTCTTTGTATAAATTCAAGTAGATTGACTTTTCCAATAGTAGTTAAGGTAGGAAAAGTGGACCTCTCCACTACTTCCACACCCAAAACAGCGAGGTTTAAACAAACTGTCCAGCTTAAGACAAATCCACTCAAAATTAAGGCCGACAGCCATGTTTTCTTTACTGAACTACGTTGATTAAGATAGGGAAGAAGCATAGTAAATACAACCATTTCCCCATAAGGGAAATGTGTCGTTTCCAAAAAAGTGGTTGTTACAATAGGTTTCCAGCCATTTTCCAAAAAAGGCCTTAAATTCTGAAAATCCAAATTGCCTGAGATAAGGATAAAAAAGTTTGCTACAATTCCAAATGTGAACAGGATGGCAATAAACACTTGTGCTGTTCTAGCCAACACTTCAACTCCTAGGTATAGAACATAACAAATGACTAATACAAACGTGATTACAATTACTAAAAGCGGTGTTTTTGTCATAGTTGACGAAACAAGTAATTCGCTAAAATCACGTACTTGCCTTGTTGTAATATGTAAAAAATATAAAATATATAATAAACCAATAATCCATCCCAGATATTTTCCGGCAATTTTTCTCGAATATCCAGTGAGAGGTAACTCCGGATAATGAAGAAATAAACGATGGTATATAAAAAATAAGCCTATCCCATTAAACATTCCAAAAAGGACAGCAAGCCAAGCGTCCTTACTCGCTCCTATCCCATAGTTTACAACGACTGCCGTCCCCATGTTAAACATAAACATAAGGACAAATAATTGAGGACCACTTATTTTGGCTTTCTCCATCCCTAGAGCACCCTCTCAAATATCACTAATTTATTCAATATACGAATTTATCCTCATGCCTGTCCTACGAATTGTTGTCAAAACGTTTATGTTGATTTCTGTCTCTGGAAAAATCTCGTCTTCCCAAATATCCTCTATTTTTTTCCAGTACTTTTTATCCTCAATGTTTAAATTGTTCCCGAATCCAAAAACATCGATTTTTCTATCTTGAGCAGATTTCATTGTCTCTAGGACCTCTTCTTTAATTTCTTTGCTTAGTTGTTTTTCTAACTCGATAATGGTTTTATTTTTTTCAAGTGGCAAGTTACATTGGGTTTCTGATACGGAACCTAATGTAACAATAGTCATATTAATTACCGGTTTCTCATTCTTTATATTAATCTTGATATCTGAATGGGCACGCAGGATATCAATAGTGATTGCATCCTTCTTTTTTGGGCAATCAAGCGTCACCACAGTTTGTTTCATTTGATTTTTAGCCCACATTACACCTCGGGCAGATTCATTTTCCAACCAAGTTTCCATTTTCCCTTTCTTAAATAGGGCAAGTCCTATTATTTCTAGGTTAGCGGCTTGATAAATCTGTTGCATATTTTCTGTTTTATTACCAATTGCTATATCCCCATTAATATTAATCCCAGTGATACTAAAACTTCCTTTATTCAAACGAGGTATAATCTGATCAATTCGTGAGCTTGGATATTCACTCCATACCTTTTCAGAAGATTTCAAACTATCCACTACTTTCATGGAAGGTATAGGTATTAAGGGGGTAGTTACTTTAAGTACATCCTCTGCTGTATGTCCCCTAACGATTAATATCGGAAAAAGAACACGAAAATTTGGATCCCGTTCAATTAGATCAAACAACTCAAGGATTCCTTCTTTGGCTAAATCCTCACCGATAAACATTACTTGGACATGGGGAAAGAAAAGTTGAGAAGGTGCCTTGTGAGAAATTTTTCGTAATGCTTCTTTTAGCGTGCTACCTGTAGCAGTATAAGTGGTTACAGGTGCCGATTGCACTTTCCCTCCTTGCTGACCACCGGCCACTTGACTTGGATTAACTATTTGGACAGTTGTGCTGTATCTATTCTTATCAGAGTCCCCACCCTTATCAATACCTATCCCAGATACGATGCTAAGGTCTTTTAGTTCGACGTTGTCCCAGCACCCTGATAAACATATAAGTAATAAAATTAATATTAATAACAAATACAGTTTTTGCATGATTAATATCCCTTCTAAGTCTTTTAATCCCCACTATTTCCCATTCCTCAATTTGCTGAAAAAGTGAAAACCCCTTTGTGTAAATGGAATTGGCAGGCGTAAGATGGCATCTTTTTGATCATCCACAATAAAAGGGGCAAAGGGGGACAAATAAGATACTCCAAAAGAGCGAAGACTCACTGTATGAGCTACTAACAAAATAATCCCGATTCCTATTCCGTAAATTCCAAATGCACCTGCCAAAAATATCATTAAAAACCTTAATAAACGAACTGCATCTGTCATTAAAAAATGGGGAATCGTAAAGCTTGCGATTGCTGTAGCAGCAACCACTATAACCATTGCACTTGAAACAATTCCCGCAGATACTGCTGCTTCCCCTAATACAAGTGCTCCCACTATTGATACTGCCTGACCAACAGGCCGAGGCATACGAACACCTGCCTCTCTCAATACTTCAAAAGTTAACTCCATTAATAATGCTTCAAAAATAATGGGAAATGGGACTCCTTGTCTCTGCGCAGCTAAATTAATAAGCAGAGGTGTCGGAATTAATTCTGGATGAAATGAAACAAAAGCGATAAAATTGGCCTGTCCGAGAAGTGTAAATAAAAACGAAACCATTCTAATAACCCTTAAAAAGCTCGTCATTATCCACTTTAAATAATAATCCTCCGCGGTTATAAAAAATTGGTTCAAAGTTGCTGGAACCACTAATGGAATTGGTGTACCATCTACAAAAATTGCTATACGACCTTCCAGCAAATTTCCTGTTACTACATCAGGCCGTTCAGTGACAAAAATAGTGGGCCAAGGTGTTAAAGTTTCATCAGTAATCCATTCTTCAATTGTATTTGAACCCTGAACCTCATTAACATCGATTTTATTAAGTCTTTCCTTTACTTCGTTAAGAAGTTTCTCATTTACAATCCCATTTATATACATAATGCCTATTTGTGTTTGTGTGATGTTTCCAAGTTTTTGAGTATCTAACCAAAGATTAGGACTATTAATTCGTCGACGGACCAAGGAAGTATTTGTAATGAGAGATTCTGTAAAACTCTCTTTTGGTCCACGCACGGAAGTTTCTATAGTAGGTTCAGAAATAGATCTTAATTCTCCCCCTTGGGAAGAGCAAGCACATGCCATAGTCCATCCATCAATCAGCACAATTGTTTGTCCTGACAAAAGAAAGGAAAAAAGTTTTTGGAAGTCCGTTACCATCTCAACATGTGGAATCGGAAGTATATGTTCTTTTACATATGTACCTATTTGATTAGGAGACCAAGCATCATCATCTAAGATGCTTGCATCGGACATAAGTTTTTCCATGATTAAATGCCCAGTTAGTTCCTTATCTGTTAATCCGTTGATATATATAGAAGCAGATTTATTTAACCAAGGCTTCCCCATTTTAAATTCACTAATAATTAAATCTCCACTATTACCTAATGTTTTTTTTATGAAATGAATATTTTCACATATGGAAGGACTTAGTACCTGTTCAAAAGAGAACCCTATTTTATCCCCCAACTCTTGCTTTTTTTCCTTTTTTTTCTTAAATAGACGGCCCCAAGTACTCTTCATGCTTCTAAAACACTCCATTTGGCATTCTATATCAATTTGTTGTTAGTTTCTCCCTCTTGACAGCTATAATACATCTCCATCTAATGGGTTTTAAAATTTTAGAACGTTTCCATCGTGTTTACAGTTTGATACGGCTTCTCTTACTTCTTTGTCTGGCCATTTAACATGCGTAATTCTGTCTGTTAATACTGTGACAATCTTATGATCCTTTTGAAGAATTTCAACAAAATCTAATCCAACAGCAAATATGATCCCTTCAACATATAATGGTGAATGCTTAACTATTTCATCATCTACATATTTAAACCTAATAGCATCTGGACCTATTTTTATCCCCTTTTTATTACTCGAGGAATTTACCATGATTTCCTTATTTACATACATTTTCTCCCCTCCTATAGGTTGGACTACTATAGCTTATGAAAGATGGAGAGGGTAGGTTCAACAATACGGTGAAAGCCTATCGTTTAGAGGCTTTTCACCACTTTCCAATGACAGAAATCAGCACGAAGGAATATATATAAGGAAGGGAACAATAAGGAGTGAGTGCGCTTATGAAAAATGAAAAGTCACATAACAACACCCACCGCTCTAATAAGGCAGAGGAAAAGGATGAAACAGTCTTAAAACTGAAACAACAAATGCCGTCAATGTTTGGATACAAGCTTTTGGACTAATTTCAGAGGCTATTGCTTTAACAAAATTATCTTATCTCGAGGAACAAGAACCCGGTTCACAAGAAAGCCTTAAAGGGGTATAGATTCAAGTGATCGGCCAGTTTGCAGAAGACGTTGGAGTCACTTTACAATTGTTATTTACAGACGATTTATCGTTATTCAGAGGACAAAGAATGGCAACGACAGGCGACTGGCTCCAATCAATCGGTGCAGAGGTTGGAGGGGAAATCGCCATTCAAAGTGGAACCTCTGAAGAATTAGTACCTTAATGCTTCAAGCAACAAGAGAGCCTCTCCACTTGGAAAGGCTCTTCTTTTACAAATTTATGCTATTTCTCTTACTTGTCGTTTTTCCTTGATAAAAATGACTCCCATCAAGCCAATGATAGAAAATAGAACGGGCGTGATGAAACCGTAATAGTATCCATCACCAACATTACCTAATTCAGACGGAAAATGATCCAACACCATTCCAAAAATGCTTGGCAGCAGGACGGCACTCAAAAATCCCCCTGTATTCGCAATGCCAGAAACAATGCCTGATTCGATGATAGGAAACGTTTGCCGAACGAGTGCAAAGGTCAAGGCACTTGCCCCAAATCCAAAGCCAATTATAAAGAACAGCAAGTAAAGCATGAGAACAGGCGGATTTCCATGAAAGAAGAGAAAGCAAACCCACCCCAACAACGTAAGGAGATGAATCATCACATAAGGCCGTTTAATCGTTCCTAACCGACTTGACATCCAGCTAGCTAGAGGAGCTCCGATCAATGCCCCAATCAAACCAATCATGATAAACTGACTCGCATCTGATCGTGTCATATCATACACCGTCATCCCATACGGTACAGCCCAGGAACCGATAAATCCTACATACGCGCCGACAACCCCAAAATGACAGCAAAATAACGCCCATACCTGTCGATTGGAAAAAGTTCTTCGTAATAAAGTCAGTGTTTTTTCTCGTGGAATCTCGTTTTTTACAGATGCCGTATCTGTCAGAGAAAGTTGTTTTGGTTTTTTAAAAAGAACGATATAAAGGAGAATGCCACACAGACAGAGTAGCAGTCCTGCTGAAAAAAAGGCTATCCTCCAGCCAAGCAAGCTAATCCAAGCAGAGAATGGGACCGTCGCCAACAGGAAACCCAAGCTTCCAGTCATACCCGCAAGGCCAATTAAACGAACAAATTCCTTTCGATTAAACCATTGCCCTAATATTAACACCATATTGACCCAGATGGTTGCATCTCCCGTCCCCGTCAATATCCTCGCAAAAAACAGGACAAATTCATTCGTACCAAGACTATAAATAATCGTTCCTATACCTGTAAGGATTGCACCGACAATTAGGAAAAAATTAGGGCCATATCGATCGGCCAAAATCCCCATAGGAATTTGCAAACCGGTATAGACAAAAAATTGTATACTTGTCAGTACCCCGATCGTTGAGGCGGTTACCTGAATATCCCTCATCACTTGGTCTGTGATGAGTCCCGGAGCGGTTCGCTGGCTCGCCATTAGTAAATAAGTAAACAGTACTGTAGCAAAGACAACCCATCTAAATTGGCTATTTTGTTTATCCAATGTTTTTCTCCTGTTGGCTTTTTTACTCATATATATATGGGATTGCTTCCATAGTTATTTATAGGGGATGAAATAAGGACCGGCACCTCTGGAAAATGAACTTGTTTATTAACCCTCTACTTTATGTATGCTATACTTTAGAAAGTTTGTCTTAATGGAGGATCACTTGATGGAATTACTAAAAACCAAGGCATTTACACATTCAAATTATATCTATTTGTTGATCGCTGGTATTGTCCTTATTGCATTTAACCTACGACCAGCCATCACATCATTGGGCCCTTTGGTCGGGATGATTCAAGAGGATGTTGGACTGGCACACTGGAGTGCAGGGCTATTGATGAGCCTGCCGTTACTCGTATTTGCCGTCATGTCCCCTCTGGTACCTAAGATAGCGGCTCGACTGACAAATGAGCGGACCTTATTGGTTGGGTTAACCACTCTTTTGATCGGCATTTCCATTCGCTCGATCCCCACGCCTTTTTTACTTTTTACTGGGACTCTTCTGGTCGGCTTAGGCATCGCGATCGGCAATGTCCTTTTGCCCGCGGTAGTGAAGGAGCGTTTTCCTAAAAAATTTGGGCTGATGACGAGTGTTTACTCTACATCCATGGGGTTGATCGCCTCTTTAGCATCAGGAATTAGCGTGCCTTTAGCTGTTGATTTGGATCTTGGTTGGCAGGGAGCGCAAATCGTCTGGGGGATCCCAGTGATTATTGCTCTTATCTTGTGGGGGGTTCTATTTAAGTATCGGGAAAAAGAGAAAAGTGGAAGTCAACAGAAACAAAGAACGTCTTCTAAAGAGATCTGGCGGTCATCACTTGCCTGGCAAATCGCGATATTCATGGGTTTTCAGTCGTTCTCCTTTTATGTCACGATTTCGTGGTTAACGGAAATCTTACATAGTCATGAGATAAATTTGGAAACCGCGGGATGGCTTCTATCCTTTACACAGCTCGTAGGGTTGCCCGCAAGCTTTGTTATACCGGTCCTCGCCGCTCGATTTCAGTCACAGGTGTGGCTCTCTTTTTTCCTAGGTATGTTTGCTGTGCTAGGGTATAGCGGATTATTGTTCGGTTCAACCTATTCAGTTCTAATCGTAAGTATCATCTTTATTGGAATAGCATTAGGCGGAAGCTTCCCCTTGGCTCTTACTTATATAGGGCTCCGTACGCAAACCGGGCAACAGACGGCAGATTTATCGGGGATGGCACAATCAACAGGATATGTTCTTGCAGCAGTCGGTCCACTATTTATCGGATATTTATATGACCTCACACATGCGTGGACAATTCCTCTAATTATGCTGATAGTCGTATCAGTCATTTTAACGGTATTTGGGATGTTATCTGGGCGGGATCGGTATGTGTAGGTGCTATGGATAACTTGCGTTCAAGATTTAGTGACCTTAATCTACTAAATTTTGGTATACGAGGGCACTAAATTAAGATTTAGTGTCCTGATTCTACTAATTTTTTTATATTCGAGTGCTAAATCAACTCGGTCCACCCGCCCCCTACTAACTTCTCCCTATAATTAAGAATTCCCGCAACACTTCTTATATTATTTCTTCCTTCATTAAATCACTAACCCTGTCAACTAGGGAGGGAAGTGTTCATGACCCCATTATAATAAAGTAACCCTTGGGTAAGGTGAATCCACTCTGTATTTCTGTCAAAAAGTTTTTGAAATTCCTGACCCTCTAACGCATGAAATTGTTCTATAATTTCAATAGGGACAGCTAATCCCTTTCCCCCTTCTAAATGGATGGGAAAGATTACTCCCCAAGTCATCAAAGCCTCCACTTTTTTCACTGATACATTCCTTGGCAATGGCAGCTTACCAGAATTTTTTGCTATATTTTTTAAAAGAACATACCTATCTTTGTCAAATCTAGAAAGAATCCTGCGTATTCTAATTCAGTTTCTGAAAGAGAGTTAAGCATACTTTCTATTTGAAAAGGCTCACTAACATTTCTCCACAACTTCTGCTCCCTTTTTTCTTGTAGCTCTCTCTCGTATCTTAATCCTTGAGCCATTCCTTTTCTGATCTTATTGATTGTTTTAGTATCCAATCCAGCAACCTCTTATCAATTCTTGCTAATAATCTTATTTTAACAAAAAAGTTCTTTAGAAGACTCTGTTTGGTATCACTAAACCTACATTTTCAACTGTTACCAGCAAATATCATTCTCATCTAAAACTCCCTATACACTCTTATTCTCAATTATTCTTTCTAATTTTCTTTAAGATTAGACTTCTTTTGCTTAAAAAAATACATATATATTAAAAAGATAATCTTGCTAATTATGATAGAAATTCAAAAAATATTTTTTCTTTACGAGATATTTCTTTCAATTTAATGAATCTTATTTTATAATAACTATAAAGTAATAATTATGTTTTTATAGATGTAATTATTCTAATATAAACATTACAAAAGGAGAGATTTATATAATGGAAGGTTTTAGCACTACAAACGGTGGCAAATGCCCGTTTAACCATGGCAGCACGACTACTCCTAAATCTAGTGGTACAACAAATAAAGACTTTTGGCCAAATCAGTTAAACTTAAATATACTTCGTCAGCATGACAAAAAATCTAATCCTTTAGGAGAAGACTTTAATTATGCAGAAGAATTTCAAAAATTAGATTACGAGGCTCTAAAGCAAGATCTTCGCAACTTAATGACAGACAGCCAAGATTGGTGGCCTGCTGACTATGGTCATTATGGTCCAATGTTTATTCGTATGTCTTGGCACGCAGCTGGTACATACCGTTCTGGTGACGGCCGTGGTGGCGGTGGAACAGGCAATCAGCGTTTTGCTCCACTGAACAGCTGGGCGGATAACGTGAACGTTGATAAAGCACGTAGACTATTATGGCCAATTAAGCAAAAGTACGGAAACAAGATTTCTTGGGCTGACTTATTGCTTTTAACAGGAAACGTTGCGCTTGAATCAATGGGCTTAAAGACATTTGGTTTTGGTGGCGGACGTGCAGACATTTGGCATCCAGAAGAAGACATCTACTGGGGTTCTGAAACTGAAATGCTAGGCGATAACCGTTACACAGGCGAACGTGACCTTGAAAATCCACTTGCTGCTGTTCAAATGGGACTTATCTATGTAAACCCAGAAGGTCCAAATGGCAAGCCAGATCCATTAAAAAGCGCGCATGATATTCGTGAAACATTCGGCCGCATGGGAATGAATGATGAAGAAACCGTTGCATTAATCGCTGGTGGCCATACTTTTGGTAAAGCACACGGTGCAGGAGATGCAGCTCATGTTGGTCCAGATCCAGAAGCTGCTCCTCTTGAAGCACAAGGCTTAGGTTGGTTAAGCACTCATGGTAGTGGTAATGGTGGGGATACCATCTCTAGTGGTCTTGAAGGTTCTTGGACGGCTAATCCAACACAGTGGGATAATGGTTTCTTTGATTTATTGTTTGGATATGAATGGTGGTTGACTAAGAGTCCTGCAGGGGCATATCAATGGATGGCCGTAGATCCAGCTGAAAAAGATCTTGCACCAGATGCAGCAGATTCATCTAAAAAAGTTCCGACGGTAATGTTTACATCGGATTTAGCCTTACGTTTTGACCCTATTTATGAGAAGATTTCACGTCGTTTCCATGCAAATCCTGATGAGTTTGCTGATGCATTTGCTCGCGCATGGTTTAAACTTTTACACCGTGACATGGGTCCTAAATCAAGATACCTTGGTCCAGAAGTTCCAGAAGAAGATCTTATCTGGCAAGATCCTGTACCAGCGGTTGATTATGAATTAACAGAAGAAGAAGTAGCAAAAATCAAGGTATTAATCCTTGACTCTGGACTTACAATTGGTGAGCTAGTGACAACTGCTTGGGCTTCAGCAAGTACTTTCCGTGGTTCAGACAATCGCGGTGGCGCAAATGGCGCTCGCATTCGTCTTACTCCACAAAAGGATTGGGAAGTCAACCAACCAGAACAACTTCAAAGAGTTCTTTCTGTGCTTGAAGAAGTTCAAAGCAATCTAGAGAAGAAAGTTAGTCTTGCTGACTTAATCGTACTAGGTGGTTCTGCGGCAGTAGAAAAAGCTGCACAAGAAGCAGGTTTTGATGTAACTGTTCCTTTTGCTCCTGGACGTGGGGATGCAACACAAGAACAAACCGATGCAGAAAGCTTTGACGTACTAGAACCTGTTGCTGATGGTTTCCGCAACTACCAGAAGAAAGAGTACAGTGTTACTTCAGAAGAGCTTCTTGTAGACAAGGCACAACTTCTAGGCCTTACAGCACCAGAAATGACGGTTCTTATTGGTGGTATGCGTGTATTAGGTACCAACCATGATGGTACTGATCACGGTGTATTCACGGATCATGTAGGAACACTTACGAATGACTTCTTCGTGAACCTACTCGACATGGGTGTAGAATGGAAAGCTGCAGATGGAAGCGTATATGAAGGACGTGACCGTAAGACAGGTGAAGTTGTAAGAACAGCAACTAGAGTTGACCTAGTATTCGGTTCAAACTCCATTCTACGCGCGATCGCTGAAGTGTATGCGCAAGAAGATAACAAAGAGAAATTTGTTCGTGACTTTATCGCTGCATGGGTGAAGGTAATGAACGCTGATCGTTTTGACCTTAAAGTAACGAAAACGAATGCTTTCGCTGAGCATAGTGCTTAGTATATAAATAGAAGCACGCGAAACTCCTAGATATGGATGTTTCGCGTGCTTTCTTTATTCTAGTAAAAGAATGGCTCTTTCTCCGATGTAAGGCATCAAGAATGTGAAAGAGTCGAAACACCCAAGTAGCACATATAAACTTGGTATATTTTAGGATCTTTAGTTTAATTAGTATTGTGTTAAAGCCCGCTTTTATTTTTGGAACGCTTCCCTTTTGTCAATTTGAAATGACTTTCCCAATATCGAAATATAGTACCATTAAATAAGTCAATTCTCTTTCTAGTTAGGGATTTGAGAATCCTAGTGAGTTATTTGATTGCTTTGGATAGGTCTATTAAAACCTCATTATCGTATACACGGATATCCCGCTATAATCTCTAGTCCCAAATTGGTACTAGATTAAATATTCATAAAACATTTGAATCCTATTCCTTTAAAATAAGTTTTTTTAATCTTGAATCTACAGTTTATCAGTCTATCTAACCTTACTACTACATAAAGAACATCTTTCTTAAGTAAGGCCTCCATAGCTAAATAAGTTCATTTATTAATTCGGTTAGTTATTTATACTTTCACTATTGCCCTTTGGGTTCTTGTCCTCATATAAATCTACAAAAAGATCTCCTTTTGAATCAACTTGAGCTAAGAATACATCATTCAATGATTGTGCTCCTTGCTTTTCTATCTCTTTGATAAGCCATTTTTTTGAATAACCCAAAGTTGATATATTTTCTTTTAAAATATGACCATCGACTATTAATAAACTTGGTGCATGTTCAAGTGTCACTTTCATGCCAAGTAAACGAGATGTAATTGGCTCAAGATCTGTTTTTTTCATAACGCTTAGTTCCCCATTCGTTTCTAATATGGCTATTTCAATATCATCTACCTTAAATACTCCTTTTTCTCTTAGTAGCATCATTAACTCATCAACAGCAATTTGATTTTTCTTCATGCTTTCTTCTAACACTTCTCCATTCTTAATAACTATAGAGGGTCTACCATCTGTTAGCTGTAAAAACTTTCTCGACTTCATACCCAAAAACCCTAAAAAAATCGAGAAAAAACCCCAAATTGCTAAAGAAACAACTCCATTAGAAATTTGAATATTTTTATCAACGGACATTGTTGCGGCAATCGATCCTATTGTAATCCCTACAACATAATCAAAAAATGTAAGTTGTGAAAGTTGTTTTTTACCCATTACCCTAGTTAAAAATAAAAGTAAAATAAATGCTACAATTGATCGAATAATAATTAATACAAAATCAAGCACTATAAATTCCTCCATTTTCTATTTCGGAGTTGATTATGTTTTTTCTATTATTGGGTAAACCTAGGGTAAAAATTCAATAGTTGGAGGATATCTATTATGTTAAAAAAATGGACTATGTCTTTCTTTCTTTTAATTCTCTTATCTGGATGCTCAAGTATTACTGGGAAAAATGATTTTTACGAGAAGATTAATTCGATTGAACAAGCTTTAAATGATCCCGATTGGAAGCAACTAAAATCACTTGGTAACGAATTAGATCAGTTGTATCAAGGAAGTCAATGGAAAATACAATTAATGGGGGATGAAGACGAGTATGAAAGCCTACAAGAAAGTATTAATCATTTAATAGTGGCGATTGAAGAACAAGATCTAACAGAGACAAAACTTGAAGTGGCTACTATAAAAACATTTATTGAAGATATTTTTACACTATAGGGAATTATTTTTTATAAGCAATAAAGACTTAAAAAAACCTTTGATTGCCGTTTACTTGTTTCTAGCCTTTCACGAAATACAAAGAGATTTCCAATGGGATTTAAATTAATGATCCATATAATAATTTTATACCATGCTCTTATAAAGGTAGTTTCTCCTCAAAAAGTCAAGCTGACCCGATCCTTAAAAAAGAGCGCGATTTCCCTTCCGAAATTGCGCCCTTTAATAGAAAATCGATTTCAAGATATCATAAAAGACAATAATAATTCTCATTTACTTTTGCTCTGAGTTTGCTTAAGTAGATCCTTCACAATCTCTTCTAAATTAAAAAGTTATAACAATGGCAAAAACTTTAAAAATTTAAAAATCTATTTTCTCTATCCATTATCTTTACATTTTTTCTACATATTTTTACTTTGTTGAAGAAGCTTAGATTTCCCTGTCCTTTCCCATTCTTCCACAGTCTCATATGCTCTTTCAGGAGAAAATCCTTTACCTACTAGAACCCCCATTAGAATAAATTCTTGTAGAATATGAGTAGCATTTATTCCTCTTTTAACATCCTCTAATCCTTCATTTACCAAAAATTCAGTGTACCTTACCCATTCATCTGGAGTCTTGCCAGAAATAACTGTATTTCCATTGCTATGACCGTTACCTTTTTCCGCAGCCATCGCATCTTCTTTAGTAGGATGAACAGTACCAAATGGGTGGTTAGGCGGAGCATATATCGAATAAAGATTTAATGGAATGTTACCTATATTTGTTAGATTATGCCATGTTCCAGCGGGTATCATGATTGCAGAATCATTATATACATTTCTTGTAAAGTTTAAATTATCTTTACTCTGTCCCATTTGAGTAATACCCTGCCCCTGTTCAATCCGTAAAAATTGATCAACATCAGGATGCATTTCTAGTCCGATATCTTCTCCAGGATTTAGACTCATTAATGTAACTTGCAAATGCTTTCCAGTCCATATAGCAGTACGATAAGTATTGTTTAGTTTCGTCGCTTCATTAATATTAACGACAAATGGGTTAGCTCCAGAATCTTTCAACATTCCTCTTCCGCTACCATTAACAACGTGATAAGAATCAAATGGATTTGCATGAATTGTCCCGTTAGGATGGGTCAAGTAACTCGGGTTTCCACTATAAGTATACATCGGCACATTGCCGTAGTAAGGGTTTTGGTATGGGTACCCATACAGATTATTAAACAATTTATTCCACCCTTTCACAGATTTATCATATTATCATATGCTCCTATTTTAGAAACGTCCTTTTTAAAGTTTTAATAATGGAAATGCGTTCTATTCTTATCCTAAAAAAATAAAAAGCCGAATACAAAAGTTCGGCTTTCAAAAAAATTAATTTTGTTGTTCAGACATTAATTGGGTTTTTAATTGCTGAACTACCTCTTCCGAAGCTGGAGCAGCAGGTTTATAATGTCCTTTTTGAAGGGCATAACTGTATAAAGTTCGTTGACGAGATTCATCCTGATTTCTCAATTGAATTAATGTCTGTCTTAGTTCAGAATTATTCGTTTGTGAAATGATATTGGCATATCCTGTTAAGCTTGCATTTAGTCCAGCCAGATAATCATTGACCATTTCTTTATCTTGAAACATTTTGATCCTCCTTAGTTTAAATAGGACATTAAATCTTGTTGGGCTTGCTTTGCTGCTTGTGCATCTCTTTCAAAAAGTGATTTTAACTCTGGATCAGTACAACTTTGAGCATAAACTTCCAATTTTTTCGCTACATTTCCATGTCCACCGATTAAACTTCGTAAGTGTTCAACTTCTAGTTCAGTTAAATTATGGTCCATTATTAATCCTCCTTTACTTTAATAATTATCCCTTTTTTAAAATATTACATACATTACCTAACTCTTCTTCGTACAATAATTTCTACATAAATGCATTAATTTTACTAAATCAACGTCTCGTCACTTTATTTCTTAGACCTTATATATCGAAAATATTAAGATGAGAACAGGCATAAGCAGAAATGAATTACAACACGCTCACATTCAAATATATCGGATTACCTTTTTTCCAAATATTTTGAAGTTCTAGTTGCATTAACCTGCCTCGTTAGTAACAAAAGCTTCCTAAATATAACTAATTTCTGAAACAATTACTGGAGCATATTATTTATTCAGCATCTGATTATCGACATACTGCATTACGTTACTCGTGCATTGTCTAATATATTTACTATCATCAAATAATTTACTAAGCATTAAACCACCTTCGATTACAGCAATGAAATAGCTACTCACTTCATCAGGGTTTATATCACTTCTAAATTCTTTATTTTCGATCCCTTCAACAATAATCATTGATAATCTATCAATCAAAAATTTCATTGCTTGTTGAGAACGTTCTTTAAGTAAGGGGTGTCCATCGTCACTCTCAATTGCTGTATTTAATATCGGACATCCTCCTTCCAACGTGTTGTTTTCATACATATCGATATACACATTGCAAATAGAGAACAATCGATCTTTTGAGCTATTTGAATTTTCTAATGCTGTGGAGAGGAAACTTAAGATTTGCGAAAAAGAATAATCAAATGCTGCAAGAGCAATCTCATCTTTGTTTTCAAAATGATTATAGATCCCACCTTTTCGAATACCACAACGGTCTATAATTTCAGATAGAGAAGTTCCAGTATACCCCTTTGTATTAAATAAACCCGCAGACTCGCGAATAATACGTTCTTTTGTTAGTTGACCCTTACCCATAAAAAGACCTCCCATTCAAAAAAGTACCGATTGGTATTTAAATATTATACTACATAAAAACAATCAAACAATAAATTAAAACTCCAAAAGGAGGAAATTAAGTCTTGCAGAATTAATCATGCGGTGTTAATTTAAAAGAGACCGGTCGGTACTGAAAATGGAGGCGATATTACATGCAAAAGAAAAGTGTGGTAATTAGAGGGAAAGAGACATTCTTCCTAGATTGTGGGAAGTCAGATGCTCCTGTAATACTGTTTTTACATGGGTTTCCAGAATCATCTTTACTTTGGAGCGAAGTAGCTTTAGCAGTTGAAAAGTTAGGCTACAGAGCTGTTGCTCCTGACCTTCCAGGTTTTGGTCAAAGTCACGCTTTCGATGAAGCATCGACTTGGGAGCGTTATATGGATTTTATAAGCGATTTTACAAGCGAACTTTCCCTTGAGCAATTTCATCTTGTTACTCATGACTGGGGTGCTCTTATCGGAACTAGGTGGGCTTGTACACATTCTCAGCGTCTGAGTAGTTTAATCATTTCAGATGCTACGTTTAGTCCAGAATTTGTATGGCATAAAGATGCATTGATTTTACGTTCACAAGATGGAGGTGAAAAATGGGTTTCTTATTTGCGAAATAAACCGATATTTGAAGGGTTTTTGAAAAAATCTGTTCCTAATGTTTCAGAAGCAATTATCGAGGATTTTTACCGACTGTTTTCTGATTCAACAAAAGATCGTATCACCTTAGAATTATATCGTTCAGGAGATATGGATAAACTCGAAATCTATCGTGGATGTTTAGCTGAGTTTCTTCCAATGCCAATCACTATTATTTTCGGGGAATATGATCGTTATATTCACCCTGAGCTTGGACAAAAGTTGAAAAATGAGGAATTACATCATGCATCATTTCACATCATTCCAAAGGTGGGGCATTTCACTCCTCTAGAGGCTCCAACACAATTTATCTCAATTCTTACACAACACCTAAATGAGAAATAGTGACATCTTTTGATTTAAATTAAATTTAGCAGCGATCATTTACCATTTGGGTGATTATTTACTTAATAACTCTTATTCAACATATCTACACTCTATTTTGAATCAAGGTCAAAAAAATGGTGCGTTACCCAACCTTGGATCAACGCACCTCTTTTAGGTCAATATATTATTTTACTAATTGTTTTGAAAGTAACTTTACATACCAAGGAAAGAAGAATGTAAAAATGATAAAATACACCGGTATTCCATACCATGTATTCCAACTGTTATTTTTCATATATCCGAACAGAACTAAACCATATTCTAAGACAAAACATAATAAGGTAAAAATAAAAACAAAAATCCATTTCTTTTGAGGTTTATAAAAATTCACATAGATAGTGGCAATGCTTGCAGGGACAACGCCAATTAATAAAGCATCAGTTAGCTCAATTGATATTTTTTTTGCTAGATCAAATAAGTTAAATGTGGACATTGATATCGTATCAAAGGTCCAGGTCAATCCAGCTGAAAAAACAAAAGTAATAAATATGCCTACCCATGTTAAGTTTTTTTTAGGCATGATTAGTACAAATAATATCGATATGATCACTAAACTCCAGACATACCCTTCACCTTCATACTTCATAAATTCCATTAAAATCACCTGATTATTTTTATTTTAAAGAAATATAGCTAATATGTAATTCATCTTTATTTATTTTGAATTAATTATTGAAAAATATACTAATCCTACTTCAACTAACCTCTCATGAGTTTCACTAAGGATATTAGTGAATATCGTGATAATAAGAATTTTCAAATGTTTACATCCCTTACAGAAGTGTTAAATATATATCATTCTCTTATTTTACTAGTCAACGAATGGTAAAATGACTTGTTGGCTTATTAAAATGCAGAAGACACCGATATTAATATAAATGGTGGTGAGAATTACTTGAAGAAAAAGAAGGTTTGGATCAGTATTTCTAGTGTTATTTTTGCATGTTTCCTTCTTTATTTATTTCTTCCGTCTTTTAGTAAACTGAAGGAAGAACCTGTGAGTGTTACATCAAATGTTAGCGAAGAAGATAATCTTTCTGTTGATACTACAGCGGAGGCAGAAGAGCAACAAGAATTAGCAACTGAGATTGATGATAAACCTGTAGCAGAGACGGTAAAAGAGAAAGTCAGAGAAATGATAGAAGGTGCCATTACTTTTTTTAGCCAGGATAAAAAAATGGTTTCTATTGGTGATTCACTAACTGAGGGCGTCGGAGATGAAACAGAGAGTGGCGGTTATGTAGGAATTTTAAACCACACATTCGAAGATAATCATATGAATATTTCTATTGAAAACTTCGGAAAAAGAGGAAATCGAACGGATCAATTGTTAGCAAGGTTGGAAAATGAAGAGATTTCATCAGCTATAAAGGATGCTGATATCGTTTTAATCACAATCGGAGCAAATGATATTATGAAAGTTGTTAGAAATAATTATACAAACCTTAATATAGAGCCTTTTCAAGAAGAAAAAATTAAATATATTGAGAGATTAACTGCTATTTTTTATAAAATAAATGAATTAAATCCAGATACTCAAATCTATTTGATTGGATTTTATAATCCATTTGAGCGTTACTTTGGTGATATTGAGCAGCTAGACATGATTCTTAATGATTGGAATCAAGCAGGTGAAACAGTTACAGAAGAGTTTGAGAATGTATACTTTATTCCTACTGAAGACTTATTCTCTAATTCTACCATCAACCTATTTGCTGATGATAATTTTCACCCAAATACGAGTGGGTATAAATTAATGGCACAGCGCGTTCTTGAGTATTTAAGTAAATATGATGAAGAAACTGAGTTACCACATGAGGATTTCGAATAGAAGGTGAAATCGATGAAAATACAAATAAAAACAAAACCGTCATGGAAACGATTATTTTTAGCTATAGTTGGAGTGAATGTATGCTTTGTTTTACTTTTCTTTATTTTTTTACTGTGGCCTATATCAGATACTGAAATACCTAGTAAAGAATTAATTGAAGAGGAACCCGGGGCCGAATTTACGATTACTTCAAGTAAGCAAAATTTGAATGAACTGGTCAATCAATATGTAGATCGTTTCATGAAGGATAAAAATGATAAATTCGCAGTCAAATTTGATGAAAATGTTCAATTGTTTGGGACAATTGAAGCCTTTCAGACCGATATACCGATATCAATCACATTAGAACCCTCGGTACAAAAAAACGGAGACCTTGTGTTGTATGCATCGGATATGTCACTTGGATTATTGGCATTGCCAGAAAAGAAAATTCTTGAATACGTAAAGAAAGAATTAAATACACCTGAATGGGTTGAAATTGATCCTAAAAATCAACTGATCTATATTGGCGTAACACAAATGGAAGTGAAAAGTAACTTTAAAGTAAAGGTACAAAGTTTTGATTTAAAAAATGATCATATTACGTTCGAAATTAAGGTACCGAATAAAACATTAGGTTTATAGAAATTTAACCTTGGAACCCCTATTACCAGAAAGGTTGCTATGCAACCTTTTTTTCGTGTGGAAAAAATTAGAGCAATATTATAATTTCTAATTAAAGGATTGACAGTAATGAATAATTTATTTACTATATGTTTAAATGTTTAAACATTTAAAAACTCAAACAAAGGAAGATAAAAAATGACTAAAACAGTTGTAATAACAGGAGCATCTAGTGGAATAGGGTTAGAATTTGTTAAATTATTCGCTAATGTTGGATATAATCTAGTAGTAATTGCACGAAATGAAGAAAAACTTTTAGAAATAAAGAAAAGTTATCCCAATAACAACATTACAGTGATTTCAAAGGACTTAAGTAAATCTAATGCCGTTAAGGAAATAGTTGATGAAATCAAAGCACAAGATATCACTGTCGATGTTCTAATCAATAACGCTGGTTTTGGATTATTAGGCGCCTTTGAAGATCTTAGTATTGAAAAACAATTAGAAATGATTCAACTTAATATTTCTTCATTAACGGAATTAACCTATCAATTGCTACCCGATTTCAAGAAAAGTAAGTCAGGAAAAATATTAAATGTTGCAAGTACTGCCGCATTCCAACCAGGCCCTAATATGGCTGTATATTATGCCACAAAGGCATTTGTTCTCTCCTTTTCTGAAGCTCTAGCAGAAGAATTAAGACCATATTCAATTACGGTAACCACACTTTGCCCAGGAGCAACGAAGACAAACTTTAGCTCCGTCGCTAAAGTTGAAAACACCAAAATGTTTAGCAATGCTATGTCTTCAGAATTAGTAGCAAAACAAGGGTTTGATTCATTGATGAAAGGAAAAAGAGTGGTTATAACTGGGGGACTTAATAAGATTGGAGCATTGGCAGCTAAATTTTTACCTAGACGAACGGCAGCTAAAGTTGCTAAACTCGTGATGAAAGAGTGCTAGATTAATGTATAAATGAGGTCTGATGATGACACAACAAGCAATAGAAATTTTTCGTTCTTGTATTCCATTGTTTACAACATTAAGTGATCCAGCTAGACAAGATATTATCCTGCTATTGGCCGAAAATGAAAGTCTAAGTGTAAATGAAATTGCAGATGCATCCACGCTTTCTCGACCAGCGATTTCTCACCATCTGAAAATATTAAGAGATAACCAACTGGTGAAGATTGAACAAAAAGGAACCATGCGCTACTACTCATTATCATTAGAAAACAGTGTGCTTCAATTAAAAGAATTAATAAACATTGTAGAAAAGGACTGTATCCTATAATAGATACAAAAGGGCTGTCTCAAAAGGTTATGAAATATGACCTTCTCGAGGCAGCCTTCTTCTTTTAGGTTGCAAATCCCCTCTTTTTTCAGACCTTCCTTATTATTTTATAAAGACGTGGCTTTTTTTCATATTTAACCTAAGTTCTTTCATATTGTAAAAAATGTTGAACAAACTATAAACAATTATTGTGGCTTTCCAGGTGCTAGAAAGGAGGTTCATTCAATAAAAAAGTTAGGGGTGCGGTTATGATTATTCTCATCTTTTATTTACTGTACATTACCATATTCGCCGTTGTTATTTTTAAAGTTAATTATCCACAGGTTAGTAGCACCTATAAGAAAGAGCATAAAGTGGAAAGATTCTACGGAAATGAGCCATCCCAGGATCGAGTCATTCTGCTGGAGGAAAAAACGTATTCAGGGGTTGCCCGTGTGAATTTAATGGAAAATGCTCAGGAGGCTATTGATATCGCCTATTATGCGATTCATAAAGGATATATTACCGATTTGATCTTCGGAATGATTTTGGATGCGGCCGATCGTGGTGTAAAGGTAAGGATTCTTTTGGATGGAATTTTCCATGGTTTTAGATTTGGTCTAAAAGATCTCCAATATGCCTTAATCAATCATCCAAATATTGAAGTTAAATTTTACGAACCCTTTAATCCTTTCCTGCCTTGGACATGGAATAATCGACTTCATGATAAAATACTTGTTATTGACAATAAATATGCATTAACCGGTGGCAGAAATATCGGGAATCGTTATTTTATTGAAGAAGGGGAAAAAAACCCAACGAATGACCGAGATGTTCTGATCATTAATACGAAACCTGAGACAAAGGAAGACAGTGTTCTGAGTCAAATGGAGGGCTACTTTAATGAAGTCTGGCATCATCCCATTACAAAGGTTCCTATTCATAAGCTATCACCACGGCAACAGAAGAAAGCAAAAGAAGCCACTCATCAACTAAAACAGAAACTAGAGAATTTGAGAAAAAGTGATAAAAAATTATTCAATACTTATTATGATTGGGTAAACATATCTCTTCCTACTAAAAAAGTAACCTTTATTCACAACCCTATACAAAGATTTAATAAAGAACCTTGGGCATGGTATGATTTAACAAATCTTATGAAAAATTCGAAACAGTCCTTAGTCATCCAAAGCCCGTATGTAATTCCAACGAAACCTATGCGCACCTTTATGGGTTCGTTACAAATACCACCTGAAAAGACCACTATTTTAACGAACTCCATGGCATCAACAGCCAATGTGATGGCTTATTCAGGGCATATAAAGCATATCAACAGGATGGTGAAAAAAGGTATAAATGTAATGGAATATCAATGGTCAGACTCCATACATGCCAAAACATTTATCTTCGATGATCGATTGAGTGCCATTGGAGCATTCAATGTGGATGCCAGGTCGGCGTATTTAAATACTGAGTCCATGGTCGTTATTGATAGCGTCGAATTTACCGAACATCTTGAAAAAGAAATGAACCAGTACTTTAAAAAGAGCTTAAAAGTAGCAAAGGATGAATCGTATATCGAGGACCCCAACTTAAAACCAGGTAAAGTAAGTTGGTTTAAATCATTCACTATAAAAGGACTATCTTATATAACAGGTTTATTTCAGCATTTATTATAAGGCTCCGCTACAATCTATAACAACGACAAGTTCTCAACATAAAAGCTTTCTACTTAAGAATGTCAGCTTTAAGTTTCAACATGAAACAAACTTGCTTTAGCTAAAGAACAAAAAAACCGGCTACAAAAGTAACGGGTTCTGTTACCTGTCACAAAAATCCAACATATATATTAAAATGACCATCCATTTTGTATGTGAATTTGATGGTCATTTTTTATTGATTCTTTTGACTTTGGCTCTGTAATTATTCATTGATGATTTCGTATAGGTAAGAGAATGAATAGGCGGAGAATTTCCGGCTATTGTATATAGAGGACGCTTAAGAAGCAGAAATAAGGGGAGGAATTCCGGTTAACTGCTCTAAATAAGCCAAAATTCAAAGATTTGGATCACATAAGCGGAAAAACTCCGCTTATTCTTAAGGAAATATGGGTATTTCCCAATTTAAATGGAATTTTTCCGGTTATTTTTCAAAAAAAGTAAAACCAACATCAGTTTAATAACAGTACCTTGGCTTAAAATGCATTATACATTAGGTGGCACTTTATAATTTTCTTACACAACAAAAAGCCCTGCCTTTTGCAGGACAAAATGTATAACAAAATATAAGGAGATTTTCAAACGTATTTTTATAAAAAGTGACAGGTATCTAAACCCATTACTACTAAAGCCGGATTTTAAACTCTTGCCCCTATTTACGTGAGTTGATTTTCATTTTGTTTTATTATTACTCTCTCAATTAGGTATTGGTACCAATAAATAATGATGGCTAAGAAAACACTGATACTGAAAAAATGACTGGGTCGCAACTTCTTAAATTCAAACACTCCTACTTTAGTGAAGAATTTAACTAGAGGGAATGACAGAAGATAGTCAATGACAATATTTAATGATAAATACTTAATAAAATTACCGTAAGTTAATTTAAATACCCAAATAGTTGTAATGAAAAACAAGCCTAACAAATAAGAAAAGTCTACTGCTGTATATTGAAATACTGGATTTTTAACTTTCCAAAGTTTTTTCCTATCTGCTACTACACTAAATAGACTTATTACCAAATTAACAAAAATTGTTGCAGGCAGGAACCGTATAAATGATCTCTTTTCTATAAGAGGAACGGTTAACCAGGGAACGATCAAAATACATAGTGACAACAATTTTCTTTTATGAAGCACGACACCAATCACTCTACCCTCCAAAAGGAATACTCCTCTTTTCCTTATTCGGATTTAGAGTGTGCATTTTTTAGAGTTTTATTAAATATTCTTCTAGAAACCGGCTACTTTTCTACATAAATAAGAACAGAGGCTGCCTCTTAGCAGCCAGATTAATTGCATTTGTGAATAGTTTCCTCCACTTGGCTCACTCAAACTCACACTTGGATGAAACCCTCCCGCAATACATTTCGTAAAAACGGACTCGGTTCGCCTACGCTGTAAAGCTGTAAATAATGCATAGCTCTGGTGCAGGCCGTGTAGAAAACTCTGCGCAGGCTCTCATCACCGTATACATGCTCCGATGCATCATAAATAATGACGGCATCGAATTCGATCCCCTTGGACAAATAGGATGGCACTACAACTACTCCTTGCTCATATTCAAGCGCACTGCTCTTTAAGAGTTTAATACCATCGATGCTGGACAGGGATTCATAGGCACTTTTACTTTCCTCAGCCGATTTGCATATGATCGCAATACTATTAAGCCCTAGACCTTGTAAATCTGCGACTTTAGAGGCAATACAGCTGTGCAGTTCTGTGTGATCGGACAATTGTTTCAGCAATGGTCGTTCCCCTTCGCGTTCAAAAGGGATAATCCTTTCGCCGTTAGGAACAAGTCTTCGAGTAAATTCAATGATCGGCTTAGTAGATCGGTAACTCCGTGCGATATTGATCACTTCCGTTTCATCCGGTCCGTACAGGCTAGTAAGTGTGTTGAAATTAACCATTTCGCTAGCATGGGCGAATATCGCCTGATTAAAGTCACCGAGCACGGTCATCCTTGCCGCAGGAAACAAACGTCTCAAAAACTCAAATTGAAACGGAGAATAATCCTGCGCCTCATCCACAACAAGATGTTTGATCGAACTGTTCGTCTGAAATCCGTGAATCAGCTCTTTCAAAAGTAAAAACGGAGTAGCATCCTCATAAAATAGTTTATTTTCATCTAGCATTTCCAGCGTCGCTCGACAAATAGCCTCCCACCCCGCTGGAGTCTCCCCTTCTATCCATCCTTCGATCTTCAGGGGATCAGCAAAGAGCTGTTTGTACATTCCCTTTAAGTCTACGAAACGAAACGCTCGGACTCGTTTTCTTAACGGCTTCAATTTCTGGTGAACCATCAATCGGGTAAGTGCTTCCGGCTCCATCTCATAGTCGGCAATCTCTTCTCTTTTAAAACCTCTTTTTTCCGCTAAGTAGCGATGTGCCTTATGGTAATCGTCGTTGCTTAGCAGCTCGATTTCCTCTTGAACCCACGGCTTCGTACGTTCAACCTTTTGAACCTCATTTATTTTCTTAATGAGCCAATCCTTCAACCTTTCAAGTCTGTTATGGAAGCGAAGTGAAGTGTCATGACTGTAAAACCTTTCTTCTATTTGTTGAGCAGTAACGATTGGTTTCCCTCTGAAGGTAATGTCCTTAAATACCATTCCTGAACCTTCTAGTGACTGTCTGTATGATTGAATCGCCTCAAAAAATCGGGTAGATGCTTTGAATTGGATACTCGCAACCCTTGACCTGTACGAAGGAGTATTCGCCGCTGTTAAAACATATTCCAGTTGCTCAAATGGATTTTCAACATGAAACTCTTTACTCAGACGATGGTCCAGATATTCTTGGAATGTGACCTGTTGCATATTCTCTTCGCCGAGTTCCGGCAACACATTCGACACATAACTATTAAACATGGAATTAGGCGAAAAAAGAATGATTTGATCAGCATTCAGACGATCTCGATATTTGTAGAGCAAATAAGCAATTCGTTGCATGGCCGCCGATGTCTTTCCGCTGCCTGCTGCACCGTGAACAATGAGCAGCCTCCCATGATCATGACGGATAATCCGGTTTTGCTCCTGTTGAATAGTTGCTACTATATTATGCATCTGCTTGTCGGTACCTTTGCCCAGAACCTGCTGTAAAATCTCGTCTCCAATGGTGAGACTCGTATCGAACATAGATTGAAGAACGCCGCTGCGAATAAGATATTGCCACTTTTTCTCCAATAAGCCATGGATTGTACCTCCGGGTGTTACATATTGGGCAGAACCGGGCTGGTAATCGTAGTAAACACTCGAGATAGGAGCCCTCCAGTCATAGATCAGGAAATTTTCCCCACTAGGATCACTAAGCGAGGAAATACCAATATAAATTTGTTCCTGATTTGAATTCCCTTCTTCAATAAAATCAATCCGACCAAAATAGGGTACCTCCTGCATTCGGCGCAGTGTGGATAAACGCTTGGATGCATGTTTATGGGTGCTCATGTTTACGGACAAAGCTTGAGCCTCTTGCCGTAAGCCGATAATGGTCTCAAGGTAATCATCAAAAGTATCCGTACTCACCTTGACTTCATCCCAAAAGTGCTTGCGGATCTGAACCACTTCGTTCCTACTCCTAGCAGCTTCTTCTTCCACTCTGTTGATTTCCTCCGTAATTGTCTCCATTACACGATCTACTCGTTTTTGCTCCTGCTGAAGTTCCCAATTCATACCAACACTCCTTAAAAAATTTAATAAAAAGGTTGACTAACGTACCGATTACATCGTATAATTAGGATAGGGATAGTATACTAAAAATTAATTAAACAATGTGTATCTATATAAATTTACCACAATATCATATTTTTTTCAATGGTACATTCAATATGAATAAGAGTAGTATTTAACGTTTTCTACGTAAATACTACTCTTTTTATTTTCAACATCACAAAAATTAGTTTCTAGGATCTACATAATCCGGATAATCAGTAATGATAGCATCAACCTTCATCTCGAATAGAAAGTCTGCTGCTTCTTGACTACGTACGGTCCATGATCCAATTTTCATACCAAGAGAGTGAACTTGATTCACTAATTCTTCTGTCACAATTCCATAGCTTGGGTTAAACCAATCCGCATAGGTTGAAAATTCTTGCAAAGCTTCCGGTGTTGTATGGGCACGGTTAGAAGTTAATACGCCAATCGGAACTAGCGGAAGAAGCTCGTTCGTCATCTTCATTGATTCAAAGTTAAAAGATTGAATAATGATTTTTTCATTTTGTGGTTTATCGAGATTTCGTTCTTTTAATGCTTCTGCCACTTGTTTTTCAATCCCTGGGTAAAGTTCTGGAGCCTTTAATTCTATTAAGATTCCAACCTTGCCCCGGTAACGATCAAGAATCTCTTCAAATGTTGGGATCGGTTCTCCTTCATATTGTTCCCCCTTCCAACTGCCTGCATCAAGACTTCTAAGCTGTTCGAATGTTAATTCCCCTACTTTTCCTGTTCCATCTGTTGTACGATCTACAGTTGTATCGTGAATTAAGACCAATTCACCATCTTTACTTCTTTGAACATCGATTTCAATATAATCGGCTTTCATATCAACTGCTAGATCAAAAGCAGCAATCGTATTTTCAGGCGCATAAGCTGTTGCACCACGGTGCGCTACATTATCCACTTGTTTTCTTTCCCCAACTGTTGGCTCTTCTGCAAACGCCTGACTCAGCGGGCTGAATAACAACGAAAAGGCCACGCCTGTACCTATTAATAATTTTTTACTCATGTTCTCCACCATCTCCTATCTAAATTTAAACTCAAATATATTCTAGAAAATGGATGTTGAACTAGTGTGTAGATATATTTATAGCTTTATAAAGAATGTGTTAACAAAATTCGATCTTTTTCCTTACGTTTTTTTACAAATCTACTAATGGGATAATAGAATAGAAATACTTTACTCGTTCATTTTACCTACAAATTCAAATAGAAGCCTCTCGATTGAGTGAGGCTTCTTCCACTTCAGTAGTCATATTTTCTTAAAGTAAAGCACCCGATAGTTTAAGTGTATTAATTCACAAACATCTCATTATTGATGACTATTTATTAATAACAATCGATAATTTATAGTTTGCATGCTCGTTTAACTCTTCCAAAAACTGATTCATTAGTTCATTAGATGGAAATTTACATTCAAGAAGGTAACAACCATCTCCACTGATTTTATAGTTACTTACAAGGTATTGTTCCTGTGTTTTGATGAACGATAAATATGGCTTATGATTAGTGCTTTGCGTAATGATAGTGATAAAAGCATGTATATTAAATCCCAATTTAGCTTGGTTAATTTTAATGGTGTAACCCTCAATAACTCCACTATCCTCTAATTTCTCCACTCTGGCTGAAGTAGCTGGTCCAGTCAAATGCACTTTCTCACCCAATTCTTTCATTGTAATCCGACTGTTCTTGGATAGTTCATCTAAGATTTTAATATCCGTGTTATCTAACATTCAATTAACTCCTTTCAATAATAAAGTCAAACAGGCAAAAGACTTTATTTAATCTATGTATCGGTCAATGGGTCATAGTTTAGAATATACATTGTTCCAAGGAAATTTCAAAGAAAAGGAGTTAATTAATATGAATATACAACTAATTCGAAATGCAACAATAGTCGTTGAATACGCAGATAAAAAGTTTTTAATAGATCCATTTTTAGCAGAAAAGGGTACTTATTCACCTTTCCCTAATTCGTTAAGACAAGACCAAAACAACCTTTAGTTGGCTTACCAACATCGATTGACAATATTATATCTGATTTAGATGCTGTTATTGTCACTCATCTGCATTTAGACCATTGGGATAATGCTGCTATAGAAGCATTGCCAAAAGATATTAAACTTTTTTCCCAAAATGAGGAAGATGCGACAGTCATTCGAAACGCTGGTTTCAAAAATGTAGAGGTTTTACAGGAAAATACAGTCTTTGAAGGTATACAACTAATTAAAACAAAAGGCGAGCATGGCAGAGGCGAAATCTTACAGCATGCTGGTCAAGTGTGTGGTGTGGTCTTCAAACATACAAATGAAAAAACTTTATATGTAGCTGGAGATACCGTATGGTATGGAGATGTTCAAGATGTAATCGAAACACACAAACCAGAAATCATTGTGGTCAATGCCGGAGATAACCAATTCCTGTTAGGTGGTTCTCTTGTAATGGGGAAAGAAGATGTATATGAAGTGTACAAGGCTGCTCCGAACGCAAAAATTATTTCGGTCCATATGGAAGCTGTAAATCATTGGACACTATCGAGAGAAGAATTAAAAAATTTTATTAATGAAAAAGGAATCTCTTCAAATGTTTTAGTACCAAATGACGGAGAATCATACACATTTTAAATAATATTGGAAGATTATGAAGGAGTGATAGTTGTGTCGGTTGAGGCAAACAAGGAATTGGTCCGTCGCTTTTATGAAACCATCGAACAAGAAAATTATGAGGCACTTAAAGATTATTGCCATGAGAACTTTGTATTCTTTCCACAACTGGATACACCTTTTCCTGGTTTAGAAGGACTTGTAGAATCAGAGAAAAAAAACTTTGATGCATTCCCTGGCTTTAAAATGCCTATTCAATCCATAATAGCTGAAGGTGATCAAGTAGCAGCATATCTCATCTTTGAAGGAACTCATACAGGTATCCCGTTGTTGGGTGTTCCTGCTACTGGAAAAACCGTTAGATTCTCTCTTATGATGAAGTTACGAATTGAAGATGGTAAAATCATTGAGAAAAGATCACATGTTGATGTAAATGATGTTCTTCGACAGCTTAAAGATTAATTTTTTTATTAAATCAAATGTATCAGTATCAAATTGACCTTTTTTGGGTCTTTTTTAATTTTTTTCTCATCTAAGTTCCCCTAATGTTAAATCACCATATTCAGATCCGTTATTAAACTAAACTGCCCCTATTCTACAATAAGGAAGTTCAACATAATGAGGCCTCAATCCTTCTTGGATCAATACCCCCGTTACTTGAATAACTTATACCAATACAAAGTGGTTTCTATATTTGGATTATATGACTGTTTCAATGTGTCAACTCCACCTAGTATGAATCCTTGTTTCACATATAACCTGCACGCTCCAAGATTATCATCTTGAGCCTCTAGAGACATTCCGATAAGTTTTCTTTGTTTTGCCCACTCTTCCGCTTTAGTTAAGAGCAACTTCCCGATTCCATATCCTCTAAATTCTTCTTTTACAGCGATATTTCCAATATAACAAAAGTGATTCCAATCCTTAATTATTCTAATTTGCCCAATGCAATTATTATTCTTATAAGCTAAAAATAGAGCTTTATCTTCACGGTTTATATATCGGCTCCAATCAAGTTTATCATCTGGGAAACGAATTTCTTTAGTTTCATCAAATAGATTCTCTTCAAAAGACCATTTTCCTGATTGAAAACTGGGTACAACCTTACCAAACACTTTAAAATAATCATTTGTTTTATTTATGTCCTCAATTAATTCATCCTTTAATGGAGAAATTATGATTTCCTCTGCACTATTCATTTTGACACCTTCCCATTCTGAAGAAGAATTTTACTAGCACAGCCCTAAATACCTACCCTATTCAACATTAAGCCTCTATTCTACAATAAGGAAAGTCCACATAAAGAGGCCTCAATCCTCTCGTATCAACGCCTCATTAGCTTAATATAAATAATTTATAATACGTAAATTCACCACATTCAAATAGTATCTCAAATGATATTCTACGTGATTTCGATATATTACTTCTTAAACAAAACTGGCTTCTTTTGTGCAATAAGAAAGAAAACAGATCACAGCATTAATCCCTATCTTTAACTCTAGCGTACTTGACCTCTATAGTGTTCGATATTTCCCGTACTGTTCAGCAATTTTCAAAAACCCTCTTACTCGATTATAATTATAGGAGGCTTACTTATAATGGAAAAAGATACGAGTATAACCAAATTGAAGAATTTTGCAAAAAAGTTAAAACAAAATTTATTTGTACTATATTTATCTTATAAAGATGATAGAGTTTCCTGGTATGCAAAGGTTGTTGCCATCTGTGTAGTAGCATATGCCTTTAGTCCAATAGATCTTATTCCAGACTTTATTCCTGTGTTAGGTTATCTCGACGACCTAATTTTAGTTCCTCTAGGAATCTCCTTTGCATTAAAACTAATACCACCTATTGTAATCGAGGAGAATCGGTCTAAGGCCGAAGAAATAAAGAAAAATGGTAAACCTAAGAATTGGTTTGTTGGTTTCCTCTTTATTTTAGTTTGGATTGCATTTGCAATTTGGATTGGGAAAGTAATTATGGGAGTATTTTGTTAGAAAGGATGATGGAGAAATTTTTACTGTCATCGTGCTTATAATACATAAACTCCCTAAACAAAAAAGACGCGTTATGAGATAAACGCACCCGAGTATTGAAAATAATTAAACTGTTCTGTTCCCCTTGTTAGATGCATAGAGTCCATACACCATCTTTTAATATTCTCCCTTACTTATATCTACTTAATATTTCTTCTGGAATATGACAATAATCATTTGGATATCTAGCTAACCTATCTTGATGTTCTTCTGCACTTCTCACATAGTTTGTAAGAGGTAATACTTCAACAACTATAAGGTCATAATCATTTCTCTCACTAAGAAACGCCATCGCCTCTATTAAGTGTTCAGGCTTTTCACTATATACTCCTGTTCTGTATTTCTTACCAACATCCTGTCCTTGTTTATTCAAACTGTATGGATCAATAATTTCAAAAAAATATCCCATTAATTCCTTGATCGTTACAACCTTCGGATTAAATCCTGTTTTTACACATTCGGCGTAGCCATCATAATCACTATCAAGTGTTTGACTTGTTCCATTAGCTCTTCCCGCTTCTGTAAACTTAACTCCAGGTAAAGTTTTTATAAAAGCTTGTACTCCCCATAAACATCCACCTGCAAAATATACTATTTCCATATTGACTCTCCTCTTTGTTTAAACACCCAAAATTTTTATTCTAAGTAAATAAAAAAGGAAAAAACTGCAGTTACTATGATACGGCTAATTCAAATTATATAAGCAGTTATTATAACAAGCGTCATTTAATGTTTTTCACGAAATCATAATCCGGTGGAAGTTCTTTAATTTTATTTTCGTCGAAGGCTGCTTTCAGTTTTTTTTGTTTTTTCATAAAATGATATTCAATTTTCAACTCCTTAGGAATAGTGGTAGAGGCTATTCCAGCTTTCAGGAATATATAAAAATTAACAATTCCACCTGTGCTGGGCCTTCCGCAAATCATATAAGATTCGATATCTCCCCAACCAATTTCAATATTTGTTTTATTTTGCACAACGATGATACCTGTTTCAGTCACAGTTATGAGTAATGATGGATTTATTAATTGTTTAAACGAATAAACAACACCATATAAGAAAAACATCTCCATTAATAAAAGAAGAAGCAGTCTTGCCCAAAGACGCCCATTCATTTCTGTACCTAAATTATAATAAATATCTACTCCTATCAAAATGAACAACGGAACAAAAATTATCAGTATTACAAACATATAAATTCTTGAATTATAAAACTTTTTCTCTTCCAACTAATCACTTCCCCTCATTTAAAATACGGAACACTATGTAAGAAAGTTTCAAGTTCACTTTTTAAGCTAATAACTGCCAAGTTTGCTCATAAAGAGTTCGAGTATAATTCTACACTTCCTATATTTATGGGTTATCTAACCAAGTAACTTTTTGTAATTTTTCTACCATCCTCACCAATTTCCTTGATAAGACTGAAAAAAATGCTTTCGATGTATGTTGTAATTGACTGAAATATTTAAGTATGTTAATTTGTATATGCAAATGAAATAAGGACTGATTAAAATGAACGAAGAAGAACAACAAGTATTAATTCATTGTTTATATTTCACAGCTAGCCGTTTTGCTCGGAACATTACTAAAATAGCTGAAAATACGTTTGATTTTGGGGACCTTGCGCCATCCTATTATTACATGATCATGATCGTAAAATTCAATCCTGAAATAACTCAAAAAGAACTTTGCCATAAATTATCTATCGCTCCCTCTACTAGTACAAGGTTTATTGATAAACTAGAGAAGTTAAAGCTTGTTACTAGAAAAATGAATGGCAAACAAACGTTTATATCCTTGACCGAAGAAGGAGAAAAAGCTTACAAACAATTTCGTATATCTCTAAAAGAAATGTTTAATGATTATTCTCAAATATTAGGTCGAGAATTTAGTCTTGATTTAAGCAGAATGCTTCATGAAGCGAGCAATAAGCTGGAAAAAAATTCGTAATTTTTTTATCCTTTCATTTGCATATACAAATATCTTTTTAACAAGTTCAAATAAAGATCTTTATTTCCATATCAGCAATTAGCATGCAACGGTGCTTATATCTACATGTTTTATAAGCCATGTATCAAGACCAAAAAGATTAAATTAATGTTGCTTTTGAAGCAGATTTTTTTAAACTCATATTTGTATATACAAATATTCTATTGAACTTATTGTTGACGACATACTTTATAAAAATATTTTTAACCAAAGGAGAAATTTAAATGAAAACACTTGTTATAATAACTCACCCAAATCTTGAACAATCTAGAATTAACCGAGCTTGGATGGAAGAATTAAAAAACTATGAAGAAATTACGCTTCACACGCTTTATCAAGCTTACCCAGATGGAAAAATAAACGTAGATCACGAACAACGGCTGTTAGAATCCCATGATCGAATTATTCTTCAATTTCCATTCTACTGGTACAGCACACCAGGGTTATTAAAACAATGGCAAGATGAAGTGCTATCTTATGGTTGGGCTTATGGTGAAGGAGGAGACAAGCTTCACGGTAAGGAACTAGGTTTAGCTATTTCAACCTTCGGACCTAAAGATTCATATCAAACAACTGGTTACAACAACTTTTCGATGGAGACATTAACAACACCTTTACAACAAACTAGCAACCTAATTGGGACTCGCTTTATGCCACTATTTATTTTAAATGGTGTAATGCATGTATCTGATGAGCAATTAACAGAAAATGCAAAAGCTTATGTAGATTACGTACTTCAACCATCCCTGAATAAGAACGTATTCTGATGTGAAGAGATGGAACAAATTTACTGAAAAGTATGTGCATTATATTTTAAACCAAATATAAAAAAGATAAAACCAGAGAGCTTGGAAGTATCCAGGCTTCTTTTTGAAGAATTTATTTAATTCTTTCCTCGAGAATAGCCATATCTCATCAAGGGATGAAAAAACATTTCATAAAAATCTTGACCTCAACCTAGGTTTAGGTTGTATCTTTTAATTGTATCTGAGCAGTATTGAAAAATGGAGGAAAATATATGAAAAAATTCGCTTTTGTAACAGGTGCCAATAAAGGGATTGGATATGAAATTGTTCAACAATTAGTAGAAAAAGACTATCACGTATTTTTAGGAGCTCGAAACGAGGAACTGGGTCAAAAAGCGGTACAAACTTTAGGTTTTACAAATGTTACGTTTGTTAAAATTGATATTTCTGACACACAATCCATTCAAAATGCATTAAAAAAGATTCTTGATGTAACTGACCATTTAGATTTACTAATTAATAACGCTGGTATCGCACTTGATTTCAATATTTCACCTAGTGAATTAAAATTAGAAACACTTCGTCAAGGATTTGAGGTTAATTTCTTTGGAACATTCCAAATGATTCAAGTCTTTTTACCATTGGTTAAAAAAGCTCACCGTGGTAAAATTGTTAATTTAACTACGGATATGGCATCACAAACAATGTTTGACAATGGTGAAGCGGGTCACCTTAATTTATTAGGATATAACTCATCAAAAACTGCTGTGAATTCTTTGACATTAGCATTTGGAAAGGAATTTGGTACTAGCGGTCCAGAAATTTTAGGTATTACCCCTGGTTTTACCACTACTGACCTTAATGGAAATGCTCCTGGAGGCAAAACAGCTGCAGAAGGTGCACAAATCATTGTTAAACATGCATTAAGTGAAACAAATTATAATGGTAAAATCCTTAATACAAATGGGATTATCCCTTGGTAATTGAAGGATAATTTAAAAACTATGAATTACACAATAGGACAAGTTGCACAAATGAATCATTTATCTATTTCTCAATTACGTTACTATGACAATCAAGGTCTGTTACCTTTTCTCAAAAGAACTGAAAAAGGCAATCGAGTTTTTGACGATGATGCACTTAAATTTCTAGAACTTATCATATGTTTAAAAAATACTGGAATGCCAATCAAGGAGATTAAAAAATTTGTTGATTGGTCAATGAACGGAGATCATACTACCCCTCAACGACTAGAAATGATAAAACAACACGAAATTACGGTTTTTCAACAAATTCAAGAAACTGAGGAAAATCTTAAAAGAATCCAACAAAAAATAGCAAGATTGGAACGTGAAATGAATAAAAGCTAAGATTAATAAATGTATTTCTTTTGCAATTTAATCATAAAAAGAAAAATGACCATCGTGCATACGTTTGGTCTTTTTGCTATACTACCTAACAATAGTTCCCCTCATTTAATTCTAGTAGTTCTGAAGCAACCTTGCCAAATTTCTAAAATAGGATTGTATGCTTTTTATAAAACTTTGTGAAGAAATATACTTAAACTAAACTACCCTTTTCTACAATAAGATCGCCGTTGCGTCCCTATCTTTTACTTTGGCCCCTATAATCTATTTTCAATTGACTTTCGATTTTTTCAATTAATTCCCAATCCACTTCTCCCTCAAGTTCGTACGTAAAATTTTCAATAAGTAGAAATCCCTGTTGGTCCGTCCCACAATCATACTCATACTTAGTGAAATAATGATTTTTAAAATAAATAAACCAATAGTACTGGCTGTATAGAACCTTTTCGTATGTAATTTGAGAATTGGCCACTATATCTTGAATAAACTGCTTTAGGAACAAAAAATAATGTAATATCGTTGATAATTCTTCATCATCCACAGTGATAATATTTGATAAATCTAATTTAGGCTGTAAGGTTTTAAACAAATTTTCGATTTCTTCTCTAGTAATAATATTCATTATGATCTCCTTTCCTAGGATAGTAACTACAATCAATGAATTATAATTTACAGCTCCTTTTTGAATAAAACTACTTTAGATAGGCTATATTACTTTAGCATTCTCTTTGAATATTTGTTAGTTCACTCCATAAAGGCAATAAACCATTTTGCTGCATGAAATCTTCAAACCTATTACAGTTTGTTTTTTTTATATCTTTTCTATCTAGCCAAACCGTATCACATTCATCACATATATAAATGGTGAGATTTAATTTTACTATACGCGCTTTACATACAATACCTTGGCCATCGCAAAAAGGACATTCTGTCACTAAATAGCGCCTCCTTAATAGGAATTAATAAGGAATGCTGTATAATAACCTAGCTCTTTAATAACGTACAATATATATCCTCTATCATTTTCGCCATACACTTAAACAATTCTGCCTCTTTTGCTCAATAACAATTATATTATGAGTTTTGAAATATAGAGTGCAATTAGCGCAAGTGGTACTTGTAATACAAATCCTATTAGCAAATAGCTAAGAAGTCTTTTTTTAGTGATTACTCTTTCTCCAATAAGAAATTTAGCTGTAAAAAAAGAATAAGGATACAAAATAAAGATTGATGTAATTACGCCAGGAACATAGTCTTTGAAGAAAATAAATTGTAAGAAATGACCGATACCATTTGCCAAAAGAATGCCTGGTACTAAAAACGCAAGGTAAGTAGTTGGTTTCATGCCAATAAATTTTTTATCCAAAAATGCTTTATAACAGCCTATTGAAGCTAAAATCCACAGTATAATGAAAGCAAATAAAAACTCCAAAGTGGTGACACCATAGGGTATAATGCTTGAATTTTCTTCAAGAAATTTCTCAACTGTTATAATTTCTTCAATATCATGAATTAAATATAGGGGTGGAAAAAGTAATAATAGCTTTTTAATCTTTGATACATCGTATTCTTTAACTCTGTCCATGTTTTATCCTAACTATATAATTTTATTATTCGGTTCCATCAAGAAACGATTCAAAAATTGCTTTTTATTCCACTAAACTGCCTTTTTAGCTAAATAGGACATTAAAATCGTATTAATCCAGCCAGCAGTTAGAAAGAATGCAAAAAAACACCCTTTAGGTATTGGCAAATAAACAAATACTATTCAAACAGTGTAAAATTATGGTAGATCAAGAGTACCAATATCCCCCTTTTTTTTCAATAGTAAAAAAAGCATCCCTACTTAAAGGAATGCCCCATTTATAGAATACATTTAAGCTATTTTAATGCTATGTAAATCTCAATTTCACCATCGGGGTAATATTTTTCAAAATCATAGGAGTATGCCCTAGCCAATGTACCAGCGTCTTCACGTTCCCATATTTTTCTCCAAGTGTTTATAACCCCCAGTTCTTCACCTGTATCTACTTTGAAGATTTCATATTTTGTGTGATTCGGTAATTCAAGTAAAGGTTCACTGTTATTATCTTCAATGGCAATACTTAATGAATAATCCCCTTTATAGTCACTCTCGTAGTTATGATACAATCCGTATATAGTGGCCACTTGGTTAGCCAGATCATTTGATGCCTGCTCCCACAATTTTGTAATCTTATAGAGCAACAAGTCATCATTAAAGTTATTAGTTCGCACACTGTTTATAACTTTTAATTTCATATGTTTCCCCTTTCAAACTAAATTGGATTTAAAAATAGATTCTAGAAAGGTAATGAAAATTCCTTTTTATTGGAAATTATTATTCGACAAACCTGCTTTAGTCGAATAAGAAAAAGACTGCATATTAGCAGTCTGATATTAATAATTGGATTATCTTAAATTTTGCTAATAGCAGTACTGTTATAAATAAAAAACAGTAGGAACTGGTACTATTACTTGAAATAACTTTAGACTCCAGTGCCCCCATTACTATAAATACATTTAATACATATGGAACGATAAATCCTAGAATAGAAATACATGTAAATAATCTCCCAAAAGTACCTTTTTCTCTATTTTTTTAAACAGTCCAGATATATAAGATTCTAATAACCCTCTAGGCAGATAAGGATAAATATCCTTTTTCTACCCGTACAATTAATCAGTAAATAACAATTAAGGAGGTCGAGAACTAATATCTCCCTAGAAGGTTACATTAAGCGATTTACCTATCAACTAATTCTATTGAATATATAACTTTTGGTCAAATTTGGGAATATTTAAATATATTTACATTATATTATACCTTTTAAAGGATTTATACAAGGTTTTTATTAAGTTACTAACCTATTATCGAACTTCTCTGCCGCAAATATCTTTATCTTTAAATCTGGACCTCGTTCGATCAAGTACATATTTTAACAATCTAATCTCCGTTCATCTAATAAACATATAACACACGAGTTACCTATTCTTTGTTATAATTTTTTTTAAAAGATAATTGTAGAAAATTTCGAATAGAGGTGAATCAACATGTATTGGACTCCATTATTTGAAAATGATGTACCAGTCGCACACTTCTGCTCTTAATGGAGTGAAGGTGACTACATCTCCTATATCTCTCCGTTAGGGGCATTCTCAACCTAATCAAAAGACGGAGGGTACAAAAAATGAAAAATACCTTATTAGGTTCTTTATATTTGATACTTGCTTCAAGTATTTGGGGCGGAATGTACGTTGTTGTTAAAGTGGTAGTATCGGTTATCCCTCCACTTGAACTTGTGTGGATGCGGTATTTAGTAGCTATTGTTGCGCTTCTCATTATTGGCTTGATCACTAGACAAAAATGGCGAATTGAAAAACGTTACTTTTTAATAATCATAGCCATAGGGATCATTGGTAATGCGATTTCAATCGTTGCTCAAGAAACGGGTACAATGCTCTCCACAGCACAAATGGGAGCGATTATAACTTCTTCAACACCAACATTTATGGTTGTATTTGCTCGCTTAATTCTTAAAGAACGATTGACATTAAAAAAGGGAATATCCGTTCTTTTAGCGACAATGGGAGTACTTCTTATTGTTGGAATCGGCGATGTTAATATGTCCAGTACTCTTGGAGGTATTGCCCTATTTATTGCAGCTTTAACGTGGGCGCTCATGTCTGTACTCGTAAAGCGATTGCCGAGTGATTATTCACAAATTGTGGTAACAACCTATTCCATTTTGGTCGCTCTAATCGTGCTCACTCCTTTTGTTCTGCCACGATTACATGAAATTAATATATCCCAACTGACTGACCCGACCATTTGGGGAGGACTCTTGTATTTGGGGATTGTTTCAACAGCATGTGGATTTCTACTTTGGAATCGCGGATTACAAATGCTTAACGCCTCAAGCGGGGGGATCTTTTTCTTCTTTCAGCCATTGGTTGGAACCTTACTTGGATGGCTTATACTTGGAGAAACGATAGGTGTAACCTTTTGGATCGGCTCTATCCTAATTCTCACAGGTGTTTATTCGTTATCCTCGAGAAAAAATAATATGAATAAACCCCTTCAACTTTACTGAAGGGGTTTTGTTTATGAACAGCATTCTTGTCATTTATCTAAAAAGCTCTCATCAATCTACCTAAAGGGCTCCGTTTTAGAGTGCATAAGTATAAAATGACAAAGCGTGAGAATTTGACTCACACTATTTTTCTATTAAACAAAGGAATATTCAAGTTTTTAAGTTACATTGGCATTTGGACTACCAAAGGTAAATGCCTTCCTGTTCTGTCCGAATCACCCCTGGATTCGGACTACCATAGGCAATTTCTTTCTATGTCTGTCCAAATCACCTCTGGATTCAGACTATCAAAGGCTAATTCCTTCGTGGCGTGTCCAAATCACCTCTGGATTCGGACTACCAAAGGCAATTTCTTTCTATGCCTGTCCAAATCACCTCTGGATTCAGACTTCCATAGGCTAATTCCTTCATGACCTGTCCGAATCACCTCTGGATTCAGACTTCCATAGGCTAATTCCTTCATGACCTGTCCGAATCACCTCTGGATTCAGACTTCCATAGGCTAATTCCTTCGTGCCCTGTCCAAATCACCCCTGGATTCGGACTACCAAGTGCTATTTCCTTCCAGTCCTGTCCAAATCACCTCTGGATTCGGACTACCAAAGGCAAATTCTTTCTATGCCTGTCCAAATCACCTCTGGATTCGGACTACCAAGTGCTATTTCTTTCTAGTTCTGTCCGAATAACCACTGGATTCGGACTACCAAGTGCTATTTCCTTCCAGTCCTGTCCAAATCACCTCTGGATTCGGACTACCATAGGCAATTTCTTTCTATGTCTGTCCAAATCACCTCTGGATTCAGACTATCAAGGGCTAATTCCTTCCAGTCCTGTCCAAATCACCTCTGGATTCGGACTACCAAAGGCAAATTCTTTCTATGCCTGTCCAAATCACCTCTGGATTCGGACTTCCAAGTGCTATTTCTTTCTAGTTCTGTCCGAATAACCACTGGATTCGGACTACCAAGTGCTATTTCCTTCCAGTCCTGTCCAAATCACCTCTGGATTCGGACTTCCATAGGCTAATTCCTTCATGCCCTGTCCGAATCACCTCTGGATTCGGACTTCCATAGGCTAATTCCTTCGTGCCCTGTCCAATTCACCTCTGGATCCGGACTACCAAGTGCTATTTCTTTCTAGTTCTGTCCGAATAACCTCTGGATTCGGACTACCAAAGGCTAATTCCTTCGTGCCCTGTCCAATTCACCTCTGGATCCGGACTACCAAGTGCTATTTCTTTCTAGTTCTGTCCGAATAACCTCTGGATTCGGACTACCAAAGGCTAATTCCTTCGTGCACTGTCCAAATCACCTCTGGATTCGGACTACCAAAGGCTAATTCCTTCGTGCACTGTCCGAATCACCCCAAAAACAGTACCATGTACAATTTACCCGGGAGTTTTAAATAAACTAATGAAAATCTAATATTGATGAGATATTAAGCAACATAATTGATTAAAAAGATAATTGTTCAGGTTAGATTTTAAATCAATGATATTAAAACGTGCTTAACATCCCATCCCATTTTCGTCGTTGTCATACAGTTACATATACCCCTATTCAAAAGCAATAAACCTTCCTTAATCGTTTTTAAGATGTTTTTACATCACTTTATACTACTGGATATAAACATGGAGGCATCTTGATTCATAAAAATACGATGTCCATGATGGAATCGCACCCTCTAACATTTGTTTGGATGAATCCACCAACAAAATAGAGTCTACTAAATCTGATAATTCTAAACTAACTAGACCAGTCCCACTTCCATAGTCTATTAAAGATTTTGAACGCCCGTTACTTTCTGTAGTAACTTAAGAGATTTATTACCTCATTTAATAGACTACATACTGGGGACTCTAAGTGCTTTACCTACTTAGTTTTAAGCATAAAATATTTGAATGATTTCTTTAATTAATTATAATTAAATTAACAATGTACCTTTGACTTAAACGTGGGATCACTAATTTAGTGGAACTCTACCGTTAGTTTGAGGACATTGTTTTTTTATTGCCAAAAGTGCTGTAAAATATAAATGTGCAGTGACCTTTAAATGATTCTACATTTGGAGTTGGGGCTAAAATTATAGACCTCTTATATTGGTGTGAGGCACTCCACTTTTCAGTGGCACTGCACTTAATTTACATAATTATTTAATAAAAATCCTGTCATTTTTTGCAGGATTTTTTTGTTTTATTAGGAGGAATTCTTAGATTTTTGTCGTATATAAAATTTTGTTAATAGACTATATTGAGCAAACTACAAAAACAATATCATATTATGCAGTTTAAACTCTACCGTTGGTTGGAGCTAGGAAACTAGACTCTTGTGTTAAATATGAGATTTAATATCTGGCGATATAATCCTGACATACTACACTGGGCATAGAGCTCTAACAGAAACTTGGATAGTCAGATATGTCATACTGCATCTAGGAGGAGAAATGATGAAAGATACCATTACTCCATTTAGTTATGGAAATGACACGCAAAATGACCACCAAACTAAGCGTAAGTTTTATCAATTTTATGTTGGTATTGATATAGGAGCGAGTTTTCACGTTGCTTCCTGTATTCCATTTGATGCGTTCTTAGATCCAAAAGGCATTGCCTGGAAACGAACGAAGACAATGAAATTTAACTCAGATAGTGCTGGAATCGCTGAATTCTTAAAGGCTTTGGAAAAGATTGAACAACAATTTTCTCTTACCAAAAAAGATTTTTTAATTCTATTAGAACCAACTGGAGGACACTATTCTTACCTTGTCCAACAGGTGTTATTAAACGAAGGCTATGAGCTGTTTCAAGTTGAGAATAGAGCTGTTGGTGAATTCCGCAAAAATAACCTAGGAATCTCTGAAAAGACTGATTCAATGGATGCCAAAGTAATGTCATATATGGGGTGGCATAAGCAGTTACACCCACATATGCAGGGTGTATCACTTATTAGACCGCAATCTGTTCTTCAATCTTTGTTTCGTACAGTAATGCGGGATCGTTGGTATTTAAATGTGCAGCTAACACGCAGAAAAAACCAGGTGCAACAACTTTTAAAAGTAACTCACCCCGATTTAAACAAGGCATTTAAAAGTCTATCAAGCCCCTCAGTGATGAAATTAGTCTTACAGTATCCTACTGGGCTTCATATGAAAGAAGCTACGGCTGAAGAAATATATCAGACTTTAATTAGAGCAGGAGCAAAGGGCGTAGCGAAAAAAGCAGCAAATACCTTGGCTAAAGTTATGCCTAATACGATTGCGGTACCCGCTGAACACCTTGTAGAAAGGCAAAAATGGGTTATAGAAGAAGCCTTACGGCTTGAAGAGAGTATAAAACTGATTGATCAAGAGATTCATACACTACTATGGGGAAATCCTGAAAAGTGTGTGGAGCCACATCCATACACTGAAATCCTTATGTCCCTACCCTTCATAAGTGAAAATATCGCTTGTACATTAATTGGGGTAATAGGTGATATTGAACGATTCAGGACATATAAAGAGTTCAAAAAATATCTTGGAGTTTCAGCAGAAAATAAGCAATCAGGAACATCTGTAACTGGTACAAGGCAAACTTACAGTGGTGTACGAGATGCCAGAAGAGTTCTATATCAAATAGCTTTAATCGTTTTAGCAAACGGTCAAAAGCACCCTACCGTCTTCAAATTATATTATGACCGAAAGGTTAACGAAGGAATGAATAAGAAAAAGGCGATTGGTCATCTTTGTGGTAAAATAGCAGCTCTTATTTATACAGTTCTAAAAAACAAAAAGATATACGATCCGATAATCCACGCTAAGGCTTGCGGTATTAAAATGGATAATCTTTATTTAAAAAATCCATCAAAAGAACCTCAACTTTTAATGAGCAATAAAAATTAGGCTTGTTTTTAACAAACTCCTAAGTCTATTAAAAACACAAAATTGCCTATTTTCTTATTCAAAATTAGGCAATTTTGTGTTTTTAGGAATTAGCATTAATTGAATAAAGTACTACACTACATTTAAGTACATTTCTTCATAGTACAGTCATAACTGGCATGACTTTTTCTATTCTCTTATGTATAAAATCTATCAATTTGGAAATAATAAAAATTATTATTATATTCGGAGCGTGATTATATGCTGAAAAGATATTTAGAAAACCGTGGTATTTATAAGGAAACCATCTTGATCTCCCCCATAACAGGTCGTACGTTCTCAATTGAAAGATTGATAGAAAGTATAGAAAAGGAGAATGAGGAAATTTTCATTAATGTACTTAACATTTTGCCTTTTAGAAACGATAAACATCTACTAATCAACTATTTATCGGGAATTGGGGAAGGCTACTTAAGAAAATTCGCATTGTAAGTTTGTGAGAATAGTTTCTAAAAGAATCGGTTAAAAACTAGTCCAATAAAATAAGGGATTAAAGGGTATATAGACTTATTTAATGTCCAATACCCTTTTATATTGGGCCTTTTCTTCGTAAACAAAAGCCACCGTTTCTTTAGGTGCATTAGTTAACAAAGTTATAAGATGAAGAACATAATAATGTTAATAAGAACGATAGTTACAATTAAACCTTTTAAAGACTTTTTAAAAGTAAATTGCATACTTCCATTTTGAACTCCTCTAAAAACTAAAACCGATATTAATAATATAAGTAATATTATTGGCGTTGACATTCTTTCACCTCTATTTACACCCCCGTTCATAGGGGTTTCGCGTGCTTTCTTCCGTTTTAGTGCATGTTATTCCAATGATATCTTCACAATATCATTCAAATATTTCGTTGTATTATATCCATAAATATCAAGTCTTTTAGGAATCATGTTGGTGTCGTCTAACCTAATGGTTTGGACGGTTTCAAAATGACGGGGTTGCTCAATTTCTTCATAGGAGAAAGGGGTCGTATTTATGTCGTATGTTACCCCATTCTTGTCAACAAGGACTCCTTCTGTCTCCATGCTCATTGACATAGCCATACTTTCATCTTCCCCAACAATATTGATTTGAAGCGATTCATATGCCCGATTCTTAACTTCATAATTGCTTATAACAATCGTTGTAGGGATTCCCACTTCTATTTTATCGATGCTGATCGTACTCCCTGCATATTCAAAGGTTTGAGGATACTCCTGAGTTACATCTAGTTCAATGCTTTTATCGTCTTCAAATGTTAAATAAGCAGATTGAAGACGAACGCTAAGCTCTTTTGGTTTTTCTCCTATAAAAGCGTCAAATTGCACTTGGAAAGTATACCAATTCATGTCTTGCTGTGAATTCATCGGAACGCCACCATACATACCCACTTTTACGATCTTACCGTTAACTTCTAGGTCATTAAAATTAAGGAACTCTAATCGTTTCTCCGTCTGTTCACTATTAATACTATATTGTAAAGAGGTTGTTGTTGGTGCAACGATTAACTTTTCAAACCGAACCGGGATCCCTTCGATTTCAGTTTGTCCACCTAATGCGTATTCCGTGGAAGGTTGTTTGGTTACAGGGATTTCGAAGTTCCATTCTCCTGTTTGATATTGATTGTTCCCGTAACCCCATAATTGACTCTCCACAGAGGAATCACGATTGATCTTCAGAAGCTTATTGATCTTCAAATGGATTGTCTCATTATCCGTTTTAAGCGGTAGAAGACTAATTTTGCCCTGATACACGTTCTTTTCTCTCTTATTCACTTCCAATTCCAGATCAGGAGGAGAGTATCTTGGATAGGTATCATGGCTCATGATTTTATATGTGTTCTCCACAATAACCCCATCATCATAATTCATAAAATATTGATTATCTTCATTTGTATCTTCTATCTCATAAAAAACAAGCGTCTGAATATCATCAGCGATCACGCCCTTAATCTTAACGATCACCCCGTCGCTTTCCGCTTCCAGGTTTACCCTTTGACCCAGATCCTGTTGTAGAAAGGCACGCAGCTCCTCATCATCTTCTGTCCATGTATAGTAGAGGTTGGAAAATAAACCGGTAAAAAAGCCAATACCTATCAGTACTGTGAAAATGCTTACGAAAACGAGCCCCGCTTTTTTACGTTTTTTATTTTTTTGACGTCTGCGATTCTCCATTTCTGCGAGTCTCTCTCTGACATTCTCCATGAAATCTGAGGGCACATAAAAAGCTTCCATCCTATCCGTATGGTTGAGTAGAGATAACCTAACATCCTGAAAGGTAGCCAGATCTTCCTGGCATTTTTCACAATGATAAATATGTACTTCAAAATCGACCCTCTTCGGCCGCTCCATCGTTCTTTCTAAATAATCAATATAATCCTTATGGTACTCAGTACAGCCGTTAAAGGATTCTCCACTCTCCGTTTTTTCTCTAAGAGATCGGATTCCGGAAAACAGACGACCTTTTATCTGATCCACTGAAATTTGGAGAATTTGTGCCGCTTCCTCCTGAGACAGTCCTTTTACATACCTAAGGACCATCGCTTCTTTTTCATCGTCTTTTAGTTGGTCAAGTGCTTTAAGTAATTCCGGACGTGGATCACTTTCCTCTCCAGCCTGTATGCCATTATCCTGGGAAAGCTCTCGGCAGTTTTGTATAAAAAAGGATGTAACCCACCTATCGAATGATGTGTCATGTTTAAATCGAGGCAATTCCTTGTGAACTTTTAAAATAGACCGGTAAAATAGCTCTTCTATTTGGTGCTGATTATTAAGATAAAACCGACCTAGAGTATAGAATGATTGCTTATGCTGCTCGAACCAATTGACGACGGATTCGATGCTTTTTTCACTTATCATAGTGATAGAAGTGGAATCTATTTTTGTCGGAATCATACTGTCCCCCCTTTAACATTTTTTGGAATGCTATATTCTTATTTTAATTCTTTATAGTCTATTTATCTATTCGAAAAATAATTTTCACGGAACGTCATGGGGAACCATAGCACGGACTTAATGAAAGGTAAAAAAAAAAATTCAATCAAACGTTTGATTGAATTTTTTTTATACGATTTAAAAGCCCTAACGGTATCAACTTTCTTTTTCAAATTTATCAAGCAATGCACGCACTTCATCTGTTGATTTGGTGTTCATCAATTGATTTCTTAAATCACCAGCTCCACGGAATCCTTTGACATAAATTTTGAAAAAGCGATGAAGCCCTGTGATGGAACGTGGCACTACTTCCGCATATTGATCTTGAAGATCAAGCTGCAGTCTTAATAGATCAAGGTATTCTTTACTGCTATGCTCTCTAGGCTCTTTTTCAAAAGCAAAAGGATTTTTAAAAATACCTCGACCAATCATAACGCCATCAATACCATATTGTTCAGCAAGCTGCAGCCCAACTTTACGGTCAGGAATGTCTCCGTTGATGGTTAGTAGCGTATTTGGTGCGATACGGTCACGTAATTTTTTGATTTCCGGAATGAGCTCCCAATGCGCATCTACTTGGCTCATTTCCTTTCTTGTACGTAAATGGATAGAAAGGTTCGCAATATCCTGTTTGAAAATATGCGTAAGCCACTCCTCCCACTCTTCAACCTTCTTATCGCCAAGTCGTGTTTTTACGCTGACAGGCAGTCCGCCCGCTTTTGCTGCTTGAATAAGTTCTGCCGCAACGTCTGGCCGCAGAATAAGGCCACTACCCTTCCCTCTCGATGCCACATTAGGTACAGGGCAGCCCATATTAATATCGATGCCTTTAAATCCTAGCTCCGCCATGCCAATACTCATTTGACGGAAATATTCGGGATTATCCCCCCAAATATGTGCCACCATTGGCTGTTCATCTTCTGTAAAAGTCAAACGGCCACGCACACTGTTCATGCCCTCTGGATGACAATAGCTATCCGAGTTTGTAAACTCTGTGAAAAATACATCCGGTCGACCGGCTGCACTTACTACGTGACGAAAAACAACATCTGTCACATCTTCCATGGGTGCAAGTACAAAAAATGGTCGTGGTAAATCACGCCAAAAATTATTTATCATTTCAAACTCAAATCCTCTCACTATGGATACAACTTCAAACTCTCGGTAAAATATAAGCCAAATGTTTCTCTATCTTTACACTTATATCATGCTTAATAACTTATGATCAAACACAAGTACATTTGGATATTTATCATTTGTGAAAATCGACCATGTTTATTTTAACGAAAATCGGTCCTGAATGGTATTTTTATAAACAAAAAAGCAAATGGTAGATCTTTTCTCTATCAAACTGCTTTTCTATTATACCAACTCCAACCGAGCGACTGCTTCACAATGTGTATGTGGAAACAATTAACTAAAAACCAAAGGGACGGCTCCCGTGTTTTCATCTTGAAATGAAACACGAGAACCGTCCCCATGTACTTGTGTCTCTGCTCAATCTTCCTCAATAACCCTAGCCACTTCTTTACTGCAATTTTTACATTTACCTTTTAACACAATACCGTAATCATTCTCTTCTACTATAAAAGCAGTAATCGTTGTAACATCTGAGCAGTTCCCACACCAAACATTACTTAGTAGACTCTTTCTCATCTCTTTTGGAATGGAAAGCCACTTTTTATTTGCATCCATCTGTAAAACCCTTTCTATAAATCTTCGGTAGACAACATTAAACTTATCTACGTGAAAAAAATGTAAGGTCCTGTTACTTAATTTTGACAAATTAGAAGCAACGCAACCCCCACTACATTCTAATCCATAACTGTTCAAAAATCAGTCACAAATATTCAATAACCACCCTGTCCTTTTTAACCACCCATCTATATATAAAAAATAAAGGGATGGTGCAAGGAATGAATTTGAAAAATGGTGGTATTGAACAATTCCAACAGTATTCTCAATTTTCTTCTTTAAAAGAGTTTAACATTCATATGGAAATGTGGTTGGCTGTTCATAAGGATGATTTCTCTAAGGGAGAGCTAGTTGGTTTGAAGCGACTCGTTCGTTTTGCTGCGAAAATTCCTGGTGTTTGCAATGCCAAAATTGGAACCGTGTTAAAAGCGATTTATGAAGAACACAACGGATACGGTATCTCACGTTCTACTTTCAAGCGAATGATTCAAAAGGCGATTGGTTTAGGACTGTTGATCGTTCATGAAACCGAAAGAAAAAATGGATCTCAGTCTAGTAATTTATATATATTTCAACCTTTTCCTACAAACGGACTACCTAAAGAAGATGATTTGAACCACCATAATAAAACTAGTAATCCTTCTAAAACTAATAATATAAAGATTAAAGAACGTAAAGAAATGGATTCATCCAAACCTACCGAGAATATGAATGACAAGCCACTTGATTATACTTACACAAGCGATCGGGTTCCTTACTCCTTCTCTCAAGTGGTCAGATACTTATTTCCAGAAGCGAAGCAGATTGAGGAATACTGGAAAATGGCAAAAATCGCTGCTTACCGGAATAATTGTGAAAGTCAAACAGATCTCGTGGTAAATATGGCCGTGCACTCTTTTAAACAAATGATTAGCAAACTAAAAGAAAGTACCCTACAAAAGCCTATTGCCTATTATTACGGAATCCTGAATAAAAAGTTTGAAGAGCTTTATTTTGAAGAGTTATATGAAATGGGGTTTTGAGTGTAGGTTTCTGAATGAAAAAAACTCCAATTGCTATCTACTACGTAACAATTGGAGGTGCAGTTCAGTATAATCGCAATTAATTCAACGTACGTTTCAGGAATTCTCTTGTGCGTTCTTGGGTTGGATTAGAGAAAATTTGCTCTGGAGTGCCTTCTTCTGCAATCACTCCTTGGTTCATGAACACCACTCGATCAGATACTTCTTTCGCAAATTCCATTTCATGCGTAACGATCAACATCGTAAGACCAGATTCTGCGAGTTCCTTCATGACCTTCAGAACTTCTCCGACCATTTCTGGGTCAAGAGCGGACGTTGGTTCATCAAATAACATCACATCTGGATCCATGGATAGGGCTCTAGCAATCGCCACACGTTGCTTTTGGCCACCGGACAGTTGCTTGGGCTTCGCGTTAATATATTTATCCATTCCAACAACCTTCAAATACTTCATCGCTACTTTTTCCGCTTCTTCCTTGGAGCGTTTGAGTACTTTTACTTGTCCTACTACACAGTTCATAAGAACGTTGTGATTGTTAAAAAGATTAAATTGTTGGAACACCATACCTAAATGCTGTCGGTAGGCCGCTACATCATGCTTGTCATCCAGTATATTTTCACCATGATAGATAATTTTTCCGCCGCTTGGTTTTTCTAAAAGATTCACACAACGAAGAAGAGTTGATTTACCAGAACCTGAGGAACCGATAATGGTGACTACTTCTCCTTTATTCACTGAAAAATTAATGTCTTTTAATACTTCATGAGTTCCAAAGGACTTGTTTAAATGCTGAATATCGATAATCTTTTCCATAGTCTCTCCTCCTTCTCTCATTATTTTTGAGCTACTTCTACTTCTGCGTCATTTCCGATAACCGTATAGCTATCAGAGCCATCTAATTTCTTTTCAATATAAAGCAAGATTCTTGTCACAATAAAGGTCATCACAAAATAAATCAAACAAGCGACGAAGAAGGATTCAAAATATCTAAAGTTATTACCTGATATGGATTTTGTAACGAAGAATAACTCTGTCACGGAAATCACATTCAGAACGGACGTATCTTTAATATTAATAACAAATTGATTGCCTGTTGCAGGTAAAATATTTCGAATGACCTGTGGCAATACCACATTCCACATTGTTTGTAGATGATTCATTCCGATCGCATGCGCGGCTTCAAACTGTCCTTTTTCAATCGAAACAATTCCACCACGAACAATTTCAGCCATATAGGCCCCTGTATTAATTGATACTACAAAAATAGCAGCCACAAACACATTCATATCTATCCCAAATGCTAATGCAGACCCGTAGAAAATAACCATCGCTTGAACAATCATCGGTGTTCCACGGAAGAATTCAATATATATAGAAAGAATTAGGTTAATCACTTTTAAAAGTATTTTTTTCGCACCACGTTCAGGTACGGGAATCGTTCGTATAACGCCTGCTAATAATCCAATCATTGCTCCAAAAATCGTTCCAACTAGAGCAATCAAAAGGGTTAAACCAGCACCACGAAGGAACATAGGCCAGTTTTCGGCGATGATTTTAATAACCCACTCAAGACTCATCTTTTCTCCTCCTTACCGTATAAAACCGACTGTATGCATATATACAGCCGGTTTCTGAATTCTATTTTGCTGCAGGTTGATTCTGAATAGCGGAATCCATAATGCTTGTGCGTTCTTCCTCTGAGATACCTGCTAAAATTTCATTGATTTTTTCTGTTAAGTCACTGTCCTTTTTCAAACCGACAGCGATCGCTGTGTCATCTTCTGATGTTTCGAAACCATCTTCAAATTCAACCATCACATAGTTTTCATTTGCAGCTGATGCACTAACTCCTTCTGGACGTTCTGAAACGTAACCATCAATGATCCCTGATTCAAGAGCGACTCTCATTGCCGGGAAGTTATCCATCGCCGTTTTCTTGTTTACACCTTCAATTTGATCAATCACATTATAGTGGAATGTATTTAATTGAGCTGTAATCTTCGCACCTTTGAAATCTTGGATAGAAGTAGCACCTTCATACTTGCTGCCTTTTTTCACAACCATAACTAGATTTGATTTATAGTAATTATCCGAAAAATCAATTGTTTCCTTACGCTCAGCTGTCGGTGACATACCAGCGATGATGGCATCAATTTTACCTGATGTTAAAGCTGGCACTAGGCCATCCCACTCTGTTTTAACAATCACTAACTCTTTACCTAATCCTTCAGCGACTTTTTTAGCGATTTCCACATCATATCCACCTGCATATTCTGCAGAACCCTCTATTTTAACCCCACTGTTAGAATCGTCATTCTGAGTCCAGTTAAAAGGAGCATAACCCGCTTCAAGACCCACCTTAAATGTATTATCCTCTGATGATCCAGAATCAGAACCATTACTTGTACCGCATCCTGCTAATAGTAGAATAGATGAAACCAATAAAACTATGAATAATGATAACTTGTTTCTCATGATGTCTCTCCTCCTGTTATTCTATGGTACTAAAACAAAAAACGACCTGAGATAAACTCAGGTCGCTGTATGCATAGTTGCCCAAAGTCCCCTCTTTTATCCCAAATGAGATAGCACAACTCAATAAACGATCAAGTTTATCGAGACAGTCCTGCAGCTCTTAACTACAGACCCAGCATGTAATACCGAGAATATTACAAACTTCGGCGACATTTCCTTCTCCTTAGTATCATTGCTTCTCTAACTCCACTAAAGACTGTTAAATATCGCGCCTCTACCCCACTGTAAAAAGTGAGGTCTTATTCAATTATCTTCTTATACTACAATACTATCTTTTAGTTCGTCAACCGGTTTTTTGTGGTAAATTCTATTAGGATTTGTTATGACATATCCAGAAATCATGATATTCCTTAGCTGTCTTTCATCAAACGCAAAGATATTTTTTAAATAGGCAAGCACAAACTTCATTTACATTTTTATACAAAAGTGATATCATAATTATATCAAATTGATTTTATAGGAGTGATAATTTTGAAAGAAAAAAGTGCTTTTCATTTTAATGGGTTTATTGGTGTACTTTTAATTACGATTTCACTTTTCTCTGGAGTATACTTTCTCATTCAGGAACTTTTTGGAGCTGCCATTCCTCTTCTCTTGATCGCCATACTTCTTGGTAGCGGCATTACGATTATTCAGCCTAATCAGGCAGTGGTTGTGACATTTTTCGGTCAGTATCTTGGTTCCATCCGTAAAAGTGGACTATTTCTTACCGTTCCTCTTACTTTTCGTAAAACGATTTCTTTAAGAGTACGTAACTTTAATAGTAAAAGGTTAAAAGTAAATGATGTAGATGGAAATCCCATTGAGATTGCTGCAGTAATCGTATTTAAAGTGGTTGATTCAGCAAAAGCCATTTTTGACGTAGATAATTATGAAGAATTCGTTGAAATTCAAAGTGAAACAGCTGTTCGTCATGTAGCAACAAAGTATCCTTACGATACATTTGAAGATGTAGAATTAACGTTACGAGGAAATGCGGAAGAAGTATCAAACGAGCTTACAGCGGAGTTACAAGCAAGACTAGACTTAGCAGGCGTAGAGGTTGTAGAAGCACGTTTGACCCATCTAGCTTACTCAACAGAAATTGCTCAAGCTATGCTACAGCGTCAACAAGCAACAGCTATTATTTCTGCTCGTCAAAAGATTGTAGAAGGTGCCGTAGGAATGGCACAAATGGCCATACATCAACTAGAACAAGATAATGTAATTGAATTAGATGATGAAAGAAAGGTACAATTAGTGAATAACCTCCTTGTCGCGATTGTCTCAGAAAATTCTACAACTCCTGTAATTAATACAGGTACTTTATATTAATTGAGTGGTTTACATGACAAAAAAAAAGAGCTTTCCATTACGCATAGATCCTGACCTATATGAAGTGTTACAAAAATGGGCTGCAGATGATTTTCGTAGCATTAACAGTCATATTGAGTATTTATTACGAGAGTCAGCAAAGAAAGCAAAAAGATACCCAAAACAAAAAGAAGACTGAAGAATACGACGTTCTCTTTTCGGTACAAAAGTTAGCCGATGGATTACTCCATCGGCTTTGTTGGCATATAACTATGCTTCGCGAGACCTTTGCCCAATTAGATGGCAAAGGTCTCTTTGCCATCCAGCCAATAAATGCCCTTTTATCATTTTATCAGCTTACAGGGAACATAATCATAGCACCTACACATAGCGCAAGAATACGGAACAGGTACATAGGTACTGAGAATAACCAGAACTGTGGAAGCTTATATTTACCCATGCCTAAAATCATTGCAGGCATACCATCGACTGGCATGTACCCGCCGTTCCATCCAGATATTACAACTGCAGTTGCGGCAGCAACAGGATTAAGTCCCAAACTCATGCTGGTAGCAATAGCGATTGGCGCAAAGATGAATACAGAACCCATATTAGAACCAGTAAAAGTAGCACATGTACTAGTTAGAAGTGCGAAGATGAAGATAAGAATGAATGGGCTTACATTATTACCTAATGAATTCGCCACAACGTCTCCGATCATCACTGTGAATCCAGAGTTAGCTAGAGCGTCAGCAACCCCGATAACACCAGCCATCATAAGGATTACAGGTGCACCCATATTATCTCGAACTTCCTTGAAGTCAAGTACATTGATGATTAGTAAGAATGCACCTGCAAGTCCCGGGATTACATAGGCAGCATTGCCTATCACGCTCATAAGCATCATACCAACAACACTGATGATAAATACAGCGATGGTAGAGTATTCTTTCCACGCCGGCAAAACCTCAATCTCAGTCGTAGCCGCCACCTCATCATATTCAGAAGCTTCCGTAATTGGATGATCCGGTAGAAGACGATATGCAACCAAACTCCATACCAAGAAACCAAGAGCCAGGATGAAATTCACTACAGCAAATTTCGACATTGAAATTCCACCGGTATAACCTGCCGTTTCCAGTACGCTGACAGTAACACCATAGAAGAGTGCTACATTGAAAGGAAGCAAAGGGTGGTTAGTAGCAAACCCCAAAGGCATCATCAGTTTGGACGTAGGCATTTTTTTATTGTAAGGGATAGTAGATATTAAGGATAGAATCAGTACATAGTAACCAGTAGATCCAGAACCTACTAAACTGGCACCGAGCATAACTACCACGAGCAAAAGAGCATAACTCTTATAACCGCCCTTATTTACCAAAGCGAGCATAGAGGACTGAACCTTCCCAATCAATCTAGTCTTCATTAGTCCCGCCATAACAACCATAAAGCCAGCGATCATGATAACGCTTGGGTTCACGAAGCCTGCGAAAGCCTCCTGAACAGTGGACAGACCGACGACTACTAGCAAGAGGCAGGCAAGGATTGGTGGTGCGCCGAATGCCATTTTGTCTGACATGATCAATCCAATCATCAGGATCAAGATACCAAGGGCAAGAATCATTTCGATTGTCATTTTATGTTTCTCCTCTCTCTTAAGGGATGACGCTTTGCTATCATTTTGTAGACTGTCAAGGTCTCTTAGAGAGCCTGAGCAGCTGTTGAGTTATAATGTCCCACTCTCTATTCTTCCCCACCCACCTTTACCTGGATGTGGATATGGGATGTAAGTAGGATTGTAAGCGTTTGCACCAAAACCTCTCTGCAGACGCAGCACACGGATGCTAGAGTAATAGTTTGGGAATGGAGTCAGCCACCAAGTCTTGTCCTAGTCAAAGGACTTACTGTGGTGAATACGATCATCCTCTCGGTTACGCTACAAGTAACCAGATGACCATTATCTTGATGAACTGACCCCATACTCTGAATGAGACGATTAAATATCATTATGTGATAACTTACTCTCTAACTTATTTCTCCAGATGTAGGATTGTAAACCCCTTCATTTTCGCGTTTTTCACCATATATATCTTCAACTGAAAAACTATTATATTTCACACAGATTCTATTCTTATATGCGTATACTAAATGCAAACGTCCTTCCGCATCTTGATAAATAGTAGGATATTCAAATTGAGAATTATTCGTTTTATTCTCTGCTCCAATGAAACCTTCTGCGTGTTCAATAATTCGACCGATTGGCCAAGTATGTCCGCCATCTTCAGACACTGAAACGACTACCGGGTTTCTTAATCCAGGCCATGCTACTTTACCTTTTTCAGGATTGTTAGCAGAGCTTGCATTATATGCAATAGCTATTGCACCGTTATCCAGTTTGATGGCACTTATACTTGCATTATTATTTGGTAAGATGGTTGGCTCAGGCACTGTCCAAGAATCTCCATAATCCGTTGACTCACTTCTATAAATATAATCCGCAAATCTACTTCTCATAAATGCCACTAAATGACCACCTTCTATTTCGATCACATTGGCATGTACTCGTCCGTTACTGTCAGGCATGCGTACTTCTTTCCATGTTTTACCTTCATCATCTGATACTTGAAATACGGTAGGATCATTTGTAAGACCTAATTCTGAATCTTCACATACCCATGTGCTAAATATCCATCTACCATTACTTAATACTTGAATCGTTTGTCGAACAAATGTACCCGGCTGACTAAATAATACTTCTGGCTCAGTCCAATTTTCACCATTGTCGTATGTTTTCTGATATTTAATAATGGACGTATACTGCATATTATCTTTATCTGGACGGCGACCTTCCTGAGAAGTATAAATTAACCATACTGACTTATCAGGTGCGTGGAAAAATGATGGGTTTTGCTCACTACGCGTATCATCCGTAGAGATAATTTTCGGTTCATTCCACTCTAGAGTTTCATGATTAAATTTTGATAATACAATAGAAATATCGGGACTGCCTTCAAATGAACCTGCAAACCATGCACATAATAAATCTCCATTGTCTAACTTAATAATCGTTGGTGCATGTGCGGTTGGAAAAGGACCAGATGGAATTAAAGAAAAATCAATATTTGTATAATCATCATGATATAATCTTCCGTTTGGAATTGACTTGTTAATGACTAATTTATTATTACTCATACTAATCACCCTAATCACCTTATCTTTCTAATTAAATTTCTATCTTAATATATATTAACCTCTGGGATTTTCTCTAAATAGCTCTCTACAATACTTTTATCTCCAATAAGTAAGGGGTTACATTTTTCGAATAAGCTTTTCTTTTGAAAAGCTTTGGCCTGAGATTTCAGGTCCGATACCCATGGTCTGTGTTTTCTGGGGGAACTTAAAATTATTCCTAAGTGCTAAATGTCCGAATGACCCCAAATCAATTCACATTACACGAGGAATTTTTCTTTAAGCCCCCTTAAAACTCTTTTTGCATAATGGATATCCTAATTCTTATTTGAAAACTTCTTTTGGAGACAAATCAGCAGCAGATTGGATGGCTGCAAGCATACTTCTTTCATCAGCTATATTTTTCCCGGCAATATCAAATGCAGTACCATGGTCTACAGAGGTACGAATCACACCACCATTTAAACCAACCGTGATATTAACACCCTCTTCCAAACCTAATACCTTTATTGGCACATGGCCTTGATCATGATAACAAGCAACGACCAGATCAAAATCATCACGAACCGCTCGGAAAAACACGGTGTCTGCAGGGTGTGGACCGCTTACATTTATTCCTTCAGCTATTGCTTGCTCAATTCCCGGAACTAGTTTTTCTTCCTCTTCCCCTTCTCCAAACAAGCCATTTTCGCCCGCATGTGGATTAATTCCGCAAACCGCGATTCTAGGATTTGTATAGCCCGCACGTGTTAAGGTTTCGTGGGCAAGCTTCACCACTTTATACGTCCGTTCTGGAGTAATAGACTGAACCGCTTTAATCAGGCCAACATGTGTGGTTAAATGGATGACCTTTAATTTGGGTGAAGATAACATCATCGAATAATCCACAGTTTCCGTTAATTCTGCAAGGATTTCGGTATGTCCCGGATATAGATGGCCTCCCTTGTGAAGGGCTTCTTTATTTAATGGTGCGGTACAGATCGATTGAATCTCCCTATTCTTCGCCAGTTCAACAGCCGTCTTCAAATATTGAAAAGCAGCATCTCCCGCTTGTGGTGATAATTCTCCAAATGGCAGGTCTGAAGGTAGTAAATCCAGATCGATACAATCAATTCTACCATATTCAAATTTGCTTTCAGTCACAGATGTAACCGCCGCAACGGTTAATGGTGATTGAGTGATACGAATGGCTCTTTCGATCATTTTCGCATCACCGATCACAACTGGTCTGCATATTTCGTAAACAGCTGGATGGCCCAAGGCTTTCACGATGATTTCAGGACCCACTCCTGCGGCGTCGCCCATGGTAATCCCTATAATTGGCTTCATCATATTCCCTCCCATGAAGTTTATAAACGGCTTTCAACATGACTTCCTTTGAACCAAAGTTCCCAGCCTTAGTGACAATAAATAACTCTTTGTCAGCGGATACCCGTCCAAGCGGGATACCGGATTCTACTTCGTCCATTAGAATAAATTCATTCGCATGTAATTGAAGGAACACTTGCTGAGCCGTATCTCCTCCAGTTAAAAATAGATACTTTAAGTCATGAAGACGGATTATTTCTGCCGCAAATTCACCTAATACCATTGAAATGATATTACTGATTTTAACTGCATCATATCCCAGTTGCTCTCCAATTTTACGGGTTTCAAATACATTATTCGAAGAGTATAACACTACATTTTTCCCTTGCAAAAAGGACTCTTTCGCCCCAGACAGGATTCGCGTTAATTCCATTGCTTTTACATCTTTGTCCTGTAAAACTTTTGCCGAATCCATTTCCAGTCCAACCGTATCCGAATAATTCAAAAGATGCTCCAACTGGGACCTCCCTGTTGCACTAACACTGCCAACAACCAAGAGAACAGGTTCACGATGAATAGGCATAGGAAGCGTTTTTTGGACTTGTTTCATCCCGTAAATCTCCGGTAAATAGTTCATTAAACCGGCAGAACCGACCCAAACGACGGAAAAATCGGTCTGGTGAATCAACTCCACTAACTTTTCCAGATCGGACTCTTGAACAGAATCAACTGTAATGTAAGAGATCTGATTGTTCTTACAGGAAACCAATTTGTCCATGATCGTGTCATATCCTTGATGAATCTCTTGGAATGAAATATGTTCTACCTTCCGCTTCGATTGATTCTCTATTAATCTTTTAATCTCTGAATCCCTGACAGGTGTTTTTGGATCTTTTGCCACCTCGGTATTCTCCAATTTAACGGAATTCAGATAATGAATCCCATTGATGACTTTACGTCCATTCACCGGAAAAGCAGGAGCAATAATCACGAAATCCGGGGAAAAAGAATCATAGATAGCATTGATTTCCTCCCCAATATTCCCTCTCATGGTTGAATCAATCTTTTTATAGACTAAGTCAACTGGTCCTGATTTTATCGTGTCACATACCTTTTTCACTCTTTCATAAGCCTCAAACCCGGAAACAGAGCGACTGTCTGTATTATAAATAACTGCGTCATAGTCATTCATTTTTTTAGAATGTTCCTGGACCACAACAGACACCTTTAAACCAAAACGAACTAGCTGCCCTCCACAATCACTTGCCCCCGTTAAATCATCCGAAATGACTGATATTCTCATAATCTGGTATTATAGCAGCTGGCGATAAATCGCTTCGATATCTGCTAAACTTAATGTTTTCGGATTATTATTTAATAAACGGGTGACTTGTGAGGCTGACACAGAAATTTCCGGCACTTCTTCTTCTTTAACACCATAGTTTTTAAGATCTTGAGGGATTTCCAACACATTGGTCCACTCAATGATTTGTTCCACCACTTTTTCTGCCAATTGACTATTGGAAAGACCTTGAACGCTGATTCCCATAGGTTCAGCAACTAAAGCCAAACGGTCCGTTATCGCATCCATATTGTATTTCATAACATGTGGAAGGAGCATAGAATTTGCCACACCATGAGGAATTTTATATTTTCCTCCTAAAGGATAAGCCAGAGCATGTACGGCTGCTGTTCCTGCACTTGTTAATGCCATCCCGCCATACATAGACCCTACCAACATTTTTTCTCTTGCCTCGATCGATTCTCCATTTTGATACGCTTCCACAATGCTCGAAGAGATTAACCGGATCGACTCTAAAGCAAACATATCACTGATTGGATTTGCCTTTGTTGAAATAAAGGATTCTAAAGAATGAGTAAAAGCATCCATCCCTGTTGCAGCCGTGATTGGCTTAGGTAATTTTACTGTAAGAACAGGATCAAGAATAACAAGTGTTGGAAGTAAATACTTACTTACAATACCAACCTTTAATTCTTGGTCCGGCAGGGTGACAATCGCATTTGGAGTAACCTCTGCACCAGTTCCGGAAGTGGTTGGAATCAAAATCGTTGGGACCCCTGCATTCGCCACAAGGTCAGTTCCCAATAGTTGCTCAACCGAAGCATCATTGGTTTTTAACACGGAGAGAATTTTTGTCGTATCAAGCACACTTCCTCCGCCAATACCAATCAATACATCATAATTCTTACTTACCGTTGCTTCAAATACTTGTTCAATGTTCTCTAATGTCGGTTCTGGCAGAATGTTCGTATTAGTATCAGCCGTAATTCCTTTTTCCGCCAATTGACTAACTATTTGTTCGACAAAGCCCAAATCCACCATCGGCGGCTGTGTTATGATCAGTGCTGATTTAACCTCCACTCCCAGTAAATTCAATTTTTCTCCGAGCAACTGGAGTGAGTTTGGTCCTGCTACAATATTCTGTGCGGTTTGAAATTGATAAATCGTTTGCATTTCCATCCACCTTTCTAATTCTGTTATGTTGTGATTGACCTATCGTTATTGAACAATCGATACTTTTTGTTGTTTATACAATTCCACCATTTCAGCGACCTTTACTAGCGCATCTCCTGATATCTCAGATACAGGCATTTTTGGCGGTCCTACTGGAACACTATAAAGTTCTACCGCTTTCTTTAATACAGAAGGCAAGGTACCGTATTTAAAGGTGTCACGAAGAGGCTGTAATTTTTGCTGATTTTCCTCTGCCGCTTCTATATTTCCCTCTAACCAATTGTTGTAGATCGCAACAACCACATCCGGAACCATATTGGCTGTCGCAGCGACTGCTCCTGTACCACCTGCTTGTAAGGTTTGAAGGATTAAAGAATCTGTACCGGCAATTACTGAAAAATCTTCATCCTTTGTTGCATTGATATAATTCTCAATGTTGGCAAAGTTGCCGCTGCTGTCTTTGATTCCCACAATGTTTGGCACTTTAGCTAGTCGTGCAACGGTTTCAGACTCAAGATTAACCCCTGTTCTGGCTGGGATATTGTATAAAAGAACAGGCAAGGAAGTACTCTCAGCAACTTTTTCAAAATGAACCGCTATTTCTTCCTGTGTTGGTGCAATAAAGAACGGAGTAATCAAGGATAAAGCATCAGCGCCCAGCTTCTCCATTTTTTGTGATAAATTAATGGTTTCCTCTGTGCTATTCCCACCCGTACCAACAATTACAGGTACTCTTTTATTTGCTTCCTCGATGACAATCCTGGCAACTTCTAATTTTTCCTCTGTATTCAATAGGTGAAATTCCCCGTTTGTTCCAAGAATGAAGAGTCCTTGTACACCTGAATCAATCAAATGGTTTGTTAATTGTCTTGTAACAGATTCGTTAACCTTTTGTTCCATCGTTAATGGAGTTAGCATAGCTGGAATGATTCCTTTTAGTTCCATATTCTTACACCTTTCTAATTTAAATTGTTTATTTTTTAAACAGTATATTTTTTTAAACAGTTATAATATCGCTTACATTTAGAATTATAAAATAATATGTTTATTTTTACAACTATATTAATCGATAAAATTATAAAAACATCAAAACTGTTTAATTTTGAAACAATTTTGATGTTTTTATCTACAGTTCCTTTAATTTTCTCCATAAAGTGGTTCGGTTAATCCCTAGCCTTTCAGCCGTTTTGGTTTGATTCATACCTTCTTCCTGCCAAACCTGCCTGATGATTCTCTGTTCGATTTCCTCTAGAGTACCCGTAAGATCCAGCTGAGCCAATTCCGTTTCCTTTACCTTTGTTTTTAAAATATAATTGATATCTTCTTTTTCAATAAAAGGTCCATTTGCTAACAGCACAGTTTCATTTATCACTTGTTTCAATTGGGTTATGTTTCCCGGCCAACTATAATTCTCTAACTCCCCTATGGCTTCATTCCGAATCCCGGCAATTTGTTTACCGTATTTTGTATTAAATTCATTAATAAAAATACGAGCGATATGATCAATATCTTCTATTCGCTTTGATAACGGCGGAAGACTTAAGGTCAATTGGGCCAGCAGATAATACAAATCATATAAAAAGGCACCGCTTTCAACCATGGTCAAAATATTCTCACTTGATGATGCAATAATGCGGGACTTTGGATTATTCTTTATGAGATAGGACATCAATTCCTTCTGATTGGATAAAGCAACAGAATCGATATTTTTGAGAAAAATAGTTCCATTATCATTAGAGGCAAGGAGGCCTTCTTCTTCACTCAACAACAAGTTCCACTGCTCTGCCGTTAAAAGAGAACAATTAATTGTCATTAGGGGAAAGGAGCGTTTGGAACTGCGATAATGGATATAATGAGCTAATTTTTCCTTCCCTGTTCCTTTTTCGCCGCTGATCCAGATCGATTCTTCTTTTTCACTATATCTTTCAGCTGATTGTATAACCATTTTCATCTGGTTACTTTTTATAAAAGAAGATTTGATCGGGCTGGAATTCATCAGTGAAGAAATAATGTTTATTCCATTGGAAAGCCTTTTTTGATTGGATTCCACTCTTTGTAATCGAAACAAAACTAGTGATATTTCAAATCCTTGTAATTGGGTCCCTCTTACCTTCCAAAAGACATTATTGTTTTCCATTAAAGATGTATATTCGCCTTTTGAAATAACTTCTGTCACTGCCTCTTCGATTTTAATTGAAGCCTTAAAGGTTTTATTTAATTGTTCACTGAAACATGCATTGGAGTAGACACTATTAAATGTTGTGTCAAACACCACAAACCCTTCTTCTTCTTGAAGAATTTGTTGTGCAATCGATAATTTTCTACTAAGTATGGAAAAATAATTGTGCATTTTTTTAGCATTTTGAAAAGCCTTTAGGATGCTTTCTTTTCCCGAAGTAATTAATACTCCATTTAATCCAAGGTTTTCTGCTTCCTTCACGGTAATTACATCACCAATAATGACTTCATATCCCTTTTCAAGCAACTGCTTTAAAGTTGGTTTTACTTCCTCCTCCTTTGAAATAACATAGGGGGGAATATCAATTTCAAGTAATTGACTAACGGTTGCTGCTCCTTCCGAAATCGGTGGAAATCCGACAATCGCTGCCTTACCAGGATAGTCTCTTACAAGGGTTAACACTCGGAGCATATCATATCCGGAAACTTCAATTTCAATAACAGGAATGGATACTTTCTTTTGGATGAGTTCTGCAGTTCCCCCACGGCTAATAATAATATCGAACCCCTGATCTGCTGCACGACTGGCGAGCTCAACTCCTTTTTCTAAATCTCCAACCTCCACATGTATCTCAAAATCTTGATTACTTCCTAATTCTATGATTAATTCTTTTAACCCCTCATAAGGGGCAATCGCCAAAACCTTCACTTAACATCACCTTCTGTTGCATTATTAAACAATCTTTATCTTTACTATACCAAAAATAAATCAAACTGTTTATTTATTAAATCATTTTAGCAAATCACAAGGTACGTTCCAAGTTCCACAGGGACGGTTCGCATGGTTTTTCCAAAACTACGGAGCTTCCGATTACATGGCCTATTTACGCTTACCCTTGACCTACATTAATAATTAACATGATTAATAAAAATGAGAATACGATAGATATGAATGCAGATGAAAAGCCGTATAGGAATGGGGGATTGTATGATCTATATATCAGGGGTCCCGTTTCAACCAAATGAAAAATGGCAGCTTGGGAGTATGGAGAAAACAATGATTCAACAGATGCAGAATGCTTCCTTTCTTTATTCTTATTATTCCGAGTATGAATTATTGTTTGAACTTCAAGTACGAAAGAACATTATCCAAAGTGCAAAAGAAATGAACAATAGTCAAGCAGTGTTTACAACCTTTGTTTATGCCCGCTGCAACCCCAGGTATTGGAAATTAACAAGGGGAGGCGGGTTCCTTTTAAGACCCGATGTGCAACCGGCTAATGCGATTCTGGATATTTATCGGAACAGTTCACTCTATGCATTTGAATGTGCAACAGCTATTCCAATCATCTATTACCATGCCATATTGAATAGTATTGGTAGCCATTTATTTAATTCACTGTTTCGAGATCTATATCTTTACAGCTGGCATACAGATACAGACCTAGGGATCAATACCTTTTATTCCAATCATTTTTTACCTGGAGATGTCCTGTACGTTAATAATCCTGACTTTGATCGAAGAACACCACATTTCAGAGGTGTTAATGCCGTTCTCCTTAATGATGGTACGTTGTTTGGACATGGATTTAATATAAGAACATCCGAAGAAATGATTCGAATTCTTAATGAAAAAAGAAAAACGGGTAGTCATCAATCAGCTTATATAACAAAATTGGTGACAAGGCCATCTTTTAAGTATTTATACAGAGTGGCAAGTTGGAATAGAAACGGTCGAGCATACAAAATGCAGCGTCCGATCGTGCACCATAACAAAAGTTCCATTTCATATGCTCACTATCTTTATTATTCCATGTAATACACAATCCCTGACATTCACCCATTTTTTTATAGACGGGCTCCAAACTCCCCTCCGAGAGTATAATATAGAGAAATTCCTTACACGAAGGGAAGTGTAATCATGTATCCAAACGTTAACGCAGCACCGACTCTTGGAGCTAATGTTCCTCCAAATATGGCCCCAATGCCTACCTATACCGCTCCTGCTTTTGATTATGGATATGCATATCCTGTCTGTCATGATAATCGAAACGATTTTATCTTAATTGTCGTATTGTTTATTTTACTCATCATTGTAGGTGCAAGTTTTTGCTATAGCAAATGCTAACATCTCTAAAAGGCCAAATCGCAAATGATTTGGCCTTTTGGCTCGTTGGTTTATCGCCTTCTGTTTCTATTCCGCAAGAACGATGGAATATCAAGCGAGTCGTCTTGCTGCTGTGTACCCCGTTCGTAATTCGCGGGCTCTTCGTAGGCAGGCGGCTGGCTGTGATTGCCGGATTGACTGTAGTTTCCGGATTGGCCGTAGCGGCCGGACTGGCTGTAGCTTTCGGATTGATCGTACCTGCCGGATTGGCTGTAGTTATCGGATTGATCGTACCTGCCGGATTGGCTGTAGTTTTGGGCTTGTCCGTAATTCCCCAATTCTGCATGGGCAACAGGCTCTCGCTGTCTCGACTGAGCGTGGTACTGCTCACGGGAAGTGGCAATCATGGCTCTAGAACGGCGAGAAGTATTCGACGGCGGATCTTCCTCCTCATCATGATCGAATCCGGTCGCAATCACGGTCACCATGATTTCTTCATTCAGGTTTTCATTGATGACCGATCCAAAAATCATGTTAAGCTGATCATCTGTTGCAGCTGCCACAATGTCGGCCGCTTCCTGAACTTCATACAAACTGAGATTCATGCCGCCTGTGATGTTCATCAGCACTCCTTTCGCGCCGTTTATGCTTGTTTCAAGCAGCGGCGAGGAGATGGCCTTTTTTGCAGCTTCGGCAGCACGATCTTCGCCTGAAGCAACTCCGATGCCCATAAGCGCCGTTCCTTTGTTGGACATGATCGTTTTCACGTCAGCAAAGTCCAAGTTAATCAAGCCTGGCACGGCGATCAAGTCGGAAATGCCCTGGACACCCTGCCTGAGGACATTGTCCGCCTCACGGAAGGCTTCAATCATCGGCGTTTTCTTGTCTACGATTTCCAGCAATCGCTCGTTTGGAATGATGATTAAGGTATTAACGGCTTTCTTCATCTCTTCAATTCCAGCTGCCGCATTTTGTGCCCGCTTGCGGCCTTCAAAAGTGAATGGACGAGTCACCACTCCAATTGTAAGCGCGCCAAGTTCGCGCGCAATATGGGCAATTGCCGGCGCAGCTCCGGTCCCGGTTCCGCCGCCCATTCCGGCCGTTACGAACACCATGTCCGCACCTTGCAGGACATCCCTGATTTGCTGCCTGCTTTCCTCAACAGCCTTTCTTCCGATTTCAGGATTGGCACCGGCACCTAATCCCCTGGTCAACGTACCGCCGATTTGCATCGTGACCTCCGCCTTTGACATGTTGAGAGCCTGCGCATCTGTATTCACGGCAATGAACTCCACTCCCTGCACGCCGTCCTCAATCATCCGGTTCACGGCATTATTTCCGCCGCCACCAACCCCAATTACTTTTATAGTGGCAAATTGATCGATATTGGTTTCAAATTCCAGCATGTATAGTCCCCCCAATTAGCTTCTGATATTGCCCCTATTTTTCTCTATACCTATATAATTCGCCACCGGCTTGGAAATTCTGTCTTTTCCTGCGATTTGTTAAAGAACTGTAATTTTACAGTAATAAGTGTCATTCTTCGTGGGGGTGATGCACAAGCGACTCGGTAGGAGTTTACGAATCTGGCGAGGTAAAGATGGGAACTTGTACTACATTATCCTTCTATAGTTGAATAAGAAAAAGCGATCCTTCACAATTTAGATAATGGTTTAAATAACTTTAATCACTTCCAGTGTCTTTTGGAATTCCCTCTTGATAAACGATACAGCCAATTGCACTAGGGTGGTCTGCTATCAATGATGTATGGTGATATTTTTCTATTTTTCGAAATATGATCCAATCACCTAATCCACCAACTATTAGGAATACAGATAAACTAAATAGTAGACCATTTCCGATTGACAAGGCGATTATTAAGGGAATTATTCCAGTCAGGATAACAGGTAGCAATAGAGCTATTCGATAAGCATTAATTTTTAACGGGACCTTACAATGTGCGTATGGGGTAATATGCTTCCATATAACACCGAATTTAATATCTTTGATCTTGACTTTCCCAAATATCATAAACCCAATTGCATGTAGAGCTTCATGGAAAACTACACCTATTAAGATACCTATATAAAATCTCCAGAGGAAACCAAACTCGAAATCTATACGAAAACCCCAGATAGAAAAATAAGCAAAGAGAGCAACTCCACCTATAATTACGGTATACTTTAATGCCTTCTGGTTCATCTCATTTGGATCAACTATTTCTTCAATACCATTTATCATATATTCTCCTTCTTTATAACAATATAAAACATTTGACTGAATATGGCTCAGCCCTGTTATTTATCGTTTGTATTCCATTTTTCAAAGGCCCATGACCATGCGCTAAAAAAATCTCCTAATGCAACTAATAATTCAAACATAACTTCAACCATCTCCTTTATTTATTTGTTTACGTCACAAGTAAAACAAAGGTTTCGATTATTGTTACTTTCATTCATATCTAGGTAGTTTAATTTTTTTCAATACGCCCCGTTTGTTTCATTAAAACATTCGGGCACTGCTGCCCTTTAGCTCAATACCCCCAAAAACAAAAAACATTAATCCAGAAAAGAATTAACGTTACTTTAGTTAAACACCTTATCTATTTCACCCTTGTCGTAATCTAATATCCAATCATTGTATGTATTATAAACGTCTCGTATAGTATCCGGTGAGGTCTCCGAAGCATAGGAGTTCCATTAAGCAATGAGGAAAAGGAATATGCAAGGAGAATACTTGAAGCTAAAAAGCAGAAGAGTGAAAAGAAAAGAGAAAAAAGAAGAATGGAAGACCTAGAAATAGAATTAGAAGCTATATAGAATCTGATGAAACCTTTGCCTTCATTGCAGGGTATACCGAAGGCGGCGCTCCTTATGGGATTACACATGAGGAAATGGACAAAAATTCTTAATTAATCACCAACAAAAAAATTCAATCAAACGTTTGATTGAATTTTTGCTTTACTAGTTAAATTCTCTTTATCAAATTTCTTTCTAGTCTAATTCTGGAGCCACTCTGTTTACTGTTTTAATCTTACCTTTTTGTTCTATCACATAAACTAGTTCCTCGATAATATCGTTAATCCTCATCTGACTAGTATCTTTACCTAATATAATTGTAGTTTTATTACACAATATTTTCTCCTGTTCAGTCATTCATATCCCTCATCTCTAATATGTTCCTACACTTATTATTCCCTCTTTTTTTACTTATATTCATAGTTTCGAAAAAATAATAGATTAGTTTCGGGGTCTAACAAACCGAAGGTAACCGCGGAGATGGAACATTACGTGATAGCTTATAAAGGTAAGTTGCCAGGTAATTACTCAGAGACCATCTTGAAGGCAGGAGGGACAGTCGGAGTAGATCCACTTTATGGAGCTGGCGAAGCTAATATTTATAACTTCTTAACGAATGATAAATAGGAAAAGGAATGGCCACCGAGATGATCTCAGTGGCCTTTGAACATGTTTATTAGGAACACTCATTAAGTGAATTCGTCACTATCATATTGGGTCCCCTTTAAATAGTTTTAAATAAATATATTTTTGTGATTACAAAAATATAAGGAGTCTTTAAATTTACGGACTCCTTCATTAGCCTGATTATTGTAAGTAATGATAATTCATATTTGTTAAAGCTTCATTCACTTTATCAAGACGTTCCTTTATTTTTTCAGGGTAGTTGATAGCAATGGCGCTGATTAAATAATCAGCCACAAACATGGACGATACCGCTGAATTATGAAAAGCGATACTACTAGAATTGCAAGGGAGGATTAAATCGGAATGCTTCATAAGAGGTGAAGAGTAGCTATCCGTAATAGAAATAACTTGCACCCCATTCCCCTTTGCTGCTTGAGCAATGTCAATCACCCTCCTAGCATATCGTGGAAAACTTATGGCTATAACCAAGTCTTTTGATGTCATACTTACAATACTATCCACCCAATCACTGACATCAGAGATGATTATTTGTGTATTTCCCAAAAGACGGTTAAGGCCATGGGTGAGATATTGCGCCACAGGTAACCCGCTTCTTACACTCGTACAGATAATACGTTCAGCCGATACAATCTTTTCAATTGTTTGATTGAGTACATCAGGCGTTATCATATCCACCGTTTCCTGAATACTGCCGATTTGATTTTCCACATACCGACCCCATAGATCATTCTCGCTTATTTCTTTTATGTTCGCTTCCAGTCTCGTTTGCGGGGCCGCACGATTACGCAATATTTCCTGAAGCCCTTTTTGGAATTCTGTGTAACCTGAATAACCCACACTAAAGGTTAAGCGCATAATTGTTGTTGTACTGGTACCAACAATCCCTGCTAATTGATCTACTGTCAAAAAAGCAACATCTAGCGGATGTTTAATAATATAGTCAGCTACTCTTCTTTGGGTTTCTGTCAATTCCGAAATTTTCTCTTGTAGTTTATTGATTGGATTTTCCATTTATATCTCTCCAAACAGGCAATTATCATAAATTTTTCACCAACTATCTTTAAAGAAATATTATCATCTTATTCTTTTTTTGTAAAAATTTCTAATTAAAACTTCCTCTCTACTATTTTTAGAAAAAGGAAAAGCAGACATATCCATTCGGAGTGTCTGCTTCCATCTACTACTTATTAGCGTACGTTTTCTAATTTCTCACTAAACTCATTGGACGAAAATGATTCAAGTTCTTCCGTCTTTTCTTCAGGTAAATAACCCAAGATAAAACCAAGTATTCCGCCCAAAGCACTTATTATAAAAGTTGCATTCGCAAATATATCCCATGTTTTGATAACTATATCACCATTCTGAAAAAGCAAACCACCCAATTGTCCAAAAACGAGGCATGTACCCCCCAGTAAAAACAAGACGAGACAAGTTTTAAATAACGTAGCAATTAAATTTCTCATCAATTTCGCTCCTTTCTTTTACCTTGGAACCGGAAGAATACCCATAGCTATCAAATAACCAATAAACAGTATTGGAATCACATAGTATACAACCAAAGGCATAAATGTTTTCTCGGCTTTCGCCCCTGCCAATGACGCCGCGATGAAAATAGAACCTGATGCCGGCGGGGAAGCACCTTCTGTTGAAGCAAATACTAGAATTGCAACGACAGCTAGTAAAGGATCCACTCCAGCAGAAACCATTGCTGCAAAAGCTACCATTCCGATAGCGGTTAATGTAGCAGTTGAAGACAACGGTCCGGCTACAAGCGCGACTAGCAGCCCAACAAATATGACCATAAGCCATTTGGAGATTGCTATTGAACCCATGAGAGTTGTTAAATCTTCTGCAAGCCCCAAGTCTGTTAATACCTGGCTTGAGGCATATGCAAAGACTAGTAGAGCTCCTATTGTCGAAAAGCGAGGAATTGAATTGTTCAAGAACTTAGACCATCCAGATTTCGTTTTAGGAAGGTGCACCCATCCGACTATGAAACTAATAATAATAATCAATATAGGAATCCACGTAATTAGTGAAATGCTATCAAGAGCACTTTCCCCTACTGACGGATTCGCTGCGAAACTCTCAGCAAGCGGCCCAATTGTCGCTACAATTGGAATTAGCGCACCCAGAAAAATTAATGTTGATTTCCAGCCCGTACGTAGAGATTCTTTAAGTGGCTGGATAAATTCTGGAGAAGTAGCTTTGATTTTATCTCTTTTCACAAAATACATAATCAAAAAGATTCGATAAATAACTTGATAAACACCCGCAATAAAAAGGGCAACATACAAATCTCCTTCAGAAACCACTGCTGCAACTGGCGCGAAGCCAAGCATAATAAACATCGATGCACTCGGTGGAAGCGCTGCACCGAGACCTCCGTTACCAGCAACAACTGTTGCCGACAGTTCTTTGCTAAAATTGGACCTTACCATCCATGGAGCTGTAATCGACCCCGTTGTTGCCGTGTTTCCAGAATTCGAACCTGCCAGCGTCCCCATGATGGCTGACCCGATGGTATCAACATAGGCAGCTCCTCCAGGAATACGTCCAAGAAGTGAGTTGAGAATTTTTATCAAGCTTGCAATGACTGCTGTTTGATCAATAACATAAGCCATAAATACAAAGGCTACTGAAGCATATAGCACGTCGTTGGTCGCTGCAAAAACTAATCCATTCCACATTAATTCTGGTGCTTGTGTACCTCCGAATAAAGCGGTTACAAAAAAACCCGCAAGCATTGCCTCTGCAATGTTTCGTCTTAAAACAAGATTAAAGAAAACAATTATTCCGATAAATACAAGTAATGCCCAAATTCCCATCCCCATAAGGCACCTCTTTTCAAATAGTATTTAATACGGTATACGGCACCGGCAAACCGGCAGCCGTAATCATTTACCTTATATTCTTAGCTTGTTATTTTAAAAGCTTCAATTACCTGAAGCCAGTGCTCAGGTTTTTCTCCCTTAAATCGGTCTTTTAAATTTAATGAAGCAAGCTTTTCAATTTTTTCCTTTGCTGCTTTTGACATTGAAGAATCGATGTTTACAGAATCTAGCATCTCAATTGTACCACCTAGTTCTATAGAACGTCTGACTGCGTGGAGGGCTGTGCCAGTAACGAGTCGATTCATCGTTTCTTCGAAGGTACGGCCATTAATGGTTTCACTGAGTGAATCAATTACAAGTTTCTCAACATTGAACTCATGTGCTGCTTCAAGGAGTTCCATATAAAGACCTGCAATCCCCTTCATATAGATGCTGCGAATTAATTTAACAGCGGTTGCTTCTCCTGGTTTCTCACTGACTTTGGTGATGTTCATACCAAAGGTCTGCATACTTTCTAAAAAGTTATCTGTTCCATCACCACTTGCTAAAATAGGAACTTTGTGTTTATAAACCGGAAGTGGGCCCATCATTGCCGCATCAACAAATTTCCCACCTTTGTCCTGAATATTTTTAGAAACCTTCTTCTTGATATCTGGACTAGAAGCGGATACATCTATATATAACATATCTTTTCGTAAGTATGATTGTAACTGACTGCTTACTTCGAGTGCCTTATCAGCGGGTACCGCAACGATTACAGCCTCTACCTGCTGTAATACTTCCTCTGGCGTATGAACAATGTCTACACCAGCAGTCGTTGCGCGATTGGTTATTAATGCGCTGTATTCCAAAACACTCCAAAGTGGATCATAGGCAGTCATTCTATCCAAGCCTTGTTGTTTTAATCCTGATGCTAATTCAAATGCAGCTTCTCCAAACCCAATGAATCCTAAGTGCATCTTCTTTCCCCTTTCTCTTTAATATCCAAATACTTTTATTTTTTCTTCGAGCCATGATGGTGCAATGCTGATTCCATCTGTCATTCCCTGCTTACGTTTCTCTTCGTAATTTGCAATCGTCTGGAGACGCTTTTCTTCATATTCTAATTTGTTTTCTGCTTTATGCAGAACTTCCTCAATTTTGTCTTTTGGAACGACAACAACACCGTCTTCATCCCCTATAATTAAATCTCCTGGATGAACGACTGCCCCAGCGCAGGAAATAGGAGTGTTAATTGCTCCAGGTCCATCCTTGAATGGACCATTTGGGATAAACCCTTTTGCAAAGATAGGTAAGCCAACTTCACCAAGCATCTCTTTATCTCGAACAAAGCCGTCAATTATTATTCCCTCAAGACCAATTGCTTTGGCCGCTCTAGCCATTAATTCTCCAAGATACGCATTTTCCGTGTGGCCCTTACCATCTGCCACAAGTACATAACCTTCACCACCACAGTAAATACCCTGGTGCAAGAAAAGATTGTCACCAGCTCTCAGGTCCACTGTCAAAGAGGTTCCAACTACCTTCATGCCAGGAGCCACTGGTTTTACCGTATGGTGCATCGATCCGGTACATCCCATTGCATCTGAAATTAGTGTGGTATTTAGTCTTTTTGCCCGTTCAATTACTTCTAGTGATAAAAGCTTTGCTGTATTACTCACTTACAAACACTCCTTCCATTTAGCTCACTTAAAAGATTGGTGATATTTATTTCTAGCTAATAACCCGTTATGTCGTAAAAATAACTACTGTAGGATAAAAAGTAATATTTATTACTATTTATTTCATAGTAACATCGTTAACTACTTGAGTAAACCCTTTTTTGAAAGCGTTTTAAAAATTTAGTTAAAAATGCTTATTATAAAAAAACGACCTCAAAATACACTCCAGTTAAATTTGAATGAACATACATGAGGACTTAAACTTCACTGAACAGAGATGCAATCAGTATGGATTTTAAATATGAAAAAAGGAGGCAGCCCTTTTGATCTAAATGGGATGCCTCCTTTTATAGAAGATATGAAGAAGGAAGTTGCTATAAAAATGATGGTATACGGAGATGGATATCTAGGTGAGCCCCTCAACGATACATGAGTTCGGTGAACCTGTCATTAAAAATGGATTATAAATTAATAACCACTGTTCCCTGTTTGACCTTGGACAATCGCCACACTAGAGCTTGCTCCAATACGTGTCGCACCTGCTTCTATCATTGATTCTACACCCTCTCGGTTACGAACACCACCTGAGGCCTTCACTCCGATTTCCGGACCAACGGTTTCACGCATGAGTTTTATATCCTCAACCGTTGCTCCTCCAGTCGAGAAGCCCGTTGATGTTTCACATAATCAGATCCTGCTTTTACAACAAGCTTACAAGCCCGGATCTTTTCCTCTTCAGTCAGCAGACTTGTTTCGATAATTACTTTAACTAGTGCTTTCCCTTCTGCTGCTTCCACTACTCCACGGAAAGAGCCTGACCCCAGCATAGTATTTGGGATCAGGCATCAGGAATTTTCTCTATAAAATGATTGAAAATCAAGGTGAATTACACAAGATTACTATTCTATTCGCTTAATATTCTATCTTTTTGAAATATAATCTGCGGTACGGAAAGCTAAGGCCATCATTGTAAGGGTTGGATTCGCTGCACCTGAATGTGGTAATACACTATTATCAGCTATAAAAAGGCCAGAAATATTATGGACTTCCCCATATTTATTTGTAACAGATGTTTCACTATTATGTCCCATTCTACATGTTCCCATTTCATGATAATCAAGTCCAGGTGGTCGTAAACAAATTTCTTCTTCCTTTTTCCCCTTCATAACAACTAAGGAATCTTCCATTTTCTGCTGAATCATGTTAATAAGTTTAATATCTTTTTCACTATAGGAAAAATCAACATGAATTTTTGGGATACCAAAATAGTCTTTTTTCGTAGGATGTAATGTTACTCTATTCTTGAATTGAGGTTCAACTTTTCCAAAGCCTTGTAAATAAAAAGGAACTTTATCTCTTAATGGTATTCTTCTCTCATGATAAAAAAGGCCCATCCACATCCAAAACATGACTGCCCATAATAATGCCGTCCACTTGGTTTTTCTTTAACATCTCAATATATTTTCTTTCTTTAAATACATCCCCATTTGAATTACACAGCAACAATTTATACCCTTTTTGGTAGGCATACTCCTCAAGATAATAGGCAAGTTCACTAAAAAAAGGATGTGAAACATTAGGTACAATGAGTCCAATCATATTTGATTTTCTTCTGAATAAAGAACGAGCCAGTTCATTAGGCTGGTAATTTAGTTCCTTCATAGCCTGGTATACATTATCCCTAGTGGCTTGACTAATATATCCCCGATCGTTAAGAACACGGGAAAATGTTGTAACAGAAACACCTGCTTTTTCTGCCACATCGGTAATTTTCACCATAAACTATCCACCCACTTTTTTTCTCAATAATACCATATTTTCATTTTTATCCTTCTAGTATTCGGTTCTCTATACCCTTCCTAAATTAACAAAAGTATAGTATTAATGAAGAACCATGATGGGTTAATTTACCTTAGGATTGTAATTTACATAAAGAAAATAAAAGGCACCGCCCAGATTGGGTCAGCTACCTTCTTTCAAAACTATTCTCGCCACAGCCTCACAATGGCTTGAATAGTGATCGCAGATACAAAGATGCAGGAGTGTTTACCTATTTATTTTATTTACTTATGATACGGTTCATCGTAACTAACCAAAATGAGGTTAAATTCTTCTATTTTTCAAGAAAAGTGTCCCAATAGTTTCTAATTCTGAAAAGTATTTGACAAAGTGATGAAATTCCATATAATTAAAGATAATTTAATAACCGAGGAATATTGGAGTTATCAATAATATTCAATGCTTTAGCGATTTACGATTGTTTTTGCAATAGTATATTCGAAAAGGCCTAAAAAAATAATTTTGATAAGACTAGGGATAAGTCGGTATGTTTCAAATAACATTTTTATTATGTTATAGAAACATACCTTTTTCATTGAAAGGAATGGACGATGGTATGAAGCGTACAATCGAAGACCGAATAAGCAAAATGGTTACTCAGTGGGAAAAAGAGTATCTTGGAAGAGGACCCTTATCCGTTAAGAGTGATATTGTTCGAAACATGGTGGTTGTTGTTTTAAGAGGAATATTAACTCCTGCTGAAAAGGAACTCGCTAAAACACAGGATGGCTTACTCTCGATTAAAAAAATTCGTGCTGATTTAGTAGAAACAGGCAGCAAACAATTAAAGGCCATGATCAAGGATATCGTCAAATCAGAAGTAATAAGCTTCCATACAGATATTAGTACAAAGTCAGGAGAACGTTTAATAGTTTTTATCCTAGAAAAAAATTTAGAAGAGACTTTACAAATGGTTGACAATTAAAAAGCGGTTACTCGCTAGTTAAACGTACACCGGAAAAGTAGATGGACTGTTTAAAAACAGTGTAATCTATTTTTCCGGTTTTTTGTTTAAAAAAATAATTCTGAAAGAGGACGGAAATATGACAGAAATTATTTCAAATAATTTACTTTCACCAGCAATTTTATTTTTTGTATTAGGACTTTTAGCAGCAACTGTTAAATCTGATTTGAAATTCCCAAAGGGACTTAGCGAAACCTTAAGCATTTATTTACTGGCGGCCATTGGATTAAAAGGAGGTATTGAGCTTTCTCGTCATGCCGGTGATGATTTATTACAACCTGTAGTCGGAGCGTTATTTTTAGGTACCTTTATTCCGGTAATAACTATTTTTGTCTGCCGATTAGTCAAATTAGATGTAAAAAATTCAGTTGCACTTGGAGCTACTTACGGCTCTGTAAGCATTGTTACATTTGCAGCTGCTGTTTCCTTCCTGGAAATGGCTAATATTGAGTTTGAAAGCTTTATGACAGCTATTGTTGTTCTTTTAGAAAGTCCAGCCATAATTGTTTCTCTTATTCTATTTCATTGGCTTCAATTAGAAAAAAGGCCATCAAAAGCGTTAGGTATTATTCCAGCATCATTGAATTTCCAGGGCCTCTTCAACCCTCACATCATTAAGGAAAGCCTATTTGGCAAAAGTATCTTACTTTTAACAGGGAGCTTGGTCATTGGTTATATTGTGGGAGATAACGGAATTCCTATTATTAAACCTTTATTTATAGATTTATATCAAAGCGTTCTAGTAGTCTTTTTACTTGGAATGGGGCTAACGGCCGGAGAAAGACTTTCGGAAGTAAGAAAATATGGATGGAAACTGATTGGATTAGCTATCCTATTTCCACTTGTTTTTGGAATGGTAGGCCTCTTGATCGGCAAATTAACTGGATTATCCTTGGGAGGTTTGTTTCTCATGGGGATTTTAGCCGCAAGCTCTTCTTATATTGCTGCTCCCGCTGCAATTAAGTCGGCAGTTCCTGGCGCAAACCCATCTATTTATTTAGGATTATCGTTGGGAATAACCTTCCCTTTTAATCTAACAATTGGATTACCTCTATATTTTGAAATGGCCAAAATTATTTATTAAGTAAGGAGGAAGTGAAATGAAGAAAATTATTATCGGTGATGTGAAAATTCCAGAGCATAATTGGATTCTTGATCATTTCGAAGGGGATTTTATATGGTTTTACACAGACCATGCTATTATTGGACATCCATATGGTTGTACAATAAGAAACGTTATTTCATCCCTGATTCATCACGACATTGTTGAAATATATGTAATTGGTCTAAACAAAAATTCACATCATATCACAAATGAAATGTTAGAGGAGTATTATCAAAAAGAACAAATTTCTATAGATTCCAGGAAAACATTAGAATATATATTTGTTCAAACTCAAGGTTGCTCCTTGACAGATTGGATCCAAGGCTTACCTTTAAAGGAAGACAATATAAGAGAATCTGTTAAACTTTTAAAACATCATCCCATTATTCCAAATAGAGTAAAGGTCACCGGATATTTAGCAAAAGAAAATGAAAAAAGAATCATACAAATTGTCTAATATTGATCTTTTTATAACCCAACAAGCATATAGCCACCATAGAAAAGAGATGGAGTTTTTTCCTTCTCTTTTCTACCTTCAAAATCATGGGCAGGCCTTCATTTTTAATTAATAGAATAACACACAAAAACCTCATTTACTTGTGGTACGGTTCACCTCACCTAATGTTAAACTGATAAATCCTACCAATGTTTAATAACTAAAAAAGAAGCCCTATTAGGCTCCTTCTACTTCTTTCAATACTATCTTCGCCACTGCTTCACAATGCGTAGTATGCGGAAACATATCAACAGGCTGAACTTCAACCGTCGTATACCCACCATCCTCAAGCACTCTCAAATCCCGCGCCAAAGTTGCCGGATTACAAGACACATAAACAACCTTCTTAGGCTTCATCTCAATAATCGTTTGAAGTAATGCATCATCGCAGCCTTTTCTCGGTGGATCCACGACAAGTACATCCGCCACAATTCCTTCTTTGTACCAATTAGGAATCACGACCTCTGCTTCTCCTACTGCAAACTCTACATTTCTAATCCCATTTAACTCTGCATTCCGGTTCGCATCTGCAATCGCCTCAGGGACAATTTCAACTCCGTACACCTTCTTGGCCTTTTGCGCCAGAAACAGCGATATCGTTCCAATTCCACAATAAGCATCGATCACGGTTTCTTCACCAGTCAGTTCAGCGTAAGTAAGGGCTTGGTCATAAAGCACCTTCGTTTGCTCTGGATTTACTTGATAAAACGATCTGGAACTAATTGCGAATTTGACGTTGCCGATTAAATCATAGATGACCTCTTCTCCCCATAACACACGAGTCTCGTCACCAAGGATGACATTGGTTTTCTTCGAGTTGACATTCTGGATGATCGATTTGACCCCTTCAACTGCCTCCACGATTTCCTTAACGATCTTCTCTTTGTTTGGAAGCTCTGGGGTACGTGTGACAAGAACGACCATGACTTCCTTCGTGACTTGTCCATGTCGAGCCATGATATGTCTTAACGATCCTTTATGACGCTGCTCGTTGTAAGCCGTGACTCCGTATTTCGTACAGATTCTCTTCACCGCCTGTACGATCTCGTCATTTTTCTCCTGCTGAATCATACAAGCTTCCATATCAATAATTTCATGGCTTCGCTGCTGATAAAAACCGGCAATCAAGCCACCTTCACGCTCACCTACAGGAACTTGTGCTTTATTACGGTATCTCCAAGGATCACTCATGCCTAATACCGGATGAACCTTTACATTTTCTAGCTTGCCGATACGGGTAAGGACATCTCTTACTTGTTTTTCCTTCGCTAGTAGCTGTCCTTCATAGCTCAGATGCTGAAGCTGGCAGCCTCCACACTCCTTGTAAATCGGGCATGGGGCATCCACACGATACGGGCTTTGTTCAAGGATTTCCTCTAAACGGCCGAACCCATATCCCTTATTGACCTTAATGACCTTTATTTTTGCTTTTTCACCAGGTAGAGCGTTTTTGACGAATAATGGATAGCCATCTACTTTGGCTACACCTGCACCGTCATGGGTTAAGTCTTCAAATTCAACTTCTATATAATCATTTTTTTGTACGGGTATTGTTTTTGTCATTGGTTACTTCCTTTTTCATTTTTCGTTATGAAAAATTGTATCATAACTCCATCTCGGATACGAAATTACAAAAAGAAACTAACCACCAATGTAGTGATTAGTTTCCTGAAACATTCCAACCCTCCGCTGGTCGGTCCTGCTCACGTATTTGATCAATCGGTACAAACACTTCTAAATGTCGGTATAAATTCACGAACTCCGCAGGTAGAAGACCTCCGAATTCTCCATCCAGATTGAGCTGAACCTTTTCCTCTGAGTGGACTTTGATACGGTTTGCCTTTGTATAAATAACATGCGGGTCGTTCACATGCTCCCCGCGTACAGCTAATGTGGCGATGCGGATAAATTCAGCAAGGTTTGTCTTCTTTAAAATTAATAAAGTAAACATTCCATCATTAATCGACGCATCCGGAGCCAGTCGCTCAAAGCCACCAACTGAGTTGGTTAGCCCGACAAGAAACAGCATGACCTCTCCTTCAAAAAGCTTTCCATCGTACTCAATACTTAAATCTGTCGCACGAATGGAAGGAAGCATCTCAATGCCTTTTAAGTAATATGCCAGTTGCCCAAGCATTGTTTTCAGTTTGCTTGGCACCTCGTACGTTAACTCCGTTAAACGACCGCCACCCGCAATATTAATAAAATACTTGTCATTGATTCGGCCGATATCAACAGGAATCGTATCTCCCTTAACGATAATATCAGCTGCCGCTTCAATGTCCCGTGGGATATGCAGAGCTCTGGCGAAATCATTGGTTGTTCCAACTGGAATGACTCCAAGCCTTGGACGATACTCTTGCTCAGCAAGTCCATTGACCACTTCATTGATCGTCCCGTCTCCACCTGCTGCTACGACAAGATCGTATTTTCGAGCAACGGCTATTTTAGCCGCCTCTGTCGCGTCACCTGCACCTGTTGTTGCATGACAAGAAGTCTCATAACCGGCCATTTCTAGCTTTTGCAGTACCTCCGGCAATTGCTTTTTAAAGGCTTCTCTCCCTGAGGTAGGATTATAAATAATTCTTGCTCTTTTCATTTTCATCATCCTATTTCAAAAAATAAGGTTCTTTTTCTATTAGTATGTATACTCCGATGTCGATTCCATCATTTAACATTAATATCATATCTCACTGCTTACATTCCTGCAAATTTGTTGACAATCTATCATATCATGGAGATAGGTAAAAGTAAAAATCTCAACTCTAACAGCACCGGTAAGAATATGGTAAAATCTAGTCAAATAACAATTAAATGTAAGGAGGAATCATATGGAGTATGGTCTACTTATCATAGCCTATTTACTCGGCTCCATTCCAACCGCATTATTCGTTGGAAAATGGCTCTTTCAAGTGGATATTCGAACGCTCGGTAGTAACAATCCTGGTGCTACCAATACCATTAGGGTTCTTGGAAAGAAGGCAGGAATCATTGTGCTTCTCGTTGATGTTGGCAAAGGGGCCCTTGCGACGAACTTACCGATGCTGCTTCATTCCAATCTCGATCCTTTGTATGCGGGGTTAATTGCAGTGATTGGTCATTGTTTTCCGATTTTTGCTGGGTTTCGCGGGGGAAAGCCATTGCGACCACTGCTGGTTTTTTAATCATTTATAATCCTGTTTTATTTCTAATTACCTTTCTTACCTTTTTCGTAGTTATTTTTCTATCAAAATATGTTTTTTTTGGTTCGATATCCGTTGGGTTCGCTATGCTGATTTATTCTTTTTTTGAGGAAGGCTATCATACAGATCTTATTTTTTTCTTATTCCTACTTCTCCTTTTCTTTTTACACCGTTCCAATATCCGTAATTATTTGAATCATACGGAGTTAAAAATTAATGATAAGAAGCTTAAAGATGACAGAATCCCTCCTAAATCTATAAAATGAAGACTAAAAAATTCAATCAAACGTTTGATTGAATTTTTTTAAGTATTTTCAACTAATGAATTATTATTCGAAAAACGGATCCAATACTTTCTAAGAAAAGCTTTTTTGTTACCACTTTCACGATTTATTTCGGGTAAAAAAATATCGTCACGTTTGCATAATAATGATAGAATATTGCATATATTTTTATAATTAGTTTTTCACTATAATAAAGGGGGAAGGTATATGTCGAATGAATTTTACCAAGCGATCTCAATTGCGATCTACATGGCGGGTATGCTACTAATTGGTTGGTACTCTTACAGAAAAACTAGTAATCTGACGGACTATATGTTAGGCGGACGCTCATTAGGTCCTGCGGTAACAGCACTCAGTGCAGGTGCAGCCGACATGAGTGGCTGGCTTTTAATGGGGTTACCTGGAGCCATTTATGTCAATGGAATGGTCGATGCATGGATTGCCATCGGACTCACTATAGGCGCTTACCTCAACTGGGTTCTTGTTGCTCCAAGACTTCGTTCCTATACTCAAGTGGCCAACGACTCAATCACAATTCCTGGTTACTTAGAGAATCGATTTAAAGATCGTACGATGCTTCTTCGAATTGTTTCTGGAATTGTTATTCTTGTTTTCTTTACGTTTTATGTTTCTTCCGGAATGGTATCAGGAGGCGTATTTTTCCAGAGCTCTTTCGGTGTTAGCTATCATACGGGTTTATTGATCGTATCTGCTGTTGTTGTTGCCTATACCTTATTTGGTGGGTTCTTGGCCGTAAGTTATACCGACTTTATTCAAGGACTTATGATGTTACTCGCACTTATTTTTGTCCCTATTATTGGTGTATTTGCAACAGGTGGACCTTCTGAAACGTTTGAAACCGTTCGACTTGTGAATCCAAACTTTTTGGATTTATTAAAAGGTGCTAGCTTCATCGGAGTAGTCTCTGCTATGGCGTGGGGGTTAGGATACTTTGGCCAGCCACATATCATCGTACGTTTTATGGCCATCACGACCGTTAAAGAAATAAAAAGTGCCCGCCGCATCGGGATGACCTGGATGATATTTTCTCTTATTGGAACCATCCTCACAGCGATGATTGGGATTGCGTATTTCAAGAAAAATCCTGATTTAACCCTTTCTAATCCAGAAGCTGTCTTTATTGAACTTGGGCAATATTTGTTCCATCCGATCATTGCAGGGTTCTTACTAGCAGCTGTCTTAGCTGCGATCATGAGCACCATTTCATCTCAGCTCATTGTTACATCGAGTGCTCTTATTGAAGATTTATACAAAGTACTATTAAAGAAAGAAGCGACCGACAAGCATTATGTATTAATGGGGAGATTAGCTGTATTAACAGTGGCTGTTATTGCCCTATTATTAGCACTCGATCAAGACAATACGATTCTTTCACTCGTTGCTTATGCTTGGGCAGGTTTTGGAGCGTCCTTTGGTCCGGTGATTATCCTCAGTCTCTTCTGGAAAAAGATGACGAACTGGGGAGCTATTACAGGGATAATCACAGGTGCCATTACGGTGATTTTATGGAAACAAGCTGAGGGTGGAATTTTTGACTTATACGAAATTGTTCCTGGCTTCATCCTCAATGCGGTCGTTGCGATTATTGTCAGCATCCTCACATTTAAACACAATAATCAAATTGAAAAAGAATTTAATGAATCTATCGCCTTATTAAAGGAAGAGAAATAATCCTTACTGAACAACTCATTCGACAACGAATGAGTTGTTTTTTTGTCGGAAATACTCTTTTCCTGGGAAATACATACTTATTTCCACCAAACTTGTCTATTCCTGTTGTTCATAAAAGTGACATAGTTCACACTTCGGTCAATAAGCTTTTAACAAACTGTGAACTAACGTATATCCCTGTGGTTATTACTATGGTCACGTCGTATATTATGAGTGTAATCATTAATTAAATCATTTTCGAAAGGCGGAATCATTTATGTTTAATCAATTTTTAAGAGAAAACAAGATTTCTGCAGCGCTTCTTACATTATTACGTGTGTATCTCGGTTACGCTTGGATGACAGCAGGCTGGGGCAAAATAACTGGTGGTGGTTTTGATGCTACTGGATTTTTAAAAGGTTCTATTGCAAACCCTGTGGCTGGTCCAGATGGAATTGTTTACAGCTGGTATGTTTCTTTCCTTGAAGGTGTAGCACTACCGAATGTGGATCTATTTAATTTCCTTGTACCTTGGGGCGAGTTTTTAGTCGGTTTAGGATTAATTCTTGGTTGCTTTACAAGTGCTGCAATGTTCTTTGGTCTAGTCATGAACTTCTCTTTCATGCTTGCTGGTACGGTATCTCATAACCCTACAGACATTCTAATGGGTGTGATTATTCTTACTGCCGGATTCAATGCAGGACGTTATGGTTTAGACTATTGGGTTGTTCCTTTCCTTCGTAAAACGTTTATTAAGAAGGATACAAACATTCTTCCGAACAAGGCTTAAGTCAAAAATGGACTTTGTTAACAATTCGTTCAAAAGATTTCAACCAATTTGTGAACTGTTTCACAAAACTGTTCTTTTCACTATCACAACATTGTATATTATGAGTGTAATCATTCATTAAATAACTTTTGAAAGGCGGAATCATTTATGTTTAATCAATTTTTAAGAGAAAACAAGATTTCTGCAGCACTTCTTACTTTATTACGTGTGTATCTCGGTTATGCTTGGATGACAGCAGGCTGGGGCAAAATAACTGGCGGTGGGTTTGATGCTGCTGGATTTTTAAAAGGTTCTATTGCTAACCCTGTAGCTGGTCCAGATGGAATTGTGTATAGCTGGTATGTATCTTTCCTTGAAGGTGTCGCACTACCAAACGTGGAACTATTTAATTTCCTTGTACCTTGGGGTGAGTTTCTAGTTGGTTTAGGATTAATTCTTGGTTGCTTTACAAGTGCTGCTATGTTCTTTGGTCTAGTCATGAACTTCTCTTTCATGCTAGCTGGTACAGTATCTCATAACCCTACAGACATTCTAATGGGTGTGATCATTCTTACTGCTGGATTCAATGCAGGACGTTACGGCTTAGACTACTGGGTTGTTCCTTTCCTTCGCAAAACGGTTTTCAAAAAAGGGGCAGACCTTCTTCAACAAAAAGCCTAACTATAAAAAGATTCCCTTGCTACATTTAAGCAAGGGAATCTTTTTTATTAGCGTTTTCTGATTTCTTGTTGCAATAGTTTGTTTACTAGTGGTGGGTTTGCTTGGCCCTTTGTTGCTTTCATGATCTGACCAACAAGGAAACCAATCGCCTTTTCCTTACCATTTTTAAAATCGTCAATGGATTGTGGATTGGCATCAAGAACTTCAGCAATTACTGTTAGTAGAGCACCTTCATCAGAAATTTGTACCAGACCTTGGTCTTTTACAATTTTCTCCGCACTGCCGCCTTTTTCAACAAGCTCTTTAAATACCTTCTTCGCAATCTTAGAAGAAATGGTTCCGTCAGTAATGAGCTTAATCATTCCTGCAAGACCTTCTGGTGTTAGGGCTACATCAGCAAGTTCCTTTTGTTCGGAATTTAAATAAGCTGATAATTCTCCCATAATCCAGTTGGATGCTTGTTTTGGATCCGCTCCAGCAGCAACCGTTGCTTCAAAAAAGTCAGCTGTTTCCTTTACAACTGTTAAAACAGCCGCATCATACGCTGGTAATCCCCACTCTTCGGTATAACGCTTCTGTCTTGAATCTGGAAGCTCAGGAATTTCTGCAGCAATGCGGGCCTTCCATTCCTCATCAATATACAAATCCGTTAAATCTGGTTCAGGGAAGTAACGATAATCTTCCGAACCTTCTTTTACCCTCATTAATAAAGTCGTATTCGTTGCCTCGTCATAACGACGTGTTTCCTGCTGAATCTCTCCTCCAGCTCGAACCACTTCTTCCTGACGCTTCGCTTCATATTCGATTCCTTTACGAACAAAGTTAAATGAATTTAAGTTCTTTAACTCGGTCTTTGTCCCAAATTCCTCTTGTCCTACTGGACGAATCGAAATATTCGCATCACAACGTAAGGAGCCTTCCTCCATCTTACAATCAGATACTCCTGTATATTGAATAATCGATTTTAATTTTTCTAAATAAGCATATGCTTCATTCGCTGTACGAATATCCGGCTCTGATACAATCTCAATAAGAGGTGTTCCCTGACGATTGTAGTCACATAGAGAGTATCCATTTTCATGATTCAGCTTCCCAGCATCCTCTTCTAAATGAATTCTTGTGATGCCGATTTTCTTCTTATACCCGTCTACTTCAATTTCGATAAACCCGTGTTCACCAATCGGCTGGTCAAATTGAGAAATCTGGTACGCTTTCGGGTTATCTGGATAAAAGTAGTTTTTTCTATCAAACTTCGTATGGGTTGCGACGTTACAGTTTAAGGCCATACAAGCCTTCATCCCGTAGTCAACTACCTTTTTATTTAATACCGGCAACACACCTGGATATCCAAGGTCGATCACCGTTGTATTGGTATTTGGCTGCGCACCAAAATGGTTGGGACTTGCAGAGAAGATTTTTGATTCTGTTTTTAACTCTACATGGACTTCAAGTCCAATTACCGTTTCGAATTCCATTCTTATCCCCCTTACAGACCTGGCTTTTGCTTGTGGAAGTCTGTCGCCTGCTCAAATGCATGAGCTACACGGTAGACAGTTGCTTCGTCAAAGTGCTTACCGATAATTTGTAAACCTAATGGCAGTCCTTGATCAAAACCACATGGAACAGAAATACCAGGTACCCCAGCAAGATTTACTGGAATGGTTAAAATATCATTAGCATACATTGTTAATGGATCGCTTGTTTTTTCACCAATTTTAAAAGCAGGTGTTGGTGTTGTTGGTCCAACGATCACATCATACTTCGCAAATACATCCTCAAAATCCTTTTTAATCAATGTACGTGCCTTTTGTGCTTTTTTATAATACGCATCATAATAGCCTGAGCTTAAAGCAAAGGTCCCAAGCATAATTCTACGTTTCACTTCATCTCCAAAGCCCTCTGCTCTTGAGTTTTTATACAGCTCCATTAAGTTGTTCGAATTCGGAGAACGATAGCCATATCTGACTCCGTCAAAGCGTGCTAAGTTAGCAGACGCTTCGGAAGAACTTAATAGGTAATACGTAGAAAGAGCATACTTCGAGTGAGGTAAAGAAACTTCCTCCCAAGTCGCTCCTAGCTTTTCAAGGGTTGCTAATGCCTGCATGACAGATTCGCGAACCTCTGGGTTTACACCTTCTCCTAGATATTCTTTAGGAACACCGATTTTTAATCCTTTTACTTCACCTGTTAAGGCGTTCACATACGATGGAACCTCAACATTGGCAGACGTTGAATCCATTGGATCCACACCGGCAATGGCCTGTAATACGTATGCGTTGTCTTCAACGGTTCTAGTAATCGGACCAATTTGGTCTAGTGAAGAAGCAAAAGCAATTAATCCAAATCGAGATACTCGTCCATACGTAGGCTTTAAACCAACCACTCCACAAAAACTAGCAGGTTGGCGAATGGATCCACCTGTATCGGAACCTAATGAAAAAGGAACCTCACCGGCTGCTACGGCTGCTGCTGAACCACCTGAAGATCCACCAGGAACGGTTTCCAAATTCCATGGGTTTTTCGTCTTTTTAAAGCTGGAGTTTTCTGTTGACGATCCCATGGCAAACTCGTCCATATTTAGTTTCCCAATCGTAATGGTTTCTGCTTCTTGAAGCTTTGTCACAACGGTTGCATCATAGATTGGATCAAAATTATGTAGAATTTGGCTTGCTGCTGTTGTACGTAAATCCTTTGTTACAATATTGTCTTTAACCCCTACTGGCATACCGAATAGCAAACCTTTTGCTTCGTCCGTTCCTAGCTTTTCATCTAGTTTTTTGGCTTGGCTTCGTGCTCGCTCTTCATCTAATGTTAAAAATGCGCCCACTTGGGTCTCGACTTCTGATATTCTTTTATACGACTCTTCTACAAGATCCGTAACACTAATTTCTTTTTTATGTAGCTGCTCATGAAGATCAGATACTTTTTGATCGAATAAGCTCATATTGTCCCTCCTTACTCAATAATCGGCGGAACTTTGATTTGTCCGTCCTGTTGGTCTGGTGCATTTTTTAAGACAAGCTCTTGTGGCAGGCCTTCTTTTGAAACATCTTCTCTTAATACATTTTTAATATCTAAAACATGGGATGTCGGTTCCACATTATCAGTATCAAGCTCGTTCAATTGCTCCGAGAATGTAATGATTGCATCTAGCTGTTTTTGAAAATTCACAGCTTCCTCTTCTGTAATGGCAAGTCTCGCTAAATGCGCCACATGCTTTACCTCTTCGATGGATATTCTTGACATCCTCTCACCTCCATAAATTTTTTTGAACTTTTCACACAATAATACACTGATGATATCAAAGTTTTAGGGTTTGAGCAAAGAGAATCCAAAGAAAAAGCAGTCTACTTTTCGTGACTGCCGAGTTAATTGCCAAATAGCTTTCCAAAGAATCCTTTTTTCTTTGGAACTGGATCTATGGTTACTTTTTTTTCAACATAGATGCTTTCCTTATCTATTGCATAATCATAGGCAAGAACAAGCCCCAGCTCCGAGTCATATTCTTTATTTGTCACAAGCGTATATTCAACATCATACTGATCGGCTACTTTTTTATACTTAGATAAATACTCGTAGGTCATGTTGCCGTTCAAATAGAGATGCGCTTTTTTATTTTCTTTTAGAGCTGTCTCCACCTCTGGATAGATGCCTGGTTCAATCAGCTGTGGTTGTTTTAAGGCAATGACGACACGTTCTCGTAATGTTCCTAAAAATCGGCGTCTTTCATCAGGATTGATTTCCTTTTTCCCGTGAATCCCTTGCTGCAAATAATCATCAATATCAGGTCGCATATATCATCCCTCCTCCTTAAATTTGTATGTAGATCCCCTAATAATTGTTCGTATATAAAGTATAACCCAATCGTAAGGACAAAAAAAATTCCTCCCCTTTCATATAGAAAGAGAAGGACAAAATGGAGGTTACAAATAAAGGTGTAAAACAAGTTTGAAGCTACTTACTTGGATGCAGTAAACTGCTCTTCTTCCGTTGACCCCTTTAAAGCAGTTGTGGAAGAAGTACCACCAGAAATCACCATTGAGACTTGGTCAAAGTAACCTGTACCCACTTCTCGTTGATGTCTTGTAGCCGTATAGCCATTTTCTTCACTAGCAAACTCTGCTTGCTGAAGCTCTGAATACGCTGCCATTCCACGATCCTTATAACCACGAGCAAGTTCAAACATACTGTGGTTTAGTGCATGGAAACCAGCTAACGTTACAAACTGGAACTTGTAGCCCATCTTACCAAGCTCGATTTGGAACTTCGCAATCGTGTCATCATCCAGCTTCTTTTTCCAGTTAAACGATGGAGAACAATTATATGCTAAAAGCTTCCCAGGGAACTTCTCATGGATCGCTTCGGCAAATCGACGTGCTTCTTCAATATTTGGTTCGGATGTTTCACACCAAATCAGATCTGCGTATGGTGCGTATGCTAACCCTCTAGCAATCGCTTGGTCGAGTCCGGCCTTCGTACGGAAAAATCCTTCTGGCGTTCTTTCCCCTGTAATGAACGGAGAATCAACCGGATCCACATCACTTGTAATCAAGTCAGCCGCATTGGCATCCGTTCTTGCCACTAGTACAGTTGGAACACCCATTACATCAGCAGCAAGACGTGCCGCAATGAGGTTACGTACAGCGGTTTGCGTTGGAAGTAGTACTTTTCCGCCTAAATGACCACATTTTTTCTCAGAAGATAGTTGATCTTCGAAGTGAACACCAGCAGCTCCTGCTTCAATCATGCCTTTCATCAATTCAAAACAGTTCAATTGTCCACCAAATCCAGCCTCTGCATCCGCCACAATCGGTGCAAACCAGTCGATCGAATCGTCCCCTTCCGAGTGAGTAATTTGGTCCGCGCGTTGTAACGCTTGATTAATTCTCTTTACCACACTTGGTACAGAGTTGGCTGGATACAAGCTTTGATCTGGATACATATGTCCGGAAAGATTTGCATCTGCAGCCACTTGCCAGCCGCTTAAGTATATGGCCTTCAAGCCTGCCTTCACCTGTTGAACCGCTTGATTGCCCGTTAATGCTCCAAGTGCATTTACGAAGTCTTCTTCTTTCACAAGCTTCCACAGTTTTTCTGCTCCCCTGCGAGCCAGCGTATGTTCAATATCAATCGAACCTCTTAATTTAATAACCTCTTCGGCAGAATACGGTCTTTCAATCCCCTTCCAACGCGCATCCATCTCCCAGCTTTCCTGTAACTCTCTTACTCTTTCATTTGTCATTGTAAAAACCTCTCCCTTCGTTCATGTCCCTATTGTTATAATACAGTTATCTTTACATGTTGTATTATATAACAGAGATTTGGAGATAGGAACCACTTTTTCTAAAATTTTCAGATTATTTTTTCGACAAAAATCCCAAAGCGGAAGCGGCTTGTTCAGGGGCGACAGGCATAAGACGGAGACCGCAGGAGGTCCTGACCTCTGGAGGACTTTGGCTTATGACCCCGAGCCCCTAGCCGTTGGAGCTAGACGTCATCCCAAAGCGGAAGCGGCTGGGTTAGCTCCGACAAGCGTAAGGCAAGCCGATGGAACTAGACGAATCCAAAAATGGAGGCTGATAGGATCGGAGGTGAGTCAAAATCGGAAGTTGATCAACAAAAAACTGGCCGAATTTGTATTCAGCCAGTACAATTTGATGCTCTAGAGGATATTTCAACGAAACTCGATCACTTTTGAAGATGATTATCTGCGATTTCCAGGATATATTTGCGATTCTGAATTTTTATTTGCGATTCCAAAAATATATTTGCGATCCTGAATTTTTATTTGCGATTCCAAAAATATATTTGCGATCTTGAATTTTTATTTGCGATTCCAGAAATATATTTGCGATCCTGAATTTTTATTTGCGATTCTCATACTTTATTTGCGATCCGCCACTCTTATTTGCTATTCTCAAAGTTTGCGAGCCAACACCCTCACTTACCATCTCATCACCCTTTTATTATCTTCAGCTATTTAATCTCCTAATCAACAAAAAACCACTCCTAAGAGTGGCACATCATTATTCACTAAACGTATATTCAAGCTCCGTAGCCTTTTGGATTAGCTTTTCGTTCGCATCGTAGACATCACTAGTTAGCACTTTTACTGATTGAATATTGGAGTTCTCTAAAATAAATCCGACGTTCCCCTGCTTCTTCTCGCCAGGAGCATACACACCGTGCAAACCGTCTAAGTAAATATCCTTTTCCCATGTGACCTTTTCTCCTTCACTTGTTTCAACAAGTGCAACAGGACCAAAGTTTACTTCTTCGTTGGATGTGTTTGTTACTTCAAAAAACACCTTAACAAAATCAAATTCTTCATCATGAGTTAACATATGAAAATAATCAATCATTCCATAATCCGGACGTAAATGAATGGTCTTTACTTCTTTTACTACCATTTGAATAGGTCCAACATTAACCGTTTCATTCGGTGTTAACTGGCTAAGAAGCGTAATTTCTCCTTTACGATCAGAAAGAACCTCTCCTATTTCATCCAGTTCACGATCATCTGGTACCTGAGGGTTTGTAACATATTCGGTTGTGCCTTTTGTTGGTTCTTTAGCAGTAGCTGTTGCTGTTGCTGATACCTTTTCCTCACTTAGCTTATCCTCGTTATTGCAAGCTGTAACAACAGATAAAAGTAAGATAATAAGTGCTATAGAAATTCTTTTCATAGTTAGCCTCCTTTTAAGAAAAGCGCAAGCGCCTTGGTAAGCTCCGACAGGCATAAGACGGAGACCTCAAGAGGTCCTGACCTCTGGATGGCTTTGGCTTATGACCCAGAGGAGCTAGGCGCTGGAGCTAGACATTGTTCAAAGTTCAATAATTTATGCCTTCTTATCTTTTAAGAAAAAGAACCCGCTGCTTTCCAACGGGATTCTTCTTGCTTATTACTTGTCATTAATAACTGTCTTGTTTTTGCCTTTTTCTAATAAGTCAAAGATGATTTTCGCATGATCGGTGTTGTCGATTTGACCAGCAAAACGATCACTAGCAGGACCGAATGCATAGACAGGTACGTCTTCTCCTGTATGTCCACCAGTTGTCCAACCAGTGTGAGAACGCTCGTTAAAAATTTCCTCAATGGCATTATCAATATCCACAGCTTTCTTAGAAGCTACAGCCTCTACTGAAGCAATTTCAGCATCTGTTAAAGCAAGGATGCTTTGGTCGATATATGTTGTTAGTGTTTCTCTTACATTCGCTCCTGCTACGATTTCAGCTGCCATAAAGTCAGGAGTGCGTTTTGCTGCTTTAATTGGCTCACCGAACCAATTATAGACTCCATCAGCACCAATAGAGTATCCACCTGTCGAGTGGTCAGCTGTTGCAACTACTAGAGTATGTTTGTCCTTTTTAGCAAATTCGATTGCTGCTTTAAAGGCTTTTTCGAAATCCTCCATTTCACTCATAGCTCCGACGATGTCGTTATCATGGCCAGCCCAGTCAATTTGGCTTCCTTCGATCATTAAGAAGAAACCGTCTTTATCTTTTGATAATCTGTCAATCGCTGTATTCGTCATTTCTTCCAAAGAAGGTGTTTCTTCAGAACGGTCAATCATCTTTGGAAGTCCGCCTTCAGCAAACAATCCTAGAATTCTATCATTTGTATCATTAAGGAGATCTTCTTTATTTGTTACATAGCTATATCCAGCTTCTTGGAATTCTGCTGTTAAATCACGATCTGCACGATCAAATAAGCTTGTCCCACCGCCAAGTAGGACGTCTACCTTTTGCTTTCCATTAATTAGATCATCAAAATAATCATCTGCAATGGCATTCATATTTTTTCTGCTTTCATCATGTGAACCGAATGATGCTGGTGTTGCATGTGTGATTTCAGAAGTAGCTACTAATCCAGTCGCTTTACCTCTTTCTTTCGCTGCTTCTAACACTGTTTTTACTTCTGAACCGTCATTATCGACTGCGATCGCATTGTTGTACGTTTTAATACCAGCTGACATAGCCGTAGCTGCAGACGCTGAGTCTGTTACGTTTTGAGCAGGGTCTTCAGGATAGGTCATTTGTTGACCAACAAGGTAATTATCAAATTCAGATTTTCCTACAAATTTTGAGTTATCGCTATCCGTCATATAACGGTAGGCTGATGTATAGGAAACACCCATTCCATCACCAATAAGGAAGATAACATTTTTGATTTCTGCATTGTTGCTTGTACTAGATTTTGCTTCTACCTCAGTAGTTGAGAATGATCCTACTAAGCTTGTTAAAGCCAACGTTGTGACTGCTGCAAACGGAATGATCTTCTTTTTGAAAGATATATTAAACATTGAATTTCCCCCTCATATTTTTCATCACAAGGAATATGTTATGAAAAAAATATGAAGCTATCATTAAGCTAGTTTACTAGTTTTGTTAATTTACAATTTCAGTAAAAAAGAACTATTTTTCGACAAATAAAGTAATTCACTAACCGAAATATTCCTTTTTCTGTGTCATCAGACCTAAAATTCGCCCTATTCTCTGGTTTTTAATCTTTACAAATTATTAATATATGTAAAAACCACTCGCAAAACTCGCGAGTGGCCGTTCTATTATTTCTCTTTATCATTCTCAACCGCTTCAACAAACTCTTCTTTAATGATTTTCTTCGGTTCGTTTCCTGTTAAGCTGAACACGATAATGGCAATCGTTGCTAAAATAAACCCTGGTACAATTTCATATAACTCAAACGGGATGATGCCAGCCGCGGTTAACTGCTTCCACACAACCACGGTAACAGCACCAGTAATCATACCGGCTAGAGCACCATTTCGGTTCATTCGCTTCCAATAGAGAGACAGAATGATTACCGGACCGAATGCCGCTCCAAATCCTCCCCATGCATAACTAACAAGGTCTAAGATAGACGCTCCACCATTTTCAGGATTGCCTGTATAAGCAAGTGCAATGGCCACAAGAGCAATAACGATTACTCCCGCTCTACCAACCCACACCAATTCTGCATCACTAGCATTCTTTCGGAACAGCGCTTTGTAGAAGTCTTCGGCTAACGCACTGGAAGATACTAATAGCTGTGAATCAATGGTACTCATGATCGCCGAAAGAATGGCAGCAAGCAGAATTCCTGATACCCAAGGATTAAACATGATGTCTGAGAAAAAAATAAACACTTTCTCACTATTATTTACATCCGCTGTAATAAGTGGATTATCAGCAAAATAAGCGATTCCGACCAACCCGACAATGATCGCTCCAACAATCGAAATGGTCATCCATCCCATTCCAATCCATCTTGCTTTTCTCACTTCCTCCGTGGAACGAATCCCCATAAAGCGGGTAATAATATGCGGTTGACCAAAGTATCCTAATCCCCACGCAAGCAATGAGATCGTCCCCATAACTGTCACCGAATCAAATGCATTGAGATAAGATGGATCAATACTGCGAATGGCGTCCATCGATTCACCCCAACCACCTAATTTAACAATAGCAACAATCGGTACAATGACCAACGCTAAGAACATTAATAAACCTTGGAAAAAGTCCGTCCAACTGACCGCTAAGTAGCCTCCTAAGAACGTATACGAAATAATAACAATGGCTCCAATAAAGAGAGCTGTATTATAAGACATTCCAAAGGTTTCTTGGAATAACAGTGCTCCTCCTACTAAACCTGAGGATGCGTAAAAGGTGAAAAAGATTAATATAACTAACGCGGAGATAACTCGTAGTAAACGCGATTGATCTTTGAATCGATTTTCAAAAAAATCGGGGACAGTAATCGAATCATTTGCCACCTCAGTGTACGATCTTAGTCTTGATGCAACAAATTTCCAGTTTAAATAGGCACCAATGATTAAACCAACACACATCCAAATGGAATCCAATCCAGTGGTATAAGCAAGCCCTGGTAATCCAAGCAGTAGCCATGAACTCATATCAGAAGCACCAGCACTTAAAGCTGTCACACCTGGTCCAAGACTTCTTCCTCCTAAGACATAGTCCGATAGATTGCTAGTTAGCTTAAACGAGATCAAACCAATGATCAGCATGCCAACTAGATACACAATAAAAGTAACTACCGTAGCTGTTTCCATATTTTTTTCACATTTCCCCTCTCACTATTTTATTGGCTCATACAATTTTTCTGTAAAATTATACACATGATTTCTTGCCGTGGCCGAACCAACGTAACAAGCGTAGCATACATAGCGGACTCTATCTAACTGAATTATCTGAAAACTAATCCATTAATTTATGAATATTCATAGTATTTGTATACTCATAGGGCTCAACTCACCATTTACTGATATGTATACATTGAAATTTATAAAATTAAGTTGAAAAAACGGGCTTTTGGGAGCGAATTCTAGTGAACTAGTACATACGCATGTTCTTGTTTTTATGACTCCTCATGTTGTGTCTTCTTTGCCCTGATGTCATAACTCTGGTCTTATGACTTCTTGTACTCGTTTTCCCCTTGCTCTCACGTAATAACCTGTTTCTTATGACTTCTCACACTCTTTTTTCCTCTCTCTCGCGTCATAACTCGCTCCTTATGACTTCTCTCTCTCCTTCAGCCTTTACTCTAGCGTCATAACCCGCTCCTTATGACTTCTCTCTCTCCTTCAGCCTCCACACTCACGTCATAACCCCCTCCCCTTACTGCAAAGGCATTTAACTCACAAAAAAACACCACGCCAAAACTGGAGTGGTGCTAGCAGTTAGTTAATACAATTCAGATGTTGTTTTTGCCTGTAAATGCAGCAACAAGTAGTCAGGGCCGCCCGCTTTTGAGTCAGTTCCTGACATATTAAAGCCTCCGAATGGCTGATACCCGACAATTGCACCTGTACAGCCGCGGTTAAAGTATAGATTTCCTACGTGGAAGTCTTCGCGGGCTTGTTGCATATGTTCACGGTTGGTTGTTATTACGGCACCCGTTAATCCATATTCGGTGTTATTGGCTATCTCAATCGCTTCTGTAAAGTCCTTAGCTTTTGTAAAACCAACAACAGGTCCAAAGATTTCTTCTTGCATTAATCGTGCATTCGGGGCTAAGTCAGCGAATACGGTAGGCTTAATGAAAAAGCCTTCAGAGTTATCTCCCCCTCCTCCAGCGACTAGACGGCCTTCCTTCTTGCCTATATCAATATAACTCATGATTTTATTAAACGCACTTTGATCTATCACTGGTCCCATATACGTGCTTTGCTCTTCAGGATTGCCAAGAGTTAATTGATTGGTTAGTTCCTCAACACGCTTTAAGACGGTATCGTAAACATCCTCTACGATGACTGCACGGGAGCAAGCAGAACATTTTTGACCAGAGAAGCCAAACGCCGAGGCGACAATGGATTGTGCCGCTAATTCTAGATCAGCTTCCTTATCGACGACGATGGTGTCTTTTCCACCCATCTCTGCAATCACACGCTTTAACCAGATTTGACCTTCATTCAACTTAGAGGCACGCTCGAAAATCCGGAGTCCCACATCTCTTGATCCTGTAAACGAGATAAAACGCGTATCCTTGTGGTCTACCAAGTAGTCACCGACTTCCGCTCCGCTACCAGGTACAAAGTTGAGTACACCCTTCGGTAATCCCGCTTCTTCCATTACTTCCACAAACTTCGCTGCCACAACAGGTGTGGTAGATGCTGGTTTTAAAAGAACCGTATTCCCGGAAACGATGGCAGCTACGGTTGTTCCGGCCATGATGGCAAGTGGGAAATTCCAAGGTGAGATGATGATTCCAACACCCAACGGAATATAGTCATAACGGTTAAATTCATTTGGTCGACTATTTACTGGCACACCGTCCTTAAGTTGCAGCATCTGACGCGCGTAATATTCTAGGAAGTCAATCGCTTCAGCTGTATCAGCATCCGCTTCTCTCCAAGGTTTCCCCGCTTCCTTTGTTAATAGCGCAGAGAATTCGTGTTTGCGACGGCGTATGATGGCAGCTGCTTTAAAGAGCACATCTGCACGTAATTCTGGCTTTACTTTTCTCCAGGTTTTGAATGCCTCCACAGCCGTTTGCATGGCTTTTTCTGCTAGTTCACGATTCGCCTTTGAGACGCGTCCAACTACTTCTATTTTATGTGATGGATTATATGAAACAATTTTAGCTTCTGTAGAAATTCGCTCGCCACCAATGATTAAATCATAGTCTTGGCCAAGATATCCTTCCACTGTTTTTAAGCCTAATAAAAATCCTTCGCGTTCATGTTCATTAGAAAAGTCTGTGAATGGTTCATGTTTATACTGTTGTACCATTTCTTCCGCCTCCTTATGTATGAAAACGTTTCACACTTCATTTTAGCATGGAAATGAATGCTCCTTCAAATGAACAGAAAAAAGACAAGGCATCCACCTTGTCTTTAGATTTATTGATAAATATGAACAAATGGTTCTTTGTCTCCAGCCTCTTTTACGATGAGACCTTCTTGTCCATTGACGGAAGTGATGTTCACCTCTACTGAATAGTAGTCAGGGAAATGTTCCATCACTAACCCTGTTACGTATTGTGTGAAGCCAACTGCTTCTGCTTTTCCGTAAAACTGGATCGGTATATCGATTTTCAACTCTTGAAGTTGATCTCCTACATAAAAAGCCTGACCAATGACACCGTTAAAGTTCGGAAAATACGTTTCCACGTCCTGCTTAAAATTCAAAAAGAAGGTCACATCGTCACGATGGGCATTTGTCGCTTCGGTAGACGGAAATAGGAAATAATTTTCGTTTACGCTTTGCCAAGCTCCCAATTTTGAACTTCCTTTATCTGCTGAAGCGTAAGCGATAAAATTCCCTGGAACAACAGAAGATCGACTTTTCTGTTTAAAAAGAGCAATCGTAATGGGGACATTCGCTAAGCTCTTCATCCCCCGAAGTCTAGTAAGTACTTCACCAGCGATTCTTTTTCCTTCTTCTTCAAGTTTGGCTTGAGAAATTTCGGATTCAAACGTGGCACCGTAAGCTTCCTTTTGGTAATAATGGACAGAGTTTAATGCCAGCCCGATCACCACTCCTCCGAGACGAACCGTTCCGTCTTCATCTTTAAGAAGATAGTTGTGCTCTAAAAGATGGGCTAAATAAATCGGATTTTGTTCATTATTCGCTGCTATATCTCCACCTTCGGGAATTTGCGGATTCAAACCAATGTTTTCATCTTCTTTCAAACCTGCATCTTGTAGCTGCCCCGCCGTCATTTTCCGGTTCAGCCATAAACCAACCGTTTCCCGGTCAAGATTTTGCCCTTCCTTAAAAAGGTACTTATCTGGACCAAAGGACGTTTGCGCAAGCCTCATTAACCCTGTTTCAAACTCACTAATATCGTATCTTGTGTTTAAGTTATTTACGATTAACCCTCGTGCTTGTGAGGGCTCGAAAGGTAGAATCGTCCGATAGTATTGATCAGATATCTGATACTTCGGTATAATGGCCTTTTCCTTTGTATCGTCGTTTTCCTGTACCACCTCTTCTTGCTTCTGAAGGTTGGGAGCACAGGCGGTTAAACTCAAGAGAACGGTAAGAGCAACCATTAGAATCTTCCTCATGGTATCACCTCTATTTCTTCAATTCTTCGACTAATCTCTCTTCATTCCATACTTCAATTCCAAGCTGCTCTGCTTTTGTTAATTTGGATCCAGCATCTTCCCCTGCGACTACCAAATCTGTCTTTTTACTTACACTTCCAGCGACTTTGCCGCCAAACGCTTCTATTCTTTCCTTTGCCTCATTACGAGAAAGCTGCTCTAGCTTTCCTGTTAGGACAATGGTTTTTCCAGCAAAGAAATGATCGATGTTTTCAACTGCAACCTTTTTCGGCCCAAGATAAGTGGTATTTACTCCGGCTTCTTTAAGCTCTTCAATCAATTCCTTCACTTCTTCAAGTTCGAAGTAAGCGACCACTGATTCTGCCATTTTTTCTCCGATCTCATTGATGGCTGTTAACTCTTCAGCGGTTGCTAACGCTAGCCGGTCAATCGTTTCAAATTCTTGTGCGAGAGTTTTTGCTGCTTTGGCTCCCACATGACGAATGCCTAATCCGAACAGCAGCTTTTCAAGAGAATTGGCTTTTGAAGCTTGAATGGCATCGATCAGGTTGTTAACTGACTTTTCTCCCATTCTCTCTAATTGAATCAACTGATCAAAGGTAAGTTTGTAAATATCCGCTACATCTTCAATCAATTGTTCTGCAAATAACTGACTGATCACCTTTTCACCAAGACCATCAATATTCATAGCCGTTCTAGATACGAAGTGAATCAATCCTTCTCTGATTTGTGCCGGACATTTTGGATTAATACAACGCAGTGCCACTTCCTCTTCAAGCCTCACTAGCTCGCTTTCACATTCAGGACAATGAGTTGGCATATGGAACTCTTCCTCTGCCCCTGTTCGCCTCTCAACGAGAACATTTACGACCTCTGGAATAATATCTCCTGCTTTTTTTACAACCACCTGATCACCAATTTTGATATCTTTTTCACGAATCAAATCTTCATTATGTAAAGAGGCACGTTGTACGGTCGTTCCTGCTACACGGACAGGTTCTAAAATTGCGGTTGGCGTAACGACACCTGTTCGACCAACACTCAATTCGATTGCCTTTAGTGTGGTCACAACCTCTTCGGCAGGAAATTTATAAGCAATGGCCCAACGTGGACTTTTTGCAGTCGTTCCTAGCTCCTCTTGCTGTGCGAGAGAATCGACCTTAATCACAATCCCATCAATATCATACGGAAGATTTGGTCGCTGCTCCGTCCACTCATTGACGTATGTAATCACTTCTTCAATAGAAGAGCATTTTCTTCTTTCCTTGTTGGTTTTAAAGCCAAGGCTTTCTAACAAGTCTAATCCTTCACTATGTGAGACGACACCTGTCTCCCCAACATCAGCGATATTGTAGAGGTAGATATCAAGGTTACGAGACGCAGCAATCTTTGGGTCCAGCTGTCGTAGTGATCCAGCCGCTGCATTACGAGGGTTTGCTGCCAGCTCTTCCCCACGTTCTGTCTTCAATAAGTTTAATTGCTCAAATGATTTCCGTGGCATAAATACTTCCCCACGAACCTCTATAGACACAGGATCCTTTATTCGAAGTGGAATGGATTTGATCGTACGTAAATTAGACGTAATATCCTCCCCAATGGTTCCATCTCCTCTTGTGGCTCCTTGAATAAATAAACCATTTTCGTAACGAAGCGAAACCGCTAGACCATCAATTTTCAATTCACACACATAAGAAATTTGATCTCCAACCGCTTGGCGTACACGTCGGTCAAAATCCAGTAAATCTTGCTCTCCAAAGGCATTGCCAAGACTAAGCATAGGAGATTGATGCTGTACCTTTACAAACATATCTAAGACGGCTCCACCTACACGTTGTGTAGGGGAGTCCGGACTTTTCAGTTCAGGAAAAGTTTCTTCCAGATTGATTAATTCTCTTAATAATTGGTCATATTCAGCATCTGAAGCGGTTGGTTGGTCTAATACGTGATATTCGTAATTTAACTGATTTAACTGGACATGCAGCTCTTGTACTCTTTTTTCCGCAGCTTGTTGATCCATGTACTCAACCCTTCCATCAGAATTATTTTAAAATAGAAAAATAATTTTCAATCAAACGTTTGATTGAATTGCCTTCGTTCCAGTCGTATCAAAGCCTTAAGCAATTTCAATCAATCGTTTGATTGATTGAAATGTTTACCCTTTTGTTATCGGAGCAAACTTCGCTAACAGTCGTTTAATCCCAACTGGTTTAGGGAATGCGATATCAAGTTCAATTCCTTCTCCTTCGCCTTTTACGCTAACAACTGTACCTGTGCCCCATTTTCCGTGAACGGCTTTGTCTCCGACCTTCCATCCAAGCTCTTCTCCACCCGTTGAATTCGTCATTGGACGGAGTACTGGTTTGCGTACAGCGGCTGCTTGTCTAGCGGCGAATGGACTGGCTGACTGTGATTGTAGTGGCGTCTTCCTCGGCTCTAGACCATCGATCAGATCGGCTGGAATCTCCCCTATAAATCGAGAGGGTGGATTCATGTTTGTACGCCCAAATAATGTCCTCATTTGCGCATTCGTGATAAACAGTTCTTCCTCCGCTCTTGTGATTCCCACATATGCCAAGCGACGCTCTTCCTCCATCTCCGCTTCTTCCATAAGAGATCGACTATGAGGGAAAACTCCTTCCTCTAGTCCTAATAGGAACACGACAGGAAATTCAAGACCTTTTGCGGAGTGCAAAGTCATCAACACGACGGTATCGACTTGCTTTCCGTCTTCATCCAACTTATCGATATCCGCAACAAGGGCAAGATCCGTCAAGAAGGCAATTAGACTTTTATCTTCATTTCCTTCTTCAAAGTTTTTCGTAACGGACAAGAATTCGTCCAAGTTTTCTAGTCGACTTTGTGCTTCAATCGATTTTTCCGCTTTTAACATCTCATAATAGCCTGTTTTCTCTAACACTTCTTCTACAAGCTCTGTTACTGATAAATACTCTTGCATATGTGTGTAGTTATTAATCAAATCGTAAAACTCACGACACGCCTTTGTGATTTTCGGACTTAAGCCAATTAACTCTATCGATCCAAGTGCTTGGAACATGGACATATCATGCATGTCCGCAAAGTTGGCAATTTTATCAACTGAGCTAGACCCGACCCCTCTTTTTGGAACATTGATAACACGTGATAAGCTAATATCATCATCAGGGTTTGCAATCAAGCGTAAGTAAGCAAGTGTATCTTTGATTTCTTTTCTGTCATAGAACTTCACCCCACCGACGATGGAGTATTCAATGTTCGACTTTAGTAACACTTCCTCCATTACACGAGACTGGGCATTCGTTCTGTACAGAATGGCAAAGTCGGAGTATTTTCGTTTTCCGCTTTGAATAGCTTCCTTAATTTTCCCTGCTACGAACTGTGCTTCACTTTGCTCACTGTCCGCACGATAATAGAAGATTTTATTTCCCTCTGCATTTTCGGTCCAAAGATTCTTGTCTCTACGGTTTAGATTGTTTTTAATCACTTCATTCGCGGCAAAAAGAATTCTCTTCGTAGAGCGGTAGTTTTGTTCCAGAAGGATAACCTCTGAACGCGGATAATCCTTTTCAAAAGAAAGGATATTGGCAATATCTGCCCCACGCCAGCGATAAATCGACTGATCCGAGTCACCAACTACACATAGATTTTGGAAGCGTTGAGCCAACAATTTGACCAACATATACTGAGCACGGTTTGTATCTTGATACTCGTCCACATGTATATATTGAAACTTCCGTTGATAAAAAGTTAGTACCTCCGGAACACGCTGAAAAAGCTGAATCGTAGTCATGATCAAATCATCAAAATCAAGGGCTTGATTTTTGCGTAATCGCTTCTGATACATTTCATACACATCAGCAACAATTTGATCCATATGACCGCCCGCATTTTTCGCGAATTCTTCTGGCCCAATCAGTTCGTTTTTGGCTGAACTAATGGCCCCAAGAATTGCACGTGGATCATACTTTTTCGGATCAAGGTTTTTTTCTTTTAAAATCGTCTTAACAACAGATTGTTGGTCCGTTGTGTCAAGAATCGTAAAATTACGATTGTATCCTAGTCGGTCAATATCTCTTCTTAATATGCGTACACACATCGAGTGAAAGGTAGATACCCAGATTTCATCTGCCACTCCACCCATCATGGAATAAATACGTTCTTTCATTTCACGCGCCGCTTTATTTGTAAACGTGATCGCCAAAATATTGTACGGATTCACTTGTTTCTCTACCATCAAATAGGCAATACGATGCGTTAGTACTCTCGTCTTACCACTACCCGCACCAGCCATCAATAACAGAGGACCATCCGTCGTTTTCACCGCTCTCTGTTGTTCAGGATTTAAACCATTTAATAATTTATCTGTTAAGTATTGCACTATATATTCACCACCATACAAACATATGTTCTTATTCTATTTTACCTTTATACTACCTTTTAATCAATTTAATTTCGACCGTTTGAAGAGCTTCTTCTAAATTGTCATAAACAGCATTTCCCACAATAATCACATCTGCTAGTTCAGCCATTTCCTTCGCCTGCTCTAATGTATGAATGCCTCCACCGTAAAACACAGTTGTCTCCTGTGTTGATTGACTAACAGCCTTCACAATTTCAGGGTCCCCATAGGTTCCACTGTATTCTAAATAAAAGATAGGCAAATGAAACATCTTCTCAGCAATTTGCGCATAAGCAACCACATCTTCCTTTGTTAAAGATGTTTGTGCGTGGGTTAGTTTGGCTGCTTTACAATTTTCGTTCAAGATACAATATCCTGCAACAAGAATTTCATCCCAATTCATAATCTCCCCATATTCCTTCACTGCTTGATGATGCAAATCAACAATCCATTTCGCATCAGGACTATTTAAGACCGTTGGGATAAAATAAAGATCAAAGCCTGGTGTAATCGACTCAAGATTTGAGATTTCCAGCACACAAGGCACCGTGTATCTTCTGATTCTTGCCATCAAATCCAGTACCTTTTCATCCGTTACTCCATCCGTCCCACCAACAATGACGGCATCTGTTCCTGACTCACATATTCTCTCTAGCGCTTCATCTGAGATTTCCTTATCAGGATCTAATTTAAAAGCATGACGCCATTCTCTTGCATCGTACATGCTGTAACCTCCAATCTACTATCACATTACACCATTATAGCACTAGCGAATGGGACAAAAAAGAAAACCGAAGATTTCTGTCCGGTTTCATTTTTTCTAAGTTAACATCATTAATATTTTCAAACTAGGAAGGAGGGAGTTCACATGGATACAGGAGAGTTTTTTAAAAAATCTGGCGGGTTTAAAGAAGCTTAGTTGGTACAAATAAGCGGAGATTTTTCTGTTAAGCTACAGAATACAGCTTGTTTTGGGGTATATAAGCGGAGGTTTTCCGGTTAAGCAAAGCAAAGTTTCCCATTTTCACGTTTTTCGAGCCAATAGTCGGAATCTTTCCGTCTATTTAGCTATTTTCAGTGCGATTTCCCTAATTAAGAGAAATTTCTCCGCTTATTTTCAAACACGCTTTACTGCTTTTGTAAAAAGGGAAATTCAAAAAAGGATTAGAGATATTTTCATCTCTAATCCTTTTTTCCCGCTATTTTATTACTCTGAAATCGTCCCAGCTTCTTCTTCTTTTACACGCTCTAGCGCCATTTCATACGCATCGTTGCCGTAATTTAAGCAACGCTTTACACGTGAAATGGTTGCTGTACTAGCACCTGTTTCTGTTTCGATTTTATGGTAGGTTTTCCCTTCACGTAGCATACGGGCTACTTCTAACCGTTGAGCTAATGATTGGATTTCATTGACCGTACATAAATCATCAAAAAACTTATAGCACTCTTCTAAATCCTTTAACGTTAAAACCGCCTTAAATAACTGGTCGAGCTCTTTGCCTCTTAATTTATCAATTTGCATTATCTAGACTCCTTCATTATTGTATCGTAACGGTTTGTTCCAATCCTGGATTTGTTGGAACGATATTGATCCATGTTTTTCCTGGAACAAACTTGACCTCTTCACCATCTAAGAAAGGTAGAATTCTTCCATCTACATTTTTCCACTCTACCTGTAGAAGATTTCCTTGTTGCAGCAAATACCCTTTTCCACCAGAGGTTAAATCAATTTCTCTTCTTCCAGAGTCATCCAGTACCGTGTGCTCCATCTCAGCAATAAAGACATTGTCGAGAAGAACAGGCTCTTCTGAATCTAAATCTATCGTTTGTTCATCATTTGAATATCTAGCATATTTTTTGCTACTGTTATCGTATTTGTAGTCCACCTTAAAAAGATTACTCTTTAAATAGGCAACTGTCACATTCTCAGCAGCCTCACCCGTGATGCTGGCTAACTCTTCTTCCTCATAAAATGGTAGAGCATCTGGAACATCCGTCATGTCGTATCCAACCTGCTCCGCTCCTTTTAAAATACTCTCATAGGAAATATAGGAGTTATGCGGCGGTTGTCTAAAGCTCGCACGTTTAAAAAGCGTACCATCATACTGCATTCCATTTAAATTATCTATTACACCACTCGTAAGCATTTCCTGTGCCTCAGGGCTGTACCCATGAGCGATATATAACGCATCATACCCGCTGGCAAGGTCGATATAATAATCCCTTGCACTTCTTACTGGCCCGATATTTTCAGGATGTTCGCTTTGAAAAATGGCCAGAAATCTCGTTACATTTCCTTCTGCTAACACTTCGTAAACGATGTCTGCCTGGTTTAGTGCGGACTGCGGTCTTGCTTTTGGATCATTATTGATCATCACACCAAACGCTCGACCAGAAGGTTCTTCCGATAGTTCCACACCAGATAAAGGAGCTTCAAAAGTTTGGGACACTTCCTCTACAACTGTATCTTCCTCTTCGACTGGTTTTTCACTTTCCTTTTGAACCTCTTCTACTTTATTACAGCCAGTTAATAAGAAGGCAGATGCCAACCCGACTGCTATCCATTTCCTAAGCATCATTACACCCCTAATAATCTTTTTCTATGCTTTTTCTATGATGTCCTTTTATATTTTAACGCATTATCGTTGGAAAGAGTATCATTTTGTTCATCACATCGTACATCCCTTGTTGCGTGATTCGGATATACGGCAGATGAGTGGATGAGAAGAAAAGTAAGGTATAAAAAGGATCTGCGTACGCGTACCCTTTCGTTTTTAAATAAGCAAGCAATTCCTTATCTTCCTCCACCAGTCTCTCTATTGAGTGATCACTCATCACTCCACTTAGTGGCAGTGGAATTTCTAACACGATTCTTCTTTCTTCACTGATGACAATACCTCCACCTAATTCGACCATTCGGTGAAAAGCGTTCATCATTTCATATTTGTTTTTTCCAATTAAAATAATATCTCCTGTAGTCGAGTACGAGCTAGCTAAGCCCTGCACCTTGTTAGAGAATCCTTTTAACATCGTGTTGATTCTCCATTTGCCATGTTTATCAATTAGCATGAAGAAGCACTCATCATGGTCACACGAAAGCTCATCATAATTTGCATCAATAGACACAGAATATGGCTTTGTAATAACGGCATTCTCCATTTTAATTCCAAATGGCATAGAGAACTGAAAATCATCCATGGTTAGTTCCCAGTCTAACTTTAACGGTTCAAACCCCATATCCACCCAATTGAGCTGCTCATAAGCATTGGTGTCTTCTCCGTCCCTTTTCACCCACTGCCCTTTTGCAAGAACAGATACAGGGGTTGGATTACGCTCATCTGTCAAAAAGTTAATATTTGCTACTCTTCCTGTCGCAATATTTCCATGCAAGTGTTCTACATTATAGTAGCGTGCCACATTAATCGTCCCCATATTGTAGGCATCAATGACTGGTACGCCTTTTTCAATAGCGATACGAATCATTTCATCAATGATTCCATTTTCGTAAAAGTGAGCAGATGCACCGTCCGTAGTAAACATAAATTTATCGTACATGGTGATTCCAAGTTGATGAATTTCATCTAGTAGGACAGGTAAATCTGGACGAATAGATGAATGTCTTAAAGAAACCATATAACCCTGCATCAGACGGTTATAAATTTCTTCTCCTGTCATCGCTTCATGATCACAGTCCGCACCAAAAAGCATCATTTTAGCCAATGTTTTTTCAGATGCCCCTGGAAAATGACCTTCCACTTTCTTTCTCATTCGTTTGGCTTCTTGCATCCAATGAAGCATCATATCATCACCATCAAGGAGTTTAGGCCAACCGGTAAGCTCTCCTCCTTGAATGACCGCATCGTGTTCAAGCCAAGATTTCACATTGCTATGTGAAAAAATTTGTTCTTCTTCTCGAATCTCTGTTTGTGCATCAAAACGGCACCACCAATACATGGAGGTTGGCGATTTTCGCATCTCCCTCATAAATGAAAACGCTTTATTTTTTTCCATCTGCAATGCAAGCACCATATTGTCATTTATTAGTGTTGTCGTTCCACACTGCGATGCATAGTGCGCAAGCGAATGGGGATTATATATTTGAAAGGGATGCGCATGTGGCTCAATATAGCCTGGCACCAATAAAAGACCTGAGCAATCCACGATCTCACAATGCTCTACATTTTCAGGATATTTGTCGCCAACATAAATAATACGGTCCTCGTATATCCATATATTTGCTGTCATCCAAGTACGAAACGTTTGATTTAAGTACTTAGCATTTGTTAATAGAATAGTCGGAGAAACATTTCCATCTAGAACGGAAATATGTTCTCTAATATGTTTATTTTTCCATCGATATCGCTGATCCAGCATGTATGTCCCTCCTTACGCAGTGTTGTTATCTTAGAAAAATTTTGTCATATTACGGGTAACAATAGATGAAATATCAAAAATCTACCATTAGTTTGTAAGATTCTTTCACACAGTTTTTTAAAGATCTTGTTAGAAATCCAACCCTACCTACGCAAAATGAAAACCCTTACATTTTATAGGTTTGGTTTTTATAGTATCATATTTCACTGTTTAACGCAGTAAAGAAGTACTAAATTTTTTAAAAAAATGTAAAGGAGTGACAATTCCATGAATGTAAAGCCCAATATTGGAATCGTAAATGCTCTTGTCCGTATTACCATTGGTTTAAGTGTCTTAGCATGGAGTACAGCGAAACATACAAAAATGCCTTGGAGAGATTCCTATGTATTGCTAGGAATTTTAGGTGCTATGAAGGTCGCAGAGGGGATTGTTCGTTTTTGTCCAATCACTGCCCTCTATGAAAGAGAACAAAATTTGAGAAACAATCAAAATCAATCTACTAATGAAAAATCAATGACGGAACAGTTTTTACCTTACAATACACAATAAAAAATCCCCCTCTACTTGAATAGAGGGGGAAATCTTACTAAAAAAAGGAGTCATCACTGTGATGTTTTGGGAATATGTTAGCGATATGTCCTTCGTTCTGATTGCTTTAATTGGAAGTATCGTTGCTCTTGCTTTTGTTTATATCAAGAAGTCTGGCAAGCGGCAAACGTAATGGCTTTATGTCCAATATCTTTTCTGTAAAAAATGCCATCGCTCGATACATTTGATAACTCGTTATATACACGTTCTTGTGCTGCTTGAAGAGTGTCTGCCTTTGCTGCTGCCAGTAATACACGTCCACCAGCAGTAACAATTTTCCCACCCTCGTTCTGCTCTGTTCCAGCATGGAAGACAAGTGCGTTCTTCACTAAATCAAGTCCTTCGATGACACTGCCCTTTATAGGCTCTTCAGGGTAGCCTTTTGCCGCGCCAACGACACCAACCACTGCATCAGATGTCCACTTGATAGTTGGCTGTTCTCCGTTTAACACTGCAAGAATTACCTCTACTAAGTCCGATTCCATTCTTGGAAGAACCACTTGTGTTTCTGGATCACCGAATCGAGCATTAAACTCAATTACCTTTGGTCCCTGAGTGGTTTGAATCAGACCCGCATAAAGAACTCCACAGAAGCTTCTTCCTTCTGCAATCATCGCTTGAGCTGCAGGCTTTAGGACCGTTTCAACCGCTGTTTGAACGGCATCATTGCTGATTTGTGGAACAGGAGAATAAGCGCCCATTCCACCTGTATTTGGCCCTTGATCGCCATCGTAAGCACGCTTATGATCTTGAGCAATTTCCATTGGCACCACAACGTCACCATTCACAAATGCCATCAGAGAGAATTCTTCTCCCTCTAAAAATTCTTCAATTACCACTTTCGCAGATGCTGCCCCAAATTTGCTGTTCACAAGCATTTCTTTCAGGCTGTCAATCGCTTCTTCCAATGTTAGAGCAACGGTTACTCCCTTTCCTGCCGCAAGACCATCCGCCTTGATCACAATAGGAGCTCCTTTTTCCTCTACATACGCTTTCGCTGCTTCAAAATCTGTAAAGGATTGATAAGCAGCTGTTGGAATTTGGTACTTCTCCATCAGTTCTTTAGCAAATGATTTGCTGCCTTCAATTACTGCTGCTTTTTGATCTGGACCAAAAACTGCTAGTCCTTCCGCACGAATTCGATCGGCAAGTCCCGCTTGTAAAGGTGCTTCAGGTCCAATGATCGTAAGACCGATATTTTCTTTTTTTATAAAATCAATCAGCTTGTCTTGATTCTCTTCAGAGATGTCAACTCGCTCTGCAACGTCTGTCATTCCTACATTCCCAGGAGCGACGAACACCTTTTTCACAGAAGGACTTTGGCTTACCTTCCAGCAAATAGCGTGTTCACGCCCTCCACGACCTACTACTAGAACGTTCATGGTTTGTACCCCCACTCGAAAATTAGTGTTTAAAATGTCTAACTCCAGTGAATACCATCGCAATTCCGTACTCATCTGCTTTTTTCACTGAATCTTCATCACGAATGGATCCACCTGGTTGAATAATCGCTGTAATTCCAGCCTTTGCCGCTGCTTCAACGGTGTCATCCATTGGGAAGAATGCATCCGAAGCAAGTACCGCACCCGTTGCCTTTTCTCCTGCTTGTTCTAAAGCAATTTTCGCTGCACCTACACGGTTCATCTGTCCAGCACCGATTCCAAGCGTCATGTCTGCATCGTTAACAACGATCGCATTGGATTTCACATGCTTAACAACCTTCCAGCCAAGCTTTAGTGCTTTCCATTCCTCTTCACTAGGCTCACGCTTGGTTGCTACCGATACAGTCGCATCTTCTAGTGTAAAACGGTCTTGATCTTGAACAAGTAGTCCACCTTCAATTGAGACATGCTTGTTTTCTACCTTTGCTTTTTCATCAAACGGAATCGTTAGCAAGCGAAGATTCTTTTTGCTAGTTAATACCTCTAAAGCTTCCTTTGAATAAGAAGGAGCAATGATAATTTCTAAGAAAATTTCATGAAGCTTTTCAGCTGTTTGTTTATCCACTTCACGATTTAAGGCAATAATTCCACCAAAGATCGATACAGGGTCAGCAGCAAACGCCTTTGTGAATGCATCATAAACATCCGTTCCTGTTCCTACACCACAAGGGTTCATATGCTTAACAGCTACCGCAGCAGGCTCCGTAAATTCCTTTACGATTTGAAGGGCTGCATCGGCATCATTGATATTGTTATATGATAACTCTTTGCCATGAAGCTGAGTGGCATTAGCAATCGAGAAAACAGAGCCTAGTGGCTTACGATAAAAAGCTGCCTTTTGATGAGGATTTTCCCCATAACGAAGGCTTTGCTTTAATTCATAAGTAACCGTCATTTTTTCCGGGTTTTCTTCACCAGCAAGATCTGTCATATATTCAGCGATCATCGCATCATACGCAGCTGTATGTCTAAATACCTTGGCAGCAAGCTTACGACGTGTAGCTTTCTCAACATCACCAGAAGCTTTTAGCTCTTCTAGTACCACTTCATAATCAGAAGGGTCAACAACTACAGTTACGAACTCATGGTTTTTGGCTGAAGCACGAAGCATCGTTGGTCCACCGATATCAATGTTTTCGATTGCATCTTCAACCGTCACATCAGGCTTAGCGATCGTTTGTTGAAATGGATAAAGATTTACACAAACGATTTGGATTGGATCAATTTTATGCTCAGCTAGTTGCTTTTGGTGATTTTCATCTGAAAACTTGGCTAAAAGGCCTCCGTGAATGTATGGGTTAAGTGTTTTTACCCGGCCCTCAAGAATCTCTGGAAATCCTGTTACATCGCTTACGCTAATAACCGGAACACCTGCAGCCTGCAGGGCATTCTTTGTTCCTCCAGTAGAAATCAATTCATATCCTAATTCACTTAAATGACGGGCAAACTCAACAACCCCAGTTTTATCAGATACACTAATTAATGCTCGTTTTTTCACTTTTCGTTCTCCTTTCACCCTTTAGAAGCTCGCTGATTACTGTTGGATAGAGCTTGTGCTCCACCTCATGTATTTTTTTCTGTAAACTTTCCTTTGTTTCTCCCTCATCAACCACTACTGATTGTTGAGCGATAATGGGACCTGTATCCATACCAGCATCCACGTAATGTACCGTCACTCCGCTCTCTTTTACATTAGCAGCTAACGCTTGACCGATCGCATCCTTCCCCGGAAAAGCCGGCAGCATGGATGGGTGGATATTGATGATCTTTCCTTCAAAATCAGTTAACAAGGTTGGACCAATTAATCTCATATATCCTGCTAGTACGACAAGATCAATTTTTTTCTCTGTAAGAAGAGCACAAATCTCTTGCTCATACTCCATTTTTGAAGAATAGTCCTTCGCCCGAAATACAAACGTCGGAACGCCTGCCTCTTCTGCTCTTTGAATGGCGTACGCACTCGGCTGGTCACAAACTAACAGCTGCACCTGGCACGTGAGCTCGCCACATTGAACCGCTTCTAAAATCGCACCAAAATTACTGCCCGAGCCTGATGCAAATACAGCAATATTTTTCATACTGTCCTCCACTTACCCGATGTGTATTCCCTCTTGGCTTGATACCGTTCCGATTGCATAAGCTTTTTCTCCACTTTCGTTAAAGAAGCGAATCACTTCGTCTGCAATCTCCTTATTCACTGCTACTACCATGCCAGTACCCATATTAAAAATATTATACATTTCTTTCCGGTCAAGCTCACCATACTTTTCAAGCAGATTAAAAATCGCTGGTACCGTCCAGTTTGACTCTTCTAAATCTGCTCCTAAACCTTCTGGAAGCATACGTGGGATGTTCTCTACAAATCCACCGCCTGTAATATGAGCCATTCCCTTAATTTCAAACTTTTTCAATGCTGCTAAAAGAGGCTTCACATAGATTTTTGTTGGTTGTAGTAATTCCTCACCAAGGGTTCTGCCAAGTTCATCCACGTACTGAGTAAGGTCAAGTCCCGCTTTTTCTAGCAATACTTTACGAACTAATGAGAAGCCATTGCTGTGTAGACCGCTTGATGCAAGTCCAATTAGCACGTCACCCGGTTGAATGGAAGCACCGTTAACTAAAGCCGATTTTTCACAAGCTCCGACCGAGAATCCAGCAAGATCATATTCTTCTTCGCTGTACATACCAGGCATTTCAGCTGTTTCACCACCAACAAGCGCGCAACCCGCTTGTTCACAACCGTCCGCAATTCCCTTAACAATCGCTTCAATCTTACTAGGCTCTGCTTTTCCGCAAGCAATATAATCTAAAAAGTAAAGTGGCTCTGCCCCTTGAACAACAATATCGTTCACACACATGGCCACTGCATCAATTCCAATTGTGTCATGCTTATCAAGCATGAACGCAAGCATCAACTTCGTTCCAACGCCATCCGTTCCAGAGACGAGCACCGGCTCCTTCAGGTTTAGACTCGAAAGGTCAAACATACCGCCAAACCCACCTAATCCTCCAAGCACTCCTGGACGAATTGTACGCTCTACATGCTTTTTCATACGGGAAACAGCTTCGTATCCAGCCTCAATATCTACCCCAGCTTGTTTATAAGCATTTGCCATTGTAAAAACCCTCCATAGAAAAGCGCAAGCGTCTTATTTAGACGCCGGTGCTAGTTTCGAATTAAAAATATGTTCCAAAGAAAAGGCAGCATGTGCTGCTGCCATTATTTGACCGTTTCTAGTGTTAGTTCGGTTGGATAAATTTCCGTTGGGTATTTACCAGTAAAGCAAGCTAAGCACTGTCCGCATTGATCCTCGCGTGGATCCTTCCCGATCGCTCCAAGCATTCCCTCCACACTCAAGAATGTGAGCGAATCAGCACCAATCATCTCACGAATTTCCTCCGGCGAAAGCTTAGAAGCAATTAACTCTTCTCTAGTAGATGTATCGATTCCATAGAAACATGGATTTTGAATCGGAGGAGAACTAATGACCACATGTACTTCCTTCGCTCCCGCTTCCTTCAACATCGTTACGATTCTACGGCTTGTTGTCCCTCTAACAATCGAATCATCCACCATAATGACACGCTTGCCCTCAACCACTCCACGTACAGGAGAAAGCTTCATCTTAACTCCCTGTTCACGCAAAGTTTGAGATGGCTGAATAAACGTACGGCCCACATAACGGTTTTTAATTAAGCCCATTTCATATGGAATGCCAGATTGTTCTGCATATCCAATTGCTGCTGAAATACTTGAATCAGGCACACCAGTTACGACATCCGCTTCAATTGGCACTTCTAAGGCAAGCTTTTTCCCCATTGCCTTTCTTGCCGTATGCACATTAATTCCTTGAATATTGCTATCCGGTCTTGAAAAATACACATATTCCATCGTACACATCGCTTGGTTCGATGCATGTGAATACATTTCTGAATGAATGCCATTCGCATTAATGGTAATTAACTCACCTGGCAATACATCGCGAACAAACTCTGCACCTACTACGTCAAAGGCACAAGTCTCTGATGCAACCACATACGCGTCACCCAATTTGGCAATGGATAATGGTCGCATGCCGTTCGGATCAAGAGCAACCATTAACTCATCTTCCGTCATAATTAAGAAGGCATAAGCCCCTTTTAACATCGTTAAAGCGGTTTTTACACGATCTTTAATCGATGAAAATCCACCGCGACGAATTAAATGTGCTAGCACTTCTGTATCAGAACTTGTTTGAAAAATACTTCCTTGTCCCTCCAGCTGAAGTTTCAGCTGATTCGCATTCACAAGATTTCCATTGTGTGCAAGTGCAAGGCTGCCCGTCTGTGAGTTGAAGAGAAGCGGTTGAACATTCTCATAACCGCCACCTCCAGCTGTTGCATAACGAACATGCCCAATTGCCGCACTTCCCGTCATTTCTTCCATCGCCTTGGCCGTAAAGATTTCGGCAACAAGACCTTCCCCTTTTAAGCCCTTCAATCTCTTTTGATCAGAAACGACCATTCCCGTTCCTTCCTGACCACGGTGTTGAAGGCTATGCAATCCGTAATACGTGAGTTGTGCAGCGTCCGGATGGCCCCAAATACCAAAGATACCACACTCTTCATTTAACCCCTTTAGCTCAGCAAGCATGGGATTGCCCCTTTCCAAGCCTTTTCTAGCGTAGAAACTGGTTGTGAAACCACCAATTCCTCACCACAAGTTATTTTTAAATCAGAAGAATCTGTTACTGTACCGATATATGTTGCATCTACTAAACTCTCAAATTGAGCTTGGTTTTCTTTTTTCACCGTTAATACGAAGCGAGATTGTGACTCACTAAACAGTGCCGTTGTTGCTTCGCCTTGAAGGGTTACTTCTGCTCCTAAATTTCCGCTACCCATTAAGCTTTCAGCAAGTGCGACTGCTACTCCACCTTCAGACACGTCATGAGCAGATGCTACCACTCCTGCACGAATCGCTGAAAGAACTTGCTTTTGAGCCTTCTCTTCTACCTCTAGGTTCAATTCAGGTGCTTTACCAAAGATTTCGCCGTTTGTAAGCTTTTGCAGCTCACTTCCACCGAATTCTGGCTTGGTTTCCCCTATTAAATAGATTAGGTCTCCCGCTTCTTTAAAGCTTTGTGTCGTAATATGATCGATATCTTCCACTAATCCAACCATACCAACTACCGGTGTTGGGTAAACAGCTGTTCCACTTCTTTCATTGTACAGTGATACGTTCCCACCGATTACTGGTGTGCTTAACACGTTACACGCTTCACTCATTCCATCAACCGATTTTTCAATCTGCCAGAATATTTCTGGCTTCTCTGGATTTCCGAAGTTTAAGCAGTCCGTGATTGCAAGTGGTACCCCACCAGAAGCAACGATATTACGTGCCGCTTCAGCAACCGCGATTTTTCCGCCTGTTTCTGGATCCAAATAAATGTAGCGAGAGTTACAGTCCGTTGTCATCGCTAATGCTTTTCTTGTTCCGCGAATACGAACGACTGCTGCATCGCTTCCTGGTGCGACAACCGTACTTGTACGAACCATATAGTCGTATTGATCGTAAACCCATTCTTTACTTGCGATCGTCGCTTGCTTAAGAAGGTTCACTAACGTTTCGTTATGATCTTTTACTTCTGGGACTGTGTTCTCCATCGCTTGGAACTCACGGAAATACGCAGGTTCAGCAGATGGCTTGTGGTACACTGGAGCTTCTTCTGCAAGAGCATCTGCAGGAACATTCGCAACCACTTCACCGTTATGAATTAAACGAAGCATCTTGTCATCTGTCACCACACCGATCGCAACTGCATCTAAATCGTACTTAGCGACAATATCAACAATTTCTTGTTCACGGCCCTTTTCAACAACAATTAGCATACGCTCTTGAGACTCAGAAAGCATCATTTCGTAAGCTGTCATGCCTTTTTCACGCTGTGGTACAAGATCCATATTCATTTCGATACCAGATCCCGCTTTACTAGCCATCTCCGCTGATGAGCTAGTAAGACCCGCAGCCCCCATGTCTTGAATCCCAACAAGAGCATCACATTTGACCAACTCAAGGCAAGCTTCTAAAAGCAGCTTCTCCATAAATGGATCTCCCACTTGAACGGCTGGGCGCTTCTCATCTGATGTCTCCGTTAGTTCTTCTGATGCGAAAGTAGCACCATGAATTCCATCACGACCTGTTTTTGCTCCTATATACATAACCGTGTTACCAACACCGTGCGCTTGACCTTTTTTAATATCTTTATGGTCAATTAAGCCGACACACATAGCGTTAACTAGTGGATTGCCTTCGTAGCAAGCATCAAACTGAATTTCTCCACCAACCGTTGGAATTCCGATACAGTTTCCGTAACCCGCGATTCCAGCAACTACTTCTTTAAACAAATATTGAACACGACTTGATGCATCTAACTCACCGAAACGTAGAGAATTTAACAATGCGATTGGTCTTGCACCCATAGAGAACACGTCACGGATAATTCCGCCTACTCCTGTAGCTGCTCCTTGGTAAGGCTCGATCGCTGATGGGTGATTATGACTTTCAATCTTAAAAACTACCGCTTGTTCGTCACCGATATCCACGATCCCTGCACCTTCTCCAGGACCTTGAAGAACATGTGGACCCGATGTTGGGAACTTGCGAAGAACCGGTTTAGAGTTCTTGTAGCTACAATGTTCTGACCACATAACAGAGAACAAACCTGTTTCTGTGTAGTTCGGCGTGCGTCCAAGAATGTCTTCTACCATTTGAAATTCTTCGTCAGACAAGCCCATTTGTGAATAGATTTTCTCTTGTTTAATTTGCTCCGGACTTGGCTCAAGCTTTAACAACATGTGAGTCCCTCCATTGTTTAACGATCGATTGGAATAGCTTTACTCCGTCTGCTCCACCTAATAGCTCATCAACAGCTCTCTCAGGGTGTGGCATCATTCCTAGTACATTTCCTTGTTCGTTCATAATTCCTGCGATATCTTCTAAACTACCGTTAGGATTATTCGTATATGTGAAAACGATCTGCTTGTTTTCTTTTAATCTAGCTAATGTTTCTTCATCACAATAATAGTTTCCTTCACCATGAGCGACAGGAATTTGGATGGTTTCTCCTTGCTTATAGCTACCAGAGAACATCGTTTCATTGTTTTCCACGCGAAGCTCAACATTTTTACAAATGAACTTTAGGCTTTCGTTACGACGCATAGCCCCAGGAAGTAAACCTGCTTCTAATAAAATTTGAAATCCGTTACATACACCTAAGATTGGCTTCCCAGCTTCAGCAGCCTTCACGACTTCCTGCATGACATTACTAAAGCGAGCAATAGCACCCGTTCTTAGGTAGTCACCGTAAGAAAATCCGCCTGGTAAAAGAATGGCATCAAATCCGTCTAAGCTTGTTGCGTCATGCCATACGTATTCTACATCTTCTCCTAGTTCATCCTTGATCGCATGATACATATCGATGTCACAGTTTGAGCCAGGAAACACGATTACCGCAAACTTCACTGTGCAACACACTCCTCAATCTCATAGCGATAGTCTTCAATAACCGTGTTAGCTAGGATTTTTTCACATACTTCTTTAACTACTTCTTCTACATCACGATCTGATTTTTCTACTGTTAATTCCATATATTTTCCGATACGAACATCTGATACCGCCTGATAATTTAACGAATGTAGTGAATGAACAACAGCTGTTCCTTGTGGATCTAATACACTCTCTCTTAACGTTACAAACACTTTAACTTTATACATGTTGTGGTCCTCCTAATTTTTCAAGTATGGTTTCATAAGCATCCGTTAAATTTCCTAAATCACGGCGAAATACATCCTTATCAAACTTTTCATTTGTGACCGCATCCCAAAGGCGGCATGTGTCTGGGGAGATTTCATCGGCAAGTAATAACTCACCAGCTGCGTTCTTCCCGAACTCTAGTTTGAAGTCGATTAAGCGAATTCCTAGCTCTTTGAAAAAGCTTGATAAAGTCGCATTTACATTCAGTGCTTTCTCTTTTAATTGTGCTACCTCTTCAGGAGTGGCAAGCTTTAATTCTTCTACATGATCATCTGTGATAAGCGGATCACCTAATGCATCATCCTTTAAATAAAACTCCACTAATGGCTTTGACAGCTCCTTGCCTTCTTCTACTCCAAGGCGTTTTGAAAAGCTTCCAGCTGCCACATTACGAACGACTACTTCAATAGGAACAATCTCAACCTTTTGAACAAGCTGCTCAGTCTCAGAAAGACGCTTTACAAAATGAGAAGGAATACCCGCGTCATGAAGCTTTAAAAATAACAAACTAGTAATTTCGTTATTCAAGCGACCCTTCCCATCGATTGTTGCCTTCTTTTCACCATTAAAAGCAGTAGCTGAATCCTTGTACTCAATCCAAACAATTTGTTCATCATCCGTTTTGTACACCCGTTTCGCCTTGCCTTCGTATAATAAGGAACCTTTTTCCATTAGCAATCGTACCTCCTGAATCGGAATATTGGCAATTTTTTGAGTAGAAGCGCCTTAACAGGTGCTTCCATTATTCTTTGTCCAGCTCCAGCACCCAGCGACTAGTGGCCTTCGCTCTTTTCCCTACGATAAGGCAACATCGAATCGCTTACGCTCTTCGTGTTTTCTTTATCTCAGTCAAAGCGCTCCAGCCCATACGTCGCTTAACAGGTGCTTCCGCTTTTCTTATAGACCTAAACGTTCAAAAATTGTATCTACGTACTTGATATGGTAGTTGTAGTCGAAGCAATCATCGATTTCAGCTGGGCTTAACTTGCTCGTAATAAGTTCGTCACTTTCGATTAGTGAGCGGAAATGAACTTGCTTTTCCCAAGCTTCCATTGCTCTTGGTTGAACCGTATCATATGCTTCCTCACGAGTCAGGCCTTTGTCAATTAGAGCCAGAAGAACACGTTGTGAGTAAATCAAGCCAAGTGTACGATCCATGTTTCTCTTCATATTTTCAGGGAAGACCGTTAAGTTTTTCACAATGTTTCCAAAACGGTTCAACATGTAATTTAATGCGATCGTCGCGTCTGGAAGAATGACTCTTTCAGCAGATGAGTGTGAAATATCTCTTTCATGCCAAAGCGAAACATTTTCGTATGCTGTCATCATATATCCACGAATCACACGAGCAAGTCCAGTCATATTTTCAGACCCAATTGGGTTTCTCTTATGTGGCATAGCCGAAGATCCTTTTTGACCTTTTGCAAAAAATTCCTCAACTTCACGCGTTTCACTCTTTTGTAACCCACGAACTTCAGTTGCAAATTTTTCAATCGATGTAGCAATAAGAGCAATCGTGCTCATATAATGTGCATGACGGTCACGCTGTAGTGTTTGTGTAGAAATTGGAGCTGGCTTAATTCCAAGCTTTTCACAAACATACTTTTCAACAAACGGGTCAATGTTTGCATATGTTCCAACTGCACCTGAAATTTTCCCGTACTCGATGCCTTCTGCTGCTTGCTTAAAGCGATCCAGATTACGCTTCATCTCTTCGTACCAAAGAGCAAGCTTTAAACCAAATGTCGTAGGTTCTGCGTGTACTCCGTGTGTACGTCCCATCATAACGGTATGCTTATGTTCTTGAGCTTTATTTTTTAAGATCTCAACAAAGTTCTCTAAGTCTTTTAAAAGGATGTCATTTGCTTGCTTAAGCATATAAGACAGTGCCGTATCCACCACATCTGTAGAAGTTAGCCCGTAATGTACCCATTTACGCTCTTCTCCAAGCGTTTCTGAAACTGCTCTTGTAAAAGCAACTACATCATGACGTGTTTCTTGTTCAATTTCATTAATACGGTCAATGTTGAACGAAGCGTTTTGACGGATTTTTTCAACGTCCTCTTTCGGAATTTCACCAAGCTCTACCCATGCCTCACATGCAAGAATTTCTACTTCAAGCCAAGCCTTAAAGCGATTTTCCTCTGTCCAAATAGCTCCCATTTCCGGGCGTGTGTAACGATCAATCATGTTTTATCCTCCGATCAATTCTTCAGTTTTACTCCAAATCCCACTGTCTTCAATCTCTGCTAGTGCTTCTTCTACGTTTTCTCGAAGCAAGGTAATATGCCCCATTTTCCTCTTAAACTTCGGTTCAATCTTTCCATAAAGATGAATTTTCCAATCAGTTACGGAAGGAATGGCTTGAATCACAGCTTCTTGATGCTCTCCTAAAATATTTACCATCACTGCTGGTTTTAAGAGAGTTGTACGTCCTAACGGCAAGTTACATACCGCACGCACATGCTGTTCAAACTGTGAAGTTTCACATGCTTCAATGGTGTAATGCCCTGAATTATGTGGACGTGGTGCCAGCTCGTTGATATAAATATCGTCATCTTTTGTAAGAAACATCTCAACTGCTAGAGTGCCGACCAACTGTAAGGCTGATGCAAGCTTTTCAGCAAGCTCTAATCCTTTTTCAGCTGCATCCCCACTTATTCGAGCAGGAACAATTGTCTCATGTAAAATATTGTCTCGATGTATATTCTCTCCAATTGGGAACACTTCAGTCTGACCACTTGCACTGCGAACAACAATTACTGAAATTTCTTTTTCAAAAGGAATCCACTTCTCTAACACACATGAACCATGTTCTAGTAACTTCTCAGCCAATAGCAGATCCTCTTCTGTCTTGATGACGAATTGACCTTTGCCATCGTACCCACCAGTAGCTGTCTTTAAAACAGCAGGAAATCCAAGCCTTTTTATATTATCATAAATGTCTTGTGCAGATAGAATGACCGCATATGGAGCCACCTTCACCCCAGCCTTTTCTATAGCAGCTTTTTCTGTAATTCGATTTTGAGTAATTTCTAATAATTTGGTTCCTTGTGGTACATAGGCATGCTCAGCAAGCCATTTTAAAGCTTCTGCATCGATATTTTCAAACTCATACGTGATGACATCACTCACACTCGCGAGTTCCTTGATTGCCTCAAGATCGTTATACCCTGCCACAATGCTAATATCAGATACTTGGCCACAAGGAGAATCCTCCGCAGGGTCAAGGACAGCCACTCGGTACCCTTGAGCTTTTGCCGATAAGGCCATCATTTTGCCTAACTGTCCACCACCGATAATCCCAATCGTTTGTCCTGGCAAAATCACTGGATTAGACAAGTTCATCACTACTTTCCAACACGGTTTGTTTAGTTGCTTCTCTTTTCTCTTGAAGCTTTAAAGCAATCTCTTCGTTAAATGCTCCTAACATTTGAGCTGCAAGCAATCCCGCATTTGTTGCACCAGCTGTTCCAATTGCAACCGTTGCTACTGGAACACCTCCTGGCATTTGTACAATCGAGAGTAGGGAGTCTAAACCGTTCAACGCCCTTGATTGAACTGGAACACCAATAACCGGTAAAGTTGTTTTTGCTGCCACCATTCCAGGAAGGTGAGCTGCTCCACCTGCTCCAGCAATAATTACCTTTATTCCACGTTCACGAGCCGTTTCTGCATATTCAAACATCAAGTCCGGTGTTCGATGGGCAGATACCACCTTTTTCTCGTAAGGTATATTTAAATCGTCTAGCACTGTACACGCTAGTTTCATAGTTTCCCAATCAGATTTGCTTCCCATAATAATTCCAACTTGCGCTTCCATTGTATCCCTCCTAGCTAAATAATATAAAAAGCCCACACAGATTCTTTCCATGACGAGGAAAGGAATCTGTCCGGGCTTGTTCATACAAGATGGAAGAGACACAAAAGAAGCGCCTCTTACTCCGGGCATATCACATTTCCTCATAGTCCGATCATTTACGGTAATCGGGTAGAAACTTATGGGCCATATTCCCATTATTATACGAGGGCTATTTCTGAATTTAATCTCATGTCTATATTACAATCTGTTATATAATCTGTCAATGAAATTGTCGAACGTTTATAATTTATGTATAGTTAATGTTCGTGTTTTACTCTATTAATCGAGCTTCGAATACGATTTTCCTGGCGATCGGCTCATAAGAAACCTCCCCCGCCTCTTTTACCTCTTGAAAAACTGGCTTTTCTGTGCGTTTTACAGGAGTATACCCTTCTTTCGCCATTCGTTCAAGACAATCACTTAATGTTTCGTTTTCCTCAACTTCGAAAATGGCTTTTTTTGGTTTTGTCATGTTATATGGTCCTTTCAATGTCCTTTAATAGTTAACCTATTATACCCATTTATGAGGGTTAATAGAAGATTTCTTTGTACTTACTTAAACCAAAAATAGTTAACAAAATTTTCATTTACATTTTTAAATTACGGGAGTATGATAATCAAAGTTTCATATTCTTAAATCGCTGAAACCATTGGTACGGGGGACCCAAAATGTCCGGGGGTGAATCCTTTTATTAGGTAGGGCTACTCATGAGGCCCGAATCCGACAGCTAACCTCGTAAGCGTTTTTTGAGAAGGAAGGTGGAGCTTGTGGAGCAAAATTGCTAATGTCTACAAGTCTTATTTCTTGATGACTTTGTAGGCTTTTTTTATGGATTTTTTTCATTATATCTTGCTAGATGGTGGTGTAAAACATGATCTCTTCTATTAAGAGATTACTTATTGGCAGACCTTTGAAATCTGACCAGTTAGGTGAACAAAAACTAAATAAAACAAAAGCTTTAGCGATTTTATCATCGGATGCTTTATCATCCGTTGCCTATGGACCAGAGCAAATACTTATTGTTCTTGTTTCTATAGGTGCCATTGCTTTTTGGTACTCTATTCCCATAGCGATTGGCGTTCTTCTTTTATTAACAGCCTTAATATTATCTTACCGACAAATCATTTATGCCTACCCCCACGGTGGTGGTGCGTATGTGGTATCTAAGACCAATCTGGGTGTGAATCCAGGACTAGTGGCCGGAGGGTCCTTATTGGTTGACTATATATTAACAGTGGCTGTAAGTGTTTCAGCAGGTACCGATGCGATTACTTCAGCCTTCCCAGCTTTACATGACTATAATGTGGAGATTGCGATTGTATTTGTTATCTTTTTAACGATTCTAAACTTAAGAGGCGTAACCGAATCTGCCTCCATTCTTGCTTATCCAGTTTATTTATTTGTTCTAGCTTTATTTATCTTAATCGGAGTTGGATTATTTAAGGTGATTACAGGTCAGGTACCTCCTGAACTGCATACACCGATTGGAACACCGGTAGCAGGAATTAGCTTATTCCTTTTACTGAAGGCCTTTGCGTCAGGTAGCTCTGCGTTAACAGGTGTCGAAGCTATATCAAATGCCATACCAAACTTTAAAGAACCTGCACCAAAAAATGCGGCAAGGACACTAATGTTAATGGGTACACTGCTTGCGATTTTATTATCTGGAATTGTCGTCTTAGCTTATTATTACGGCATTACGCCAAGGGCAGATGAAACCGTCGTCTCACAAATTGCTAGCCAAACCTTTGGGCGAACCTTTATGTATTTCTTCATTCAAGGGACAACCGCATTAATTTTAATACTAGCGGCAAATACAGGATACTCTGCATTTCCATTATTAGCTGTAAACTTAGCAAATGATAAATTTATACCTCGCATGTTTACACTTCGAGGCGATCGATTGGGCTACTCAAATGGAATTATGATTTTAGGTTTTGCTTCTATCTTGCTCATTATTACTTTTCATGGACATACAGAAAATTTAATCCCGTTGTATGCAGTTGGTGTTTTTATTCCATTTACTCTTTCTCAAACTGGAATGATGGTAAAATGGATCCGCGAAAAGCCAACCGGCTGGATATCAAAGCTCGCGATAAACACAACCGGCGCTCTGATAAGTTTCGTAGTTACCATGATGTTTTTTATTACAAAGTTTAGCCAGGTATGGCCAGTTCTTGTTTTTATTCCTGTGATTGTACTGATCTTTCATAAAATCCATAAGCACTATGAGGCAATTGCGGATCAGCTTCGTGTCACCACTTGCGAAGCAGCACTACCCATCGAAGGAAATGTCATCATCGTACCTGTGGCTGGCATTACCCATGTAGTGGAGAATTCCATTAACTATGCTAAATCACTATCAGCAAGCCAAGTAATTGCTGTGTATGTAGCCTTTGATCGGGAAGAAGAAAAACGCTTTGAGGAAAAATGGAAAAAGTGGCAGCCTGACGTACGATTGGTCACATTACATTCTCATTATAGAAGCATAATTCACCCACTCACCAAATTTGTCGACACTGTCGAGCATAAAGCAAGTGAGTCTAATTACCGGGTAACTGTTCTAATCCCTCAGTTCATTCCGAAAAAAGGCTGGCATAACATGCTTCATAACCAATCAAGCCTGTTAATCCGTTCCTTCTTGCTTTATAGAAAAAATGTTATTGTTTCGACACTGCCGTATCATTTGAAGCATTAAAAAAGCACCGTTATTGGTGCTTTTTTTGTGGGCATATAAATAGTTGGGCATATCGATTTGACCGTTTGAAAGGAGACTCGTCGCTCTCAGTTAGATAAAAGGGGGGTGCTCCAGATCAACATAGTGAGTTTATGACATGTTGCTTCTGGATTTGAGTCGCTTACAGGTCATAAATAGTGGGTTATGACTCGTGGCTTTAGGATTTGAGTGACTTTCAGGTCATAAACGTTGCTTTATGACTCGTGGCTTTAGGATTTGAGTGATTTTCAGGTCATAAACGTTGGATTATGACCTTTAGGCGAGATATAAGTGGTACTATAAGTCATAAAAGTGAGCACTTAGGAAATGAGCAATCACTCGTACCTAAAACAAAGATAGCTTTCAATGATTTAGAATATGCAGATCGATCCCTCCTACAAGAACATACGATGTGTAACCTTTCCTTCCACAAGTACATAATATCTGTCTTAATGATCTCCACAAATAAAACTTCCAGTTGAAAAATAAACACAACAAAAAAGCACCCAATCAGGTGCTTTTTCCTTTGCCTAGCGACGTCCTACTCTCACAGAGGGAAACCCTCAACTACCATCGGCGCTGAAAAGCTTAACTTCCGTGTTCGGTATGGGAACGGGTGTGACCTTTTCGCTATCGCCACTAGACTAGTATTCACTTGAAGGAATCATTCCTTCAAAACTAGATAATGAATGAAGAAGAAGAAATACGTTTCATCTTAAATTTGGTTAAGTCCTCGATCGATTAGTATCAGTCAGCTCCACACGTCACCGCGCTTCCACCTCTGACCTATCAACCTGATCATCTTTCAGGGATCTTACTAGCTTGCGCTATGGGAAATCTCATCTTGAGGGGGGCTTCATGCTTAGATGCTTTCAGCACTTATCCCTTCCGCACATAGCTACCCAGCGATGCCTTTGGCAAGACAACTGGTACACCAGCGGTGCGTCCATCCCGGTCCTCTCGTACTAAGGACAGCTCCTCTCAAATTTCCTACGCCCACGACGGATAGGGACCGAACTGTCTCACGACGTTCTGAACCCAGCTCGCGTACCGCTTTAATGGGCGAACAGCCCAACCCTTGGGACCGACTACAGCCCCAGGATGCGATGAGCCGACATCGAGGTGCCAAACCTCCCCGTCGATGTGGACTCTTGGGGGAGATAAGCCTGTTATCCCCGGGGTAGCTTTTATCCGTTGAGCGATGGCCCTTCCATGCGGAACCACCGGATCACTAAGCCCGACTTTCGTCCCTGCTCGACTTGTAGGTCTCGCAGTCAAGCTCCCTTGTGCCTTTACACTCTACGAATGATTTCCAACCATTCTGAGGGAACCTTTGGGCGCCTCCGTTACTTTTTAGGAGGCGACCGCCCCAGTCAAACTGCCCACCTGACACTGTCTCCCACCCCGATCAGGGGTGAGGGTTAGAATTTCAATACAGCCAGAGTAGTATCCCACCGACGCCTCCACCGAAGCTAGCGCTCCGGCTTCTCAGGCTCCTACCTATCCTGTACAAGCTGTACCAAAATTCAATATCAGGCTACAGTAAAGCTCCACGGGGTCTTTCCGTCCTGTCGCGGGTAACCTGCATCTTCACAGGTACTATAATTTCACCGAGTCTCTCGTTGAGACAGTGCCCAGATCGTTACGCCTTTCGTGCGGGTCGGAACTTACCCGACAAGGAATTTCGCTACCTTAGGACCGTTATAGTTACGGCCGCCGTTTACTGGGGCTTCGATTCAGAGCTTCGCGTGAGCTAACCCCTCCTCTTAACCTTCCAGCACCGGGCAGGCGTCAGCCCCTATACTTCGCCTTGCGGCTTCGCAGAGACCTGTGTTTTTGCTAAACAGTCGCCTGGGCCTATTCACTGCGGCTCTTCTGGGCTATTCACCCTGAAGAGCACCCCTTCTCCCGAAGTTACGGGGTCATTTTGCCGAGTTCCTTAACGAGAGTTCTCTCGCTCACCTTAGGATTCTCTCCTCGCCTACCTGTGTCGGTTTGCGGTACGGGCACCTGTTACCTCGCTAGAGGCTTTTCTTGGCAGTGTGGAATCAGGAACTTCGGTACTATATTTCCCTCGCCATCACAGCTCAGCCTTATGCAAGTGGGATTTGCCTCACTTGCAGCCTAACTGCTTGGACGCGCATATCCAACAGCGCGCTTACCCTATCCTCCTGCGTCCCCCCATCACTCAAACGGTAATTTGGTGGTACAGGAATATCAACCTGTTGTCCATCGCCTACGCCTTTCGGCCTCGGCTTAGGTCCCGACTAACCCTGAGCGGACGAGCCTTCCTCAGGAAACCTTAGGCATTCGGTGGATGGGATTCTCACCCATCTTTCGCTACTCATACCGGCATTCTCACTTCTAAGCGCTCCACCAGTCCTTCCGGTCTAGCTTCAACGCCCTTAGAACGCTCTCCTACCACTGACATCTTAGATGTCAATCCACAGCTTCGGTGATACGTTTAGCCCCGTTACATTTTCGGCGCGGAGTCACTCGACCAGTGAGCTATTACGCACTCTTTAAATGGTGGCTGCTTCTAAGCCAACATCCTGGTTGTCTAAGCAACTCCACATCCTTTGCCACTTAACGTATACTTTGGGACCTTAGCTGGTGGTCTGGGCTGTTTCCCTTTCGACTACGGATCTTATCACTCGCAGTCTGACTCCCATGGATAAGTCTTTGGCATTCGGAGTTTGTCTGAATTCGGTAACCCGATGAGGGCCCCTAGTCCAAACAGTGCTCTACCTCCAAGACTCTTACTACATGAGGCTAGCCCTAAAGCTATTTCGGAGAGAACCAGCTATCTCCAAGTTCGATTGGAATTTCTCCGCTACCCACACCTCATCCCCGCACTTTTCAACGTGCGTGGGTTCGGGCCTCCATCCAGTGTTACCTGGACTTCACCCTGGACATGGGTAGATCACCTGGTTTCGGGTCTACGACCACATACTAAAGCGCCCTATTCAGACTCGCTTTCGCTACGGCTCCGTCTTTCCAACTTAACCTCGCATGTAATCGTAACTCGCCGGTTCATTCTACAAAAGGCACGCTATCACCCATTAACGGGCTCTAACTACTTGTAGGCACACGGTTTCAGGATCTCTTTCACTCCCCTTCCGGGGTGCTTTTCACCTTTCCCTCACGGTACTGGTTCACTATCGGTCACTAGGGAGTATTTAGCCTTGGGAGATGGTCCTCCCTGCTTCCGACGGAATTTCACGTGTTCCGCCGTACTCAGGATCCACTCAAGAGGGAACGAAGTTTCAACTACAGGGTTGTTACCTTCTATGACTGACCTTTCCAGATCGATTCGTCTACTTCATTCCTTTGTAACTCCGTATAGAGTGTCCTACAACCCCAAGAGGCAAGCCTCTTGGTTTGGGCTAATCCCGTTTCGCTCGCCGCTACTCAGGGAATCGCGTTTGCTTTCTCTTCCTCCGGGTACTTAGATGTTTCAGTTCCCCGGGTCTGCCTTCAATACCCTATGTATTCAGGTAAAGATCCTATCCCATTACGGATAGGGGGTTTCCCCATTCGGAAATCTCCGGATCAAAGCTTACTTACAGCTCCCCGAAGCATATCGGTGTTAGTCCCGTCCTTCATCGGCTCCTAGTGCCAAGGCATCCACCGTGCGCCCTTTCTAACTTAACCTACGGTTAAAAAGTTTCTCTAATAAATTAGAGAGAAAACTAAAATGGCGATTACTCGGTATTTCTTTTTTGCCTTCTTCATATTACATTATCTAGTTTTCAAAGAACGATTATCATAGAGAGATTGCTCTCTCAAAACTAAACAAATCATATCATCAACGCTGTTAGCTTCGACCGAAGGTCGTAAGCCTCAATTTTCCTTAGAAAGGAGGTGATCCAGCCGCACCTTCCGATACGGCTACCTTGTTACGACTTCACCCCAATCATCTGTCCCACCTTAGGCGGCTGGCTCCTTACGGTTACCCCACCGACTTCGGGTGTTACAAACTCTCGTGGTGTGACGGGCGGTGTGTACAAGGCCCGGGAACGTATTCACCGCGGCATGCTGATCCGCGATTACTAGCGATTCCAGCTTCATGTAGGCGAGTTGCAGCCTACAATCCGAACTGAGAGTGGTTTTATGGGATTGGCTCGACCTCGCGGTTTTGCTGCCCTTTGTACCACCCATTGTAGCACGTGTGTAGCCCAGGTCATAAGGGGCATGATGATTTGACGTCATCCCCACCTTCCTCCGGTTTGTCACCGGCAGTCACCTTAGAGTGCCCAACTAAATGCTGGCAACTAAGATCAAGGGTTGCGCTCGTTGCGGGACTTAACCCAACATCTCACGACACGAGCTGACGACAACCATGCACCACCTGTCACTCTGTCCCCCGAAGGGGAACGCCCTATCTCTAGGGTTGTCAGAGGATGTCAAGACCTGGTAAGGTTCTTCGCGTTGCTTCGAATTAAACCACATGCTCCACCGCTTGTGCGGGCCCCCGTCAATTCCTTTGAGTTTCAGCCTTGCGGCCGTACTCCCCAGGCGGAGTGCTTAATGCGTTTGCTGCAGCACTAAAGGGCGGAAACCCTCTAACACTTAGCACTCATCGTTTACGGCGTGGACTACCAGGGTATCTAATCCTGTTTGCTCCCCACGCTTTCGCGCCTCAGTGTCAGTTACAGGCCAAAGAGTCGCCTTCGCCACTGGTGTTCCTCCACATCTCTACGCATTTCACCGCTACACGTGGAATTCCACTCTTCTCTCCTGCACTCAAGTCTCCCAGTTTCCAATGACCCTCCCCGGTTGAGCCGGGGGCTTTCACATCAGACTTAAGAGACCACCTGCGCGCGCTTTACGCCCAATAATTCCGGACAACGCTTGCCACCTACGTATTACCGCGGCTGCTGGCACGTAGTTAGCCGTGGCTTTCTGGTTAGGTACCGTCAAGGTACCGGCAGTTACTCCGGTACTTGTTCTTCCCTAACAACAGAGTTTTACGATCCGAAAACCTTCATCACTCACGCGGCGTTGCTCCGTCAGACTTTCGTCCATTGCGGAAGATTCCCTACTGCTGCCTCCCGTAGGAGTCTGGGCCGTGTCTCAGTCCCAGTGTGGCCGATCACCCTCTCAGGTCGGCTACGCATCGTCGCCTTGGTGAGCCGTTACCTCACCAACTAGCTAATGCGCCGCGGGCCCATCTATGAGTGATAGCGAAACCATCTTTCAGCTTTTCTACATGTGTAGAAAAGAATTATCCGGTATTAGCCCCGGTTTCCCGGAGTTATCCCAGTCTCATAGGCAGGTTGCCCACGTGTTACTCACCCGTCCGCCGCTAACCTTTGGGAGCAAGCTCCCAAAGGTCCGCTCGACTTGCATGTATTAGGCACGCCGCCAGCGTTCGTCCTGAGCCAGGATCAAACTCTCCAATAAAGAGTAAGATTAGCTCTTAAAGTTAAAACGTTGGCTAGTGTATATTTCAACACTATCATTTTTGTTGACGTATGATTTGTTTAGTTTTCAAAGAACAATTTCGCTTCCTCAGAAGCAACTATATTAGAATAACATTTCAATCACTCGAAGTCAACAACTTTTTAAAAATTTCTTAAGTTGTTATCTCGTCATCAGCGACTGTTTTTATATAATACCATCGTGAGCCTAGAGAGTCAACAAGATATCCGTGGTAATAATATCCAACAGAACCCTATAACTAAAAACCATGTGTGAGAATTCGTTATTTTCTCTACTCTTCAATTAAAAAAACTGACCAAAATTACTTTCGAACCATTACTTTTTGTTGCTCTAAAGGGTTTTTCAAACGAATAAGAACACTTTTTCGAACAAAGTTCCCCCTCCAAACTCCTTTTTAGGTGTTTATTTGCGATTCTCAGGATATATTTGCGATTCTAGAAATTTATTTGCTATCCTGAATTTTTATTTGCGATTACCAAAGTTTATTTGCGATTCTTCATTGTTACTTGCGATCACTAAAGTATATTTGCGATTCCTGTCATCGTTATTCGCAATCAATACAAATCCGCCAGTCCCCTACAACTTAAGAATTTCATAATTCCCTAACTAAAAAACCAGCCTCTCCTAGGAAAGACTGGTCGTGTTTCTTCTATAATATATTACTTAGTGATTGAAATGATGTTTTGATCCTTAAGTGTTACAGCACCTTGCTTGTTGATTGTTACTTTTTCACCTTCAGCAAGGTTTGTAAATACTACAGGAGTAATGGTTGATGTTGCATTGTTTTTAATATACTCAAGATCTACCATAAGTAATGGTTGACCTGCAACTACTGTATCATTTTCGCCAACTAACGCTTCAAAACCTTCTCCTTTTAGGTTTACTGTATCAATACCAAAATGGATTAGGATTTCGCGTCCGCTATCAGACACAATTCCGATTGCATGCTTAGTTGGGAATAGGTTAACGATTTTACCGTTTACAGGTGATACAACTGTACCTTCTGTTGGCTCAATCGCGAATCCGTCACCCATCATTTTACCAGAGAATACTGCATCAGGAACTTCTGTGATTGGCTTTAGGTTACCTGTTAATGGTGAAACGAAAGCATCCTCACTTGAAGTAGCTGTGTTTACTGCATTTGTTGTTTCAGTAGCTTTTGCTGCTGGAGTTGGTCTTTTTCCAGCCATAATGTCTTTCATTTGACCTTTAATTGTTTCAGAACGAGGACCAAAGATTGCTTGAATGTTGTTACCTACTTCAAGTACTCCTGCCGCTCCTAGCTTTTTCAGTCTATCTTTATCAACAGATCCAATATCATTTACAGATACACGAAGACGAGTGATACATGCATCAAGGTGAGAGATATTCTCTTTTCCACCCATTGCTTCTAAAATATCGTATGGAAGGTCGCTAGTTTGTCCAGCAGCTCCTTCTGTTTCTTCTTCTACTTCACGACCTGGAGTCTTTAAGTTCCACTTACGGATCGCAAAACGGAAACCGAAGTAGTAAATTACCGCAAACACAAGACCGACAGGGATAACTAACCAAGCATTTGTTTGTGGGTTGATTAGACCAAATAGAATATAGTCAATTAAACCACCAGAGAATGTCATACCGATTTTTACATCTAAAAGATGCATTACCATAAATGATAGACCAGCAAATACTGCATGGATAGCAAATAGAATTGGTGCAACGAATAAGAATGAGAATTCAATTGGCTCCGTAATACCTGTTAAGAAAGCTGTTAAACCAGCTGATGCCATAAGTCCACCAACAACCACTTTTCTTTCAGGACGAGCTTCGTGATAAATTGCTAATGCTGCTGCAGGTAAACCGAACATCATGAACGGGAACTTACCAGTCATGAACGTACCTGCTGTTAGGTTTTGAACATTATCGCTAATTTCTGCCATGAAGATACGTTGGTCACCACGAACCACATCTCCAGCAAGCGTTGTGTATTGACCAAACTCATACCAGAAAGGTGAGTAGAAGATATGGTGCAATCCGAATGGAATTAATGAACGCTCAATAACACCAAAGATAAACGCTGATAATGTTAAGTTTGCGTGAACCATGTTTTGAGAGAATGCATTTAGACCATTTTGAATTGGTGGCCATACAATTAACATCACAAGTCCTAAGATTACTGCCGTTGCAGCTGTGATAATTGGTACGAAACGTTTACCAGCAAAGAACCCTAAATAAGATGGTAATTCAATTTCATAGTACTTATTGTAAAGACCTGCTGCGATAATACCGACGATGATACCACCGAATACCCCAGTTTGTAGAGTTGGAACTCCTAGAATACTTGAGTAATTTAATCCGTTTACATCTTCAGCCGTTAAGCCTAAAGCAGTACCCATTGTTACATTCATAATTAAGTATCCGATGATTGCAGCTAATCCAGCTACTCCATCTCCACCTGCTAAACCAACCGCAACCCCAACCGCAAAGAGTACTGGAAGGTTTCCGAATACGATATCCCCGGCACTTTGCATAATTGAAGCAACCATCGCTACTCCATTGTTATCTAAAAATGGAGCTAACTCCAACAATGCAGGGTTTTTAAGCGCTGCCCCTAATGCAAGTAAAATACCTGCTGCAGGAAGTAAAGCAACTGGTAACATCAATGCTTTACCAACTTTTTGTAAAACACCAAACACCTTTTTAAACATGGTATAACCTCCTAAATAATTTGTTTCGCTCATCGTTGTTTCCCAATTTGCAAAAAGAAAACAAAAAAGGCATGAGGGAAAAAGGAATCAAAATAGAGCTTACAAGGTTATATTACCCGTAATTCTCCATTTCAATTATCTTCTTCACTCATGCCTGATCGAATCAGTAACACGTATAAAAGATAAGTTCGATTATTTAACTTTCTTTTGAAGCCTTTGCAAATGCATCGTTAGATACACTGCTTCTGCATCAAATACCGTTTTCTTTAATGCTTGTTGCATCACTTTAATGAGCTTCCATGAGAGATTGTAACACACCGGATACTCCTCTTTCAAGAGGTTTGCGATTTTTTCTGGTTCTTCTACTTTTTCTCCGTTATGAACACGCTCAATGGTGAATCGTATATGTCGAACAAGCCTCATATAATCAATACTTTCCTTATCGATTACTATTTCAAGTTGTTCTTCAATCATATCAATCAATCGAGTAACCAATTGAGAGTGCTGATTCACTTCAGAGAGATTTCTATTCATCACAGCACTATGAATATGCAGAGAAATAAATCCTACTTCCCCTTCAGGAAGATCCAGTCCTGTATGCTCTTTGATCATATTTACTACTTCTTTAGCAATTTCATACTCGAATGGATAGAGCGCTTTCGTCTCTATTAAGAAAGGATTTCTCATTTCCATCCCTTTCGAAAGCCTGCTGACAGCAAACATTAAATGGTCAGTTAACGCGACATGGATATGCTCATTTAACTCTGCATTTGCTCTTTTCTTTATTAACTCAATCGCAGAAATGAACACTTCATGAAGATTGCTCTCAACAAATGGAAGGAGTTTTATATAATTTTCTTGCTCCTTTTCATTTTTTAATACAAAAAGCTTTTCCGCTGACGCCTCGTCGATGACATCTCCCGTTTTACGGTTAAATCCGATGCCTTTACCGATCACAACAACCTCTCCATAGTCCGAGTGGTCAGCTATCACTACATTATTATTTAAATTTTTGCTAATGATAAGTCCAGACATCATAATTCCCCGCTTTATCTTGAGAGCTTCGACATAATAAGTTTAATCATATATAGGGGACAAAAGCTTGTCAATTAGAATACGCAAACGCATTCATTTTTTTCAGAAAATATTCACAATAAAAGGGGTTGACTACGAGTAGCCAACCCCTAAATCCTATTCGGTTAAGAACATAAAGTATAACAGGAAGATAACAAAGAATACGTACATGACTGGGTGAATTTCTTTTGTACGCCCTTTTACCATCATAGTAATTGGGTAGAAGATGAACCCAGCTGCGATTCCTGTTGCGATGCTATACGTTAGTGGCATAGCAATAATTGTTAAGAAAGATGGTACAGCAATCTCAAAACGATTCCATTCAATTTTCCCTAAAGAAGATACCATGAGTACCCCTACAATTATTAATGCCGGAGCTGTTACAGGTGATGTAACAACCGATAATACAGGGAAAAAGAATAACGATAATAAGAAGAATCCTGCTGTTACAAGTGCTGCAAAACCTGATCTTGCTCCTGAAGCTACCCCTGCAGATGATTCAATATAAGAAGTGGTTGTTGATGTTCCAAAAATAGAACCTACTAATGATGCAATAGAATCTGCAAATAAAGCTTTTCCTGCATTAGGAAGTTTATCTTCTTTCATTAATCCCGCTTGATTCGCAACTGCTACAAGCGTTCCTGCGTTATCAAAAAAGTCAACGAATAAGAAAGTTAACACAATCCCAAGCATCGTAGCTGTGTAGAAAGATGGATCACCAAATGCTGAGAATAGAGAACCGAATGTTGGTTCAAGGCTCGGTACTGCTCCAACAACCTTTTCAGGTGCATCAATTAAGTTAAAGATCATACCAACGATAACCATAATAATCATTCCGAAGAATACGGCTCCGTTAATACCTCTTGTCATCATGATTACTGTAATAAGAAGACCAAAAATAGCAAGTAGAGTATTACCAGCTGTTAAATCTCCAAGTCCAACTAGTGTTGCATCATTATTTACGATAATTCCTGCATTTTTCAATCCAATAAAGGTAATGAACAGTCCGATACCAGCACCCACTGCGTGCTTTAATTCTACCGGAATGGCATTAATGATTTTTTCACGTAACCCAGAGATGGTTAATAATAAGAAGAAAACACTTGAAATAAATACAGCTGCCAAGGCATGTTGCCATGGTGCTCCATGAGTTAATACGACTGAGTAAGCAAAAAATGCATTTAGACCCATACCAGGTGCTAGTGCAATCGGGAACTTACCTATTAGTCCCATAATGATCGACCCTACTGCTGCTGCTAATGCTGTAGCTACAAAGACCGCTCCATAATCCATACGCATGGCATCAGGAAGATCAGGTACATCTGCTAGTGTCAAAGTAAGTGGATTGACTACTAAAATATATGCCATTGCTAGGAAGGTTGTTAATCCACCCATAAACTCGCGACGATAGTTCGTTCCAAGCTCTTCAAATTGAAAGTATTTTTTCATTTCTTTTCCTCCATTTTTTGAAAAATAAAAACGCTCCAAACAACTAGGAGCGCCTGACAACAAAGATTCGCGAAATAGAGGGCAAAGAAAGAGCCCTTTTATATCACTCACCTCGTAGTCAAGCTATTTACGGTAGCTCGGTAGAAACTTCTGGGCCATATCCCCAAGATTATACGACGAAAAACGACATTTATTAGTACTTTTTCATCATACCAATCTCTCGTATTTTCGTCAATATAAAAAACGAACATTTTTTCAAATGTCCGTTTTATTGTTCGTATTTTGTTAGATTTTATTCCCACTCAATTGTTGCTGGTGGCTTACTTGTGATATCATAGACGACTCGGTTTACATGGCTAACTTCGTTAACAATACGAGTAGAAATGATTTCTAATACTTCCCACGGAATTCTTGCCCAGTCAGAAGTCATCCCATCAATAGAAGTAACCGCACGAATACCGATCGTATAATCATACGTACGAGCATCTCCCATTACACCCACTGAACGAATGTCAGGTAGGACGGTGAAGTATTGCCAAATATCACGATCAAGTCCAGCCTTCTTAATTTCCGCACGTAAAATCGCATCCGATTCACGAACGATTTCAAGTTTATCTTCAGAAATTTCTCCAAGCACACGAATGCCAAGTCCTGGTCCCGGGAAAGGTTGGCGCCAAACGATTTCATCAGAAATTCCAAGCTCCGTACCAAGGGCACGTACTTCATCTTTGAATAGTGTGCTAAGTGGCTCAATTAATGTGAATTGCATATCTTCAGGAAGACCACCAACATTGTGATGTGACTTAATGGTTTGAGCTGTAGCGGTTCCACTTTCAATAATATCTGTATATAGAGTTCCCTGAGCTAGGAAATCTATTCCCTCAAGTTTTGCTGCTTCATCATCAAACACATAAATGAACTCATTACCAATGATTTTACGCTTTTGTTCTGGGTCACTTACTCCAGCCAACTTCCCTAAGAAGCGATCCTTTGCATCTACCTTAATAACGTTCATGTTAAAGCCTTCTGCAAAAGTCTTCATTACACTGTCGGCTTCCCCTTTACGAAGTAAACCATGGTCAACGAAGATACATGTTAATTGATCACCGATTGCTTTATGAATGAGTACTGCTACAACTGATGAGTCCACTCCACCACTTAATGCGCAAAGAACCTTTTTGTCACCAACTAGCTGGCGGATTTTTTCCATTTCAACCTCGATAAAGTTTTCCATCGACCAGTTTCCAGCACATTCGCACACACCAAAGACGAAATTCTTTAACAGTTCATTTCCGTAAACAGAATGACGAACCTCTGGATGGAATTGTACCCCGAATAACTTACGATCCGCATCACTCATAGAAGAAATCGGACAAGATGGACTAACTGCATCTACAGTAAAGCCCGCGGGAGCTTCTACTACTAAATCTCCATGGCTCATCCAAACGATTTGCTCCTGTGGAAGGTCAGCAAATAATTTTGATTGGTTTTCAATTTGAATAGCTGCTTTTCCATACTCACGGTGCTTAGCTGGTTCTACTTTCCCATTAAAATGAGTCGTCATTAGCTGCATGCCGTAACAAATTCCTAGGATTGGCAATCCAAGTTCAAAAATTTCTTCATCGCAACGGAACGAACCTTCATCATACACGCTGTTTGGACCACCAGATAAAATAATCCCCTTTGGATTCATTTGACGGATTTCATCTGCAGTAATCGTATGAGGGTGCAGTTCACTATACACACCAAATTCACGAATCCTTCTAGTAATCAACTGATTGTACTGACTTCCAAAGTCCAATACAACGATCATTTCCTGACCTGATAAACCTACCTTTTCAGACATCCAATTCACCTCATCGTTATTTTTCCCAATAAAAAAGCTAGAATTCTACTCCAAAAAAAATTTTTGAAGGCAGAATTCTAGCTGATATCTCTAACAACCATAGAAAGCTCCGCCTTCATAGTCAAATCATTTACGGCGATTTGGTAGAGACTCTCGAACCATATTTTCGAGGATATATGAAGAGATACATTTTTATAATATTAGAGATTATTGTAACAACATGTCGTTTTATCGGTCAAGCAATTGTCTTTTTAATTAAATTTTCCCACAATTCTCGCGTTTGGTCCCAGCTACCTTCTTCAAGCTTACCTTTGTACACATATCTCTCGTATACAGAAGTCAGTGTCCCCATATCTTTCGAGGAAAAGAAGTAATCGACATAATCGGCATAGTCTCGGAGTGTTTGATGTTCCTTTCTCTTAATCCCATATCGATCTAGCTGCTTTAATAAGGCCAAATAGGCTTTTGAGAAGTCATCATCTTTCTTTTTAAACCTAAAAATGAGAACCAGTACATGCGGAAGCCATTTTAACCTTAATTTATAGGCAATAAAGGCAACTACTCCCATCACACCTAGAATAATCAGTCCTTTTTTCCAGTGTTCAACAAAACCTACCTCTATTTTGGTCCATAAATCCTTCCAAGAAAAAGAGCTTTCAGCGGAAACTGTTTCTTCAGGTGCTTCTGATTTTTCAACATCTGGCTGTTCCGCAGTTTCAGGTGTCTCTACCTCCGTTGAGTCCTGAGTGGTTGAATCGAAATTTAATTGGACATTACTTGAAAAACCTTGCGTAGGCTCAAAAGGAACCCAACCTACCCCAGGAAAATATACCTCGACCCACGAATGCGCATTGTTATTTGTAATCGTATAGCCTCGTTTCCCTGAATCCGTCGGTCCTTGATACTCCCCTTCTGTATATCCCTTTACCCAACGAGAAGGAATACCTACTGAGCGTAATAATACAACCATTGAGGTAGAATAATTATCACAATATCCTCTTAGTGTTTCAAATAAAAACTGATCTACGTAATCTTCATCTGCACCTGGTACTGCCACGTCAATTTGATCATACGTAAATCCGTTCATCCCAAAGTATCTTTCTACTGCTCTCGCTTTATCAAACCATGTTTCTTGTTCACCTGTAATTTCAAGCGCCAAGTCCTTCACTCGTTGCGGCAACACTTCAGGAAGCTGCGTATATTGATAGATAAACTCTTGACTTAACCCGGCTTCCTCTAAGCTTTTGGTTGCCTTCATTGCGGTTACACTGTATCTCGGAATGTCGTACGATACAGAATATTCTTCTAATGACGCGGTTCGATCACCCTCTAATGTGTATACCTTTTCGAGCCCTCCATTGACACGAAAGGAGTAGTTTCCATTGTCGGTACTGACGGATTTCAGCCCTAACGGGTAGATGATATGCGGATAATTCCGAACAGAGGATACATTTGCCGTCACTTCCTTTACCTCTAATCCTTCTTGATTAAAGGAGCTAATGGGAAACACTTCATTTTGAGCAAACGGAATCGGATCATCAGAGCTCGATACCTCCCAGCCCTTTCCCGTATAAATATCCTTTGTTTCTACCCTCCAGTAATGCCTTTGGTCCACTTCGGTCTCATAAACAACCGTATCGTCTCCAACAAACGGACCTCCTAGACTCGTATCATCGGTACCGTAACCTACCCTTTGTCCACCCGCTCCTCCTCCACTATCTTCTGAATAGGAAGTCAGGTACGGAACAGGATCCGGCCAAATCGGTTCTGCTTTTGGTCCACCAAACCCAAGAGCGACACTGGCCCCAATCATTAAAAGCAGAGGTAGTCCCCACTTACCTTTGGAGGTCAGCCCCTTAACAATTGCTTCTCTCTCAACTAAACGCTGAAACGTTAACATTCCCATCACAGCAAAACCAACGACTACTGTTCGAACAATCGCACCGTCTGCTTCGTACGGAGTAAATGTATCTAATACGGTAATGTAAACAAGGGTCATAAAAAAGAAAATAAAAATTTGTCTTCGAATAATCAGCCAATAGTGGATCAAATATGCCATGAGCCAAAGCAGAATAAAGAATAGAAGGCTTCTAAACACAAAGGTTAGCCCACTCCATTCCATCTGAAACGAATTGCTTATATTAAGGATCAAATCATCCCAAAACTGCGAAAGCCATGATAATTGAAAAAAAGACCCTTCAAAATAATAGTGATGAATAAAATAAAGGATATAGACGGTCTTCAGCAATGCTCCAATTAAAACCTGAACCTTCGAAAAAGAAAGCACCAGGCATAGTAACAGAAAGCCTAGAAAAATATAAATGTTTCCTGTATTGGTTAGTGCATCAACTGGCCGTAACCACTCCCATAACAACAAAAATCCAAGCAAGTAAAGAAAGAGAGCGGACATCGTTTCTTGTTTCTTGTTCACATCTGTCATTACCTGCTCACCTCCGAAAACACATTCGAAAAATGCCCTGCATGAACAAGTACCACTCGAACTCCTCTAGCATTTGCTGAACCTTTCAAAGAAATTTCTAACGGATTCAAGGACTCTCCTTGATTTTTCACCAAATAGAGGGTTACTGCCCCTTTTTTTACAGAGAAAAAGCTTGCTTTTTCGATTAGCGGCTTTGTTAATTGAGAAGTCACAAGCATAAAGGAGACGGTTTGATTTCCAAGAAAGCTTTCTCCCCCTAGCACTCTATCTAGAGGCACTTGACTCTCTGCTTTGATTTTAGCCAGATGATAAAAAAGGCTTTGCTGATGATCTTCCCCACTACGGACAGGGAAAAATTGTCGATCCTTACCCAATGTTAATAGCCCCACCTGTGCCCCTTTTCGAAGAATCCCCTTGACTAAAGATGCCGTAAAGGAAACCACTGTCTCAAACTCTTCGGACGGTACACAGTCCATAATAAGACAAATATCATGCGATTGACGCTGTTCAAATTCCTTCGTCATAAGATCATTTCGCTTTGCACTTGCCTTCCAATTAATCCAAGAGAACTTATCTCCCGGCTGGTATTCTCTCAGACCAATCGCCATCGTCGTATCTCTCTGCACTCGTTCCTTGGAAGCTGTCATCCCTTGGTCAAACTGATTCTCATGCGGACGGTAGACTAGCTCCTCTATTTGAGGATAAACAATAAATCGATCCGTTGTATGAAATTCTACTTGCCTCTCAATTAAACCTAAAGGATCTCCGAGCTTGAGACGAACACTCTGAAAAATATGTTCCCCTCGAGGTAACTGTGGAATCTCGTATTCAAATGTAAACTGCTTTTTTAAGCCCGGGAATAAAAGCATTTTTGCGTTGGGATTGCCGCGAAGCTGTTCACTTAATAGATCCTCTGCCACAAGGTAAAACAGAGGAAAGGCATTTGTTCTCGCCAAATGAACTTTCACCTTTAAGGTTTCGCCTGCACTGTATTCAAATTTTGAAAACTCTCTACTAATCTGAAACTTTCGAGTCGAGTAAGCAGCCAAGAAAAGAGCGTACAAAGCAAAAGGAACAAAGCTATAAAATAAAAACCAGCTGACAAACCCACCTTGGAACATCGCATACGAAAACGTTACAGCGATAAGAAACAGCAGAATGATGAGTTTCCAAATATGTTTTATTGATAGAAAAATCTGTCTCATTACTTCACGAGCCTTTTAACAGGAACAGGTACTCTTTCCACCACTCGTGACATAACATCCTCGGCCGTGATTCCTTCAAACTTTGCTTCTGATTTGAGGATAATCCGATGCGCTAGTACATATGACGCTAAATACTGGACATCATCAGGTAACACATAATCGCGATTATGCATAAATGCATACGCCTGTGAGGCCTTCATTAACCCGATTGAACCACGCGGACTTGCCCCAAGGTACACACTGCTATGCGTTCTTGTTCGATGAGAAATATCCACGATATAACGCTTGATCGTATCATCCACCACTACATTTTGTATTTCTTCTTGAAGCTGTCTTAATTCCTCTAGGTCGATCACAGGCTGTAGTTCCGAAATGGGTGATCTCTTTTCCGCTCGAGCAAGAACTTCCATTTCCTCTTCTAAATCCGGGTATCCCATTCTCATTTTTAATAGAAACCGGTCAAGCTGAGCCTCAGGCAGTGGATACGTCCCTTCGTACTCGATTGGATTTTGCGTGGCCATAACAAAAAACGGCCGCTCAAGCTTATGTGTAACTCCATCAATGGTGACACTACTTTCTTCCATTCCCTCTAAGAGAGCCGATTGAGTCTTTGGACTCGTTCGGTTAATCTCATCTGCGAGAATGATATTCCCCATAATGGGGCCTGGTCGAAACTGAAATTCCATTTCTTGCGGATTATATATGGATACACCTGTTACATCGGATGGAAGAAGATCTGGAGTAAACTGAATCCGACGAAATTCTGCGCTTACAGACTTCGCCAATGCACGGACCATCATGGTCTTCCCGACACCTGGTACATCCTCTAACAACACATGTCCTTCAGCTAGTAATGCTACTAAACTTAACTCTGCAACATTTCTTTTCCCAATCATTACTTTTTCTATATTTTGAAGAATTCGGTTAATCACTGGATTCATCTGACTCACTCCTATAACAACCTCCTGAAGTAGCTAAAAATTTCATACCTTTTACATATATTCGAGATATATTTGTCAATTTCCTGTAAAAAACGAATATTATTGATAGATTAACTCCTTTTTAATAGACATTTATACTATGACAGAAGTTCCAACTAAAAAACAATTAGTATACTATTAGAAAACTATTAAAAAACAATTAGAGAAATACTGTTAAAAACGTAGAGTGAATTTTTGTCAAAAAAATATAACAAATTGTAAAGCAATTTTTTATGAAATCCTTTACAATATAAATGTGTAAATCTTTTGCTTATTTTTTTACCGCTTGGTGCAAACGTTTGCGCACTTAAAATATTTTGAGGTGATTACATGAAAAGATTATTTAGCATCGATCCATGGAAAATCGTTGAAACAACTGTAAACAAAGAAGACTTTCGACTAGCAGAAAGTATGATGAGCCTTGGAAATGGTCATATGGGAATGCGCGGAAACTTTGAAGAAACGTATACAGGAGACTTTCACCGTGGCTCATATATCGCGGGAGTTTGGTTTCCAGACAAAACAAGAGTAGGCTGGTGGAAAAACGGATATCCTCACTATTTTGGAAAGGTAATTAACTCCATCAACTACATTGGCATCCGAGTAGCGATCGACGGAGAAGAAATTGATTGTTACCAAAACCAGGTCACAAGCTATTATCGAGAACTCGACATGCAACATGGTGTGTTAACTCGTCGCTTTACCATCAATCAAAATGGGAAGGAAACCGATGTAGAGGTAGTTCGTTTCCTATCTATTAGCCATCCAGAGCTTGCTGTTATCAAGTATCAGGTGACCCCGAAAAATTATTCCGGGAACGTCACTTTCACTCCTTACTTAGATGGAGATGTGAGAAATGAAGACTCCAACTATGAGGAAGATTTTTGGTTGGAAGTTCAGCGAGGCGTTAGTAACAACAACGGTCATTTAGTCATGAAAACGAAGGATAATCCTTTTGGAACTCCTACCTTCCATGTGGCTGCTAATATGCGCCTTGAAGTAGATGGAGAAATCTTGTCTCATTCTACAGCTGAGCGTGAAGAATATGTAGAAAACACCATTTCTGTTCAAGCTACCACGAATACGCCTGTTTCATTAATCAAGTATGTCGCTGTTACAACAGATAGAGATTATGAAGTGGCACAGTTAGTAACGAAGGCAGATGAAGTACTTACACATTCGCATGAATTGGGCTATGATTCCCTTCTCCAAGAACATAAGGAAGCTTGGCTTAAGCGCTGGAGCATTGCTGATATTGAAATCAACGGAGATGACGAAGCTCAGCAAGGGATCCGGTTCAATTTGTTCCAGTTGTTCAGTACCTACTATGGTGAGGACGCACGATTGAATATCGGACCAAAAGGATTTACGGGAGAAAAATATGGCGGTGCCACGTATTGGGATACAGAAGCATACGCTCTACCTCTCTACTTATCTACAGCAAACCCAGAGGTAGCTCGCAATCTATTAGTTTATCGTCATAATCAGCTCGATGGTGCTTATCATAACGCGCAGCAGCAAGGCCTAAAGGGCGCGCTCTATCCGATGGTTACATTTAACGGGATTGAGAGTCATAACGAATGGGAAATTACGTTTGAGGAGATTCACCGAAATGGAGCGATTGCCTACGCCATCTATAACTATGTCAATTATACAGGTGATCAAGCCTATTGGAACGAGTATGGCATAGACGTACTGACAGGTATTTCGAGATTTTGGGCAGACCGTGTTCATTTTCATAAAAAGAAAAATGTCTACATGATGCATGGCGTGACCGGTCCAAATGAGTACGAAAATAATGTCAACAATAACTGGTACACCAATACGATTGCTCGTTGGACGCTTCGCTATACGTTAGAAGTCATTATTGCACTTCAAGCAAACGGTCATGAAAAGCGTGTATCAGATCTTCAAATCACAGAGGATGAAATGGCTAAATGGCAGGATATCATCGATAAAATGTACCTTCCATATGATGAAGAACTTGATGTATTCATTCAACATGACACATTCCTTGATAAAGACTTAAAAACGGTAAACGAGTTGGCACCAGAGGATCGACCATTAAATCAAAAATGGTCATGGGATAAAATCTTGAGAAGCTGCTTCATCAAACAAGCAGACGTTCTTCAAGGATTGTATTTCTTAAATCACGAGTACTCTTACGAAGAAAAAGAAAGAAACTTTAACTTCTATGAGCCAATGACCGTTCATGAATCGTCTCTTTCACCGTCCGTCCATGCCATTCTAGGGGCAGAGCTTGGAAAAGAGGAAAAGGCTTACGAGATGTACCATCGTACCGCGCGTCTGGATTTAGATAACTACAACAACGACACAGAGGACGGTCTTCATATTACCAGTATGACAGGTGCTTGGCTTGCGATCGTTCAAGGCTTTGCAGGAATGAGAACCGCCCATGAAACTCTTTCGTTTGCACCATTTGTTCCAAAATCATGGTCTTCCTATTCCTTCAAAATCGTCTATCGTAACCACTTCTTAAATATCCATGTGTCAAAAGATGGGGTGACGATTACACAAGAAGGACCAGAATTGTCAATGAAGCTTTATGGCGAGGAACTTGTATTACCAGAAAACGGAACAACGACCGTTGCTCTTAAAAAATAAAATCATGAGGGGCATTGGTTTATTGCCCCTTTTTTATAGGGAGAGATCTTATGAAAGTAGATGCGTTTATTCTTGACCTTGACGGGGTCATCACTGACACTGCCGAGTATCACTTTTTAGCTTGGCAAGCCCTTGCTGGTGATATAGGGATTACTTTTACCCGTGAAGATAACGAGCTGTTAAAAGGCATCTCACGAATGGAATCACTGGAGAAAATCCTCGAGATTGGCGGACGATCAGGTGATTTTTCAGTAGAAGAGAAAGAGGTTCTTGCTTCAAAAAAGAACGACCATTATTTAACACTCATTACTAATATTACCCCTTCCGATATCCTGCCTGGAATCAAGAAGTTACTGATTGCAATTAAAGCGAACGGACTAAAGCTTGGGCTTGCTTCAGCTAGTAAAAATGCCTTTACCGTTATGACATCACTTGGCCTAAAAAGTGATTTTGACGTAATCGTTGACGCCAAAACCATCACCAACGGAAAGCCAGACCCTGAAGTGTTTTTAACAGCAGCTAAACTACTGGGAGTTAGCGCTGAAAACTGTATCGGTGTCGAGGATGCTGTTGCTGGTGTGGAAGCCATTAAAGCGGCGGGTATGTTCGCTGTTGCTATCGGACCTAAAGAATCCTTCCCTTTGGCAGATGTGGTCTATAGTGAGACGGGAAAGCTTTCATTTGAGAAGATTAAGGGGCTTTTTGAAAGAGAAAACGGTCTTATTGAGTAGGAAACTGAGCATTTTTTAATAGAATGGCTTAAAATTTGCTAGTATTGCTGTGATCATCCTCGGATATTTGCGATTTCTGAGATTTATTTGCGATTTCTGAGATTTATTTGCGATTCTAAAAATTTATTTGCGATTCCAGATTTATTTTTGCGATTCTAAAAATTTATTTGCGATCCTAGAATTATTTTTGCGATTCTCAAAACTTATTTGCGATCCGCTAGACTTACTTGCGATTACTTAAACTTATTTGCGATCCCCTAAACTTACTTGCGATTCCTCTCCATATCAAAAGGCAGGTTGCCCTAGAGCAACCTGCCTTCTCTATTACTTCTCGTTTTTCTTTAATACGTCAACAGTAGTTGCTTTGCTTATATTTCCTGCAGCATCTGTCGCCGTTACGGTTAATACGTTCTTATGTTTTTGCTTCGATACTGTCACCGAGAATTTTCCGTTACTATCAGCGACAACCGTACCAATTTCATCTCCACCCATCTTCACTTTAACCGTAGCTCCCGCTTCAGTTAATCCAGTAACAACGGTGTCATTGTGAATGACCGAATTCACTTTTGGCGCTTCAGGAGCTGTGACATCCAGAACTGTTACTACTGTGGCCTCACTGACATTACCAGCCGCATCTGTTGCTGTTACTGAGACCTCTGTACCAGCTGTCAATTTAGAGATTTTAATGTTAAAGCTTCCATTTTCTGATGATGCTGTTCCTGTTCCAATAACGGTTCCATCGACAGACACCTCTACGGTAGCACCCGCTTCGGTTGTTCCAGTTACTTCTGTTGATTGATCAGTAACATCGTTCACAACAGGAGCATTTGGTGCTACACTATCTGACACTTCTTGAATGATTCTACCTTCTACTACCGGTGAAACAGGGTTGTATTTTTCCAGGTAAGATGTAAATACTTCAAAATCAACAATGTACAGCTCAGTAATACGGCCTTCATCCTTCGCTGTTTTAAACATCGTGTAACCATCCCCACCGTCAGCAGTGAAGGCGTTTGTCGCTACACGGTACGTTTGATCCAACTGCAGCTCTTCATACCCATTAGCCGTCATGGCCTCCACATACCATACTCGCTCACCAACTGGCTTAGCGGCGTCATACTTGAATTTTAGACCGGCTACTTGCATGAAGCCACCAGCACCTGGCGCACTCACACTGTGCTCTAAGGCAGCAAGAATTTCTTCTCCCGTCAGATCTAGAGTGACTAAGTTGTTTCCGAACGGTAATACCGTTAATACTTCACCAAGAGTGATATCACCTGTATCAATGGATGCACGGATTCCTCCACCATTTTGCATCGCAATATACGTCGGAATGAATTCATTCGCTTTAGCTACCATTCCATCTGTAATTAAGTTTCCTAGATTGGTTTCCTTGCTGCGCACATCATCACGTACACCATTTAAGGCAACAGATGTACTACCTACCACCTGCTTTTGAAGCTCAGTTAAAGGTACTTTATATTCTTCTACCTTTGCCTTTGCTGCAGCATCTTCAGCATAGCCACTTAATGCCTTTAATTCACCAGCGTAATCAGCAATTACACCGTTTTCGTCAAAAGTTACATCAAGCACGCCAAGGTATTTTAAATACTCATTGGCTTGAACGATTAACGTTGGCTCTTCTTTTTCAATAACAACTGGTTCAGTTAGCGTGGTATGAGAATGTCCACCAACAATGACGTCAATTCCATCCACTTTACCAGCTAGCTCAACATCTGGCTGATAGCCTAAATGCGAAAGTGCAATAATCTTATCTACACCTTGAGCTTCAAGCATCTCAATGGTTTCATTTGCTTTTTCAACGGCATCTTCAAATACGACATTGTCTCCAGGATTCGCTAAGAATGTGGTATCTTCCGTTGTTAATCCAAAAATACCTACCTCTTCCCCGTCTACTTGTTTAATAATCGCTGGGAAAATCTCACCTTGTTCATTCGTTCCACCAATTGAATCATTGAACAATGGTCCTAATTCAGGATCATTTGTCATGTTCACGTTAGAAGAAACGATCGGGAACTCCGCTTGTTTGATAAAGTTCGCTAATGTTGCAGAATCTTTATCAAATTCATGATTACCTAGAGTCATACCATCAAAGCCTAATTGATTCATAAAATACAAGTCAGCTAGACCTAGATACTGTCTAAAATACAAGGTTCCTGAGAACACATCCCCTGCATTCAGCAATAAACTATTTTCCTTCTGAACACGCAGCTCATTCACTGCCGTAATTAATCGTGGGAACTGTTCCACATACGCATGTGTATCATTTGTATGAAGAAGGGACAAGGTGAACGTTCCTTCTTCCACCGCTAAATCTAACTGAGCCACTAATGCGTCATGGTCACTAGCACGTCCATGCTCTTCCATATAAGGAGAGTTAAAGTTTACGATATCAAGCTCAGCTGCTTCAGCTAAGTTATTTGTTACTAAAATATGATCCAGTACTTGTGCATTTCCTTGATAGTTGTAAGTGTATCTTTCTGAAGCAGGTAAAGTTTCTACTAAGTTCGTTAAATCATCACCTTTTAATGCAGCAAGTGGTGCAGAAAACTCAAAATCGTTTAAGTCACCTAATACCACTACATTCGCATCCTCATTCTTTTCTTTGATGTCAGAGACAAAATGATTAACGATGTTTGCAATTTCCACACGTTGTGATTCACTTTCAAGGTAAGGAGGTTGATTTTTCCCAAATAACGGTTGATCTCCACCTTTTGAGTTAAAGTGATTGTTGATCACAATCACCTCTTCGCCTTGGAACGTAAACTCAGCAGCTAGTGGCTTACGGCTACTATTGAATGCCGAGTTTGTTGGGTCAATACGTCCTGGGTTTAATGTAAGTGAACCATTTTCATACCCAACCGCTGTTGTAGCATCTCCTTTTGGTGCCTCATTAAGTTGAACACGCTCAGGATTGTAAAGATAACCTACGCGGATGTTTCCACCAGGAACTCCACCGTCCTTACCGTTTTCAGGAGCGATTTCTGTCCATGCGTACGTTGGACCTCCAAAGCTCGCAATTGCATCACTTAATGCTTTGTAGTTCGCATCAGCTTTAACCACACCGTTATTCGTTTCACCGCTTTCGTCAAGTACCTCGACTAAGCCGATAATATCTGGTGAACCTAGGTTATCCACCATCGATTTTGCTAGCTTATCACGCTTCACAGTGTCTGAAGCGACGAAGTTCTCGATGTTATAAGCAGCAACTGTTAATTTATCTTCAGCTTGTTGAATCGTAGTTACTTCATTTACTCTTTCACGTTCTACTAGTTCTGGAAGATCAGCTGCTTTTGTAAGAATCTTAAAGTTACTAAAGGTATAGCTCACCACTCCTGTGACAGTTCCGCCAAAAGAGTCACCCGCTTTTGTGACATAACTGCGATCATCAAGCTGAAGAAGCATTTTTTCAGGATTTTGATTCTCTTTTGTTAAAAGAGGAATGCCTTCCTTGGTATACTCTTTTCCTTCCACTTGACCCGTAATGATAGGAACTTCTCCGTACTTCTGTGGTCCAGTTACCGTTGGATTTTCGATAGAAACGAGCATTCCTTCAAGGCTCTCGTAAAAATCAATGCCATCCTCTGCTGGATCAAACGTTCCAAATTTGTCATTATCGATGACAGATGATGGTGGAATTACGTCCTTACCAATGACGATCGGAGCTGGAAGTTCATTACCACTAGAAACTTTCGTAATCTTTCCTGATTGAGCGTTAATTTCTGTCATCGCTAAATCTGTTTGTAGCTTTTCTGCATAACCATCCAGAACCCACTCTTTTACAAGTCCAGAAACCGTTACACTATCTCCCACAGCAACACCATGAGTTGGCTTGTAGACTAGTAATCCTTCTGCTGTATTTGAGTTGTCATCTGGATTTGGATCTTGAATATAGAAGTTGGAATTATCTACAACGTATGTTACTACGCCAGGTACATCTACTACATTTTTATCTTTATATGGTGAAGTATGAGATTGACCTTGAATGTCGCGAATTTTTAAGCCTGTTTCGCCTGTTACAGGGTCTTCTTCATCTGGAGGTGGGGTTGTGCCGTCGAATGACATGGCTGAAGGTGACTTTAAACCTGGAACTGAAAAGTATAACTCTAGTGAACCAGTGATAACTAACTTTTCCCCAACAATTGAGGGATTAGTAAGCAATCCAAATGTTGGACGATACGATGATGTAAGCTGAACTGGTAATATTTTTGTAGCATCTCTTTCATCAGGGCTATCTGCAATAGCAAAATTCAAATCATCTTTAAAAGGGGCTTCAAAATCATATGTAGCCTTTCCACCGCTGCCACTTGTTGTATAACCTACAATATACCCAGCAACAGTAGCCGTCCCCGTATTATTCGCAATCGCCTCCGCAACCGTAATCGGTTCAGCTGCCTGTGCCCGATATGGGAGAACCATACTAATTAACATGACAAACATTGTTGTTACTGCAAAAAGCTGTTTCCTAAGCCTCTTCAAGTGTGTTCCTCCTCTAAATCTCTTTTATAGTTAACCTCAAATAAGTACTCTCAACTAACCAAACCAACCAATTCAATATTCCTCCTTTCTCTTGGAAGGAAGTACTTGAGGTATTACTATCAACTTACCATTTTCACTTCTCTTATCGTTCTTTTTAACGAAACTTTAACCCTATCTATACAAGCAGATAACAATATTTACAAGAGTAAACACTTTATTCCTAAATTTACACTACTATTATACTACTAATCGTTTGTTCTATAATCAGAACAAATACCTATGCCCAACCTCCCGTCATGTAAGATATTTACTAATAAAATGACCTTTGACACATATCTTTGCTCACACAAAAAAATGCGACGCTTTAACACGTCGCATTAACTTTCCTTCTCATTGATAGTTAAATCATTATCTAATTTAATTAATACTCATTAATAAGCGAAATAGAATAAATACTGCAGCAATAGATATTCCACCATAAATCGATCGTTTGGATACGTATTTTTCATTTTTTTGCCTAGCTGCCATTTCAACACCCACAATTACGGCCCCTATTAATAAGAACACTATTATGATCATTAGATTATATTTTTCTTCCTGCATATTTAAGGTGTTATTTTCCACTTTTAAATAGAAGTAGATTCCTAAGCCTACTACAAGTGAAACTAAGTACAAATTTTTAACTCTTGAGTATTTCTCTATATCCATGTAAACATCAGTCTCCATGTGAAAAATATTAAAAGAAGTATCTCCATAGTACAAAAATAACTGTAATTAAGAGTCCACCATATACTGATTTTTTTTCAATATATTTTTCGTTCTTTTTAATTGCCGTCATTCCTATTCCAACCATAACCGTACCAAATAGAACTAGAACCATCATAATAATTAGATTTGTTCTTTCTTCAGCTACATTAATCGTCCCGTTTTCCAATTTATAATAGAAATAAGTAATTATTGATATAACTAAGAATACTAGATAAATTTTTGTTAATTTGTTAAATTTCTTTGTCTCCATTTGCCCACCTCATTTCTATTTACTGATTTCAAGCAACAGGTGGCTGTACCGGAGCATACCAAAATGCGACGCTTTAACACGTCGCATTAACTTAAAATTCTATCTAGTAGAGATCCTTTAGATTGATCTCCTCTTAGGTACTCTAATCAATTTTTCAGTCTAAAATAATCCTAATGCTAGCCTCCATGCAAAAAATACAAGGGTAAAGGCAATCCCCCAGTATATAGCCTTCTTGGAAACTGTTTTATCTTTACCTGTCGAGGCCTTAAGCTCTACCGCTGATAATGCTCCACCTAAAAGAAAAAGAATGACAAACGCCATTAACGTGTACTTCTCTTCTGAAACATCGATTCTCCAATTTTCTTGTACATTATAGGCATAGATGACAAACATTACTACAACAATAGCTTGATAGATGTTAGTAATTAATGAAAATTTCTTCCTTTCCATTTTGCCCCCCCTCTCTAGTTTATTGTCGGTGCTACATTAGGGTTAACTGGACTGTTTTGAACAGGTCTTGATTGACTATTATCAGTTTCTGTTTCAGTCTGATTTTGTGTATTGTTATCATTTGTCTGTGTATTGTTTCCGTTGGTTTGCTCACCTTGATTTTGCGATTTTGGATGTTCATTGTTTGTTCCATTATCTTTAGGGGTATCGTTAGAAGTCCATTTATCTAACTGTTCATTAATATAATCTACTGTTTCCCCTGTTCCCTTCTTCACCAACTCTTCGAATGTTTTTCCACCATAGTCAAGGACCTCTTGATTTATTGTGGTAAACCTTTCCAGTAAAGGAGCAAGGAATTTGACAGAAAGTCCCCCAATAACAGAACCTAGGATAAAGTTTTTAGGATTTAACCAGTCCGCTTTTTCAAAAGCATCTCCCCAGCTCATGTTATCATCCACAACAAACTTTAACATTTCTTTCAACCCATCACCTAGAGTACTTTCAAGTCCACCATATACACTTAATGAAGCAATCGATAATCCACTAAGTGAAGTTTGAACCGCCATATAAGGCCCTAGTATTCCACCTGAGATTGCTCCTACAAATGTATCTACAGCTACATCAATTAGGTTAAAATCACCCGTAAGAATGCCCGTTGTGGCCGAGGCCGCACCGCTTATGAAACCACCTATCTTCATACCTTTAAAAATATTACCAAACGTATAATTTGCCTTAATAAAATTCCACCCTGCAATCGCCTTAGTACGAATCCAAGGAAAAGCAGTTGTTCTCACCCAATTCATCCCAGCTGTAAATTTCGTACGAACAAAATTTACCCCAGCCGTAAACTTGGTTCGAATGAACGGGAAAGCAACGGTTCTCGCCCAGTTTACACCAGCTTGCCATTTGCCGACAATCCACGGAACCGCCGTATTTCTAACCCAGCCTTGGACAGCTGGCCATGCGGTTGCCCGTAACCATCCCCATGCAGAAGCAAAGGCACCAGAAGCCATACCCAAATATCCGAGAATTCCTCCAACGGTCGAGCTTCCTAATGCCCCCCAAAAGCTGTAGTCATCTCCTGCTATCCACTGATAGATAAAACCTCCAGCGATTGCACCCACTGCGATTACCGCTACAACAGCAATGGAAATGGCTCCCACGACCCCAAGTGCCACCAATCCAGCAATAACTGCCACAATGACTACCGTTGCAATGACTGCTGCAATTAGGGTCTGAGCCCATTTATTTTTATCTAGCCAATCTCCTGCTTCGTTCCATTTTGTATCTAGCCAGTCTCCTGCTTCATTCCACTTTGTATCAAACCAATCAGAAACATCTGAAAAGACTTGCTCTGATGAGTCTAAGAAATCATTCCACTCATTGCTGATATCTTTCCCAATTTCACCTAATTGATCTTTCCAGTCTGATCCTACATCTACTACCTTATCCCAGGCTTCTTCCCACCAAGGGACATCATCTCCACCTCCACCGGCGGACTCATCTGATCCATCGCTAGGATCTGTTTTATTAATTCCTCCATTGTCGGTGATTACATCATCTACATCTGCGATGGCCGGCTGCAAAGGAATGAATAACAACATCCACAGGGCACAAAGAGTGAATAGTATTCTTAGGTTTTGTCTATCACGCACCTATCCAGTCCTCCTCATCTTAGTTTATAAGATTTAACTACAAGATATGTCGAAGCCAGCAGGTTCGCCAATTCGTGCTGAAGACTCTGAGCTGATAGCTGGCACACCCTCATCTGATACGGTTGTGTATTTCCCCTTCCTGTCGGTTTCCACATACATCCGAAACTGATGAGGTATAAATTGAAAATCTATGACTCTGTCATTATCGTTTCTCTCAGCAAACTTTTCCGCTTCTTCTCTAGCTTCATCTAAGTTGTCCCGTACTGCTTTACAGGACATATCACTTACTTCAGCATCACTAAAAAAGAATTTCATCGCTTCCTCTGCTTCTACACTCACACTATGATTGAGGAGCCAGCGCTCAATGGATCCCGGCATATTTTTGCCTTTCTGCAACTCTACCATTTCGATAAAAGCCCTTAAGAGCTCTTCTGTCGTTGGTGCAGGAGGTGGGGTTTCTCCTTCAGCAGGTGGTTCCCCAGGCGCATTCGCTGCTTCTAAAAAGTCCTCCCAGCGTTCCCCAAGCTCATCCAGTTCCTCTTGCGTTTCTTCCTTCAATTTTTCCCTCATCGAGTTGGTTGAAGATTTTGCTGCCGCCAGTGCCGCAGCATCCGCTCCCGTTTGCGTCACGCGCTTGTTCACAAAGATAGTGGAAAAATCAAAAAAGATAATGGCCAAAAAAAGAGCAGCGAGAACCATGCCAACCATAAACACGGTTGTTCCGCTGCCTTTTTCATTTTTTAAGTGCGCATTTAGTCTAATCCTCATCTGGCTTTTCCTCCATAGGCATGACCGCATCAACGGTAAATGTGAAGTCAATATCCGCTATTAGAGGAAGCTTAACAATAGGAGCCTTTACATCAAGGATGACCTCTGCTTCATCTGTACCAGGCCCTCCCCTAACATCAACAATTTTGATTCCCGCTGCTGACTTTCTAGCTACTGACTGCCATTTTACATCATGAATAGCGGCAGCCCTCGCCCCATCCCTAGCAGCAGATTCTGCTACTACTAATGAAAAAGAAATGAGCCCAATCTGCCATATAAGGAGGATGGATAGGAGCATAAGCGGAAACAACGCTAAAAATTCAATTGCTTGTGAGCCGCGCTCATTTTTTACATATGATTTTAGCAATCTCCTCATGGTTTACTCTCACTCTCTATGAACTCTTACATTCCACTAATCCATTCTGATAGTTTTGCAGTTATCGCTTTCCCGATTGAAGTATCTCCGTCAATCCCAGCGGCAATAACACCCATAATCGCCAAAACAACTAATCCTAATGCTACCCACTCAAGCGCTTGAGCTCCTACTTCATTATTTACATAGCGATTATAAACACCTGTGACCTTTTTCCATGTTTTCTTCATCATTATTTTTTCCTCCCTAGTAATCTTTAAATTTATTTATTAAAAAAAGAATGAATCCAAGCCAAATGCTTCTGGATTATAAATAATATTTAAGGCGAGCAAACCAACAATCAGTCCTAATACAGCAGGAGCAATAAAAAAGGTGGTGACCAGCGTAATTTGCGGACTCGCCTTCGCTGCTTTTTCCTTTGCCAAGAAACCTCTTGTCGCACGTAAGTCTTCCGCCTGCAGTCGAAAGGTTCTCGATACAGGTACCCCAAGAGAGGTCCCTTGAATGAGTGCATTGACTAACGAGTGTAATTCTCGTGAAGAATTCCTTTCTATCAACCCTTGGTAGGCACTTAGGCGTGGAACCCCCAGTTCTACCTCTTTATTGAAGCGGTCGATCTCCTCACTTAAAGGGCCTTTAAATTGTTTTGTCACTTGCTTGAGTGCACCATCAAGGCTCACACCAGCTGATAACGTAACACTGACCGTATCAAGAAAATCAGGCATCATCATGCTAATCAGCTCTTGGCGACTTTTTGCCCTAAAATAAAGCCAAGCACTTGGTCCTAAAAAACCACCAAAGATGGTTAGAAACATAATGGGAATTCCTAAAGGAAGCCCTAAAAAGCCGTAAATCGTGCCAAACCCTAAACCGATCATTCCGAGTACAAAACGGAACCCGTAAAAGTCTTGAAGCTGGAGCCCAAGTGGATATCCAGCCTGACCTAATAGCTTCTTATGCTTTTCGATATCGGCAAAGTAAGGGTATTTGATCCCTACTGGTCCCGCTTTTTTTCCCCATCTCACAATTGGTGTAATGACTCGATCGATCAATCTACCTTTTTGCTTAGTTTTTCCCTTTACATATCCATTGTTTTGTAAGAGATTTTCTCGTTTCGCAATGAAAAGGTACACATATATAAAGCTTATAAACAAGAAAAGCAGGATGATAATGAGCATAACCATTGAAAATAATCCTATAAATCTCATATCTTACACCCTTATATTCGTAATTCTCTTAATGATAAAGAACGCAATACTAACAATTCCCGCAAAAATAGCGGACAAAATCATTCCAAATGGAGTAAAAAGAACATTCAAGAAACCCTTAATAAATAAATTCATCATCATGGCCATGAGAAATGGCATGAAAATAAGGATATAGGCGATCGAACGACTCTCCGCCGTTACGGTACGAATTTCTTTATGAACACGACTGCGTTCTTCAAGCGTTTCTGCCATCGTTGATAATACCTCAGCTAGATTTCCACCTACCCGCTGCTGAATCAGAATCGTACTAACGAAAATGGTAATATCGTTACTCGGAACTCTTTCTCTAAACCCATTCATAACATATTCGAGACTATCTCCTAGCTTCAGTTGATAGTCCATTTGCTGAAACTCATTCTTACTCGGTTCCTTCACATCACGTCCAACCATTTCCATCGCTTGTGGAATCGTCTGACCCGCTTTAATTCCGTTAGACATCATTCGGCAGATTTCTGGAAGTTGCTCATTAAAGGTATCCATTCGTTTCCCTTTTCGAGAGTTTAAGAAGAATTTAGACCCTAAGGCAACAATGACGTAGGCAAATAGAAATCCGATAAACACATATAGGCCAAGAATGAATACATTTATAAAGGTTAATAGTGCTAATAAAAGGATATAAATTCCCGAATATTCCGATGGCTTCAATGCTAAATCTGCCTGAACTAATTTTTTTTGGAGAGATTCCGATAACTCAGATGAGTCAAATTTATCCCCAATCAAGAGAACAAAGCTTTTTCTTTCTGCTTTCTTTTCCTGTTCAAACCATGAATCGACTCGCTTAACGGTGTCACGAGCTCTTCTCCCATTTACGATGTAGAAAATCCCGGTGATAAAAGTAAAAATACTGCCTGACAACAACATCCATGCCGTACTCATCTCAACAAACCTACAGCAAAGAGTGACTTAGGCACTTGGACTCCATGTGAAACGAAACGGTCATACATTTTAGGAACATATCCGGTTGGCTTAAATTCACCTTTAATCGTTCCATCCGCTAATGTGGCCTGACGCTCGAAATGAAAAATATCACGCATGGAGATTTCGCCGTCTTCCTCCACCAGTTCAGAAATATGAACAATCCTTCTTTTCCCATCAGAAAACCTAGATGTTTGAACAATTAAATCAAGAGCACCCACGAAATAACCTCTAATAACCTCTACCGTTAGTGGCAAACCAGCCATGATGACCATGGATTCCAGTCGACCAAGGGCATCCTTTGGACTGTTCGCATGGATAGTTGTCAATGAACCTTCATGCCCCGTATTCATCGCCTGTAGCATATCAATCGCTTCTGAACCACGAACCTCCCCGACAATAATTCGGTCTGGACGCATCCGTAGAGCATTTTTAACCAAATGGCGAATCGTTACTTCCCCTTTTCCTTCCATATTCGGAGGCCTAGCTTCCAAGCGAACCAAGTTATCGTACGTAAAGCGAAGCTCCGCCATATCCTCAATCGTGACAATTCTCTCTCCACTGGGAATAGAGTCAGAGAGGACATTTAATAACGTTGTTTTTCCACTTCCTGTTCCGCCAGATACAAGGATATTAGCTTTTGCCTTTACAGCAGCTTTTAAAAAGATCGCCATCTCTTCTGAGAAGCTTCCAAAGTTCTGAAGATCATCAAGCGAAAAAGGATCTTGTTTAAACTTACGAATCGAGATCGATGGACCATCCACACTGATTGGTGGAATAACCGCATTCACACGGCTTCCATCATGAAGTCTAGCATCCACCATAGGCGAGCTTTCATCAATTCTTCGACCCAATGGAGCAATAATCCGGTCAATAATATGGCGTACGTGCTGGTTATCCTTAAATTTCACATTCGTCTTTTCAATCTTCCCTTGTCTTTCTATAAATACCTCGTCTGCTCCGTTTACCATGATTTCAGTAATACTGTCATCCCGAAGCAAGCTTTCAAGGGGACCATAACCGACAGACTCATTGATGATTTGCTTAATGATCTGCTCAGTTTGATCCGCAGTAATAATCACTTTTTCCTCATTAATCATCTGCGTAACAAGGCGTTCAATGGTCTTCTTTCTCTCAACCGGCTGAAGTGTCGTAATGCTTTCTAAATTCGCTTCTTTAATCAGTCGATTTTTATAGTGTCTTACCCACCGGTCGACCTGTGATTGGCCAATATTCCATTCGGCTGGTGTTTGTTGTTTCATAGGTGTTCGAACCGCTGCTTTTTCAATCCACGACATGCTTCATCACCCCTTTGTTCGCTTAACGAACTCATCCACGTATTTCTTCATGTCCTTTGTTACCTTGTTCGTTCCTTTATCCTTTTTCTTCTTAAAAAATGACTCTCCCATATTCACATCCGCCTGGATAGAAAAGAAGTCTGAACGTACAAGCCCATTCACATCACGATCAATAATCTTTTTAATATGTGATTCATTTAGTTCCGATTTTGAGTGAACACGGTTTACAATCACAGAGAGCTCATCATTTCTTCCAATTTGAAAACGATTGAATAGCTCGCTTGCATTTCTGAATGCTCTCATCCCTAAACTATCTGGCGTTAACACATAGTGAATATGGTTCGCCTCATTTAATCCTGTGAATGTCAGGTTATTGATAACGGATGGCAAGTCAAGAATTACTACATCATAGTTATATCTAGCTACACGGATTAATCTTGTGATTAATTCATCAGGAATGGCCTCTGCTTTTGTCGGATCCACAGGTCCCGAAATAAACGTTACTTGTGTTTCTTCATGAACCGTAGAAATATTCAATAAGTGCCGCATATCCATCTCATCCATAACCGGAATTAAATCGTAGTAGGAACGAAATGGCTGGGCGCCAAATAAGACATCCATATTTCCAAATTGCGCATTCAAATCAATCACTAAAACCTTTAAGTCTTGATGAATGCTAAATGATTGGGCAGCCATCGTCGCTAATAAGGTCTTCCCACTCCCACCCTTTGCACTGTAGAACGCGTGAACTTGACCAGCTCCATACCCTGCTTCGGTTTCTTTTTGAAACGTTAACTGTTGGTTTGTCACTCTAATTAAGTCTAGTAATCTTTGTTTTTCTTCAGGAAAAAGAATAACATCTTTTGCTCCTCCAACTAGCCAGGTCCTAGCCTGTTCGAAATCGTCCTCACCAGAAAGACCAATAAGAACGGTTGTTGTCGATACCTGTAGTTGTTGCGGAGAAACTCCACCATCTAAATCAACAAAAACATAATGGTAATGTTGATTATCCTGAAAGCTCCTCTTCCACTCAGGAACTGCTGTAATCTCCATATTAATTTCTTCCATGAGTTGATTGACTATTTCTATCCACGCATGGTTTCTTGAAATCATTAATCCTTTAAATGTACTCACCGTTTATGCACCTTCCCCAACGCAATGGTCCCTATCGTATTAATTCCCTGGTCACCCTGCTGAAGCTTGATTGACTCGTAACACACGAAGCTGCACAGCTGAGTTTTGAAAATGAATGACTCGTTCAGCTTCCTCAATGGTTAGAGCAATCTTTACTCTCGGGGCTCCTTCCTTAACCTCTTCTACCTGAACAACACGAATATTATTTAAAAAGCGTTCCGTTACTAAATTGTCATTTTCATCATTTCTAGCAACAACTAAATCAACTAAGTCTCCTTCTGCCACCTCTTGATCAATAAGTACAGCTTCTGTGGCATTTAACCATACCACACGCTCATTTTCTGGAATATCGAGTTTTTTCCTCACTAAAGTGCTGGTCAGCAAGTCTCCTTCCTCAATTTCCACTACCGAAATCGCGTCTTTTAAATCCTGTTCATCGGTAATAAACGATTCATAGGCACTGGTTTCAGGGAGCTCTACCCAAGTAATATCCGATTCATTAATTTCACTGTACGATCCGATATTTTTGGCTGCAGCTGCAACCGCAACGGTTTTACCTAGTTTTTTCTGCGCTTCTGTTATTTGCATCAAGATGACGCCTGCAGTCGCAACCGCTAATAAAAAAGATAATGTTAAAAATATAATGGCCTTTCTCTTGGCATCAATCATTCTGGTCACTCCGTTACATTGGATGTAATCAATTTCTAAATAAAAATATCAATAGTTTCTGACTGTACAGGAAGGCTAATACCACTTAACGTGATGGTATGAACATTGCTTTCCTTTACAGATACTGGCTTGCTAGAAGCCACATATATGGGGTCAGCAGGAAAATATTCTATCACCTTTGTAATTAATTCCTGCTTGTTTCCCTTAATGGCCTTCTTCGTTCCTTCACTTCCAAGTAAATAGTACATCTTATTTGATGGTTTTTTTAATTGAAGATAGCGAGACGGACTGTGTGAATGGAGATCTGTCGTAATTCGAAAATGTTGTCTCACTCCTCGCAAGGACAACATCACGTCCTCATAGGTACTCTCCTGAAGCTTCGTTAATAGAAAAAATACATAGCCTCGATTTTTGGTTCCATCGACAAGAAATAGCTTCTGATTTGGATAAAGCCAATTTCGAATTCTCTTTATATCTCCTTGATTGGTCACATAAGGATCGTATATGTAAAGTAATTCATCGGACCCACTCATGTAGCTACGTATTTGATCAATTTCCTCACTAATTTCAAGATTATTAGACGTTAATTTAGGAGGAAGGAACGCTCTCTTTTTCGTAAGCATTTCCTCAAGAGAGCGCCCCCCTTTCACCGTAATTTTTTTAATCAACACTTCAGGAAATTCCCCGGTTGTAAACCCCAACGTCTCATCAAGTAAAATCTTCATCTTGATCCTCTCAACCTTCTTTATCTAAATTTCTAGTTTCATAGTCTTCAGATTATTTTAGGGTCCCCTTTGTTAAAAGGAGATTTATCACTTCAGACTAGAAATTACTTCCTGATGCTTCAAGTTATTCTTTTCTCTTGCTTCATCTTCTAGCTGGTTGATGTACTCTCTGATAGCTGTATGTCTATCATCAAGTATGATTCGTAATTCTTCTCCTACTTCAGGGGTAATTTTCTCTTGATCCTCCAGTCGAGACAAAGCCTGTAATAAGACATCTTTTTCTGAATCAGACACGTCCATAAAACTAGAGCCAAGATTTTCTATCCCTTGACCAATTTCTACTTTTTTCATATTTACCTTATAGCCAACCATTGCTTTTTCAAAGTTCCGTTCATAGGTGGCCCTCGCATCTTGTAGCAATGATTCAATCGTATCGTTCAATTCCACATTCGAGTTAACGGTATAATACGTTCCATTTCCAGCTAATGCCGTTTCTTTTAACTGCTTCTGCCCCGCATCATCCACATCAAAACCAATAATATTCACACTAACCTTTAAATCCGAGTTTGCTAGCTTTCTAGCCTCCTCGATGGGGTTTCCATCACATGTCTCTATCCCATCACTCACAACAAATAGGATGTTTTCAGACTTTTCATCTGCTGATTTCTTTAAATCCTCATAGGCAGCTGTAATAGATGCTGCAAGTGGTGTCCACCCACTTGGCTTAAACTTTGTTAGTGCCTGTTCAAAGCTAGCCTGATCATATGTATTGGCATCGTACATCATTTCTGTGCTTGAACATGATATTGCCTTGTCATTGTCACTCCCTGTACCCTGGTGTCCGTATACTCTAAGAGAAACTTTACTTGAAGCAGGTAGTCCAGAAGCATAGGTAGCAATAGCACGTTTGGCTAAGTCCATCTTCACTCCACCGGAAACTTGAGCATTCATACTTCCACTTGAGTCAAGATGAATGGCTACGTTTTTAAAGGATGGTTGCTCCTTTGATAAATCATACGCCCCGTAGTCAGGAGTGAAATTTTTCAAGGAATCAAAAACGAGTGAATAATCCGCGCCTAAATAATGAATCAACCCATTATAAATTTCTTCTGGCTCCAAATCCTTTACCACTAAATCCTCTATGGCAGAACCCATGGGAAGTTCAGAATCAACATTAGATCCCTCTAGAGATGCATATAGGTCCTCCGAGTGGATACCAGCCGGTTGCTGAACCATCTCTTCAGCTGCGGAAGGCTGTTCAGGATACGTCACAGCTTCAACGACTTCCTTCTCTTCTTCCTTACTACCCTCACTAGCCGTTGTAGTTTCCTTATTCGGCTCTTCTTCCTGCTTTGTTTGCTCCTTGTTTGAACAAGCTACGGTACAACATGTAACGACTAATAATAGGAGGAAATGCTTAAACACTTTCAAAGACAAACCGCTCCTTCATAATTTCCTATATTTTAAAGTAATTTTTTTCCTATATTATTTAGTAACACGTAGTGAAAACTCCGTCAAATGACCCATGGCACTTTGTCGATTTTTGTCTGGTACTATCAAACTATCAAAATCTCAATTTCAAGACTTTTAACAGATACAAAGAACTAGCATCTTTATGAATAAGATGGGGTTTTTATCCTTTTTTCATTAGATAAATACCGTTCATTAGGTAAAAATCTTTATTTTACAAAAAAAGTTAACAAATATCCTGTCCCAGTGGGAGAAATTTGTCGAATGAAATCACACATAGTATAAAACCCCTAAACGTATCCAAAGTACGGTTAAGACTTTTATCACCCACAATCTTAGAGTTATAATAAAAAGGAAAGAAACAATTGAAGCCTATTGGAGTGTATTGATTTTGGAAGTTAAGAAAGCGTTGCCTATTTTATTTGCAGTTATGTTTTTAGTTATGGTGGGATTCGGAATTATTATCCCTGTCATGCCGTTTTACGCGGAAGAATTAGGAGCTTCTCCTACCCAGCTAGGTTTATTAATGGCGGTTTACTCGCTTATGCAGTTATTCTTTGCACCTTTTTGGGGGAGAATTTCCGATAGAATTGGTCGAAAACCAGTCATTATGATTGGAATCTTTGGACTGGCTGTCTCCTTCTTTTTAATGGGCATGTCCTCCTCTTTATGGATGCTATTTGTAGCAAGAATTATTGGGGGAGCTTTATCAGCGGCCAACATGCCGACAGTGATGGCTTATGTGGCAGATATCACTTCACATGAGAACCGTAGTAAAGGCATGGGAATCATCGGAGCTTCCGTTGGACTAGGCTTTATTTTTGGACCAGCGATTGGTGGTATCTTCTCAAAAGAAAGCTTACATACCCCTTTCTTTATCGCAGGGGCATCATCTGTACTTACCTTCTTTCTTGTTTTGTTTGTATTAAAAGAGTCACTATCAAGTGAACAACGTAAAGAAAACCAACATAAAAAGAAGGATTCCATCTTTTCAGCCTTAAAAGGTCCAGCATCCATTTTGTATATCCTACAATGGTTTGTGACATTATCCTTAGCAGGCTTAGAAGCAACATTCGCATACTTTGCTTCTGAAAAAGCAGGGCTTGAACCAGCTCAGCTAGGTTACGTATTTATGATTATGGGGCTTGCGGGTGCCATCGTTCAGGGCGGACTTGTAGGAAGGCTGACAAAAAAATGGGGAGAAGGAGCTGTTATTCAGCTCGGAATTTTGATCTCTGCCCTTGGCTTTTCTTTAATTTTACTCATTGATAACTTTGTAACCGCAGCAATTTATTTAACTGTTTTTGGTATTGGGAATGGATTTATTAGACCAAGTGTTTCATCCCTACTAACGAAGACATCAAGTGCTGGACACGGGAGTACTACCGGTTTACTCTCATCTTTTGATTCACTAGGTCGTATCATTGGTCCACCACTCGGAGGATGGCTATTCTCAGTTTCTCTTCAGCTTCCTTATGTGTCTGGTGCCATTCTTTCACTTCTTGCCCTAGTTCTATACCAGGTATACAAACGTAAAGCACCTCAATCAGAAACGAGAGCTCCCCTTTCTTAAGTATATAAAAAGGTAAAACTCGCCATAGCAATGGCGAGTTTTTTTACGGTTCATCGTCATACATTTTTGAATGAAATAAGATCTCTTGTCGTTAATCAAGTAACCAGCAAAAGTAAAATAAGCGGAGATTTTTCCGTTTGATTCAGAATCGAGCTAGTTTCGGGATAAATAAGGGAAGGTTTTCCGCTTATGCAAAGCAAAATCTCCCATTTTCGAATTTTTCAAGCCAATAGACGGAATCTCTCCGTCTAATTAAGCCTTTTTTAATAATTATTAATCATTAAGCGGAATTTCTCCGTCTATTTATCAGCTCGGGTGCTTAACCTGATCCCCCAACCTATAAGTACGGACCCTTGATCCTAGATGCGGGAATCAGCAGCTATTTATCGACCAGCTTATAAAGATCGAAACGGCACTGCAAATGACAGGAGTTTTGACCCTTTTGTTTAATGTACAATACTTATTGAGAAACCTTTATAAATAAAGAAAAGACGTATGTGTCTTTTAATTAGAAAGCACCTGAAAACGGAACCATTTATTCTTAAAATAGGAGCTTTTTTATGCATAAAATCTCAAACCTTATTTTTAAGCGTTTTCAAAAAGCAACTTAAGATTTCTCGAAATTTGTCGATATAAGTTGAAAACGTAAAAAAATATGAATGGGGTAATTTTTATGAAAAACTTATTTAAGTTTAAGAGCATTAAAACCAAATTAATGTTTGCCTTTTTACTAATTACCATTCTGGTATTTGGGTTTGGAGCTTATTTAATAAACTCAATTAGCAAAATGGAAGATCATACAAGAGAGCTATCTGCAGAAGATATTCCGTTAATGGCTTCTGATTTTAGTTTACTTGGAATTCTTACACAACAACAAAGTGAACTTCGAGGATACTTATTGACGGGAGAAGAAAAATATAAACAAATCTACTTCGGATTAAAAGAACCTAGCTTAGCCATCCAGAAAGATTTGTTGGAAAAATCTGAGGATCCAGTTATTAAGGAAGTATCTAAACAAACGGACCAGATCTATAAGATAGTAGAAGAAAAATACTTCCCAGCTTATGAAGTAGGAAATACTGATGAAGCAAAACTTATACTCACAAATGAAATTGAGCCTAAGCTAATAAAAGTGGTTGAGCAAATGACCACACTTGCTTTAGCACGAGGAGACGAAAGTAAAGAAAATGGGATTAGTGCCTTAAAGCAAGCAGAAACTACCTCTTTTATTTCGTTGATCTTTGGACTTTTATTATTAATTATTATCATTATTTTCTCGATCGTCATTCCAAGAAACATTGCTAAGCCTATTAATATATTAAAAGAACGCATGGATTTACTGGCAAATGGTGATTTGAGTAATGAGCCACTAGAGATAAAATCACAGGATGAGATCGGAATGTTGTTAGATTCATCTAACCGAGTAAATGATAGCCTGAAAGAGATGCTTAATAATATCAGTGCAGTATCAGAAGCTCTATCCAACCAAAGTAATAATCTTACACAAACATCCTATGAGGTGAAGGAAGGAAGCAATCAAATTGCCATTACCATGCAGGCACTTGCATCTGGTTCAGAGACACAAGTAAACATCACGAGTGAGCTTTCCAGTTCGATGGGCGCATTCACAACCGAAGTAAAAAACGCAAATCAAAGTGGTGAAATCGTCTATGATTCTTCACAGAAAGTGCTTGGTTTAACTAAAGATGGTAGTAAATTAATGACTTCATCTATTAACCAAATGAGCATCATTGACCAGATCGTAAAAGAAGCTGTAGAAAAGGTTAAGGGTCTAGATGACCAATCACAAGAAATTTCAAAGTTAGTAGGCGTCATTAAAGCCATTGCTGAACAGACCAACCTTTTAGCCTTAAATGCAGCGATTGAAGCCGCTCGTGCTGGTGAACATGGTAAAGGCTTTGCAGTTGTAGCTGATGAAGTAAGAAAGTTAGCAGAGCAAGTTTCATTGTCCGTAACTGACATTACACAAATCGTTAATAATATCCAAAACGAAACAAAATTAGTGACCTCCTCTTTACAGGGTGGATACAAAGAAGTGGAAAGTGGTAAAAACCAAATTGTTACTACCGGTCATACCTTTGAGGAAATGGAACGTTCTCTTTCAGAAATGGCGAATGGAGTTCAGTTCATTTCACGTACTCTTGGTACAATTGCTACTAACAGTGATGGTATAAACAATTCCATTTCTGAAATTGCCTCCGTCTCAGAAGAAGCTGCCGCAGGAATTGAAGAAACAGCTGCTTCTGTTGAACAATCAAGCGGATCTATGGAGGAAATCGCAAACAGCGCTACTCGCTTAAATGATTTAGCTAATGACTTGAAGCAATTGATTAATAAGTTTGTATTGTAGGTAAAGAAAATCCTCACTAGAATTTCTTAGTGAGGATTTTTTGTTTATGACTATAACCAGCTCAAAGGCTTTATCCGCTGTAGATAAGACTGTTCACTTTTCTATTTCTAAACCTTAAACCGTTCACTCTCCTCTTTAAGCTCTACAGAAGCTGAGTTAAGTTCCTTAACCCACTGGTTCATCTCTTCCGTTGACCCTGTCATCTGTTGAGAGGATGCGGATACTTCTTCAATACCGGCTGCATTTTCTTCTGCAATGGCGGCAATTTCTTCAATCGACTTATTCATATTGTCCTGTTTTGTAACAACCATATTCAGTTGCTGACTTAAGTCGGTAATTTTTTTGTTCATTCCTTCAATTAGCTGTGAAATCTCTTTAAACGTGTGACCTGTATTTTTTACATTCTCTTGGCCAGTTGTTACCACTTGTAATCCTTCTTCAAGGGTATCGACTACTAATCTAGAATTATTGTCCACTTTTCCAACAATCTCTTGAATTTCATCGACTGATTTTGAAACTTCCTCAGCTAGTTTTCTTACTTCTGAAGCAACAACCGCAAACCCTTTTCCTTGCTCTCCTGCTCTGGCCGCTTCAATTGCTGCATTTAGTGCAAGCAAATTGGTTTGGTCTGCAATCGAACGAATTAGAGTTACTAACGAAGATACTTGTCTTGTTTGTTCAGCTAAATCCTTTACCTCCGTGACGGAACGAGTAACTACCTTATGGATATCGTTCATACCAGTGACGGACTGCTGCATTAATTGGTAACCTGACTCTGTGTATTGAGTCACTTCATCATTCAATCGTGTGAGTTCTTTCCCTTTTGAATTAGCTTCTTCAATTAATCCTGAGAATTGCCTCATATTCTCTGCAAGATCTGTTGATAAGGTTGCTTGAGTCTCCGCTCCTGTAGCCATTTCCTCCATCGTTAAGGCAATTTGATTAGAACCTTCTAATAATTCAGTAGATGCAACGTTTAACTCTTCACTTTTCCCACTGATTTTCACAGAGGTTCCTTGCATATTATGAGCCATCTTTTCAAGAATCCCACTCATTTCTGTCATGGAATGATGTAATCTACTAATTTCATCCTTTGAACCAAGGGTAAGTGTGTCTAAGGTTGCTTTTGCCTGCAAAAGATTCCCTTGCGTTATTTCTTTAGATACATCCGTTAAAATGGTTAATGGGCGAAGTTTTTTTCCAAGGTAAAAATAAACGCCACCTAGAATGCTCAGCAGGATCACAAGAGATACCCCAAGTTGAATAGGAATAGACTTTTTAATTACGGAGTCAGTAATGGCATGAACTTGGGTAGCTTCCATATCAATACCCACAATCCCTAGAACCTCTCCATCCTTGTTTTTAATAGGAGCAAAAGCAGACATATATTCTCCAAATTCTGGGTCATTTACAATATCTGTGCTACTAACATCACCATCCACAGCCTCTTTTACATCATCATATTTCGTTGCTGTTGTTGGTTCTCCAATTGGAACCGCCTCACCCTTTGGTAAACCATCAATCATAATTTTTAGCGACTGATCGTCTTCTATTGCCAAGGTGTAAACGTACATGGCCCCCATCTTTATTCTGTAATCATTAAGCTCTTCTTGAAGATTACTATAAGTTTCATTTTCTACTGGATCTGATAGAAAACTTGCATAATCATCTGCATCAATTGCCTTCGCTACCCTTTCAGCATGGATGATCCCATTCGTTTTGAGGGTTTTATCAATGGACTGCTGAGAACTAAAGTAAATCATGGCAGCGTTTATGATAAAAATGCCTATTATCATCGTAAAAAGCATGAACGTAAATGTATTCTTTAAAGACTTGTCCTTCCTTTTCACAAAAATCCCCCTTATAAAGTCCTGGTAATATATTCATTATATCGAAATTTAATAGAAATAATAGAGTGATTAATAACATATACCTAGTACTAATTATTCATTATAACTGAGAAACATTTTCATTTGTGATGCACATCACATTGGTTTCAAGACAGATATGATACATTAACCACATAAAGCACTAACTTAGTGGGGTGATGAACATGTCAAAAACCATTCATTTAAATCAAACCCTTTATGAAATATGCACTCAATATCCGGAAGTAGTATCCATCATGCAGAGTCTAGGTTTTGAAAACATATCAAAACCTACCATGCTTCAAACCGTTGGTCGTGTCATGACCATACCTAAAGGCTGCCGAGTGAAAGACATTCCTTTAGACACCGTAATCGAAACATTCCAAAGTCATGGTTTTGAGATAAAAGAGTAATGGAGGGCTAAAAATGAGTGAGTTAATTAATAATCGTGAGCGACAGACATTAAATAAAACAGAGCGTCAAGAAATACTAAAAGAAATCATTAAAGATTTGCACATGGGACGAAGTGTGGAGGAAGTCAGGGATGAGTTTGAAAAGGCGGTCGGAACGATATCGATCGAGGAGATTTCTCAGCTTGAGCAAGCTCTTATGGAAGAAGAAGGCATACCAGTGGAAGAAGTTCAACGCCTATGTTCGGTTCATACGGCCATTTTCAAAGGATCCATTGAAGAAATCCATCGCAGCCAAAAACCAGAAGACCAGCCCGGACACCCAGTTCATACATTTAAGCTAGAAAATAAAGAAATTGATATGCTTGTGAACTTCAAAATCCAACTACACTTTGACCGTTTTAAAGCAGAGGACAGTAGTGATAACGTATTTAAATTAATTGAAGACTTAAACCTATTACTCGATATTGATAAACATTACAGTCGTAAGGAGAATTTATTATTTCCTTTCTTAGAGAAATACGGTATTTTCGGTCCAACCAAAGTGATGTGGGGAGTGGATGACCGAATTCGAGAATCGATAAAAACGGCTAAACAAATCTTAACAAACTATTCTAATCATGATCATCAAACAGCTGTAAATTCGCTTGAATTCGTGATCCGTGAAGTATCTGAGATGATATTTAAAGAAGAGAATATATTATTCCCTATGGCACTTCAGCATCTAACAGAGGATGAATGGATTAAGATCGCACACGAGAGTGATGAAATTGGCTATTGTTTAACAAGCCCTGCTGTTGAGTGGAAACCAGAAAGAAAAGCACTTGCAGGTTCAGCCATGACAGAAGGATTCATCCGTATGGAAACAGGCTTTTTATCGATCGAGCAACTAGAACTTATGTTAAACCATTTACCTGTCGATATCACTTTTATAGACCAGGACGATGTGGTAAGGTACTTCTCTCATGGTAAAGAACGTATATTCATAAGAACAAAAGCGGTCATCGGCCGAACCGTTCAAAATTGTCACCCTCCAAAAAGTGTTCATATGGTTGAAGAGATTTTACAGGACTTTAAATCAGGGAAAAAAGATAGTGAAGACTTTTGGATAAAATTCAAAGATAAATATGTTTATATCCGATACTTTGCGGTAAGAGATGAGAAGGGTACTTATATGGGGACGCTTGAGTTCACCCAAAATATCGCCCCTATTAAAGAAATTGACGGGGAAAAACGCATACTTGGCTAAATGGTGTCATGAATCTTTTTGTGAAAAAGGAGATAGATGTCTGGAGATATACCACTATTTATGTTATAGCTTATAGTATATCTTCCGGTAAAGTAAGGTGAATACCATTAAAAATATAAAAAGCATTCTATTTTTCCTTGTTGGATTTATCTCCTTAGGGATTGGTATTTCAGGGATTATCCTCCCTGTTCTGCCAGGCCTTCCATTTTTGCTATTTGCCTCTTATTGCTTTGCCAAAAGCTCTAAGAGGGTCGAAAACTGGTTCAAGAGTACACCACTTTATGAGAAATATGTGGTACGGTTCCTCCAGAAAAAAGGACTCACACGTAAAGAGAAAATTCGGATCAACTTGATTGCCGATGCCTTCATCTTGTTTTCAGTATTTTACGTAGACATCCTTTTGGTACAAATCCTATTAGTGGGAACAGCCCTCTATAAGCATTACTATTTTATTAAGAAAATAAAGACGATAGACAACCCGAAAACCACTTCCTAACAATACTAGGAAGTGGTTTTTGAATTGGGAAGGTTTATAAAGTTTCTTGTTACAGCCACTCGTTTGAAACTCTTTCTAACAACATCATTTATTATTGTACTTGGTATCCATTTCTTCCTTTGTTAAATTAAAAGAGTCTTCTATCTGCTTGTATTTTTCATTGTAAAGTTGATCTTTTTCACTATATAATCGGCGATAAAAGTCATTTAACGCTCCATACACATCCTGATAAATAGAATCATTAATTTTCCCACTATGATTCAAGTCAATTAGTGCTTTTTCACTTATGTTTTTAAAAGTCTGGAGGTTATCGACGGTTTCTTTATTTAAATCCATTAAACGTTGTTTATCCTCACTTAACTGGTCGACTGCTTTATCATTATTTTGTCTATACCAATCGACCCATAAGTTTAATGTATTTCTAGATTGTTCGAATTCGCGATCCAGATCCTGCTGGTTTTTCGCATCAATATAACGTCCTTCAGCACTTTCTGCGATTTCCTTAAGCTGGGCTTCATCTTCCCCACTCACCGATAAACCTATGACATTAATAATTGGATTAATGTTAGAGTTTACTAGATTCTTCGCTTCTTCAGTAGGATTTCCATCACATGTTTCTTTACCATCGGATACTAGATATATGACGTTTGTTACATCATTTTCCTGGCTAAGCTTAGCCCCTGTTTGTTTTAAAGATTCTGCCATAGATGTCCAACCGCTTGGCGAAATGTTTTTTAAAGCGGATTCAAATGAGTCTTGATTATAACTTGATAGTGGATAGATATCTTCAATACTGCTGCAGGAAAGCTTTTTATCCTGGTCTGAACCTGTACCTTTATGGCCATACACGGTGAGAGAGACTTTAGCGTTTTCTGGAAGGCCAGAGGTAAAATCGCTTATGGATTCTTTCGCCATTTCCATAATGGTCTTTCCACCCTGCACCTGTTTCATTGATCCAGATGCATCCAAAATGATGGCAATATTGATTTGCTCTTTCATTTCTCTACCATTCAGCTTAATATTAGATTTGGATTCAACATTATTAAGGTCAATCTGCCCTCTCGGTAAAAATAAAGACATCCCTGGCAGGTCGGGAAAATAGGTCTCTGCGAAAAAACGTTTGATCTGGCTTCCTTTTTCCCCATCACTTAGAGAAGATTCTGCTAATGACCATAAGGTTTGCTGAACCAATTCCTTGTCAGTATCATTGGGCTCACCTTGTTTAATTTTTGTCCACCATATTCCTTTCGGGAAACTCTCTGCTTCACTCAATGTAGAAGGATACGAAAAATTTATTGTGGAATCTACTTTAAATGCTTCTGGCCATAGTCCAGTTTGTTCAACTTCTGATGCACTCTCTTTTACTTCTGTTGTATCATTAGTTACTAACTCTGTTTTACTTTCCTGCGTCTTAACAGAATTTGTAGTATTATTCTCGTTTGCCTTACTACAGCCACCGATGATGAGCAGCATCCCTATCAAAAATACTAAATACTTCATTCTCAAAAAATCACCCATTTCTATAATATCTATTTCACTTTATAACTGTTTCCTAGTGAGTTTTCCAATAAAAGCCATTAAGATATAAAAAACAGGACAATTCTCCTGTAAATGTAAAATACTACTATATTACTAATTCACCAATACGATATCGCATTAATGCTCCGCTAAAACATGCCACACAATTTATGTTAAAATAAGGGGCTAGTATGGAATACTAACCAGCAGCTTGGGAGTGGAATGAATCATGAACAAAAAAGACGTAGCAAACATACGAAAACAATTCAAAATAAATAATGATTTACTCAAAATCAGCGATATTTACAATGTCTATATTATGAAAGACTCAAGTGATATCTATCATGACCAAAGTCAACCTTTTGCCATGCTTGACCAAGATCAACAAGAATTATTTATGGGTAATTTCAAGAAGTTACTTGCTGGTCAAATGGATGAGAAGCTTTTCGAATTAAAATTTCAACGGAATGCTGAAAATAGTAGTCAGCTCATTTTGCATCAAGGGTTACTAAGTAGTGATGTGGAAGACTGGAAAGAGCAAATGCTGAAAATCGTAGGCAAAATGCTCTTGAACAGACAATACGAAATGGATATTGTCGTTACATTTATACGTGCAGAATATTTAAAGCCTACAAAACGCCGAAATGAAGAGGCTGAGGAAAGCGAACGAGATAGGGTTTACTCTCATCCCTTTATTCTTTGTAGCATAAATAATACCCAGGAGCCGAAAAAAGAGCTGCTCTTTGATTATGTAGAAAGAGAATTCAAATATCACTTTGTGGTTGATCCAATCATTAACCTTAATACTCCAATTGCAGGCTTTCTATTCCCTGCCTTCACCGATAACTCAGCCGATGTGAACCACATTCTCTATTCAGCAGGAAAGGTGCATGAGCCTGATTATCAATTCATCGAGGACGTGTTAAATGGCGAAGAAATCATGACGGCACAAGATGATAAAATTGTTTTTGAAGAAATTATTAAAGATGTTACAGGAGACCAGCTAAACACCTCCACTCTCGCTAATGTGTATGAAGAGATTAATCGTATGATCGTCGAAAACGAAGAGGAAGAGCAACCAAAATTAGATACAAAAGACGTGGAACGTGTGTTAACTTTGAGCGGCATAGAAGATATTAATACCGAAAAGGTAGAAGCAGCCTTCCAAAAAATCATAGATGATGACAAATATGAGATCAAAGCAAGTAATATCTTGCCAAAGTTTAGTTCAAAATCCATTAAAATCAGCACAAAAATCGCTAATATTTCGATTAGCCCACAAGATTTAAGGTACGTCAAACAAGTCCATCTTGCTGGTAAACGGTACCTTATGATTGAAGTGGAAGAAGATACGGTGATTGAAGGATTTACGATGATTCCGGAGGCTTTTGCTGGGAATCAAGGGGAATAATAAATTAAAAGAATCTCAGCTAGATATTGGTGTATAAAAATAAAACGAAACTAAAAGTAGCGTGAGAATACTCACGCTACTTTTCTTTTAAACAAAGGAATATTCAAGTTCTTTTAGTATAATTGGCAGTTGAAGGGACATACTTTTTTCCAATGACAATACTCGTGTACAGTTAATGTCATTTAGACTATCATTTTAACCATTAAGATTAATGCATCGCATTCAGACTTCCAAAGGCAATTCCCCGCTTGGACTGTCCTAATCACACCCGTATTCGGACTTCCAAAGGCAATTCTCTGCTCGGCCTGTCCGAATCACACCTGTATTCGGACTATCAAATGCAATTCTCTGCTTGGACTGTCTGAATCACACTCGCATTCGGACTTCCAAAGGCAATTCCCTGCTTGGACTGTCCTAATCACACCCGCATTCGGACTATCAAAGGCAATTCTCTGCTTGGACTGTCCGAATCACACCCACATTCGGACTTTCAAAGACAATTCCCTGCTTGGACTGTCCGAATCACCCCTGTATTCGGACTATCAAAGGCAATTCTCTGCTTGGACTGTCTGAATCACACTCGCATTCGGACTTCCAAAGGCAATTCCCTGCTTGGACTGTCCGAATCACACCCGCATTCGGACTATCAAAGACAATTCCCTGCTTGGACTGTCCGAATCACACCCGTATTCGGACTTCCAAAGGCAATTCTCTGCTCGGCCTGTCCTAATCACACTCGCATTCGGACTATCAAAGGCAATTCTCTGCTTGGACTGTCCGAATCACACCCGCATTCGGACTATCAAAGGCAATTCTCTGCTTGGACTGTCCGAATCACACCCACATTCGGACTATCAAAGACAATTCCCTGCTTGGACTGTCCGAATTACTCGGACTATCAATGATTATTTCTTACTATTCCTAAAATCCACATTAAATCGTTCTATTCTTAACTTTTTGTTTAAATTACACCCTACTCCCCCAAGTCCTAATCGTACGAAAGCGCGGATGTTCAGAAAGAACAGAATCTCTTAAACGTTTCACTACAGGGTGCTTGGAAGCAAAGAATTCGTCTTTTGAATCGTAGAGCTCTAGCAACTCACCTTTTTCAAGAACGCCAATTTGATCTGAAATGGAAAAAGCTGCTTTAATATCATGTGTGATAAAAAGATAAGATAAGCCGTAGTCATCCTTTAAGTCGCTTAATAATTGTAAGATTAAGCTTTGCGTGACCATGTCTAAACTGCTTACGGATTCGTCAAGAACAATCAACCTCGGTTTCAGAGCGATGGCCCGAGCAATATTAATTCTTTGCAATTGTCCACCACTAAATTGATGAGGGTATTTTTTTAAATCCTTTTCACTTAAGCCTACTCTTTCCAATAGCTCAATCACGTTTCTTCTCTGTTCCTCAATGGTTAGTTTCTCATAGTTCTCTAATGGCTCACTGATTATCGATTCAGCTGTCATGCGAGGATTAACCGATGAATAGGAATCTTGAAAAACCACTTGGAGATCTCGACGGATTTTTTGTCGAGTGTGTTTATCTGCCATGTATATATCATGTCCTTGAAACAAAACCTGACCTTGATCTGGACGTTGAATTCCAAGAATGACTCTCCCTAACGTGCTTTTACCAGCGCCACTAGTACCTATTAAGCCTAAACAGGTTCCTTCCTGAATATTAAAGGAAATATCCTTTAGAACTTTTGGTTGATTCTTGCCTTTAAAAAGTCTTTTCGAATGAAAGCTTAGATTTACTTGCTTTACCTGTAATAAGCTCATTGGTTTCACCTCCTGGAATTTCAAGCAGTATTCACAACGTATAAGTATAAGGTTGTTTTTCAGAATATAAGGTCGGCCTTGTTCTTAATAGCTTCTTCGTGTATTCATGTTGTGGGTTATCAAATAATTCTAGCACATTGGCTGTTTCTACTATTTTCCCATGTTTCATCACGATGACATGATCAGCCATTTCTGAAATGACTCCGAGATCATGAGAAATAAGTAAGATAGATGTTCCATGTTCCACACGAATTTTTTCTAACAGACGAAGAACTAATAATTGGCTGTGAAGATCAAGTGCTGTCGTCGGCTCATCTGCAATGATAACAGACGGTTTTAAACATGCTGCCATGCTAATCATCACTCTTTGGAGCATACCTCCACTTAGTTGAAAAGGGTAGTATTTTAATAATTTCTCCGGCTCTGGCAAATTGACACTTTCCATCACATCAACCGCAAGCTCTCTAGCATCCTTTTTATTCAATGAAGTGTGAGCCTGAATAGTTTCTATAAATTGATGACCAATTGTAAAAACAGGAGTAAAAGCATTCATCGGATTTTGCATAATAAAAGCAATATCCTTCCCTCTGATCTTTCGCATCTCCTTGTTTTTCAAGCCATTCAATTCTCGATCATGTAGTGTGATACTCCCCGTCATTTGTATGTTTTTTCTATCATGAAGCTGTAAGATAGACATACTTGTAACGGTTTTACCACTCCCACTCTCTCCAACTAGACCAAGGATCTCTCCTTTTTTGATTCCAAAATTAATGTCTTCAACAAGTTTGAAAGAACCTTCTTTTGTTCTAACTTCTACATGTAAATCTCGAACATTTAAAATGAATCTCTCTTTTGATTCCATTTTTCAACCGTCCTTTTTAATTAGCGACGTTTCACTCCATATCGTTCTGCTAGTGCTTCTCCTAATAAGTTAAAGGTAACAACCACGATCATAATCATCAAACCTGGGTAAAGCATCAAAGCTGGATTCGTTCTGATATATGACTTTCCTTCTAGAATCATAGCCCCCCACTCTGGTGTAGGAGGTTGGACCCCTAATCCTAAAAAGGACATCGATGACAGATTCATAATTGCCCAACCCATTTCTAATGTTCCCATTACCGCTAAAGAAGGAATGACATTCGGGATAATATGCTTTTTCATAATGGTCCATGTGGAGGAACCACTAATTTTAGCTGCCGTAATATAATTCTGTTCTTTCAGACTCAGAACCATGCCTCGGATGACCCTAGCGTAATAAACCCATTGTACGAGTATCAATCCTAAAATGACTTGTTTTAGACCCGCTCCCCATATACCAACAAAACCAATTACAAGCAATAGGCTTGGAATCGCCATTAAGCCATCACCAAATCTCATTAGTAACTGATCCACCCAACCACCTTTATACCCTGCTATGATCCCAATAATTAATCCGATACTCAAAGCCGAAATAAAAATAAGCATGGCAAAACCGAGAGAGATGCGAGCACCATAAAGAATACGGGAAAATGTACATCGGCCTAAATGGTCTGTTCCTAATGGGTAATCCCATGAAGGTTGCTGAAGTTTGTGAGCTAAATTCACCGCGATAGGGTCATTGGGTGCAAGCCAAGGAGCTAAGAGCGTAATCATAAATAATCCGAACAATATAAAAGAAGAAATAACAATCACTTTTTGGCTTTTTAATTGATATTGAAGCTTTGCAATCATTGATATTGCCTTCCTTTTCTAGAAATACGTGGGTCAATATACATTTGGACCAAGTCGACAATTAAGTTACTTATAAGGAAGACACCCGCTGCCAATAATACATAGGCTTGAATAACAGGAACATCACGGTTAAAAATAGCATCAATAAAATACCGTCCAAAGCCTGGCCATGAAAAGACGGCCTCTACAATGATCGCCCCAGTTAATAAGTTCCCTATATTCATTCCTAGTCCTGTAATCATTGGAGAGATAGCCATTCTTAATACATGCTTTCCCATGATCATTTTTTCATGAAACCCTCTCGTTCTAGCAAAAAGCACATAAGACTCTTGTAAATTTTCTAGAACACTTGCACGTAACAGTCTGGTATATAAAGCAATTAAAGGGAATGCCAAAGTGACTGAAGGTAAAATCAAATGTTTCCAGGTTCCGGTACCTTCTACAGGAAAAAGGTCCAATTTAACAGAAAAGAAAAAAATAAATAAATATCCAAGCCAAAAAGATGGGATGGATGCTCCAATAAAAGAGAGGAATCGACTAAAATGGTCCATTCCACTGTTTTTCTTTATACCTGCTAAAAAACCTAAAGGTACACTTACTAAAATAGCGATCAAAAGGCTCCCTATCGTTAATTGAATCGTTGCTGGCAATCGAGAGGAAATCTCTTCCCAAACAGGCTTATTCGTAACATAAGATATGCCAAAATCAAATTGGCATATCTTAATGATGGTATTCACATATTGAATAAGAAGAGGTTGATCTAATCCGAACTCATGTCTTTTTTGTTCCAACATTTCGTCAGTTGCCTGGATATGTGCTGTAGCAAAGTAAGCCTCTGCTGGATCTACTGGTGATAGATTGATCATTCCAAATGTTACTAAAGTGGCTATAAGAAAAATTGGAACAATAGTGATGATTCGTTTCAAGACATAAGTCCCCATAAATACCTCCTCCTGTTGCTTATTCTTTTACACTAATTCCTGTAAATGGATGTTCATCTCGGTTCGCAGGGAATGTAAAATCAGAAACATCTTTTTGATAAATAGCTATTTTCTTAATATACGAAATAGGTACAATTGCACCTTGCTCTTGCAATGAGCCTAAAATTTCTGTATAAAGTTGTTGTCGTTCTGTTTCATCTGTTGTTTTTGTTACCTGAGCAATCTGGTTAAGTATCTCTTCCTTATTAGGATAAGCTGAAATCGCTTCGTTAAATCCAAATCCTTCTGTAGCAACGACGTTTACAAAAGTATGTGGGTCATATGGTGCCCCATAGTTACTAAAGAAGTTCATTTCAAACTCATTCGCTTTAAATCTTTCTACTTGAGTGGTAAGCTCAACTCCAACAATATTTAGCTTTACACCTAATCCTGCCCATTCTGATTGCAAGGTTTCAGCCATTGTTTTTTGAATCGACTCAGCTGAGTTATACATTAACTCTATTTCTAGTGGTTGACCATCTTTTTCACGAACCGTTTTTCCTTTTGGCAACTTCCAGCCGGCTTCATCTAATAATTGCACTGCTTTTTCAACATCATAATCAACCTTGGTTGCAGCCACCTCTGAAGTGTAAGGGAGGTTTGTCGGTAAGATATAGTCTGCCTTCTCTTCTAAGCCAGATGTCACTCCCTCAACTAAAGCTTCCTTATTAAATCCATGGTGTAAAGCTTGACGGACACGTTCATCTGATAGTTGTTCTTTATTCGTATTCATCACAAGCTGCCTAGTAGCAACTGGTTCAGATATGCTGGTTTCATAAGAACCTGTAGATTCTAACTGATTAAAAGAATCTATACTGATAACACCCTCACCATAAAGAAGGTCTAAATCTCCTTTTTCAAAGGCAAGTACGCGCGTTTCTGCATCAGGGACAACTTTAACCTTAATTTGCTCAACGCTTGGGACTTCTCCCCAATAATTTTCGTTACGTGTGAAAATAGCGTATTCATCGACTTTATATTCTTCCAATACCCATGGACCTGTCCCAACTGGCTTTTCTATACCTTTAGAAGTGTCACCATCCTCAGGGAAACCTGCTTCTCCAAGGAAACGTACAGGGCGTACAACAGCTAACTCCTGAATAGTAGGGTAATAGGGTTCTGTTAATGTTAATTTAAACGTATGCTCGTCTACAACCTCTGTTTGAGCAATCTTTGAAATAAATCCTAACCAACTGTGTAAATCGACATTATTAAGTATAGCATCAAAGTTCTTTTTCACAATCTCTGCATTAAAACTCGTGCCATCCGAAAATTTGACATCTTGACGTAAATGGAACACATATTCTTTCCCATCCGCAGAGATATCCCAAGACTCTGCTAAATGTGGTTTTAGCTCTCCACCATCACCATAGCTTACTAAAGGCTCATATACCATCGATGTAGAAAATAATTGTGATGGATTATACATATGCGGATTCAGTTCACCTATATCTCTTGGCCAAGCGAAAGTAATCACATTTCCAGCTTCACCTGTAGTCCCCTCATTTTCTAGTGAATCATTTGAACAACCAAGTAATGCTATAGATAAAATAAGAATGATCACTGACATAATTAAAACTGGTTTCTTTGTTATGCGGTTTAACATACTATTTGCTCCTCCTAAGTTGATAATGATAACTATTATCAATAGTAGGGTTGGAACTACTCATTGTCAATACAATTTGGAATTGTCACAAAGTATTCTTATACTTCCTCTAAATAATAGGTGATTTAGGTAGGTTTTAAGCTAGGCCTCCGCTTTAATAATCAATTTATACCAATTAAATTTGCACTTGGCTACGAGAGTAATAAATTGCCATATTTATTTCGCATAACTTGTCCGAAGCATTTTCATAGATTTGAGAAATATCCGTCGTAAAGGAGACAGAATCCCCCTGATCAATCGTAAAAGGTTCTTCCTCTCCAATTTTTACAGTTAACCTTCCGGAAAGGACAGTAATAGACTTCAGTGTACCCGCTCCACTTTGTTCAGAAAAATGCTTACACCCAGGTAACAAACGAACTCTATAGAGTTCAAATGGAATACCAGGAGATGAAAATGTGTTATATACTTCAAATAAATCATCATCATCCGTAAAAAAAGGTTGTTCCTCTACTTTATTAATTTTAATTGAGGGATTCGTCGTTAAGAAAGAAGCAAAAGGAATCTGAAGTCCTGCTGCAATTTTCCAAAGAGTCGAAACAGTAGGGTTAGAGGTGCCACGCTCAATTTGTCCAATCATCGGTTTACTAACACCTGTTAACTCAGCCAAATCTTCTAACGTCAAATGACGCTGTTGCCGGAAATACCGCAGCCGTTCCCCAATTTGGACAGTTAATAAATCTTTATCCATTTCCTTTTGCTCCTTCATTTCAGTTCGCAATATGTTATTATAATATTTTTATCACTAGTCAGAAAATTGTCAATACACAGACCTTTTATTAAACATATTTATTTAATTTTTCTAAATATTTTAAAAAAATCGTTGCGCAACCTGGATGTTATATTGTACTATTTATAACAATATATTATATGCCGATTTAATTTTACTTTTATCAACTAACAGACTATTAATAGAAGGAAGCGACCACCATGCATTATTCATTTGCACCCCAAACTAAAAACTATGCATCATCTGCAGTTAGAGATATTCTTAAGGTTACTCAACAAGGACACGTGATCTCCTTTGCTGGTGGATTACCAGCAGAAGATATCTTTCCTATTGAACAAGTAAAAATTGCCTACGAGAAAGTATTTGCTTCAGGAAATTCTTCTTTGCAATATGGGTTAACAGAAGGATTTGTTCCGCTTAGAGAAGCCATTAAAGCAAAGATGGCGGATAGAGGGATTTCATCTACTGTTGACAATATTCTCGTAACAACAGGCTCTCAGCAAGCCATTGACTTGTTCTCACGGATCATGCTGACTCCCGGAGATGTTGTCCTTACCGAGGATCCAACCTACTTAGCTGCTCTCCAGGTTTTTAGATCTTACGGGGCAAATGTCATTTCCGTTAGCAGCGATGAAGACGGGATGTTACCTGAAGATTTAAAAAAGAAATTGGAAACATGGAGTCCTAAATTTGTTTATGTCATTCCAACCTTTGCTAATCCGGACGGGAAGGTCTGGAGCGATGAGAGACGTCGAAATTTGCTAAGCCTTTGCCAAGAATATAATGTCCTTGTTTTAGAGGACGATCCATATGGGGATATTCAATTTCATCCAGAGGAACGATATTCTCCAGTAGCCTCCTTTGACTATGATCATAGCCATGTGATCTATACGAGTACATTCTCAAAGTCTGTGGTTCCTGCGTTACGAACAGGCTGGGTAACTGGGCCATCGGAAGTAATCAATATGATGGTACAAGCGAAGCAGATGAATGATTTACATTCCAGTTCGATCGACCAGCAGGCTCTTTATTATTTATTACGTGATTTCAACCTTGCTTCCCATATCGATTTAATAAGAAGTGTCTATTATGAACGTATGACAATCATGAGAGATTATTTAAATAAATTAGGGTCGGATTTATTCAAATGGAAGGAACCAAAAGGCGGTATGTTTATTTGGGTGGAAGGCAATAAAGAATTAAACACAACCGCTCTATTAAACCAAGCAGTTGAAAAAGGGGTGGCCTTTGTTCCAGGCGCACCATTCTACGTAAATGAACCAAAGAACAACACATTCAGACTAAACTTTAGCCATTCAACCCCAGAAACCATTGAACTCGGAATGGATCGGTTGATTAGTGTTTTATTGAAGCCTGAGGTAGTAAAGTAATTACTTGCTACTTTTCATTTAAGGAGCCCGCTCTCCGGTGCTTTCTTATTAAAAAGTAACTAGAAAAGACGTATGAATTGGACATACGTCTTTTCTTTATTCATCGATAAATAGCTCCTAAATTCCCACATCTAGGTTTAAGAGGATCCGCACTTATCGATTAGGGGATCAGTTTAAGCACCCGAACTGATAAATAGACGGAGAAATTCCGCTTAATTCGCAATGATTATGAAAAAAGACTGAAATAGACGGAGAGATTCCGCCTATTGGCTCGAAAAATGACAAAATGGGAGATTTTGCTTTGCATAAGCGGAAAAGCTCCCCTTATTTACCCCGAAACAAGCTCCATTCTGCATCTAACCGAAAAAACTCCGCTTATTTCCTTGTGCTGGTTACTCGATTAAGGATAAGACATCTTATTTAAAAGGGAGTGAGTTTTATCTCAAAAATCCAAGAGAACCTCATTTTGATGCAAAAGGAAGTGGTTATTACTTTTATTCAAAGCAAAGAGAAAACATGATTTTTCTCGAAGTCACGAATAATGTCTAACGGCAAATATGTCTTTAGTTGATCTTTTGTTACCCACCGGTGATCACTGTGCTCACTTGAAAGAACCACCTCTTGGTGACAGCTAGTACACAAGTAGGTTAATATAACCACCTGCCTTGTGGGGTTTGTTTTAAATGTAGTTGCATACAGGATATGTTTGACGTTGACATCTAAACCCACTTCCTCTTTGATTTCCCTCACCAACGCATCCTCTAATCCCTCTCCAAAATCTATTTTCCCTCCGACACACTCCCAGGTTCCTCCACCGACCTCATCGTCCTCTGACCTTTTTACAATTAGTACTCTCCCCTCATTTATAATTACACCTTTTACGGCAATGACCATTTTAGTTGTGTTATTCATTTAAGTAACCTTCCTATTCTAGGATATTTCGTTCAATCTCTATATTCCACCTGAGTTGACTCTGATTTCTTTCATAAATGATATGTATGTACTTCTAATCTACCAAAACTATATTTCCTACATATTGGACAAATCCACTGTCAGTATGAAGGTTCACTTCAATTACATATTCACCTGTTTCTTTTGGGAAATAAAAGGAACGGTCTTGTAGTTCCAAATCTATCTTTTGATCATTCTGCCACACCGAAACACTTAACTTATTAACAGCAAAATCTTCACTGTCTAGGGATATTTCTTCCTTTTGTCCAGCCGCAATAAAGGTTTGTTTTTGCTTTTTCGCCAAAGATAGGATATCTTCCGTTTCTATTTTATACTCCTTATCCGAATGCCAATCTATATTCGCTTCTTCTAATATGATATTGCTATTAAAAAGGGTAACTGAAGGTGGAGTAAAGTCATACTCCTCCCCTATACAACCTATTAAAGAAAACATGATGATAATAACTCCGATAAATATTTTTAAGAGTACTTTCAAAAGTCTCCCCTCCTCTCCGAATCCTAAAAATATTTTAGTTTTTTCCCAAGTGCCTCTATGATTCTACCACTTCTTTCCATTACCATATTTTACTATAATATAAGGAGTTGTAGTCCTTCTTTCTGCATAATGGTTCAAGAAGTTTTGGTTATCAAATATATTTTGTACAAAGGAATATGTACGGTTCTCAAACTTCTTTATTTTATATAAAGAACTTTAGAACCTTTTTGTGAAGAATTTTATACATATAGTAAAAAATCGCAAATTTACTGTAATTTGTATTTATAACATCCTATTCATATGAACCATAAATAGCTAAATCCTGATAGTCCAAAGTAAATGTAGTTCCGTTCCATTTTAATCTATTTTGAATAAGTCCTAAAGAATCAGCATGGTATCTTCCAGCAATCTGTTGATAAGCTATTAGTTCATATAGTTTATTTAAATCGTGATCTATTGGATATAAGCCACTTATGGGGTCAACCCACCCACTGATAGGAGTCTTCAGTCTCCCATTTTCATCATATATTTCATTTAAATAATCAGAGCCTCGCAGTGATATATCAATCAGATATTTTGCTTTATTTATTTTGCTTATTACTTCAACTTTATAATTATCTTTAAAAGAAACATCATATTGATACTGCTGATTATACACATTAGAGTCGAACAACAAACGTGGTGTGTTATTAACAAAGGAATAAATATAGTTATATGTTGTACCACCACTTCCACCTGTTGGGATAGTAATTAAAATATCATTAACTCCATCTCCTGTAAAATCACCCAAAAACAGTGTGGGATCATATCCTGTATCTTCTTTTAGAGGGATCCGAACAAAACCTCCCGTCTGCCCATCTTGAATTAGAAGTGTCATATTTTGAACCATCGACACATTCGATTCTTTGAAACCTGTCACATATACATGATCAGAGATATGATCACCATTTACATCGCCCCTTGCAAAGGCTACAACACCTGAACTTCTCATATTTGTATTTAAATAATATTTATACATATAAGGCTCCTAGCATAAATTGGATTTATGCTATAACTTATGCGCTAAACTGTACACATGTCATTCTAATTAATGATTACTAAAACAACAGGCACCTAAACTCTCTATGTTTATATAATAGATTGGAAGGAGTGTCAGCTATGCCATGGCAACTGAAATTGCAATACTTGATTGGTCAGCCTATTGGAGTCTCTTTTGTAAATGGTCAAGGAACCTCAGGAATTTTATGTGGTGTATCTAATGGCAAACTACTTGTTATTGAATACCTATATCAAGCACAATTCGCCTTAAAACAATATGATACCCAGACCATTCAAGATATTCATGGATTTCCACTTTGTCCGAACCAACAACGTCAATATTAACGAGAACACCCCTCTTGATTGTGAAAAGAGGGGTTAATTTTTTATTCCCTTTTATTTTTTTCAAACCAGCCGAACGCAACTTCCGCCTGAATACTTTCATTATTAGGTGAAACTAAATAAATAATAAAAGATCCACCCGGTGGAAAGATAAATTTCCCATCTTCATCACTAGTTAAAGTACTTTGTGGGGGACAATTCGTCTAAATGCCATTACCCCTCTTTTGGGAACTCCTTCAACAAACTCAGCATATGCGATTTTCCCTTCTGGCTTTGGGAGCGGCGAAAGGGCTGTGTTTGCGGGCGTCACGTTATTCGAAATCATTAGTTTCCCAGGAGGAATGGGATTAAACCAAATTTCAGCTTCAAAAGGTTGATTGGAATGATTCGTTATGGTAAACGCATTTACAAATAAATTAACATTGGATTTAAACGGATTAATTAAGCCTCCCCACGCATTTTTTCCTTTTCCGAAACGAATGTGATCTGTTTGTCCAACAAAATATCGCCCCTGTAAGGATTGGTACAAAGGATTAGGTATGTTAACGGATTTACTAAATTGGTTATTATTAAACAAGTAAACTTCACTCCTTTCTAAGGTTTTTTTAAATTAATAGAGAATTCTTGGACATGGAAATTCAACCATTTCCCCCACCGCCACTAGGCGTGCAAATCACCGTGCAATTGCCTGCATCATCACAGACGATATCACAATGAATGACTCGTAAATCTTCGCCAAAGCAGACTAATGAGCAAAAAGGACCCACACAAACTAATTGACAATTGTCCGGGATGTCTCTTACGGGTATTATCTTTACCTTTGAGAATGAACAGGGTTGTACGATTGGATTAAACATTTGATGGGAACAACAGCACTTCTCTTTCTTCTTTTTCTTCTTTGACATTACCCTTTCACCTCCTTCATAACATGATATTCATGAAGGAGGACAAGGGTATGGATGTTTATCAAGAATAGAAAAAATGTACAGGAAGGTAAGTGGAAGTATGTATATACATACAGAAGCTTGTCCGTGAAGGGGTTGCACATGATCCTTTGGGGAATCCTGCATGTTGTGAGATATAAAAAACAGAAACCGGATTCGGTTTCTGTTTCTGTTTAACTACTGCATCCCCCTCCACAACTGGAGCAACTGGAACCTCCTGAGTCTCCACCGCCACCTGAATCCCCTGAATCACTGCTACAAGCAAAACCAGAACAAGATGATCCTCCACTGAAAGTAGCTGCATTTTGGTATTCTTCAGGAACAACTTCACTCATATGCTCATGAAATTCTTCTTCATCATATATTGAATAGTAGACAGCTGCCCCGGCTGCCAATGAATAAATGTGAGCGTTACTTGTAAATGAGTGTGGCGCAAACTCCTTTGAGCCTGTGTATCGCTGCTCAGCCTCACGAATCTCATTTTTCAATTTACGAATTATGTTTCTTTTCACTTCCAACCAATCTTCATTTTTTCTAAAATATTTTGATAGTAGCTCATTCTCAGGCAATAGTCGGAAATCCTCTAAGATTTCTCGCTTAATTGGATTTTGTAGAAAACTCCCCCAGATCGCTCTACTGTTCGTGGTCACTTCAAATAAACTGATATAAACCCAATCAAAAAAAGCTCGTTCGCCTGGAATCGGTGTGCTATCCATATTAGGAGTATGATGCAGGGTATCATTGTAAAAATCCCTGGAAAACTTCTCGTAATCCCTTGTAAACATGAGCATCTCATGCCAAATTTCATCGACATGATGGCTGAACATCGGAACTGTTTTTAATAAACTATTCATCAAGAAATACCGCTTTAACTCAAACATTCCCCAGTCGAACTCATGATCTTTCCATTTAGGATGATTCTGTAATACACGGTTTTTCACATTGTCTATATAAAAGTTTGATAAGGATTGGTCGAGCTTTTTCACAATCGGGATTCCTTCTTCTACCTGTACACCTAGTTGTTCTGGGATCGGGTCATTCCTTAATGATTTTTTCTTCCCGCTTGAAAACAATGTACTTCCTAGTAGAATAAAGATTCCTATTACAATAAAACCAATAAAAAATTCCATGGCCCTCTCCCCTTTCAAAATTATGTTTTCACCTTATCTATACGATTTAATCATAGATAAGTTTCATTCAATTTTCTAGAATTTAACAAACGTTTTCCTTTAGCAAAACTAAAAAAATAGAAGCTTCTCACAAGTTAGTTAACTCATGAGAAACTTCCATTGCATTAGTAAAATGTTAGCATTTTAAAGTAAATAGTGTTACCGTAATTCTCACACTCCCCATGGAATTGGATGAGAAGTTATAAACTTTTAGTTAGCCTGCTGTTGAAGTTTCCGGTCATCATTTTTAGTGTACCAAATATATTTTCCTGTATAGCCATAAATGATCGCTAGTAAAATGGAAACAAAACTTAACCACATAAATGGAACATAAGAAAAGGTAGCTACTCCTAAAATTCCTGCCATGAAAATACCGTTGTCAGACCATGGAATCATGCCAGATGTTAGTGTACCACCGACTTCAGAATTTCGCGCTAATACTCTCCTATCAATATATAATTTATCATAGTTTTCTTCCATAATCTTAGGTGTTAAAATTAAAGATACGTACATAGCGCAACCAAATACATTCGCTAAAAAGGCTACAATTATTGTTGATATGGTCACATTACCTGCTGAAGTTAGCATGTTCTGGAACTTAGATACTATTACTTTTAGCACTCCCAAATGTTCTAAAAGACCACCAAATCCTAATCCAAAAATAATTACGACGATTGATCCTAGCATCCCCTCGATCCCTCCACGGTTCAGAAGATCATCCATGAATTCAATGCCTGTATCTATTGAAAAACCATTGTAAGCAATACCAATAGCTACGGAAAAATCTACCTCTTGAAAAACAGTTGCCCAAATAGTACCTAGGAAAGCTCCTGCAGCAATTGTTGGTATAGAAGGTTGTTTCAGTGCTAGCATTAGAATGACAAAAATAGCTGGAATGAGCATCCAGATTTGAATAGTAAAGTTTTCAAGTAATGCAGTCTTTAGAAATTCCACTTTTTCTAAATCTGTATTTTCCCCGCTATACATAAACCCTACTATAGTAAAAAGAATAGCAGTAATGATATATGCAGGGATATCTAAATATAACATGCCGCGTACGTGTGCAATAACATCAACTTTCGACATTGATGCAGCGAGTACGGTACTGTCAGAAAGTGGAGAAAGTTTATCTCCAAAGTATGCACCTGAAAGAACAGCACCAGCTACAAGCGGCAGAGGGATACCCATTCCCTCTCCAATTGCCATCATTGCGATTCCTGCAGTCCCTACTGTTCCCCACGATGTACCTGTTGCCAAAGATGTGATCGAGCAAATGACGAGTGTAGCTAATAAGAAAATACTCGGGTGGATAAACTCTAAACCGTAATAAATAAGTGTTGGTACGACTCCTCCTGCAATCCAAGTACCGATAAGGGCACCGACTACAATGAGAATTAAAATAGCCTCAAGACCATTTGAAATCCCATTTGTAATAGCTCCTTGCAATTGCTGGTATCTGTGTCCTAAGTGTAATCCAAGTAAAATAACAATGAACCACGATATCAATAGCGCTAGCTGTATCGGTAAATCAAATATAGTGGTAAATGAAAAAACAATGATTAAAAACAAACCCAATGTGATGATAATCTCTAACATTGATGGTAATCGTACATTCCTCACTCCTACTCCCCCTATCAACAATAAAGCTCTTTCGGAATTCTATATTTAAACGTTCACCTTTCTTTTAAAAGTCATCTCAAAATTAAGAGATACATAGGAAATATTTAACAAAGAATATCTTTTACTATCATGCTATGGTTCCTAATAGGATGATTTTTATAATAGGAGCTTATTGCCTTTTAAGTTTTATTTATAAAAGTATAGTTTGTTACACTCGTTCGAAAAGAGCACTACCAGATATTCCAGGATTCGTCATTTCGTAAGGGTTTAATATTAAATCAAGCTCTTCCTCTGTCAACACTTCATATTGTAGGCAAAGCTCTCTAATCAATTTACCTTTTAAGATGGCCTCTCGAGCAATTCGCGATGCAACTTCATACCCTATGTGAGGATTTACAGCTGTAAGTAATCCCACACTTTTTTCAACATATTCTTTCATCCGGTCTTCATTTGCTTTTATACCTGTTAAACAAAAGTCTGTAAAGCTTCGAAATGCATTGTTCATGATGCTGATGGATTGCAGCAAGTTAAAAACCAACACAGGTTCCATCACGTTTAATTCAAGCTGCCCTGCTTCAGAGGCTAAGCAAATCGTATGGTCGTTTCCAATAACCTGAAAGGCAACTTGGTTAATAAGCTCTGGCATTACTGGGTTTACCTTTCCTGGCATGATGGAGGAGCCAGGCTGACGTGATGGTAAGGTAATTTCTCCAAATCCCGCACGTGGACCAGATGCCATTAATCGTAAGTCATTCGCTATTTTGGACATATTTATCATGCAGACCTTCAATGCTGCTGACACTTCTGTGTAAGCATCTGTATTTTGTGTTGCATCGACAAGGTGTTCAGCTCCTACAAGCTGTAAGCCACTAATATCTGAAAGGTGCTTTACCACATTTTTTATATACTTGGGGTCAGCATTTAGCCCTGTCCCTACAGCCGTCGCTCCCATATTCACTTCGTAAAGATGCAGGCGTGTTTGTCCAATCCGTTTAATGTCACGTTCCAATACACGGCTGTAAGCTTCAAATTCTTGACCTAGGCGAATGGGTACAGCATCTTGAAGGTGAGTACGTCCCATTTTTATAATATGGTCAAATTGCTGAGCTTTTTCCTTAAAGGCATTTAACATGTCATTCATGGTATCCAGAAGCTTATTCAGCATATTAAGTGTCGAGATATGTATGGCTGTCGGAAATACATCGTTTGTTGATTGCGACATATTCACATGACTATTAGGGCTTAATTTCCCATATTCTCCTTTATTATGGCCAAGTAACTCAAGCGCACGGTTTGCAATAACTTCATTTGCATTCATATTCATTGACGTACCGGCTCCACCTTGGATCGGGTCGACTATAAAATACTCGTGCCATTTTCCCTCTAGAATTTCATCTGTAGATTGAACAATTACATTACCAATTCCTTCATATAAACGCTTAATATCCATATTGGCAAGTGCTGCTGCTTTTTTAACCATTGCTAGCGCTTTTATCATTTCTGTATGAATTTTATAGCTAGTGATTGGAAAATTTTCTACAGCCCGTAACGTTTGTATTCCATAATAAACATTTGCGGGTATTTCCTTCTCTCCAAGAAAATCTCTCTCAATTCGGTATTCTTTCTTGTCTATCACCATTTCCTTTACACCCCTTGTAAGTTTTAAAATCTAAATCATCTGCAACTGGTGTTTCCATAACCATCTTCACCTTTTGCGGATCCCCTGTCTTGCCTAAAGCCCACATTAATTTTGGAACAATGGCTTCAGTATTCATATTCCTTGAACGAATAATGGTATTACGATCAACTTTTCTCCCTACTTCATAAATATCCATATCCTCTCCTTCTTCTAAACATTGAGTAGTAACGACAATAGATATTCCGTATTTAGTCAAGTCATTTAATTTTTCTACAATGTTTCTTCTGTCAAATGGAATACCACCGCTTCCAAAACTCTCAACTACAATCCCTTTACATAAATTCTTCAGAGAGTCAAAGAATTCCGGCTTCATGCCAGGATACAACTTTATTAATAAAACATCTGTACAAAGGGAAGTATCTAGCTTTATCTCTTTATTCTTTGACGTATCGATCGGTAAATTATAATGAATACACTCATTATATATAAAAGCCACATAAGGATAATTAATGCTTTCAATCGCATCATAGCTTTTTGTTCTTACTTTAATTGCTCTTGTCCCTTGAATAACTCTCCCATCAAAAACAACATATACTCCACCAATTTCTTCACAAGCAAACCGAAACGCATCAGAGATATTTCTTTTAGCATCTGTTTGCCGAAAGGAAATTGGGACTTGAGATCCTGTTATCACAATGGGTTTCCCACTATTTTGTAGCATATAAGATAGCGCAGCTGAAGTGTAAGCCATTGTATCTGTCCCATGTGTAATAACGAAGCCATCGTAATCATGGTAATGCTCATATATTGATATTGCTATTTTCGCCCAATTTTCTGGTTGCATATTTGTACTATCTATATTCATCAAAGGCTTACTATCAATCTGACAATGTAAATTTATTCCTGATAGATAACTTAAAAGTTCATCTCCCTTCATCTCAGGAGCTAATCCATTTTCTCCTTCTAATGAAGCGATTGTCCCACCTGTAGTAAGTAACAGCAACTTCTTCAAGATAATATCCCCTTTATAACTTTCATTTTCAGCAATAAAATAGCTCAATAATTAAAAAATACTGAGGTCATACACCTCAGCAAGATGTTTTAATAACTCAACACCTGCCAGGCTATTTCCATATTCATCTATAGCAGGTCCATAAATCCCAATACCACACCCTGTTTGAAAAGGTGTATTTTGTCGATATCTAGCTGGAACTGATGCCATAATCCCACCCGATACGCCACTTTTTGCTGGAATTCCAACAAATGCTGCAAACTTCCCTGAAGCATTATACATCCCGCAAGTTAGCATTAAACCTTTGATTAACTTCCCGATTTGTTTAGGAAAGACTTGTCTTTTTTGAATTGGGTCGTAACCATTATTAGATATAATTAAACCCATTAACGCAATATCTCTTGTATTTACTTCGATTGAACATTGTGTTAAGTAAACTTTTAACACATCTTCTACTTCTGACTCTAAAAATCCGCTTTCTTTCAAATAATAAGCTAAAGCTCTATTTCGATTTGCTGTTTTCCACTCAGACTGAAATACTTTTTCATTAAAGGTTGGTCGTTTCCCAATCATTTTTTCTATTAATGCATAGATCGATTCTAACTGTTGCTCTGGTGATTCCCCATTAAGAAGAGATGTGACTGTAATCGCTCCCACGTTAATCATTGGATTGAACGGTTTACCTGGTTTATGCAATTCTAAACGAACGATAGAGTTAAAAGCGTCCCCTGTTGGTTCGACATCAACGTGATTTAATACATATGGAATTCCACGGTCTAAACATGCAGCAATAAAACTAATAACTTTTGAAATACTTTGCAAAGTAAAAGGAACTTGCCAATCTCCTGCCTTAATCTCAAGACCATCAGAACTAATCATGTAAACTCCTAAATCCGATCGGTTAGACTCGCTTAAAGCTGGGATATAGTCAGCACATCGGCCTTTCATACCAAGCAAACGGTATTTCCTAACCCATTCATCAAGGTATTTTTCCTCCATGAGGTCACTTTCTTGATTTATGTCTATTATCTTTTGCTGATACATTTTCCCACCACCCCCCTGTAAGCGCTTCCTATTTTCTGAGTTAATTAGATATAATTCAGTTTAGGATCCACGCTACGAAAAGAAACAGAACACTACAAATACATCAAAAAATTATTTTTATATTTAATATATTTCTATTTCATACACATACACTAAGCTGAACAGATAACTAAATATATAATTTGTTTCTTGTGACAGGGTGCCTGCGCATTTCTTTTATGCTTCTTTACGCACCTCGGTCTTTTCATCTTTCCAGCATTCTACATTTTTAAGCCCTTTGATGTTGCTTGCATAAAATACAGGCTCTTTCCCCTCTTTTTTCTGTTTCACGTAGTCTTTTAACACAGCAAGTGCAATCTTCCCAATTAGAGCAAGTGCGATTAAGTTCGTGATTGCCATAAGTGCCATAAAAAGGTCGGCTAAATTCCAAACCATGCTTAAATTTGATAGTGAACCAAAAAGAACCATCCCTAACACAGCTAAACGGAATATAAGGATAGCCAATTTGTTTTCATTAATAAATCCAATGTTTGATTCGGCGTAATAATAATTTCCAATAATTGAGCTAAAACAAAGTAACAGAATCGTAATGGCAACAAAAATACTTGCCCATGGACCAACGTGGCTAGCTAATGCGCTCTGAGTAAGCTGTATTCCACCTAGCCCTTCTCCAGAAATTCCAGACAATAAAATAATGAATGCTGTTGCACTACAAATTAACAATGTATCCACAAAAACACCTAGCGTTTGGATAAACCCTTGCTTTGCTGGATGGCTTACATCTGCTGTAGCGGCTGCAACTGGCGCACTTCCCATACCAGCTTCATTAGAAAATAATCCACGTTTTACACCATTCATTATTGCTGCACCAATCCCACCAGCAACTGCTTCGTTTAAACCAAATGCACTAGTTAAGATAAGCCCGATGATCCTTGGAAGTTCACCAATATTTAATATGACTATATATACAGCCAACAATAAATAGAATACAGTCATGACTGGTACAACCACCTGAGACACTTTAGCAATACGATTAACACCACCAAAAATAACGACTGCGGTAAGCGCAGTTAAGATTACACCGATCACAAGACGGTTCGTATTAAATGCTTCCTCAAATGCAATTGAAATGGTATTTGCTTGAACGGAATTAAAAGCTAGTCCAAAACAAAAGGTGATTAAAAGTGCAAACAACACTCCCATCCATCTTGCACCAAGCGCTTTTTCCATATAGTAGGCTGGTCCGCCTTTGAACCCGTTTGAATCTTTTACTTTATAGACTTGAGCTAGCGTACTTTCAATAAAGCTTAATGCTGCACTGAAGATCGCGACAACCCACATCCAGAACACAGCACCTGGACCACCTAATGTAATCGCAATGGCAACACCAGCTAGATTACCCGTACCTATTCTTGAAGCTGCACTAATACAAAACGCTCCAAATGATGAAACTTGTTTCTTTCCATTTCTAGTAGGAGGACTTTCCTTTAATAAACGAAACATTTCTTTTAGATTCGTCACCTGAACAAATTTTGTTTTGAAAGTAAAATAAATCCCCATACCAACAAGTAGAACTATTAAAACATAGGACCATAGAATTACATTTCCCCAATTAATCAAACTTTCTGCCATAAAGATCACCTCTTTTTCTGTGATAATAAATATAGTTTTATAGAAGCAAGTTGTTTAGAAATAGGGAATTGAGGAATATCTGCTCCTATTTCTGCAAGAATAATTGCAGCTATATTTCTTTAATCCTGGTATTGTGATAAGAAGTACAACTTCTTCCTGATCCAATTGCATCATTCCATCTTTTTTCAAATTGAACCCACCTCCTCGTGTAAGCGTTTTCACTTTTTGTTCACAAATATAACTTATTTTAGAATCCAAGCTACAAAAAGTAACCGATTACTACAAATAAATTTTTAAAAATTTAAATAATATTCAGATAATCTGTTGTTGATTCAGAAGAACTTTTTATTTAAACTATCATTACTATTCGAAATTTTAAATGGGAAGTGTTCGTTTTGAGTATTAATCCTTTAATAAGGAAAGATCGTACCATTATTCTATTCATGATACTTTTTGTTCCATTAGCAGGTGAAATAAACTTTTATCCCATTAATGAGACGTTTCGAGTTAGCTTAGGCCCTCCAACCCTTTTCTTATTCCTATTGTTTTTAAGGAAAACTGCAATTATCCCAGGCTTTTTAACAGCTATGCTAGTTGTATTTTTTCGTATTCTACTAGATTTCATATTAGAGGCAAACTTTAACTGGCTAACTTCTTTTGAAACTCATTATCCCAGTTTTTTCTTTTACTTCACCTATACTTGCCTTTTTTATATAGTAAAAGTAAATCATTTTCATCGTCGACCTTTGATCATTGGTTTCTTTGGGATAATCATTGAAATATTGTCCAATCTTGTAGAGATATTCATACAGTATATTATTTTTAAAGTCACGATTACTTCAGGATCATTTATTGAGATGTTTTTTATTGCTCTTACTCATAGCTTTATGGTATTAGGTGTGTTTAGTATGATGAAACTTTATGAAGCACAATCCCGGGAGATAGAAGTTCGAAAGCGTAATGAACATATGTTATTGCACGTATCTAATTTATATGAGGAATCTATTCATTTAAAAAAAACACTACAAAATTCGGAAACGATTACTATAAAAACTTACGAATTATATAGAGAATTAATTCAAAATGACATTGTAGACATTAAATTCGTTGAAAAAACCAGTCAACAATTACTAGAAATAGCTGGTGAAATACATGAGATTAAAAAAGATAATCAGAGAATTTTCGCAGGCTTATCAAAACTTATCTCAAATGAAGGTTTTACAGACTATGTCAATATTTCTGATCTGATTAAAATAATTGTAAGAGCAAATGAAAAGTATGCACATTTATTAGAAAAAGATATCCTTTTTAGTTATAACATTAAAGGAAATCACCCCAATTACCATATTTATACCATTCTATCGATTGTTAACAATTTAGTTGCAAACGCTGTAGAAGCTATTAAAAAAAAGGGAACAATCAATATAGAAGTAAGTTTCCAACATAACTCGGTTCAATTTCAGATCGAAGATGACGGACCAGGAATTTCAGATAAAAATAGGGAATTAATATTTAAACCTGGCTTCACTTCTAAATTTGACGGTATGGGATATCCCTCAACAGGTATTGGATTAACTTTTGTAGAACATATGGTCAAAAAGCTCAAGGGAAACGTCACCTTTAAACGTGGCTCAAACGAAATAGGAACAGTTTTCATTATTTTTTTACCTGTTGATAATTTGATTGAAAAGGAGAATTCTTGATGAACTTTTATATAACAGATGATGATGTAATAGTTCGTTCCATGCTTGCTCAATTTATCGAGGATGAAGATCTAGGTCAAATTGTTGGCGAATCCGATGATGGGGCATTATTGAATGGAGAAACTTTAAACTTAAAAAAGGTCGATATTTTATTGATTGATTTATTAATGCCAAATCGTGATGGTCTTGAAACCATACAATCTATCAAACCAACTTTTAAGGGGAAAATCATAATGATTTCTCAAATAGAGTCAAAAGAACTGATTAGTAAAGCATATACACTTGGAATAGAAAACTACATAATAAAGCCAATTAATAGAATAGAAGTGCTTGCTGTTATCCGAAAAGTAATGGAACATTCTCGACTAGAAAAATCCATTCATGACATTCAAAAGTCATTAAATACTGTTCTTCAAATGGATACAATGTTGCAGCAAAAGGAGACATCTTTTAAGGAATATAATATTAAAAATTATGGTGAGTTACTTTTCACAGAATTAGGTATTTCTGGTGAGAGTGGCAGCAAAGATTTAATAGAAATATTGGCTTTTTTATTTAATTATGAGAAAAAGAATACATTTGAACACGGATTACCATCTCTTAATGACATTTATGCGTATTTAGCAAATAAAAAGCTTGGAGCTACTGCTGACGAAGGGGCTTTAAGAAGAGAGGCAAAAGCTTCTAAACAGCGTGTTCGGAGAACCATTTATCAGTCATTGAATCACTTAGCATCTTTGGGACTTACAGATTTCTCAAATGCAAAATTTGAAAAATATTCTTCCCAGTTTTTTGACTTTACTATCGTTCGTAATAAGATGACAGAGTTAAAAAATGATACAAAACCAGCGTTCACTTCCACACGAATAAATATAAAGAAATTTATTCATGCTTTATATTTTGAAGCAAAACGTATGATGTTAGAAATATAAAACCAAATAAGAACAACCATCACTATAAAAGAGCAACCGCACATCACATTCTGATATGACATCAAACATTTAAGTAAGCCCTCCCAACAGTTTAATAATCTAATGAAAGATAAAAGAAGCCTCCCAACAGTTCAGTGAACTAATGAGAAGCTTCTTTTTTTATTGGGGGCAGATTACATCATACCGCCCATTCCACCCATGCCGCCCATGTCAGGCATTGCAGGAGTATCTTCTTTAATGTCAGCAACAACTGCTTCAGTTGTTAAGAACATGGCTGCAACAGATCCAGCGTTTTGAAGAGCTGAACGAGTTACCTTAGTAGGGTCAACGATACCAGCTTCGATCATGTTTACCCACTCGCCAGTAGCTGCGTTGAAGCCTGTTCCTACTTCTTCACGCTTTAAGCGCTCAACGATAACAGATCCTTCAAGACCCGCATTGTGTGCGATTGTACGAACTGGCTCTTCCATCGCACGTAGAACGATGTTCACACCTGTTTTCTCGTCACCAGTAACATCTAAAGCAGCAACTTTGTTGTATACGTTTAGTAGGGCTACACCACCACCAGAAACAATACCTTCTTCAACAGCTGCACGAGTAGAGTTCAATGCGTCTTCGATACGAAGCTTGCGCTCTTTTAATTCTGTTTCAGTAGCAGCTCCAACTTTAACCACTGCTACACCGCCAGCTAACTTAGCTAAACGCTCTTGTAATTTTTCGCGGTCAAATTCAGAAGTTGTTTCTTCCATTTGCGCACGGATTTGATTTACACGACCTGCGATTTGTGCAGAATCTCCAGCACCTTCAACGATTGTTGTATTTTCTTTTGTTACAACAACCTTAGAAGCGCGTCCTAAAGATTGAATCGTTGCAGACTTAAGGTCACGACCTAGCTCTTCTGTGATCACTTCTCCACCTGTTAAGATAGCGATGTCTTCAAGCATAGCTTTACGACGGTCACCGAAACCAGGAGCTTTAACCGCTACTGCATTGAATGTTCCACGAAGCTTGTTAACTACTAATGTAGCTAATGCTTCACCTTCTACATCCTCAGCAACAAGTAATAATGGCTTACCTTGTTGTACAACTTGCTCTAGAACTGGAAGGATTTCTTGGATGCTTCCAATTTTCTTGTCAGTAATTAAGATAAATGGATTGTCTAAAACAGCTTCCATTTTATCAGAGTCAGTTACCATGTATGGAGATGCATATCCACGATCGAATTGCATACCTTCTACTACATCAAGCTCAGTAGTGAAGCCCTTTGATTCTTCGATTGTGATTACGCCGTCGTTACCAACACGCTCCATTGCTTCAGCAATTAATTGTCCTACTTCATCATCAGCTGCAGAAATAGCTGCAACTTGTGCGATAGAAGCTTTGTTTTCAATTGGCTTAGAAATCGCACGAAGCTCTTCAACCGCTACTGCTACTGCCTTATCCATCCCTTTACGGATACCCATTGGGTTCGCACCAGCTGTAACGTTCTTTAATCCTTCGCGGATCATCGCTTGAGCAAGAACCGTTGCAGTTGTCGTACCGTCACCAGCAACATCATTTGTTTTGCTAGCTACTTCAGCAACAAGCTTCGCACCCATGTTTTCGAATGCATCTTCAAGTTCGATTTCTTTTGCAATTGTTACACCATCATTTGTAATAAGTGGTGAACCGAATTTCTTTTCAAGAACCACGTTACGTCCCTTTGGTCCTAATGTTACTTTTACCGCATTTGCAAGTGCATCTACCCCACGAAGCATCGAGCGACGTGCGTCTTCACTAAACTTAATTTCTTTAGCCATTGTAAAATACCCTCCTCGAGTTTTTTCAATCTATTCTGTCTTCGTTTAGTTTTAAAATAAGAAAGTTCTACTCTTATCCAAGAATAGCAAGAATATCGTTTTCACGTAGAATTAAGTACTCTTTTCCTTCGAACTTAACTTCTGTGCCAGCGTATTTTGAGAAGATAATGCGGTCGTCCACAGAAACTTCAAGAGCTACACGCTCACCGCTTTCAAGTACGCGGCCAGTGCCGACAGCAACTACTTTGCCTTCTTGAGGCTTCTCTTTAGCAGAGTCTGGTAGTACAATACCGCTTGCCGTTTTTTCTTCCGTTTCAACTAGCTCAATTACAATGCGATCACCTAGTGGCTTTAACAAGTGAAACAACCTCCTCAAATATATGTAAGATTTTATTATTAGCACTCACTTAACTAGAGTGCTAACACAACTATTATATTAATGAATCTCTTCTTTTTTTGCAAGCGAGAAACCGCTTTTTTTTATAAATTTTTTGTAAAAGTCCTCCCATAACTTGTTAATTATACAACCTTACTAAGTATGTACTTTTCCATCTATTCTATCCATATAATGCTAAAATACGGACAATAATTCTTCTTATTTGATACAACCTGATGTTTACGAGTAGAATAACTATATTGGATTGAAAAGGAGACTTGTTTTGAAACGTGAATATTGGATTATATTAATTGCTTATATTGCAATGCAGCTTTCAAGCTTTATTGGTGTCCCTATAACCTCTCTTATTATGGAAATGATTGGTTTTAATACTAATCACTCTCAAGGGTTTGCAGGTGTCACTTGGCTTGTCATCAGCTTTTCTATCACACTTGTTGTTGTCCTGCTGCTGTTGCGTAAAGAGATGGTAACTGCAAATGAAGTAAGAAACGGAGCTAGCTTAGGTCGGTCGATCCTCTGGTCCATCACAGGTGTCTTTCTTGCCCTATTTGCCCAAGCCTTTGCTGCGAATATTGAACGTTTGATTGGTATTGAGGTAGGATCTGATAATACACAGCAGATTTTACGTATCATTGAAACTTTTCCTATTATGATTGTCGTTAGCTCAGTTATTGGTCCTATATTAGAAGAAATTGTCTTTCGTAAGATCATTTTTGGGGCATTTTATAAGCGTTTTAACTTTTTCCTATCTGCGTTGCTTAGCTCCGTCATTTTTTCTTTTGCCCATATGGAGCCTGAGCACACCCTACTTTATTCAGCGATGGGATTCACCTTTGCGTATTTGTACGTAAAAACCAATCGTATCCTTGTTCCAATCGTTGCTCACGTATCAATGAATACGTTCGTTGTACTTGTGCAATCCGTATATAGGGAAGACTTAGAAAAATTAATCAAACAAGCAGAACAAATGCAAAGCTTTATTGGAGGATTCTTCTTATGAGACAGTCACCTTTATTCTCAGGAATTATATACATCGTCTTGGGTGCTCTGTTCACAGTGTTTGCGATTCAGGACTTACAGCAAAATGGAGAGTGGGGCTTTTTTACTTACCTGCTTGTCTTGCTAGCAACATTTGATATTGGTTCAGGCATTCGGATGATTCTTTTACATTTTAAAATTAAAGAGATGAAGAAACAGCAAAAGAAATAGCCGCTCCACTAAGGGGCGGCTTGTTGTTTATTCCTCTACCATTTCTTCATCCACTGAATAATGCTTTAAAAAGTACACAAGTGACTGTAACTCAATAGCCAAATCAATATGATGAACCCTGATTGATGATGGAACCGTTAATCGGGCCGGTGTAAAGTTTAAAATTCCTCTCACTGTTCCTTGAACCATTCGATCAGTAATGGATTGTGCGACCGTTGCTGGAACGGTTAATATCGCTACCTGAATGTCTTCTCTTTCAATAACCTCTTCTAGATCATCCATATGATAGACGGGCACTTCTCCAATTTTTGTGCCTACCTTATCTTCTACTACGTCAAATGCAACAGCAATTTTTGTATTATTATTTTTTAAGAAATTATAATTTAAAAATGCTGTCCCTAAATTCCCCACTCCAATTAACGCAACCTTCGTTAACTCATCTTGGTCGAGTGTTTTACGGAAAAAGGATAATAGATAGTTTACATTGTAACCGTATCCCTTTTTGCCTAACGCACCAAAGTATGAAAAATCTCTTCGAATCGTTGCAGAATCGACCTTCACCGCCTCACTTAGTTCAGCAGATGAAACTCGTTGCTTTCCTGATGAGTGTAAACTATTTAAAAAGCGATAATACAATGGTAGTCTTTTCGCCGTTGCTTGTGGGATTTTCATTGATTCATTACTCATCGTTCTTCCCCTACCTTCTACCTTTAACTAATATAGTTTCTCTTCTCTTTTAAAGTCACCGTTTTTTCCACCAGTTTTTTCAACAAGGTATGTTTTCCCGATAACCATTCCTTTATCTACTGCTTTACACATATCATAAACGGTAAGCGCACAAACAGAAGCGGCTGTTAACGCTTCCATTTCTACTCCTGTATTCCCTTTTGTCTTTACACTAGCAGATATATGTAGAGTATGGCAATTGTTATCTGATTCCCAATCAAAAGAAATATCGACACCAGTAAGTGGAATAGGATGACACATTGGAATAATATCCCATGTTTTTTTACAAGCCATAACGGCTGCAACCTGTGCGACTGCTAGCACATCACCTTTTTTCATTTGGTTATGTGTGATACGATCATATATCTCTTGATTGACTGTGATACTAGAATGGGCAATGGCCGTCCGTACCGTTTCGGGCTTATCACTCACATCTACCATTTTCGCTCTGCCTTCTTTATTAAAATGAGTGAACTCTGACATCTATTATACACCTCTTTCAAAATCATACACTATTTTCCTCGTTCTGTGTGAAAACATTGTAACATAGTTCACAACTCATATCATTGCTCATCCGTATTGAATGCGATACACTAACCGTAGAAGTATAGAGGTGAAATTAATGATACTACTACAAGTGAACCAGCTTTCCAAGTCTTATGGAGCTGACCTTATTTTATCGAATATAAAACTAGAAGTTCAAACAAGAGACCGTATTGCCTTAGTTGGCCGAAATGGGGCCGGGAAATCTACTTTACTCAAGATTATTGCCGGTCACCTTTCCTATGAATCAGGTGATTTAATCAAGCCCAAACATGTAACGATCGGGTATTTGGCTCAGAACACAGGTCTTGTTTCCGGATTATCCATTTGGGAAGAAATGCTTACCGTTTTTGAACATGTCATAAATCAAGAGAAAGAGCTTCGTAAGCTCGAGGAAAAGATGGCTGATCCTACCGTATTTGAAGATGCTACTTTGTACGAGCGGACAATAAAAGAATATGACCATCTCCAAAATGAATTTAAGGAGAATGGGGGGTATCAGTACGAGTCTGATATACGTTCTGTCCTACATGGATTAAATTTCCACTCATTTGATTACTCTACTAAAATTGATAGCTTGAGTGGTGGCCAGAAAACTCGATTAGCTCTTGCGAAGTTGTTATTAACTAAACCTGATATTCTTATACTGGATGAACCTACCAACCATCTAGATATTGATACTTTGTCTTGGTTAGAGCAATATCTGACTGGCTACATGGGTGCCATCTTGATTGTATCCCACGATCGCTACTTTTTAGATAAAGTGGTCAATCAAGTGTACGAAATCTCTAGGAATCAAATCAGCAAATTCTCAGGAAACTACAGTTCTTATCTTGAACAAAAAGCCGAAAACTACGAGCGTGATCTAAAGCAATACGAAAAACAGCAAGATGAAATAGCCAAGCTCCAGGACTTTATTCAAAAGAATCTTGCTCGTGCATCGACCACCAAGCGGGCCCAAAGTAGAAGGAAGAAGCTTGAGAGAATGCAAGTAATGGACAAACCACTTGGAGATGAGAAGTCCGCCTCCTTCGGTTTTGATATTGAAAAGCAAAGTGGCAATGAAGTGTTAAATGTCCACTCCCTAGCAGTTGGTTATCATGATGAACGAATAGCTAAGGAACTTTACCTCCGAATTACTAGAGGAGATTCCGTTGCCTTAGTTGGACCGAATGGGATTGGAAAATCAACCTTACTCAAAACCATTCAAGGAACGTTACAACCGTTAGAAGGACAAGTTCATTATGGTTCCAATGTTAGCATTGGCTATTATGACCAAGAACAAGCAGCTCTTACTTCAAACAAGCGAGTTTTAAATGAGCTTTGGGACGAATATCCTCTGAAAAGTGAAAAGGAAATTCGGACTGTACTAGGGAATTTCTTGTTTACCGGCGACGATGTGTTAAAAACGGTATCCACCCTTAGCGGTGGGGAAAAAGCACGTCTAGCACTCGCTAAACTTATGATGCAAAAGGCCAATCTCCTTATACTAGATGAGCCTACCAACCATTTGGACTTGGACAGTAAGGAAATATTAGAAAACGCGCTAGTGGATTATCCAGGAACTATTTTATTTGTTTCTCATGATCGATACTTCATTAATCGCATTGCAACGAAGGTGATTGAGCTAAGTAAAACCGCGGCTGTTGAGTACCTTGGGGACTATGATTATTACGTGGAAAAGAAGCTTGAACAAGAAGAGCTAAGAGCCATAGAACAAGCGGAAAAGGCAGCAGCTACCGTGGTAACTGCTCCAGAAAAAAATACGTATCAAATCGATAAGGAAGCCAAGAAATTAGAGCGTCAACGAAAGCGACGCATCGAAGAAATAGAAGAATTGATTGAACAGCTCGAAGAAACGATTGAAAAGAATAATACACTGCTTTGTGATCCAGAAATTTTTCAAGACCACGAAAGAGTGCTCAAAATTAATGAAGAAAATGAAACAGCAAAACTCCAATTAGATGAGTTACTAGAAGAATGGAGTGAACTTGCTGAATAAGCAGAAAGAACCGGGAGAATGAATCTATCCCGGTTTTTTCTTTTCCACAATTTTGTTCACAGGTAAATTGTTTTTATATGTGCTTTCCACAGGGTTTTCCACATTATCCACAATTTTAGTTTATTTTATCCACATTATGCACAGTGAAACTTGTCGAAACAGTGTTTATACACAAAAAATAGCCCCTATCACGTGATAGGGACTTTTTCCTACAGTTATGTGTTGTGGATAGATAGGTCTAATCCTGGATTTGCATTTAAGGTAAAGTCACTTCTTTGTCCTTTTTCATACATGATACTTCCAGCAGCAGCAATCATGGCTGCGTTATCTGTGCATAAAGAAAGTGGAGGAACAATTAATTCCACACTTTCGATAGCAGCAAACTCTCTATCTAACGCGCTACGTAGTCCTTTATTAGCAGCTACTCCTCCTGCTAGTAACACTTGCTTCACTGAATACTGTTTGGCCGCACGTACTGTCTTAGTTACCAACACGTCGATAACACTTTGTTGAAAACTTGCTGCAAGATCTTCAGGTGCAATCACTTCTCCCCGTTGCTCTGCATTGTGGACGGTGTTGATAACTGCTGATTTTAATCCACTAAAGCTAAAATCATATGACCCTTCCTCTAACCAAGCTCTCGGTAAATCAATAATAGGTGAGCCAACAGCTGCTAATCGGTCAATATGTGGTCCGCCTGGATATGGCATTTTTAACGTCCTAGCCACTTTATCGTACGCTTCACCCGCAGCATCGTCTCTCGTTTCTCCAATCACCTCAAAGTGGCCATGCTCCTTCATATAAACAAGCTCTGTATGTCCACCAGAAACAACTAATGATAATAGTGGAAAATCCATTTCCTTTATCAACCGATTCGCATAAATATGACCAGCGATATGGTGGATTCCTACAAGAGGAATACCGTGAGCAAAGCTCAGTGCCTTGGCTGCGTTTACCCCTATTAATAAGGCACCTACAAGCCCTGGTCCCTCCGTTACAGCAATCGCATCAATATCTGAAAACTGTAATTCAGCCACTCTCATTGCTTCTTCTATTACAATCGTGATTTGCTCCACATGATGTCGAGAAGCAATTTCAGGAACCACTCCGCCGAATCGCTTATGGCTTTCAATTTGTGAAGCAACAATATTTGCTACAATTTCGTGTCCATCTTTTACAATGGCAACAGCTGTTTCATCACAGCTTGTTTCAATTCCTAATATATATTGATTTTTATCACTCATAATGTCACCCACATGACTAATGCATCCTCATAATTATCAGTATAATAGTTCTTGCGTATTCCACCGTTCATAAAACCGAGCTTACGGTACAAAGATTGTGCCACTGTGTTCGAAACACGTACCTCAAGTGTCATCGTTTTTGCACCCCTCTTCTTTGCAACCTCCATGATCATACGAAGGATCGCTTCTCCTAGCTTTTGCCCACGAAATTCCGGTAAGACCGCTATGTTGGTAATATGTGCCTCATCAACAATCAGCCACATTCCACAATAACCTATAACTTGACCTTCCTTTTCTAAAACAAGATAGACAGCGAATTGATTTAGATTTAACTCATTTTCAAATGATTGCCTAGTCCAAGGGGTTGCAAATGAAAGTTCCTCAATTTTTAAGATTTGATCAATATCTTCTTCCTTCAAATATCGAAACACTAAGGAATCAGTTAATGAGTGAGTCTCTTCATTTTGCATCATTTTCTTTCTTCCCTTCTAGCCACTTCGCTTCAGCTTCAGCTAATCGAATATAATTTGGAACAAAGGTGTGTACATCAACTGGTTCACGATTGATCCCTAATTGAGCTAGCTCTCCAGGACGTGGATTATTTTCTGTGTAGTGAGCAAATCTTGCTTGATCTCCCATCAAATTTGCTAGAACTTCCTTGTGAATCGAAAGATCATTGCCAACAAACAAAACAGGATCAGAAAGCTCCTTTAAGCGCTCTGTCCAATCTGTCGCTAATACCAATTGGTCCTTTATAACTGTTTCTAGTGAACCATTTTGGGAGCGATACAGGCCGGTATAGACTTGTCCTCTTCTAGCGTCAAATAGTGGAGCCACAT